>JAXMBL010000014.1:0-6805 GCA_046349915.1 Pirellulales bacterium | reverse complement strand
TCCAACTTCCGAAGGCGTACTTCGCCGCCGTTGCCAGTTCGCGATTCTCGGCGCACACTTGGTTCCAGACCATTGACTCGCCAGCCGAATACCGTTGCTGCAGTTTTTGAATGACGTCTTCGCGGTTCAGCTTCCGACGCTTATCCCGCAATTGGGAATAGCGAACATCTACGCCCGCAGCTTCCAAGGCTTGGCCCCAGCTGCCAAAGAACCGCGCAGCGGCGGCGTACAGCAAGCGATCGCGAATTGCATTTTTCGCAGGCGTAAGACTGTAACCATTCAGGCACAGGCGGTAGATCTCGTGCTGTACGGCCTCGGGATCGGCGTAACCGTGTGCCTCGTCCGGTCGCGACGTAGCGCCGGCGCGCGGGCGACGCTTCCGATAACGTCGCTTCCTGATCCCCGCATAATGCAGGGCCGTTTCCCAGGTGCCAAACCATTCGCAACCAGCGTGGTACAGTTCGGCCGCCTCTTGCTGTACCGTTTCTTCAGCCAGTCCCAGCTGTCGTACGTCGCGTTCGACAATCTTCCGGATCACATCTTCTCGGGTCATGTCATCGCTCCGTGCTATTGATGATCTGTTCGAAGATTTCCAACTGCTGGGGAGCGTTCTCCCGCAGGTACTTTCGAACGCGTTCGTTCGCGACCAAGGAGCGGACATAGATCACGAGCTTGAGCAGGTTCGTCGTGTACTGTCGGTACAGGCCGGAATAGAAGTCCTGCTGCTGCTCCGCTTCCTTGAGCCTTTTCAGCAGGTCGCTCTTCCGTTCCTCGGCTTGCGTCCACGGCGTACGCGCGCCCGCGACCTTGGTCCGTTTTGCGACGGGCGTTTTCAGCACGAGCCCGCGGGCAAACGTGACGCTGTAATCCCCGCACGATTCCATGAGTTTCAGAATCTCGGCTTGGCGCTCGGGTTTCACATGCGTCAGTTCCTTCACGCAGGCAAGGTTCAACTTGCTGGCCTCGAAGGCGCGAGCCACCGACGGCTCCAGTTTGGCGAGCAGATGGGCGTTGACCCGGTGGCTGATGCCGCCAATTCCGAGCGCGTGGGCGATCGTCTTCTCGTCGAGTTCCTCGAGCGACTTGCGTAGCATCCGCATCTCTTGCGACGACGAGAGCTGATTCACCATGCGATTGCACGTGAACGCCTCGCGCTCGTGGCCGAGCAAGCACGGCACCGATTCGACGCCCATCTCGAGCAGAATGCGGTACCGCAGACAGCCGTCGAGGATCTCGTAGTTGTCACCCGTCTGAAATACGACGAGCGGATCGATCAGCCCGATCGCTTTCAGGCTGGCCTCGATGCGCTTCAGGTACTTGGCAGCGACTTTCCGCTCGTTGCGCGGCACCAGCTTCACGATGGGAATGTCGAGGCCCTGGATTGATTTGGCCATTTGGATCATGCCTTAACTCCTTGGTTACGATTCGTAGTGAAAGTCGCCGGCGAGTTCCGGTCGTTCGAAGAGCTTCTCCTCGCGGAGCAGTTGCAAAAACTCTTCCTGTTGCCAAAGCGCGTTGATGCCGCTGAGCAACGTCATGAAGCGGTTCTCTTTGGACTTGGCCTCGCGGACGTACGACGTCTTGCTGCGCGTGGCGTCCTCGATGTCGTGCTTCAGCTGGCTTACGGTGTACTTGGCCGCGCTCTTGCCCTTGGGGTCGCGAGCTCGGGCCGAGATGATGCGGCGCGCTTGCGCGAAGTTGTGGGTCGTCACCAACTTTTCGTCGAACGCATCCATCAATACGTTTTGCAGGTTCGAGTCGTCCGTCCCCGCGACGAGGACCGCGAACGCGATGGGGAAGATCCCCTGTTCGACGCCGTGAATCAGTCGGTCCTCGCCCTGTTCGACGAGCCGGATGTAGTCGCGGATGTAGCTCTCCGACTTGCAGGTGATCCGTGCCAGTTGCTCGTAGCTCCATCCCTCGTCGCGAAGTCGCTTGATCTCGCGGGCGAAATCCATGCTTCCCGGTTTGGTGCGGGCGATGTTCTCGACCAACGACTGGAGATGCGCTTCCTTCCGGGTGCAAGTGACGACTTCGGCCGAGATCGTCTCGTGGCCGAGTCGTTGATGCGCGGTGAGACGTCCCTCCCCGCAGATCAACTCGTACATGCCAGTGCGTTCCAGAAACTTGTCGTTGACGCGAATCGGCTTCAGCAACCCGACCTTGTTGATGCTCTCGACGTTCATGTCGAACTGCTCTTGGTCCCGGTTGCGGGAATTGACGACTTTGATCTTCGCAAGCGGAATCGCCTCGTAGCGCCGGGATCGGAAGGGCACGATTTCAGATTCAGGGTCCATGTGGTTCCTTTCTCAAAGAAGGTTTTGCAGAAATGCCAGGTCGCACCGACCGAAGAGTTCGGTTCGGGTCGACGTCGAAGTCACGCGCATCGTGCCCAAGCTGGTGAGGCCGCGAGGCACCGCGATGTAGCCCAGAATCTCGGGGTCGTCGGCGCTCGACAGCAGAACGCCTAAGGTGATGTCGATTACCTGCCGCGAGTCCGGTTGAATCGGCCAATAGGCGTCGTACCCGTGGGGCACCGGGATCGCTGGCTGGATCGCCAACGTCAGTCGACGATCAAGAACTAAGAAGTCCGAATACGGCAAGACTTCCGGCACCTGCTGCGTGATCCGTTCCTGCACCAATTGGCGAGCCCGGTCGCGTTGAGGCTGGTACAGGCGCTGAAACGCCAGATCCAGCGCCCCGAAGTGTCGCGAGTAAGTACCGGCGGACGGGGCGCTGTCATGCAGTTTGAGCAGCGATCCCCGAAAGACGCCGTATTGCTGGTAGATGGCGTTCAGCTGTTCCAGCATCCGCTCGGGATCGTACCGTCGCCGGCGTTCCGCGAGGATTTCCTGGACCTGCGTGAATTGGTCGGTGGTCACCAACCCTTCAAACGCGTCAGGCGAGCGGAGCCATTGCTCGGGCGGATTGTCGCGACGCGGCGTCTTAAGCTTCTGCGTCGTTTTGTTGTAAACGAGCGTCCCGATGTAGGTTTCGTTCTGCAGACGCCTCAACACCGAGCCAGCGCCCCATCGGCCTCCGCTGGGCGATGGAATGCCCTCGGCATTCAATCCCTCCGCGATGCGGTACTCGGAATACCCGAGCGCCGTGAATTCGTGGAAGATGCGCTGAATCACCGCGACTTCGACGGGATCGCCTTCCATGAGCGTGACACGCTGGTTCTGAATGCCCTTGCGTTGTCCCGGTTCGAGCGGATGCAGCGGATCACGTTTCTCGTCGAGCAACAGGCGTCGCGTTCCGTACGGGGGCGAGCCGCCCGCCCAATACCCTTGCTCCGTGATTTTCATGCATCCGCGCCAGACCTTGTCGCTGAGTTCGCGACTGTACTGCGCGGCCCGGAATCGCTCGAACTGAACGTAGACCGGGTAGAGAGGATCGTCCTCGCGAGGTTTCCCGATCGTCGTGTAGATGACCTGTTTGTGGTGCTTCTTGCACTCGGCGCTGAATTGCGCCGAAAGATCGATGTCCTGAAAGCGGCCCCACCGACTGACATCCAGGCAGAGGATGTAATGAAAGTCGGTGCGCTTCTTGACCCACTCCTCCATCATTTCGGTGAAGGCTGGTCGACCTTCCGACGTCAGGCCCGACTTGCCGGCGTCGGCGAACTCTCGAATGATCTCGACGCCATTTTTCAGCGCCCATTCACGAACTTGATCCTGTTGAATCGGAATCGAGTTCTCTTGGCGATCCTGAGCCGAGTGCCGGTAGTAGGCCACCGCCCGAATCTTGGGCGGCCCGCTATCCGTCTCTGCTGGTATCCCGATCTCCCACCACTGCGTCATGTCTCGGCTCCTTGAACCAGTCGCGGCATGAGCACCACGCTCGCCGCCGTCAAGGAGAAGTCAGTTACGCTATGGTCGTAGCAGGGATCAAGCGCCTCGGCACCGAAGTAAGAGGAATCGGGCTCACTTCCGCCGCGACTTTACCGGGGAGGTGCGCGTCGGTTTCCCAGTTGGGTTGTCCTGGCGGCGGTACGTTGATGAATTCTTCAATGTTCTCTTCGTCATTATCGACGTTTAACAATCGCCCACCACATTGCGTCGCGACGGGTTGGTCGCCTGGCCGCCCACAGAAGTCCCTTTCCTCAGGAGTTCTTCTTCATGTCGCGCGACTCATCGCAACGCGAAATTAACAAACGCCGCCGTCTTCGTCGTTTTCAACCACAATTGGAAGTCTTGGAACGACGCGAGGTGTTCAGCGCAACGCCATTTTTGATCCCGGTTGCTCCCAGCGTGGAACTCACTCCGCTGCTCACTGTCGGAGATGCAGTCCAAGGCGCAGCGCAGAACGGTTATCGAATGGTCGGAATTCCCGATGGCATGGGAGCATTCGATAATGGCGACGGTACATTTACCGTGCTGATGAATCACGAAATCAATCCGACGAGCAGTAGCAATGGCGTCGTACGCGATCATGGAAGCGAAGGCGCGTTTGTGTCCCGCTGGGTTATCGACAAATCGACGCTGGCAGTGATCGAGGGCAGCGACCTGATCCAGACGATGCAGTTATGGGACTCCTCCGCCAATGGTGGGCTGGGAGGCTACATTTCCGGCACCACGGCGCTCAATCGACTTTGCTCGGCCGATTTACCGGACGTTACGGCCTTCTACAACGCCGCGACGGGCAAGGGCACAGCCGAACGCATTTTCATGAATGGCGAAGAAGCTTCCAATGGCCGCGCGTTTGCGCATGTCGTCAGCACCGGGGAGAGTTGGGAACTGCCCGCCTTGGGAAAATTCGCCTGGGAGAATTCGGTGACCAGCCCGTATACCCAGGACAAAACCATCGTCATGGGCCTCGACGATTCCGATCGCCGCTTCTCGACCGAGGGTACAGCTGAGCCTTCCGAGGTGTATGTCTGGATTGGAAGCAAACAGTCGACAGGGACCGTGATCGAGAAGGCCGGTTTGGTCAACGGCATTCTACATGGAATGCGAGTGGGGACTCCTGGCAACTACGACGCCAACGAAAGCTCGGTCACGTCCGGCGAGCGTTTCGAGCTGGTCCCGCTGAGCGATCAAACCAACAATACGACCTACGCTCCCCTTCAAGCCGAGTCAATTGCCAACACGATCACACAATTCCGACGCGTCGAGGACGGCCACTTCGATCCGACTAATCCCAACGTCTTCTACTATGTGACGACGGATCAGTTCGGTGGGGCAACGCGATTGTGGAAGTTGACCTTCGACGATATCCAGAATCCCGAGGCGGGCGGCACGATCGAAATCGCCTTTAACTCGCCAGCCAGTATTTCCGGTGAGATGTTCGACAACATCACCGTCAATACGAACGGCGATGTGCTGCTGCAGGAAGATCCAGGCAACCAGAATCACTTGGCCCGTCTCTGGCAGTTCGATACTTCCTCCAACCAATTGATTGAAGTAGCCAAACATAACCCCGCCCTGTTCGATCCGAACTACGTTGGCAGCGACAAGAATTTCCTGACGCGCGACGAAGAGTCGTCGGGCATCATCGATCTGGCGCACATCCTGGGCGACGGCTACTATCTGGTGAACGTCCAAGCTCATTACAACTTCCCGGCGACCGGCGCGACGGAAGATTTGGTGCAGGGCGGCCAGCTCTTGGTGATGAATACCAATGCCGCGACCGCCACTCTCAACGATGGCATCCTGACCGTCACGGCGACCATCAACGATGATCAAATCTTCGTCGATGAAAGCGGCAATGACTTGGTGGTCTACTTCAACGGCCAAGTCCTCGGCAGTTTCCAGAAGACCAACGTCGATCTGATCCGTGTAAGCGGCGGCTCCGGCGATGACACGATCGTCCTGGATCGCACTTTGGCGATCGACTCGCTGCTGTCGGGCGACGATGGCGACGATCTCCTGATCGGTGCCAACGGACGAGACACCTTGCTCGGCGGGCTAGGTAATGATCGGCTCGAAGGCCGCAACAACAAGGATCGGCTCGACGGGGGCGACGGGTTCGATTGGCTCTTCGGCGGCAACGGCATCGACGAGTTGGTGGGCGGCGAATACAGCGAGCAGTAGAGGCCGTTCGCTATGGAGGAACCTACAACTGCGTCTTGGCCGAATTGCGTGGCCAAGACGCGGGTGGAGAGGCCTCGATGAAATGGGAATCGGTCTTACTCCCGCAGCAATCTCACCGGGGAAGTGCGGCGCGGCTGGCGAGCAACCACAGCCAAACCGCCGGCGCGTTTGATGGCCCCTTGAATGCGGTCCTTCGTAATCGGCGCTCCCACAGTCGTCGTCAAGAATGTCGCCGCCTTGCGCGTCGATCCCTCTTGCTGGTATGCCGCGAGCAGCACGTCGTCCGTGAGCTGCGTCTTGGATTCCGCCCGAATCTGTCGACGGATGATTCGTTCGAGGTTGTCGGAAATCTGTTCGTCTTGTTCGGTAGACAATTGGGGATCGTCGGCGAAGACGATCGCGGATAGAACGGCCTCGCCGTCGATTTGGGGCCCGTCGTGGTCGAGTGATGTTACTTGCGACAGACGCACGATCGGCGGCACGCGTCCCGCCCAGGCCTCCGTCGGCGGGATGGCGTCGCCGACAAAAACAATCGGCCGCGTCGCGTGGGCGATTTGCCGGGCGAGTGCCTGGCCGTCCTGCCAAGCGAGGCCGCGGGCCAGCAGTACGTCGCGCGTGGCCCCTTGCCATTTCAGCCGGCCGAGTCGCCACAGGCGATTCGCGATCAGCGGCGTGCACATGCCACGCAGCGCCAAACCAGACGCCGTTGCTTGCGCGAGCGCTTCCCAGTGGATCGTCCACCGCTCAAGTAGCTGAGGGTGGACCTCGAC
>JAXMBL010000013.1:0-55417 GCA_046349915.1 Pirellulales bacterium | reverse complement strand
CACTCGCCACGAACCGACGGTGGGACCACCCTCATCGGGAGCCGCGATCGTCCCATAATTGGCCCTCCGCTGCGCGTACCAGTTGCTGACGTACCAGTCACCGCACCATTCCCACACGTTGCCGTGCATGTCGTAGAGGCCCCAGGCGTTCGCCGGATAGCATTCTGTCTTGACCGGCGTCGTGCGTTCCAGATAAGGTCCCTTGACTTCCGTGCCATGCGGATGGTTGCCGTCGCAGTTCGCCTGGGTTCCATTGAGCGCGTCCCCGAAGTGAAATTCCGTGGCCGTACCGGCGCGGCATGCATATTCCCATTCCGCTTCGGTCGGCAGCCGATATTCGTCTCCCAGCCAGCGGCAGAACATCGTCGCCATGAACCAGTTCACGTAGATCGCTGGCTGGTCGGGCGCCCAACTGTATTGATCCCGCAGGTAACGATGCGACGGGTCGAACAGCTCAAACTGCGAGTTTGTCACGACGGTCGCCTGCATCTCGAAGGGCTGCACGACCACGGGGTGCTGTGGCCGCTCGACTCCCTCGCCCTTTCCTGCGGGCGAACCCATGAGGAAAGGCTGTCCGTCCTGTCGCGGATCGCGTGGACAGCGGACAAAATCGTCTCGTAGCGCTGCAATCGTGGCCCGCTGTTTCTCGCTCGCGGGCGCAGCGGCCAACGCCGCGAACTCGCCGAGAAACCGCTCGCGAATCTCGCGGGCCGCGGCCGAATCGACGGCTTCGAGCAGCTCCCATGCCGCGTGCAGGCAGCGACTGTTGCGGTAGCGGCGATCAATACTGCATCGGAGAACCTCCATCGACTTCGCGTCCAAAACTGGCCGCGAGTCTTGTGCCTTCCAGGCCGGTCGGTAGTCCTTGACCCAACTCCAATCTTGATGCACCAGCCAACGGCAGAGTTTATCGACCTTGGGGGAAAGCGCCACGGAATCTTCGTCGATCGCATCATAGACGACGAATGGCGAACCAAACCCCATGATCAGCGAGGCCAACGAATCCCGGCGCTCGGCGTAGATTTTTGCCTCCGACGAAGTCGCCTCGGGGCTTGTCGCTCGCGCGTGTGCCCGCGAGAGCGCGAAACGAAAAATCCACTGCCAGCGGTCGGACGGCGATCGTTCGACACCGCGCGTTGTCCGTCCGTTACTGTCGATCCGCTCTATCTCGTCGTCGTTTGCGGCGGCGGCCGAAACGTCGAGAGTCT
The DNA here is from genome assembly GCA_046349915.1 of Pirellulales bacterium. Taxonomy (GTDB): domain Bacteria; phylum Planctomycetota; class Planctomycetia; order Pirellulales; family Pirellulaceae; genus CAIXSC01. The sequence continues at coordinate 54,209 of JAXMBL010000013.1, read as the reverse complement.
CTCCCAATGCCGCGCGGGCCTGCGGCAAGTCAAGGTTCTCCGCCAGATGGATTCCCGCGAAATACTCGCAGAACGACAGGTGACGCCATTCAAGCGATGTCGAGGCGCCCGCGATCAAACTCCGCAGTTCGCGCTGCGTCACGATATTGATCTGATCTAGCAGCGTGGCGGACGGCAATTCGGCGTTCTTCTTCAAGTAGTTGGTCAAATCGCGGTAATCCAAGTCGGCGACGGCGCCCGTAAAATTGCCCCGCGAAACCATGTGCCAGGCGGCCTCCGCGAACCACAGACGCACTGCCTCAGGCACAATATCCTCGAATCTCCCATGCGCCTGCCGCGCCGAATCCAACCCCTTGAGGATCAGGCGGTCGATCGCCGCCGAGTAAACACGCTCACGATTCGGAAACCGGAGCAGCTCCCCCGCCGCATCCAGATCCCGGACCATTTTGAGCAGCATCGGAACTTCCAGCAGAGCGCTCCAACGCGCCTTTTCCTGCTGCGTCTTCTTGTCGTCGCCTTGCTGGGGAAGCAATCGAGCGCTCCGCTCTCGCCCCAGAAAACGTTCCTGCTGCCTCCGCCCGAAGCGATTCACGCGGAGCAGGCAACAATGTTCCGGGAGCGCCGCGCTGCGAGTCCGCTCGACCGCGTATTGCCGACCCGTGATGTAGACCGGGCAGTTGCGTACACCGCCCTTCTGATCAATCCACGTCTTGAGATCGGGGAGCTCGGAAGTCTGGTCGAGCGCGTCGAGCAACAACACGAGCGCTCCGCGATCCCGGAGATTGACGAGCCACGCCTTGACTTCCGATTGATCGTTCTGCAGCGAGCACAATTGCTTGAGATGCGTCGCCACATCGTCCCAGAACTTCCCCGAGTCGTCCCAGGAATGCGATGACAAGTTGGTCAAACGAATCGGAACGCGGAGCGGCGCACCACTGGAATTGACTGCGGGCTGCGAGCACCGATGCGCGATGCGATACTCGCAGAAGTTCAACAGCATCGACTTCCCTGTTCCTGAGTCGGCGTACAGCCCAAGGCGAACGGCCGAGCCTTGCGCAGGCAAGTCGGACCGCATCAGACCGGCTCGCATCAGGTCGGCCGGCACGATTTCGCCGGTCAAGATTGTCTGCAAAGTTGAAACATCAAGCGTCTGATACCAATCCTCCTCGCTTTCCGGTAGTTTCCCCGTAAATTCCTTGGCCTCCATCCGGCGTGCCAGGGTCGACGTCACATAACGACCGCAGTCCTCCAGGAGCCGCTTGCGGGCCAGACGAGCGAGCCGACGATTGACGGCGAGCGTCAACCGCGACCAACGTGACAGTTGCTGATACCCTTCTGAGAGCGTGTCGGCGGGAACATACGACAGCTTTCCATTGTCCGCGGTCGTTCCCGCCAAGGGCTCGTCCCGAGCGACCACCACTTCGACGATCCGGCGGGCGGTCGCCGCAGGCGCCATCTCCTTGGCGAGTGCTTTCCGTTCGACGCCGAAGACGCGAAGTAACCGAGGATCGACCTGATTCGTTCGATCGAACGAGACGGCGTTCGTCTTTGGGTCAATCACCAGAGGCCCGGACAACTGCGCCGTCGCCGCCACGTTGTCGTCTAAACCCTGGCGGTTACGCAGCGAGCGCAAACCGGCGGCCCACGCCAATTCCGCCGAGCGGCCGGTGAGATGCAACAAGCCCGGACGGTCCACCGCATGAAGGGACCAGCGGACGTCGAACCGCGGCACTCGGTGGGGCTCGACGGCAGGCACACGGCCCATTTCCAACCACCACGCGTTTTGAATCGCCACCTGAAACGCGAGATCGGTCAGGAGATAGCCGCCCCGAAGCGAATGCGGGTAGATCGCGCCGCAGCCGCCCGCGACGCGTTCAAATCGCAGTTGCGCGACAAATCCCGGCTCGTACTCGTCCATAGGAACCAACAACACGTGGCTGGCGACCAGGTAATCTGCGGGCGGTTCGGGCCGCTCGCACCAGACGGCGGCCAGAATCTCAGCCACCATCAGCAAACCTGGATTAAACCAGCCGCCCGCCACTTCATTCGCTAACTCATGAAGCACCTCAAGCAGCCCCTGCAGGCGTGGCAGGCTGGGATCCGTGCGCATGCGGCGAAGAACGGCCGGCTCCCCGACTTGAAATTCCTGGGAAGACGACGGCACCCACCAGTCAAAGCTCCAAGACTGGCTGTAGATCTCGACGGCTTGTCGCAACCAAGACACGATATCGTGAGTCGAGGATTCTCCGCCCAATGCCGCACGGAGGACGAGTGCGCGGGCATCCAACGGATTCTGGGACGCTGTGCCATCGCTCCCTGACAAGTACAGCCGGCTGACGTGCTTGCGCAGCGTGGCTGGAATGTCGAGCGGCATATCCGGACGTTCTCGAGCGGCCCGGAGCAATAGGCACTCCGATTCCACGAGTTTCTTGAAAAACACTTGGTCGGCAGCCTGCGCAAAGGCGTCCGGATCACTGGCCGCCGCAAGTTCTGCGACACACGCGTTCCATTCCGCACGGGCGCTGCTCGATCCACTCGACACGGCATCCACTTTCGTTAGGTGAGCAAGGTGGGAATCACGGGGCTAAACACTGTAAACCAATCGGAACATCGGCGGTTTGATCGAAATATATTACCGCCCGCTACCTTAATGAATACAGAGGCCGAGCAACAAAGGCGCGCCCACACCCCTGCCTGCCGTCTCGAATTTGTCTGCAACAACCTTACGCGTCTGTTTCAATCGGAGGTTCCCATGAACACGCTTCCCCTTTCTACGCCGGTCGGTCCGATCAGTAACTCGCCTATGGCGCGACCAGTGTCAGCGCCCATTTTAGCGCCTACGTCGACGCCTACGTCAGCGTCTTTGCTGACGCCTGCGTCGCCCCCAACCGACTTGTCAAACCCGCTCAACGCACCCGACCTTTCGAGTGACCTCGAGCGGATCCGTTCCATGGAAATCGCCGAGCGCGACCGCCGCGCCCAGGAAGAACTCCAACGCCTGCGCGATGTCGCTCGATACGACTAACTACGCAGATCGCGCCTGCGTGCCGATCGCCGAGAACATCGATTCGCGCTGGGTGACGCCAATCCAAGCGAGCAACACAAACGACGCCTCGCCACTAGCTGACGGGTGCCAGCACATGCCAGTGGCTGGGGCTTCCAGCCCCAGCGATTCCCACGGGATTTCTGCTTGGGCTGGAAGCCCAAGCCACTGTGCTCATAGCCTCGGAGCGATCCACGACAATCAACCATCCCTCTCCCACTCCTACGTACCGATATGCCTCTCACGGCTGATCTTCCTTCGCATGTTGAACTCATCATCGCTCGTCGAACCTGGGACGCGACGCTGCGGCAGCTTTTGTTTCGCGATTCGTCTTTCGCCGTTGGCACGTTGCGTCGTCAGGGGGATGCGACATCGTGCGAGTTGCTCGTCGACCAGTTGACGGTGGAGGAAACGCCAAACGGCCAGCGTCTCCCACCGCTCGCCGACTGGTGTGCCGTGATTCACGACACGTCGCAGACCACGGCGGCACAGTGGATCGGCAAGCTGTCGCCGCGTCGCTCGCAGGTTCTCGCCGTGCTCGTGGTGCGAGCCGCCGCGGGCCAACCAGCGAGCTGCGAGGGACTCGTCTACGACCAAGGACGCATCATCCGATTGGACGGAGTGTGCATCATTGGCGGCGGGATGCTGCAACTAGTTTCGCCATCGCAGAGCGCCCACGAACCCAACCCGCCGGCGCAATTGCCGAGTGCAATGGAGGGCGAGAGTCGCTGGAGTCGCACGGCAGGCGGGCTCGGTTCGGAGGTGTGGCATAAAGTGAGGCGAGCAAGAGTCACGATCGTCGGCGCCGGCCGCAACGGCGCTCTGATGGCGTGGGAGTTGGCCGGGTTGGGCGTCGCTCAGTTACGGCTGATCGATGGAGACCAGCTCGCCGAGCCCAATTTGGACGCAATGATCGGCTTGCACAGCGAATCCGTGGGGAGTTCCAAAGTCGAGGCGCTCGCCAAACGACTGATCGAGTTTCGTCCCGATCTGGCGATCACCGCGTTGGCGAAGTCGGCGCTGTCGCCTGAAGCGCAGGAACTCTTGCGGCGCCGCAGCGATCTGCTGATCACGTGCGTCGACAGCGACGTGCCGCGCGTCGCAATGGGGCGAGTGGCAAGGGAGACGATCACGGCGCATCTGGATGTCGGCACGAGCGTCCAACGCCGTCGCGGTGAATTGGAAATTTCTGGCGACGCCCGCCTGTTGCTGCCGGGCCAAGGCTGCGTGGCGTGCGTGGGCGGAGTGGCAAATCTGGACGACGTGCTCTATGAACTCGCTGCGCCGCCGGGCGCGTTGCGACGAGCCCCCCCACAGACCTGGACGGAACAGCGAGCGGGCAGTCTGGTTTCGATCAACAGCGTCACGGTCGGCTGCGCCGTGCAGATGTGGCTCGACCTGTTGGCCGGTCGGCTCGACGCATCCTATTGGCAACGACTCGCTTGGCGTCCTGGACAGGGCCTACAGTCCGACTCCGCGCCGGTCGACGCAGCCGCGAACTGCGTCTTCTGCCGGGATTCTTCGCAAGCGAGCGATCGAGATGGAGCGAGGCGGTAACAAAAGTGATGAACCACCTCAAACTGTTGCGGCGATTTAAAGACGACATCCGCCTTCCGATCGACAACAATGGCGTTGAGCGCGCACAGTGCACCTTGGCGACGGGACGCTAGTCGCCGATATCAATGCCAGTAAGGTCGACCGAGCAACATTCATCGTCGACCGACTCAGCCAGTCCCATCTATCTCTCCCGCCCACGTCAACTTCCAGCCAGGATTGAATCAAGCTTGGTAGTGGACACAACCATGTTGAATTCCATCTCCGAAGTGAAGTCCCGAAGCACTTTGGCTACATCGGCTTACGAAAACGGCTTTGCATACCGTGCTTCGCCACTTCGGCCCGACGGCGTCACAGATCAAGCATTGGAGCGAAAACGGGCCTTCGTACCCAATAAAGTCGAGCCGCCTGGATCAGAGGACACGATCCCCGGAATCGTCGGGCGAGGCGGGAGAATCGGGCTCGACGGGCGACATGGCAGATGCCTGGTGCGAGGCGCGAGCGTGGAGATGATGGTCTTCGATCCGAGTTTACAACGACGTTCGTCGCTCGCCAGATCAAAGCGTCAGCTTCGTCTTGAGCGATCAACCACTAGCGAATCATCCGCGAGGTGCGAGTCGGCGGCGCTCGCTCGGCGCCGCTTCAGCCACACTTGGGCCAGCAATCGGCCGATAAGGCCAGCTAGCCGCTCGCGACGATCACTCATGCGATCTTCCGCAGCTTGCTCGGAAACGACTCCCTGGTTTTTCGTTTCATGGATCTCGGTCGACATAAGTTGCTCCCTTTTTGAGTGCGCGCAAAAAAAGCCCGACACAGGAAAGAAATCCTGTGCCGGGCCTATTCCGAATACGGACGCGGACCATTCAGCCGCGCCTTGGTGAAACCTCGTTAAGGTCTACAGTCTCCTTAACCTGAGAACTTCTGATACCTCACGTCCGGTCAGTGGGTGGATACTCGGTTCCGTGCGACTGACTTTGTTTGAGCTCACTGACGCCTAACTTGCCTCGGCGAGAACGGCCATCGGGCATTGGTTCTCCCAGCTCGACGAAATAGGCTGCCAAAGCCAGTTTGAGTCCACGTGCCGAATAGCCCAGGTCCGCAGCGATGTCCTTGATCAGCTTGCCGCTGTCGTACTGCGACTTGGCTCGCTGGAGCATCTTCCGCCGCCAGTCTTCCGCGGTTGGAACTGGAAGACCACGCGACGTGAATGACCACGCAATCGCCTTGGACACCGTCGAATCGCTCGTCTTGAATCTCTTGGCGATCGATAAGAGTGACATGCCTTGCTCGGCCAGCTCACATGCTTCGCCAGCCAACGTTTGGTAGCGAGGCGTCTCCGTCTGTTTGCCTGGCAAGCTGGCACGACGTCCACGGCCATCTGGTCGAGGGAGGCCTCGCGAGTCGAACCAGTGGTGGATCAGTTTCGTTACGTAGGATGAAGGGCTGCCCATCCGCTCGGCGATCTGACGGTGAAGCAGTTTCTCGTCCCACAGCCGTTTGGCTTGTTCGGCGAGTTCGTCGATCGCTCGCGGTGCTCGATAGTCGATTACGACCTGCCTTCCGCTCGTTTCGTCCTTCGGCAACTGAAGACCGGCTAACCTGCCAGCCGCAACGGCGACAACATCGACCGTGAAACGGCCCTGCAACCAGCCACCTCCCCGCTTCCGCTCGCCCATTTGAAAGACTTCGATTCGTCCGCAAGTGAGTTCGTCGATGATCCGCCGCGCGGCACGCATCTCTTGCTCGGTATCCGCGGACGCCGCAGCCGTGAGCATGTCGCCCAATTCGCTCAGTAAACCCGTAATCTCCTCCGGCGTGGGCACGGCAGTCGCCGCTTTGCTCGCCGCCTCACAGTCCGCTAACTGCGCCTGTATCTCCGTGTGTTGGCGACGCAGGTCCTTGAGCAATTGTTGCGTCTGACGCTGCTCCTCGTCGGTTTCGCCAGGGTTGCGACGATTAAACTCGATCGTGCTTAACAACTTGGCGGCCTGTTGACGCAAACGCTTCGGCAACTCGGGGTCCGATTGCTGTACAGACTCCGCTTCGCGCTGGCACGCCGCAATGATTCTAGTCCCGAGTTCCTCGTCGGCACGCACCAATTCGGCCAACGCTTGACACGTGAGTCTCAGCGCCAACGAGCGGCGGAGATTCGTGAACACCGGTCTCTCGGCCGCCTTGATCGATCGGCACAAGGGGCAGAAGAGGATCTGCCCCCGCCGTCCACCCGCGACAAGTTGTCGACCGTGCTCGGGACAGATAAACAGCCCGCGCAACAGTTGAGGCTGCCACTTGCGTTGACCGTCCTTCGGCGAGCGACCCGATTTGCTTCTCTCGCCTGCCAACAGTCGCTGAGCTCGATACCAAAGTTCATCCGAGATTATTCGCAGGTCTTCAAACTGACTGGTTTTCAGCGGCTTCTCGCGAGGCACCTGGAGCGAGTAATCTCTCTCGCTCGACCACTTTGTCTGCTTAGAGCCGTAGCTCCAACAACCACGGTAGGCCGGGTTCAACAGCACTTTGCGCACCAGTCCATGCGTCCACAAACCGGTAAAAGATTTGTTCGGCACGGGAGCGTCCGGGGCGTCGTTCAGTTCCCGAGCGATCTGATCCAGGCTCTTGCTATCCCCGACGTACCATTGAAAGATCCGTTCGATCCACGGCCTTGCCTCGGCATCGATCACTATCCGCCGCCGAGGTCGCTGCCGCTTGGTCAACTCGCCGGGAACTTCCTCGCCCGTGTATCCCAGGGGTAAAGATGTGCAGACCATTTGGCGAATGAAGAGCCCTTCATGCGCGGCCTGAACATGCGAGCCGTACATGCGCACCATGGCTTCGTCCATTGCCGCCAACAGCTGGAACATCGTCCGCCAGTTTTCGCCGTTGGCCGTATCGAGGTTCGACTTGAGGAAGATGCCGCGAATCCCCCGATCGACAATCTCCTCCTCGACGAACTGCATCGCCTTGTAGGTTCTTCGAAATAACCGTGATGTCGAGAAGACCAGAAACACTTGGATGGCCTTCTGCCTGATCACCTGCCGCAGCGCGGTCAGCCCAGGTCTTCGGTCTTTCCAACCGCGTACGGCCATGTCGAAGAACACATGTTCGCGAGGAATGAAGATGCCTTGCGCGTAGGCCGCCTCGAACACAGTGCGGACCTGGTCGGCGATCGAGTCCTGAAAGCGCGATGAGTAGCGCGCGTACATGGCGCCGATGGTCTGCGCCTTCTCACGCGGCAGCTTCGCGTGAAACTCCGCCGCGATGGCGTCGATTTCGCTCGCGGTCTTGTCCAGGAGCGCCTTCTGTTCTCGGCGAAGATCTTCGCGCGAACGTCGCGGTTTCTTGCGCGGACGAGACGAGCCCAGAGGCCGTCCACCTACGTACAGCGTCACTCCGGACGGCAAGCCCGGAGCCTGCGAATTGTTGGTGCGAAGCGCCGAGATTTCGGGCGAGCCGCATGCCGTCACGACTCGGTGCAATCGCGTGACACCTCCCCTGGCCCCCGCCGCACGTCCGATCGGTGACACCCCACCCAAGACCGCCACCAGCCAGAGGGCAAGGCAGGTGAGCCACGCCATCCCGCCGCGAGCGGAAGAAAGCGAGCGTTTTTGGGAACAGCCGCGATGTCCTCCCAGCTCCCATCGATCCTTACGGGCCGCTGGGGGCAATCGCGTGTTCAAGAGGACGCGAGTCGTTCCGCTCGCCTCGGAACGCTCGTGTGTAAACCTAAGCGAATCGCCCGAACGAAGCATTCGTGAAACCATGGTGACAATCCTTTGCGGAAGGCCACCGAGCCGTCAGCACCATTGGCCCAGTGGGCCAATGGCGCTGACATTTCCTGAGAGTACGTGAATCGCGATGACAATTCCCGATTTGCCGCAAGAGCAAGCGAAATCAGCACTTCGAAGCGAAAACCCAGTCCTCGCAAGCAGTTTCAGCAAACCGCTTCGCGAATCCTGTCCTCTCCGCTTCTGACTTGTGCACAATCTCGTTGAGTTTCGCCGCGACTCGCACAAGTGCTACTCGCTCGCGTTCAATGCTTGGCTCTGGGCCCATGAGTTCTGGCCCTATGGGATCTGGCCCCATAGTTTCAAGGGCTTGTTTCAACCAACGTGTGTGCACTGCGGATCTCTCGGGCCAAGTTCACGACTTCCGGGTCTGTATCGTTTTCGCATTGCAGCACTTGTCGCTTGAGTAACTCCCGACTTTTCGCGGGAAACTGCGCCAAATCAAGATCCTGAAACGAGTGCTTGATCTTCGTTAGCAGTTCTTTACGTTTGCCAGAATCGTCGCCATAGAGCATCCTGTGAGTCTCCCGCTGCTGATACACGCGGTCGTAGTTGGAGGTCCATATCATCTTGGTCTGGGTGCGATCGACTCGCCTGTATTCATTCCTCCCAAGGGTCAAACTCGCCAGAAACGTCCCTGTCTTTGTTTGTGCGTAGCAAGCCTCCAGTGCAACCGGCACATGGAGTATTTGTCGCAGCGTGAAGATTGCAGAACATCCCGCATGACACGCCCTCCCATGTCATCCCACCACAAGCTTGTGAGCCAAGTCATTGCTTTTTCAGGAACGCTTCAAGCTGTGGGCGTCGAAGCCACGGTCGTTCCCGGCGAGGAGAAGAACCACGGCACGATCAATCGCGACTTGGGCGCCAAAGAGGACAAACCGACGAAGGCAGTGTTTGAGTTCCTGCGGGGTCGAGTCAACAAATCGTAGGGTGCCATCAAGCCGTAGGCGCAGACGCACCATGTCCACCGAGTGAGCCGCCACCCAGAAACGCGCCCACGGTATCGAAGCGTCCACGTTCGCGGTTAAGGAGCACCCCAGGACGGCCCCCAATTGGCGGTCTTACCATCGCTTGCAGTGATTTTAGTTATGTTCGACCCGTCTGCCCGCATGATGCAAATATCCATGGGTGGCGACTTGCCATCAGATCGTGCAAATGCGATCCACTCACCATTGGGCGACCATGCGGGTTCAGAATCCCTCGCCGAATTGTTTGTCAAATTGACAAATGTCGAACCATCGAGATTCATGAGGCACACTTCCAGATTTCCAAAGTCACGGCCGCTTGCCATGGCGACGCGTTTGCCATCTGGCGAACAAGCCGGCGCATGGTCAGTTCCGCGTGCATTCGTCAGATTGATGGCGTTTGAGCCGTCAACCGAGATCGAAAAAATGTCCCGGTTCCCCGTCATCGTCGACTCAAATACGATCCGCTGGTTGTCGGGACACCAGCAGGGAAGCCAGTTGAAGCACTTCGATTTCGTCAATTGTTGAACGTCCGTTCCATCCGTTTTCATGGTGTATATCTGCGAGGACGAGCGGTCGTGATTCCACGCGTGGAATCCAATGCGTTTTCCGTCCGGTGACCAGGTGGGCGCGCCCGCCTGCATGTCCGCGGGAGTCAGAATCTTCAGGTTGCTGCCGTCCGGATTGCAAACGCAGATGCGTTCCTTTGCGGCAAACGCAATGGACTTGCTGTCGGGTGACCAAGATGGGCGATCTTCTCCGGGGCTGTCTTCGGCGTCAGTCAAGGGACGAAGACCCGATCCGTCCGGATTCATCAGGTAGATCTTCCTGTTTACCGCATCCCCGAAACTGCCACGGACAAACGCGATTCGGCCAGTAGGTTGAACCTGACCAGCGTACAGCGATCGCGTTGCCCAACACGCGCATGCACCCACGCTGATCGAGAGTAATTCGCGTCGATTCAATCGGCTCGCCTGCATGACAAATCTCCCGTTCGCGGGTGTTGGTCGATCTAATCCCGTTCGAAAACCTGTGGCAACTTCTGCGTCCGCTTCGTTGCCGCATCGCGCGTGGTAATGAGAATGGATGGGATGCCAAGTTGATCTGGGTCCGTGGCGATGACCCAAACCAGCGCTTGCCTCGGGTCTCTAGGATCTTTCACAAGAGAGTTTGGGTTCGCTTCTAGCACGATGGCGGTTAGCACCTCCGCTACCGTCTTGTCCTTGAGCTTCAGACCGCGAATCCTCTGGTTCTTGGTGATCCCTTCAAACTTCAAATCGTCACCCAAGATCTTGATTCTGAAATCAGGGTGTTCCATTTTGACTTTCGTTGCCAATGCAACCAATACCGACTCAAACGAGTCATTTCCCGACTCGAATGAAGCCTTTGTGGCGAGAATGTCTTGGATCGTAGGCTTCTCGGCGGCGAGCGAGGGAACGGCGCCTGCGATCACTAAGACAGCCACGAACATGCGGAACAAGGATGTCGGTTCCATGGCGAGGATGAAGCTCCTGAGGGGATCGTTGGCGACGGACATCATCCTAGCGTTTTCTCTTGCTCGTTGCCACTTTTGCCTAGTCGCGCCACTCGCGCGTTGCCCCAAAACCAGGTTACGCCAGCTCAGCCCGACGCCTTTCACGATTGGACCGGCGCCGCAGGCCATTGCCGGCAGATGCCGTATCCGTCCGGGTCCTGAAAGGATAGCTGCTTCATCCCGTAGGACGTCACGAGCGTCCGAACGACCGCGTTAACGAGGCCGCGGCGAACCCACGCAAGAATCTTACTTGCGCAGTGTCCGCTAATTCGTTCAATGGCTCGAGCGAGCCCTTGACCAAGCCTCGGAGAACGATCTGCGGCAATATCTACTCTTCAAAAAGTACGACCAGCAGCGGAAAGGCTTTCTCCCTCAAGCCGGAGGCTTGATAGCCATTAGCCGGTGGTTGAGCGAAGCGACACCACCGGGTCGCAGCGTCGCTCGACCGTGGAAGGTCCGCGCCGTCGTACGCCAACGCCCGCAACGAGCAACTCTTCAGGCCAGACATCAAGAGCACCAACAACGATCAACGGGAGGAAACAAGACCCGATAGGCCCTTCCGCGCGTCGTCGAAACCTCAAGCGAGCGCATGGAACGCCGATGCATTCTCGATGATCCAATTGATGACGGACCGAAAGACTTCGGGATCGAGCGATTTATTGGCGACGGCGTGTTTTTCACCAATTGATGGCTCCAGACTTGAAACAGCACCTTAGGGGCCATTTGTTATCTGCATCTCGGCGAAAGCAGGGAGTGTAATCGTTGAAACGTGGTGGTACTCGTCGTCAACATATTCCGGGAAGTTGCGAGCTACGGTGTTGTACATTTGGTTCTTCGGGCCTAACGACTGCAGCAACCGGACCGCCGCCAAGAACATTAGATTAAAAAGAACTGCGTGATCGGCGGCTCCCGTTCATTGCTTGGTTATCCGCTCGCTTCTCAACCTGACAGAACTTGAGATTGGTCAGCGAAGTGAAAGTAGATTTTACCCGTGTTTACCACGAAAAAGGCCAAACAAGAAACTCAGGATGCGCACCCAAATTGCATCGTTTGGTCTTTCTAATTGTTCTCGCTTCCATCGCTTATGTTGGCTCCTCCTCGTCGCGATCCAACCGCGCGGGAGGTCCGACAACGCCATGAGCGACGGATCACGTTTTACAGCACAGGCCATACATATTTGGGAAATCTTGTCATCTGGCATCAGATCGCCGTGAAGAACTTGCCATTCGCCGTGATGGTCATGGGCTACTGCAAGTATTGGCCGTCCGAGGGAGACAACACGAGTCGAACTCAACGCGATCAAGTTACCTGGGAAGGTATTTGCCACACGATCCCCGTTTTGGTCGTGATCTGAGTCATCACATGGCATGGGTACCTCTTAGAGGATAACGACCAAGTTCACCGGGAGGCGGCGAACGACTGTCAATTTCAAATCCGCGTGCTACCGCCGCTCTGGTGGAACACCTTGTTCAAGTAAGCCGCTACGCGGCGGACAGTATCCTAGCGTTTTCTCTTCTCTGTCGCCACTTTTGCCTGGCCGCGCGACTCGGAGCACAGTGCAACGGACGGCGGCCGTTTTTCCGCCTTCCCCATGGTTGGCGCGGTTCGCCGAGTTCTCCGTCGGAGTCTCCGGCCATGGCTACGAAGCAGTTGCCCGAATCTCGTCTTGGTTCTTCACCACGCAATACTCGCCCCACCTCTCCCCCCGCTCGTCGCAAGAACATTCCTCTCTCGCCACTCGCGCTGAAGATGCAGGCCGACCTGCAACTGGCGGGGATCGGCGAGCGAACGCAAGAATCCTACCTGCGCAGCGTCCGCAAGTTCGCTCAGTGGCTCAAGCGAGCGCCCGACCAAGCCTCGGAGAACGATCTGAGGCGCTATCTACTCTTCATCAAGAACGACCAGCAGTGGGAAGGCAACTCGCTGCGAGTGGCCTATGCGCGCATCAAGTTCTTCTACACGCACACTTGCGTGCGCGAATGGGCGACCTTGCAAAAACTGCGAGTGCCTCGCCAATCGAAACTTCCCGCCGTCCTGTCGGTCCAGGAAGTCGATCAACTACTCGGCGTCATTCGTAAGCCCGCGCTGCCGTGCTTCTTCTGGACCGTCTATTCCCTGGGGCTCCGTTTGCAAGAGGCGCTTCATCTACAGATTGAAGATATCGAATCGCAGCGCATGATGGTCCACATTCGTCGCGGCAAGGGACATAAAGACCGCCTCGTGCCTCTCCCATCCGACACGCTGCGCCGATAGCGCGCCCATTGGGCCACTCATCGGAACCCGCAATGGCTCTTCCCACGTGAAGGCCGCGACCATCAACAGGCCGCGACCGCCACTCAACCGATTGATGCCACGACCATTCAAGGCTGCATCAAGAAGGCGGTCGCTCAATTGGGGTGGGGTAAACGAGGCATCTCGACGCATACATTGCGTCACAGCTACGCCACTCATCTCCTGGAGAGCGGCGTGAACCTGCGCCAGATCCAGAAGTACATGGGCCACAGCTCGCTGCAAACGACCACACTCTATCTGCACCTGACGACGGTAGGCGAAGAGCTCGCCGTCGCGAAGATCCAGGTCTTGATGGCTGGGCGACATGGAGCAGACCATGTGTAACGCTACGGCGGCCGCGCAGGCGTCGCCTCCCGCGGCGGAGAGCGACGGCGCCGAGGCCGCGCCACGACCCACGCTCCGCGACATCTTTCAACAGTTCGGACCCGCGTATCGCGCGAAGTATGGATCACGCATGTGTCGCGAGCAGCTACGCGTGATGTGGAATCTGGAGCGGTGTCGCACCGGCGAACTGGGCTCGGTCGTTTATCGGTGCGAACAATGCGGCGACAGTCACGTCCTGCCGCGAAGCTGCGGCGATCGTCATTGTCCCTGTTGTCAGGGCCAGAAGGCGCGCCAATGGCTGGATCAACAGTTAGCGGGACTCTTGCCGTGCGTCTACTTCCTCGTGACTTTCACACTGCCCGGTGAATTGCGCGAGTTCGTGCGCCGCCATCGACGTCGCTGTTACGACGCGCTGTTCCAAGCGGCCGCCGCGACCTTGCGCGAGTTGGCGAAGAACCCGCGATATATTGGGTCCGACCGATTGGGATTCACCGGCGTGTTGCACGCGTGGGGACGATCGTTGACTTACCATCCGCATGTTCACTTCATCATTCCCGGTGGAGCGCTCTGCGCGGATGGCGAACGATGGCTGCCCAGTCGCGTCAACTTCCTGGTGCCGGTCGAGGCGGCCTCGCTCCTGTTTCGGGAGAAGTTCCGGGAACTGTTGCGACAACACGGGTTGCTCGACGCGGCGCCCGCGACAGCCTTCGCGCGCGACTGGGTGGTGCACTGCAAGGCGGTAGGCGATGGACGGCGAGCGCTGCGTTACCTGGCGCCTTATGTGTATCGTATCGCGCTCAGCAACCGACGCATCGTTCGTTGCGAGACGGATGCCGACGGCGTGGGACGAGTGACCTTCCTGTGCCGTCCCAGCGGCACGCGGAAGTATCGCCCCTTGACGGTTACGGCGGACGAGTTTATTCGGAGGTTCTTGCAGCACGTGTTGCCGCGCGGCTTGCAGAAAGTCAGGCATTACGGGTTCGCGCATCCACGCCAGCGAGTGGACCGGGAACGGCTGCAAATGCTGGTCACCGTCACGTTGCAGCAAGTCTACTCGTTAATCGTGGCGGCCCAGCCGCTGGTCCTACCGCCTCGCCTGCCTTGCCCCCGCTGCGGCGGACCGCTGGCCTGCATCGCGTTCGTAGGCCCGACAGGACAGGAATGGAGAAAGGTGGATTCCAGTTGAGTCGTTAGTCATTGGTCATTGGTCATTGGTTACACGAGGGACTTGACCAGTGATGCACGACAGTGCGTTGTCAGCACCCAATCAGACGAGCGCGCGAAAGAGACCGTGTCGCTCGAACGAGGAAGGTCCGCGCCGTCGTACGCCAACGCCCGCGACGAGCGACTCTTCACGCCAGAAATCCATCGCCCCAACAACGCTCAACAGGAGGAAACAACACTCGGCAGGCCCTTCCGCGCGTCGTCGATGCTTCAAGCGATCGCATGAATCGCCGCATTCCAACGCCAGGAGACGACGCGGAGGAAAGCAATCCCCATAAGCAACCCGCGTACCAAGCTCGGCGATTCCACGCGGTATCGGTAAAGAAACATCCCTTGCGCCGCCACGGGCTTCTTGAACAAGGGACTAGATTGTGGCTAAGCCTCTCGCCCGCCACCTCTCACGACTCAACTCGCGTCATTGTGCGCCCACGTCGTCTCGTTCCGTCGCCGCACAATCTAATCCTTCATATGTTATCCAAACTTGTCGTGGTCACAAGCAATTCCAGAGATACATTGATTTATTAGTGTCGACTGCGCGGCGGGCGAGTGCTGAGAGTTGTGTAACGACTGGTAGAAACTCATCCGCGGACCAGCCCAATTCTTCACTTGTTGCGTTTGCGAATTGCGCTGCGATGTTCGGTATCTGATCAGCTTGGAGCGTCGCAAGTTTGTCAACCATGTCTTGTGGGACCGACATTGTCCAATCTTCGGCATCTTCGGGTGTGACAAGCTTGAATTCGCCGACCATGTCAACGACATATTCTTTGCCGCGCAAAACCGCGAGGAACTGACCGCCTTGCAACGGCGAGAGCCCTTTGAACTGGAAACTGGAAAATCGATTCGACCGGGGGCTCGGGTGGATGCGGTTGTTATCTGCCTTGCATTCGATACCGCTAATAATGATTCTGCTCTGTTCGACGGTGTTGCGGCAGAACCGCCATCGCAATTCCAGCGACCGCCAGTGCGAAGGAGCCGCCGCCGATCAAGTAGATTCTATTGAGCGCCGCCTGCGCTAGTTCGGAGGGTTTGGCAGGCTTAGCCCCAGCGTTCCCAGCGTTCCCAGCGACAAACAAATTGGGGTATACGAACCTCGTCAACGGCATCGAGGCGGCAGTCGGGGCAAACTCTGACGTCGCTGCGCGCCGCAGTTCACGCCAAGTCATAACCGCGAAGACAATCAGCGCCAAGCCGAGCAGTCCGGCACACACTCCCGCGACTTTCAATGGCATTCTTGTGTCTCGCTCGAATCGTGGCAGTCGGATGTGCGTCAGCTTGGACTACCTGAGTATTCTTGTGCGGATAACGCCACCGTTCACCGGGCCGCGGCGAACGACATTGGTTTCAAACTCCGCGCGGCCCGCGGCTCCGTGTGCAACGGTTGGTTACGCGTCTTTGTTCCAGCAGGCGATTTGTTCGATGATGTCGTCGTTGCTGCGAACAAGCCCCAAACCTCCAGCCATGAACTCATCGGCGAACGATGAACGTGAAATTTCAATCAATCTCAACGCATCGTTGATTGTATCTGCTTCTCGCCAGGTTGGCGGCATCATCTCGATTCCGTCACGAAATACCAGTGCCCCTTGGCCACCTTTCCCGCCGAAGTACTCCGTTTCAATGTACGCCAGTTGGCCATCATGAGATAGTTCTTGGAGAAGAGATAGAAATCCACCGGTCAATAGCATGAAACCATCGACGGTGATAGTTGGTGTTGCGTCCGGAGCAATGCGAGCATCGATCAATTCAACATCAACCGGAAAGGTCGAGAATCCATTGTCATTGTCAAGACGTGGCAATGCTGGCCAGGCGATAGCAATCGCATCTGCAGTTCTTCGGGGCGCAATGATCGCGTGGATACAGTGACCCATTGGTGCGATGTTACCTCAGTGATCTTGCGACGCGCAACTATTATTCGACCTCGATTTGAGGCACTAAACCGCCGTCTAATCGGGTCGAGTTTGCCGTCTAAATCGGAAAACCGTTCCGTCTAAGTCGGTGCGTTGACGTCAAAATCGTGTGGGGCGACTCTCCACCTGCGGCTGATTCTAACTCGCGAAACGGCGGGGAGTCAAGGTTTTGCGGGTTGCTCGCGGGTGGTGCGAGTTAGACGGAGTGTTAGACGGCATATTTGACGGCGGTTTAGTCCAGCCTGCGATTCGATCATTCTTCCAAGTGAATCTCATCACGATCATCGACACTCGAGTGGACACTCGGATCCTTCCGCGTCAAGCTGAGGCAGCGTTGAGCGTCAGGCAAGCGAGGCGAGTAGATTTGGTGGCTCGCCAGTGTCGACGGTCGAAGTGAAGCGAACCGTTGAGGCTCGACTTCACTCTTCGGTCGTACGATGGCTGCTCTTCATAATGAAATCACGATGGATCATCGCACCGTCAAGCCGTAGGCGCGGACGCTCCATGTACACCGAGCGAGTTGCCAACCCAGTGAAGCGTTGCACACGCGGCGGCGTTATCGGTGCGGCCACGCCCACTTAACGATATGGTGCGTTTTCACCGGGCGGTGGTGACGCTCGCGGTGATGGCTGAGTTGTTTGCCGCCCGGTTCGACGCACCCTACTCGTCGTAGAGGACGCAATACTCGGCAGCCCCCTCCGCGCATTGTCCCTGCTCCAAGCATCTTTGTGCGCTCACACCCTCTCGCTCCGCCGCAGCACAATCTAATCCTCTATATGCTCGCCTTTATTCTACTCGATGCCATTAGCCTTGGTCTTGAGAAACGAAAGATACTTCGGATCTTCTTTCATGAAGATCTCCTTTCCTCCTCCCATGTATGCGCGCATGAGATCATCGGCGGCACGGTCTAGCTGCCCGCACTCAAAATGAATCTGGCCTTTTCGCAAATGCACGAGTGGATTCCCCAAAGCGCCAGGGCACCAAATGATATCTGCATATAGTCGCTCGGCTCTTTCGAAGTTTGCACTTCGAAAGTAGCACTCGCCCATGCGCGACAAGATCCAGCCAGTAGCATGCCACCTCTCGACCGGAGCTGGCAACATTGACAAAGCTCTAGCATAGACAGGAAAGGCCTCTGCCGCGCCTTCTGCGGTGCCCTTATTTAGCAGTAAGTCGGCTTCATCGCACTTTGCCTTGATCTCTGCGAACAGGGCCCCCGGAATCGCCTCTTTCGCCTCACCTTTGGACGCAAGCCGAAAGGGACGCCCTCTGACCTCAATGCCAGCATCCGCGTTCAGAACGAACTGAGGAAATGCCAATCCATCCTTGCTCTTGTACTCGGCATTGATGTCAAGCCACTTCGCCACTGTTGGTTCCTTTGCTTCGGCGTCCTTCGCTCGTTCCTGCCCGGTCAGCGAAGAACACATTGAAACGCAAAGGACGTAAGTCAGCAGAGGGCTTCGTCGCATCAACGGTCTCTCTAGAAGGCGAACGATGGCGGTAAAGGAACCGCCGCCAAGAGACTCTGATCCCAAAACTCGCGTCATCGGTCGTTCCGATTCACGGCCTAGTCATGGCCGTCGTTAAGTTCACCGTTGCGATTTGCTCAGTCCTCAGGCTCACCAAAGTCATCGTCCCACGGTAACTCGCCAACGTCGACGTATGCACCGCAATGTCGGCACTCTTGAATCGTCCCATCGAGTGAGCGCGGAAACGAAGTTGATTTTCCACAATCTTCACAGATGACTTGTATGTCACCCGTGGCTTCCACTGGAGTGTTGCGAGATTGTTTCTTGTCTTCAAAGTCTTGGATTAGCTCAGCGGCCTTTTCAAATGTCGCTTCGTCGACCCAAACGTTCGGCTTGTGAAATTGGCTGATCGTTCCGAAGGCCCAAAGACTGACTCCCGATTGATCCTCTACCGCATACGCGGGCACGCCGTTGGCGTGGAGCATTTCGACGATCATATGCGATTCGACGTTCGTCGCAGCGGTGTAGACGATCACGGGCTTCTTGAAATCCATTGAGGCTCCAGTCTTGAGGCCACAAACCGGTGTGTAATCGGGTCGAGTTGCCGTCTAAATCGGAGAACCGTTCCGGCTAGGTTGGTTCATTGACATCCAAATCGAGTGGGTCGACTTGCCACCTGCGGCGAATTCTATATCGCTAAATGGCGGGGAGTCAAGGTTTTGCGGGTTGCTCGCGGGTGGTGCGAATAAGACGTCATGGTAGCCAGCGGTTTAGTCCAGCCTGCGATTCGATCGCTCTTCCAAAAGAACTTCTTCACGACCATAGACACTCGGGCCGTAGAAGCTCGACTTCACTCTAGCGTCGAGCGATGACAGATCTTCATGATGAAATCACGAAGGACCGTCGCGCCGTCAAGCCAAAGGCGCGGACGCACCATGTACACCGAGCCAGTTGCCGGTCCAGAGTAGCGTTGCACACGCGGCGGCGTTGTCGGTGCGGCCTCGCCCACTTAACGATATGGTGCGTTTTCACCGGGCGGTGGTGACGCTCGCGGTGATGGCATGATTGTTCTCCGCCCGGTTCGACGCACCCTACTCGGCTCTTGTGTACTCGCGGGTCGAAAAAATCACTAGCGACACCAACAACAACCCGCCGCTTAACGCCATCAGCACCCACTTGGCCGTGTCGCCGCTGACCGGCAAGAACAACTCGGGCTGGAACAACCCGCGTAAACGCAAGTCGAGCTTCTCGCCCGACTCAAAGACCAAACACTTCATATAAAACGACACGGCCATCCGTTTCGCGATTCCCGGCAAATTGCCGACCAACGTCTCCAGAAACAACGCATACGCCAACGCAATCAATGTCGCTCGCCGAAATACCACGCTGAACAACAAGAACAACGCGACATACGTCACCGTCGACCACAGCACGCTGGGCCACACCGCACCCCACGCTCCCAAACCTGCTTTGCCACCCAATTGGCACAGAATCGCGAGGCTTCCCATCGTCCAAACTAAAGCGGGCGCCAGCGACGCCATCGCTTTCGCCAAAAACACCAGCGGCCTCGGCAACGGACTCACCAACAAATACACCAGCGTCTGCTCTTCGCGGTCCGAGGCAATCCCCGCCGTCCCATAACAAAGGCAGAAGATCGGCACCAACAGCGAACTAAACAACGTCAAAAACACTTCTTCGGTGAACTGAGCCGGCGTGCGATCGCGACGCATCGCCCACGCAACGACCGCCAACGATGCAAAGCCCAACAACAACAGACTCACCATCGTCTGCCGCGATCGGACCAGCCGCCTCAGCGAAACCACGAACAGATGCCACGTCGCCCTAATATGTCCCATACTCGCCCGCCACATATCACCAGGGATGAGTCACTGTTCGCATCAAATAATCGAATACCGCTTCCGTCGAGGCATCCAGTATCTCGAGCCGCTCCAGGTCGAAACCCTGCTCGATCACGATCTCCGACAAAGGCCCAAAAAACTCCTTCGCCCGCTCCACTCGCAACACCAACTCCTCTTCTCCCCGCAACTCCACCGACTTCACTTGCGTCAACGGCACCAGACAACCCGCGAGCTTCCTTGCGTCGCGCGTCATCACTCGCATGGTCAACGGGAAGGTGTCGAGCATCGCGCGGATTTTGTCGAGCGGACCCGATGCTATCAAACGTCCTCGACAAACAAACAGGATCTGGTCCGCCAACGTATCCAACTCGTCCAAAATATGGCTCGATACCAGAATCGCCTTGCCACGGCTCGCCAGGTCGCGGAACAACCGCAACATCTCCACTCGCCCCACCGGATCGACGCCGTTCAGCGGTTCGTCCAGCACGACCAACTCGGGGTCGTGCACCAGCGCTTGAGCGAGTTTTATCCGTTGGCGCATCCCTTTCGAATACGTTCCCAAAGGGCGATCCGAGCGGTCGGACATACCGACCTGCGCGAGCATCTCGTCCGCTCGCCGCTTCGCTTCACTCGCCGAAAAACCATGCAGCCGAGCCATCGTGACCACGAACGCTCGACCCGACATCTCTTCATACATCGGATCGAGATCGGGACAGTAACCGATATGACGTTTGGCGGCCGACGACCACGCCCTGCGCCCTCGAATTTCGACCGTCCCCAAACTGGGACGAAGTTGGCCTGTCAGCAGTTTAATGAGCGTACTCTTGCCCGCGCCATTGTGTCCCACCAAACCAGTAATACCCGGCTCGATCGTCATGGTCACATCATTCAGCCCAATGACGGGACCATACCACTTACAAACTTTCTCGAAGCGGCAGAGCGGCGCTGGACCCGACAACTCGCCCATCATGCCACGACCCTCGCCCCGCGCAACCGCGGAATGACGCACGCGATCGACACCACGCAAACCGCCGCGACAATCATCATTGATGGGTATAACAATTCCAACTCGCGATCCGTATCAATCCCGCCAAAACACCATGTGCCCACCAGTCGCACGTCTCGCCACAATCCCAACAAAAGCCAACGGCGATCGTCAAACGCCTGCCTCAACAGCCCCCCCGCCGCTGGTAAGAACGCAAACACGCCCGTCCACGCCATCACCAGGGGTACTGTCCTCGGCAGCCATGACGCGAGCGCAAACAACACGCAACTCAACACCACCGCCAGCGTTAATCCATACCCCAGAATCCCTCGCAAGATTCCTAAGTTCTCGCGAAAATAGCTGGTCGACTCGGTCAGCAATCCATACTCCAGATAGAGCAGTAGCGCGGGGAGCGTCGTCGTGAGCGATACCAACAAACCGATCGATAACAGTTTGCCGATCAAGTAATGCCCACGATGAATTCGGCGGGACAAGTAAAACGTCATGCCGCCCGATCGAATATCGTCGCCGACCAAGGTGGTGCCTGCCAACGCCAATAGCAGCATGGTCACCGTCCCCTGCGCGAACATGAAATCGCGATACGTCTCACCCGACCCGGTGACGTTCGACAAAATGTTGTCGACAAACCTGCGCAGCCCAGGATTTTGCGTCGTGATCTGAGCCTTCAAATAGATCGTGGCGAAGAGGAACAAAAAGTCCAACGCCGCCAGCGCCAACAACGCCCAGAAAACTTTGCGTCGCAGCACCAACAGCAAACCAGTACGCGCGATCGGCCAAACGGCGAACCAACCGGGTCTTAAACGGTCCGACCAGCCTCGATAGCGGATTTCTTCGAGCGTCATCGAGTGGCCCCTGGTGCATGAGAAACCGCTTCAGGCGCCGAGCTCTTCCCCGCGGACGCGTTCGCGTCCCGAGCCAACTCGCCGCCCACCAGCCGATGATAGACCGCTTCCAAGTCTTCCTCCTCCGCCACCAGCCCGGTTACCAACGCGCCGCATTCGCTGGCGATCGCAAAGAAGCTCCTCGTAAGCCAATTGTCCGGCACCACGGCTCGCACTTCGCCATTTCGTGCCGCGGAAGGAAACGTCACGCCTCGTCGCCCCAGCGCTTCGACATACGATTCGCCATTTCCCTCCCAACGCAACCGATAACAGCGTTGGCGAGCCGCCTTCAGATCCGACAATCTCCCCACACTCACCACTTTGCCCTGATGCAAAATGATCGCCGACGAACACACTCGCTCGATGTCCCCCAACAGATGGCTCGCCAGCAACAACGACTTGCCGGGACGAGCGGCCAGGGTGCCTAGCAGCGCGAGCATCGCGGAACGCCCTTCGGGGTCGAGGCCCGAGGTCGGTTCATCCAGCAACAAGAGATCGGGATCGTGTACCAAGGTCGCGGCGAGCTTGATACGCTGAGTCATCCCGAGAGAATATTGGTCGATGCGACGATAGCGAGCATCCTCCATCCCCAGATGCGAAAGTGTCTCGTGCGCTCGACGCAAAGCTTGCCGCCGCGGCATCCCACACAACTCGCCCGCCAACGCCACATACTCCACGCCGTTCAAGCCCGGGATCAGCGCGTTCCGCTCAGGCATGAAGCCCACTCGCCGCCGCAGTTCCACCCCCGACTTGCGAACATCGAGCCCCAGGACATGAGCCGTGCCACTGGTGGGACGAATCAGACCCAGCAGGATTTGCATCAGCGTCGACTTGCCGGCGCCATTCTGCCCCACCAAACCAATCGCACCCGCCTCAATGCGAACCGTCAGTTCGCTGAGCGCGCGCACCGGCCCGTAAGAATGCGATACCTGGGTCAATTCCATGAGCGGAGTCATACGGGCTCTTACGCTAACACAACGGGAGAGAAGGGTGAAGAGTGAAGGGGGAGAGGAAGGGTGAAGGGTGAAGAGAGAAGGGTGAAAGAGGAGAGGGCGGGGGATGGCGGATTGGAACGTTGATGGGTGACTTGGGGGGGGGCATGGGGTTTGGCGACGGACTGAAAGTCCGTCGTACGGGAGATCGCGACGGGCTCCTGGGGGGATCGGCTTTAACGCAGAATTTCTAGGGGTCGCAGGCGGAGCGTGGATAATGCGGGATAGAGTCCGCCGATCAGCCCCATGACTACGGATAGCGTCATGCATTTCAACACGATGTCGCTATCGACCACTAGCTTCAGCACCACCGACTTACCACCACCCTGTCCACTTCCCACGATGCTGGTCGCCGTCCAACCGTCGGCCAAATAGCCAATGGCGCAACCAATCGCTCCACCTAAAATCGCGATGAAGAGCGATTCCAAAAGGAAACTTAACTGCACCTGCCACCGCGCGTAGCCAATGATGCGCAACACTCCAATATCTTTCGATCGTTGCGAGACCGCGGCCAGCATTGTGTTGGTGATACCAAATGCGCCTCCGACCGCCATAATGGCGGCGATAAAGACAATCGCGTACAGGAACTGCTCGTTGGTCTTCGACAGGCTCGCGAAATACTCGGTTTCTAACTGCGCTTGGAGCGCCGCCTTCTTAAACTCGTCGTTGAAGTAAGTCTTCAACTTCTTGGCCGCTCGCACCGAGTCTGCTCGCAGCACGATCGACGTATAGGTTCGCTTGCCGAACAGAGGTCCGACCAGCGATTGCAGAGCCCAGACTTCGGAGTCGAACGTCGAGCCCGCCGACTTCATGACGCCGACGATGCGCCATGTCCGACCACCCATGCGAATCTGATCGCCCGTATCGAGCCGCTTGAGCTTCTGGACAGACGGCAGGTTTCGCACGTCGGGGTCGCGGCCGAATTCACGAGCGACGCCTTCTCCGACAACGGCTTCAATGACCGACTCGGTTTCGCCGCCATCCGCCGTCTTTTCTCCAGCCTGCACGCCCGCCGCCGAAAACCACTCGCCGCCCGCATACAGGTCGACGCCGTGGACGGCCGCGGAAATCAGCGGGTCCTCGATCCCGCGCACCTGCACGAAGCGACGCTGAGGTCGACCGGGCTGTGCATTCGGGATCGGCTGATTCACGACCACATACGTTTCTTTCGAGCATAGCGGTTGCCCCGCCTCGTTCCTCGCTACCCCCTTCTGATTCTCGATGTCGCCCGAATCCGAGAACGCCAGATTGCTAAACGCCTCGTCGGTCACACCCGCCGACAACAGGATCAGGTTGTCCGCCTTCCCACTCGATTCCGTCAATTGATACATCCCCTTCACAAAGGCCAGCATCACGGTGAGCAAGCCAATGACCATGGTGAAGGCGAGCGCGGTCATCAGCGTGGTGCGCCAGCGAACAACGAGATTCCTCACGTTGTAGCGCAGCGGAATACTGCCGAAGAACAACGAGACCACGATCAGTCCGACGGCGATCAGGATGGGCGCAAGCCACTGCATGGGAACAGGCGCCAGCGGTATTTCCAAACGTGGGTCCATGGTCAGGCCACCTTCGAGAAGACTTCGGAGACCTTGACGCTGCGAGCCGACAGCGCGGGCCCGATGCTCCCCGCCAACGACGCCATCGCACCGACACCCAATCCCCACCACACTGCGTTATCAGGGATCATGAAGGTCGAAAAGAACGCGATCGGAAAATTCAAACCGCCAAACACTCGATTGATCACCCAGTAGGTGAGTCCAGCGCTCACCAACCCCGACAACCCACCCAACATCAGCGCTTCGCCGATGACCAACACCAGGATCTGCGACGGGCGGAAGCCGAGCACCTTGAGCACCGCGAGTTCGGTGCGGCGTTCCCGCACACTGATGCTGATCGCGTTCGCAATGACCAACGACAATACAATGATAATCGCGGGCGCCAGCAAATAGCGCATGCCGAAAATCAGATCGCGATACGCCTCCATGAATGTTGAAACGCCCGACGCCGCCGTTTCGCACTTCACCGCGGGATTGGAATAGAACGGCGACTCTTCGATCTGCTCGCGCACCTTCTGAAACGAATCTCGATCGGGCACTCGCAGCCACACCAGATTCAAACTCCCCGACATCATCGGATGCGGCTTGCCGCCGTGCGTCGAGGGATACTGGTCCATCGCGTCGTTCAGATACTGCCGGTTGAACGCCGCGCTCAAATCGTACCGACCGTCAGGAAACAGACCGACGATTTCAAACTCCAGGTCGATCTCGCGGTAATTGATGCTGTAGATCTTGATCCGGTCCCCGACCTGCTTGTTGATCGTTCTCAACCGTTCCTTGCCAAGCACCAGCCCTTGTTTGTTGGTCTTCAGTTTTTCGACCACCTGCGAGAACGCGGCCGCTTTGTCGGGCGGCAATGAATCCAGATCGTCCATCATCGTCATGAGCTTCTCGGGCTCCATGGCGATCGCGAACAAGTTATTCTCGGGCGTGCGATTCTGGGGATCGAGCGTACCGCCGTAGAACTGCCAAGTCATCGAATCAGGCGGGGCCACTCGAATGTCCCCCGGATTGCGCGGCGCGCCCTCCGATAACGTTTGGGCGTACGAGAACGGCAAGCGACTCGGGATCTGCCATCGCTCGGTCACAATCGTCTTGAGATTTTGAGCTTTCTCGGACGTCGCTTGATCCAGGAAGTCGAGCACGGACCAGACCAGCGTCACCACGAAGACCAGCACCATGGTGCCCGCCGCGGTGAGGATGGTGCGCAGCAGGTTGCGCCGCACATTCTTTAAGATCAACATCAAGAACTTCATCGCCATCGCTCCTTCTGTCGTCGCGTCATCCGCTAGCACTGAGTCGCGTCGTGATTCCGCATTCGCCAAGCCGCTGCACTAACCAAAGTCGTGCGACATATCGGGCTCGTCGACCAGCACTCCCTTGTCCAGATGCTGAGTGCGGTGAGCACGGGCCGCGGCTCGCGGATCGTGCGTCACCATGATGATGGTCTTGCGCAACGATTCACGCAGTTCGACCATCAACGCCAAAATCTCCTGGGCCGAACGGGCATCCAAGTCGCCCGTTGGTTCGTCGGCCACGATCAAGGTCGGGTCGGTCACGATCGCTCGCGCGATACCGACGCGTTGCTGTTGACCACCCGATAGTTGTCCTGGCCGATGAGTCAATCGATTCGAGAGTCCGACCAGGTCGAGCGCCGTGAGAACTTGCTGGCGTCGCTGAGCTGCCGAGAGGGGCAACAACAACAACGGCAGCTCGACGTTCTCGTAGGCCGTCAACACAGGAATCAGATGATAGAACTGAAAGACGAAGCCGACGCTGCGAGTGCGCCATTTGGCGAGCTGCGTTTCACTCAGCCGCGAAATGCATTCATTCCCCACCCAGACTTCGCCCTCGCTGGGGCGATCGAGTCCGGCGATCAGGTTGAGCAGCGTGGTTTTGCCCGAACCGCTCGGCCCCATCAACGCCAGAAACTCGCCGACCGGCACATCCAGCGTGAGTCCCTTCAGGACGTCTACCCGTTCGCTGCCTCGCTGAAAGTACTTATGAACATCCCGCACTCGGACAATCGCGTCGCTCAAGGCTAACTCCCCTTCTTGGCTGCCTTACCCGCTTCCGCTGCCGGATTGAGGAACGCCACGATGGCGCCCATCTCGGGCTTCAAGTAAACGCCTTCCTCTTCCGCTGGCACGGTCAGTTTCACTCGGACGGGCACGGCCCCTTTCGCGCGGTCGGCGATCGGCATCAGTCGCGACACCACACCCGTGTAGACTCGATCCGGAAATGCGTCGGCGCGGATCTTACACTGCTGCCCTTTGAATACCCGCGACACGTCGCGTTCTTGAATGTCGAGGCTGACTTCCAGGTCGGCCAGGTCGGCCAGATCACACAAGCTGAACGAACCATTGAAGGCGATCGGGTTGACGATGTTTCCTTCTTCCGCGTTCTTCTTCAGGATCGTCCCCGAGATCGGCGCGAGAATGCGGCAGTTGCCGAGCCGCCATTGAGCCTTCGCGAGGTCGGCTTCCGCTTGCCCGACTTCGGCGCGGGCCGATTCAATGCGTTCCTTGCGCGGCCCATCCTCGGCCAACTTTACCGCCAATTTCAAGCGAATGACGCGGCGCTGAATGACTTGATAGCGGCTCTCAACTAACTCAAAGTCTTGCTTCGTGATGACCTTCGAATTGATCAAGCTCTTGCCGCGTTCGTATTCGGCGTTGAGTTGGACCAGTTGTGCTTCGGCCTCGGCCAAGTCCGCTCGCGCTTGATCAATCTCTTCGGGGCGATTACCGGCTTCGAGCTCTTCAAGTCGAGCACGGGCGAGGGCGAGCGTCGCGGTGGCTCGCGCAACATCGGCCTCGAATTCCGTACTCTCGATCTCTCCCAAGAGATCGCCCTTCTTCACTCGCAGTCCCTCTTCGACGTACAGCCGTACCAAGCGGCCGCCGACCTGGGGACTTACCAGGATTTGGTGCGCGGGGATGACGTATCCTTTCGACTCCAACGCGATTTCGCCCATCGCCGCCGCTCGCGCGGGACCCGCGGCGGAACCAGCCGACGCTCCACCACCACCACCGCCAGCGGCCGTGTTCGTGCGTCGCGGCGCGTCGTCCGAGGGTGAAGAGCCGCCGTCGGCATCCTCTTCCATTTCGTCCGCGGAAGCGGAAGTTCCCCCTTCGGCGAGAATGCGTGAAAAACGGGCGACCAGTTGGCGCTCACGCCAATAGAACCAACCGACGGCAAGAGTCAGCACAATGCAGAGGAACCAGGCGAATTTCGAGCCGCCACCGCCACTTTGGCCGGCGGGCAAACGCAGCGATTGAACTTGAGCGGCCCGCAGAGCGGCGGCGCTGGACGCGCTATTTCCCGCAGTTGGACGCGTCCCAACATCCCGAATTTCATTCGACATGCAGTGCCCCGATGCCAGCCTTTATGGATTAGCCGCCCGCAATCCTTGGACTAGCCCTCCAACATCCCCGTGCACCTCGGCCGTGGCACGGACCACGAGGCACCTGAGGGGTGAGTAATAAATCATTGTTCCGGGTCCCCCCTGAACATCCCAAAACCCAGGATGAATCGTCGCCTGGATCAAGTCAACTAAACCCTGGCCGTTATCTGGCACTCCCTGGCCGCCTCGCCCCGCGCCACCGACCGCATCCCCCGTAATCCACCTCTGGCTCGCCCAAAACTCAGCAGGTCCCCCCTGAACGGAACCTATCAGCGACCAGTGATCCGCCATCGATCTCAGCAATTCCTCGTGCGGATCGAGCGGTCGCTTTTCGATCCGCTCGCGGTGGATTCGCCGCTTCAGGTCCGCTTGAACCTTTACCAACCGACTGGCCACCTCGCGACGCATTTCTTGCAGCAGTTCGAGCGACCGGAACCGCGGATCAGCCACTATTTCGCGATGAAGCGCACACAGTTCATAGATGGCCGCCGTCCGATCGACAAGCGTAGTCGCCTGAGCTTCCTTGCGCAGCGTTTGCCGGATTTCTCGTTGCAATTCCACCAGCGACGCCGGTTCCGCGGCGTCTACAGTTTGAGCGGGTAAGCTCAGCGGCCCTATGCCCAGGCCGAACAGCCACACAATCGCTATCACCGTCTCCAACGGCCGTGCAAGGGGATCGCAGGAATTGAAAGGCCGGTCGCTTGATCGCGAATCTCGCGGAGTGAGACAAGTCATGTGAGCCTCCTTGACAAGCATTTGAGAAAATTGTGACTTGTCTCTTGTAGTTCTGGCAAGCGAATCGTAAGATCATAGCCGTTGGTGGCCCTGATACGGCTTATTAAGAGGCTTCCATCGGCCACGTGAACGACCAATCTCATCAGCGGGTCAGTTCATGTGCCAAGGCGAGTGACAGGCAAACCAGTGATCATGGGCAAACATGATTGCAGGGGTCACAAGCAGGGTGCTCTTGTGCTAGGGACACAAGGGTGCGGCGTGATGGAAAGAGCCGGTGCGTCCGCTGGAACCGGACACAGTCCACCGACAGGCGTCGGTTTCCGGAACAGAGAGTCTTCACCCCAGGTGACCATTCGGGTCAGACGACCATTCAGGTCGATCGTCCGCAATTTGCGCTATCCATAGTTGGTTTGTTGCGCCCTCGTGCGCGACGGCTAGTGGCATTCGCTAGGCGCGGCTGTCGGTGAACCTCTCGCGAGTACCAGGTTGGGTGTCGCAGTCCGTTTAGAGAAGACGGACAGGAGGTTTTCATGGCTACGGTCGAATTTGACGTATTTCATGCGCGGTCCAATTCACAAGAAGATGGAGCAGCGGCAAACGCCTCGAAGCAACGGCGTTTTCACCGCATCCAAGAGATTCGGCGTCGCGAGGGAGTTTCGCTCCGCAGCGCCGCTCGCAACCTCGGGCTCGACGCCCGCACGGTGCGTGAACAAGAACAGTCGACTCAAGACCTCAAGATCAGCGACTTGCAACGCTGGCAACGAGCGCTCGATGTGCCGATTGCCGAGCTGTT
Organism: Pirellulales bacterium; assembly: GCA_046349915.1. Lineage (GTDB taxonomy): Bacteria > Planctomycetota > Planctomycetia > Pirellulales > Pirellulaceae > CAIXSC01. Next base: position 24,884 of record JAXMBL010000013.1, on the reverse strand, counting down.
GGTGGAGTCGGAAGAAGCCTTGTCGGGTCCCATCATGGAACGAGCTCGGATGGTGCGGCTGATGAAGACCGCCGCCGCGATCCAGGAACGAGCCGCCGGTTCGCGAGTCGCTCGACTGGCCGAAATGCTCGTCGAACAAATCGTCGAGATCATGCCGGAGTTGAAGGAAGTGGGTCCCTGGCACAGCGTCGGTCAACGCCGCTCGGCTGCCGACATGGGCCGCACTTTCGAACGCCGCTTCCATATCTCGGACGACGGCAGCTGGACCATGGAATCGGACGAGTAATCGCTCGGCGAGAACCAATGTACGACGGACTTCTAGTCCGTCGCGTCCGGCGCAGGCAGAACGGCGGTGGGGCAGGTTTTCAACCTGCCCGGCATTTCACCGGCCAGCCGAGCAGGTTGAAAACCTGCCCCACGGGTTACCAACCGTCCTGAAAGCGGTTCGCCAAGGGAATTACCTGGCGGCGATGGGCGCTCGCTCGCCGCGTGGCTGTCCGCTCACGAAGTGAGCGGGCTACTTATGCGGGCTACTACTACGGTCGCTTGGCGGGAGTGGGCTGCGGACCTTCGGCGGCTGGGGTCGCCGCGGGGGTCGGCTTGAGGTACTGGTCGTTCAGTTTGTCGCACGACCACAGCAGCCCGCGAGTCACCAGCTCGAGATACTTCGGGTCGGAGACCGTCGCCGTATTGTGCCCCAAGGTGGTGCAGAAGACGCGAGTCGAACCGTACTCGTTCACCCAGGTCACAACGTAGTCGTCTACCTTCTTGCCTGTGTCCTGGATTCCTCGAGCCAACGGGCGAGCCGTGTCGAACAACCGCACGTTGTTGTACAGCTCTTCGTTGACCGTCGTCCAATCCTGAAGCGTCTTGGTGATCGGATGCTCCTTGTCGACATGCTTGACGGCGATCGGCTTCTGCGGACCGTGGCCCGTGGAATGGAGTCCGAGGAACTTGAACCAATCGTCGGTCCCTGTACGGTAGCAGTGCATCGCGCAATGTAAGTTCACTGCCGGCTTGCCTCGCCGATGAGCATCCAGGATTCGCTGGACGTAGGGCATTTCCTTGACATCCGACGTGCATTCGTCGTGGATGATCACGTCGTAGGCGTCGGCCCAGTCGGCTTGCTCATAGCGAGCAAACCGAGCACGAGTGGTGCGATCGGGGTTGTAGTCGATCTCGACCATCACATGTGCGCGAGCTTCCAATCCTGTCTTCAGGATTGCGGTTTGCTTGTCGTACTCGTGGCAGCAGCCGCCGGCAATCAGCAGCACCTTGAGCGGCTTGGGCGGTTCGGCCGCCATCGCTCGCACTCCGAAGTGCCCCAGCAACGCGCTCGCGATCAGCAAGCTGCGTAGGGAGCGAAACGAGAACGAAGTTTGAACCGCGTCGGTCGGACAACTGAACGCAGAGCGAACGGGGGCGAGTGTCGAACTTTTCATGGCGAGGTCACGTAGGGCTGGAGGTGGGATGCGACGAGGCGGGACGTTCCGTTCGCGTCGCCACCTTGTGATAGTCCATCGCATGCGTCAGGTAAAGCGCCGAACGGTCGATGGATGGGCTGCGGGCTCGGAATGCGCCTTGGATGCGCCAGGAGATGCGGCTGAATTTCGCCGCGCAATGCTGACATTCGACCGCTTCCGTCCCTTGCTATTTGGTCGGTCCGCACCTAACAATACACGTTGATCGGTTGTTTCAACTCGAGTTTCGGAGAAAGTACCCATGACCCGATGGTATGCGTTGGCGGTGGCTGTGGCGTTGTGCGCGAGTGGCGTGTGGGCGGCGGACGCCGCGAAGAAGGAGGGCGCGGGCGTGCTTAACCATAAGATGAAGACTTTGGCTGGCAAGGATGTCGATCTGACCCAGTACCAAGGCAAAGTGATTTTGGTCGTGAATGTGGCGAGCCGCTGCGGATATACGCCGCAGTACAAGGGCCTGCAAGCTTTGCACGACAAGTACGGCAAGGATGGACTCGTCGTCCTCGGCGTCCCCTGCAATCAATTCGGCGCTCAAGAGCCCGGATCGTCGGACGACATCGCCGAGTTCTGCAAGACCAAGTACAGCGTCTCGTTCGACTTGCTGGAAAAGGTAGACGTCAACGGCTCGGGCGCCTGCTCGTTCTATAAGGAACTGACCGCGGTCGACGCTAAGCCGAAGGGCGCCGGACCGGTGAAGTGGAACTTCGAGAAGTTCCTGATTGGCCGCGACGGCTCGGTCCTCGGCCGATATCCCTCGTCGGTTGGTCCCGACGACGACGCGCTGGTCAAGGCTATCGAAGGCGCTTTGAAGAAGTAGTCTTCCCAGCAGTTTTCACTGGGCCTGCTACTGAGGAGGCCCATGATCCCGGTCTTCTCCACCGTCGCCTGACGGTGGAGCAGGAGAGTGGGGCTGCTGGTAGTTTGTTCGACCGGCTGCCTTACGGCTTGCTCAGTCTCGTCCAAAGTTGATGGACGAACGCCAAGTTATCGCACTGTAAGTAGTGCATCTTCCCGCCCATCCGCGAGAAGCTCTTGCAGAACCGCAGATAGTAGGCGGGATTCGTTTTGGGCGGTTCGCCGCGTGTCCAATCCCACTGACCGCCATCTTGCAGGTCGACGACGAAGATCGAGTGGTCGTGGACGATCGGTCGAGCGGACTGTAGACGCAGGTTGTTGACGCAGCTAATGCTCTTCTCGAATACCTGCGGTCCCATGATTGCCGATCCGACCGACAATACGACGCCTCCGTCCAACTGATCCACCGACCCGCCGAACAGCTTGAAGTCCCATTCGGCGGCGCGTCCAATTGCCGATCCGGAAAAGACCGGATGATTCGAGATGATGTCATAGCCAATGCCCGGATGAACAGTCACCGGCACGTGATGGCGGAACGCATGAGCGAGGATCGAGGCTTCTTTCCAGCGATGATCGACGACCGTTCGGCCGGGTTGCCAGCCAAACTCCCGCATCGCTTTCAGTAGATCGACGCGAGCGCCGGCCAAGGGGTGAGCGGAGTCGGCGGAGATTGCCGAGGCCAGTTGGTCGGTCGGCGGCAGCGTCACTCCATCTTCCCAGATCAGTTTTCCGAGCGAGCGACCGTAGCCGAGTCCATCGAGTGCTCCGGCCATGATCGCTCGGTGGATGTTCACCGCCGTCTCGTCCCACGTCCCGAAGGTCCCGCGAGCGACGTTCATTTCGACGCTTTCAGTCGACGCTCCATACCAGGCATATTCCCAGTCGTGGATCGTGCCCGCGCCGTTCGTGGCGAGATGAGTGAGGTGTCCCTGGGCCATCAGGCATTCAAGGATGCGAGCCGCTCCGTTACGCAGGAGGTGAGCTCCGTAGATCAGCATGACCGACGCGCCGCGACCGCGAGCGTTCCGGATTCGCTCGGCGCACTGATCGACCAGTTCCGTATTTCGCGCATCGATCGCGGGCGGAGGAGCGGCGGGATCGATCAGTATTTCTTGAGCGCGAGTTAAATGTTCGCGTCGTGCCAGCGGCAGCACTCGCAGACGTCGTAGGTCGAGAGGTTCAACGGGCATGGAGCACGATCCCTATCAAAACGAACCGATAACTAGCGGGCATCCTACAGTTTGTGCGGAATGGCGACTAGAATGACGGCCGTCCGCCGTTTCGGCCATCTGTCGCTTTCCTGGTTGGTTCCGCAATGCTTGTGCACGCTGTTGATAAATCCTTGCCTCCCTACCGGATGCCCGATCGATTCCGCACCGACATCGCCTATTTCATGACTCCTGGCGGCGAACCGGGCGTGCCGCCTTTGGGTCGCAACGAATACTGGATCCGTCTGGAAGACGCCCGCGTGTGGCTAGATGAACTTGTCGTCCGTGTCGTCTCGCCGCTGGATGCCGAGGCGAAAGCCGAACTAGAACTGACCGAAGAACAGGAAGGATGGCTCGAATGGCTCGTGCGTCACGAAATCCAGCATGTGCGACTGGAGTGAGTTCGATCGGAGCCGCCATTTCGAGTTGGCTCACGCTCGCCGCCCAAATCCTGCTCGGCTGGAACTCGCGTTGGATTCCGTGGGTGGTGGCAAGCGTGGTGGCAAGCGTCTTGGCGAGTCTACCCGCCGCTCGACTCGCCGCCCAACCCTCCGAGACTGCTCCGCTGCATTGGGCCGCGGACGCGGAAGGGGGTGCGCCTTACCTGTTCAAAGACCCGGATGATCCCAATCGCAATCTGGGATTCGAGGTCGATCTGACGAAAGCGATTGCCGAGCAATTGAAGCGGCCGATCGAATTTCATCAGTACAACTACGATTCGTTGGTGTCCGGCTTGGAGCGCCGCGACTTCGACTTCGCCATGAATGGCTTGGAAGTGACGCCCGATCGAGCGAAGCGATTGCGATTCTCGCGTCCCTATTACGTCTATCACCTGCAGTTAGTCACGCGCAAGGACGACGCTCGCATCAAGTCGCTCGCCGACTGCCAGACGCTCAACGCCACCGTGGGCACCTTAGGCGAAACGGCGGCATCTCGACTGCTGGAGCGGATGGGCATCGAGTCGAAGTTCTACGACGGTCAAGCAGAACCGTATCAGAACTTGGTGCTCGGCCGCATCGACGCCGTGTTGATGGATCTCCCCATCGCGCTCTACTACGCTCGCCCCAACCCCAAGCTTCAGTTTGTCGGTCAACCGCTGGAGCGTGGCCACTATGCGGTGGCCTTTCGCAAGGACCAAGAATCGCTAGCGAAACAATTTGACCAGGCCATTCTAACGCTCGCCCGCGAGGGCAAGCTGAAAGAGATCTACGAGAAATGGCAGTTATGGACGCCCGACCAGGAATCACTGTCGGCCGACGATCCATATCAAGCGACCAACGACACGGAGTCTGGAAGTGCGGCGTCAGCGGGCATGGGCGCCGGTCCCGCCGCCGGGAACATACTGGCCGAAACCAGTGAACGACTGACTTTCCGTCGCTACTTCCCGCTCCTCTGCTACTCGGCGCTCGTCACGATCGAAGTTTCCACGTGCAGCATGGCGCTGGCCATGTTCCTGGGACTGTTCATCGCTCTCGCCCGTCTTTACGGTCCACCGCCGCTCCGTTGGCTGGCGATCAGCTACGTCGAATTTTTCCGCGGCATACCGGTTCTCTTGCTGCTGTACTTGTTGTACTACGCGATCCCTTCGCTACTCGAGCAAGCCCAGTGGGGCATTTCGTTCAAGCCGAGTGACTTCACGGTTGCGATCTTGGCATTCGGGCTGAACTACGCCGCGTACGAGGCGGAGATTTACCGCGGAGGTCTCTCGTCGATTCCGGCAGGCCAGTGGGAAGCGGCCGCATCGCTGGGTATGTCGCGAGTGACGACCTTCCGCCGAGTGATTTTGCCGCAGGCATTGCGAGTCATCACGCCGCCCGTGACCAATGACTTCGTGGCGTTATTCAAGGATACCAGTCTCGTTTCGACCATTGGCATCATCGAGTTGACGAAGCAATATCAGATGTTGTCGAAGTCAAGTCTGAAGTACTTGGAGATTGGGCTGGCGACCGCCGCGCTTTATTTGCTGATGTCGGTGCCCCTGGGCTATCTGGCTAGACAGTTGGAGAAGCGCTGGGCGACTCATTGAGTGGGTGTAGTAGCCCGCTCGCTTCGCGAGCGGTCAGCCACGTGGCCCACGAGCGCCCAACGCCGACAGCCAAGTTGCGTCGTAGACCGATTGATCCTCAAAAATCGCCGCGCGACGGACTGGAAGTCCGTCGTACGGTCGTAGCCCGCTCGCTTCGCGAGCGGTAAGCCACGTGGCCCACGAGCGCCCAACGCCGACAGCCAAGTTGCGTTGTAGGACGATGGATGCTCTATAATCGCCGGGCGAAGAACTCAGGCGACGGACTAGAAGTCCGTCGTACATAGTCCGTCGTACATGGGAGAAGAGGTGCACTGGCGATGTCGAGCGGCAAGGGGCTGGAACGGCGTGACTTCGCGACCACTCGTTGGAGTCTCGTCGCCGCGGCAGGTCGTCGCGATTCGCCCGAATCGGCCGCAGCGCTGGAGACTTTATGCGAGCACTATTGGTATCCGCTGTATGCCTATGTGCGACGTCGCGGTCTCTCGCCCGAGGATGCTCGCGACTTAACTCAGGAGTTCTTCGCGACACTGCTGGAGAAGGATCGATTGCGACTGGCGGATCCCAATCGTGGTCGGTTCCGAGCCTTCCTGTTGGCATCTTTGGCGAACTTTCTGGCCAACCGTCAGCGATACGAGCGAGCGGATCGACGAGGCGGCGGGCGAGTGATCGAGTCGCTGGATTGGGAGAGTGGGGAACAGCGATACTTGCGCGAACCGATCGACCAGTTAACTCCGGAACGAATCTTTGATCGTCGTTGGGCGCTCACCATTTTGGAACGCAGTATCGATCGCCTGCGCGCTCAACATGTCGAATCGGGTCGAGGTCATTGGTTTGAGGCGTTGCGGGAAACTCTCATGGGAGGAACCGGCGGCAAGTCGTACGACCAACTGGCTCAGGAACTAGGCGTCAGCGAATCGGCGGTCAAAGTGGCGATCCATCGCATGCGCAAGCGTTGCGGCGAACTCTTGCGCGAGGAAATCGCGCAGACCGTTACGAGTTCCCAAGAGATTGATGAGGAACTGGCCTACCTTTTCGCCGCACTCGGATGATCTGACTCTCGCCCAGTCTTCCCAACGAGCCAGATCGGGAATCACGAGATCGGCCAGATTGGGACGATTGAGTCATATCCTCATGGATTGAACCACTCGTTGCTTGGGGATCACCTTCACATCGTTGCCATGGAATCGTAAAGCCATGATCGCCGCATAAGTGTCGGCGTAATCGGACTTCGTATTCGCCAAGAACAGTTCTTCCATTAGCGGCAAACCTTCAGGTCCCTTGAGCAATAGGTAACAAGCCAGCATGGCAATGATCCCATCGAGCAGTGGACACGGGCCGAACTACTTCTTCTTGATCGGTTTTGCACTATTACCCAAAAGGTCGTACACCGACCACGTATTGCCATCGGGTCCGTTGAACGGGCTGATCTTGAGCACCCCTTCGATTTGTAGAGCGCCGAACCGGGTGTAGTCGACCGTCACTCCGTCCTGCAACAACACTCGCAGTAAGTGGTCCGCTTGCCCCCCCGCCCCAAATTTGCATTCGGTGTTCTTCAACAACACGAACTCTTTGATCCCCTTCTGCTGCGATACGCCGCCATCCATGTAGCCGACGATCCGCACTTTTTGGCCATCGAGTTCGCGGGCGCGATCGGTCAACAAGAAGTCGCGGAACACCATGTCGGCCTGCATCCCGAGATTCAGGTCGTCGAACGTTATCAACTCAACGCCGTTCTCCCGCGTGCGGCCGCGCGATGTGGATTCGATCTGCAAGAGATCGCGCTTCGCGGGCGACATCGGCCTACCCGTTGTCGGCGGTTCGCTTGGCTTCTCACGCGAACCCTCCGCCCCTCCCGCCGCGACCTTCCCTTCCGCCGGCGAGTCTGTTTTCTCGGGCGCTGTCTTGTCCGCGGCAGGCGTCTCGGGTTCCGGCTGCTCCTTGGCAGATCCTTCGGCACTGGGCGATTCGCCGGCGGGCTTTTCGCTCGAAGCGATTGGTGCTTGCGGACTAGCTACTTGCGGACTATCGGCCTTCGAGCTGTCCTTGGAGGCCAGTTCGCTGCCACTCTCCGCTCCACGTTCGGACGTCGCTTGCCCGCCGCCGCCGTCAGGTTCAGGCTTGTAACTGAACGAACATCCCGTGCACAACAGCGTCAGTGACGTCGTCAACGTCGCTCGCACAAACCATGCATTGAGTGATTGCAAGCTAAACGGGACGTTGTCCATGGTCTGCTCCGAGCGCGCCGTGACTGGGGTCCCAAGCTACTTCACGTATTCGGCGATCAGCTTGTAACAAGCCCCCTGGGAACCATCCGGAGCGACGATATTGGGATCGATTTCGAAGGTCCCCGCCAGCGCTCGCTTGCGCATCGAATACGAGATCGAAGCGCCATTGACCAACTTCACCTCGATCATGTCGGTCAGTTTGGGCTGACCTCCGAAACAACAGGTTCCCATGTCGGGCACCAGCACAAACTTATCCACCGGCCCCATGCCCTGCACGCCGGGATGCACATAACCCTTGATGAAGACTCGCTTCCCCTGCCACTCCATCGCCGAGGGAGGGATCGACAAGTCGGGACGTTGGCGGTCTGGCTGCAATTCGTCAAACGAACGTCGCTCGAACCCTTCGGGTACTTCGGTCAGATAAACCGTGGCATGCAGCGTCGAGCTACCGATCAATAACAGCGCGCTCAAAGCCGCGCCAATGATGGCGGGCATCTTGCCCGTTAACTCGTCTGGATAAAGTCGAATGCTTCGCAGAGCCACCACGCCGCTGACGAGACCGAACAATGGCAGCACCAGCATCGCGGGCAACATCAGCGCGATGAACGAAGCCAGCCCCAATATCAGAGCCATGATCGCCGGCTTACTCACCACCTTGTACGACTGCTCGGCGTCGTTATCCAATTCAGAGCCTTCCGGCGCCAACATGGTAGCCATCGTCTCTCGTCCTCGCTCGGTTAGGGGCGTTTCATCATGACTTGGCTGGAGCAGCCGCGGGCGTCGCGACCGGGAAGAACGTGTTCGCTCGCCGCACCGACTCGGGATCCAGCTTTTCCAATTCCTTAATGCGCTCCTTCGCCTCCGGCAACGGGCAGGTGCGTAAGAAATTGATCACCGGCACCTTCACCCAACTCGTCTTGTCATCCGCTTCCTTGAACAACTTCACCAATCGATCCATGCTCGACCAGTCTTCCCAGCGAGCCAAATCGGGAATGACCAAGTCGGCCAGATTGGGACGATTCAGCATGATTCGCAACGACTGAACCACTCGTTGCTTGGGGAGCACTTTCACATCGTTGCCGTGGAACCGCAACGCCATAATCGCGGCGTAGGTGTCCGCGTAATCCGACTTGTTATTCGCCAGGAACAGTTCCTCCACCAACGGCAAACCGTCGGGCCCCTTCAAGAGCAGGTAGCAAGCCAACATCGCGTCCAAGCCCGCTCGCTGCTTGCGATCCTCCGACTTGATCATCGATTCCAACAATGGCAGATCGTTCGGTCCGCCACAGACGCCCAACAACGTGAAATAGAGACGTCGGCGGCTGGTGGAGACGTTGACGTCCTTGATCCAACCGACGATTTTGTCGTGCTGCATTTTTGGCTTGAGCGCCTGCACGATGTCATAGGGGGTCTTCGCGAACTCGTCGTAAGCGTCCCGAGCCAGCAGGTCGTCCTTGTCCTCGAAGTACTGCTGGAAGAACTCCAACCGTTCGGGGCCCGACTTGGGGAGCTTGTCGAGCGCCAGAATGTACTGCTCGCCGCGATCCGACAGCGGCAGCGGGGTCGACCACTGCAGATTCTCGGGCCCCACGCCGGTGATGAAGAACTTCTTGCCCGGCTTGGCCTCGCCAAAGTAAACCGACTCGACCGCCTTCGTCTTTCCCAGGAGCTTCTCGCCCTTGATCACCTTGAAGATGCGAAACTTGGCCTTCACTACCTCGTCCCCCACATCGTCCGCCTTGGGCGCCTTGGGGAGTTCATCCAGTACGGCGATGATTGCCGCATCCATGGCCGCGATTTCTTCGGTCAGCGTTTGCGAAGTGGCGGAACAGAAAGGACACGCCGCTCGCGATTCCCCGACCAGCAGCGAGCTGGTGAGGGCGAGTGCTAGCAGTGACATCAGGATGCGACGCAACATGGCAATGATCCTTCGCAATTGGGCCTTTGTTCCCAGAGACCGCAGTTTCCCTAAATTCTAACTATCAGAATCCTGGGTGCCAGGATTCGAGTTCCCCCCCCTGTAAGCTAGTCATCCTTTGGCTAGCTACCGAGGGATCGCGACACATCTGTCCGGTACGCGGCCAAGGCCGGTAAGAAACCGACAAAAACCGCCAACAGGACCAACGCCGGGATCAACAGCAGTTCCATCGAAAGTCCAATGCTCAATCTTGATTCTACGCCTAGAAGTTCAAGAATGTTCACCGGTGGAGCCACATCCCAGAAGCCGATCGTCACCCCTGTCTCCCGCTCGATAGTATCGCTGGCCGCCACATTCAGCAGGTGACCCGCGACCCAGCCAGCGGCGCCGCCCGCCAGCGATAACATGATAGATTCCAACAGGATAATCGTCATCACCGTGTTTCGGCTGGCCCCGAGCGCTCGCATCACCGCGATTTCATGCCGCCGGTCGCTCATCGAATTGTAGATGCTCACCAAAATACTCACCCCAGAAACCACGCAAATCATGGCGGTCAGGACCAGCAGCAGGGTTTCAATGGGTCGCACGATCAGCTCGAACAGTCCGACGATCTCGGCCACCGGCAGGACGGCTTGAGCGACCCCGGCCTCGTTGATCACATTGGTCAGCCCTGGGGTCACGGTGGGGCTGGTGGTCAGCAGTAGCAGTGCTGTCACTTCACGTTGTTCCAGCGGCAACGCCTCGTAGACCCCATGCTCTAGGTCATGGGCGACCGCCGCCGCCGCTCGCCGCTCCGCCAGAATCCGCCGCTCCGCCTGCTCGTCGGTCTCCGGGTCTTCATCGGGCGCTCGGGTGCGGCGTTTGATGGGCTTCGAGTGGTTCTCCATCAGGTAGAACCCTTCAAAGTTGATGAAGACCGCTCGATCGTTCGGAGTGCCGGAGGGGGCGAGAATCCCGACCACCGTGAATTTCTCGCCGTGCCCCTTCCCTTCAGGATCACCGTGAGCGACCGAAATCTGGTCGCCAATCTTGACCCCCTGTTCGCGAGCCGCCGTCGCGCCAATCACCGCCTCGAAGAACCCATGTTCGTCGCTATGCTCGCGGAAGTTTCGCCCCTCCTTGAACGAGTACTGTTTGTCGCCGTATTCGCCGTAGCGCAGGGCGTCGAACATAATGGGGCGAGTCGCGACGACTCGAAAGGGGCCGAAGTAGTCGCCCAGCCCCACGGGGATTACCAGCTTCGTGAAGGCGGCGAACCGGCCGTCGCGGCCGTTGTCTAGTTGGTGGCGATCGGCGGCGGCGAGCGCCTGGCGGTTGACCCAATCACCCAGCGCGGGCGCCAAGCCACCCTGTGTATCGGCGGCGATCGATTGCAATTCCAACAGCGCCGCCCGCTCGTCGTGCGCCGCGGATTGAAACGAATTCGCCCGCACCGCGTCTCGTTCCGCCCGCGGCATGAACTCGGTGTAGTACTCGTAAGGAATATTCTCGACCGGGGTGCTGAGGTAGTAGACGGTGTTCAGGGTGAGTTGCAGCTTTCCGCCGCGAGCCCCCACGATCATGTTGTAGCCCAACGACGCGTTCGTCCGAAAAGACTCCTGGATCACGCCCATGATCGAAAGGACGGCCACCACCAGCATGACGCCGAGCGCCATCGACGCTGCGGTCAAGAGCGACGCGAACCCTCGTTGCCGGATGCTCCGCCAGGCAATCTTCCATAAACTCATGATCCACTCCCTCCCGTAGACGAACTCGATCCGGCGGCGTCGGTCCCGCGTCCGTGCGTCGCTTGCTTGACCGCGATATTGATCTCCTCCAACCGATCGACTCGCTGAAACTGGTTGGCCACTTCCATGGAATGCGTGACCATCAGGAGGGCGATGTTCTCCTCGCGGCATGTATCGCGAATCAGGTCGACGATCTTCTGCTGGTTCGCCGGATCGATGTTCGCGGTCGGTTCGTCGGCCAGCAGCAGCGTGGGTCGGTTCGCAATGGCCCGCGCCACCGCGACCCGCTGCTGCTCGCCGACCGACATGGTGGCTGGCGTGTGATTCCAACGAGCCGCCAACCCCACTCGATCGAGCAAATGCCGAGCACGCTCGACATCGCGTTTTCCGCGGGCGAAGGTCATGCCGAGCAGGATGTTCTCGAGCGCGTTGAAGGCGGGGAGCAGGTTGAATGTCTGGAAGACGTACCCCAGCCGAGCGGCTCGGAAGCGATCACGAGCGGCCTCGGACAGTTTGGCCAGATTCACTCCCTCCATCACGATCGACCCCTGATCGATCGTACTAATGCCAGCGATGCAGTGCAGCAACGTCGTCTTGCCGCAGCCGCTGCGTCCCAACAGCACCATCTGTTCGCCGCGAGCTAGTTCGAACAGCGGAATGTTGAGCACGGGGAGGATATGCCCGTTCGGTTCGATAAACGATTTCTTGACGCCTTCGAGTCGCAGCATGGGTCCATCGAGGGGTAGCGGTTGAGTGTTCCGTGCGGTGCGTGGATTGTCGGTGAGTGGTATTGTGGCGAGTTGTGTTAAGGCGAGTTGTTTTTCGGTAAGTTGCGGACCGAGCGGCGATTAGCGCTTCCTCATGGCTCGCTGGATGTCCCGTTGGACTTCGCGTTTCTTGATCGAATCGCGTTTGTCGTGCGTTTTCTTTCCTTTGCAGACGCCAAGCAGAACTTTGGCGATTCCGCGTTCGTTGAAGTACAAACGCAGCGGGACCATGGTCAGTCCCTTCTCGTGAGCGCGGCCCGCAAACTTGAGGTACTCGCTTTTGTGCAGCAGCAGCTTGCGAGGTCGCTTGGGCTCGTGATTCCAGACGCTGGCCTGCGGATACTCGGGAATATCGCAATTCACCAGCCAGATTTCGCCGTCCTTCATGCGAGCATAGGCTTCTTCGAGCGACACTTTGCCGTTGCGCAGACTCTTCACCTCGGTGCCGCGCAAGATGACGCCGCATTCGAGTGTGTCGAGTATTTCGAAACGATGGCGTGCCTTGCGATTGTCCGATACGACTCGTTCCTGCGATTCGCCTGCCGACGACGGGGCCTTGCTGGCCGCCTTGCCGCCCGCTTTGCTCGCACTCTTGCCGGAAGACTTCCCCGGCGGAGGCGCCGTTGGCTTCGCGGTCGATTTTCCTTTGTTTGCCATAGCTTGCGTCTGTTTCTCGCGAGCGGTTTGCTCGGTCGGCCGCCTCGATCAAAATTACAAAATGCCGTACTTGGCGAAGACCTCGGTCGCCTTCATCCCTGCTCGAATCGCGTCGCGCACTTCATTTTCGCTATGCACCTTGGTCCAAGCGCGAGCGATCGCCTCGTCTTCCACCTCGCGCGGCACCACCACCACCCCATCCTCGTCGGCAAACACCAAGTCGCCCGGCGCGAACCGCACCCCGGCAATCTCGACGGTCACGTCCAAGTCGATCACTCGCTGCCGATGCAGGCTGTCGTAGGGACTGGTGGCTCGAGCGAACACGGGGAAGTTCATCGCTCGCATTTTCGCGACGTCCCGAGCCGCCCCATCGACGATCGCTCCCACGCAACCCGTGTTACGGCACGCCGTGGACAGCAGTTCGCCCCAGAGAGCCGAATGGACCGACCCGTTGGCCGCCGCGATGATCACATCGTCGGGCTGGCAACTGTCGACCGCCTGTAGTTCGAGCGCATATGGGTGGGGATCGGTGTGGAACATGTCGGCCCAGAGGGTCGTTTTGCAGCGACCAACCAGGAGCCCGGCGCCCGTCAGTTGCCGCAATTGGATGCGGGGCGACTGGTTGCGAAAGCCAAGTGAATCGAGCGCGTCGCAAACGACGGCCGAATAGAGAGACTGCCGCATCTGTTCAAGAGTGATGTTAGCCATAGGTTGGTGCGCGGTTGCAGGAAGTCTGTGGGTGAGCGTCCCGGGAGGGTCGACCTTGAGCGACCTCCCCCGACGCAACACGTTATTCTGTACAGACTATCGTCTCATGGCTAGGGCATCGGCCTGCTTGTACGACGGACTTCCAGTCCGTCGCTCCGAGCGATGAAAAACCCCCTAGACTGTCTTGAACTTTCCGGCTGGCGACCCGCAGCAACAGACCAGCATTGAGCGGGCGAGGTACTCCAGACTGTCTGGTTTTCGGGCCTGCCGGAGGGCGGCCGACGTCAATTTGGGTCGCCTAGACAAGCTAGGAACCTTGGAAAATCCACCGTTCTTGAGTGGGTCAGCCCTCAAACCCAGCCGGGATTTGGGAGGCATGGACTTGGGTGTTCAAGGCAGCCGGACAAAAAACAATCAGCAGACTCTCATGATCGAACACTGGCGAAGCTGCGGAAGGCGGGCGAAATCGGTGGTTTGGCGAGAGTGCTGTGACCGCCTTCGGCTGACTTTCCATTTAAATTCCACCGGATCCGCAGCGATCGATCCTCTTTTAACAAGAAAAGCCTGAAGAAGTCAGGCTTTCTTCCTTCAAGCCGGAGGCTTGATAGCCATTAGCCGGTGGTTGAGCGAAGCGACACCATCGGTTCGCAGCCTCGCTCGACTGAGGAAGGTCCGCGCCGTCGTACGCCAACGCTCGCAACGAGCAACTCTTCACGCCAGAAATCGAGAGCCCCAACAACGATCTACAGGAGGAAACAACACTCGGAAGCCCCTTCCGCGCGTCGTTGCCGATTCAAGCGGGTGCATGGATCGCCCCGCTCGAACCTCAGAGGACGACGCGAAGGGAAGCAATCCCCATAAGCAACCCGCATACCAATCTCGGCGATTCCACGCGGTATCGCCAAAGAGACGTCCCTTGAGCCGCCACGAGCTTCTGGAACAAGGGACTAGATTGTGGCTAGACGTCTCGCCAGCTCACATCAAGGTGAACGTTATTGAAGTCGGGATCATCCAAATCTCCGCGATGCCGAATGACGCCGCCGGATGGCAATGAAGCCATCTTAACTTGCTGGCCGTCGCGGACAACGTGGCCGAACGCTTGATGCTCGATTAAGCGGTTGCAAAGGTCAATAACACCGTCTTCGAGGTTGGACGAAACATCGTGAACGCTTATGTCAGGTCGGCCAAACTTCCGCATGCCCCGAGTATGGAACCACTTCAATGAAGGATCCTCTTCCTGCGAGACGAGGATCACCGTGTGATTGTGCGGAACGGAAGCCGCAGGATCAAAGATTTGTTGTTTCCATTCCGACGGCCCCCACCAGCGAAACATGAGCGGATCGTATACCGCGCATCCTCCGTGATCGAGCAGATAAGTGATCAAGCCGACGGTGTCGCGAAGGTAATTGAGCGTCGTCGAATCGTTGGGCGTGCCACGCAAGATAATGCAATGCTCACTTTGTTCGACGGTTGCGGCGAGTTTCGGATCACGGGCTACAAATTCGTCCCAGAGGTAACCGTCGCGGAAACTGCCGAGGAGGTCAGGGTGCTTGTTCGGGCCATACGACATCACGTCGATGCCATCAGGAGCGCCGCTGGAGCGGTATCTGCTGCGCGACAGAGGAGCGGAAGCGTCGATTTCGCCGTAGACGACGTAGAACAACATCGGGTCGCCGCCACCAGCGACGTAATGCTCTCGTTGCCAAGTTTCGATTTCAGTTGTCACGTCGTGTCCTCAGAGGCAGAACTTCAGGCATCACCGGGCCGCCGCCAAGTGACTTTCCATTTGAATTCAACCGGATGCGCGGCGATAGATCGTTTTCAATTGTTGCCTTTGCCTCCGGCAAAGCAGCATAGGCCGTCGCCCCGCGAATGCTCTTGATGGCTGGTCATTGGTCATTAGTCATTGGTCATTGGTTACATGAGGGACCTGACCAGTGATGAACGACGGTGCGTTGTCAGCCCACAATCAAACGAGCGCGCGGAAGACGCCGCGTCGCTCGACCGAGAAACGTCCGCGCCGTCGTACGCCAACGCCCACAACAAGCAGTTCTTCAGGCCAGAAATCAACACCTCCAACAACGATCAACATGAGGAAACAACACTCGGCAGGCCCTTCCGCGCGTCGTCGCTGCTCCAAGCGAGTGCATGCATCGCCGCGATCGAAGGTCAGACGACGACGCGGAGGGAAGCAATCCCCATTAGCAACCCGCATACCAAGCTCGGCGATTCCACGCGGTATCGGTAAAGCGACGTCCCTCGAGCCGCCACGGGCTTCTTGAACAAGGGACTAAATCGCGGCTAGGCCTCTCGCCCGCTACCCCTAACGATTCCACATGCGCCATCGTGCGCCCACGTCGTCTCGTCCCGTCGCCACACAATCTAATCCTTCATAGGCTCGGCGATGCATCATACCTCAGTCCAGGTGACGCACCTTGGCAAGCGAGCGGGATGCAACACGAATTCGCGTACTGCCTGCCTTGCCTCCGCCTGAGAAATCACGTTACGCGCCAAGCCTTCTGAATGATGATCTTGTTCGACATAAAATGTGAAGATGCCGTTTGCAGTTGGATCACCCAGACTGACGAAATACGGCGGATTGCCGGAATTGCTGATAAAGCTGACACAGCTTCCCGAGGGTGCTCCTATGACTATTGTGAGGCAGTCACCGTTTGGCCGGACAATATTCACAGCCTGCGGCATTTCGGGCAAAACTTGCTTTGTGATCCAATCAAGCAAAGCGTCAAGTTCGTCAAGGGTCGCCAACCGGTCGGTGGTGCGCCAAGACACTTCTGCTATCACGACCATGATCCCTTCTTGATCGCCGAACGCTTCGGATGACGGGCACCGAGGAGTTGGCATTGAATTCAGAACCGACTGCGCCGAGGTCTCCCGCGCATCCGATTGTTCGGACTCTTCGACGCGGCGGTTGCGATGTGAACGGCATCCACCGCAGCTTTGGCTGGCAAACCCACATGCCGCATCAGTTCTCGTGCGAGATTCAGAGTCGCCGCATTGATGGCCAGCACAGGAATCCCATCGAGAAAGACAAGTCATTCTTTTCGGCCGTCGAATCCCCCGCCGAACATTCGTCCACGACGGCTTGTGACGCGTACAGTTTAAACCTCGCACGGTGATCGTTCCACCATTCGAGAGTCATGAGTTGGTTGGCAGCAAAAATGATGTCCGCGCCGGGACTTGACGCCAAATAGCCAATGACGGACGTCTCAAGATAAACCGATGCCATAGGCTTTCATCATTTCTGTCCGAACGACCAAGGTAACGTGGCGGCGGCCAAGAACCTTTGATTTGGAAAAACGCCCGATCCGCCGCGCGGGTTGACCGCCTTGTTCGTCGCTCCTAAGCTTCTTGGATTGCGAATTTCACTCGACACTTCACATAGATAGTTCGTGTTGGGCGTTGTAGTTCCAGATCTGGTTCAGTTGCGGCCCCCGCAGCAGCGGCGAGGACAACACCGCCACCCATGGCGAACCGTGAGTAGTCGCCACCCCAGTCTTCATCTCCCGAAAACCCGGAATTGCGTTTCGCATGTGCACCTTCCTCAACTTGCAACGGCGAACCGAGTCGGCAATTCATTGTCTCGGCAAGCCGAGTTGCCTTCGCTTTCGCGTCCGCAAACGCCTCAGCGAGCGCGGTCGCTTTTTTATCGGCAGATTCGGAGAATTCTGGCTGTCGCATGTCGACACTGATCGTCTTCCGCTCTTTGTTTCGTGATTGAAGCGGCTCGAGGAGTTCGAGAGCGCGGCTGAGACGGCCAAAATCCGTGACCTTAAGAATCAGCTTACGTGCAGCGTTTTGACCGACCTGCTTTTTCCAATACCACGGCCGTCGAATGTCAGTGCCACCCTCGACCAGTTCTTCGTCAGTGATTCCAGCATCACGAAGTAATGCGAGTGCTTCGCCGCAAAGCTCGGCGACATCACGCAGCGCTGCTTCGTCTTTCGCAGCGCGCACTTCCAGCGTCACTTCCGCGATGAATCGTGACGCGGTCTCGATAAACGATCCTTCGCCAATGACTTCGATGAAACGATCCATATGCATGCGACGAACGACCAAGGTAACCTGGTGGCGGCCAAGAACCAGTGCTATCAGAATCCACCCGATCCGCCGCTCGGGTTCAGCGCCTTGTTCAAGTAGGCCGCTACGCGGCGGTCATTATCCTAGCGTCTTCTCGTCGCTGTCGCCAGTTTTGCCTGGTCGCGCGACGCAGTATCGGCAAAGAGACCTCCCTTGAGCCGCCACGGGCTTCTTGAACAAGGGACTCAAGCGACTAAATGTGGCTAGGCCTCTCCCCCAGCACCCCTCACGACTCAACTCGCGTTATCGTGCGCCCTCGTCGTCTCGTCCCGTCGCCGCACAATCTAATCCTTCATATGCTATTTGCTTTTCCTTCAGCACATGTGCGGTTGCACTGCCTCGCCATCAAGCTTGTTGAATAGGCGAGCATCGAGAACGTCGCGTTCGCGATCACTTCCTTGAGTCATTCGTTGGCCCATTATGTCGAATGGATCACACGCAATAGCGGAATTCGCGAAATCATTCGACAACAGGCGAGTTTCGATAAGGCGCAAGAACTCGAATGCGGGCTTTTCGCGTTCGCTCAGTTTGCCGTCGCGATGTCGTCGGTAGTAGTATGCCGGCTGCCCTAACCAGAAGATCATCATCGCCGTTCCGGCATCACACTCTGGATGTTCGATGACAGCCGCAAGTTCATCAGTGCCGCAGTCCCAGTTGAAGTTGCACGCAAAGTGGTGAAGTTCGATCGACGACATTTGTCGGAGCACTGTGTGAAAGTTGTCCAGTGATCGTGCCTCGTCGTCGTCCGCGCCGGTATCCACGACCCATTCGTCGGTTGCGAGATACTCAACGCGCTTAATCTGTTCCGGTGTCAATTCAGGCATTGAGAATGGTATCCATCAAGCAAATAACGATGGCGGTAACCCATGTCGCTGCCAAAAACCTATGATTCAAATTCGCGTCCGACCGGCGACTTGGGCGCATCGCTTGATTCAAGTAAGCCGCTGCGCGGCGGACATCATCCTAGCGTTTCCTCTTCGCTGTCTCCAGTTTTTCCTAGTCGCGTGACTCGAAGCCCAGAGCAACGGACGGCGGCCGTCTTTCCGCCTTCCCCCATGGTTGGCGCGGTTCGCCGAGTTCTCCGTGGGAGTCTACGGCCATGGCTACGAAGCAGTTACCCGAATCTCGTCTCGGTTCGTTACAACTCGCCACTCGCGCTGAAGATTCAGGCCGACCTGCAACTGGCGGGGCTCGACGAGCGGACGCAAGAGTCCTACCTGTGCAGCGTCCGCAAGTTCGCTCAATGGCTCAAGCGAGCCCCCGACCAAGCTTCTGAGAACGATCTGCGGCGATATCTGCTCTTCATCAAGAACGACCAGCAGTGGGAAGGCATTGTCCTTCAAGCCGGAGGCTTGATAGCCATTAGCCGGTGGTTGAGCGAAGCGACACCACCGGTTCCCTGCGTCGCTCGACCGAGAAACGTCCGCGCCGTCGTACGCCAACGCCCGCAACGAGCAACTCTTCACGCCAGAAATCAAGAACACCAACAACGATCAACAGGAGGAAACGACACTCGGCAGGCCCTTCCGCGAGTCGTCGCGCCTTCAAGCGATCGCTGGGAATTCCGCGATCGAACCTCAGAGGACGACGCGGAGGAAAGCAATCCCCATCAGCAACCCGCATACCAATCTCGGCGATTCCACGCGGTGTCGGCAAAGAGACACCCCTTGAGCCGCCACTAACTTCTTGAACAACGGACTAGATTGTGGCTAGGCCTCTCGCCCGCCACACCTCACGACTCAACTCGCGACTCAACTCGCGTCATTGTGCGCCCACGTCGTCTCCATCCGTCGCCGCACAATCTAATCCTTCATAGGTTTTCCTCTCGGTTTCCGCCCTATCGGCTTGCACAACACTTCAGGTATTTGCCGAGCGAACTCGTCGCGACGGTCCGGCATGGAGATGAACGATTCTGGGTCGAAGTAGATATTTGACGTTGCGTAGTCTTTGGCAACGATCTTCTTTTCGATGCGTCGCAGTAACCGATGTATTTCGCGATTGAACTCGTCCTCAACATCTTTCACGGCATCAAACTGGAAGTACATGTCTTCGCCACCACCATGCCAGAACAGCATTAGCATCGTTCCGGCATCACAATGCGGATTATCAACAAGAGGGAGCAATTGTTTGCCTCCGCCTCCGTCCCAATGCCAGTTCTGTGCGAACAAGTGCAATTCTTTTGGATCCGTCGTCGACTGTAGCCATACCTTGCGTTTCTTGTCGGCAGCACGGATGAGCGGGTCTAATGCGGCGTCATCATTCCACAATTCCTCGGGAGTGCCGGGAGGGACACCAGGTGTGGCCAGGTCAATTATCTCTTGTTGCCGTCGTTTCGATATTGCCATCGCGCGGTCGCCTTATCTTGCTGAGGATAACGCCAGCCGTCACCTGGCCGCCGGAGTACGCTCTCCATTGGCAAGCCGCTCGATCGGCGGCTCCGTGTGATCGGCATTGTTATCGGGCGATGTTACGTGTCACCGTCGGCCAGGTCTTGCGGCCATCGGTGATGAAGGTAACCAACCAATTCATCGTTGTCATTGTACAGTTCGAAACGGTGCCGAATGTCAGCAGCGGTAACCGCAGCAGAGACGCGTCCGCCATCCTCGAGCATCTTCTCAAGTGTGCCTGCGTCTGCATCGAATTGCGGATCACCAAGGTCACCCCCGTATTCCTGAAAGGCGAAGTGTTCGCAGTCTTGCAATCTGATCGAGTAAAGTCCGACGTGTACCGAGAAGCCTGCGGTCTCCATCAGCCGCGCCATTTCCGTTTTGCTCGGCCATTTTTCCAATTGGCCATACAGTCGAACGTCTCTGTTCATGAGCAAGTTTGTTTAAGCCCGCCAACGCCTGCCGCAACCGGGCGGCGACGAAAGATTGGCCATGTCAAATCCGCCTGACTTCGCCGCTCTGGTTCACGGCTTTGTTCTGCGGCCATTTGGGATATCAGCAAGTAACGTCCCAATGATTGTATCGTAGTTTTTGACTGCGTCCTCAGGAATGTGCAATTCTGGAATAGATGCAGAGTTGCGACCACTTAGGGCCCAATCAAGTGCGGTTGAACCATCTTCCGCAGTGGCCATCGTATCGGCCCCGATTTCCGTGAGGAATTGAAAGACGCGTAGTGACGCCGCGCCAGCGGCATCCATCAGTGCTGTTTGGCCCTGTTCGCGAGAGCGCCCATTAATGTCCGCTCCATTTGCGACGAGGAATTTTGCGACATCCAGTCGGTCGTATTCGGCGGCAGCCTTTAATGGTTCAGAATTGCCGACGATCGCAGCGCCTCGCTTGTGTAAGTCTTGGGCCAATTCAAGAAAGCCACATTCGCACGCGAGTTCCAACGCCTGTTTCAGTTGTTCCTGCTTGGTGCCTTCGACAAGTTCACCATCCACGACAAAGCCGAAGCCATTGTTGTTGAGTAAGCGGACGATATCTTCGCGTGTGGTTTTGGGGGCGGGCATGTGAAGTTCGGATAGTCCGCAGAACGATTACTCGACCTCATTTTGCGGTCATAAACCGCCGTACAGTCGGGGCGTGCTTACCGTCTAGATCGGAGGACCATTCCGTCTAAGTCGGTGCATTGACGTCAAAATCGAGTGGGGCGACTCGCCTCCTGCGGCTGATCCTATCTCACTAAACGGCGGGGAGTCAAGATTTTGCGGCGTGCTCGGGGCGAATGCAACTGATCGCGGGTGGGGCGAGTTAGACGGTGGACTAGACGGAATGTTAGACGGCGGTTTATACCGGCTTGCGCTTCGATCGTTCTTCCAAGAGAAGTCCGTCACGACCACAGAAACTCGGGTGGACACTCGGGCCCTTCCGCGTCGAGTCCGAAAGGAGCGACTGAGGTGACTCGATGCATCGCTGAGCGTAAGGCAAGCGAGGCGAGTAGTTTCGGTGGCTCAGTAGCGTCCACGGTCGAAGTGGAGCGAACCGTAGAGCGATGGCGGCCCTTCATAATGCAATCACGAAGGATCGTCCCTTCGCCGCCCAATCCAATCCTTCATAGATCATCCGCCGCTTCTCTGCCTGCCAGCTCGCGCTTTGGCTTTGTAGTCAAGCAATGAATCAACGGTCGCAAGTACATCAGGCTGGTCAATCCAGGCGCGGATTTCAGCAAGCGTAACATCAGAGTCGGTTTGCAAATATCGTCCCGCCGAGAACGCATGCACTTGGATCTTGTTGGGCAGATCGACGGTGTTCTCCTCCATGGCAAGGTAAGCTGGCGGCGTGACGTCGTCTACCTTGCTGCTCAAGTGGAAGATTGTCTTAAAGCGCGAGTTGTGTTTATCCGTCTGGATAACAATGAACTCAAGTCTTGTCTCAGCAACGTTGGATGCTCGCCGTCTGTACCCATAGGTAACCTCGGCAAATCCAGACAAGCACTTAAGACGCGTTGACGTCACCGCCAACTTATCGAGCGGGTCCTCCTGCCCAAACGAGTTTGTGCAAGCCAAAGCAGCGAACGCCATTGCGATTAGAAGTCTCATTTGGCTCTCGTGTAGGAAGGATGCTCAGTCGGATAACGACCAAGGCAACCCCGCAGCGGCCAAGAACAATTGCTATCAGAATCGCCCCGATCCGCCGCTCGGGTTCAGCGCCTTGTTGGCGTGCCGACCGAGAATGCGTCCACGGCGAACATGCCGAGTGCCATTGTCGTGAATGGAGACGGATGATGCAATACGTTTCGGTGACAGGCGATGCCCACACGGTGGATCTCGTTGCCGAGCAACTCGACACGTACCCTGGCGTGATTGGGATGCGGACACTTGATCGCTCGTGAAAAAGATTCAATGACTCGGACATTCAGTCGCGGAGCGACGACCGATAGTGGTTGGAGTGTCAAACTTCGTAGGCGACAGCCGATTACAAGAGGACGCCTGGATCATTGGAGAACTGTTGACGTGTGAAGCCAAAGTGAGTGATGAGCAATTGCGATTGGACATTGCTCCTCGTCGTTGCCACCTTCGCCGGCAACCGCCACGACTATCAATCGTGGCGGAGCCGGCGACCGATTGGTACTGACAGAGTCCCCGAGCCCTTACGGCACGGAAACTCGGTGAACACTCATGTTCCAGACTTGTCCCGAGAAACCGCCGCAGCAATCGCAGACGAAGTCGAAACCGCCGAACGTGTAGAAGCGACCGCCGATCACAAAGCCGCTCGTTCGCTTCGACGGCGGCGGCGGATCATCCAAATCGAGTTGGAACCAGCCGCACGACGGATGGAACGCGAACGTGTCGTTGGTTGGATTCTGCGCGAAAGGAGCTGCCTCGCAATCGACCCCTCCCGCCGCATCGCCGCCGAACAGGATGGCAAAGTCACCCTTGCTGGCGAACGCCGAGTAGTTGCGGGCGGGCCCATCGGCCAGCCGCGTCCAACCCCCGTGTTTCAGATCCCAGGTCCAAGTCGATTGGTCGATCGGGAACTCGATCGAAAACTCGGGGAAGAAGCTGATTTCAATCCGCTCGCCGCCGTAGACCAACAGTTTGTTGTTGATCACGGTCGCCATCGCCATGTGCCGGGGATCGGGACCGCTCGCGTCGGACAGCAGAGTCCAGACGCCGGTCTTCGTGTTGAAGCGCCAGAGATCGTTATAGGTCGTCAGCAAAAATCCATCGGGCGCCACGCCGCCAAACAAGTAGAGATCAGTGCCATCGGCAACCAACGCCGCGCCGGATCGGGGACCTGGGCCGCCCAAACCGCTGAGATCGGTCCACGCATTCGTCGCTTCGTCATAAACCCAGAACTTGTCCGACGCCGGGGTCAAACTAAAGTCGTCGTACTCGCCGCCACCGAACAAGTAGACCTTGTCCCCTGATCCTCGCTTGATCGCGGCCAGCGACGGAAACGCTCGCTTGCTGGGCGCCGGGCCAGTCGTGGTCACGCGGTCAAAGCGAACTTTCGAGCCACCCTGCAAAAGCTTGATGCTGAACAAGTCATCATAGAACTCGAACAACGTTGGATTCGGGAACGGTTGGAACTGGTCAAAGACCCCCCCAAATATCCAGCCTTTCGACTGCTTTCCGGTAGTGGTCGCCGCGAACGAACCACGCGGGAATGGGTTGTCCCCCTCCGACGCAATCGTCACTTGCTCCCACCCGTCACTCGCCTCGCTCACGCGAGCGATCGCGCCGCACGCCAACACGACGCCTAGCAAAACCATCAGCCATCTACGTCCTTGAACCATCTCAATCCTCCTCGTTGCGCCAAGAAATCCCGCGGGTTCACACGCAGTGATCGCAAGCACGAGACCACTCGCTGGCCTCCTGCCTGCGCTCCCTCCCGTGGAGGGAATCCAGTTCGCGGGAATACGGGGCGTCACTATAGCGTTCTCAGTTTTACGTGTCGCCAGCCTACCGCAGATTTAACTTTAACGATTTTCCCGTCGATAACGATTATGTCAGATCGGCGGACGATTCAATCGGCGACCAGTGTCGCGTCGAAGTCTGGGCGGGACCAACCTATAAAGACTGTATGTGGGGCCACGCGAGTTATGCTGCTATCCCATCTTCCCCACTCACCCGAACCCAACACCTACCGCACTCGCCCCGAGGGAGATGGCGATCTCGCTCGTCTATTCCTCGACCGCGTCGATGGCTATCGACGTCGGTATGAACCGGCGTCTCCCGAGCCAGATCCATCCGAGCCCGCCCGACCCAACGAGCCAACGTCCACTCCTCCCGCGGATTCTCCCAGGATTCTGCGTTCTCACGCACAGCACACGAAAGCCGCCGACTCGCGGGATGACGAACCGTCGCAAGAATCCGACGAGCTGGTTTTGCTGGTCCATGGAACGTTCGCGAGTAGCGAACACGACGAGGGAGACGCTTGGTGGCAGAAGGGGAGTCCGGCGTGGAACGCGCTACGCGAACGCTTGCCAACCGGCGTCGCCATGCCTCAGCAAGGCGAGATCTTCCATTGGTCTGGAGAGAATAGCGAACGAGGTCGCATCAAGGCGGGCCAAGATCTGCTCGACAAGCTGCTCGAACTCGAAGCAAACGACCGGCACTACCATCTCATTGGCCACAGCCATGGCGGATCAGTAATCTGGCACGCGCTGCGGTTGGCCACTTTGCATCGCGAGACACTCGACGGTCTGCGCACCTGGACCACCGTCGGTACCCCATTTCTTCACTACCGCACTCACGGCGCGTTGAGTCTCGTGAATATCGTCAACCTGGTGCTGGGGCTCCTGCTCTTGAAACCAGCGTATGGGGC
>JAXMBL010000012.1:0-190153 GCA_046349915.1 Pirellulales bacterium | reverse complement strand
CGATGGGATGAAGGCCCTTCCAAGTCATCGTCTGCGCCCACTGCAGCGCGGTGTTCATATCGGTCAGCAGCGCCCCATTCCAATGTCGTTCCAGGCAGCTCCAACAACGTTCCACCGGATTGTACTTGCTGTGGTAAGGCGGATAGTACGCCAGCTCGATCTCCAGTTGATGCTCGTCAGCAAACTCTAGCAAGCGTTTCATGAATTGCGTGCGATGACTCTGCACGTGAGGACCATTGTCTAACTCGATCACGATCTTCCTCACACCCTGGTGCACTGTGCGCCTCAATCGCCACCAGCTCTCGATGCCATCCGCGATGAAGTCGACACGCGGGCCAAAGTGGGCGACTGAGCTTCACAGGTCCGTCGACCGCGACGAGCAAAGTGGGGCAGAAGATCGACCTGATATTCCTGCTCGATCAAGCCCTTTTGCACTGCCTGGCGACACCAGCCGAACATCGACTCGGCGCGCCGTGGGCTTCCTCCACAGACTTCCGCTGCAACCTCCGCCTGAAACGCCTCGCAGCCGACGGGAGAACTGCTGAATGACATCCTTGCCCTGCTGAAAAAGCGCTTGCCACATGAGACACCTCCTTGCCGAGGAGTCATTTTGGGCGTTTGGCCAGCCTGGTCCAAGATTGATTCTCTAGCTACGGCTCCAAAGTCGCTGAAATCTTGCGCAACGCATGATCGATCAAAGGCGAGCTGCGGAAGGCGGTCACAGCACTCTCGCTAAATCACCGATTTCACCCGCCTTCCCCAGCTTCGCCTTTGTTCGATCATGTGGTTCTGCTGGTAGTATTCTCGTCCGGCTGTCTTACGCGGTGGGGTCGCAGGGGGTGAGTGCTAGTTCCTCGCCCGATGTGAACGACACAAGCCGCACGTGCACTCGCCCTTCTTGTTCCAGCGTGCGTTGCAACTCAGCCAAATGCTCGTAACGTGCTCGAGCCGCCTCGACCACCTTCCACTGTTGCTCAAGCAGCTTGCGGTTCTCGAGCAGACTGGGGCCCGCAGCTCCTTTTTTGCCACCCCCTGCACCTCCTCCCGCACCCACCCCTGCCCCGCCACCGCCGCGAGCGGCGAGCCATTGAAGCTGCGTCTGAATTCGTCTCCCCTGCCATTGCATCCATTGCTCGGCTTTCTCGCGATTGGCGGCTGTCAGCGGCAGCGGCGGCGCATCGGGCGACAACTGAAAGTAGGGGGTCAGGACGAGTCTCAAGCTATCCGTCCATTGACAATCGACTTTAAGCTTCAGCACTTGGTCCGACTTGTTGCCAATAAACTCGATCCACGTCGTATCCTGAGCGGCATTCAGCGTCGATGAACCGACCATTCGCCAGCGCGGCAGGGACTTGGGAAGCAACCGCACCTCCAGCCTGAGATCGCTCGACTCAATCGCAGGCTCGGCGGGCGGATCACCCACCGCGGCCAGCTTCCAGCGTCCCACTAACGGCTCGGCCAAACGCAATTGCAGAAACTGCTCGCCGACCGGCTCTTTGCGGCCAGCAACATTGCTCAGCGCCAACTCATGCCCGTGAAAGGGTGGAGGCCAACGAGCTGGCAGGACTCGTCCAGGCTTTTGATGCTCGTCGCCCGGCATATCGCGTGGGATAAACTCGAATGGCCCAGTCTCGCGTGAAGGCGCCGGGAAAGTCGTGGACGAACGCTCGAACGCTTTCCCGCATCCAGCGAACCACATCGTCACGAGCCCAGCCAGCGCCAAGCAGCGCAATAAACGTCCATCCCTTGCTCGGCCCCCATTCGTGTCAACTCCCGGCGCACTTCGCCCAAGCCTGCGTTGTTCCAACTCCTCCGGCGCCTGCTCCAACTCCTGAAGAGTCCGCGGCCTTGCCGTCGACACTCCGTGCGCCGCTTCTGACTCCTCCTCGAACTCCACCTCGAACTGTTCAGCTAACTCATGAACATCTCCCCATAACTGCGACCTCTTGCCTCGCGTTGGCTTTCCAGCGAACTGTGACACCGTCTTCTGCTGAGACATCTTTTCGACCTCCGTTGCGAAACGACGTCGCTCCCCAACCTTCCAGTCGCAAAAACACCTATGGAAGCGGACACGGTTTCTCGAAAAATCGAGGATTTTTTTTGGGGGGGGGGCGATTGGAAAACCGCCGGCGGGCGACCGCAATTTAAGTCAGCCGGACACGGAAGTCGGACAACCACGGATCGCTCGAATGACACGGATCAGGAGCGACTCACTCTTCGCGTTCGGCTGCCCCAGAGAAGAAGCGACGGTGGACAGCGCCGCAGAGAAGCAGAGAGAGCCCCGCGCCCAGCAGGTCGGCGGACCAATCCTTCAGGTCGGAGGTCCGGTGAGGAACGAAGTCCTGCAACAATTCGTCGGCCGTGGCGTACACCGCAATCGCGACAAACATGGCGAGATGCGTCTTCCAGGTCACTCGCCGAAACAGTGCCACGACGACATACAACAGCGAAGCCAGACCAGCATAGGCCACCAGATGAACCAACTTGTCGCCATGCTGCACCCGTTTCGCCATCCGTAGCGGAATGTGGGTCGCAATCCCCAGCGCCGTCCAATAGATCAGCAGCGCCGCGACGGCCCAGGGGCCGGGGCGGCGAGTAGGTCGGGATGACGAATTATTGGCCACGGGGTTGCTCAGGGTCGTAGGGGTCTGCGACTTCGGCTACTAATATAACGAAGTCGAGTTTCCGCGTCGGTCGACTATTAAGTCAATTTCTCAGCGCCTCTTTGTACTCTCCGGAGCAAGCACGTCATGCGTCACCGCTCTTCGGCTTCCGTTCGTCCCCTGCCGCGTCCCTTCCTTACGATTCTCGGACCGCTGGTCGCCGTCATCGCATTAGCGATTTCCGGAACACCCACCCGCGATTCGCTCCTACTGGCCGAGGAACCGCCAGCGGATGGCGTTGCCAAAACTAAGGACAAAGAAGGGGCGAAGGACGAGGCCGACTGGAAGCCGTTGTTCGACGGCAAATCGCTCGCGGGCTGGAAGTCCACCAACTTCGGCGGCGAAGGCGAGATCGAAATCAAGGAAGGACAGTTGATCCTCCATCAAGGCGGACCACTCACCGGCGTCACTTGGACCAAGGAATTCCCGAAAGTCGACTTCGAGATCAGCTTGGAAGCCCAGCGAGTGGAAGGGACCGACTTCTTCGTCGGACTCACTTTCCCCGTGAAGGACTCGCATGCCAGCTTGATCGTCGGCGGTTGGGCCGGCAGCGTCGTGGGGATCTCCAGCATCGATGGCAACGACGCGGTCCAAAACGAAACAACTCAAGTCATGAAGTTCGACAACGGCAAGTGGTACAAGTTTCGGCTGCGAGTGACTGCGGATCGAATCAAGGCGTGGATCGACGACAAGCCGGTGATCGACGTCAACATCCAAGGTCGCAAGATCACGACTCGGAATGAAGTCAATTTGTCGCAACCGGTCGGCTTGGCGACCTACGAAACTCAAGCCGCTCTACGCAACCTGCGTTACCGAGTGCTGAAGCCTTGAGGTAACGCGGCGGATTTCGCGAAGCTGCGAACGGCCGGGCGATCGATCAGCGCCCGAGCCGCGGATTGCTTGCGTTCGCGCCCTTAATCGTCCCGAGAATGAGAGCGGCACAATACAGTCTCAAGGACGAGCTGATTCGAACATCAGCTCACAAACTCGTCCCAGATCGCGACCGACAACTCGGCTATCGACCCCAGGCCCCAGCGGCACGTTGTTGACGAACAGGGCGAAAGCCATTCGTTGGCCGTTGGGTGCGTCGAGGTATCCAGCGAGCGCTTTGCTAGTGAGCAGCGAACTGTCGTTCAGCAGGTTATCCCACGTCAACGTGCCGGTCTTCGCAAACACTTTGCCTCGCGCTGGGCTGTTTGCATCGACGCTCTTCGCCAACGTTCCATCGACCCCTAGTATGGGCAGAGCCTTCTCGTAGGCGGCGAAATCGGGACGAGTCGCCATGTGGCGAAGCAATTGCACGGTGGCTCGGGGCGTGACATGGTCGGCTCGCGACCCACCCGCTCCTCCAGCAAAAGAAATCGAGCCCACGTCAACGCCCGCTTTCCGGAGAAACTCGCGTTCAAACCCGAGTCCCTCGGCGAGCGAGCGGCGTCCGTTCTTGGCCGCCAGCAGCATTGGCAGCGTGCTGGCGTGCAGATTGTGGCTGACCTTGAGGATGAGTCGCGCGTTCTCGGAGAAGGGAGGCGACACGAATTTGGCGACCTGAGGGAGAGCGGCGACTTGCTCTCGGCCAGGTAGTTCACTCGCGGGATTCTCCATCCAGCGGGGCGAGGAGACCGCGATCCCTTGACGCTCCAAGGCCTCGATCAACAGCGTCCGCGCGTACGACGCGGCGTCGGGCACTTCATGGATGCGCACCACGGGAACGTGGTTGGCCGGGATTTGTCCATGAATGTGAATGCGACCATGCCCCAGATCGCTGATCCAGGTGGCAAGTTTGCCGTCGTTGGCAGTGGTGATGAAGTCGACATCAATCTGGACTGCCGTCGTGCGAGGCCGCCAATCGACCTTCGCGGGCGAGCCGGGCGTCGTGGGAGTGATGGTGAAGTCGATCACATTGTCGTTGATCATGATGGGCGTGATGCGACCAGGTCCGCTTCCCGAACCATCCGCTCGATCAAACAGCCGATCGTCGATCAGCACATTCCCTTCCACGCGCCGCACGCCCGCCGCGGCGATTTGTTTGGCGAGTTCATTCAGACCAGCGAGAGGATCACTTACGGTGAGCCGAGTCTCCCGCGAGCCGTTCGCATACGTGTGGTCGTTGTCCGTAAACTCGATTTCGCCGGCATCCGTCGTACGTCCGCCGAGCGTGGGATCTCCGCTCGCGACCAGGATCAGATCGCCGCGTAAGAGTCCCATCGAGTCCACTTCACCTCGTCGATGAATGGGAGTGGTGAAGCGAAACGTCGGGCCGAAAGCGTCGAGCGCCGCGGCGACCGAGAAGCACTTCGTCACCGATGCGGGGATGAACATCTGGTCCGCGTTTTGAGCGGCGATGGTCTCGCCCGTCTTGAGGTCGACAAAGAGAAAGCCCCAGCGTGAATACTTGTAGCGAGCCAGTTGAGTGACGCTCGCAAAGCGTCCATCGTAGGGTTCCAGCGCGGGATCGGCCGCGGCGGCATTCGCAGCAAACCAATCAGTGGCGGCAACCAACGCGACGACCGCGACAAAGACAACGAACACCAACGATGGTCGCGACAAACGTCTGGCATCACGCATAATCAGCGGCCTCCACCAAGAGTGGTCAAAAAGCTTCGTGAATCGCTCGACAAAAACGCAAAAAATCTCTCTTGACCCCTACGGGCGAATCTCATAACTTCCCGCCTCACACGAGCGAGCACGTGGTTGAGTCCTGCACTGGGAATGGGATGGTTGACATCCGATTTCTGCGGACCACGGCGTTCGCCGTCAGCATGGAAGCTGGCGGCCCGCGACGAAATACCACGAGGCCTGATCTCATTCGAGAGCGGTTCGACGCATGAGGCGTCGTACCGCCTCGCCATCCAATCGCTCCCGGAATACGCGCCGTCCTCCCCCCCTGGGACACGCGTCTTCCGGGGGCTTTTTTCATGCGCTGTGGTCAACCGCTGGAGAACGATCGCCAAAAGATTCGCTGCGAACTTCTTCGCGTAATTCATCGCTTGCAAGCGTCTCAGGCGGCTGACGGCGGCAACGTGCACAATTCAATCACGTGCCCGTCGGGGTCGGTGACGTAAACTTGATGAGCTCCATCCGGCCGTTGCTGTCGACGACACGGCACGCCGCTCGCGCGAAAATACGCCTCCCACTCGTCGATATCGTCGATCAACAGGGCGTAGTGATTGCCCCGATTATGGGAATGGACCGGCTCGGCCCGTTCGCCAATCAGGTGCAGTTCTTGGTCGACCCCAAGCCGAAACCAGGCGCCCGGAAAACGAAACGCGGGCCGAGGCATCTCCTCGAGCTTCAAGACATCACGGTAAAACCGCACGCTGGCCGAGACGTCGGCCACATGCAAAGCAACGTGGTTCAGTTGCAGGACCTTCATGGAGCGTACCCTGGAGATGCTTGATAAGGCGTGAACGAAAGTCGGCAGTCGCGTGACAGGCTCAGATTTTGGTGCTTGAGGTTAGCATGACGACGGTAGGGCTCACAACTTACGGCAGCAACATCTTTCCCCAGTCCTCCCAATCTGCGTGAACTTACGAGTTCGCCGATATTCGCCGTTGCCGCCCACGGTCAGTTGGGACATACTGACAAGACGTCCTGACTGGGCGTCATGGGGCTTCACTTGTGAGTTTCCGTTGCCTCACTATCGTCCTCATGGAATCGCAGTTGACGTAGGACCAACTTCCGATGCCGCTCCCACATCCCCTGCCCCTGTTGCGTGGATGTTTCCCAGCCCCTTCATCGGGGTTCGCCGACACCAGCAGGCTCTGCGTGATGACTCGATTAGTCCGGCGTTCGCAAGTTCCGCGTTTCCTTGGCAACTTAGCGCTTTGCGGCCTCTTCAGCCTCGTCGCGGTTTGGCCTTCGACACGCGCCGCCATGGGCGCGGACGAAGCGCAGATGAAGGCGGCGGACGAGCGTATCGCCAAGCTCATCCAACAATTGGGCGCCGAACAGTTCTTGGTGCGCGAGCGAGCGCAGGCGGAGCTAGAACGGATCGGCGTGTCGGCGTTTGACGCACTCGACGAAGCCCGCGACAGCGACGATATCGAAGTTGCGATGCGAGTCCGTTACTTGCTGCGAATCCTCTCCGCCAACTGGTCGCAAGAGGAAGACACGCCCGAAGTGAAGGCAGTGCTCAAGGGGTATGGAGAACAGCTGGAGGCGGAACGCAAATCGCGCATGGAGCGGCTGGCGGCCTTCGGACACAATCGAGCGCTGGCAAGTCTCTGCCGGCTCGCCCGGTTCGAAACCAATCAGGCGCTCTCGAAAGAGGCTGCCTTGATGGTCATGATGGCGACGGAGCCCGCCAAGCCTGAAGATCGCAAGGCGTTGGCCGCCAGCGTGCGAATGGTGGTGGGAGATAGCCGTCGGCCTTCCGCTCATTGGCTGCGAGCATTCGCGCAGACGTTGGAAGATCCCCAGGCGACTCGCGAAACCTGGCAACGCGTCGTCGACCAGGAGGTGGCGGCGGTCAACGCGATGTCGTCCACCACCAACACGATCGTGGGGCGCGATCTGCTGCGTTGGCACTGCGACTATCTGCGACGCCTCAATGCCCAAAGCGATGCCGAAGGAGCGGCTCGCAGGTTGGTCGCCACGGTGGAAGGGACTCCCGCCGAACTCGCCGAACTCGTCGGCTGGCTGATGGAGCGGCAATACTGGGGACTCGTCCAAGAGTTAGCGGCTCGGTTCCCGAAGGAATTCGACAAGTCGCCGCCCCTCATCTACCGCCGCGCCGAGTCACTCGTGAAACAAGGCAACAAGGTCGATGGCGAAGCGTTGGCCGAGGCGGCGTTCAAATCGCAACCCGAGTCGGCTCAGCCTCATCTCGAAATGGCCTTGGAATTACGCGACCGCGGCTTGTTCCCCTGGTCGGAGCGAGAATTCCGCAAAGTGCTTTCCCTGGCCGCTTCCTTAGAGCAGGAAGAACTCAACGCGCGTTACCGCTTCTCGGAGATGCTCTACGACCTTGAGCGTCCGCTCGAGGCGGCCGAGATATGGAAGACCTTCATCGATCGCATGGACGCCGATCCAGCCTCGCGCGAACAGTTTGCCAACAGCAAACAGTTCTTTCGCTCGCGCATGCACTACTTTTTCGCCAGTCACTACTCGAAGACGGGAGACTTGGCCAAAGCCCGCGAGCATCTGGATCAAGGCATCCGTATCGATCCCAACGACGCCGACGTGCTGATCGCCATGTTTCGGTTACCGGGCGCCGACGAGGCTTGGAAACGACGCGTCTCGGCCCTCATCTCTCAGAGCGCCGCCCACTTTCTCGACCTCGTCCATCGCTGGGAGCAACTAATCGATCAGGCGCCCGCCCCCGAGATCCGTGAAGAGGCGATCGAGAATCTGGCGAATTGCTGTAATCAATACGCCTGGCTGGTGGGAAACACCGAAGGCAACTTTGACGAAGCCGTACGGTTGAGCCATCGGTCAATCGAGTTGATGCCGAAGACCGCCAGCTATCTCGATACGCTTGCTCACTGCTACTATGCGAAGCGCGATTATGCGAGCGCGGTGAAATTCCAATCGCTCGCCGCCCGACGTGAACCTCATTCACAACAAATCCTGCGGCAGCTGCGAGTGTTCGAGCGAGCCCTTTCGGAAAAAGCGCCGTGACTCGAACGGAAGATCACTCGCCCACTTCTCCCTCTCCCAACTCGCCTCACACGTATCGCGTTGTGGGTCGAGATCCCGTGGGGGACTGGTTCCTGCTGATTCTCAGCACCGCGATCATCACTCTGTCATTTCTGATGAGCATCAAGGGAGATACGCAAGTCTGTTTTCCCGGAACTACGGCGCCCTTGCCCGAGACCTGTAGTTTTCGCCGTTGGTCCGGACTCGACTGCCCTGGCTGCGGAATGACTCGCGCCTTCATCAGCATCGCTCGCGGTGATTTCGTCAAGGCCTGGAACTACAACCCGGCCAGCCCGTTCTTTTATCTGCTCGTCGCGGGCCAGATCCCCTTTCGAGCGGTCCAATTGCATCGCATTCGCCGTGGCGGCCAACCGATATTCGTTAGTGGTTGGGGTTACGCTCCCGCTTTCATGCTCATGGCTTTTCTGCTTGGTCAGTGGTTCGTGCGCGTGATCGCTCCCTTTTTGAGTTCCTGATGACGGCCGTAACATTGCGGCGCCTGACGCAGGCGGACGACTTATTTTGCCGCGAACTTTCCCAGACGGCGGGCTGGAATCAAACGCCCGCCGATTGGCGCCGCGCGCGGGAGTTGGAACCCGAGGGAGCGTGGCTGGCGATGGTGGATGGCCGCGAAGCGGGAACCGTCACTACCTGCCGCTTTGGTTCGATCGGCTGGATCGCCCTGATGCTGGTCTCCCCGCAATATCGCCTGCGCGGCGTGGGGCGCACGCTCTTCTCTCAGGCCGTGAACTATTTGGAGTCGCACGGCGTTCACAGCTTGCGTCTGGACGCGACGCCGCTCGGCCAACCTCTGTACGAGCAATTCGGTTTTACAGTCGAGTTTTCACTCGAACGTTACGCGGGTCGAGTATTGCCGGACGGTTCTCTGCCATCCGTGTCGAACTCGTTAGCGATCACCACAGCGACGCCAGCCGATTTTGCCGAGATCGCCCAACTCGATCACCTCATTACGGCCACCGATCGCACTCGCTTTCTGCAACATCTGTTCGAACTCGCTCCGCCCTGGCGGCGGATTGCGCGAGATGTCACAACGGGGCGATTGCTTGGCTATTCGCTCTCACGTCCTGGACGACTGGCGCCCCAGATCGGCCCCTGCCTGGCGATCGACGAGCGAGCAGGGAGCTCGCTATTGTCCGATGCGTTGTCGCTCCACGTTGGACACGATGTGTTCGTTGACATTCCGAACGAGCATACGCGAGCGGTTGAACTGGCTCGACAGCATGGGCTGTCATCCCAGCGAGTGCTCACTCGGATGGGACGCGGCCCGCGGATCAGCGAAACTCTGGCGGGTTTCTGGAGCGGATCGGGGCCCGAGAAGGGGTAGGCGCGGGGGCAGGAGCGACGGACTGGAAGTCCGTCGTACAACGCGTGGGGCAGGTTTTCAACCTGCCCGAATGGTTGAGCAACTAATGGGCAGGTTGAAAACCTGCCCCACCGCGAATTCGCCCATCGTCGACTTCGCTCGCTCTCCACAGGCAGGAGCGACGGACTGGAAGTCCGTCGTACAACGCGTGGGGCAGGTTTTCAACCTGCCCGGATGGCTGAGCAACTAATGGGCAGGTTGAAAACCTGCCCCACCGCGAATTCGCCCATCGTCGACTTCGCTCGCTCTCCAAAGGCAGGAGCGACGGACTGGAAGTCCGTCGTACGGTGCGACGAAGAGTTACGGCAGTTCGAAGATCGACTGACTCTTGACGATCGCGTAGTCGTCGGGGAAGGTGTGGAAAGCTTGAATCAAGAGGCTGCGATTACGACTTTCGACATTGATGTAGCTTAATGCTCCGAGCGCCATTCGGCCCGACGAGTCGAAGCGATGGAACATTCCCTGGCGAGTGGCATCGATGGCCAACTCTTGCTGGAAGGTCCAGAACACCTCGGGCGCGACCGGTTCCAACTGGAAGCTCATCTGGTAATTGACCCCGCCGCGGCATTCCACTCGATCCGAACGTTCTCCACGCAGCTTGTACGACATCAAGCGACGTTTCTGCGGCAAGGGATGTTGAGCGGAGGCGGCTACTTCGGTGAGCGTCAGCCCCTGATAGCGCCAAGTGATCAGATGACCCGCGCTGGTGATATCGATGCGAGCCTCGTATCCACCACGGGAAATGGATCGACTCTGAAAGACCGTGAATAACTCCGGGTGAAGCGAACGACCATACAGCTGAAACGATAACTCGGCGACTTTCGGTCGGGCTGTCAACACGGGAAATCGTCCTCGTTGATTCGCGGGATAAGGGGAGTTCACGCGCGTCACGTGTGGGTCGACGCCAGCGAGTGGGCATTATACGCGTCCGCGGCTCAACCCTCAAAGACCGGTTTTATCACGTTCTAGGACTCGACAGAATGGGCCTTGACATTTCGGAGGCCAGAACTGATGCGAAAAAGATTGACACACGCCAGTGAGCATATTTTTTCACGGTCGCACGAATTCGCATCAGTGAAACTCCAACACGCCGCTCCAGGTTGCTGGCGCGGCGAATTTTGCATCCGCCATGGTGTCGAGCAAAAATGCGGCGACGCGATCCTCGGGCGGCGCGCGTTGCAACCACTCGGACGCGCGCCGCCATTCGCCGCGCTCGAAACAAGCGACAGCTTCCGCGAACGCCGCTTCTCGCGACTCATCCACCTTTGGCTCGCCCGCTTCATGGCGACCTCGCAATTCACTCAACGCGACGATCGAATCAAAACCTGGCGGACGAACGCGAAAGAGCCGGCGCACTCGCGCCTCGTCGCAGGGAAATTCAGCGGCTGCTCGCAAGGCAGTTGCATCGTCCAGCAGGATGGAAGCCCCGATGCGTTTCGTCAGCGATTCCAGTCGCGACGCTCGATTGACGACGGGTCCGAATGCCGTGACTTTCACTTGATCCACCGACCCAATTTTACCCGCGACCGCTCGCCCCGTGGCCACCCCCAAGCCAACTCGAAAACCTGCCAGCGGGTGATGCGAGATGCGGGCCGCTTGAGCAAATTCATCGCGTATCGCCAGCGCCGCGCGACACGCGCGTTCGACCGCATCCTCTTGCGGAAATGGCCATCCCCAGAAGCCCATGGCCGCGTCGCCATGAAAGTCGCCGATCACTCCCCCTTCCGCCAGGATGCGCCGCGTCATCGCACTTAACGCGTCGCTCACTCGCTTGAGCAAACCGGTCAAATCTCGAGCCTGCGCCTCGGACGCTCGCGAGAATCCACGCAGATCGCAAAACAGCACCGTTGCTTCAATCTCGCGCGGCGCCAACACCTCTTCGGGATCACGTTGTCCGAGGGCTTCGAGCACAATCGGCGCGAAGAAGGGTCGCAACGCCGCCTGACCTCGCAGCAGGCGCTGCGTATCGCGCAGTCTCCCCGCGGTCGCCGCGACGAGTTCCGTGAACTTGACATCGTCCCACAACGACTCGCGCCATTGCCGATCGCCCTCTTCCCCCGCGTCAGTCTGCCCTTCTTCAACACCCGCGACATAGAGCGTCCAACCTTGAGACGCACTTCCCGGTATCGGCGTACAGTACGCCCACTCCGCTTTCCCCTCGTCTCGCCATGTCTGCAGCACCGTCGCCTGGCGTGCCAGCGACTCGCCAATCAAAGTCGCACGAGGTTCAAAATTCAATCTCGTCGCCGTCGGCCCGCGATAGTCCCAATGCCGCAACTGAAACGAATCAGGACCGCTGACGGTCGTCTCTTGAGGTGAAGCGATAACCAGCGCCGCCGCACCGGCTCTCGGCACTCCCGCCAACACCAGGCTCACCAGCTGCACGACCCATTCATCCTCAGAGACAACGGCCGCCAGAGTCCCCGGCAGAGACGCCAGCACCTCCATGCGTTGACGACTGTAAAGGAATTGACGATGGCGCAGCTCATGCGAATCAAACGCCAGCGTCCGATCGGGCTGAGGCCCCGCGGAGGCAATCGCCACTCGCGAGTCTTCGAACGTGAAAGTCGTCGCCCCCACAACAAACGACTCGCCGCTTCGCATCGCAAACGACATGGTTGTTCGACCGCGATGAAATACGGGATTGTGGGCGTCGGGCAAGACGCGCACTCGAAGTCGCTCCCCCTCGACTCGCACGACGACATGGCGACGAGAAATGTGCGCATCCCAAGGAACGGACCACGGCTCGGCCGCTCGACCTATCGCCACCTCTTCGTCCGCTGGCAGAGTTCGCCGCCATTGTTGTTGGGGTTCCGAGCCTTGTGCGATGAGGAATGGCATAAGCCGAGTATTACGAAGTGCTGGATCGAGCGGGGAGGAAACTGCCTTGGACAGCCGGACGAAAAAACTACCAGCAGACCCACTTTATCGAACAAAGGCGCAGCTGCGGAAGGCGGGAAGAATCGATAGTTTAGCGAGAGGGCTGTGACCGCCTTCCGCTGCTCGCCTTTGATCGATAATCAATTGCGCAAAACTCCAGTGACTTTCGAGCCGTAGCTTGAGGATCGACTTTGGTCTAGTAAGGTCAAACGCCCAGGATGAATCCTCGACAAGTGAGGTGTCTGATGTGGCCAGGAGTATCACGTCGACATCGTGCCCCATTTTGCTTGTCAACGCTACGCTGTACCACCGAGCGTCACACGTTCGCACTACCGAACTCTCTACTCGGAAGTGATGCCTGAGCGTCATGCCAGCGACAACCTGGGTGAGCGGGGCCGGACTTAGGGATTGGGCGGCCCAAGTCCCACCGCGATTCGAGGCTATTCCGGCCGCCCAATCCCGCATTCCAGCCCCGCTCACCCAGGAGTGGGTCTGCTGGTAGTTTTTTCGTCCGGCTGCCTTGGGCATGGGTAATTCGTCCATCTGACACGAGCGCCCAGATTGCCGTCTCCCCACGCCTTTCCCAGTTTATCGCAAACAGCGGCTCCACGGGGCCGAAGTCGCGTTGGGATGATCCAAGGGAATCGCTATACTCCGCGGTGACTTCTGGCGTCAGGAAGAGCGCCATCGACACCGAGGGTCAAGGATGACGGTTGAGGAACGAGCGCGAAGGAAGCGTGACTGTGGGCAATCCGCGGGACCGCTGCGCGCGCCTTGTCGCCTCTTCTTCCTTTTGGCGGCCTGTTCTCTTTTGTATCTGGTCGGCTGCGGATCGACGAAAAGTCGCACGGCGACCGAACAGTTGCTGATGTCCGACGCGGTTGATCGAGCCATCTCGCAGATCGACTTCCACGAGTTGCGAGGGCAAAGGGTCTACTTCGAGACCAAGTACATCGTGAATTCCAAAGACCCGCAGTTCTTGGCGACGTTCAAGGGGCTGGGGTTTGTCAACGCGGAGTACATTATTAGTTCGCTGCGTCAGCAGATGGTGGCAGCCGACTTGCGTTTGCAGGAGAAGCCGGAGGACGCCGACTTCATCGTGGAGGCACGGTTGGGAGCGGTGGGCGTCGACAACAACGAGATCGTGTATGGAATTCCGGCGAGCGCGCCGGTGAGTAGTTCGGCGGCGTCTCTGATCGCGGGTACGCCGCTGCCAGCGATCCCAGAAATCTCGCTAGCTCGCAAGAACGTCCAAGTAGGCGCCGCCAAGGTCGGTGTGTTTGCCTATGACCGTCGCACTCGCCGGCCCGTCTGGCAAGCGGGAATCTCGCAAGCGATGAGTGAAGCGCGCGACTCCTGGGTGTTGGGAGTGGGGCCGTTCCAACGAGGCACCATTTATAATGGCACTCGATTCGCCGGGACGAAAATCAATATGCCAGGGATGTCCAAGCTTCCGCCACTCGATGCCGAAGCGGAACCTGGGGAACCTCCGCTGCCGGAGATGCAACAATACACGGAGGATCCTCTCCAACTTTACTCGGAGGATCGCACGTTCAATCCTCCGTCCGCGCTGACCGCGGCGGAGCTAGCCAGCCCAAATATGGATACTGCCGTGCGTCCCGCGTCGGCGGTCGCTCCCGCTCCCGGTGCGGAGCCGAAACCTTTGGGAGCTGCGACGACATCGTCGGCGACTCCCGTGCCTGTTTCCACAGTTCCCAGCGCCGGCAATCCGACGTCGCCCGCTGCCGCCGCTCCACCCCCTATGAAATGAGGAGTCGTAAGATGGCGTTGTCGCCCGAACCCCATGTGCTGATCGTTCGTCTGAGCGCCATCGGAGATTGCATCTTGACGATGCCCATGGCGACGGCCATCAAGCGGCGATATCCGGGCGCACGCATCACGTGGGTGGTCGAGAAGAACGCGGCCTCTCTCTTGCAGAACCACAAGAGCATCGATCAGTTGATTGAGTTGCCGCGCGGTTGGCTCAAATCACCGTCGACATTACTGAAGCTGAAGCGCACGCTTCGGCAGTCGAAGTTCGATGTTGCGTTCGATCCGCAAAGCTTGACGAAGAGCGCGCTCGTGGCCTGGCTATCGGGCGCCTCGCGACGGATCGGGCTAGCTCGACCTATTGGCCGCGAACTCGCTCCCACCCTCAATCACGTGCGAATTGAGCCCACCTTTGAACATGTGGTCGACCGGCAATTGGAAATGCTGAGTGCGATCGGAGTCAGACTACCCGAGGTGCAGTTTGATGTGCCCGAGAGTCTCGCCGCCAAACATTGGGTAACGACGTGGCTTGACCAATCGCCGCTTGCCGCCGGCTTCGTCGTCATGAATCCGGGCGCCACATGGGACTCGCGTCTCTGGCCCACGGCTCGCTTCGGCCAACTCGCGGCGCGCATCGCCGAGGCGACGGGCTTGCGATCGCTCGTTACGTGGGGCGGTGCTCGCGAGCGAGGCTTGGCGCAGGAGATCGTCGACCATTCACTAGGTCAAGCCAGCATGGCCCCCGAGACTTCACTGCCCGAACTCGCATCCGTGCTGCGACGAGCTCAACTGTACATCGGATCCGACACCGGACCGATGCACTTAGCAGCGGCAGTCGGAACCTCGTGCGTGGGACTCTTCGGTACGACTCGCCCTGAGGTCAGCGGACCCTATGGCATCGGCCACCGAGCCGTCCAAGCCTATTATCAAGCGGGAACCAGTCGCGAACGACGCTCGGCTCCCAACACCGCCATGCTCGCCATCACCATCGACATGGCGTTGGAAGCTTGCTTGAGTGTCCTGAAAGATACTCCCCAACGTGCCGCGGCCTGAGAAGCGCTGAGTTGTGAATTCGAACGATCCACTGCGAAACGCACCGAACCGCCGGCTCGCGAGAATTCCGCCATGGAATGTGCAATCGGGATTGAAGTAGTCGAGTGAGAACGCCGTTCGCGAGTTTCTGTTTGATTTCCCCTCCAATAGCCGTAGAGAATACTCACTGCACGGAGGGTCTTCGTCCGTGCCGCGGGCATTTCTTCAGTTCGGCAGTGTCAACCAGGAACGGCATCCATGAAGTACAAGAAAATCGGTGGTGGGTTGTTAGGCGCATTATAGGATAGTACGCAAGCGGGACCAGAAGAGCTAGCCGTCCATACGCGGATGCTCGGTATGGCTCCCGTGGCGGGCAATCAAAAGCCGCCTCGAGCCATCGTATTCATCCACTGCGACGACAAGGCCGAACTGGATGTCGCTAGTTTAGGGATCCGACTTAATTAGTCGCGCGGTCGCGTTCGCACGGCACTGTTGCCACTCGATCGTCTGGACGAACTATCGGAGAATTCGCGAGTGAAGCGGATTCTGCCTTCTCGGAAACTTCGTCCTTGTCTGGACATGGCGGGCCCGAGAGTCAAATTGCCCGAGTTCGAGAACTCGACTGGGCTCACCGGCGTCGGGGTCGTAGTGGGCATCATCGATTCAGGCATCGACCCGAATCATCCCGAGTTCCAGGGACGCATTCTCAGCATTTGGGATCAGACGCTGGCAGGACCCGGTGTCGCCGAAGGACAGTATGGATGGGAGTTGACCGGGAACTTATTGGTGGCGTCGCGTGACACAGACGGTCACGGCACGCACGTGGCTGGGATCGCGGCGGGCGCTGGCGCCACGTTTACAGGCGTGGCGCCGCCGTGCTGAACGGTTGGTATCCCGGCGTCGGCAAGCTGGAGATCTCGATTACATCTCCCAGCGGCTTAACGACGCCGTTTCAAAGAGTCATCACGACGGGTAATTTCCAGCGCGAGTACCAACTGTCGAACGCGCGAGTCGTGGTGGAGACTCCGGGACCGGACCCTGACAATGGCGATCACAATTTCCTGGTGGAGATTCGCCACTCGAATTCCAACTCAGCCGTGCCAGGTGGAAGGTGGGAACTGCGGGTGAAAAACGCGAATCCACTAAGCGGCGACCTCGATGTCTGGATCTTGGACGAC
Organism: Pirellulales bacterium; assembly: GCA_046349915.1. GTDB lineage: Bacteria > Planctomycetota > Planctomycetia > Pirellulales > Pirellulaceae > CAIXSC01. The sequence continues at coordinate 173,609 of JAXMBL010000012.1, read as the reverse complement.
CAGGATTCACCGCAGGTCGCAGGCACGGGCGCGGCGGTTGCCGACTCGCATAAGATTGGTTCGCCAGGATGCGCATCCGCCGCGTTGACGGCGGCGGCGTACGTGACGCGCAGCGAGTGGCAAGATATCGATGGCGTAGACCGTGCGGTGGGATTGGCGCTCGACTCGATTGCCGACTTCAGCAGCGAGGGGCCGTTGCGAAATGGCCAGCGCAAGCCGGACGTGACGGCGCCGGGTGCGATGATTGTGTCGTGTCTGTCAGCCGATTCGGATGCTGAACGTTCGTCCTTGGTGGACCAGCGGCACTTGGTCGAGGCTGGGACCAGCATGGCCTGTCCGTTCGTCGCGGGAGTAATCGCGCTGTTGTTGCAACGAAATCCACAGCTTGATCCGGCGGCGATCAAGACGGCGTTGAAGTCGGCCAGTCGCATCCCCTCGAAACCCGCCGGCCAATTCGAAATAAAATGGGGTTTTGGTCTGATTCAGGTCAACAAGCTTTAGACGCAGTAGGTCAACGGCCAGGTAACGCTGGCTGAATGACAGGATATGGGCGGCGAACCAGATTTCTCGACACTTGACGGCCCGCTGGTCGCCGCCTGTCAAACGACAGCGTCCGATCAACGTTCACTGTCCGTGTTCTTGCACGCCGCCCTTCCGGTGACGCCAGAGCAAGCGGCGACGCTGACCGCATTGGGCGTCAAAGTGCCCAGTATTCCCAAGCGAATTCTCACGGCCACTCTTTCGCCGGCCCAAGTCGAGCAATTGTCGCACGAACCATGGATTCAGCGCATCAAGCTGTCGCATCGGCTAAAGATGCTGGACGAATCACAATAGCGAGCCCTGTTTGCGGGCGACACGAGAGACTCCAAGGCGCCTTCAAACCCAATCTCTAGGTTCATCTCCCGCCTGCCAGTAATTCAAAGAGCTGTAGGCGGATTAGCTTGGGACGGAGCCTGGTCTGTTGGCAAATGCTACAACCGGCCGCCTTCGGCCTACGAGTTGACTTGGCATGGCTGCTGCCGCAGGATAGAACGAAAGAGCTGCTTTGCCTTTCCCGCCGGAGCCGATTCGCATGCTGTCTGCTCGTTGGAATTTCCTCGTTCCGCTAGCCGTTGTCGCGGTTTACGCGACTACGGCGAGCGGCGTTGAGGAAGACGTGCGATTCTCGCGCGATATCCTGCCCATACTCTCCGAGAATTGTCTGCACTGCCATGGCCAGGACGAGAAGACTCGCGAAGGTCAATTGCGACTCGACACGTCCGCAGGAGCTTTGCGCAAAGAACAACCGGTCATCGTCGGGGGTCGCGCGGACGATAGCGAGTTGATCCGACGCATCACCTCGACCGATCCTGACGTCGTGATGCCTCCCCCTGCCACTCAGCGACGTCTGTCGCCGCAGCAAGTCAACCTGCTGAAACGCTGGATTAACCAAGGGGCTCCTTGGGGAAAACATTGGGCCTTCGAACGAATTGAACGTCCAGCTCTGCCAGCGGTGCGAGACACGGCTTGGGTCCGTCAACCGTTGGATCGTTTTGTCCTGCAGGCCTTGGAAACTCGTGGTTGGCGACCTCACCAACAAGCGTCGCCGGAGATGTTGGCCCGTCGCGTCAGTCTCGATCTGACGGGACTTCCGCCTGCTCTCCATTCACTTGATTCAATCGAAGTTAGTCCGCAAACCGCGGGCACGGATCGCCAACGCGTCGATTCGATGGAGCTAGACGAATCGTACCGACGACTCGTCGAACAATCTTTCGCCTCGCCTCATCACGGCGAGCGACTCGCTTGGTTCTGGCTCGACGCGGCGCGATACTCGGACACTGACGGTTATCAAGGCGATGAAACTCGAACCAACTGGCCGTGGCGCGACTGGGTGATCGAATCATTAGCGCGAGGCATGCCCTTCGATCAGTTCACGCTCGAACAGTTCGCGGGCGATCTGCTGCCCAACTCAACGCCCGAGCAACGACTGGCGACCTGCTTTCATCGCAACCACATGACCAATGGCGAAGGCGGGCGAGACCCCGAGGAGTCGCGAATCGACTATGTCATTGATCGAGTCAACACGGTGGGCGCACTGTGGTTCGGACTCACCCTCGGTTGCTGCCAGTGCCATAGTCATAAGTACGATCCTATCTCGCAAGCCGAGTATTACCGACTGAGTGCGTTCTTCAATAGCATCGACGAAACGGGCGCTGCGGGCCGCAAGGCGACTCCCTATCTGTCGTACCAGTCTCCTCGCGTATCTCGAGCGATAGCCGCCGCCCAGCGACTAGTCGACCAACGGGCCGTCGTCGTCGCTCGTGCTCGCAAAGCCGCCGAAACGCCCTTCCAGACCTGGCTCGCTGAACAATGGACTCGCACCCGCGATGGATTCACTGGCTGGATCAGCTTCAGCGGATCGACTCGCGAAACAAGCGCAGGTTCACGGATCGAGGTAGAAGAAGGTGGAATTCTCCATGTGTCGGGAGATGATCCGTTCCATGAGGATTATCGGGTCATTGGGCGAGTCGAACCCTTAGCCAAGGATCGCTTACGGCGCGTTACGGGCCTCCAGTTGGAGGTTTTCGCGAACGCGGCGCGTCCCGAAGGAGGCTTGTCACGCTCGGCATCGGGTCACTTCATCTTGACCGACATTAAAGTGCAGATTCGCCGCCAAGGAAGCGCTCAAGTGCGCGAGTGGATGCCCGTCAACGCGCTGGCGTCATACGCCGCCGAACCCGGAAAGAATGGCGGCTACGGCGATATTCGCCACACGTTGGATGACGATCCGCGAAATGGTTGGGCGACCTTTGGCGCGCCTGATCCACGGCAGACTCAACGAGCCGTCTTTCGCTTCGCCGAACCTCTCGAGTTGGAAGCGGATGAAGAACTGGTGTTGGAATTGCAGCAGCGGTCGACTCGAGGCCACTCGAACATCGGCCGTTTTCGCTGGTCCTTGACCGATCAAGCGGGACCCGCGGTAACGAGTTTGGATATTGTTCCACTCGAGCAACTCGCAACCACTGACGCCGCTGAAGTCAACTCTCTTCCCGCTGCACTGCGCGAGCGATTGTTTGAACAGTACCTGGTTGATGACGCGGACTATCAGGTCGCGGCACGCGCTCACGAACAAGCGAAATCGCAACTCAGCGATGCGAAGAAGGCTGAGAAGGTCGACGTCATGGTATTGGCCGAGCGCTCGACGCCGCGCGAGACGCACGTGCTGATTCGCGGCGAGTGGGACAAGAAGGGGGAGGTGGTCGCGCGAGGCGTACCCGAGTCGCTCGGCCCTTGGAATTCGGGCGAGGATACTTCACGAGTGGCGTTGGCTCGCTGGCTGGTATCTCGCGACAACCCGCTCACCGCGCGAGTGCTGGCGAATCACCTTTGGCAGATGTGCTTCGGCTATGGACTCGTCCGCACTCCCGAGGATTTCGGGCTCCAAGGCGAACGCCCCACGCACCCGGAACTACTGGACTGGCTCGCCGCCGAATTGATGGATAGCGGCTGGGACACTCGCCACTTGCTACGCCAGATCGTAACTAGCGCCACTTATCAGCAGTCGTCGGACACAGGCAATTACCGTCCACTCGAGGCAGGCAATGACCCGCGACAGATCGATGCCGAGAATCGTCTTCTGTGGCGAGGCGCCCGGTATCGTTTGCCCAGCTGGATGATTCGCGACAGTGCGTTACGCGTCTCGGGCTTGCTCAACCCCGCACTCGGCGGTCCACCGATTCGACCGTACCAGCCGAGCGGAGTTTGGGAAGAGATGTTCATGGGGCGTTTCAAGTATGAACCCACGGAAGGGGCCGAACAGTATCGACGATCAATCTATGCGTTCTGGCGAAGATCGTCCGCTCCCACCTTTCTTTTCGATAACGCACAAAGACGAGTCTGCGAGGTTCGAACCACTCGCACCAATACTCCTCTCCAAGCATTGGCGTTGCTGAACGACCTGACGTACCTTGAAGCGTCACGAGCACTCGCCATCCGCGTCCACCAGGAGGTGACGCCCACCAGCGACTCGCCGGATCGGGAGCGACTCACTCACCTGTGGCGCGTTGTGCTCGCCCGACACCCCAGCTCCAAGGAACTCCTGGTGCTCGAACGTGAACTAGCTCGAGCTCGCGCGCATTACTCGACCAACGCCCGCGACGCGGAACACTGGCTGTCGCATGGCCAGACGACACTCGAGCCGCCTGCGGGAGTTTCTCGCGAACAATACACGACCGAGGTCGCCGCGTTCGCGGTGGTAGCGAGCATGGTGTTCAACCTGGATGAGACCTTGAATCGACAGTGATAATGACTTGAGTAGCCACCTATGAACTCTTCGCCCAAATCAGCCGATCACGTCTCGTCTCGGACGCTGCTTGACCCCACTCGCCGCTATTTCCTTGGGCGATGCGCGGGTGTGAGTATCGGCGCCTTTGCATTGGCTCAGTTGATGGGCGAAGCGAAAACAGTCGCGGCCGATACTCCACGCAACGACGTGGGAGGTCTGGTCGGCTTACCGCACTTTGCCGCGAAAGCGAAGCGAGTCATCTACTTGACTCAGTCGGGCGGTCCGTCGCAGCTCGAGTTGTTCGACCACAAGCCCGAGCTCGAGTCGTGGGCTGGGAAGGAGCTGCCGGAATCAGTCCGCGGCGGTCAGCGACTGACCACCATGACGGCGAGCCAGAAGCAGTTGGTCATGCCTTCAAGAGTCAAGTTTGAACGCTGTGGGGCCAGCGGCGCGACGGTGGGCGAGTGGCTTCCTCATCTGAAGTCGGTGGTTGACGACATTTGCTTCATCAAGTCGATGCGAACCGATCATATTAATCACGCTCCGGCGATGACGTTCATGCTGACCGGCCATCAGATTCCCGGCCGTCCTAGTTTGGGAGCGTGGGCCAGCTATGGGCTCGGTTCCGTCAATCGCGACTTGCCCGACTACATTGTGCTCGTTTCGAAGATGCAGCGTCCGAGCGATCAACCGCTGTACGACTATTACTGGGGAAGCGGGTTCTTGCCGTCTCGCTACCAAGGCGTGAGATTTCGCAATGCCGCCGAGCCGGTTCTGTATCTGCGCGATCCGAATGGTCTGCCGCGTTCTCTCCGCCGCGGCATGCTCGATGGACTCGCTGAATTGAATCAACAGCGCGAGACCGAAGCGGCCGATCCCGAGATTTCTACTCGCATTCGCCAGTACGAGATGGCTTATCGGATGCAGTCGTCAGTCCCGGAACTCGCCGACTTATCCGACGAGTCGGATGAAGTGTTTCAGTTGTACGGACCTGACGCTCGCCGCCCCGGCTCGTATGCCGCGAACTGCATTCTTGCTCGACGCCTGATCGAACGCGGCGTGAGATTCGTCCAACTGTTCCACCCTGATTGGGATCATCACAGCCGACTTCCCTCCTGGTGCGTCGCTCGCTGTCGCGATACCGATCAACCGACGGCGGCGTTGTTGAAAGATCTCAAGCGCCGCGGGTTGCTGGAAGACACTCTCGTCGTCTGGGGAGGAGAATTCGGTCGCGGCGTCGCGGGTCAAGGCGATTGGAAAAGCACCGAGGCAGGTCGAGACCATCATCCCCGTTGCTTCACCATGTGGATTGCGGGTGGAGGCGCCAAGGCGGGGGTCACTTATGGCCGCACGGACGAGTTCAGTTACAACGTGGCCGAGCAACCCGTGCATGTCCACGATCTTCAGGCCACCATCCTGCACCTGCTGGGAGTCGATCACAAACGACTCACCTACCGCTTCCAAGGCCGCGACTATCGGCTAACCGATGTCCACGGCGAATTGGTTTCAGGCATTCTGGCCTAGCCCGAAGCAGCCGGACGAGAAAAAACTACCCGCGTCGCGCATCAGGTGGTCTTGCGCGGAGCGATCTCGCCATCCGGCACGATGCTCAACCCATCGGACGCTCGCAGCAGAATGCGGTACGACTTGCCCTTCTGCGCTTTGATCGAGACGGCTTGGCCGTGTGCGGCTCGAATCCCCATCTCCTTGGCCTTCGCGTCATCGTTGGCGATCGTCCAGAACTCACTCCAGATCTGCTTTTCAAACTCGCTTACCACGCCGCCTCGCGTATAAGCACGCGGCGGTCCCTGACCGCGATCGAGAGGAAAACCATCCTTCGGTTCTTGATGTTCGCCGAACAGGCGGCGAAACAGCACTAGCGAAGTCGACCGGTCAATTTCGGCCGTTTCGATATACTTGTCGTCGAATTTGACGATCCAGTTGTCGAGGTAGATAACGTCGCCCTCGATTTCGAATTGACGCGGACCATCGACCGGCCGTCCTTCATCGTTCAACTCAACAAACTCGACGACCGTCATCAATTTGCCGGCGCCATCCATGCGTTGGTCGACGATATCCAACCGGGCCACTCGATGGTCGATCTTCAGCAGCCGCATCGCCGTGTCCAAGCGTTCGATCTCGCGAGTCTGTGATTCGACGGTCTCGGTCAATTGCACGATCGACTTTTCCGCTTCCTTCAATTGCTCCGCCTGTTTGCGAGTGAGCAAGTCTTGCTCGTAGTAGATCGAGTAGCCGGTCCAACCGGCCCAGCCGAGTCCGCCGAGCCCGGCCAGTATTAGCCCGGTGCGCACCACGCTATTGAGGACATTCACCGATTCGATCATCTGGCCCATTGTCGTCACTCGCCCTTAAGGAGTTTCCGAACCGCTGCGCCAATATCCGGCTGAGCCATCAGGCTTTCGCCCACCAGTATGGCGTCGACTCCCGCCGCCGCCAGCCGCTCCACGTCCGCATGCGTGCGAATCCCGCTCTCTCCCACCAACAAGCACTCGTCGGGGATCGATTCGCCCAAGCGGATCGTGTGTTCCAAATCGACCTGAAATGTATGTAGATCGCGATTGTTGACGCCGATCAGAGTCGCGCCCGCATCGAGCACTCGCGAGAGATTCGCGGGTTCGTACAGCTCTACCAGTGGAGTTAGTCCGAGCTCCAACGCCTCGCGATGCAGCGACCTCAATCCACAGTCGTCCAAGCACTCGGCGATCAGCAGTACCGCATCGGCGCCAGCGAGTCTGGCTTCGACCAGTTGGTACGGATCGAGGATGAAATCCTTGCGCAGCAGAGGGAGATCGACCGCGGCGCGGATGTTCTTCAAGTATTCCAAACTTCCTTGGAAGTACTGAACATCGGTGAGCACGCTGAGGCAGGTCGCTCCATTGGCGGCATAGGTTTCGGCGATATCCACCGGGCAAAAGTCGGCTCGAATCACTCCCTTGGAAGGACTCGCTTTCTTCACTTCGGCGATCAGCTTGATCGGACCTTCCGCCGCCAACGCGGCGAAGAAGTCGCGAGTCGGCGGGGCGTTCGCGAGCGCATCGCGCAATTGCGACTCGGGTCGAGCCGCCTTCGCGGCCGCGATCTCGGTCTTTTTCGTCGCGACGATCTTGTCCAGTATCGTGGCCATGAACTCGGAGCCTATGGAGTCGTAACTAAAGGAGACAGGAACAATCGAATAGGTGACTACGGAATCGGCGTCTTGAGCGGCGAAACCTGGCAAGGAATCTGGGGCGACGCGACAGACTCGACGCGTTTGACTCCCTGGCCCCAGCTTAACTCGCCCCCCCACGCTGTCGCCAGTAGCGAGCCAGCAACTCGGCGGTCTCGTCGCGTCCTACAATCCGCGCCAACGGACCATACGGCCGAGTCCCTTGCGCGGCTCGAGAGCGGGCGGCGAGTGGTGCGGCGGCCAACCGGCAAACGGGGCAGACTCGAGCCGCTGCCGCCGCTTGCTCATCGCTCCACGAAGCACCACACCGGCCGCAGTGTGCAGCGACTCGCCAGCGTTTGCCCGCCAACTCGCCTCGTGGATAAAGTTTCGCCCGCAACTCGGACCCCGTCGTTAACGCTCGCCGAGTCGCAGCTAGAAATGGTCCCACAACGGCTTCCGCCTCCGTGATCTCCGCGACGCACGTTCCCCAGAGCCGCTCAAGCCATTCCAGTTGTTCGCGCGTATAGGCAAGAGTCGGCGAACGGGCGGAGGCATGGTTCGGCGGCGAAGAGTCGGAATGAGCCAGGCCGATCCAAAGTCCATACCAAGTGGGGCTCGTTGGGAGAAAACGGGCCTCCCACTGTTCGAGCGGCGCGAGTTGCCGCTGATACTGTTCGACTCGCTCGAAACAAGTCTCGCCCCAAGCTCGCCAATCCACTATGCCAAAACAATTGGCCCAGCGCGAACTGGGATCCCGTAGAAAGGAGTTCCACCGATTTGACTCGTCGCCAACATCTATCGTGCTGGCGCCGAGATTCACAGGACACTGGCCGCACGCTTGGTCCACCGACGACCAACCGCCGTAAGCGGCCAACACCTCGGTCACGCGAAAGCCACAAGGCTCGATCGCCGCTTCGTCTTGCTTGGCATCGAGCGTTTCGCGGGCCAACGCGTAATCGCCAACCACTCGCTGTTCGGCGATCGCTTGACCGCATTCGCGCAGCACGAACAGCTGCCGAGCGGTTCGTTCGACATCGTCCAGGGGGGCGTCGGCGCGGGGAGTACACGCGTGTCGCAGCGCCCACCTAACGAATTCAGGGGTGGCTGACATCGTAAAACGGTTAGTACTTGGTCACAGCGGGCAACGAGGGAGTTTGAAATGGAGGGCGAGGTTTTTCGGACCATTCTGCGCGGACCGCATCGACGGACTGGAAGTCCGTCGTACTCTGTCCTACGTTGCCGAAGCACGCACTAATGCTTGAAGTGGCGACGGCCCGTGAACACCATGGCGATCCCGTGACGATCACAGGCTGCGATCACTTCGGGGTCTGCCTTGGAGCCGCCCGGTTGGATGATCGCTCGCACTCCGGCCTCGGCAGCTTTATGAATCGAGTCAGGGAATGGGAAAAACGCATCGCTCGCGAGCGATCCGCCTCGAGTCCTCTCGCCGGCTTTTCTCAAGGCGATATCGACAGAGTCCACGCGACTCATCTGCCCCGCGCCAGCGCCCCACAAGGTTTCGTCGTGACAAAGCACGATGGCGTTCGACTTGACGTAACGCACCACGGTCCAACCAAACCGCAGATCAGCCATCTGCTGCTCGGTGGGCTGGACTTGCGTGACAACTTTCCAATCCATCTCTGGATCGGCTTCGATGTCCGCATCTTGGGCCAACAGCCCCCCATCCACTCGACGGAACTCGCGACGATTCGGCGGCAACGCCTGCAAGTCACCCACCTCCATCAGTCGCACATTGGCTTTCCACTTCGGACGAGTGGTCAGGATCTCGAGAGCCTCGGGCGAGAATTGAGGCGCAGCGATCGCTTCGATAAACAATCCGGGCGCCGCCAGCACTTCCGCCGTCGCTGCATCGACGGGACGATTGAAGCCGAGCACCGAGCCGAAGGCGCTGAGCGGGTCGCCATCGAGCGCTCGGCGAGCGGCTTCCGCCAGCGAATCGGCCACGGCCGCTCCGCAGGGGTTATTGTGCTTGATCACCGATGCGGCGGGTCGCGAGACCAATCGTACGATCGCAAGCGCGCTATCGAGATCCAACAGGTTGTTGTAGGAGAGTTCTTTACCGTTGAGTTGCTTGGCCGAAACGACATTCGCGCCGCGCTCGCCAGCGACCTGATACAAAGCGCCCGCTTGATGCGGGTTCTCGCCGTATCGCAAGGTAGCCACTCGTCGCAACGCGACATTCATGACGGCTGGAAACTGTTCGCCGACATACGCCTTCTGGAAGTACTCGGCGATCAACGCATCGTAGGCCGCCGTATGAGCAAAGGCGTCGGCCATCAGTTTGCGACGAAGATTGAGCGAGGTGGCGTGGTCGCGACGCAATTCTTCGACGATCGCCGGGTACTGCGAGCAATGGGTGGCGATCGTCACGAAGGCGTGATTCTTGGCGGCGGCTCGCACCAGACTTGGGCCGCCAATATCGATTTGCTCAACCGCCTGCTCCACGGTCACTCCCGGTCGGGCGATGGTCGCCTCGAACGGGTAGAGATTCACCACGACCAATTCGAACGGCACGATGCCATGGCCTGAAATCCCGTCCATGTCATCGGCTCGGTCGTGCCGGCACAGAATGCCGCCGAAAATCTTGGGGTGCAGGGTCTTGAGTCGGCCATCCATCATTTCCGGGAAGCCGGTATACGATGCGATATCCTCGACCTGTAACCCCTGTTCCTCAAGGTGCTTACGAGTGCCACCCGTGCTGTAGATCTGAACTCCGAGGGCGACGAGTTCGCGAGCGAATTCCACGAGCCCCGTTTTGTCGCTGACACTGACGAGCGCTCGACGAACTTGAGGACCTGACATGGCGCGAGGGTCTTCCTGAAGAGAGAAATCAAGGCGGCTCGCCGTGAGCCGCCCCGAGACCCTTCTGTTTAATCGACGCGGGGCAGGTCGACAAGGTTAAGCACTAGCCGAAGGGATCGGCGTCGTCGGCCGGTTTCGACTGCGGCTTCGGCGCCGGAGCAGGAGCGCCAAATGGATCGTCATCTCCACCGGCGGCCGGTTTCGGCGCCGCGCCGGGTTGAGCGGGAGCAGCGAAGGGGTCGTCGTCAGCCCCTGGCGCCGCCGGCTTGCCGGGGGCGGCAAACGGGTCGTCGCCCGGCTCTGGCTTGCCCGCGGCCGGCGTAGCCTTCGGCTTGGGCTTGGGTTTCGCGCCCGTCAGTTCCGTATGCAAAGTGGGCCAGGGATGTCCAATCTCGCGCAAACACTGCAAGACGCCCATCTTCGTCCCGTAATAAATCCGGTCGGTCAAAGGGTTCGTCACTTGTAAGTCGAATTCATCCAACGGTATCACCGCAATCCGGCTTCCCGTCGCCGTATCCAGAATCGTCAACCGCCCCACTTCGCCGACGACATACAACCGCTCCCCACTCAACGTCAGCAGGCGTTTCACTCCGGAAGTTTTCCAACGGAGTTGTCCGTCCATCACACTGATCGCGTACAAATTGTCGTCGTCGGAGATCGTGTAGACCGTGTCGCCGATGGCCAAGGGACTCTGAGTCAGAGTTTCCCCTGTCGAGTACTTCCACCAAATATTGCCAACCTGTCGCGACGGGTTGAGGCAGTACAGGTATCCATCGACCGTAGGTGCGATCAAGCGATCGGCCGTGGCGAACGTCGGCCGCGCAGTAACCGTCTCTTGCGACTCCAAACGATAACGGATCGCTCGAGCGGAGGACGACGCGACATACAAGTGGCCTCGATCGGTGGGCCACGCTAACGAGTCAAATCCGGCGGAGGGTTGCACCAACGCTCGGCCAATCGACTTATAAATCCAAGGACTCGCCTTGCCGTCGGCCAATGTGTATGACTCGATCGCCCCATTCACCATGGGAGCAAACACGTACTCTTCGGTCACCGCGGCGCCCGCTCCCGGCACTCCGCTCACTCGACGCTGCCACAGAATCTCGCCGTTCGTCGAACTGAGCACGAATAAGGTGGAACCGTTGAGCACCGAGACATAGTTGTCGCAACCCGCCGGAGCGGTTGTTGGATAGTCGGCGTTGCCCACTTTGGTGATCCACCGAGTCTTGCCGGTCTCGCCGTCGATCGCCTGCACGATCGCCTGATCGGTCGTAACGTAAATCGTCACTTCCGGCACGACCTGGACTACCATTTGCGGTTCGCCCGCCTCGGGTTGGTTCTTTTTCAGCTTCGCGACAAACTCGGCCGCCTTCTTTTGAACGCCCTCGGGTCCCAGCGTTTTACGGAACGCATCCTGTTCATGCTCGGAAAACATCCAGCGACGAGGACCTTGGAATACTTCGACAATGGTCTGATTTCGAGTGGGGCTGACGTAAGGGACGGCATGCAACACTCGCCCACGACTTCGCCCCACTTCGATCTGAGTGAACCAAGCACGCTCGAGCCCATACCGTCGAGCGACGCTCGCGGGCAACAAGCCGCTGCCCATGGATTGGGCGGGAGCAGGCGAGACAAGCGCCTGAGCGCCGGCAGCCAACAGCAGGGCGGCGAGCATCCACCGAGCGATTGGCCCGGTGGCAAGACTCATCGCATGAACCTCGTTGCCGAACATTCGGCCTGTCGATACGCCGTTTCCCGACCCAAAGCTTCTCATCGCGACTGCCCCTCGATTCGTCCGCGTCCATCGCTTGCACGACGTGCTGGCGATCCCGTGTCAAATTCCTCGCGTCACCCTACTTACAGACTCGGTCCATGCTAGTTCGCGACGCAAAGTTTTGCACCCTTTCGGCTCGGCTTTTTCCCTTTTGCTCCCGCGCGAAGGTATCGATCGAAGCGGGCGGGGGGGTCAATCCGAGCCGTTCAGCGATGCCTTGGGCAGCCGGACGTTCAGATCCACTTTGGTTCCCAGCCCGAACGGTACGGTTTGGTCAACAGCCCTTGAGCAGCCGCATGTCCGGTTAGCTCCATTTTTTCGGCATTCCACGCGAGTTTGTTGCCAGTGAGCCGAATGGCGATCGTGCCGAGCAGCACGGTTTCGGTCAGCGGACCGCTGTAGTCGAAGTGGGAGGTCGCTTGGTCCTCGCCCAAGCAGGCGTGCGCCCACGAGGTGTAATGGTCGCGAGCGGGGACTTCGGGAATCTTGAAATCGGCGAACTTCTCGTCCGGCAAGAGTTTGGGCATCGCGACATGCGGGATGATCAGTGCCCCCTTTTCGCCCAACAGCACCGAACCAGAACCGGGTAATTGGACCTTTTCTCCCAATCCCAAGGACTCGGGCGATGGCATATGACCGGCGCCGTCATACCAAGTCAGCGGGAGGGAATCCCCAGCCGTCAGATCCGTGCCAGGAAAGTCGTAGGTCACCTTGGACTTCCGATACCAGATTTCGCGATTCATCGGCGACGCATCCGCCTGGATCGACCGAGGCGCCGTCAGCTTGAGCGCCATGAAAACAGGGTCGAGAATGTGGCAGCCAAAGTCGCCCAACTGGCCGTTCGAGAAATCCTGCCATGCTCGCCAATTGAACGAATGGTAGATCTTGGGCAGATAGGGCCGCTCGGGCGCCACCCCTAACCAATCGTTCCAATGCAATGTCGCGGGTACTGGCTCACTCCCCTTCGGTCGATCGTCCACCAAGATCCACCCCAGGGCGCCGCTTTGCCACGAGTGGACCGCCTTGACTTTGCCAATCGTCCCGTCATGAACCAGCTTGACGGCGGTTCGATACGCCTGATGCGATTGAATCTGGTTGCCCATCTGAGTCACGATGCCGTACTTCTTCGCGGCCAGACGCATTTGCCGAGCTTCGAAGACGGTGTGAGTCAGCGGCTTCTGACACTGCACATGTTTTCCCAGTTGCATCGCGGGGAGCGAAATGGGGGCATGCATGTGGTCGGGCGTCGAAACGATCACCGCGTCGAAGTCCGACGCATTTTCGTACAGCTTTCGCCAATCCGTGTAACGCTTGGCTTGCGGGAACTTCTCGGCAGCTCGCCCTAAGTGTTCCTTCGATTCATCAATGTCGCACAAGGCCACGACGTCCACTTTGGGACTCGCGGCGGTTGCCGTCAAATCCGACCATCCTTTCCCGCCCACTCCAATCGAAGCGACTCGCAATCGCCCGTTGGCGCCATGGACACGCGACCAGGAAGCCGCGGAGAGCGATGCCGCCACGCCAGTGGCGGCTACGGTTTTCAAGAACGAGCGACGGGAGGAACGATGCAACATGGCGTGGGCACCTCGCTGAAAAAACCATCAGTCTCGACGTGGAATGCGTTGCGCGGGCGAGCGCAACGCCGAGTCATGATGATACTCGCACTCCAGCACCCAGTCAGCCACACTCAGTTCGGCTTGGTCACGAGCCCTTTTGCTTTGACACCGCTTCAGAACATGCGGCGGCAAAGTGCTGGACGAGGTCGCTCGGCCCGTTCGGGATGAACCTTAGCGATGGACTAGAAGTCCGTCGTACCTCGTTTCTTGCTCCGACGGACTGGAAGTCCGTCGTACGTTGCTTTTCGATTCGCAGAGGCCCTAGAGACATCGAACATCGCGCGACCGCGGATGATCGACCAGTTGGCCGCTGTGCAACTGACCATTCATCGCCGACTCGCGCCACGGGCCGGGGGCGTCCATCAGCGACCTATCGTGCGCCATTTCCGTGACCAACACGCCGGGTCGGTGCACGGCCAATCGTCCCACGATCGCGCCGTCGGGTCGCACCGTGAAGCTTCCCCATTTCGAAGGTCGAGCCGTACTGTTGTTGGCACTCACCCAAAAGTGATTCTCGGCCGCTCGGCACATCATGGTCGCCGGCACAATCGTTTTCCAAATGTTGTACTTCGGGTCGGCAACGACACTCTTGCGAGCGTTATGGAACGATTGAAACAGCACATCCACGCCTAGCTGCTTGTAGCCGCGAAAGAGCTCAGGAAAGCGATAGTCGTAGCAGATCCCGATGCCGCCGACGTAGCCTCGCACTCGAAAAGTGACGTATCGATCGCCGGGCGAATAGTGAACCAAATCAAGCGTCGTGCGAGGATCGCACTGTCCGGTGCAAAATCGCTTATCGTAGCGATCAACGATGTCTCCGCGAGAGTCCACGACATAGACGCAGTTGTGCGGCTTCACGTCGTCCGCCAGATAGTGCGTCGACCCCAACAACACCCACACTCGACGTTTCTTGGCCGCCGCCTGAATTTCGCGAGTAGCGGCTCGCAAGGCATCCCAGTCGAGCGCCGCGATATCGGGGATGTCTACCCCCGCGTACCCGGACAAAGCACATTCGGAGAAATGGACGATGTGAGCGCCTCGTCGGGCCGCTTCATCCATCTGTCGCAAAACCCAATCTCGATTGTGCGAGATCTTCGCCTCGACCGAAAACTGACACGTGGCGACGACAAGCGGCGGCATGCCGATAGCTCCCAAAGACCGAGGACTGCTACCATTGAGTCTCGATACCCGCGGTCGCGCCGTGGAAGTAAGTTCCTCCGCCCGTCGTCACCCCGAGACTCGACGTGCCAGGATAGTCGAAATCCAATTGATCCGCCGCAGTGGCCACTCCCTCCAGCCACAGAATCTTGTTTCCGTTACGCCCCGGTGGTTTTTCATGCTTCCATAGTGCAAACGGCGAGTTATGACCGTATCATCCAGGGTGTCAAACACCGGGACCAACCGCCCTGGAAACTCGATGTCGTGGAGACCATGCTCGTGGAACAGAAATTCGAAGGGACGCCCCAAGCGGAGATCCGGCTGGAAGGTCGTCGAGTGACTCGCAGCGAGGTCGCCAACGACTGGGGGTCGCGACTGCAATGGCGAGTGAAGCGGGATGGGCAGGTCGTCGCCACAGCGTCCGCTCGCCCCGACCATCATTTCGAACTCGCCGATGCCACTCCAGGCAGCTACGAGATCGTGCTCGAAATGTTCAAGTATGTGAACTACGCCAAAGATAAAGATGGCGAGTTTACCGCGAGCAAGTACGTCGAAGTCTCCAATAAAGTCGAGTACAAGATTTGACATCGCGAGGTTCGCCGCCGCGTGAATTCGAGCGGTGCGAGAGAGTCCGTGATCTGCGAGGGCTCGCGACTGGGTGGTGTTCGAGTTGGGTTGGGCATTTCGTCCCCGAGCAGTGGTTTAAATCAGGAGTCGTGGCCGTGTTGCATTATGGTGATGAGCGTGTTCCTCAGTGCGGCCAATCTTCTCGTCGAAGCTTCTTGACGGCTGGCGCCGCGGGACTCGCCGGACTCACGCTCCCCACGTTCTTTGGACTTCAACGAGCGGGCGCGGTCGACTATTCGAAGGCGAAGATCCGCAATTGCATCACGATCTTCCTGGTGGGTTCGCCGGGGCATCTCGATACCTGGGATATGAAGCCCGACGCGCCCGATGACGTGCGAGGAAAGTTCCGCCCCATCTCGACCAACGTTTCGTCGGTGCAGATCTGCGAACATTTTCCGTACATGGCGCGGATGATGGATCAAGTGGCTCTGATTCGCGGCCTGCACTACAACACGGGTGCGTCGCATGAAAATGGACAGCGCTGGATGATGACGGGGCACGACTTCAATCCGAACAACGTGCAGCCTCATATCGGGTCGGTTGTTTCGCGGGTGTTCGGCCCGAAGGGCGACCTGCCGGCGTCGATCATCCTGCCGGGAAAGATCGGCAACACGGGCGCGGGGCCGTTTCATGGTCAAACGGCTGCTTACTTGGGAAGCGCGCACGAACCATTCTTCTTAGGCTCGGACCCTGCCTCTAGCGACTTCAAGGTGGCCGATCTGGCGCCCCCCGCGAACCACGCCGAACCCCGAATCTCCGCTCGACGTGATCTGCTCGGGCAACTCGACGCCCTGCAACGTCGCAGCGAATCCAAGTCGACCCAAGATTTGGATGCTTCCTATGCGAGAGCGTTCAACCTGTTGACCTCGTCGCAAACTCGCATGGCCTTCGAACTCAAGCATGAGTCCGACAAACTGCGAGACCGCTATGGACGCAACACGTTTGGCCAAAGCTGCCTGATGGCCCGTCGTTTGATCGAAGCGGGTGCTCGTTTTATCACCGTCAATCATTTCGATACCGTGTTCAACCAGTCGTGTTGGGACATGCATGCGGATGGCGGCGGACTCAACAACACTTATCTGGATTACGAGCGCATCCTTTGTCCCCAGTTTGATCTGGCCTTTACCGCACTGATCGAGGACTTGGAGCAACGCGGGCTGTTGCAGGAGACGGTGGTAGCCGTGCTCAGCGAGATGGGGCGCACGCCTAAGCTGAATCCGCGCGGAGGGCGCGACCATTACCCGCCCGCCTGGACGAACTTTTTGTGCGGAGGTAACATCCGCGGCGGTCAAGTGATTGGGTCGACCGACAAAATCGGCGCGGCGCCTCACGACTACCCCGTCGAACCTCCACGCATTCTGGCTTCCATCTATCACGGGATGGGCATCGATCTCGAGACAACGATGATGCCAGGTCCGGGAGGTCGTCCAGTGCGATTCGTCGAAGCCGAACCCATTCGGGAATTATTTTAGAGCCACGATCGTCTCAGGCCCACACTCGCATGTCGTTGATTACGAGTTTACAGAACCCGCGAGTGAAGGAAGTTGCACGCCTGCGCGATCGCCGCGGACGCAATCGACTCGGACGCATCGTGATCGACGGAGCTCGCGAACTCCTGCGGGCCGTCGAAGGCGGCGTGAAGATCGACGAGTTGTACTGGTGTGAAGAACTGGCGGACGGCTCTTCCGATGCGCGAAGGCTCCGAGCCAAGTTGCAATCGTCTACTGAATCTTCGTATGAATTCTGGCAGGTCACTCGTCCTGTCTTCGAAAAGCTGACCTTTGGCGAACGGATCGACGGGGTCGTGGGAGTCGCTCAGGTTACCCCGTTGACACTCGATCAACTGACGCTGCAGCCATCGCCGCTTCTCGTCGTTGTGGAGGGAGTCGAAAAGCCTGGTAACCTTGGCGCTATCTTGCGGACCGCGGATGCGACCGGAGTCGCGGCCGTGATTTTGTGCGATGGTGGAACCGATTGGCACAATCCCAATGTGATACGGGCGAGCATGGGGACGGTGTTCACCGTTCCCGTATGTTCGGCCGACGCCGCGATGACTCGTCAATGGCTCAAGCAACAGGGCGTGCGAGTGCTGGCGGCTCGCGTGGAGGGAGCGGTACGCCCCTGGGATGCGAACTGGATCGGCGCCGTGGCCGTGGTGTTGGGCGCCGAGTCGACGGGACTGTCCGCGATCTGGAGCGGCAAAGATGTCACAGCCGTGGCGCTCCCCATGCTCGGCGCGGCCGATAGCCTGAATGTCTCGGCGACAGCCGCCGTGCTCTGTTACGAAGCCCTCCGACAACGCGGCACAGGTTCATAGCTGGACAGCACTTGGTTCCCAAAGTCGTGGGATTCGCGCGATTCGTGGTCGAACCTCTTCGCCCCTGGACAGCCACGACCGAACGAGTATCATAAGACCCCACCAATTGGTATTTCGGTGCCATTTGCTCCCGCCGTAGGTTCTTGCATGCGAGCGTCGCTTGGGGCGAGTTCGCGGGAAGGAAACACTCATGATCCGGCCAGCCTTCGTGAGTCGCACATTTCTAGCCTTGCTGCTGCTCGTAGGAGGCCATGGTCTGACGCGGTCATTCGCGGCGGACGAATCGAAGCCGATCGACGCGGTTGCGGCTCGCGGAAAAGTCGGCGAAAAGGTCCGAGTGCAATTGCAGGTTCGCGCGGCCAAGGATCGGCTGGAGAAACGCGGCGAAATCTTCCTGGACAGCGAACTCGATTTCCGCGATCCCAAGAACTTCGCCATCGTGATCACTCGCGATGGAGCTCGCAGCCTGAAGGAAAAGGGAGTGGACGATATCGTCGGCCGCTTTCAAGACAAGACCGTCTTCGTCGAGGGCACGGTGTCGGTGAAGGACGAAACGCCTCGGATCGAGGTGAATGACGCCGAGCAAATACGTATTGTCGAGAATCCCTGATCAATTTTCGCAATTGTTATTCGCGGTCATTTTTTGCGACGAGATTACTATGCGGACCCAAGCTTCCCTGGCATCGCTTCGCTCGCGACATGGCTTTACGTTGGTCGAATTATTGGTGGTGATCGCGATCATCGGCGTCTTGGTGGCGCTGTTGCTACCCGCGGTCCAGGCCGCTCGCGAATCGGCTCGCCGCACTCAATGCACCAACCAGCTCAAACAACTAGCGCTGGCGTCGCACAATCATCATGACGTTCAGGGAACACTGCCTCCTGGCGTATGGCAGTTGCCGTTCGTCGCCTCGCCCAAGTATCGCGGAGTGTCTCTGTTCGTGAAGTTGCTAGCCCAGCTCGAACAAACGGCGCTGGCGGATGCGTGGGATCACGTCGACCCGCTGAACAATACGGTCGGCGGCACAGCCTCGCGCACGGCCACTAAGTTGCCGATGTTGATCTGCCCGTCCGATGTCATTCCCATGAACCCGGTCGATGGCGGCAGTGGGCGTTGGTACGCACTCACCAGCTACGGAGGCAACGGAGGCACTCGTTCTTACGACCCCCAATTCGCCTCGAATGACGGAGTCTTCTGGGTCGTTGGACCTGGATCACAAACCGATCCGACTGGTCAACCAATCCGTCTGGCGGACATCACCGACGGGTTGAGCAACACTTTATTGTTTGGCGAGCGGAGTCATTTTGATCGCAACCATGACACGTTCGCGGCGAATCTAACGCCACCCAGCGGGCAGTTCTTGAATGCGATGGGCGCAACGGGCTGGTGGGCGCCCTCGGGTGGACGCCTCGCGGCTGGAGACGTGTTACTCAGCAGTATGGCGCCGATCAACTTCAAGATCCCGTCTCCTTTTTCGGCGGCGAGCAGCATGGTTCCACCCGCGACTTCGTATAGCGCATACCTCTACTACAACGACCGTCGCATCTCGGCCTTTGGCAGCAACCATCCGGGCGGCGCGAATTTCGCGCTGGCGGATGGATCGGTTCGCTTCCTCTCGCAGACCCTGTCGTTGGTCAATTTGCAACGATTATCGGTTCGCAACGACGGCAATCCGGTGTCGACCGAATGAACATGTGCGTGCCGAAGAAACAACTAAGAAATAGGCACGTCGCCACGTTCCTTCGACCTGTATGGCTGCTAGCCGCCGCCGTGCTCATGACCGTCGCAACGGCGGCAGGCTGCGGTTCGTCGTCGATTCCGTTCGGCCAGGTGGATGGTCGAGTGACGATGGACGGGCAGCCGGTGCAAGATGTGGTGGTCGTCTTCGTTCCTCAAGCCAACGGAGCGGGAGCGGCGGCGAGGTCTTTTGGACAGCCCGATCCAGCAGGTCGTTTCCAGCTCAAAACCGACCAAGGGCAAGCTGGCGCGGTGGTAGGAGAGCACGTGGTGATCCTCGAGGATCTAGGCCCCTACTCCGCCCCGAGAACGGAAGACGGGACCTTGTTGAAACCGTATGTCCCCCGTTTTCCAGCTACCTATTCCGACCCAGTCCGTTCGCCATGGAAAGTTAGCGTGGCCGCAGGCTCGCAAACCATCGAACTCGAAGTGAAACGCCCGTGATTCTTCAGTAATCGAGCGAGTTGGCGAGAGGCCTCTGGCTGTCTAGGTCTTTTCAAGCATACGAGAAACGATTCAAATCGGAGAGTTCAAGATTCCGCCAGCGTATTCGAGGGACTGAAACTTGGCGCCCAAACCGATCATTAATCCCTACGAGAGTCCACGGGTTACCACGACTTCCACGTTGGACCCACATCCGGATCTGGTTGGCACGTTAGCTCGTCGTCGCTGGGCTTATCGCAAGATCGAGGTCCGCGGCCGGTTCGACGCCGTCATCGAGTATGATGGCCGCGGCATGGGATACGAAACCGTGTTTCTCAACGGACTCCCCGTCGCGCGAGTGACGAGCACGGGCCTCACCTTTCGCTCGCCGATCGACTTCGAGATCCCCGTGGGCAACGCCTCGCATCATGCCCGAATCGAGATTCGCACTGCATTCGCGTTATTCTTGCGAGCTTCGCGGCTACTGATCGATGGTCAACTCGTTTTTCAAGAAGGTGCTTGGTAGGACAGCCTATTCCGCGGTTGACGATTTTCCCGAATCACTCGACGCCCCCGCTTCACTCATCTTGGCCGCATCTCCCGCGGATCCGCCTTCATTCGAGACAGCCGTCACGGTTACTCCCACGGTCAGCTTGACCGCTTCGTGCAACTTCTTGGCATACTCGAGTGCGGTAGGCAAGGCCTTTTTCATTTCCAGCAATTGATCGAGTCGCTGTTTCTGCGAAGCATAGGCCTTTGATTGTTGTTGGTAGGTCACTTCGGCATTACGTCGCTGCACGGGATTCGGCGCGGAACGAGCCAATTGCTGCGAGCTGCTAGCAAGCCGCTGGGCTCGTTCCGCCGAATTGCGAGCGGTCTGGATCGTGCGGTCGATATCCCCTGATCGCTCTTCCAGATAATTCAACGTGAACGAGAGCTCTTGATTGTTCATGAAACGACATTTCGGCGTCGCTCGCAACGACACTTCGTCCCGCTTACTTCGCGTCGCGGTCAATTCGATCCAGACATTGTTCGCGTCAGTAAACTCGATGATCACGGGAGTTCCCAGTCGAGCCGTTGCGCGTTCAGCCTTGAATCGAGTGGCAATTGGCGACTCGACGGTCAAAACTTCGATCTGCACATCGTCGCTACCAGTCGACTCCGGGACACTCAGAGAGGTGAGACTTGAGTCCTTGCGTAGGTCGAGTTGCACTTCAATGAGCTTCTCGCCGGGGCGAGCAGCTCGAGTAGGGAGCGCAGGTGGGCGGGGTAGGTTCGAATCGGTGGGCGTCCGTGGAGGGGCTTTGGGTCGATTCGTTCCCTCCACACTCGCCACGACTGCTAGTCTTTCCTCAATCTTGAGCTTACCGAGCCCACGGGCATGCCGTTTCATCAGCCGGTACCAATGAGCGGCACGACGTTAAGCTGGTTCGACATGTGATCCTTGCAGCGAGTAATCCCACCAGGAGTCGGCCAACTGCTCCTGCTGTTCGGGACTGGTCGATGCTTCCAGCTCTTTGCGAGCTAGTTCTCGCAAGACCGGATCTGCACCGGCAAAGAGTTGAGGAATTCCCGCGGCCCATTCCTCCAGCTCAAAGCACAGTAACACTCCATATTCTGTTTTCAGTCCCAGGTCGGTCGGTGCTGCTTCTACTTTGGCCGCCAATGCGCGAGCCGCCTCAGAGAACTGCCCTTTCTTTCCGAGCGTGACCAATCTTGATTCGATACGAGTGCGCATCGCCGGACTGACCTCATCCAGGATAGTCGGGGACAGCAATTGTAGAATCTGAATCGCCTCATTCGCCTTACCGCTCTTTTCAGCGTTCAGCGCTGCATCGTCCGCCCGAATAGCGAATCGCTCGTACCGATTGTCTTTGGGCACCTGAGTGAGTTGCTCGGCAAGAGTTTTGGCGAGGCGCGTGTAGGCATCGAGTCGTAGCGCGGTTTCGTCGACGTCATACGTTCGTACAACCTGAGTGAAGGCATCGGTCAGAATATCGGCTTCGCCGCTCATCGCCCCCACGCGGATCGCAAACTCGAGACAGGCATACTTCGCCGCCAGATCCGATTCCTCACGAGCTGTCTGCGACATTTCGCGCGCGAGTTTTTCGAGGGCCTGGCTCTTCGCAACGGGATCTAGCACCGCGGTGGCGTCATATTTGCCTCGATAGAGATCGCGTACGACGCTGCGAGCTTGCAGCAGTGCTTCGCCCGTAGGCGCTGGATTTTTGCCAACTGTGGGAACGAGCGTGGGGCGAGGAATCGAGGGAGCAACAACCGACGGTTGAACACCACTGGGATTCGTTGGAACATCCGCGGTCGACGGCGAGTTGGGTGGAGTCGGAACTCGCCGAGGCTCCGCCGAGCTTCCCGTCGTTGCAGGCGAACCGCTGGACTCGGTGCGAACCATCGCGCCCGGCGAAGCCTGCGGACCCATGTTCCCCTGCGGTATGAAACTCGCGGTCGGCGGTGCAACTCCGATCGGGAACCGCGGAGGCATGGGTTGCGGCGTCGACGGACTTTGTTGCAACGATGCTCCGGTTTCGCTTGGCGCCGCGGCCACTTGTCCACCCGCCGGCGGATCCGGAGTGAATAGTCCAAATGGATCTTTGCGAAAAACGAGCCAGAGCGCGAGGATGGCGATGGAAATCCCCGCCACGCCTCCAAACACCATCTGCACGATTTGCATGATCGTGCGAGTCTTGCTGGGAGAGGGGCGAGATCGAGTGAGCGACTTGACGGGTGCTGGAGTAATCGGCTTCGGTTGTTCGACAAGCGGCGCAGCGAGCGTTGAGCCCACCGGCAAAAGCGATTCGTCCCCCAAATCGACCATCGGCCCTAGGGGAGATGCGGAGAGCGGAGTTAAACCTCCTAGCGGATCGAGCAACGGAAATTCGTGCATGAGTCGTTCGTCATACTCGGCCTTCCGCTCGGGCGTCAGCAATACTAAACGCGCGGCCGCGATCTCACCTAACAGCTTCTGCGAAAGAGCCGCATGAGCGCTCAGTTGAAAGGTGCGAACGTGGGCCATTTGCCGGTCGGCGGCCGATTCGATCACCTTGGGATTCGACTCGAAAACGGCAAGTCCCAAGAGTCGATAGTGATTGGGAGGCTGTTCTTGCGGGGGAATTCCGAGCCACTGGTGATACGGATCTAATTGCATTTCGCGACTTCCCTATAAGCCGACTCGAATCCAACACACAACCCTCTCAACCAGCCACTCGCGCGATCAGCCACGCGCGCAGCTAGTCACTCACGAGGGCGCTAACGCGCCACGTCCCTCAGCACCCACAATGCCCAAATCGTCAGCGCGACAATTCCCAGATTCAACAAAATCCCAATGACGGCCACGCCGATCGTATCACTCGCCCCACGACGCCAGCCGCCGACAAGTCCGACTCCCCCAAGCACGAGTCCAAGCAGAACAAGTCCGCTCGTGAAGACGCTCACCCCAGTGCTCAACCAGGACACTTCACCCAATTCGCCGACCAGCACGAGCCGGTTTACGAGACAGTTTCCCGTGAAGCAGCCCAAGGCGGAAAAGATCGAACCCCGAGCCGCCCAATGCCAGGAAGTCGTTTGAGCAGTCATCGCAGTTCACTCCTTGGCCGCGGCGATCTTCCCTGCATCAACTCGAAGGTGCGTGCCGCCACCCAGGCGACGCATCCAACCAGGGGGATCAGCAAGTGGATCGCTACATGCGTGAACTTCCACGGCGTAGCGCCGCCCATGCCTCCTCCCATCGCTCCATAAGGTCCACCCCAATACGCGCCAGGCCATTGCATCGGCGCCATGGAAAATTCCACCAGCAGGATCAAAAGCAGCGGCAGCAACATGCCGCAGAACAACGCGCGGCGACTTCCGCGAGCGATGATACTTCCGGCAATGAGGACGGCCGCGAGCAAGAGGTCAAGCAAGCAAGCGGACAACAGAGCGGGAGTCAAAGGAAAAACCCAATAAGCCACTCCGCCCGCAAAAAACACGAGCGCTAGCAGCGGCCACGCCAAGTACAACATGACCCGCTCGATGTTGCGCAACGGCGGTGGCGCGACCAGAGTCGCTTCTCCCCAGGATGCGGCGACCGAACGCAATTCCATCGACGCACTGTGCTCGCTCGCCGGACCAGACACCCTCGGACGCTCCGAACTCGGCGGCGAGCCAGGTGGGAGCGGCAATGTCTCGAGGAGCTCTCGCACGTTGGATGGCGCATGGCCCGCGGGATCGTAAGCGGTCGGGCCGGCCGCTGGCGGCGGTTCAAATAACCGCACGAGCGCGTCCCACCGATAGCCGACAAAGATGACCATCAGCCCCACCAACGTCACGACCATTCCGCCTCGATGCAGAATATCGCCCGGCTGTTCCAAGACGCCGGGCCCCTGTCCCAAGAGCGCGGCGCCAATCGCCGTCGCTAGAATCCCTGCGCACAAACTCCACACGCCAACTCGGATCAACCGCACATCAACGGAAGTCTTCTTGTTCCGTCCGCCGTCGGCGGGCGTTTCGTCGTCGGGAGGTCGGTCGAGTGGGTGTATCGACATAAGAGGAGATGAAGTGATTTAGACTGAGAGGTAAACCGACCGATCATGATATCCTCAACTAGCCCTCTTGAGCCATCCTGCGCTACATCCCTCGGGTGGTGGAATTCGAGAGACTTCCGACCCGTGAAGTGATGCGTTAAAATCCGGGTTCCGAGCACAACTCGGGCGGAATCTGTTCTGATGTTAGGGAAATAGGAAGGGGACCCTCATGCTTCGAGCCGGCCTTCGATTGTTTGTCTTGCGGCTCCTTCCTCGCTTTTCCACCCCAAGCATCGACTCGCAAGCCGCGGTCTTTGCTCCAGCCAAACGCTCACCGTCCGTCTCGTCGGTTGCCAGGCTTGTCATCTTGGGTCCCGCACTCGGCATCCTCGCCGCTTTGTTCTCCAACGCAACTCATGCGGCCGATCCGACCAAGGAAAGCAGTCCGTCCGAGATCAAGCGAGATCTAGGCCCCATTGATGGTCCGCTCAATCCGCGACAGGCTCCCAGCTCGTTTTCGCTCGAACCAGGACTCAGGCTGGAGTTAGTCGCATCCGAGCCGACGATTGCGAGTCCCGTCGCTCTGGCGTTTGACGAACGAGGCCGCTTGTTCGTCGTGGAGAACCGCGGCTACCCAACGGGGCCAGGCGAAGGCCAACCGCCCGCGGGCCGCATTGTTCGTTTAGAGGACGCCGACGGCGATGGACTCTACGAACGACGCCTCGAATTCGCGGACGATCTGACATTCCCTAACGGCCTGCTGCCTTGGAACGGAGGACTGATCGTCACTTGCGCGCCCGACATTCTGTGGCTCCGAGATACCGATGGAGACGGGCGAGCCGACCAACGCGAAGTTCTACTCACCGGTTTCGCCACCTCCGGAAGCACTCAACTGCGAGTGAGTCACCCAACGCTGGATGCCAGCGGCTGGATCTATGTCACCAGCGGTCTGACGGGCGGCAAGGTCGCTTCTCCCAAGCACCCCGAGCAACCAACGGTCGAAACTCGCCGAACCGATTTGCGATTTCTGCCCGGAGGCGAGCGATTCGAGGCGGCGGATGGAGGCGCTCAATTTGGCATGACGCTGGACGACTTCGGTCGCCGCTTCATCTGCTACAACCGAGTTCAGGTTCAGCATGTCGTCACATCCTCGTCCTATTGGCGACGGAACCCGCGACTCGCCTTTGCCGACACCGTCCACAATTGCCCCGATGAGTTGGCGCCTGAACCGTTGCGCGGTCACGGCCAGGCTGCTCGCTTGTTTCCACTCAGCAACAACGTCACGACCGCCGACTCGCATGCGGGCACCTTTACGGCCGCTTGTGGCGTGACCATCTGGCGTGGAGCGAATTTGCCCGAACTTTATCGAGGCGGCGCGTTTTCGTGCGACCCGACGGGAAACCTGGTCCATTTCGACTCGCTGGTTCCTCAAGGCGCCACCTTCGCCGCTCGCCGTTCCAGCGAGCCACGCGAGTTTCTGGCGAGTCGTGACAATTGGTTTCGACCGGTCTTCGTGGCTCACGGGCCCGATGGAGCATTGTATGTCTGCGACATGTATCGTAAGACGATTGAACATCCTGACTATCTGCCGGTCGAGATTCGTAAACATACCGATTTCGAGAGCGGTAAGACGATGGGAAGAATCTGGCGAGTCGTGCGGGATTCGATCAACTCCGCCGATTTGGCCAAATTGCGAACGGTCGATTTCTCCAGCATGACCGCCGCGCAACTAATCTCCGCGTTGCGTCACGAGAATGGCTGGCATCGCGACACGGCCGCTCGACTTCTGCTCGAAAGGCGCGATCCGGCCGCCCAACCAGCTCTACGCGAGCTGGCTCGCGACCGAACGGCGCCTCCTGTCGCCGTAGGTCTGGCAATTCGGCTGCTCGATACCGACAACGCTCTCGACGAAGAAACGCTCGTTCAAGCGTTCACATCTCCTGCCGCGGGAGTGCGTGAAATTGCGATCAACGCCGTCGAACCACGACTGCCTACTCAGCCATCCTGGGTCGATCGACTGTTGCCGCTTGCCGAAGACGCCGACGCCCGGGTCCGGTTTCGAACAGCGTTGGTGCTTGGCGCAAGCGATGACAAACGAGTAGTGCCCGCGTTGGCGCGAATTGCGGCGCGCGACAGCAGCGATCGTTGGACTCGAGCCGCGGTTTTCAGCGCTGTGAGTGGACGTGAGTTAGCCTTGTTCGATGCCTTGTGTCCTCCCACGCCCGCTTTGGGCGATCCAGTTGGAACGGCCGAGTTGTGGGGCGATCTCGGTCGAATTCTTGGGGCCAGCCAGCCGCCTGAATCCTGGCCCAACTTGGTATCCAGGATGATCGAAGCGCGTCGTGGCTCGAACGGACTGGCTTCCGACCAAGCCGGTTTCGTGCGCGCCGCGGCACTACTGAGTGGACTAGGGGATGCGTTGCGAGGGCGCGTGACTGGCGACGGCGGCGTCCTCTTGGCCGCGGCCGCAAAAGATCCCGCTCAACTTGAGAAGCTGCGTCCCGCGCTCGTATCACTGTTTCAACGAGCACTCGAGACGGCCGCGAACTCGGATGCGACCGACGAGCAACAGCGGCTTGCTCTCTCGCTACTGGCGCACGCCGATTTTCCACAGGTCGGCGCGGGACTGTTGACGCTGGTTGATGCTCGTTACTCGTCAACCACGCAAGCCGGTGCGATCCGCGCACTCGGGCTGATGCGCGATGACAAGATCGCGGCGACTCTACTCGAAGCCGAACGATTCAAGGGCTATACGCCGAGATTGCGTGAAGAGGTGATCGGCGCCATGCTCTCCAATCCGCAGCATCTTCCCGGCCTGTTGACTGCCCTGGAGTCAGGCGCGGTTCCGCCTAATGCCATTGATACTCTCCGGCGACGGCAACTGACCGAGCATCGCGATGCGTCGATCAAGGCGCGAGCGGCGAAGGTCTATGCCTCGGCAACCAACCAAAATCGGCTGCAAGTTTACGACGCACACAAAGTCGTGACTTCGTTACCCGCCAACTCGGATCACGGTCGTCAAGTCTTCAAGCGAACATGCGCTTCCTGCCATCGACTTGACCGCGAAGGGACGCCCGTGGGGCCTGATCTGTTCGGCATTCGCAATCAGCCGAAAGAAGCGATCTTGCTGCACATCCTGATCCCCGAACAAGAAATCACCCAAGGATTCGCCGCCTATGTCGTGACGACTCAAGACGGTCGAGTGCTCACAGGGTTGTTAGCCGCCGAGACCCCCACCAGCGTCACGTTGCGACAGGCATTGGGAAAAGAAGAGACCATCTTGCGGAGCGATATCGAGCGGATTGTGTCGAGTCCGTTGTCGCTGATGCCGCAGGAACTGGAAAAGCAAATCAACCATCAGGAATTCGCAGACCTGTTGTCCTACCTGAAAGGTGAGAAACCTCCCGCGGCCAAGTGACGCTCAACCGCGACCATCGTCGGCCGTCAACTCGCGACAACCAATTGCCTAGCTGTGACCAACCACAAGGCGGAAACCCATTTTTGACGAGACCTCATGGTCTCGCAGGAGTTGCATTCGCATGCTGACCCGCCGAGTAATTTCCCTTTGCGTTCGTGTGGCGTGCTTCACGCTGTTGACGACGAGCAGCGGAGGAGCATTGTTCACATGCGATTCAGCGAATCAAGCGCAGGCGGCCGAGCAATCGGGCGCCAGCCAGTCCGCGACAGCGCCTCCTGGTTGGACGACCGAATCGCCTCGACCTGAGATTCGACCAACTTTTCGGTTCGAACCAGCGAACGAAGGCGGTAAGGGCGAGGGAAAGTTCATCGTCGAGTCGGACGAACGGTCGGGGTTGGTGGGCTGGTGGACAAAGACATTTCCGGTGCAAGGCGGCGAGCATTACCGAATCCATGCGATCCGCAAGCTGACGCCTGATCTCGATGGTCGTCGCACGGCGGTTATTCGAGTGATCTGGCAGGACAACCAAGGGCGTCCAGTGATGCGAGACGAACCTTCGACGGGCAGCTATCAGCCGGGCCAGATCCCGCGCGCCGAGCCCGAGTATCCACGCGACGGCAAGACGGATCAGCAGGGACGAGTAGTCGTGCAAGAGAACCTCCGGGCGCCCTCGAAAGCGACTCGCGCGGTTCTCGAGCTGAACTTTCGCTGGGCCCCGCAAGCTCGGCTTGAATGGTCGGAAGTGTCGTTCGAACGAATTGAAACGCCAGCCCCGCGAAAGGTGCGACTCGCCACGATCCACTTCCAACCCGCCGCGGGCAAGACTCCCGCTGAAAAGTGTCGTCTGTTCGAACCATTAATCGCCGACGCCGCTCAACAGAAGGCTGATCTGGTCGTTCTTCCCGAAACGCTGACTTACTACAACACCGGCATGACAATGGTGGAGTGCGCCGAGCCGATCCCCGGTCCGTCGACGGAGTACTTCGGCACGTTGGCGAAGAAACACGATTTGCATTTGGTGGTGGGACTGATCGAGCGAGACGCGCACTTGGTCTACAACGTCGCCGTGCTGATCGGACCGGAAGGGACCGTGCTCGGAAAATACCGCAAAGTGTGTCTGCCGAGAGGAGAGATTGAAGCAGGTCTACAACCGGGCAACGACTATCCCGTTTTCGAAACTCGCTTTGGAAAAGTGGGAATGATGGTCTGTTACGATGGATTTTTCCCCGAGGTCGCTCGCGAGTTAAGCAACCGGGGGGCTGAGGTAATTGCCTGGCCGGTATGGGGATGCAATCCCTTGCTGGGCGCGGCTCGCGCTTGCGAGAACCATGTGTACCTGATCAGCAGCACCTACACCGATGTCTCGGCGAATTGGATGATCTCGGCCATCTACGATCATGCGGGTCAACCGCTAGCTCAAGCCAAGAAATGGGGCACGGTCGCCGTCGCCGAAGTCGATTTGAATCAACCGTTACGCTGGAGCAGCCTGGGTGATTTTCGCGCCGAAGTGCTCCGTCATCGGCCGCTAGTGAAGGGCGAGGGCGCGGAACGGCAGCTCGCGCGGTAGAATAGAGGGCGTGAGGGAGGGTCGGCTCTTTCGCCAACCCACCGCGGTTTCCTCTGGAGTGCGAAGGAGCTGCCATGACACGCATCATTCCCAAAGGGCAACTTGCCAAGTTCGAGATCCTGAAGGGGATCGAGTTGGATGAGCTCGTTCCCCTGCTCGACGCCTGCGATGAATTGATGTTCCAGCCCGACGACGTAGTGCTCGCCGCTGGCCATCACGAACGGGCTCTCTGGTTCTTGCTGATGGGACAGGCGACGGTCACTATTGATTCGACCGAGCAAGCGAGCCAGTGGGTCGCGGAGATCGGCGCCGGGAGCGTGGTGGGTGAGATGAGTTTTCTGCACCCCGCGCCTCATTCGGCGACGGTGACTAGCAAAGCGTCGTGCACCTTCCTGCGACTCGACCGTGCTCGCTTCGACACATTGGCCGAGCAGCATCCCGCGCTCGCCTCGCGCCTGATCCTGAACATCGCCGAGCTGCTCGCTGCTCGGCTCCAAGCCGCCGACATCTGGATGACAGAATGGTTGGCCTCGGCCGAACAGTCTCGTCTCCGCGAGCGAGCGGGCCAATTGCGACAAGCATTTGCCATGCGAACTCCCAGTACGTCCGTTTTTCTTGGAGTGAACTGGAACTGATTCCATGCTCAACCTGCCAGTACGATGGTTGCTTGTCTCGTCATGGGTACTGGCAGGTGGGCTGGCGTTCTCGTCGCCTCTTGTCGCTCAAACACCCGAAGGGACACGAGTGCTTCCGCTGCCGAACTCCGCGCAGCGACAACCTTCCGCGCTCTATCGGCGTTTGCAGCGACAAGCCCAGTCGGCGATCCAGGCAAGGCGAGTGGCTGTTGAGCAGTTGAAAAGCGCCACTGAATTGGCCGAATGGAACCAGCAACGTCGCGCGGTGTTTTTGGAGGCCATTGGCGGTCTCCCTGAGAGGACACCACTGAATGCTCATGTTACTCGGTCGCACATGGGTGATCAGTGTCGAGTCGAGAACATCCTTTTCGAAAGTCGTCCGCATCATCATGTGACTGGCAATCTCTACCTGCCGTTGACACCCGGTCCCCATCCCGTGGTGCTCGTACCTTGTGGCCACAGTTACAACGGCAAAGCGGCAGACGGATATCAACGATTCAGCATGTTGCTCGCGAGAAACGGGATCGCCGCATTCTGCTACGACCCGATCGGTCAAGGCGAACGCTATCAGACTTTTGGAGTGGATGACGAGCCGCTAGGAAAGCACTACACCGGCTCACCTTCGAGTGTTCGTCAGTTGGATGGGATACCGGGCGGTCCACGTTTCAATCCAGTCGAGGAACATACGCTCGCAGGCGTCAGCGCGATTCTGGTTGGATCGAACACAGCCCAATACCGCATCTGGGATGGGATGCGAGCGATCGATTATTTGGCTAGCCGCTCCGACATCGACTCCACGAAGATCGGCTGTTGCGGCAACTCAGGCGGCGGCACTCTTACCGGTTATCTCATGGCGATCGACGATCGGATCGCGTGCGCGGCGCCAGTCTGTTCTTTGACCAGTTTCGAGCGGTTACTAGACACAGCAGGTCCCCAGGACGCTGAACAGAATTTGTTTGGGCAACTGCAACAGGGGTTAGATCAGTCAGATTTTCTGCTCATGCGAGCTCCGCGACCAACGCTGCTATGTGCCGGTACTCGCGATGCTACGTTCGACATTTTGGGAACCTGGGAGCTGTTGCGGGAATCGAAACGAGTTTACGGTCAACTGGGATATCCCGAACGAGTGGACCTTGCGGAGGCGGATGAACCCCATGGCTTCTCTCGCCCGCTGCGCATCGCCGCCACTCGCTGGATGCGGCGCTGGTTGCTCGCGAAGGACGACGCGGTCGACGAGCCTGAAATGACAGTGTTTACCGCGGATCAGTTGCGTTGTACTCCCCGCGGGCAGGTGTTGTTTATGCCGGAAGAGCGTAGCGTCTTTGACTTGGCTCGTGACGCCGCCAAGTTACTTGCCGACCGCCGTATGACACGCTGGCAATCCGAATCGATTGAGGAACGAAAGGCACGGGTGCGGCGTGTCGCCGGAATTCGCCCCACCCAGGAATTAACCCAAATCCGCGTCGAAAGTATTGCGACAAGCGAACGCGACGGGCTACGGATTGAAAAGCTTCTGTTTCACCGTGGCGATCAGGTAGTGCTGCCAGCGCTGCGATATCGGCTACGAGGTGAGGGGCGAAATGACAAGTGTCCGCTTTTGTTCGTGGATGAGAACGGCAAAGCTAAGGCCGCAGTCGATGAAGGCCCACTGGTCGCTTGGGCTCGCGCGGGTCACGATGTACTGGCGGTCGATCTGGAAGGCTGGGGTGAAACCTATCAGCGTCACCCGCGAGATTGGGGAGGTGAGTTGTTTGGACCGAACACTCAGGAGTTCTTCCTGGCCTATTTGCTGGGACAGTCGCTCGTGGGAATCCATGCCGAAGATCTGCTCTCCGCCGCAAGTATTCTGCGGGGTAAGGGCGAACCTCAGGCCGTTCGGCGTGTCCAGTTAGAAGCCAGAGGAGACGCGGCTCGGATCGCGGCACTCCATGCCGCCTTCGTGGAACCTCAGTGGTTCAGTGCCGGAGACTGGCTGGGTAAGGACAAGGGTTCCCCCAAAAATACGAAGTTACTTGAGGGACGAGTTCCAGCAACCGTGAACGCCGATCGTGGTGAACGCCAACCGCTTACCGCTTGGTCCGAGTTGCTCGACGATCCGGTGGCAGGCGATCGATTGACGCTCGCCATTCAGGGCGTGCTGGGCGAATACGAGTTGGCGGATTTGGCTAGTGGCTTGGATTCAGGGCAGTGAGGAGCAGGCGGTGTCGGACGACAAGCGATACCTGAGGCAACTGAAACGGGATATCAAGAAGGCGGGCAATCGCAAGATGCGCCGCTATCTCAAAGATCCCTCGGCGGACCCCGATGAATTCGACTACGGTCGGAAGAGGTCGGAGGTGATGAACGAGAAGCCCAAGACAGAACGCCCCAAAACAGAGCGGCCACAGTCTGAGCGGCCACAGACTGTGCCAATGCAGACTGTGCCAATGCAGACTGAGCCTATGCAGACTGAGCCTATTCAGTCGGAACGTCCTCGGCAGGAACAGCTCGCAATCGATCAACCCGAGTCAGATCGGCCGGCAATCTGACTCGATTAGCGAGGATTAGTGGAGATAAGTGTTCCCTTTAGACCGTCGCGGTATCGGCGAGGTAAAGTCGCTTCGAGAGGACTCGAGTGGTTACCGTCGAGGAAGAGGTGTTGTTGTTCGGGACGGGGTCGAACTGCGACGACTGAGTGACGTTGGCCGTGTTGGTCACGGAGGTCTGAGTTCCGGTGACTCGCACGCGAATCCGCAACGTCGCGGTGTTTTGGCCCGCTGTGGCAGGCAAACTGCCCACGTCCCAAATACCCGTCGTACTGTTGTAGGTTCCCGTGGTCGCCGATTCGACGGCGACAAACGTCAACCCGGTGGGCAGAATGTCGGTGACTTGAACGTTGGTCGCGTTAGCGGGACCATTGTTCTGCAACAAGATGGTGAAGATCGTTTCCTGATTCAGCGCCGCCACGGTGGGCGACACGGTCTTCGTCACCTGCAAGTCGGCCTGGTTCGGAGTCAACGCGGCGGACGCTTGATTGTTGGCGGTGTTGGTATCAGTTTGGTCAACGCCGGTTAGCGAAGCCGTGTTGGTAATCGCCGTGAGGCCTTGCGCTACCGTGGCGACAATCGTCATGGTGGCCGCGTTCTGTCCCGCCGTGTTGCTCAACGCTCCCAAAGTCCAAATGCCCGTCGCATTGCTGTAAGTTCCGACGGAGGGAGTCGCACTGACGAACGTCAAGCCGGTTGGCAATTGGTCGGTGATTCGCACGCCCGTGGCCGCCACCGGCCCATTGTTGGTGACGGTAACCGTAAAGGTGACGTTTTGATTTCGGTCTGGCGTGTTGTCGTCCACGGTCTTGGCGACCGCCAAGTCGAGCACCTGGGGAACAACCGTTTCGGAGTCGGTGTTATTGTTGGTGTTGGTTTCGAACTGGTCGAGCGTCGTGATCGTCGCTGTATTAGTGATGGACGTCGTTCCCGTGACCGTGGCCACGATCTGCAACGTCGCGGTATTCTGCCCCGCCGTGTTGCTCAACGCCCCCAGCGTCCACAAGCCCGTGCCGTTGTTGAAAGTTCCCACCGAGGGAGTGGCGCTGACGAATGTCAGGCCCGCGGGCAACACATCGGTGACTTGGACGCCGCTGGCGGCGACGGGACCGTTGTTCGTCACCGTCACCGTAAAGGTGACATTCTGATTCGGGTTGGGCGTGTTGTCGTCGACCGTTTTGACGAGTGCCAGGTCGAGTTGGTTGGGTGTGAGGACTTCGGAGTCTTGGTTGTTGTTGGGATTCGAATCGGTCTGATCGACCGTCTCGAGACTCGCCGTGTTCGTGATCGTCGTGTTCGCGCCCGGCGTCACGACGGTCGCGACGATGGCGAGCGTCGCGGAATTCGAACCCGCAGTCGTGCCGAGCGTCCCTAGCGTCCAGATGCCCGTTGCGCTATTGAACGTGCCAACCGAGGGAGTGGACGAAACGAACGTCAGGCCCGCGGGCAGAACGTCTTCGATCGTTACTCCCGTGGCTGTGTCGGGACCATTGTTCTGGACCGTGATGGTGAATGTGACGTTTTGGTTGCGATTGGGCGTATTGTCGTCAACCGTTTTGGTTACGGCGAGATCGACTTGAGGCGTGGTGGTCTGGGCGCTGGCCGTGTTGTTGTTGGGGTTCTCGTCGTTTTGGTCGACGGATGTGATGGTCGCCGTGTTCGTTCGCGTACCCGCTTGCGTCACGTTGCCGCGAAGGGTCAACGTCACATTCGCTTGAGCGTTAACCGTCCCGATGGTCCACAGCCCGGTATTCTGATTGTAAGTACCCTGCGACGGAGTCGCCGAAACAAAGGTCACGCCCGCGGGCAGATTGTCCGTGACGATGACGTTGGTCGCCTGGCTCGGACCATTATTGGTCAACGTAATGGTGTACTGAACTTGCTGACCGACGTTGGGAGTCGAGTCGTCAACCGTTTTGGTGATGCCGAGGTCGGCTGGCGTGTAGTTTGAGAAGTTCAACGGTAACAGCGTGGGTCCCACCATACCGACCAGCGAGATGAGTCCGTCCATGGCAATCACGTTCGACTCGATCTCCAACTGGACCGCCCCAACATTCGTGAATTGGGCGCCAGTACCAGCGATCGTGGTGAATCCCGTAAAGGGAAAGTAGAGGTCGGTCAGCACATCGGGCACGATGTTGGTGATCGTCATCGACGACGCATTGCCAGCATTGGTGAAGACTCGGACAGTGATCTCCGAGTTGACTTTATCTACTTGTCCTCGGAGCAGAATGCCAGTGTTGATGCCTGCTTCCGTGAGATCGACGCCGCCGAGACCCGTGGCATTCAACGAGGCGGCCGTACCATCGGGGCCATCCCAGGTCGCCACATAATTACCGAGAGCGTTTACGGTTGGGTCTAAGTTGAGTAGGCTGCCGGCCGCATTGAACTTGACGTTATCCGTCGCGCCGCCGCTGGTCATTTCCGCTCGCAAATCTCGTTCACCGCCAATGGTTTCGGTGGTCGGCAGCGTCGACTGCACCGCCAAGTCAGGCGTACCCTGGGTCGCCGTTACGCTCGGACCAGGCGACAAGAAGTTGTCGATCACTCGGCCGAGTGCGCCGTCAGCATCCGCGGCAGTAACGTTCACTAGAGAATGTGATTCCGCCAGCGTACGCGCACCCACGGTTTGCGCAGGCTGTTGCACCCAGTATTTCGCGACGGTGAGATTCGAGAAGGTGTAGCGGCCCTGAGCGTTGGTCGTGGTACTCGACAGGATGGGCAGCACGGGGGCCAAGTCTTGCGTGCCCGGCTCGAAGACTCCGTCGCCGTCGTCCACAAACAGATTTACCGTGGCGCCCGCGACCTGCTCGCCGGCGTCCACGACGTTATTACCAGTCTGGTCTTTGAAGACGATACCGGTGATCGAGGCGAGATCGCTCGCCAACAATGCTCGATTCTCCAGGGATTCGAGCCGGAGGCGGCGGCGAGTAGACTGGCGGGGTTTGGTCGGCTCATGCGAACCGGGACGTCGTCGCCCAACGAAACCACCTAGCCAGTTCCATACGGATGAACGACGCGAATTGCTTGGGGACATGAACGCGATACCTCCCTGTGCCGGATCTCACTACTGAGATATCGGACAGGCAAGATCTAGTTCTTCCCCAAATTGCGCCGCTAACGACGGCGCAAATCACACCCCCCTGGAGGACTTTACCGCTTAGGAGTTCTGGAACACCCGCAAAGCAAGAGCGCGCTGCGAAGCAGCACATCCACCCCTGTGGGCGGCAGTTTACCATTGACCCTCGAGACCGATGGTGAGACCTTGAGCCCAATAGTCGCTCCACACGAATCGCTGTTCGGGACGAGCGGCGCCTACCAGAGGGAGGTTGGCAGGCGGGATGAGATTGGGATTGATCTCTCGATCGATCTGATCTCCGGCCCGCAGCACTCGACTCCAGTAAATCATGGTGTAACCCAGCAACAGGCGGAATCGCGGCGTCACGTCGAGCCCCACAGTGACTCCCAGCTCGGGAACCACTGCGAAGTCACTCGTGTCGTAAGTGCCGATGTTGGTAGTTTGAGCCAGCAAACCTCCTTGATGCGTTACCGATCTCGTACCATCGTCGATGATGGTGCTGCCACTGATCATCGAAGTGGCATTGGTGCTGCCTAGACCGATGCGCGACACCCAGTCCATTGTCCAACGACCGCGGCGAGTTTGAAGCAACATGCCCAGCTCCACGCCGTGGAACTCGTTGTTGGTCTGGAACGAATCTTGAAGGTCGAAGGTGCCCGGCGCGGGGATCGTCGCCAAGTCTTCGCGAATGGTCAAGTTATCGTCGAGTCCGAGGTAACGATATCCACCGGTTAGTTCCATGCGATAACCGCCCGGCACATCGCCGCGTCGGCGCACGAGCGCCGGCACGCAACCTTCCGAACAGCATAGGAGGTATTTCAGGCGAGCCGCCGAGCCTTCGAATGTCGACGACGCGTCAACCGCCACAGTGCCGCGAATCACGTTTGGATACGCAACCAGTTCGGAACTTTCGGCGGCGATGTTGTTGGGCGTGGTGGCTAAGTTGAAGAAAGGTCGAGCGAGAATGGGAGTTCCGTTCGATGTAGCGCTAAAGTTCTCGGCGGCCTCTTCCAAACCGAAATACTCGCCTTCAAGCGTCAAGCGTCGCTCGTAATCGATTGGCATCCCAACGTAGATTCGGCCGCCGCTGCGCGTGTTGTCGAGAATGTCGCCGTCACCATACAAGACGACAGTGCCTGGGATGCCAAGCACGCCCGCATTGCGAATCGGTGGCGGAAAAGCCTGACCCGCAACCGCCTCGCTGGTCGTCACCAAGGCCGGCACATGCATGCCCGCAGTCTGCCAGCGCAGCAGTTCCGCTCGCACATACAGCCCGCCGAAACCGCCGAACCAACAGTTCGGACATCCCATGCCGCCACAGGCGTCGCAGGCGTGGCCGCCATGCCCCATGTACCCCGGCTCTTCGAATCCCTCGTCGACGTAATCGCCATCGAGGTCCAAAACGTAGCCTTCAGGCACGGGTGGACCGTCGATCACCTCGGGTCCAAGTTCCTCGGGCACGGGCTTCGCCGCGGGCCCCGCCGGAACAGCCGCGTCGCGATTGAGCACCGACCGAGGCGCCGGCGCGGCGGGCGCCGTGTCCTGAACGCGAGCTACTCGAGCCGGCGCCGTTGTGGTCGTGCGAGTTGGCGGCGTCGCCGCTAAGGTCCGCGGCGTGGTCGAGGGACGCGTGATGGTACTCGTCGTTTCCGGACGAGTTCGCACGATCGATCGATCGCCCGGTCGCAGCACCGGTTCCTGAGCTGAAGTGTATCCCGCCGCCAGCACGCAGCAGCAAGCTGCGAGCCACTGGACGACGCTACGACAATCCTTGCACGACCAGCGCGCCACGGTATATTCCTTGCTCGAAGGGCAATTGTCCCACGCGAAGAAAACGCACGCTTCACGTTTTCATTCCCGCCAGACGGTTTGTTGGATGAGCAAGGCGACTTGTAGCGGCCCTCACAAAGTCGAACAAGGTCAGTTTTTAGCCATCGACTGTCGCGCTATCACGTCTCGTAAATGAACTCCATGGGCATCTCGATATCGGGATGGAGACTTTGGTGGACGGGACAATGGCGAGCGGCGGCTTCCAGCTTTGATCGATCTGCTTCCGTCAGCTTCTCTGCCTTCTCGCGCGGGATGGTGATCGTCACCGGCAAACGACCAATACGCCGGATCGGCATCTGAATCATCTCTTTTCGTACACGAACTCGAGTCCCTTCGAGATCGAGGGAATTTCGCTGAGCCACGATTCCCATGATGGTCAGAAGACAAGCGCCCAGGCCCGTGGCCACCAAGTCGGTCGGCGAGAAGCTCTCGCCACGTCCATGATTGTCGACGGGTGCGTCGGTGTGGAGCGTCGCGCCCGAGGGACCGTGAGTGGCTCGACAACGCAACTGACCTTCGTACCGCACGTCAATTTCTACTGACATTCCACACACCTCCAGAAAAGCAAGCGACGAGACAAGAGAAGAGCGGTTCAGAATTTCGTATAGTAGAGGTCGTTTGTCGAGACGATAAGGCGTCAACCCGCGATCCGTTGGGCGTACGCTCCGTGTCGCTTGCGAACAAGCGCCGATCCGCCGACCTGCAAGTTTGCTGCCTCAAACCCTCGATCCATGGCCGAAAAAGCACCGAAAAAGCCAGCCAGTCGCGGACGTCGCGCGGCACTGCTCGGCGTGAAACTCGCCTTCTCCGCCACCTTGACTCTCCTGTTGGTCGAAGTCGGCTTGCGGATCGTGGGAATCGGCCCCGTCAATTCCCCGCCGCCGCCTCGTGACTCGAATGAATTGCACTCGAATGCAGTGATCGCGGAAGCTCAACGGCGTGGCTGGATCCCCTGGCCAACTCCCCTTCAATCATCGACCTACATTCCCGAGCACTCGCGCGGTTATGTCGAAATCCGCCGCAATCGCGGTTCGCTGCGCGAGGATCAAGAGATTCCCCTCGACAAACCACTCGGCGCCCTCCGCCTGATGTGTATCGGGGATAGTCACACCGATGGAGTGTGTTGGAATCCAGAGAGTTATCCGAATCAGTTAGAGTCATTGTTGGCTTCGACCTCCCCCGCGGCGCTGGCGGAAATCGCCGGTGGCAGCCGCCAACAGTCGCCCATCACCTCCGTGGATGTCATCAACGCGGGGTTTGGTCCCTCGTCGCCCTATCAGCAAGCCTGGGCTTACCAACAGGTTCATCGCCTGTTTTCACCCGATCTGTTGATCGTGGGATTCTACGCCGGCAACGATCTGGTCGATCTGATGCGCGCGGACGCCCCCGTACGACTCGAATCGCGCGACGGTGAATGGAAGCATATCGAGCATGCCGAGACAACGTCGGTCGCCAAGGCCAACCCGAATCTCTTGGAAACACTCAAACAGCCCCTGCGAGACCACTCCTCGACGTATCACGCGCTCACCAAGATCTCCTGGTTGCGACAAGCCGTGGTCAAACGGATCGGTGTGGGCGACCCCTACCGCAATCGGCTGGAGTACGCGACGCTCGTTCATCCCGCCCCAGTCTGGCAGGGACTCCAACAAGCGTACTATTTTCGACACCACGCGGAGGAATGGCCAACCGCCCTGCAACGTCAGCGACGTACGCTCGAAATTCTGCTCGCACAAACCCAAGAAGATGGGACTCAACTGCGGCTGATCATCATCCCCACCAAGCGGCAGATCGAGCCGGAAACGGACGCCACGACGGTGTCCGAAACCGCCTCGATCCTGGAATTGACGCCGGATGACCTGGAAACCGACCGGCGAGCGTGTGACGAAGTGGTGAAGCTGGCCCAAAACCTCCATATCACGTACCTCGATCTCCGACCTGCCCTCCTAAAGGCGCGTCAGGCAAACCCGCAAGAAAGCCTTTACTTCCAATTCGACCACCACTTAAATGTGAGTGGCAATCGAGTCGTAGCCGCAGAACTCGCTCGATTTTTGAGCAATTAGAGTGGTTTTTCCCCCAGGAAGTCAGCGGAGAAAGTCGCTGGGGAAATCCCGTTAAGTCCTTTATGGTTCAGAGTCTTTGGCGAACGCTTTGAATCCAGGGAACTTGGGATCGCACATTGTGGCTTCCCCCCAAATGCGTTAGGCTCGTCACCATCGGATTCTGGTTCCCGCAGAGGATGCATTATGCCGTCCGTCGATTCGCGTTCGCCGTCCCCCCCCTCCGACCGCACCACTCGCGATCTGATTCGCGAAAAGGTCGAAAATTGGTTGCGTGACGAGGCGGGACTACCTTGTCAGGGGATCGAAGCAGATACCCCCCTCTCTCAACTCGGCGTCGACTCCATGGGAGTCGCCTCGATTAGCGGTGAATTGGAGCGAGAGACGGGCAAACGAATGAATCCTGAAGTGCTCTATGAACTCGAGAGCATTGATGAAATCGCGAATTACCTGGATCGACTGAAGGTGACGGCCGAAGTCGAAGGCGCCGCACAGCCCCCAATCGCACAGACGCAAATCGCGCAGGCGCCCTCCGTCACCGATTCTAATCATCACGCTGCGACGACCACTCCCAACAGCTCGACCGCTGCTGACTCGACCGAAGCCAGTTTGATCGCTCACTACGAAATCTTGAACCGCAAGGTTCGTTCGCTAAAAGAGCATGGGCTTTACTTTTTCGAGTCCGAGATCACGGCTCACGATGGCTCTTGGGTTGTCGTGGACGGTCAACGGATGCTGATGCTCGGCTCGTACGAGTACCTGGGATTGCTCCACCATCCCAAGCTCAAGTCCGCGATGCTCGACGCGATTGAGCGATTCGGAACCGGGCACCATGGCGCTCGCTTGCTGACAGGCACCACTTCGCTGCACAAGCAGCTTGAGCGTAAACTGTCGGAGTTCATGCGAGCCGAGGACTCGCTGGTGTACAGCAGCGGATTCGTCACCAATGTCTCGACGGTCGCCACCTTGGTCGACCGTACGGGTGTTGTAATTGGCGACGAATGGAATCACGCCAGCATCGTCGATGGTTGTCGAGCGTCGGGCGCCGAATTCTTGACGTTCCGACACAATAACATCGATTCTCTCGCTCAACAGTTGGACCGTGCCGCGGGTCGACCGACGTTGGTCGTTGTCGATGCGGTCTTCAGCATGGACGGGGATATCATCGATTTGCCGGGCGTCGTCGAGCAGTGTCGCAAGCACCGGGCGCTGCTGATGGTTGACGAAGCGCACAGCATCGGCGTGCTCGGCAAAACGGGTCGAGGCATCCAAGAGCACTTCGGCTTGGCCGATCATGATATCGACATCAAGATGGGCACGCTTTCGAAAACCATCGCCAACATTGGCGGATTCGTGGCGGGGCGCGAGTCGATTATCACGTTCCTGCGACATCATGCCCGCGGTTACATCTTCAGCGGCGCTCTTCCCAACGGACCGGTCGCTGCATCTATCGCCGCCATCGAAGTCATGGAAACCGAGCCCCAACATGTCGAGCGACTCTGGGCGAATCGCGAGTACTACGTCGCTGGACTGAAGAAGCTCGGCTTTGACATCGGACACACGCAGACTCCCATCGTTCCTATCATGACCTGGACCGAGGAAGCGGTGCTTGAAATGACCCGCATTTGCCGCGAACTCCGACTCCTAGTCGTACCGGTCGCCTTTCCCGCAGTGCCGCTCAACGCCACGCGACTTCGCACATGCGTCTCCTCTTCGCACAGCTTCGAGGATCTCGACTTCGCACTCGATGTACTCGCGACCGCTGGTCGACGCACGGGCTTGATCCGCTAGTTTCAAACCGTCCTGAAACCCACCATCCCTAATCAGGGTATTCGTCGTTGTACGCCCTGACGTGGCAAGGCGAGCGCCTGAAATCACGAGTTTCGAGCATCGTGGGAAGGGTTTCTATGCGCCGATTCATCGTCTCGATGATCGCGGTTGTTGTTTGGACATACACATCGTGGACTCTCGCCGACGATTGGTTCGCAATCGTCCGCCTGCACGACCTGGCGATTACCGCGGGAGATCCCCCTGCGAGTGCCAATGACATGGAGAAGGCCCGCGCTTCGCAATTCGCGGGACGACCTCCTCGAGTCGCCGTGGACGGCGAAGCCGAGGCCTATCTGGAATCATCGACGGCGGCGACCGAGCGACCTTTGCTGTTGTCGCTTCCCGACGCCAGCGTCCGACTTGCCGTCCGCACCCCCACGCGCCGCGACATCACCGGCGTACTCATCTGGCCTTTACTCGAAGGAAAAACTCGCCACATTGAATTTCGGATCGCAGCCGAGCAATTGTCGCTGGAACGACGTCGAGAATTCCACGAGTTGCGTTTGAATCACTACAACGAGCTATGTCGTCGGGGCTTGCCCGGAGGAGCGTGGTTTCGACATCAATCTGTTTTATCGAGTCGAGCGCTCGGCATGACCGATTATGTACCGCCCTCGCCCAATCGGATCGGTGGCGGAGACGTCGCTGTGGATCCTACGTTGGAAATGCTCTCCGGCGAGCGAGCTTTGCATGAGAACTTACAACTCGACCGTCAACTCGCCTCCACAACGCCCGTGCCGCCCACGATCGACATTCAGTCGATTTCCGGCATACGCGCGAAGGAAATCGACTGGCAGCCTTTGATTCGCGACAAACAACCAACTTTCGATCCACTCGCCAAGTACATCCCCAGCGACCAGCATGTCGTCTTCTTTCCTTCCGCGGCCGCCGTTCTCCAAGTGATTCAGGCCATTGAGCGACCGGCGACTCCCTTGCTGCGTGCAACTGAAGGAACTTCGACCAATCATCACGTGATCGCCAGATACGAGCAACAGCTCGGAGTATCACTCAACCAATTCGCATTGGCGGACTCTCCCCTCGCTCGCCAACTCACGCCAGGCATCATCAAGACCGTCGCGATCACCGGCGGCGATCCTTACTTTCGAACGGGGACGGATCTCGCGGTGCTGATCGAGTCCCAATCGCCCCGCGCATTGCGAACCATCGTGTTGGCCGAGATCGCCCGTCAACACCCTGACTCGCCCAGTATACGTACGGTCGAACATGAGTTGGCCGGATCGCGATGCTGGTCGCGAGTCGCCGAGGATCATTCGGTCCGCTCGTTCGTACTCGAACTCCCCAACTGCGTCGTCGTGTCGAATTCGTTGGCGCAGATCCGAGGGATCGCGGAGACTGCCGTCGAGCAGCGCGAGTCACTTGCCAAACTACCCGAGTATCTGTTTTTTCGTGATCGCTATCGTATTCAAGATGCCAACGAATCGGCGTTGGTCATGGTCTCCGATCCAACGATTCGCCGCTGGTGCGGGCCTCGTTGGCGAATCAGTCATTCGCGGCGCACGCGAGCGGCCGCGGTGCTTGCCGATCGCCAGTGCGAACTCGTTGATTCCCTGGTGAAGGGCACATTGCAGCCAGCGCCACTGATCGGCCCTCAGCCTGCCGCCACGGGCCGCCTGTCGCAAGTCGCTTGCGGCGTTCATTCCCACGATTACGGCAACCTGCGATTCCTGACTCCGATCACGGAATTAGACTTAACTCAAGTGACCGAAGAGGAACGCACTCGCTACATTGCCTGGCGCGATCAATACGAACGTTACTGGCAACAGGCGTTCGACCCGATCGCCGTCCGCCTGAACGTGAGTGAGCGGCAAATCGAGTTCGATCTGACAATCATGCCTCTCATCGACAATTCCAATTATCGCTGGTTGTCGACCATTTCCCAAGGTGCGACGCTGGGCGTTCGCTCGGGCGATCCCCACGATGGCGTTTTGGTGCATTTCGTGCACGCCATTAACCTGAAGGAAGCGAACGGGATTCGCAACGTGATTCGGGG
Source organism: Pirellulales bacterium (assembly GCA_046349915.1). Taxonomy (GTDB): domain Bacteria; phylum Planctomycetota; class Planctomycetia; order Pirellulales; family Pirellulaceae; genus CAIXSC01. The sequence goes on along the minus strand of JAXMBL010000012.1, from coordinate 130,234 downwards.
TATTTGCACCGATTCGCAAGGTCGAGGCGATCCAGCCAAGTGGCTAGGAGATTCGATTGCGCTCTATGTCGAAGACGACGCCATCTGGCGGAAATACGCTCATTACAGTGAAATCGAGCTGCTGACCGCCAGTTTGACCCAGGATGTTCAACTCCCGGTCGCACTCAGGTTCGAAGTCAAGGACCAAACAGAACTCGGCTTCGCCATGGCGCAACTGAAACTCGTCTTGGACCAGTTGGGTGGCAAGCCATCAACGTGGAGTGAACGCGAATACAAGGGATATCGCTACTCTTATCGCAGCGTCGACAAGAAGAACTCGTCGCACAGCGGATTTGCCATGTCGCTTTATTCGCTCGCGGCCGACGATCAGTGGCTGATAACTTTCAACGAATCGTTGCTACACCGCTCGATCGATCGCCTGATCGCCGCCAAGAAAACTCAGGGCAAGCCTGACGCTCCCGACGGAAAGAAGCCTGACGCTCAAGCTGATCGAACCTGGCTCGGAGACCACGCGGCCCTCGAATTGAAGGGACCGTTTTCCACCTCGTTCCAAGAGATGGTCTCGCTGGGGTTTGACTCTCGAATGCGTCAAATCGTCCACGATACGCTTCCCATCCTGAATGAATGGAAACGGCTCTATCCGGATCGAGATCCGGTGGAGACACACGAGCGACTTTGGGGAGTGAAACTTGAGTGTCCGGCGGGCGGCGAGTATCGCTGGAACGCCGAGCAACGCACGATGGAATCGAGCGTGCTCGGAACCTCCTATGAACCTCGCAACAAACCGCTGAAGAGTCCGTTGATCACGGACCTACAGCGGCTAGGTTTAGGACTGACCTTCGAAAACAACGGCCTACGCGCCAAAGGCGCGTGGACCGCAAAGTAGCCCGCTCGCTTCGCGAGCGGAACCGCCGCGTCGCCCAACAGCGCCTTTTGCAATGCGCAATCAGCACCCGCGGAAGGGCTGCTTTTGCGGAGCAAAAGGCAACAGTCGCTTACTTGAAATCGCCAGCGATCGCAAGCACGAGCCGTTCGGGTTTCACGTACTTCCGTAAAGCCTCGTTCACCTGAGCGACGGTCAGCGACGCGATCGCTGCTTCCTGTTTCGCGTCGAACGATAGCGTTCGACCGGCAAACAGCGAATCGGCGAGCTCCGCGGCGAGTCCGCCGTCATCCGTACGATCGACTTCCAGTTGCTGCAGATACCCCTTCTTCGCGGCTTCAAGCTCTTGCTCGGTCACGCCATCCTTGACGATCCGATCGATCTCTTCACGAATCGCCGCTTTCAGCTTCTCGACGTTCTGCGGATTCGCAATCGCATACACGTAGAACGAAGTCCGTGGATCGACGGATGAAGTCCTCATGCCCGTCCCCACGCCGTACGACAATCCTTCCTTCTGTCGAACGCGATCACCCAGCCGCGACGACAGTCCACCGCCGCCGCCGAGAATGAAGTTTCCGATCACCAACGCGGGAATGTCGGCATGGTCGTCTCGCAAGGGGAGCACCAATCCGCCAAAGTACATGGCATTCGCCTTGTCCGGCGTCTTGATCACCTCGACCGTCGGTTTGTACTGCACATCGCCCGTGCGAGTGATTCGCTTGAACTCGAGCGGACTCTTCCAATCCTGGAACAAAGCGTCCAATTGCGACTTGATGGCGGCCGGCTCGAAGTCGCCGACAATCGCCAACTCACCCACGGCTCCCCCCAGGTATTGCTCGTAGATGCCTCGCACATCCGAGGTCTGCAACGACTTCACTCGTTCCGTCTCCTCCGCGATCGTGGGAATGTACCGAGGATCCTCGGCGGGGTACGGGTTCACCGTACGATTCACGAAGCGAGTCGCCAGGGTTTGCGGATCGTTGCCTGATTGAGCTAAACGAGCCAGATCGGCTTGCCGCAACAACTCAAATTCCGACTCGGGTAATGTCGGCTCTCGCAACACCTGGCGCAGAATCTCCAGTGCGGCCGGCAGATTCTCGCGTTTGGTCTTCAGCGAAACCGTCAGCTCGCCGGGCTGGCCGCCCGCGACGAGTTCGATTCGGTACTTGTCGAGTTCATCTTGGAGTTGTTGGCGATTGAGTTTCTTGGTGCCGCGGGTCAGCAACCGCGGAAGATACTCACACGCCTTGGCCGCTCCGCGCAGATTCTGTTCGTCGCCGTAGCGGAGCGTAAGCTGCAGATTGACCGACTCGCCGCGAGTCTTCTTCGGCAACAACGCCGCCTTGATGCCGGTGGGCATCACGCCGCGCTTTGTCCGAGCCTCGATGGCCTCGGGTTTCACGTCAAAGGCTTCACCCGTCGCAACCGCCTCACGACCCTTGTAGTCGCCGATCAGCTTGGCCAAATCAGGTTTCGCTGGAATGGAGACTCGCTCGGGTTTCTCCGTGGGGAGGAACATGCCGACCGTGCGATTTTGTCGACGCAGATAGGCGCCTGCCACTCGCTTCACATCATCGGGCGTGACTTTTTCCAGTCGGTCGCGATACAGGAAAAACAACCGCCAATCGCCCATCGCCGCCCACTCGCTCAACTCAATCGCTATCTGCGAACTCTCGGTCGTATTGAGTTCGCGGTCTTTCAGCAGCTTGTCCTTGGCACGCTGCACTTCCTCGGCGGTCACACCCTCCTGCGCCACCGACTCGACGACCTGATTCAACTCGTCCAAAACCGCCTGGGGATCTTGCCCAACAGCCACCTCGGCGCTGAAACCGACGACTCCCGGGTCATGCAGCGCGAACGCGCCACCCGAAACTCGAGCTGCTTTCTTGGTTTCGACCAGCGCTTTGTAGAGTCGTCCCGTGGGGGCCGACGAGAGGATGGTGTCGAGCACATCGACGGGCTCGAAGTCAGGGTGAGCCGCGGGAGGAATGTGGTACAGCGATCCAACAATCGCCACCTGCCCCACTCGACGCAACATCACCAGGCGCTCGCCATCCTGCGCGGGCTCTTCCGTGTAAGTATTGTCCAACTCGCGCTTCGGACGAGGCACGGCGCCGAAGTGTTTCGCGACGAGTCCGATGGCTTTGTCCAGGTCGAAAGAGCCCGCGATGACCACCATCACATTGTCGGGTTGGTAATACTTGCGATAGAACTCGCGTAGCTTGTCGATCGGCACTCGTTCAATATCGGCTCGATTGCCGATGGTGGAGCGTCCGTAATTGTGCCACTCGAAGGCGGCCGACATCATGCGCTGACGCAACACGCGATCGGGCGAGTTCTCACCCCGCTCGAATTCGTTGCGTACGACCGTCATTTCCGACGCGAGATCTTCCCCCTTGATGAAGCTATTCACCAAGCGGTCCGCTTCCAGTTCGATCGCGAACTCAAGGTTCTCGTCGCTGGCGGGCAAGGTCTCGAAGTAGTTGGTGCGGTCGAGCCAAGTTGTTCCGTTGAAGCTAGCGCCGCGGTTCTGCAACACCTTGGGGACTTCGGGGAATTTTGGCGTCCCCTTGAACAACATGTGCTCCAGCAAGTGAGCCATGCCCGCCTCGCCGTAACCTTCGTGCCGCGAGCCGACGAAGACCGTCATGTTGACCGTGACAGTAGGCTTGGAAGGATCAGGGAAGAGCAGTACCTGAACGCCGTTCTCCAGGCGATACTCGGTGATCCCTTCGATCGTCCCTATCTTCTTCACGCCCGCGGGCTCCGCCGCGGCCGCCGCCCGAGGTCGACCCGCATTCGCCCCTTCCATCCCCACGAAAAGACTTGCGACCAATAACAGCACCTTGCCGACGAGGCGCATACGACGACGACAGTCCGTTGAACTGCGAACCATGGATTCCTCCGTAAACACGTAAGCGAGACTCGCGAGTATTGTAGCGGGTCGCTCGGCAAGTCACCACGGAGCGGTCCAACACGGGAGCGAGTCGCCCAAGATCCCGTTAATCGTCGCCCAGAAAGGGGGCCGGTTCGCCGTTCAGTTCCGCCAGCGCATTGCAAGCTGCTCGTTGCTCGGCTTCCTTCTTGTTTCTGCCCCAGGCCGGGGTGAAATCTCGAGAACCAGCACGAGCCGACATTTTGAAGCACTTGCTGTGGTCGGGCCCCTTCTCGTCCAACAGATGGTAGCTCGGCGTCGCCCCAAAACGTCGTTGAGCGATCTGCTGAAGCAGGGACTTGGCGTTATCGCTGTGAGCGAGCGCGACCGCGGCGGCAATCTCCGCCGACAGACTACGCCCCAAGAAGTCGCGAGCCACTTCGTCGCCGCCATCCAAATACATGGCGGCTATCAAGGACTCGAAGACGTCAGCCATCAACGACTGGGGAACCGCGCCCGACGAAGCCATCCCTTTGCCGAGAATCAGAAACTCGTGCAGCCCCAACTGCGAACTCAACTTGGCGCACGTTTGACGACTCACCACGCTCGACTTGACTCGAGTCAGCTCCCCTTCCTGAAATGCCGGGTAGTTGCGAAACAGGATGTCGCAAACGACAAACCCCAGCACCGCATCCCCGAGAAATTCCAGCCGCTCGTTCGACGCCAATCGGTGCTCGGCGCCCGAAGCATGGGTCAAAGCGGCCCGCAACAGCGACTTGTCTCGGAACACATATCCGAGACGCTCCTCGCACTGCGCCATGCGATCCATCACCGGAGGATCGGCCAGCGAGGCGTCTTGAGACGAAGAGCCACCCGCATCCGCGGCCACCGGAGGCAACGGGCGATCAACCACCTCGCCAGCGTCCGTGAACCCGGTTCGCTCGGATTCCGAGCGCACCAAAGGCGCGGCGCCGCCATTCACCCGCGGTGTCAGCCCTTCATCGTCCTGGCGAGCACTTGTCGACATTCGTTTTGAACGCGCCTCCTCCACCACAAGTGGGGACCGTACCAACTCCTGACATTCGTGTCAACTTCGAACGCCCCTGCCCCGTCGCTTCACAGCACTTATGATGACGAAATTGGCTGGCACTCCACACTGTCGCTCATTAAGGTCCCATGGCCCGCACTCGCCCTCAACCGTCCCTCCCAACCAAGGCGTCGACGAACGTTTCGCCCGCGCCACGTGCGGAAAGGAAAGAGTGGGCCCTCGCCGGAGTCATCTTCCTGCTTGGCATTATGGTTCGAGTCGCGTTTCCCAGCCATTGGGGAATCGACCATTTCGACGAAGGAGTCTATTCGTCCCATCTTCCTCCTGGCCCCCAGGGACACGGGCCCTATCCACTCCTTCACCTCTACGCGCCGCCTCTCGTCCCCACTCTGCTCGATTGGGCCCAACGACTGTTTCCCGAGTGTAAATCGCCCGAGATAGCGGCGGGAATCGTGTGTGGATGCCTGACTCTGCCGCTCGTCTGGTGGATCACCCGCTCCTGGTTTGGCCCCGTGGCAGGTCTCGTGGCTCTCGCGCTAGCCGCCACCAGCGACGTCCACGCTCTCTTTTCCCGGACGGCGCTCACCGATCCCTGGCTGCTCCTACTATTGCTGCTGGCCGTTTTTTTTCTGGAACGAGCCGTCCGCACGGGCGGGCTGGTCGATGTCGTTGCGTCCGGGCTGCTGACAGGCATCGCTTGGTGGACCAAGTACAACGGCTGGCTCCCACTCGCCATCGGCGCGACTGCCATTGCCCTACGAGTTTTGGCCACAAAACAATGGGACCAGCGGCAAGCAGCCGCGTCTTGGCTGGGGGTCGCCGCGATTGCGGGCATTCTCTTTGCCGCTCAGCTACAACTGCTCCAGGGAGATGGTTATCGCTACGCGGACATTTCCGCGAATCACGCTCGATATGTCGTGGGCCTCACGGGTTGGCCCGAATCGTTGCACCATCAATACGCCAACCTCCGGTGGCTCGACGGCGCACTCTCTCGAGTTGTCGGCCCGCTCCTGATGGGGTTGGTCGCGACACTGGGGCCCCTGGTGTCCCGACGACGCTGGCTGGGGTTGGTCATTACAACTGTGATCGGCGCCGCGTTTGCGCTCGCGGGCGCCATTTCAATCCTGCCGTGCCTAGCCATACTGCCGCTTGCGTCCACCATTGGGTCGTGGTGGCGATCGGGTCGCCATCCGACTTGGCCCGAGTGTTTCTTGGCCGCTTGGCTGGCGGGGCTGTCTTTCGCCACACCAAACTATCATCCCTACACGCGACTCACCCTCCCCTGGCTCGCCGCCTGCTGGATCGCCGCCGGATGGTCGGTATCGCAAATCGTCGAGTGGTTCGCCACGGATTCGCCACCGCCAATCCTGCGGAAGCTCGCCAAATTCCTCGCACATCGTCCACGGCCAACCGCGCTCGCTGCAATGGCCCTCTTCGTGATTTCCTGCGCCATCGTCCTACCATACTTGCGCATCATCGGCGTCCCTGCGTGGCGTGATCGAGGGGATTTGCAGCGAGCATCCCTGGCGCTGTACGAAACGGCGGCGGCAACGCTCGGCGCCGAAGCGACCACGATCTTCCTGACGTATGGCGAGCCTGCGGTATATCATGCGTTGAGTCGCGATGAACGATTGCACGATTGGGAACGACGAGCGCTAGCGCCGGTCGCCGACATTCCGACTCGCAACCTGGACTCGCCAACGTTCGTGATTACCGGCCCCCACTCGCGCTATGACTCGAGTCTCGAACGATGGCTCAACCCGAACGCAGCTGATTCAGCCATTCGCCTCGAGTTGATTGCGAGCAAGGCGTTTGCTCCAAGCGACGTGACCTGGCTCGACCTCACCGACCCTCGACAATTTGCGGGCGTAAGAAACCAGCGCCAAATGGAGCTACGATGCTACCGAGTGCGACCGCCGTCGGCGAGTCGTTGACGTCGATTTGTAGGGTGCGTCAAGCCTCCGGCGCAGACGCACCTTCTCAACCAAACAACTCCCCAACAGGCAATCGCCCGCACTCGCGGCGACGTCATCGAAGCCGCCTCGGGCTTTCAACGATCAGGTGCGTTTTCACCGGGCGGTGGAAACGGTATCGAGTTGGCGCCATCGCTCAATCCGCCCGGTTCGACGCACCCTACGATCTACGATCTCACTCTAATCGGCCTCGTTTCAGCAACTCCACATCCTTCTGCAATGACGTCAATTGGGCGGCCATTTGCATCCAATGCGATTCACGCAGATTCTCTTCCGCCGCCCGCGTTCGCGGTCGAAATCTCGAATAAAAAGACGCCAACCCAACCCAAAAGACAATCGACGAAGCGACATAAATCACCCCTAGTCCCATCGACCAGGGCGTTGCGTCCTTGTCCCACGGATCAAAGCTGCCGACAACTCGGGAACCGCCAACAAACATAAGCACCATACTGATAGGTCCAGTCACGGCGCATATCCAATAGGCGATTCGTTCGCTCCGCCGCGCGGCATCCAAGGCGCGAGTCAGTTTTTGGCGGTACTCCACATACTGGTCGTCGGTCTCTCGCGCATCGAGGGCGAGCAACTGCGATGAGATTGATTCCTGCTGGATTCGTTCAGCCATTTCCCAACTCCTCTACACGGTTTTTCAAGGCAATTCTGGCGTAATGCAGTCGTGACTTCACTGTTCCCTCGGGCAAGTCCGTGACGACCGATATTTCGTCCACGGCGAGATCCTCCAGGTACCGCAACGTCAGCACCTCGCGGTATTCCCACTTAATGTCACGGAGCGCGCGATGCACCAACTCCACGTTCGCCAGCAACTCGTCAGCCATCGGTTGTTCCACGGCGATGCTCTCGATCGCATCCTCGCCGACACTCAGCGGCTGTCGCCTCTCTCGACGCAAGTGCGAGACCGCTTGGTCGTGCACGATTCGGTACAACCAGACTCGAAACGCCTGAGGCGATTTCAGTGACGAGAGCTTGCGAAAAACTTGCAGCCATGTGGCCTGCAAAACATCGAAAGACTCATCCCCGTCGCCCAAAAGCCGACGAACGTAATACAGCAATCGTCGGTCATACCGCTCGACAAGCAAGCCGAAAGCATCATGGCTCCCGCGTTGAGCATGCCGCACGAGGACTTGTTCGGTCAGTTCGTCGTGCGGTTGACTCATGGGCCGGCGGCTTTCTTATTCGAATACGACAGCAAGGATCACTGTTTCACTCATCACGTCTCCGAGAAATAGGTCGCTCGCCGTGCGTCACTGGTTCAACGATTTCACGAAAAAACAGCCGTAGGGTGCGTCAAGCCTCCGGCGCGGACGCACCTTCTCAACCGAGCGATTCCCCAACCAGCAGACGCCCGCACTCGCGGCGAGATTATCGAAGCCGCCATGGGCATTCAACGATCAGGTGCGTTTTCACCGGGCGGTGGAAAGGGTATCGAGTTGGTGCGATCGCTCAACCCGCCCGGTTCGACGCACCCTCCGAGTTATCGCCGCAAGACCACTTACATCATCGGCGGCGGGCGGTTGACGAGCCCTTGCTCGAAGCCGGGGATCTTCTTTTGGAATTTCTCCAACTGAGCAATCTTGGTCTTAAGAATTGCAATGTGCTGCGTCAGGTAGGCCACTCGCGGCGGCGGCGGCGGTGGATCGTTCATCAATTCCGCTTCGAAGGCGGCAAGCGTCTGCTTATACATAGCCAAGAACTGGCTGGTGAGTCGACTTGGCAAATGAGAGATCTCGCCTAGATCCCACTTCATCTTGTTCCAGTCATAAACATCGATCAGCCGCGACACCTCCTTGTCGTACACCTCTTTATGCTCGAGCGTGCAGCGAACATGTACTCGCGGATGAAAGTCAGGCGCGTATCCGCGATACTCCAACCAGTCGTGGTCGCGATCCAATACCGAGAGGTACTGATAATGGGGAATCGTCACGGCCTGCACCACTGCGTCGCGAAACGCCTGAGGTAGATTCGGCGACGTCTGCGGCAATTGGTACAAGACCTTGGTCCGACGAAACCGATTGGGAATCCCCATCTCGCCGTTCGTGCGCGACCCATGCAATAGAAAATCATTGATCGGGCCGCTCTCGTACGAACCGATCTTGGACAGCAATGGATACTGCCTCTCCACATGAGAATTGCCATTCACGGCGCCCGGGAGCGGGTCGAGCACCTGGTTGACGACGAAGCCATTCGGCAGCGGCCCGCGCACGACCGGCGCTTGAATCGCCGGTGGATCAAGATGAGGCATCGGGGCCGCATCATGCAGCGACTCGACGCGAGTCACCACGGCCGTCGTTTTCACCACATCCGGCTCGCCGCCGCCCGTTCGCGGCCAGCGAGTTCGCCAGCCCGCGTCATGAGCCGCAATTTCGCCGCGAATCCGCCACGCCGCCATCGTACCATAGTTGACCATCAACGCCATGACGAACAACAACACGGGGAGCCACAACACAAACTCGACCGGCGCCAGTCCTGCCCGTCGCACGGCAATACGCCGCCCAGCAGAACGCGACGCTTCGCGTTCCGCAGCCGCTCGCCATGGCACTCGTCGTCCCTTCTTGCGTCGCATGGCTGGCCCCTTAGTGTTGAGTCAGATTTTCGAAATCGCTGGACGAAAGCGCCGTCCACTTGGGCACAATCCCCGCCGCCACATTGTTCACGTATGGCGCGAGACTCAGGATCTCCCGCGAATACTCGGCGGTTGTCGGCACTAATTGGATGGCCCAATTCTGAGTCAGCAGATCCCAGCGATCCGGATGCATGCCGCGCCCCTGACGCACCACAATCCACTCGGGCAGTTCACCACTCGGCGGAGGCGGAGGTGGAGCGGGATCGGGCGGCAGAATGATCGTTCCGCCAGGCACCCCGCCTATAAACTCGCCCTGCGGACTCCCGTTCTGTCCAGGACGCACGCGAATCAATCGTCGTCGCGGCACGAACATCGAGACCTGAGCAAACGCCTGTTGGTCAAAAGACGAGGGATTGCGAAATACTCCTGGAACAAAATCGGTCGGCCGCGAGGCATAGACTACCCCCACGAACATGAAATCGAATTCCAAGTATTCATTCTGATTGCCACTCGACTCCATCCTCGACCGGATCTGAAACGGCAAGTTGCGGTCGGGATACTCGACCTCCAGCAACCGCCGAAGATAACCGCACGTGAATGTCCGCCAGAGATTCGCGAACTGCGACATTTTTCCGTAGCGATCAAAGGCCACCAACGACTCGTTGTTCCAATCGGCCAGATAGCCATGAGCCAATGTACGTCTCTGTGACACCGATTCGGCAAAGTAACCGGACTGCAACGAAGGCGAACCACCTGTTTCGGATACATAAGGCGAAGGATCAACCACCGGCAACGACCGTTTCCCTGACTCTTGCATCCCACCCACGGGATCAATCGAAGTTCGCCAAAGACAGCCGTACAAGGGCGTGGCGCGAGGCCATGACTGACCATGCCGTCGAGCTACCTCGGCGGCGGTCTGTTGAGCTAATCCCGGCGTCGCCGCCGCCAACGCTCGCTGATACTCGGGAATCGCTTCCGTCGCCAGCACCTCCTCCAACACCGGTAGAATCATTTCGGACGCCGCCGCCGCCCATTCGCCGAAAGCGTGAGCCATCTTTCGCTCGGCCGGAACCTTTTCCGTGATCGCACTCCCCAAGCCCGCGAACGGTGGAAACTCCGAGGTCTGCAGGAACGGACCAATCCGCTCCCAGTTGTCCATGATCTCGTCGACGTAAACCTCCGCATTGCGATCGCGCCCCTCGCGCATGAACGCCGTCAACGCAAACGTGTCGGCCAACAAGTGATTGGTGAAAGCCAGCGTATTCATGCTGCGGGCCATCACCTGACCGCTCGACCAAGCCACCGAATCGGCCGCATTCTGCATGCGCACCTTGCGATCAATCTGACGACTCGAATTCATGACCATGCCCAGCAGCATGACCAACAACAAGAGCGTAAAGACCGATGCGATACTGATCGAACCTCGCTGGTCGCCGTGCAACCCGCCTACTCGAGCCGAGCATCGCGAGACTCCACCCACGACGCCGCCCGCGAACCAACGCATCAACCTGCGAGCTGATGGCCAGCGATCTCGTACCACCTGATCTCGACCCATCGGATCGCAGGCCGCCTGATCGCGAACCTCTCGTAACGTGCGACGGTCGCTCATGGGACCCTCCTGCGCAACACGCTGGGCAAGGCTTGTTCCAAGCTGCTCCCCGCCCCGGTCAAGAGGGACAAGTCGCCGGGTGATTCGATGGGCAGCAGCATGTGGTCCGGCCCGGAAAAGGCGGGGATCGGCGTCGAGCCCTCGACGACATCGTCGCTGTCGAGCCCTGCTGCGTTCGCCATCCCTGCGCTCGCACCCTTAACTGGATTCCAACGCTCCATGCCCGCGTGACTCAAAATGGCCGCTGTTTCGTCATCGCCGCTCGGACTCGATGGCGCCACGACCACTTGATCGACCTGCCGATTGCCAGACGCCGCGACCGCCCCCGACAGCGATTGAACGTAACCGAGACGCTGCTTTTGCCCTTCGTTATACAACCGAGCTGTCGCTCGCATCGAATAAACGTGAACCCCGTTTTGCGACTTGATCTGAGCCGCAACGCTATCGTAAGTAGCGCCGGGCAGAGGCGACTTCCTGGCAAGCAGTCGAGCGGGTCCTGGCAGCAAGGCGAACTCGTGCGAGACCGTGATGATGATCTCGTCGTGCCAACCCATCTCCCCACACTGGAACTCTTCGTAATAAGGCCCTATCAGATAAGTCCCGAGCGGCGGCTCGGTTTCCTTATGCCGAAACTCAATCAACACATCCGTGTTGTTCATCGCATAGGCCAACTTATTGCGAATGCGATCGGGAATACGAGTATTCGCCGCCAAGGCGGGAGCGTAAACCAACGCGGCGGCAAATTGGCTTTGAGCGATCTGAGAACCGCCCGAGCCGAGTGGCGCGCCCGTGTCGCGCGACGGACAAATGGGAACCAGGGCCTGAACGGCCGCTTGGCGAATTTTCTGATACTTGACTCCCTGCCGCGGAAAACGATACGTCAGATAGCCCCAACCATCAGGCCCCTGCTCCAGTTTCGTCACCTGCCAGCAGGGCAGCCGATTGGGCCCTCCTCCACCGATAGGCGATAAGTCCGCGGGAATCCACACTTGAGCCGCTCGAGCCGACGCCAACGCCGAATACTCCACCGCCACCTTGCCGATCGTGATCTGACTCATCTGCACAATGAGCATCAGAATCATGATGAACGCAGGCACGGTCAGCACGAAACTAAGGCTCTGCACCGCTCCCCGCTGGTCGCCCGCCAGATTCGCCAGATGCCGCCAATCGAATTGAGCGCGAGTGAGTCGGACGAGCAACCAGGCGACGGCGAGTGAAGCCAGGACGACGCCGAGCGACGGCAGGCAGGCGACAATGATTTGCCGATGCATGGCTCAGACCTCCCACGGCGATTGACGCCGGGTCACCAAACTCCCAACCTCACAATCACCACCGCCAACAAAGCGCTCGGCGAGAGAAACAAATCGGTGCGCAAGGCCGCCCGCTGCTCGTCGTCCCACTGAGGTCGAATCCCACGAGCCGCGGCGGACGCATATGCCAGAAGTATTTCCGCCAACCGCCATGCACCTACTCGCCAGATCAGAATCACGATCGCCATCGCGCCGGCGATCACCATCGTCCAGAGCATCGCTTCGAGCCCCGAATAGGGTCCCAGGAACGCTCCGATCATAGCGATCAGCTTGACGTCCCCTCCTCCCAATTCGCGAGCAAAGAAGATGTAGCAGGCCAGCATCACCGCGCCGCAAGCAGCTGCCCCTAGCACACTCTCCCACAACGGAATGATTCCCCAGCGCATCAAATCCGCGGGCGTCCCCGCGACCGTATCGACGCCTGCCCACGTCGCCAGGGCGCTAGCTACCCAAGCAACCAGCAGCCCGCCATAAGTCGTGGCGTTGTGTACGATCCGCCAACGCATGTCGGTATAGGTCGCGATCAGCAGGAATGTACCAATCAGCGCAATACCGATCATGGGTTGCTCGCACATCGCCGTGACTGCATGAGCGAGTTGCAACTCGGCGCCAAGGAATCTCGGCGCTAAGGAGTAGCACCGGCTTGCTGCGCGCCCCCTTCAAGGTCAGTCATTCCCTTGTCGAAGAACTGTTTCACGCGCGGCCACCCAAACTTGATCACGAAGATCAAGATCGGCAACGCAATGGCCGCGATGATCAGCACCGTCTCGATGCTCACGCCGCCCTTGCGGTCCCGATGCAATTCGCCCAATAGTTGTCGCCAACTTCGCCACGTCGTCACTAAATTCGTCGTCATGGCCGCCACCTAATTCCCAAAAAATCAACTGCCTGCCGTTCCCTCGTGTTACTGAAACGGCCAGCCCATCGAAACGCAAGTCAATTCATACACCAAGTTCATCATCCGCGGCGCGACCTTATACACAATCACCGCCAGCGGCAGCACAATTCCCATCACAAGCACATAATCGAGCGTTGCGGCCGCTCGCCGCCCCCGCCCTTGCCGCACCTGCCCGCTCGCTCGCGGAATCGCCTTCAGCCGTCCCATAGCGCTCGCGCCTCCGCCTTGATTCTAGCGACCCCCGCTAAGGGGTCAAACTCCAAAGCGCTCGACTATGTCTTACCTCATCCAGTATGCCCTGTTCGAGGGGATCGGCGGCGAATGTCGGTCGCTCGCCGGTCGGCTCCAATTCACCCACTAGCCGCCCCTCTCCATCTCGCCCCTTCATGCGTAGAACGTACAGATCGCGGGTGGCATATTGCTGATCAGCCCCTAGTCCTAAGACTTCGGTAATCCGCGTCACTCGCCGCGAACCATCTTCTGAGAATCTGCCGAGTTGCACGACCAACTGGATCGCGGCCGCCACCTGGGCTCGAGCCACATACACCGGCAAACTCACATCCGACATCAAGGACAGCGTCTCCAACCGAATCAAGGAATCGCGAGTGGAATTGGCATGGACCGTGGTCAGACTCCCCGTGTGACCACTCAGCATCGCCTGGATCATGTCGAGCGCTTCGCCACCCCGCACCTCGCCCACCACGATTCGATCGGGTCGCATCCGCAACGAGGCCACAAAGAGCTGCCGGATCGAGAGGCCGCCGCGCCCTTGCGAATCGGGCCGCTGCACCTCCAGATACACACAATGCTCCTGCTTCAACCGGAGCTCCGAAGTGTCCTCAATCACCACGATCCGCTCCACCTCCGGGATGGCCGCGGACACCGCATTCAAGAGCGACGTCTTTCCAGTCCCCGTCCCTCCGGAAACAACGATGTTCTTGTGCAGTCGCACACACAAAGCCAAAAACTCGGCGGCCGAAGCGTTCAAGCTTCCGTAGGAGACAAGGTCGTCCAGCGATAAGCCGCCCGGCTTGAATTTGCGAATCGTGAGACACGTGCCGTTGCGACACCCTGGGGGGAGAATAACGTGCACGCGCGAACCGTTCGGTAGACGAGCGTCCAGCACCGGTTGCTGTTCGTCAATCCTGCGGCCCACCCATTGAGCCACATTGTGCACCGCCGACAGAAGAGCGTCTTCGCTGAGGAACCGTGCATCGGTCTTGTAGAGCCGCCCACCGCGTTCAATAAAGACCTGATCGAACCGATTGACCATGATTTCCGTGACCGAAGCGTCCTGCAAATAGGGGACGATCGGTCTCAAGAAATACTCGACGCTCGCCGCAAAGATCGTCTCGCGAGACACAGTTGCTCCCCTCCTGTTAACCAGGATGAAAAATCGCCTCGCGCGCCACGCCGAACCGTCAAACTGCCGGACGCACAAACTTATCGCGACGGACTGAAGGTCCGTCGTACACCTCGGAGTCATACGTCCAACAGACAAACCCTAACAGAGCGACTTATGGAGACGCGGTCAACTTTTCGGTCGAAGGAGTCGAATGCCCAACCAATCGCTTGGCCTCGGCAAGCACGAAATCGACATCCATGAATGGCTCGTAGCCAATATCCTGCCATCGCACCAGCCCACGACCATCAATGATAAAAGTCCCATGCATGGTCTTGTTCTCGAAGTCATCGTGGCAGCGATAGGCCTTGAACACCGACAGGTCCGCATTCGACAGCAATTGGATCGGAATCCCACCTTCCTTGTAGTTCTCGATCGACGTCTTCAGCCCCGCCAGATCGTCGCTGCTGATCGCCACCACCGAGAACCCCGCCTGCTCGAATTCCTTCACCTTGGGTCCAAACTTCTGCAATTGCTGAGCACAATGCAGGCACCCCGACCCCAGGTAGAAAATCAACACCACAGGCTTGCCTTGGTAATCGCGGAGCCCATGCGGTTTGCCATCGGCATCCAGCAACGAGAACTCACTCGCGGGCGACGGGCTCCAACGGTACGGTCCCAGCGAATCGAGCGGCGGTCGAACCCCAACATCCGGCTTCGGCGCCTTCACCACTCGCCAGTCCGCGGGAAGCTGAAGCTCCTTGGCGATCGGAGCCAGTCGAGTGAACGTGGGGACGCTCAAATCATCGATGGCCCCCGAGATATCGCGCAGTTCCTGGAATACTTCGCCCGCTTCCTTACGTTTTTCGAGCTTCCAGAGCACTTCGATCAGAGCGACCAAGGGCTGCACTTCGTTCTTGTTATTCTGCACAAACTGACGAGCCGCCTTTTCCGCTTCATCCTTTTCGCCCGCCTGAACTTGAATCCAAGCCAGCCATCCTCCATTCACCGCGCCGCCCGCCTTGCGCAACAAAGGCAAGGCCGCCTTGAAGTCGCCCGCGGCCACCGCCTGGCATCCCTCCAATTCCGCAATGATCCGTTCGATGTTCTGCAACTTGCCATCGAAGGCCTTCCGCGCTTCGTTCTTCGCTTTGTCAATCTCGGGCTGCGGCTTCTTCTCGTCCTTCGCCTTGGTCTCCGCGTCCACTCCCGCCTTGTCTTGAGCCTCTTTTTCCTTGGCGAGTCGTTGCTGGAAGTCCGCCAGCACCGCCTTGCCCTTCTCGACGTCTCCCTTGCGGAAGTAAGCCACTCCTAGCAACCGTGATCGCTTCTGTTGCTCGTCGGCGTCGTCTCCCGCCTCGAGGTACGGCGAGTGGTAATAGGAGATCAGTTCGTCCCACAATTCGAAGGTCGTCAAAGTATCGACCAACCGAGTACGACCATAATTCGCGCTCCCTCGTTTCACCGTGTTGTACTTCGGATGACGAGGCAACTCACACATATTGCGAGCTAAATCGATGGCCCCACGCACTCGCCCCATGTGAATCAGATTGCGAATCAACCATTCGTTGTTGTGAGCAAAGTTGTGAATCTGGTCCGGCATGACTCGATCGCGCATCATGTGCGCATGATCCACTCGCGCCGACGCCTCCTGCTGCCACGCCCCGTCGTCGTATCGTTTGAGCCCCGAGAAAATGTGACCGCTCATGTGCCACATGTGAGCAATACCGGCCGAGGTCTGTCCGCAAAGAGCCGCCGAGCCCAACGCTTTTTCCGACTTCTCGTTGTCCCACAAGTGAATCCGGTAGTGGTGGGCGGGATGCATGGGGTCCGCCGCAAAGATTTCACTCAGCAACGAGTCGATCGCCAGGTAGCTGGAGATCGGAATCCCCGCGTCTCGATTCCGCCACAATCGCAATGCCACGATCGCTTTGGCCTCGAGATCATCGGGGTACTTGTACAGAATCTTCTCCATCGACCGCGTGAAGGTCTCGTGCCGCTCCTTATTCTTCCCCCGATCCGCCGCCAAGAACTTGTCGAGCGCATCAATGTACAACTGCTCGCGTTCGCTGGCTTTGTCCTTACGCTTCACCGCCTCCGCGATGAATCCCTTGGCTCGCTTCTCGTTGTCGAAGTTCGCAAACGCCATTCCCCAGTAAGCAATGGCGCAGTCAGGGTCGAGCGCAGCGGCTTGGCGGAACGACCGCTCTGACTCGAAGTACCAAAAGCCGTGCAGTTGCCCCACCCCCTGCTCGATGAACTTCTGCGCCTCGGCACTCTTCGTCGTTGCCGGGAACTTGATCTTCGGCATCCCCGCCATCAAATAGGCAGCTTGCCGCGGGCCCTCGTTAAACACCTCGCCATGGTACGAATGCCCAGGCAGCGGCCCCTTGGGCAGTTGAGTCTCAGCCGGCTTCGCGTCCGCCATCGGCGAGTTGGCTGGCTTGGCATCGGCTGGCTTCGGATCGGCCGGCTTCGCGTCTGCCGGCTTTCCATCAGCGGGCTTGGTGTCTTCAGGCTTGGCGTCGGCCGGCTTCGTATCAGCAGGTTTCGCTTCCGGTTTGGCCTCAGCCGCAGGCGCCGCGGGATTAGCAGGCGCTGGATTAACAGGCGCTGGAGTCGCCGGGGCAGGTGCGGCCGGAGCACTCGGCTTCGCCTCGGGCGCCGCGACTGTTGCGGCGGGCGTTTCTTGCCCCACAACCGAAGACGTCATCAACCCGCTCGTTGTCCAAACGGGGAAAACCGCGAGCACAAACCATTGAGCAATACGCATGGAAAGTAGATCGGCGAGGCCGGAAAAGAGTTTTCCGCAGGCTCCTTCCTCAGGCGGGACCGACCTCCCCTCCTGGAAAGCCGTGAACCAAATTGGACTTCCATGAGTTGTAGCTGGCCGCTAAGCGGTTTGCAAATTACCAGCCTTCCTCACTCCCCCGCCCTACCGCCTCACCCCAACCACGCAGTTCACCCTCAGAGCGTACGACCGCGTGCTTGCATTAGCCAACCGTCCGTTCGACCGGCAAAATCCCGCCAATCGAACTCGTATTTCCCAGCAACCCTCGAGATCGAAGCGAGATCAAACCTTGGCCGCCATCCGCAGGGCGACAAGATAGGGGACCGGGTCGCTGCCCAGGGCATTCAGCACCGTTCCACCCGCCGTGAAGCAGTGCGACACCCAGTCCGGCTGGCCGTAGCGTTCGAGCGCCGTTCCTCCTTCGCCGCCACCTACGTAAACCTCGATCCCAGCGTCTCTCATTCGCTTGAACTCGCTCACAAACTCGCGAGTGCCTCGCTCAAAGGGCGCTTCTTCAAACTTGCCAAACACGCCATTGTGGAAAGCCACGCTGGCGGCGCCATTCGCACCCGATCGATGCTGCTCTATGAACTCGCCCACCTTCCGCGAGAACAATTCGGTCGTCTTCGGCCCGACGTCCATCTGAGCATTCCCAGGTCCGACGGTCTCTGAGACCTGACCGGTTGTCAGCACAAAGTCGGCCGGCAGCACGAATTCAATGCCCGCTTTGCGCCCCTCGGTCAACATTCGCTTGGCCTGCTCCAGGCGGCTGGCGGGTACGAAGTAAGGCTCCTTCGACTGCTCCGGCTGTTCGGCCAGACCAATGTGGAAGTCGCTGCCGGCAAGCAGCGCGTCGGCTTTGCGGAGCGACATGGCGAGAGAACCGGCCACGAACAGTTTCTTCACATGTCCGCGGCGGATGATCGCGTCCATGTCGTCCAGCTTGTCGGCCTTCAAGCCGCTGAAGACGACCAATTGAGCCTTCAGGCAACGGAGCATCGGGCCCGAGAACTGCTCGGCCTCGTACTTGCCCAAAGCCACTCGCCGCATAGCCGCGGGAATAACCGTGCTGGAAGCATCCAGACTGCCCGCCGAGAAAGCCTCGTGCACATAAACGTCGCTCAGCTTCGTCGCGAACTCGTTGGCCAGTTGAGCCAGCCCGGGGGCGAGTCCCGCCAAGTCACCTTCCTTCGCCTTCCAAAGAACTCGTTCAATCTCGTACGCGCGAACGTTTTGCAGCATGAGGACCGCACCGGGCGGCGCCGAGCGAACGGCTTCCACCGCCGACTCGCGAACCGTGTTGGTCTGCGGGTCGAGCCAATCGACGATCAGCGGCACGTCACAGCCCAGGATCTCGCCGAGTCGCTTGGCGACTTTCTCGAGCGATGCAGTCTGATCGCGTCCAATGTGGCCGAATACGATCTGCTTCCAACCATGAGCTCGCCCGTAGTCCAACGTCTCCTTCATGCTTCGCAGCCGAATATCCCCCTGGCCCACTGCAGCACCCGGCTTGCAATCGACGTCACCGCGAACGAGCACCGGAGTTCCCGAGGGAAGATCGCTCAGCGATTCAAGCGTGGGAATGTCCTGCAGGTACTGCTCAAGGGAAATGTCTGGGAATCCATCGACTCCCAGCAGCGAGCGGGTCCAGGCGAGCATTGATTCGGCGGTAGCGGCCATGATGAGTTCTCTCTCCGCGGATTTCCGGTGTTCCCGACCGAGCGGGCTGTGTGACGTTAATTAGCCGGAACTATAGCAAATCGACCCCGGTTCGCGGCAGGGAGGGCGACCGCCTTAAAGGCCTATGAGGCTTGACCAAATTCCGCTCGGTGGTTAAAGTTCTATGGATTCGTGAACCGATATCTCGACTTTGATTCCCGTTCGTCCTTAATTGTTGCCACCATGATCGTTCGTTCACTTCCCCTCAACCTACTGCTGGGTTTGGAGCTTGCCTTGAGCAGGCCTTAGGGGTTGTGCGCACGCCGCCGACAAATGAAATTTGTGGAACCCCGAGGCCCAAGGCTTCGGGGTTTTTTTGTTTTTTCCTGGGAGCTTCCCCATGTCCGATTCACGACGCGTCCTGATCTTCGACACCACGCTCCGCGATGGCGAACAGTCGCCAGGTTGCAGCATGAACCTGGCCGAGAAGCTCGAAATGGCAAATGCGCTGGCGGAACTGGGCGTCGACGTCATGGAAGCCGGCTTCCCCATCGCCTCGCCGGGCGACTTCGAAGCGGTCCGGGAAATCGCCAAAGTGGTGAAAGGTCCCGTCATCTGCGGGCTCGCTCGCTGCAACGACGCCGATATCGATCGAGCCTGGGAAGCGTTGCAGCACGCATCGCGGTCGCGTATCCACGTGTTTCTCGCCACCAGCGCCATCCATCGCGAATTCAAGCTGCGCATGACGACCGACGAAATCGTGGCTCGAGCCGTGGCGGGCGTCGAGCGAGCCAAACGTTATTGCGACGACATCGAGTTCTCCCCCGAGGATGCCGCTCGCACCGAACACGATTTCCTGTGCCGAGTTGTCGAGGCGGCCATCAAGGCGGGCGCCACGACGATCAACATCCCCGACACAGTCGGCTACGCCACGCCTCAGCAAATGGGCGCCACCATCGCCATGCTGCGCAATCGAGTGCCCAACATCGACCAGGCCGTCATCAGCGTTCATTGCCACAATGACCTCGGGCTGGCTGTCGCCAACAGCCTGTCAGGCGTGGAGAACGGCGCCGGTCAAATTGAATGCACGATCAACGGCATCGGCGAACGAGCTGGCAATTGCGCGTTGGAAGAGGTCGTCATGGCGCTCCGCACGCGTCACGACTTCTACGGCTGCGACACCTCCATCAACACTCGCCGACTCGTTCCGACCAGTCGCCTGCTTTCCTCGATCACCGGCATGCAAGTGCAACGCAACAAGGCCATCGTCGGCCGCAACGCATTCGCGCACGAAGCGGGGATTCATCAAGATGGAATGCTGAAGGAACGACGCACGTACGAGATCATGGCGCCCGAGGACGTCGGGTTCCAGAAGACCGACCTCGTGCTCGGCAAACATAGCGGTCGAGCGGCATTGGCCGACCGAGCTCGCGTGCTCGGCTTCGAATTGACGGGTGATCAGTTGCAGCGAGTGTTCGACGACTTCAAGCGTCTGTGCGATAAGAAGAAGGAAGTCTACGACGGCGACCTGATCGCCTTGATCGAGGGTCGGTTGAGCGAGTCGCCGCAAGAAGAGTGGACGCTCGTCTCGTTCGAAGTCGCCTCGGGCTCAGGCCGCAAGCCGTTCGCCAAACTGACCGTTCAACGCGGGAAAGAAGAATCGACGGCCGAGTCGAACGAGGGGGACGGGCCCATCGACGCCGCCTTCTTGGTCGCCGAGCGTATCACCGGCATCAAGCTGCACTGCAAGGACTTCCAGGTGAAGAGCACCAGCTTGGGCCACGACGCTCAAGCCGACGTCACGTTGCTGATCGAGCATGAAGGCAAGGCGTTTCGCGGCCGCGGCGTCTCGACCGACTCCGTCGAAGCCACGGTCAAAGCCTTGCTGAACGCCGCGAACCGCATCGCGCTCGGCGCCGCCCACGGCCCATCCGACCGCACGTAGCCAGGTTCCAAAAATGTACAACGGACTTCTAGTCCGTCGCACAAAACCGGTAAGAACGGGCCGCCACCCCCGTTCGACCGCAACAAGCAAGTGCTTTCTCAAATGCACGACGGAAAAAGTCCCGTCGCCCAGATCTTCCTAGCCGTCAAAAAGCACAAGCCCTCGGTCAACAAACCACTTATTGGCCGTTAGCTTCCAAGCCCTTCAGTGTCCTTCCGTGGCCCCCCATCTGACAGCGGCCGCACTAAGCCTTCCGCGAAACGCGAGCGGTCAACTTGGCGACAGCGGCCTGGAATTCCTTGCGCAATTCATCGTAGCGAGCTCGAGTTTTCTCGCCGGGCGCCTTCACGTAGTCCATCAGAATCGCTTCCGTGGCGATGAACTCCTCCGAGACGTCGGCTACTTCCGCGGCCAGATCGATCGGAATGTTGGTGACGCCGTTGGCATCGCCGTGCAGCAAGTCGCCTTGGTTAACCATGAGTCCACCGATACGAACCGGCAACCCCAGGTGCAGCATGTGGCAGTAGCCATGCGAGCAGATCGTGGAACCTGTAAAGACGGAGTACTTGAGCGCTCGGACTTGTTCGAGGTCGCGACCCGCGCCATTGGTGATGAGTCCCGCCGAGCCAAAGGCCTGGTACGTCGAGCACATCACTTCGCCAAAGACGGCCGCCGCCGGGGGATCATCGAGATCTTGGAACACGACCATGGCGGGACCGGGCAACTGAGCGAATTGGTCGAGTTGCTTTTGGATGCTGCCGTAAGCATCCCCGCCCGCGGGGGGCGCGTCGGATCGAAAACAGGCGGTCGCGGCGAAACCGACCACGGGAGCAAACTCGGGGAAGTTCGACTTGATCCGAGCATCCATGTAGCCCCGATTGCGCGGGCGAACATTGAACAACTCAATCACATTGCAGATCGTCGGAGTGTCGTATTTGGCGAGCTTCGCGAGTACTTCTGGGTTCATCGTGGGCAACCGTGGCATCCAAGGGTGGGTGGAAATCAAAACATAAAAACCAACTCGGCGTCAAACTACCCCCCGCGCACCGCTCGGGCAAGAGACCGGCCCTCGAGCGAACCAGCTGTTTAGAAACGACCGCGGCTCGCCTCCGACGCGTGAATCGGGGCGAGCCGCGGGGTTGGCGCCGAGCGGTGGGAGGACGGAACCATTCGCCCCGGGGTAAGGGCGTTGCGCCGCTCGGCACACTGTGGATCAGGTAATTACTGCTGCCGTGAGATCGAGTGAATCCTGGGTTTCGAGTCGTAGGATAGGAACCGATCCGGTCGCCAACCGTCCTCCTAGTTCAGCCGTGGCCTGTCGCACGCGGCTGAACTTGGTTGAGTTGTCTAGTTGTCGACGGACTAGTACCGAATGATCCAGTCCACGGTCAGTCGGTTGTCGAGCACATCGCGGCGATCGGTCAGGGGGACTTCCCACGCCACGCCAATTTCGGTGTAGTCGGTTGGCTTGTACTTGCCGCCAATCGCACCCGTCACGATGTCGTTGCCCGCCACTCCGGTCGAACCGAGGTTGATCAAGTCGCCGCCTTCGAGGCCAGGCACGCCGCCCGCACCTGAACGCATGTAGTGATACCAGTTCACTTCCGTCAAAGCGTAAAAATTTCCTCCGTTGATCTGCCAGTCCCAGTGGTTGGACCAGTAGAAGACCTGACTCTCGGCGGCCGAATCAGCCGGTAGCCAGAAGCCGGCGCCACTGATCCAGTGACCGTAAGAGCTGAACGCCGTTCCGCCCGTCAAGAACAAGTGGAACAAGCCATCCCCGTTCCCTTGCAAGGCCTTCGTCGATCCAATGGGCAATTCGTATGTCAAACCGGCACTCAAGAGCCGCTGGCACTCGGGGTCCGACCACAGGTTGTACTTCAGACCGAGGTTCACATCGGCCCAACCGTCGTCCATGATCACGGGGTCGGCGCCCGCGAAAATGAAACCGTCTTTCGTTGCAATGATCGACAATCGGTCGGTCAAAGCCGCTCGCACTTGAGCCGCCAAGACCTGCACATCGCCACCCACCAGCGGCGCTCGATTGGGAATCACGTGGTTCAGGAAAATGAATCGCACTTCCGACAACGTTCGCGGATCCTCGAAGAACACCGGGTTCGTCATCGGACTGATAAAGCAGCTAAAGCACTGATCGCTTGGGGCGATGAACCCCAGCAACCGCGGTACGCAATCGCAATCCGCTTCACAAGCCGGTTCGCAATGCTGTGTTACTTCCCCACCCAGAGTGGTAGAGATATATCCTCCGTCATCCGTCAATTCGCCGCTCGCGTTGGGTTCGAATCCATAGACTGCTTCAGCACCCACCCCTAAGAGGGAACCAGCGAACAGCGCAACGGCCGCCAGCCATTTTTTCGCTGAGATCTTCATTAAACGCCTTCCAGCTTTTTTCGCCTGTTTCGTGCAGTTGAATGATTGTCCGAGGGATGATGCCGGGGTCTTAGGGGGGTCTTAGGCGTCTACCCGCAGCTATCCCTACCGCATGTCGTATCGTCACAATCACTCCAAGAGTTAC
This sequence comes from Pirellulales bacterium, assembly GCA_046349915.1. Taxonomy (GTDB): domain Bacteria; phylum Planctomycetota; class Planctomycetia; order Pirellulales; family Pirellulaceae; genus CAIXSC01. Next base: position 106,790 of record JAXMBL010000012.1, on the reverse strand, counting down.
GAGCCAAATACATCGACCCAAAGAGTCTCTCCAGTCGATAAACTCAACCTGCTCAGAACGACCTTCCAGGACAGACAGGCAAGTTGGACAGACAGGTAAGCTGAACAGGAGGGTAGGCTGAACAGATTTGCAGGCCGGTCAGGCAGGCAAGCTGGACGAGCGGGCAAACTGGCGAAGTTGACAAGCAAACCCCAGAACGACTAACATTGTGGATGTCGATATCCAGATATCAAGAATGGCAAGCCGAGTCGGGTCGCTCGCCGCCTGGGATGGCTAGACGACAAACCACTCGTGAAGCTGGAGTCGACCTGCGGCCAAGGGGCCACGATCCTCGAACACAAAGGCCGAAACCATGTTGTCCCAAACTGCGGAATACGCCCTGCGAGCGATGGTGCATTTGGCCATGCGTGGCGAGTCGCTTGCCACCACGGTCGATATCGCGGACGCCACGAAGGTTCCCTCGGGCTATCTGTCGAAGGTGATGCAATCGCTGGCTCGAGCGGAACTGGTGGTTTCCCAACGAGGACTGGGTGGCGGTTTCAGCCTGGCTCGGCCCGCCTCCCAGATCACCGCGCTCGATGTCATTAACGCCGTCGACCCGATCAAGCGGATCGAAAAGTGCCCGCTGGGACTCGACGAACATCGCGACCAACTATGCCCACTGCATCGCCGCATCGACCAGATGATCGCGGCCGTCGAAGCCACCTTCCGCTCCACGACGATCGACGAAATGGCGTTGACCCCCAAGTCGAAGCGGTTATGTCAGTTCCCCGCCGCCACCCTTGGCAACGATTAGCAATCGGTTCGCAAACAACCTGCCAATACCCGGGCGAATCCGACGGGGAGAAACACAAACCTTCCCCCAGTACGCCTCCCCCCCTCCCTCAAGTCCCTTCCCTTATCGAGGGCCATCAGATGCAATGGGTCATTCACTTGCTGCTTTTCCGATCCGCGTACATCCGAGTCACGGGCGCCTTGCTTTTCGCGGCCTTGGTGGGAATCGCGGCCAGCTTGCCGCAAACCGTCCACGCCGACCTGCCTTACGAACAAGACCCGATCAATTACTCGAAAGCGCCCGTCAACGACCCCATCGCTCGACTGCAAAAGGCGCTGGATGACGGCGCCACCACTCTGCCCTACGACGACCAGCACGGATACCTGCCCGCCGTACTCGATCGCCTCCAAGTCCCTCGTTCGTCGCAAGTCCTGGTCTTCTCGAAAACCAGTTTTCAACGGAGCCGGATCTCCCCCCGCACTCCCCGAGCCATCTACTTTAGCGACGACATGTATGTCGGCTGGGTCCAACAGGGCGACGTTGTGGAACTGACCGCCATGGACTCTCGCCAAGGCGCCGTCTTCTACGCGCTTTCGCAAGAGAAGACCGACAAGCCGCGATTTGTCCGCCACACCGATAACTGCCTGGTTTGCCACTCCTCGTCCAAGACCTCCGACGTCCCCGGCAACTTGGTCCGATCAGTCTATTCAGACAAAGCAGGTCTACCCGTCTTCAGCGCAGGCACATTCACAACGAACCACGAATCCCCCTTCTCGCAGCGCTGGGGAGGTTGGTACGTCAGCGGCAAACACGGCAAGTCCACGCACATGGGTAACGTTTGTGTCACCGACAAAGATTACCCGGAAAAACTCGACACGGCCGCGGGCGCGAACGTCACCGACCTCTCAGCTTTGTTCGACACCCGCCCTTACCTCGTCCCTCACAGCGATATCGTGGCTCTGCTGGTGCTCGAACACCAATCGCACATGCACAACCTGATTACTCGCTCGGGCTTCGATGCCCGCATGGCCCTTTGGTACAACGAAGCGCTGAACAAGGCGTTCAACGAGAAGCCCGACCATCGGTCGGAGAGCACCACTCGCCGGCTGCGTAATGCCGGCGAGTCGCTCCTACGCTACTTGCTGTATGTCGACGAAGCGCGCCTTGAGTCGCCCGTCGAGGGAACTTCGGGGTTCGCTGAACAGTTCGCTAAGCTTGGCCCCCGCGACCGCCAGGGCCGCTCCCTGCGCGATTTCGATCTCCAGACACGAATCTTCAAGTATCCGTGCAGCTATTTGATCTACAGCGAACAATTTCGATCGCTTCCGGGCGAAGTAAAGGATCACTTCTATCGGCGACTTTACGAGATCCTCACCGGAGTCGACGCCAAACCTGAGTTTGCCAAGCTGAGCACCACAGATCGGCAAGCCGTATTGGAGATCTTACGAGAAACCATCCCGGATCTCCCTGACTACTGGCGAGCGGACTTGCCCAAGGGCGAACCGGGCACGGGAAATCAAGTGGGAACACTGATCCTCACTGATCCTCGCTAATATGAGGCGAGCGGGGCGGCGGTTTCTCGGTCGTTTTTGAGGTGAGAAGAGCCTTTCCTCGTAGGGTGCGTCGAGCCTCCGGCGAAGACGCACCAACTCGACCGAGAGCTTCTCTAACTCGAGAACGCACGACCACCAGCCAGCGACAGCGAAGCCGCCAGCGAGTAAATCCGCCACAGCGACGAAGTGGTTCGCCAACCGAGTCGGCCCTCACGGCGCCGCGGTCATTGCGACTTCGGCGGAGCCAAAGGCAACTTTCCCCTACCCCATCTTCCGCACTACGCCCACGACCACTCCCAACACTTCCGCTCGACTCACGTAAATCGGCTTCATCGTCGAGTTGGCTGGCTGCAGCCGAATCCGATTCGACTCGGGATACCAAAACTTCAAAGTCGCCTCGCCCTCGGGCGTTTGAGCCACCACCATCTGGCCCGGCGCCGCCGTCTTCTGCTTCTTCACCACGACGTAGTCGCCGTCCGCAATCTGTGCCTCAATCATCGAGTCCCCACGGACACTCAACACAAACAAGTTCTTCTTGTTGAACAACTCCGACAAGTCAATCCGCTCGTCTTGCTCGAATGCCAAATGAGTCAGACCGGCGGCCACGATCCCCGCCATCGGCAAACCACGATCCTTGTCCCGCGACTCCAAACTCTCCTTCGCCAACTCGATCGCACGCGACTTGTTCGGACTTCGCTTGATCAGCCCCTTCTTCTCCAACGCCTTCAGATGACACATCACCCCGTTCGGCGAACTAATGTCAAACTCCAAGCCAATCTCGCGCACCGTGGGGCCATACCCACGAGTAACAATCTTCTCGCGGATGAACTCGTAGACTTTCCGCTGCCTTTGAGTCAGGTCTTTTAGATCCAGCATGACGTTCTCTCCTTGATTCTGCTGCCCGTATTATCGTAATATACAGCCGTTCAGAGTCAATAGCATTTGTATACTTGTTCCAGATTCACGAGAATCCGCCTCACTCACCCCAGAATCGCCGCTACAAATCGCCACACCCTACGAGGAATGTTGCCTTTGGCTCCGCCAAAGTCGCAAAAACCGTGGCGCCGTGAGGGCCGACTCGGTTGGCGAACCACTTCGTCGCTGCGGTGGATTACTCGCTGGCGACTTCGCTCGCGCTGGCTGTTCGGCATGCGGTCTCGGGTGGGAGGAGTTTTCGGTCGAGCTGGTGTGTCTTCGCCGGAGGCTCGACACACCCTACGAGGAATGAATGCCCCCTCCGCCCCCCAGCTGCCACAGCCCCGCGTCTCACCGTAGAATACTGCTCGTTCTTCAGGCCATCCCTCGCCGGCCTCATACCACGCCCATCTCACCTTCCCCTCGCCCATTCGCTCGAAACATCTCACTTCCATGGCCAAATCGAAGAAGCATTCAGCCGCCGAACACACCACTCCACCCCGCCCTCGCTGGCATTGGCTCGCCGCCATCGGCGCGCTCGTCGTCGTCTCACTCGCCGCACTCGCCCTCCTGCCCGATCGCCCCGGACGTCAACAGCGCAAGCCACCCTCCGCCACCGAAGGCTTCCCCACTGCCAACACCACTAAAGACTCAACGGCTTCCTCCACCACTTCCGCCAAACCCACTGCGACTGACGGGCACTCGACCGACGAAATCTCCCTCGATTCGCTCAAGAAAATCGTCGGCAGATGGAAACGAAGCGACGCTGAATACGTGCTAAAAATCAAGTCGGTCGACCCCACCGGCAAACTCGAAGCCACCTACCTCAACCCGTCCGATATCCACGTCGCCAAAGCCACCGCCCACTCGCACGGCGACAACGCTCACATGACCATCGAACTGCGAGACGTGAACTATCCGGGTTGCATCTACGACCTCACCTACAACCCCAAAACCGACGACCTCACCGGCACCTACTTCCAAGCCGCACTCGGCGAAACCTACGACGTGAAGTTTGAACGCAGCGAGTGAGAAGGGTCATTGGTCATTGGTCATTCGTCATTGGTTGTTGGTCATTGGTTGTTGGGTAGTGGGTAGGGATGATGCGGCGCTGGTGGAACTCAATGCACTTGTGGGATGTACATTCAGACTTGCTTGAGGCTTTGCCAGCGTAAACAATGTCCACCAATGAATGGGACATAGCGAACTCAGCGCGAAGACCACGCTGGGTGCGACAAGGCCGGTGCTTTTCAAGAGTTAGGCACTGAGATGCTGTGCCTCGACCGGCTGCTTAGGCCTTAGCTGTTGACTGGCGCCAGGGGCCTTCCCCATGGCTCATTGGTTCGCTGCTCTGCCGTTCTAGAGATTAGCTCTTCGGCAGAGCGAGTACGCTCCGCGGCTGACCATCTCGCGAAGCGAGATGGCTACTTCATTCCGTGGCGAAATCACTCTACTCGAGGATCATGTCGTCGACCGTGCGACCCGAGGGGATCATCGGCAACACATGCTCCTGGTATGGCACTTCCACATCCAAAACGTACGGACCAGGGTAGTTGATCATCTCTTCCAAGGCCGCCACCAAGTCGGCCTTGCGGCTGACCGTCGCCGCGCCGCAACCATACCCCTTGGCGATCGCCACGAAGTCGGGGTAACGCTGAGTCGCGTAGATGCTGTCACCCTTCCCCACCGCCTCGGCGTGATCAATCGGGCCCAAGTACGTATGAGCTCGATTCCCCTGATGGAAACGATCTTCCCACTGCACCACCATGCCCAGATGCTGATTGTTCAACAACAGCACCTTCACCGGCAACTTCTCGCAGTGCAACGTCGCCAGCTCCTGGATGTTCATCTGGAAGCTGCCGTCGCCGTCGATATCGATCACCAGCGAATTGGGATGAGCTGCCTGCACGCCCATGGCGCACGGAAGTCCAAAGCCCATCGTCCCCAAGCCCGAGCTGGACATCCAAGTCCGCGGCCGACGGAATTTGAAGAATTGAGCCGCCCACATCTGGTGCTGGCCCACTCCCACCGTCACGTACGTGTCGCGCTCGCTAGTGAGCCGAGACAACTCGGCGATCGCATGCTGCTGCACGATCCCTTCAAAACGATCATCGTACTTGAAGGGACGCTCACGCTTCCACTGCTGAGTCTGTCGAACCCACGGCGTGATGTCTTCGGGCGCTTCGACGATCTTGTTGAGTTCTTCGAGCGCGTACTTCACGTCGCTGACGATCGGAATGTGCGCCGGCTTGTTCTTGTTCAACTCCGACGGATCGACGTCGATGTGCACGATCTTCGCATGCTTCGCGAACTCGGCCAGCTTCCCCGTCACTCGGTCGTCGAAGCGCACACCGAGCGCGATCAACAGATCACAGTCGCGCACCGACCAGTTGGCGTACACGCTGCCGTGCATCCCTAGCATGTCGAGCGAAAGAGGATCCTCGTTGGGAAATACGCCCAACCCCATCACGGTCATCGTCACCGGAATGCCCGTGCGCTTGACCAGTTCCCGCAAGGCGTCGCTGGCGCCCGACGCGATGATTCCACCACCCGCGTAAATCAACGGCCGCTTGGCCAACTTGATCGCCGCGGCAACTTGACGGATCTGCTCGGGCAACGCCTTATGCACCTTGTACCGATAGCCCGGCAAGTCCATCGGCTCGGCCCAATTCGGCACACACTGAGCCAACTGCACGTCCTTCGGCATATCGATCAACACGGGACCGGGTCGGCCCGTCGTCGCAATGTGAAACGCCTCTTTCACCACGCGAGCAATCTGATTGACGTTGGTCACCAAATAATGATGCTTCGTGATCCCGCGACAAATCTCGACGATCGGCGTCTCTTGGAACGCGTCCGATCCAATCACCGGAGTCGGCACTTGCCCGGTAATCGCGATCAGCGGGATGCTGTCGAGCTTCGCGTCCGCGATGCTGGTCACCAAATTGGTGGCGCCCGGACCGCTGGTCGCCATCACGACGCCAGGCTTGCCCGTCGACCGCGAATACCCCTGGGCCGCGAACGCCCCGCCCTGCTCGTGCCGCGGCAGGATCGTGCGGATTTTTCCGCCGTACTGGGTGAGCGATTGGTGCATCGGCATGCTGCACCCGCCCGGATACGCAAAGATTACCTCGACGTTGTGGTCCACCAGCGACTTGACCAGGATATCGGCGCCGGTCATTAAGTCGGTACTCTGAGAGGAAGTCACGGTCGTCATGGAGGTCTCCTTGCGTTCAATCCGAGGGTGCGCACGCCGGCTGGCCGGTCTTCGACGTCTCCCCACCCACGCGGCGGGGATTGGTCGCGGCGCTGAATCAGGCAATTCTGCCTGAATTTCACCAAACATCCAAGGGTATGCACGCGGGTCTCGGGTTTCAAGATTGTTTCATGCCGTTTCTTTCGGGACAAACGTCCGCTTCGCCACGACAGAGCCATCCGGAACTCCTTTTCCCGCAATGGGAAACGAACGATTAACCGCTCGTGACTAATTGCCCCAACTCCCCTCCCCTCAAGATGGGAGCCGCCTGACAGCCGCCCACGCCCCACCCTCTACCACACCTCAAAGCCGCCGCAGTGACGCAGAAAGTCGACCCATTCCTTCAAATGCTCGTCCGCCACCTGGTACGGCGAGAGCGTTTCGAGCGCGGGGTTCGAGGCCAATTCGGTGGGGGTCACGAACCTCCCTTCCGGCGTCACCCTCAGCCCCAGGTCGAGCCCATGCCCATGCGTGTGCTGCTCCAACCAACGATCGAACCGATTCGCCATCTCTCGACACACCGAAGCATCGCGTGGACCAGCCCCCACATTGACGCCCAAGCGAATCAAAGTCGGTTCGTCCAACAAGTCCGAACACAACTCGTTAATCAACGCCTGAATCGGCCGCCACGACCAGATGTTCGCCCGAAAATACTTCCCCTCCGGCCCCGTTGGATTGCATCCCCAGACATCCATTCCCATGACTCGTGCTCCTGTTCGAACTAGGTCCATCCGCTGATTGAATTCGCCACCGCGACAATCAGGCCCCGCACCGCTCCGGCGAGTCCAAAGTCGACGCAGGGCCACTCCCCCTTCGACTCGCAGAAAAGGAGCGCAAGCGGACACGTCAGGGGAAAGAAATTCAGAAAATTCTCAGGAAGAGCGCTGGAACGCGGGTCGGTCAACTCACTCCGCTGGCTCGTCTGAATCAGCCCCTCACGCAGACCGATCTCAGATTCCGCCCAGACTGTCTGGCGGCGAAGCGGATGTTAATGCTGCCTCGAGACGCGGTATGCGACGGCTTACCTGAAACCCGTTAAATCGAGTACCACGACGAGTGGAACCACGTCGAACGGCATGGCCTAGTGGTTAATCGGCGGCGTAATCAGTGAAGCGACAATGCCTCCTCACTCGAACTCGAAACTGAATTCCATCAGTGAGGATCAGCGAAGATCAGTGTTCCCAATACTCGCCCCGCCCCCCACCAAAGAGAAAGAGAACACTTATCGCCACTGATCCTCACTAATCGGGTCACATGGCCCGACTAGGTTTCCAGCAAATGGCCGAGGCACTTAACCCGTAAGCTCATCGGGCTGCGCTCGGAACTCGCGGATCAACAACCGCCAACCCCCGTTTGGCATCCTCTTCAGCTAGCACCAATCGCCCAGAACAACCCTTATCCTTGGCACACGCGCCTCGAGCGACCAGGAACTTCCCCTTCCCGATCGGCACGATGCCCAGCGAGCAATCAAACTCGAATCGCTCGACTTGCTTCAGCGCCGAGTCGGCTTTGAGCAGAATCTGCGGTTCGCCATAACAGCCAAACCACCAGTGCTCATCGGCATACGCAGCCGTTTGAATTCCCATCAGCGTGAAACCGCTTTCGAGCACATGCTTCCTCACCAACTGTGTCGTGAAGCACCAGAAGATCGACTCTCGCTCGTCGGTGCAGACCCCTTGCAAATGATGCGAGTACCTCCCCTCGCACTCGACAGCATGGAACGCGGTGGGCGCATCGGCAGCCAGTCCCGTCGAGCAGATGGTCAGAGTCACTAAAACCAAAGTTGTTCGCATCATGTTCGTCTCAGGCATTTGATCTGTTTCCTCTGTACGACGGACTTCCAGTCCGTCGCCAGCCGCTCCTACTCGCAGCAGATCAGGCGTAGCTCCCCGCCCAACACTTCCGTAACGCACACTGAGCCAGAGGTTCGCCCGACTTGAAGTTCGGATCTCCTCTCGTTTGACTCCAGGGGACGCCTGTAGCCGCTAGCACGAATACCACCGAGTTGGTTAGGCTAGCGACAGTGGCGAAGTTGTGTCGACTAACTCACGGAGCAACCATGAAACAGCTCAGCGCAGCCATCATCGTCGCCGCCGGCGCGGCTCTTGTGGGAGCATCTCTGTGGTGCGCCTCGGCCATTATGGCCCTGCAGGTCAACCACAGCATCGATATCGCTCATCAAGGTGTCACCACGGGCACCTGTATCATCATCGTAGGGATGATTGGCTGGGGCTTCTCGCTTTGGTCGCGATCTGATTCGTAACGCAGCTTTGAATTCGACAACCTCTGAATGTGATCGTGGTCTCGAATTCTTGAACTTGAGGCGAGGAGCCTCGCGTGCGCCTCTCCGATGACCCCGCTGACGACCTGCCTGAAGAGAGCCTTTCCCGCAACGTGAAAGTTGTCGGATGGGCGAGTCTGCTGAATGACACCGCCAGCGAGATGATTTACCCGCTGCTGCCCCATTTCTTGCTTACAGTTCTCCACGGCAACCGACTGTACTTGGGCCTGATCGAGGGAATCGCGGACTCGGTCGCTTGTTTCGTCAAGCTGTGGTCCGGCGACCAGTCCGACCAGTCAGGACGGCGAAAGGGTTACATCGTTTTGGGATACTGCGTCCCCGCCGTCGTCCGGCCATTCATCGGCCTCATCGTCGCGCCTTGGCAGCTTTTTGCGATACGGACCTTGGACCGAATTGGCAAAGGGATCCGCAGTTCGCCCCGCGACGCCTTGATCGCCGACTCAACTCCCGCAGCCATCCGGGGCCGAGCATTTGGATTCCAGCGAGCGATGGATAACTTCGGCGCCGCGATTGGCCCTCTTCTGGCAGCCGTCTTTCTGTGGCTCTGGCCAAGCGAGTTGCGCACGCTCTTCCTGATTGCTTTCGTCCCAGGCGTGCTGGTTGTCATCCTGTTGGTGTTTGGACTCAAAGAGCGGCTCGAACCCAACTCGCCCCCAGAACCTTCTTCGCCACTTAACGCGAAGCCGTTCGACCGCGATTTCAAGCTCTACCTACTGTCGCTCGTCATCTTCACGCTCGGCAATTGCAGCGACGCTTTTCTGTTGGTGCGAGCGGGCGAACTTGGCGTAACCCCGATGCTGTTGCCGCTGTTGTGGTGTGCGTGCCACATTGCCAAGAGCGGTAGCAACCTGCTGTTGGGACGAGTCGTCGATTTCATCGGTCCGCGTACTGCGCTCTTGATCGGCTGGTTTTTCTTCGCCGTCGTCTATCTCGGTTTCGGCATGGCGACTCGCACCCAGGAGATGTGGGTTTACTTCATCCTGTACGGAGTGGTCTATGGGTTGATTGAGCCCGCGGAAAGAACCTTGGTGTCCGCTATTGTTGGGGCGGAGCGCAAGGGATTGGCCTACGGCTGGTTTAACTTCGCCATCGGGATCGCCACGCTTCCCGCGAGTCTAATCTTTGGCGCGTTGTATCAGTTCTACGGCTCCATCGCGGCCTTCACCTGGGGCGCCGGATTAGCTCTGCTCGCCGCCATACTGCTGACGATGGTTTCAACTGGTAGGGTGCGTCGAACCGGGCGGAAATCCACTTCGCCATGACCAAACCAATTCACCACCGCCCGGTGAAAACGCACCAAATCGTTGAGTTCGCGCAACCCCGCCAAACATGATCATGCGTGGAACGATCCCCGGAGGCGAATCGGCCCTCGAAGGTCCAAGGTTATCGCTCCTTTGGCGGAGCCAAAGGCGACTGTCATAACTTTCACTCTTCACCCTTCACTCTTCACTCTTCAACTGGTAGGGTGCGTCGAACCGGGCGGAGAACCACTTCGCCACAACCAAACCAATTCGCCACCGCCCGGTGAAAACGCACCAAATCGTTGAGTTCGCGCAACCCTGCCGAACACGATCAAGCGTAGAACAATCCCCGAGCCGAATCGGCCCTCGCGAGTCCACGTCTATGGCTCCTTTGGCGGAGCCAAAGGCAACTGTCCTACCTTTCACTCTTTACCCTTCACCCTTCTGCTCAACCTCGCCGAACACGATCACGCGTGGAACGATCCCTGAGGCGAATCGCCAACGTAAGACGTGAGGCGTCATCGCACGAACCAAGCAGCCAGCCTATCGCGCACCAAGGCGCCACTTCCCCCGCCCCAAGTACGCTTGAGGATGAGAATCAAGGGGAAAGGCCAGGCAAACCGTTCACAACCAACGCCGGCCTAGGTGGACGAGCACTGAACATTCATTCCCACTGAGGAAATTGAACTCTTCCGCAGCGCCCATGAGTGGCCCATTCGAAGCGCCCAATGTCTTGCCGGACGAACAATTCAGCGAAGTCCAACGGCCTTCGAGCATCGTAGCCTGGGACATCGTCCCAGGAACTCATGACGATGACGGCTATCACAGCGTTGCTGAGTTGGTCCACTCGGCTTTGAGAGTGATGCTCAATCGCCTGAACTTGCTCGCAATTATGGCAAGAACCCCTCAACCGCGACGTGGGTCACGTCCTTCATCAGGCCTAATGAAAAAGCGTTTCTGGCAGAGCCAGAAGCCTTGCCCGTCGTCGAACAGGATCTTGATCGAGCTGCTGCGTCGATTGCGAACTGTGAATGCGCAACCGCTCATCGAGTCCTGCTCGAACTTCTGCCGACACATGGCGGCGAGCCCATCACTGCCATTGCGAAAGTCGACGGGCTGAGTTGCCACGAGGATGCGTACGACGGAGCTGAGTGTGATCATAACGAGCCCTTGCACTAAGCTAAACTCAGCGACGCGAACCGCGACGAGGCTGGTCCCTTGAGGCAGTTCCGCAGTGGACGCCCGGACTCGTCAGCCAGATCGATCATGCACTCCGCCGCGGATGCAGCGGTCAACGGCGGCAGTTCAACGAACGAGACCGCATGGGGTGGTTGCGGCGCCGTGGTCGACGCGGGGAGCGAAGCGGTTGATGGAACCACGGGCCGAGAAGACTCACCCCGCTCCCGAGCCTGAACTGTATTGAGTTCCAGGCGAGCGGCCTTGGTCTCGCCGCCATGAACCCGCGCGACCTCGGCGGCCACCCGCCACAATTCCTGCGGCACGCGGCCGCCGTTCTGATACCGTGATCGTCGCCGACGTTCGAGCCTTCGCCGCAGCTCTTCCAGCCGACTCGTCGCCGTCTCGCTTGATACCCGCATCGGCCCGTCTTCCCCTTGTGTGGATCTGAAACCGATGCATTGTCCCGAGACTGCTCGAGCGATTCACGCTCGCTTTCCGGAAGGACACGATCAAGAACACATGAATTCACAAGCCTCCAGCCATCTTGGGTCCAAATGACTTGTAAGTAGACCTCAAACACTTCCTTGCATTGTTGTATTTCTCAGGACAGAATGCTGTGGAATTCACCCCAATACCGCAAGGGCCTTCTTGTACGTATTTCTACTCGACGAATAGAGGACACCAACATGGCCAAGACAACACGACGGACAACTCAGGGTTACGGACCAGTCACGGGGACGGAGGACTCGGCCAATACCCCGAATCAATCACTGCGACCGCGAAAGTCAGAACTTACCGAGGTGCAAGCGGCAAATGTTCATCGATACGGAAAGGGCAACAAGATCATATGCTGCACGGATACGCGTGGGTTCAAGACCTATAAGGATCGTAGTCCATTAGAGATCCGAGTTGACGCTACGAAGGGATTCATACCACTATGGGATAGTGGAGTGACACTTCGATATCGGTTCAACGACCTGAGTTTTCAGACATATTTTGAGGACCCGGAAGCAGCCAAGAATGAAATCATGTTATTGTTTGGCAAAGCGGTCGAAGCTTGGGGCGACGCCTGTCCCGTAACTTTTACATTGGCAGAAGAAAACACGGATTTCGAAATCGTGATGATGCAGAGTACAAGTTGCAACAATCTGGGGTGTGTGCTGGCATCTGCTTTTTTTCCTGATCGCGGTAGGCATCACCTGCGAATCTACCCGACACTTCTCGAACAAGAGCGAAACGAGCAAGTCGAAACGTTGTGTCATGAAATTGGTCATGTTTTCGGACTAAGACATTTTTTCGCAAATATCCGGGAAACCGGTTTGCCGAGTCATCTGTTCGGTTCGGACAATGAATTGTCTATCATGAACTATGGATCGAAGAGCGTTTTGACGGAAACAGACAAGGCCGATCTGAAGAATCTGTACAGACTGGCGTGGAGTGGTGAATTGACGGAAATCGATGGTGCTCCGATTCACCTCATTCGGCCCTTTAGCAGTACTACGGAGAACCTTCGTTCCTCTACTCTTGCGGCTCGGAGCGTGAAGAGTACCCCTGGCAAAGCGCCGAGCACCGGAACGATTCAACTTATTGTTGGCGGGCGTACGATATCCATCGAATAGCATTCAGACTGCACTTTAGAGGATCCGCTCCCAGCCACGTAAACTGCTCATGGCACGAAAAGGTCCCTCGTGGACACTGGAGATAACCACACCGACTCAAAATTCACAGGAGGGCCAAGGATGGTTCAAGGCAAGCAACCCGAACGGATTCCGCAAACTTGACATGGCCCGCAGTCCACGCCCTCTCGTCATGACAAACGAGCTCGGCTGGATCGCCCGAATGCCGATCGTCGGCGAACCGAGAAGGCGAGCATTCCTTTGGCGGGCGTCCTGGCAGAACTGTCGTTAGCGATGGTTCGGCATGTCGACGCGCGGAATGGGTTTCGCTTGCCGATCATTTTGGCGGGTGCGATGCGGGCGCAAGGGCGACGCACGGCGGCGAGTTGGTTTCGGGCAGCCGGTGTGAGCGACGGTTGGGATCGATTTTACGACTTCTTGCAAACGCTCGGCCAGCAGGTGTTCTCGGTCGCCTTGCCGTTGTTGAGCTTGATCGTAAAGCGATTCGAACCTGGGCCACGCAGGCGCTAGATGGCGATCGACGACTCGCCGTCGCGACGGTTTGGACGGTGCGTCGAAGCGGCCAATGTGCATCACAATCCAACTCCCGGTCCCGCTGACAGTCCGTGGTTGTACATGATGCGCATCGATATACCCGAGTTGCAGTCCAAGTGCGCCGTGAGATTCTGCACGAAACACGAGTTGGCTCGGAGCCCACTCGTTCCGAGCACCATCCGCGTCGTCTTGCTGGAACACTCGAAGGGAAACTGGACCGCCTACCTGAGCACCGATCCGTCGATGTCGCCCGAGTAGATCCTGGAAGCCGTCTCGGATCGCTGGGCCATCGAAGATCACTTCCATGACGTCACTGAGATCTGGGGAGCGGAGCAGCAACAAGTCTACAACCTGTGGTCGAACATCGGCTGCTGAAACCTCTGCGGCTGGCGCTATTCAGTTTCCCTTATCTATCTGCGTGCCTTCTTTCTGAACTCAACATGGGCATAACTCGAGACTTAATGAACATGACTAATGACGCGCGCGACAAACAGAAGCGAGCGCGACGCAATGTTCGTAAGATAGCGCTCGGTAATGGAACTATGTTACTATTTTGTTCCGCCTTCTTGATCCTGTTTGCACTTACGCGAATGAGCGACCAAGAGTGGGGTGTTGGCCTGTTGTTATTGACGGTAGGGGTTGCGCTCGCGGCCTTTTGCTTATGGCTTCTAAAGAAATATTGGAGCTGAACTGCTTGTGTCTCGCACAACAAGCAGGAGTAAAAATCGGGCCATCCCCGCAAGCTGGATAGTTTTAGAAGCATAAGGCATCCTGAGAGCCCTGATTGGCTGGATGGCGATCGAGAAGAGAATCATCCACCATATCCAGGGTGGATGGCTAACCTGATGCCCTACAGGAAACAGGAGTGTTTCCGGAGGCTGCGAGTTGCCGTTGTGCGCCTGTGGAGGGGCCAGCGATGCGGAGTGGCAGTCGCGCGCGACGGAAATGTTTCAAGTATCGGTCCGTTTCTCGCTCGGTATTGCAATCAAACTCGGTAGCGGTACGACTCGCAACACTGCTGCATTCTGGTGAGCGTTGCATCCGCGACGTAGGGAGTCGGCTACGGCCGGACGGCGGCAGTAAGAGGCTCTGCGAGAGCAGTTTCCGGTCTCAAGAATAAACTCGAATCGCTCTCGGAGTTCATGCGCGTCCTCGTCGTCGCAATCGAGCTTGACGATGGCGCGGTTTTGATCGCTGATGAGCCAATCCAGATCGACTCGCGTCAGCTTGATCGTTGCGACATTGACGTCTGGTGTGGCGATGAGCATCGAAAAGGGAGCCACTGCGAGGAGCTGACAAGCACTTGCTTCGGTGGTCCGTTGTACTCGATCGTGATTTGAGGTAGATATGGATTGCTCGGCGGCCTAGTCGATTATGGTGACTGGTGTTAGTGGGGTCACGTCGGTTTGAACCCCTCACCCCTCCCTCTCCCCAAGCAAGCTTGGGGCGAGGGCGATACGACTTTCTTGGTTTGTTCGTTTCTCGCCGGATTGGGGTTTGCTGGTGTTTTTGCTGAGCTGTGATCGCTGCTGGTCTTTGGTTTCGGCGCGCGGCTCTTGATTGATTTGGCTGATTGGCTCCACTCGGCTGGCTTCGAGAGGGACGGGAGGCGGAGGCGTTGATTTGCTTTTAGGGGCGGCTTTCTTGCGCTGGGCAGGTTGAAAACCTGCCCCACTTTCGGCTCCCCTCTCGCATGCTTGGGACGAGGGACGGGAGACTCGGCGCTGTTTTGCTTTTAGGAGCGGCTTTCTTGCGCTGGGCAGGTTGAAAACCTGCCCCACTTTTCAGATCTACTTGCGCTATGTTACTAGGCCTTTGGTTACTAACATAAAGACGTCTTCCAGCGTGGGCTCTTTGTCGGCGTAGCTGCGTACCGATACTCCTTGGCCTATCATCGCTCGCAAGAGAGCGGCTACTCCTTCGTCGTCCGTTTCCAACTCTACCGTCACCGTTTCTTCGTCCACCTGCACACTGCGAGTGTGTGGGCAACTGCGGATCACCGACAACCCGACGTCAGCGCCCGCGTTGAACTTCACCTCGATCAGACGGTTTCCGCGAATCCGGCGGTAAACATCGTTGATCGGGCCATGCATCAGCAACTGTCCACGCTCAATAATTCCGATCGAGGTACATGTGTCAGCTAACTCCGACAATATGTGACTCGAAATCAGGATCGTCTTGCCCATCCGCCGCAATTCCATCAGCAGCGCTTTGACCTCAATTCGAGCCCTCGGGTCCAGGCCGCTCGTCGGTTCATCCAAGATCAATACCGGCGGGTCATGCACCAACGTCTTCGCCAGGCAAAGCCGCTGCTTCATCCCGCGCGACAAACCATTCACATAGTCGTCGCGCTTGTGGCCCAAGTCCAACAACTCCAACACATCCTTAATCACCTGCCGACGCTTGTTCCTTCCAATCCGATACGCCACCGCAAAAAAGTCGAGAAACTCCCAGACCTTCATGCCGTCGTACACGCCAAAGTTGTCCGGCATATAGCCGACACTCTGCCGCACCATCATCGGCTCGCGATTGACACTGTATCCATTCACCATCCCCTCCCCGCGACTCGCCTTCAACAACGTCGCCAGAAAACGGATGGTCGTACTCTTACCCGCACCATTCGGCCCGATAAATCCAAACAACTCCCCCGCCTCGATCTTGAGGTTGAGTCGTTCGACGGCTCGGAAATCCCCGTAATCCTTCCCGAACTCAACCAACTCAATCATTCCCTTCCTCCTCGTTTTCCAACGGCTTCGGCGCAAAGAAGTCGGTGCGGACATTCACATCGCCCGCAATCGGCGGAAGTTCTCCACGCAACAAGTGAGCAACCACAATCGTGCGAGTGGAATTCTGCGCTGCCGCCGGTTTAAACGCGACCCCCGCCAACTCTTCGTCCGTCCAACCCACTAGCCGAACACCGCCCGGCTGCAATTGCATTTTCTTCACCGCCAGCTCCGCGAATCGACTGAGGTTCATCTCCCCCTCCGCTCGCTCGGCCCCCTGCCCCAGCACCTTCGACTGATCCCATTCACTCACCCACGCAAAACTCGTCCGCGTGAATTTCACCGGCATCTTGGTGCGCGGAGCGACCGTCCCCAGCCATGCCGCCTCATAGCCCTGCTCGGGCCTGCGACGCACCAGTCCCACGTCGTTCAACGACAAGTCGCCATGGTTGTGCAGCTCCCAGCCTTTCACCTCATCCCCCACCAACTCCAACGGACCATTCAGCGGCTGCATCTGCTCGCTATGCAACAACTCGGTGGAATTCGAGTTGACCAGAAAATCTCGCAGCCGCACCTGATCGTCTCGGCGGAAACTCACGCTCCGCGACGAGGCATACATCCCCGCCTGCGGCGCCGATCCCTTCGAGAACGGTTGAGCCACCGCCGACGGGTCGGCGAACGTCACGTCGTACTCGGTCGAAAGAGACGAATAGAGAAGCGCGTAACGAGTCAAATGGGCGCGGTCATAACCACCCTGAATCTCCATCACACTCACTTCACGACGGCTGCGAACAAACCCAATGTCCAATTGAGCCATGCGGATCACCATGACCGCGCCGCCAATCGCCAAGATCGGAACCGCAATCCAGGCCCACTCCACTCGCCCCATCAAGCGAAACACGGTCCAATTCACCGGCACGAGCAGGGCGAGATAAACGGCCATCATCTTCAGCACGAACCGAGCCTCGGGAATCGTGATTCCCGCCGCCTCCTTGATGGTATCGAGCACCGCGAGCGATACCCCGCTGCCATCATTCCACCCCCCGACCCCCGACAAGCGATCGGTCGCCGTGCCGCCAAAACGGTAGTCGCCCAAGTCGGAATAGATGCCGAGTTGCCCAAAAGTATCGCGCCGTCGTTGGTCGGTTCTTGACGAGTTCAACCGCAGATCGAAGCCCGGCTGCGGCGTTGGCACGGGCGATGAACCCGGATTTCTCGGTTCCGCTGCGTCGGCTGTATCGCTGGCGTTCGAGTCCGAATCGCCGTCGACCTTCATGAACGAACCGATATCGCGAGTGAAGTAGCGGATGCCTGTCATCAACCGCGGGTCGGCCGCCAATCCGCGGTCGAAGCCCACCCATTCCGGCTGAGCGGCATCGTCGTTGATGTCGGCGAGCGAACGAAAATCTCGCCCCGGCCGCCGCAGCAAGCAACCATTCAGGAAGTTATCGAAGCTCTTCCAGTTCCGGATCGACTCATCGCCCAGCGGCAGCGCCGAGACAACAATGCGTCCCCCACCCACTCGCCGCTCATAAACCAGCCCGCCCGTACCCGGAACGACCTGAGATTCCGGTCGAGGCACGAGCGTCACGCCCAGAAGCGGACGCTTTCCTTTCAACTCGATTCGCCGCGATTCCTGCGGCATCTTCACGCTGGGAAGCGACCACTTTTCATCAAGCTCCTTGAGTTCGTCGACGCCCAAGTCACGCCCGCCGCTGCTATCCGCAGGCAGGAATGGGGCGAGAAAGCTGGCCTTCAGCGTGTCGAGCGAACCGGGGCCGCTGACAACCAGTTGTCCGCCCCAATGGATCCAGTCCAGCAACGCTTGCTGTTGTTCGGTCGACAACGAATTCGGATCAATATCATCCCACACCATGTACGCGATGCTGGTCCATGTCAGTGGATGCGAAGGGATCGGCACGAACTCGCTGCTGACCGGGATGATGACACGGTAATGGTATTTTCTGCCGCCGTCCTCGCCATGCGCGGGTGGAGCGATCGAGTCGAGCACTTTCAGGAAGCGATAATTGTTGGGCTCCTTGGCCAGCACCACGAGAAAATACTCGTGGTCCAGCATCTCCGTAGTCGCCTCGCGAGATTCACTGACTTGCTTCCCGCCGCGAGCAGCTCGCAACTTCCCCTCAAACCAGACTCGTTTCGCCTCGGTCGGCCCCACAGCCGCCCCACTCGCGTTCGTCCGCGGCACTCGCGGGACGTAGGTGGTCAGCTCCAGCGTTCGGACCTGTCCCTTGGGCAACGAGATAGGTCGCGAGAGCCGCAGATGAAAGTCGGTGTTTTCCACCAAGAATGGCTGACCGTCGCGATCCGTGGCGGCGAGCTCAAAATCGGCCTGGAAATCGAACTGGTTGGCTCGCATCTGCTCGGTCATCGTCACCCAGTGGCCTGGCTTGACGAAATTCTGCACCTGGTCAGGATCGTCTGGATAGCTCGTTAACTGCGTGACCTCGTAGGGCGGCAGCTCCTGTTTTTTCTTCTTCTTTTTCTCCGCTTCCTCTTCCTCGGCCTTTTTCTTGGCCGCCTGATTGGTTTTGCGGCAACCGCTGCAACCGGGCAGCGCGAGCGTGCACAGGCACGCACACACCATCAACCAGAATCCCGCGCGCCCTGGGTGAAACCAACCTGAAGGGGCGCGCCGAATCGGTCGGAGATCGGTCAGGGAAGGAGGCGATGTCATCGAATCGGCACGCTGAATGAAAAGGAGACAGAAACGCAGGCCCGCGACCGCAGCCTGAGGAACCACAGTATCAGCGCAAGCCCGAACGTTCCACCAGTCGCGCGTATTCGTCGGGGGTGTCGAAATCGGGTGCGAGCGATCCCGTCCCCAATTCCACCTCTTCGACCAACTCGCGTCCCAGGATCGCGTTAACTCCCTCCTGCTCCGAGAGATTGGCAACTGCCGAGGCCAGACGAAAAGAGAACAACGACGGATGGCCTCGACGACCACCCGCGGTCGGGACAAGAATCGACGTCTGAGGCGAGCGGACGGCGGCCAGCAGTCCATCGATCACGGCCGTGGATAACGTGGGAGTATCGGCGGGAGCCAGCAGCCATACGTCATCGTCCGTCGGCTGATGAACCTGCTGGATGTGTTCGAGGGCCGCTCGTACCGAGTCCTTCATGTCAGGCGGATCTACTGGGGGGAGGATCAGATCGACTGCCGCCAACGGTCGCCCTGCGTCGCTTGCCTCGTTCCCCCCTTCCCCACCCAGGCTCGAATCATTTGCGACCGAGTGCCGTATGGCTGCGAGTAGATCTTCATCCCCTCGCCGCACCACCACCACCACTCGTTCCACGCGACTCGACCGCCAAGCATGCAGGAGGTGAGCGATCACGGTCGCCCCGCGCCACGGCAGCAACAACTTGGGTTGCCCCATGCGGCGACTCTTCCCAGCCGCTGGCACAATCGCAAACGCTCGCACTAAATGTCTCTCCCGTTGGGCTGTACGACGGACTTCTAGTTCGTCGCTTCAATGTCCGACGGACCTCGAGTCCGTCGATTCTCAATGTACGACGGACTTCTAGTCCGTCGATTCGGGTCGTGCCACGTGGGACTGCTAGGGTGGACTAGTCCGACGGACAGGATCGCCGGACTGGAAGTCCGTCGTACATTCTTCTCCAAACGAGTTATTATAGAAGAAACCTTGCCGAGCTTTTTCGTCGTTTTTGCCACTTTGTCACTCGCCCCTAGCCACACTCCCCTGCCTGCCGATGAATGAATCGAGTTCTCCCAGCGACGTCCCGGTATCGGCGCCTCAGTGGCCGTGGCTGACGGCCATGTTGGTGGCGGCGGCGATCGGCGCCATTCCGGCGTTCGCGGATGTGGTAGACCATTTTCAGTCGGCCCAATCGACGGGAATTCCCCCTTGGGCGGTCTTAGCGTTGTTAATCGCAGCGTTAGAACTGGCCTACTCGGTGTTGCTTGTCCAAATCCGCCAACGAGCCGCGTTTGTGGCGGTTCGCATGGCGCTATTGCTGGTCGCCATGGCTTATGCGTCGCTGCTGGGGTTGTCGCTGTTCGGCGGCCCCGATAGTGCCACTCTGAGTTGGCTGGGCCTTTCGGCGTCTCGATCTTTCGCCCGCATTTGGAGTTTTGCGGGTACGAGCGTGACCAGCGTGGCGGCGATGTTGGTCGAACGCGGTTCGCCCGGTCGTGTGGCGGCAGCAGCTCGAAGTTGAACGGGCGGGAATTATGTACGACGGATCGACGGACTAGAAGTCCGTCGTACGGTTGTAGCCCGCTCACTTCGTGAGCGGAACAGCCGCGTTACCCGCGAGCGCCCTTCGCCATTAGCCAAGTCGCGTCGCCCACCGATGAAGACGCTGCTTTCGCCGCCGGGACGAGAGGATCGACGGACTAGAAGTCCGTCGTACGAATCAGAGGCCGCGGTTTTTGGCTAATCGTCGCCCCGGATCATGCGGTGCGCCCTCCCGCTATCGAGCTGCGGTGCGTAGACTGGAAGTCTGCGAGCTTCGGGTGCCAACGTCGACAGGTCGGTTTCCTCCATGGTCAACACGCTCTACCTTCCCGAGCTGCGCGAGTACCTGGCCGAACAGAATGAGGTGGAGCTGCGCGAGTTCTGCACGGCTCTCCATCCGGCTCGTACGGCCGAATTCATGGAGGGGCTGACAGCCAGCGAATCGTGGGAGGTTTTGAAGCACGCCGAGCCGCGCTTGCGTGAACAGATCTTCATCTACTTTGACCACGACAAGCAGATTGAGTTGCTGGAAGGTCAGAAGCGGGCGGAGGTTGCGTCGCTCATCGAGGAGCTGGCGTCCGACGACCGAGTCGACTTGATTCATGAACTCCGGCCCGAGACGGTCGACGAGCTGTTGCCCTTGGTCTCGCCCGATGTACGCCGCAACATTCAACGGTTGAGGTCGTATTCCGAGGGGACGGCGGGCGCGGTGATGTCGACCGAGTTCGCTCGACTGCCCGAGGCTTTGACCGCTCGAGAAGCGCTGTCGGAACTGAGCCGCCAGGCGGAACATCTCGAGACGATTTACTACATCTATGTGGTCGACAACGAAGGTCACCTGCGCGGCACTGTAACCACTCGCCAATTGGTCTCGGCGATCGGCAAGCCTGACGTGCGGCTGGGCGATCTCATGGAGACCGAGCTGATTGTGGCTCATGTGCGCGAGGATCAAGAAGAAGTAGCTCGCAAGGTGGCTCGTTACGACTTGTTGGCGATCCCCGTGGTCGACGACGAACTCCGGATGCTCGGCATCGTCACTCACGACGACATCATCGACGTGGTGCGTGAAGAGGCGGTGGAAGATGTGCAGCGGATGGCGGGCGTGACGCCGCTGGACGAGTCGTATTTGCGGACTCATATTCTGACGTTGAGCTGGAAGCGCGGAATGTGGCTCGCAATCTTGTTCTTTACTGCTCTCTTTACCGCCTCGGCGCTCAAGTACTATGAAGAACGCTTGAAGGTCTGGCCGTGGCTGATCATGTTCATTCCGCTGATCATGTCGAGCGGGGGGAACTCGGGCAATCAATCGGCCACTTTGATCATCTCGGCCATGTCGACCGGCGATGTGACTCTCCGTGATTGGCTGCGAGTGATCCGGCGAGAGCTGTTGGTCGGGTTGTTGCTGGGCGGTTTTCTAGCGGGCTGCGGCTTCCTGGTATCGTGGCTGCTCACTCGCAACGAACCCTTGGCGCAGACCTATCGGTTCGCTTGGTTGATTGTGCCGAGCACCTTGATTCTGGTCGTCTCGTGCGGCGCCTTGTTCGGCTCGCTGCTCCCCATGCTGTTCAAGCGACTGGGACTCGATCCCGCCTTGATGAGCAATCCGTTTGTCGCGGGCATCAGCGACATTCTGGCCATCGTGATCTATATGACGGTCGCGAGTCTGTTGCTGGGTTAGCGGCTCTTCAACTCTCCAAATCCTTGTACGACGGACTTCCAGTCCGTCGCCCGTAACGTCCCAGACATCTCTTTGAACACAGTGTTTCGCGTCGCTCGCAGCCAACGAAAGATCCCACCTGCTCAAGTTACCCCTGGTTGTCCAGGCCCAAACCGAATCTCCCGAGAACTTGACTCCCGCTACGAGTGCCTTACCCATGGAGTACGACGCGATCTCGGTCTCGGTAGAGACCTCCATGACGCGAATCGCATGTTCCGTGGGATCGGGGCCGACCTGGATGAAAGCGAGTCGTCGTCCGTCGGCGGAGAGCGCCACCGCAGGCGGAACTGCGTAAGCGACACTGTAGTGTTTCTGAAACAGCGTCCGCTGGGAACGAGTATCGATCACACGCAAGTCGGTCCCCCAGGTGTAGGCCACGACACTCGCGTCGCGGGAGACGACGATATTTCTCGCTTCCGGATCAATCGGAAACTGAACGAGCACTCTACCAGTATTCCATTCGACCACACGGCAGTCACTATCATTGGCGAGGCAAAAGCAGTCACTGCCTTCCGGGATGACGACTTCCGTACTTCGATCAGCCGGCAAGCTGAGCAGAGTTTCCCGTTTCTCTCGATCCCAAATCGACATTCGGTCGATGGCTTGCAAGAGAAGAAGCCTACTGTCGGGCGACCACCAGACCGAGCGAAATCTATCGGTCAACTCAGGAGCTGCGATCTCTCGAGGTTGTCGATATGTTCGACCAACCTCGAGAACACTCGCAGTTCCATCGTTCCGAATGGCGCCGAGAAAGAGACCGCACGGCGAGAGCTTGGCGGTGACCATTCCTGTCGGCCTGAGTAACGCGACCTCAGCTAAATCGTCGCTTCGTATGATCGCAAGTCTGAGATCGAGCCCCGACTTTGTCGCCTTTTCGTAACTATAGAAGGTGGCCACCGCCCACGAACGCTGGGACAGCACCTCCAAGCCAATCATGCGATGCTTCGAGATCTCGCTGGCGCTTCGCATCCAACCCGTTGTGTGGTTGAACAGAAGAAACTGTAATCCCGCCAAACAGCCCACCACGAGTAGCGAAACCACGAAATAGTATGGCACTCGCCGTACGACTCTGGCGGCCCGCTGACGAGTGTACTCACGTTGACGATCCATGGAATCCAACTGGTGAGGTACTCAGCCGAAGTACAGGTAGCACAGTAACACGGCTTGCAAGAACGCCAATGGGACCAGCACCACCATTCCCAGTCTCTCGAAGTGCTCGTAAATGCTGGCGAGCGTGGCGACGACCAGACTCGTACCAAGCAACTTGACTCCGACAAACAGCCAGACAGATCCTTCGCTAACGTGAATGAGCCACGATCCGATGGGATTTTGTTCGTATTCGCTGATGAGTTCTTCGTTGAAGACCAGTAGCGCGGCGTCGTGGACGGAAATCAGGGCGACAAACGAGAGCAGACTGAAGAACCACAGGTCCTGACGCCTGGCGGCAATGGCCGACAGCAGTCCCGACGATGTGGCGCGAACCTGCAAAACGGATATCGATGTGGCCATCGAGTGCTTCTCCGACAAAAGCCCGTGGAATCCTCGTTGCACTTCTGGGTCACTGAAGGTGATAGTGGAGATTTGGAGAAAGAACGCGACAAGTGTCGGGGAATTTCTCCAAAAAACTTGAAATGGCCAACCAGGTCAGCCCCCATCGGCCCCTTGAGTTTCGGAACTGAACGCGACGAGAATTCGTCGGCGAAAGTGAATTATTGGGCGAACCTTGGAAAATTTCGCCGTAAATCGTCGGCGAATTGACACTTGAGGTTCCGGCAGGGCGACCGACCTCCTCGACTTTGCCTGAATCGGGAAGGCTCGCGAGGTGCTGTTGAACGAAACCGACGCGGGCTTGGCGGAGAAACCGCGAGATGGCGTCTTATTTCTTTTTCAATAGTGCCTTTATCTCTTTGACGTCACTCGCTAACTGCTTCAGCAAATCAGAATCGGACTTTTCCTTGTTGGCGGTCTGATAGAACCAGGACCACGCCAGCCCGCTGGCGGCGACAACTGCGCCAACCGCTGAAGAAGCGTCTTTGACGCGATAATAAACAGGCTGCGGCCAGCCGAAAACCACCAACAAGATAACTCCGATACCAATCGCCGCCGTGGCGGCGCCCCAGACCCACACTCCAGAAGACTGCGCTTGTTTAGTCTTACGATACAGGATGATTGTTGTCGCTGAGACCACCGCAAAGTAAACAAGAACGCTCGCTATTTCAATCTCCGTCATCCCATTCGCTCCATGATCAAGTCGTGGATTCTCTGAATTCACCGTACCCTGTGGATCACCGAACGTCGGCACATACTTGTGGCTCATCCCAGAATAAAACACTAACCATTCGGGAAGACTGATCTCTGTCGCATTCCTACCTTGCACCTTGCCCGCTTAATTCGTCGGGACTGGCTTTCTGTTGTTGTTAGACTCCAAGGTAGGCAATGGCGAGGGAAAATAAAACTCAGCCTGGGGAGATGCGTTGGTGTTCTCTAATCGTCCCAAGTGAATGGGACCATTCGCGGTTGGCGCATCTTTCGGCTCCACTTTTTTCTTAAGCACATCGAACAAGGCGCCTGAACTGAACGGGCCAGCGAAGATCCCCGAGTCGCTTTCGAGCAACTGATTGAATGGCGTGATCAACTTGCTGGATGTCGCATCCGCCCAAGAGTGATCATCGGGACCACTTGCCGTAATCACCACTCGAGCGCGTGGTCCCCACGGGGATTGCTCGGGGAACCGTGCGACTCGATCCTGTTCGTTTGAGCGAACGGACGAGGATAAATGGGCTTTGTCTGACGCCAGTAACATGCCGCTGTAGGACGACTGGACGACAAGCAGCGATTGCCGCGCCCACGTTCGATCCATGAACTCGCGAATTTCATTCGCGGACAACAGATCTTCATCGTTGGCGCCCGCCGCAAAGTGGTATTGGTCATTCACCTTATCGGCAAGCCCCGCCAGCACCACGACCAACCGGTCGTCTGGGGTCAAGCGAGCCTCAAGTTTCGCCATGGCGTTGGCAAGTTCCGCCTTGCTCGGCAGCGTCAAGAGTTCGACCTCGAACCCAAATCGCTGTGTCAAAAGATCGGCCGTTCGCCGCAATTCTCGCTCGGCGCGATCACGACTGATTTGGGAGTTGTTTTGACGCCCAACGACCAGCAGTGCCGCTCCTCGGCCAGCGAGATCGAGTTGCCAGAGTTCGATGCCTCCGTGGTCGAGCGCCAAGGCGAGTTGTTCACGATAGGCGGGTTTCCGGTCTCGGGACTCGGCGGACTCGGCATCCCCTTCGGCTGGCGGAACGTTCGGGAGGTCATCCTTTCCTGGTGCGCTCGTCGCACTCTGCCAAGCGACGAAGCTAGTTTCCTCTCGCAGCACATCCAGCCACCGATCTCCTTTGCTTTTTCTTTCGCGGGGCGAGTAAAACGCTTTGGTCTTTAGACTCTCTTGTCGTCGGATGTCAGACTTGGGTGGGTCGACTATCGGCAGTTCAGGCGCCGCTTCGGACTTTTTCGTTTCGGATGGCTTGGGAGGATCAGCCTTAGCCGGCGCCGTCCGCGATCGATCTGCATCTGAATCTTCGGCAGCGGGCCTGCCGAACGTCGCCTGCGTGACGCGGCTCGAGGTGGGCAGGTAGTCGGAGAGAGGCGCTCCCGAGCGAGCGTCCAACAACCGCACTCGGCCATTCTGATCGACCACGGCCAGCACGTCGCCCGTCCCTTGAGCGACGCTGCTAATTCCTGTCGACGTGCGAAACGGACGCGGATCGTTCGAGTCGCCGGGCGAGTTGTTGTTGTTGAGCTTTGGGGTCACTTCATGAAAACTCAATTCTCCTTCGCGGTCCAACACGACGAGCGTGGTTCCTCCGCGACTCAGTCCAACGCATCGCAGGGGCGTCGAGGGAACACTAACGTTGGCTATCAACGAGTCGGTCGAGGGCGCGATCTGGGAAACACGGTGGACGAGGATCTCGCCTTCTTCGTTCCAACACGCCAGACGCTCGTCATCAGGACTAAACGCGGCGCCAACGACCCGTCGACTCGACATCGGAATGAGGACATCCGACTCTTGCCACGTGTCAATCAGCACCACCTTCCCCGGAGACGTCTGATCGTTCCAGAGGAGAACGTACCTACGAGACGCGGACTGGACATGGCGGTTAGCCGCCCAGTCGAGGCCAAACTCTTCCGGCGGCTTATCGGGATGCGATAGCAGAGCCAACCGCGCATTCCAGCGCAGCAAGGAACCACTCGCGCCCCAGACCGCGCCGAGAATTCCGTCGGTCGACCCGCCCACAGTATCGGCGCCGTCGTCACGCGAGGCGCCCGTCGCCACGTCCAACCACTCGAATCGTCCCAAATTGGACATGCTCGCAATTTCCGATCCATCGGGAGTCAGCATGGCTAGGCCGCCACGTGTTTTCGATGTCGCGGCCCCCAGTTCGCGGTTAGCATCCGACAGCGATCGAATGGTGATTGATCCGTCGCGTTGCGCGATCGCCGCGCGGCGGCCGTTGTCGGAAACACCGAGCAAACTCCCCGTCGTCGTCCAGGGAGGCGCGGAGTCCGCTTCCGCCAAACTCCACACGAACACACGATCGCCTTCCGCACTTGCCAGCCACTTGCCATCGGCTGAAATCGAACATGCGGATTCACTAGCCAAAGAAAGTTCCGGCAACTCGGCGCCAAATGGAGTCCCCGTCGTTACATTCCACAATTGACTACCGTTTCGTAGAGAGTGAATGTGCCATGGAGGACGTTCATCATGAGGCGACACAGACATGAACGTCGAGTCGTAAACCGGTCGGAAAGACGAGCCGATTGGTTTGGCAGTCTTCGCATCCCACCAACATAGCGCACCGGTATCATCCGCGGTAAAAAACGATTGCCCATCCGCAGTGACCCGAATTCCATTTGGCGGAAAGAGCGCCTTGATCCGCTCACCAAATTCCACGAGTTGCCCTGTCGCAGTTTCTCTAATCTCCAAATCTTGGGAAGTCCGTTGATGGATCACCACTGATCCATCAGCCGAGACGACAAATTGTCCATCGGCGGATGGAACGTAGTTCACTTGTTCTGACGGACTCGCTGGATAACTGGAATGCCGCACGCCTCGTCGCCAATCCCAGATCTCGAACGTCCCTTTGCCAGGACCTGCGATCCATGACTTGTCTTTGGTTTCAACCAGTTTTTCAAAATCGAGTCCATCGGGCGCGAGAAACTCGGCAATCACTTTCAGCGACCGCGGATCGTACTCGACCACTCGACGGCTGTCGGCGAGAACGACGGTTTGCCCATCCGCCCGCACTGCAACATCTCGAATGACTTCCAGACTCGCGACGTTGAAGGCCTCAGAACCGCCTGACTCTCTGTAAATCCAACACTGCGATGCCGCCGGCGTAGATGCCGCCACGACGCACGTCATACCATCCTCGCTAAACGCGGATCGCAATTCACTTGCCCCGCGACCCACGGGAGTCCAACGCTGCATCCACGACTTGCCCGTTAGTCTGTTCCAGAAGGTGACCGTATCGTGAGTTTGAAGGACGAGCATCGCGCCCGTGGGACCGATGCTAATGGAACGAATATC
The DNA here is from genome assembly GCA_046349915.1 of Pirellulales bacterium. Classification (GTDB taxonomy): domain Bacteria; phylum Planctomycetota; class Planctomycetia; order Pirellulales; family Pirellulaceae; genus CAIXSC01. The sequence goes on along the minus strand of JAXMBL010000012.1, from coordinate 79,160 downwards.
GTTCGTAGCGCCACCGTCGTCTTGGCCCCAGGAAGAAACGAGAGTGGGTCCCAGGCCCGACCAGATGCGAGTGACGCCGCCAGGGTGAGTCGTGACAATCTGCTGTCCACCGGCGTTCATCGTGATCGATTCGATGCGCGAGCCGCGGGTTTGCCACCAGTCTGCTCCACCATAAGCGCAAAGAGAGACCGCGGCGCCTAGCACGCAAAAGGCCAGCGGCCTCAAGCCCAGCAAGCCAACTCCGTTGGGGAACAGCAAATGGAGCAATCGGCGATTCACCAGCGGTTCGAGCCAACCGCTTCCTCGGGAAAGAAACCTCAAATAGACGAAATCACCAGTTTGCTGCTCGCTCTCGCGTTTCGCGGCTTCGCGTTGTCGCCACCAGCGGTTCCATCGTTCGAATAGAGTCCGCGGAGGATCGACGGCGATTCGCAATCGCACCACCTTTTGTTCCGTGTCAGGTTGGCTTGATTTCTCATCAGCCTCTTCCAGTAGTCGATTCAGTACCTGCTGGATCAGTTTTACTTGCGATGACTCAAGGCCATTCAGCAGCGTTTCACGAAACCAGTCGGGCATGAAACCGCGACGTAGCCACACGAGTTGCGAGAGGCGAGGCAATAGCGCCTCCCATTGCGACTCGCTGGCCATCAAACTCGCCCCTAACCTCAGCGTCAATCCATAATGAATCTCGGGGTAAGCGGCGATCGCGGCCAGCCAAAGAAACCCTTGAGATCCCAGGTATTCCCTTAACTCCTTCAAAAGAGTCGCTACGAAGGTCGGCGGCGGTTTAAAGCGTGACACACACCGTAAAGGTTCTCGTTCAAAGGCATACAACTCGCGGTGCTTGCCTTGATGGCGCATGTCGCGCACGCCAAGAGCCGCTGGTAGTTCACGCAACCCGGACTGCGTGAGCGGAATAATCTGAAATCCGAGTTGTTGCAAACGCGCCTCGCGCACGTTGATGGGAGTTGTCTTGGGATGCCTGGGGGCTTGGTTATCGAGCGCGGAGCCCGTGACATCCCCAAAGGTCGGCGTTACCAGCACACGACGCCGATCTCCCATCGACTTGATCCAACCCGCCGGTTCGTTCGCAAACCGTTGCCGAAATTCCGCGCCGTCTCCAACGAACACCAGTTGTCGGTCGGGCCACCGATTCAGTAAGTCGGCGAGTTGCATTCGTTGCGCTACGATTCGCGACCGCGGCGCAAAACGGCCGTCGACTTCGCAAAATGTCGGATCGCCGTCGTAATTGAAAACCTCCATCATCACGTTGGCTTGGAGCAGTGACTCCAGCAGCGAGTCGACCAGATGAGAAAAGTGGTCGCTGCCGCCACGTCGATCGACCAAAATCAGGTACGCCGGCTCCGCTCGCGATTCGAACACCAGCGTCGGCAATCCGCCATTGCGAGTGGTCCTCTGTATCGAAGCGTCGACATTGAGTTCGCGAGAGGGGACGGTCTGCCGCACGCGTAACGATCGCCCCAATTCGCGAACTCCCAGATGAGTGAATGCGTTACGATTTCCGCCGGGTAGGACTACTTGCTTCAGTGAGTCGGGCAAGGGCGTCGTCTCGCGACGAAGCCGCGGGACTGTCCACCATCCTCGAAGCAACCACACACCGACGCCTAACCATGGCAATGTCACGATCGCCCAGGTTGCCAACGAGTGGCGTCTTTCCGGCTCGCGCACGAGAATCCGTCGATAACTCAGCAGTCCAGCTTGATCGCCGACACGAGCCATATCTTCCCTGGCGAGCGCGGGACTGGGTGGAACTGAGGTCCCAGTCTTCTCGCTCTTACCTGCCCCATCGCCGCCGGATATGGGCTTATTCCCCAGGGATAAGTTCACTGGTCGAATAATCATCAGTGTCGCGACAACCCCGAGTACAACGACCAAGGCGATCGCCGATGCCGAACACAGCCGCGGGAATTCCTGAAAGAACGCCACCCAGCGACTCGGCCAACGATCAGGCGCCGCCAACTCCGTTGCCGGAGACTTCGCATGTGGCCGCCTCGAAGCCTTAGTCGATTCCGGAAGCAACTCGAGGATCTTGCGAAACTGACGCTGTTCTTCGGCGGTCCGACAGAAGATCGGCCCCAGGTAATCGGCAAGATTGGTCGTCGGCCGCTTGCCATCTTGGCGCAGGGCATGCAGTAGATTCTCGCACGCGACAGCGTGTCGAGTATCGGCCGCATATCCGTGATCGCGCAGGTGGAAAATCAAGTTCGCGACAAACCGCGAATCAGCTTCGGCGATTGTTGCGCCGGCCTGCTGTTCGATGGGAAGTTTCTGTTCCATGGTCTCTTCCTCGAGCGACATGCCTCAGTTCGTTTTCAGCAGTCGCTTCACCTTGTCCCGGAGCAACGACAAGTCGTCATCGCATTTGGCCAGGACACCCATGGTGTGTTCGAGAGCGGGACCGAAATTCCTCACATGCTCTGTCGGATCCGCCCCAAGGCGACTCAGCAGTTGCACCCATCCCACTAACTCGGATGTCGCGGGCTTCTTGCGCAGCGTCAGCGAATCGTCGGCGCTGCCGGATTCACCGCGCACCTCACGGAAGAAGTCCACACAGGATTCAAAGAGCGTCCGCGGACTCGCGCCTGTGTTCGTGTTCGTATTCGCGGCTGACGTTGAAGACGAACTCCGCGAACCAACCCCCGTGGAGTTGGCTTCGGCGTTCGCGGACGGACGATCCATCGTCGACGAACTCGCGCCCGCTTTGTTCCTGAACTTCCCATTCAAGATGCGAATCAAAGCGTCGCGATTCGGGAATTCAATGTGATAGTACACGCAGCGACGCAAGAAGGGATCGGGAAGATTGCGTTCGGAGTTGCTGGTAATCAACACCAGCGGGTAAAGAGGTCCCGAACCGTCGACCGTGGTGTTGCGATGCTCGGTAATCGTGAAGAACTTGCGATCGATTTCGTTGAGCAGATCGTTGGGGAAGTCACGGTGAGCCTTGTCAATTTCGTCGATCACGACCACCGATTGTCGCGGAGCGAATCCTAGTTCCAGGTTTTCTGTTTCCCTGAACCGTTGCAACACCTCGGGAGGACCGGCGCCGGTCAGCAGAATCGCCTTACCCAAAGCATGAAAGGTCAGATAATCGAGGTTGGAAGCTTGGCTGTTCGATCGCCCCTCATGGGCGGCGTGAAAGCGTCCGACCGCATCGTACTGATAGTACAGATCCTTCGCGACGCTGGTCGACTTCGTCTCAAAGGAAAGCGGCTTCCCTAAACCGAGTTCGCGCGCCACATGACCCGCGAGCGTCGTCTTGCCGGTACCCGGTTCGCCCGTGACTAGCAACGGCTGTTGAAGCAGGATGGCCGCGTTGACGGCGGCGATTAATCCGTCGTCCTCAATGACGTAGTCGGGCGAGTCGCTTTTGGTGAGAAGTCGAGTCATAAGACGGCGTATCCTGAAGAACTTTATGTTGGAAGGTTCGTGAGTCGCCCTTGGAAGACTTGCTTAAACATGCGACTTATCTTCTCGAAGCAGAATGAGAAATCACCTCTTCAAGTTGGGCGAGAACGTGCTCCATGGGCCTTCGCGACCGAGGCGGAACAATTTCTTCCAGTTTGTCGGAGGACAAACGGTCGAGCACTCTTTTCTCGATACAGGCCTCGATATACTTTCGCCAATCGGAGAGTTCTCGAGTTTCGATGTCGCTAAACTCAGGCAGTGAATCAAATTGTCCTTTCAAGTCGGACAACTGATCGAGAATGCTGGTCGAAGAGCGGGGCGAAAAGAACGCGGCGAAATTCAACCAACTGGGGCGACGCGTTTCGAAATTCACCAGCCAAATGAGACGTCGATCACTTTTCGACGACGGGCCATGTTCATCGCGCCAGGCCGCCAGCAGTCGTAGCGACTCAGCCACGCGATCCGAGTCGAGTTCCCAGCGCACTAAAAGGATTCGTCGCGAAAACCGCGAGCCCGCGAGCAGCTCGCGCAGGTCGGCTCGAAAGCGGTCGGAAAGCTGTTGCTCGACGAGCCGACGAAATTGCTCGGCGTCGAGTTGACGAGCGGCGACTTCTAAACTGGCCTCTTCAACACGCCCAAACCAAGGAGGTTCAGAGGCGCTGGCGACTTCGAGTCCTTCGGCGGCGAGTCGCGTCAGGAACGCATCGAACCGAGCGCCGGCGAATCCGCCCGCCGCACAAACCACGATGCCACGATTCGACTCGCCCACAACCCGCTTGAGCGCGAGCATTTGCTCGCCGCGATCAACCCAATAATGAGGCAGATCGACAATCTTGGGCGGCACTTTACGCCGATGCAAATAGGGATGAAACCTCAAGACAACGTCGGCGGGAATCATGGTCGAAATCCGCGTCTCGGCGCTTTCCATGTGCTTGGTCGCGACGATGCCCACAATCCCTTCGAGTTCGGGACACCAGACGGCTCCACCGCTATCACCGTGATCGATCCAGCGGCCTGCCCCAGAAACGCCATCCAACTGGACATGAGCGCCCAGAGTGGGCGACGAGATTTTGGCTCCCGCGAGCGTCGTCCAGTTGGGTGCTCGCTCGTTGGGCACATGCTGTCCGTAAACCTTCCATGACATGCCCTGACACTCGTCGAAGGTGAACTCCCCCGCACGAACATCAACCGGTTTGTCTTTTTCGAGTTCCAACAAGGCGAGGTCGACGCTTTCGCTGCGCGAGTCGCCTGACGCCAACCCCCACTTCTTGATTCGCCCTTTACATTCGCGAACACTGGAAAAGCAGAAGCGGATTCTGAAAGAACGGGCGGCGGGCGGCGGCGCCGGAGAATATGCGGCCTGCCCCCACGCCATATTGACCACATGAGCACACGTGATGACACACTTGTGATCGACGACGATCCCCATGCCGACATGTTTGCCGTCGTCGTCGAGGATTTGTACTATTCCGTCTGTCTCGTGCGCCATGGGCGAGTGATCGGCCTTTCCGTACTGTCGCTGTGTCAACGGTAGAAATCATGGGAGCGACGAACATTTAGTCCGTTGTTCAGCGATATACTGAACGAGCCTAGCGGTCCGTTCTACAGATCGGCGACCCAAATTCCTAGTTGTGACTCGGCGGCAATCGACGGACTAGAAGTCCGTCGTACCTCCATTGCGCGACGGACTGGAAGTCCGTCGTACTTTGCCGTACTTCAAATCACCTGGTTAGTGCCGAGTACTACGACTGCGGCGCCTGAGGAATCCCTCGACCTACGTCGGCTTCGTCGAGTCCTGGCGGGAGCACGGCCGACTCCCGCACTCGATCCGTGATTCGCTGAGGAGTCGCTGGACCCGACAACAGTAACTTCTGGACCCACAACGCAGCCACGCCCGCGACGTGGGGAGTCGCCATGCTTGTACCGTTCAACGGTTTCAGGCCCGAGGTCGTTGGGCCCAATGCCGCCGAGACCACGTTCACGCCAGGAGCGGCCAACCGAGCGCCGGCATTCGAAAATTCCGCGATCTTGAAGGGAAACGCCGGATCATCCGTTTCGGCCAAGGCGCCAACCGACAGAAAGTCCTCGGTGTCTGACGGATAAGCGGCTCCTAGCACAAATGCTCCGGTGCCGAGTCGAGTGCCCAACCGGTCGCTCTCGTTGCCGCTGGCCGCCACCACTAGCGCCGAACGCGAGAAGGCGCCGCCTGATCGCAGCATGTTGCCAAACTTGTCGAAGAACCGCACGTTGTCCACCAACACTCGCATGGCTGTCGATGTCGCCTGACGCTCATGCATCCCTTGCGCCTTGAGCGATTCGCGGAAGCCAACCAGATCCATGCCAAGCGACATGGAAATGATGTGAGCGCCGTTTTCGAGAGCCCACGACATGGCGGAGAACAGGGTTCCCGTCGAGCCGCCGCCGGGGCCCAGCACCTTGCCAATCAAGGCCTTGGCGACGCCGGGCGCCACGCCAATCCGCTTGCCGCCGACATCGCGTCCGAAGATCGTCCCGGCACAGTGCGTTCCATGTCCGTTCGTGTCGTCGAAGGCGTTGGGGTCGATGGTCGTGTCTGTCTTGCTTCGCTGAGTGAAATTCCGACCAACGATGGTAACGCCGGCGAAGGCGTCGTGATTTCGCTGGATTCCCGTATCGAGCACAGCGACCACGGCTCCCTTCCCTGTGAACGGCGAGGTGTCGGCCTTTACCGCTCGTACGCCCCAAGTCACATTTCCGCCCGCAGCTTCGCTTCCCGCGGCCCCAGCATCACTGGTCACATCGAATGGCTCGATCAACATCAGCGGCATCGGCTGGGCAGCCCCGACCACGTTCTCGTCGCGCGACAGTCCCGCGACTTCACTCGGCGGCAAGTCCTGCACCAGCGCTTCGAACTCGCCTCCTCCTGCCCCGACGGGCAGATGAGCGGATTCGAGTCCATCGGCGAGGGCCTCCGCGGTTCGGCGGCGCAAAATCATCATTTCCATAACAATCAACCTCGGCGCAAAGGGTAGGCAATGGAACCAGGAAAAACTCGAACAACTCGCAGCAATCCCCGCAGAATAACGCTTGCAGACGTCGACTCAATAGCCTGGTCGAGGGGAGTCAGTTGGGTGGCAAGAATCGCCAGGCGCTATCGCGCAGTTATCGGCATAGCCCAATCGAGATGGGCCCGATAGAGATTGATCCGGTCGACAGAGATCCGTCGCACGAAGACTGACTCGCGAGATTATTTCACTTCCAGCATGCGAGCGAGCGCGACCAACGACCAGCGCGACGTTTCTTCGTCCACGCGAATCACGTTGACTGGCGTGCCTGCGGCGAGGTTCTCCAGGCTCCAACAGAGATGAGCCAAGTCGATGCGATACATGGTCGCGCACATACACACCACCGGCGACAGGAAATGAATCTCCTGCTCCGGATGCTCCTTCTTCAACCGGTTCACCAAATGCAATTCGGTGCCGATCGCCCAGCGAGTTCCTGGGGGCGCGGCCTTCACCGTCTCGATGATCTTGCTGGTCGAACCCGAGATATCGGCAAGATCATTGACCTCTTGAGGACACTCGGGATGCACCAAAATCTGGATGCCAGGGAATTTGGCTCGGTACTGATGCACATGCTCGGCCCGAAACATCTGATGCACGCTGCAATGGCCCTTCCACAAGACGACGCGACTCTCCGTGATCGCTCGCTCCGAGTTGCCTCCCAAATCGCCGACATACGGGTCCCAGACCGGCATCTCGCTATTGCGGATACCCATCTTTAACGACGTGTTGCGTCCCAGATGCTGGTCGGGAAAAAAGAACACTCGCCGGCCGCGTCGAAACGCCCACTCCAGCACGGCTCGCGCATTGCTCGACGTACACACGATCCCGCCATGTCGGCCACAGAAGGCCTTCAAGCTGGCCGCCGAATTGATGTATGTCACCGGGATCAACTCACCCGTATCGATCACATCGCCCAGATCTTCCCACGCCGTCTCGACCTGTTCGATCGCCGCCATGTCGGCCATGGAACAACCGGCCGCCGCATCGGGAAGTATGACTGTCACGCGTTCGCCAGCTCGTTCCGCAAGCTTCTCGGGGCGATTGGCCAGGATGTCGGCCGTCTCCGCCATGAAATGGACGCCGCAGAACACAATCGAGCGACACTCGCGACTCGCCGACGCCAACTGACTCAACTGGTAACTGTCGCCGCGTAGGTCGCTGAGCGCAATCACTTCGTCCTGTTGGTAATGGTGGCCGAGGATCAACAGTTCTGGTCCGAGCGCTCGGCGAACTGCCTCGATGCGAGCCGTCAGCGCTTCGTTCGAGAGCGACTTGTAGGGAGACAATTCCGACGGAGAGGCCGGGGGAGCGACGATGGTCATGAGCTCTATCCAAGTTCTCGTCGTGACGCGGGACCGACCGAGAAAGCAGGGCGGTTGTCTACTTACACCGCAAACTTCTGCGGGGAGCCCACCGAGATACTCCCGCGATACGGCCACGGGATTCAAGCAAGATCGAAACAAAGAAGAAAGCGAGGCCGACGGGGCTCGAACCCGCAACCACCGGATCGACAGTCCGGTACTCTAACCAATTGAGCTACGGCCCCTCGCAAATCTTCGCCAAATTATAGCTGCGTTAGTTTGGTTCGCAAGGGATCAAACCCAAGCGAAACCTCAACAAACACGCAAAGCCATACTCGACAACAGGTTACAGCGAGACAACTGATTGCCTCCGTGATCCTGACTACTTCCTGTCAAAGCTCCATCGGCTTCCACGATGCAAAACTTCAACTGGCATGACACTTGCCTGCCAGAATCGTGACCTACGCTTCCCTTAATGCTACACATTCACTGACACTTAATTCCTCATTGATGAGCGAAACCACCGTGGTGTCGCCCTGGCTAATCGCCGAACTCAGCATCTGGTCGTTTGGACTACCGCCACCGGTAGGCCTAGCGCTCGTCGTATTGATTGGCTACTTCGTGACGTGGCACCAGCGAGTCCGTCGCGAGGCCGTCAGCAACTCTCGTCACGACATCAATCGCATTCGCGGCATTCTCCGCGAACTCGAGTCCATTTCACGCGGACTCCGCCTCCGAGTCACTCGGCATCATTCCGATATCCTGAAGTTCAAGACTCGCATTGATGATTTGGCGAATCAGCCCAACGGTTTGGTCGGCCTGGAAGTCTGCGACGAAGCCAGCCGCCTCTTGCGTTCGATCGTCCCGCTGGCCAGCGAGGTTGCTCAGACCTACTACGATATCCGTCGCCAAACCAACATGCTGATGCAGATCAGTGAAACTCGCATCGACTCGCTGACCGGCGTGGGCAATCGCCATGCCCTGGATGACGACCTCGCCGCCATGCTGGCTCGCTTCGCCCTGAACGATCGGACGTTCGCGATCGCCATGTTCGATATCGACCACTTCAAACGGATTAACGACGAACGAGGGCATTTGCAGGGCGACCGAATCCTGCAGCAAGTCGCCCAGCATCTCGCCAAGCATGTCGGCAAGACCGACATCGTGACTCGCTACGGCGGCGAGGAATTCGTGGTGATGATGCCCGAAGCGGACAGTGCAAGTGCTTTACTGTGCGCCGACGGCCTCCGTCTCTCCATCCAAGCTCATCTCGGCGTAACCGTCAGTTGCGGCGTGGCCGAGGCGAAATCGGGCGACGATGTCGTGACGATCCTCACGCGAGCCGACGAGGCGCTCTACGCGGCCAAGCAAGGGGGACGCAATCGAGTCTGCGTGCATGCGGGCGGAGGCGTTGAATCGCGCTAGAACAGCCGGACGAAAAAACTACCAGCAGACCCACATGATCGAACATAGGCGAAGCTGCGGAAGGCGGGCGAAATCGATGGTTTAGCGAGAGTGCTGTGACCGCCTTTCGCCGCTCGCCTTTGATCGATCATGCGTTGCGCAAGACTTCAGCGGCGACCTGAGTAATCGGAGCTGGACTTAGGGACTGGGCGGCCCAAGTCACTCGTCCATTCGAGGCAGTTCTGGCCGCCCAATCCCGCATTCCCGCCCCGCTCACCCAGGAGTGGGTCTGCTGGTAGTTTTTTCGTCCGGCGGCCTAGAACAACTTCTCGCTCGGTTCGAATCCCAGTTCGACGATTCGCTTGCGATCCATGTCTGCTTCCACTTCCGCCTCGAGTTCTTCGAGGATGAGAAGGCGATGGTAGAGCAAGACAGCCAGCGTGTGGTCTCGCTCTTTTTTCAACCGTCGTTCCTCGCGAGGGTCTTCGTGCGTGGTTTCACGACCTTTTGTTTTGTCTTGCGAGCCCCCTGAACGTTGTTCGGCTTCCAACAGGCTGATGGCTTCATTCAGATCGGCTCGAGCCGACTCGAACGCCCCGCGTCGGAAATGGATGTATCCCCGCGTGTCCAGCAGAGCGGCTTGCTTCCCGGTCAGTTCCAAGGAACGATTGACGTCGCGCAGGGCTTCGTCGAGTTCGATGTTGGCGAGTGCTCGGGCGTACGCCAGACCATTGAGGACCGTGGCTTCGGACATCGCTACCCCGCCCTGCTGGACGATACTCTCGATTTTGCGCCAGTCTTCCACGGCGTCCTGCCACCGTCCCATGTGTTGGTAGATTTGGCTCCGCTCCCAATAGACTCGCAGGGGGACGTCGCCGCGCTCTAGAGCCTCTTCACAGGTCGCGAGCGCTTGCTCGTAATTCCCCAATTCGCGTTCCCAACTTGCTCGTTGGACTAACAGCCATACATCGCCCGGCGCCCACTCCAAGGCTTGAGCCAGCGACTGACGAGCTTGATCTAAGTTGCCATCCAGAAACGCCTCAACGGCCGCCGCCTGGTGCCAACGAGCGACTTCGGTGGGGAACTGAGAGAAGAGAAGCGGCCCACAGACCAGGAGGACGAAGAGCAAGATGACGACGCGAGTCGTCCATTTGCGGCCCATGGCCCCCGTGCCTGAACCGGATGGGGGCCGCTCGTCGGAGTGGTCCGACGTACGGCGGTCGAGCTGATTGTGTTCGCTGTCTGGCTGATCCCGATTCATCAACTGATCCCTAGTACGAGGTCCCGCGGACGGGTCTCTCTTCACGGCGCTTTCAGAAGCCCGGTGGATCGAGTACCATCAACGTCGTGGAAAGTCCCGTTGTCCGAATAGCTAAGGAGAATACCATGCCACTTTTCGAGGTAGAAACGGACGCCCACATTATCATCACCTGGGCAGGTGACGAAGAGGCGGCGACGAATGTCGTCAAAGATGCCTACCCTGGCGACAAAGTGATCCGCATGACCAAGCGGCCTCGCGACACCTGGGTCATCTCGAAGGGGGTCCTTGGACTGACCAACAAACACAGTCCCTGCGATATCGCCCGCGATTGCCTCGCGAAAGCCTCGGGCGACAAAGTGCATGCCATTCGCCTCTACATGCACGAAACGGGCGATGATCTGGATCGCGCTCGCAAAGTGATCGAGTCGAACATGGTGATGGGCTGGTAGGCTAATCTCGCGAGTCGCGAGTCGCTAATGCCAGCAGCAGCTAGCGTCCCTAACGGCTAGTGTCACCGACCGATCGACTGAATTTGCTCAAACGCAATCGCCCCTTCCGCAGCTCGCGGAAGGGGCGTTTTTATTTTTCATCGATTGGACAAATCGAACCAAGCTCGACTCGTTCGATGGTCGGCCGATTACAGCAGCTCGCGTATCGGCTTCCGCTGCTCAACCAGCGTCTGCGGCCGACCACTCGGGTCAATCAATCGAGCGCTTTCGTCGATGCCCAAGTTGTGATAGAGCGTGGCGAAGACTTCCAGCAAGTGAACCGGACGATCCTTGGCGTCCTCGGCAAAGCGAGTGGAGCTGCCGATGACCTGGCCCGTCTTCATTCCGCCGCCCGCGAGGAAACCCATTGAGAGGCGTGACCAGTGATCGCGGCCCGCACCCGCGTTCACTCGCGGCGTGCGACCAAATTCGCCCCACATCACGATCGTCACATCTTGATCCATTCCGCGGTCGCTCAGGTCCTGAATCAAGGCGCTCAACGCACGATCCAACTTGGGCAACTGAGTTTTCAATTGCGAGAAGTTGTTCCCGTGCGTGTCCCAGCCACCCCAATCAAACGTGACCACTCGCACCCCCGCCTCGATCAAACGGCGTGCCGTCAGGAACATCGTGCCATCGTTTTTGCCGTATCGCTCGCGTAACTCGGGCGATTCTTTGTTCAGGTCGAGTGCATCGGCGACTTTGCCCGACGTGACCACCCCCACGGCCCGTTGAGTGAACGAGTCCATGGCGCCCATCTGGCCGCTGGCGTCCAAGTCGCGACGAATGCGGTCGAGTGAACCCAGCAAGTTCGTGCGAGATTCAAGTCGGTCGGCAGTCATGCCGCCGACCAGCCGCAGGTCGCCGCCTTGCGGTTGATATGGCTTGTAAACCGGTCCAAGATAGCCCGGATAGCCGCCGTTGTAACTGACGAACGGCGGAGCGCCGCCGCTGGTGGGACCCTGCATGCGAGCGACCACGCTGCCGAGCGAGGGGCGTCCACCGACGTTACGCAGGTCGTTGCGACCGAATCCGGTCTGAGTGTGGAAGTTGCTGTGATCGTCGTACATGCCGACCAACGATCGCAAGATCGCGTACTTGTCGGCCATCTGAGCCAACTGAGGCATGTGTTCGCAAATCTCAATCCCGCTAACGTTTGTCTTGATCGGATTGAACTCGCCGCGGAACTCAACAGGAGCTTCCGGCTTCAGGTCAAACATGTCTTGGTGCGAAGGTCCGCCGCCCAAGTGAATGTTGATTACGGCCTTATGTGAGCCGCTCTTTCCCGTCGATGCTTCGGCTCGCAGTACGTCTGCTAGCGTCAGGCCACCAACTCCCAACGCCCCAATCCGCATAAAATTGCGACGTGACACCCCGTCGCAAAAAGCCGACTTACCGCCCGCCATCACTTGAAGCATCGGAAACCTCCTCGCATTTCACGAAACGTGACTCGTCCGGAACACCGCCGCCGTTAAGGTCGCCCCACTCGCCCTTCGCAAGCCCTCAAGTTGGGGAAGTACACCTTATAGCTTCTTCGACCACTTGAATCAATGTTTCTTGATACGTTTCTCCAAGAAAGACAAAATCGAACGAGCCACGGAAGGGAACTAGCCACGGAAAGACACAGAACCGCACGGAAGGGGGGGCGCACCAATGACCAATGACCAATGACCAATGACCAATGACCAATGACCAATGACCAATGACCAATGACCAATGACCAATGACCAATGACCAATGACCAATGACCAATGACCAAATTGGCCGCGCCTGTCGCCTCTCGGTGGTTTCTCGTAAACTGAGCGGCTTCCAGGGGGAACGGTCCGAGTTCAGTCTATGCTCGATGGAGAGACTTCAATGGTGCGCATCGGTCTCGTAGGGATTGGCTTCATGGGTTGGATCCACTATCTGGCCTACCGCAATGTGCCCACGGTTCAGCTTGCCGCGATCTGCACTCGCGATCCCAAAAAGCTGGCTGGCGACTGGCGTGGGATTCAGGGGAATTTTGGTCCTCCGGGCGAACAAGTGGACCTGACGGGAGTCGATCGCCACTCGGAACTCGACGCCCTCCTGGCCGACCCTAGCATCGACTTGGTCGACATTTGTCTGCCGCCAGACCTGCATGTCGACTCGGCGCTGCGAGCGTTTGCGGCGGGCAAGCATGTGTTCATCGAAAAACCATTGGCGCTGAACGCCGAAGATGGTCGTCGGTTGGTGGACGCGGCCAAAGCGGCAAACCGTCAGCTACTCGTGGGCCAAGTCCTGCCGTTCTTCAACGAGTACGCTCATGCTCGACAGGTCATCGCGTCGGGTCAGTATGGCAAGCTACTCGGCGGCCATTTCCGACGCATCATTTCCGACCCCCTGTGGTTGAAGGACTTTTACGACCCGCAGCGAGTGGGTGGGCCATTGATCGATCTACACGTCCATGACGCTCACTTTATTCGGTTGCTGTTCGGCATGCCGAAATCAGTCACCTGCCAGGGACGGCTGCGAGGCGAAGTGGTCGAATACTGCAACACGTTTTTCCAGTTTGCCGATCCGTCGCTCGTGGTCAGCGCCACCTCGGGCGTGATCAACCAACAAGGGCGTCCCTTCACGCACGGTTTCGAGATTCACTTGGAACGAGCGACCTTGCAGTACGATTTCGCCATCGTCGCCGACCGGGACGCTCGCTTAACTCCGCTCACCATTTTCGACTCGCAGGGAAAATCTCATGTGCCCGAACTGGGCGATGGCAATCCGCAGCGAGCGTTTGAGGCGGAAATCGCCGAAGTCGTGAAAAGTATCGAAGCAGGTCAGGCCTCGGAGATTCTACACGGCGACCTCGCCTGCGACGCACTCGTGCTGTGCCAGAAGCAGACCGAATCGGCTCAATCCGGCAAGACGGTGGTCATTTAGGTCACTGGTCACTGGTCATTGGGGACTGGGTACTTGGCTTTTGTCGCCCGAAGAGTCCTTAACCTGTTCCTTTTCAGACACTTCCGACTTACCTGCAGTTCGACACGACGATCCAGGGAAATGCGGTTTGGTGCGTTCAGTCGCCAGTTCGTGAAACTGCACGACAGCGAATTTCACCGGGAGCCGAAGACCATCGAAAACCGGAACCTCAACGAATGACGAATGACGAATGACGAATGACGAATGACGAATGACGAATGACGAATGACGAATGACGAATGACCAATGACCAATGACCAATGACCAATGACCAATGACCAACTTTCGCCTTGCACTCATCCAGTCGCGTTGATACGTTTGAGATAGCCGATCAGGTCGAGAAATTGTCGAAGCGGTAGGGCGGATCGTTCTTCTGGCACGGGCGGACCAAGCGATGCTTTCAGTACGCGATTCAGCGGGTAAGTTTGGGCGACGCGATTTTTTGCGAATCGGCACTCTGGGGTTAGGCGGTTGGACTCTGTCTGACCTTATGGCGTCGAGCGTTGGCGCGGCCGAGTCGGTACGGCCGGTGACCGACAAGTCGGTCGTGTTTCTCTTTTTGCATGGCGGCCCTAGTCAGATCGAGACCTTCGATCCGAAGATGGACGCGCCCGCCGAGATCCGAAGTGCGACGGGCGAGATTCCAACCACGATCCCTGGAGTCACGTTCGGCTCGTCGTTCCCGCGATTAGCATCGCTTGCTCAACGGCTCGCGATCATTCGTTCGTACCAGACTGGGGACGGAAATCACGACATCAAGCCGATTGTCTGCAAGCAGACCATGGGGGCGAACCTTGGGTCGCTTTACTCGCGAGTTGCGGGTTCGAACCATCCGCGTACCGGCATGCCGACGAACGCGGCGTTGTTTCCGCGAGCGGTGGATGCTTCCACTCAACCAGCCAACTTTGGGTTCGGCAAGTTCGATAGCTCGGGTACGTTAGGAGCGGCCTATGCGCCGTTTGTCCCGGGTGGCGGCGGCAACATGCAGAAGGATATGGAACTCGCGTTGAAGGCCGACCATCTGGACGATCGACGCAATCTGCTCAAAGGACTCGACCAAATCAAGCGATCGATTGATGCGCGGACACTCGAAGGAGTCGATCGCTTTCAAGAGCAAGCGTTTCAAACGATTCTGGGCGGGGTGGCTCGAGCGTTCGACCTCAAGCAAGAGGATCCAAAGACGGTCGAGCGATACGATACGGCGCCGCTGGTGAGACCCGACCAGATCAGCCGTAAATGGAACAACTACAACAACTATGTGGACAACGCCAAGACGTTGGGCAAGTTGTTGCTGCTCTCGCGGCGGCTCTGCGAGGCGGGCTGTGGGTTTGTGACCGTCACCACGAACTTCGTGTGGGACATGCACGCCGATGTGAATAACGCCACGATGGAAGAGGGGATGCAGTACATGGGCGGGCCGCTTGATTATGCGGTATCCGCGTTCCTCGAGGACCTGCACGCTCGCGGGTTGAGCGACAAGATCTTGCTGGTAGTATCGGGCGAGATGGGTCGCACTCCGCGGATCAACAAGAATGGTGGACGCGATCACTGGGGTGGTTTGTCGCCGCTCCTGTTGGCGGGCGGCGGCTTGCGAATGGGGCAAGTGATCGGCCATTCGACTCGCGACGCTGGTGAACCGCTCAGCGAGCCGATGCGAATCGACAACCTGATGTCGACCATCATGCATAGCCTTCTGCGAGTGGGTGAGGTAAGGTTAATGACGGGGTTGCCGAGCGACGTGTCTCGAGCAATTACCGCACACAGCCCGATTCCGGGTTTGATTGGCTGAGTCGCGGCGGGCGCGGCCAGCGCTTCGACACTTCGAGATCATCGATGTTGGCCGCCGCTTCTTCACAATCGACGTTCTTTGTCGTCACGACCGCGATTGTCGTGGCGGCCATGCTTGCCGTCGTGGGCGCGGCGTGGCTGGGTTGGCGGTTGGGGCAGAAAAAGCAATCGCAGCCGATTCTTCCCCCGAGCGATTCTGGCGCTTTCTCGTTGGGGCCTCTGGGCATCGGCCCCGCCGTATTCGCTCAGATCGAAACGCTGCGTCGCGAGCTTGACGCCTGCCATGCCCTGCAGAATCAACGCGAACGTTTTTTTAACTTGTCGCTCGACTTGCTCTGTATCGCGGGCACGGATGGTTATTTCAAGCGTCTGAATCCCGCCTGGGAAACAACTCTGGGGTTCTCGATCGAAGAACTGATGGCTCACCCCTTCATTGAAATGGTCCATCCCGAGGATCGCGAGCGAACTCTCGGCGAGGTACGTAGGCTGGCGTCGGGCGCCGACACAGTCCACTTCGTGAATCGATATCGCCGACGAGATGGTTCTTACTGTTGGTTAAGTTGGACTTGTCCCGCGGTTCCACCTGGCGAAACCTTGCTTTACGCAGTAGCGCACGACATCACCCAACTGAAGGAAGCCGAAGAGCAATCACGGAAGGCGCGGGAGTCGGCCGAGTCAGCCAATCGAGCAAAAGGGGCGTTCTTGGCGAACATGAGTCACGAGATTCGCACGCCGATGAACGCCATCATCGGCATGACTGAATTAGTGCTCGATACGCCGCTGAATCCCACTCAACGCGAGTACCTGAACATTGTGCTGCATTCGGGCGAGTCGTTACTGACGATCATCAACGAGATACTCGACTTTTCGAAAATTGAATCGGGACGAGTGGAATTTGAGCGGGTGGTATTCAACCTTCCTCAAACACTCGACGAAGCTCTCAAGCCATTTTCGCTTCGAGCTCATGCGAAGGGCCTCGAGTTGGCATGTGCGATCGCTCCCAGCGTCCCTGAGTCGTTGATTGGCGACCCCGCTCGAATTCGACAGGTGCTTGTGAATCTTGTCGGTAACGCGATCAAGTTCACGGAGCGTGGCGAGGTCTTGGTCGAGGCCACGGTCGAGGCGGCGGTGGATCGCGGGGTCGTGCTGCGACTCACCGTGGCCGACACGGGAGTGGGTATCGCCCCAGACAAACAAGAACTGATCTTCGAAGCCTTCACGCAGGCGGACGTTTCAACCACTCGTCGCTTTGGTGGAACTGGTCTCGGACTCACGATCGCTCGGCGGATTGTGGAGCAGGCGGGAGGGCGCATCTGGGTCGAAAGTGAACTCGGCAAGGGGACTCGCTTCCACTTCACCTTGCCGCTCGAGGTTGGCCCCCTGATTCCTGAACCATCGCCAGACCCTGGTCGACTGCGGGGACGCACGATTGTCGTGGTGGATGATCATGCCACGAACCGTCGCATCCTGGATGAATTGCTCCGACATTGGGGAGTTCAGCCGATGGTGGTCGCCAGTGCACCGGAAGCGCTGCACGTTATTCGCACGCGACTAGCCGCGGGACTCCCCTTGGATGCCTTGATCACCGACATGCACATGCCCGAGATGGACGGATTGGGATTGGTCGAGAATCTACGAAGCGTACCAGGGCTTGCCTCGCTGCCGGTCATTATGCTTACCTCGGGCGACCGAAGTCATGACGTCGAGCAGTATCAGCGGGCAGGGATTGTCGCTCATCTGCTGAAGCCTGTCAGTCGATCGGAGTTATTGGCCGCGCTAGTGGGATCACTGGGCGAAAAACCAACGACTGGGGAAGTTAGTTCGAGCGACTCGGAAACTCCAGCATCCGAGATATCCGCTGCGGGCAACGCGTCGTCGCTCGCCCTAGGACCACTGCGAATCCTACTGGCGGAAGACGGTCTGGCGAATCAACGTCTAGCGGTAGGACTTTTGGAAAAGTGGGGTCACTCGGTCGCGGTGGTCGCCAATGGGCGAGAAGCGGTTGAAGCGTTTCAGCGCGAGCCGTTCGACTTGATCCTGATGGACCTGCAAATGCCGGAACTCGACGGGTTCGAGGCAACGGCCTGGATTCGAGATTTGGAACGCCAGCGAGGAGGACATGTGCCCGTGATCGCCATGACCGCTCGCGCGATGCGAGGCGACCGCGAACTTTGCATCAAGTCGGGAATGGATGGGTATGTGTCGAAACCAGTGCGTCGGCAAGCGCTGTATGACGCGATCGCTCCCTTCCTGCCCGCTCGAACATCCGTGGTAGCCCGTCATGTCTCGGGCGATGGAGAGGCTTCCGCGCACGGCGTCGATTGGGATCTCGCGCTTTCGCACGCCGATGGCGATCCAGAGCTATTGCGCGAGGTGATTCTAAGCCTATTGCAGGAATCGCCCTCGCTGTTGCAACAGTTGGAAGAGGCCTTCGCAAGCAACGAGTCGTCGGTGGTCGAACGGCTGGCGCATACGCTCAAGGGAAGCCTCCGATTGTTTGGTCGAACATCTGCTGTCGAACGTGCCGCTAAGCTGGAAGAGTTGGCACGGCGCGGCGATCTGGATGCGGCTCGCTCGGCTCGCGATGAACTTATTCCAGCACTCGACGCCCTAACCAGCGAGCTCCGTCAGCGATTTGACGCAACTTCGGAAAGCCGGCTGCCTTCATAGATGAACTAGCAGAAACGCTTGCTTTTTCTCGCCACGTTTGCTGGTCTTTAAATTCAATATCCCTTTATTTCCCGCTCGCAAAACTCCTCATGCGCATTGCACTCGGACAACTGTGGCAAGAAACCAACTCGCTCAATCCCTTGCCGACTCGGCGCGAGAACTTCGATCAATTCGGCGTCTTGCGGGGCGACGACATGGTGGAGCGAATGGCCACCACCAATGAGGTCGGTGGATTTATCCAATCGCTAAGGAAATGGCCCGAGCAGCCAGAACTTGTGGGACTCGTGCGACTGCCAGCATGGCCCAGCGGGCCCGCGACCGCGGACACTTTTGCCTGGATTCAGGACGAGATGAAGAGAGCGTTGGATCGAGCGGGTCCTGTGGATGCCGTGCTCTTGGCGCTCCATGGAGCGATGGCCGCCGAGGGACATTGGGACGTCGAGGGGGAGATTTTGCGGTTGGTTCGCGAGCATGTGGGGCCAAAAACGCCCATTGTCGCCACACTTGACCTTCACGCCAATGTCACGCAATTGATGGTCGAGCAAGCGGACGTGCTTGTGCTCTACCATACGGCGCCCCATGTCGATGTCTTTGAAACGGGTGAACGCGGGGCGGCGGTTCTGCGGCGCCTATTGGTCGATGGAGCTCGACCGGTAACCGCCTTTCAAAAGATCCCCGCTTCGATGCCCGCGGAACGAGCGAATACTCAGGCGCCGACAGGAGCGAGCGTCGATTTTCGCGTTCAACTTCAGGCGTGGGAGGCGCAGAGCAAGGTGATTGCCGCCGGCCTCGCGACAGTCCAACCGTGGTTGGATGTCCCCGAGTATGGATCGGCGGTGTTGATCACGACCGATGGCGACGAAGAACTCGCGAAAGCCCTTTGTCAGGAGATGTCCAACGCTTTGTGGCGGAGGAAGGAAGAGTACTTGCCGGAAATGGTATCGATCGACGAAGGAGTGTCACGAGCCTTTGCACGAACCGAAGGCTTGACGGTACTGAGTGACGCGGCCGATGCGACCACCTCGGGCGCTCCTGGCGATAGCGTTTGGCTGTTAAAGGAGCTCGCACGACGCGATTGGACTCGACCCGTGCTGGTCACCCTTGTCGCACCGGAAGTAGTCATGGAAGCCGAACGCATCGGGGTGGGCGGCAAGTGGAGCGGTTTCTTGGGCGGTGTACGAGACGACCGGTTCGGGATGCGTTTGCCTTGGGAGGCCGAGATTGAACGAGTGTTTGATGCTCGATTCACCCTGAACGGCCATCTCGGCAAGAACCTGGGGATCGATATGGGGAGAAGTGTGGTGCTCAAGCGAGGTGAGATACGGGTGATCATCACAACGCTGAGCGGCCCGCACTTCGCGCCCGAATTGTTCCTAGCAGCGGGATTTGATCCGTTCGCCGCGGCGGTTGTCGTGGCGAAAAGTCCCTGTGGATTCCGCGCTGTCTATGCATCCAGAGCGGCCGAGATACATAGCGTGCGAGCACCCGGCTGCGCTCCGACCGATTTCTGGAACTACGAATTTCATCGAATTCCAACGCCCACCTGGCCTTGGGACCCGATACCCGAATGGCACGCCGAACCATGGGTGAAGCCGTCTTGAGATTTGCTAGGTGAACCACGGAAGGTGGTGGACCACGAATTGCGCGAATCACACAAATCCGGAGGGAGGGGTGGGGAATTCGGTGGGCGTTATCGCACTTACTCGGATCGCCTCCCATCTCAGGCAGCCACGGCCGGTCACGCTCCGTGAACTCACAACCGATCACCCGATTCGTGCGATTCGTCCGATTCGTGGTCAAATTTTCAACGACTGGTTCGCGACAGTGCACCACGGAAGGTGGTGGACCACGAATTGCGCGAATCACACGAATCCGGAAGGACGGGGTGGGGAATTCGGTGGGCGTTATCGCACTTACTCGGGCGCCTCCCATCTCAGGCAGCCACGGCCGGTCACGCTCCGTGAACTCACAACCGATCAACCGATTCGTGCGATTCGTCCGATTCGTGGTCAAATCTTCAACGACTGGTTCGCGACAGTGCACCACGGAAGGTGGTGGACCACGAATTGCGCGAATCACACGAATCCGGAAGGACGGGGTGGGGAATTCGGTGGGCGTTATCGCACTTACTCGGGCGCCTCCCATCTCAGGCAGCCACGGCCGGTCACGCTCCGTGAACTCACAACCGATCAACCGATTCGTGCGATTCGTGCCATTCGTGGTCAGATCTTCAACGACTGGTTCGCGGCAGTGCACCACGGAAGGTGGTGGACCACGAATTGCGCGAATCACACGAATCCGGAAGGACGGGGTGGGGAATTCGGTGGGCGTTATCGCACTTACTCGGGCGCCTCCCATCTCAGGCAGCCACGGCCGGTCACGCTCCGTGAACTCACAACCGATCAACCGATTCGTGCGATTCGTGCCATTCGTGGTCAAATCTTCAACGACTGGTTCGCGACAGTGCACCACGGAAGGTGGTGGACCACGAATTGCGCGAATCACACACACGAATCCGGAAGGACGGGGTGGGGAATTCGGTGGGCGTTATCGCACTTACTCGGGCGCCTCCCATCTCAGGCAGCCACGGCCGGTCACGCTCCGTGAACTCACAACCGATCAACCGATTCGTGCGATTCGTGCGATTCGTGCCATTCGTGGTCAGATCTTCAACGACTGGTTCGCGGCAGTGAACCACGGAAGGTGGTGGACCGGTGGGCGATTACTCGCGAATCACACGGTCACGCTCCGGAAGGACGGGGTGGGGCGATTCGTGGTGCCATTCGTGGTCGTTATCGAACCACGGAAGGTTGGACCACGGGCGCCCCATCTCAGGCGTTAGCCACGGCCTCCCATCTCAGCCACGGCCGGTCACGCTCCGTGAACTCACAACCGATCACCCGATTCGTGCGATTCGTCCGATTCGTGGTCAAATCTTCAACGACTGGTTCGCGGCAGTGAACCACGGAAGGTGGTGGACCACGAATTGCGCGAATCACACGAATCCGGAAGGACGGGGTGGGGAATTCGGTGGGCGTTATCGCACTTACTCGGGCGCCTCCCATCTCAGGCAGCCACGGCCGGTCACGCTCCGTGAACTCACAACCGATCAACCGATTCGTGCGATTCGTGCCATTCGTGGTCAGATCTTCAACGACTGGTTCGCGGCAGTGAACCACGGAAGGTGGTGGACCACGAATTGCGCGAATCACACGAATCCGGAAGGACGGGGTGGGGAATTCGGTGGGCGTTATCGCACTTACTCGGGCGCCTCACATCTCAGGCAGCCACGGCCTGTCACGTTCCGTGAACTCACACTTGATCACTTGATTCGTGCGACTCATGCGATTCGTGGTCGATCAAATTCCGCGTCTCTCACCCGTGAACTCGGCGAACCTGGCGCGGTCCAACTAGGGCGGAGCCAGATCATTCGTTCGCACTTCGCGCAGTCTATTCGCTAACCGTTCACGGAATTCGGCCACAGTTGCAGCATGCCGTGGATCGCTGGCCAGATTGGTGAACTGACGAGGGTCGTTCCGCATATCGAACAACTCGCTCCCCCCTGCCCCATCCTCGCCATACTGCAAGTACGCCCAGTGATCGTCTCGCAATAAAAACCCGCGACTCGACGGCGCCACACAAAACACCGTCTCGCGCACCGTACGCCGCGGATCATCTAACAAGGGCGAAAGATCTCGCCCTTGCAAACGCTTTGGGACGTCCAGCCCACAAAGACTTGCCACCGTCGGGTACAAGTCAATCAACTCGACGAAAGATCGACAGACAGCCGGCTGCTTTCCTGGCACACAAATGATCAGCGGCACCATGGCCGACTCGTCCCGCAGACTCACCTTCGCCCAAAAGTCATGTTCGCCCAAGTGGTAACCATGATCACTGGTAAAGATGATGATCGTGTCGTTACCGTGGCCAGCAAGTTCCAGCGCGTCGAGCACCTTTCCCACCTGTGCGTCGAGGTACGCAACCGAGGCGTAATAGCCGCCAATCGCCTTCCTCTGACGGCGTTCATCCATTTTCATGTTGACGCTGGTCTTATAGTTGATTCCCGCCTTGGGAATGTCATCCCAATCGCCAGCCAACTTCTCAGGCAGCGGCAGCTTCTCATACGGCAAGAACGGCGTGAAATACTGGCGCGGCGCAACGAACGGCACATGGGGTCGCACAAAACCTACGGCGAGAAAGAACGGTTGGTCAGTCTTGGACGCAATCAATTGTTTCGCTTGCTCGGCGGTCTTGCCATCCGAGTGGACAAGGTCGTCGCCATCCGCTTCGACAACCACAAACGTGTTGCCGCCAACCACGGGCTTCTTACCATCGGGGTTTCCTTCGAGCGTTTCGCCATCACCGGCTGCTTTCCATTCAGGCCCAGGACTATTGAATCGTTCGGTCCACGAATCGGGATCGTCGGCGCTATCCACGCCCGTTTCGATGTCACCCGGCACGCCCATATGAAAGATCTTGCTGACTCGAGCCGTGTAGTAGCCTGCGTTCTTGAAGTGTTGGGGCCAAGTCGCTCGGTCGCCAATCCGCGAGCGCGGGCTGGTATAGCCAAGCACTCCCGTGGCGTGAGGATAGTAGCCGGACAAAAACGAAGCGCGTGAAGGCCCACAGTAAGTCGCGTTGCAGAACGCTCGAGTGAAGCGAGTGCCGCGAGCAGCCAACCCATCAATGTTGGGCGTCGCACAGAGCGAGTTGCCGTAGCACGATAGCGCGGTGGCAGTTAGATCGTCCGCGATCAGAAACAAGACGTTCAGCTTCTTGGCAGGCTCCGTCCCCGGCAAGTCTCTCGGCCCCATCAGGACCGAAGCGAGAACGAGCAACACGCCCAAAAACAACCGCATCATTGAGGCTCCCCCCATCTCTACTCACGTCCTTCACAGAAAGTAACAGGTCGAGTTTAAACGCTGGACGACCGACAGGGGACCCGACAAGTCATCGTCAGCTTCCCAGTTTGACATACTTTGAGACGCGAAACTCGTTAAGAACGCGGAAGCGAAGCCAACTTGTCGATAAGAGAAAAGAGAATTCCCTCACGAATCGCCGCCGAGTTTTCAAGTCATGACACTTCCTGGAACTCTGTCGAGCCGCCGCATCGCGCAGTTCGTTTGCGGAGCGCTGGTCGCGATCATGACCGTGAATGCCTGTGAGTCGGCAATTGCCGCGGGGCCCAGATTGGTGGCGTTGGGTCGAGGCTCCTGCGGCGAGCTCCGGTTTGTTCCACCTTATATCGATTCTTGCCATCCGTCCAAGGGTGAGAGCGAGCTGACGACCGAGGAATTCAATTCATCTTTGCCAAGCGTGGTGATCATCCACGGCTTTAATCCATTCCCTAAACTCGTGCGATTCGACTTGGGGCCGGCGGCCCGCTGCGGAGCGTTGACATCAGGAGCCCCAGTCAATTTGTTCGTTTGGGACTGGAACTTGGCGACCAAGGCGAGTCTGCGGCCGCAAGTGAACGTCGAAAACGCTCGCACTCAAGGCGTCATGCTCGCCGAGTCGCTCGGTGAATTAGGGATCCCACCCCACCGCACACATCTCGTAGGGCACAGTCTCGGCTGCGTCGTAGCCGCCAGCGCCGCTCGCCGAAGTTGGGAATTGACGGGCGAGCGCACCGAGCAAGTTACATTGCTTGATCCACTGCGTGGCAACCATGAGGTGATCTTCGATGTCGAAGGGGTGGCCGACACGGCGAATTGGGTCGGAAATCGCTGGTCGCCTGGGCTGAGTGGCTTTGGTGCGCCAGCCAACCGAGCGGGTGTGGTCGACATTCGCACTCCTGGGAGCACGCCGTTAAGAGGCCTCTTCCTCGCTCACCGCATGAACCACGTCGACGTGTTGCGGAGGTTTCTGCGCGACGGAGATTGAGCGAGATACGAACGTGGCCAGGGTCGTGTTGACAAAGGATCTTGTTGGAGAGGGAGACGTTAGTCTCAAGGCGCGACGAGCGGCTCGACCAAGGGTTTCCACGCGGGACGGCCCGAGTTAATGCCTGTTTCAGCGGGACCTACTTCCGTTAACTCCGTGCCGTCGGCCCGCATCACATAGAGACTCGCGGTATTCTCGGGGAATCCGTTGGCTCGATGAACGAACGCGATGTGTCGACCGTCGGGCGACCAAGACGCGAGAATGCTCAAGCCATGGAGATTCGTGAGCGGCCGTTCGTTGCGCCCATTCGCGTCCATGGCGATGATCTGATAGCTGCGATAAAAGACACCCGTGAAAGCTAAACGAGAACCATCGGGGGACCACGACGGGTGAGGGAACCAGGCCGTCGTCAACACTCGAATCTGACGCGGGTCGCTGCCATCCGCCTTCGCCGTGAAGACTGTCCAGCGTCCGTCCACGCGGGTCGAGCCGAACGCAAGCAACCCCGCGGATGACCACGAAGGATCAGTATCATTGGCAGGGTGATTGGTGATATTTCTGGCCTCCGTGCCATCGGCGTTCATCACCATCAAGTCCCAGTTATCCTCGCGTTCTTTTACTTTTCTACGAAAACACAATTGCCGACCATCGGGCGACCAAACGGGCATGCGATCTTCACCTGCGAACTCGGTGAGTTGTTTCACTTCGCTCCCATCGACGTTCATCACGAAGATGTCGTAATTGCCGCTGCGAGTCGATTCGAAAGCGATCTGCTTTCCGTTCGGCGACCAGGAGGGTCCGGAGTCGGCCGCGGGATGGTTCGTCAAATTGGTGTAGACGCCGCGGCCTGGATCGAGCAGGTGGATATCAAAATTTCCGGTGCGCACGGAGGCGAATAGCAGTGGATGAGACGTCAATTGGGCGAGTCGGCGAGACATCTCCTTTTCGTCGACGGGCGCGGGCGCCGTACGGGTAAGTCGCGTTACAGGTTCGGGCTCGGGGTTTAACTGCATATCCAGGCGTAGCGCCGCCAATGACTCGGACGAAGTTTTCGTCGAGTATGCCGGGGCATCCCAGTCCAGCTTTAAGTGGGCAAGTTGGCGGCGGACGGCGACCAGATCCCAGAATTGAACGGCGCCGGCCATCGATACGGCAATTTGCTTTCCGTCGGGCGTGAAGCTTAGATACTCCACCAAGCTTGCCTGCGGCGCCGACAGGGTGGCGAGTTCCCTCCCGCCGGGAAGCTCGACCAAACGAACATCGCCTTGTCCAGCGCTCAGCGCAACAAACTCGCCATTGGGAGCGAAGGCCATGGCGCCTGGAATCTCGGTCCCCTGCCCCGACATTGTCTTGTGCACTCGCTCTCCATCAGCATCCCAAATCTGATAGCCCGTTGGTTCACTCGTTCCCAACCACCGCCCATCGGCGCTAAAGGCGACTCGAGCGCTGCCGTCAACTCCGGACAGCTTACGAGCGACTTGGCCCGTCAAGGCATCCGAGATCCAAACACCTTGGCCTTTCCAGGTGCTGGTCGCCAACCGACGACCATCCGCGCTGAACTCGATGCTCTGTGCATTCTTGTGCCCATCCAGCACGACTTGTTTCTCTGGCTGATTCCAGTCGAGAATAAGGTTTGGCCCAACGGTTCGCAGAACCGCTACTTTCGCGCCATCGGGCGAGATTGTTGCCTCATGGATGAATGGCGATCGCCAGAGTATGCGAGCGGGCCCCACCGAAATATGGTGCGGTTGTTCCGCATCCAAGTGCGAAAAGGGAATAACATGCAGGCCCGACTCGCTGGCGACCATCAAGTGATCGCCGCGTGGATGAAACACAGGCGACCAATACCCGGCCAGCGGCACATCCGCCGCCAAGGCATGCAACGTTAAGTCCCAAATGCGGAGTCGAGTCTCATCGAGCACCACCGCGAGTCGCCCGTGCGGGTGAAACGCCACGTGATGCGTTCCCTCCCCGGTGAGGCGAACAAACTCTTGCCGGTGAGCGACCTCCCAAAGTTGCACGTTCCCGTTGTGCAGTTGGTACGCCAACGTTTGATCGCTGGGGCCAAAGCGGAAGCGTGGTCCCCAGCCGCTCTGATGGATGTCTAATGCGGAAAGCAGCAGCGATTCCCCATGGCCATCCCAGAAACAAACTCGTCCATCCCAACTATCGGTCGCCAATAGATCGCCCGCTCGGCTATAGGCCAGATTATCGACAACGGAATGGGGGTGTCCGTCGAGCCACCGACTAATGGCGCCTGTCGTCGTGCTGCCCAGCGCAACTCGGTGTCCCCAAGCCATCGCCAGAGTCTCTCCCCTGGGATGCCAAGCAATTGCATGGAGCATGTGAGTCGACTCAAACGAAAAGCGATTGATGACGGCGCCAGTCTCGGCGTTACAGACATCGACGCGTTGAAGCGAACGATCGCACACCGCCAGTACCCTGCCCTCTGGATGGTAGCTCAGCGCGAGCGGAAACTCCGTTCCAATCTTACGCAACTCGACGCCGTCTTCGACTCGATAGATGCGGATGGATCGATCGCTCTTGGCCACCGCCATCTCGACGCCATCCGGTCGAAAGTCGACTGCGCGATTCAAAACGAGCGTCGCGAGCACCAACGTCGCCTCGCCCTCGGGCGGCAGCTTCCATAGATGCAGTTCGTTGTAACCAGCCCTGTCGCCGGGAACGATCGTGACGAAGTGTCGTTCATCCGGGCTGAATAGCAAGTCCTCGCACCCAGGAAGCGGATGAGGTAAGCGGTTCAGCTCTCGACCGTCGCCAGCACGGCGAATGTGAACGATCCCCCTTGAGTCGCAATGGGCGTAGCGTTTGAGGTCCTGGTCGAAGAACAGCCCCCTGACATCCGGCGGCGATCCTGGCCACTGTCGAGCGATTCGCAGGTCGGTCAGCGCCAAACTCGCAATCACCTCGTTCCTCACATCAAGCCCCGGTTCGATCTCAGCCGCTTTGCGCAACGCCTCGAGACTCGCAAATCGCTGCCCCTGCCGTCGACTCCAACGTCGAGCTCGCGATTCGTCCAGCAGCGACTGACGGAGCGACTGACGCGATTGCTGCTCCGCCACGGTCGCTCGATCCAGGTTGGCATTTGCCAGTCGTTCGTTGCTTAGGGCTCGATCGCGCTGGACCGTTAGATCGGTCTCCGCCCAAGTCGCTCGTACCGCCTGCCACGCCGTGCCGAACAGTCCCAAGACGATCGTCAGCAGAACCAAGAGCGAGGCGGTGAAGAGCCCACGATGCCGCGAAACTAGCTTGCGCAGCCGGTACGATATCGACGGCGGACATGCGGAAACCGCTTCGTTATGCAGGTAACGCTGCACATCCTGGGCCAAAGCGATCGCTGTTTCGTAGCGGCGAGCACGGTCCTTTTCCAACGCTCGCATCACGATCCAGTCCAGTTCGCCGCGGACCAGTTGCCGCAACTTCCTGGCATCCGTCTTTCGACGAGACGCAACCAGCGACAAGTACTCGGAGTTAGCGAATCGCTCGCTAGGTCGTGGTGGATCGTCAGACCGCACGATCCGCAGCAGTTCCTCGAAACTCTCCTGTCGCAATCTCTCTTTACCGAACGGCGTCTCGCCCGTCAGCAACTCGTAGAGCAAAGCCCCGAGGGAATAGATGTCCGATCGAGTATCGACATCCACGTTGCGGAACGACGCCTGCTCGGGACTCATGTAGTCAACCGTGCCCACGATTTGGCCTAGCTGAGTGAGTTGCGAGGAGTCAGTTAGAGCGCCTTCCAACGCCTTGGCCAGTCCAAAGTCAATGATCTTGGGTCTCGGTTTTCCATCGAGCCAGGCGACAAGAATATTGGAGGGTTTGAGATCTCGGTGAATCACTCCCTTCTGGTGCGCATGTTGAACGGCAATGCAGATCGCGACGAAAAGCTCCAGCCGGTTGTGAAGTCCGAGCAACTCGCTATCGCAAAACTTTGTGACCGACACTCCTTCAACCAACTCCATGACGAAGAAGGAGCGTCCTTCGTCCGTACAACCCGCATCCAGCACACGGGCGATATGCGGATGATCCATGAGCGACAAAGCCTGCCGCTCAACCTCGAATCGGGCAATCAATTGCCGCGAGTCCATACCCGGCTTGATGATTTTCAAAGCCACTCGACGGCGAACCGGCTCCACTTGCTCCGCTTCATACACGACTCCCATGCCTCCCTCGCCCAGCGTTCGAATCACGCGGTACGGACCAAACTCGCGCAGCGGCCGATTCGCGAGCGTCGTGTTCGCTTCGAACTTGGCAGTTGAGTGGCGGGGAGTCGCTCCAACACGCGGCAAGGTCGAGGAAGATGCGTCGACGTTTCCAGGCGCCTCGGCCGCCAGTTCGTCGGCGACTTTACGCAATTCCCTCACAAGTTCGACCTCGGCCGACAGCGATTCACTAGCCAGAAACTCCTCGACGGTCAGACGGTCGCCGCCGCGCAACCGTTGTTCAAATCGATCGCACCACCGATCTATTTCCGTGAGATTCATCACTCGCCTCGAAACACTTGGTTATTTCACGTCTCAGTTGGAAAGACACTCGACCAACACTCGCGAATCAGCCGTAACTTTCGTTCCACCGAGCTGAGGCTGATCCGCAATTGGTTGGCGATCTCGAGATTCTCATAACCCTCCAAGCGAAGCAGGGCGATCTCACGCTGGCGATCGTCAGTCAACTTTTCCAGAGCGCTGGCCAGACTCTCGTTAAACGCGGCGGCATACTCGGGCGTCGGCAAGTCGTCCGCCAATTGCTCGACATCCTCGCCTTCGACGGAGGACGGAGCTAGCGATCCCAAGCGTCCTCCGCCTCGCTTCGCGCTGCGAGACTTGCGGTGATAGTCGGCCGCCCGATGCTCCGTCAGTAGCAACAGAATCTGCCACAAATCATCCCGATCCCGCACTCGCGAAAACCGCTCCTCCTGGACAGCTCGATAGAACCGGTCGAACACGCTGACCAACAGATCCTCCTCGTCGACCAATCGGTCCGAAACGCCCCGCAAACGGGCACGAGCCAACGGCAGCAATCGCTGGAAGAAGCGTTGCCAGATTTCAGCGGCGGCCTGCGAGTCATTCGCTTTCAAGAGGTGAATCAGTCGAGTGATCGACCGATTCTCCGAGGGTTCACGATCCATGGATTCCATTAGCAGTACTTTCCTAGACTCAACCCCCAAGGCAGCTCGCGGGTACTCAAAGAAGATTTATCGCAAATCGGTGAAGGGTCGCGTTTCGTTCTTGCGTGTTACTACATGAGGGGAGCGACCATGAGAGTGCGAGGAGCGTCGCCAGATGGCGAATATTTGCGAGCGAGTCGCCGTGCGCGCGGACTGACCCAGGGGCAGCTCGCCGAACTCGCGGGACTTGACGTCAAGACCATCCGCATGGCGGAGCAAGGACGACGACTGGACTTGGTCACCATCCGACGACTGGCGACGACCATGGAAGTCGACGTCGCGCGATTGGTCCGCGTTGAACCCACGTCGCCCCGATTGACACCCCAACTGGCGACTCTTCGCTTGAAAACATTGAGCCAGTGGCGCCGAGCCGTACGGCGTGGCGAGGACGAACGTGCGCTGTTGCACTATCAGGACCATGCCATCCTGCGATTGCCTGGCGCGCCCATGCTGGTCGCACAAGACCACTATGCCGGTAAAGAACAAATTCGAACGGCTTACCAAACCGAGAGCCAATGGATCACTCCGGGTCTCGACGCGCGATCCATTCGTCCGTTGCTCGTAGGCGATTCGGAAGCCGTCTTGCGAGTCAATCGCATTGTTAAGAGTTCGCGAAAGCATCCCATCACCTTACCCGTGCATCATTGGTTTCGCTTCTCACACACTTACATTATCGAACACAACATCCTCTTCGACACCTTGCGGTTTCTCTGTTGTACCAAGGGCATCCCTGGTTTTACCAAGGGCGTCCCTGGCGACAGTGCCATCTAAGCGATCTTCCCGCTAACTTCCCTCGACAGGGAATTCCGTTTGCCGACACTGGCTCAAGGCACGTTCTCGCATTTTCCCCACCCCCTTCCTGTGACGAGTCTCTGATGAATCCTCTTTCGTGGTTATCGCACTTCACTACTCGTCCCGCCCGTCGCCAAGAGAAACCAATCTCCAGACGCCGGCGTCGAACGCTCCGCGGCTCACTGCAGTACTTAGAAGACCGCCGCATGCTGGCATCCGCGACTCTAGACGCTGGAGTGCTTAGCGTGGACTTCCTGGCCACAGATGCCACGGCCGAGAGCATCACCGTCTCGAACGACGGCGTGAATATTTCCGTCAGCGGCTCGATCGCGGGTGGGTCCGCCAATTTCGTCGCGGCCAATGTTCAGCGTATCGTCGCGCGGGACGTCGGCGGAGGCGGCAACCAGAGCTTATCACTGGGCGGCGCAGCTCCCTTCTCCCTGAGCGGAGGCTTGGCGACAAGCGGCTTGGAGACGGTCAACGTGAATACCACCGTGAGTAGCTCGACGGCCGCCATTGATATCGTGGCCAATAATATCGCCATCGGCGCCAGTGGATTCCTGTCCACCACGGGCACGGTCGTGTTGAGCGGCCCGGCTGGCAGGGAGATCAGCATCGGCGTCGAGCAGAGTTCACGAACCAGCTTCACCGACGCTGAACTCGACCAAATCACCGCCGGACTCGTACAGATCGGACACTCCGGTTTTACTCGAGGCATTTTCGTCACGGGCGCCATCACTCATAACAACCACTTGGCGATCGTGAATAATGTGTCCGCATCCAGCAGCAGCGGCATCGTATTCGAAGCGGGAATTACGATGGCGGCCGATAAAAACCTCTCGGTCACGGCGTTAGGTGGACCACGCCCCATCGAGTCGTTCAATACGAGCGTGATCTCGACGTCCGGGTCGGGAACGATCACCATGACCGCTAATTCCGGGATCACGCTACGACCCGGCACGACCATTACCACGGAGAATGGCGACCTCTCATTGGTGGCCAACGCCGCGGGAACCGACACCGGCCTCTACTCCGGCGTCTTCCTTGCCGGTGGAATCGTCGAAACTCGAGGGACGGGCGACGTTCGCCTGACAGGGCGCGGGTCGTTGGGAACCGCCGGCGGTACGCAGGTCGACGGCGTTCGAATCATCGGCCAGAGCATCGTTCGTTCAACCTCCACTTTGAATCTGCCGAATCAAGGCGAAATCCTCATCGACGGCTTCGGCGGTCGCGGCGCCGGCGTCTATATCGATCCCTTTGGCGTCGCTGGCGACATCATAAAATCACAAAGCGGGAACATCACCATCACCGGTCAAGGTGGGAATTTGGGGAACGGTGGTATCCAAGCGTATGGCGTGGCTCTGGGAAATGGCCCCCGAGTCGTCGCGGCCAATGGCGCATCCGTCTCCATCACGGGCACGGCGGGCATCGGCGGTTCAAGCCCAGGCATCGGGGTTGGAAGCGGGACGGTTCTCGCTTTCTCGGGAAATATTGCCCTAACGGGCGTCGGAGGAACCACAACCACCGGCACTTTCAATTCCGGGATCGAGTCAACGGGGGGAGTTTTTCAATCGACGAACGGAACAGTCTCCCTGACGGGGACGGGGGGATCGAGCACGGGACAAGATTATGGCATCTACATGTACGGAACTCAGGTTCGCTCCACGAACAACGCAGTCACCGTGACTGGGTCGCCCGGCGCGGGCCCGAGTAGCTTCGCACTGTGGCTCGACAATCACACGCCCATATCCGGCGGCGTTTCCGTGGACGCGGTGGGCGATAGCATGAACATGCCGCGATCCTTCTTCTCGAATCAATTCAGCTCGCCCCTCGTCACACTCCGTCCCCTCACCGCCAACACTCGAATCAATATCGGAGGCGGCGACTCATTGACCAGCTCGCCGCGGACGCTCGGCCTGCACGATGTCGAATTAGACCTCGTTTCGGCTAACACGTTGCGCATCGGAGACAACTCGACCGGGGTCGTCACGGTCGTTAGCGCCGGGACCATTGCGCCAACGGACCAATCGCGCCACATCGAAATTTACTCGGCAAGCGACATTGTGTTTAACGGCAGCCTCGAGACCGTCGGTTTCTTCTCGGCGGGTGGTCCCACGCGAGGCAACTTGTTGCTGTCGCCCGGTCCCACCGCGGTCGTTCAACCCAAGTCATCCGCGAACGATATTGTCACCAAGGCCAACCTCGGGACCGCCTTTACGACATCGTTCGCCGCGGGTCGCGATCTTGGCATTCAGATCAATGGCCTTACCCCACACACTCAATACGATCGCCTCACCGCGGTTGGCGCCATCAACCTCAGCGGCGCCGACCTGAAACTCGCCGGCAGCCTCACCACCACCTTGGGCAACAGTTTCGTGATCGTATCGGCCACCTCCATCGTAGGCACGTTCAACGGCCTGCCCGAAAACGGAGTGGCTCAGCTTAACGGCCGGGCGTTAAGGGCGAACTATACGTCGACGACGGTGATATTGACCGACATTGGTCCAGGCAACACGGCTCCCACGGCCAATAACGACTCGTTGCTGGTCTTGTCCAACGGCGGACCAGTGCTGCTGAATCCGCTCGCTAATGACACCGATCTCGAAGGTAATATCGTTCCGGGGCTGACCACAATCGTCACGCCGCCTGCCGCTGGTCAACTGGTCGCGGTCGGGGATGGCAGCTTTACGTTCGACCCTGCCGACGATTTCAACGGACTCGCTCCCGGCCAGACAGCGACGGTCGAATTCACCTATCGAATCGAAGATTCAAACGGTGCGACCGATGAAGCGGTGTTCACCCTCACGGTCTTGGGCGGTTACGACACCCTCGTCACACTCGACGCCAGCGGCAATTTGCAAATCGTCGACGTCGCGGGCGGCGTCAGCAACGATCAATTGACCGTCACGCTCGCCCCTAGTGGCGGCTGGTACACCATCGCCGACCAACAACTCATTCTCTATTCAACCATCGCGGGCACGTTGGGCAACGGCTCGAGCGAAGTGCGAGTGCCAGCGGCGGCGGTCGCGAGCGGACGCGTCGTGGTTGAAACACTGGGAGGAAACGATCAAGTCACCCTGGATTTCTCGCCCGCGGAATTGTCGGCCGCGGGTCGAGCGACCGCATGGGGCGGACTGGGTAGCGATCAAATCTCCTTCGTCTTTAATCCCAACCAACTTGACGCACTGACGACCGACGATATCACTCGACTGCGTTCGTATCTCGCCGCTCCCACCGGCGTCATACTCGCCCCCGTCGGTCCCGTCGTTCTGGGGATGTACGCGTCCGAATTTGAAATAGGGGGCATCGAGGCGCGAGACGACGGCCAACGACACCTGATTACCAGTTGCTTCGCGGCGATCCAAACGGATCAGCAGATTATCGTCGGCAGCGACTCGGCCGATGATACCTTGCTGGGAACTTCGCTGACCGATCTGATGTTTGGTCAAGGCGGCGCCGACCGACTGGAGGGGGCGAGCAGTTCGGACTGTCTTTTCGGCGGGACCGGCAATGATCAGTTATTCGGCGACTATGGCTTCGATTCACTGGTCGGCGGCTCCGGCGACGATCTGCTCGACGGCGGCCTCCACGACGACTGGCTGGATGGCGGAGCGGGCGCGGACCAAGTGTTTGGCGGACCAGGCTATGACGCCATTGTGGCCCGCGGCGATGAACTGATCGGCGACTTCCTGAATGGCGGCGACAATGTCGACCGCATCGTCAATGTCTCGACGGCGCCCATCATCATCGATAGCTTCCACGCGGGTACGTCGAGCATTGAGGGGTGGGACGGCAACAATCAGCCAGTCCTTGGCACCGCCGGCGACGACTCGATCAACTTCCTCTTGTCGTCGTTCTCCTCGTTGTCGCTCTCACGAGTGCCTTATGTGGACGGAGGAAGTGGCAACGACACGATCACGGGGACTTATGGCGTCGACGACCTGCGAGGCGGGGCGGGCGACGATACGTTGCTGGGAATGGGTGGAGTCGATCGACTGTACGGCGGCTCAGGCGACGACTCTTTGAACGGAGGAGATGGAGTCGACCACCTGTACGGCGGCGATGGCGATGACGTGATTACGACGGGCTCGGGGCGAGATATCGTGTACTTCGAGAGCGATCTGTCTGGACTCGACACTCTGACCGATTTCGCTCTCTACTCGGATGCCATCAACTTACAGGCCTTTGGAATCACGTATTCCCAGCTTCAGTTCACGATCGCCGGGGGCGTCACGACGATGCAACTCTCGAACGGCAAACGCATTCGCTTGTTGAACTGGAATCGAGCAGTCGCGTCGAGCCAGATCAAGTTCTAACTTCGTATTCGTAGGGTGAGTCGAACTGGGCGGAAAACTACGCTGGCGTCAACGAACCAATTCCCCACCGCCCGGTGAAGACGCACCATGCGGGCCAGTTGACGTTGCACAAGCGGGAGACGCACCGATGCGGGCTTCAAGTGATTGCGACTGTGATACCCACCGCGCTCGGCAACCGAGGCGGCGTTTGTCGTGAACGGTTAGCCTGCCCATCCCCCTCGTTCCCTATCAGTGTCATCAGGCTATCCGTGGTCGATTGACTTTCTGTATCCGACACCCAAGAACTTTAAGGCTTCAAGTGCTTGTCCAAGAACTTGAGCGCGAGGGGACGGAGGTCTTGTTGCTTGGGCTGCCAATCGAACGTATGAGGCGCACCCTCGACCAACACCAAGTCATGTTCAACGCCCACTCGCTTGAGAGCGGCGGCCAGAATCTCCGACTGCTCAACGGGCACTGTCTTGTCCGCTGTCCCATGGAGAATCAAAAAGGGCGGATCTTTCGCGTCGACATGCGCGATGGGCGACGCCAATGCATACAGTTGCGGCGCCTCCGCGCGAGTCTTCCCGAGCATCGTCTTCGCACTCGAACTATCTCGCACCTCGCCGACTCCGTACATCGGAATGGCGCAACGTACGCTGCACGAAAACTCGCCCCACGGGCCTGACGGATCGAGCCCATCGGCCGGGCCTGTCAGCGCCACCATCGACGCCAGATGCCCGCCCGCCGATCCTCCCAATACTCCGATTCGCTCGGGATCGATCTGCAATCGCTTCGCGTTCGCTCGCAGCCACCTCACGGCCGTTTTGCAGTCATGAATATTCTGAGGCCACGACGGCGTTGCCTCCGTGGCCAACTGATAGTCGATACTCATCCCGACGTACCCGTTCAACGCGAGCGTCGTTCCGATGTTGCGTTCGCGAGCCGCATCGCGTTTTCCTCCGGTCCAGCCGCCGCCATGGATCAAGACCACGGCCGGCGAGAGTGTCTGAGCACTACGCTGCAAAGGAACATACAGATCGGCCTTCTCGTCGCGCCCATCAGCCAAGTATCTCACGTTTCGCTCAACCAATACGCGATCCGACAAGTTCTCTTTGCGCTTCGCATCGGCTTCAGCGATCAGTTTTTCAGCCTCGGCAGCGGTGATGTCCCTGACAAAGATGTTACGCCAGCGAATCTCGCCACCGTGCGTCTGCAATCGAATCGGACCGCGTTCCGGCAAAGGCTGAGAACGGTCCGCGTAGTTCTGCATTTCCGCGTCGTCCACCACTAATTGGTCGTTCAACCAAACCCAGGTACGAACGCCGATTTGTCGGATGCGAAACGAATTCCACTCGCCAAACGGACGATCGGCCACAACCAGCGGGTCTCGGCCCGGAGTTCGCGGCAGGTTGTTGAATAAGCCGCCCGATCCTCGATTGGGGTTTCGGTCGGGCGCGCTGTGAAGACTCGGTTGACTGATGTCCCAAATCTGCACCTGAGGCAATCCTCGCAGATAGATGCCGCTGTCGGCTTTGGCGACCGTCTTATATTCGATGAGAAACTCGATATCCCCCAACTCCGACTCGGTCGTCGCGTACGGACCATGACCGTCGTTCACCAACTCGCCCTGCTCCACTCGCCAATGACTCGGAAACTCCTCGCGCATTTTCTTCAGCGTGGCATCGAGCTTTTCGCCGCTCAGCCGGTCGGCCGAGTGTGGATTCATGCCATACCAGCCTGTCAAATCCTTGCCATTGAACAAGGTTCGAAAGCCCTCGGGTGGCTTTACCTCCTCGCCACTCGCCGCCGTGAAGAACAACCACGAACCGAGTAGGACCACGAACGGGGTGAGTTGACGCATGGCGAGTTCCTTGAGCATGTCGAGCGGATTGAACGGCGAGTTCTACATGCGACCAAAGAAGTTGTAGAACCACTAATAGGACGAATCTTACGAATGAAGATAACCGGTGTGTGCCCACGCTAATAGCGACGCTGAGCTAATAGCGACACTCGAACGAGAAAGAGGGATGAGAACAAGGAAGACTTGATCAGATTGACCACAACGCTTGTTTGATCAACGACTTTCCTGTCTCTCGCCGCTCTCGCTTCGAGTTCCGCTCACTCCGCATTCTTATCCCAATATCCCGCTAATGGGATCACCTTTGGAGAGCGCGAAGGGGCGTCCTACTTGATCGTGTTCCTCGCGGTGCGAGTCGATCCCCAGCAGATGGTAGATTGTCGCGACAAAATCCGCGGGCGTTGTGGGAGACTCGGCCGGATACGCCCCCAGCTTGTCGGACTTTCCGAAAATCACACCGGGCTGCACGCCGGCGCCCGCGAACAAGACCGTGTAGACATCCGGCCAATGCTCGCGCCCCGCGTTCTTCAAGGTCACCTTCGGCGACCGACCAAACTCACCGGCGACTACGACCAGCGTTTCCGACAACTCACCCGTCGCCTCCAAATCGGACATCAACGCGTGGAACGCGCGATCGAAGGGCGGAATCAAATCCTCCTTCAAGGCGCTGAAGTTATTCCAATGAGTGTCCCAGGCAAAGCCGTTCTTGCCTTGAGTTCGCTGCCAGTTCACTTGCACCAGGCGAGTGCCCGCGGCAAGCAAGCGGCGTCCGAGCAACACCGACTGACCAAAGAGATTTCGCCCGTACTTCTCCCGTTCTTCTCGATCGGCGGACGACAAATCGACCGCGCGGCGCACGGCGTCGGAACTGACGATGTCGAACGCTTTCGACTGGTTGTCTCGCAACGAGTCGGCAATCGAGGTCTTGCGCAAGTAATCCACTTGCTCGTCCAATTGCTCGACCAACCGCAGACGACGCCGCACGGTGTCGCCCGGAAGATTGGGAGCGAGCGGCAACTGTTCTAACTTGTAGTCGTCCGCATTCGGGTCGCCGCCCGGCAGCAACGGATCGTACTTGGGACCCAGCATGCCGGCAAACTGTCCCACGCGACGCCCACCGGCGACATCCATGCGATGCGGGACCAACGCAAAGGGCAGCAAAGAGCCCTGAGGCGCAATCTTTGCCACACACGCACCCATGTGAGGCATATCTTGTCGGGACATGTTGTTTGCATCAGGCACCGATCCCAAGTAGGGATAGCCTGTGAACATCCAGTACGAACCGCGAGCATGGTCGTTGTGCGAATGGTACATCGAGCGAACCTGAGCCACTCGATGCATCCACTTGGCCGACAACGGTAGGTGCTCGCCGACTCGCACCCCCGGCAACGACGATTCAATCGTCCCAAACTCGCCACGAATATCTTGCGGAGCGTCCGGCTTGGGATCAAACGTGTCATGCTGCGGGGCGCCGCCCGACAGATACAACATGATGCAGCGTTTCGCGGCGCCAAAACTCTTGGGCGAGCGACTCGCGGACGCCGACGCTCCAGCTTCCGCCGCACCCATCGGTCGGCTCGGCGCCAACAAGTCGCTCAAGGCCACTCCACCCGCCAAGAGCCCGCCGATCTTCAGCAGCTCTCGACGGCTCGCAGGCTCGCCTGAATACGACGCTGGTCCGAAAAGCCTCAGCATGGATGGTTCCTTGAAGTGGGCGTTTTCCTGTCGCGAACCGACTGCTTGTCACTTACACTAATTCTCGTTGATGCGTTGACGGTAGCGAATTTGGGGGGACGGAACAAGGTTTCCTGACTCCCATTATTCAAATTGTCGGCCCCTACGATCGTCCCCAGTGTAATTCGCCGCGAATTCCTATGCTTAGCCTCCAGCTTCGTTCATCGCCCACAACCAGCCGACGCTCGGCGCTGCTGATCGTAATTGCCGCCACGGTCGCCGTCGCCGCGGCCGCAAGCTCGCTGCCAGCCGCCCCGCCCCCGCCCTGCCCGTTCGTCGAACATCTCGAACCGCAGTCGGCGACTCGCGGGCAGAAGACTCGCATCGCCATCGTCGGTTCTCAACTGGATCGAGCCACCGGACTCTGGACTTCGCTCCCTGCCAGAATGCTGTCCTCGGTCTCGGTCGTAAGTTCCACGGCGGAACTTACGGAAATCGACCTCGAAACGGCGGCCGATTGTCCCATCGGACTGTACGGTCTTCGGCTGGCGACAGAGGATGGCTTGAGCAACCTCCGGCTGTTCGCCATCGACAGCCTTGCCGCTCGCACCAAACCGGCGCGGTTTTCGTCACCGACGGCGACCCCAATCACCGAGTTCCCCGTGGCGCTGGCGGGATCCTTCTCGACCGGATCAGTCGACCTGATTCCCATCCAAGTGCAGGCGGGACAGAGGCTGAGTTTCGAGGTAGTCGCGAGTCGCTTCGGCGATGACTCGGATCCGCTGGTCATTATTCGCTCGCCCAGCGGACGTCGAGTTGCTGAACACGACAATTCACCGGGACTCTTTTTCGATTGTCGATTCGAACATCTTTTCGCCGAAAGCGGAATTCACCAACTAGAAGTGCGCGATTCGCGCTTTGCCGGCTCGCCTCACTGGCACTACGTCTTGCGAATGGGCGACTTCCCGGCCGCTCGCGTCACCTTGCCCTCGGCGTTTCGTCCCGGCTCGCCTACGTCACTGATTCTCCCCGAACTTGGCGATACCGAGATTCCACTGGCGTCGCGCGCGGAGACGCCGCTCGGCGTAACTTACGTTGAGTTGCGACGGCCCATGGATCGCGCCGGCGCCTGGGCGCCACTGGTCGCCTCGCTTGATCCCAACGTTGTCGAGAAAGAGCCGAACGATCGACCCGAGGAATCCACGCCGGTCCCTACCATTCCTGTCATGCTGCACGGAGTGCTCGGGTCGGAGACAGATCGAGATCACTACGAATTGGATCTCAAGAAGGGTGATCGATTGACTTTTCGCGCGGAAACGAAAACGCTGCAATCAGCCGCCGACGTGGAACTCGCGGTACTCGATACGAACGGTCGCGAGGTGCAGCGAAACGACGATGTGGCTTTACCCGGAGGAGCGCTCGACGAAGCGTTGCTCTCCTTCAACGCCGGCCAGGATGGCAAATATCGCCTCATCGTGCGGGAGGCGACTCGCGCCGGCGGACCTGACTTCGCTTATCGCATCGAAGTGCGACGCTCGACGCCGCGAGTGCAGCTGATCACCGAGACGGCGGCCATCACCGTTCCGCGCGGTTCGTTTCAGATTGTTCCCATCACGGTCACTCGCGTGGAATACAACGGCCCCATTGAGATTCGATTGGAGGGAGCGCCCACGGGTATCACGTTGGAATCGAACACGATCGCCGCCAACGTCAACTCGGAGGTCTGCGTGGTGCGAGCCGCGAGCGATGCTCCGCTGGGAGTGTTTTCGTTTCGTCTTGTCGGCCGCTTGATTGACAGCGGCATGGTCGAGAAAGCAGGAGCGCCAATGAGCGATCCGAAATCCACTACGAACGGTGCTGCCGACGACAACATGTCGTCGCCTCAAGATTTCCCCGTAGTATTCCAGCCGCTCGTCGATCGCCAAATCATCAACGTCGATTTGATCAAGCATGGACTGCGCGACAACCAACGCTACTTGCCGTCCTCGACACGCGAGTCAGCGGCATTGCTGGTTACTGAGCCAACTCCCTTTGAACTCGCCGAAGCCTCTCGCCCCGCAGTTCTGCCGCGTTACCAGCATGTCGAGCTGCCGCTGACGCCGGTCCGCGTGAGTGGTTTTGAAGAGCCGATCACATTCCATGCAATCAGCGGCGGACAGTTGGGCGAGGAGTCACAGGGTCGCAAGCAGGTGTTTTATCGCTTTCCAACCGCCGACAAAGAACAGGCAACCGTCCTCGGCACGATCCATTCGCGAAGCCAAGCGAACGAGGGTGAGGAACGAGTCGACGTCTTGGCGACAACTCGTGTAGGAAGTCGGCGAGTCACTTTGGTGAGATCCGTTAACCTCAGCGTGAAGCCCGTATTCGAATTACAACTGGAGCCCGCCACCATCGTCGCGGCGCCGGGAACAAGCACGCGAGTAAAACTGATAGCGAAACGTTTGCCTTCGTTCGACGGTCCCATTGAAGTGACAGCAAATCCACAAACGGGTGTCACGCTTCCCATGCCACTCATGCTGGCCGCGGGCCAAGAATCGTTAGAATTCGACGTGCGAATTGCCGACGATGTCAAGCCTCGGCGCGAGCGGATTCGGTTTGTCGCGACCGCGCAAGTCGGCGCGTTTCAGGAAGAACCTCGTCCCAAAGAGCTTGACCTCGACATCAAGCAACCTCCCATGCCTCCCGCGGGAACCGCGAAATGACGATACGACGATGCGATAGCCTTTTTCGATCAACGCATTCCGCGAGATACGAGAACTTGCTGACTGGAACGCTCGTGGTTTGGCTCTGCCTGAGCTTGTGCGCGCCAGTGCTGGGCGAGGAGGTTGAGTCCCCGAGTTCGCCACAAGCGAGCGAATCACCGCCAATACCCGCGGAGGGCGTCGTGGTGGTGGAGCCCAACTCCGTTGAGCTCGCGGGTCGGCGAGCTCGCCGACAACTGGTTGTGACCCTCCGCACCGCGGAGGGCAAAACGATCGACGCCACCCGCGTGGCTCGATGGGAGGTCGCTGATTCCACGGTTGCGCAAGTGAACGAGTCGGGCGTTGTCACTCCGCTGGCCGATGGCTCGACCGAACTTCGAGTTCGACTGGCGGGACGCGAGGGCGTTGTTGCGTCGGTTCCTGTGAAGTCGGTCGAGATGAATCAAACGGCGACGGTCGATTTTCGCACCGATGTGATCGCGGCCATCAGTCGAGCGGGCTGCAATCAAGGCGCCTGCCACGGGTCGCCGCAAGGAAAAGATGGATTTCGCTTGAGTCTTCGCGGATTCGATCCCGCGCAAGATTTGATCACCTTAACGAAAGAGTCTGATGCGAGACGCGTCAATCGCTTCGCGCCGACACAGAGCTTGATCTTGCTCAAGGGCGCTGCTCGCCTGCCGCACCAAGGCGGACGACGATTTGGTCCCAGCGACCATAGCTATCGAACGCTCGAACAGTGGATTGGCGCCGGTGCAGTCGACTCCACCACGCCGAGGAAACTCGTAGCGCTCGAGGTCGCTCCCGCGTCCGCGGACCTGCATCGCGAGTGGCCGTCTCA
Organism: Pirellulales bacterium; assembly: GCA_046349915.1. Taxonomy (GTDB): domain Bacteria; phylum Planctomycetota; class Planctomycetia; order Pirellulales; family Pirellulaceae; genus CAIXSC01. The sequence continues at coordinate 37,614 of JAXMBL010000012.1, read as the reverse complement.
GCAATTGTCAGCCGTGGCGAAGTTCGACGACGGTTCGTCGCGCGATGTCACGCATGAGGCTGTCTTCACCACCGCCAACGACACGTCAGCCAGCGACCCCGCGGCCTCGGTGTCGGCCGATGGACTCGTTCGCTTCACTCGTACGGCAGAGGCAACTGTACTGGTTCGCTACCTGGATCAAGTTCGTTCTGCGCAATTGACTTACGTCCGCACCGACCCTGACTACAAATATCAGGGTCCCGAGGGCGACAACTCGATCGACCGAACGATTTTCGCCAAGCAACGCAAACTTCAATTGAATCCCGCGCCGCTCTCGTCGGACGCGGTATTCCTGCGTCGAGTTTTTCTGGATCTGACGGGCGGGCTACCGACCGAAGCGGAAGCTCGCGATTTTCTGAATTCCACCCAATCCGACAAGCGGGCGCGACTGGTTGATCAGTTATTGGAGCGTGATGAGTTCGCTTATTTCTGGGCCATGAAGTGGGCCGATGTGATGCGAGGCAATCGCACCACCATTTCCACTCGCGGCGTCCATAGCCTGCATCGCTATCTGGTGCGACACTTCGCCGAAGATCGACCGTTCACCCAGCTAGCTCGCGAGATTGTCACCAGCTCGGGCAATACGCTGCATCGCCCCGCCGCGAACTTTTACCGAATCTCACCCACCCCCGAGGACGCGGCCGAAGGTTTCGCTCAACTGTTTCTGGGTGTTCGCATCCAGTGCGCGAAGTGTCACAATCATCCCTTCGAATCGATTACACAGACCGACTACTATTCGCTCGCGGCCTTCTTTGCCCGCGTCAAGATCAAAGGAAAGCAGTTTGGACTCGACGAGGAAATCGTCTATGTCGATCGACAGGGCGAAGTCAACCATCCTCTGACGCGAACCAAACTGGAACCGGCTGCATTCGGCACGCTGGCGGCGTCGACGAATCCAGATGACGATCGCCGATTAAAACTAGCCGACTGGTTGGCATCAGCCGAGAATCGCTGGTTTGCGCGCTCGACGGCCAATCGGGTGTGGTACCACCTGTTGGGTCGCGGCATCGTCGAGCCGGTCGATGATTTTCGTGAGACCAATCCTCCGTCGCATCCCGAGTTGTTGGACGAGTTGGCTCGGCAGTTTGCCGCCAGTGGTTTTCGGTTGAAACCCTTGGTCCGGTCGATCGTGAATAGTCGGACCTATCAACTGAGTGCTGAACCTGGACCAACGCCTTCGCGCGAGGCGGCTGATCCAGGACGATATTTCACGCGGGCTGCGATCCGCATGGTGACGGCGGAGCAGGCGGTGGATGCCGTTTCCGCGGTCGTGGGGTTACCCGACGAGTTCCCCGGCTACCCAGCCGGAACCAAGGCGATCGAGCTGGCGGAAGGGGCGGTCGAGAACAATTTTCTGATGTCGTTCTCGCGACCGATTCGCGACGCGGCCTGCGATTGTGCTCGGGAAGACGAACCCTCCCTGAACGAGGCGTTACACCTGATCAACAATCAAGGTTTAGTCAAGCGGATTGAATCGCCCGCGGGCCGACTGGGTAAGTGGCTGGCTGAAAACCGAGCAACTCCGGAAATCGTCGAGTCGCTGTATTTGGTCGCGCTGAGCCGTCGTCCTACTGACCGCGAGAAGGAGTTGGCGGAGCGGCACGTGCGCGAGACGGGGGACCGTGCGACGGGACTGCAAGATTTGATGCATGCGTTGGTGAATTCCAAGGAGTTCCTCCTGCGACACTGAGGGAAGATGCGTTAGAATCCGCCCACCGCCAGGTTGCGAGATTCTTCCGGGTTCGAGGTTTCCGATGTTGTGCGCATGCGCCGATTCCCTAGCTAAGGCTCTGACCGCATTGGCGCCGGTGCGGGCGAACATGGCCATGGCCGCCGGTTTAAGCGCTGGACTGGGCGCCAACGCCTCGCTCGCGGCTTCGGTAAACGCCGCCGCGAGCGCTAGCGCCAACGCCGCATTTTCAGCCAGCTTGTCGGCCGCGTTGAGCGCCAGCGCCAACGCCAGCGCGAACGTGAGTGCGAACTTGAAGGCGATGGCCAGCTTGACCGCGCTGGCGAATTTCTGCCTGAACATGCGGCTGGGATTCGGCATCAACCTGGGGAGCGGTTCCGCGGTCGGCGATTTGAACAGCCTGCTCCAGTCGCTCGTTGCCAACGGTTGGAACGCGGCCTTGGCAAGCTTGCCTGTCGATCTGCTGCCGCAACTCAACTCCTTGGCGGATCTCGCGAATGCGCTCCAGACAGCGGCCAGTCTCGGCATCGACATCACGTCGCCCAGCGCATCCGCCCAAGCCGCGGCGTCGGCAGCCTTAACGGCCGATGCCAATGCGGCCGCAACCGCGAGCTTAAATGCGGGCGCGACATTGGGCTTGTCCGCCGCGGCGACCGCCAGCCTCACCGCTCAACTGAGTGCGGCGGCAAGTGCGAACGCGGCGTTTAAGGCGGCCTTCAATGCAGGCTTGGGATTTGGCATGAGTGCTGGCGGCTTGGGAGGCCCCGGCGGCACATTGAGTACCGTGGCCGCCAACCTCGCTCTCATGCCTAACTTCGCGGCGGCGTTGAGCGAGCCGGCGTTGCAGAAGGCCATCGAGTTGTTGAACGCGATCGGCGCCATCAAACGAGGCCTCGGGATCGACCTCACCGTCCCAGGCGCCACCAAGAACTTGGCCAAGGCATTGAGTGAAGCCAAGACGAAATCAGCCAGCGCCGCCAAAACAAAGGCAGCAAACAAGAGTAAGTCGGCAAGCGGGTCGAAAAACTGGTCTCCTACCTATTCGCAACAGGTCAATCTGGCCGAAGCGCTCGATTTCTCCCGCAATTACGACGTCACGAAGATGTTCGGAGGCGGTGGAATCCCTGGCTTTCCAAGTATCGCGAATCTCTTGGCGGCGTTCGCGAGCGCTTTGATGTCGACAACAGGCATTCAAGCAACGGAGCGGTCCCCCTGCGGACCTCTATGCTTGTTCATGCCCTTCCTGCCACCGCAATGCTTGTGTCCCAAAGTGAAGATGGCGTTGCCGAAGCTCCCCTCGCTGAAGCTCAGCGGAACAAGTTCCGTGTCCGCGAATACCTCGGCCAATACGCAGGTCGCCACGAGCGCGTCCGCCAAGATGACGACCAGCGCCACGTCGAGCACATCCGCAAGGGCGACAACACAGGCGACCGCATCCGGCTCGGGCACTGCCAACACTCAAGCCTCGGCTTCTGGCAACGCGCGGGGAAATGTAGGCATCGCAGGCCATGGGATTGGCGGCGCCACGGGAGCTGGCGCCAGCGCGGGAACCAGCGCAGGCGCTGGCGGGAGCGCCAGCACCGGAACAAGTGCCAGTGCGGGAACTAGCGCCAGCGCGGGGACGAGTTTCAATGCCGGGGCCGGGGCAAGTGCCGGCGGCAGCGCGAGTGCTGGCTCGAACACTCAAGGACGATCGGGCGGAAGCTCCAGCAGTCAGAGTGGATCGAGCGCAAGAAGCAGCTCGAGCAGCCAGAGCAGTTCGAGTAGCAGTAGTAGTTCGAGTAGCAGTAGCCAGAGCAGTTCAAGCAGTAGTAGCAGCTCAAGCAGTTACGCGGGTCGAGGCGGATCTGGTTCCACGGGTGCGGCGCCGCGAGCGAACAATCCGGCGCCACCACCGCCTCCTTCCAGCGGCTTCAATCCACTTTACGCAGGCGACTCGCCGGCCGCACCACCGCCAGCTGCCGCACCACCGCCTCCGGCCGCGCCGCCTGCTGCCGCGGCTGCACCGCCAGCCCCCGTGCCACCGCCCTCCTCAAGCCCTCCCGCCTCGACCGGTTCGAGCGGTGGCGTGAACCCGTTGTATGAGCGCGATCCGCGACCGGTTGAGTCGCCGCCTCCCGTCCCCACCGACGCGCCGCCATCCGTGCGTTCGCCCGCTCCCAGTGGCGGGACAACTGGCATCAATCCGCTCTACGCAGGCAACTCGGCGCCAGCCACGCCGCCAGCCCCTTCAGTCCCTGCTCCGGCGCCGCCGCCAGCGAGTCCACCTGCTCCAAGCGGTGGGACGACTGGAATCAATCCGTTGTACGCAGGCAACTCGACGCCTGCCGCGCCACCAGCCCCTACAGTCCCCGCTCCAGCACCGCCGCGGCCCTCATCGCCAACCGGCGCGAGTGGCGGAGCCAACCCTCATCACGGGGTTGACAGGCCTCCCGTCCCCACGGACGCGCCGCCAGCAGCGATTCCCCCCGCGCCAAGCGGTGGAACAAGTGGCATCAATCCGCTCTACGCAGGCAACTCGACGCCTGCCACGCCGCCAGCCCCTTCAGTGCCGGCTCCTGCGCCGCCGAGCCCCTCCTCGCTCACGGGTGGCATCAGCGGAGTGAACCCGCTTTATTCCGGCAACACCCCCGCAGCCACGCCACCAACCGCGCCTCCCACTCCCGCACCGCCGCCCCCCTCGTCGCTCGGCGACCCGCCGTTCAGCTCGCTCGGATCGATCTCAAGCAAACTATCGGGCGATGGGGGTCCGAGTGGCGGCGCGGGAAGAGACCCAGTCGATAACCCGTTTGCTCCGCCCGATCGACTGCCAGACGCGCCACCGATGGCCACGCCACAGTTGCCACCGACAGCCCCACCCGCGCCAAACATTCCTGGCGCTCCCTCACTGACGGGCTCGACGGCAGGTGGGGCGCTCGGAGGCGCTGGATTGGGCGGCGCTGGATTGGGCGGGGCGACATCGTCCGTAGGTGGATCACCGTTGAGTTCTTTGGGCGGAGTCTTGGGAGGCATGGGTGCTGGTGGAGCAGGTGCTGCAGGCGCGGCGCCCTTGGCTGGGTCAGCCGGAGGAGCAGCCTCGGGTGCGAATCCTCTGTTCTCCGGTGAAGCCCTCGCGTCGCCCACGATGTCGTCGTCGCCAGCCATGCCCTCTTCGCCCGCGATGCCTTCCACTCCCGCAAGCACGCCGTCCATGCCTTCGTCGCCATCGATGCCTTCCAGCTCTTCTGCTCCCGCCGAGTTCGCAGGTTCAGCGACCGGTGAAGGTGCAAGTGGGTCGATGGGAAATGCTGAGTCGGGAATGAACAGCGTTGGCGAGGGAATCTCAAACTCAGATGCGGGCGGCGAGTTGTCGAGTGAGACAGGCGACCAGCCGTCGGAGGAAGGCGATGACCAAACCTCGGACGAAAAATCTCCCTTGAAAATCCCGTCGCTGGCGGAATTACTGGCGAATGCAGCGGCGGCACTCAAGGCCTCGACAGGCAAACCCACATACGATGGCGGAAGTCCGCCCGACACGAACTCGTCGGGTGACAGCGGGCTCCCTCCCACGCCCTAGCAGAGCCAAGAAACGAGGAAACATCCGTGCTGTGCATTTGCGCGATCAAGGTGATGGAGTTCAACCAGCGAGTCACGGCGTTGAACAACAACCTGCGAGTGGGCCTGCCCACGTTGCCGCCGATAGCTCCTGGACTGCCGGCACTGCTGCCGCAAGTTGCGGCGACAGCTCAGGCCGCCGCGAACGCCAGCGCCGCGGCCGCGGCAACCGCGGCATTCAACGCAGCCCTGAACGCGGCGCTCGATGCCAAAGCCGCCGCTGCCGTGGCCGCGAACGCCCAAGTGCAAGCGGCCTTAGGATTGGCGGCGGCGGCCAACCTCAAGGCATCGGTCCAGGCGTCGCTGGGAGTGAATCTCGCCTCCCCCTCGGCGCCTTGCATGATCAATGGATTGGCCAAGTCTCTACAATTAAACGGTCTGCTCGACGCCCTCGCTAAACTGCCCGCTGCAGCGCTAGCCAGTCTTCTGCCGTTGAAAGAGATGGCGGAGATACTGAAGGACCTTCGTCAGTTGGCGGCAGCGGCGCCGCCGACATCCGCCGCGGGACTTGCGGCTGCCGCGAACGCGGCGGCGACCGCGCAAGCAGCCGCTCAGGCCGCCGCACAGGTTTCGGCGGGAATTCAGGCCAGCGCGTCGGCTCAGGTAGCTGCCGCGGTGGCGATGGCGGCAGCCGTGCAAGCCTCGGTCCAAGCAGCATTCGGCGCCAATTTGTCGACGTCAGCCGGCGTTACGACAGCCGCCAGCGGGTTGGGTCAGATGAGTTCCAACCTGGCCTCCATTCCCACGATCGAAGATCTCATGAAGCTGTTGGCGCTCGGACCCGCCCTGAAGATGCTCGCGGCGCTCGAGACCGTTCAAAAGGGCATCGGCCCCAACTTGATGTTCCCCGGCGCCGCAAACTCGTTGTCACAAGCACTCGCGGCGGTCACCTCGGGAGGACTCGGCGCCGCCTTGGGCAGCGTCGGCGGCGCCATCGGAGGGTCCGCATCTGGCGCTCTCAGCGCAAACGCTGCGGCGGCCATCTCGGCGGCGGCCAATGCCGCGGTGAGCGCCTCGGCAAGTGCTTCGGCGAGCGCGGGGCTATCGGCGTCGGCCGCCGCCAAAGCCGGCATAGGAGTCTCGGCGGCGGCGAACGCCTCCGCGACAATTCAAGCCGCCGCGTCGCTCGCCGCCGCAGCCCCCTCGATGTCGGGCGGCGCAGCCGCGATGATGATGCTGGCAACGTTGATGAAGATGCTGCAAGAACTTGGAATCGATCTGCTGGCGTTCGCTCCTTGCTCGCAGGAAGGCTGAGTAAGAAGGCAACTGAGTAAGAAGGCGAACGAACTCAATCAAGTCGAAACATGGATTCTCAGGCCAAATAAAACAGGGTGAAAAATGGGACAACCCGTGGTACTTGGAGCACTAATGCAGTGCAGTTTTGGCACTGGACCATCGACCTTGGTGGTGACTGATCCAACGGTCATTTGTGAAAGCAAGCTGGCCGCGAACATCATGGACAACATTCCGACCACAAATATTCCGCCGTTCATCATGTGCACCTCGATGGCCAACCCCACGGTTGCGGCCGCGACGGCGGCGGCGAGCGGCGTGCTGACCCCCATGCCCTGCGTGCCAGTCACGCCCGCACCCTGGGCGCCCGGATCACCCACCGTGATGCTCCGCGGATCACCCGCCCTAAACAATTCCAGCAAGCTGACATGCAGTTGGGGCGGCGTGATTCAGATCACCAACCCGCAGACCACGAAAGAAACGATTCCGTAGTGCGGACGAACTCGAACTCGAACTCGATCGAAAGGCATTTGACCACGAATCGCACGAATTCCACGAATCCAGACAGAAGGGGAATACGTTGCGAGTCATCACCTACGCTTGAATCAGCCTCATCTCAGGCAATCAAAGCCACTCAAGTACAACGCCCACAACTTCGAACGACAATTCGTCCGATTCGAGGGATTCGTGGTCCCCCCCCACTGCTGACTGATTCGCAGCCGGGAGACCATGAAGATAGTGGACCACGAATCGCACGAATTCCATGAATCCAGACAGAAGGGGAATACGTTGCAAGTCATCACCTACGCTTGAATCAGCCTCATCCCAGGCAATCAAAGCCACTCGAGTACTACGCCCACAGTTCCGAGCGACAATTCGTCCGATTCGAGTGATTCGTGGTCCCCCCACTGCCGACTGATTCGCAGCCGGGAGCCCCGGAAGGAAGGGGACCACGAATCGCACGAATTCCACGAATCCAGACGGAAGGTGGAATTCGTTACGCGTCATCACCCAAGCTTGGATCATTCCCATCTCAGGCAATCAATACCACTCGCGTACAACGCCTACGGTTCCGAGCGACAATTCGTCCGATTCGAGTGATTCGTGGTCCCCCCACTGCTGACTGATTCGCAGCCGGGAGCCCCGGAAGGAAGGGGACCACGAATCGCACGAATTCCACGAATCCAGACGGAAGGGGAATTCGTTGAGCGTCATCACTTACGCTCACCTCATTCCCATCTCAGACAATCAAAGCCACTCGCGTACAACGCCCACAGTTCCGAACGACAATTCGTCCGATTCGAGTGATTCGTGGTCCCCCCACTGCCGACGGATTCGCAGCCGGGAGCCCCGGAAGGAAGGGGACCACGAATCGCACGAATTCCACGAATCCAGACGGAAGGGGAATTCGCTGAGCGTCATCACTTACGCTCACCTCATTCCCATCTCAGACAATCAAAGCCACTCGCGTACAACGCCTACAGTTCCGAGCGACAATTCGTCCGATTCGAGTGATTCGTGGTCCAATCACAGCCGTGGAGTTGATCAAGGAGTGCCGCGAATTGGTGGTCCAAAGATCGAGGGGGAGGAGCCGGTGGGGATCACTGTCGGTGGTGCGACACTCGGCGAAGCTGCTCCTGGGCCCGAGGACAGGCCTGGTGAAGCGAGCGACGACGGTGGCGGCGGGGCGCCGGGCAGCGTGGTGGCTGGCGCGGCGGCTGGAGTCGAAGGAGCGATCGCCAGCATCTCGCCTCGCCCCAACTTCTCGGGCGCCAGTGCGTACAGTTGTTGAGCTTCCGGCAGCAAGCCCATCAGATTCGCCGCTCGATTCGCGTCGCTGGGATGCGTCGAGAAAAACTCCATTGGCTGTTGGCCTGCGTTCGCCGCTCCAAATCGCTGCCAGAATCGCGGCGCCTCGGCCGGATCGTAGCCCGCTTTGGACATGAGCATCAATCCAATGTGGTCAGCCTCGGATTCGTGCTTTCGGCTGTAAGGCAGAATGACGCCATACTGCGAAGCCGCCCCATACGCCTTCATAATCATCTCTTGGCGTTGCTGGTCTTGCGTCTGCGTCACATAAGACATCGCTTGCTTCGCAGCCTCGACCGCATATCCTTGACTGATTCGTTCTCCGCCATGACGAGCCAACGCGTGGGCGATTTCGTGAGACATCACGACGGCGAGTCCCGCTTCCGATTCACAGATCGGCAAGATGCCTTCATGCACGGCGACCTTGCCACCCGGCAGACAAAATGCATTCTGTTGAGGCGAAGCGATTACCTTGAATTCCCACTGATAATCCTTGCGATCGCTGACCGCGGCAATTCGCTGCCCAACTCGCTGGACCATCTCGTTGTATTGAGCGTTCGTCGAGAGTTGCTCTTTGGCGACCGTTTCCTGGTACGCAGTCGCCCCTAACGCTACCTCTTTGTCCTCGGGCAAGAGCAACATCTGCTTGCGACCGGTGATCGGGGCGGATCGGCAACCGAGACCTGCGAGCAGAACTAAAGCCAGTAATGCTCCGACACCCCGCAATAGGACAGTCGAACTGAAGGCTTGCGACATATCACCTACACTCCTCGGTCCTCAACCAACAATGCCCCAGCAAGCTGATGGCTCGCCGCATTGGACGACGTCAACGCTCGTGCTATCACTTTTCCAACTTCCGGGACGTAGCCGCGGAAAGCGCGGCGGATACTAGTGATTCACGCCACATGTGACTAGGGCGATTCACAATTGCCCAAGCCATGCGTCCTGTCGTGCGCGGTGAGAGAGGGGTATGATGCAAGTCGTAACATCTCCGGTGGGCGGACCGGAACCTAGAACGACCCACATTGCCTAGCTTAAGGAGTGACGTCATGGCGACCGGCACTTTAGCGCAACAGCTCACCGAAGACGATCTTATCGTAACCGTTCAGCAGCACATTCTTTCCGAACAGAAGCGGTTCCCAGGGGCTAGCGGCGAGTTTTCGTGGCTGCTGTCGGGGATCACGCTGGCCACGAAGATGATCGCGGCCAAAGTGCGTCGAGCTGGTTTGACGGATATTCTGGGCGAACATGGCGCCATGAATGTTCAGGGCGAAACTCAGCAAAAACTGGATGTTTTCGCCAACAACGCCCTCATGCACTGCCTGCGTTTCCGACAAACCATCGGCGTCGTCGCCTCGGAAGAGAACGAACAGCCGATGACCATGAACTATCAGTCGCCTAACGCCAAATATGCGGTCGTCTTCGATCCCCTGGACGGCTCTTCGAACATCGACGTCAACGTGAGCGTGGGCACCATCTTCTCCGTGATCAAGCGGCCCGATAACGCCGCAAAAGCCGACGATCCCACTCAGTGGATTCTGCAACCAGGCAGCCAACAAGTCGCCGCGGGTTACGTCGTCTACGGCTCGTCGACCATGATGGTCTACACCGTGGGCAATGGCGTCCACGGCTTTACGCTCGACCCATCCATCGGCGCCTATGTGTTGAGTCACCCCAATATTCGCTTCCCGCGTCAGGGCAAGACCTACTCCGTCAACGAAGCGAACCGCGATTCGTTCCCCACGCCTTACCGAACTTATCTCGAACGCCTGCGGACGGGTGCGATCGGCCCCAAGTATGGTTCGCGCTACATCGGTTCTTTGGTCGCCGACTTCCACCGCACGCTGCTGAAGGGTGGAGTTTTCCTGTATCCTCCCACCGACGACTACCCGGCCGGAAAGCTCCGGCTGTTGTACGAGGCCAATCCGATCGCCTTCATCGCCGAACAAGCGGGCGGGTTTGCCACGGATGGACGCAAGCGGATTCTCGAGATCGAACCCGGCTCGGTGCATGAGCGCACGCCGCTGGTGGTGGGCGGCTGGGCGGAGATCGATGAATTTTCGCGAACCATGGCCTAGAGCCCGCCGGACGAGCATAGGCCGGAAGAATTCGAAATTGCCACTCGGAGCCCACACATTTTGGTCTGGTGCTCCGACCGGTTTTTCGGCTAAAACTCGCGAGATTGAGGTGCGTTTCCAAGATGCCCTCAAGCGATACGCGCGCCACCCCCTCGACGCGCAGACCACGACGACACAGGGCTCATCAAGGATGAAGGGCCGAAGTATGCGAGCGAAACTGACCGTCATCATTCCGTGCAAGGACGAGCAACGGAATATTCGTGCTTGCGTCGAGTCAGTGCGAGGTATCGCCGACGAGATTATCGTCGCCGACTCCGGCTCCAAGGACCAATCGCTGGAGATCGTCCGGCAGATTGGCGGCTGCAAGGTCATTGAACGCGAGTATGTCAACTCGGCGAACTTCAAGAACTGGGCCATTCCACAGGCCAAGTACGAGTGGATCCTGATTGTGGACGCCGACGAGCGGGTGACGGACGAGGTGGCGAATGAGATTCGCGAAATACTCGACGCTCCGCCGGAAAACATCGACGGCTACTGGATTTACCGACTGAACCACTTCCTGGGTTACCCCATCCGCTACGGTGGCTGGGGCAACGACAAAGTCCTGCGACTCTTCCGCCAAAGCGTGGGACGGTATCAGCAACGCTGGGTTCACGCGGAAGTTGAGCTGGAAAAATCGCGAGTCAGCCGACTCAAGAATAAAATGATCCACTACACGACGTGGAGCAGCGAGCATTATCTCAAGAAGCTCGATCGCTACGCGACATGGGGAGCGCTGAACCTGCGAGACGAAGGACAAGCTCCCAGCGTAGCGCGGATCTTCCTACACTTTCCTGTCCGCTTCTTGCAGCTCTACGTGTTGAAGCGAGGGTTCCTCGACGGCCTCCCTGGATTCCAAGTCTGCATGATGCTCGCCTTTTACGGTTTGCTCAAGCAATTCCGCTTATGGGAGCAGCATCATAAGTTGCCGGCGCCGGATATCGAACCGATGTTGGAACAACAAGACGATACGTCGGCTGTGATTGTTCCCTTCCGCCGCCCTACGGGTGAGCCTACGAAAGCGTTCCAGCCAAGCAAGCTGCGAGCGGCTTAGGGCCTGGTCAAAGCAAATAAAGTACGACGGACTTCCAGTCCGTCGCTGTGAGTCGTGCTGAACGGGCCTGTAGGTGCCCCTTGGCATTCAGACTCGCGCCACTCACCGTGACGCTGCTACTTTTGCGGAGCAAAAGGCAACTGTCGTAAGGCCGCACCCGTTGCGTTGTTCTCCAGCCGAGCAAGTTCTTCGGGAGTGCCAACCGCCAACACTTGGCCGCCGCCCGCGCCTCCCTCGGGACCGAGATCGATCAGCCAATCGGCTGATTTGATGACGTCCAAATTGTGCTCGATGACGATCGCCGAATTGCCTTTGTCGACCAAGCGACCCAGCACTTCCAATAGTTTCCGAATGTCGTCGAAGTGCAACCCGGTCGTTGGCTCGTCCAACACATACAACGTATGGCCCGTGTCGACGCGAGCCAGCTCGCTAGCCAGTTTAACTCGTTGAGCCTCGCCACCCGACAACGTGTTGGATGGTTGGCCCAGCGGCAAATAACCCAAGCCAACATCGCGCAGCGCTTCGAGGGGGCGAGTGAGCTGAGTGACATTCGCAAAGAACTCGATGGCGTCACTTACCGATAGGTCCAGCACATCGGCGATGGAGAGCCCTCGAAACTTGACGTCGAGCGTGGCGCGGTTGAAGCGTTTCCCGTGACAAGCCGAGCAGGTCACGTACAGGTCGGGCAGAAAATTCATCTCGATCTTCTGCAGCCCCTGCCCCTGACACTCTTCGCAACGCCCCCCCTTGGCATTGAAACTGAATCGACTGGCGCCAAAACCGCGTTGCTTCGACTCGCGAGTCGCGGCATACAACTTTCGTATATCGTCAAACGCCCCAGTGAATGTCGCTGCGTTGCTGCGCGGGGTTCGACCTAACGGAGTCTGGTCGATTGGAATCACTTTGTCGATCTGCGACACGCCTCGCAAACTGACAAACGGACCCGGCTTGGGCGCTTGCTGACCCAAACGATGAAGCAGCGCTGGCACGAGTGTTTCGTTGACCAGCGAACTCTTGCCGCTGCCACTGACGCCCGTGACGCAGACCAATGCGCCCAAAGGAAAATGAACTGAGACGTTTCGCAAGTTGTTCATCGACGCTCCCTCAAGGCTGAGCGAGCGGGATTTGGAAACCTTGCGGCGAGCTACAGGGATCGGAACAGAATCGACGCCAGCCAAAAAACGCCCCGTCACCGATTGCGGTTCGCGGCAAACTTGCTCGGGCGTGCCTTGGGCGACAATCTGGCCGCCCAGCCTGCCCGCGCCAGGGCCCATGTCGATCAGCCAATCGGCTTGTCGCATCATCGCCTCGTCATGCTCGACGACGATGACCGAGTTGCCTTGTTGCTGCAGATCCCGCAGAGCATCGATCAGACGTTGATTGTCGCGCGGATGAAGTCCAATCGATGGTTCATCCAAAATGTAACAAACGCCCACCAACCCCGATCCAATACCGGTCGCCAACCGCACTCGCTGCAACTCCCCGCCGCTCAACGTGTCTGAGGCTCGGTCGAGCGTCAGATAGTCGACGCCCACACGAGCCAAGAAGTCGAGTCGATGGAGCATGGCCTTGACGATAGGTTCAGCGATGGGACGCTCGTCGACGTCGAACGTCCAGGCGCCACAGAGTTCACGCACCTCGCGGACGGAACGCCGAGTGAGTTCGTGGAGCGTACAACCAGCCACTCGCACCTGATTCGCCTCGGGACGAAGACGCGACCCTCCACACGCGCCGCAGCGAACGGAACCGCGGAACAACTCGAGCTGCTCGCGCCACTCTTGATCTGTCGCGGTCGACAATTCACGTTCCAGGAGGACCAGCAACCCAGGAAATCCTTGCGAGTTGCCTGTGAGTAGCTGTTGGTAAATGTCGCGCGGCCACTCGGCCAAGGGAAGCTCACTCAGGGAGCGGTCGCCAGTCCATGATTGGCCAGCGAGGAAGGCCTGAAGTTCGTTCGCCTCGCGCTTCGCATCCTGTTTGTGGCCGCGCCATGGGGCAATGGCGCCAGCGGCGAGCGACAAACTGGGATCGGGCACTATCAAGTCGGGATCAAATTCGACGCGTGCCCCAAGTCCTTCGCAAGCGGGACAGGCGCCGTATGGACTGTTGAAACTAAAGGTTCGCGGCTCGATCTCCTCGTAGCTGATCTCGCAGTGCGGGCAAGCGAATCGAGTGCTGAAGATCTCGTCTCGCCATGCCCCGCCGGCGCTCGTCACGCCGCCCGGCGATTCGTAGTAGTAGGCGATCACGAGTCCATCGCCATGCTTGAGGGCAAGTCGAATGGATTCAGCGAGTCGCACATCGCCATCGGGCTTCAGAATGATCCGATCGACAATCGCTTCGATGGTGTGATTCTTGTTGGGAGATAACTCGGGAACTTTTTCGAGGTCGAGCACTTCGCCATCCACGCGTACTCGCACGAAACCGGCCTTACGCACTTGATCGAGTACATTTCGATGCTCGCCCTTGCGGCCGCGAACCAGCGGCGCGAGTAGCATCAGTCGAGTGCCTTCGGGTAGCCGACTGATGCGTTGCCGTATCTGATCAGGGGTCTGCTGGCGAATCGGGGCGCCGCAACGATGACAGGCGGGCGTGCCCACTCGAGCGTACAGCAGGCGCAGGTAATCGTAGATTTCTGTGACGGTCGCTACCGTGCTGCGTGGATTCCGAGCTCCGGGCCGCTGATCAATGCAGACTGTCGGCGGAAGCCCCTGAAGGCTGTCGATATCGGGCCGTTCGAGCGAAAGCAGGAACTGGCGCGAGTAGACGGAGAGCGTTTCCAGGTATTGCCTTTGTCCCTCGGCGTAAAGCGTGTCGAAGGCGAGGCTACTTTTGCCGGAGCCGCTGGGACCGGTCAACACAACCAGTTGATCGCGGGGAATGTCGACATCGACGTTGCGTAGATTGTGCATCCGCGCCCCACGCAATTCGATCCATTCGCCTTCGGACCGCGCAGGATGGCCTGCGAGGGGCGATGCGGGTGAGGGCGGCGGTGGGTCGAGTGCCTGGTCGGGCATGGTGGATGACGCAGTTGGGTCCAATGGCGGCGGTCAACGAATCGGGGTAAACTCCTCAACCGTAGCAGACCCAATTCCGCGCGAACAGGGGCACGACGGCTCGGCGCGCGTCGGCGTTCGACGGACCCAATTCCCCGCATGTCCTCATCGGTCGATTTCCAAACCATCGCAGCACGTGAAGCGGCCCTACTCGCCCCGTATGCGATGCATAGCGCCCACTCGCAAGGAAGGCGGTACGAAGAGCCGACCCACGCCTACCGGGGGCCCTACCAGCGCGACCGCGATCGCATTGTGCATAGCGCGGCCTACCGACGTCTCAGCGGTAAGATGCAAGTCTTCACGGGCGATATGGGGGACTATCACCGCACTCGACTGACCCACACCTACGAGGTGGCTTCGATCGCGCGGACGATGGCCCGCGCCCTGCGGCTGAATGAAGACTTGGTCGAGGCCCTGGCCCTGTTCCACGATATCGGCCACCCGCCGTTCGGTCACGCTGGCGAAGATGCCCTGAATGAGTGCTTGGCGCCCTGGGGTGGCTTTTCCCACAACCGACAAGCATTGACCATCGCCGAAGAACTCGAAACCCGCTATCCCACTTTCCCAGGGCTCAATTTGACCCGCGAGGTGCTCGAGGGCCAATCAGTACGAGCCGACAAGTCAGGGGCCCTGGCCGCCCCAGTCGCGCCACTCCTGGAAGTACAGTTGGTCGACCTCGCCGACAGTATTACTTACGACGCTCACGATACCGACGACGCCGTCCAACTTGGCTTGGTGACCCTCGAGTCGCTGTTCGATCTATCGCTGATTCGAGAGGCGTGCGAGCGTGTGAAGGATCGTCACCCGACGTTGGAAGGGAAGATGCTGCGACTGTCGTTGGTCCACGAGTTGATCGACATCCAGGTCACCGACGTCTTGCGGCACGCCGGACGAGATCTCTTGGCTCGCGGATTCAGCTCGTCCGACGAGGCGCGGCGGTCCGATTTTCGGTTGGCGACCAGCGAGTCGCTTTGGCAACGGAAACGGGAGTTGGAGTCGTTTTTGTACACTCAAGTGTACCGACACCCTCGCTTGATGTCCGTGCGAGGCGAAGCACAAACCCGCTTGCGCACTATGTTTACGGGCTATCAGCAACATCCCGAATGGATGCCCGCCACGTTCCAGCAACGAGTGCGACTGGTAGGCTTGCCGCGTACGGTCGGCGACTATCTGGCGGGCATGACCGACCGCTTCTGCGACGACCAATTCCGCCGCCTCTTCTCAGGGACTAGCCCATCCTGAGGGTGGAAGGCTAGAATTTGGCTTCTGACGAGTTCGAAGAGCGGCAGTGGTGCCGCTTCGAAACCGTCGGCGAAAGGCGAATCATGGGTATTTGGATATTGCGAGGAACGTTCCTGTTGATGACAGCGGGAATGGCCGTTTCCGTTGTGAACTCGAAGGGTTTCGAGAAAGCGTTTGGCTCCCACGTCCTCGTGTTCTTTGCGTTCGTGATGGTCGCCGCGGTCATCGTGATCGGCGTCGACATGTTTGTGCCACGCAAGCGACTGGATGTGATCACGTCAGTTTACTTCGGCATCCTGATTGGGCTCTTCCTAACCTACACCGTGGGCGTGGTCCTTCAGCCACTCATGCTCCACGCCGACCTTACCCCCAACGAACGGTTCCCGATCATACAGCTCCTCCTGGGGGTGGGGCTTTGCTACATCTGCATCAGCCTCTTAATGCAGACCCGGAACGACTTCCGGTTCGTGATCCCCTATGTGGAATTCTCGAAGGAAGTCAAAGGTATCAAGCCGTTTGTGCTCGATACCAGCGTCATCATCGATGGCCGCATTGCCGACCTGGCCGAAACCAATATTCTCGACAACCAAATCGTGATGCCGCGGTTCATCTTGAATGAATTGCAGGCGATCGCCGACAGCGGCGACAAGCTCCGCCGTGCTCGCGGTCGACGCGGACTCGATATCTTGAACAAGCTGCGGTCGAGCGAAACGGTCGACTTCAAGGTGCACGACCACGAGCCCGAAGAATTGACGGGGCAACCTGTCGACATGAAGTTGGTGTTGCTGGCGAAGAGCCTGGGCGGCAAGATCGTCACGGGCGACTACGCACTCAACAAGGTGGCCCGCATTCACAATGTGCCGGTCATTAATCTGAACGATATCGCCAACGCCTTGAAGCCGGTCTTCTTGCCGGGCGAGAGCTTTGAAGTGAAAGTGGTGAAACCCGGTGAGTCGCCGGGCCAAGGCGTGGGCTACCTGGACGATGGCACGATGGTGGTGGTCGAAGGAGGTCGCGACTTCATCAACCGCTCCGTCAAGATCGCCGTGACCAGCGTGCTGCAAACCAGCGCCGGCCGCATGATCTTCGGCCGCCCGCAATAGAAAGTTGCCTTTTGCTCCGCAAAAGCGCCATCCTCCCCCTCCCGCCCCCTCCTCACCCACCGCCCACGACCCGCTTGAACCATGCCCCACACTCGCTGGCCCACTCGCGACGAAGCCTACTCGCTGCTCCGAGAATTTGTCGTCTCGGACAGCTTGGCTCGACATTGCGAAACGGTCGAGTTGTCGATGCGAGCCTATGCTCGAAAGTTCGGCGAGGATGAGGAACGATTCGGAGTTGTGGGGCTGCTGCACGACTTTGACTACGAACGTTGGCCTACCGCTCCCGAGCATCCGTTGCAAGGCGCTGCGATTCTTGCCGAACGAGGCTACTCACCGGAACTGATCTACGCGATCAAGTCGCACGCCGATTATTTGACCGACTGCCCGCGAGTGTCTCGGCTCGACAAGACACTGTATGCCTGCGACGAACTGTCGGGCTTCATCGTGGCGGTCGCCCAAGTTCGACCCGAAGGCTTGCGTGGCATGCGAACGTCCAGCGTTCGCAAGAAAATGAAAGCCAAAGGTTTCGCGGCGGGAGTCAACCGCGATGACATCGTCCGCGGCGCCGCCGACCTTGGCGTCGATCTCGACGAACACATACAATTCGTGATCGACGCCTTGGAAGCCGGGGCCGAACGCATCGGATTCACCTCGCCGCCCACTGCGACCTGACGGAGTTTTCGACTGATGGGATCGATGACTTCCCAAGAGCTAGTCGCGAAAAAATGCCTCCCGTGCGAAGGAGGCGTCCCCTCCTACTCTCGCGCCGAGGCACTAGCACAACTCGAGAAACTGGTCGGCTGGTCGCTCACGCCGGACGGCCAACGCATCCGCAAGAGCTGGACCGTCAAGCACTTTATAGCGGGCATGGAGTTCTTCAATCGAGTCGCCGAGTTGTCCGAAGCGGAACAACATCACCCGGATTTGCATCTCGAAAGCTACCGTCAGGTCACCATCGAGATCTGGACGCACGCTATCAACGGACTTAGCGAAAACGACTTCATCCTCGCGGCCAAAATCGATCAACTCCCTGTCCAACTGAAGAAGAAGCCCGCGTAAAGCCGCCTCTCGATGGGGGGCATTAGTCATTAGTCATTGGTCATTGGTCATTAGTCATTGGGAACACGAGGGGCTTGACCTGGGATGCGCGACGGTGCGTTGTCACAACTCAATCAAACGAGCGCGCGGAAGAGACCGCGGCGCTCGACGAGTTCCCCATGAGAGTCTCTCGTCGTGACTCCCAATCCTGCAAGCCGGAGGCTTGCTAGCCATTAGCCGGTGGTTGAGCGAAGCGATACCACCGGTTCGCAACCTCGCTAGCCAGACTGTTGCCTTTGCCTCCAGCAAAGCAGCACAAACCGTCGCCCCGCGAAAGCCGCCTCTCGATGGCAACGGAATGAAGCAGCACTCAGCAGACGCCCCAAGAGGACTTCTTCCACTGGCATGCGGCGCTCGCTGGCCAAGCGCTACGCAACTGTTGCTTTTGCCTCCGGCAAAGCAGCACACACCGTCGCCCCCCGAAAGCCGCCTCTCAATGGTAACGGAGGGAAGCAGCACCCCGCGGACGCCTCAAGGAGAACTTCTTCCACTCGCAGACAGCGCTCGCTGGCCCAGCGCTACGCGACTGTTGCCTTTGCCTCCGGCAAAGCAGCACACACCGTCGCCCCCCCGAAAGCCGACTCTCGATGGTAACGGAGGGAAGCAGCACCCCGCGGACGCCTCAAGGAGAACTTCTTCCACTCGCTGGCCGAGCGCTACGCGACTTTTGCGGAGCAAAAGGCAACAGTGCGTTGTCACAACCCAATCAATCGAGCGAGCGGAAGAGACCGTGTCGCTCGACGGAGGAAGGTCCGCGGTTGTGCCTATTGTTTGCGATCTGGTTGAAGAACGCGAAAGTTCTGCCACTTATCAACTTTAAGTGTGTACCACTCGTGGCCTTTGCGGTTTCCGGCGCCCGGCGAGAACGAAAGCGAACCAGTGGCGACAATAACAGTTCCCTTCTTTAATTGGTTAGATCCACCAAAGGATAACTGTAATCGATCGAGAACGTCGGCAAGTTCACCTTCAATCCAAACCGTGAGATCTTTCGTTTCATGTTCGGATGTCGCTTCGATGACGAAGGTCGAGGCTTTTCCTGGGATGTAAAGCTGCGCAACGCCGCCCAACTCTGACACTGAGAAAGTAATGGTCGCCTCCTTGCGGTCCAAACTCGGATCAAGCTTCGCGATTGCTATTGGCGATGGGGCTGGAGCTTTCGGCGGGGGATCTGTATCAGCCGAGCATATTGCAAGGCTCGACAACAGGACGATACCAACGGAGGGAATGCGACTCTTCATGGATGGACCTTCAGTTACAAGGCATTACGTCCCGCATTACGAGTCGGCAGGAGTTGACGTTGATTTCAAAGCCGACTGACCACCGCCGCTCCCGTGCATGCGATGCTTCAAGTAAGCCGCTGCGCGGCGGACATGATCCTAGCTATTCCTCTTCGCTATTGCCAGTTTTGCCTGGTCGCGCGACATGAAGTACGGTGCAATGGACGGCGGATGTCTCTCGGCCATTCCCTAGGGGTGACGGGGCTCGCCGAATTCCCCGTCGGAGTCTCTCGCCATGACTACCTGTCCCGCAAGCCGGAGGCTTGCTAGCCATTAGCCGGTGGTTGAGCGCAGCGACACCACCGGTTCGCAACCTCGCTCGCCTGCGATACCACGACTGTTGCCTTTGCCTCCGGCAAAGCAGCACAAACCGTCGACCCGCGAAAGCCGCCTCTCGATGGCAACCGAATGAAGCAGCACCCAGCAGACGCCCCAAGGAGAACTTCTTCCACTCGCTGGCGGCGCTCGCTGGCCAAGCGCTATGCAACTTTTGCGGAGCAAAAGGCAACAGTGCGTTATCGCAACTCAATCAATCAAGCGAGCGGAAGAGACCACGCCGCTCGGCAACCGAGGCCGGCGTTTGTCGTGAACAGTTTGCTCGCCCCTCCCCCTCATCAGTGTCATCGGTGTCATCCGTGGTTGACTGTCTCCGTAGAACGAAAACGGAGTCGCGCGTCGAGCACCATGGGTGGGTGCCGCGATCGAAATGACACGGGATTGAAATCAGCCTCGACAAGCTGCTCAAGCGAGTTGCCCATTCGATCGACTTGGCCGATCAATTCCTCGAGCGCCACCCGCTGCTCGGCGTCATCCAACAGCCACTCGCCGATCTGCGATTCCTCGATCAGCGCGGCAATGTCAGCTCGACGAAGCGGGGCCAGTCGAAATGCGACCGCTCGCTGCCTCTCGACTTCCACGCCTCCCCGACCCACCCCGATCACCAAGCCGAACCGAGCTTCTCGCTGCAATCCAATAAACACTTCACGACCGCCCAAGATATAAGCCTGCACGACCACGGCAGTCGAATCAGGCACGTGAGCCAAAACACGCTGATAAGCCGCCGCCAACTCCTCGTCGTTCCTCACATCGTTCACCACGCCTCCAACGCGTGATTTGTGCAGCACCGTCGGAGATACGGCTTTGATCGTCACGGGATAGCCCATCCGCCGAGCGGCTGCGATCACCTCGGTCGACGAATGAGCAACTTCGGTCGCAGGAGTCTCTAGGCCATAGGCGTTGAGTGTTGACTCCACGCACTTGGGCATCGCCCAGCCCGCCGCATCACAAGACAAAACGAGTTCCTGGGAGTGGCTCGCAGAACCATTTGCATCTAATGCACTCAATGCATCCAAGTTGCCGTCACGACTCTGGTCGATCGGCTCCTGATCCCATCGCTCTTCAGATTGGCGCCATCGAGCGTAGCGAGTTGCTAATGACATCGCGCGAGCCGCCATCTCCGGAAACTCAAATGACGGAATCTGGAACGAGTCCGCTTGAAGCTCCGGCGGCGGTCCCGAAGATTCCATGAAGACCGCCGCGAGCGGTTTACTCGGGATTGAGGATGGACTCAACGACGTTGCAGGCGAGGCAGGGCCCGCGGTTGCAGTCTCTATAACCGCTCGAGCCACCGCGCCCGACGTGCCAGCCAACCTCGGCACATAGATCACGATCACCTGATCAACCTCGTCGGAATCCAACAACTCGCGCAAACATGCCGCAAATTCCCGCGGCGCCGTTGAACCGATCAGGTCGACGGGATTGGCCACCGATGCTTGCGGAGGCACATGCGAGCGGAGGCGCAACTGAAGGCCCTGGGAGAATTCTGACGCCGACATGCCCGCCGACTCCAAAGCATCCACGCATAAAACGCCAGGTCCACCTGCATTGGTCAATACCGCGACGCGATTCCCCACGCAGGCTGGTTGGCACGACAACAGAGCCGTAGCCGCGAATAATTCCGACAGCGACTCGACCATAATCCCGCCAGCCTGTCGAATCAGCGCGCTGGACAAAGCCGTTGGACTGGCAAGCGCCGCGGTATGGCTCCCTGCGGCTCGAGTGCCTGCGACGCTACGCCCTCCTCGCAGGACGAGCAGCGGCTTGCGTCGAGCCACTCGACGAGCCGCTGTCAAGAATCCTCGCGGGTCTTGAAAAGACTCCAGATAAAGCTGAACGACTCGCACTCGAGGGTTATCGGACCAGTAAGCCAGCACATCGTTTTCGCCAATGTCGAGTTTGTTGCCCAGCGAAATCAAGTGCGATACTCCGAGCCGCCATTGATGCATCGCGTCAGGAACGACGAACCCCAATGCTCCGCTTTGAGTACAGACGGCGATCCCGCCAGCCGCGATATCTTCCAGACTGAATGTCGCGTTGAGCGGGAACGTGGGATCGGTATTGAGCACTCCCAAGCAGTTCGGGCCAACCATCAACACGCCTGAATCCGCCAGCCGCTCTTCGAGCTCTCGTTCCAGAGCTTCCCCCGCCTCGCCCGTTTCCGCGAAGCCCGCGGAGATTACGATCAGCCCCCGCACGGACTTGTCCAGACATTGCTCCAAAGTCTTACGCACCTGAGCCGCCGGCACGGCGATGATTGCGAGCTCGATCGACGCGGGAATGTCGGTCACACAACGCCAGACCTCCTTACCCAGAATCTCGTGCGCAAAGGGATGCACGAAATACAGAGGACCACGGAACGACGCGACGAGATTTCTCGCCAACGTCCCACCCATGGACTTTGCGTCTCGGCTGGCCCCAATCAACGCGACCGAACGCGGTGAAAAGATCGCGTCCAGCGACCCTCGTTCTCCGGATGTGTCAGGACTCATGACTTATGCGCCTTACTCTAAGGCAGCCGAACGCCAATATGCATCGACCGTCTCTTGGATCGCGGCCAGGCGATTGTCATCTCGTTGCGGCGAGAAAAGATGTCGAAAACGACGTTGCGGTTTCAAGTAATCCTCGACGGGCCGAAATCTCGCCGGGCGGTAAGTGTGACGCACCACTCCGTTAACCGCCTCCTTCAACGGCCAAACTCCCGATTCGACCGCCAATCGAGCTAACTCATCGCCTAAAGATGGATCGAAACCCCAGCCTGTGGGGCAGACCGCCAACGCGAGCAACATCTTCGGTCCGCGCATTTTCTTGGCTCGCTCAATCTTCTCCGCCAAGTCGATGGGATCGTGCGCACACAACGTGGCGATGTACGCTGGCTTCTGCGCACGCCAGATTTCAAAGATATCCTTCTTCCCCAACGGCGCCCCGTGCGAAGTAGTCGCCGTGTGCGACGCAAAAGGCGACGACGCCGAAAGTTGAAAGCCCGTGTTCCCGTAAGCTTCGTTGTCGTAGCAGAAGTACCAGAAATCGAGCCGACGGTGGATTGCGGCCGAGGTGGCGGAAAGTCCCATGTCGAGCGTCGATCCATCGCCCGCCAACACCATCACTTGCAGATCATCCTCCACGCTCAATCGTTCCGACTCGATCAGAATGTCGAGCGCATCGCGGACCCCTTGAGCTCCCGCCGCGGCGCTCCCCATCGTCGTATACAACCAGGACGCATGCAGAGGCGTATAAGGAAACGTCGCCATCAACGTCATGCATCCCGCCGCATTCACCAACACCAAATGCTCGCCCAGCACTTTATGGACGAGTCGTAGCGTTTCGAGTCCGCCGCATCCCGCACATAAAGGCGATCCCGGAGCGATATACTCGGCGTGCGGCAGTTCTTTCAGGTTATGGTATTTCTCTCGAGCGACTCGCATCTCAAGGCCCCCCCTTCCCCGCCACCGCGATCGAACGCCGAACCCCCTGCAACTCGGCCTCTGACATGAGCAGACAGGCCCCGTCGCAGGGACTCCCCGGTTGAGCCTGTGTGAGTTGCTCAAACACATAGTCCCACTCGCCGTCGCTAATGTCCTTTCCTCCCAACCCACCAATGAACGAGCGAAGTGCGGGAATGTGGCATGAAGCCGTGGAGACTTGACCTGCTCGCATGTCTGCCGAAGCAATAGTTGGAGCACCAGCCAGAGTGCCAGCCACCTCGTGATACAGTATTCCGCCCAGTCCAGGCGCTAGATTCTGGTCGAGCACCCCCACCGCTCGCCGACTCGCCAAACACGCACGCAACTCGTTCGCAGGAAACGGACGAATCAAGCGCGGTCGCACCAAGCCGACGCGGACGCCTCGTTCACGCCAGCGATCGACGGCCGCCTTCGCTTTGGTGGCGTACGACCCAATGATGACCAACACGTACTCGGCGTCGTCAAGTCGGTAGGCATCGAGTGGTTGATACACTCGGCCAAAGCGCTGAGCAAAATCTTGAGCCGACTCGCGGAACACCCGGTTGGCATTCTCCACCGCGCGATGCAACTGGTATCGAAAATAACTGTAGGCCGCACCATCGAGCGTCGCGACTCCGTGAGCGACCGGATGATCGCGACGAAATCCCGGGTGAAGCGCTCTAAACTTGCCGACGAATTCAGCCGCCTCCTCGGCGGGAGGCGCCTCGACTGGCTCTCGGGTAAACGAGAGCTGAAAACCATCGAGATTGACCAATACGGGCGTCGACACTTCAGGCGACTCCGCGATCCGATAGGCCAACAGAATGAAGTCGAGCACCTCTTGGCAAGTTTCCGCGTGGAGTTGCACGAAACCTGTGTCGCGGGCGGCCAGCACATCGTTATGGTCGGGCCCCAAAGTAATGGGAGCACTCAGACCACGCGAAACATTGACCAACACCAAGGGCACTCGCCAACCCGCAATCGTGTACAGCACTTCCAGCCCATACACCAACCCCTGGCTCGAGGTCGCCGTAAAAACTCGCACCCCCGTCGCCGCCGCCGCGCCCGCCGCGGTCAACATCGAATGCTCGCTGTCAAGCGTCACGAATCGGCCGCGGATCGCGCCCGTTTCGAACCACTCGGACAATAATTCGATAATCTCCGTTTGAGGAGTAATGGGAAACGCAGGCACATAGTCGACGCCAGCCAAGCGAGCGCCCCAGGCTGCCGCGGCGTTCCCGGTCATCATTCGACGATTCGCTGGCGCGCGGGCGAGTGGGTCTACCATGCCTGAGTCTCCCGCTCGGCGCGAATCGCTCGCGCTGGACAAACATGACCGCAGATCAGGCACCCTTTGCAGTGATCGTAATCAATGACCGGGTAACCATCGGCGTCGAGCGCCACAGCCCCGTCTGGGCATTGCACGAAACACAAGCCACAACGAGTGCAAATGGAGTTGTCGACCACCGGTCGCTCCAGTCGCCATGCGCCGGTATGGCGAGCCACCGAGTTGCCACTGGCCAGCACGCTCGGCGAGCCACGTATCGGGCCTTCATAGTGAATCGCAGCCATTCTCTGTGCCGTCGCGTCGGCTAGCGAACTATTATCGGGCGAACCATGCCGAGTAAACTCCAACGCAGGAAGCGAATCGAACAGCTCACCCGCCAGCCGAAGATTACGCTCCAGATCTTCGGGGGATATCCTTAAGGCGGTCAGCTCTTCGCGCACCGAATCCATTAAACAATTTCGAGGGATAACGCCAGCGAGTCGCACGGCGATGGCGCCTAGGCCCGAGCTCAGCGCTGAGGCTCGCCCAAGTGCTTCCAGCGTAAGACGAGTGAGATCAAGAGTGATGAGCCGCGGCGAAGACGAGTCCGTTGGCGGATTCGAGGGTAAATCAGGAGCCGCCTGATTGTGAGAGGCCTGATTGTGAGAGGCCAAATTCTGAGTTGCCAAATTCTGGGCGGACAGATCGTAATTCGCCGTGTTGACGAAGATCGCGGTCTGCGGCGTAACTCCTGCAAGAACTCCCGCGGCCGGGTCGCTCAGCAACGTTTCGTCCGCGAGAATCACGAGATCGGGATGAGAAATCACGCCTCGTTCGCGGATCGGCTTGTCATCGATGCGAGTGTAAGAGGCCACCGCCGCCCCCCGCCGTTCCGCTCCATAGACGGGGGAATCTTGACCATAGAGACCTGCGAGGAACGCGGCCGAGCCAGCGACTCGACCTGCGGTCTTCACTCCATGACCGCCTCGACCATGAAAGCGAATGCGAATCATTGCCGCCTCCCTCCGCTTCCCATTGTACCAAGGCACGCGCCTCTTCACCATCATCGGGCCTCATCGCCCACTCCACCAACCATGCTCAAGCGCAGTCACAAGTCCGCCTGTCGCGCAAGAAGCCGAGCCGAACAGAACGCACTCAACCTTCTCCGCGAAGCCCCTCCGCAACTGGCCCAACCACTTGGCTGGCCCGCGTGAGGATTACCCTGCGTCAGGGTTACCCCGTGTTCACAACCGATCGAGCGGACTCAGAACCGCGCACGCGCCGCGCTGCAGCACGTGCGTGTAGATCTGAGTGGTGCTGATGTCAGCGTGCCCCAACAGTTCTTGGACAGTGCGTATGTCGGAACCAGATTCCAAGAGGTGAGTGGCAAAGCTGTGGCGGAAAGAGTGACAAGTGATTTTCTTGGAAATCTTGGCCAGCAGCACGGCCTTCCGAACGGCCTTTTGCAGCAAACTCTCGTCGATATGGTGACGACGCAGCGGGGCTTGTCCTCCATTTCTCCCTAGCCCGCTGCCTCGAGGATCGCGGCTCAAATGCGACGCGGGGAACACATATTGCCACTTCAATTCTCGTCCCGCATTGGGGTACTTCTCGGCCAGCGCCGACGGTAGCCATACCTCGCCCGCCCCTTGCTCGAGATCACACCGATGCAGACGAGCGACCTCTTCGAGCTGCTTGCGTAGTCGATCGACCAACGATTGCGGCAAAGGAACCACTCGATCCTTGTCCCCCTTCCCCTCGCGGACCACAATCTGACCCCGTTCAAAATCGATATCTTTCACTCGCAGGCGACAACACTCCAACAAACGCATGCCCGTCCCATACAACAACTCACCCATCAGCCGAGTGGGATCGTTTGGCAATCGTTCCAGCACACGACGCACCTCGTCGCGCGACATCACGACAGGCAACCGCTCAGGACGCTTCGCCCGCACGGCATTCACCAATGGCAGATCGATGCCCAGTATCTGCCGATAGAGAAACAACAGGGCCGCCAGTGCTTGGTTCTGAGTGCTGGAAGCGACTCGCTTCTCGACCGCAAGTTGAGTCAGATATCGCTCGACTTGCGGCCCACCCATTTCCGAGGGATGCCGCAAACCGTGGTAGCGGATGAATTTCCTGATCCAGCCCACATACGCCTCTTCAGTGCGCTTCGAGTAGTGCAGGACGCGACACTTGTGGCGGACTTGATCGAGCAACTTGGGTTTGGGCGGTTCGGACACGCCGCTATTGCCACCGCCATTGCCACTGTTGTTGCCACTGTTGTTGCCACTGTTGTTGCCGCCGCTGCCCGAGTGCCCCCCACTCCCGCCTCGCCCACTGGCATTTGCCTGATTCACTGATGCTTGATTCGTTGGCAAGTTTGTTGGCAAGTTTGTTGGCAAGTTTGCTAGCTGGCTTGACTGCGGGCTTGATGGCAAGGACGAGTCCGTTGCGTGCCCTGACGAGTGACGCTGTTGACGCGACTTGCTGGAACTGCCGGGACTACTGGAATTGCTGGAATTTCTTGAGCCGAGCTCTCTGAGTGGCCAGCTTTGCCATTCACCATCCGCCGACTCCATGACGTGAACCATGAGTGTCATCCTCCATTGATTGATGCATCGAGTCACCTCAGTCGCCCCATTCGGACTCGACGCCGGAAGTATACGCGTGTCCACGTTGTTGTCTACGGTCGTAAAGAATTTTTTTTGGAAGAACGATCGAAACGCAAGCCGCACTAAACCGCCGTCTAACGTTCCGTCTAATTCTCCGTCTAACTCGCACCACCCGTGAGCAGTAGCATTCGCCGCGAGCAACCCGCAAAACCTTGACTCCCCGCCGTTTAGCGCGATAGAATCAGCCGCAGGTGGCGAGTCGCGTCACTCGATTTTGACGTCAATACACCGATTTAGACGGAACGGTTTTCCGATTTAGACGGCAAACTCGACCCGATTAGACGGCAGTTTAGTGCCTCAAATCGAGGTCGAATAATTGTTACCCCTCTGAAGTGTGCCGTGAACGACATCATCGACCGTGATGCACGCAACGATCTCGCCGCATTGATTCGCCGCTATCTCGACGAAGGCATCAAGGCGTTCGACCTCGATGATTCGCTTGACCTCTATCGCGACTCTGACGACTCCGTTGTCCGGTTCGTCGCCGACACTATGTGGTGCTTCTACGACGACTGCGACGACCATCTTGTTGTCGCGTCAAAACCACAATGGGATTACATTCAGCGGTTGCTGTTGTTGCTCGAATCCAACTCGACCGTCGTAAATGAACGGCACCGCCAATGGTCGATAACGCAAGTGTTCGCGGGACTACTTTTCGGCGTTTGCATGTGGATTGTCATCCGATTTGGCATTGGTTCGCATCTATTGGTTTTCTTCGTTCCCTTTGGAATCGCTTCGATAGCTTTGTCGCGATTTCGACGCCCAACACAAGATCGTGGTCCGTTCGACGCCATCGTAACGCCTTTCTCATCCATTGGTGATCTGCGAATCGCGTACGAATCAGCTCGCGGTTTTCGGAAGCGGCAATTCCCTCGACATATTGCCTCGCGATTGATTCGTTCCCACTTCATGTCATCATTTTGGGCATGTCACATGTATGTGGTGTGGGCTATACTTGCTCCCGTGCCGCTGCTTGTGCAATGCACACCTGTCTCATTCAACTACCCAATCGTAAAGCCGGGGTAACAATTGCATGCACCGGAGCGGCCGATCGGCCCGGTTTTGACATCGAAATCACCTGCGGCCGCCCGGTGATGCAACACGTTGGCGTGCGTCACGCTTGCAGGGCTCCGAGGAGTGGCGGAGCCACTTCCGATCTTAGCCGTGGGTTTCAACCCGCGGAGTCGTGGCGTTTGCTCCCGAATTGCGGCAACTGACTCGCCAGGCGTCGTCGGCGTCCCAAAGTCTTGCTCGGGTTGCTCCACGTTGGCGTGGCGCAATGTCCACTCACAATCTCTCATCTTCCGCTGTGGCGTCCCACGCCCATTGTTCTCCAATAATGCAGGCGTCCTCATCTAATCGGCTGTCGCCTATGAATTTTGGCCCTCAGACCACGGGTTAAAACCCGTGGCTACGATCGGTCGTCGCTCCGCGACTACATGTCCGAGACGTCGAGTCCTTCGCACAAGCGATCAGGTGGCCGCCTTCCAATTCGGATTCAGTGCTCGCCAGGATTTGTGTCGCATCGCTCGGCGCTGAACTCCATCGCGTGGGAATCGCCTATTACCAAAACCGGATTGCATCAGCACTCCCCATTCACGACAATGACGCTCGGCATGTTCGCCGTGGACGCGTTCTCGGTCGGCACGCCAACAAGGCGGTGAACCCGAGCGGCGGATCGGGTGTATTCTGAAAGCAATGGTTCTTGGCCGCCGCCGGGTTACCTTGGTCGTTCGGCAGAAGCAGCGCCGTGCAGAGTTCTCGCGCTTGCGAGGGCGGAGGACGTCACGATCCAGTTCTCGTGAATGCCGTGCGCGCCCATTCACACACCAGTTGGAGCGGAGACAATGCAGGTTGCCACTATGCTATCCACGAAGCAATCTATCGTTCAGCCCCATTCGGCCTTCGACTATGATCGTCTGTGCGACATCGACTCCGATGGCGTAGCTACACTGACCGTTGAAGACGAGCAATGTCTGGACGCAATGGGGGATGTCATCACTGCGTTCAATTGGCATGAGACACTGGGCGTTGCGTTACTGCACAGCCATTTTAGGGTGCTTTCCGGAGAGGTCATGGTAGAATCGCCTCTGCCGGGTCGACGTCTCTTGACGCGTCCCGAGAGAATCGCCGATTTCTATGAGAGCCAATTGCATCCGATTGCAGTGAAGATTGAACCTCGTGAAGCAGGGGTCGCCCTCATTGGGCTGGAGTACGGCGCGTATGGTGGTTGCGACCGCACATTTGGCGATGCAGCGTTCATTAGTAGTCTCAATGCGGTTTTGTCGCGGTTTGATCGGCATAATCGTTTTGGAATCGGCAAGATCCGGAACCCTCTGTTGGTAAGTGATGAAGACATCTTGCTTGAAGTAACCAACAAGCACCGAAGAGAGCTTGTGTGTGAGGTTGTCTCCGCAGCAGATGGCCGCGTGAGATCCTCCACCGAAACGTTTTGGACGTTTGCGCCGTGCTCCGAATCGGCCGATCCAACACGCATCTGCAATCGTACGTGTCAGCGCACCTGCAACCGGAGGTGTGGCCGCCGGTGCAATCGACGATGTTGGTCAACCCCATATGGCCACCAGAATCAAGGTCATGACACACAACACGACTATGGGCACGATTTTGGACACACGCCCGGTCATCAAGCGGAAACGCGATGGCACTGAGTTCTATAGGATGGGTGAGCCATCCGATATGGCCGAACAAGGCGTTGCACGCGAGCGGGCGGCAACGTCGGCCTTGGCATCAATATCTCCCGCGCCCGCCGCGTGAACTTGGTCGTTGGGGCCGTCGAGTTCTCCGCCCTCTCGTCCGCCACGGGATTCGTTGGTGTCGTCGGTCCGTTGCAGCCGCGTGTCCCCGTGTGTGTCAGCGCTTTTGTTGCCAGCGCATCATTCGCCAGCGCGCCCATGGGGCAGTCGCGGCGTGGTGGTTCTCGGCTGTCGAGTTCAGCGGATGGTCGCATACATCAGGACCGAGTGTCTTGTCCCATCTCGGCGTCAGATTCCGGACTCATCGAGCGTACTCCATAACGGCCATTCGCGAGTTCTCTTCTGGTCGCCGCTGATGCGGTGATTACCAAATGCGAAGATGGTCGCACCATGATTGATCTGTTGCTGCTGGGTGACGCATGAACGGCCGGGCTTGCCTGACCAGGAAGCATCGGAAAACTGGTTGCTCTTACCCAAAAGGTTTGCCACAATCCCACAGGGTGGGTTCGCCGTGGAACGGTCCCTCGCCCAAAGACGCCCCAACAAGGCGCTCAACCCGAGCGGCGGATCGGGTCGATTCTGATAGCAATGGTTCTTGGTCGCCGCCGGGTTACCTTGGTCGTTATGCCAGTAAAGCAAGGGAAGCATGCAAGATAAAACTGCGAGACTTGGAGCCGTAATCTCGATCGCGTTGTCTGTTATTGCGATTTACTACACTCGTGCGCAAGGCCCTTACTTCTATGCCCAACCGCACCAAATGTCATATTGGACTGTCGAATCAAATTTGCTGACGGAAGACAAGAAACCCAAATCTGGCAGCTTGACGATCCAGATCCTAAACAATTCTGAAACACCTGCTCGTGATGTTACTGTCGTCGTTCGACCGCTTTCGCCAATCCCAAAGATAACTTGCAGTGAAAGATACAGACTTCAGGATGGCGTAGACGGCACAGTTCTAGTGATTCTTGAACGAGTGCCTGCCAGAATGTCAGTTAAGGTCTCGGTACTCGACGAAGTCACGCAGTATCGCAAAGCAGTGCGCTGGTCGGTAGGCCCTGACTATCTATACTCTGCCTATGTCATTGAGGTTCAGACTGAATTTGGGGCAATTCAAAAGAACTATCTCGAATGTAAGGAATTCTTCGTACCACTCCCCGATGACAAAGGCGCACATGAAATGGAAGAGATGAAGACAAACCTGAAGATCTGACGTATTCTTGGCATAACCAACCGTTGCACACGGAGCCGCGGGCCGAGCGGTTTTTTTGAATCCATGTCGTTCGCCGCGGCCCGGTGAACGGTAGCGTTGGGGCCGTCGAGTTTTCCGTCCTCTCGTCCGGCCGCAGGATTCGTTGGTATCGTCGGTGCGTTGCAGCCGCGTGTCCCGGTATGTATCAGCGCCTTTGTCGTCATCGCATCATTCGCCAGCGCGCCCATGGGGCAATCGAGGCGTGGTGGCTCTCGGCTGTCGAATTCAGCGGATGCTCGCATACATCAGGACCGAGTATCTTGTCCCAGCTCGGCGTCAGGTTCCGGACTCATCGAGAGTGCTCCATGGCGGATATTCGCGAGTTCCCTTCCAGTCACCGCTGATCCGGTGATTACCAAGATACGAAGATGGTCACACCACGATTGATCCGTTTGGTCATGGGTGATGCATGGACCGTTGGGCTTGCCTGTCCAGGAAGCATCGGAAAACTGGTTGCAACTACCGGGTAGGTTTGGCACAATTCCACAGGGAGGGTTCGCCGTGGAACGGTCCCTCGCCCAAAGACGCCCCAACTAGGCGCTCAACCCGAGCGGCGGATCGGGTGGATTCTCAAGGCAAGGGTTCTCGGTCGCCGCCGGGTTACCTTGGTCGTTGGCGTGCGGCACGCTTGCAGGGCTCCGAGGAGTGGCGGAGCCACGTCTGATCTTAGCCGTGGGTTTCAACCCGCGGAGTCGTAGCGTTTGCTTCCAAGTTGCGGCGACTGACTCGCCAGGCGTCGTCGGCGTCGTGAAGTCTTGCTTGGGTTGCTCTGCGATGGCTTGGAGCAATATGCACTCACAATCTCTCATCTTGCGCCGTGGCTTCACTTGCTCACAGTTCTCCAATAATACAGGCGTCCTCATATAATCGGCTGTCGCCTACGAATTCCGGCCATCAGACCACGGGTTGAAACCCGTGGCTACGATCGGTCGTCGCTCCGCGACTACATGTCCGAGTCATCGAGTCTTCCGCACGAGCAATCAGATTGCCGCGTCCCAACACGGACTCAGTGCCCGCCAGGGGTCGTGTTGAGTTGTGCGGTGCCGAACTACATCGCGTGGGAATCCCCTATTACCAAAAACGGATTGCATCACTCGTCTCGATTCACGACAATTGCACTCGGCATGTTCGCCGTGGACACGTTCTCGGTCGGCACGCCAACAAGGCGGTGAACCCGAGCGGCGGATCGGGTGGATTTTGGAATCAACGGTTTCTGGCCGCCGCCGGGTTACCGCAGTCGTTGGCGTGCCTAAAGCAGCGGGGGCGTCAGGTAACTCGGCCTATAACGTCGCTCGCTACGGCGAGCTGGCAGTTCCGCTTGCGAAGCGAGCGGGCTACGTAGCCGTCTCGCTTCGCGAGACGATATGCCGCGTTGCCTGGAATGCCAAACGTTGTCGGCGAATGGACACCGCTTAACGCTGCAAGCAGTGAGCGAAGCATGTCGCAACAACACTCGATGGCCTAGCATTGGCTCCCTGTAATGAGTTCCCGTGGGCGAAGAGCCAAGAAGATTCAAGCTTCATCATTATGCTCCGCGGCTGGGAAACCTATGGCCCTCAATCGCTCGGCGTGTAGGTCTTGCCATTTGCGAGCGTTCGTAAAGCTTGTCACTTACCCCATGCCGCAAACCCCGTGGCAACTCGCTCCGCACCCAAGCCAATCGCGTGGGGATCGCCTTTCACCGAAACGTATTGCGTCACGTGTCTTGATTCACGACAATTGCACTCGGCATGTTCGCCGTGGACGCGTTCTCGGGCGGCACGCCAACAAGGCGCTGAACCCGAGCGGCGGATCGGGGCGTTTCTGAAAGCAATGGTTCTTGGCCGCCGCCGGGTTACCTTGGTCGTTAGGGCGTCACAATCCGAATGGCAGTTTGGCAGGCTCAATCCAACGTCGGGCATTCGACCTACGCGAATTCATACGGCGGCACGTCACGTGGGCGAAATCCTCGAAGCCATATTGCGGGCACTCTTCGAGACCCTATTCGAAGTCGCCTTGAAAGGCCCCGGCTACTTGCTCGCCAGATGGTTCCGTCCAAAGTCGGCGACCAATCCGGATGGTTGTCTCGTCCTGATTTTCGGGATGGTGTTTTGGCTATTCATCGGCTTGGGCGTTTGGGGGGTACTTGTCCGTCTGTGACCTCACTGATGTCGTCACTCAACTATTGCCTGCGGGATCAGTCATTGGCAACCACACGTGACTTCACGATAATCTCGTTGTGCGCGGTGCTTCGCGATGGCGAATCGCGCCCTAACAATCGGTCCAACCGGAGCCGCGGGCTGCGCGCCTTCTGAACATAGCGTTGGTTGGCCGCGGCCCGGTTAACCGTATCGTTGGGGCCGTCGAGTTTTCCGTCCTCTCGTCCGCCACGGGATTCGTTGGTATCGTCGGTCCGTTGCGGCCGCGTTTCCCCGTGTGTGCCAGCGCCTTCGTTGTCAGCGTATCGTTCGCCAGCGCGCCCATGGGGCAATCGCGGCGTGATTGTTCTCGGCGGTCGAGTTCAGCGGCTGCTCGCATACATCAGGACTGTGTATCTTGTCCCTGTTCGGCGTCAGACTCCGGACTCGTCGAGAGTGCACCAGGGCGGGAATTCCCGAGTTCTCTTCCGGTCGCCGCTGATCCGGTGATTACCAAAATACGACGATGGTCGCACCACGATTGATGCGTTGCTGATGGGTGACGCATGAACTGCTGGGATTGCCTGTCCGGGAAGGATCAGAAACCTGGTTGCACTTACCGGGCAGGTTTGGCACAATCCCACAGGGAGGGTTCGCCGTGGAGCGGTCACTCGCCCACATCGCCCCCAACAAGGCGCTCAACCCGAGCGGCGGATCGGGTCGATTCTGAAAGCAATGGTTCTTGGCCGCCGCCGGGTTACCTTGGTCGTTGGGGCCGTCGAGTTTTCCGTCTTCTCGTCCGCCACGGGATTCGTTGGTATCGTCGGCCCGTTGCGTCCGTGTGTCCCAGTGTTCCAGCGCGTTCGTTGTCAGCGCATCATTCGCCAGTGCGCCCATGGGACAATCGCGGCGTGGTGGTTCTCGGCTGTCGAGTTCAGCGGATGCTCGCATGCATCAGGACCGAGTATCTTGTCCCGGATCGGCGTCAGATCTCGGACTTGTCGAGCACCTCCAGGGCGTGTATTCACGCGTTCTCGTCCGAGCGCCGCTGATCCGGTGAGTACCAAAACACGAAGACGGTCGCACCACAATTGATGCGTTGCTGATAGGTGACGCATGGACTGCTGGGCTTGTCTGTCCGGGAAGGATCGGAAAACTAATTGCACTGACAGGGAAGGTTTGGCACAATCCCACAGGGAGGGTTCGCCGTGGAACGGTCCCTCGCCCAAAGACGCCCCAACTAGGCGCTCAACCCGAGCGGCGGATCGGGTTGATTCTGAAATCAAAGGTTCTCGGTCGCCGCCGGGTTACCTTGGTCGTTGGCGTGCCTAAAGCAGCGGGGGCGTCGGGATACTCGGCCGACAACGTCGCTCGCTACGGCGAGCTGGCGGTTCCGCTCGCGAAGCGAGCGGGCTACGTAGCCGTCTCGCTTCGCGAGACGATATGCCGCGTTGCCTACAGTGCCAAATCCAGTAGGCGAGCGGACACGGATTAACGCTGCAAGCAGTGAGAGAAGCTTGTCACAACACCACTCGATGGCCTGGCGTTGGCTCCCTGTATTCGACTCCCGTGGGCGAAGAGCGTTCCATAACGGCCATTCGCGAGTTCTCTTCTGGTCGCCGCTGATGCGGTGATTACCAAATGCGAAGATGGTCGCACCATGATTGATCTGTTGCTGCTGG
The DNA here is from genome assembly GCA_046349915.1 of Pirellulales bacterium. Taxonomy (GTDB): domain Bacteria; phylum Planctomycetota; class Planctomycetia; order Pirellulales; family Pirellulaceae; genus CAIXSC01. The sequence goes on along the minus strand of JAXMBL010000012.1, from coordinate 2,819 downwards.
GTGACGCATGAACGGCCGGGCTTGCCTGTCCAGGAAGCATCGGAAAACCGGTTGAAACTACCTGGTAGGTTTGCCACAATCCCACAAGGTGGGTTCGCCGTGGAACGGTCCCTCGCCCACAACGGCCCCAACAAGGCGCTCAACCCGAGCGGCGGATCGGGTCGATTCTGATAGCAATGGTTCTTGGTCGCCGCCGGGTTACCTTGGTCGTTGGGGCGTCTGGTTTCTCGTCTTCTCGTGCGCAACGTGATTCGTTCGCATCGTCGGCTGGTAGCGTCTGCGTGTCGTGCTGTGCTTCAGCTCCAGCTTGCCAGCTCTTGCTTCACCAGCGTGCTTACAGGTCAGTCTTGGCGAAGCTGTTTACAACGGTCGAGCAGCGCGGATGCTCGCCTCCATCTGAACCCGGTCTCTTGTGCCAACAGGTCCTTCGCTTTCGCGACTCGTCGAGCATGTGCCTTCGTTCGTACTCACGAATCGGCTTTCTGGTCACTAATGATCCGATGAGTGCTCCAGCGCGACAATGATCGCCGTGAAATGGATGCGTTGTTGATGGGGCGAGCGTGGGCGGCAGGGTTCGTCTGCCTGCCTGCCTGGGTAGGGCCAGAAAACTGGTTGCAGTTACCGGGAAGGTTTGGCACAATCCCACAGGGAGGGTTCGCCGTGGAACGGTCCCTCGCCCAAAGACGCCCCAACAAGGCGCTCAACCCGAGCGGCGGACCGGGTCGATTCTGAAAGCAATGGTTCTTGGCCGCCGCCGGGTTACCTTGGTCGTTATGCCCTGAAGCCATGACCCCTCGTGATGTTCATCCCGTCGCGTTCTTCAACGATTGGTTCGCGGAGCCATTCGATGTCCGGGACTACTCCGTGGCTGGTACCGTCGACGCCTTGAATCGACATCCCATCGCTGACGATCAAACCGCGCAGGACTATGTCATGCCGATGCGGCGTTGTCGTGAACATGCTGGTCGATTCCGTATCTACGGCGAAAATCAGGACGTCTACTACTGCTTTGTGTACGAGGGCGACGAATCGAAAACTGATCCGCCGGTGTATTTTGAATCTTGTCTCGACTTGCATTCCGACTACGGCATAGAACAATCCGCTATCATCGGCGGTGATCATGCTCTCGTGGCCGAGCGCTTCACGGATTTCCTTTGGCAAGTGCTCGGTCACCACATTTGCTTGCGAATGGAGTCTGGTGGCCAATTCTCCAGCCAAGTGACTGGTATCGTATTCAATGCCCACCTTGACTTGGACCGCTCATTCATCAACCACCTCGGCCGAGACTTTCCCGCCGGGTACACTTGCTTTGTGTCCGATAGTGCGATTTGCATTCCTGATTGGGGTGCCGCGTTCCTTACCGCTCGCGCTCGTGACTCATTCATGACTCGCTATTCGCCGAACGTGTCGCGAGAATGGGCATAACCAGGCCGTCAACCGGAGCGGCCGACGACGCGGGTTTTGAAGTCGGAGTCTTTTGGCGGCCGCCCGGTTACGGCTGTCGTTCTGTCGCGAGAGACTGCGATGATGACGAGTCATGAACTGCATCCGCTCGCACGCGACGTGCTTGAAGCATTCGCTTCGCAGACGTATTTCCGGTCCCTTCGCTTGGCGAACGCTCTTGCAGATCGAAGTCCGACGCAATGTGTGCGATGGGCGTTCAGTCTCGTTGAGCAATTCGTGAACGCATCAACGCCGCACGAGGTCGTCATACAAACACTTTCGGCCATACGCCACGCAATTGCATCACCTTCGGCCGGCGAACTCTCCAATCTGGATGAATTGTCATGGAAATCTTGGTGTTCGGGATCGTTTGACGAAAAATCACCTTTCGCCCAACGCGCCGTTGCCAGGCTTGGTTGGGCATCAATCCTGCTGGTTGTCGACACCACCAAGACTTGCTTCGAATCCCAATACACGGGAATCCACATTTCCGCGAATACAAACCGAGAGATTCGCGAATTGGCAAATCAATGTGGAATGGCCGTTGACATGATTTATACTGACACTAATGATGGACGACTGATGGTGGCAGCGTCATTCTCACGCGAGATGGATGCCCCATCATGATCCTCTTGCTCGCCCAACGTGTGGCGCGAAACGCGACAGAACCATCGCATGCACGGGAGTGGCGGTGGCAAGCAGATTTGGAAGTCAACGTCAACTCCCGCCACCCCGTGATGCGGGTCGTTCTGTGCTCAAGCAAAACACCTATGTGGTTTCCAGTCGATCTTCACTGCCCTTCAGCACAACGCGGCGGACTCCCCGCAGCGGTGACGGCTGCGCTTGAACAACACGCTCACTACCAGATCGTCGACGAACGCCGCATCGCCAATCATCAATGCGATTCGTCACCTAAAGGTGCGGCTGCGACGTTTGCCAAACTTGATGATTGCTCCGCCACGTACATCGGCGCGCGGCACATGAGTCCTGTCGCTCCATTCTGCGCGTTCACAGTGGCACCTGAACTTGGTATCGCGTACCTTGAACACTTGATTGACTACGAGCCACTTGCCGAAACAAGATTCGGGAAACGATGGTTGGCAAGCGCCCTGTACGGCTTCGTTCACATACTACTCCGCGATCATGGATCATTGTCCGCCGTTGTGTTGCCGTTGCCAATCGATGGCGATCCCCCTGATGGGTTCACGCAAGTGTCCGTTGACAATCGTTACCACATAAAACGCACAGAACAAAGCGTTGCACACGGAGCCGCGGGACGCGCGGTTTCTTGAGATCAATGTCGTTCGCCGCGGCCCGGTGAACGCCAGCGTTGGCGTGCCTAAAGCAGCGAGGGCGGCCGGTAACTCGGCCTACAG
>JAXMBL010000011.1:0-210860 GCA_046349915.1 Pirellulales bacterium | reverse complement strand
AGAGGCGGCGCGACGGACTAGAAGTCCGTCGTACATTTGGAGCGACGGACTAGAAGTGCGACGTACGGACAGATCGACGGACTGGAAGTCCGTCGTACTTTGGGAGCGAACGGGCTGGCAGGCCGTCGAATCGTTGCTTCCGGCTTTTGATAAAACGTTTTTGGAGCTAGACTTCTGGCAATCCTACGCGTCGCCGGACCGAATCCGGTTAGAAGTCCGGCACTGGATGACTCGGGAGGTTAGGGCTGGTAGGGCTTGGGCAATCGATGGCGTCCGAACAAGATTGGTCCGGAAAAACTCTCGGCAAATACCACGTTGTCCGCCAACTCGGGCAAGGCGGCATGGGGGTCGTGTATCTTGGCCATGACCCGCGACTCGACCGACATGTCGCCCTCAAGGTGCTCCCCAAAAGCCTGTCCGAAGATCCCACTCAACTAGAACGCTTTCTGCGGGAAGCTCGCGCGGCCGCTCGGTTCAACCATCCCAACGTCGTGACCGTCCACGAAATTGACGAACAGGACGGTATCTGCTTTCTGGCCATGGAGTTAATGGCCGGCAGCATCCTCGATCTGGTCAGGTCGCAAGGACGCCTTAGCTGGCAAAATGCCACTCGAGCGATCGCGGCGGTCTGTCGAGCACTCGCGGCCGCTCACCCGGCCGGCCTGGTTCACCGCGACATCAAGCCCAGCAACATCTTGCGCACCACGACCGGCGAAGTGAAGCTGTCCGACTTTGGACTCGTAAAATCGGCTGGCGTTGAGTCGTCCTTGACCACTTCGAACGCGGTGCTCGGCACACCCACCTACATGAGCCCCGAGCAATGCCGGTCGGAGCCGTTGGACGAACGGTCCGATCTCTACTCGCTGGGCGTCTCCTACTTCGAGCTACTGACCGGTCGCCCCCCCTATTCGGCCGAGCAACCGCTGCAAATCTGCTTCGCCCACTGCATGACGCCGATTCCTGATCCGCGCGAGTGGGTCGAGTCGCTTCCGGAGGCCGTCGTATCGATCGTTTACCGCTCGATGGCGAAAGAACCTCGGGACCGCTATGCGTCGGCGGCCGAGATGTTGTTCGACTTGCGACGTGCGTTGGCCGAGCCGACGACACCTAATTCCCCAACGTCGCCCGTGTCTCTCGCCCCTCGTCCCCTCGACACTCGCCAGCTCTCGCCGCCGGGTACCACTCGCGCGACGCCCATGTATGGCGACTCACCCGCGCTCGCTCGCCAATCCCCCGCTTTGCCGCCCAAAGTATCCAGCCCACAGCATTTGCCGGAGGAGTCGCCACAGCACACGCCGCCACCGCCTCCCGCCCTGCACCGCTCATCCTCGGAAACGCTCGATGCGAACGTTTCCCCCGAAGCCCCCCCGATAGTCGGCACGAATTCCACGGACGCCAATCCGCCGTTGACCCTCAAAACTGGCGATGAACACCGTCAGAGAAAAAATGCGAAGCGTTCGTCACTCACCCAATTCACTCGACGCCAATGGTTCAAGCCCGCCGCGATCACCGCGGGTATAGCAGTCAGTTCCGTGGCCGCGTGGGGTGGACGACAGTTCTTTTTTCCGCCCGCTTCTTCACCTGCGACGGGCCCAAGCACGACCGATCCTGGCGGCTCGATCACTCAAGTGCCAGACGCAGAGGGATGGATCTCGCTGTTCAACGGCGTCAATTTGGCGGGATGGACTATCCGTTCCAATCGACCCAATAGCAACGCTTGGCGAGTGGTCGACGGCATCCTGGTTGGACGCGGAGAACATGGAGACAGCTATCTCTACCACGATCGCAGCGACTGGAAAGACTTCGAGCTATTCGTCGAATGCCGCATCAACGATCGAGGCAACAGCGGCATCTTTTTTCGTTGCCCGTTGAGTAACGATCTGCCGCCGGGCTACGAGGCGCATATCGACGTTTGGAACTGCGGGCGTCTTCATCGCACGGGGTTGTCTGGACGTGATGGGATCGACCCGAAACCTCAAGTCAAGATTGCTCCTGGGCAGTGGTTCAAATTTGAAGTGCGCGCCGTGGGCGGCGACTTTCGGCTTCGTGTGAATGACAGGACGACCGTCGAATACAACGAAACGATGGGGGGACCTACCGAAGGATTCCTGGCTCTACAATGCTACGAAAGCATGACGGTCGTTGAGTTCAAGCAGATCAAGTGGCGTCCGATCAAGTAGAACGATATGGCGAGTCGCACTTCGTATTCGTTAGGTCTGATCGCCATCGTGCTGCTGGTGATCGCCCTGCTAGCCGTGGGCTCGCTTTCCTTCCTGGTCGGCGGGATCGTCGGCCAAGAGCAACTGTACCAAACCTGGCGTCAACGGAAGCTCGATAAACTGGCGCTCATCCTGCAATCCCCCGAGTATCGCGGGGTGCGTGCCGAACATTCTTCGGCGGATCAAGTCTATTTATCGGGGACTTTGACCACTCCCGCCGCTCGCGACAACTTGCTGGCACAACTGGTCGAGGCATTTGGCCGGGACGAGGCGGAAGCGATGCTGTCTTTGGTCGAAGAGAGTACGTCGACCAGCGGCGAATGAGGTGGCAGGCGAGTGCTTCCGAGTCAGACCGCTCGCCTTAACCTTCCCAACGACTGGCACTTGACGAGACGCGTCGCGCAGGGGGATAACGCCCTGTGTCGTCGTCGATTTTCGGCTCGTTCGCGTTGTGGAAAGGACTCTGGATAACATCATGGCGGAAGCGGCCCCCACGCGCGACCAGATCGCGGCCGAGTATCTCGAGAAACTGGTCCATACGCCCTACCCCGTGCAGGAAGAAGCCCTGCTGACTTATTTCACGTCCGACCAAGGGGTGCTGGTCTGCGTACCGACTGGCACGGGCAAGACGTTGGTGGGCGAGGCAGCGTTGTATGAAGCGCTGCGAACGGGAACGACGGCGTATTACACGACCCCTTTGATCGCCTTGACCGAGCAGAAGTTCTCGGAGATCCAGGCGGCGGCCATCCGCTGGGGTTTTTCCGCGGACGACGTCGGGCTTGTGACCGGCAATCGCAAGGTCAACCCGCAAGCTCGCGTTTTGGTCGTCGTCGCCGAGATTCTGCTGAACCGCTTGCTGCATCGCGAGGCGTTCGACTTCGCAGATGTCTCGGCGGTCGTGATGGACGAATTCCACAACTTCGCCGATCCCGAACGCGGCATCGTGTGGGAGCTATCCCTGGGCCTTCTGCCGCCGCATGTGCGACTGCTGCTCCTTTCGGCCACGGTCGGCAACGCCTACGAGTTCACTCAATGGCTGCGTTCCTCCCATCAACGCTCGATCGAGTTGGTCCAAAGCACCGAGCGTAAAGTGCCTCTGCAGTATTCGTGGGTCGGTGATCAACTGCTGAATGACCAGATCGAGTTGATGGCGACGGGGACGGACGAGAGTCGTTATACCCCGGCGCTGATCTTCTGTTTCAATCGCGATCAATGCTGGAACGTCGCGGAACAGCTCAAGGGAAAATCGCTGTTGGCAGAGGGGCAGCAATCAAGACTCGCCGACGAACTCGCCCGTCACTCCTGGTCGGATGGCGCTGGCCCGAAGTTGAAGCAAGTGTTGCAACGCGGCGTGGGCATCCACCATGCGGGAATTCTGCCGAAGTATCGGCGCGTGATCGAGCATTTGTTTCAGCAGAAACTGTTGTCGGTCTGCGTGTGCACGGAAACGTTGGCGGCGGGCATCAATCTGCCGGCTCGCAGCGTGGTGTTGCCGACCTTAATGAAGGGTCCGCCGGGCGACATGAAGGTGATCGACAGCAGTTCCGCTCACCAAATTTTCGGTCGCGCTGGTCGGCCTCAATTTGACAAGCAAGGTTATGTGTTCGTGTTGGCGCACGAAGACGACGTAAAGATCCTCCGGTGGAAAGAGAAATACGATCAGATCCCCGAGGACACGAAAGATCCTCAATTGTTGCGTGCCAAAAAGGATCTGAAACGGAAGATGCCCACTCGGCGCTCGACCGAGCAGTATTGGATAGAGCAGAATTTCGACAAGCTGCGTCAAGCGCCACCCGCCAAGCTGGTGAGTCGCGGTCCGATACCGTGGCGATTGCTCGCCTATATGCTCGACGCATCCCCGGATGTCGAGCTGATGCGGAAACTGGTTTCCAAACGGCTGCTCGATGGCACTCGCATCGCGGGCGCTCAACGCCAACTCGATCGCATGCTGCTCACCCTGTGGGCTGGCGGCTACGTAACGCTCGATCCGCCCCCGCCCGCCAAGACGGAAGAGCCGGCGGCGGGCGCGGCGCCGACCGCTCCTGCTCCGCAGCGCAAGATCACCGAGACCGAGCGGCTATTGGCGGCCGCCGGCATCGTCAGTGCCAAGGAGAAAATCGCGGCCGCCACGCCTGCTCCGCCGCCGACCTATGAGCCGAAGTTCGCTCATCCCACCGAGCAACTCGAGAAGTTGCTCATGCTGCGGAGCGTCAATCCGCTGTACGGACTTTACCTGGTCAGCCAACTGGGGATCGCCAACCGCGAAGAACGTATCCAGGCGTTTGAAAGCGTTTTGGAAATGCCCGGCTCGGTGGCGAGAATGGTCCGAGTGCCGAAGTTGGACCAGATGCCCGCGGGCCCACTCGCAACCACTCGTCTCGATTCCGAACTGCTGCGGCTGGGACTCGCCACCCCCGAGCAACTGGGCATGCCGAAGGAAGAGGAAGAAGATGATCGACGCGGCATGTTCGAGGAGGAGCGAGTATTCGTGCTGACATTAGGCGAGAAACTGCGTCTCTTGTTCGACGCCAGCTATCCCGATGTCCATTCGCTGAACACGACTTCCGTATGGGCGGCTGGCGGAGTGCTCGAATACGGCGGCAAGTTCAATCAGTTCATCACCGCTCGCGGGCTCCAGAAGCAGGAAGGAGTGATCTTCCGTCATCTGCTGCGTTTGATTCTGTTGCTGCAAGAGTTCTTGCCGCTGAATCCTCCCGAAATTTCGGCGGAAGAGTGGACGGCCGAGATCGACGAGATCAGTCGCACCTTGATCGAAGGGTGCCGCGCGGTCGATCCCTCGAGCACCGACAAGGCGTTAGAAGAAGCCGAAGAGCGGCGGCGTGAAGACGAGGATGTGAGGAAGGCGGCCGCGGCCGCTCAAGCGGATGCCGTCCAAGAGGCGTTGGCGAAGAAGCGAGCAGCGTTCGGCTCTGGGTTGTAGCCGGATGTGGCGGCTTGGGGCTTGCGAGCTGTTCGGCCCTCGGGTGGCGTGTAGCGGAACTCGCAAGAGTTCCGATCGTCGTGGGCGAGTTGAGCCGCCACGGTGATGCTGCGTTCCTGCATGCCTCGGGCGAGGAGATCGGGGATGGCGGCGGTGGTTCGCTCGTGGACGGTCGGAATTCTTGCGAATTCCGCTACGGGGCTTCTGTAGCGGAACTCGCAAGAGTTCCGATCGTTGTGGGAGAGCTGAGCCGCCACGGCGAGGCTGCGTGCACGCAAGTCTCGGGCGGGGAGATCGGGGAAGGTGGCGGCGCTTCGCCCGGTGGCGGTCGGAATTCTTGCGAATTCCGCTACGAGGGGGTCGTGTAGCGGAACTCGCAAGAGTTCCGATCGTTGTGAGCGAGTTGAGCTGCCACGGCGATGCTGCGTGCACGCAAGTCTCGGGCGGGGAGTTCGGGCTTGGTGGCGGTGGTTCGCCCGTCCACGGGCGGAATTCTTGCGAATTCCGCTACGAGGGAATCATTATGCGCGCGTTGAGTCTCCTCGGCTTTGCCGCGTTCGCGCACGCCTCGGGCGGGGAGAGCGGGAATGTCGGCGGTGGTTCGACCGCCAACGATCGGAATTCTTGCGAATTCCGCTACGAGGGGATCGTTACGCTCGCGTTGAGCCGCCACGGAGTTGCTGCGTTCACGCTGGCCTTGGGCGGGGTGATTTGAGGATGGCGGCGGTGGTTCGACCGTTGACGGTCGGAATTCTTGCGAATTCCGCTACGAAGGGGCCGAGTTCGCTCGCTTGGCGAGATCACTTGGGCTTACTACCATGGGCGATGGTGAGCTGCCCGACCGCTCGCCGAACTTCCCTCCGTAGGAGTCCCGCCTTGGCTCGTTCGACCGCAGACCGCCTGAGTTTCTTCGTCACGATGTTGGGGATCACGGCCAGCTCCTTGCTCCCTGCCTCGGTCGCTTTCGCTCAATCAAGCCCACAGCCGATTGCTCAACGCGACTTTGCTCGCGAAGTCCGCCCCCTCTTGCTGAAGTACTGCCTCGACTGCCATCAGGGGGATCAGGCCCAAGCCGGTATCACCATCGACACCTACCAGCTCGCGAACGCGAAAACTCGCGATCGAGCTGTCTGGCAGAAGATCCAGCGGCAGTTGCAAGGCAAGGTCATGCCGCCCGATGACGCCGCGGCCAAGCCGACCGAAGCGGAACGACGCATCATGTTGGATTGGGTCGACACCTACGCGCTCACACCCGATTGTTCGACGGGCGAACGCCCCGGCCGAGTCACTCTTCGGCGGCTGAATCGGGCGGAGTACAACAACACCGTTCGCGACCTGTTTGGCGTGACTATCCAGCCGGCGAACGATTTCCCGTCAGACGATGTGGGCTACGGCTTCGACAACATCGGCGACGTGCTGACCTTACCCCCGGTGCTGCTGGAGCGTTATGTCGAAGCGGCCGACAAGGTGGCTCGAGCTGCGATCATCACCCCGGACGCCGAATCCGCCCAAGTGCGGCGAGGCAAAGGCGGCACCTTGGCCTCGTCGGGCGAAGTGGCCGAAGAATATGAATTGACCACGCCTGGCGAATATGTCTTTCGAGCCAGCGCGGGCGGCGACCAAGCGGGCCCCGACCCGGCGAAGATGAGCTTTCGGATCGACGGCAAGGATCAAAAAACGGTCGACGTTCCCAATGCCACGAGTGCCCCTCGCGATTACGAAATCCGTTTGCGTCTGCCGCGTGGCAAGCATCGCTTCTCGGTCGCGTTCCTGAACGATTACTACATGCCCAACGCGACCGACCCAAAGTTGAAGGGGGATCGCAATCTGCATGTCATGTCGCTCACCGTGATCGGCCCCATCGGCGTGTTGCCAACCGATCTACCCGCGTCGCATACGAAGCTGTTTTCCAAACCAGTGCCGCGCAGCGCTAGTCGCGAGGTGCAACGCAATCATGCTCAAGATCTCCTCCGGCCAGTGGCTTCGCGAGCGTTCCGAAGGCGAGTGACTGATGATGAACTCGAACGACTTCTCAAGCTGTACGACTTGGCTCGTGAATCTGGCGATAGCTTTGAGCGCGCCATTCAGGTGTCGGTCCAAGGTATGTTGTGCTCGCCGTCGTTCTTGTTCCGCGTCGAGCAAGATCCACCCAAGGGGCAGGTGCGAGATTTGAACGAGTTCGAAATCGCCTCTCGCCTTTCCTACTTTCTCTGGAGCAGCTTGCCCGACGACGAACTCTATCGCGCGGCGGCCCAAGGGCAGTTGAAGACCAATCAGCAGATCGCGGCCCAAGCTCTGCGGATGCTGAAGGACCCCAAGTCGCAAGCTTTGGTCGAGAATTTTGCAGGCCAGTGGCTTCAGTTACGGAACCTCGACATCTTTGCGCCCGACAAGGAACGATTCCCCGAGTTTGACGATGCTTTGCGATTGGCCGCCCGCCAAGAGACCGAAGCATGCTTCTTGCACATCGTGCGGGAAGATCGCAGCGTGCTCGAATTCTTGGACGCGGACTATACCTTCCTGAACGAGCGGCTCGCCAAGCACTATGGGATCAGCGGGGTGACAGGCGCCGAGTTCCGCAAGGTATCGGTCGACCGTTCGCAGCGGGGCGGCGTGCTGGGGCATATGAGCATCCTGGCGGTCACCTCCAACCCCACTCGCACCAGCCCTGTGAAGCGAGGCAAATGGGTCTTGGAAAACTTGTTCGCCGCCCCGCCTCCGCCGGCGCCTCCCAACGTCCCCGAACTGGCGGACAACAAGGAAAAGCAACTGACGGGGACCTTGCGTCAGCGGATGGAGCAGCATCGAGCCAAGCCGTCGTGCGCCGCCTGTCACCAACTGATGGACCCGTTGGGCTTTGGGCTCGAAAACTACAACGCGATCGGCGGATGGCGGACTCAGGATGGCAAGGAAGCGGTCGATGCCTCAGGCGAGTTGCCGGATGGAAGTAAGTTCTCGGGACCAGCCGGTTTGAAGACGGTGCTCTTGAGTCGCCAAGCGGAATTTCGACGATGTTTGGCGGAAAAGCTACTGACCTACGCACTGGGAAGGGGACTAGAATACTATGACGCCTGTGCGATCCACCGGATTGCTCAGCGGTGCGCCGAGCAAGACAATCGTTTTTCGGCCATGGTGGTAGAGATTGTGACCAGTCCAGCGTTCCGCCAACGCGAATCGCTGTGACTCGACAATATCGGCAGAAGTGACGTTTCGCAGCGACAAGGAGTTGATCGCATGTCTCGATACTCGATTTCTCGACGAACGGTTCTACGTGGATTGGGGACAGCGTTGACCCTGCCGCTGCTCGACGCGATGCTGCCGGAAGGTGGCTTGGCGGGGGCGGCTGAATCGGCGGGCCGAGCGGCTGGCGGCGGGGCGGCCGACAGTGCTCCACTCCGCATGGCGTTCTTGTATGTTCCGAACGGCAAGCACATGCCCGACTGGACGCCGGCCCAGGAGGGCGCCAAGTACGACATGCCGTGGATCTTGGAGCCATTGGCCGAGTTGCGGAACGACTTCTGCGTGCTCACCGGCCTGACTCAGCAAAAAGCGAACGCCAACGGCGACGGCGGCGGCGATCATGCGAGGGCACTCACCACCTTCCTCACCGGCACTCAAGCGAAGAAGACGTTCGGGGCGGACATTCGAGCCGGCATCTCGGTTGACCAATTGGCTGCGGCTCAGATCGGCCGACGCACTCGTTTTGCATCGCTGGAGATCGGCGGCGACGCAGGCGGCCAGTCGGGCAACTGCGACTCTGGTTATAGCTGTGCCTACTCATCGAACATCGCGTGGCGGAGCGAAACTCAGCCGGTTCCCAAAGAGACGAATCCAAAGCTGATCTTCGAACGACTCTTCAGCAATGGTCGCGAAGGGGAATCCGCCGAGGCTCGGGCGAAGCGCGAGCGCTACAATCGCAGCGTGCTGGACTTCGTCCAAGAGGATGCTCGCCGCCTGCAGGGACAGCTCGGCGTTGGCGACCGGCGGAAGCTCGACGAGTACATGACGGCGGTTCGCGAGTTGGAGCGCCGCATCGCTCAAGAGGCGCAGGCGATCGACACCAAGTCGCTTGGGTTCGAGAAGCCGGTAGGAGTGCCTGACGGCTATGAAGCTCACCTGCGAATTCTCGCCGATCTACTGGTATTGGCTTTCCAGACCGATGTGACTCGAGTTTCGACCTATGTGTTTGCGAACGAAGGGAGCAATCGCAGTTACGCCTTCATGAATGTGCCCGAAGGTCATCACGACTTGTCTCACCACGGCAACGATAAGGCGAAACAGGACAAGATCCGTCAGATCAATCGCTTCCATGTCACACAGTTGGCCTACTTCCTGAAGAAGTTGAAGAGCATCAAGGAAGGAGATTCGACGTTGTTGGACCGTTGCATGATTGTCTACGGCAGCGGTATCGGGGACGGGAATGCTCACAACCACGACAACTTGCCGATCCTGTTGGCAGGCCGAGGCGGCGGATCGCTGCAACCGGGACGACATGTGAAGTACAACAATGGCACGCCGTTGACGAATTTGTACCTGTCGATGCTCGACCGCGTCGGCGCCAAGGCCGAGCGGTTGGGCGATAGCACGGGGCGATTGCCGAACGTTTGACCGTCGTGCAATGTCAGCGGTTTTCCGAGTGGATTTGGTTTCTACCCGCTCGATCGTCATTGGCGGGGCCGCGGGCGCTCGACGACATGGTGCGTTTTCGCCGGGCGAGCGGCGTGTCGCTTGGTGGCTAGCGTTTTACCGCCCGGCTCGACGCACCCTACCATGCTAGGGAATTTCGAAGAAGGTGCCGAGCTTTAGTACGCTCTCTTCGGCTATCGGGCGATTCCATCGCGTGAATTCATAGCTTCCATCCGCCAGATGTTTTACTGTGATTCCTTGAGCCAACCCTGGCGACCAGACGGTCGGTCCCCGTTGAAAAGTCGGCATATAGACGAACAAGCTGCCTGTCACGGGATCTCGCGGTAGTGCTCTCTCGCGGTTGTTGGGCCAACCTTCAAGCGATGTCGGGAGCTGACCTTCGTCGATCGCCTCGGCGCCGATCAGCAGAGCGGCTCGAGTGCCGCGGTAACGCACTACCTGCTCCATGTAGGTCCACCCGATGTGAGTCGTAATATACGCTGACGCGGGCAAGTAAGAGTTTTGCAGTGCACGTTGGAACTCAACGTTGCTCAAGGGTAGTCCATAGCCAAACGTAGTTACCCCTCGATTCAGTCGCACACTTTCTATCCGCCTTTGCTGATCCGTGAGGGCATACCACGAGTATTGATGGAGTAAACGCTGCGACCGAATTCGCTCGGAAGGGAACCAAGCGATCGCGGATGGCGCCACACGGTCCTGTTCGCTGGCGAGCGGCTGGATCTTTCCGTCGATCATCCATTCGGTTGCCAGCATGCCTAGTTTGATCGAGTCCATTCCGCCCGACAGCCGATCCTCTAGACTCGCGAGGGAAGCCGCGGCATCTCTCAATTGTGCCGAGGTCTGCCCGGGAGCCCTCGCCCACTGTTGGATCTCGCGAAACACGTACGTTTCGGCACGCAACGCCGATTGATAGGTTTCCACGGACGCGTAGTCTTCGAGCCAACGCACGATGCGGAGTGCTCGCACCAAATGCGCCCACGCGTCGTCAAGCCGCTTGTCTTGAATACCCTGTCGCGCTGCATTCACTAAACCAATGATCATTCGGCGAGCATCTCCCACGATCTGTGTCTCAAGAGAACTCCAGCGGATTTCATCGATTTCCCGTTGCCAATCGCATAGCGGACCCGACTGAGATGCGAGCAGGCTGTCGAGTTGTTTGATTAGCTCGGCACGGCGAGCGGGAACGTTCCAGTCGCCTGCGGGCGTCCGAGCGATCTGGAGAAACTGGTCGCGCGCTTTCCCTTCGTCGCGAGAACCGCCATGAATCAGAGCGGCTGGCGAGAACCCCGGGTCCATGTCTCGCAGTTCGAGTGCTCGGTAGGCGCCAGTGAGCAAACCAACGGCGAGGAGCGGCCCGAGCAACATCGAGCTCAATTGAATTTTTGCGCGGCGATCAAGCCGCTCATCGTACCAAGGACGTGCGAAGTACCACGTCACAAAGAGTAGAACGGGTGGAATCGGCGCGATCCCGATCCACGGCGAGACGCCTCCAACATGAATGAATGCTGCCCAGGTCATCACCGGGAGCAGCGACAGGAAGGGAACAACCGCGGCCACAATCAATCGCCGCAGGAAGAATGCGGAGAGCTGTCCAACGGCGAACAGAATCATCGAGGCGTAAATCACAATCGTCATTTGATTGCGCCACTGATCGAACACAAGGTACTCCCCGCGATTGAACACAGCAGGGACAAGCGTCATCAACAGCGAGAGCAAAAGGACTCCGCCCCAAACCAATTGTCGCGACCACCAAACTTGACGTGCATCCACGCCCTGCTCGACATAGAACCTAAATCGCCCTTGGAATTGATCGAGTCCAAACCCGAGCACGCCGGCCGCCAGGGCCGTTACGATCAGCGGCAGGTACAACAAACCAGGATCGTAGGCGCTTCGACCAGAATTCACCTCGGGAAACCACAAACCGAAACAGATCCCATGCAAAGCGATCAACCCTAGGATAAACCAGCGCCCCTGGCGAATCGTCAGCCAGAAGTGTCGGCGCCATGGCGCCCAGCGACCGATCTGGGTTGCAGGGTAGGTCCACGAGAAACTTGCCGTCGATCGTCGCCAAGACCAAACGGTAAGCCATTCATCGAGTCTCCCTGTAAACCACGCTCGCGCCAGCAGGGAGTTAGCCACCAGCAGTCCCACGACAATCACCGAACGAGCTTCCAGAAACGACACGTGATTCCGAAAAACATCCGTGGTCGCGTCTGCTTGGGTCCAAATGGCTGGATAGAGCGTACCGAGCAGTAAGGAGGGGATCGTAACGCCAAGGGTGGCGGCCCACAGCGGGTGTCTCGTGAGAAAGCCGCAGAGCATCGACCAAGCAAACAACTCAGCGCCTCCCACGACCGCCGCGGCCACTATGCGTGGCCACGCGTCGCCAACATCGCCTCCACCAAAAGCCAAGCCAGCGATCAACGACAACGTAATCGCGAGTGCCAATCCACTGACGAACCCCAGGGAGATCTTGGCCAGAAACACTCGTCCCGATGAAATAGGAAACGACCGTAACAGATCCAGCGTTCCCGACTCATCCTCGCTCGAAAACAGGGTTGCGCCGCAACCCAGCATGTAGACGACCGACGCGACAAGCGCCACCGCCATATGTCCGAGAGGATCGGCCGGAGCGCTCTCGAGCGCCATGAACGCTCGATAGGCCAGATGGACAAAAGGAGTCGCGATCAGGATGGCCAGCCAAGCTTGACGCTGTATTCGCACGTCCTTCCAAACGATTCGCCAAAACATGGTCATCGAGTTCATGCGGCACCTCCTTGACCTGCGTCTTCCGATTGCATGTAGCCCGCGAAGATCTCTTCCAGCGATGGCGAACGCACTTGAACGTCCGCCACATCCGGGGAATCGCGTAAGACGGCCAGATCATCGGGCGAAGATCCGCGAGCCAAGAGTTGCCACTGCCGAGCTCGATGACGTCGCCGCAGAATCTCGCCGGCGAGTTCCGGGGGTTGAGCGGCATCGGGGACGAGCGTGATCGTAAACTCATGCAACTCGTGCTTGAGTCGTTCGAGTCGCTCGACCATCACCAATTGGCCTCGGCGTAGGATGCCGACAAAATCGGCGACTCGCTCCACTTCGGTCAGTTGATGACTCGACAGAAACACCGTTTTTCCCGCCGCCGCTCGATCGACCATGCTTTCCAAAAACTCGCGACGCACCATGGGGTCGAGTCCCGAGGTCGGCTCATCCAGGATCAACAGATCGGGATCGTTCGCCAATGCTAACGCCAGCGCCACTTTGGCTCGCATCCCTTTGGACAGTTCCTTGATGCGACGACCGGGTGACAGGCCGTGGTCCGCGGCGAATTGTCGGAAACGATCCAGATAGTTGGAATCGTGAAAGCCGGCCGCGAACCAACCGAGTTCATCGATCGTCATCCAATCGTATAGCGTGGGGCGCTCTGCCACACATCCCACTCGGCGACGCACTTCCAGCGACTGGGTGAGACTATCGAGCCCCAGCACTTCCGCTCGCCCCTGATCCGGTTTGAGCAAGCCAAGGAGGATCTTGATCGAGGTGGTCTTACCCGCTCCGTTCGCGCCCAACATCGCGAACACGACTCCACGAGGCACCGAGAGGGAAACGTTGTCGAGCGCTGTTTCGCCGCGGAATCGCTTGGTCACTGCATCGAGTCGGAGGGCAGGCTGTTGATCTTGAGACATGAAGCTACTCCTATGACTGGGCTTCGCGACGAGATTCGAACGAGGGAACGTTCAGGACTTGAGCGCGCCGTTGCGCGAGGGCGTCGACCTGTTCGTCGGTCAGTCGACGAATCTCGGCGACATCCAACCCCGCCCGTAGCGCCTCGTCCAGCACTTCACGCAGCCGTTCCGCGATCAATTGCAAGCGAGTGGCTCGGCAGCGCTTGTCCGCTCCTCGGGAGACCGCCAGCCCCTGGCCGCGGACTGGCTCCAGCACTCCGTCGGCCTGTAGTTGTTGAAAAGCGCGAGCCACGGTGTTGGGGTTGACCGCCAACTCGCGAGCCAGCTCGCGGACCGACGGAATCAACTCGCCCGGCGGCAAACCGCCGCCTGCCACCGCGAATTTCACTTGACGCACGATCTGGTCGTAGATCGCCAGCCCGCTGTCCGGGTCGATATGGAGAAACATGCCGCCGCCTCCTGTACTAGATGACTAATACAGTATGCAGGCGAATTCGAACCGTCAAGCACATTTTGGGAAAACTCCACGGAAACACCGGGGAGAGATTTTGCCACGGAAGGGCGTAGCCATCTCGCTTTGCGAGATGATTAGCCGCGCCGCGTACACGCACTGGCCTCGGTTTCAGCCACGGAATGACACGGGAGGGCACGGAGAGGAGAGGAGAGGAGATGAGAGGAGATGAGCAGAGCCGAGATGAGGCGGGGTTTGTTGTTACGCCCCTGCTCGACGTAACGCAGCGGTGCTTGTGCTCGCACGTGGTTGGGCCGGGAGGATCTTTCCCGGCACGCTTCACGGCTCTAGCGTCCACACCTCGCTGCTGAGTGGTTGTGCGTGTCCGCCCGCAATCCAGATCTTGTTTTGGAAAACGTAGGCCGAGTGCTCGTGCCTTTCCTTCCAAGTAACCTTGGCTTCATGTCGAGTCCACGACTTGCCGTCGGTCGAGTGCCACACATCGCCCCAGTTTCGCGACGGATTATTGGACCATCCGCCGAGGACCCACATGCGGTCGTTTAAGGTAACTGCGGAGAACCACAGACGAGGGGACCACGGGGCCGACTCGGTGGCCCGCTCCCAATTCACTCCATCGGCACTCGACCACACATCGTTGACGGCGTGGTATTTCGGCACATAATTTCCGCCGCCCATGACCCAGATTCGTCCCGCGTGAACGACCGCCTGGTGATAAGCTCGGGGCGACCACGGCGCGGCGGCGGTTTCCAGTTTCCAGTTCTTGCCATCGCTGCTGGACCAGACATCGTTACGCAGACTCTTGTCGTCGCCAAAGTAGTAATTCTCGGTTCCACCTAGAATCCACATGCGGTCCTTGAATACAACGGCGCCCGCGGCGATGCGCGGCGTCCAACCGGCTTTGTCGGTCGCCTGCTCCCATTTAGCGCCATCCGTGGAACTCCACACCTCGCTGCTGGCGCTATGCCCCGGCAGTCGTCCGTTATACCAGCCTCCCATGAACCACATCTTGTCTTGAAAGACCAGCGTCATGGGGAGATCGCTATGCTTCCAAGGCGCGTCGGCAGTGACCAACTTCCAACTCTTCCCGTCACGCGAGCTCCACACGTCGCGCGGCGGCGCGTGAAACGAATCAAACCAGCCGCCAAAAATCCAGAGCTGGTCTTTAAACACCAACTCGCCGCTCGAGTCCCGCGGTTGCCACTCGGCTTTCTCGGTCACTCGCTCCCAATCCTTTACCACTTTCGCCTCCTTGGCCTCTTTCGCCTTGGGTTCGGCTGCTATCGACCAAGTGCTGTTGGTCGAGGTAAGCATCATGAGGATCAGCGTGACCGTCGATATGAGACCTTGATTGCTTCTCGACATGGACACTCTCCTTCGGTGAAGGTGTTGGACGGGTAAAGGCGTTGGGGGGGGGTGGTTTGTTGGTTTGTGTTGCGCGGATCGGATCGACGGACTGGAAGTCCGTCGTACAGCAGAAAGCACTAGAGTCGGGGGGCGGCGGGCTTGATGGGGGGTTGCCAATTGGGGGCGCCGCGAACCTTCAGCTTTCGCTGGTAGACTCGATCTCCACATGTCACCACCAACGTATCCAATTGCTCGCCGGCGAACGTCATGTTGGACACTCGGCCGTTGGGAGTGGGGATAATACAGTTCACTCGACCTGCTTGATCGCATACCTGAATGCCCAGGCGAGTGGCGACGTACAGACGTCCCTCGCGATCCGTGCGCATGCCATCCGCGCCGCTGTCGTCGGCCGTATCTGGTACATGCAGGTGGAAGTACTTCTGCTTGTGGGCAAGCGAGCCATCCGGTTGCACTTGGTAACTGTAGACCCAATGGCTGCGACTATCGGCGACGTACAACAGCGATTGGTCGGGCGACAACGTTACTCCGTTGGAGAATCGCAGTCCCGTGTCAACTTCTTTCTTTTCACCCTTCGGACTGATGTACCACACTCGACTGGGATCGACGCCGTTCCAACCTGGATTCGTCACATAGATACCGCCATCGTTCTTTACCACGAGGTCGTTCCCACGAAACCCGTCGGCGATCATCGTCGCCTTGCCTTCTGCATCGTAAGCGACAATCTGCTCCACTCCACCGGCGACGGCATACAGTCGACCATCAGGCCCGAAAGCTTGTCCGTCTCCCTTTTTGCTATCCGCCAGAAACTCGCTGACTTTGCCGTCCAGCCCCAGCTTATAGGTCTTGCTGTTGGGGACATCGTTGAAGAAGACTTCACCACGAGCATTGACCGCGGGTCCTTCGGTGAATTTGTAACCCTCCGCCACCAGCTTCCAATCTTCGCCGGGAAGCAAGATCTCTTTCAGTTGAGGCGAACCTCCACCCGCTCGCACTGGTTGCGGCCAATCTTTCCAGAGCCAGCGAGTGGCGTCGGCGAAGACTTCGGTAGCATGCTTGCCGTTGTGGCCGCCATCTCCCCAAACGTGGTTCACTTCATAGCCGGCGAACGCGAGCGCTCGCTGCATTTCCTGATTAGCCATCCACCAGTCGCCGCCATAGATGTTTAAGTCGTTCGAACCATCTTGAAGGAAGATGCGGAGGGGCTTCGGTTCATACTTCCGCACCAGTGTGGCGTAATTATGTCCACCTCGCAGACCGACATAGGTGCCGATCGCGCTAAACACTCGCTGGAATGCATCGGGTCGCTCCCAGGCCGCCGTGAATGCGCAGATCGCTCCACTGCTCGCTCCCCCGATCGCTCGATCATTCCCTTGTTTGGAGAGTCGGATGGGTCGTCCATCGGGTGCGGTCTGTCGCTCCACCTCGGGCAAGAGTTCGTCCAACAGGAAGCGAGCGTATGCGTCGCCAAGTCCATCGTATTCATAACTGCGATTGAAGCGATCCAAGGCGGCGTCCGAGAGCGCCTTCACTCGCCCATGCATGACGAACACGCCAATCGTGACAGGCATCTCCCCCTTTTCGATCAGTTGATCGAACACAGCGGGCGCGTTGAACTGGACTCCATCCTGATTCACGTAAACACAGGCAGGCTTCGCCGGATCGTATTGCTTGGGCACATACACCCAGTAATCACGGACCGTGCCTGGAAAGATCTTGTTGGCCGAGAACGAGTATTTTGTGACATCCCCTTTGGGAGTTTCCGCGACGGCGACGGCACAGGTAAGCACCGCGAGGACCGCCAACGGAGCGATGATGCGGCGACTCAGCGCGGGTAGCGTTGCGAGAGGTTTACTACCGCGAAACTCGTTCGCCTGAATTCCCATACGGTCACGTGTACTCACCATCGCGAGACTATCCTTCCGCCTTTAAGGTTGACTTGGGGGTTCCCAGCAGGAAGGACGCTAGCATGTGGCATGCAACCAACGTGCGTCAAGATACGGCAGAGGAAGCTGTTGGAACGTTTCCTCGCTGGGGTGGCTCAACTCGCTCGTCACGGCCGGGACTTTTTGTAGCGGAATTCGCAAGATTTCCGACCGTCAACCTGCGTACTAACGCCTCCATACTGGCTATCCCTGCACGTCGCGGAGTTCCCTAGGATTACGACCGTGGTTGGCGCCAACGATCTCTCGCTGGGGGTAGCTCAACTCGCTCGTTACGACGGAACTCCTCGTAGCGGAATTCGCAAGAAGTCCGACCGTCAACCTGCGTACTAACGCCTCCATTCCAGTTTTCCCGATACATCAAGGGATTCGCACCGATTACGAACGTGCGCTGCGAAAACGCTCTCTCGCTGGGGTGGCTCCACTCGCCCGTCACGGTCGGAACTCTTGCGAGTTCCGCTACACCAGAGTCGCTTGTCGCGAGAGGCACACCGTTTACGAACGGGTAACGCGGTGACGATTTCTCGCGGGGCTGGCCCGACTCGCCCGTCACGGTCGGAACTCTTGCGAGTTCCGCTACAACGGAGTCGCTTGTCGCGAGAGGCCCACCGTTTACGAACGGGCAACGCGGTGACGATTTCTCGCGGGGGTGGCCCAACTCGCCCGTCACGGTCGGAACTCTTGCGAGTTCCGCTACACCAGAGTCGCTTGTCGCGAGAGGCACACCGTTTACGAACGGGCAACGCGGTGACGATTTCTCGCGGGGCTGGCCCGACTCGCCCGTCACGGTCGGAACTCTTGCGAGTTCCGCTACAACGGAGTCGCTTGTCGCGGGAGGCCCACCGTTTACGAACGGGCAACGCGGTGACGATTTCTCGCGGGGGTGGCCCAACTCGCCCGTCACGGTCGGAACTCTTGCGAGTTCCGCTACACCAGAGTCGCTTGTCACGGGATGCCCACCGATTACGAACGTGCAACGCGGTTACCATTTCTCACGGGGGAGGCACGACTCGCTCGACATGGTCGGAACTCTTGCGAGTTCCGCTACAACGGAGTCGCTTGTCGCGAGAGGCACACCGTTTACGAACGGGCAACGCGGTGACGATTTCTCGCGGGGCTGGCTCCACTCGCCCGTCACGGTCGGAACTCTTGCGAGTTCCGCTACAACGGAGTCGCTTGTCACGGGAGGCCCACCGATTACGAACGTGCAACACGGTTACCATTTCTCGCGGGGAGGCCCGACTCGCTCGTCACGGTCGGAACTCTTGCGAGTTCCGCTACAACGGAGTCGCTTGTCGCGGGATGCCCACCGATTACGATCGGGCAACGCGGTGACGCTTTCTCACGGGGGTGGCCCGACTCGCCCGTCACGGTCGGAACTCTTGCGAGTTCCGCTACACCAGAGTCGCTTGTCACGGGAGGCCCACCGATTACGAACGTGCAACACGGTTACCATTTCTCGCGGGGGAGGCCCGACTCGCTCGTCACGGTCGGAACTCTTGCGAGTTCCGCTACACAGGAGTCGCTTGTCGCGAGAGGCACACCGTTTACGAACGGGCAACGCGGTGACGATTTCTCACGGGGGTGGCCCGACTCGCCCGTCACGGTTGGAACTCTTGCGAGTTCCGCTACAACGGAGTCGCTTGTCGCGGGAAACCCACCGATTACGAACGTGCAACGCGGTTACCATTTCTCACGGGGGAGGCCCGACTCGCTCGTCACGGTCGGAACTCTTGCGAGTTCCGCTACAACGGAGTCGCTTGTCGCGGGATGCCCACCGATTACGATCGGGCAACGCGGTGACGCTTTCTCACGGGGGTGGCCCGACTCGCTCGTCACGATGGAACTCTTGCGAGTTCCGCTACACCAGAGTCGCTTGTCGCGGGAGGCCCACCGATTACGAACGTGCAACGCGGTGACGATTTCTCGCGGGGGTGGCACGACTCGCTCGACATGGTCGGAACTCTTGCGAGTTCCGCTACAACGGAGTCGCTTGTCGCGGGAGGCCCACCGATTACGAACGTGCAACACGGTTACCATTTCTCACGGGGGAGGCACGACTCGCTCGACATGGTCGGAACTCTTGCGAGTTCCGCTACAACGGAGTCGCTTGTCGCGGGAGGCCCACCGATTACGAACGTGCAACGCGGTGACCATTTCTCACGGGGGAGGCCCGACTCGCTCGTCACGGTCGGAACTCTTGCGAGTCCCGCTACACAGGAGTCGCTTGTCGCGAGAGGCCCACCGTTTACGAACGGGCAACGCGGTGACGATTTCTCGCGGGGGTGGCCCGACTCGCTCGTCACGGTCGGAACTCTTGCGAGTTCCGCTACAACGGAGTCGCTTGTCGCGAGAGGCCCACCGTTTCCGAACGGGCAACGCGGTGACGATTTCTCGCGGGGGTGGCCCGACTCGCCCGTCACGGTCGGAACTCTTGCGAGTTCCGCTACTGCGGATGACTCAGGGACTCTGCGGACTTGTCTGTATACTGACGATGCCGCTGCCTGTGATCGCGGACGATGGCTCAGCGGGGCGAGCCATCGGCGACGCGACGGGGGCGGTCGAGACGAACTCGAAAACTTCGCCGCCGGCCTGTCCGCCTTCGCGACTGCCTTTCGCGATCGGAGCGGGCGGGCTGTTCCACTTCGTCGTCGCTACCTTGCGGAGATCGCGACGCTTGTCCTTGGCGAGAAATTCACGCTCGACCAACTCGGGGTCATACTGCGTCCAGGTCTCGCGGAACTGCCGAGCATACACTTTGCGGAGCACCATCCCATCGTGCCAGCGAGCGACAAAGCCGCCATCGGCTGCGTCGCGTTTCGGGACCTGTGCGGGGTTCTTGAGCAGTCGCCAAGCACGAACTTGGTATCGGCTCTCGGCGGGCGACCAGTCGTAGAAGATCAACTGATCCAGGACCAGTTTGCCATGGTCATCGAAGAAATGATTCAGTTCGACCAGGTCGACGCGGTCAATCGTGACCTCGTCGCGCGGTGTCGACCCCAAACCGACCAATAAAACGAAAATAGCAGTAGTCGTTCCCACGGGTCTCCTCCATTCGTTGGATGGTTGACCTGCGGTGAGCGCCCGGGGCTTCGTCGCATCACTCTCTCTTATCGGGCGCGGACCCGCAACAATGCCACTGAACTTGAGCATTTTTCGCAAAACAGCTTGCCGCCCGCTCGTCGAGCCGAAACAATCGTGGGTCCGAAGCAAACGAGACAACGTGAAAGCGAGACGGCGTGAAGAAGAACACTCGGCGATCGGAGTTGGGGATGGAGTTCGTGGTTGAAAGTGCCAGGGAATCGGTAGAATTAGCCAGCGAGGCGACTCGCCGCGACTACCTGAAATCCACAGTGGCCGCGAGCCTTCCCTTACTCGCCGGTGTCGGCCAAGCTTACGCCGCTAAACAGCTGATTGCCGCCGATACTCCTACGCCCGCATTGGAATTCTCGGCTGCTTCGAGCGCCGCCGCCAAGCGCGGCGTGGAGTGGCTCGTCCGTTCGCTCCCCCGCGAGGGCGCCTGGGGCACGGATGTGGGCCAGCCTGCAGACATCGGCTGCACGTCGCTGGCCGCGCTCGCCTTGCTTTCAGCCGGGAATACACCGCGGGAAGGGCCGGCCGCTCGCGAAGTGCGCCAGGCAGTCTCGTACCTGCTCGGCTGCACTCAACGCATGCCCGCCGACGACATCACCGCGAGCCTGCAAACTCAACTCCAAAACAAGATTGGTCGCCACGCTCACAGTTTTTTGGCAGCGTTGTTGTTGAGTCAGGTGATTGGCGAAACGCCTGATCCCGCGGGCGCCCGACGCGCCCTCCGTCGAGTGCTCGATGCGATCGTGGCGGCTCAAACCGCGGACGGACACTGGGGACAGACTTCCTGGGCCCCCACGCTGGGTACGGTGCTCGGCTGGGTCGCCTTGCGAGCGGCCTATTTCGCGGGATTCTCCGTGGGCTCGTCGCCCGATGCGACGGCCGCGTTCCTGTCCAAGCAGATGCAATCGAGTATTGCTCGCGTGGGCGGCGGCGGTTGGATGCATACGCTCTACAAGAATGCGACGGGCATACGAGTGCTCTATGCCTTGGGGCAAGAGAGGTCCGACGTCTCACGACAGGCCATCGCCGAAACCCTGAAGCTGGTCACCACCGACAACACGGCTTTTACGCAAGCGGGCGGCGAGGAGTACTTGGCGTTCCATCTGATCACGGAGACGTTGATGCAGCGAGGCGGAACGGATTGGGATGCGTGGTACTCGGTGGTGCGCGACAAACTGGTTGGCGTCCAGAACGACGATGGAAGTTGGAGCGGGGCGCATTGCATCACCAGCCGCACGTTTTGCACGGCCGCCGCTTTGCTCGTGCTCCACGCGCCTCATCGCTTCCTGCCGATTTCCCAGGTATAGGTCGAGGCCCGTTCATGTCCCAAATTCAAGCGGCCTGGTTGCGCGGCGCCGAGTTCCTGTTGACGAACCAAGACGCGGCCGGTGGGTGGCGACGTTCGCGCTACGGCGCCTTGCGCGGCGGCGCCGCGATCACGGCCATGATTCTCTACGCCCTGCGGTATGGTCCGGAAGAATTTCGCTTGGCGGCCAAGAAGCCGCTGGCGGCCGCGGCCGATTTCTTGCGACACGGTTTGCAGCGACGCGGCTTGATCGCGGCCCCGGACGGAACATTGGACTTGCCGGTCTACGCCGCGTCACTGGCTCTGTTGGCCGAAGACGACAACGACTTGATCTGGTCGACGGAACATCGTGCCAGCCTGCTCGAGTATTTGTTGAACGCGCAAATCATGGAAGCTCGAGGTTTCGCAAGCGATCATCCCCAGATCGGCGGCTGGGATGTCGGCACGTCGCCGCTCCCTCGCGGGATCACCACGGGCGTCAACGTATCGCTCACTCGTTGGGCTCTGGAGGCGATTACCGCGACGGCGAGTCGCATGGGGAAAATGGCTGAACAAGCGACCATGAGCCAACGAGTGCGTGAGGCCCAGAGCAAGGCGATCGGTTGGTTGAGACGTTGTCAGAATCTACCGGGCGATGGTGGTTTCCCATTTACCGCCGAAGCTCGTTCATCAGACAATAAAGCTGGCTTCGACGAGGCGACGGGGCGTGGTTTTTCGTACGCGACCACGACCTGCGATGGGCTCAGGGGATTGCAAGCGGCGGGAGTCGCACCGGACGCGCCCGCGCGGCAAACTGCTCTCGCGTGGCTCGAAGCGCGATCCGAGCAATTTGCCCGTGTGCCGGGACACGCGACAGCGCCGCGGCAATCGCCGGACGCGAAAGCGGCTCTCTCGGGTGGTTGGACCGATGGACTGTGGTACTATTTCGCCTCGCAAGTCGCTGGTCTGATTGGCGAGTTCAAGGATCGAGACCGATCGCAAGCGGCTCGCGAACTGCTGGTCCGGGAATTGATATCGCGACAGCGAGCGGATGGCTCCTGGTCGAACGCCTCGTCCTACATGCGTGAAGACGACCCTTTGATCGCCACGCCGCTCGCTTTGCTCGCCCTCCATCGACTAGACTCGTAGCCACGATCAGCAGCGGCGATCTGCCGGGGACCGAGTTCGCGATAGCGTATCGTGGGACTTGCCTCGGTTGTGGGTCGAACTTGAATTCTGGATTGCGAAAGGGATGGGGCGATGGAAGCGGAATCGGCGTCGGGCGGAGCGTCCGCGAGCGGACCTGCGACAGGCCCAGCCAGCGGGAGCGGAGAGGGGGTAAGCGACGTCGAGGCGGTGCGGCGGTTACAAGTCGTTTATCAATCTTTGCGATCCGAGTTGGGTCGAGTGATCGTGGGGCAGGAGGAGGTGATTGAGCAACTGTTGGTCGCCATCTTTGCTCAAGGCCATTGCTTGCTGGAAGGCGTGCCGGGGCTGGCCAAGACGCTGCTGGTGAGCACGCTAGCCAAGTGCTTGAAGCTGCACTTCAGCCGGATTCAGTTCACTCCCGATTTGACTCCTTCCGACATCACGGGGACTGAAGTCCTGCAAGAGGACAAAACGACCGGCAAGATGGCCTTCAAGTTCCTGCGCGGTCCGGTGTTCGCCAATGTCGTGTTGGCCGACGAGATCAATCGCACGCCTCCCAAGACGCAGGCGGCGTTGCTGGAGGCCATGCAAGAGCGTCAAGTGACCGCGGGCGGCCAACGACACTCGCTTCCCAGTCCCTTCTTCGTGCTGGCCACGCAAAACCCCATCGAGCAGGAGGGAACCTATTCGTTGCCGGAGGCGCAACAGGATCGCTTCATGTTCAAGGTGTTCGTGCGTTACCCGTCGTACGACGAAGAGTATCGAATCGTGGAAGCCACTACGTCGGCGATTCGGACGGAAGTACGCGAGGTGCTGACGGCGGAGGAGATTCAGCGGCTGCAAGAGCTCGTGCGGCGAGTGCCCGCGGCGCCGCATGTGATCCACTACGCCTTGCGGCTTGTGCGAGGAACTCGCGTGTATGAGGGCGAGTCGCACGACTTTGCCCTGGAGTGGGTCAGTTGGGGCGCGGGGCCGCGAGCAGCTCAGTACTTGATCCTGGGCGCCAAGGCTCGAGCAGTCTTGCAAGGACGTTTTGCCGTATCGATCGACGATATCAAGGCGATCGTCCACCCCGTGTTGCGTCACCGCATCTTGACGAACTACAACGCCAATTCGACCGGCGTTTCGTCGGACAAAGTGATCGATCGGCTCTTGGCGGAGACGCCTGAACATACGACGGGCGACGACCGTGCGCCGTCGGTCGATGCGACATCCCGCAAGTCCTAGAACGTAGCCGCACATGAAGTATGAGCAGCCTGCCGTCTTAAGCCGGATCGAGAGGCTGGAACTGCGCGCGCGTCGCGTGGTGGAAGGCTGGCTGATAGGGCGTCAGGCGAGTCCTTATTTGGGGTCGGCCACCGAGTTCGCGGCGCATCGTCCGTATGCGACAGGCGACGAACCACGACATCTCGACTGGAAAGTGTTTGCTCGCACCAAGCGACTGGTGGTCAAACAATTCCAGGAAGAAACGCATTTGCCGTGTTGGATTTTGGTGGACGCGAGCCAATCGATGCGGTATGGCGAGGCGAATGGCTGGAGTAAATACGATCATGCCGCGACGCTCGCGGTCTGTCTGGCTTACTTGCTCACTCAACAACAGGACGCAACCGGGTTGGCGGTGGTGACCGAAGGTTCGCCGCGAGTCGTCGCCGCTCAAGCTCACCCCAGTCAGGTCACTCGTATCGCCGAAACATTGGAACAAGTGATGCCAGCGGGGGGTTGCAATCTGCCCGCGGCAATCCGTCGAATTTCCGCCCAATGGCAACGCCGTGCGTTGGTCATTTTGATTGGCGATTTCTTGGATGATCCTCGATCGTTGACCGATTCCTTGGCCGAATTACGCGGGAGAAAGCACGAGGCGTTCGTCTGCCATGTGTTGCATGGGGACGAATTGACGTTCCCCTTCGAGGGCATGACGCTCTTTCGAGGGCTCGAAGCAGTCGACCAGATCGAGTCCGATCCACGCTCGCTACGCGCCGCGTACCTGGAGCAGTTGAACCACTTCCTGGGCGAGTCGCGTGCGGCCTGCGCCCGAGCGGGAGTGGACCATCAATTGGTTGATACTCGCGAGCCGCTCGATGCGACCTTGTCCCGATACTTGGGGTTCCGCCATGGGCGAGCTTGATCATCGCCTCGTCTGGGCGGTCGCTTGGTTCGCCCATCCAGGACTCGTCGCGCTCGGCGCACTGCTGGCTTGCGTGCCCGTAATCATTCATTGGTGGAGCCGACGACGAGTGCGCACCTTGGACTGGGCGGCCATGCGATTGCTCGTGGGCGCGGTCCAGCGCGACGAACGTCGAGTGCGACTGGAGGATGTGGCTCTGCTAGCGCTGCGAGTGCTGGCCGTGTTGCTACTCGCGGGCGCGGTTGCTCGACCCTTCTTAAGCCGCGGGTCGTTGGCGAGCAGTCTCACTGGGAACGTGGGAGGAGTCGAGTATGTCGTGTTGATCGATGATTCGCTCAGCATGCGCAGCGTAACCTCAACAGGTTCCGCATTTGAACGGGCGAAGAGACGATTGCGTGAAATGGTCACCACGGCCGCGGACTCCGGGCGGGACTCGCTCACGCTTGTGCTCGCCACCTCTCCCCGCCAGCCGCGATTGGAACGCGTACCACTCGTACCGCAAAGGCTGGACGATTTGCTCGGGACTATCGATCGTCTGGAGCCCACGGACGCCGCAGTCGACTGGGCTGCAACGCTCGTCGAATTTCGCGAGTGGCTCACGACGCGAACATCTGGGGTGCGTCGAGTTTTGGTAGCGTCGGACTTTCGACGTCACGATTGGATCAATGATCGAATGCAGACCTTTACGTTCGGCGACCTCGATACGTCCGCGGCTGACACAGCGTCGGACGCATCGAGCGGCACGCATTCCACGCAGAGGGAGTCGGAGAACGAAGAAGAACGCTGGTTATTGTGCGACGTGGGCGAACCACCGACCGACAATTTGTATGTCACCGACCTACGAGCGGATGGGGTCGTCGCGACTGGGGTTCCACTGCAATATCAAGCGACGGTGGGGAATTTGGGTGATCATGACGCACGCAACATTGAAGTTCGCTTGACCGTCGCCGAGACCGCCCCGTTGACGGCCACGATCGATCTGTTGCCCGCGGGCGAGACAAGGCTGGTTTCGTTTCCCGTGAAGTGGGAGCAGGCGGAGGGTGTCTGGGAAGTACGAGTCGACATTACGAGTTCCGAACCCGAGCGAGACAACCGACTCGCGACCGATGATTCGACCACGACTCTAGCAAGTCCCGGCGAAGGGGTCTCTGTCGCAATTCTAGCGTCTGAAGACTCACGGAATGCGGCGAGCCGTGAGACGCCAAGCGAAACGACGAACGCAGGTTCCGAGACAGCCGACTTCGATCTGAGCGCCGACGAAAAGACGCTTTATTTGGCTCGATCGTTATCGCCCGACGAAGCCATGCCCGCGGGTTTTCTGCCTCGTTTGCTCGCCAAAGATCGATGGGACGAAGCGATGTTGGAGTCG
The DNA here is from genome assembly GCA_046349915.1 of Pirellulales bacterium. Lineage (GTDB taxonomy): Bacteria > Planctomycetota > Planctomycetia > Pirellulales > Pirellulaceae > CAIXSC01. The sequence continues at coordinate 184,572 of JAXMBL010000011.1, read as the reverse complement.
TTTCGATTGATCATCGCCAGCGATCTCCGTTCGTTTACCGTCGAACAGGTGGAGTGGCTGGAACGCTGGGTAAGGAATGGGGGAAGCCTGCTGATCGCTGCTGGTCCAACCACCGATCACGGGGCGTGGAATACTCGACTTTATCGAGAAGGCCGGGGACTGGCGCCGCTCGGATTAGTGGAGATCCGCGGGGATGAACGCCACGAACGCTGGCAAACGATGCGTCAGATCCGCGGCGACTTCGCTCCTCTTCGATTACTAGCGGGGGACGACAATCCCTTCCCGGCGCAGATTCGCGTCTATCAATGGTGGAGCACGAGGGGCGAGTCTTCGGCTGAAGACGAGAGCACTGTTTCGGAAACTTCCACCGATCGACAAGCTGGGACGCGAATCCTGGCTCGCTTGGATGATGACCTGAAGTCCCCATGGCTCGCGGACAAGGAGTTCGGCGAAGGAAGAGTCGTTCAGGTCATGTTTCCGTTTGACGAAACTTGGTCCGATTGGCCCGCCGACCCCAGCTTTTTGATCGTGGTCCAGGAGCTCGTGCGCGAACTCGCCCAAGATCGTCGACTACCAACGAGCGTTTACGCTGGCGAACCCATTCGGTGCCGACTGCCGTTGGAGAAATACCAAAGTCAAGCGTGGCCCCGTACGCCCTCGCGTCAACGACTAGCCTTGGAAGGAGCGACTTCGCGGAGCCCGAATTCATCCGACACATCCTCCTCACTTCAAGGAAAACCATCCGCGTCGCTGCTGAACTCGCCGCCGACTCGTCATCTGGGACGACATACCGTCGAGGTCAGCCGCATCTCGGGTGAGCGCGAAGAATTTACCGTCGTTGTCACGGCGGCGCCGGTGGAATCACAGCTGCGTCGAGTGGGCGAGGAGTGGGGCGTTCTGCATGCAATCCGAGGTGCTCGTCGCATCCCCGCGGACATGGCATGGATGGATGCCGACATTGCGCGGGGCGATTGGTCGTATTGGCTTCTTTGGTCGCTCGCGGGCATCCTGTTCTGTGAGCAATCACTGGCGTACGTCGTGGGGCAGCGACGATGAGCAGCAAATTCTCGAGTCAATGCCAGCCTCAATGTCAGCGGCACGAATCGATCTCGCTGTCGGCACGTCATCGTGTATTCCACCTGCCAATTGCGGGCCGAAAGTTCGTCGTGCGAATACTGACGTTGATCATGGTCATCGCACTAGGCGGATTCGGATGGCAATCTAAGGCAAATGGTCAGGTTACGCCTTCCGCTCAAGTCCGCGTCGACTCGGCCGTGAATGATCTCGCACCTATCCTGGTGAGTGACGAGGATCTTCAGTTGTTGCTCGACGAGCAAGATCGATTGGCCGAGCGAGGGGCGTGGGATTTGTCGATTCCCTTGCTCCAGCGGATGTTGGATGAAGGGCGAGATATCGTGCTGCGCCCCGTGAACCGCCAACCTACTCGTGTCGGCAGCAACGACCTCGAACGCATCCAGACCATCGCTCACGCGGTGGAGCAGCGCATGGCTCGACTACCGGCGGCTGGCCTGGCTCAGTATCGCCTGCGAGCGGATGGGCCCGCGCGTGCGCTCTTGGCCGAGGCGGAGCAGAAGTTCAAGGACTCCAGTAATCCCGCGAGCGACGAGGCTTCCGCGGGAACTCACGCGGCCGACTATTGGCGAGTGCTTGAGGAAGTCGATCGTCGTTACTTTTTTTCGAGTCACGGCGACGACGCGGCATGGCTCTTGGCCCTCGACGCACTCGACCGTCTCGACTTTGTCTCAGCGTCCTGGCGCCTGGAGCGATTGGCTCGCTGGCATCCCGACCTAACTCCTCCGAAAACAGATATCTGGTTGCGCAAAGCGCTGGCGGATGCCTATCTCGGAGACGACAGCGCGGCGCGAGCCGCACTCGCGTCGTCTCCAACGACCGCCGCGGCATCGGATGCAGTGAATGCCTCGCGCGAGACGATTCGTCGACACGTCGAGCAGTTTTTGGCAATTCCTGTCCAAGAGCGGTCGAGCGGCGGCCGCCCGGATCGAGTGCAATTAGGATTGGGAGACGGATTAGCTGAGGCTTGGGATTTCAAATTGGGACGTTCCGAATGGCGAATCGCTCGGACAGTTCTTTTGCAGTCAGACTCATCGGAGCAAGTCTCCACGCCCAGCGTCATCGCAACTCAAGTTGCTCGACTTTCCGCCACTGACGCATTTGGCCCTGGGTACGACGAGTTGACGCCGCGACGTGACTCGCAATCCTTGGGAAGGCGATGGCTCGACTCAGGCTGGTCGCCTCCTCACTGGGTATCGCACAGCGCGACACAACTGTTCGCTGGCGGCGCAAAATCATGGTCGGTCCAACCATTTCCCCTTGCGCAAGAATCGACGAGTGTTTTCACGTTGGGCGTCGGCAAACAAGACACGACGTCGACAACAAAACTTGCGGCTGACTTCACGGGTCTTCCTGCCGCTTGGTCGATGATCACACCGCGCGACGTCGCCTTACGCGAACCAAGTCGACGGCTGACGGCCCACGACGCTTGGTTCTGGGCTGACAGTTTGCGTCACGTCATCACTTGGCAAGACCGTCGAGTGTTTTGTGTGGAGCCGAGTCCTTCGTACGACGCAAAGCCTCTTCCATTTGCCGCTCGCCGCTGGTCTTGGCGTCAGCGTGCGAATCGCTTGGCGGCGTACGACCCGGCCAGCGGCGAGGTTGCTTGGGAGATCGCGCCCACGGATGTGCTGGGCCCCAGCGCCACCGCGAGTGAATCTTCGTTGCTCGACGCGACCTTCTTGGGCCCCTTGGTCGTCGGTCGTCGTTACGGTTTCATTCCAACGTTGATGGGAGCGACCCTTTACGTCGCGGCGATTCGTCTTGAGAGCGGCGAGGTGGCGTGGACATCTCGCATCGCGGGCGAACCTCGAATCGGCGCCTGGCCTTGGTCGTCATTGGAATTGGCGTGCGATGGAGACGAGGTCTATGCCGCCGCGGGAGTGGGCGTGATCGTCGCCTTGAATCAGGAGACTGGCGCCACTCGGTGGGCGGCGACTTACCCACGGCATTTTGCTCGACGGGCCAGCGCTCTCGCTGCCGGCACGGGAACCAAGGATTTGGCCCCAACGACCGGGATTGCTCCCAGCTTGATCCCGGATGGCTGGGACGAGGATAAGCTGGCGGTTCATGGGCGTTGGTTAATCGTCACCGCAAGTGATTCGGATCGGCTGATCGTTCTGGATCGACGCACCGGCGCCACTCAATGGACATCCCCCAGACGACTAGCGGAGAGTTCCTCAAGCAGTGAACTTGCAACAAAGGCAACCGAGGCGACTCATCAGATCGGCATCGCTCGCGGTAAGGTGGTGGTCGCTGGCCCACATTCGCTGCGTGCGTATGCACTCGCCTCGGGCAAACTGCTGTGGCGACAATCGCTGGGCCGTTTGGCTGGTCGAGCGTTGTTGGACGACGAATTGGTGGTGGTTCCCGTACTTTCCATGGCCCAGTCGCAACGTCGACGATTGCTGGACGCGCCGGATGGTCTAGGCGGCGAGGCGATTGAAATTGATTTGGCCGCGATCGATATGCAAACAGGTTCGGTGCGCGACCGGCGGCGAGTGTTGACGCCAGGGCCAGTTCCACTCGAGGTTCATTGCGTCAACAAACGCTGGGCTTTGTCGACGTTCGATCGTTGGCTCGAGTTGACGCCCGCCGTTTCCGCGAATCCTCCCGCTGCCGAGCCTCTATCGTCAGGTTCAGGTCGACTCCCAACTTCGCTGATTCGTCGTCCCACTCATGCAGATTCGACGGCACAAGACAAGCCTTCGACAGCGAGTAACCAGGGAACCGCGAAAGAAGCATCGGGCGCCGTGGCGCCGCGTTGCCTTGTCACCGACCTTGCTCAAGGGCAGGTCTTGGAGTTGGATTTCGGCGGAAACATTTTGTGGAAAGACACGAGTATTCGCCTGCCGGGTGCGTGCGCAGCTTGGCGTGACGGCCGCCGCTGGGTCGTGGATCACGGACAGAATGTGTTGGTCGAGTTCAACGAGCGAGGTCAGCGAGTCGCGGAATTGACGGGCCTTCCCGCGCGCCCAGCGAGCATCACGGCCATGTCGGACGGAAGTGCATGGATCGCATTTCCCGATATCGGCATGGTAGGTCAAGTCGATCCGCAGGGGAAATGGCGACGAGTCGAACGCACGGTTGGGAGACCGGTCGATGTCGTCCCCTACCCCACTCCGTCATTGACTCAAACAGAGAAGCCAAGCGAATCGATTTGCGTAGCGTTATGGGAGGGGCGCCAAGCAATCGTGCTAGGTCCCCAAGATTCCCCCTCGCGAACCATCGACTTCGAAACTTCGCCGCGTTCCTTGTGCGTGTCCAAAGACGGAGCAGTTTACGCGACCTTTGCCACGCCCGGACAAGTGATGCGACTCGAATTCACGCCAGAAAAGCGAGAAGGAACTACGTCGTTGGCTCGCGGCGGCTGGCAGGGTCTGCGACGATCGTTTCGACTCGCTAGTGGACAATGGTTAGTCGCGGAAGCTGCGAGCGTTTCGTTTTATGATGCGATGGGTAAGCTGGTGTGGAAGCGTGAAGGCGATTTGAATGGCGGATTAGCGGTCGTCGAGTAACGCCGCGACGACAGTGCTTCGATCAAAATGCGGAATTCGACGGTCGAGTTCCCCGGTGGCGACTTCGTTTGGAATAGAGAGTCTCAAGATTGGGTCAGTGGTCGCAAAGCGAGTGGACTTGGATGGGCTTGGACAGTGGCTGGATGCTGCTGACCGTGTTCCTTCCGTGCGCGCTCGCCATCGCTTGGACCTGGTGGGTCTATCGCCGTGAACGAGGCGTCTGGAGCCAGAAGAGCCGCGTAGTCGCCGCGACCGTGCGTACGCTGGCTTGGATCACGTGGGCATTCGTTCTGCTGGGCCCAGGGCTCGCACGTGTGGATCAACGCGAGTTGAAGCCGCCCGTCGTGGTGCTTCGCGATTCGTCGCTCTCCATGTCGCTCGCCGGCGACTCGACCACCGACCAGTCGGCTGTCTCACGTTCGGAGCTCGTTTCCAAGTTCGTCACGCACGACGCAGCGGATGCTTGGCGCACGTTATCGAAGCGAGCAAGCTTGCGACTGCTGGATTTCGCCTTGGAGACGCAGTCCGCGGGACAAGACGCCAACTCACCAACAGCGAGCGTCGAACCGCCAGTAAACTCCACGCGGCAAGCATCGAGCGACGGCGTTGATTGGCCGCCATGGACCGCGGACGGCCGAGGCACCGACATCACTCAAGCGTTGGAGACGGCACTCGCCGGCGAGTCGCCGATCGCGATCCTGTTGTTCAGCGATGGACAACACACCGGCCGGAGCGATCCGCGCGAAGCGGCTCGCGAGGCAGGCGAGCGTGGGATTCCGATCCTTGCTGTCGGAGTGGGCCAGACCAATCGCACTCGTTCGTCGCGAGTCGCGGGCGTCTACGTTCGTCCGCAAGTTTGGCGGGACGAGCCGTTCGAGGTGGAGGTGATCGTCGCCTCGCAATCTTCCGAAACGGGTTCATTGAACGTCACTCTTTGGCGACGCCCGCACGACGATGTCGAGTCTCCCGAGAACTCTCCCGCTAGCACATTCGAAAAAGTCGCTTTAGCAACATTGGCCTTGGATGAGTCGGGCGAACAGCGCATCCATCGCCAAGTGTTCCAACAGCAGATCGAGACGCTGGGGCGGTATGTGTATGAAGCTCGCTTGGAGCCTGAGGGAGAATCGCGGAACGCGCCCAACGACACTCGTCGTGAATCGTTGCCCGTACGAGTCCTGGAACGCGATCGGTTACGAGTCTTGGCGATTGCCGGCGAACCGAGTTGGGAGTATCGCCAGATTGAGCGTTGGTTGACTCGCGATTCGGGTTATGAGAGCAGTTGCTGGCTGCAATCGGCCGATGAAAATCGTCCCGCCAGCGGCACTCGTCCCCTGCCCGCTTTTCCGAATTCCGCCGAGGAGCTGTTGTGGTACGACGTGGTCCTGCTGCTCGACCCCGATCCCACTCGACTGCCGCCCGAATTTGGCACATGGCTGCGACGCTTTCTGGTCGAGCATGGTGGGGGTGTGCTGTATCAGCCAGGCCACCGGCATGGCGCCGAATGGAATTCGCTGCCACCCGGCGATACGCTCCAGGACGTGTGGCCGGTGGAGTTCGCGGAAGCCGCCGAATTGGAGTTGGCGACTCGACTTGGTCCAGCGCTGAAGAGTTGGCCGGCGCAGGTATCCGCTGGCCAGCAGGACCATCCGCTCGTGCGCGACTTGCCATTCGGGGACGCCGCCGGTCCGGCCAGCTCGCTGGAGGTCTACTGGTCATTCCCCGCAACTCGAGCGAGACCCGCTGCTCGCGTTTTATTGGAGCATGGCGATCCGGCGACACGCACGTCGCGCGGCAATCGACCGTTGTTGGCGACGGGCCGCTTTGGCGCCGCTCATGTCGCCTATCTTGGCTTTCCCTCGACGTGGCGAGTCGCGGACCCCGTGCATCGAGCAACCTCGCGTGAGCGATTTTGGCGAGGCATGATTGAGTTTTTAGGCGAGGGACGAGCTTGGGAGGGACATGGTCGCGGCTGGTTGCAAGCAGATCGGGAGCGACTGGAGGTCGGCGAATCGACCGTGGTGACGGCTCGCATCCAAGAAACGCTCGGAGAACCCGTGTCATTGCCGTCCATAGAGGTCCAAGTGCGGGAGGGCGCCGAACAGTTAGAGAAAATCTCCTTGCTGCCTAAGCCTGGAGAAGCGGGCGTTTTTGAGGGTCGTTGGACTGCCCCGCGGCCAGGCGTCTTTGAATTGGAATACGAATTACCCAGCCCGAATCCAGCCCCCGAGAAGATTCGAACAACGATCGTGGGCGAGTTACCACAGGTGGAAACTCGTACTCCGTGGCTCGATGAAGCGTTGCTCACCGATCTCGCACGATTGTCCGGCGGTCGCTACGTTCCATGGGAACGACTGCGAGAAGCCTTGGATGCGGTGCCAGACCAGCGAGAAGTTGCGATAGTTCGCCATTCCCCCAGCCCCTTGTGGGACAACGGTTGGGTTTTATCGGCTTTCGTCGGCCTTTTGGCCGCGGAGTGGCTCGTACGAAAACGTCATCGCGCGGTTTGAGTCGATTCGTTCGATTCGTGGTCTACGAATCGGCGGATTGGGTTGTGGCTTGGTTCGTAGCTGTGAGACTCGGAAGGGGAGGCGACCACGAATCGCACGAATCACACGAATCCGGACGGAGGGAAGGAAAAAGGAAAAAGGGAGAAGGGAGAAGGGAGAAGGGAGAAGGAAAAGGAGCAAGGAGGAAGAAAAAGGACGGAGGGGACGGGGGGGCTCTTGGAGAGCACTCGGATTGCCTTCACTTTTCCGTGAGTTGCGGTTGGTCAAGTACTTCGGACACAACTCTGCTCACCTATTCTTCCCATTCGTCTAGTTCGTGCGATTCGTGGTCAAATCACGGAGTCGTTTCCTGGGTATACTCAAAGCCTTCATGGCCGAGAATTCCCCACGCAACGCCACCCTCTCCACCGGCTCCGCTGCTGAAAACGGCGACGAGCGGTCGTTGATTGCGCGGTTAGGGCTACTGCGGCAGTCGTTTCGCTGGCGTATCGCGTTGTCGGAAATGTGGCAAATCGCGGCGGTGCTGCTGGGCCTGTTGATCGCCGACTTTGCACTCGACTACCTGTGCTCGTTCACCCGAGCGGTCAGGATTGGGATCAGCCTGTTCGTGGGGGTCGCGGTGGTCCTTGGTCTGTGTCGAGCGATCCACCGAGTGATTCGCGGTACGCCAGGAGTCCTCGAGCTGGCTCATCGGGTCGAGCGGCGATTTTCTGTGCTCCGTGGACTGCTGGTCAATGCCGTTGAATGGACTCATCATCAAGTACCAGCAGGCGCCTCGCGGGAACTCGTCGAAGCAACGCAGCGACGCGCCTCGGAAGCGGCCGTTGGGGTCGATTTCCACGACTTAATCGACCACGATTGGACTCGTCGCCAGTGGCTCGCCACCGGCGTCGTTGGCTTACTGCTTGGCGTTTTATTTTCTACCACTTACGCCTCGCCCACGCTGACCGTCTGGCGTCTGCGAAATCTGGCGTGGGCCGAATTGGAATACCCGCGGCGAACTCGTATTGAGTTTGAAGGGGTGCATGAGCGGGAGTTTGTCGTGGCGCGCGGCGGTGATCTACGAGTGCGTCTGCGAGTGGCTCGCACCGAGCCGCTGGTGGATACATCCGCCAGTTCATCTCGAACGCCTGCCCCTGCCAGCGACCCGCCGCGACTCGAGTTTGAACCTCAAAGGTCCCATACACTCTCCCCAGTCGTTCGCGATTCAATCGTTCACAGCTCTGAATCGCGCTACGAACTCCACGTGCGAGACATTCTCGAGCCGTTTCAGTTTCGCGTGACCGCCGATGATGCTCGCACTGGATGGATTCCCGTAAGAACAGTAGATCCCCCCGCATTAGAGAACTTGCGATTAGAGGTTCAGGAGCCAGCTTACACGGGTGGCGCAGTCCTCCCCTTGCTCGCCGGCCAAGGCCCCTACCGAGTTTTGCGTGGAAGCCGGCTGAAGATCGAGGGTCGGATGAAGCAGCCCGTTGTCGTAGCGGCGGCCCTCACGGGCAAGACGCGAGTCCCATGCAGCGTGGATGCCTCCGACCCGCGTCGCTTCCGCGGAGAACTCGGACCGAACGATTGGGTCGATGGCCTGGTCTCGCTGTCGGTCGTCGATCGCTTGGGACTCGACTTCGCCCGTCCTCCGGCTTTTCGCATTGAAATGCTGGAAGATACGCCGCCGCGCGTCGTCGCCCACTGGTCAGGTGCGAGTCGACTTGTAGTGGCCTCGACGCGACTGGTTGGCCGCGTCACGGTGGAGGACGATCGCCAAGTCGCCGCGGTTCGTCTCTTGGCTCGACTGACAAATGCTCAAGGCGAAGAGTTACGTCCCTGGACTCCCGTGGAGGTCGAGCTTAAGAAGACGTCCGGCAGTACGACCTCGTCGGCGGAAGTCTCTTTGGCGCCCCTTGAGGTTCCGCCAGGGTCGGTGCTCACCCTAGTCTGGGAAGCAACCGACAACGACACCGTATCCGGTCCCAAAACAGGTCGTTCGACGGAGCGACCCTGGAGTATTGTGGAACCCGGAGAATTGCGGGCGGACTGGTTGCGGCGAGAAAAGGAACAACGCCAATTGTTGGAGCAACTACGGATCGACCTCGACGATTGGCGCAGGTCGCTCGCCGCATTGCCCGCCGAAGACGCGGCTCGACGCCTGCGCGATTTCGGCCGCCTGCGCGAGTCTTTGGTCGATCGCGCCCAAGAACTCGACGAGGTTCGCGTCGAAATCATTCAGAGCGGCCTGGAAACGATGAACAGTCCCCTGATCGAGCGATTTTCACAGCGTATCATGACGCCATTGCTTCGGGCGCGCGATCAGGAGTCGGCTCGTGTTGAACGATTGGCAAGGATCGGCTTGGATTCGAGCCAAGACAAGTCGCTGGCTCAAGAGGAATTGAATCAGGCTCAGGCAGCGTTGGACCAGTCGCTGCGCGAAGTGATTCGCGAGTTGTCACGAGCCGAGGGTTTTCAGGAAGCCGTACGCTTGATTGAGGATCTACGGAGTGGGCAACGAGAATTGCTGCTCGACACTCTAGAGGCTCAGCGGCGACGAGTGCGACAGTTGTTGGATGGCGAGGCGAAACCGGAAAAATGATCGCGACGAATATTCTGATGGGAAACGTTCGGATTGAGCATCCGTTCGTGCAAGCGGCACTCTCTGGCTACAGCGATTGGCCCATGCGCTGGTTAGCTCGCCGGGCCGGTGCGTCGTACAGCCTCTGCGAAGTAATGCTCGACCAGTTCCTGGTCACGCTCAAATTGCGTAAGCGCACGTCGCATTTCCTCTACATCACCGACGATGAACGGCCGGTGGGCGGTCAGTTGATGGGGGCGGAGCCCGAGCAGTTCGCGGCCGGCGCGAAGAAACTGGCCGAGGCGGGTTTCGACGTCATCGACATCAATTTCGGTTGTCCCGTGAAGAAGGTCTTGGGTCGCTGCCGCGGGGGATTCCATTTGAGTCAACCCGAGGTGGCGCTCGAGATTATTCGTCGTACACGGGATGTCGTGCCGCATGCGATTCCAGTCACCGTCAAGATGCGTCGCGGCATTGATGATTCGCAGCAAAGCCGCGACAACTTTTTTCAGATCCTGGATGGCGCCATTGCTTTGGGTGTGGCAGGGGTCACCGTCCATGGCCGCACGGTTGCTCAACGCTACATCGGCCCCAGCCGCTGGGAATTTTTGGCGGAAGTGCAACGACATATCGCGGGTCGCATCCGTCTTCTCGGCAGCGGCGACTTGTTCACCGCGGAAGATTGCCTGCGCATGATCCGCGAGACAGGCGTCGATGGCGTTACCATTGCGCGCGGAGCGATCGGCAATCCGTGGATCTTCGATCAAGCTCGAGCGCTGCTCGCGGGACGCCCCATGCCCGCGCCGCCTCGACTGCATGAGCAGCGAGACTTGATTCGCGAACACTTTGGGCTCGCCGAGCAGATTTACGAGCCCAAACAGTGTGGAATCCTGATGCGCAAGTTCGGCATCAAGTATGCGGCGAACCATCCGCGTTATGTGGAAGTGCGCGAGGCGTTCGCTCGCGCCAAGACGCGTGCCGACTGGGACGCGGTACTCGACCGATTCTACGCCGAGGATTTACCGGGCGTCTATCCCGATCCGCGGCTCCATGCGGGGACTACGGAGTGTGGCTGATTGGACCACGAATCGAACGAATGACACGAATTCGGACAGAGGGAGGAGTATGTTGGGTGTCATGGCGAAGGATCGACTCGCCCTTGTCAGACAACGCCTCCTTACCTGACTTCGCCAATTTGCCGCAGAACTCGTTCGCGGGCATGACTCGCATCATTTTTTGCCGAGAGTACGCGTGAGTTACTGAAATTCGGTGAGTGCAAAGGTCGATAAGGGGACGAGACGTTTCGACGCGGAAATTCTGAATCGCGAGGCAGAATACTCGACGCCCATCGCCGAGCGACCATGGCTCGAACGCACGGCGCGTGGCTGAATCCCATGGACTACCAATCCGCCGAGTATGCATTGGCCGCGAGCTTGCTGGTCTGTTCCATGTTCGGCATGGGAACAACGTTGACAGTTAGTGACATCGTCCGCGTGTTCAAGCAACCGTCGGGCCTTGTCATCGTTCTTTTCTTGCAGTGCGTGGTCGCGCCCATGGTCGCGGTGCTCTTGGCAGCTCTCTTCCGCGTCTCCGAGGGAGTAGCGATTGGCATGTTGTTGGTCGCCGCGTTGCCAGGCGGATCTTACACGAATCTTTTCACGTATCTCGGCAAAGGAAATGTCGCATTGTCGGTCGCAGCCACCACGTGCTGCACGGCGCTGTGCGTGGTCACCACTCCGACAATTCTACAAGTGTTCGGGAGCATGGCGGCCGCCCTGGGAGTGATGAACTCTGGTACAACGGGACACGTCGAAATGCCTGCCCAGTTAATCTTCTCGGAAATCGGTTCGTGGCTGCTCGCGCCACTCGCCGCGGGGATGCTCGTACGCCGTCTCTTTCCCAGCCACTACTCGTTGCCGGGTAAGTTTGCCATATGGATCAGCTTTGGCCTCCTGATCGTACTTATTGGCGGCGCCGCGTTTACCGGCCGACTGAAGATCCTCAGTGAAGGATTGCGAGCCCCGTTGGCGATAGCGGCTTTCGGTAGTGCAATGCTCTGGATCACCTACGGCACGTGCCTGCTAGCTCGGCGTACGATCAAGGACGTCTTTACGATCGCCATCGAGGTGGTCGTAAGAAATGGAAATCTCGCTCTGTTATTGAAGGCGTCACTGTATCCCGATGGCGGCGATAACCCGACCGTTTCTTCCGGCGTCCTTTACGCGATTTTGTTCTATGTGACCGTGGCGTTGTTCATCGCCATACTGGAAGTCCGCGTTTGTCGCACTCACTGGGGAGTGATCTACGGTCGTGGTCGGCCCTGAGTGATTCGTTTCGGAGACGTTTGCAGTCGAGCCCATTGTCCATGAAAGGCCGCCAATTCATCGGCGCGGATATCGCCAGCGGCGTCGCCGGAGCATCCTCCCGCCTCGATCTGCAAGGAGGCGCGATGCCAGTTTCCATCCCAGTAATCGTCAGACTCGGGGTGCGATCAACCGAATAGCGTAAGTTTCAGAAACTCGCCGCACTCCGCCTGGATGGTGATTTCGTGCATTGGGAACCCAATCCAAGGTTGCCAAGCATCTGCCGGCAGGGGTCTCCGCTAAACGGTGAGGCCCGCATCTATGCATCTCGCCCGGAAACGAGCGTCGAGAAAATTGGTCGGGGAGTGGACTTGTAAGCCGGGTTCTGTGCGTGTCGCGAGCGACACGCGACGATCATTCCTCTACGACGACGATTGCTCGCCGCCTTTAGCAGCCTACCCGAGAGTCGCGAAACGGGCCGAACCGACCCGCCGCGGCAGGTTCCGCGCTTCCCTCTGTTTGGCTTTGCTCCGGGTGGGGTTTACCGAGCCGATCGAGTCGCCTCGACCGCTGGTGCGCTCTTACCGCACCTTTTCACCCTTACCGAACGACAGGCTCTTTGACGGGGGCCCGGCGTCGTCCGGCGGTGTACTTTCTGTTGCACTTTCCCTGACCTCGCGGTCGGTCGATGTTATCGACCACCCTGTCCTATGGAGCCCGGACTTTCCTCCCGCCCGACAACGGCGTAAACCGTCGCGGGCCAGCGATCGTCCCATCCGCTCCCCAACCAATCCGCACAATAGCCGCGGAGAGCCGCGGCTCGCAAGAGGGGCGCGGCGTAAGGGGGCGACTCGACGACAAAACTGTCGGTGGCCCCAGACCGTCGCAAGGAATCACCTTGGGCGCTCATGCCCTGGCGCCCCGAAGGGGCACGACAGGATAGCCCAAGGCTATCTTGTCGCTGCCCCTTCGGGGCGACATCCACCCGCGCGACGGCGGATGGGAAAGCCGAGTCGTTTGTCGACAACGTTTACCAACGGCTCGCCCGCCAGATAACGCCTGAGATTAGCGGCTAGCAAATTCGTGGTCACATCGGCACGGCGAAGCGATTGAGCGCCGACGTGAGGAGTAATCAGCACGTTGGGCATGTCCCATAACGGGCTATCGACCGGCAACGGCTCCACCTCGGTCACATCCACGCCCACGCCCGCCAAATGACCCGCTTGCAGCGATTGCACGAGATCGGCTTCGACCACCACTTGGCCTCGCGCGACATTGATCAGCACCGAGCCGCGTCGCAGGCAGGCGAGCCGGCCGGCGTCGATGATGCCGTGCGTGTCGCTATTGAGCGGCAGGCAGAGAATGGCGATGTCGACGCGCGACAAGACGTCATCCAGCGCGTCGGCTGGCAACAGTTCAGCGACATGCTCGGGCTTGTCTTCAGGAAACAAATCGGTCGCCAGGATCCGCGTGCGGAAGGGGGCGAGCACCTCGGCGATGCGGCGACCGTTGCCGCCAAAGCCAATAATGCCGACCGTGGCGTCGTGGAGGTCGCGAGTGGGACGGCGGATGAATTCGCGTTTTTGTTGAGCTCGAAAGAACGTCGGAAGACCTCGCAGGAACCCCAGCAGCAGCGCCAGGGTCTGCTCGGCGACCGGGTCGGCGAACAACCCCGAGGCGCTCGTCACCACGATGTCCGAGGCGATGACGGACGGGACCAGGCAGTGGTCCATGCCCGCGGCCGACGACTGAATCCAACGCAACCGGCCTCGCGCCACCGCTTCATCCCAGGGAACGGGGACTTTGGCGTGGCCCAAAAAAATATCGGATTCGACTAATTCGTCGGCGATCCGTTCCTGGCCTGCATTGACGATTTCGTGTCCGGGCGCGGCGGCGGCCAACTGCTCGACATGCCGGTTTTCGACGGGATAACAGAGTACGATTCGCATGTCGGCTGATCGTAGCAAGAAATGCCGCCTTTGGGGCTGTCCAACTCAGGAAGTCCCACCAGAAACTCGCCGGATAGTTCGCCCCAGTTGGCGAAGGGGCGACGTTCGACCATAATCTGAAGGCTACCGGTTGCGTGACTGACCCTGCGGCGGTTCGCTAGATTGACGAGAAGAGCGAACGCCCCGTGGGAATCGTGTCGCGCCAAGCGGCAGGCGGCCCCGTCGCCTCTGCTGGCTTGCTGTACGTAGCTCCCGTAGACGACCTACCACCTTGCTGCCAAGGAGGCCCTGCCCTGGCCACGTCCTCCGAAAATTGTTGTCCGCTGGTTAAATCCGGTGTTGCATTGGCCGCCGCACTGTTGCTGCTGCGACTATGCATCGGTTTCCACTTCTTTAAAGAGGGAAGTAGCAAACTCGCTGATCCGAAGCCGTTTTCCGCGATGTTCTTCGGCGCCGCCAAAGGCCCGCTCGCCCCGAAGTTCCACGCCCTGGTGTGGGACGCGGACGGGCGTGCTCGCCTGGACGCCGACCAGACGGTCGCGGCCTGGGGGCAATTCGTCGAACGAGCAAAGACGCACTACGGATTTGACGCCGACCAAGTGAAATTGGCCGACGAGAAGTTGGCTCGCCGCGAGGGAATCCTCCGCGATTACCTGGGGGGCATGGAAGGCGACCTGAAGGAGTATTTCCAAGGGCTGGAGCGACGCGAGGCCAATCGCGCCGAACCGGCACGCATGGAGGTTCCTTCTTTGCGGGGCCAGTCGGAGAAGTTCGAAACCGAGTTGAAAGCCAAGCGAGGTCCCTGGCTCGCCGAAATCGACAAGCTGGGAAAAGATCTGGAAAACGACATGCTGGACGTCGCCACGCCGCAACAGCGAACCGCCCGCGGGACGCTCGCCGTCTTAAAGCCAGGGCGGCGGACGCTCGATTCGGAAACGATGGATCGGTTCATTCCTTACTTTGATTTGACGATTGGCATCCTGCTGCTGATTGGCTTATTCACTCGAGCGGCCAGTTTGGTGGCGGCGGGCTTTTTGGCCTCGGTCGTCGCCACTCAATGGCCCGGTTCGTACGGCGCCATGCCGACGTACTATCAGGCGGCCGAGATGTGCGGCCTGCTGGTGCTCGCCGCGGCTAACGCCGGGCGCTGCGGCGGTCTCGACTCGGTCGTCGCCTGGCTGTACTCGTCGTGCTGCCGCACCCGTAAGACTAACTCGTAGGATACAGCCCGCGAGACGCATGAATTTTCCACTCGCGACCAGCCGCAACTTGCTCGCTGCCCGCGATTCATTCTCCAGAATTACCTCCGTCCTCTTTACGATACGGAACCGCAGATCATGAACTTGAATCCTGAACAAAAGGCCGTTGGTCGCGACAATTACTACGAGGCAGTCGGAGTCTCTCGCCGCGACTTCATGAAAGAGGTGTTGGCGGCCGGTGCGGTGACTGGCGCCGGTCTGGGCGCGATGTACTTTAACTACGGCAAAGTGGGCGACCCACTGCGAGTGGGAGTGATTGGCACGGGTGATGAAGGGCAAGTGCTGATTGGCGCAGTGAATCCGGACTATGTGCAAGTCACGGCGATTGCGGACATTCGTCCTTATAATGTGCATCGAGCGTTTCATGGGGACTGGGCCAGCGACGCGGCTTGGGCCGCTCGTCCTGGCCTGATCAAGAAGTATGGCTGGAGCGGCGAGGATGAAGCCAAGAAGCACGTCAAAGTGTACGACAAGGACTATCGCGACTTGTTGAAGGACCCGTCGATCGAGGCGGTGATTATCGCCCTACCACTCCATCTGCACGCCCAGGCATCGATCGAGGCGATGCAGGCGGGCAAGCATGTGCTGTGCGAAAAACTGATGGCTCACAACATCGCCCAGTGCAAAGTCATGGGGCGGTTCGCGGCGAAAAACAACTTGTATCTCGCAGTCGGCCATCAGCGACATTACAGCATTCTGTACGACAACGCCGTGAACCTCATCCGCTGGGGTTTGCTGGGTCAGTTGCACCACATTCGCGCTCAATGGCACCGTGGCAACTTGCCGGGCAACGACAGTTGGCAACAGCCGCTGCCGGGCGGCGAGCCGGGAGCGGGCGGCAAGACCGTCGACAAGATCCTGCGTCAACTCAACGGGCTCGAAAAGGAACTGGCGTCGGAAGAAGATCCGGCGGTTGCCCGCAAGTTGGAAAAGAAGGTCGCTCAATGGCGAGCATGGCACGAAGACCGCTCACTGAAGGCGGAAGATTTCGGCTACCAGAACTTTACGTTGGGCGGCCGGAATCGCTCGGCGCTCGAGGAACTCTGCCGCTGGCGCTTGTGGGAGCGCACGGGCGGCGGCTTGATGGCCGAGCTCGGCAGCCACCAGTTGGACGCGGCGAGTATCTTCTGCAGCGCGCTCCGGAAGGACGGCAAGAAGGCTCACCCGCTGACGGTGCACGCCGTGGGGGGACGCCATATCTTCCCGCTCGACCGACATGCCGAAGACCATGTCTACTGCATGTTTGAATTCCCTGGCCCCGCCTACGATCCCGATTTCCCGGTGGGCTACAAGGACGACGTGACTGGAACGCCCGATCCCAAGAAGGGGGTTCCTGGTCATGAGGACGATCCCAACAAGAAGATCATCGTCACCTACTCGTCGATCAACGGCAACGGCTTCGGCGGCTACGGCGAAGTCGTCATGGGCACTCGCGGCACACTGATCCTGGAACGGGAGCAGGAAGTGATGTTGTACAAGGACGCGGATACTTCGTCGAAGATCAGCGTGAAGAACGACAAGGGGGGGCCGACGATGGATACGCAGGCCAGCGGCGGAGCTCAAGCCGCCAGCGCCAAGGCGGCCGCCGACATGGGCCCTGTCAGCCGCGGTTACACCGAGGAGATCGAGCACTGGGCGTTTGCGATCAAAACCAAGGCGCCTCGCGAATCGCTGCGTTGCCGACCCGAGGTCGCGATGGGCGACGCCATCATTGCTCTTACCACGAACATCGCGATCAACAACAACATTCGCGGCGAGGCGGGTTATGTGAAGTTCAAGGAAGAGTGGTTCGATTTGGACAGCGATTCGACGCCCGATGGCAGCAGCGTGGAAAAAGAGTATCAACAGTTGGTCAAAGGGCAGTAGCAGCCAGTTCCTTTATTGATTCGTGAAAGCACAAGCAGGAGACGAGCGTCATGGAGAAGTGGCCCATTGGTGTGTTTACTAGCGTCGACGCTGGGCTCGGCGTCAAATTGGAGGTGGCGCACGACCTCGGCGTTCCCACCATCCAAATGCATGCCCCGCACAAGGCTAGTCGCACGCAGGCGAACGCCGACCGCTTCCTCGCTCGCCTCCGAGAATTCAACATTCAGTTGACTTGCGTGTTCGGTGGATTTGACGGCGAAAGTTACGCGGACATTCCGACCGTGTCGCGGACGGTGGGGCTCGTCCCGCCGGAGACTCGAGCCGCTCGGACCGCTGAAATGAAGGAGATCGCCGACTTCGCCAAGTTGCTAGGCTGCAAGGTCGTGGCGCTCCACCTTGGCTTCGTGCCCCACGAAACCGACTCGCCGCTCTACCGCGAAGTCATCGAGGTGACTCGCGATGTGTGCGACCACTGTAAGGCCAACGGTCAGTCGCTTCACTTGGAAACGGGACAAGAGACCGCGGACGGGCTGCTGCACTTCATCCATGACGTGCAGCGCGACAACCTGTTTATCAACTTTGATCCGGCCAACATGATCCTGTACGGGACGGGCGAACCGATCGAAGCGCTGCGCAAGGTTGGCAAATACGTTCGCAGCATTCACTGCAAGGATGGCAAGTGGGCCAAGAACCCAGGGCAAGAGTGGGGACAGGAAGTGCCGCTCGGCGAGGGCGATGTCAACATGGAGTTGTACTTGCGCACCTTGAAGGAAATTGGCTACAACGGCCCGTTGACCATCGAGCGTGAGATTCCCCAGGAGCCCGAGCGACAGAAGGGGGAGATCGGTCACGCCGTCCGGTTGCTCTCGGAATTGAAGGGCAAAATCGGCGCGTAGCGGTTATTGCTTGCCGCTCGCCTTACGCGCTGTGTCCAACGAGCTTCGTTCGCGAAGCTCGGCGTCCAAGCGAGCTTTGAGTCCTTTTTCCCACCAGGCTTCGAGTGATTTAGCCAGGGCTTCGGTGGGACTCGCTTTACTCGCCGACTTGCGCACCTGCTCGACAAATTCGGCGAACAACGGGCCGTCGTTCAGCATTTGCGAGCCGACCTGGAGGGCTTCTTCGCGCGACATGCCGTTCAAGGCGGCGACGATCGCGGGCGTCGCGGACGCTCGCTCAAGCGGGCCAAGAAGCAGTTGATAATCGCGGCGGAAATCGTCGGTCGCCAATCTCTCGCGTCCCTTCTGAGCAAACGTGGCCGCAAAGATCGGGATCGGCACGACACTCGACGTCGCCAAGAACCCCACAGGCCCTACTTCACTGGAACCGTAGATTCGCATCAGATCGTATTGAGCGTACTTCGTTTCGTTGGCGACCATGCTGCCGGCCAGCCGCAGCAAGGTTGCGGGCCAGGTGTTGCGTTCGAATAACAGGTCGCTTAACCGCACCAAGTAGCCAGCCAACGGTTTGAGAGGATTATCAGGGGCCGCTTGGGCATCTTGCGAGGTTGGCAAGGCAGTCGGGATGGTGATCTCTAGTCCGGTGTTTTTAGACCGATCGGACGACAATGCGGTGAACTGAGCATCCAGTTTGGCGAACGCATTTTGCTCGGCGCAGCGACGCAGCATCCCCGCGACGGGTCCACCTAACGCGACGATGGAGGAATGGGCGGCGGGGCCATCGTTGGGTAGAAGTCGAGCCAACTCGGTCATGGTCTGAGCCGACCCCAAGAAGTTCGCCAGCGATGTGATCGGTCGCCCGGGTTGGTAGTGATTGGGGCCAGGGAGCGCTCGCAGCTCGGCGAGTTGTCGGTCGAGCGCTCCGCGCTCAGTCGTCAAGCGCCAGGTGATTCGCTCGACCTCGCTTCTTTCCGCAAAAGTCATTTCGATCAAGCGTCCTGACTGACTGTCAATGCGAGCGGTTGCGTCCGCGGTTGTAAGTACGAGCGTGTTGGATTCCCATTGAGCTGTCGCGTTCTTTTCGTGAGCGAGTGCGAGGAAGAGCACGGGGTCGAAGCGGAATTGAAAGCCAGTGTTGGTGGATGAGTCGTCCGAGTTCAACGAACGCACGCCGCCCGAAAACGACAAGCGAAAGGGCTGCTCGTTCCGTTCATTCTCGTCCGTCAACGTCAACTCCAACGTGCCAAACACGCCCGTCTTCGTCTCCAGCGGGACATCGAACCGCCCCGCGCCTCGCGGCAAGTAACAGGCGAGTCGGTTGGACATTAGACAAAGAGTGGGCCCGTCGCCTTGGGCGGTACGACTGGACACAATTAGTCCACGATTCGGGGCGACGGCAATTTGCTTCAACCACCCCGTCTCGGTGTCAGCATGGTCGCCATCCCGCTGGACGACGAATTCATATCCTTCGGCGTCCATCCGCAAGAGCCAATCGCGGCAACGCTGTAATGCTTGCTCTTCACGCGACAAAGCTTCGTTCAACGCAGGAGCGTGAGGATACTCTTCCAGCGAAAACTTCAACTTCACGCCATCGCCGCCGAAACGTCGTTCGAGTTTGATCTCGTGACGAACGAATCGACCTGATGACCGCAATTGGTCTTCCCAGCGGAGACGATCGATCTGCGTGACTTTGCGACCTTCCGCGAGTTTAAGGAAGTCCAGGACAACTTGACGCGAGTTCTTGGGGCCGTCAGCGATTTCAATTTCGCGGACGATGGATGCGGGCCCCAAGTCCACCAAGTCAATGAATAGTTCCGCGGTTGTTCCTTTGGCGGGCTTGCGAATGTCTACTCGCAGTCGCGGGGAATCGTGTCCAATGTCCGCGAGCGAGCGAGTCAACTCGGCGCGAATTCGATCGCGAGTGGGTGCGTCGAATGGCGCCGACTTACCCACGGGCCATAGCGGAGGCCGCATCTCGACCTGACCGCCGTCATTTCCGCGCCATTCATGCGTCGAACGACCACTTGGCAGATCTACCGACCGAGGCAAGGCGTCGGGCGGCGCCGTTGACTCACAGACCGCTCGACGCAGGCGAGCGGCGATGTCTGGTTTCGCGCCGCTGATGCGTGGTTCGCCAGCGACGTACCGCTGACCTTCGCGCACTCGCAGCACCACGCATTCGCGGGCGGCGCCGCCCGTCGGCGACGAGCGTTCGTCGGTTGTCACATCCACTCGAGCATCCGGGTAGCCCGAGTGCTTCAGTCCCAATTCCGCGCGCACTCGCAGCGCATGCAAGAAATCTCCCCGCGGCGCCAAGGGATGGCCCAACCACAGCAGTTCTGGATCGTTGAGGAGCGCCGAGCCGAGCGATTGCGAGATCGTTGGCGTGGTCCCTTCAATGACCAGCCGATCCGCGGCCCCTAACGAATCGACCTGCGTCGGTCCCGCCGCTCGAACAAGATCGATCATCAGCAAACTCAAAATGCCAATGACGCACGGCACAATAAGACGCGCCATAAATCCGAACTCCATTTCGGACGGGAAACCGCGGGGCCCTGACAATCGCTTCCATGCTCGCCTGCTGGTCGATAACAGACCTGCGAAAGTTACCAGCAAAAGCCCTTGGCGGCAATCCGAAGCCACTTCAGGAGAGCGACCTGATAGAATCTCGATCTGCCCAACCCACCTCCCTTGCCTGATCTACCATGAATTCATCCGAGCTCGCCGGTCTGTCGATGGGTCGTCGCCAACTCGTGTTGGCCATGCTGTCGATGTTATCGCTCTATTTCTTCTCGTTCTTCCTGCGCACCGCTGTTCCGGGGACGATTTTCAATGAGCTACAGGCTGATTTCCGGCTGTCGGCGGCAGCAGTCACCGGCCTTGGATCGGGCTTTCTGTACATCTATGCGGGCATGCAGTTGGTGGTGGGGCTCGCGGCCGACCGTTTCGGAGGCACTCGCACCCTGTTAGTCGGCGGATTCATCATGGCGGTGGGCGCCGCTTGGTTTCCCGCGTGTCAGTCGCCGACGGCGTTGTACGCGAGTCGAGCGTTCACGGGCTTCGGCGCCAGCTTCATGTACTTGTGCATCATCAAGGAACTCGACCTGCTGTTCGGGCATCGCCGCTTTCCGGTCATGCTGGGAGTATCGCTGTTCATCGGTTACTCCGGCGGGATTTTTGCGATGCTCCCGTTCGAGCGCATCGTGGCGGCGTTTGGCTGGCGCCAATCGCTGGCGGGAGTCGCGGTGGGGATCTTCATCGCGTGGGGATCGGCTTGTTGGGCCCTGCGAGGACTCGATCACTTCACTCCCCCCAAGACGCGATTCTCGCTAAGGCCCTTGTGGCGGGTGATACAAAACCGTTCGAGTTGGGCCTTGTTGCTGGTCAGCCTGATTAACTACCCCAGCTACTTCGTGATGCAAGCGGCGATCGGCAAGAAGTTCCTCCAAGACTACGCTGGCCTGACTTCAGCGCACAGCGCGACGTTTACGACGATCATGATGTTCATCAGCGCGGCGCTCATGCTGATGGCGGGCCCTCTGTTGAAACTAACCGGCCAGCGTCGCAAGCCGCACCTGTATGCCGCGGGCGTCTTGCTACTTGCCGCCAACCTGATGTTGTTGGCTGGCGTTTTGACGAACGCATCTTCGTGGTGGTTTCTGGCGGCGTACGGTTTACTAGCCGCATCAACGGCCTCGGCGCCCGCGGGAAATGCGACCATGAAGGAGTTGAACGAGGCCAACGCCGTGGGCGCGGCCATCGCGGTCTACAACGGATTGGCGTATGTGGGAGTCGCGATACTGGTCAACGCCAGCGGACTCATCCTGGACGCTTTTCGCCAAGAGGCGGTGGTAACGGCCGACGCCATCCAGTACCCGCCCGCGGCGTATGCCACGTTCTTCGGAGCACTCGTCGCGCTCAGTCTCATTTCCCTCGCGCTCTTGGTATGGGTTCCCGAAGGGACTCGGCAGACTTCCGAGCAGACTGGATAAAGTAAATCGTCAATGGTTGGTCGCGTCAAGCAACGGTGTACGACGGACTTCTAGTCCGTCGGTTCATTTTCCCACAGGTGCCAAGTCTAGAGCTGAAACTGGCTCGACGTCACCACTCTTGCCCAATTCAACAAACGGATTCGCTTGCCGTTCGGCAAAGTAATCCGCGTGTTCGGCGAAGTAATGGCAAACCAACTGGTTGAGTATGTCAGCGGCGCATAGGCATGGAGATTGATCGTGTCGCTGTACAAGGCAAAGTCAGTGATAACGTCCTCGGATGCCAGATCGTCCGCGAAGTAGACGAAGTCTCGTCCCGAACCGGTGGTGATAGTGTCAACGCCCTCATCGCCGTACAAGTAATCCGTGCCATCTCCGCCGTTGAGTGAATCGTTGTCGGCGCCGCCGCGGAGCGTGTCCGTGCCGCCGATGCCGAATAGCGTATCGTTTCCGGCGCCGCCTCGTAAATCGTCCACGCCGTTCGTGCCTGTAATCGTATCGTTGCCCAAGCCGCCATCGATGTAGGGCACGCCAGTCATGCTGATCAACTGGAAGTTTAGCGTGTTGGCGAAGTCGTTGCCGATGATTGGCTGCCCGCCGCCCGACCAGCCTTCGAGGCCGTTGGTAAGCGAGTTGAACGCATTGAGTACAACGGGGACAATGCCGATATTGACCACCGAGTCGGTGTTGAGACCGCCCAGTAGGGTGTCGAATTCATCGTCGTTCCCTTGAACGCGGAAGATGTCATATCCGTCGCCGCCCAGTTGCGTGTCGACGCCAGGCCCTCCCGTCAACGTGTCGTCGTGCAAGCCGCCGTCTAACGTGTCGTTCCCCTCGCCGCCCTGAAGGTTGTCGAACCCAGTTCCTCCGACTAGCGAATCATCCCCATCGCCGCCGCGCAGCACATCGCTGGTCGCCGAGCCAATCAGGGTATCGTTGTCGCCCAGTCCATCGATCGAAGCGAGTCCCGTGGTCGTCGCCACAGTCGATAGATCGAAGGTGTCTGCGCCCTCCGTCCCCTGCATCACCTGTCCATTCCCCTGAATCAACTCGATGCTCGACGCGGCCGTCGAGAAACCCGCCAGCGTAGCGGATCCCGTACCAGCGATCAGTTCCAACGTATCCGAGGAACCGCCGCCATTCATCGTGTCGAAGATCGCCTCGCCGCCCTGAATTCGAATCAGATCCGCTCCCTCGCCGCCCAACACAACGTCGACGCCGGGACCACCATTCACCGTATCGTTGCCGTCGCCGGCGTCTACCGAGTCGTTTCCGCCGCCGCCCTCCATCCAGTCATGCCCGGCTTCGCCGAACAGCGAGTCGCTCCCTGAACCGCCGAAGATGCGATCTTCGTCGGCGCCGCCGCGAATTGTGTCGTCGCCGCTGCCGCCGACCAGGAGATCGTTCAAGTTATCGCCGAACAACTGATCGCGTCCTGCACCGCCAAAGATACAGTCTGAACCATCGCCGCCGTGAATCAAATCATCGCCATCGCCGCCGAAGATCAAGTCGGTTAACGACGTGCCGTTGAGTGTATCGTTGCCGGTTCCACCCACAATCACTTGATCTTCCGAAACAATCGCCAGGAAGCACGACGTGATGTCGAGCACGATGTCGTCGTCGTACACGGCCACTCGAGCCGCCTCGAAGTTCGTTGCGAGGAAGTTTCCTTTCGCGTCATCATCCGTCACCGTCAAGGTCTTGCCGGTCGGCGAGACCACATAGTCTTGCACCAACAACAACTCGGCCGTCGTGAGCGCGCCAATTTGGTCGGGCGTCAACACCAGGGTGACATGGTCCACGCCGTTCCCGCCATCATAGGTCACGTATCCAGGCGCCGCCTCGGTCGCCACGTCGTTGTCAAACGATGTCGTGACATCGTCGTTCAAATCGCCGCTGGCCACCGTGGTCGTGTTTCGAACTTCGGTGAAGCCCAGATGGAGTTGATTCGCGCCCGCGTTGCCCAACAGCGCGAACCCATTGCCGTCGTAGAGATCGATGCTGTTCGCAAACGCGTCGAATAGCGAGTTGAAGCCATTCAGCGTCACGGGCCCCGCGGCGACATTCAGCAGCCGATCGAAGTCGGTCGGATCCTCCACGCCGCCGGGACCGCCCTGCATCACGTCGAACTCGGCCTCCGTTCCTCTCACTAGAATGTCATCGCTCCCCGCGCCGCCATCCACGTCGTCGATGCCCGAGCACGCGTCGATCTCGTCGTCGCCCGCCGCGCCGCGGATGCGGTTCATATCGGCATCCCCGGTCAACACATCATGACCGCCGCCCGCCAAGAGGTTCTCGATGCTGCTGCCCACGTCTCCACCGCCGCCCGTTAGAATTCCTCCCGCGGCGCCGCCGAAGATAAACGACGCCTCGCCGGTTGACAGATTGACAGTCGCGGACGAGGCAAAGTCGCTGAAATCGAGCGTATCGCCTTGCCCGCCGTGCGTCCCGCCGTCCACCGCTCCTCCCAGCAGGACGCCGTTCTTCACGACGAACAAGTCGTCCGCCGGCCCGCCTTTCAGCGAGACTGCCACCGTAGCCGGCGCCGTCCAAACCACCAGCGTGTCTTGTCCCGCCGCGTCCGTGTTCGACGCATTATTGGCATCCAACAACACGGAGTTGACCGCGGCAGCGCCCACTGGCGATGCGGGCGCGGCCCCATCGAGACTCAACAGGTTGATCGTCTCGTTGCCCGTGCCCGAGCGCGCCACGAGCGCACCGAAACCCGAGAAGGCGTGGGCAGCAAGCCCTTGGCCCACGGGAGCGGTAATCTGATTCAAGCCGTCGCTTGGGCCGCCTGCGTTCGCGACATCCAGTCGACTGACAACGGGAGTGCTCGAAGCATCCACTGTCAGACTCCCTCCCGCGCCGGCGAGCGTGACTGGCGACACGCGGGCAAAAGAGAGCATCGACTGCAAGGCATTGCCCGCCGCGTTCAGCATCCCGATGTTGCCGCTGTTGACGCCATCCAACGTGTCGCTCGACGAATGAACCACATGAGCGGTCGTGAAGTTCAAGACCAAGCTGTTGACGCCCGCCCCGCCGTCGAAGTGGATCGAGACATCGGCTGGCGTCACGCCGCCTGTCGCGGCGTCCAGGAACGCGTCGGCCGTTGCGTTGAGATGTCCGCCGCTGGACACGCCGCCTGCTGGCGAGTTATTGATCGCGGGCGCCGCGCCCGCGAATTCGGGCAGTCCACTCGCCGACTCGCTGACAACCAGTGCGTCATCGTCCGACGATCCAATCACACTGAGCGACAGAACATCCGAGATCGCGCCGGTGAAAATCGAGTCGCCGTTGACGGACAACAACAGATTCGCGCCGGTACCGTCAAGCTGTGCGTTGACGACATCAGCCGAGCCGTTCTCGTAGCCCGAGTACTTCATATCAAGCACCAGGTGATATGCGCCCGTCGACGTGTTGTTTGATTCAATGCTCAAGAACGAAACCGACTGTTCGGTTTCAGGCCCCGCGAAACTGTACGAACCGGAACCGGGCGTCCCACCCAAAGTCAACAGGGAATTTCCCAGGGCCACGTCCGACAAATCAAGGTTGAGGGTATCCCCAGGCGTGGCGGGCAGAATCGGCGGATTGCCGTTGACGGAGATCGCCGCGCCGACCTGCGGTTTCAGGTTGAACGCGTCATTATCCGAACCACCCGTAATGAACAAGCCGCCCGAGGCGATAAAAATCGGGTCAGGGGCCAACGTGTCGAAGTCGACGGTCGCACCGCTGCCTACGTCGTTATCGGCGCCCAGCGTCCCCGCGCCGTTGTCAACATGGACCACGATCGTAGTGAAGGCTGAAATCGTGGCGCCGCTGGCGGCCGACACGTCGTCGGCGGCGTTGAGCGTCACTGAGGAGCCGGTTGACTGCACATTGACCGCGGCAATCGCAAGATCGTCGCTGAGCACGCCCGAATTGGACTCCCGCGCTTCGAGCGTAATGGCGTCCGGCGCGACGACTTGTTCGGACACCAAGAGTGTTCCAACCGTCGTAATCGCGATGCCGCCCGATGCGCCGGCGACCGCTACGCCTTGGTTCCCCACCGCGATTCCACCGATAACCAGGGCCCGCGAGTTGTCGATGAACACCCCGCCCACGCCAGTGCTGGCTTCGAGATTCGCCAACGTAGTTTCCAATGCGTCGCCGACGCCAATGCCGCTGACGCCTTTCAAGACGGCCGCCGAGGCCGTGAGATTGGTCGCGCTTCCGTTGTTGTCGATGATCGCGGCGGATTCAGAAATCAGCGTGACCGTCGTGCCGCCGCCGGCATTCAGATTCATCGACGAATTCTCGGAGACAAACACGGGACCAATGCTGTCGATGTCCAGTGAACCGAAGTTGGTTGTATCGCCGCTGTTATCGCCCAGGGTGATCGCACCGCCCACGCCATTCGCCGTCAAACGAGCATTGCCGGAGACCGAGAGGATGGCGCCGGCGGCGTCGTTCAGCGAATCAGACTCGGCCGTCAACACTAAACTCGCCGCCGAGTTCGCCGCCGTCAAATCGATCTGCGAATCCTCGTGGATCGATACCGCGCCGCTACTGCCAAAGGTGAGCGTGCCGACATTAAACAAGTCGGTCGCCGTGTCGCCGAGCGTGATCGACGTTCCGTTCAGCGCCGCGTTGCCGCTCACGCCAATCGTCGCCGCCGCATCGTCCGTGATCGCTCCGCCCGCATTGAAGATGGCATTGCCGTTAGCGACATTCAATCCCAACAAATTCAACGCGTTAGCCTCGTCGACGCGAACACTTCCAGCGCCCGTGTTGGACAATGACGCGTCCGTTACGTTCGTGTCAACGTCGATACCCGTCGTCGCCGTCGCGCTGACCGCGGAGGCAGCCACATCAACGCTGACCGACGTCGTGGTAATCGCTCCATTGCCCGCGTTGAGCGTGATGGTCGACGCCGTCAACGTACCGCCCGTGAAGGCGATATTCTGCGAGAGCAAATGGAGATTCCCGGTCATCGTGAGACTCGCGGGGACATTGATGACATCCGTCCCGCTGCCGGTCGTGATACTCAAATGGACGTTTCCATGGGCGTTCGTTCCCCCTTGGATGTTGATGGTGTCGTCGCCGTCGACCGACGAAGTATTGAGCGACACGTTCGTATTATCGCGCAAATGCACCGACTCGAAGGGAACCGAGTTCGATGTTCCGCTCACCACCAACGACTGGAGCGTTCCAGTCGCGGCGTCCGCGCCCGCGTTCAGATTCACCACGTCATTCGAGTTCGGCAGAATCACGTTGGCATTGAGCAGACCGATCATGTCGACGGGTTCGAGCTGCGTGAAGGCAATCACGCCTTGACCAGCGATCGTCACGGTTCCATCGTTATCCACCCCCGCGTTCACCACTCCATTGGCCAAGTAGGTCGCCGTCTGCGTGCCACTGCCGACCACCGACAACACATCGCCTAGCGAGTTGGGCAGGCGGCTGGAAAAGTCGTGCGTTCCGCCGTTGAACAAAATCCCGCCCGCTGGCAGCGAGTAAGCATTCAGGCTGACGGTCAACAAGTCATCGCCCGCGTTGCCGTTAAACGTGAAGTTCGGGGGCGAAGTCAAGACGATCGGCGCGTTGCCGTTGAACTGGAATTGCAAATCGCCGCCCGCCTGAGGCGTGATGATGACCGTGTCCGCCCCACTCGTGCCGCTGACGACCGGCTGCGTGTTAAGGACGACATCGTTTCCGTCGCCGCCGTTATAGGTAATGTAGAGCGTTCCGCCATTGAAGCTGATTGGCGTCCCTTCCGGCAGTCCCGCGAAGAAGCCCGTCGTACTCTCCGATCCATCGTTGGCGACGATCACCAACGATGTCAATGAAGTCGACACCGGCACATACGCGCCGCTTAATGTCAACGCGGCCACTCCCGCGCCCAGCGCCACGGTCCCTGTCACGCTCGCCTGATCGTGCCCCGCGCCCGGCGAGCTGGCATTTAACTCCGCCGAGAAAATCCCGCCAAGGAAACTCAGAGAGCCGGTATTTAGTACTCCCGTTCCCGCCACGCCCGGACTGACGACGCCGCCAGCGCCCAGCACCGAGCCGAAGATGGTTCCCGTCCCTCCCAACACGCCGCTGCTATTGACCGTGACATCATTCGCGGCCGCCCCATCGGCCAGCGACCCGGTCACCAGCAACGTGCCGTTATTGATCGTGGTCGTTCCCAGATAGGTATTCGTTCCGGCGAGCGTCTGCGTGCCGACGCCAGTTTTGACCACATGCAGCGGGTTAGCGGAGCCGTTCTGAATCGCGCCGCTGAAAGTGGTTCCAGTCCCGTGGTTGAAGCCAATCGTCAGCGTGACCGAGCCGGCGACGCTGCTTGTAATCACATCGTCGGTCCCTGTGGAGATCAGCGAATCGATGGTTTCGCTGAATCCATTCAGATCGAACGTCGCTGTATTGGTCGGTCCAAGTTCCAAGTCGGACGTGTCATCGAAGGAGGTAGCGTCGCTAGCGATGAACGTACCGCCCGAGAGAATCACCTTCGAAATTCCGGCGTTGATACCGGCGGCCGCAATGTAAGTGCTATTGGCTTCGCCGAGATTGATGACGGCATTCGAGCTACTGGCGGCGACCGTGGTCGTATCGATATCCATCGCGTCGCCCGCGCCGCCGATGGTTCCCACTGCCGACATTTGCAGATTGGCGACGACAATCTCTGTGCCAGCAAAGGCGTCGATGATCTGGCCGCCGGTCGTGAGGGACAAAGTCGGCGCGAACCCTACGGCCAGACTAATCTGTCCCTGGAAGGTGACATTGCCGCTGTTGGGGTCGCCGATTTGCACCGCACCCGCGGTGATTCGGTCAAGCTCTCCATCGGTCAGACTCAGCGAGCCAACGGATTTTGATCCCAGATTGATGGGCCGCGCTACGGTCTGCGGCTTAATAGTGACCGTGTTGGCCGAGGCCAGTGAGCTGGTCGCGTCGATTGTCGCTTGGTCGACGGTAAAGGCTATGAAGCCTCCACCGGACGTCGCGAGTTCGACGCCCGCTCCTGTTGAAACCGACTCGGCATTGACCAGCAAGCTTTTGCCAGCCGCGAACGTTACGTCAACGTTCAATGCAACCGTATCCGAATTCGCGCCCCCGTTGATTGTGAGCGCCGTGGAGAAACCCGCGTCGACGCTAGTGATCGCCACCAAGTCGTCACCGTTACCCGCGTCAATCGTTAGGCTTCCTGTGGGATTGACGAAGTAGATCGATTCGCTGAGCGTCGAGTCGATCTGGGTCTTGCCGTCAGTCGCCGTGCCGTCGGTTACCGTGATCGTCTCGGCGCCGCCGTGGAACGTGAACGAACGATCGACGGCCGACAGGTTATCAAATACCGGTTCCAGCCCCGTGTAGTTGATGGAACCGTTGCCGGTGACGGCAATCGTGCCAGTCGAGGCGTTTGTCAGGGCGTGAGCGACCGAGGCGAACGTTCCGCCCCCGACCAGCGTCAAACTGTCGCTAGTCGCTTGCGTCCCGCCGTCATAGGCAATCGAAGGAACAAAATCCCCGCCGCCAAAGTCGATCGTCAACGAATCATTGCCGCCGTTAGTATTGACGACGATGCCGCCTGAGATGCTGGCGAGTGGAATTCTCACGGAGTTGCCGTTGACTTGCACGGCGCCTGGACCGGCCACGACCGGGCCAAGACTGTCGGTAATTTGAACGTCGAGGCCGCCATTGACCAGCGTCATCAAGAGCGAGTTGTCGAGTCCAGCCTGATCCGTGAATACAGCGTCGCCACCGATCAACTCGAAGAACGAACCGACCACTCTTAGAGCGGCATCGTTGCCCGATCCGCCGACATAAGTCATGATCGCCAGGTAACCCGTTCCCGCCAGGTTCGTGACGACAATCGCTCCTTCCGCGTAGCCGCCGAACGTACCGACAATCGGATCGATGCCATCGTTCTGGATGATGACGATTTCACTGCCCGGCACGACTTCTCCGGCGGACAAACCGGTCGTGTCGACGGTCAGAGTCGCGGCGGTCACGTTGACCGCGCCGACCACATTCAGTTGATCGTGGCCGTTGACGTTCCCCGGGCCGCCATCGCCGGCCCATTCGACCGCCAGCGTCGAGCCGGCGGCGAGCGTGAGGTCGCCCAAATTGAGGACGCCGGGGCTGGCGCCAGGTGCGACGGTCGCGTTGCTGCCAGCGACGGTCTTCCCGACGATCGTCCCGTTCCCTCTGAGTGTTTGACCGTTGGCCAGCACCAACGTGCCCGCACTCAGGCCCGTGACGTCCAGATTCGCCCCAGACTGTACGTCGATCGCAGTCGAACTAGCGACATTGTTCGTGAACGAACCGGCAAGAGCGAGCGTACCGCCAGCGACTGTCGTGACGCCGCCATAGGCGTTGGCGGCCGACAAAGTCGTCGTCCCCGAGGTCGATTGCGTTAGTCCATTCGCGCCACCCAGAGTCGCGCTAATCGTGCCGCTGTGGGTCTGAATCGTGTTTGTGCTGGTCAAAGTCCCGCCGCTGCCCGTGACGCTGCCGGACGCGAGCGTCAGCGTGTCGACCGTTTCATGGAAGCCGCCAATCGCGAACGTTGAACCGTTGACGTTTACCTTCGTGGCGTCGGCGATGCGGTTTGATCCACCCAATCCAAACGTGCCGCCATCTAATTCAATAGTTCCCGCGCCCGCATTCAGGCCTCCAGCGTCGATGGTGATGAAACCGGTCGCGCTAAGGAATTGAGCGCCGTTGCCTGATGTGTTAGTGCTCAGTTGAGCCGCGGAAACGACCAGCGGGTTACCACTGACACCCAATCCAGTCGAGCCAGCGGTGAGTGAAACCAAGCCAGCGCCAGCCGAAACGTCCGTAGTCGCCGTGCCGGAAGTAATCGACTGCGCGCCGCTGGTCGCGAGTGTTACATTCCCCCCCGCGGATGCGAGCGAGCCATCACCGTAGAAGACGATGTTTCCAGCTACTCCACCGGTTAAATTCAAATTAGTCGCGCTGGTTCGATCGATCGCCGCGCTAATCGCGATCGTGCCTGCTGTCAGGTCGCCAATAACGAGTGTGCCCGTGAATAACCGATCTAACTCGGCGTCAGTCAACGAGAGCGAGGGAATCGCGGGAGGAACAACATCTTGTCTCGGCAACTGAACGGGGAAGCGCGGCAATGCGGAGCCGCCGTCAATGCTCACAGCCGCGTAGCTGTTATGGAAATTGCTGGGGAGTTGCCCTAGTGATGCGACCGCCCCAACTTCGTAACCGAAACTGCCATCAGCGGGAATAGAGACAGTGACAGTCTCCTCGTAATAAGGCGTCGGCGCCGCCGCCGAATCGTACAAAGACAGTCTCAGATCGTGCGATCCCACGAGCACGCTACCGTCCGCCGCCCGGAGTTCGCCTGAAAAACCCAAGCGACCAACGTCGGAGAACTGGACGAGCTCAGCTGGCGCCGTGTCCACGAAGGTCACGGTGCCCGCGCTGTCGGTATCGACCTGCAACACCACCGGCTGCGACATTCCGCCGTCGACGCGCGAAAGGTAACTTACGAAGCCGTCGACCAGTTGATCGCCGCCCGCACTCGCGTCTTGTCTCGGGAGCTGAACCGGGAATCTCGGTAACGCGGGACCACCATCAATGCTGACGGACACGTAGCTGTTATGGAAATCGCTGGGCAGTTGTCCCAGCGGCTGAACCCGACCAACTTCGTACCCGAAGCTGCCATCGGCGGGAATTGTGATGGCGACGGTCTCCAAATAATACGGTGAAGGCGCGGCCGCGGACTCGAATAATTCCAGGCTTATGCTGCGCACGCCCACCAGAGCACTACCGTCCGCGGCGCGGAGTTCTCCCGAGAATCCCACGCGACCTACGTCCGAGAACTGAACGAGCGCAGCTGGCGCCGTGTCCACGAAGGTCACGTTGCCCGCGCTGTCGGTATCGACCTGCAACACCACCGGCTGCGACACTCCGCCGTCGACGCGCGAAATGTAATTCACGAAGCCGTCAACCAATTGATCACCACCTGCACTGGCATCTTGTCGCGGCAATTGAACGGGGAATCGCGGCAACGCGGGGCCGCCATCAACGCTGATGGACGCGTAGCTGTGATGGAAATCTCCGGGGAGTTGTCCCAGCGGCTGAACCAAACCAACTTCGTACCCGAAGCTGCCATCGGCGGGAATTGTGACGGCGACGGTCTCCAAATAATACGGTGAAGGCGCGGCCGCGGACTCGAATAATTCCAGGCTTATGCTGTGCACGCCCACCAGAGCACTACCGTCCGCGGCGCGGAGTTCTCCCGAAAATCCCACGCGACCAACGTTCGAGACATGGACCAAAGCAGCGGGCGCCGTATTCACAAAGGTCACGTTGCCCGCGCTGTCGGTATCGACCTGCAACACCACCGGTTGAAAAACGCCGCCGTCAAATTGCGAAATGTAGCTAACGAAGCCATCCGCGACGGATGGAGCACCAGTGTTCAGATACCCGCCTCCAAGGTCAATGGTTCGATCATCCGCTGGCCTAAGTGAGATGATTCCCGACGAAACAAGCGAACTCGTCAAGTCGATTTCAATTTCATTTGAAACCAAGGTAATTGCACCACTGCCACTGGTCACAATATCCGCGCCTGGACCTGTCGTTAACACCTCCGTTGTGATCGATAGATCTCGATTAGCGGCGAACGAGATGTCACCATTAAGATTCACTGTGTCGTTGTTCGCATCTCCGTTTATCGTGACCGCCGCGCCAAAACCTGAATCTACGCTCACAACAGTGATTACATCATCCCCCGACCCGGCATTGATCGTCAGGCTGCCAGTTGGGTTCACGAAGTAGACCGATTCGCCCAGCGTCGAATCGATTTGGGTCTTGCCGTCCACCGCCGTTCCATCCGTAACCGTGATCGTCTCGGCGCCGCCGTTGAATGAGAACGTCCGATCGACGGCCGCAAGGTTGTCCGCTATCGGTTCGAGCCCCGTGTAGCTGATCGTGCTGTTCCCGGCGACAGCAATCGAACCTTCGTTGGCGTTGGTAAACGTATGAGCGACCGTCGCAAATGCACCTCCGCCCGACAACATCAGGGTGTCGCTCGACGCCTGCGATCCGCCGTTGTAAATCAGCGAATGCGAGAAGTCGCCGAGCGAGAAGTCAACCGTCAATTGGTCGTCGCCAGCCAATGTATCGACTTGAATTTCGCCAGTGACCGACGCAAACGGGACATGCACGACCGTGTTACTGACTTGAGTGACGCCTGGGCCGGCGTATAGCGTCTGACTCGCGTTGTTCGACGTAACCACGTATCGACTGTTGGTTGTGTCCGACTGGATCGTCAACGAGTCGGCGGTCGAGCCGCCGTTCACGTCGGTCACGATCAAGTCGCCGCCCGTCACGAAGACGCTCGTTTCGGCCTGCACGAGCACCACATCGTTGTTGTTCGATCCGCCGACGTACGAGATCATGAAATTCACGCCGCTGATCGAAACCGCGGCGCCTTCCGCCAAGCCCGAGAATGTACCAACGACGGGATCATTCGAGTCATTGTTGACAATCACCAACAATTGTCCGGGGCTCGAGGCGATCGTTCCGACCGCCGACAGCGTAGCTCCGCCGAGATCGATGGTGCCAGTCACATTCAATTGGTCGTACTGAGTGCCCGGCGTCGCGCCATTCACCTCGATGCTGAACGTCGAACCGCTGACGAACGTGGTGCTACCCACGTTCAAGATGCCAGGGCTTGTTCCCGGCGAGACCGTGCCGCCACTCTGAACCGTGACTGTCTTCGAACTGTTGACAGTCCCCGAGCCGCCGAGCGTTCCGCCGTTCTGCGCGGTGACATTCGAGTTGATCGAGCCATTCACATTCAGGCGACCGCCGCCAATCGTCGTGGCGCCGCTGTAGGTATTGGCGCCGCTGAGCGTGACCGTGTCGGAGGTCGATTTGGTCAACCCCACGGAACCGGCGAGTATCGCGTTCACGGAGCCTTTGCGCAGATCATAAGCGCTGGTCGTGGTGATCGTCCCCGTGCCTGTCACGCTGCCATCAGACAACGTCAGTTGCGCGAACGTATCGGAGAACGCACCGACGGCGAGCGTCGCGCCGCCACGGACATCGAACCGCGAGCTATTATTGATCACGTTGCTCGCCGACAGATTAAAGGTTCCGCCTTCGAGGAATGTCGTGTTGTTGTTCGAGTCGAATTGCGTGACCGAGACGGCGCCGTTGGCAAACAAGTAGTGGTTGCCGGTGCCGCTTCCCTGGTTAATGTGCAGGCTAGCCGCCGTGAATTGAAACGGGATCGCCGCCGAACCGAGCGAATCAGGCCCCGTTGCTCCAGCCAAGACCGTCAAGGCATTCGCAACCACGTGCGTTCCCGCCGTAGTCGTCACGATCCGTCCCGTAGCCCCCGACGCCAGTGAGACGTTCTTGCCAACTCCCGGATTGAGCGAACCACCGTTGAATTCGACGATGTTCGATCCCCCTGTCTGAATCGACAAATTCGTCGGGGTCGACAAGATGATCGCCGAACTGACGGTGATCTTGCCGCTATTCCCGTCTCCCACCGAGATCGTACCGGCGGTGATGTTGTTCAGTTCCGCGTCGGTTAGGTCGAGTGCTCCGACGGCAGTTCCCAAATTGATCGCGCGCCCCCCCGTGGCGCCGAGGATCGTCACGGTGTTCGTCCCCGCGCCGAGTGTCCCCGCTAGATCGACGCTGTTGGCCGTGATCGTGACGCCGTTGGGGCCGCTTACATGCGCTCCGCTGGAGACGTTGACGGCGTTGACGCCGGCATTGAGCGAAACGGTGGTCGTCGCGGACACATCGTTCGCCGCCGCCGAATTAAGGATCGTCAAATCTCCGCCCGCCGTGACGCTCACCGAAGTACCATTTGTGGACAAGCCACTCACCCCATCCACGGCGCCGATCGTCAACGCGTCCGCATCGAGGTAATTGATCGAGCCGGACGAGGTGGTGGCGGCGAGCGTCGTTACATTGTTGGACTGGGTCAACGAGATGGCGCCGCCCGCTCGCACGGCCAAGCTCGGGGCGCTGAGCGTAAACCCGCCCGATTGCGTCACATTGCTGCCAGTCTGCAGCGAGAAGACGCCGCTCGCGCGGCTGATCGATTCGCTGAAGGAAATCGTGCCGCTGTTCGCGTCGCCAATTCTGAGTGTACTCGCCGCGATCCGGTCGAGTTCGGCGTCGGTCAGATCGAGCACCACGCCTCCCGAGGCGCCGAAGACGATCGACCGATTGTTCGTGATCGGCACAATCGACATCACACCGCCGACGGCGCTGATCGTTGAGCTGGCGTTCACGCCCACGTTGTTGGCGCGCCAAGCAATGTCGCCGTCGCCCGAAACGGTGACGACGCCGAGAGCGCTCGAGGAAACCGTATTTCCGGCCGCGAAGAGATTGTTGCCAGCCGCCAGCGTCAAAGTTCCCGCGAATGTGACCGCGGTCCAAGGATTGCCGACGGAACCAAGACTCAGATTGGCCGTCAAATCGGGAACGGAGCCGACGGTCAACGTGTCGCCGCCCAGCACCCCGCGGTTGATCGTCACGTTTCCCGTCGGGTTGGCGAAATTCGTCTGCGCGAACGTGGAGGAAGTACTTGACAGTCGCGATCGACCATTTCCGCCGATCCCATCGTCGTTCAGCCGAACATCTCCCGCGTTGTTCAGCAGATTGAAGACCACATCCGTCGCCGAGCCGGAGTTGGTGATCGGCGCCAAGCCGGTGTACGCGACGGTTCCAAAACTCGACATGACGACACTGCCATCCGTCGAGTTCGTGTAGTTGTAGGTTACCGTTCCTTGATTGCCGCCGGTAATGACCAGCGAGTCATTGTTGGAACCGCCCGCGTACGACACGCCGCCCGCCACGATGAAGTCGCCGCCCGCCAGGGCGAGCGTGAGCGTATCGGTTCCGCCGAGCGTGTTGACTTGAATGTTGCCGCTGACGCTCGCAAGAGGGACGTCGACCGTTTTCCCGTCAACTTGCGTCGCGCCAGGGCCCGCGAATAGCCCATTGGTCGAGTCGCTGATCCGAATCGTGTTTCCACCGACCAGTGTGATCGTCAGGTCGTCATTCGTCGCGCCGCCGTTAATGTCGGTCACCACAAGGTTCCCGCCGCTCACGAGCACCGACGTCTCGGCTTCCATCAACACGACATCGTTGTTGTTGGAACCACCAACGTAAGAGAGTACGAAATTCACGCCATTGATCGAAACCGTCGAGCCTTCCGGCAGTCCGGCGAACGTGCCGATGACGGGATCGTTCGAGTCGTTGTTGACGATCACCAGCGTTTGACCGGGGCTCGACATGATGCCGCCGGTGGTCGCGAGCGTGGCCCCGCCCAGATTGATCGTGCCCGTGACGTTG
This sequence comes from Pirellulales bacterium, assembly GCA_046349915.1. Lineage (GTDB taxonomy): Bacteria > Planctomycetota > Planctomycetia > Pirellulales > Pirellulaceae > CAIXSC01. The sequence continues at coordinate 148,290 of JAXMBL010000011.1, read as the reverse complement.
AGTTGGTCGTAGTCCGTTCCTGGCGTCGCGCCATTGGCCTCGACACTGAAAGTTGATCCGCTGACGAAGGTCGTGGCGCCGACATGGAGAATACCGGGACTACTCCCTGGCGCGACCGTGCCGCCGCTCTGCAGCGCTACGGTGTTCGCGCTGTGGATCGTTCCTGTTCCACCGAGCGTTCCGCCAGTTTGGACCGTCACGTTCGACGTGATGGAACCGTTCACATTCAGTCGACCGCCGCTGATCGTGGTCGAGCCGGCGTAGGTGTTTGCGCCGCCGAGCATCGTCGTCCCCGTCGTGGACTGAGTAAGCCCGTTAATCCCGCCAAGAATCGCCGTGATTGATCCCGCATTCGTTTGAATCGTGTTCGTACTCGTCAGCACTCCGCTCGAACCGGTGACGCTACCGTTGGTCAGCGTGAGTGTATCCAGCGTTTCGTTGAATCCGCCGACGTCAAACGTCGCGCCATTGATGGTCAGCTTGGAAGCATCTTGAATGCGCGCCGAGCCGCCGAGTGTAAACGTGCCGCCGCCAAGCGTGATGGTGTTCGTGCCAGCGCTCAGGCCGCCAGCCGCGATTGTCGCGGAATCATTTTCGATCAGATTGACCGCGCTCGAGCTAGTCGCCGCGATTGTATTAGCGTTTAGTCTGAGGAAGTTGGTGGTCGTCCCAATCCCGCCGCTGCCCGACGTGAGCACGATGTCTTCGCCGATCAAATCATTGCCGATATTGTCGCCGGTCGTGATGGCGCCAAGGCCGCCTGTTGTCATCGTAATATCGCCAGTCGCACCAGCATTTAACGAAAATACGCCCAGATTGATATTTCGGTCCGAATGCGCCGTCAGCACCAGGTTGGTCGCAGCCGCCAGGGTAATATTCTCCGTCAGGGTGATCGTGCCGGTGTTCGCATCTCCAATCTGAATCGTCCCCGCGGTGATATGATTGAGTTCCGTATTGGTGAGGCCCAACCGCGACGTGTGGATGTCCGTGCTACCCAGGTGTACTTGGCGGTTGCCTGACCTCGGGTAAAGCGTGACCGTGTCGCCCGCGGCGACCAGTGTTCCTGTGTCAATTACGATGGTATCGCTAACAACCGTGATGTCGCCGGCCCCGCCAGCAGTCACGCTAGCAGCGGTTTGAACAATAAGGCCGCGCGCGTTGATAAAAGACACCCCCTCGGAGCCAGCCACCAAGACATCCCCGTCGTTGGTAGCAATGGTCGAGTTGTTTTCCAACACTAAGCCGTAAGGATTGGTAGCGCCTCTGCCGCTGACGGCGTTGAGCGTAACCTCTCCAGTTCCCCCCGCCGACACGCTGCTGGCGCCGTTGATATACACACCCCAGTTGTTGCCAGGGGAGGAAGTGTTGCGTCCACCAACGCCGGTCAACGCAATGCTTCCGCCGGAAGTTTGAACAACACTTTGACCATCGAGATACACGCCGATGTTATTGTCGCCAGTCGAATTGCCGCCATTTCCTTGGATGTCGATGTTTCCACTGCCCGTGCTAACCAAAGCCCCGGCTCCCAGAAACTGCAGTCCGTGATTCCCTGTCGCGGTGTCTCCACCAGTACCGTCAATGACGATGTCGCCACTGGTTGAAATCACTGCTCCGCTGAGTGAAATACCCACAAAATTACCGGCTCCGACTCCGCTGCCAGTAAGCGTGATATCGCCAGCTTCAGCCGATACCGACGCGCCGGCGGCGATGGCGATACGGTTGTTGGCAATCAAGGTCGCCGTGCCGATGCCGCGTACCGCCAAATCGCTCGTCGAGTTCGGCAGACTGATCGTGCCACTCGCGCGAGCGATGAAGCTCTTGTCCGTGTCAAGAGTCACGGCCCCAGCAAAGGTGATTGCGTTGAATTCGACGCCAACGCCCCCGATTGTCAGGCTGCTGGTGAAGTCCGGCAACGCGTTGACTGTGATTGTGTCGAGGACGTTGCCGCGGTTGATCGTGAGCGAGTTCGTCGGATTGCTGAAATTCGTCAATTCGAACGTCGCCGGACTGCTCGACAAACGACTCAACCCATTACTACCGACGCCATCGTCGCCGAGCGTCACGATGCTGGGGCCGATCGGCAGATTAAAGACCGCATCCGTCGCCGAGCCAGAGTTGGTGATCGGCGCCAAGCCGGTATATGCCACGGTTCCGAAATTCGACATGACGACATTGCCATCCGTCGCGTTCGTGTAGTTGTAGGTCACGATTCCTTGATTGCCGCCGGTAATGACCAGCGAGTCATTATTGGAACCGCCCGCGTACGACACGCCGCCCGCCACGATGAAGTCGCCGCCCGCCAGGGCCAACGTGAGCGTATCGGCTCCGCCGAGCGTGTTGACTTGGATGTTGCCGCTGACGCTCGCAAGCGGGACATCGACCGTTTTCCCGTCAACTCGCGTCGCGCCCGCACCCGCGAATAGACCACTGGTCGAGTCGCTGATCCGAATCGTATTGCCGCCGACCAGCGTGATCGTCAGGTCGTCGTTCGTCGAGCCGCCATTTACGTCGGTGACGACGAGGTTCCCGCCGCTCACGAGCACCGACGTCTCGGCTTCCATCAACACGACATCGTTGTTGTTGGAACCGCCGACATAAGAGAGTAGGAAGTTGACGCCATTGATCGTGACCGTCGAGCCTTCCGACAGTCCGGCGAACGTGCCGACGACGGGATCGTTCGAGTCGTTGTTGACGATCACCAGCGTTTGACCAGGGCTCGATGAGATGGCGCCGGTGGTCGCGAGCGTGGCCCCGCCCAGATTGATCGTGCCCGTGACGTCGAGCTGATCGTAGTCCGTCCCAGGCGTCGCGCCGTTGGCCTCGACGCTGAAAGTGGAACCGCTGACGAAGGTCGTGGCGCCGACATGGAGAATACCGGGACTATTCCCTGGCGCGACCGTGCCGCCACTCTGCAAAGCAACGGTCTTGGTGCTGTTGACCGTCCCTGAACCACCGAGCGTTCCGCTGGACTGCACGGTGACGTTGGAGTTGATCGAACCATCGACTTCGAGCCGCCCACCACTCACCGTGGTCGCGCCGGTGTAGCTGTTGGTATAGGACAGCGTCAATGCTCCCAGCCCAAGCTTCGAAAGTTTGCCGCCCACATTCGCGCTCGCTCCGCCCCCGTCGCTGATCCCCCCCGCGAACACCGTGGAACCGTTGTCGTTTCCAATGGTCAGAGTGGCATTGCCCAGTGAAACGCTGCTTCCGGCCACTCCGGATAACGAGCCGATGGATTGGTTCGTGTCATTGAGGTCAAGTTGAGCGCCGCTGCTCGTGATGTTGACCGCGGTCGTCGACGGTAAAGAGCCGAATGAAGTTAACGTCACGAGGTCGACGCCAACACTGAAATCCGCGGAGGGCGTTAGGCCTTCGAAGGTAATTGTGTGATTACCCGCGCTGGGCACGACGAAATTCGTGCTGAAGGCGGTCCAATTGGGGTTTCCGGTTTGCCAATTGTAGACGACGTTTCCATCGAGCTTCACCACGCTGGGATTAACCTGTCCGCTCCGCGAGGCCGCCATCCAGGAGAGCTTGTAGTCGCCTGCCGCCGCGAAATTGACAACCTGGCTCAACGTACTCGTGCGTTGCAAGCTGAAACTTTGAACGCCGTCGGGCACTGAGTTATATCCCCACGCGGAGAAATTAGCCTGCAACGCGCCAGCCAGGCCGCCATTGCCGGTGCTTGTCCAACCGAATGCGGACTGCTGCGGGCCGCTCATCGAGCTGTAGTACACGTAGGCGCTTAGCCCAATGGATGGACTCTCGAAGCTGCCGTTTTGAATACTCATCGGTTGGGCGCCGAACCGAAGCGTGCCGCCGTTGATGGTGGTGGCGCCCGCATAGGTGTTTTTTCCGCTGAGCACCAGCGTGCCGGCGCCTGCCTTCGTGAGCGACGCGTTCGCGCCACTGACGACGCCCGCGAGCGTGCTTGTGGAACCCGTGTTGGTCAGCGTCAGCCCCGTGCTGCTGATCGCGCCAGCGGCGGTGCTGTTGATGTTGGTCCCGCTGAGGCTGATGGTCCCTGCCAAAGAAACGCCGCCATTGACGTTGATCGTGTCGCCCGCCTCGGTTCCCGTGATGATGCTCAAACTGGTGTTGGCGTGCGCATTGTTGGCGCTGGTGATCGTGATGGAGTCGGTTCCAGCGACCGTGGTGGTGTCGATGACGATGGCGGATCCGCGTACGCGGGCGTTCTCGAAGGGAACCGCGCCGCTGGAGCCGGTGATGACGAGGGCGGGCGTGACCAAGTCGGTCAGCGTGCCGTTGGCGATATCGACAATGTCATTAGCGCCAGGTAAGAGCAATGTGAACGTCCCGCCCGTGACGTCATAATCGACGGGTTCCAATCCCGTGAACGTAACCGTCGAGCCGCCCAAGCTAATGACGCCATTGCCAAACGTCGTGGCACTCGGCGTGTACGTGGCGTCGAGACCAGTTCCGGTAATCTTCAGCGAATCACCCGGTCCCGAGGACGGTCCGCCGCCGTTGTAGAAAATCGGCTTGCCAATCGCTCCGTTTAAAGTAACGGCATCGTTGCCGTTTCCCGTGTTCAGGGTAATGGATCCAGTGATCGAGGCCAGCGGCGTCGTAAAGGTGTTTGTGCCAGTCTGGGCGAACAACTCGCCCGAGCTGTCCGTGATCGTGAGCGTCGTCCCATCACTGCCGAGAGTGAACTTGTTGTTCTTCGCGCCGTCCGTGTCCGTGATCGTCAAATTGCCGAATTCGTCGAGCGAGGCCGAGAGGTTGCCATAGGTGAAATTTGCCAGTGACTGCAATTCCGCGGCGGCGAGGAACGCCGCCGCTTGCCCGCCGAAACCGGTCGGAGTGACGAGTGCCGCGGCATCGGCTTGAGCGCCGGCGCGGGTCGAATCCAGGATGGTGAAGTTGGCCAATCGCACGGTCGAGTTGGCCGGCACCGTCAGACTGTAGGTCCAGATGATGTTATCGCCCGTCACCTGCATGCTCGTTGGTTGCAAGCCATTCGGTCCGTGAACGTAGTGAATGATCGCGGGCGTGCCGCTGCCGTCCACGTCGTCGGTGCCGATCCATTGGTCGGTCGTCTCGACGATATTATCTCCGTCGGACGTGTTGAAGACGGTCGTGGCCGCGTCCGAGCCCAGGTTGCCAATGACCGAGACCGTGGTCGTGATTGGGTTGGCCGTGGGATTGGTGAAGACGTCGATCGTGCGTACAAAGTCCTGCGAACCGGTGCTGGGGACAGTAACTTCGCGGGAGACCGTCAGGCCGGCGACGGACTGGCTGTTGGTGACGACGGTCTGAACGCTGTCGTTGAGGTTAGGTTGTGCCTTGAACTCGATCACGCGCATCGTCGCCATTGCGCCATCATCAATGAAAATGGGAAACGTGCCCGGCGCGCCGCCCGCGGCTGGATCAATGATCTGCCGCGCTTCGAGCGTAATGGTGTGAATACCAGCGGCAAGCGTAACTAAGTCTTCGACGAGAACAGGGTAGGTTTGGGGATCGCTGGACGACAGAGCGGAGGTTAGGATCGTTTGGGCAACTGGGAGAGGCGTTCCGTCGACAACGAAGCGGACTTGGACGTTGGCCCAGCCTGCGGATGGAACCAAATACAGATTAAGCGCCGAACTTAACCGTACCGTGCTGCCTTCGACGGTCGTCACCGATGTCGAGAGACCTGTGAGCGGCGCGAAGGACGAAGCAATCTGTGATTGAGGAACGTTGACATTGATTTCACTCAATCCACCGATCGTGGGAGCGTAATACTCGACAGCTCTGATTGTCGCCGTCGCGCCGTCATCGACGAAAATCGGGAATGTGCTGGGCGTTCCCCCCAAACCAGGGTCAAGTATTTGTCGGGCTTGAACGAAGATGGTGTGCGTTCCCGCGGCTAACGTCGTGTAATCCTCAACGACGACGTGTATCGCCTGCGGGTCTCCACCAGACCGGCTGGGAACCAGGACGGATTGGGCGACTGGCAATGGCGTCCCATCCACCACGAATCGCACTTCAATGTTCGCCCAAGTGCTGGATGGGAAGTCAAACAGGTTGAATGACGCCGACAGGCGAACGGGATTAGCGCCGCTGGAATTAAGCGTGGTCGAAAGTCCGGACAGGGGCGCAAAAGAGTCCGGTATCTGAATTTGAGTGATGTTGGCCGACGACTCGCTGAATGCTACCACCGCCGGAGCGATGAATTCGATAGCGCGCAACGTCGCCGTGGCGCCATCATCGACGACGATTGGGAAAGAACTCGGCGCGCCTCCCTGGCCAGGATCGACAAACTGCTTCGCTTCCACGGTAATTGTATGAGCGCCGGCCGCAAGCGTGGCGTAATCCTCGACCACAACATGCATAGATTGCGGATCTCCACTGGAACGCGCGGGAATCAAGATGGTTTGCGCGACGGGCAGCGGCGATCCATCCACGACGAAGCGAACTTGGACGTTCGCCCAATTCATACTGGGCGTCGCGTAAAGACTGAATGATGTCGACAGGCGAACTGGGTTCGAGCCGGACATGGTCAGCGATGCCGACAAGCCAGCCAATGGGGAAAAGGAGGAACTGATTTGCGACTGCGTGACATTCGAGAACGACTCGACGAAGTTCACGGACGGAGGAGCGGTCGGCGTGACATCAACTCCGCCCACTCGCAGTCGGTTCAGCCCATCAAACGCTCCACTGGGTCCCTGCACCAATTGCCCCGCGCCCCAACCGCCAAACTCGACGTCAGCCGGGTAGTTATTCGGCGCGGGCGACACCAGCGTGGTGGACAGAGCGCCGACCACGAAGTCGCGAGTCCAGACGCCTCCCGCGACGCTGTCGGCGTCGCCGTCCAACGGGTTGCCGCCGCCGTCCGTGATCGTATCCTTCACGGTCAGACGATAAATGTCCTGCGTCAGTGCGGCAAAGCTCAGCGTGGCGGTGGCGCCAGTGTAAGACGAGGAAAGCGTAACGAGCACATCGTCGCCATTGCCCAACAGTCCGTCCGCGCCAGCTCGACGCAACTCGTAACTACTCGCGACAGCCGCGTTCAGCACCGGTTCACTGAACGTGACCGTCAACGTCGTGGCGTTCGCGGGCGCCGTCCCCGTCGCCAGAAACGACGCATCCAGAACCGTCGCCGCCATCATCGATCGCTCTTCGAGCGATTCTAAAAACGCTCGCCGCTTCGCCCTGGCGACGCTTTGGCGTTGCTGATTCTTATAGATCCGCTGGGAAGACAACCAAGAATTCAAGCGACGAAACATCCGGAACTCCTCGCGTATCACGCGACCGACTAAAGAACAAAGTTGCGAAACTAGGGGCGAAATCGCTGAGGCAAATGCAGCAAAAGGTGGGGAAGTCACAAGGCGGGCGTCGGTGGCGGCGCTCAAGCCGAATGACGGCAAGGCCGTGCGCATCCCCAGGATGCGACGACTCTCGCGATACTCGTGCAGAGAAAAATCACCCTCCGACGTAATTTCCCGCTGGAGGCAGGAAATCCTCGGGGGCTGAATGGTAACCACCCCATTGGAGGAGTCAAGCAGTCGACGAGTCTTGCAGATTTGTCATGATGTCTAGCCAGTTCGATAGAGATCATGCCAACAGACTAGAAGTCCGTCCTACTTCGATTCTCGGCTATGGCACGTCACTAAAAACCAAAAACGATGTCGGTCGCCGTCCCGAACTTGGCGGGCAGCGGCATGTTAGCCCACGAGTCATCGTCGCCGACTCGCAGTTGCCAGCGGCCTGCGAGCGACTTCTCTCGTCCAGCGAAACTGGCGGTAGGAGCGACAATCATTCCACCACTCGCCGTCGTCTCCGCCCAGCGCACGACCAGCAGATTGGCATCGCCGTACTCGACGTGCTTGTCTTGAGCGACAAAGACAAGTGACTGACCGCTCGGGGTGGCCGCCAGCGCATGGCCGTTCCACCACACCTGCGGCTTGGGGCCTGAGTCTTCTTTCCACGGGATGGTGATCTTCAATGATTCGCGAGTTTCCGACTTGGGCACTCGCACGACGCTGCGATACCAAGCCGGTCCGCGATAATCGGCAAGCACACCATGAGTGGCGTCGCCAAGCGAGTTGGGTACGGACACCGGCGTCCAGTGACGGCGATACGCCTCGTCCCGCGCCGGATTCGCCAGCGATTCCAGCGGCTCCAGTCCGGCGCCCCAGCGGACGGCATTCACCATCAAGAGACGAAACGCAGGCTGTTCAAAGTCCTTGGATTCGCCGAGCGACGTGTAGAACGACTTGCCGCCGTCGGCTCGCGTGAACGTCCAAGCGACTGGCTCTTCAGCTTGGCCTTTATGCTTGCCGATCCACAGGGGCGAGGCTTTGGGCGCCAGGGGCGCCGTCAGGTACAAGGCGCCCTCGCGTGAGAACGGTTTTGTCGGGAGGCCGCGGACGAGCGGATGATCGGCCGCGTTGTCGGCCATCCGGATCGTTGCCGCGGCTGACGTTTCAGGATGTCCGCGATAGTTGCCGCCGAACACCTGCGAGTCGAACTCGGGCCACTCGACGCGCCCTGCGGGCGGACTTCCCTCGCGTAACCGGAAAGCATGATTGGCAGTGCGCAGACCAATCACTGGTTTTCCCGCCTGCACGAATCGGCGAAAGAGGTCGAGTGATTCTGGTTTGAGAGTTCGACGTCGAATGCTGACCACCATAGCGTCAGCGTCCGCGAGCGACTCAAGTCCGGGAATCTCATTGCGTTCTACGGGATCACCGTGGATTAAAGTGACGCGAAAATCGGACGCGAGGTGGCTGGCGGCAAGTTCCGGCAGCGTCCGATTCGTCTCGTAGCCATCTTCCGCCATCACGATGGCCAAATGCGGACGACGATCCGCGGCGAACCGGAAAGGTCTGCCTCCCAGGATTTGGTCGCTGGAGATCGTCGGGCAAACGAAGCGCTCGACGTGGCCTATGACCAGGTCATTACCGGCGAAATGACTGACATAGGGCCAACGAGCGGGGTTGTACATACAGTCGGTCATATCGCTCATCAGAACGACTTGTTTGCCGCCTCGCACCATTTGCCGCAAGCCGAAGGGACGGCCCAGAACACACATGTTCGTGTGCACTCCCGTCAGAATGACATTCCGAATGCCGCGGCGTTCCAACACATTCCAAACTTCATCGCCGCGGTCGCTGAGAAAGTCGCGATCGGCGTCGATGGAGATCATGTCCGACTGGCGTTTCCACGGCATGTTGGGATTGCGGCCGAGTTGTTTCAGTTTCTCGGCCCACTGAGCATGCTCGCGAGGATCGTCGTCCTCGCCGCCGTCCGACTGGTCGATTGGATAGGCCGCGCGTTCCTCGGCGGGAATCGTCGAACACCAAAGCTCCATATCGGGCGGCGGATTCGCCGCCGGCGGCGTGCCTTGAGCGCGAAGTCGAGCGGGATGGGTCGCGTAGGCGGGCATGCAGTCGCTGGGGGAGTGGATGATGGTCACTCCCAATTCGCGAGTTCGCTGGATCACGGCGTTCAGTCGCGGACCAAACTCCTCGAGGCGTCGCACCGCATTCAAACAGTGGTGGTAGTCCCAGACATCGCACACAATCAGCGCCGTCTCGCGTGGATTCCAGGATTCCGCTCGTCGCAACGTGTGAAACCTCCCTGTCCCCTCCGCGGTTTCGCGTTGGTACCGGAGAGACAGCGACAGCTTAGAGGCGGTGCTATCGTCCGCCGCGTACAACGATCGACTCGATGGGTCCATGGCGAGCGTACCGAAGAGGCTCCCTAACAGAACGATCACGGATAACGACCGACGGATAGTCGTCGAGCTGGATGGGCAGGAGTTAACAGGCGAAGGAACATGCAACCTGATCTGGAAATACCGTCGAGGCTCCTTCATGGATGCAACTCCGTTGAGTGTCGTATTGACGTGATGATTTTAGAGTTCGTTAGTCCCCGGCTTGTCGGCGAACGAACGTTCTGAATCGCTGTTATACCCCGGAATGCGGGCGAGATGCGGGGCGTGACCAGGAAAGGCAGCCCAGCAGATCAGTTCATTTATGGTCGCTCCACTTGCGAATCAGCCTGGGGATCGTTCTGATTTCAAAATCCCAGGTCTCATTTTCGAGGCGACGGGGAGTTGGATGGAACCAAGCCAAATAGTGTCTCAAGGACTAAAAGAGAGGAAGTTCATGCGTCGTTTCATGGTCGGAATGGCATTCGTCATCGGACTCGCTGGGTGCAATACGAGTTCGACCCCGCTCACCAGCAGCGCACCGACGCCGGGACAACGCCCCGGCTCGAGCGCCGCAAGTAGCAGCACCACCGGCGCGGCAGTCGCTCAAGAGGAGATGAAGGAGGACGCCGGAGCCTCTGGTCAATCAGGTAAGCAAGAACCTGGCGAGGATACGGACGCGCCAGCCGGAACGCCGCTGGACCAGGCGATGAAGTTCGCTCAGGACGGGGAGTTTGAAAAGGCTGCGGGAGTACTGAAGAAAGCCCTCGCGGAAAACGCGCAAGACCGCCAACTCGCGGGCATCTTGTTGCAAGTGTCGCAGGCGCAGAGCATTCAAGTGCTGGGCGAGAAGGGCGAGAAAGAAGCGGGGCCGATGTTCATCGAGACCGCGGCTTTGGCGCGAAAATTCATGGCCGACTTTCAGCCGCTGGAAGATGGCGAAAAAGCGATCGTCGGACAGTCGCTCTACAACGGCGCCTGCTTCGAGTGCAAGGTGGGCAAGCTGGAAGATGCTCTGAAGAGCCTGGGTGATGCGTTTTCGGCGGGCTTCAGCGATTTGGCTCAACTAGATAAAGACGAAGACCTTGTGGCTCTGCGTGAACGAGCCGACTTCAAGGAGTTCCGCGCCGAGCAGGAAAAGAAGATTGTCGAAGCGGCTCGAGCGGAGGCGGCCGAGAATTTGGCCAAGTTCGAATCGTTCCCGTTCGACTTCAAGCTCACCGACGTCGAAGGCAAGGAACGCAAGCTGGCCGACTACAAGGGCAAGGTGTTGATCGTCGACATCTGGGGCACTTGGTGCCCGCCCTGCCGCATGGAGATTCCTCACTTCATCGATTTGTTGGCCAAGTATAAGGAACAGGGCCTCGAAATCGTGGGGATCAACTACGAAGATGGCTCGCCGGAAGAAATCCGCGAGACGGTGAAGAAGTTCATCGAAGAGAACAAGATGACTTACACCTGCGTGGTCGGCGACGACGCCACTCGCGATCAAGTGCCAAACTTCGAAGGCTTCCCCACGACGCTGTTCATCGATCGCACGGGCAAGGTGCGGTTCAAGGAGGTCGGTTATCGGCCACTCGTCGCACTCGACTCCGTCGTCAGCGCTCTGCTGGCCGAAACAGCTCCCGCCGCGGAAGAGGCGCCGAAGGCCAGCGAGTAGGGGTTGTAGCCATCTCGCTTCGCGAGATGGTCAGCTGCACTGCGTACAAGCACTGCATTAAGTTTCGGCCAGTGAAGTACAAGTAAACTATCGTAAAGTTCGACGAAACGTTTAGGTTCGTGGCGAAATCAGCCTAGCGACCTTATCGATAGGGATTGTCCTCCGATCCAGTGGAGAGACCGATAAACTCTTGGCTCCAATCGATGCGCCATTGGTTTGACTCCCCAGCCCCTCGTAGCTGCGTACGAGGGGCTTTTCTTTTTCATTTGGGGCAAGTCTGGTAGAGATTGGGAATTTGTGCCGACTTGCCCATTCCCCATATCCCCAAGCTCACTCGTCCGTGGATAATGGACCAAAGTGCGATCTACTTGTGGAGGTGTCCCATCATGTTCGATATGCGTTCTCTTCGAGTGTGCGGCGAGCGACGTTTTCCGGGCGGAGCCTGTTTGGCTCTTTGGGCGGGCGTATGCGTCTGCCTCGCGACGGGCCTTACTCACGGCGACGATTCGCCGCTCTCTTTCAATCGAGACGTGCGGCCGATTTTGTCGGACGCTTGCTTCACTTGCCACGGACCCGACGCGGGAAAAAGGAAGGGTGAGCTGCGACTCGACCGGGAAGAAGATGTGTTCGCCGCTGGCCGCGCCCCCGTGATTGTCCGCGGCAAGCCGGACGACAGCGAACTGATCAAGCGGATTTTGTCGACCGACGAGTCGGAGGTGATGCCGCCTCCCGAGACGAAAAAGAAGTTGACCGACGAGCAGAAGCAGATCCTGCGTCGTTGGGTGGCGCAGGGCGCCGTTTATCAGCGACATTGGGCTTTTGAACCGATCACTCGACCCGCGGCCGCCGCCGGTATGCCTGCCCCATCGATCGACTCGCTGCTGAACGCTCGCATTCAACGGGCCGGTTTGATGAGCCAAGGCGAGGCGGATCGAGAGACGCTGATCCGGCGAGTTTCGTTTGCACTGACAGGCTTGCCGCCCACGGTCAAGGAAATCGATGCTTTCTTGTCGGACAAGGCGTCGAACTCGTACGAGCGGATGGTTGACCGCTATCTGGCAGCTCCCCAGTTCGGCGAAGAGATGGCTCGTTATTGGCTCGACGCCGCTCGCTATGCCGACACCCATGGATTGCATCTCGACAACGAACGTCGCATGTGGGCCTATCGAGACTGGGTGGTCAAAGCGTTCAACGACAATCTTCCCTTCGATCAATTCACCATCTGGCAACTCGCGGGCGACCTGCTCCCGAACCCCACGACCGAACAACTGGTCGCCACGGGCTTTAATCGCTGCAATGTGACGACCAGCGAAGGCGGTTCGATTGAACAGGAGTTCGTCTATCGCTATGCGGTGGAACGGACGACCGCCGTCGCTCAAGTGTGGCTCGGCCTGACGGCTGGCTGCGCGGTGTGTCACGATCACAAGTACGATCCGCTGACGATGAAGGAGTTCTATTCGCTGTACGCGTTCTTCCACAGTGCGGCCGATCCCGCGATGGACGGCAACATCGCGAACACGCCGCCCTTCTTGAAGCTGCCGCGACCGGAGCTCAAAGCCGCCGCGGAGGCGGCGTCCAAGGTGGAGACCGAAGCGAGGGCGTGGCTCGACACAGTGGCTGATCAAACCAGCTATCGCGACCCTGCCGAAGCGAAACCGACTCCCGAGCGCAAAGCCGTTCGCGAAGTTCTGCTCGACGACGCCCTGCCCTACGGCGCGACATCTCGAAGTTCGTCGCGTAATGCGGTCGAGTGGTTGGCAGATCCCGATTTCGCGCCGGTTTCGGGCCGACGAGTGCTCCGGCAAGAACAAGCCGCTTCATACACCGACACGTTCGAATTCAAACTGAAGCCGATCGTCGTCCCGCATGAAGGCGTGTTTGAACTCTGGCTGCGAGTGGAACCGTTGAGTGCGCCGACCTCGGTTTCGTTCGGCGTACCGGGAGGCAAGACCGTCACTTGGAACAAGCAGGATTCAGGGTACGTCCGCGAGGGCAGCCAAGATCCTCCCGTTGTCCCCGGAAAATGGGGCAAGCTCAGCGTGCCCGCGGCCGATGTCGGATTGAAGACGGGCGACCGAGTTAATTCACTCACCCTGAATCAACGCGACGGCATCGCATACTGGGATGCGGTGGCGATTGTCGGCCAAGGCGAGTTGGCGACCGATCCACTCGAGTCGCTGCAAGCTTGGCGGAAAGCGATTGGCTCGAACGTGCCGCCGGAACTGCCCGGCGAACTGCACGAGGCGATTAAGGGGGGCGCCGATAAGGCCTTGAGCGAAGAGGCGGCCAAACGGCTTCAGCGCTTCTATCTCGCCGTGGTCGCTCGTCCCGTGACCGAGCAATTGTCCGTCGCTCGGAATGCCTGGGAGGGCGCTCGAGTCGCGCGTATCGTGGCGGACGAGTCGGCGCCGGGATCGATGATCTATCGCGAGATGGAGAAGCCTCGCGAGTCGTTCGTGATGGTGCGGGGGCAGTACGACAAGCCTGGGGATAAGGTTGAACCTGGAGTGCCCGCTGCATTACCTCCCCTTGCTCTCTCCGCCCCTAACGCTCGCCCCTCGCGGCTGGACCTGGCGCGATGGTTGATGGCGCCCGAACATCCCTTGACGGCGCGAGTCACCGTGAATCGGCTGTGGCAACAGATGTTCGGCGCCGGCTTGGTCAAGACGAGCTACGATTTTGGTTCGCAAGGGGAACCTCCCTCGCACCCCGAACTACTCGATTGGTTAGCCGTTGAATTTCGCGAGTCGGGTTGGGATGTGAAACGGTTGGTCAAGCTGATGCTGATGTCGGACGCATTTCGGCGCAACGCCAAACTGACGCCCGAAGTGAAGAACGCGGACCCCGCGAACCGACTGTACGCTCGCGGTCCTCGGTTCCGGCTGGATGCGGAACAGGTGCGTGATAATGTGCTGTTTGTCAGCGGCTTGATCGATCTCTCGCGTGGTGGACGAGGCGTGCGTCCTTACCAGCCACCCAATATTTGGGAGCCTGTCGGTTACTCGGACAGCAACACTCGGTTCTATCTCCAGGACCATGGCCCTGCCCTCTACCGACGTAGTTTGTACGTGTTTCTCAAGCGGACCGCACCGCCGCCGTTTATGTCGAACTTCGACGCGCCGAATCGCGAGCAAGTCTGCGTCGCGCGGGATCGCAGCAATACGCCGCTGCAGGCGTTGCAGTTGATGAACGACACTCAACACTTTGAAGCGGCGCGAGCGCTTGCCGAGCGAACGCTCGCGGAAGGCGGCGGCGACGTCGATTCACGGCTCGAGTTCCTTTATCGGACGGTGATTTCCCGTCGGCCGCGCGAGGACGAGCGGAGTTTGCTCCGGGACGCAGTCGCTCGGCAACTCGAGTTCTATCGATCGGATGCCGAGGCGGCTCGACTGGCCGTGCATGTCGGCGAGTCGCGTCCCAAGTTGGTCGCGTCGGTCGAAGAGACGGCGGCCTGGACCATGATCGCCAATCTTGTGCTCAATCTCGACGAAACACTGAACCGCAATTAGGTCTCACTGCCATGCAACCATCTGCCATGCAACGATATTGGGATCAACAGCTCGCTTTGAATCGACGCCAGTTTTTCGGATCGACTGGCGTGCGGCTCGGGTCCGCCGCGCTCGGTTTGCTCGCCGCCCAAACGGGAATCGCCGCCGACTCGACGGCGCCTGCCGCCGGTGCGGCGAGAATGTCGCCGGCTCTCCCAGGCTATCCGCATTTTCCGGCGAAGGCCAAGTCGATCATTTACTTGCACATGAACGGCGGGCCCGCTCAGCAAGATCTTTGGGACTACAAGCCGAAGCTAGCGGAGTACTTCGACAAGGACTTGCCCGACTCGATTCGCCGCGGCCAGCGGATCACGACGATGACCAGCGGTCAGGCTCGCCTGCCCGTGGCGCCGTCGATGTTCAAGTTCACGCAACATGGCCAGTGCGGACGTTGGGTCAGCGAATTGCTGCCGCACACCGCCAAGCATGTCGATCACATTGCCCTCGTCAAGTCGGTCCATACCAACGCCATCAATCACGACCCGGCTTGCACCTTTGTCATGACGGGCAGCGAAGTGCCAGGCAAGCCCAGTCTTGGCTCGTGGCTCTCCTACGGACTCGGTTGTGAATCGAACGATCTACCCGCGTTCGTCGTATTGACTCCCAACTGGAGTTCCGGGGCTGCGGCCCAAGCGTTGTTCACGCGAATGTGGTCGAGTGGGTTTCTGCCGAGCAAATACACAGGTGTTGCTCTCCGGCACATGGGCGACCCCGTGCTGTATGTGCAAAACCCGCAGGGAGTGTCGGCGAAGAACCGGCGAGCGATGCTGGACACGCTGGGTGAACTCAACAAGCGACTCTACGACCAGTTGGGCGACCCCGAGACGCAAACTCGGATCGTTCAGTACGAGATGGCGTACCGAATGCAGACCAGCGTGCCCGAACTCACCGACATCTCCAAGGAAACCCAGGAAACGCTCGAACTGTACGGCCCTGAAGTGACCAAGCCGGGAACCTTCGCGGCCAGCGCCCTGCTTGCTCGACGATTGGTCGAGCGAGGAGTGCGAGTCGTGCAGATCTTGCATCGAGGCTGGGATCAGCACGGCAATCTTCCACGCGATCTCCGCTCGCAGTGTTACGACACCGATCAGCCGTCCGCGGCCTTGATTGCCGATCTGAAGCAGCGCGGACTGCTCGACAGCACCCTGATCGTGTGGGGCGGCGAATTTGGTCGTACGGTCTACTCGCAAGGCAAACTTACCAAAGACAACTACGGCCGCGATCATCACCCGCGTAACTTCTGCATGTGGCTGGCGGGAGGTGGAATCAAAGGAGGAACCGTTTTCGGCGAGACCGATGATTTTAGTTACAACGTTGTCGAGAATCCCGCGCATGTCAATGACATCAACGCGACGTTGCTCCATTGCCTGGGCATTGACCATTTGCGGTTCACCGTCAAATTCCAAGGACTCGACCAACGTTTGACCGGGGTTGAAGATCCCAAGATCATTCCGCAGTTGTTGGCGTAGCTGGAAGTTCGTGAGACTCGTAAGAAACAGGAGCGTTTTCGAGTGGCTCATTTTGCGGATCAGTTGGTGGCTGGAGTACGTCGCTGTGGCAATCCCGTGCTCGTGGGACTCGATCCACGCGCCGAGAGTCTCCCCCAGGGAATGCTCGCGGAAGACCAAAAACACTCGCCCTCGGCGGTCGCGCATGCGTACGAACAATTCAGCAAGGGCGTGATTGATGTCGTCGCCGACTTGGTGGCAGTCGTTAAACCACAGGCCGCGTTCTTCGAACAGTGCGGGCCCGCTGGCATGGTCGCGCTGGGCCATGTAATCGATTACGCTCGCCAACGAGGCCTATTGGTCATTCTGGACGGCAAGCGCAACGACATTGGCACGACGGCGACGGCGTACGCGGAAGCCTACCTCGGGGCGCCACCCGCCAGCCCCTGGGGCGCCGATGCGTTGACCGTCAGTCCCTATCTGGGCGATGACAGCTTAACCCCGTTTGTCGATGTCGCTCGACAACGAGACGCGGGCGTGTTCGTCTTGGTCAAGACCTCCAACCCTGGCGGCAAGATGCTGCAAGATTTAGTGGTCGAAGGTAGACCGCTGTACCGACGCGTGGGCGAGTATGTGGAACAGTTGGCCGTAGGTACTCAGGGCGAGTGCGGGTACGGCGCCGTGGGCGCGGTGGTGGGCGCCACTTATCCGGAGCAGGCGGCGGAGCTGCGAGCGGCAATGCCTCACACCTGGTTTCTCGTGCCCGGCTTCGGCGCGCAAGGCGGAACCGCTCGCGATGTCGCCGCGTCCTTTGATTCACACGGTCTGGGCGCGATCGTCAACAATTCACGCGGCATCATCTTCGCTCACTCGTCGAAAACCTACCGCGACCGATTCGGCGACGCTCGCTGGCAAGAAGCCGTCGCCGCCGCCACTCGCGACATGATCGCTCAACTAAAGACCGACACGCCGGCCAGGAAGCTTTGATGTCGTCATTGGTCATTGGTCATTGGTCATTGGTCATTGGTCATTGGTCATTGGTCATTGGTCATTGGTCATTGGTCATTGGTCATTGGTCATTGGTCATTGGTCATTGGTCATTGGTCATTGGTCATTGGTCATTGGTCATTGGTCATTGGTCATTGGTCATTGGTCATTGGTCATTGGTCATTGGTCATTGGTCATTGGTCATTGGTCATTGGTCATTGGTCATTGGAGAGTTATTTTCTCATTTTGGGACATTGGCGCAAGTGCGATTTTTCAAAAAGGCCCTTATTTTAAGGTATTTTGTTACGAATTGCTTTGTTTATCGAGTAAGCGCAATCCATGCACCACATGCTCAAACAACCACATCAGATGAATTCATCCCCCCCGCGCGCAATGACGAATGACGAATGACGAATGACGAAACTCATGCAACGGGCGATGGCGACTGCGGGCGTAGCATCCCTTTTGGCGGTGCTGCTGTTGTGCCGCCGGTGGGATTTGCTGTCCGCTTTGGTTGAGTACGAATCGACGATTCGCCAGTTCCACTCGACTTCCCCCGCGACTACTTACGCCATCGCCTTGACGGCGTGCTTCTGCGCCGCGGCTTTGTCTTTTCCCGTGGTGCTCCCTTTTTCGCTGCTGTACGGTTGGCTCTTTGGATTCTGGCAGGGCTTGGTCATTGTCAACCTGGGCGCCACCGCTGGTTCGACGGTTACCTTTTTGTTCAGCCGCTACTGTTTCAGCGAGGCGGTTGAGCAGCGGTTGGGAGGTCGTGCTCGACTGATCCGCGAATCGCTGGAGCGGGATGGGATCTGGTATTTGTTGAGTCTGCGTTTATTCCCGCTGATCCCGTCGTTCATGGTCAACTGGGCCATGGGAATCACTCGCATCCGAGTCGTTGATTTTTGGTGGGTCAGTCAGATTGGCATCTTGCCGGCATCGTTGATCGGACTGTCGGTCGCCACATCGCTTCAGTCGCTCGCCGAGATCCAACGAGCGGGTGTGTCGAGTATCATGACGCCGCGTCTGCTGGTGGCGTTGACCGTATTATCAGTGTTCCCGCTCTTCTTGCGTTGGCTCGCCGGTCGCCTGCGACTAGGGGCACGCTAGGCGAGCGAGCGAGGCTGACGGACAAGTGGCTTGAGGCGCCGATCGGTGAATCGGCCAAGTGAGCAAAGGAAGCGTACGATGAACAGGCGACAGTGGGGATTCGTGGCGTTGGTGGTATCGAGTTGTTGGCTGGGGCTGATCGACCGTAGCTGGTCGCGGGAACCTGAAGGACCGCCTCCCAAGCCAGCGCCGGTGCGAGTGATCTTTGATACGGACATGGGGAACGATGTCGACGACGCCTTGGCGTTGGCGATGCTGCATTCCCTGCACACTCGACGCGATTGCGAGCTGTTGGCCGTAACGCTCACCAAAAACCATCCACTCGCCGGTCGCTTCGTCGATGCGGTGAACACGTTTTACCGGCGAGGCGACTTGCCGATTGGCGTGCGGCGCACGGGGAAGGTCGAGGAGAGCAAGTTCTTGCCGCTGGCTTCCGTCGAGAGCGAAGGCAAGCTGCGATTTCCACATGACCTTGATCCCGAGAAGGCGCCCGATGCGGTTGATTTGTTGCGGCAGCTTCTGGCCGCCGAACCAGACAACTCGGTGACGCTGGTGCAGGTCGGCTTTTTCTCGAATCTGGCCGACTTATTGGATACTCCGGCCGACGCATGGTCGCCGCTGACCGGCCGCCAGTTGATCGAGCGGAAGGTGAAGTTCTTGAGCGTCATGGCGGGCGCGTTCCAGACGATTGAAGCGAACAATCGCTACTTGGAATACAACGTCGTCCAGGACGTACCATCGGCGCAGAAGCTGGCCCGTGAATGGCCCACGCCGATTGTTTGGAGTGGGTTTGAAATCGGCATTGCGTTGCCGTATCCCGCGTCGAGCATTATGCGAGACTATGGTTACGTCAAGCACCATCCGATCGCGGAAGCCTACTATCGCTATTCGCCGCCGCCCCACGAGCGTCCTACTTGGGATTTGACGTCGGTGTTGTACGCCGTCCGGCCCGATGCGGGTTACTTTGATTTGTCGCCCGCGGGCGTGGTGACCGTCGACAATGACGGGTTCACTCGCTTCACGCCGAAAATGGGCGGGCGCGACCGCTTCCTGGTTCTGCCCGAGCGTCTGGCCCCACGCACTCGCGAGGCGCTGGTGCAACTCAGCAGCCAACCTTAGACAACGTCATGTACTCGAAACAAAGCAGTCCTTCCGGGTTTGTTGTGGGTAGCAGTCGAGGAGGTACTCGGTGCGGCTGTCGCCGCAGGATTTGCGTAGGCATAACTCCGGTGTCCAAAAGGTGCGGAAAGAAGAAGAGCCTCTGGCGGCGTTGAACTACCAGATGCAGGATGCACCATTTGGCGCACCGTCGACCGGGATATCCCTTGCCAGGTTGCGTCCCCGCAGAGCCTGACTCCATTTCTCCCGGCGCCACTACGATACCGACCGGCCGCGACGCGGTCAATGAACATTTGGACACCTGAGTGATGCCTGGGAAAATCCCGCGGCGACAGCCGCGCCGACCAACATTCGGGCAACAAACCACACGAAACCCGGAAGAACCATCAAAGTACGACGGACTTCCCAGTCCGTCGATGGTGATGGAAGGCACATTCCAGAAATTCAAAATTACTGTCCTAGCTCACCGGGAACTGAACTTCTTTGGGACGCGAATTGCCGAACTGGCAACGATCAAAAGAAGCCGGTAGACTTACCGCCGCAGAACTCTGCTTACTTGAACTAGACGACTAACCGGAGCGGGCGACTACGCGATTTCTGCAATCATCGTCAATTTCGGTCGACCTGTTTGGGCTGTCGTTAGACTGCAGATAGAGTTGGATAGCGCATGAAACCTACCCTATTTGTTGGCTCTTCGTCTGAAAGCCTCGACATTGCGTATGCCGCGCAAAGGAACCTCGAAGACGTTGCCGAAGTAGTTGTATGGAATCAAGGGATTTTCCAATTAACGAAGTCGTACCTTGAATCACTCCTTGATGCACTTGAAGACGCAGCGTTCGGCCTGTTTGTCTTTTGCGCCGATGACGTGGTGAAGATCCGCGGTTCAGAGAAACCCGCTACGCGAGACAATGTGGTTTTCGAGCTTGGCCTGTTCATCGGACGCCTCGGCCGAGACCGTACCTTCATTCTCATGCCCAACGGACTTGGCGACTTCCATCTTCCCAGCGATTTGCTCGGTGTCAGCACGGCGACATTCTCTCTTCCTTCTCGACCTGATCGTCTGCAAGCATCGATGGGAGCGGCTTGTCACGATATCCGTTTAGCCATCCGCAAGCACACCGTCCTACGCCACCCGACAAGTTCACAGGCATCGGATCTAGACCTGTTGTTGCCAGTCTTGATTCCCGAGCCAGAGCAGAAGCACCTCTTCAACTTGGCGGATGGGAAGACCAAGGGCTACAAGGGCGGCGGCAGCGTCCGTGCAGAACTACGCCATCTCCGTTCGATCGGACTTATCAGGAAGCATGCCGATCGGAACATCGGAGAGCTGAGGTCGGAGGGAGTATACGATCTTGCTGATTTAATTGAACTAACGGAACTCGGACGACAATGGGTTGAGAAGCTGAGAGCTCGTGACTAGGGCGGTCTTGTTACAAGCTAGTGCTCACGGCGATTAGCGTCGGAACTAATGCTCAACGTCGCCTGCGCAGACCGAACACATTCCTCACGATCAAGAAAACGTGTTCCATTATGCGGAGGCTATGTGTCCGGTATTAGCTTCCAGTTCTTCCCTCGGACGGAACCACCTCCTGACTTTGCCGCGCGAATTGTCGCTGCCTTTGAAGCACACTACGAGACCATTTCGACGGTCAATCTGCCCAAGGGCCTCACGAGTGATCAAGTCCTTGCTGCTATTCGCCCAGACCAAGCCCATTCGGCGAACCACAACGACCTAAGGGGCCTTTCGCCTTCGGGATTGGCGTTTATGCGTCAAACCTTCGCGGCACGATGCCGCGATCAGCAAGGCAGGACGCCTGGGTAACCGGTGGTGTCGCTTCGCTCAACCACCGGCTAATGGCTATCAAGCCTCCGGCTTGACGGAGTGACGACTCGGCCGACAGCGTGGAGCGCTGCGGCAAGGCGGCGTTTCCGCTCACAAAGTGAGCGGGCTAAGTAGCCGGCTCGCTTCGCGAGCCGAAATGCCAGTTGGCCTTCAGTGACCAACGCTGTCGGCGTGCGGCAGGGCGGCGTTTCCGCTCGCGAAGCGAGCGGGCTACTTCGAAGCGAGCGGGCTACTTAGCGGCTGGAGAGATTCCAGACGGGGAGTTGATTGTCGCCTTCCGCGATGACGCACTCGAGTCCCGATGTGCGAGGGCTCGCATACTTGGGCGGCAGCAGATTGCGGCCCGACCGGACGGCCTCATCGCCGTCTCGCACCCAATCACGCAACTCGACGGTGACCGCGTAACGCCCCGGCGGCGCGCCATCGTTCGGTTCATGCGTCGTCAGCCGAAAAGTTCCGTCGTTCAGTGTGCGAACCGTCAGGCTTCGGCCCTCGCCCTCCAGGCGATGAAAGACGACCGTGGCTTCCGCCAGCGGCTTGCCATCCCATTGGATTTTTCCCGCCGCGGGCGCCACCGGTTCACGCTTCTCGCGCGAACATCCCGCGACCAACAGAGTCAACACAACGATCAGTGGAACAACCAACGACGAGCAGAGTTTTTTGGTCACCACGGAAACTCACCAACATATAACGCCAAGCCGACACTACGACCGCCTTACTCCCATCGACGCATCCGAGTTGATTAGTTGGTCGAAGCCTCGGGCTCGCTGCCCGAGCGAGTGACCAACGTCGCCAGCACTCGCAGGCGAATCGACTCGCTGATAAACCGGACGGAGCCGTCGGCGAGTGCAAAATTCGCTCCCCCCGGATGGAAGCTGTAAAACAAGTGACCGTGCTCGTTGGAGTTGTTGATCTTCATGGGGCCAGGGATCGCGGAGCCCGTGCACCATTCCACTCGAGTGCCGATCTCGTACGGATTGTCGTTGGTCGCCCAGGCGCCGCCGCGTGCGCGAGCACAGACAGGCGAGGTCTTGTCGGCCATGGCGGCGGTGAATTTGCGTCCGCGGTAGACGTCCTCGCGTCCCGCGCATTCGCCGATCAGGATGGTGTTCGAAGTGCCGTCCGTGATCGCGGCGAAGGTGTTGTCGGTCGGAAACTTCCGCAGAGCGCCCTGCAGATCAGCGCCAGCGGGAAATTGCTCGGACACTGGCAACTCGTTGTTGATCGCCGTGCTGACTCCCTCGGGCACGAAGTAATCGCCGCAGGCGCCCACCTTGTTCTGCTCGGGTGGATTCTCGGCCTTGTTTTGCAACCGGCGAGCATTGGGCGTCGAGGGGCAATTGAAGACGGCCAGATGAGTCCGAACGGTGGTCGAATTGGGAATGGCGACTCCCGCGTAGGTCGTGCTCCTCCACCAGTTCTCGTTCAAATCGTAAAACGCGCCGCTCACCATATTCGACTGCTCCAGGAAGGGCAGAGTGTCGGGCGCCCAACTTCGCTGCGGCAGGGTATCTCGTTTCGAGTAGGGAAGAACCCGGTAGACCCCTTCGTGATTGTGCAGCGCCAGGGCGATCTGCTTGAGGTTGTTGGTGCAGGACATGCGTCGAGCCGACTCGCGGGCCGCCTGCACCGCAGGCAATAGCAACGCCACCAAAACTCCAATGATCGCGATCACGACCAAGAGTTCGACGAGCGTAAAGGCGGAACGGACCTGGGGTTTGCTCATGGTTGCCTGCCAAACGTGAACTGAGGAAGCTGGGCCTATCGGGCGAATCATAACGGCTCATTACAGAACCGCTCTCATACCACCCTAATGCAAGCCTCATGCCATTCATCACCAAAACAAGAAACATCGCACAAGTAACTTCTAACAAAAGACTTAACACCACTCCAAAATGCCCATCCAAGGGAATTATGCTGCAACGGGTGCTGATTTGGTCGCCGCCGACGTCGAGAAAACCGACGGCGGCATCGGCAATCGCGTGCGGGAAAGGCCACCATTCGGCTCGTCGCCGTCACGCCAGCAACCAGCGGGCAAGACTAAAGTAGGCCAACAGCGTAACCATGTCGGTGGTGGCGAGCGCAACGGGTCCTGCCGCAACCTGTGGTTCTCGTTGCAGCAGCCGCAGCAGGCCGGGAGTCGCCACTCCAATTACGGCCGCCGCGGCGACTCCAATCGTGATCCCCCCCAGCAGACAGGCCACGACCGGGAGTTCCCCGATCCAGACCAGGGCGACGCTGGCTACAACGACGCCACATGCCACTCCGAGAAACGTGCCCGTGAGCAACTCGGTGCGCAGCTTGGCTGCTAGCGAACGGAGAGTCGGTTGGCTGCGTCCGAGCGACTTGAGCGACAAACTGACCGACTGAATGCTGACGCTTTCGGCCAGTGCGAGCACGACAGGAATGAAGAGGGCAAGCGCAACCGCTTTCCGCAATTCGGCTTCGAAGAATCCCGAGAGGAATGCCGCGAGCACTCCGCCGGCGATATTTGCAAGTAGCCAAGGAAAGCGACTGCGAAAAGCGCTCCAGGGCTTGGCTTGCTGCGAGTCGGTGCGGTGGACGCCGATCAACTGAAACAACTCGTCGTTCCCCTCGCGGCGATCTAGATCGCTTAATTCATCGGTGTAGAGTTCGACGTCGACGCTTCCCAACAACCGCTGTTGGTCATCCACCACGGGAAAAGCCAGCAAACGGTGAAACATGAAGAACTCGCAGGCGTCGACTACCGAGGCGGTCGCGGGGATCGCGATCACATTGCGGACCATCAACGATTCCAGCGGTCGGTCAGTCGCCTCCAGCAGGAGGCGTCTTGTCGGTACGACGCCTTGCAAGCGTCCCTCTTCATCCGTCACGTAGAAGTAGACGATGCGGCCCTCGGGCGGCTGCTCGCGTAACGACTCAAGCGCCTGGGCAACTGTGTGCTCCACTCGCAGTCGCGCGACATTGGAACGCATATGCAGCGCCACGGGGTCGTTCAAACGATCGGCGATCGGAGTGGCTGGTGACATGAGGGGAATTCCTGGCGGGAATCGAGTGAATGAGACCAAGCTCGAGGACAACTCACCCTCTCTCGCACCACAGGTACAGGAGATAAGAGGGCCTGAATTGGACCGAGCGACGTTCGTACAGGTTCGCGAGCGAACGAGCGAGTTGAACGCTCAAATCTGCCAGGAACAGAGCAACGCGAGTCGCGTCGACGAGGTGACGCGGCTGGGCGACGTAAGAGGCACGTTCGCGCGAGCAAGCGTGGCAGGAAAAACGACTTTCGGCATGAGCCCAAAGCAACCGATATCGGTCCCTCGCCGCACCTTCGCGCTCGAAACCAAGACTTTCAGTGGCGGCGATGTCGCTTGAGATCTCGGCTGGGGCAAACCGCTTGACGAGACCGATGCGCATGCGTCCGCACCACCGCAGCTCAAGACGACTGGCTGGGGCTCGTCGCCATCGCATACATCGCAAACCGTGCCGACTGCCTCGCGAACGATCAACCGCGGCCCGACCGTGGTCGGCCAGTACAGACCGCAATCGTGGCCGCTCGAAGGAGCGGCCGCCAGTGCGACGAACAGGCTGAGAGGCAGAACGATGGAAAACAAACGCATACCCCTTGCAAAGAGCGACCCATGGAGCCTGTGTGTTGCAGCGGCCGACTCGTCGCCACTGCCCCGTTCTCATAGTGCATCTGGTGCAAACGCACAAGTCGCAGCTGACGCTCGATTGGCGCACTGTTTGCTTTTCTCGCAGCTAGGCGAGGGAAGCGGTCTATTTTTGGAGAATCTGCCCGCTTCTTACGCTATCACTGCGCGCTTGTTAAGCATCAGCGCAAAAATTGCTTGGTTTTTTAGCGTTCATCCCGTTGCGAAGTGTACGAAACCCCTTACACTCTGGCACAGGCGTGAATCGGGTTGGCTCGCTCGAGCCGGTGGCAAGCTGGCGCTGGAGCGGGCGGTACCTGGAGACCGCATGGTGCGAACGCCAGTGACTGATCCCGTTTTGGTGTCGTGTTAGGAATCCGTTTCTTTTGACCAAGAGGAACTGCCCGTGTCGAGTGATTCGAAGTACAAATTGGAGTACGTTTGGCTTGACGGTTACCTGCCGGAACCTTCGCTCCGCAGCAAGACCAAGGTCGTGGGCAAGAAGCCCGAGTCGGTTGCCGACTGCCCGCTGTGGGGCTTCGATGGCAGCTCGACGCAACAGGCCGAAGGTCACAGCTCGGACTGCGTGCTCAAGCCGGTAGCGCTCTATCCCGATTGCACTCGCAAGAACGGCTACTTGGTGCTGTGCGAAGTGTTGCTGCCCAACGGTTCGGCTCACCCCTCGAACTTCCGCGCCACCGTCGACGACATGTCAGACCTGTGGATTGGGTTCGAGCAGGAATACTTCTTCTACAAGGACGGCCGTCCGCTGGGCTTCCCGGCGACCGGCTATCCGGCCCCGCAGGGCCCGTACTACACGGGCGTGGGCTACAAGAATGTCGGCTGCATTGCTCGCCAGATCGTGGAAGAGCACATCGACATTACCTTGGATGCCGGCATTGAGCTGGAAGGCATCAACGCCGAAGTGGCGAAGGGTCAGTGGGAGTTCCAGATCTTCGGCAAGGGCGCCAAGAAGGTCTGCGACGACATGTGGATTTCTCGTTACCTTCTGGTTCGCCTGTGTGAGAAGTACGGCATCGACG
The DNA here is from genome assembly GCA_046349915.1 of Pirellulales bacterium. Lineage (GTDB taxonomy): Bacteria > Planctomycetota > Planctomycetia > Pirellulales > Pirellulaceae > CAIXSC01. The sequence goes on along the minus strand of JAXMBL010000011.1, from coordinate 122,236 downwards.
TCGAGTTCCATTGCAAGCCGATCCGCGGCGACTGGAACGGTTCGGGTATGCACACCAACTTCTCGACCGACTACCTCCGCGACAAGGGCGGCAAAGAATACTTCGAGAAGCTCATGGCCGCCTTCGACAAGTACAAGGACGAGCACATTGCGGCCTACGGCCCGGACAATCACCTGCGATTGACCGGTTTGCACGAGACGCAATCGATCGACAAGTTCAATTACGGCGTCGCCAATCGCGGCGCGTCGATCCGCATTCCGCACTCGTTCGTCGCGGGCAATGCGTACAAGGGCTACCTGGAAGACCGCCGTCCCAACTCGCAAGCTGATCCCTACAAGATCATCTCGCGGCTGGTGAAGACGATCAAGTCGGTGGGCTAACCAGCCGCCGCAGTCAACCGCCAGATTGCGGCGCCGACCGACCGTCGGTCGGCCCGTTGCGGAAACCACCGCCGATTGTTCTCATAAACGCCATCCTGCTGTACGCAGGCTGGCGTTTTTTGTTTCATAGCGGAGCGGTGGCATGCAGGAAGCGAAGAACACGGCGCGAGCATTGGTGCGCATTGGATACGACGGCAGCGTGCATAAGATTTTTCGCGCCAAGGACGCTGAAACTCGCTTCGAAAACGAGCTGAAAGTGCTCGAGTACCTGGAGCACCGCGGCTGCGACTTCGTCCCGCGCGTCATCAGCTACGATCGCGCAAACCTGGAGCTCGTCACCACGAATTGCGGAGCTCGCGTTCAGCAGATCAGCGACCAACGACTGAAGGACCTGTTCGCGGAGCTTGAGTCGTATGGGGTGAGACACGACGACCCTTTCCTGCGCAATGTCACCTACCGAGCCGCGGATGGTCGCTTTTGTATTATCGACTTCGAGTTTGCCACGATCCTCGACCCCGCCGCTTCCGAGTCCGCGTCCCCCTTGATCGATGCGGCGTCCCCCGCAACCGTCAATTTCTCGCCCGCGCCCCAACTGCTGCGGTGGTCGGCAGTCACCGACCGCGGCCGATTCCGTCCAAACAACGAGGATGCGTTCCTCGGCATCTCCTTCAATAAGCTCGACCTGTACTTTCTCGGTCGCGACGGGGAAGCTCATTCCCAAGGAATGGACTTTATCTTCGCGGTGAGCGACGGCATGGGAGGAGAACGTTCGGGCGAGTTCGCCAGCAAATTCACGCTCGACAACGTCACTCGCCTGCTTCCTCGCCGCTTTCAACTGCTCCCGGCGCATCGCCGCGTTGGCATTCGCGAATGCCTACTCGACCTATTCCAAGGCATTCATCGGCAACTGACCAGCTTGGGCGAAAGCTACTCGGAAGGGCACAATATGGGCTCGACCCTCAGCCTGATCTGGTACGTCGGCGGCTGGCTCCATTTCGGCCATATCGGCGACAGCCGGATCTACTTGCTGCCGCGCGATGGCGGGATTCGCCAGATCACGGAAGACCATACTCACGTGGGATGGCTGCGTCGGCAAGGCAAATTGAATGAACGCGAGGCTCGCACGCATCCTCGCAAGAACGTGCTCGCTCAATCCCTTGGCGCCGGCAACCAGACAATCGCCCCTCAAATCGGCGAACTCGCCTGCGAACCGGGCGATCGCTTGCTGCTATGCACCGATGGAGTGATTGAAGGGCTTTGGGACCGCGGGCTGGAAGAACTGGTCCGCGATCCCCCCGCTCAATACGCCTCCCTTTCGCCCGCTCGTCGGATCGTACAAGCGGCCGTGGAAGAGTCGGGACGAGATAACGCGACCGCGTATGTCGTTGAGATCCAGGCCGCGCCGTGATGTACGACGGACTTCCAGTCCGTCGATTGCGGCGCCGCGGAACGAGCCGCGTCAAAAGCACCTGAGCCAGCGACGGACTGGAAGTCCGTCGTACAGGCAGACATCGCGCACACCCCAACTTCCAGCTTATTCGCGGATGTCGTAGCACAGCAGGGTGTCGTCGTCGCGGGCGTACAGTTTGCCGTGAGCGATCACGGGATGGGGCCAGCTTTCGCGACGTTTCGACGCCAGTTCGAACTTGCCCTTCAGCTTGTAGCTGCTGGGAGTTGCTTCGATCAGCGCCATCGTCCCGTTTTGATAGCGGAAGTAGAGATGTCCGTCGGCATACGCGACCGCGGCCGAACCGCTGCCGGCGCCTCGTCCGGGCCGCCACGCTTCGCGCCCCGTGGCCATCTCGATACACAACGGAAATCCTTCGTTGTGTCCGTGACCGCAATAGATATGGTCGCCCACTAGCAGCATGCCGCCGTGGTGATTCTGCATGGTTTTGGGATCAAGGAAGTAGACCTCCTCGGCTCGCACTTTGCCCGCCCCCGCGCCGCTGAGTTTCAACAGAGCCGACCCTGTCTGATAGCCGGTCGAGCAGAAGATGAAATCGCCCTTGACGATGGGAGTGGGAACATTGGCCGTCCCATTCGCGACTCGGTTGTAACCCCAGAGCAGCGTGCCATCCTTGGCCGACACGCCGATGACGCCGCGTCCCACCAACTGCACGTATTGCTTCACGCCGCCGCCATTGGACACGACGATCGACGAGTAAGCGGCGCCGTCTCCCCCCGCTTGTCCGCCAGGAGGCAGCGGCGATCGCCACAGGACGTTGCCGGTGCGTCGGTCGAGCGCGGCGAGCATTGCGGTGTCGGCGCCGGGCGTACAGATAACGCGGTCGCCATCGAACAGCGGCGACTCGCTATAGCCCCAGCCCGACATCATGCGACCGCCGAAATCTTTTTCGAAATTCTTGGCCCACAGGACTTCGCCGGTCGCCGAATTCGCACAGACCATGTCCCCCTTGAAGCCCAGGCCGATCACCAGATCCTGATCGACGGTGGGAGTGCAATTGGGCGCACTATCGCCGTCCGCGACCTTGGTCTTCCAGACCAGCGAGCCGTCTTTTTCATCGAGTGCAATCAAATAGGACGCTCCGCCCATTTGACCCATGGTGTAGATCCGACCGTTGGCCACGGAGACGCTTGAAAAGCCGCCGCCCAGTCCATCGACTTTCCAAGCCAGCGGCGGGCCGGAATCGGGCCATGACTTGAGCAATCCTGTTTCGGGCGACAAACCATCACGCCGCGGTCCGCGCCACTGGCTCCATTCGCCGCTGGCCGGAACATCCGCCCCACCGCTCGACTTTCCCGTCTTCGCGGTCTTGCCAGCGCCCGCGGCGTCGCCGCCTCGTCGCCGCTTCATTTCTTCCCGCACGAATTTCTGATCGGCTTCGACCAGTTGGGCGATCGGCACGGACACTTCACGACCATCGGCTCGTTTCAGCTGAACCTTGTTGTCCTTGAAGCCCAGAAAGGTCGCCTCGACCGTCCGCTTGGACTTGGCGTCGGTCCAAGTGCGCGGCTCGGAGTCGCTTTCTTCCTGCGCGTCGATCGCCCGTAGGCCAGAGCCGGTCCAGGCGCCGAAGGCCGCCATACTGACGATGGCGAGCGTGATGAATCCACCGGCGAACGACTTCGTCTTCCAACTCACCGAACGCGTACTCATCGGTCGCTCCTTTCGCCCCAGAAATTATGCGAAGAATTGCCAGCTCGAGACGCCGCCGTCCCCCGCCCCTGCGCGGAGCGTTGCCGTGCCGCGCTCCGCGATCACTCGATCATCGACACTCACTCGTTCTCACGCTTCAGAGGCACGGTATAGAACAGAATGCGATGTTCCACGCCATCCTCGCGCGAGGTCATGCCCATGATCTTCTCGGCCTTGATGCCGGGAATCTCGAAATCGTGGCAGACGATGCGGGTGCCCGGCTTCATTTTTTCGAGTTGGGGAATCAGTCGCTGATTGAGTCGCGGCAGCAAGTACAGCGTGATCACGCTGGCCGGCGTCAAATCAACCTCGAAGATATCTTGCTGGAAGATCTCGACGCGGCCATCCACCTTGGCTTTCTTGGCATTCTCTTTCGACTCTTCGACCCGAGCTGGGTCCAGGTCATAGCCGCGGCCTTTGCAGCCGGTCTTCTTCGCGGCCGTTACGATGAAACGGCCGTCGCCGCACCCCAGGTCGTAGACGACGTCATCTTTACCGACTTTGGCCACATCAAGCATCTTGGCGACGACGTCGTGGGGAGTCGCGACATAGACGACATCGGCCGTGCGTTTTCGTCCCTTTGGCGCCGACTCGTCCTTTTTCGACTCATCCTTTTTCGACTCGTCGTCCTTCGTCTCTTCCTGTTTCGGGGCGTCTTTCTTACTTGCCGCGGCGTCCTTCGCAGCGTCATCGGCGGCGGCCGACAACAGAACGCACCCCATCAGCCCCACGAACGCCAACATCGCAAGCGACTTCCGACGCATGAACCCCTCGCTGTCAGTGGATGGAATTTACTCGGTCAAGCCGTTATTCTGGTCGCAGCGTTGGGGTTCGTGCAATGGCGCTCGGCCATTCCCGTCGCCTGATTCTGAACGATCAGTTGCCAAATCCACCCTGTTCCACCCGGTCCTCGCCAAGCGGCTCAGGCCGCAAGACCGCTAACCTCCACAAGAGCGTCGCTTATGCCATCGCCCCTCTGCTTCCGCGGGCCTTTCCCATTGGTGCTCGCCGTATTGCTATCCCTGTGCGGCGTTTTCGCGAGCTTTTCGGGCAGGAATGCCTTCGCGAGCGAACCGCCCAACATTGTGATGATCGTTTCGGACGACCACGCCTGGACCGACTACTCATTCCAGAAGCACCCTCACGTTCGTACACCCCATCTCGACAAATTGGCGGCCGAGAGTCTTACATTCACTCGCGGGTATGTGCCATCGAGTTTGTGTTGTCCCAGCTTGGTCACGATGATCACGGGTTTGTATCCGCACCAGCATCGGATCACGAGCAATGACCCGCCGCTGCCGAAGGGCAAAAAAGGCGCGGCCGCGAACCAGGATCCCGAGTACCGTCAGCAACGTGAGCGGATGATCGCCAACATCGAGCGAGTACCGACGTTGCCGCGAATGCTGGGAGAACGCGGTTACCTCAGTTTCCAGACGGGGAAGTGGTGGCAAGGGAATTTTCGTCGCGGCGGCTTTACTCACGGCATGACCACGGGCGACCCGACTAAAGGCGGCCGGCATGGCGACGAAGGTCTGGAAATTGGTCGCAAGACCATGCAGCCGATCTACGACTTCATCCAGCTGGCTCAGACGGAGAAGAAGCCGTTCTTCGTTTGGTATGCCCCGATGATGCCGCACGACCCTCATACTCCGCCCGCTCGGCTGCTCGATAAGTACAAGCCTCTGACCGACTCGATTCATGTCGCGCGGTATTGGGCGATGGTCGAGTGGTTCGACGAAACGTGCGGCGACCTGCTCGCTCATCTCGACCAACGGAATCTCGCCCAAAACACGATCGTCGTCTATGTGACAGACAACGGTTGGATTCAAAACCCCGGAGCGCCTCGCTATGCGCCTCGGTCGAAACAGTCCCAATACGATGGCGGCGTGCGCACGCCCATTATGCTCCGCTGGCCAGGCAAGGTGACGCCCGAGATGTCGCCGCGATTGGCGTCGTCCATTGATATCGCCCCCACTCTTCTCACCGCCGTCGGGGCTCGTCCTCCGAGCGATATGCCAGGAATCAACCTGTTCGATTCTCAAGCCGTCGCGAAGAGGAAGGTGGTTTTTGGCGAGTGTTTCACCCATAATGCCGTCGATATTGAGCGACCCGCCAGCAGTTTGCGTTGGCGCTGGCTGGCGACCGAGTCGTGGAAGCTGATCGTTCCCGACCCCGCCAACGAACCTAACTCGACGGTCGAACTCTATCGGATCGACACTGATCCGCATGAGCAAAACAATCTCGCGGAGAATGAACGCGATCAAGTCAGTGAATTGCGAAAGCAATTGGATGCGTGGTGGACGCCGTAGTCGAATCGGCCAGTGATGAATTCCTCAGGCGGAGATAGGAATCCATGCGTGGTGAGCAACGTCGTGCGCGTTACGATCAGTCCTTTTCACCTACAATACGAAAGCGGCGAACTCGTGAGTCGCTGTCACGGTACCACCGCTCGGCTTTCGAGATTTTAGAGCCGCGAAATCCGTTGGCGGGAAATCTCACGCTCGCCAGCGCCACATTGAGCGATGCGTTTGGCAACACACTCACTGCGCCCATGCTGGGAGAGCAGGTGTTTATTCGAGCCGCTTGGACGACTCAAGGCTTGGCGGCCAACGACAGTTATCGCATCGACTTCAAGGTGGATGGAGTCGCGCTGACACCCGGTTCCATGACGCAGGGCGCGGGCGGCGCGGGAACCGGCACATGGTCGCAAGTTTGGGGAGGCTGGTTTGCGACGCCGGGGACGCACTCCGTCGAGGTGCGTCTTGACGCGGGAGGTTCGGTAGCCGAGACCGACGAGAACGACAATCTGCGTACGTTTCAATTCACGACGGCCGCCGCGGCTCCCCCTTTTCGACTCGCTCAGCCCATCGGCGGCACGCCTCTCGTCGACTGGACCGTCGTGAACTATGTCGACGTCAATCCTCTGGCCGGTGCTTGGGCCGATTACCAAGGTGGCACGGTGGTCTACGACGGTCACGACGCGCACGACCTGACTTTGGCCAATTTCACTCGCATGGACCAAGGCATCCCCTTGTTCGCCGCCGCGGCTGGCACCGTCGAGTTTACTCAGGATGGCAACTTTGACCGCGAGGTGGTTGGCAATTCCCGGCCTGCTAACTTCGTACAGATCGATCACGGAGGCGGCTGGAAGACGTTGTACTTTCACATGGCCGCGGGCAGCGTGTCCGTAAAGCCGGGTGACGTTGTCGCGGCTGGCCAATTGATTGGGCTCGTCGGCAGTTCCGGCAGCAGTACCGACGCGCATCTCCATTTCGCGGTGTTCCACAACGGAGGTCGCGTCGAACCTCAGTACGATCCAGCCGCGTATTGGTTGCGACCGCGCGACTACCAGCTTGATCAACCCGTGACCGTACAAGACTCGGGGATCACCAATTACTCGCCCTTCAACGACATGAAGGAGCGGCCTTCCGAAATCACGACATTCCCCCAGACAACGACTTGGCCACTTTGGTTCTGGTTCCGCCTCTCGCATCTCGACGTCGGCGATTCGTACCAAGTGAAGTGGTACCGGCCTAATGGCTCGCTATTCACGACCTACAACTACACCGCCTCCGGCCCTGAGCGTTTGGGGGGCTACACTTGGTCGCTCAACTCGTCCGCATGGGCGAGTGCACCGGGGAATTGGCGAGTGGCGGTGGAAATGGGAGGCGTGGAGAAAGTCTCTAAGAACTTCGTCGTGGGAAACACCCTCGTCCCCGAGATTCGCGTTACCCAGGGGACAACTTATATCGTCGACGGGCGCACGACTCCGATTGACTTTGGTTCGGTTGCCGTGGGAGACGCTGCGCCGCAGCTTACCTGGACCATCGAAAATCACGGCTCTGGCCCATTAACCGCTGGCAACCTGGTTCTTCCACCTGGATTCTCCTTGGTGGGCGCCCTCCCCTCGACGATCGCCGCCGGAGCAACCGCCAACTTCACCCTCCAACTCGATACAGCCCGCGCGGGGAAGAAAGCTGGCGAGATTCGCTTCCAGACCAACGACAACGATGAGTCGGTGTTCCAATTTCAAGTGAGTGGAACGGTAACGGGAGCGGCGCCAACGGGTGCGCCGGCGATCACGCTGCCTGGCCCCGCCGCCGCCTTCATCAAAGGAGCGGCACGCGTGCTGCTCGACGCCAGCGCGACGTTCACCGACTCGGACTCGCCTAATCTGGGAGGTGGATCGATTCGAGTTGAATTCGACTCCGGCGCCGACTCGAATGATCGACTGGGCATTCGTCATCAAGGAACGGCCGCGGGACAGATCAGCGTCACTGGTTTGGCCGTCGCCTACGGCGGCACGGTTATCGGCACTTACTCGGGTGGGACCAGTGGTGGAGCGCTGACAATCGCGCTGAATTCGGCCGCGACACCCGCGGCCATCCAAGCCTTGTTGCGATCGTTGGACTATGGCAACGCCAACGGGCTGTCGCTAGCTCCTCGCAATGTCAGAATCACAGTCACCGACGAGACCGGCAAGGTGAGCAACCAGCCCCTGAAACGGTTGATTCTGGCCGAGAGCCTCTCTCTGTCGACAACATCGTCGTCGATCATCGAGGGACGAGGCGCCATCACAGTCACGTTGCAGCGGAACCAAGCGGATATCGGCCAGAGCCTCGTGATTAACTTGACCAGCAGTGACACCTCCGAAGCTACGGTCCCAGCGTCCGTAACGATTCCTGCCGGAGCGACCAGCGCCTCGTTTTCGATCACTTCAGTGGATGACAACATTCTGGATGGCGACCAAGTCGTCACGATCACCGCCTCGGTCGCGGGCTATCAGTCGGCCACCACGACGCTGACGGTTTACGATGATGCGGTCACTCGCCCACTGTGGGTCGGCGCTGGCGCGATCCTCACGTCGGGGAAAGTGGTCGAGTATTCACAAGCTGGTTTGCCGCTCGCTACTACGACACTCAGTCCCGGGCCAGGCGGTGATTCCGCGATCCGCGATCTTGTGCTCGACTCAAACCAGAACGTTCAGATTTTCACGGGAACGTTCACCCCTTACCTCACGACGCTGGACCCGGTGAAGCGAACTTATTCACAGGTCACCACCGCAGGTTGGAGCAGTGCGAATCTGACGTCGATTGGCGGCATCGCGGCCTATCAAGGCGATGTATTCGTGACCGACAATCAGACAGTCTCCGCCGGCGCGCCGCGCGGTCTTGTCCGATTCCGACAAAGCGACGGTTCGACAACGCGATTCGCCACCGATACCGGGCTTGCGGACGTCACATTGGGCGCCGACGGCCAACTTTACGCGCTCGACGATGCCGAGCCTCCCAAGTTTGTTCGCGTCTACGATCCCGTCACCCTAAACCTCACACGAACCATTTCGTTTCCCTCGTCGACCATCGTTCACCGCGGAATCGTGGCCGCCGCTAATGGCGACATCTTTACTGCTTCTTGGGAAGGCATCGTCTATCGCTTCGACGCCAATTGGAATCTCTTGAATCTACTCGACACGGGAGTCTCGGAACTTTCCGATATTGACTTGGCGCCCGATGGCACGCTCTTGATCACTTCGAGCCTTAGCGAAGTGTTGTTGACGGACACCTCGCTGTCGCGAATTCAGCGTCGCTTCAATACGGGAGTCATCAACGGACACACCTTCGCGGCTTTTGGCGCGACTCCAGTCACCACGGCTCCCATGCTGACGCTCGAGGTTTCTCCCGCGGTCGCGAACGAAGCTTCGGGAAGCAACACCGTCCAAGCCAAAGTGACGCGACTCAATCAAGATCTCTCGCAAGCACTCGTCGTCACCCTGACCAGTAACGACACCTCGGAAGCGACCACGCCAGCATCCATCACCATTGCCGCGGGTGAGGCGGCGGCCTACTTCAATATTGTCGCGAGCGATGATTCGCTCGTGGACGGCACTCAATCTGTCACCATCACGGCCTCCGCCGCGGGTCTTGCCAGTGATAGTCAGAACATTCAGGTAACCGATAACGATTTGCTCAGCGTGTCGCTCGCGTCACATGTGCTGTCCGAGGCGGGCGGCGGAACGACAACGGGAACCGTTGTTCGGGGGGGCGCGGATTTTAGTGCTCCGTTGACCGTGACGCTCGCCAGCAGCGACACAAGCGAAGCCACGGTCCCCGCGACTGTCACCATTCTTGCGAATCAAACGTCGGCGACCTTCACCGTTACTGCGGTCGACGACACGCTGCTGGATGGCCTCCAGAATGTCACCATTTCGGCTACCGCCACGGGGTTGCCGCTTGCGAGCGACACGCTCAGTGTCGCGGACTTCGAAACGCTCACGGTGATCGTCTCGCCTTCGTCGATGACGGAGAACGGCGGGAGCGTGACGGGGACCGTCACACGAGGCAATACGGACATCTCAAGCGCGATTCTCGTAACGCTGTCCAGCAGTGATACGACGGAAGCGACCGTTCCGAGCCAAGTGACTATCCCCGCCAATGCGACATCGACAGTCTTTACTGTTTCGGCCGTCGACGATGCGATTCTGGATGGTTCCCAGTCCGCAACCATTACTGCCAACTTCTCAGGGTATGTCGCCGTCGCTGGATCGGTGACAGTCAACGATTCTGAAACGCTCGTCGTTTCTTTGCTCACCAATACGATCAGCGAAATTGGCGGCTCAACGACGGGCACGGTGACTCGCAGCAATTCCGATATCGGCAGCCCTTTGACCGTCAATCTGACCAGCAGTAATGCGTCAGCCGCCACGGTCGTGTCATCCGTGACCATTCCCGCCAACACTTCGTTTGTGACGTTCACGGTTACCGCCGTCGACGACACCGTGCTGGACGGCGTTCAGTCCACGACCATCACCGCCAGCGCGACTGGATATACCGCTGGCAGCCAGACGGTCCAAGTCACCGACTTCGAGACTTTGTCGCTGACGATCCAGGAGTCGTCGATCAGCGAAAAGGGAGGGATCGCCACGGGCGTCGTCACTCGCAACAACACGGATCGGAGCAACGCACTGGTCGTCTTGCTGACGAGTAGCGACACTTCCGAGGCCACCGTTCCCGCAAGTGTCACCATCGCCGCTGGCGAAGCCTCTGCTTCGCTTACGATCACCGCTCAAGACGATGCCCTACTGGATGGGTTACAGACGATCACACTTTCCGCAGCCGCCACCGGCTATGTGTCCGCGAGCGATTCGCTGGAGGTGACCGACTCTGAGTCGCTGACGGTAAGCGTCGTTCCGAACTCAATTCCAGAAAACGGCAGCTCGGCCTTGGCGACCGTTACTCGCAGTAACACCGATATCGCTCAGCCATTGGTCGTCACGTTGAGCAACAGTGATTCGACGGAAGTCAGCATCCCAGCGAGCGTCACCATCCCCGCCGGCGCCGCGTCGACGACGTTCTCGGTCCAACCGCTTGTCGACGCCCTGTTCGATGGTCCTCAAAGCGTTACGATCACCGCAACCGCTGTTGGGTATGTATCAGGCTCTCAGGTAATCCAAGTGCAAGATATCGAGGTGCTGACACTCACTCTGGCCCAAACATCCGTACGAGAGAATGCTGGTCAAACGGTCGCGACCGTACGCCGCAATAACTCAGATAATTCAAATGACCTCGTCGTTGTGATCGCCAGCAGCAATAGCGCCGCGGCGCTGGCGCCAGCGAGCGTTACCATTCCCAGCGGCCAAGCTGCCGCTGACTTTATCGTGACGATCGTGGACGATACGTTGCTGGATGGTCAGCAGTCGACCACGCTGACGGTTTCCGCGACCGGATATGTTTCAGGCTCGCAGACCCTGAACGTGCTCGACTTCGAACCACTCACCGTCCAACTCGACCAACCCATTCGTCCCGAGAACGCGGGGATTACGACAGGAAGAGTGACCCGGGGCACTTCCAGCCTGGGCTCGCCATTAGTGGTCACTTTAACCAGTAGCGACACGTCGGAGGCGACCACTCCCGCGACAGTGACAATTCCCACGGGTGCGGCTACCGCATCGTTTAACATCAATCTGATCGACGACACGCTGCTGGATGGCGATCAGATGGTGACAATCCGCGCAATCGCGAACGGCTTTGAGTCGCAAGATGCCGTGTTGACGGTCGCGGATTTTGAAACACTGACTCTCTCCATCATCACGGATATTCTGAGTGAATTGGGAGAAACCACCACCGCCGTCGTGATTCGCGGCAATTCGGACATCTCGGCGCCATTAACTGTTACGTTGACTAGTTCGGACAGCAGTGAAGCTACCGTCCCCGCGTCGCTGACCATCGGCGCCAATCAAGCCTTCGCCGCCTTCTCGATTTCCTCCGTCGACGATCAATTGCTCGATGGAACTCAATCAGTTTTGATTAGTGTCGCCGCGACGGGTTACACTGGCAGCAGCCGAACACTCTCCGTCACGGATTATGAAACGTTGAGTATCGAGATCGTTCCGAGCGAGGTATCGGAGGACGGAGGCGTTGCGACGGGCACAATCACTCGCAGCGATAGCGATTCGTCGGGCGAGTTACAAGTATCACTGACAAGCAGTGACACGGGTGAGCTGACAGTTCCCGCGACAGTAACGATTCCTGCGGGGCAGATTTCCGCTACCTTTACGGCAACGGCGGTCGACGATGGAATTGTGGACGGTCGAAACACCATCACGATCACAGCGACATCAACGGGGTTCATCAGCGACGACGCCACGGTGGAGGTCTTTGACCCGCCCGGCAATTACCACAATCCCCACAACTCACTCGACACGAACGACGACGGACAACTCGCTCCCGTCGATGCGTTGATTGTGGTGAACATTTTGAATTCCCTGGGGTCTGGCAGCGCGAACCAGATCATGGCGAACTATACGGGCGACCGCGTTTACCCGGACAGCAGTGGAGACCAACAAATTGGGCCGGTTGACGCCCTGTTGATTATCAACTTCCTGAACTTCGGGGAATCCGAAGGAGAATTCGCGAGCGCGACGAGAGACGCATTTCTCGCAACTCTCCCCTCGCCTGCTCCTGTGTCGCCTCCTCCGCTCGATTGGCTGGAAGATGTGTCGCACGATGTCGCGTTAGCTCGCCGACGCTCCCAGTACGACGGACTTCCAGTCCGTCGCTCAGACGTACGACGGACTTCTAGTCCGTCGAAATACGTCCCGAATAGCTAGCGCTGTTCCATGCCACCGCACTCGACGGACTAGAAGTCCGTCGTACAAGCAGACACAGCACGACGGACTAGAAGTCCGTCGTGCAAGCAGACACAGCTCGACGGACCAGAAGTCCGTCGTCCTTGCTTGCTCCTTGTCCCGCGGTAATCTTACCAGGCGTCTGGAGATACAATCGCTCCACGCGAAATCTCATAGGAAGCAGCATTCGAGAACAACATGACGAATCCATTTGATCTGAGTGGTCGTGCGGCCCTCGTCACCGGCGCCGGAACGGGGATCGGACGAGCCATAGCAACCACCTTGGCACAAGCGAACGCTCGCGTCATTCTTCATTGTCATCGCAGCCGCTCGGGAGCAGACGAGGCGCTGGCGGAGATTCGTCGTCAGGGTGGCGACGGCTGGGTGTTTTCGGCCGATTTGTCCGATCCGAAGCAAGCCGCGACTTTGGTGGATCAAGCGATCGAAGCGGCCGGCCGACTGGACATTCTGGTCAACAACGCCGGTTCCGTCGTGCAACGCACCAAAATCGAGGACTGTTCACTCGAGACCTGGCAAGCCGCGTTTGCCGTCAATCTGACTTCGGCGTTCTTGGTGACTCAGCGAGCGATTCCTCATCTGCGAGCGAGCGGCAACGGCGCGATCGTCAACAATCTGTCGCTCAGCGTGCAAACGGGCGGCGCGAATGGAGCAGGGCCCTACGCGGCCGCCAAAGGAGGGCTTCAAGTGCTGACTCGCACTTTGGCACGCGAACTCGCGCCGGAAGTACGCACCAACGCCATTATGCCGGGAGTGATTGAAACTCCTCATCATGAACAGTTCACCACGCCTCAGCGAATGCTGGAATATCGCTCACAGACGCCGCTCGGACGTAATGGAGTCGCCGATGAAGTCGCTCAAACGGTCCTGTACTTGGTCAGCGATGCGGCTCGATTTGTCAACGGCGCGCTAATTGACATCAATGGCGGTCGGTTTCTCCGTTGATGAGCAAAGGCCTGTACGACGGACTTCCAGTCCGTCGATCCTCTCGTCCCAGCGGCGATTGCCGCATCTCCATCGGTTGGCGACGCGGCTGTTCCGCTCACGAAGTGAGCGGGCTACAACCGTACGACGGACTTCCAGTCCGTCGCTCCTCCTCGGCCCTGCGGGCGATTGCCGCGTCTCCATCCGTTGGCGACGCGGCTGTTCCGCTCACGAAGTGAGCGGGCTACATTGGCCTCGGCACTGGTCTTCCGCTCTCCATTCGCCAAGAATGGTGACACTTCGAAGCAAAGTCGTGGACGAGCTTCACAGAACACTCAGCCAGACAGGAACAGATCTCCGGTGAACAGACGACAAGCGGCAGCGTGGTTTCTTGTGGCAAGTGGGTGCCTCTGGAGTGTCCCGGATTGGGGAATCAGCCCGTTGCGGGCTCAGACGCAACAACCCCAGGTCGCTCGTGGCTACTCCATTCCTTTGATCGACTTGGCGGGAGACGCCAAAAGGCAGGCGATCGTGGACCGCGAGCCGGGCCAGTATCTTGGGCATCCCACGACTGTGCTGCTGGAAGATGGCCAGACCATCCTTTGCGTTTACCCGAAAGGACATGGGCGAGGCCCGATTTGCTTCAAGAAGAGTCTCGACGGCGGCAAGACTTGGTCAGATCGGATTTCCGTGCCGAAGAGCTGGGAGACATCCAAGGAGACGCCGACGATTCATCGTGTCGTGGACGCTCAAGGCAAGAAGCGGCTGATCGTCTGGTCGGGCCTCCACCCTGCTCGACTGGCGGTCAGCGACGACGATGGCGCCACTTGGAGCGAGCTCCAGGATGCCGGTCCCTGGGGCGGCATCGTGGTTATGGGATTTGTCGAACCCTTGAAGACCGGCGCGGGCGAGTATCTCGCGATGTTCCATGACGATGGTCGGTTCTTCACTCCCCAGCCTCAGCCGACGAAGCCCGTTACCTTTACGCTTTACAAGACATTTTCGCGCGATGGTGGTCTACATTGGTCGGCCCCGGAAGTGGTTCAAAGCAGTCAAGCCGTCCACTTGTGCGAGCCAGGCCTCGTTCGCTCGCCCGATGGCAAGGAACTCGCCGTGCTGCTACGCGAGAATTCACGACGGAAAAATTCGCATGTGATCTTCTCGCGCGACGAGGGGAAAACATGGAGCGAGCCGCGGGAGTTACCAGGGTCGCTGACGGGCGACCGGCATACTGGCAAGTATGCGCCCGACGGCCGACTGTTCATCTCGTTTCGGGACACCACGCTGGAGAGTTCCACCAAGGGAGATTGGGTCGGCTGGGTGGGCACTTACGAAGACATCGTGAAGGGACGAGAAGGACAGTACCGAGTGCGTCTGGAGGATAACCACAAAGGCGGCGACTGCGCTTATCCTGGCGTCGAAGTGTTGCCTGACGGAACTTTTGTCACGACGACCTACGGGCACTGGAAACCCAATGAAGCGCCCTATGTCCTCTGCGTGCGATTTCATCTCGAGGAACTCGACGAAAAGGCCAAACAATGAATGGTCCTTTCCAGGGGAAAGTCGCGGTCGTGACGGGCGGCGGCTCGGGGATCGGCAAGGCCGCCGCGCTGCGACTTGCTCGCGACGGTGCATTCGTCATCGCCGGCGACCTACGATTCAGCGAGGAAACTCGCCAACAACTGTCGGCCGCGGGCATTCTGGCGACCACTTGCGATATGCGAGTCGAGAGCCAAGTGGAACAGTTGATCCAGTTGGCGATCGATCGTGCGGGCGGGCTCGATATCTTGGTCAACAGCGCGGGAATCATCTTCGTCCGCCAGATTCCCGAGGTGACCGAAGCCGAATGGGATGCGTGTCTCGACACGAACTTGAAAGGCGCCTTTCTGGCGTCCAAACATGCCATCCCGCACCTGCGGAATCGAGGCGGCGGGTCCATCGTCAACATCTCCAGCAACGCGGGTTTGTTGCCGCGCGCCCACGACCCTGTCTACTCCACCAGCAAGGGAGCACTCAACGCCTTCACTCGCAGTCTCGCGTTATCTCATTCGCGTGATCGCATTCGAGTGAACGCCGTCTGTCCGGGTCCTGTCGGCGATACGCATATCATGAATGATGAACTGAATGCGGCGGTCGATCGCCAAGCCGTCCATGATCGCATCGTCAATGCCAGTCCCTTGTGCCGAGCGTTTGGCCGCATGATTACTCCCGAGGAAGTCGCCGACGCGGTCGCCTATCTGGTCAGCGATGGCGCCATGATGGTCACCGGCGCATTGCTGAGTATTGACGGCGGTAAGAGCCTCGGAGTGCCTCCCGCTTAAGACTCACTTACCTGTTTTTCGCCGCCATTTTTTGGAGTACTCATGATGTCACGAACCCTGCTGAGTTGTCTGGCAGTCTTGTCTTTCATCACCGCGATTTGCGGACGACTTACCCCGGTTTTCGCCGAGCACGAAGGCAAAATCCAGGTTCTTCTGCTGGGCGATAGCACGACGATCGGCAGCGTCTGTCGACAAACCAACCCCGATGGCCCACATCTTGAAGATGTCGTGCGAATCCAGTTGGCGACTCGCCCCGGCCTCCCACCCGTTCATGTCATCAACCAAGGACGGGACGGCGAGTACATTCACGGGCTGTTGACGGGAGGTCGCTATGACCGCGATATCGCGAAACTCCCAGGAATCGATTACGTCTTTATTCGTTACGGATTGAATGACAACAGCAAGCGTGCCGATTTCGCGAAGAATTTTCCGGAAGATTTCAAGGCCTTGATCGCGAACCTGAAGCGTGATTTTCCCCAAGCCCAGGTCTTCCCCACGACCATCATTCCCTACATCAATGCCGAAACGGATGAACGGATCAACGCCTTGATCCGTCATGTCGCGGAAGAAGAGAAGCTGACTCTCTTCAACGTCTACACGCGTTACCAAGCCGAACTGAATCATGGCCCGAACATGTTGAACTACCGCCGTTACGCGGTGGACAAAATCCCCGAGGCTCAACGTGAATGGCTCAAGCCGTTCCTGCGCGGCACTTCTGTGGTTGTCATGGACAACCGACTCGATGCGCACTTCCGCGACTTGCCTGGCTGGTTTTCCGATCGCCATCCCAACCTGGCGGGCTACCATGTGATTGGCGATGAAACCGCCAAATTCCTGGCCCCGCGGCTCGAGATGCGAGCGAAACAAGCGAAGCCGTGATTTACGGACTTCGGCAAGGCTAGGCCTTAACGCGAAGGCATAAGCGACGACAGCGGTAATGACCGGAATCGGCTCGAAATCCTACCGGTCTGGTCGTCCGCCACGTAGTAGCTCAACAGCACCCGGTCCTGATGGAAGATCAGACTGGCGTACGCATACTGTTGAGCGGTCGCGTTCTCGAGAACGACAGGCGGCGACCACGTTTTCCCTTCGTCTGACGAAAGAGCGGCGGCGAGCGGATTGCGTTTGCCGCCGTGCCCGGCGCCGGCGACGAATTGATCATTCCAAACCAACAACAGTTGTCCCGTCGTGGGAACTCGACGCAGAGTTGCGGGCGACTCCGGCGATCGTACTTTCCAAGACGCGGGCTCCCCCCACGAATCGCCGCCATCGTCGCTCGTCGCAGCCGCGATATAGCCCAGTTGAGTGCGAACGATCATGAGCACTCGACCATCCTCTAGCTCGATCACCTCCGGCTCCATGGCGCCTCGTTTGGGCTGATCGACCGATCCACGGCCATGCCGCCACGTCTTCCCTCCGTCGTCGGAAATCACGCAACTCGAGCGGAAATGATTTTCCTTCTCCACGTCCGCGGTGCTCGCGATCGGGCACAGTAATCGCCCCGTCGATAACCTGACGACTCGATCGTTGTTCATCACGTGGTAGCCCTTCTGCGAGGTCACCTGTCGAGCGAGCCCAAACTCTTTGCCTTCGTCAATACTCTCCCGCACGTAGATATCCAGGTCTTGGAATCCATCCTTTTGAAGAAAGAACATCAGCAAGGGATGCGAATCTCGTTGAGGCAACGTGGGTCGCAACCAAGAGACACTCATCACATTGCGTTTGCCTACGTTTTCTTGCAGTACGCGAGTTTCGTCCCAGTTCAATCCGCCATCTTTCGACATTCGCCCCACGATCCGCGCTTTCGCGAAATCAGAACCACTGCCTTGAAACTCCGTGGTTGCATACAGCAACGAGCCATCTCGCAGCACCGCGATCGAGCCCTCGCTATACCGTGGGTTGGCAGGAGACGCGGGGAAAACGTCGCGGGAAAAATCCCCCACCGGCTTGCTCGCGGGACGACTCAACGCCAACAGCGATTGAGCCGCTCGAATTCGCACATCCGAGAATGGGTCGTCCAAGTTTTTGATCAGCGAATCGCGCAACGAGACCAGCCGGATATGCCCGACCAATTCGTTGGCGTACGTCCGCACCTCATCGTTCTTGTCGAAGAGGTTACGGGCGAGTCCTTCACGTCCTGAGTTGTCGCCAAGGGCGGCGAGTGCATGGTTTTGATAGGCTTTCGTCACCGCATCCGTCTCGGCGTCTCGAGCAGTCTTCAAGGCGGCGATGTCGCCGTCCACACCCAGGCGAGCCAAGATCCAGGCCGCAATCTTGCGGGGCTCTGGTTCGCCGGCCGCGACTTGCGTACGAATCCAACTCAACGTGTCCGCGTTGCCGCAACGAGCCAAAGCTGCCGCTGCCATCAAGCGGCGACGAATGTCTGGAGTCGTACGATAGAGCCTCCGCAGGAGCCGCCCGTCTCCCACATCGGCGATTTTGTAGAGACTCTCCGCCGCATGCGTATGGCCATAGACGTCGTCCTTGGCCAGCACCTCGAACAGCCCGCCAATGGCTTGTCGATCTCCTGATCGCACGATCTCACGCGACAGACCGCAGCGCCGCTGGTCATCTTTCTCTTGCGGCGCCAACGGCCACAGATGGTCCCGCACTTCAGCCCCATATCCACCGTCGGACAACGCCTCGGCCGCGTGCATCGCTGGCCAAAATGCCTCCCCCTTCAATCCTTCACGCAAGATGCCCAAACAGCGTGCTCGCAACGCATCACTCAACGGGACAACGTTGTTGTCCGCAGCGGGCTCAGCGCTCTGGGCTGAAGTCACCAACAACACAAGAAGCACGGCGAGCGATCCCCATGGCCAGGCTACCCGAGTCGTACGAGTTAGTTGAAAGATCATCATGAGAGTAACTCCCCTCAAACTACCGTGCTGTTTACAAGGTCCGGCGGAGATCCGAGTAACCGACGTTCTACCATGCGTCCACTGGCTGCGCAATGACAGTTCAAGATGGCTGACGTACTTCTCCTACCATGGGCACGAACATCACCGGAGTGACGACGAAGCGTTCCCAATCGTCAGACGAAGTGCGATGAATCACCGTCAAATACTGTTGAACGTCGCCCACCGGGAGCACTAAGCGGCCGCCGAGCGCCAATTGTTCGAGTAGCGGCTGCGGGATACTGGGCGGCGATGCAGCGACCAGGATGACGTCGTACGGTGCGTGTTCTGGCCAACCCAAGGAACCATCGCCCGCGCGAATCATCACGTTGCGATACCCAAGATTTCGGAGCCTTTCCTCAGCCGCTTGTGCCAAGTGAGGAATGATCTCCAACCCAAACACCTCGCCGCACAACTCAGCCAACACGGCCGTTTGATACCCCGAACCGACACCGATTTCGAGAACTCGCGCATCGGGCCGAGCGCGTGCCAACTGAGACATGAGCGCGACGATGTAGGGCTGCGAAATCGTCTGCCCATCCGCGAGCGGCAGGGGAAAATCCCCATAAGCCAAGTCGCGCAAGTGAGGTGGGACGAACTCATGACGAGGAACTCGCGACATGACCTCCAAAACGCGATCATCGACAATGTCGCGTTGCCTCAATTGCAATTCGACCATTTCCAGTCGCAAGTTCGCGTAATTCGACTCGTTAGTTGCCGTCATGGCTCTCCCGAATGTTGTACCGGCCGCGTGGGCTGGCTAGCTGACGAGTATCGCGAGCAAGTCGCTAATCGTTCCGCTCCAGCATCAAAATGTCGACGGTCTCCAAGGGCAAGCGAAGCTGTAGTGAATCAGCTGCCTTGCGCTCAGCCTCCACGGGGCCACGTGTCACGGACGTCACGGCCCCCCAGGTTCCCTTTGAATTCGCAGGCGTCTTGATGGCGAGGTCCAAGGTCGCAAGAGGCTTGCCGGTCCAATTCAGCAAAGTCACTGCCATTCCCCTTGGCGAATCCAACACAATCGCCTCCACTCCCGGTTCACTCACCTGCACATGCCGCGGCGTGTTGGCGAGTCGTGCTGGCCAAGTAATCGCCTTTCGCGCCTCGTCCACCCAACTTTGCGGTAATTTCCGGGGATTGGATCGGTCGGGAGTGAGCCAATACGCAATGCCGGGAAAATAGGCGAACGCGATGATCCTCCCTTGTTGATGCTTGGCTTCGACGACTGCTGGTCGACCGTCCTTCAACTGAGCGACGACACGAGTCGTCTGGGCGACGGCACTCCACGGCGACAGTTCGGCGACGGCGAAGGAGCGGTCGGGCTCGGCCGGTGAGTTTGCTGCGGTCGCAGGATGAAAGTTCACAAGCTCGCGAACCAGATTGGTCGCTTGGCTGAAGTGAGGTGGTCCGACTCGCGCAACCGTCCCTTGTTGAGCCCCAATCCAGCGACGCAGTTCGATGCATGGTTCGTTCAGTTCGTCAGCGGCACAAGCGCCAGGCGCGAGCACGACCGTTCCTCCCTTAGCGACCCAATCCACAAGAGCTCGTTGGGCGCGAACCGACAGATTGGGCGCCGTGACATAGACGACCGAGTACTGGCGTTTGGTCAGATCTCCGGCTTCCAAGCCGAAGTCATCCACGAAATCCACCGAGTAATTTTCGTGCTTGAGGGCGAAATGTAGTCCATAAAGTTCCCAGATGTAGGCGGGAACTCGGGCATCTTCGTCCCACACTTGACTGGCCTGCGGGAACACGATGGCGATGTTGCCGTCGCGTGGGCGGCCAGGCGCCAAGAGGCGGTCGGCCTGTCCGATCAGTTTCAAACCAGCGGCTAGGTTCCGATAAGTCGTCTCTTTCTCCGACCAGCCATCGGCGAACGCCAGATTCGGCCCGAAGATATACGGATCGATCGCCTTCGCGCCATGTCCCACCAGCGTGGCAATCTTGTAAGCTCCGCCCGCGGCGAATGCTCCCGTCGAGTGCCCCACGGGATAGCCGCCGTACTCGACGCCTCCCTCGCGAGCCGCGCACCGCAGCAAGTCCCCGTACAATGACCACAGTTGAGCTTCCGAGTCGCCAAACCAGTCCTCCGTCCAAATACACGTGACGGCGCGTTTTCTGCCGAGGTCGAACCAATCGGGCATCCCCATCCCCGCGTCGGGGCCCGCGTCCGCGTTATTCGCAATCTTCTTTCCCGGCGAGGGAATGTAGAAGCGACCGGGCCAATTGTTGAGATTTGTCGTCGTCAAAGTACGCGGGCTGACTTGGCGCTCGATGGCTCGCGTCGCGGCCGCAAACGCCAAACTCAGTGACTCGGCATAGAAACGAGTCGTCCAGAAGAACAATCGCCGTTGGGCGAGCGTCTTCGCGGTGCTCAGTCTTCCGGGCAGAACATCCTCCCAGGCATTTGCTCCAAGATCCGAAGGCTTCAAACCTTTCCCACGGAGATACTCGCGGAAGACCTCGAGCCGTTGCGGATCGTTGGCTACCTCGTTGGTCACGCCGGGAAAATACCAACCTGGTTCATCGCCCATATGCAACAGTTCGAGTTCATTGGGCGAGGCCCCCATTCGCTTGGCGGAATCACGAAATGTCGCGGCCCAGCGATCGAGCGATTCGGCTTGAACAAGTGGAACGTTGTAGTGGAAATATGATGGCGGGTTGTAGACCGCGTCGCGGAAACGGCCGAATCCGTGTCGCTCGGCCTTCGCGCGGATCACGCTCGGCGACATGCCTGGCCATGACCAAATCTGCACGGCGTTGTGCCCCAAACTTGCCAGAGTCTCTAGCCCGGCATCAAGCGCCTCCTCGCTGCTATCAATGCCAATCAGACCATTGGCCACGAGTAACTTCTCGGGTCGTTCGGTTGAGGAAAGAGGTGTTTGACGAGCCATCTCGAGATATTCTTGAAATTCTTCCGCGCTGGTCCGCACGTGCAACGCGAGCTGCTCGGGATCATCAAGTCCATACTTGGGGACGATCAGAGCCGCGACATTGCCGACGATCGGAACATCGACCGTGCGAACCGGAGTCGACAATTCCGCGGAACCACGCACCAACTCCCAACGCACGACCGCGCGCTTCACCGCTGCGCCGAGCAGCGAGCAGCGAACAATCGCTCGTCCTCGACCATCTCGCAATGACTCATCCAACTCCATCCAGTCCGATACATCCCCCTGCGACATGAGTCCCATTTTTCGGGAAGCAGCGCCGACGGCGACTTCCACTTGAGCCCCAGGCTCCGCGGTGCTTGGCGAGCTTAACGACAGGACTTCGAGCGTCGAGGGAAAAGTTCCCGCCAACAGCAACCACTTGCCAGCAAACTCGACCAGTTCCAACTGACGTTTTCCCTGAGCTCCCACATTCCACGCTGGCTCGGGCGTGGTCGCGGTCGACTCCGCGGAGACCGATTCCAACGCCGTGGAACTGCGCCGAACAAAGATCTTTGCTTCTCCCCAACCCGATTCGAAGAGCGTGCGGCCATCTGGCGAGGCCGCCAATGACCAGGACGATCCGCGGGAATTCGCGCTGGGAAAAAGTCGAGGCCGCCCGTGAGGATCGCCTTGTTCGTTGAGCGAATGGATCACAATGCGAGCTTCGGCGCCTTGTCCGTTTTCCGGCGCCCCAGTCACGATCAACCGCCGCTGCGTTTGGTCCAGTCGCACGGACGCCAATACGTTTCGCACGTTGGGTCCCGACGTCGTAATGGCATCCGCCAACCATGTCGGAGCATCTCCCGTCGGCAATCCCGTGGCTGTTATTTTCCAGACGGAAGTATTCTCTTGTCCGCGATAGCCGCCGACGACGTAGAGGCGTCCGCGGGTCGCATCCATGACCGCATCCGAAACGTGCGATCCAGCGCCGATCGAGACCACGGTGGACGAGAATGGCGAGGCCGCCGTTTCTGTTTTTCTTGGGCTCGATTCCGCGACCGTCTTGGCATCGCGCGACATTCCCACGGCATACACCACATCGTGCACAGGATGCGTTAATAGCGTGCCGACCGAGACCAGAGACGTCGGAAACAGCTGTCCCGTCGCGGACGGGTGTCCGTCGGCGTCGAGTTGCCGTGCCTCGAGTTGACCATCCTTCCGGGCGAAGAACAGAAGACCTCGCCGCTCGTCGACAACCACAGGCCCCGCCGCGTTTGACGCCGCCACTCGCTGGATGGCCGCGGGATTCATATCAGAGGGACGATAGTCGACCAACTTGTCGTCGGCCACCGCATACACTCGCCGATGTTTCTGGGAGAGCGCAAAGCGCAGATAAACTTTCTCCTCGCCCAAAGGAATGGTCCGAGTCGCCGGGAGCGGCTCGCCTTCCGCCTCGAGCGAGACAATCGAACAACGTACCTTCAGCCCCGAGATGCGGTTTCCCAGGAAGTCGTTGCCCAATGACTTGACGGCCATCGCCGCCTGGGCGCCGCCCATCAGCGTGGTCGCCATTGCTCGCGGAATCACCGATGCTCGACCAGTAATGTCGCCAGGAGCGCCTTGAGCGTCCAGTTGAACTTCGGCCAACTGAGTCCCCTGGATCTTGATCTCGGAAGTCAGCGAATCGACGAAAGTCGCGGGCTCCGCGATCAGCAAATGATCCTGTCGCGTCGCCGCGGCGATCGCCAGCACGGGACGCTGGGGCGTAACAATAGCCGGTCCGCGCACATCGCCATTTTCGTCGAGAGGGAATCGGGCAAGTTGTTGCGTGAGCGCCGAGGCATTCGAGGATGACGCGGCGCCCGCGTCGGCGTTGACGCCCGCTGACTTGTCCAAAAAATAAATCGCTCGTGCCGTGGCCGTGAACTGCAAATACTCTTTGGCGCCGTTGGTGATGGCGTGAGCAACGGGGCCTTGAATGATGTCGCCTTGTTGGTCGAGTTGACAGACTTCGAGGACCGAGGGGTAAGTGCCGCGGTAGAGTCGTTTTCCGTCGGGATGGATCGACAGGGAGCGACCACCGTAGGCGCCGAATTTCTTCCACTGAGGCGTCCCGATCGGTCGCCCCGTTTCATCTCGCTCCAGAATAAACACCCCTTCCCCGCCCCACCCCACGGCGTAGAGTCGGTTGTTTCGCGGGTGGAACGCGAGTGCGTCGCACGCTTTGTGTGGGTTGCCGTGATCGAAGGCTTCCAGGGCGCCCGTCGGTTCCCCTTGCTGATCGAGCGACACCATGACCAGGGAACGCGCGTGGTTAGGCTGAGATCCCCGCACGCCCAGGTAGAGTTTGCGGCGCGATGCGTCCAGCAGCATGCATGCGACTTGGCTGTGATGCCCCGGCGGCAAGGGATCGGGGTGATCGGAATAGACTCGCGGTTCACCCATCGGTTGCTTGGCTTCGTCCAGGTCGTAGACCCGTAGTCCCGAGCGACGTTGATCGCGGCTCAAACTGCCAACATAAAGTTTGCCAAATTCCGGTGCGGAACAGAGTGATATTGGCTGGGTATCCGCGGTCATCTCATTGCCCACGACGGGCACTTCGAGTCGCGTGGTTTGAGCCGAAACACAGGCGAGGGCGACAGTGACTTGAGCGGCTAGTCCAACCAAACCAAATGCGACGCGCATGCCGATATCCCGGTGAATGGGTTTGCTAACGGTAATTCCCATGATGCTGATTCTGATTCTAGAGCGATCATGGCGAGAAAACCATGAACACCGCGCGCGACGGCAGTGAAACGTTCGGCTTGGGTAAAGTTGGCTGGCCCAGCCGGCTCGCACTTTGCCGCGGGGCGAAGGACGGTAATTTACGGCGACTTCTCTGAATGTTCCGAAGCATCCCGGCTTGCTTTTTGTTGTCGTCGATCCCATCGCAGCGATCCGAAGGATAGGACCAGTACGACCGTTTCCACCTCTTTTGCGCGGAGTCGCAATCGTAGGAGGTGGAACACTGGCCAGCCCAATCAAGAACGGAAGCTTCGGCGGAAGGCCCTCCTATGTCAATGACCAAGCGAATTCTCACCTTACTGGCCGCTGCCGTGCTTGTCTCGGCCAGCGTGCCCGTTTTGGCGAATGAAGCGTACGATTCGTCTGTCAGCTCCATGCTGGCGGAACAATCGCAGCGCATTCAACAGTTGGAAACTCAACTGGCCGCCATGAGCGAACAAAAGTACCTGCACGCCGAAGAAGGCGAAGGGTACGACTGCTGCGATCGGTGCCCCGGCTTTATTGGCGGCGTGGAAATCACGTTCCTGAAGCCGCACAACAATGCACTCGACCTGATCATCGCTCCCAACATTCAGGTTCCACTGCTGCCCGAATTCGACTTCGAAATCGCCCCACGCATCTGGTTGGGCTACGAATTCGCGGGCGGACTAGGCCTCCGAGCGACCTGGTGGGACTTTGACCATGCGGTTGCCGTCGGCGGCTTGGTCTCGGGCATGGAAGCGAACACGCTGGATGTCGAACTGACTCAAACCGGCAGCTTCTGCAAGTGGGACCTCACGATGGCGGGCGGCGTGCGGTACGGTCGGATCGAGGAGAGCCTGGACTTCCCCGGCTTCATCGGCCTGTCACACGAGTTCGAAGGCGTGGGTGGAACCCTGGGCCTCTCGGCTCGCCGACCCGTGGGCTCGCGTGGCTTCGCGTTGATCGCTGGAGTGCGAGCATCGCTGCTATTCGGCCAGACCGACAGCACTTTATCGCTCCCCTTCATTCCAGCCCAGGCGACGCTCCGCAATACTCAGCAGATGCTGGAGATCTACGAAATGAAGCTGGGCGGCGAGTGGTCGCGTGACCTCAACTACGGCGCTCGCTTCTACACGCAACTCACGTACGAAGCTCAAGCGTGGAACATGGCGCCCATCGCCCTCGGTCTGGGTGACTCCCAGATCGGCTTCTCCGGCGTGGCGTTCAACATCGGTATCGCTCGCTAACACGTTCCCAGTCCGCTCCCCCGACACGTTGTTCGGTCTGCCAGTCCGAACAACGTTCCGTCGAGAGTTCGCGTCCTCCCTCTCCTTGATCGGGTGAGAGTTGCGGCCCGGTGGTTTCGCCTCCACCGGGCCGCTTTCGTTGCCTTCCGCAGCCCGCCGACTCCCCATCCCTTCCTGGACCGACGTGGCTACAATAGGCTCGTTGTGTTCGTGGGTAGCAGCTTTTGGGTCCGAGGCGTAAGGCGTGGCGTCACGCGGGAAACGATGAACAACGATTCCAGCTCGTCGCGCGATGGCTACGACGCCACCTTCTGGCTCGCTTACCTCTCGAACGGCCTCACAACGCTCGCCAACGCCATGCTGGTGAGATACGCCGATTTCGTCAGCGTCTTGGGAGGCGAAGAACGGCAGTTGGGACTGATTGTGGGCGCCGGCATGATCGGCAGCATCGCCATGCGTATGGTCCAGGGCGAAGCAATCGACCGCTATGGCGCGGGACGAATCTGGCGTTGGTCCATCAGTCTCTACTTCATCAGCTTGCTGCTCCACCTCACACTAGACTCGGCCTTTTCCCCCGCCATCTTCGTGGTGCGGATCGCCATGCAGTCGACGCTGGCGGGCATGTTCGGCTCGTCCATCACCTTTGTCTCGTTACGAGTGCCACCGCCGCGCATGGCCGAGATGATCGGCGCCCTCGGTACCTCGGGGTTCATTGGAATCTTGGTGGGGCCCTTAGTGAGCGACTGGATCGGCAGCTCTTCCCATGACCCAAGACTGAACGTCGAACGCATGTTCTGGGGCGCGGCGGCGTGTGCGCTCGTTTCCGCAGTCACCGCCTGGCTCGCCACCCAAGGCGAACCACGTCCAATCCCGCGACGTCGCCCGCATCTCGGACACGTATTGCGGCGTTATTTCCCTTTCATGCTCGCCATCGCCGCCGCCGCTATGGGCGCGGGATTCAGCATCCCCATGTCCTTTCTGCGGCCCTTTGCGAAAGAGTATGACCTGGGTGGAGTCGGCGTGTTTTTCGCCGTCTACGCCACTACGGCGTTCGCGGCCCGTATCGCCTCGCGATCATTGTTCGAGCGGCATGGCAATCGTCCCTGGATCATTCTCGGACTCGCCCTGCTGGCAATCAGCTACGTGGCGTATCTGCCGGTCCACCGACCATGGCAACTCGGCTTTCCTGGCGCGATCGCTGGAGTCGCTCATGCGTTGCTGTTCCCCGCGATCATGGCGGCGGGAACAAGTGCGTTTCCGCGCCGCTATCTCGGAGTCGCCACTTCGTTCATGCTGGCCATGTTCGATTTCGGAACGTTCCTCGGAGCGCCGCTCGTGGGGTCGTTCCTCCGATGGGCCAAGACTCAAGGTTGGCCCGACTATCCCGCCATGTTCTCCGCCGTGGCTGGCGTCTTGACGTTGGTGACTTTCTCTTTTTGGACCAGCCGAGCGGGTATGGCTCGGCCAGCGAAACGAGCGGCGCCGACCGAGTGAACCATCAAACAAAGCAAGAGGTGTTCCCGTGAGCAACGAGCCCGTTACGACAACCACGACCGGTGAAAACACCCCGGCGCTCAATTGGAACAGTCGACGTTTAACCCGCGGCTGGCAACGAGGAGTGACGGCGTTTTACTACGGATTGGGAATGACCGACGAAGATTTTGACAAGCCGCAGATAGGCATCGGCGTGCCGTTGCTGGAGGGCAATCTTTGCAATGTGCATGCCTATGAGTTAGCTCGACAAGTCGCGGACGGCTGTCGAGCGGCGGGCCTCTTGGGTTTTCCTTTTGGGACGCCCGCGGTCAGCGACAACTTGACGCAAGGGATGGAGGGCGGCGGCGCCAGCCTCGTCTCGCGAAACTTGATCGCCAATTCCGCCGAATGCGTCGTGTCCGCTCACGGCTACGATGCCCTGATTGGTTTGCATCATTGCGACAAAAATGGCCCTGGCTTTGCCATGGCGCTCGCCCGCCTGAACTATCCTGGGTTGCTGCTCAGCGGCGGCACGATCTATCCCGGCTGTTATGCTGGACGAGATATCTCGATTCTCGATGTTTACGACTCGCAGGCCGCGGCGGCGGTCGGCGCGATTCCCGCCGCCGAGGCGGAGGCCATTCTGCGCAGCGCGTGCCCCGGTCCCGGCGGGTGCGGCATCGCCGCCTCGTTCAATACCTGGGGACTCGCGATGGAAGCGATTGGCCTGATGCCTCCCCAAAGCAGCTCAACCCCCGCCATCGATGAACTCAAGCGGCGCGAGTGTTTCGACGCGGGACGTTATGTGCGACGCATCCTGGAACTCCAGCTGCGCCCACGCGATATCCTCACGTTGCGCGCCTTTGAAAACGCGGCCGCCACGATCGCGGCCGTTGGAGGTTCCACCAACGCCGTGCTCCACCTGCTAGCGCTAGCGCGCGAAGCATCGGCGCCGTTCGGCCTGCGAGAATTTCAAGCCATCCTGCGTCGCACGCCTGTCATGTGCTCGTTCGCGCCTCGTGGAACCAAGACCATGGTCGATCTTCATCGCCTGGGAGGATCCGCCGTCCTGTTCAAGCACTTGATTCGCGCGGGCGTCATCACCGGTGCGGAAATGACCGTCACGGGCAAGTCGCTGGCCGACAGCGTGGCCCATGCGGACGATCTTCCGCCGGGACAAGAGTTGATCGCCCCCGCAGACGCCCCTTTCAAGGCGTTCGCGGACATGCAAATCTGCTTTGGCAATCTCGCGCCGCACGGCATGGTGTTCAAGGTCTCGAGTCTCAGCGAGCCGCGTTTTCAGGGAACAGCCATTTGTTTTGAATCAGGCAAGGCGGTCGCGGACGCAGTCGAGGCGCGACGAATTCGTCCCGGTCATGTGATTGTGTTGCGATACCAGGGACCCGTTGCGGCGGGAATGCCCGAGGTCGTCTTGGCGGCTTCCGCTCTTGCGGTCCCTGAACTCAAGGGAAAAGTAGCTCTCCTGTCGGACACTCGCGTGTCAGGCATTTCACACGGCGCCATCGGCGTGCATTGCTCGCCCGAAGCCGCCGTCGGCGGCCCTATCGCACTGGTCGAAGATGGCGACGAAATCGCGTTTGACGTGCTGAATGGCGAGGTAGAACTGCGAGTGTCCGACGAGCAACTTGCCGCTCGCCGCTCCCAGTGGCGCCCGCGACCGTTGCATCACATCCGCGGCTACCTGGCCGATTTCGCCGCGACCGTTTCGCAGGCTCACGATGGATGTGTGAGTCGCCTACTGCTGGACCGCCCCGCGACCACTTAAACTGAGTTCTCTTGACAACCTCCCTTACACTGTATCCGCGTCACTGCCTCTTGGTGAACTTCCATGCGAATTGCTTTTCACAGCCACCGTCGGTTCCTCGTCGCAACTACCGCAATCGTCTTTGGATCATGGCTTGCGAGCGTGTCCATGCTGACGGCGCAAGAGGCGAAGCCGACGCCGATCAAACACTCGTTCTTCATCGCCGGTCCGACGTTTACCGGCATCATTGACGAGGAGGGGCGCGAGGCTTGGGACGCGGGTCGCCCCGCCGCTCGCGATGGTTTTATTCTGCCCAACGGCAATGCGTTGATCGCGTGGAACGATGTGGTCCAGGAACTGACTCCTGAAAAGAAAGTCGTCTTCGAGTACCGCAAGTCGCCCGAGAACGCGGAAATTGGAACCGCCGAGCGACTTGCCAACGGCCACACGTTGGTCACAGAATTAGGCGACAAGCCTCGGCTTCTCGAAATCGACTCGACCGGCAAGATCGCCGTCCAGATCGCTCTGCAACCCGAAACCAACAACGCACACATGCAGACTCGGATGGCGCGCAAACTCCCCAGCGGCAATTATCTCGTCCCCCATCTGCTGGCCTTCAAGGTCAAGGAGTATTCACCAACGGGCGCCATCGTGCGCGAGATCAAGACCGATCTCGAATCGTTGGGCGGACGAGCGGCCGAGAACTGGCCTTTCACGGCGATCGTCGTCGCCGAAGGCCATGTGCTCGTCAACTTGACCCATGGCAATAAGACGGTCGAGTTTGACCGGGAAGGGCAGGTGGTTTGGCAAGTCTCGAATCGCGACTTCGACCGCCAACCGTTCGCAGACCCATGCGGCGGCCAGCGGTTACCCAACGGCAACACCGTAATCGCCAGTTATGGCGCCCGCGGTCCGATCAAGGCATTCGAGGTGACTCGCGACAAGCGAATCGTCTGGACGTATGAAGGCAAACACCGAGCCCACGAGATCCAGGTGTTGACCACGAATGGGGAACCCATCCCGCAACCGCCCTTGAAATGACGCGGAAGGTAGTGGACCACGAATTCCACGAATGTCACGAATCTGGACGGAGGGTAGTACCAACCCTGTCACTGTTTCTTGTTGCCTTTCGGGCGAGTGCTGGGTGACGAGCGTTGACTGGATATCTTTCCACTCGAGCTGCCCCGGCGCTCGGCCGCGTTCGCTCGCCGTTCCGCTTCCTTCTTCGCAGCCGCCACCGCCGCAAAATTCTCCGCTTGGCCGGTGACTTCAAACAAGAAGCGGCTCGGAATCGTGTCGCGCGGCTTGCCCCACTTCATGCGAGTTAAAGCGAGAGAGAGGGTGAGTCGCTCTTGAGCTCGTGTTATCCCGACGTAGCAAAGCCGACGTTCTTCGTCGATCGCATCTCCTTCCGCGGCCACGCTGCGATGATGCGGCAGAATTCCTTCTTCGAGCCCCACCATATAGACATTGGGGAATTCGAGCCCCTTGGCGGCGTGGAGCGTCATCAGCGCAATGGCGTTGCGACGCAGTTGCTTTTCCTTGTCGTCCGCCGTATCGCGCGTGCTCAGTAAGAGTTCATCCAAGAACCCCGAGAGGGTCGGCGTCTCTTCTTCCTCTTCGACCGTGCGCCGTTCGTAATTGGCCAGCGCATTGACCACTTCTTCGACCGACGCCCAACGAGCCGATTGTTCTTCAGGATCTGGATAAATCCGCCTCAATTCATCTTCGTAGCCGATATCGACGATCAGTTGACGTAAGAGCGGCGTGTAGGGTCCGCGTTTCGCGCGAGTTTGATACTGTTCGATCAACTTGACGAGCCCCCCCACGGCGGTCTGGGCGGCCGCGGGCAGTTGGACGGAGTCCAGCTGATGCAGCACGTCCCAGAGTGGTTTCGCTTGCGAGACGGCATGAGCCAGGAGAGTCTCGACGGTCTTGGCGCCGATGCCTCGGGGCGGCGTGTTGATGATCCGCAAGAGAGAGACTTCGTCGCGGGGCGTGTCGATGACCTTGAGGTAGGCGAGCAAGTCGCGCACTTCCTTGCGATCAAAGAACGACATGCCTCCGACCAGAATGTACGGCAGTTTGAGCCGTCGCAGTTCGGATTCAAAGGCGCGGGGCTGTTCGTTGGTGCGAAACAGAATCGCGAAATCGCGAGCTTCGACGCCCGGATCCTTCAGGCGGCGAGCGATATCGGCAGCCACCATTTGAGCCTCGGTGGCTTCGTCCTTGTGTTGTTCGATTCGCGGCCGCTCGCCCCCCGGCCGGGCGGCTCGCAGCACCTTGTCGTGCCGTTTCTTGTTGAAGACGATCAGCTTATTGGCCAGATCGAGGATGGCGGCGGTGGAGCGGTAATTATGTTCCAGCCGAATGACTCGAGCGTCGGGCCAATCGTGCGAGAATCGCAAGATGTGTTCCACTTCGGCGCCGCGCCACCCATAGATCGATTGATCGTCGTCCCCCACGACGCACAGATTGCGGTGACGCTGGGCCAACGCCTTGACGATGCGGTACTGAGTGCCATTCGTGTCTTGGTATTCGTCGACCAGCAAATGGTCGAACAAACCGGCTTCCGCTTGCCGCACGTCGGGGAAGCGAGTCAGCAATTCCTCCGATAAAAGCAATAAATCGTCAAAATCCACGGCCCCCGCCAACTGGAGGGATTTCTGGTAACGACGGTAGCCCATCGCCGCCAAATGCTCGTTGTCATTGGAGGCCTGTGACGCCGCTTCGGGGGGGCGAACCGCATGCGTTTTCCAAGTACCGATTTGGTGAAGCAGATCCCCCGGACGCATGAGGTCGTTGGGCACCTTGATTTCCCGGAGCACTTGGCGAGCAATACTTTCCTGATCGCCGCGGTCGTAGATCGCGAATTTCTCGGGATAGCCCAGCCGAGTGATATGGCGGCGCAGGACGCGTACGCAATGTGAGTGGAACGTCGAGATTTGCGGCTTTTGTTTGCGGCGTTTGCCGAGCAACTCGGAGACGCGTTCCTGCATTTCCGCTGCGGCCTTGTTCGTGAAGGTCACCGCCAGAATCCGATTTGGAACCGTGCCGTGCTTGATCAATTCGGCGATGCGAAATGTCACCACTCGAGTCTTGCCGCTGCCGGCGCCCGCAAGCACCAACAGGGGGCCTCGGAGTGTGTGGACGGCTTGCTCCTGAGCTGGGTTTAATCCGTGAGACATGCCGACATCATATCTCTCATGCCGAATCTTGGGGATGGGCGGGATTTGACACCTGCACTAGGTGTCTTAGACTAAGGGCTAGAGAGTACGGAGTGACTCTCTTGTCGTTCAAGACTCCAAAGGAATAGGAATTCCATGTCAACCATAAGGGCCTTCCTGACGGACGAGTGTGGAGCGGCCATGGTTGAGTATGGTCTGGTCCTCATACTGGTCGTGATCGGGGCGGTTGGGATCGCAGCCTCGATAGGCCAAATCACCAAGTCTCTCATTTCCAGCGCCATCTTGCCCTAGCCGCTACGGCACTCGCTCCGGCCCTGAGAGTTCTTTGAATTGGGGACATCGTCGATCTCCAGCTCGTCGACCCTCGCCGCACTCAACGGTCATTGCCGCTTGATTGCGAAAAAGGCCAATTCACCTCGGAGGCAGTCACTGCTGGTAGTTTTTTTTCTCCAGACGGCCTAAACTACGCCCTTCGCGCCTAGGCCTACGGAGGGGAAAATGGCCCAATTCATCGTCGTGGATCATTCACTGAAGGGTGAAGGCGGCCACCATCTGGACTACGACTGCAACGTGCTGCTGGCCGCCGAGCGAGCAGGATTTGCCCCTGTCCTTGTGACTCACCGACGCTTCCGCAGCCAAGCACAAATTCCCCCTCATTGGCCTGTCTATTCCCTGTTCCGGCATCATGCTTACTCACGTTACTCGGTCTTGACGGGCAAGGCGAAATACCCAGCATTGGTCGATGTGGAGTGCTCGGCAGGGCTTGCTTCATTTGCGTCTGCGAACGGTCATTCTCCCGGGGCCTCTCCCGGGCTCTGGGCGGGAATCCAACGACGTTGGCACCGCTGGCAGATTGGTCGCCGCAGGGACAGCTTTGCCGATGCCTGTCGCCGTCTGTTTGGGAACGTCTCGCTCCAAACCGGCGATCAGGTGTTCTTTCCGACGATGACCGAGTTTGATCTCGTGGGACTCGCGCAGTTTCTGCGGACATTTCCGCAACGCGAATCGGCCGATTGGCACGTCCTTTTTCATCATGGTTTTTTTCCGGAACGCGGTCCCCGTCAGAACGAGCACGAGCAGCTCGTCGCGGCCATGAAGACTCACTTTCAGCAGATCCGCGAATTAGTCGGCGACGCTCGACTCCACTGCCACGCCACCACCCTGCCGCTCGCTCGCCAGTACGACTCCCTTGAGGCGTTCCCCTGTCATGAACTTGCCTATGCCGTGACGACGAGTCGGACGGCGCCGGGCGATTCCTCCGCCGACTCGTCACCCCACCCGGGACCTTTACGATTTGCTTTGGCGGGTGGAGTGCGACAAGAGAAGGGACACTCCCACCTCGCCAAGATTGTGGCCGAGTTACAGAAGCGCCCCGTTCTCGCCAGCCGCTGCCAATTCTGGGTACAGTCCAAGCATCCGTTCACGCTCGATTCGGTCAATGTCTTCGACGTCTCCCTGGCTGATCTCCGCGAGAATCGCATCCCGGGAGACCCGCTGGTCGTCCGTATCCCGCACCCGTTGCCCGACGACGACTACCATCGACTTTTCACTCAAATCGACGTGGGGTTGTTCCTGCATGACCCACGTCGCTATCTCAGTCGCTGTAGCGGTGTTCTCGTCGAAATGCTCGCCGCCGGTTTGCCCGTGATCGTCCCCGCAGGCTGCTGGTTGGCTGGCGAGTTAACGCCCGCGGTCACCGAACGCTGGCAAGAGATTTTGGACGACTCAGCTCAATGCGGCGATCCGAGTGAAAGCGAAGGACACCTGACCATTCCGATCTCGGCGGCGGAACATGTGGTGGAGTTGAAGATCCCACCGAAGGCCGGATATCTGTTGCTGGAGTACGCAAGCCAAACAGTCGTTGGTCGAGTCGACAGCGCGGCGGATCAGCTAGAGGTCAATTCCAACGGCTGCTTGACGGCAACCGCCGCTCAATTGGATCACGCTCAAAGTGAACTACGTCGCTGGGGACTGTGGTTCGATGCGCCGAGTGCTCGACAAACCTCCAAGGGAATCATTCCCGTACACCCGTTTGCGAAAACCGTGAAGCTGACGTGGAAGTCTCCAGTTGAGCAAAGCGGCGAGTCACCTGACTCGACTGACTCGTCCGGGTCTCCACGTTCCATCCGCATTCACTACCGCTACCGACGAGACGCTCGCCCGTTGTCGATGCCGGGCCCTGTTTCGTCGGTGGGGATCACCGCATTGGATTTGGATGACTTGATCGAGCAATTCGAGGAGCTCATTCGCCACTTCCCTCACTACCGTGAAACGGCGAGCCAATTCGGCCGAGCGTACGCGTACTCGCATCATCCAGATCGAGTGGTCGAGCGTTTGGCGCAAGTCGCCGCATCCGCGCGGGTGTAACCGAATCCCGCAAGCTTCAGGCCCGGTGGAACCGGCCTGCATGAACTCGGTGCGTTGCGACACGCTCGGCGAAGTGCTTTCGCGATTCCAACTCGCTCGGCAACCGAGGCCGGCGTTGGTTGTGAACGGTTAGCCCGCCCCTCCTCCTCGGTCCCCCTCCCCAAGCGAGCTTGGGGCGAGGGAAGTGACACATTGCGGCTTGCACTACTCAATGCCCAACAATTCGATTTCAAACACCAGCACGGCGTTCGGACCGATGTCGGCGCCGGCGCCTCGTTCGCCATAGGCCAAGGCCGAAGGAACAAATACCTTCCACTTGTCGCCCACCTTCATCAATTGCAGCGCTTCGGTCCAACCCTTGATGACGCCATTCACTGGGAACGTCACCGGTTCGCCGCGATCGACCGAGCTGTCGAAGACCTTGCCATCGATCAGCGTGCCGTGGTAGTGCGTGCGTACTTGATCGGTCGCCTTGGGCGAAGCGCCCTTGCCCGACTTCAACACTTGATACTGAAGACCGCTCTCGGTCGTCGTGATACCTTGCTTCTTCTTGTTCGTGGCAAGGAAAGCTTCTCCGTCCTTCTTGTTCTTGTCGCCCGCCATCTTGGCTTTTTCCAGTTGCTTGGCTTGCAACTCCTTCTGCACGGTCTGGAACGCCTCGCGCAGTTGCGCTTCGGTGAGGACCGATTCCTTGCCTTCAATCGCGTCCATCACTCCTTGCACCAGGAACTTGACGTCGACCTCCAGCCCATCCGACTTCATTCCTCGGCCAATGTTCAGGCCGATGCCATAGCTGGCCTTCTCAATGGGCGTTGCAGGCGCCTTCGCGGCGGGCGCCTTCGCGGCGGGTGCCCCCTTCTCCTGGGCCACAACCGCTGTTCCCGACGCCAACGCAACCGCGACCACCACTGCCCAACAACTCAACTTCTTCATCGTGAAACTTCCCATCGGTTCAGATTACTCAAGAACGTGCAACGACGTTTGAGCCTGCGAATTCAACACTTGGGCAGATTCTAGCGGTCAACGAGCCTCGTCGCTAGCGCGGCGGTCGGTCTTCTCCCGAGTCGGCGACAACTCGCGAAACGCCTCCAGCGATTCCAAAGTCATGGACGCCCCCACGGCCTCGCGGAATGCCTCCCGCTCCTTACCAGCCGCCAGCTTACGCAACTGCTCCAACCGAGTCCGTAACTCGGCGGGCGTTTCCCCCCAGTAGAACCCTATCCAGCCGCGAGCATCACGTCGACTCTCCGCCAGAAACCTGCGAAACTCGTCAGGCTTACACGCCAGCGGGAAGGTCTCCTCAATGACCACCGGCTTTCCCACCTTCGCAAACCCCGCCAGCGTCTCCAAGGCCGCGGCCAATTCGCCACTCTTGGGGTAAAGATGCACACACAAGAAATCGAGCTTCGCGGCGACTTTGTCGGGAGGAAAACCCGAAGTCAGCCCCGGTCGCTCGAGACTCCAATCCACCATCCCCACGGTGACCAAATGGTTCGCATCGACAGACCGAATGGCCGCGGTAAGCGATTCGATCCAGCGGCGAGCAATCTCGGCTCGCGTGCGCCCCGCCGGGTCGAGCGCGACATACTGCACGAAGTGCTTGTCCCCGAGCGGCGGCCCCAACCAGTCACTTCCGGGACGAACGCCCGCGGGCGAGACAGGTTCATTCATCAAGTCGTAGCAGAAAATCGCGGGGGACTCGCGGCACGCCATCGCAATCGACTTCCAGAAGAAGCCCTGGACTTCCCACCGCTGTTGCTCGGTCAAACCGTCATACCAAGTCGGGATCGCCGCCTTGTGGTAGCAGCCGAGCCCCGTGAGGTTGAGTCGTAGTTGCTCGGATTCCGCCAGCCGGACAAGTTTGCGTAATTGCTGGATCTGCGTCGCGGAAACCGCTTGCGGCGAATCCAAGAACCGCCCCAGTTGCAGGTGGATACGGACCGTGTTGGCGCCGAGTTGCCGCATTTCGCGGAAGTCCTCGACCACGTCATCCCAGTGTTCGATCCAATAATCCTCCAGCAAGCGGCCTTGCCGGTCGTGATCGTAATTAAAGCCCCAAGGCAAAAAAGGCTCCGCTGGCTCCCCAACGACGAAACCATTTCGGTCTTCGCTCAGCCTAACGAATGTACGAGCCGTATTGTCCTTCGACGACTGTGGGTCGGCCGCCTGCAATGTCGTCGCTTGAATCATCAACCAAGCGATCAAGCATGTCCATCGCATGTCACGTTCTCCACGCTGCTTACGGTTTTCGCGTGCCGTTCACCCACCAGCGAAACCGCGGGTGACTGCCTCGAGCATCACGAGGAAATTCGCCGACCGCGAGGTCTGGATCGCCATCGTCATCGAAGTCGCCCATCGCGAACGTGGCGTGATCGAATCGCCCCGCCTCCAGTCCCAGTCGGCGGAATTCGCCGCGTTTCACTTGTTCCAGCAACACCATCGAATGTTGCCGAGTCATATCGATCGCGGTCTGGGGCTCGTGAGGCAAGAAGCCCGAAATGACGACATCGACATCTCCATCCAGATCGATATCCGACGCCAGCGCGCGGTATGCGCCAGGCACTCTCGCCAACTTTCGATGCTCGAACTTCAGCCCGCCCTGATTCTCCAGCCAATACGCTCCGTGGTACGGCTTCACATGTTTATTGTCGAACGTGTCGCCGCAAGTCCCCAGCACATCGAGATCGCCATCGCCATCCATGTCGACCAATTCGAGTCCGCTCGATCCGAACGACGGATCGTCGGCCGACCAGAGTTTCTGCTTCTCGAACTTGCCCGATCCGCGGTTGAGGAACGCGAAGACCGTCTCTTGATGTTGACTGACGAGCGCCACGAAATCGATCAATCCATCGCCATCTAAATCACAGGTGGGGACATGAATGGCCCCTGGGTAGGCATGCAGCGTTTCGAGTTTAAACCGCGGTTGCCCCTCGGAGCTTCCTCGATTCCACAGCACGGCCACTTGGCCCGTTCGATGCCAACCGAATTCGGCGACGACCAAATCCTGGTCGCCGTCGCCATCAAAGTCCGCGGGCCGCACATCCGCCACTCGCCCCAACTTCTCCGCCAACGTCGTCAACTCATGCTTACGATCCGCGGGA
Organism: Pirellulales bacterium; assembly: GCA_046349915.1. GTDB lineage: Bacteria > Planctomycetota > Planctomycetia > Pirellulales > Pirellulaceae > CAIXSC01. The sequence continues at coordinate 84,653 of JAXMBL010000011.1, read as the reverse complement.
TTCCAGCGCAACCACACCACTCGACCATCGTCATGGTCGGCGGGATCGAGACTACCGAGATCGGCCACGACCAGATCGTCATGTCCATCGCCGTCCAGATCGCATGATTCCGCATGAGCCGGGTTGGCCAGCCGCGCGAGCAGTTCGCCGCGTGCATTGACGGCGGCGGGGAAACCGTCTCCCGCCAGCGAATAACTCCACACCTCGCCGGAACGCATGTCGCAACTGATGATCGCCGCCGGTCGCTCTGGGCTGGCTTTCCGAAACTGAACTTGGGAAGTGGCCGGCAGCAGTACGGCGTCCCCCTTGGGCCCGTCAACGACGGTGAATCGACCAGCCGCCGCGGTATCCGTGGGACCAGGATCGGGAATGTCCAGGTTCTCAGGAGCTCGCTCATTGTAGAAGTTGACGACTTCCAGAATCGTCGGCATCACCAAATCGGTGCGGCGGGATTCAAAATACAACCCGAATCCTCGTTCAATCTCGGCCGGCCACGCACTGCGAGGAAAAGTGCCAGGCTGAGGGAACGCGTGACAGTCGCCGCAGAAGGCCCTTATCCTCGACTCGGCGTCGGGCGGCAAGTCGCCTCGTTCGCCACGTTTGACCGGCACATAAGCCGCTGACTCCGCCCGCGAGCGGGGCCGATCACAGCCGACGATCCCTCCGAGGATCACAGTCCCAATGAGGATCACCGTCCAGAAAAGACTCACATTCCCCAGGGCGGAGAGCGAGTGCAGATAATCACGTATTCGTCGATTCACGGGAAACCCCTTAAGTCGCTCCCACTATATACTGGATCGCGTACTTCAGCGATCACCGCCATCGATCACTTTTCGGCCAGAGAAGCAACTGTGGGAAAACGCAACCGTCCGAAGGGGCGAAACGAATCCCGGCCCGGCAATGCCGAATCCGCACCGACGGAGGCGCCCGCTTCGCCTGATGCAGGTCGTGCCGCACCCAACCGTCGACGGTTGTGGATTCTGGTGGGAGTGCTGGTTCTAGGCTTGCTCGCGGTTGGCTGGTGGCGAGGCAAACGCTACGGACTCGACCAAGCCCACGCCGCCTTGCGCCGCGGCGAGCCCGCGGTGGCCATGGATTGGATCCGCTGGTCCGACCGTTACGTCGGAACCACCGCCGACTCACGGTTGTTGCTCGCCAAAGTCGAACGGCGTTTGGGAAACCTCGAGGCCAGCGAGTTGAGCATTCAGGCGGCCGCCGCGCTTGGCGCTGACATGCCAAACTTGCTCCGCGAGCAGATCTTGCTGCGAGCTCAACTGGGCCAGCTCGACAATCCCTCGCAATACCTCGAGCAATTACTCGCCTCTGATGTCGACGATCAATCGGAGGTTTACGAGTCCTTCGCACGCGGATACCTCCTGACCGGGAAACTCGATGACGGTCATCGACTGGTGACCACATGGAGCGAGCGTCTGCCGCAAGATCCTCTCCCCCATTACTTTCTGGGCGTAATGCGGCGCGACATTGGTTGGTCGAGCGAGGCGGTCGGCGAGTTTCGCGAGGCCTTGCGTCGCGACCCAAGGCACGCCGAGTCGGCGTTGGAGTTAGCGATCCTGACGATGCGCAATCATCGCTACGATGAGGCGATACCGCTTTATGAGACAGCGCTCGCCAAAGACCCCAACGACGTGCGAGCGCGAGTGGGTTTGGCGCACTCACTCCGGATGCTCGGCGAGACTAAGGCTGCTCGCGCGGCCCTGACTCCGGTCGTCAATATCACTCGACCCGATGTCGGCGTGATCGCGGAACTCGGTCGCATCGATCTGATGGAAGGCAACTACGAAAAGGCCTTGGAGCACTTCGAATCGGCTCGCCGACTAATGCCGCGCAATTCGGAAGTCAGCTATGCCTACGCGTCGACACTCGCCGCCCTGGCGCGACATAACGAAGCCAAATCGCCTTTTGAATTTGCGATCGAAGGTCGGCGAGCGAACCGAAAGATCGCCGAGCTAGGTGAATTAGTCAAAGCTCGCCCCGACGATCTGGCACTCCGCTGCGACATCGCCGCCTTGTCGCTGCGGTATGGCGATCCACGAGCCGCCATGGGGTGGGCTCAAAGCGCCCTGCAAAAGAACCCCGATTACGAACCGGCCAAGCAAATCGTCGAGCAAATCCGGTCGACCAGTCAGCAATAACCCCGAGACACGTCAAACGCGGGTGGATAGGGGCAGGTTGCAAACCTGCCCCACGGGTTGGTGGGGCAGGGTTGCAACCTGCCCCGATCGGTCGATAGACACGCAAGGCAATCGACCACGGATATCACTGATGACACTGATCAGGATGGCGTCAGGAACCCGTTGGGAGTTGTCGCACCCGGCTAGGATTCCCCACTCTCAGTTACCCACCGACTGTCGCTTACCACGAACTCAGGCTCAAGTGTTGAATCGATCCCTATTTCTCGTTGCCTCAAGCGCTTAAACATGGTGCTGTCCCATTAGCGAGGATCAGTGAAGATTAGTGTTCCTTTTTTCTGGGTACTTGGTGGAGCGATTGTTTGGAACACTGATCTTCACTGATTCACACTGATAGAGTTTTCTCGCGAGCGTCGTTGCCTCAGGTGGATAGGTGCAGGTTGAAAACCTGCCCCACGATTGGTGGTGCAGGTTGAAAACCTGCCCCGCGATTGGTGGTGCAGGTTGAAAACCTGCCCCGCGATTGGTGGGGCAGGTTTGTAACCTGCCCCTATTTATGGACAGACAGGCAATTCACTTGCGCGGACGCTGAAAAATGTCTGCTTGTGGAGTGTATGTGAAGTCCTTGTCGAGCGGGAACAGGGGGCGCTCACAGCGTTGATGACCTAGTTTCCGCACGTTGGCGCTGGTCGAACCGGGGGCGTCGACGTTCAGTAGCTTCGCGCACCACTGAGCAAACATGTGATGTTCACAGTGTGGGGATTTCACGATGACTAGATCGAATCTTCGCGGGTCCTGACCGTGAGCGAGAAACCACGAGCGATCAAACAAGCTCACCGGCCGGCTCCCCACAATCCACGTGACATTGTCGGCTTCCAACACCGCCGTTGCGCCCGAATCCCACGGCCATCCAAACGACTCGCTGAAGAACTTTCCATCCGAAAGCATCCGCACTCGAGCACGTACGGTTAGCGGAGTGAACCGAGTCGAATCAATCGCGCCGCCCAACGTCGTCTCGATCGTTTGCCCCACCCCGGCCGCGAATGCGACTTGCACCGCGGTCGGATCGACCACCGGCGCCAACACTCGACCACGATACCCCTGCCGAATCGCCTCGCACACAATCGCATTGCTATCGCCCGACGCCCCCGAACTCGTCGCGTCGGCGGCATCCATCATCACGACCGTTCCTTGTTTGCAGGACGACGCAATGCGGATACTCTCTTCCAGACTGGTCAGCGGCACCTGCATCTTTTCGTGATGAGTCCAAAAAGTGCGAGCCATCTCCAACGCCAACTCGCTGGCCTCGGCCGCGTCGCCATCAAGCACCACGAAGCTATTGGTGCGCAGCTCGGGCACATCGGTAAACGGATTGCCCCACATGACGCCCGCCGAGAGCCCTCGCTCACTCGACTCAATCTCTCGCGCCCGCCGAATACAGTGGCTAATCAAACCCGTCTCGGTGATCAACTCGTCGCCCCGCACAAGCGCCGGGATCTTCACTCGAGCCGTCACGGGCCGAACACCGTCTCGCACGATCCGCAGCAACACTCGAGCAGCCCGCGCGCCCGTTTCGAAGAAGTCGACATGCGGATAGGTGTGATACGCGACCACGGCATCCGAGTGGGTCAGCATCTTGTCGGTGAGTATGCCATGCAGGTCGAGCGAGACGACGAATGGAGTCTGCTCCCCGAGCAAACGGCGAGCGTCCGCTAAAAGACATCCCTCGGGATCGTCTTCCCCTTCGGCCTGCATCGCGCCATGGAGCGAAAAATAAACGCCATCCACCGGCCCCGCGGCTCGAGCCGCTTCCAGCTCGTCGAGAAACGCCGTTCGTAAATGAGCAAAATCGTCACCCGCGAGAATTCCCCCCGACGTATTGGCGCTGGCGCCAAAGGTCGGCGCCAATTCAACGCCAGCTTCCGCGTCGAAAACGCTTAAGGCGCCGCCAACCTCCTCGCGACAACGTCGGTGATGGTCAACAAGCGCCCCGCGCCGAGCCACTCGAAAGTCGGCGAAACGGCTGTGCGAAGGATTGAATGACGATACCTCTTGCTTGCATTCGGCGATCAAGATTCGAGTCATGCGGCACACTCCGGGGCACGGTGTTGGCTTTGTGACCGGTTGTCTTTTTGGGACAGCTTTAGGTTGACCGGGCTCACGGGGGTCAGATACGGAAGTCGGTTAACCACGGATCACACGGACGACACTGTTTGGGGATTGAGAGCCAGGCGACGGACTGGAAGTCCGTCGTACAAGGGGAGCGACTTGACACTTTACTAGTTCCCCGACGGGACTGGCGAGTGAAAGTGAACGGAGTCGAGATTCATCAGTCCTTGAGCTCGGTTGGGATGAGTGAAGGCAATGATCAGATCATGACGACCGGTCGACTTCTTCAATTCGACTTGCTTCTCGTACCACTTCTCCCAGTGACCATTCACTTCGACGGGGGTCGTGGCGAGCACGGGGCCATCGGGCTGATCGAGTCGGATTTCGATCGTTCCGCCCGCCCCCGCGGACGCCAATCTCAACGTGACGCGGTCGATCTGGTCCATCGGCATTTGGTGGAATCGCAAGAAGTGCCCATGATTGATCGCGCCAATGAATTTCCCTCCACCTGCCGTCCCCGAATTCAAGATCTGACATCCTTGGATTTGGTCGGCGGTCTCCGCTTCCACTCGTCGCTGGCGCAGAAAAACCTGGGTCGACGCGCTGAGCGCCGGGATATCGCCAACTCCACGATCGACATAGCTGGCCTCCAGACGATAATGCCCAGGCTTCGCCAAGTCCTCCTTCAATACCGGAACATCTCCCACCAATCCGTAGAAGACCCGCACTAATCCCGCCGGTTCCAAGCTATAGACCCAGCGCACCATCTCTCGTACTTCGTCGATCGTGTGCTGCGAATGAGGAATCATGGGGATCTTGCCCCAGACGCCTGTCGAACCCTTGAGCACCCGCTCGACAGACGCTTCCAACGCCCCCTCTTTCCCTCGGTACTTGTTGGCGACTTCCAAGAATGGCGGGCCCACTCGTTTCTGGTCGACGGCATGACAATTGAAGCAATCGCTTTTCTTCATCATGCGCATGCCTGGCGGACCTTGCTCGACGCCCGCGGCGCCGCCATCGGCTCGCGGGAAAGCGTCCGTCGAATAGACCGCGTTTAGCGTAACTCGGGGCACATCGCGCGAATCAAGCGTTTCCAGGTCATCGCGTTCCGCCTCGTCAAAGTCGCTCGTTCCATCTTCCGCGTCCTTCACATACAGCTTGAAGAGAATCGTCGAAGTGGGATCGAAAAAGTCCCCCATCTTTGGCTCGACGAACTTAATCGTCGGTCGCTCGTTCCCCACCAGCACCGGCACCGTGGCCGCTCGACTCAAGCCGCCACCATCGGTTACGACGAGCTCTACGGTATAGACCCCGGCTTCGTCAAAGCGGACCGCCGGATTCGGCTCATGCGAGACCACCTTCGCGGGCGGCGGCGGCGACTTGGGATCAGCCGCTGCGCGCAAAACTCGCCATTCATACGCCAACTTGTCGCCAGCATCCTTATCGCTCGTCCCCTCGCTCGACAGTTTGACCTCCAACGGCTGCTTCCCGATGTTGTTCGCCGCGGACGCCACCACCACGGGCGCACGATTCCCCATCACGTAGTCCACTCGCACGATCCGCGAATTCGGATTAACTCCCCAAGTATCACCGTATTCGATCAGATACAACGCTCCGTCCGGCCCGAACGTCATGTCGATCGGCCGCACCCACGTCTGTTGAGGCATGAATGGCTCAATGCGTTTCACATTCTGGTTTTCGTCCAGATGAACCACTTTGATCCAGTGTCGAGTCCACTCGAAGATAAACAGGGCATTGTCGTAAGCGCGAGGAAACTTGACCTTCGAGTCCAATGTCTCGGAGAAGTGATAGACGGGACCAGCGCACGCCGTTCGTCCCCCCTGCCCTAACTCGGGAAACTCGGCGCTCGCGCCGTACGGATAATACAGCAGCGCGGGCTGAGCGGGCGGCAGCAAGCGTTCGCCCGTATTGTTGGGGCTTTCATTGACAGGTGCCGCGGGATCGAACATCGCCCCGACTTTGCCCGTCGCGAAATCGACGTCAGCATAAGGTTGGTTATTCGCAATGAAGTAGGGCCATCCAAAGTTACCCGCGCGTCGCGCTTGATTGATTTCGTCGTATCCGCGAGCACCTCGAGGCCCCTCGCCGCCCGCGTCAGGCCCTACCTCGCCCCAATAGACGAAACCTGTTTTCGAATCGACCGTCATGCGCCAGGGATTTCTGCATCCCATCACGTAGATCTCGGGCCGTCCCTTCGAACCATCACGGGGAAGCAAATTTCCCTCGGGGATCTCATAACCGCCATCGACTGTTGGCTTGATCCGCAAGATCTTGCCGTTATAGCTGTGCGTGTTCGCCGAAGACTTCTGGGCGTCCCACGGCGCGCGATCGGGGCGCTCGTCGATCGGAGCATAACCCTGCGAATCGCCGTGGGGGTGAGTGTTGTCGCCGGTCGCGATGAACAATTCGCCGCGGGGACCGAAATGAAGCGACCCCGCATGATGGCAACACTCCTTGCGCTGCTCTTCATACTTCAGCAACAGCTTTTCGGACGACAGGTCGAGTTTGCCGTCACGAATCGTAAAGCGGCTAATGTGCTGCCCAGGGAAGTCGGGCGGCGAGTACTGCAGAAAGACCCACCCAGTTCGCGCAAAATCTGGATCAAGCGCCAATCCGATCAGTCCATTTTCCTGAGCCGTCGTGACCTTCAATTCACCCACGACGGTTGCTTGGCTTGTCTTGGGATGATACGCCTTCAACAGCCCCGCCAACTCGATCCAATACACAACGCCATCTGGCGCCACCGCGATCTCCATCGGCTGCACTAGTCCGCTCGTCAACACCGTCATCTCGAACCGACTGGGGTCGACCGCGGACACGGCATTAGCGTCGGCCGCTGGCTTCGCAGGCTCTTTGGCCGAGATGATGGTTGTGCTTATTCCCGGCGATACACCAAGGAGAGCGAACAACAGATAGGCACAAGCCTTCAGGAAGCGTAAGTGCATGGTCGAGACCAGGAGGGCGGGGAATGTGGCGGGTAAAGACCGAATTCTAATCGGCCTCGGCTCGCATCATAGCCCCTGTTCACCGCATGCACGACGGCTCACCCACCGGCTCGTCGCATCGCCGCGGCGATCTCTCGTTCGATCACAGGCAGAGGATTCAACGGTGTCAGTGGATCCGTCACGGCAGTGACTTGGTTCGTCCGAGGGTCCCAATGCACAGGACCGTATTTACCAGGCTGCTGAACGCCTGTCAGCAGATTGCCCATCGCATCCCCCTTGTTGAAGTGCCAGAATTCAAAAGGAAAATGCACGAACCCTTGAGCCTCGAGCATCGCGGTGATTTCCAACCGGTTGCGGAGCGACTCTTCGTCGACGAACGGCGATCGCATGGGCGTCCGCTCGCTCATCTCCAAATACGAGTTTCCTCGCCAGACCTCGCTGCCGTCGTCGCGACGAAAAACCGAGACGTCGATCGCGGAAGCCGACATGTGCGTTCCGATTTTGGGAATATTCGCGATCAAGACAATCGCGCGGCGAAAGACCAATTCGACGGGAGGCACAGCGCCGCCATTCTCCCAGATGCACTTTTGCAGAATCGCATCGAACAGTTCGGGCTTGCGCACCAATTGCCCCTGCATTTCCAACGAACGATAGCCGTCTTCAATCTTCAGAATCCAACCACGTTCGTTCATCGCTCGCCCCACGGCGATCACGTCGTCGACCAATCCCTGTCGGATGTAGAAGATGCGGTCGAGTTCACCGGCGATTTTGGTGGTCGAGAACAACATCTCGACTCCCGCGGCGTCGGCCGCCTCGGGGATCGATGCGAGTGGCTCACCACACTCGACAACTTCGAACGGCAGCACTCGCTGCACCAGTTCGTAGCCTGCCTGCATCTGTTCCGCCCAATAGGCTCGTCGCGCTGCTTCACTCATGATTGGAATTCACCAACTAAAGGTTCGCGTAAGTGGTCACTTGGCGGGAGCACGGTTCGGCTTTTCAATCGCCTCGCGCTTCTGCACATCTTTCGGATGCTTGGAGAAGGAATCAAACACATCGCCGACCACGCGATCGGCGAGTCGCCCGAGTTCCTTGAGCAACATCGGTTCCACCTCGGGAAGGAGCCGCGAGGTATTCGGTTCGTAACCGCCAGTCGAATAAGCCTGCGAGGTGGCGATGTAGCCGATGTTTCCATTGGCATACCCAATGATGATCGGGATCGCTCGATCCGCGATCGCTGCTTCCAAGCGGAATCCATACTCGACCATCGGTTCGCCGGGCATTGTCAGCAGCAGAAAAGGCCCGATCTTCAACGCCTGCAACTCGGCCTTCACAATGCCTTCCTTGCCGGGCAAGTCAATCACCGAACTGGCGACTCGCAGTGGATAGTAGGTTTCGCGTCGACGGAGTTGTTCTCGAGTGACCGATTTGGCGAGCGTCCGCACGACGGCGCCGCCCAGGTCGCGTCCAGCCCATTGAATGTCGGCCTCGTCCGCGCAGCGATAAGGATAGCCGGGCAGATTCGGGCGAATGTCTCCGGCACAACCTTGCAGAAAGAGTGCGTGCGTTTCCTTCCCATAGACCAGCTCGACGAAACTTTGCGCTTCGCCGGGAAAATCGGCGCTCATCCGCGGATAACCCTTAGGATACGGCGCCGACCCTTGATCGCCCCAAGTAAAGAAACAGGGGTGACACACCGCGTGCATTAAGACGGCGACAGGGGTGAGCGATTGGCCATCGTCGAAACGCAGCACCTTCACGCGTGGATCATTCGGCCCCTCGGGATTCAATCGCACGACCGTGCGACCGTCGATATCCTTGCGACGATTGATCCCAAACCCGATCGCGTCCTCGCCGTAGCCCACGGTGACTGGCCGCAAACGCCCCGCCGCTACCTTGGCCGTCGCTCCCAGCTTTTCGATCAATTCGGTCGCCCATTGCGGATGTTCGGCGTAGCCCGGTCCCGAGTGGTTATGAGACGCGGCGATCAGAATATTCGCCGCGGGCACTCCTGAAGTTTGCTCGATCCGCTTGCGAGCCGCCGCGACCATCTCTTCCCAAGCGCCAATCGTATCCAGCGTGACGATCGCTGCTTTGGTTTGCCCATCGTCCAACACCAGCACCCCCGCGCGCAACGGATCTCGCACGCCCGACACAACTCGCCGATGTCCCACCACGGTCAGGCCCGTCACATTCGTGGGCGTGATATCGACCTTCGCCGCACCCGCGCGCAGATTCGAGGTTACGGCAAACTGTCCATCCGGAAGCTCGGCGCCGTATGCGCGGGTCGAGCATGTTTCCAGCGCGAGTTGCCCGACGAGTAGTGCGATCCCAACCGAGAACATAAACACTCGACTTCCCGACTTTCTCATCGTTCGATTCCTTAGACGCCTAGGGGGAAGCTGACTACCGCGGGCGGTTACCCAGTTCTTGCTCGCCGCAATTATGTCGTGCAATTCAGGATTTACTTCAGGAGTTGAATGCAGGAGGGGCTGGGGATAGAGACTGGATCGCCAACCGCTTGCAGCTTCCCACTCGCCGCATCGATCGCAAAGGTCACCACGTTGTTTCCTGGCATGTTCGCGCACAACAGCCATTTACCATGCGGCGCGATCAGCAGATTCTGCGGTCCCTTGCCCAAGCTTGGCGTGATCTCCACCAACGTCAACCGCCCCCCTTCGCCGATGCGATACGCCGCGATGCTGTCATGCCCGCGATTCGTTCCGTACAGATATTTGCCATCGGGCGTGACCTTCACATCCGCGCAGTAGCTGGTCCCGGAAAGATCCTTCGGCAAAGTGGAGATCGTCTGTCGTTCGTATAACGAACCCGTGCGGTCGTCGTAGTCGAATAGCGTGATTGAATTCGCCAGCTCATTGATGACGTACATGCGTTTGCCATCGGGCGAAAACGTCAAGTGCCGTGGACCGGCGCCCGGAATGGTACGAGCAAACCCTTGAGTGGTTGGAACAAGCTTCGCCATCGCGGCATCCAACTGATATCCCAAAATCTGGTCGAGCCCCAGATCGGCAGCGTAGGCATAGCGATTGTCGGGACTGACGACAAAACAATGGGCGTGTGGTCCCAGTTGTCGTGCCGGATCGATACTCTTCCCCGCATGTTGCACGAACGACGCCGCGGGTCCGATCGAGCCATCCGCTTGGACGGGGAAAGACGCCACGCTGCCAGTCAGGTAATTGGCCAAAAGCAACGATTTGCCGGTCGCGTCGACCTGCAAATAGCAAGCGGCCGTACCGCGCGCGGACTGTCGATTGAGCAGCTTCAGCTTGCCGGTCCGCCCTTCCACCGCATAGGCCGCGACCTCTTCGTCCTCCTTGCCGCCGAACTGCTTCGCGTGGATCGAGTAGAGAAAACGTTGGTCAGGCGAGAGTGCCAGAAAGAAGGGATGAGCCACATCGGTCGTGCGAGCCAACTCACTCAAGCGACCGTTGGCCAAGTCAACTCGGTACGCCTGTATCGCCGCCTTATCGCCGTCGGCGAATGCCGAAACAAACACAACCGGCTCGTCTCCCATCGCTTGTTTGCCTTTGAATCCAACAGCGCCAGTGATGAACCCCGCCAAGCTGACCAGCACGCAAACTTGCGCCCAAGAAACGAAGCTCCGAAACATGTACGGGCTCTCCAGTGTCAGACGTCTTCTGAATCGTTTCGCGTCAAATCAGACCGTTGCTGCTCGACAGTTTAGTCGAGCCCATCGGCGAGAAATAGCTGGCCTGGCGATCAGCGAGTGAGTGCCGCCCTACTTCTGGTTCTGCAAGAAGTGCCAAATGGCTTCGAACTGAGCTTTGGCATCACCCTCCAGGAACTGAACCACCTTCGTCTTTCTTCCATCCGGCGCGAGCTTGGGCATTTTTGTCGAAACGTCGAACCTGGGCGGATCCAGCGTGAATCGCGAATAGTATTCGTGTCGTAAACGACTCTTGACTCGCACAAAATTGATTCCGGGCGCGATCTTGGTCTGATCGTCGCCCTGGGCTGGTTGGTTTCCGACGGCGTGACACTGGCGACAATCGAGCGCTGATCGTTGAGTCAATTGATCACCCAGCGACGCTAATTGCCGATCGACTGAGAAGGGCGCAGGTGCGTGGTCATCCACGCCATGCTCAGCGGACATCCCCTGGGCCAACGTTTCGGCATGATACGAAAAACTGGGCATTCGTCCTTTGAGCCAAGGTCGCAGTCGTTCCTCGCGTTGTTCGCCGCGCAGAAACTGGCCAGTCCAGTGAGCCTGAAGTTTCTCTCCGGCCCAAGTCAGGTTCGGCAGCGGTTCGGGGGCTAGCCCTCGTTCACTTTCATCGACCAGAATTCGCCCACGGGCGCTGCGCGCCGAGTCACGATCATGGCAACTAGCGCAGCGTAGACTCTCCACCAGCGAACGCGATGCTTCGGCCAGCGCACTGCGATTGGAGAGTGCCGCATCACCCCGCAGAGCGACCACGTAGCGTTGCAATGCGGCGCGGTCCGCTGGCGACACCGAATACCATGGTGTGAGTGGATTCGTGTGACGCGAGACCGACAGGCAACCGCGCGGGGAAGCGAGGTCGACGAGGGGAACTGCGTCCGCGCGCGGCTCGGCCTTCTTCTCGCCGAGACCGTGACACTGCAAGCAACCTCGCTCGAACGCCAGCTTTGCTCCACGTTCCACGGCCGCTGCTGACCGATTGTCGCTCGATACGGCCGAAGCTTGCCGATTCGGCGCCTCGGCACGCTCGATCAAGTAAACCGCGAGTCTTAAAGCCGATCGCTCATCGGGTTGAAAATCAGGCATGCGCGACGTGGGATGGAACTTGTGCGGCGAGCGCAAGAATGCCGCCAATTGCGCAACTGAAAGATACTTCTCGCGAATTCCCCCCAGACAACGTCGTCCATAGGCATCGCCCGCCTTCGCTTCGAAAGTGTGGCAGACGGCGCAGCCCCAGTTCTCGTAGAGCGTCGCTCCTTCAGCCTTCAGTTCTTCCGTCGGCTGCTCGACGCCCGTGGCCTCCTTGCCCGACGAAGGCACGTTCGCACGCAACCATGCCACGATGTCCCGCGCCTCGTCATTCGTGAGGCGCCAATGAGGCATGCGTCGCAAAGTCTCGCTCGCGTCCGCGCCAGTCTGCTCACGTTTACTCAATCTCAGACGTTCCACTAACCATTCATCGCGATACGAGGCCACGCTGCTCAGATTCGGTGCGTCGTAACGCAGCTCGACGGGCGTCGCAGAATGCGACGAAGCATGGCATGCCGAACACTTCAGCGATTCAAATAGCGATCGTCCCCGACGCAGCGTGGTTGCATCCTGCAATTGCCCATCGTCGGAGCTATGAAACAGCACCGAGGGCGGCAACGGTTCGCGAGCAAACTCCGCCGACTCCCAGAAAAGTCGAAAGCGAGCCGTCCCCGCCGGCGGCGAGCGATACTCCACCACCAACTTATTCAAGCCGCCTTGCAGCGATATCTCGTGTGTCGCCCCCGCACTTTCGGTGCTTCTTCCGGGTTTACCTGTTGTGAACGCTAGCTCGACTCGAGCGTCATTCACCATCACGGCCGCTGCCCCATCGCACTCGGCGAAGAAACGAGCCTTCAGCGGTAAGGGAAGACGAACATACCCCTCCCACCGAACTCGGAAATGACCGGCGGGAACAAGTGCCGCCGGCGCCGTCCCCGCAGGAACCAAGATCGCCGCCATACGGTCCACTCGATGGTCAAGCCACGACGAACTGACGTCACTCAGCTTGAGCGATCCGTTGGGAAGTTGATTACTCTCAGTTCCACTTGATTCAGAAACGAAGCGGGCAATCAATCCCGGTTGCAAGGCGTCTTCTTCCAGATCATTCAGGTTCCCCGGCGTTGTCTTCCGTGCCAGCCGGCCCTCATCGATTCGTTGATTACTCACGCGGTGAATCGTTTGGTAAATCGTCCGGCGAATCTCGCGTCCAGGCGCCTGTTCGTTGACTGGCGCGGACCGAATCGCGCACGAGACGGCCATCACGTTCACGGGTTGCGGGTCTTTGAGTTCAAGAAAGACCGTGCGTTCATCCAGCAATGTGGCCGAGCGGACTCGCACTAAGTCTCGCCCTTCCAGCTTGGAATCGGACACTCGGTATTCGGGCGAGCCATAGGTTTGCGAGTAGCGATAATTCCACTGCTCGACGTGGTAGTTGCCCGGTTGCTCGGCCGTCGTTCGATCGAGCGGCTCGGTGAATGCGATCGACACGCCGTTCTGATAAGTCCTCACCGCGAGAGGCAGATCGAGCGGCTCGCCGGTGTATCGCACTCGTTGAAGGCAGCCATCGCGAGTGGCAGCCGAAGTCCAACCGCGCAAACCGGTGACATACAATTGTCCATCGTGCGGGCTGAAACGCCCGCGCATGGCGCCTGAGTCAAAGCGAAAGGGGAACTCCATCAGAAACGCAGAGTCAGGTTTGTTCGCTCCCACCATGGATCGCTTGACAGATACAGCGCTCGATTTGTCGAACGTCAGGTCTCGTCGAGAATCGTCTCCCACCAGCATCATTGAACATTGTCCGAACGAGAAGTGCAGCATGTAGCCCGCGAGCGGTCCCCAGCGGTCGCTCGTCACCCACGTTTGTCCACCCGACGAGTTATCGACTCGCCGCGGAATCCAGACGAGCGGCGGATCGTATCCCAAGGGCCGGGTCTCGGTGACTCGAGGTCCGCCGCCGCCAAAGTGAGCGCCGTGGTGCGACACGAAAATGGCCGAAGCGGGCGTCCAGTCGCCTTCTTGCGGCGCGGCCGTGACCACGGGTCCGGGCGCTAGTCCGAGCCCATTGGGATTTCGCAAGCCCGTCGACAACACCTCATGCCGCTGGCCGTCGGCAGACACGCGCACGATTCCCAGATTGGCATGCGCGAAATAGAACTGACCCGCCTCGTCGCGTTCCAGACAGGTGATGTAATCGTGCCCGCCCGCCGACGTTGGATAGACATTGCTGAAACACTCGTACGCATCCATTTCTCCATCGCGATTACGATCGCGCAAACGAGAGATCTGATCGCGTCCGAGCACGAAAATCGAATCGCCCTCTGTCGCTCGCCGCACGACCAACCCCAGCGGTTGATGGAGCCCGGTCGCGATGCGACGCCAGCGAGCCTTCAGTTCCATCGCGTTGGTTTCTTTGCCGCCTGCTTCCGCGAGTCCTTTCACTTGCACGCGCCACACATCGCCATGCACCGTGCAAACGACGATGTCTCCGTCGGACAGAAAGTCATGCCCGCTGGTGAAGAGCAACGCGCGATAGGGGTTCTCGAAAGGGAGATCGATAGAGTCGACCACATAGGGTGATCCGTCCGACTTCGCGATGCGTACCGTCGTTTCGATCGCCGCGTTCCAACGCGGAACTCCTGGGGCGGCCATCTGGTCGAGCGACTCGGCCAGATTGAGCGAATCATCGGCTGCGTTCCGCGGCGGATCGCCTTTCTCTTGAGCGTCAGTGCCCGTCACGTAGCGGACCGTGATGCGAATCGGCGAATCATGCGTGGGGAGCGATAGTGTGGCTCGCCGCCGACCGTTTTCGATCTTGGATTCGAGCCATGACGACGGCCCGCCTACCAGCGACAAGCGGATGGAGGGGCCGGCGCCCGACTCGGGGGCGTCCAAGAGTAAACACTGCAAGGAACGAGTTGTCGGAGCGACCTCGATGGCTCGAGTCACAACTAACCCATTGGACGACGACTCGATCCAGGGCGACTCGCGAACGGCGACCCCATCGACGTCGTATCGCAACACCACTCGACGACCATTCGTCTCCATCCCACGATACTGGAGCCGTTCGCCGCTCCAGCCATTTTTCTCCGGCATTGTGAAGAACACTTCGCCTTGAGGTTTCGGTGCGCCGATGATGCCGAATCGAGTGGGATTGAATTCCAAGAACCCGCGCCAGGCCGCTCGCAGCGCCAGATACTGCGTGTCAAACGAGACGGTTGCTTGACGTTCGTCCCCGACTCGAATGTTGATCGCCTTGCGGTAAGGCCCCTGCGGTAAAGCGACGATCGCGCCCAACCAATCACCCACCTCCGCTTCCTGCCAGCGGCGATCGACCCAATCCTCCTCCCACCCCTCGAAGCCCACTTGCCCCTTGCCCCAGTGTTCGGGCACCTTCGGTTTTCCTGAGGCCGTTTTGGCGGCCGGGGAGTTCGCCGCGGGACGCTGAATCGCATCGTCCATGGCCGCTACCGCCATCACCCCGCGACTCGATTCGTCCTTCACCTTCGTCTTGTCGATCAAGGCGTCAAATCGCCACAACCCGACGGTCGAATCGTCGAGCGCTGGCGGCTCGACTGGCATTAACTCGATCGCATGGGCGCCACGGCGGATACGCAGCTCGTCGATAAGCCCCGCGCAACCAATTCCTCCCTCAACCAACCGTCCGATCGCGATGGAAGTATGAGCATCCTTGGCAGTGCGAGCCTCGGGTGGGGGCGGAAGCTTCGCATCGTGAGCCAGCTTGCCATCCACGAATAGTCGCAGACGAGTCGATTCGTAGACCATGGCGACGTGATGCCATTGGTCATCCGCGATGTCGATGTTCGAGCGATATTCGCCGCCTCGCCCCGGCATATACACGCTGAAGAAACCGCTCCCCGCATACGAGTACATCTCCCAGTGCGAGGGGGACGACTTGGGCTCGCTGGCCGCCAAAATCTGAAACCCCGCTTTGCTGGTCAGCTTCGCCCAGCACTCCACCGTAATGGGCGCCGAACGCAATTCATCGACCGCCTGGACCGAGAGTCCCGCAACCGCGGCGTCGAGCGCTTGTCCGAACTTGCCTGACCGCAGCGACGGCTGAGTGGGCGCCGCCGAGACCGTTGGCTTGGCTGCCGGGAGAGCGGCGGCTGGAACGGGAGTTCGATACTTGGGAGCTGGCCCCGGCGCCGCGCCCTGCAGTTGCGGAAGGAGCCAGTCGAGTCCATCCAGGTTGTCTCGCAGCCGCAGCTCCACATCATCTTGCGTATGTCCAATGACGCCAATCGGTCCTTGATAACCCGAGTCGCGGATCATGCGCAATAGCGTCACGTCCTCGCTGCCTGCTCCGAGCGGAAGGATTTTCTGTCCTTTGCGATCCCCCTCGCGGTTCATACCGTTGATGTTGAGGCAGAGCAAGTAAGGCCGCATCGCTTGCAGAGCGGCCGGAAATCGAGCGATATGATCGTGCCCGTGGTGCTGGTTGTAGACAATGCCCACATGCTTGGCCTGTTGCTTCGTCCGCAGGTACTCGCAAACCGCCACTAGATTCTCCGGCTCTCCGCCCCAGCCTCCATGGTTGTAGAGCCCCAGTTGCAAACCCGCTTTGGCGGTTCGTTCTACGACGGGCAGCAGAGCCGCCGCCGACTTCTGAATCTGCTCGTCCCTTGTCGCCCCTGTCGGATTGGGCGGCGTCAACCAAATCTGCGGATGTAGCTTGTACTTTTCAAACAAACGAAATGCTTCGTCGTGCACGCCCCAAAACGCGAAATACTCGATGCCCCGCTTCTGGTACTCCAAAATCTCTTGCTCGAATGTCGCCACATGTTCGTCGCGCCAATCGTAGGCGACTTTAGAGAGTCCCAGCTTTTGGACCATCTCCGCTCGTTCGGCCGGTCCCCGCTTCTTCGAATCGAACGGGACAATACACCAGGCGACCAAGTTCTCGCGAGCAAATGGAGCTCGTTTGGCCGCCGCGGACGGGGGTTCATCCGCGTTCACCGCCTGATGGCTGGCGTCCCAGAACGACGTCGCGAATCCCAGCAATAGGCAGCAACTTGCCAGCCAAACTGCTGGAACGACGCGGCGGCAGTCTAAAGAGTTGGAGTGTTGTGCAATCAAGTGTCTTGTCCTTCGTACATGGATCGAGGCAACTTCGGACGCGATCACGCAGTCTAAAGGAGCCGGACGAGAAAAAACTACCGGCGGACCTGTATTATCGAACAAAGCCGAGTTTGCGGAAGACTGCCCTGAAAAGTTATCAACAGTTGACAGTCCCAAGTCTCTCGGCTTAGTCTAAACTTGGCTATCATACCGCCCACCGGTAGTAGACAAGATTAGCTGACGGGAGTCGAGCGCGATGCAGGTTCAGTGTCCACGCTGTCGAGTCGTACACGCCGTCGACGATCGGATGGCGGGGACGCGTGCACAATGCACCTGCGGCGCCGCCATCGATATCCCGCGACCAGCATCCGCGGCGCCACAGCTGATGCCCGCGGCAACTCGTCGCGCCGCTGCGCCGGCGGCGGCCCCCTCGGGCGCGGCCATCCGTTGCCCTCGGTGCCAAGCGGTTCATGCGGTCACCCCCGCGATGCAGGGCACTCATGCTCGCTGTGGCTGTGGCAACATGCTCTGGATTCCACCGGCGGCGGGGGCAAGAGCGCCCGCTGGCCCTGCGCCAGGTATGCCAGGCTCGGGCATGCAGCAGGCGGGGATGCCAGTCGGCCCCGCCCCCTTTCAGTCGCTCCTCGACGAACTCACTCACAGCGACCTGGGAGTTCCCTCGGGCCATCGCCCCGCCTCGCAGGCGTCTTCCGGCCATGGCAGCCCAGACGCATTGCGCAAGTTCTTGGACAAGGATAAGGACACTCGAGTCCTGCCGCCTCGACCCATTTCTATTTCGCTGCAGATCATTCTCCGAATGGTGGGATTCACCGCCGACTTCTCGCTCGCGGCGCTCTCCTTGTACTTTTTGATTACCTGGAGCGACGAGGGCGGTACACCCACGGTAGGCAAAGCCAAGTACGCAATTCAAGCCAGTTGGTGTGTACTCGGGTTACTCTTGGGCGGTATGGGCTTCCACGGATTGACCTCGCGCGAACCCTGGGGTTGGCACGTGACCGTCTTCGGAAACGGTATGTTGATCGCCTACCAATTCAGCATGGTGATCCTCGCCTGGGCCACGTATTCTTCCCGCCATTGGTTCGGTCTCGGCTCGATACCACTCATCCCCTTCGCATTAATGCATAACACTTATCTTTTCTGGACGGTGCTTGACCACCTGCGCGGTTCGGTTCGCACCTACTATGGTTTCAAGGAGAGTTTGTTGAAGGCAGTCATCATCGTTTGGATGCTGGCCGCGTTCTTCGGCCTCTTGCTGACGGGCGGAATCGCCTTCCTCATTTTCTTTGTGATCTAAGTTGGACCACGGATATAGGTGGACCACGAATCGCGCGAATTCCACGAATCCAGTCGGAGGAAAAATCCGTTAGCCTGCATCACACACACTCGGATCTTCTCCTCGCTCAGTCAGTCGCGGTTAGTCGCGTACCACGAACTAGCTCCGATCTCTCATTCGTTGGATTCGTGCGATTCGTGGTCCACTTCGCCGGAGCACCGCTCACGGATGTAGATGGACCACGAATCACGCGAATTCCACGAATCCAGTCGGGAGGAAAAATCCGTTAGCCTGCATCACACACACTCGGATCTTCTCCTCGCTCAGTCAATCACGGCTAGTCGCGTACCACGAACGTAGCTCCGACCTCTCATTCGTTGGATTCGTGTGATTCGTGGTCCACTTCCCGGAGCACCGCTCACGGATGAAGGCGGACCACGAATCGCGCGAATTCCACGCATCCAGTCGGGAGGGAACATCCGTTAGCCTGCATCGCGCACTCTCGAATCTTCTTCCTCTCTGTCAGTCACGGTTAGTCGCGTACCACGAACGTAGCTCCGATCTCTCATTCGTTGGATTAGTGTAATTCGTGGTCCACTTCCCGGAGCACCGCTCACGGATGAAGGTGGACCACGAATCGCGCGAATTCCACGAATCCAGTCGGGAGGAAACATCCGTTAGCCTGCATCGCGCACTCTCGAATCTTCTTCCTCTCTGTCAGTCACGGTTAGTCGCGTACCACGAACGTAGCTCCGACCTCTCATTCGTTGGATTAGCGTGATTCGATTGATTCGTGGTTAAGTCGCCAGCGTCGCCACAGCTTATACAATTCGATCACTGGGATGACCAAGAACCCGACGGCCAGGGCCACTCCCCAGGATCGCCAGTCGACGGGTTGAGTCGCAAGAATGTCTTGCAAGCCCGCGGTGTACATGCCGACCAGATGAATCAAAAATGCTCCCAGCGTTCCCAAGAACAGCATGGGGCTGCGGAGCGGCGAGAACGCGAACGCGGAACGAGTTTCCGAACGGCAATTCCCCACGTGAAAGTTCTCGAACAAAACCATGGTCAGCAGCAGCAGGTTGCGAGTGCTCTCGACCGACGCCCCTAACCGCATGGCGAGATCATAGACGAGGAAGCCGCCGACGCCGACGACCAGGACGGCGATCGCAAGGCGTTCGAGCATGAGCCGATTGAAAATCGGCTCGCCAGGCGGCCGTGGCTTCCGTCGCAATCTATCCCCTTCGCCCGGCTCAAACGCCATGCCCACGCCCTGAATGCCGTTCGTGACGAGGTTAAGCCAAAGCAATTGCACGGGCAACAAAGGTACGGGCAAGCCCGTGACAACCGCCAGCAGCACCATCAGCAGTTCCGCCGCTCCCATCGACACCAACAGATAAATCACCTTGCGGATATTGTCGTAGGCGATGCGTCCTTCCTCGATGCCGCCCACGATGGGACTGAAATTGTCGTCGCTGATCACCAATTCATTGGCTTCGCGAGCGACATCGGTGCCCGCCTTGCCCATCGCCACTCCAACATTGGCCGCTCGCAGCGCGGGCGCGTCGTTCACGCCGTCGCCAGTGACCATCGCCACCCGCACGCCCGCGGTATGGCATTGCGCCACGGCCTCGCGCGCCCCCGCTCGTAGCGGATCAATCATGCCGAGGAACCCGAGCAGCGTCACATCGGATAGCGGCTGGGAATAGTCGGGCGGCGATGACGCCTTCGACAAGACTCCCGCGGCGACCGCAATCACTCGCAACCCGCGAGTCGCCATTTCCAACCCCTGCTCGACCAAGCGTTGATACTCTTCTTCGCTAAGACGTTCTTGGCACATCGCCAACACTCGTTCAGGCGCTCCCTTGACGAAAACCACCGTTTCACCGTGGTGCGAGTGGAAGGTCGCCGAATACTGCTGCTCGGATTCGAACGGAATCTGATAAAGCTGCGGGTAGTCGGCCAGTAGTTTTGTTCTTGAAAACCTCCTTTTTCGCCGCGACTGAGCAACGCGACGTCGACAGCGTCGCCGCGCCTGGCTCAAGCGTCCGACCGATAGTGCAGATCGGCTTCGTTGCAGAGCACCGCCGCGCCGAGCGTCCACGCCAGCGATATGTCGCGCTGGCAATCGACCGCGACTCCGTTCCCTACCATCTCCCCCTTGGGTTCAAATCCCTCGCCCGTCACCTGATAGATCATGCCCTCCTTGAGCTTTACCTCGCGCACGGTCAGTTCATTGCACGTCAAGGTTCCCGTCTTGTCCGTGGCAATCAGCGTACAACTCCCTAAACCCTCGACCGCGGTTAACCTCCACACAATGACGTTCCGTCGAGCCATGCGGGTCGTCGCAACCGCCAAGGCGACCGTCATTGCCACGGGCAAACCTTCGGGAATGGCCGAGACGATCAGGGCGATGACAAAGAAGAAGGTCTCGATCAGGGAATAATGCCCCAGCAGCATCCCCAATCCGCCAATGACTACCGCGGCGGCGGCGATAAGGATGTAGATCAAGGGGTTGATGAACTGCCGCGCCACGATCAGCCATAACGGCGACGGGCCCTTCTCCGGCAACAAGTTCGGTCCGTACACTCGCCGCCGTCGCTCGACTTCCGCCGGCGTTAATCCGCGTGGGGACGAGTCGAGTCGCGTGCGTACTTCGTCCGGGGTTTCACTGTGCCACGGTCGAGTTTCCTGCTCTCGGTTCGACATCGGTTCAACTCCCCGCCTTTGGCTCATGCGTTGCGGATTTCCAAGCGGCACGAGCATTCATGACCGCTTCCTTCAATTGGTCGGACTGTGCCGTCATCGTCGGCAAGAACTGCATGCCTTCGACGAGCCAGTCGGCAAGACGAGGCAAGCTGAGTTGATAGACAACTCGCCGCCCCTCGCGGTGCTCCGTCACCACTCGCAAAGATCGTAGGACGGCAAGGTGCTGCGAAACATTTGCTTGCGGCACAGCAAGCTTCCTCGCCAACGTTCCAACATCCTGCGGACCGCTACGCAATTCCTCGAGGATTTGGATGCGTCGTGGCTGAGCGATCGCTCCTAGGAACTCCCCCAACTCCAGCGCGGCCATTCGACGGTACGGCATGAACGCCTCCCCTCAATCGACTCCACCCATCAAAAACATATGCGCACCTGCGCACATGCATGAATGACTGAGTGGAGACGCATAAGGCGTGCCAGATCGATGGGGCGCACACGATTCAGTTAATGAACAACCTATACATAGCGTGTCGTGAAAACGACTTGCGAACGCTGTGCGGGGGCAAGCGGGATGTTGCGCCGAGCGTGCGGAAATGGGGCGGGGTGTGCTTGGCGCGCTTCTTCGCACGTACGGAAACGAGCTGAATGGACCTCCGAGATGGTTCGCTTCGCGAGGATCGACGGACTGGAAGTCCGTCGTACGAAAGTGGTTCTTCCGGGTTTATTGTGGGTAGGGCCGTAAATCTAGGCCTCCGCAGTAGAAGAAGATCGCGATCTTGAAGTTCTCAGGGTTTCTGAAACCGCGAGCGCGGCGTTTGATGGACATGATCCTGCTGTTGAGCCCCTCCGCGACGGCATTCGTGATCCGGTGATGGCAGTAGCTCACGACCTGAGACAAGCGTGACTTGATCATTCGCGCGACCTTCTTCATCGGCTCAAGTTTGCCGTGTATGACTCGTCGATACCAGCTTTGAAAGAACTCGCGCTCACTTGGCGTTCCGTGATCCCACATTTCCCTTAGCAGCTCTTTGTACGCCCAGGCCTTTGCCGTCTTGAGGTGGAGTGTGAACACATCTTCGAAGCGTTGCTGTTGCGTCTCGCTCAAATTCTCTTGGCTCGTCAGCCACAGGTATTTGGTCTTCGCTAGCCGATCATCTCCCGCCTCAGAGAGTTCCTTGTGTTCACGTTTGCGTGTCTTATCGACCGCCTTGGTGGCGTGCTGCATGATGTGGAAGCGATCGTGGACAATCTTGTCGTCAGCCATGGGCAATTCCTCTCGGATGGCTTGAACGTACGGTTCATGCATGTCGATGGCGATGGCCTGAATCGCACTGCGTTGAGCGTCGGAAAGGCCTTGAAAAAGCCCGCGAGGCTCTCTTTCTTACGACCGTCCGCGACGTATTCGACCGTGGACTGGTCAATGTCGCAGACGATCGTCATGTAGCTGTGCCCTTTCTTGAACGCCTTCTCATCAGCGCCTACTCGGGTGATCTGTCGCGGACGCTTACGGGCTTTGCCACGTTCGACGGCGCGTTCAATGACGTTCCATGCTTGTTCCCAGCTGATACGCAAGATCTTGCAGGTTGACGAGACGACTTCGCACGACTCCAGCACGTCGATCGCGTGTGCTTCGAACAGCAGCGTGAACCGCGAGCCGGGCTCCGCCCAGGAAACCCGCACTTGCTTCACTCCGTGTTCTGGACACTTCACTCGAGGAATTCTCGCGTGAAGCCAGGTCTCATACTGGCACGTATCCAAGTGCCGCCAACGCCGCTCCTCGACATGGTCGTACGTCGACAACGACCGCTCGCAGCAAGGGCACTTCCAGCGAATCCCTGGTTCATGTGCTAGTTCCACATGGACGACTGACGATGGCTTGTCCAAACGAACATCCACAATTTCCCAGGGAGCTTCGATCCCGAGAATGTGCTGGTAGAACTCATCGACTTGCATGGCCGTTTTCCTCCGGCCACAATACTACGCGACCCACAGGAAACCCGGAAGAACCACGAAAGTAGCCCGCTCACTTCGTGAGCGGACAGCCGCTTGGCGTGCGAGCGCCTCATGCCGCCAGGAAAGTCTCGTTGCGGGCCGGTAGCCGCTGGGAAAGGGCTTCGGTGCGGAGCGGGTCAACGGACTGGAAGTCCGTCGTACGGGGGCTATTTGGCTAGGCGAGCGATTTCCGCGAGAGTTAGTGCTCGATCGAATACCGCAATTTCGTCGAGTCGCCCTTCCCACGAATCTTGGCTCTCGGCGCGACCTCCGAAGAACAAGGATTCGGCGAGCGACTCCGAGGGGGAAACGACGTCCGGCACGTCGATCTCCGGCTGCGGGTCGCCGTCCAAGAATACTCGCACTCGCCGGCCTTCGCGAACCAACGTTACGTGATGCCAGGTCCAGCGAGCGATCTCGGTGCGGCCCGCGTGACCTGGGGCGCCGTCGCGATCATCCCCGCCCACGAACCACAGTTTCCCTTGCCGCTCCGAGTTTCCTTCCACGATGCCGCCCAACCCCAGGCTCTCGCTACGGGCGCTCACCCCCTGATCGTCGCCTCGTCCAAACAACCAACCCGTTACCGGACGAGCCGTCGTGGGCATACCGTTCCAGAACCAGAAAGATATCGAGTAGTTTTCTTTCAGCGCATCGACTCGAGCCGTAAGTCGTCCGCCGGCGAAAAACGCGGCCCGGTTCTTTTCACCGGCGAGGGAAAATCGATCCGAGTGGGGACCTTCCAGGAAGAAGAGCACGCCCGGTTCGAAGAAGGCGTCGCGTTGGCTTCCCGACGCGTCGCGAGCTCGCGGCGGCCCCATCTCGTCCAATCGCCAATAAGCTACCGGTTTGGCGGACAAGATGGCTTGAGCCGCGGGCCCTGCGGAGGCTTGATGCCGCCGCCGAGGCAAGCCCGCGACCTTCTCCAATTGCTCAAGTCCGGCCGCCACAATCTTGGCCTCGGCGCCGACCTCGAGCCCCGCCGACCGAGCCGCCCACGTGTTGTAGCCACCCAGCGGATGCTGTTCGGCTGGCGGAATGTACCCGTCGCCGCCATTAGCCAATTCAATCACCATCGTCTTGGCCAGCGGACTCTGCAACTTTAGTTTCAACCCCGTGAGTGCGTATGTCTCGTTGGGAGTCGTCGCGATTCCAATGTCGCCGATGCGTATCCCCTGGACGACGATCTCGGTCGACTGTCGTTCATGCAGCAGGATCTGCTCGCGGGCATACACTTCGGTCGTGTCTTTCGGTGGACGATCGCCCATCGCCTCGACGATGCGTCGAGCCCATTCCAGTCGTTGCAAGTCGGGGACTCGATAGTTGAGCGTCATGCGTCGCTCGCTCATCGCGATGTCGCTCACGTCGCGATGTTCGATCTTGTCGTAGGTGGCGAGCGCGATTTGCAGCAGACCGGCTGCATAGGTATCGATGGTGAAGTCGTCGGCGGGCGCGGGAATGGGTCGAGTGTAATCACGTCGCCAAATATCGCCGCTACAACCGTGCGACATGATGCCGACGAAGGGAGACGCTTCGGCCCGCGTCGCGGCCGCGGCTCGTTTGGCGATCGCCTGTTCGAGTCCAGCGCAGAAGAGTCCAAAGTAATCCGCGCTGATGGGCGAATCGCTGAAATAGTGCATCGAGAAATTGGCGAGGATGGCGAGCGGTCGGCCATCCTTGGCTTGGAACGATATCAGCGACAAGTCGGGATCCTCGGGGCCCGCCTCCCCCGTCGCGTCATCCCAATTTCGCCCCGCATGCATGTTGGCTCGCACCGAGAAATTCCCAAAGGGGTCTTTCTCCAACCGATCGGGCCGCCGCACCCATTGCCGGAGAGCCGTAAACTCGGCGGCGTCCCCCACGCCCCAACCAACTCGAGCGGGCTCGAGTCGTTGTTCGGCTCGCACGATGGCTTCGGCGACCTTGAGTCGCAGGAATGGCACATACCGCGGGTCGGCATCGGTCCCGAGACACCCCATGGCGGCGGCCGCGGTATGCGTATGCGTCGCGGAGATCAGAATACGATTCGGACGCAGCTTAGTTTGTTCGGCGGCGAGCTGTTTGATTTCATCGCACAGGGGGCGACCGATCATGCAACTGTCGACGACGACGATCGCAATCCGCTCTCGTCCGTCGTCCAAGCACACCGCGCGAGCGTTCAGCGGCGTTTTCACTTTGGCGGCGCTATTCGAGAGCATGCCGCCGTTGACGAGCACCGGAAACTCGACCGGCGTCACATCGACGATCGCGGCGCCCACTCGCAATTCCGCGCGACCTACCAACGGTTGCGACGCGACCAACAGTGCTCCCAGGAGAATCACTGCGGGGAATGAAGGAAAAAAAGAGGCGAGCACCATTCGAATTCGTGGCATGGTCGGGACTCCCAAGGGTCGTGTATCGCACGCCCCTTTGTGTAGCCTCCGCCCACGCTGAACACAAGCGGCGAATGGACCACCGCGCCGTGTTCGTCGACACTGTTCAAACCGTGCCCGCCATCGCCTCTGGTCGCAACTGACGACAGCGGCAAGACTGTCGTCCGCATCGACCAGGATACTTACACGACCGCTGGATCGATCATGCCGGCATCTAGTAACTCAACCCACTCTTCCCAAGGCAGATCGCCGCCATCCTCGGCGGCTCGTTTGCTCGCGACATCCGCTGTCTCGTCGATCTCGGAATCGAACAACCAGTCATCATTGAGCGCGAGTCGAGCAAACGCTTGATCGGCTTCCTCGGTCGCGAACAGCGAACTTTCACCGCCATCAATCGCATCCGTTTCGTCCGAGCCGTCTTCGGTCAGCGAACCATCGTCCAGAATCGCGATGATCGCGAACGGATCGCCCAGTCCCTGCGACTCGTCCGACGCATTCCCTACCGTCTCGGCCCCGTTCAGATGATTGAATACGACCAAGCAATCGAGCGGCGTGACGACTCCGTCGTCGTTAATATCGGGGAAGAACGAACCGCCAGACGCTTCACCCTCGCCTCCGATCGCACCCGTGCCGTTCTCATTGATCCACGAGACCATGAGTAGGGCGTCGAGCGGCGAAACGTAACCATCTCCATTGACGTCGACCGGTTCCGCTGCATTGTGCCACGAGACGGTGATCACGCCCGTCTGAGCAGCCAAGTCGTCGCCGGGACCACCGGCACTCATATAGAGGATGATATTCGGATCTTCCTCGTCGAGCGTCCGGACTTCGTCGATCACCGATTCCTCGACCAGCTCGCCTGACAAGTCGGTGACTTCAAACAGGGTTGGCTCATCGAACAACGCCAGATCGCCCGAGGTCAAATCGAACGTCGTCGCCTCGAAGCCCTCGATCGGTAGACCATCCTCGCCGACAGGCAACTCGGCGACCCACAGAGTGAACGCCAGCCAAGGCTCGGCGTCCACTTCCCCAGTTTCGTCCCCGCCCGCTTCGCTTCCTCGTAGCATGTACGACGTGGGGACCGCGAACAGCTCGGGCAGTTCGAGTTCGACAAGCTCCGTCTTTTCGAATTCGCCCGACTCGCCGCCGACGTAATCGACCAACACGTCATCTGCGAACGTCGACTCGCTATCGACAGGGAAGGTCTCCGTGACCATTCCCCCGGTCGCGAACGTCCGCAAGACGTAGCGAATCGGGACTTCCCCGCCATCGCCGCCCTCGGACGGATCGTCGATCTTTAGCCACTCCGCCTCGAGATACTCCGCGTCTAGCACCGGGTCGAGTATCGCGATGCTCTTCTCGAACGTGACAAATTCCCCATCCAGGTACGCTTTCTCTGCTCCGGCCCCGTCTTCCCAGACCACCTCGCTCGCCTCGGGCGGCTGCTCGGCTGCGAATACCTCGATGAGGGGTTCAACAGCCAACAGGTCCGCGGCGAGCATGGCGCGGGATTCCAACGGGTCCACGCCGAGCCGTCGGGCAAACCTGCCCAACTGCTTGCGGCGCGGCGTCGTCTTCCGCAAAATCCTCATAACCCTGCTCCCATACTGAGTTTCCGAACACAAATCGCCCACGAGGGCTAAGAGAAGAGGGCCGGGAAGGCGTGGGAGATGTCACGCGCCGCGACGAGTTCGGGCTTTTCCAAAAAATCGCGTGACAGGTATACAATGCTCCGGCCTAAAGGACTAGGAAGCTGTGACTGGCGACGGCGAAAAGCGTCCCACCAGCGGAGGCAGGTTGGGAAAGGTGGCAAGATGGTGCAATCCAGCATTTTGGAGGGGAGCCCAATCGTGGGTGAACCCAACAACGATTCGCCGCTCGACTTCGCGGAATTGTCGAAAACCTATACCAGCTATCTGAAGCTGCTGGCCCGATCTCAATTGGACGCCCAGCTGCGAACTCGCGTAAGCCCGTCGGACGTGGTCCAAGAGACGCTGCTCGAAGCTCACCGCGGCCTGGGGAACTTTCGCGGCAAGACGCGGGGCGAGTTACTTGCTTGGCTGCGTAGAATCTTGGTCAACAATCTGGCGACGGCGGTCGAGCACCATATGTTGGCGGCCAAGCGTGATGTCCGCCGCGATATCTCGTTCGACCAGATCAGCCGATCGCTCGAACAGTCCAACGCCCGGCTCGACGCCATGCTCCGCGCCGACTTGACCTCTCCCAGCAGCGACGCTCGCCGACACGAAGATCTCGCGGGGCTGGCCGACTCCCTGCTGGAACTCCCCGAGGACTACTGCGAAGTGATCGTGCTGCGACATTGGGATGGCTTAGCGTTCCCCGCGATCGCGGAGCGCATGGGACGCAGTTCCGGCGCCGTCCGCATGTTGTGGCTGCGAGCGATCGAACAGCTCCGACAGGCGATGTCCAAGCGAGGCTTGGCATGAACGAGACGCCATGGCTCGCCCAAATCCCCGACGCCGACCATGAGCGCATCGCGACCGTGCTCGACGAATACCTATCCGATTTGGAACGGGGAGTTGACCGGTCCGCCGAAGAGCTGATCGCTCAATACCCCGCATGGGGCGACGCCTTGCGTCAAGCACTCGCCAGCCTCGACGCGGTGCGAAAGGTGGTCGCTGCCTTCCCCTCGGCCGAACAAACGGAGAATTTGCCGCAACTGGGCGATTATCGGATTCTGCGCGAGATTGGTCGAGGCGGCATGGGCATCGTCTACGAGGCTCGTCAGTTATCGCTGGGCCGTACGGTCGCCCTGAAGGTTCTCCCTTTCGCCGCCGTGCTCGATCCCGTGCAAGTGCAGCGATTTCAGAACGAAGCCCAAGCTGCCGCTCAACTACATCACCCGCACATCGTGCCCGTGTTCGCGGTAGGTTGCGAACGCGGCGTGCACTATTACAGCATGCAATACATCGACGGCCGATCGCTCGATCAGGTCGTCCGCGAATTGCAAGTCGACAGCCGAGCCGCCAATCCGCAAGCTGTCAATCCGCGAGCCGCCAATCCGCGAGCCGCGACGACTCGCCGACTTTCCTCCATTTCTCCCGCGCCGACCACCGAGCCTCACACACCGGCGCCGAGCCCGGGCCCTTCGCGCGAGACAGTTCGCGGCCACTCGACGCTCCCAGCTCATCGCGGCGTTCCCCATGTTCGAGCCATGGTGGAGTTGGTCGCGCAAGCCGCCGAGGGCCTGCATCACGCGCACGAGTGCGGTGTGATTCATCGAGACGTCAAGCCGTCGAATTTGCTGGTCGACCGTCGAGGCAAGTTGAGCGTGGCCGACTTCGGACTCGCTCGTTGCCAAGCCTTGACTCAAGTCACCACGCAAGGCCAACTGTGCGGCACCTTGCGTTACATGAGCCCCGAGCAGGCGAGTGGGCGAAACGGACTGGTCGATGCTCGCGCCGATATCTACGGCCTGGGCGTCACGCTGTACGAATTGCTTGCCCTGAGAACTCCATTCGACGCCGACGATCGCGAGTCGCTGCTGCGGCAGATCATCCACGAGAGTCCGCCAGCTCTGCAGAAACTGAATCCCGCGGTCCCCGCCGACGTCGTCACGGTGGTCCAAAAGGCGATGGCCAAAGAGCGGGAGGAACGGTATTCAACGGCCGAAGAGTTGGCGGCCGACTTGCGACGTTTCTTGGCCGGGCAACCCACCTTGGCTCGACGCCCCAGCCGCTGGGATTTGACCACCAAATGGGTCGCTCGTCGAGCCAAACTGGTCACCGCTTGCCTGGCGATCGTCGTATGCGCCTTGCTGTTGGCGTCAGTCGTCGCCTGGTCGCTCGCCCGCTCCCAGCAACGAACCGAAATTGCGTTGGCGGAGGCGGAACGTCACCTGCGAGTTGCTCGGCAAGTCGTCGATGACTTTAACGCCGATCTGTCCGAGCAATTGGTCGACCTGCCAGGGGCTGAACCGGTGAGACTTGCCGCACTCGGACGAGCGGCCGAATTCTACGGGCAATTCGCGACTTACTCCGCGGGAGACCCGCGTTGGCGTTTCGACGCCGCCGTGGCGCTCGCGAAACGCGCCGCGGTGCTGGATCAGTTGGGCGACCATCGGCTCGCCGAACAGTCGTACCTTGAGGCTCAACAGCGATTCACCGAGCTCTTGGATACCGCGGGCGTTGCCCCAGCGACTCAACGCTACTCCTGTGAAGCAGCGTTGTGCAGGGCGAATTACGGCGCCTTCTTGTATCGGCGAGGCGATGTCGACCAAGGTCGGTCGCTGCTTGCGAGCGCGAATACGCAACTGTCCGAAATCGCCGCGGTCGATTCATCAATAGCGGTCAGCAAGAGCTTGCTCCGAGTTCAGTCTCAGTATGCCGAAACGTGTGATAAATCTCCCTCGGAGGACGAGTATCGGACGTTGCTTCAAGCGATAGAGTTGCGGGCGAGGAGAGGATTAGCGGAAACGACTGACGATCGCGAATTCGCCAGCCGACTCGCCTTCGCACTCGAATCGCTGGCCCCTCTCAGCGACTCGCCGCAACGCGTCGCCGAGTTGTTTCGCGAGGCCTTGGAATTGAGGCGAACATCGGTCCAACGCCATCCCGCATCACTGCGAGCGAAACTGGAACTCTCTGCCACGCTCCATCGATTCGGCGCTGCGTGTGCCGCGGACGATCCTCGACGAGCGGCCAGTTTGTATGGCGAGGCGCATGGCATCCTCGAGACGGCCGTCGATCAATCGCCCAGCGATCACGCGCTCCGCAGCGAACTTGCGGTCGCGATTCATAACGAGGGGCTGGTCGCACTCAAATTGGGAAACCGGGCACGTTCGATGGAACTGCTCGACGACGCCGTCCGGCAACAAGAAGCAGCGCTAGTCGCCTCCGGGTACTCGCCCAAGTACCGCGACCTCCTCAAGAAACACCAGGACCATCGCGACCGAGTCTCGTCTGCTCAGCCTACCACCCAGGATTCGGCGAGCACCGCCGCCAATTCGACGGTGGTTCGTGATGGAGGAGAGACGCCATGAAGTCTCGCCTGAATCCACCGGCACGATTCTCACCCCGTCCTTCTCGCCAGGATGCTCGCCGTAGCGCGAAGGTCGTCAGGCGTCGTTTCACGTTCGAACGGTGCGAAGATCGCGTGCTCTTTGCCGGTCTGTCATTTGAGTGGGACGATTCACTCGCCCCAATCGTGGAAACGGTCGAGACCACCAATGCGACGGTAATTTGTGGAACCGGCTTGGCCAAGGCCGACGTCTCGAAAAACGAAACCGAGCAAGATCTTATTGATCGTTGTCTCACCGATTGGCCAGATATCGTCTCGGGCGACGAGAATGCCGAGAACCAAGGTGACAAGAACTTGGTCTTTAATCGCGATTCAACAGGGCCGGCAAGCGAAACGAACTTTCCATTTACCATTCCGCTTGAAGATGCCCCGTTCGAGTTGATGCCCCATGAACTCGCGGCTGGTTCCACGCCGACGCCGTGGAAAGGCGAAGCCGTTGAGCGAGCATCCTCGGGATTGCCGCTAATACCTCAACCTGTCCGTACCGCGGAATTACTCCCCGGAAACGCCGATTCGCACGCCTTCATTCCCTTGAGTCCGCGGATTATCGGAGGGGAAAGCGTCCTGCGCGAGTCTACCCGGATGCGCTCAGCGGGCGATTTCCAGGTTGCCCAAACAGACAGGTACTTCAATTCCCCGCGAACTCGTTCGCTAAATTGGAGCTTGCGATCCGAGCCATCGAGTCGCGCTACCCTCGACTTACCATTGCTCGAACTTGATGATCTCGCCTTAACGATTCCTGCAAACCAAGAGCAACGCGTTGCTGGGCCCAAGATTGCTGAGCCCAGGGTCGCCAGCCCTCACGACAGTAGTTTGGTTCGCCAGGCTGCCGACTTGACTCGAGCGATTCGTGCAGAGTCGAAACTCGCGAGAAGCGCCGAGCAAGAGAAACTGCTGCGAGCGACCGTCCAAGACCGCACTTTGCCATCCGTGCCGCTGTTCGCTTTCCCCAATCCGCTGGTCAATGCCGGGCAGAGCACTTGGTCGCCTGCCGGTCATATTCAGCCCACGGCCACCGAGGAGGCCACTGTTTTCTTTGTTTCCCGCCCAACCCGTTTCGCGTTGACCTCGGCACGAGTGGTTGTATCGGCGCAAGCAGAGCGAAGTGACGAGTCAGTAACGCTCGTGTCGATCGCAACGGATCAAGGTTTACCAACGGCGAGTTTTGAGTTCGTCACCATGAACATGCCTCCGATCGAATTGAGTGCAGTCTCCGATCGCTGGACGTTAATCTGGGCGGCATCGTCCTTCGCACTGGTACAGATTGTCTGGGACCGCCGACGGCTTTCGCCAAGGCAGCCGGACGAAAAAACAGTCCGCGTTAGTTGGACAGCGCCAGGTTCCACGAACACAACTCCGACCACCCATTCGTCCGATTCGCGCGATTCGTGATGTCATCACTTTTGAATGAGCTCATTATGAGTGCCTCGGCCATTTTCCAGAAACCTAGTTCGGACAGTCTGACCCGATGAGTGAGGGTCAGCGAAGATCAGTGTTCCCTTTTCTTGGGCGCGGAGCGGGACGAGTTCTGGGAACACCTATCTTCACTGATCGTCACTGATGGAATTCCTTTTCGTCCAGCTGCCCTACCAAGTGACCGGCCTCAGCACCACTCGGCGTAGATCCATCACCGCGACACCAGGCTTTGTTTGCGGCTTGACGGCCAGCACTTGCTTTCCGGCGGTAAGTTCCACCTCGCCGATGACTCGCTGAATCATGTTTTGAAAATGCCCCGTGTCTTGGACGACGAACTTCAGCGTCTGACCGCCAACTTCCACGGCCACCTCGGCTCCTCCGCTCCCGGCGCCAGCTCCTTGCTGCACTTCGACTTCGTAGCGGCCCGCTTTTTCCACTTCGAACTCCCAATCCGCCCAGTCGCTCTGTTTCACCCAGAAACCAAGTACATTCTTATTGGGCTGCGGTTCGTAACGCATCGTTTCCGCATGGACTCGAGCATCTTTGGCGTGGAGCCGAATGTCCCCCTTCGCGGGCGTAACGATCGGCTTGCGTCCCTTTACGGCGGCGTTCATCGCTTCGCGCCACGCTTTCCAAGCGGGCTCGGTCGCCGCAGCCGTCGACTCCGCCGCCAGGCGAGACGAGTCTTGATCGACATAGAGCTTGCGATGCGCGGCGGGGTCGAAGTTAGGGTTGGGAGTCGGCATTTGGGCGCCCATTTGCGTGCGCCAACGGCGGAGTTTTTCCAGCATTTGTTGCACACGAGGTTGCTCTTTTTCGGCTAGGTTCTTGGTCTCTTGGGGATCGTCTTTCAAGTGAAACAACTCGAGCGTCCCACCCTCGAAGTGCTCGACCAATTTCCAATCCCCATCACGCATCGCGCCCGCCGGTCGCCCCCCTTGGTTCGTGTAGTTGGGGAAGTGCCAGAACAGCGGTCGGGCAGGCAACTCGCCGCCGCGGAGGACCTTCGCCAGGCTGACGCCATCGAGTGGACCGACTGCTTTCGCGGGTTCAATGCCCGCGGCTTCCAGCAGAGTGGGAACCAGGTCGGTCAGCACGACGGGCGTGTCGCAAACGGCGCCAGCCGCGACAACTCCGGGCCAGCGGACGAGCAACGGTTCGCGAATCCCTCCCTCGTACAAATAGCCCTTGCCGGCTCGATAGAGACCATTGTGAGTGGCTGGCGTGCCGGGAAACTCGAGGACATGCAGCCCGCCGTTGTCGCTGGTAAAGAGGAAGATGGTGCGTTGCGTGAGTCCCAGCGAGTCGATCTTGGCGAGCAGTCGTCCCACCGCGTCATCCAGAGTCTCAATCATCGCGGCGTACACGGGATGGAATGCGCCGGCATGCTTCGCTGTTCGCTCGGCCGACGCCGCCAAGGGAATGTGCGGATTGTTGTGGGGGACGTAACAGAAGAACGGTCGATCGCGATTTTCCTCCATGAACTTTTCCGCAGCCGCGGTGATCGCGTACTCTCCCTTTCCCTCCTCATTGGGCCCGGGCGTGGAGTTGGCGGGCGGCGACACCACCACATCAAACCCCTGTTCCTTGGGCCCAAACCCGGCTCCTCCAAGATGCCACTTGCCAAAAAGTCCCGTCGCGTAGCCCGCACCGCGCAACAACTCAGCGATCGTCACTTCCTCCAGGGGCAGTTGTCCTTCGATCCGAGGCTGTAGCAGTTTTTGAGAGGGCGAGTCAGCGCGGCCGGTCAGAAAATTCGTCAGGTGCAAACGAGCGGGCGACTTGCCCGTCATGATGGCCGCCCGCGACGGCGAGCAGATGGGCTGAGCCGTGTAGGCCGAGGTGAACTTCATGCCCTGCGACGCCAGTTTGTCGAGTTGCGGCGTTCGGTGATCTCCTCGCCCGTAACACGCCAAATCATGAATGCCGAGATCATCCGCGAATACCAACACGATGTTGGGACGCACGGGGGGATCGGCAGCGTGTAACCCCGAAATCGACGCACACACAAGCGAGGCGAGTAGAAAGAGCAAACGAGAGAACGCGGTAATTGGTTTCATGGAACGGCTCTAGGAAAGGGCGAAAATCTGATTGTGTACGGAGTCCAGACGAAGCGGTCGCGAATAATGATGCACCAGGACGCCTTGGGGAGTCTGAGTCGGCTCGCGCACGATGAACTCAATCCAATTCGGCGAATTAAACGCGGCGAATGCGAGCTGAAACCCCGTGATCAACTCGCGTGGAGCCAGCGTCAAGTCAGGCGTCAAAACCGGCCCGGTATCCGTCTGATAAATCTCATCTCGTTCATTCACGTTGAATGTCTTGATGGGGTACTCCAGTCGTACCTGATAGCGGTCCGATGCGTATTCCGTGCGAGCCACCAACGGACGATGGTCGTATGTAGCGGCAATGATGTCCTTCGCCGTCATCAACAACTGGGCCTCGCCGTCGCGCACATGAATCGTGAGTCGATCGAAGGCTTCCGCAGTGAGTCCCACTTGGCGATCGGGCTGCGGACGATTGAGTCCAAACAGCGACACGTCGCGCTCCTGCCCAAGACACGCGTAGGTCTTGATATTGAGAAACTGGTCCGCCGATAGCACAGGAACGAAATCGGCGTTGGGCGTCGTCCAGATATCGCGTTCGACTCCCACGCGCTCGGTCTTGCAACTAACCCCCAGCACAAACCGCTGACGCTCGTTCGACGTCTGGTCGACGATGTCACAGACACAGTCAAGTTGAATGCGGGCGTTGTTCAGGCTGTAAGGAGGAGCATGGGAGACCGTCTGGGGCGGTTTCTTGAGCGTATCGATCCGAAAGGTAAGGAACGAACGCGCAAAGTTTATGCAAGTCGTTTCGGACATGGAGTTGATCGCTGGGGTGAGGTCACGAAGGAACACGCGTCGCAACGCGGCAACCTCGCCCCATTAGATCAGAACGCGGCGAACCATGCATCGACCGATGCCAATTGCCGCCAGCGACGCACTCGGCGCCAATGAAGGAATTCTCCGTTACGCTCGGCATGAGGCGAGTCGCCACGCCAATGTAGCGCCGCTTTCCGCTCCACCATGGGCTGGGCGTCTTCCGACTCGCCTGCGACTGTCTGGACGAAAAGCGGCTCGAACTCGCTCGCCATCTCCCCCTCGCCCAACTCTAGCCTGACGGCTTCCACCGAGCCATCTGTCGCCGCAAACTCCCCTTCGCCATCCGAGTTCAGATAGTTGACGACGAACAGTACATCGAGCGGCGCAATCACTCCATCTCGATTGGTATCGAGCGTCGCGTCGAAGTCCTGCCGTTCGTCGATCAAGTAGTTCAACACCAGCAAGGCGTCGCGAGGCGTGACGATTCCATCACCCGATGCGTCGAGCGGCCGAAGGTCAGCGGGTAACGAGCCCCCGACCAACCCCGATACACTGGCGGAAGCGTCAAAGTCGATTTTCACGTTCCGGAATGAAACGCCTACGTTTGCTCGCGTCATCGCCGCACTCAACGGAGCGCCCGACACCGTCACCGTGTAAACGCCGGGCGGCACATCCAGCGTATAGCCTCCCGAGGCGCCGGATCGAGTGCGATAAATGGTCCCGCCATTCGTGGTCGCTTCAATTACCGCACCAGCAACTCCCTCGCCGACATCGTAGTCGCCGTCGGCAGTGGTTAGGTCATCGAACACCACGCCAGTGATCGCGGCCGCGGTTCCCAAACCGAACAGCTCGGTCGCCATGAGCGATTGATAGACTCCGCCATTGCTGTAGCGAAAATCGCCTTGCTCGACGCCAGGGCCTACATCCGTATAGTCGCTCCGCAACAGATTCACTCGATGCAGAGGACTCAAAAACAATTGATCGTGAAGCGCCAAGAGTTCGGTGGTCAACGATTGAAGCACCGAGCGAACCGCGATGTTCTCGCCCACCGGTTGCAAATAACCCTCCGCGACGGCTCGCGTGATCGGCGTCGACTTGCCGTCGGGCGAGACGTGTTCGAAGTAGCCGCGAACCAGCATGTCGAGCGAGTGTTTGCTGGCGGCAGCTTCCAACGGTTGACGGATGGCGAGCGGGGCCTTGGCGTCGGCGGTCACTCGTTGAGCGCCATCCAGCCCCTCATTGAGATTTATTTTCAGTCGGTCGGCAGTTGCCTGAGGATCCGCTCGCGCAACATTGATCTGCTCGACCAATAACTGTTCCAAGTCCGACACGTTCACCACCGGTCGTTCAATCAGGGTGGCCAACAACTGGCGGCTTTCGAGCACTTCCAGGATCAAGAGATGACGAAACGAGGCGCGGCGGTCGCGGTGGTTTTTCGCACTCATCGCTTGGCTCCTCAAGATAGGTCATGTTTTTCGACACAACTCCACCTTAATCATGTTGCCGAGCGCGCCACCCTATGTTGATAAAAATCTCTATGAGGATTATGCGTTTTGTGGCGATTTGGCAACACTTCAGCGAGCCGGAGGAGGCGGAACCGGGTTGCGTGGGTCCTTGACCCCTTCCACCGGTGCAGACGATGGCGAGCCAGGTTGAGGAGATTGGGCCGATCCGGCCGCCCCACGCCCCGGCGGTATCGTCGGAATCGAGGCCGGCGGCGGCTCAGGATCAGCCTTCGTACAACTCGCCGTGAGAAACATCCCGGCCAATAGTCCCACGACGACCCAGCATCGTGACGCTCGACGACTACGTGCGCTAAGCAAGGCCAATCTCCCTGTGAGCATCTTCTCACGGCGACTCGCCGTATGGATTTCGACCACCGTCATTCCCTTGGCGAGCCATTAATTCAAAAACCGCTCCCCACCACTTCACCGCCGGCACGCGTCGCGAGTCGTTCGAGCACCGTGGGGGCCGAAGCGTTTTGAGGACCAGCCGCTTGATACATGATGAAGCGCACACTGCCATCGACCAAAGCCCAGTTGCCGCCGCCAGGATGCAAACTCCAGAAATGGTAGCGATGCAGATCGAGCGGATCCTGGACCTTACCTGGGCGAAAGAAGTCCGCGTTCGCCGTCGGAACCAGAGGCCGCTCATGCACCCCTAAGCCCACATCGGTGGCGCCGAAGTGCGGCGAGTCGCCGGCGCCGGCCCACAGCCAACCATACAGCAACGTGTTCGACGGTGGACGTTCGCCAATCAACAGCGTATTGCTCGTCCCGTCGGTGACTCCCTTCATGGCAATACTCGAGTTGACGTAGATCACCCCGTCTTGACCGCCCGCTTCCAGAAACTGACTGCGTCCCGACACCGCCAAGTAAGACGTCAACGCCGACTCGCCCCCCAAACCGTTCTTCCAAATCAAATGTCCGCGAACGTCGGAGGGACATTGAAAGACCTTGTTCGTGAGTGAATTCAATAGACGGCCATCAGGGAGTGTTTGGAACCACGGCCACGCATCCAGATTCGCCGCTGCCATCGCATTCCCTTGCTCGATATGACCGGCGATCTTCATCGACCAACTCCAGAAGGGCCCGCCGACGGGATAACCCGTGGCCGCGTTCATGCCTTGAGGCGGCGGCTCGCGCTGATAACTGGTGTACCAATCGACCCCGATCTGATGAGCGGAGGGAAAGTAGAGATGCACATCGTGAAATTGGTGCAATGCC
This sequence comes from Pirellulales bacterium, assembly GCA_046349915.1. GTDB lineage: Bacteria > Planctomycetota > Planctomycetia > Pirellulales > Pirellulaceae > CAIXSC01. Next base: position 47,210 of record JAXMBL010000011.1, on the reverse strand, counting down.
AATGCCTGCTGCTTCAAGTTATTGACGCATTGCGCTCGCCGAGCCGCTTCACGAGCCGCCTGCACGGCGGGCAACAACAGCGCGACCAAAACACCGATGATCGCAATCACCACCAACAATTCCACCAGCGTAAACGCTCGTCGGTCCATCAGACGGCAGTCAGCAATGCCCTGGCGACAAGAACGGTGCATGCGTCGACGCTCCCGAAGTCACTCAGCACTTTAAGAGGAGAATTCCACCGCTGATCTCAGGTCGACGTTCTACCGGTTGAACGAACGCGAGTCAAATCGAGTACCGCGAAGCCAAGCTGAGACCACTTATTCTCTCGATTCTTGGTCCCAATCACCGGAAGGAAGAAGGATGAAGGAAGAAGGAGGGAGGAAGAAGCAAGGAGGAAGGAGAGAGGAGGAGGGAAGCTGTTGGACGTCATCAAGTACGCTCAGACCGATCCCAACTCTGGCAACCACGGCCTGTCACTTACCGCGAACCCAGACTTCATCCACTCATTCGTTCGATTCGTTTGGTTCGTGGGCCCCATCGTCCCGGAGACCGAGTGCTTGCCTCAGGATCGCAGTTGCCACAGACCGACCGCTTCGAAGGCGTTGCGAATGTGTTCGATAGTGGGGTGAGTTGCTTCGCGCGGCCAGGTTATCGCCACCACATCAAATCTCGCGCGCCGATCCAACAGCCGATGCTTCTTCAGCCACGCCAGGGCCAAGCGAGTGAGCTGTCTTTGTTTGCGAGCATCCACGGCATCCGCGGGGTGTCCTTTGGCCTTGGACCGACGAGTCTTCACTTCGACGAAGACGATAGTCTGGCCGTCAACCGCCACCAGATCAATTTCGCCGTGCCCCCAGCGCACTCGCCGATCGACGATGCGATAGCCCAAGCCGCGCAAGAAACGCTCGGCCGCGCGTTCACCGCGTTCACCCAGCGCGAGGGTAGGAAAGATCGACTCGCGAGTAGATCGCCATAGCAATCGCCAAGTGGAGGACTGCCAAGAGGAGGTGGCGCGGAGCCACCCCGGCAGCAAATTCAGCCAGCGCATAACGGGGCCCTGTTGATATATAGGGACGAGCGTCTTGTCTAAAAGGCGCTCGTCGGCCAGCCCCACGCTGTCTGTTCGAAACTCAAACCAAGGCAGCTAGTTCGAGCCGCCTTCGTCGCTTGTGTTGCGGCGTTCACGCAACCGAACCGACTTGCCCACGCGATCACGCAGGTAGTACAGCTTCGAGCGGCGTACCACGCCCGATCGCTTCACCTCGACCTTGCCGATGCGGGGCGAATGCACGGGGAACTTGCGTTCCACGCCCTCGCCCGCGACGATGCGGCGTACGGTGAACATTTCGCGAGTGCCGCTACCGCTGCGAGCGATCACGGTGCCGCTGAAGATCTGGGTCCGTTCCTTGTCCCCTTCCAAGATCTTGGTATGCACATCGACCGTATCGCCGATTTGAAACTGGGGAACATCGGTCTTCAGCGACGACTTTTCGACATCTTCTAAAACTTGCTGACTCATTTCCGGGAATCCTCGTTCTTTTCCGACATCTCGGCGCGAAGCAAATCGGCTCGCAGGCGCCGCGTTTTCAAGTAACTCTGCTCGCTCCGCCATCGAGCGATCGCGGCGTGGTCACCGCTCATCAGGATCTCGGGGACGCGTAAACCCCGAAATTCCCTGGGCCGCGTGTACTGAGCTCCTTCCAAGAGCCGGTTACCGGCCGAGAAGGAATCATGCACGTGGCTGTCCTCGTCACCTAACACACCGGGAACCAAGCGGAGAACGGCATCCATTACCGTCATGGCCGCCACTTCGCCCCCGTTGAGGATGTAATCCCCGACTGACACTTCGTCTGGTTCGAGTAGATCCAGTACTCGCTGATCCACTCCTTCATACCTACCGCACAACAGAATCAACCTGGGCAACCCCGCCCAATCTTCGACCACTCGCTGAGTGAGCGGTCGCCCCTGGGGGGTCAGGTAGACCAAGTGGCCTGGGTTTGAATCGAGCGGTCGCACCGCTTCAACGCACTCCACAATCGGCTCGACCTTCATCACCATGCCGGGGCCGCCGCCATAGGGGCGATCATCGACTTTGTGGTGTTTCGGGTCTCGCGACCAATCGCGAATGTTGTGCAACAACACTCGAATCAAGCCGCGTTGGATCGCCTTATGCAGGAGACTTTGCCCCACGTAACCCGCGAACATCTCGGGAAACAGGGTCAAGACGTCGAAACGCATTCGCGACTACTCGCTCGCCCCTTCCCCAGCAGACTCGCCGCCTTCCGCCGGCGCTGCGGGAGCAGCCGGAACTGGCAACGGGATCTTGCGCGGGGGTGGCGCCTTGGGCTTGTTGATCTTCATTCGTTCCAGGGCTTGCTGCTGAGCCGAGGCGTGGGTGCCGTTCTGACCGTACTTCTTGATCAGCACCTTCATCCGCTCGCTGGGCTGAGCCCCAACGCTCAACCAATACGCAATGCGCTCGCCGTTGAGAATCGCGCGAGCGTCCACTTCGCCGATGAGCGGATCGTAGTAACCCAGTTCTTCGATCACACGACCATCTCGACCTCGCTTGCGATCAATGGCGCAAACGCGGTAGAACGGCCGGTTCACCCGCCCCAAGCGTTTCATGCGAATACAAACCACTTAACCTACCTCCTCGTGACACTGCGAGTTGCCTGTTGTGATCCAAACTTAGTTACGATTCTCGCGATCCTCGCGCTTTTTGCGCCGCAACTCCTTTTCGCGCTGTTTACGCAAGTCCGCTTTTTCCTTGGTACTCAAGCGTTTGCCGGTCCCCTTCTTTTCCCGCATGAGCTGAGCTCCGGGATTAAAGAGTCCCCCTGCCTGAAGTTCCCTGATCTTCTTCATCCGCCCCATCAGTCCTTCGCCCGCCATGCCCTGCATAATGGGGGCCATCGCGTCGTACTGCTTGAGCAGCTGATTCACCTCCGTCGACTCGACCCCCGCCCCCTTGGCGATGCGACTGCGTCGACTTTGGTCAATCATCTTCGGATTCCGGCGTTCGGCTGGAGTCATCGAATCGATGATCCCGACCAGCCGCTTCGTATCTTTTTCGGCGTCGATCTCCCCCATCATCTTCGTCAGGTCGCCCAGGCCCGGAATCATGCCCATCATTTTCATCATGAGGCCGGGTTTCATGAACTGAACGATTTGATTTCGGAAATCATCGAGCGAAAACTGGCCCGCCCGCAGCTTTTCCTCAAATTCCTTCTGCTGCTTTTCGTCGATCGTCCGTCGAGCGACATCGACTAGACCAACGATATCCCCGAGGCCCAGAATCCGACCGGCCATCCCTTCGGGCCGGAACGGCTCCAAAGCATCCAGATGCTCGCCCGTACCAATGAACTTGATCGGCACGCCCGTCACATGCTTGACGGACAACAGGGCGCCGCCGCGAGCGTCGCCGTCTAATTTGGTCATGATGACGCCATCCAGCTCCAAAGCGTCGTTAAACGCTTTAGCGCTGTTGACCGCGTCCTGCCCCGTCATGCCGTCGACCACCAGATACACCTGGTCGGGCCGAACCTGTTGATCGATCCGCTTCAATTCGTCCATCAATTGGCGATCGATCGCCAACCGACCGGCGGTATCCAAAATCACCACCGGGATCTGCTCTTGCCGCGCCTTGCGCACCGCATCCTGACAGACCTTGACCGGATCCTTGGCGCCCAATTCCGAGTAGACCGGGACCCCCAACTGATCGCCCAAGACATGCAACTGCTGAATCGCCGCGGGACGCTGCAAGTCGGCCGCCACCAACAGAGCTCGCTTGCCATGCTCCTGGATCAACCGAGCCAATTTGCCAGTGGTCGTCGTCTTTCCCGAACCTTGCAACCCGCACAGCATCAGGATGTTGACATCTTTGGTGAGATGCAACGAGGCGTCGACCGGGCCGAGCAGCTGGATGAGCTCCTCGTGCACGATCCCCACGACTTGCTGGCTGGGGTCGAGCGATGACAGAACTTTTTCGCCGACCGACCGCTCGGTCACCCGATCCATGAAGTCGCGGACAGCGTCGTAACTGACGTCCGCGTCGAGCAACGATTGCTCGACCAGCTTCAAGCCATCGCGCATGTTCGCTTCGGTAAGCCGCGCCTTGCCCGTCAGGGTCTTTAACGCGGCTCGCATTCCGTCTTGAAGCGATTCAAACATGGGTACGAGACGATGGTTACGAAATAATGTTTCGGGATGGAAAGCCCAACAATGTAGCCGAAACGGGTTACATCTGTAAACCCGTAGAGCCACAAGTCTTGAGGCGAATCGGCGGTTCGCCCGTCCCCGCAGATCAGCGCCGCGGGAATCCGAAAAACACACCTAAATGACTGCCTGACAAACACTTAGTCGACTTTGTGCACCACTTCCGCTTGGCTTGCGCCAACAGCGTCGACCTTCAGAGGAATCGTAAAGACCACGCCCCCGACCTTGCACAGCCCCTCATTTCCCTCTTGGCAGTAGTAATAGCTGAGCGAAACCTTCACGGTGTCCTGCCCCTCGCCAGTAACTGGCACGGCAACTTTGAACTCGGCTGCCGGAGGATCGATGGTCAACTTGCCCAACTTCTTGCGATCCACGGGCCCGCTCTCTCCCTCGACTTCCACCCAGGGGGTGAGTTTCGCGAGCGGATTGACCTTCCAACCCTTGGGCAGTTCGAGCTTCACTTGCAGGTTCACCACTCCGCCCTCCGGCTTGACCGTGGCAGCCGGCGCCTTCACCTGTTTGGCACCCGCGAAACTGGGCTTCTTTTCGGCAGGCGGCTTGGGCGGTCCCAGTCCCGAAATCGTGAGCGTCTCCACTTTCTTGGTCGCCACATCGACAACTCGGATCGCGTGATTGTTGGTGTCGGCAACGTAGAGCTTCCCGGCCGCGAAACTGACGCCCGCCGGTTCGTCGAAACGAGGAGGATCGTCGGTCTTGCCTGGCTTTCCATCCCCCACCAACGTGGTGGTCGCTCCATTCGCCGCGTCCACTACCTTGACTTTGTTGTTGTAGGTGTCGGCGACGTAAATCTTCCCGTCGTGGTATGCCACTCCTAGGGCATGCTGCAACTTGACCTTCTCCCGCGGACCATCGACGTCTCCGAAGTGAAAGAGCCGACCATTCGGCAGATCATTCGTGCCGACCACCGTTCGCACCTCTTCGGTGGGCTTAAATGGCACCGCGCGAATGGAACTCCCCTCGCTATCGGCCACAAACAGCCACTCGCCGTCCGAACTCAAACCACTCGGTTGAGCAAACGACGACGCTCCCAGTTGGTAAGGCAGCTTCGAGATGAGTGGACCATCGACGATGTCCTCGCGACCATTGCCGGCATAAGGACCAATCTCGGACTCGTCCAGCGGCATCTTCCAAATCTGATGCGGGCCGGCCATCGCGATGTAAAGATGAGCCCCATGCACCCAGAGGTCCCAAGGGCTGTTCAGCGGCGTGGTCTTGCAAGGTCCGATCCAGCGATCAGGCGCCTTGCCCGTTGTTTGAGCACGTTCAAGTCCCGGCCATCCACCTCCTTGCTCGCCCGTCCCCGCCACAAAGCCAACTTTTTTTGCCTTCAAATCGACCTTACGCAGCATGTGGTTTTCAGTATCCGCGACGTACAGAATGTTCCCATTCAGAGCCATCCCCTGCGGATGATGAAAAGACGCCGTGGCGTAATCGCCGTTCGCTCGGCCAATTTCGCCCGAGCCGATAATGTCAATCAGCGAACCGTCAGTTTTCGCGACGACAATTCGATTGTGATTGCTGTCCGAAATGAACAACCGATCCGACTCGCCATCCACGATGACTTTGCCGGGGAACCTCAGCGGGGTCTCAGGCTGCTTCTCCGCCAGCAACTCGAAACGCAACGGAGTTGTGTCAAGCGTCTTGTTCTCACGGTAATACGGAATGGCCTGCTTCAGCACCGTATCGACGAGTTCGAACTTGAACTCACCGCTGTTCTGCCCCACGGCATTTCCTTCGGGATCAATCAGCCAAATCGTCGGCCAACTGCTCACCGAGTAGGTATCCCAAATCTGATGACCAGGATCGTTCACCACGGGATGCTCAATCTCGTACCTCAGAATCGCTTCCTCAATGTTCTTCGTATCTCGCTCGCCTTCAAACTTGGCGGAATGGACGCCGATCACGACCAGCTCATTCGGGTACGCTTTTTCCAGCTTCTTCAGCTCGGGAAGAATGTGAATGCAGTTAATGCAGCAATAGGTCCAGAAATCGAGCAGCACGAATTTGCCGCGAAGATCTTTCAGGCGAATCGGCTTGGCCACGTTCAGCCACTCGGAATCCTTGGGGAACTCTGGCGCGGGACGGCTGTTCGGGAACGGCGGCTTCCTGCCTCCCTTCGCTTTCGCGGGCTGGCAATCGGCCAATTCCACTTCGTCGGCCGCCTGGGGCACACCGGCCGTGACATGCTCCTCCCGCTCGAGTCGCTCGGCGATCTCGCGCAGCGATTCGCCGGCGCCGCCGGTTCCCCATAATTGGTCATTCGAGCGAAGCGGACCTCCGCCGAGTCCCAGAAGAACGATCGAGCAGGTAACAGTGATCGCGACGACCATCCCCGCCACCGCTTGCCAAGATTGCTTCCACTGCCAGTTCATTTTCGTCTCCTGATGCGATGACCAGCCGGTTACAGGCCCCGTGGCCGCAACTCCCAACTTCGCACACCGACGTGGAATCTCCCAACCACGCCAGCTTCCTAAGGCTCCCATGGTACCCCAGCCAATGCCGGACGGAAACAATGGGGTCCGGGAATCTAAACTGGCGAAACTGGCCAAACTTGACCGTTCTTGGCGGGAAAATTTTTCCGACTGCGTCGAGAAGACTTGCAGCACCGGTCCGATTATTCCGAAAATTCCAAGGAGCTGTCCGAGGTCCTTTGGTGGATCGTCGGCCGCACTCTAGGAGATGCCAGGCGTGAATCGAGAAAACTCTTGCCGTCCACTGGAAGCGACGCGTCCGTTCGCACGCGTGTCCGGCGGGCCGCACGTGCCCTCGTCCCCCTCTAGTTTGTCGCGCCGCACTTGGCTTGGCGCCAGCGCCGCCTTTGCGCTCGCCGCCTCAGCCCGGCCGCATCCCGCCGCCGCCCAAACCTGGGCGCGGAAGATGTTCAAAGAATTCGAACATGACTTTGGCACCGTCGCCCGCGGCGCCAAATCCGAACACGTGTTCGAGTTCGAGAACATTTACGAGGAACCGCTGCACGTTTCGAACGTGCGTACGAGCTGCGGTTGCATTTCGGCGCAAGTGCGGAAAGACACGCTGAAGACGTGGGACAAGGGCGCCATTGTCTGCACCTTCAACACTCAGTCGTTTCTCGGACACCGCAACGCCACGATTACCGTAACGTTCGACAAGCCGTTCTTCGCAGAAGTTCAACTCAACGTCCAAGGCTTTATCCGCAGCGACGTCGTGTTCACTCCCGGCTCGGTCGACTTCGGCGTGGTCGAGCTGGGACAGGCGGTCAGCCGCAAAGTCTCCGTGGCGTATGCTGGTCGCAGCGACTGGCAGATCGTCGATGTCCGCAGCGCCAATTCCAACTTCGAGGTGGAACTGAACGAATCACAGCGCGCAGGCAACCGCGTCACATACGAAATGGCGGTTTTCCTGAAGCCAGAAACGCCCGAAGGCTTTTTCCAAGATCAATTAGTGCTCGTCACCAACGACTCGCGCGGCGGCGGCGTCCCCATCCTGGTGGAAGGGCGAGTATCGCCGGGATTGACCGTGAGCCCCGCTTCTCTGTTCCTCGGCGTCTTGCAGCCTGGACAGTCGGTGACCAAGCAACTGGTGGTCAAGGGCAAGCAGCCGTTCCGCATCCTGCAAGTCAGCGGCTCGGACCCTCGACTCGAATTCGAAGTGAACAATCAGGAGAAAGCGTTACACGTAGTGCCCGTTCGCTTCACTGCTGGCGATAAAGCCGAAAAGGTTGTCGCCTCGATCGAAATCGAAACCAGCCTCGGCGCCGCCGGGAAAGCTCGCTGCAACGCCACCGGCACCATCGGCGAAGGGAAACCATAACGTAGCCATCTCGCTTCGCGAGATGATCAGCCGCCACACGCCGCTCACTCAGGGCGAGCGTCTTCCGTACAGGAATTCGACCAAGTCGCGGACATCGCCGGGCGTGAGCTGCTTGGCGAGATCTTCTGGCATCGCCGATTTTCCCTCGCGACGTTCCTCGATCGACGATTTGAGAATGCGTACGAGTTTTCCCTCTGCGGTCATCAACCGCAGCGATTCCGCGTCTTCCTCCTTGACGATGCCAGAAACCACTTTGCCGTCATCGGTAATGACCAAGGCAGTCTCGAAGTTCTTGGCGATCGCTCGATTGGGAACCACCACTGCTTCCAGCAGGTACTTGCGTGTTTTGTCGGGACTGATGCGAGTCAAGTCGGGGCCGACATCGCCTCCCTGACCTTCGATCTTGTGGCAGCGCACGCACGACACTTGAGTCCGTTCGAAGAAGATCACGCGGCCGACGGCGGCGTTGCCTCCTTCGAGTGAATCCGCGAACAGCGCGAGTGGATCATCGGCGGCGCGAGATCCGAACAGCTTCACTACCAAGGCCGCAACTTCCGGTTCACGCCGCTTCTTGGCCGCCTCGACAACGTCCAGCCGCGAGTCCGCGGGATACCGCTGGTCCATTACTTGCCGTAGTGCTTCGACCAGCGCTGTGCCGGCCGCTTTGTCGGGAACAATGGCGAGTGCTCGAGCGGCCAGTTGTCGTTCTTCCATCACATCGCTGGCTAACGAGTTCGCCAATAGCGGAATCGCTCGCTGTCCATCTCGTCCCGCCAGCAACTCCCGAGCAGTCGCCCGCAGGATGGGCGGCGATTCGATCAAATGGGTTTCGATCAGCGGCGCCGCGGCTTGCGGAGCGACCGCCGCTAACGCTCGCAAGGCATCCGCGCGACTCGCCGGCGTCTCGGTCGAACTTTCCACCAGTCCCCGCAGAATTGGGCTGATCTCGGTCAGGCCCAAGGCGGCAGCCAGTTTGATGGCGGCGGTCGCGACTGCGTCGGGACGGGCCAGCAACTGAGTTAAACTGGCTTGCACGGCATTCTTGGCTAGAGCCGGTTCACGATGCTCTAACGGGCGGTAGTGATTCAAGACGCCATCCCGCGTGGGCGGGTTGGCCCATTGCTCCAACAGTTTCAACGCTTCCAAACGCCGTTCCAAGGGTGAAGCGGGACGAGCGGCGAATTGCGCGACCGCCAACGCATGGCTGGCGGTTCCCAGCCGAAAATTCGCGTGCAACACGCGTCGAGCGACCGGGTCGGGCAGGTCGGGACGACGAATGAGCTCGGCCAGTCGTGGAGCGGCGGCGTCAATTCGCTCGTCGTAGATCGCTCGCGCGGCTTCCAGCACGGGTCGAGGGTCGGCATCGTTCAAGAAATCGGCCACTCGCGGGTCGCCCAGTTTGCGGAGAGCTACCACCACTCCCGTTCGCGCCGATGGAGACGGATGCTTGCTCGCCGCCAACAACTGCTCGAGCGCCGCGGACTCCATCGGAGAACGCGTGACTGGCTTTCCATCCGCCGGCGTCCAGAGTTTCCAACCCGCGATGCGGGCGAGTGCCGTACATGCGGAGTGTCGCAGCAATGGATCGGCGTCTTGATTGCGAGCCAACAATTCCACCAAGGGCTCGATGGCCGCGGCCGCCGCTAATTTGCCGAGGCTTTGCGCCGCGAAGTATGGCACTCGCGGACTCTCGTCCTGTAAAGCCGCGATCAACTGAGGGACGGTGGCGGAGTGGCGAGCATCGCCGGCGAGCTTGGCGGCTTGAGCTCGTAATTCGGGATTTGCATCGGTCAGCGCGGCGTCGATGGCAACCAGGGCAACTCGCCGAGCAGCATTGGATTCCGCCATCGGCTCCGTTGACCGACTGGCGATTTGGCCTAATCCCCACAACGCATGGAGGCGGGTCTTGAGTTCCGCCGCCGAGGAGTTCGCGACTTCCGCCAGCGTCGACGCCGCGCCCTGCCGCGCCAACTCGAATTGCGCCCCCTGACGCACTCGACGATCGACATGCCCGAGCCAGCGAGTCAATTCGGAGGCGCCGCGACCTGAAAAGCCCTCCGAGAGGATCTTTTGCACTTCCGCGACCACCGTCGATCGAGCATGTTCTGGCGAAGAGAAGCGGTAGATGCGTCCCTTGCCTAAGCCCGACCAACCGTTGACCCAATCGCTGACGTAGACCGCGCCGTCTGGTCCAAACTCCACGTCCGTCGCCAGAATGTTCCGTAGCGTCTCTTCCGCTTCAACCACCTTGAAAAAGGCGCCCGTCGATTCGACTTTGAACGTGCGCACCACGCTCCCGGCGGCCGCGCCGCGGAAGTCGCAGAGGAAGAAACGACCCCGATAGTGGTCTCCCAGGCCCGTGCCTGGATAGAACGCCAAGCCCGACGGGCCGCTCGACAAATTCGTGATTGGCGGCACGAGGTGGGCCGGCGAGTCAGAATGGAAGGGATGCCAGATTTTCTCGCGATTAAACGGCCCGCGGTCGGACAAGTATTGGTACGACATGCGCCAGCCCGTGTCTCCGCCTTCGGCGATCACCGTCCAACGAGCCTGATCGCCCGAATCCGAGTTGTTGTCGCACGTGAACAGATTTCCTTCGTCGTCAAAAGCCAGTTCCTGCGGATTGCGGAGCCCATAGGCGACGACCTCGAACTGTGATCCATCGGGCAGGCAACGAAACACGGCGCCGCATTCGGGGTTCGCCCAGCGTTGTCCGTTTACCACGACGTTGTAACCGCGATCGCCCACGGAGAAATACAACTTGCCATCAGGCCCGACGACGAGTCCATGCAGGTCGTGTCCGCGAAACGCGAAGCGGACGCCGTAACCGGTCTGCATCGAATCACGTCGATCAGCGATGCCGTCTCCGTTCTCGTCTCGTAGTCGCCACAGATCAGGAATGCAGGTGAAAAAGATGTCCTCGTCCAACGTCACGATTCCTGCCCCAGTGCCGGAAACGATTTCATTGAAGCCGTTGGCGAAGACCGTGGCATGGTCGGCTTTCCCGTCCCCGTCCCGATCCACGAGGAGCCGAATGCGGTCATCGTGCTTTTCGTAGTCGCGAACCTTGTCACCCAAGAATTTCTTCAAATAGGCCAGCCGATCCTCGACCGTCTGGGCCGCTTGATCGGCTTCCAGCCAATCGGGGTGCTTGCGATTGTCCTCGATCCCTCGTTCCTGTCGAAACGACTCGCAGACATAAACGCGTCCCCGCCCATCGATGTGGAATGCCACGGGGTTCGCCACCAGCGGCTCGGCGGCGAAAACGGCCCCTTGCCAATCCTGGGGAATCTTGAATCCACTCAGGGCTTTCTCCGCTTCGTCCGAGGCCGACGCCACGACTGGCTCGGCAGGCGGTGGAGCGGCGACGACGGTCCGCCCCTGGGCGAGCAGCAGAATCAGCCCCAGTGCGAATAGACTCCAGCTGCATCGCGACTCGCTTGCTCCTCCCCGCCCAAACCTCGCGTCCACGGCGGTCGACGACGACGACGGCGACGATGGCTGGATTCCGCGACAATGGTCGACAGGAGAATCGAAAAGAGCAAGAGCGTTCATACCTGGAGGGACTCGGTGAGCGGTAATGTGGGCGGGACTCGACAGAATTGTCAGACTAGTTTTGAACTCGCGGATTGACAAGCGAGGGACCAGGGTCCGTAATGAGCAAACCATGCCCGTGCACTGTGCCGCTTGTGGAGAAGAACTTCTGGGAGCCGTGAACCGCTGCTGGCGGTGCGGTCGTTCGTTCGCTCATGCGCCCACGCCGGAATCGGAGCCTCCCGTGCGCGGCCCCGCCATACCGGATTGGCGAGCAATTCCGCCAGGTCGACAGGGGACGATGCCGGCAAGCCTTGCTCATCATCGAGGCGTACTGGTTGACGACGAACCGCCCGCAGTGGTCGCGGCCTTGTCGTCGGACTCCGACCAACGTGGCTCCCCGGAGACTCCCGCGGAGGCGCCGTTGGGGGAGGGAGTCTTGCGAGCCGTCGACTTATCGGTCGCCTCTCATCTGGGTTCGCCTTTTCGCGACGATTATCGCATTTCCTGGCGCGAGCGGGCTCGGCTCTGGTTTCGAGTGCCTCGTGAGTGGTGGCGCCAGGCGAACAACCGCATGGGTTCGTACCTGCGTCGCCGTTCGGCCGACGAGTCGGATGCGGCGGGGCCAGCAGCAGCGGGGCCAGCCGTGGCCGCTGCTCGGCAGGTTCCGGGGAATAACCCAGGTCAAGCGGCGAAGGGACGCCCGGTTCCGGTCGTGACTCCCCTGCGAGCGGCGTTGGCCGATTCTTCGCTCGCACTCGCAGTGCTTCTGGGAATCGTCTCGCTGGCGCTGCTCAGCTATCCGCTCATCGCCATCTTGATCGCGGGATTAGGCTTAGCGATGGCGCTGGCCAGTTTGGCGGCGAGGATCCGCGGGCGAACTCTCCTGGCCGTATTTTTGTGTCTTGCGCCTCTGTTCGTCTTGGCGGCGCGAGAGTATCAAGCTTGGCGAGCCGCACAGGCGCAAGCGGAAGCGGATTTATTTGACGAGTGAAGATGGGGCGTGAGAATCGAGTTTCAAGGTCCGCGGTGGATGGGTTGTGAGCGACAGGTCGCCGGCCCCTTACCGCCCAAACTTGGCGAGGATGGAAACGGTGAAGAGTAAGCTTCAACAGGCAATGGTGATCACTTTGTCTTTGCTGCTGATCGCAAGCGTGGTTGTGGGCGGCGCGTCGGGCTGGTTCGCTCCCAACGAGACCAAAGTCCTGGAAGTCGCGCCGGGAGTCTTTTTCCGCAAAGCTCAGACTCAACCCACATTCACGGGTTGCAACCAGGGTTGGATTGAGTTTCGTGACTTTGTGCTGGTGATCGATGCGAATTTTCCGGGACAAGCCACGGAAGTCATCAAGCTGATTGGCGAGCATACGCAGAAGCCGATTCGCTTCGTGTTCGACACGCACTATCACGGGGATCACGCCGACGGGAATATGCAGTACGTCAAGATCGGCGCCACGGCGATCGCTCACGAACGCTCGCGTCCCCTGTTTGAAACCAAAGGGCTCGCCGGCTTCGAAAGCTCGAAAAAGGGCGATCGCTTGAAGGAGTATGACGGGCTGAAGTACGAGATTCCCGCCTTGTACTTCGACCACAAATTCGTGATCGACGATGGCGAACAGCGAGTCGAATTGCTGTATTTCGGCCACGGCCATACCGCGGGCGACGCGGTCGCTTGGCTGCCAAGGCATGGAATCTCGTTCACGGGCGACGCGTGCGTGAATGGAGCGTTCAACTATATGGGGGACAGCAACACGGCTTCGTGGATCGCCGGCCTCACGACGCTCGAAGATCTGCCCATTAAGCAGATCTGCCCCGGCCATGGAGAACTCAGCGACAAGTCGTTGCTCGCGACGCAACGTCGCTACTTCGCTGAATTACGAGCGGCGGTCGGCAAGGCGATCGAGGCTGGCAAAACACTCGACCAGATCAAGAAAGAACTCGACATTCCTTTCTACAAGGAATGGACTGGCGCCGAGGCGAAACAGCAAACCGAGAATATCGAGCACGTCTACAGCGAACTGAAACGTTCGTAGGGAATTGTCCTTCAAGCCGGAGGCTTGATAGCTACTGTTGCCTTTGCCTCCAGCAAAGCGGCACAGACCGTCGCCCCACGAAAGCCGCCTCTTGATGGCGGTCATTGGGAACTCGAGGGACCTAACCAGCGACGTTGGGCTGCACGTTGTCAGCACCCAACCAAACGAGCGCGCAAGAGACTATGTCACTCGACCGGGAATCAAGTCGAAGTGTGCGGTTGGATTCGCGAACAATGGCTGACCAACGATCGATGATCACCTTGATTTCACGTGTCGTTCTGATGGATTCCTACCGTGCGCGCCGGTCAAATCTTCAATCACCCTGCGACCGTGCCTGGAGAGTGCAAAGGCCAACAGACCTCCAAACACCAGGCTCCAAGCCAAGCCAAGCACGACCAGTGCCTTCGTGCCTTCACTGACTCCCGACTGCAAAACTGCCAGTGTGTTGTCGTGAGGACTGTAAAACACCGTGACGGTTGATCCAACCGCATACCGGGCGACAATTGCTTCAGCATCGGCCCGATTGGACGAATCAATTCCCTCCGCAATTGTGAGTCGTGTTCCTTCAAACCGGCGGCCCGAAACTTCGTAGCGATAGCTGATCTCGGGATAAAAAACCGTCCCAATTCGTGTGGTTTCTCGTTCGCTGGCTACGCGATTTTCCTTCCCAACGTTGCGAGTCGTGGTCGAAGAAGTGCGAGCCATGACAGACGAGTTGATTATTGTCCCTGTGACTGTTGGCCATCCGGCCGATTGCCACCCGTGCCATGCCAACTGTAATCCACAACCCAACAGACAAAGCCCTCCCAAAAGGAATGCCCCAATCAGCCCTAACACAACTTGAAATCGGGACATGCGCCATCAGTTCCCATCGGAGATTGGAATCGAACGGTGTTGACGAGCGGTCGATGCGACCGATTTGCGGTTCGTGCCGGTTTTGGACTTGCGCCGCCCAAAGCTCCGCATCCTTGGTCCGGCGCGAAACGTGTTGACATCAAAACCGCCCCGACCGCCGGCTCCGTTGAATGCCCTTGTTTAAGAAAGCCGCTGCGCGGCGGACAATACCCTACCGTTTTCTCTTAGGTGTTGCCAGTTTTGCCTGTTCGCGCAACTGAAAACACAGTGCAACGGACGGCGGCTGTCTCCGCACCTTCCCCGTTGGTTGACGCGGCTCGCTGTCACTGGTCATTGGTCATATGAGGGACCTGACCAGTGATGCACGACGGTGCGTTGTCGTAACCCAATCAAACGAGCGAGCGGAAGAGGCCGCGTCGCTCAACCAAGGATAGTCCGCGCCATCGTACACCAACGCCTGCAACGAGCAACTCTTCAGGCCAGAGATCAAGAGTACCAACAACGCTCAACAGGAGGCAACGACTCACGCCAGGCCCTTCCGCGCGTCGTCGAAACCTCAAGCGAATGCTCGGAAGGTCGCGTTCGAACTTCCGAGGACGACGCAGAGGGTAGCAATCCCCATAAGCAACCCACGTACCCAACTCGGCGATTCCGAGTGATAACGGTAAAGAGACGTCCCACGAGCCGCCGGGGAACGGTATTGATGCCAATGAACTCCAAAGCACTCTTTCGGCACTAGGGGAGTACAAACAACCGGCGAAGTTCAAGATGGGTGACAAGGAATACGCGGTCCATAAGTTTGCGATCGAAATCACGAGTGAGCCCGTCAAACGAACGATCACTTACGTGATTTCCCAGGAAGTACCGGGGGCCATTTGCTCGCGCGTCACCGAGGGCGCGTCAAAGAGCTCGATGGAGGTGAAGTCGCTTGCCGAGGTTCCTCCCCCCGCCGCGATCGAGTATTTCTCGAAGGAGGGTTTTGCCTATTTGCCGCCAGCGGGCTACGAGAAGGTAAAGCCGGCCGAGGATGAAGTCGCCTCCTATCGCTTGGGAGATTCGGCCATCCAAATCAAGGTGATCGATCTGCCCAAGGGCGGGCTGCCCGAACTGAAAAAGTTGGCGCAGCAGGACGACAAACCCGCCCACATCCCGAAATGGTTGACGGAAAACTCAAGCTTCCACGTCGCCGGCCATTTCAGTTTTACCGGAGCTTTTCCGGCGAGCATTGTCACTAACCATGGCGAGCGAGGCTACATCATCGCGGTGTCAGGTTTGAATGATTTGTCCGACGAGAAGGTGAAAGAGATCCTGAAAGGTTGGCGCTGGATTGTAAGTCCCGCAGGGAAATAAGATTTGGGATTTCATATGGAGCGAACTGAGATCGGAACCATCCACTCTTTGCAATTCAACTTGGCGAACCAGAAAAACTACCACCTCTAGGAAATTCACGCAGGACAGGCAAGGCACAATCGGGTGCCGTCTCGTGATCGGTGCCATCCACTCGATTATGGGAGACTCGCTGCCTGGGGCGATATACACAGGCCAAGGGGAATGCATTAGGGATCGCCGAAGGTGATGGAGTCACTACCGCTGTGCAAGGACACCGGGGAGTTCGGCCAGAGGACGGGCCGCACCCCAGACACCACAATCCTCGCAAACCGCCCACACCACCCCGACGCACCGAACTACCTAGAAATGGCGGATGACTCCGAATTCAACTCGATGACTCCGAATTCAACTCCGAATTCAGAGGACTCCGAATTCAAGGCGACGGACTGGAAGTCCGTCGTACTTGGCTTCTTGGTGTGACAAGGCACTATTCGCAATTTGAGACGAACGTCCCAGCCTGAGACGCCCAACTTGGGACTCTGCTCCACCTCAACGCCCTTGGTCCGGGTAGATCCAGGCAAAATCGGGCTGTTTCGCGCCAGCTTACGAAGCTCGTCGACTTTGGCATCAGACTTGCTTCTCTATTCGACGGGCAACAATCGGCGGGTTGACTCGCAAGGGTCAAGCGATCATTCGTCCCCTACCTTTATTTGACACGCTCTAAACGAACCCGCTGATGAGGGCGCGGTTGGCTTTCGGGTCAGCCGCGTCCTTTTTTATGCGCTGCCCCATAGAAGCAACGGCTCAGATCCCTTAAACCAGGAAACTGGCCCGACCTCACTCCTTCCTTCGCAGCGTCTCTACGCATCTCCATGAGCGACCCCTTAGGCACCCTCAAGCTGCGGCAAAACGGCTGGTTACAGCACACGGTCTACGCCTCCAGCATGCCGTCCACAAACGACCTTGCCCTCGGGTTGGCCGCCGACCGTTCGCTCGCCACGCCCGCACTCGTCGTAACCACCGAACAAACTGCAGGTCGAGGGCGAGGAGCCAATCGCTGGTGGTCGGCCCCCGGCTCGCTCACCTTTTCACTCGTCCTCGACCTCCCGGAATCGCTGGATATCGCTCGCCGCAGCCAACTCGCCCTCGTCGCCGGCCTGGGAATTCGCGACGCGGTGGCTCGCTGGTCGACCGGCTTGGCCCAAGTCAAATGGCCCAACGACGTGTATGTCGACCGTCGGAAAATCAGCGGCATCTTGATCGAAGCCTCGGCCGCTCGCCCCTTGCGAGCCGTCGTGGGCGTAGGGGTCAACGTCAACAATTCGCTGGCCGAGGCCCCGGAAGAAGTTCGCCAGCGAGCAACCTCCTTTTGCGACCTTTTGGGCCACACGGTCGATATGGCCGCCGTTCTCTCGTCCACCCTTGACCTTTTTCGCGCACGACTGGACCGCTGGTTCGCGGCACCCGGCTCGCTGGCGGAGGACTGGTCGCCTCATTGCCTGTTGACCGGTCGAGCGGTGGCGATCGAATCGGGCGGACGGCGGATCGAAGGACGCTGCCAGGGAATCGGTCCGTCGGGAGAACTTCGAGTGCAAACGCTAGCAGGACTCACAACGTGCATGTCCGGGGTTGTGGTGACGTTTGACTGAATTTACTCGACGAATCGCTTTCCTTGCCAAGTATCGCGTCGCTCCAGTTCCCTTTGTACGGCCGCCTTCACTGATGGCTTGTCGAGACACCAACTTGGGCCCACGAAGTAATCGGGCGGCGCATCCCCACTGATACGCTCGACAATCATCTCCGGCGGGAGCAATTCCAGGAAATCGACCAAGGTTTCCACGTATTCGTCGCGTTCCATCAAGCGCACTTCGCCACGCGCCACTTGATCGGCGAGCGGCGTGTCTTGCACGGCATATAAGTTGTGCAGTTTGATGGAGTCCACTCGCTGCCGAGCCATTTCATGGGCCGTCGCCAACATGTCCTCGCGCGATTCCCCTGGCAAGCCCAGGATGATGTGAGCGCAGAGTTCAAACCCGCGTCCGCGGCTGCGAGCGACCGCGTCGGGGAAAACCTCGTAGTGATGCCCTCGGTTCATCCAGTCGAGCGAGCGGTTATGGATCGTCTGCACACCGTACTCGACCGAAACATAGGTCCGTCGAGCCAATTCTTCGAGCAGGTCGAGCACGGGATCGGGGACACAGTCGGGGCGAGTTCCGATGGCTAGGCCGACGATACGAGGGTCCTGCAAAACTCGTTCGTATGCAGCTCTCAACCGTGGAACCGGCGCGTAGGTGTTGGTCGCCGGTTGGAAATACGCCTGAAAGTGATCGCAGTCGTAACGTCGCTTGAGACGTTTGATTCCCTCTTCGATTTGGCTGAGCAGATCTTGGCGGGGAAGTCGACGGCTGGGACTGAAACTGCGGTTGTCGCAAAACGTGCAGCCTCCCACGGCGACAGAACCATCGACATTCGGGCAGGTGAATCCCGCGTCGACACTCACCTTCTGTACGCGAAAGCCAAACTTTCGGCGAAGATGAAAGTAGAAGGCGTGGTAGCGCAATCCGGCCATGCGCCACTCAGGCAACTCCCCCGTCGCTACTGGATGCGGTGCCGGAGTGCTTGCCGCCGCGCTTCGCAACACCCGTAGCTGTTCTACCGGAACAAGTTCCACCCGACCTTCACTTGGGGGAAGCGTTTCCAACGAGTCGGTCTCCGCGGCTCGCTCAGGAGCGACTGCCTCGGGACCAACTGCCTCGGGAGCAACTCGCTCGGAACCGTTGGTCTGGGGCGAGTTCGCAGCTGTCATCGCACTAGAAATCGTTGACTCCACACGCCCCCTCGTCTACATTTGGCTGGTGCTGAAACGGGGACCATATTACCCCTTTTTTCGCCCTGTGTCACAAGGGAAAGGCGAATGTCCGATTCGAACTTCGGAATGATGATGCCCGTAGGCGGCGGCGATCCAATTCCTTTGCAAAAGAAGGAACTCGTCATCGGTCGCGCGGAGTCGTGCGACGTCGTGCTCCGCTTCCCCAACGTTTCATCGCGTCATTGCCTGCTGACGCTCAAGAACGGCTATTGGGTCGTCACCGACTTGGACAGCCGTAATGGAACCAAGGTCAGTGGCGCTAAGGTCGTTCGCAAGCGGATCGATCCCGGCGAGATGCTTTCGGTCGCGAAACACGAGTACACGATTGACTATTCTCCAGTCGACAACGGCGCCATCGGTCCGCCTCCCGAGGAAGATCAAGCCGAACAGATCATGAATGCCTCGCTGCTGCAGCGAGCCAATTTGCAGAAGCAAGTGGCCTTCGAAGAGGCGAAACGGACGGGGACCAAGAAACCTGGCCCGGAACAACGACGTTGGGACAATAAGTAACTGGAAATACAGCTAACCAAGAATACGGCCAACCAAAAATTCGGCTATCTGGAAACACGGCGTCAGCAATACGAATCCCGCTATTGCTGACTTGCCATGTAATTACTGGGGCGACTCCGGTGTGAGTCGCCCTGTTTTTTACCTCTTCTGTCTCTTGCTAGGAACGAAGCGCTCCCCATGACGACTCCCCGCGAACCGATGCTCGGCCACATGGTGTATTTCACCCTTAAGGATCGCTCGACGGAGTCGATCTCCCAGCTGGTCCAGGCCTGCCAAAAGTACTTGTCGGGGCATCCCGGAGTCGTATTGTTTGCGGCTGGCACCCTCACCCCCGACTTGGCTCGGGAAGTCAACGATCGGGAATTTGACGTGGCCTTGCAGTTAGTGTTCGAGAATCGAGCTGCTCACGATGCCTACCAGGTCCACGAGCGTCATCAGCAGTTCATCGCGGAAAACAAGCCCAACTGGGCTCGGGTCCGAGTGTTCGACGCGGACGTCGTCT
Organism: Pirellulales bacterium; assembly: GCA_046349915.1. Lineage (GTDB taxonomy): Bacteria > Planctomycetota > Planctomycetia > Pirellulales > Pirellulaceae > CAIXSC01. The sequence continues at coordinate 27,553 of JAXMBL010000011.1, read as the reverse complement.
CGTAGAGGCGAAGAGGCCATGAGTCGGGCGAATGGAATCGCTCTTTACAGCCTTGAAGTGGCTCGCTATCGTTCCGCCCGGCGTCAGGAAGCGCCTGGTTTCAAGGAGGAGATGGCGATGAGTAATTTCAACGTATTCAATTGGATTCGCGAAGGGGTCAAGCAGTCGGTGCTGCTCGGAGTTTCCGACGCGCTCGAACAAATCGGCACAGCGCCCGACGGCGAAGAAGCCAAACCGCGTCTCATGGAATTCGCTCGTCGCTCGGAACTGCTGCCCACCCCGGAATCGCCCCGCGCCGAAACGAAACCCAAACGCCTCGGTCGGTCTCTCCGCGAGATGGAATAGGCCGATTCGGCCAGAATTCAGCCCAGAGCGGCGGACTTGCCATCCAACGGTCAAGTCGTCGCCTCGCCCGGATTCGACGGGAACTCTACGCGACCAGCGAGCTATAAACGTCAGATAGGGGCGCTTCAAGGCAAGCGAATCCAGTCTCCAACGGCGACTGGACCAGACAATTGACCATCGCAAAGAGCGCTGCCCCCATAAAATTGGGAAGCCAGACTCGCTTTCGAGACAAGCTTTCCCGGGCAACGCGTACTAACCGAACCAGCCGCTCTTCTCGAACGCCTTCACCGCCTGAGCTTCATCGGGGTGAATTTCGAACAGCTTGTTCAGCTTCATGATCTTGAACACTTCCATGATGTTAGCGGAAATGTTCGAGAGCTTCACGTTCACCTGGTCGGCCTTGCACTTCTTGTGAATCAGAATCAGCTTGCCGATCATCGCGGACGACATGAAGGCGACGTTCTGGAAATTGAGAACGACCTTACCGTGTTCCGATTTCCCCACCATCTCGTTGAGATCGGCGTGAATCTGGTTAATACGGGACTCGTCCAGGATCTTGGCGTCGTTGAAATAGATGACGAGAACTTCGCCGTTCTTTTGCGACCAGACCGAGCTCATGGGGGCCAATTCCTGTGGTTCCTAGAGGCCTGGAGGACCAGGTTGGGCTTGCTGCGACGTCATTGTTCCGCAGGACTCCCTGCCCTACGGTCCTGATAAAGTATCATGGGGCTCTTGGCCTTGCAATCGGCGCAGGACAATTTCCCGCCTCCATCCCCCTAGCAGTCCCCCCCCCGCCGCGCACCGCTCTTTTCGCACGCAGCGTTCCTCGCCTGAACTCAAAACGCCTCAAGGGGTGCGTAGACGGTGGCCCCTTGTTATCGAATCAGCGAACACTTATTCATTGTCCGTTGCCCACCGGACTGCTGCCAAAAATAGAACATCGTGAGAACGAGCGACTCGGCGGGATCTGTTTTTGACGCGGTCGCCCCGACTTTCCGCCACCGCCGCGCTGGGTGATAATGCCGACCTGACAAAATACCCGTCGGGCCGCAACCTTCTCTAGAAATGGCCATTCTCCCATGAAGCGAGTTTGGAAGATCGTCGTCGCAACCGCCGTATGCCTCGTCTCGCTGCCACTCGTCGCACACCTCGAAACACGTCTCTTGGCCGCGGACCTTGACTACCCGCTGGCCGTAGCTTCCGCTTCCGAAGGCCCCATCTTTCTGGCAGATCGCAATCTTCCAGGAATCTGGAAAGTCGAAGGCGAAAAGCTCTCCGTACTCTTCCAAGCCTCCAAGAAATTCCGCACACCGCTCAATGCAGTCCGTTGCGTGGCGCTGGACTCGCAGGGAAAACTGCTCGCGGGCGACAGTGCGACTCGCGAGGTGTATCGGATGAGTGACGCCGGCGAACCGCAACCATTGACAAAGGGAGGGATTGGCATCCCGATGAGCATCGCAGTGCTCAAGAGCGGCGACTTAGTGGTTGCGGATCTCGAGTTGCATGTGATTTGGAAGGTGGCGGCGCAGGGGGGAGTCCCCGAGAAGATCGCCGAGGTTCCCGCGCCGCGAGGACTGGCCGTCGACGCCGAAGACCGCATCTGGATCGTCTCGCACGGCCCCGATCAAGTCGTCCGGCTGAAACTCGATGGCGCCCGCGAGTCGATCATCAAAGGTCGTCCCTTTCAGTTTCCCCACCAAATCGTGCTGGGCGCGGACGGCGAGGCCTTTGTAACCGACGGCTACGCCAAAGCTGTGTGGCGAATTAAGGAAGGGGAAGAGCCGAAGAAGTGGGCCGAAGGCGAGCCGCTGGTCAACCCGGTGGGGATCGCTCGCCGAGGCGCCATGGTCTTGGTCGCCGACCCTCGAGCCAAAGCAGTTCTGCAAATCAACGAACAGGGACAAATGACGCGATTGCCACTCAATCCTTGAGCGACAACCTTCACCATTGATTCGTTGGGAACAGGACGGATTGAGCAGCGTCGACTGTTCGTTGGAAGTTCAGCGACCGGTATCGCGAGACCCGAGGCAACTTTCCGGAGGCATTCCATGCAGTCGAATCGTCGCAGATTTCTTCAGTGGTCGGCGGTCGCCGCGGCCGCTACCGTGGCCAGTCGCCAACGTGACGCGTTTAGCCAGGAAGACCGCCCTCAGGTGACTCGACCGCGTGCCACGTCGGGAGATTTGCGTTCCGAACCCGCTTGGTCCGAGCGACTCGAGATAACGGTCGGACCGGGCGAAGCCGATATCGTTGGCACTTCGCAGCGTGCGATCCAAGCGGCCGTGGAATACGTGGCACGACTCGGTGGCGGCACCGTGCGGTTGTTGCCGGGCAAGTATGTATTGCGGAACGCGATTCAATTGCAGTCGAAAGTGCGATTAATGGGGAGCGGCGAGGATACGCTTATCACGAAGCCGGCATCTCACTCCACAAAGTTAACGGTCGACTCGGACTGGTTCGACCAGGAAATCACCTTGGCCGATGCTCGCGGCTTCCAGGTGGGAGACGCCGTTTGCCTGCGGACGAAAAATCCTCACACGGGAAGTACGACGATTGCCAAACGGACGCTGGTGGCGCGCGATGGTCAGCGATTCAAGCTGGACCGAGCCCTGCGAGAAAATTTTTGGCTCATGGGCGACACCACCGTATCGTCGCTGTTCCCGCTGGTTACGGCGGAAAACGCCCAACAGATGGCGATCGAGAGTTTGGTGCTGGATGGCAATCGAGCTCAAAACGAGAACCTGGATGGCAATTACGCGGGCTGCATCTTCATGCAAGACTGCTCGGATATCTCGTTCAAGCGAGTCACTGCTCGACACTACAACGGCGACGGAATCAGTTGGCAGATTTGTCACGATGTGATGGTCGAGGACTGTCACAGTCACGATCACGCGGGCCTGGGCTTACACCCTGGTTCCGGGTCGCAGCGGCCGATCATGCGCCGCAATCGATTGGAGCGAAACCACATTGGCCTGTTCTTCTGCTGGGGCGTGAAATTTGGACTTGCCGAGCACAATGTGCTCGACGGGAACCGCATTGGCATATCCCTGGGGCACCGCGACACCGACAACTGGGTGCGAAACAACGAAGTGTTGCGCAGCGGCGAAGTCGGCGTCGTGTTTCGGCCGGAGCGAGGCCCTGCGTTCGCCGCGCACCGCAACCGGATCGAAACGAATCGAATTGTCGACACGGGCGGCGACGGCGCCGCCGCGATCGATGTCCAAGGCGGCACCGAAAACGTCTCGCTGAAGGGGAATCAGCTGGAAGAGACTCGCAACCCCGCCCAGCGTATCGGCATCCGTCTAGGCAGCGATACTCGAGACATTCGCGTTGAAGACAACACCATCAAGGGCTTCGCCCATGACGTCGTGCGAGTGACCTAGTGAAAAAAGCACTTTCCTTGTAGCGGAATTCGCAAGAATTCCGACAACGCACCAACCCGGCCAAGCCCCACTTGGCTACAGCCAACGAAACTTAGGACTCGCGGGAACTGACGCGAAATCGGTTTCGCCCAAAAACAGACAGCCGGCGTGGGGATGTTGAGCTTCTTGCGACAGCGTCATATGTTCGACGGCCGTGGTGAGCACCAGCGAGACGCAGGGCGAGCCAGCCGCCGACTGAGTTGAAACCAAAGCGGGGCAAGTCACTCGCGGCGACCCGCCCGTTCGCCAGACGCGTTGCAGCGCGCCATCGGCCAACCGGTATTGTCGAGCCTCGCCGTGCGGCACATCGCGTGGATCGTAAAACGCCACGATGATGCTCGCCTGGTCGGGGGTCACGATCATGCCGTCGGGAAAGCTATCGCCTGAGCGCAGGTCGACAACGATTCGCGATTCGCCGAGCGTGCCGGCTTGCGGATCGAAGGGGTAGGCGACGACGGTTTTCGTCGGCGAATCGATGTCGAGCAGCGTCAGTTGTCCATTCCAACTAATGACTTTTTTGCCGTTCGAGCAAACTTGATCGCCGCGCAATTTGAAGAGCCGCTGATCATGGGCTCGCCAGAAGTAGAGCCCGGCCTTTTGTTCCGTGAATCGCAGGTCTTTGCAGCCGAAAATCAGACCGTCGTCGCAGAGTGTACCATCGTTGATAATTGTTCCCTCAACACCTGTTTCGACGGGGCCGCAGATCTCGCCCCATTCGCCCGAAATGGTGTCGAACCAGCGAACTTGTCGCTCTAGGCCGATCACCCAGCGACGGCCATCGGCGGCGGGAAAAGCGAATCCTGGGCGTCCTGGCAGATCGAAGCGGTGATTTACCCCGGCGGAAAGATCGAACAGGTTGAGTGATCCGGTTACCTCATCCCCGCCATGCTGAATGGCGACCCAGCTGAACTGGTTCGGTCCGTATTCATAGGGGCCTTCGGGGAGAAATCGCAAGGCGGAGTCGGCGGGACGGAACAGGGGACGGGCGTCGAGCGTCTGCATGGCTGCCACGAGGGGTTCATGATGGCCGCAACGATGCGGCCCGAGGATGGAACAACGTGGGCCAAGCTATAACACAGATCCGTCGTCTCGTCCACACTCCACCACCCCTACCTGCATGCGTTCGCGGACAAGTTCGACTTCCGCGGAAAAACGGACATCGGCGGGTCGAGCCAGAATTTCGCCATCGACGTGGGCGGCGATGGGCGTCGTCGACTCGATCACAAGCTTGCGACATGAGCCGACGTCAACGTGGCGATAACTTGCGGGCGGTCCGGAACTTGCGAGCGACGGGAGCAGCTTGACGATATCCCAACGCGACAGTTGGCCGGCCATGACGTAATCGAAGCTGCCATCGGAGAGCCGAGCCTGGGGCGCCAGCACAAAATTGCCTTCGCGTCTCCCATTCATGACGCTCAACATCAGGATCGAGCGTTCTTCCCAAGGGCCATCGTCGACGGAAACTCGCCACTGCTGCCAGCCAAAGTGCTTGCGCATCGCTTGCAGCGTGGCGAGGCCGTAAAGCAGCGTTCCGCGTAGACGCCTTATCGCTCGCGATTCGATCGTCACCATGGCGCTGAAACCGAGGCCAATGCTGTTCAGAAACCACGCCGGCTGGCCGCGGAGCCCCGTCACCCGGCCTACATCGACGCGTGCTCCTAGGTTCGGCCAACGCACGGCATCGCCATGCTCGCGTAGCAGACTGTGCGAGTAATCGTTGGCCGACCCGACGGGATGGACCAAAAACGTCACATCTTCACGGCCGGAGTCCAGCAGTCCACTGGCCACTTCATGGACGGTTCCATCCCCGCCCGCGGCGACGACCGTGTCGAAACCATCCTCGGCGGCTCGGCGAGCCAATGTGGGCGCGGACGCGGGCCCCTGGGTCGGTTGCACAACAACCTCGACTTGCGATTGCTCGACCAAGCGGCGAGCAAGAGCTTCGATCCGCTGAAGATTGCAGCGTCGACCAGCGACCGGATTGAAAATGATGCAGGCTCGTGTCATGCGGCGCTGGATGAAGTCGAGGAGAAGCCGTTTCAGTCCCAAAACACGTAAATCGCTTACCGAGACTTCATCATAGCCGCTTCGCGCTGCGACCATAACGCCTCACCCGCACTGGTTAAAAGTCAGCCAGCCAGCCGGTTAGACAACGGGCGTGCTATAGGAAGACATCAACATGCATGCGTCGCAGTCCAAGCGGGTGGTGATCGCGGGCGGCAGCGGCTTTCTGGGAGTCTCCCTGGCCTGCCATTTAACCGCCGCAAACTGGCAGGTCACGATCTTGTCGCGGAATCGGCCGCGAGTGGAAGGGCCATGGCAGCACGTGGTCTGGGATGCACGTTCGGAGGGAGAGTGGGCGTCATGTCTGGATGGCGCCGCGGGACTTGTCAATCTTGTGGGCCGCACCGTCGACTGCGTCAAGACGCCCGACCACTGCGACGAGATTCTGCGTTCGCGCGTCGAGGCCACTCGAGTGCTGGGCATCGCCTGTCGATCGGTGACTTCTCCACCTCCCGTGTGGGTGCAGATGAGTACAGCGCATATTTACGGCGATCCACCAGCAGTGACGTGCGACGAGAACAGCCCCACCGGTTATGGACTGGCGCCAACGGTTGGGATCGCTTGGGAGAAGGAATTTGCACAAGCGTTACTTGCGCAGCAACGCGGCGTCGTGTTGCGGACTAGTTTCGTCATAGGCCGGAATCGCGGCGCGGGGGGCGGCGCCCTGTCCAAACTCGCGCCACTCGCGAGGTGCGGATTGGGCGGCACTGTCGGCCGCGGCGGTCAAGGCATGAGTTGGATTCACGAGGTCGACATGAATCGGCTCTTCGAACGAGGCCTTACCCACGACGCGATGGTCGGCGTCTATGTGGCCAGCAGTCCGAATCCGGTGAGTAACAGTGAGTTCATGCGCTGCCTGCGGCGAGCAGTGCCTTGGCCAAAATACCGCTGGCTCTACCCGCCTTCGCGTGGATGGTGCGTCTGGGCGCACCGCTACTGCTGCGCACTGATCCCGAAATTGCGCTCTATGGCCGATACGTCAGAAGTAGCCGCCTTGAGCGGGAGGGGTTCTCGTTCACTTATCCGCACCTCACTGAAGCACTCGTGGCCTGCTTCGCCCGTCAAACATGAAATATCGAACTTGTGCAGGATTAGATTGTGCGGCGTCAGGGAGAGATGACGTGGGCGCTCGCTTGGAGCATCGACGACGCGCGGAAGAGCCTGCCGCGAGCCGTATTCTCACGTCGATCGATGTTGGCACCCATGATTTCTGGGATGAAGAGCTGCTCGTTGCGGGCATTGGCCTACGACGGCGCAGATCTTCCTCGGTCGAGCGACACGGTCTCCTGCGAGCGAGTTTGATTAGGTTTTGACAACGCACCGTCGCGCATCGGCGGAAAAGCCTGAGTGTTCCCAATGACCAATGGCAGCGAAGCTGCACGGCTCCACGTTCGCAGTCGCCCTCGCCTCATGTTGCTTTCGTGCCAGCCATCCGTTTGGTATCATGACTCCGGTAAAAGGAAAGGAACCGAACAAAGGGGGCTAAGTACTCTAACGAACTCCGCCCTCCACAAGCTCACGCCCATGTTGGGTGTACCTGAACCCACGTTGCCGATCGCGGGTTTTTGAAATGGAAGCTGTCGCGTGGCAACCGGGTTAGCGCAGTCGCCAGGCATTACCAGTACGAACCAATATGGCCGGCATTTATTTCGCGGCGTTTCTGACGACTGTCCTGGCAATTGGCATTTTTGGAACGGTAATTCACAGGTTGAATTTGCCAGCCAACGAGCGACTTGTGTGGTTGGCAGCATTGATTGCACTGCCTCTTCAGCTGTTGACCTTCTATTTTGTTCGCGTCCCGCTAGACCAATTGTTGGTCGCTTATCTGCAACCTTCTACCACGGCCCATACGTGGCTGAGTTCACTTTACGCACCTCTGACGGAAGAACCAGCCAAACTCGTTCCGTTGCTTATTCCGGCAGTCGTTCGTGATATCCGCCAGGAGAACTTTGTCCGCTATGCACTCGCCATCGGCGTGGCCTTCGCGATCGGCGAAATGTGGTTTGTCGCGGAACGAATCACGCGTGTTCCCAATCTTGCGGCGCTGCCGTTTTATCAGTTTTTCGGCTACTCGTGCGAGCGTCTGTTGACATGCGTCTTTCACAGTACGTTCGTCTCTGTGGCGCTGTGGCGATTACGCAGCGGATTCGCACTAGGTTTCGCTGTCGCGGTTGCGCTTCATTGGCTCGGCAACTTACCTGTGTTCCTCATGGCCGGGAACGTCGGAGAGTTGGGTGAGTCCTTCTGGCAGATCTTCGTGTGCGTCTTTCTGGTGTTTTACTTTTACGCGGCAGCCACGCTGCTTGCTTACTTCGCCTTCGGCCGAATTGCTCCGCAACGGATATTCTACGGTCCTCGCCACTGCCCCGAATGCGTCAAGGAGTACGATGCGCCATTGTTCGCCTTGAATTTTGGTCGTATTCGCTATGAGCGCTGCCCTCACTGTCTCAGATGGCACTGGACTCGCCCCAGTACCATCCACAACACATGAAGGACGAGCTTGTTCGGCGACGGGGCGAGACGGCGCGAAAGTTCCTCGGTCGAGCGACGCAGTCTCCTTAGCGCTCGTTTGATCGAATTCTGACAACACCGTGTCGCGCATCGCAGGTCAGGCCCCTAGTGTTCCTAATAGGTCCTTCCGGGTTTGTTGTGGGCAACTGTCGAGGAGGTGCTCGGTGCGGCTGTCGCCGCAGGATTTGCGGAGGCATAACTCCGGTGTCCAAAAGGTGCGGCGAGAAGGCGAGCCTCTGGCGGCGTTGAAACACCAGAGGCAGGATGCACCCTTTGGCGCACCGTCGACCGGGATATCCCTTGTCAGGTTGCGTCCCCGCAGAGCCTGACTCCGTCTCTACCGGCGCCACTAAGATACCGACCGGCGGCGACGCGGTCATTGAACAGTTGGACACCTGAGCGATGCCTGGAAAAACCCCGCGGCGACAGCCGCGCCGACCAACATTCGGGCAACAAACCACACGCAACCCGAAAGAACCTCTCAATGACCAAAGACCAGCGACAGCCATCGAGAGGCGGGTTTCGCGGGGCAACGGTCCATGCCTCTTTGCCGGAGGCAAAGGCAACAGTCACGGGCACAGTTGCTCTCGCCTCGAGTTGCTTTCTTACGAGCTATCCATTTGGTATCTTGACTCCCACATTTCCTTACTCGTCCTTTTGAACCCCACCCATGCCCTGCCGGAATGCACCGTATCTGGCTTTCTCGCCCCACAGTCGATCACGTACGATTTCCTCGTGCGGTTGAAGGAACGACGTAATGCAAACAGCTCGACTTGTAGCGTTTTCCTCCGTCCACTCCGCATACCGAACCCTCTGGGTCCTGGCCATTTCCTGGCTGCTGTTATCCCCAGCAGGGCGACTCGTCGCCGCCGAAGTGAAGTTGGATGGGCACAACTTCACCTTGCCTGACGGCTTCACGATTGAAAAGATCGCCGGCCCGCCGCTTGTCGATCGCCCGATCACCGCCGACTTCGATGAACACGGCCGCCTCTACATTTCGGATTCGTCGGGCACGAACGACAAAGTCGATAAGCAATTGGCCGAACGACCTCATCGCATCTTGCGATTGGAAGACACCGACGGGGACGGCAAATTTGATCAGCGAGTCGTCTTCGCGGACGGCATGATGTTTCCTGAGGGGACGCTGTGGTATGACGGTTCGCTTTACGTCGCGGCTCCGCCTTCGATTTGGAAGTTGACGGATACCAATGACGATGGCGTGGCCGATCAGCGCGAAGAGTGGTTTCAGGGGAAGACTCTGACCGGTTGCGCCAACGACCTCCACGGTCCCTACTTGGGCTTGGATGGACGAATCTACTGGTGCAAAGGAGCGTTCGCGGAACAGCGGTACGAGAAATCGGGCCGTCGCCCGCTCGTCACCAAAGCCTCGCACATCTTCCGTTGCCGGCCCGACAAGTCTGAGTTTGAACATGTCATGACAGGCGGCATGGATAATCCCGTGGATGTCGCTTTCACTCCAGGCGGCGAACGAATCTTCACCACCACCTTCCTGCAGAATCCTGGCGGCGGCAAGCGTGATGGTTTGATCCATGCCGTGTATGGCGGCGTCTACGGCAAACAGCATGACGTGGTCGAACACCATCCGCGCACGGGCGATTTGTTGCCGCCCCTGGCCCACTTAGGACCAGCCGCTCCTTGCGGACTCACTCGCTATGCGGCCGAACAATTCGGCGATTCCTATCGCGACAACTTGTTCGCTAGCCTCTTCAATCTTCACAAGGTGACGCGTCACGTGCTCGCCCCATCGGGCGCCTCATTCACTAGTCGCGACGAGGATTTCGTCGTTTCGAACAACATCGACTTTCATCCTACCGATGTGCTCGCCGACGCCGATGGCAGCTTGGTGATCGTGAATACGGGAGGCTGGTACAAGCTATGTTGTCCCACTTCGCAATTATGGAAGCCCGATATTCTTGGCGGGGTCTATCGAGTCAAGAGACTGGCCGCTCCAGCTCCCAAGGATCCGCGTGGACGTCAACTTGCCTGGGATCAACTTAAGGCCGCCGATTTAGCCACTCTGCTGCAAGATGCTCGCCCCGCGGTTCGCGAACGAGCCACGCAGACGCTCGCGAAACGAGCGAAGAATCGTGGAGTTGAGGAAAGCGACGAGATTGTAAAAACTCTATCGGACACGCTTCGTCACAAGTCGCCAGCGACTCGCGAACAAGCCGTATGGACTTTAGCTCGTATCGACTCGGCCGCGGCTCGAGCCGAGATTCGTACGGCGCTCGCTGACAATAGTGACACGGTGCGGCAAGCAGCGCTGCACGCGGTGAGTTTATGGCGCGATGAGGCGGCACTGCCTCAGCTCCGCGACCTGCTCGCCTCGAATCAACCTACCCACTTACGCCTCGCAGCCGAAGCGATCGGCCGCATCGGTGACAAAGCGTCGGTCCCCGCCTTGCTGACCGCCATCGAACGACTCGGTTTGCAAACCGGCGAGTCGATTGGGACGACAGCGTCGGCGAACGACCGTTTCTTGGATCACGCCCTGGTGTTCGCACTGATCGAAATCGCCGACCCTGCGGCTACTCGAGCCGCCTTAAAGCACCCCTCGCCGCAGGTCGTGCATGCGGCTTTGCTGGCAGTCGACCAGATGGAATCTGGCGAACTAGATCCCCTCCAGGTTGCGCCGCTTTTGTCATCGTCACAACCGCTGGTGCGCGAAACGGCGGCCTGGATCGTCGGACGGCGCCCTGAGTGGGGCGGGGCTTTGGCGGGTCAGATGCGAGAACGAGTCGGCGGCGCCGTGATCGCCGAAGCGGACCAAGCCGAGTTGACTCGACAGTTGGCTCTATTCGCCAAGAACCCGGAGATTCAAGCGTTACTGGCCGAGGTAGCGGCCAGCCCGACATCATCCACGGCGGGACGATTAGTCACACTTGCCGCCATGCGGGACGCAGGGTTACGAGAGACGCCCGCGGCCTGGTTCGAGGCCTTGGCAAAGTCGGTCGCCGATAAACAGGCCGACATTGTGGCTGCTGCGGTCGCAACGTCTCGAGCAGTCACTTGGCCCAAACAGCCGCCGACCAACCTGGTCGAAGCCCTTGTCCAGCTAGGCAACGATAAGGATCGTCCCACGACCGTACGGCTCGACGCAATGGTCGCGCTGCCCAACGGACTGGCCAGCGTGTCGGCGCCACTCTGGACTTACTTGATCGACCTATTGAATCCTGAGCAACCGGTCGCCACGCGTCATTCGAGTGCCACGGTGCTCAGCCGGGCACGATTGACTTCCGAGCAGCTCATTTCGCTGGCCGAACAATTGAAGTTTGTCGGCCCTCTCGAAGCCGACCGACTGCTGGGCGCATTCGAGCAGTCGACGGATGAGAAGGTCGGACTAGCTCTGATCCACTCACTGTTGGAATCCAAGTCACTCTCCAGCCTGCGAATGGATGCCGTCAAGCAGCGGTTGTCGAAGTATCCCAGCGGCTTAACCTCGGTCGCCGAAAAGTTGTACACCGCCATGAATGTCGACGTGGCCACTCAACGGGCGCGAGTCGAACAGCTATTGGAGCAACTATCGGGCGGCGATATTCGCCGAGGACAAGCGGTGTTCCACAGCACGAAGGCGGCCTGCTCGTCATGCCATGCCATGGGATATCTTGGAGGCCGAGTGGGCCCCGACCTGACGCGAATTGGCGGCATTCGGGCCGAACGAGACCTCATTGAGGCGATCGTTTATCCCAACGCGAGCTTCGTGCGCAGCTATGAGCCGGTTGTGGCTGTCACGGCCGCTGGCAAGACGCATAATGGATTGATCAAGAAAGACACGCTGGAAGAGATCGTTTTGGCGACCAATGCCACTGAGGAAGTACGAATTCCTCGGGACGAGATCGAAGAGTTGCGTCCGAGCATCGTTTCGGTGATGCCTTCGGGATTAGAGAAACAATTGACGCCTCAAGAACTGGCCGACTTAATCGCATTCCTGAAGGCGGCCAAGTAAAGACCATCGGTGAGAAAGGCAAGTATGTCGAAGCAGTGGGTCTCGCAAGTGCGACGTGGTTGGATTGGAGCGATCGTATCGCTTCTCATGGTTGTGCCATCTGGCAGGATATTCGCAGAGGACATCTTTGAAAAAGGCTCGTCGCTGAAGGTTGAGGCCGGCGAGGGAGCCGGCGGAGAGGGCCCTGCTTGGCATCCACAGTTGGGAGTACTCTCCAGCGGCAACGGGAGCATCATGCAGTTGACGCCGGATGGGAAGACACGCGTCTTTCGCGACGGAGCAGGCACCAATGGGCTGCTCTTTGATAAACGCGGACGTTTACTGGCTTGCGAGCCCAAGCTGCGTCGAGTGACTCGCACGGAATTCGATGGCAAGATCACCGTGCTCACCGATCAGTACGAAGGCAAGAAGTACAATCAGCCGAACGACTTGGCGGTCGATTCGCTGGGCCGCGTCTACTTCACCGATCCGCGTTATGGCAGTCGCGAAGGGATGGAGATTCTTGACGAGCAGGGGCGCACGATTGAGGGCGTGTACCGGATCGATCCCGATGGCAAGGTGACGAGGATCATCGGACGTGAATTGGAACGTCCCAATGGGATACTTGTTTCTCCCGACGATCGCTTTTTGTTCGTGGCGGACAACAATAACGACCACGTGACGGGCGCCCGCAAATTGTGGCGATTTCCGTTACGGCCCGACGGGACAGTCGATTTCGCCGAAAAGAAACTGCTGCACGATTGGGGCCAAGGTCGAGGCCCAGATGGTTTGAAGCAAGACCAGATGGGACGACTTTATGTGGCTGGCGGACTGAATAAACCCAATCCGCCCGCGGAACCCGCGGCTGATGTAAAAGGCGGAATCTACGTACTCTCCACCAATGGCGAACGATTGGGTTTTCTCCCCGTTCCCACGGACGAAGTGACAAACTGCGCGTTCGGCGGCGATGATCGACGAACGCTGTACATCACCGGCGGAGGCGTACTCTACAGCATTCGCACCACGACTCCAGGACGAACCGTCTTGCCGTAAGGCAACCACGGCCAGTACCAAACCACGAACCAAACAGCGATTACTCATTCGTCCGATTCGTACGATAAGTGGTCGAGTTTCTGCCGTATGGCGGGCGGCCCAGTTCGACCCTGTGAACCTCGGATATTGGTGGACCACGAATCGCGCGAATGTCACGAATCCAGACGGAGGAAATAGGAACTGTTAGAAGTAATGGCCGGTTGGGGTTACCCACAGCTCGGGCAACCTCCGCCAGTCACATTCGACAATCACAACCCCGAGTATTCATTCGTTCGATTCGTACGATAAGTGGTTGAATTTCTGCCGCATGGCTGGCGGTCCAGTTCGCAACGGTGAACCTCGGAGGTTGGTGGACCACGAATCGCGCGAATGCCACGAATCCAGACGCAGGAATGGGAACTGTTCGAAGTAATGGCCGGTTGGGGTTACCCACAGCTCGGGCAACCACCGCCAGTCGCATTCGACAATCACAACCCCGAGTATTCATTCGTTCGATTCGTACGATAAGTGGTTGAATCTCTGCCGCATGGCTGGCGATCCTGTTCGCAACAGTGAACCTCGGGAGATTGGTGGACCACGAATCGCGCGAATGCCACGAATCCAGACGGAGGAATGGGAACTGTTGGAAGTAATGGCCGGTTGGGGTTACTCACAGCTCGGGCAACCACCGCCAGTCGCATTCGACAAACACAACTCCGAGTACTCATTCGTCCGATTCGTACGATAAGTGGTTGAATTCCTGCCGGATTGATTTGGCGGCCGAGATTTGACGGAGGGGGAGGCGGTAACTAGTATCCAAGGGGAGTCTTACCGCTCCGTAATCACACACTTTCAACCCATTTCCCCAGCGCTTCGGCGCACCCCACGGGGACGGAGTCCGCGCCGGCGAAATCACTCTGCCGAACCCGATTCCGACTCTTCTCAAAACCACCGAAACCAGTGGAATTTCTGCTCGAATCCTGGCGCTATCGCGAGTTGATTTACTTCTTCGCATGGCGTGACGTCAAGGTGCGCTACAAGCAGGCGGCTCTGGGAGCGGCCTGGGCGATTTTCCAGCCTCTGCTGGGCATGGCGGTCTTCACCGTTGTGTTTGGTCGGCTGGCGAACGTCCCCAGCGATGGCGTCCCCTACCCCGTATTTGCCTACGCGGGCCTGATGTTGTGGACCTATTTCTCGAGTGTGCTCACACAGTCGGGACATAGCCTGGTCTCCAACGCAAACCTGCTGACGAAGGTTTATTTCCCGCGAGTTGCGTTGCCATTCTCGACGGCCGCGGCCGGTTTGCTGGATCTTGGGATTTCGACTGCGTTCGTCATCCCATTGATGATCTACTTCCGGGTGATGCCGTCGTGGACCATTCTGCTCGCCCCGTTGTATCTCGTCCTGCTCGTCGCTTTCACCACCGCCCTGGGCTTGGTCATCGCGGCCGTCAATGTTTCATACCGAGACATCAAGTACGTTCTGCCGCTCATCATCCAGCTCGGTTTGTTTATCACTCCCGTGCTGTATCCGGCGAGTTACGTGCCGGAGAAGTTCCAGACTCTCTTAGCACTTAATCCATTGACTGGCGTCATGGAGGGTTTTCGCTCTTGCTTGCTGCTCGGTGAGCTTCCCGACTGGCGTCTGACCGCCATCTCCGTCGTATCCACTGTTGCTCTCCTGGCGTTTGGTCTGGCATATTTCCGCCGGGTCGAACGCGATTTCGCGGACATCGTCTAACTCCCGTGCCACGCGTCATCACTGTCGATCACGTCACGAAGCGTTTCCAGTTGGGCGAAGCACGGAATACCATGTTGCGCGATGCGATCATGAATGTCGCACGACGCATGCTAGGACGTAGTCGCTCGACTCCCGTCATCACCAAGACGGCGCTCAACGATATCTCGTTCACCATCGAACAGGGCGAAGTCGTGGGGCTCGTCGGTCGCAATGGCGCCGGGAAAAGCACGCTGCTGAAAATCCTGTCGCGCATCACGCATCCCACGGAGGGGCGTATCGACGTGCAAGGACGCGTAGGCTCGTTGCTAGAAGTCGGCACTGGCTTTCACGAAGAACTGACGGGCCGAGAGAACATCTACATGAATGGTTCGATTCTCGGCATGCGCAAGCGCGAGATCGATAAATCACTCGACCAAATCGTCGACTTCGCCGACATCGGCGAATTCCTCGACACGCCGATCAAACGCTATTCCAGCGGCATGCGCATGCGACTCGGCTTCTCCGTGGCCGCTCACCTCAGCACGGACGTCTTGTTTGTCGACGAAGTTCTGGCGGTTGGCGACATTGGCTTTCAAAAGAAATGCCTGGGGGCCATGCGTGAGTTGGCGGAAGGTGGTCGAACGGTGGTCTTCGTCAGTCACAATTCGGCGGCCGTGGAGAGCCTGTGCACGCGAGCCATCTGGATCTCCGACGGACGAGTGAAGGCTGACGGCAACGTCACCGAAATCCTTCGCGCTTACGTCGGCACGTTTGCTGACCCAGGAAGCGCGAAACGCGATTTAAGCAACACGTCGGACCGCAACGGAACGGGAGACGTCCGTTTCACCAGCATGGAAGTGCTGAATGAAACAGGTCTGCCCGCGCCTGTCGTGCATAGCGGCGACTCGTTCCAAGTGCGGATGCGGTACGAGTGTCGACGAGATATCCGTGACCTGCATTTCGGCCTGCGAATCTTCACCGATTCGGGCATGCTCCTTACCGACGCTCACACGTGGACGACGGGCCAAGCCGTGCCCCTGGCCGCCACGGGTCCTGGTGAAATCACCGTGCAAGTCGATCGTTTGAATCTGATGCCAGGTTCCTACCGACTTGGCATCTGGGCGTCGAGCTTTCATGAGTGGCATGACGTGCTCGATCATGTCGCCACGCTTGAAGTCGAACCGTCGGACTTTTACGGAACAGGACGCGGGGTCGAATCGCGCTTTGGACTCATGTTCTTTCCGTTCGACTGGCGATACTCGCAGCCGACCGCGAAAGTCGAACCGCCCGCCCCAGAGCAGACGCCCTTATGCGCTCCACTGAGCCCCACGGCGACCGACGCTCTGCCCGCCGCTACGAGCGAAACGCCATGAGCTCTACTGCCTCGCCGACGGTCTCCGTCTGCTTGCCTGTCTACAACGGGCAAGCTTATGTCGTTCACACCATTCGTTCGATTCTCGCGCAGTCGTTCACTGACTTTGAATTGATCCTGGCGGACAACGCGTCGACCGACCAAACAACGGAGATTTTCCGCGAAACAGAGCGACAAGACCGTCGAGTTCGCTACCTGGGAGCCACCGAGAACCGCGGTCTCGTTTGGAACTTCAACCGAGCGTTTCACGCGGCAACTGGACGTTATGTTATTTGGATTGGGTACGACGATATCATGGAGCCAACGCTGCTGGAACATAGCATTGCGGCACTGGAGGCCGATCCGCAGGCTGTCCTCGTCTACTCACTCACTCGTTTCATCGACGATGACGGCCAGACGTCGGGCATGGTCGAATCGCCGCCGACCGGTGGCGACGAGCGTCCGAGCATGCGACTTGAACAGATCTTGTTCGACGCCATGTGCAACCCCATCGTTGGCATGATGCGACGCGAGTCGCTCGCGAAGACTCGGCTGCACCTCCCTTACGCCGATTCAGATCGAGTGCTACTGGCCGAACTCGGGTTGCTGGGTCGGTTCCACTATCTCGAACAACCGCTTTTTGCACGTCGCTTGCATCGTGGTCAAACAACGCGACTGTTCGATGACCGTTGGGCTCGGACCTTGATCTTCGACCCCAGTCAGCGAGGTCGAGTACTCTGCCCATGGCTGCGGGAAGTGCGCGACCTGATCCGCGCGGTCCGGCGTTCGCCCGTCCGAGGCCGCGAACGCCTCGAGTGCTACAAGCGAGTGCATTGGTGGGTTTCTGCTCACCGTCGTTTCATAACGGAGGATGCTTGGCGCGGGGTTCGCCATTGGCTGCCCAAACGGGGCGATTCACGTTCGGTGTCAGTTCCGCGGACGATCTCAACGGGAACTCACTGAGCGTCCGCGCGTTTCCTTGATTGATCTTCTTTGGTTTTCTGGACTGACCTGCTCCGCGCGTCAGTCTTTGCGCTGACTCCACCACGCAACGAGTAAAATATGTCGATTTCGATGGATCCAGCTCTCAACGCGTCTGGCGATGTGACCGTCGCCTCCGCCTCCGCCACCGCCCGCTGTCGTTTTTGCGGCAGCACGCTACGACATACGGTCGTCGACTTGGGCATGTCGCCCTTGTGCGAAAGCTATTTGGCGTCAAATCAGCTCAACCAGATGGAACCGTTCTATCCGCTGCGAGTCCAGGTGTGCAGCGAGTGCTTCCTGGTTCAATTGCAGGCATACGTCAGTCCCGACCACATCTTCAGCGACTACGCGTACTTCTCTTCGTACTCCGATAGCTGGGTTCGGCATGCGAAAAAGTATGCGGACGCGATGATCGAGCGATTTGGTTTGGGAGGCGAGCACCATGTCGTCGAACTCGCCAGCAACGATGGATATCTGCTGCAACACTTCGTCGCTCGAGGCGTTCCCTCGTTAGGCGTCGAACCGGCGGGCAATGTTGCTCGCGTCGCCGTTGAGAAGGGAGTGCCGACGCTGGTCGAGTTCTTTGGCGTCGAGACGGCTCGCGACATGGTCGCTAAGGGGAAGGCGGCGGACTTGATTGCTGCCAACAACGTGCTGGCACAGGTGCCCGATCTCAATGATTTTGTCGGCGGAATTAAGGTGCTCTTGAAACCAACCGGGGTCGCGACCATCGAGTTCCCTCATTTGGAACAATTGATGGCTGAGAATCAATTCGACACGATTTATCACGAGCATTTCTCGTACTTTTCGTTCTTCACAACCATCAAGATCTTTGCCGCTCATGGCATGACGATATTCGATGTCGAAGAGCTTCCCTCGCACGGTGGATCGCTCCGTGTTTTTGCTCGGCACGAACAAGACGCGACTCACCCCGTGACGCCGCGTGTCGCCGCGTTATTGGAACGTGAAATTCGCGGCGGCGTCAATTCGTTGACCAGCTACTCGAACTTCGAAGAGCAGGTACGGGAAACCAAACGCAAACTGCTCGACTTCCTGATCCAGGCCAAGCGGGAAGGCAAGCGTGTGGTCGGCTATGGCGCCCCTGGCAAAGGAAACACGTTGCTGAACTACTGCGGAATCCGTGAAGACTTCATCGACTTCACGGTCGATCGCAATCCGTACAAGCAAGGCAAATTCCTCCCTGGAACGCATATTCCGATTCGGCATCCCGATGAGTTGCGAGCGGCTCGGCCCGATTATGTGCTGATCCTTCCCTGGAACCTGAAGCGCGAGATCATCGAACAACTCGCCTTCGTCCGCGAATGGGGCGGCAAGTTTGTCGTGCCGATCCCGGAAACCACCGTCCTCGAATAAAACCACACGGAACAAGATCGATGAGTTGGAAATTATCTCGATTTCGCGCCGGCGATTGGGTTGAAGTACTCTCCGCGGAAGAAATCCTGGCCACGTTGGATGCCCAGGGATGCGTGGAGTCGCTGCCGTTCATGCCCGAGATGCTTGCATTCTGTGGCAAGCGTTTCCGAGTCGCCGCGGTGGCGCACAAAACTTGCGAAACCGCCCACAAGACGTGGAAGGGGAGACGTATTGAAGAGTGCGTGCACCTGGAGGGATCGCGCTGTGATGGCTCGGCCCACGGCGGTTGCCAAGCCGATTGCAATCTGTTCTGGAAAGACGCGTGGCTCAAGCCGGTCGATGGCGTCGCGACAGCTCCGCGGAAAGCTCATCCCCAAGCGCCCGCCAGCGAAGCGAAACTGCAAGCATTGGCGGTGCTGCCTGAACGCGACGCCAAGGGTGGACCTCGATACACTTGCCAGGCGACAAAGTTGATTGATGCCACTAAGCCTCTTGCTTGGTGGAACCCTCGCCAGTATCTGCGCGACATCCTCACTCGAAACCACTCGGCGGGTTACGTGCTGCGCACGCTGTTCCTGCAAAACCTGGGTTACGTCGCCCTACATACGCCTGTCGGTTGGCGAATCATCAATGGTTTCCGCGATTGGTTGCACCAGCGTTGGTTGGGTCGAGGCGTTCCCGATGTGAACGGCGGCATCCCTGACGGCGAGAAGACTCCCACCGTGTCGCTCGGACTGAAGGCCGGCGACTGGGTGCGAGTAAAGACGAAGGAAGAGATTCTACGAACGATCGATCGTCGTCAACTGAACCGTGGACTCAGCTTCGACGTCGAGATGACGCCCTACTGCGGCAAGGTCTTCCAAGTGAAGCAGATCGTGCGGCAAATTCTCGATGAAGTCACGGGCGAAATGGTTCCCATGAAGAATCCTTGCATCGTTCTTGATGGCGTTGTCTGCGGTTCGCACTACAGCCCCTGCCGCTTGATGTGCCCCAGAGCGATTCCTCCCTACTGGCGGGAAATCTGGCTGGAGCCAGTCGAAGCGCCGAAGCAAGAACACGACCAACCACAACTGGTCGCGATCGAGTCGTTGCTGGCCTAGTTCGTCGCAATTCTCCACGCCATGGCTGAATCCTCACTGCTGCAAACCGGCGACAACCTGCATCGACTGATGCGGGAACTATTCCCCATTTGTCGCAGTATTACCGGCGAAGGTCTACGTCGTACGTTGCGTTCGCTCCAGACGTTCATCCCGTTGGAGATCCATGAGACTCCTTCGGGTACGGACGTGTTCGACTGGACAATTCCTGACGAGTGGAATATTCGCGAGGCCTGGATCAAGAATCGTGCTGGCGAGCGAGTTATTGACTTCGCCAATCATAGTCTACACATCGTCAATTACAGCGTTCCCATCCACCGACGCATGACGTTGTCCGAGTTGCGTCCTCATTTGTTTTCGTTCCCCGATCGCCCCGACCTCATTCCTTATCGCACGGCTTACTACAAGCCTCATTGGGGCTTTTGCGTGGCTCATCGAGAACTCGCGAACTGGCCGGACGGCGAGTACGAAGTGTTCATCGATTCGTCACTCGCCCCCGGTTCCCTCTCGTACGGGGAACTTTACCTGCCGGGCAAACGCAGCGACGAAGTTCTGTTCACGGCCCATGTTTGTCATCCCTCGCTGGCTAACGACAATCTCTCGGGAGTCGTCGTCGCCACCGCACTTGCTAAGCACCTGCTCAATCAACCCGAACGCGAATACTCCTACCGATTCCTCTTCGCGCCGGGCACGATCGGATCGATCACCTGGTTGGCTCGCAATGAAGCACACGTCGATCGCATCCAGCATGGACTTGTGATCGCCCTAGTAGGTGGGAAAGGCGAGTTCCACTACAAGCGGTCTCGCCGCGGCAACGCCGCCATCGATCGCATTGTGGAAACGGTCTTGCGAACGAGTGGTCGCCCGTATCAGGTGCGCGATTTCTCGCCCTACGGATACGACGAGCGGCAGTTTTGTTCTCCGGGCTTCAACCTTCCGGTCGGCAGCCTCACACGCACTCCCCACGGAGAATTCCCCGAGTATCACACGTCGGGCGACAATTTAGATTTCGTCAGCCCCGCGTCGCTCGACGATTCGCTCGCCCTGTATCGGGAAATCGTGCGAGTGATCGAAACCAATCGGACGTACCTCAATCTCAACCCCAAGTGCGAGCCTCGCCTGGGCAAACGAGGTCTTTATCAATCGCTGGGTGGAACGGCCAACGCCGGACAGGTCGAACTCGCCTTGCTCTGGGTCCTCAATTTTGCGGATGGTAAACACTCCTTGCTCGACATCGCCGAACGTTCGGGCCACTCTTTCTCGACCATTGTGGACGCGGCCGTATTGCTCAGGGATCACGGCCTGTTGAGCGAGGTGTCGGCGTGAGTCGCATGGATCATCCGTTGAGTGGGCGCCGCGCTGTGGTGACGGGGGCGAGCGGCTTTATCGGTCGACACCTCTGCCGAGCCTTGATGTCGATCGGCGTGGAAACTCATGGAGTCACGCGGACGCAGCGTGCCCAGCGGAGCGAGGAACCACGTTGGTGGACCAGCGACTGGTGTGATCCCCAACAACCTGTTGAGTTGTTGAGCCAACTACGTCCTGACCTCGTGTTTCATTTCGCGGGCCATGTGTCGGGAGAACGTGATGCCAAGAACGTGCTCCCCATGCTGCGATCAAACGTCGGGGCGACGGTAAATCTCTTGTTGGCCGCACGAGAACTAGGAATTCGCGTGGTGCTGGCTGGCTCTATGGAAGAGCCCATTGAACAGCCTCGTCAGTCGGCGCCAAGTTCTCCTTATGCGGCTTCGAAAGCGGCTGCGAGCGGCTACGCACGGCTGTTCGCCGAATTATATGGCGTCGAAGTTGCGATCCTGCGCATCTTTATGGTCTACGGCCCGGGCTTGCAGGAAGGACGGCGACTTGTCCCCTATGTGATTCAAAGTCTATTGCGCGGCCGAGCGCCTCAGTTGACTCCGGGCACGCGACAGATGGACTGGATCTTTGTCGAAGATGTCGTCAACGCGGCTCTGGCGACCGCGACGGCGGTCGGCATCAAAGGGAAGACCTTGGATGTTGGCACCGGACGGATGACCACTGCCCGTGAGATCGCGTCCCTCATCACTGAAATCATCGGCACGAGCATTCAGCCCGAGTACGGAATCGTCGCTCCACGGCCACGCGAGACTGAATACACCGCGAACCCCGCGGCGACCGAACGCTTGATCGGCTGGCGACCTCAGGTCGATTTGGAGGAAGGCCTCCGCAGAACGGTTGACTGGCACCGCAGACATACCGATGGGCTCCAATTGCCCGCGTCGTCCTTGAATTCCACAACGGGAGCAACATCATGAAAGTCGTTTTATTCTGTGGCGGAATGGGCATGCGCCTCCGCGAGTACTCGGACACCATTCCCAAACCGATGGTTCCCATTGGCTACCGCCCTATTTTGTGGCATGTCATGAAGTACTACGCCCACTATGGCCACAAGGACTTCATCCTGTGCCTCGGCCATAAAGCGGACGTCATCAAGAACTACTTCTTGAAATACGACGAATGCGTCTCCAACGATTTCATTCTCACCGCGGGCGGCAAACAGATCGAGATGCTCAACACCGACATCCACGATTGGAGCATCACCTTTGTCGATACGGGAATCAATGCGAACATTGGCCAACGGCTCAAGGCCGTCGAATCTCATCTCGATGGCGAAGAGATGTTTCTCGCCAACTACAGCGATGGTCTTGCCGATCTTCGGCTCGATGAGTATGTCACGCAATTCCGGCGACGTGGCAAGATCGCGAGTTTCTTGGCGGTCGCTCCTCCTCAAAGCTACCACGTTGTGCAATCAGACGGCGATCTCGCCAATCAGATCTGTTCGCTCCGCAAATCGGGCCTACGAATCAACGGCGGCTTCTTCGCGTTTCATCGAGATATCTTCGACTTCATCGAGGATGGCGAAGAGTTGGTTGAACAACCTTTTCATCGACTGATCGCAAAGCAGCAACTGATCGCCTACTCATTCGACTCGTTCTGGGCGTGCATGGACACCTTTAAGGACAAGCAACAGCTCGACGACCTCTATGCTCGCGGCAACGCTCCCTGGGAAGTGTGGAAACAGGAGCGTCCGCAAGAGCCGCGAGTCGAATCAGTGCGAGTTAAGCCGATTCGCGTGTAGGGCGAAATCACTCGGATTGAACGCCGTCTGTTCCTCTCGTGTCGCGGTTCGGAAGAACCTGCTCTCGAGTTCTGGAGATCGCTTCCGTGCTGCCACTCGTTCTCCCACGCCCGACTGACTCGCCGCTACGAGTTGTCTGCTTCGGCGCCCATAGCGACGATATTGAGATTGGCTGTGGCGGCACTGTTTTGGAGCTGATCAAGGCCTATCCCGCGATCGACATCACATGGGTCGTGCTCAGCGGTCAAGGCGACCGTGCTCGCGAAGCCGCCGACAGTGCGGCTCGTTTCCTGGCTGGAGTCGCTTCCCACCGAATCATCTTGCGGGAGTTTCGAGACGGCTACTTCCCGGAGCAGTTCTCGACAATCAAAGACGAATTCGAGTCCATTCGACGCCAGGTCTCGCCCGACATCGTCTTTGCTCATTACCGACACGACCGACACCAAGATCACCGCGTTGTGTCGGACTTGTCGTGGAATACCTTTCGCAATCACTTGATCCTCGAATATGAGATCCCCAAGTACGATGGGGATCTTGGTCAACCCAACCTATTCGTACCGCTGTCTTCGAGCGTTTGCGACGCCAAGGTCAACCATCTGCTCGCAGGATTCCCGTCGCAGAGCGGAAAACCCTGGTTCGATCGCGAGACCTTTCTGGCGCTCGCCCGTTTACGCGGCGTCGAATGCCACTCGCCTTCGCGCTACGCCGAAGCCTTCTATTCTCGCAAGTTCCTCCTTTGTCCATCGCAGGGTGCACCATGAAAGTGTTAATGACCGGCCACCAAGGCTACATCGGTTCGGTGATGGCGCCGTTTTTCCGCGCCGCAGGCCATTCCGTCACGGGACTCGATATCGGCTTGTTCGAAGGCTGTTTTTGCGGCGATCCTCCGTCTGAATTCCCCTCTCTACGAATTGACCTGAGAGATATTACCCCCCATTCGCTGGCGGGATTCGACGCAGTGGTCCACCTTGCGGCACTCTCCAACGATCCCCTGGGCAATGTCAACACTCAAGTAACCTATGACATCAATCATCTGGCCTCCGTCCGACTCGCCGAGGCGGCGAAGGCCGCGGGCGTCCCAAGATACTTGTACGCGTCGTCATGCAGCTTGTACGGAGTCGCAGGCGATGATCTGGTCGCGGAAAACGCCGATTTCCACCCCGTGACCGCTTACGGAGAATCCAAGGTGCGAGCCGAACGGGACATCTCACGGCTCGCGGACGACAAGTTCAGTCCCGTCTTCTTGAGAAACGCGACCGCCTATGGGTTCTCGCCGAGCCTGCGAGTCGACATCGTTGTCAACAGTCTCGTGGGCTACGCTCTGACCACCGGCGAAGTCTTCATCCAGAGCGATGGCACCCCTTGGCGTCCCCTCGTCCATATCGAGGACATCAGCCAAGCCTTTCTGCTCGCTTTGACTGCTCCTCGCGAGAAAATCCATAACGAGGCGTTTAATGTCGGCAGCAGCCTGGAGAATTATCGAATTCGCGAAGTTGCCGAGATTGTGCGGAACGTTGTCCCCGGCTGCCAGATTCGCTACGCGGCCGACGGCGGCCCTGACGCTCGTTGCTATCGAGTCGATTGCAGCAAGATCGCTCGAGTGTTCCCTGACTTCCGCCTGCAATGGAATGTCGAAAAGGGAGCACGTCAGTTGTATGACGCCTACCAAAAGTTCGGACTGACCAAGGATGAATTCCTTGGCTCAAAGTTCCTGCGCATCAAGCGAGTCAAGGAACTTCAAGGCGCCGGTCGTTTGGATGACTCTCTGCGATGGCTGACGTCTCTCGATGCGGTTCAAATGCCCTTGGAAATTGGTAGCTGCGTTACTTCGCTTTCGTAGCGATGTTCGTAGGTTGACCACACTAATTTGACAGCGCCAGGTTTGTCGAGTTCACCGCTGTCAGACACGGAAGTCAGTCAGCCACGAATGACACGGATAGGGACAGAGTGGGGGAGGCCGTTGGGCGTCATCGCCTTGACTCGGATTTTCCCCCGCCCTGGCAATCATGGCCAGTCGCTTACCACGAACATATCTCCGACCACCCATTCGTCCGATTCGCGCGATTCGTGGCGTCATCACTCTTGAATGAGCTTAGATTGAGTGCCTCGGCCGTTTTCCAGAAACCCAGGTCGGACAGCCTAACCCGATGAGTGAGGATCAGTGAAGATGAGCGTTCCCTTTTCTTGGGCGCGGGGCGGGACGAGTTGTGGGAACATTCATCTTCGCTGATCGTCACTGATGGAGTTCCTTTTCGAGCGCAGAGAAATCGTCGACTTATCGATGTTCGCTCACGGAGCGATCCATGCCGACGACATCGATTGCTCGATCAGCTTTGAGTACTCACCCTGTAATCGGTTGTAGTTGACTCAAGCGGATAAACCTGAAGCTGTCCAACTAGGCCGCATTCTCGCGAATTCCGCTACACGGATCGGGCGCTCGCTGCGGCTTGGTCGCAGCGTCTCGCGGCGGTCTGCGCGGTTGCTTGTTGGCCGACGCTGGTTCGCCCTGAACGGTCGGAATTCTTGCGAATTCCGCTACAAGGATCGGGCGCTCGCTGCGGCTTGGTCGCAGCGTCTCGCGGCGGTCTGCGCGGTTGCTTATTGGCCGACGCTGGTTCGCCCTGAACGGTCGGAATTCTTGCGAATTCCGCTACACGGATCGGGCGCTCGCTGCGGATTGATCGCGGCGTCTCGCGGCGGTCTGCGCGGTTGCTTGTTGGCCGACGCTGGTTCGCCCTGAACGGTCGGAATTCTTGCGAATTCCGCTACAGGAGCTTAGTGGGTCACGCCCATTCCCATGGGACGTGAATTCTCTTGGTGTAGCTGATCCAGCGTCTTCTCGGGGGTTGTTCGCATCACTCGCTGAATGCTGTACGCCTCTTCCCATTCCGTCAGTGGCTGCATCGCTTGATAGCTGTCGTCCGAGGGGTGGAGCCCCAGGTAACCATATACATCCGCCGACTCGATCACGAAATCGAATTCCACTCGATAATGCTCAAATCGACTCGCCCCCTGAAAGTGCATCATCCAGTTGCCGCCAGGATCAGATGTCGCCGTCGATTCGGCAACCAGTGCGCCTCGCGAGTCGTAAAGACGTCCAATGATCCTCGCTCCGGGACGCGAGTAACCGCTGAAGATCGGTTCCGGCGCCAGCGTATAGATGGTCTGCGACAGGTACGGCTGGGGCGACATTAACTTATTGTTCGAGACTTGATTGAAACCGTTCGAAAAATTATTGAACGAGTCCCAGGCGTATTGCAAGAAAACCTCCACAGTTACGGTCGCCTGCGAAGTGGCGCCATAGGGATCTTCGACCAAGTAAGTGAACGTCGTGGTTCCGTAGAATCCCTGCGCGGGAGTAAAAGTGATACTCCCATCGGGATTCACGACCGCCGTACCATTGGCCGGCGGATCGATTATTAGCACCGCCAGCGGGTCGCCATTCGCGTCAACATCATTGGTGAGAACCGGAATCACAACCGGCTCGCCCACCGGTGTTCGCACGAAATCATCGCCCGCCTCGGGTGGTTCGTTCTCGCCAACGATCGTCACAACCACGGTGGCCGTCGAGGTTGCTCCCTGAGAGTCGCTGACGGTGTATTCGAACGTGTCAATCGCGGTCTCCCCTTCCGCCAGCCAGTTGAAGGCGCCGTTGGGCGAGTAACTAAACGATCCGTCGGCATTGAGTGTCAGTGTCGCCCCTGAAGGCAAAGAAATCTCTGTCCCGACATTGCCCGAAATTCCATTCACGGCAGTGACCGAAATTGCATCACTGTCGATATCGAAGTCGTTGTCCAGAACATTGCCCGAGAGAACCGACCGCTCGAGCACACTGACCGCATCATCGACTCCCGTCGGCGCTGGATTGTTTACCACCCAGATAAACGTCTGCGTCACCGTGCCGCCGTGCTGGTCGTCCGCCGTGATCACCACCGTGTAGGGACCGCCCGCCGAGGCGCTGCTGTCGAGCGTCCCGCTGATGAGGCCCGTGTCGGGATCGAGCGACAACCCCGGCGGCAGTGTGCCGCCAGCCGAGTACTTCAAGACGTCCGACGTATCGGGGTCGGTGAAGAAACCGGTCACGTCCAGCGTCGCCGGCGTGCTGTCGTCGTTCGTCTGGTCCGCGATCGTGCCGACCGTCTGCGGCCCATCGTTCTGACCGGTCACCGTCACAGTCACCGTGGCACTGTCGGTCGCGCCATCGGCGTCGGTCACCACATAGACGAACGACGTCGTCCGCGTCTCGCCGACCGCCAAGTCTTCAAAATCGCCATTAGGGTCGAACGTCACCGACCCGTTGGACGCGATCGAGAACAATCCGCCCGACGAACCGACGACGCTGGTCTGCACCACCGCTGTCAAGACATCGCCGTCAGCGTCGGTGTCGTTCTCGGTCACCGCATTGCCGATCACCGCCGGGCCGGCATCTTCGAAGGCGCCGTAGCTATCGTCGACGGCGATCGGCGCCGGGTTGTTTACCACCCACACGAACGTCTGCGTCACCGTGCCGCCGTGCTGGTCGTCCGCCGTGATCACTACCGTGTAGGGGCCGCCCGCCGAGGCGCTGCTGTCGAGCGTCCCGCTGATGAG
>JAXMBL010000010.1:0-265363 GCA_046349915.1 Pirellulales bacterium | reverse complement strand
GTCACCGCACCATTCCCACACGTTGCCGTGCATGTCGTAGAGGCCCCAGCCATTGGGCTTCTCGAGTCCGACTCGGTGGGTCGTGGCATTTGAATTCTCGTCATACCACGCGTATTCCTTCAGACGATCCTCTCCGCCCTTAAAGCTCCAGGCAGTATTCGTACCGGCTCGGCATGCGTACTCCCATTCCGCTTCGGTCGGTAGTCGGTATTTGTCTCCCAGCCAGCGGCAGAACATCGTCGCCATGAACCAGTTCACGTAGATCGCTGGCTGGTCCGGCGCCGAACTGTATTGATTCCGCAGGTATCGATGCGACGGGTCGAATAGCTCAAACTGCGAGTTTGTCACGACGGTCGCCTGCATCTCGAAGGGCCGCACGACCACAGGGTGCTGTGGCTGTTCGTCTTCGTCGCCCTTTCCTGCGGGCGAGCCCATGAGGAAAGGCAGCCCGTCCTGTCGCGGATCGCTCGGACAGCGGACAAAGTCGTCTCGCAGCGTCGCGATCGTGGCCCGCTGTTTCTCGCTCGCCGGCGCAGCGGCCAGCGCTGCGAACTCGCCGAGAAACCGCTCGCGAATCTCACAGGCCGCGGCCGATTCGTTGGCTTCGAGCAGCTCCCACGCTGCGTGCAGGCAGCAACTGTTGCGATACCGGCGATCGACCAACGTCTCCAGGATCAGTAGTTCCTCGGAATTCAGTACGGGAGGTTCTGCGTCTTCATCCCAAGCTGTTCGATAGTCCTTCAGCACGCTCCAGTCGCGATGCACCAACCAGCGACACAGCAGCGCCAAGCGGGGAGCGGGCTTGGCCAACTGCAACTGATCCTCGTCTATGGCGTCGTACACGAGAAACGGGTTGCCGTGCGCGATGAGCGTCCGGGCGAGCGCCACGAAGTGCCGACGCCGGTCGGCCTGACTCTCCAGCGATGAGAGCGCGAACCGAAACACCCAGCGCCAGCGTGGGTCGCGCCCGTACTTCCGCACAATTCGTTCCCAGCCGCTCGGTCCGAGGTCCGCCAGATGCAGACCCGCGAAATACTCGCAAAACGACAGGTGTCGCCACGCCAATTCGTTGTATTCCGACTCGTCACCCAGCTCGTCGAACAACGCGCCGAGGGTGAAGAGGTTGATGTGCGCCAAGGCTGCACGGTGTTCCATCCCTAACGCAAGGTCGTCGCTGCCGTCATAACGCTCACAATAGCGCGCGAAAGCCTCGTCGCGCAGCGCGCCCGTGAAGTTGGCGTTGGCGCCGGCCGCACCCGCGGGCCGCTCCGCTTCGGCGACCAGCGTTTCCCAAGCGATAGACCGCAGGAACTTTCGCACAGTCTGTTTGGTCCAGGCCGTTCGCCCCTTCGCATGCTCGCTGGTACTCAACTTCTGTAATCCCTGTCCGATCAGCCGCTCGGTCGTCCGGTCGTAGAGCCGTTCGCGATTCTTGAGCCCGTTGAGTTCTTCGCTCGCCGCCAGTTTCCGCATCTCGCGCAACAGGATCGGGGTCCGCAAAAGATCTTGCCATTGCATCTTGCGCCGATACGATGCGATGTCTTCCTTTTCTTCTTCTTTCTTGGGCAGCAGCTTTTCGGCGAGGTTTCTGCCGCCCGCGTCGAGATAGCGGCGAATCTGGTCGTCGTCGAACTTGTCCAGCCGCAATGTGCGCCAGGCCTGCGTTTGAAACAGATTCTTGCGCGTCTGCACGATTTCCGGACGACCGGTGACGAGCACGGTGCAACCCCGCGCTTCGTCCGATGAAAGGAAAGCGGCCAAGTCGCTCAACGTCTCGTCGGTTTGATCGGCGGCGTCTAGCAACCAAGCGACCTGACCGCGTGCCACCGACCGTTCGAACCACGCTTGCCGTTCCTCCTTCGTCGTCCCTTCCGGGAACAGATCGCTCGTCAGCAGATGATTGGCTAAATTCGCCAGTACGGCGCGAAGATCGGCCTTCCAGTCGATGTCGGACAGTAGCGGCAGACGGTGGAGCGACTTTCCGTCGGCTGACAGAACCGGGCCGGCGCCCAGGCGAATCGGCACCACATCCTTGCGGTGGCGCGCAATCCGCTGTTCGGAAAAGATCAAGAACGTCGACTTCCCCACGCCGCTCTCCGCCAGAATCACGGCTCGATTCCCGGCCTTTGGCAATCGTCCGAGCACCAGCCGCTTGTAGCGTGCGGGCGGCAGCCGTTCATAGGCGTCAGTATTTCGCGTTGGGGTATCTTTCCTTAGTGCCTTGAGTTGGGAGACATGCGAGGGAACGTACGGATCGCAATCCAGTTGCAGAATCGCCGTCGCCCGTTCGTCGAGTTTCCGTTTCACATAATGCGTCAGGCGCGACCAGCGCGCCTGGCTTTCGTAGGCCAGCTCGAACGTCGCGACGGGCGTCAGCACAAGGTCGCCGTTTCGCACGGGCGTTGGAAGCGGAACGCCCGCGGCGTCGCGTTCGAGTTCCGGCTGGTTCGCGGCGACCAACACCTCGCGGACCGACCGCAAGCGCGCCCAGCCGGGTTGAAAGAGGTCGGCCTGAAGCTTCGAGAAGACGCCGCCCACGTTGTTCAAGGTTCCGTCGTACTCGATCGCGGACGAACCATCCTCGCGGCTCGTCGCGAACTCCGCAAAGCAGGCGGTGATCGCCAACTGCTGGTCCAATCTTTCCTGGCGCTCGATCGCTCGCAGTCCGCACGCAAACGCCCCCTCCGCGGACCGTCCGGTTAGTTGTTCGTCGAAACGCTGCGTGAAGTGATCGACGAGCGAACCGTCGTGCGGCAGTTCCAACCGCAGCGACCAGCGCACATCGAACGCGCGTTGTACGGGCGGCAACTGCCCGAGCGTCATCCGCCAAGCCACCTCAAGTCCCCGACGAAACTCCTCGTCGTACGCCACGAAGGCGTAGTCGAGCGGATGCGGATAGAACGCGCCGCAACCCCCCGGAACGCGCTCGAGCGTCAACCGACCGGCGAACCCATTGCACTTCGCCTTGTCCGCGAGCAAAACCCAGGTGCGGACGTCGAATTCGTTCTCCAACTCGCCTCGCGGCGACCAAACGTACGCGATCGTTTCACCCGCCAGGCATAGACCTTCGTCCAGCCAGCTCAGTTTGTCCGCCAGTCGCCGAAACATCTCTTGCCATCGCAGCGACGGCAACCGACGCACAAACTGCGGTTCGCCGTGAACTGCGTGCTGGCGCAACGCGTTCGTCGCCCCATCCCGCGTCGCGACAATTAGATCTCGGAGTCGTTGTTCAATCTCGGGACTTGGTCCCTGCGCGGTTGCCAGCCGCAACAACTGGGCACGATGGTCGACGAGCACGCCCACCGCGGTGTCCGCGACCTCTTTTCGCCACGAGCCCGCATTCAGATTCACGGCGTCATCGATCAGTTCCGCGGGGTCCTGTCTCGCGGCGATCGCTCGACGCACGCTCTCGATCCACGCGCACCGCGGCCCCAACACTCGCTGTCGCCAAACGATCTCGGGGTCCTGGGATTGAGGAGCATGATGTGGGGTCATGGGGAGTTGGAGATGAGGGAACGTGAGGAAGCTCGGGCAGCGTTAGGTTCACCAGATTCAGGCCATGATAGGTAATTGCTTGGGCTAGATCTAACGAGGAAGTAAAGTGCGCAGCATAGTCGTGGATCGCTCCGCGATCCAACGCCTCCGCGACAGAACGTTGGATCGCGGAGCGATCCACGACTATGGAACCAAACACGGTCCTACTAATCCAGCCCGTGTTCCGCACGTAAGGATTGGATGGCTTTCGAGTAGGCGGACGACGCCGTCGGCTCGCTGATATCCAAAAGGGAGGCGATCTCGCCGTTCCCCCAACCCTCCAGCCGATATCGAACAACGTCCCGCTGACGCGGTGGAAGTAGCTCGATCATTTTGTCCAGGATCGCTTGATGCTCGTTCAAGATCAATTGATCTACGGGAGAACCTGTTGTTGTGGCAACCAAACTCGGATCACCGATGGGATTCAGTTCATTGCGACGTTTTCGCCTTCGGTAATCATCATTGCACTTTAGCCAGACCGCTGTCACAAGGTAATTGATGCCTCGTTGCCGCAATCCCTCGGCAAGCTGGGGTCGGCGGTGCCAGAATTTCATCAACACTTCCTGCGCGACATCCTCGGCTGTCGCATCATTGAAGCGTCTCGCGCAGCACACCATCCGACTCCAACAGGTCGCCACCAACGATTCCCAACACGACTTGTCGCCACGCTCGAGGTCGTGAAGAAACACGCTGCCGAACGGTTCTTGGTCGTCGTAACTCATTACAGCCCCCTTTACTTCAAGTCCGCGGGAACGACCTGCAAACCCCAGGTGACGGCCGGGTCGTCGAGTCGACGAAGCTGCTCGTCCCAACGCAGTTCAAACGCGCCGCCGTTGGCGACGCCGTCTTCGGTCGCCACGACAGCCAGCGCCGGCTCGGCGGCCAGACGCTCGTCGCGTTGCGACCGGTCGAGCAGCAGGGCATCGTCGCGGACTCGCAGCTGGAGGCGATTGCTCGCCAATTCCGGCTCGTAGCGCAGTTGCACCTGCCCCCAACGGCAATCGTCGTCCGTGTACTTCAAGTCCACCGGGTGGAAGGCGACAATCGGTCCCTCGAGCCCTTCGTAGAACGCCTCCACGATCAAGCGGCGCGGGATAGGCTTCGTCTGCGGATCGCCATGCGGCACACGTACCCTGACCTTGCCGGGGAGTTCCTCCAGGTCGCAGTCAAACCGGCGATTGGGCGAGTGAAAACGGTGCACGCCCACCCGCTCGTGTTTTGGCGCGCTGGACTTTGCCGCTAGACTAGAGGCAGCGGCCGAGTACGGCGCCTCGCGGCGATCCAAGGGACGTTTTCCCTCGGGAATCTCCACGGAGCGCACTCGACCCGCGAGCCGTTCGAGCCGTCCGTCGAACGCCGCCGCCTCGGGCGAGTCCACGAACTTAGCCAATAGCAGCGTCGTCGCCCGGAACTCCGTCGGCCACTGCGGCGACTCGACGACGATACGGGCGGGTTGGTCGGCTGCGCGTCGGCTTTCAAGCCGCAGATGGAGCGGAAGTGAAACGAACAGCCCGTCGCTGGAGCGCCGGATAGCCCAGGCGTGCACCGTCGCATTCTCGTCGTTCAGCAACTGCCGGGGGGAAACCCCAGGTTCGGTAATGATCGACCAAACGTCGGCGGTGCGTTGCCGCTTGAACGCTTGGGCGAGCCAAGCAGGGGGAGCGAACGGAGCGGTATCGTCGCCGTTTGAGGGCGGATTCGAGGGAGGGGCGAGCAGTGCGTCGAGCAATTCGTCGCGGTTCCGCCGCCGCTTGTCCTCGCCCGAGGAAGGGTTGGTTGAGTTCATAAAAGGTCTCCTGAAATGAGGTGCTCAGCAGACTAACGACACGAGCGGAGCAGAATTTGCGCTGCCGCGAAAGAAAATCCCGACGTTCCCGGAAAACGCGGGAATTGCCTCGTGAAAAAGTTCTTTGGGGAATTTCCGCAAGATCGCCCGTGATCAGTCCTTTAGCTGTGCGGCTCGACTCGACGGCCGCGGGTTTGCCCACTTCAAGATACTGTAAGTGATTTTGTAAAAATGGTTTGTGTTTCGCAGGCTAAATCGAGACATAGTCGTGGATCGCTCCGCGATCCAACGCCTTTGTGTCCGAACGTTGGATCGCGGAGCGATCCACGACAATGGGAACCCGGAGAACTGCTGCTTGACGGTGCCCTAGCCGAATCGTTCGAGGCGAGTGATGCGGGGCGGCTTTTGGGGCCGCGGCGCTTGCAACAGTCGTTCCGCTTCCCGCAACGATGCCCACCCGGCCTAACGTAGCAGCAATATTGGTTTTCGAGTGGTTCGATTGTTGTAAGGGTTCCCGAGTTGTCCCAGTTTTCGACGTCCGCGGCCCTGACACTCCTTCGCCCCGGTGACCCTGTTCATCTACGCCGAAGGCGTTGCGTCCTCCAGCCCAGGGTTGCCGCGCAGCGGCTACCCTGGGTACTGGGTGTAGGGAGGCTGGGAAACGGGAAACCATCGCGCCGTTTTCCCTAACTCGATGCCTCCTCAACGACCGCTATTGTTCTGTTGCCCGTATCGGGAGCTGTGGCGACAATCCGCGACAACGACGATTACGGGTGATCTTCGATGAGGCACTGGAAGAATGGCACAGGTTACAGGCTGCCGGTTGCCAGTCGGAAAACACCCAGGGTAGCCACTGCGCGGCAACCCTGGGCTGAATTTCGCAACGCCTTCGGCGTTGGTACTCGGTGACGACAGGGCGAAAGAGTGTCAGAGTCCAGAGTATCAGAGTTCAGAAATCAGAGCCGCAGAGGTCGCAAACCGGGACGACTCGGAAACACTCACAACAACCGAACGACTCGCAAACCAACATCGATGCTACGGTAGGAAGGGGGGGCGTTGCTGCGGAAAGCGGAACGACAGTAGGAAGCGTCGTGGAACCAAGAGCCGCCCCGCATCACTCGCCCCGAACCGACGGTGGGACCGCCGTCGTCCGGGGAAGCCTTGCGGTCGCCGTTCTTCTTGCGCCGCTGCGAATACCAGTCCCTCTGATACCAGTCGCCGCACCATTCCCACACGTTGCCGTGCATGTCGTAGAGGCCCCAGGCGTTCGCCGGATAGCATTCCATCTTGACCGGCATCGTGCGTACCAGGTTGGGTCCCTTGTCTTCCGTGCCATGGGGACAGTTGCCGTCACAGTTCGCCTGCGTTCCATTGAGCGCGTCCCCGAAGTGAAATTCCGTGGCCGTACCGGCTCGGCACGCATATTCCCATTCCGCCTCAGTTGGTAGTCGACCGCCACTCCATTTCGCAAAGCAAAACGCGTCATACCAACTTACGTCAATTGCGGGGCAATTCAGGTGGGGCGCCTTCGATAAGTAGTATTCGCTAAGCGCGTAACGAGGGTCAAACACGGCGTATTGGGCTCGAGTGACGGCGGTCGCCAGCATCAGGAATAGTGCTCGAACTCTTACAAGGTGCGCCGGCC
Organism: Pirellulales bacterium; assembly: GCA_046349915.1. Taxonomy (GTDB): domain Bacteria; phylum Planctomycetota; class Planctomycetia; order Pirellulales; family Pirellulaceae; genus CAIXSC01. The sequence continues at coordinate 258,398 of JAXMBL010000010.1, read as the reverse complement.
GCTCGTCCCAACACCCCTTACCTTCTGGTGATCCCATAAGGAATTCACCAGCCTCTCCGGACGCCGGACATCGCACGTAGTTCTGTTCCCCAATCCCACGCCGGTCAGCATCGCCTTGGGTCAGCAGGCCCAAGGCGACCAGTTCTGACTCGGGCAACAACGATTGAGCGACTTTGTCGCCAGCCAACGCCGCTTGAGGCAATTCACTGCGGAAGTACGACAGGATCTGCTGGCCGCCTGGCAGAACGAGTTCCGCCGCCTTGTCGCGTAACGCTTTCCCCACCAGCATCGTGTCATCGGGAGCGCTATGACCGAGTTGCCGCAGCAATTGGGGATCGCCGTCGTGGTCGAGCAGATGCCACGCCCGGTACACCAATTCCGTGGGGCGCCGCCCGGAATCGGGCCGGCGGTACAATTCGGACAAGGACGCCGCCAGTCGATGCGGATCGCGCGGCGAGCGGCCGGCGGGGAACTCGATTGCGAACCGCCAGGCCCACGCCCAGTCCTCCTGATTGGCGCACGGCCGCAGACGCGGATCGCCGCAGACGACGGTTGTCTGCGGCGCGGACCCGGGACGCGCGGGCTGCCACGATTCCGTCGCGACCCATCCCGGCCGCCGGTTCTTTGCCAGGAAGAGTCCGCAGTAGAACTCCATCATGCCGCGGTGCTTGAAACACAGGTTCGACTCGGTGCTTCCCTCGAGGATGCAGCGATCCGTCAAACCAGCGGCCTTCTCGACCAGATTCCAATGGTCATCCAGTAACGTCAGATCGCAGGCCTCCTCGGTTCGTTGCCGCAGCAAGCTGATCTGGTCGATTCCCTCCGCCGTGTAGGTTTTGCGCTGTCCTGGATCGATCATCATCTCGTACGCGACGGCTGCGAGGATCGTCTCCAGGAACTCCGTCAGGTCGGCGAACCTCACGACGGCCTTTCCCGCTCGATCCGTCGTGCTGTTCCGTAGCCGCTGAACAAATCCTGGCTCGAGCTTCCGTGGATCGCTCTCCATTTTGCGGATGAGCCAGCGGGTCGCTTGCAGGTACAGTTCCCCGCGCGTATGGAAGGGCTTCAATTCACGAGCGCGATGCAGGTCGCGGACCATACGCAGCACAACCGGCACTGCCGCCAGTTCGCGACAATCGTCGTAGCGTGGAAAGACGGGTTGCAGTTGCGTCTTGAACCAAGCGTCGTCGGCGTTCGCGGGAGGCGAATTCGGGCCGCCGACGACGTCGCGCAGATACTCGTACTGCTGGCGCAGATCGAACCCGTCAATCCGGATCGTCGCCCAGTGGGCGTCGATCAGACGCTCGGCCCCAGGAATCTTCTTCGCGTAGGTGCGACCCGTGAGGATCACGCGCACACGCATTTCCCGGGCACGATAGTCGGCGAGCGTCTCCTGCCAGTGCATCAGCTGCTCGGAAACCGGTACTCCGAACGTGTCGTTATGTCGGAGTGGCTCGGTCGTCGCCGGGATACCGATCTTGAGCTTCCGCGCCTGTTCGACCGTCACTCCCTGAATCGGCAATTGATCGAGCGCGTCGAGAATCAGTACGACGCGGTCATTCTTCAGCGCCCATTCCGCCACTTTGTCGGCGCCGACGTGATGACGCTGGCAATAATCGGCCACGGCGGCGGCCAGCGCGCCGGGGATGTCGAGCGGCCAGTGGCTCTCCCAACGCACGGCAAGCTGTGGGCGCGTCACGGTGGATTGACCAGCGGAACGGCTAATTCCCTGTTCCGCAAGGTAAGCCATCACGCGGCGCGTGAACACCGACTTTCCACCGCCCGCGTCCTGGGTCACGCACAGATAATCGCTCAACCCCAACAGCTTCTCGAGTTCGACGCGTTCGTCGTCGCCGCGGCTCGCGACCAGCCGATACCGCTCGATCGCTTTCTCACCACCTTGCCGGCGCAACACTTCTTCCTCGCTCGAATCGACCGCCTCGGCGCCAGGGATAAGCTGCGAAAAGTGCGGCGCGACGTAGTGCTGCAAGCGTTCCGAGTCCTGGGGATCATGGCGACGACGGTCCCATTCAGCGACAACCTTCCGGCAATAGTCGCGCAAGACTTCCTCGCAGCGCGCACCGTGCGTTAGCAATTCGTACAGTCGCAAAAAGCCATCGGTTCCGCCGACGCCCAAGACTTCGAGGTCATGCGGCGCACGGACACGTTGCGCCTGGCTTTCCTCGAGCATGACGCTGCGCAAGCCGACGCCTCGGGCCGCATGCAGCTTGGCGGCGATCGTCTCCTGATCGACGGCCGCCACGACGAGGTCTGATTCGACCAGGTCGGTCTGGTGCCGCAGGTCCTCGCGAACCGACCGCAACATGACCGACGCCGTGGCCTCGGGATCGAGCGACTCGCGGGACGCGGCCGCATACACGGCGCAGGCAAGCAACCCACCCGCCGATTCCCCAGACAGGACACGCACGCCCGACGGCAATTTCGGACGAATACAAATGGCGTGCGCCGCCGATCCGACAGAATCCGGTCCGCGCCACGGACGATTCTCCGTCGACGACGCCTGCGCGCGGCGCAGCTTGTCGCGAGACAGCTTCCAGGCCAGCTCCAAGCTGCTCTGCATGTCCAGGTCGATCACGGTGAGTCCGACGGACAACGGATCGAGGTAGAACCCCCAGCGACTCTTGGGTTCCACCACGACCTCGACATCCCCCACCAAGCCGACACCGGCGGCCGACACGAAGAGCGGCCGCGCCTGGACGGAATGGATGGAGGACTGATCGACGGAAACGCCGTTCGAAACGGAGGCGCGTTCGGGAACGAGGTACTCCAGCAAGCGTTCGACGGCGAGCCAGATCGCGGCTGGCGTACCCGCGAGCGCTTGGTGAAGCGCGCTGGCTAACGGAGATATGCGAATGAGCGAGCCCGCCGAAGCAGTCGTTGCGCCATCAAATGGATCGGCCCCCAGACTTGGCCAGGCAAGCTGGTAGGCGTCACGACAGCGCTGAATCCACCGCGTAACCGAGTCGGGAACGACTTTGGAATCTCGCCACCGGGCGAGCGCGTCGGCGGCAAGCACCGCGGAGGCCTGCCCGGCGAGCAACTGGAACAGTTGCCGTAAGTGTTCGACCGGGGAAGCTGGCTCGCCGCGACTGTTAGAAGGAAAAAAGACGTCGATCAGCGAATGGTCGGCGGCCAAACCGGGCGCCGCGGCCAGGGACCGTTCCACGAGCTGTTCGAGTCGCGAACGTTCGTCGTCGGAGCGGATCGGCGATTCACGAACGCCAGCCAAAGCCGCTTGCCAATCGACGGCGAAATCGCGCGCAAAGTCGCCCGACGAGGGGACGCGCCCTTCGTCTGCCGCGAGCCGCCATCGTTCCGCGAGTTTGTCGAACCCTGGCATCCACCGACCTCCGAGCGCCTTTTCTTAGTTCTTCCTGGGGGGCTCTCATGGTAGCGGAGTTTGGGTGGATGCGGCATCCTCCTCTGCGACGCCCAAGGGTCGGACCACCACGTGGCAGGCCAGCCACACGTCGTTCGGGACAATCGCCGGGAGCCAGCATCGTCCGGCGATTGCTTGCCCGTCGGGGTCGCGCAGTAGCTGGAGGGTGGCCCTATGGAGCAAAACCGGCAACCCTTCCGGCAGAACGTCCCGGTCGAACGGTTGTCGCAGGAACTCGATGATGGCTCGTTGCGGTGCCACGGCGCGGGGCGTTTCGATTCGCAGCCGGCACGTACAGCCCGAGCGATCGCATTCGATCTGCGCGAGAATGCCGTCTCCGTACAGTTTCCGTCGATTCGCCGCAGGGGATTCCATGGGAGTCCGATCTGATGGAAATGCCAGTTCGAAAGCGATGACGAGGCGCGTGCGACGATCGCACTCGCCTTCTAGGGGAATAACGGCATCTCGAGCTCGGAATTTCGCGCGTGCACCGTTCCTTGAACTGATTTGGCATGTCGGTCAGGACGGCAGCGACGGGGCGCCCCTGATTGCTAAATTTCAGCCAATAACGCGTCATAATTAATTGATGGAAGCGAATTAGCTGGCGTGGAACTCGGTCCAGTCGCGTATTCGCTCTTCTTCGACATGCGCTCGCGTGTCTTTGGACTCGCCTGTGCTGCAACGCGAACGTGATGGCCCAGTTTCTGAGTGAGACTTGGGCTTTGTCAAAGCGCGACGCGTGTTGCGACGGACTGGAAGTCCGTCGTACTCGAGAGATATGAGTTGACAAAGCACTTGGGCCTCTTGTCGATCACGTCGCGTCCCGCCCCGTTCCTGCCTGTCCCGTCCCGTCATCTCGAAAGGAGGTGTCCCGTTTGATCATCGTGCTTACCGTCTGTTTCTCGTCCGCCCTGGCTTTGGTCGTCGTGGTGCTGGTGCGGCAGGTTCGCCGACACCGGGCCATGCAGGCCTTGCTGGGGCGAGTCCTCAACTCCAGGAGCCCGCCACCGCATGAAAACCTCATCGCTACGTCTGTCACCAGTGCGAAGTCAAATCCTCCAGCGCTCGTTCGCCCTCGTCGTCCTCGCCACCGTCGTCGCCGCGCTCGGCATCGTCGGCTGCGTTGAGAACCCGCCTGACCGCACGGCGGTGCGGCTCGCCGCTCAGGTCACACATGATCAGGCCGAACAAAACAAGCGACTTGCCGACGCCACCAAGTCGCTCACCCATGGAAGCCAGCAACTCGTGACGGCCGAGGCCAAGGCCCGGCAGGAGGTCATCTCCCTGCAACGCGACCTGCGTCAGGATCAGGCTGATATCGGCCGGCAACGCGATGCGCTCGAGGCCGATCGTCGCCAAATCGCCAACCAGCGCCTGACCGACTCAACCTGGAGCGCCACCTTGCTCGCCGTTGGCGTGCTGATCGCCTGCCTCGCGCCGCTCGTGCTCGCGGGCATCACGCTCCTGGGACTCTGGCGTTCGCCGAGCGACGAGGAACTCCACGAAGTGCTCGTCGAACATCTCACAGGCGCATCGGACGTTCCGACGGCAGCTTCTATTCTGCCGCAGCCGAGCGCGTTGTCGGCTCCCGAGTCGTTCACACCGCGGTTGCCAGGCGAGTCGGATCGCACGGTCGACTGAGCTCACTGTCTCGTCGGTCGTTGTTTCTTGTTTCGAACATCTTCCGCTCAACCGAAGGGAGTCCTATGTCCCATATCGTGGAAATCAAAACCCAGGTCCGCGACGCCGCGGCTGTGCAGGCCGCTTGTCGCCGGCTGGAACTATCGCCGCCAGTACATGGCACGACCAAGCTCTTCAGCGCTAGCGTCACCGGTCTCGCCGTGCAATTGCCGGGCTGGCGATATCCGGTCGTCTGTCAGCTGGCCGCTGGCGAGATTCAGTACGACAACTACAACGGGCGCTGGGGCGCCGTCCAAGAACTCGACAAGTTCCTGCAAGCGTATACCGTGGAAAAGACCAAGATCGAAGTTCGTCGCCAAGGGCTCTCGGTCTCCGAACAAACGCTCGCCGACGGCTCGATCAAGCTTACCGTTCAAGTCGGAGGCGCCGCATGACCGGGACAATCAAAATCATCGAGATCATCGTTTCGCCTCAGGGGGCGACCACTGTCACGACCAAAGGCTTCGCCGGTTCGACCTGCCGTGAAGCAAGTAAGTTCCTGGAGCGAACGCTTGGCCAAGTCGCCACGGAACGGCTGACCGCCGAATTTCATGCGGCGCCGCTGCAAGACCGCATACAGGCAAGCCAAGGCTGAAAGGCTACATCGTCGGGCAGCGTCGTCAGACGGCGTCGAGCAGTTCTCGGACAGTTTGTTCCAGCAGCACCTGCCCACCGAAGTTCATCCCGAGCGCTCGCAGCTTGTCGGTGACGATCTGGTTTTTCGGCTGCGATGTAGCTCCGTAGATCGTGCTGCGACTGCCGCTCAGTGATTTGGCGAGCGTCGCCACCTCGTGCTCTGGCACATAGCGGTCGTAGCAGTTGAACGCTTCGCCCGCCACGTTGGGCGCGGTGAGGAGAATTCCTGCGGCTCGAGCCACGTCAGCGGCGTGAACTTCCTTGCCGCCCCGAGTGCAGTTTACGTCTTCACCTTGCGCGATGGCTCGGACCAGCTTGAACCATTTGCTGTGGACTGCCGGCTGGGCCACGCCGTACACGCCGGTCGGTCGTAGGGCGCAGATCGGATAGCCGAGTCCCCAGCCGTAGCTGTGCACGAATTGTTCGAGTGCCGCTTTGTGGGCGCCGTAGTGACTGGTCGGCGTTGTCGGGTGCGTCTCGTCGAGCGGCCGATCTCCCAGAATCCGCTCGTGCACCGCGCAGGTGGAAATGAACACAAACCGCGGCACGCCCGCGGTGCGCGCCGCCTCGATCAACCGCAGCGTGCCCAGCACGTTGCGTTCAGCGAACTCGAGAATTTCCCCTTCGCCGCCGCGAAAGCCGCCGCCCGGATGATACAGGGCGGCGTGCACCACTGCGTCGCAGCCCGCGACCAACTCATCGGCCGCGTGACGATCACCGAGGTCGCCGGCCAACCATGCCAGCCGAACCGGAGCGACGTCGTCGAAGCCGGCGCGGTCACTCGCCGGCCGAAACCAACAGCGGCATTCGTGCCCTAGGCCGATCAGATGGCGCACGAGATACCGCCCGACGAATCCTGTCGCTCCGGTCACGGCAATCCGCATGGGCGTTTCCCTTGTGAATGATTTTTCCTTCTCAATCAAAGGACCACCATAACATGATCCAGGATCGAAGATCACTCATGTCGCTCGCCGAGCGACTGTCGGAACTCGTACGCGCCTGCTTTACGGGGATCTGGATTGAATCCCACGAGCACGAAGACGCGCTGGCCGAAATCGGACGCCTTTGCCGTGAACAGTCCTGGCGACAAGTCGCGTGGGACGTCGATCAGGGCTTGATCCTGTCCGGCCCAGATCGCCCCGTTGATACAGGCACGAACGATCCGCTGGCCGCCATCCGGTCGCTGGCGTCGTTTCCGCCCTCGGACCAGCCGACGCTGCTGGTGCTGGTCAACTTCCACCGATTCATGAACAGCCCCGAGATCATACAGGCGATGGCCCGCCAGATTGTCGCGGGCAAGCAAAACCGCACGTTCCTGGTGGTGCTCGCGCCACTGGTGCAAATCCCCGTGGAACTCGAAAAGCTATTCGTGGTTGTCGAACACGAGCTGCCGGGCCGCGAGCAACTGGCCCAGATCGCCCGAGGCATCGCCACCGAAGCAGGCGAATTGCCCGCAGGCCAGGAGTTGGACATGGTGCTTGACGCGGCGGTCGGCCTCACTCGCTACGAGGCCGAGGCCGCGTTCAGTTTGTCGCTCGTGCGTGAAGGCCGCATCACCGCCGACACGTTGTGGGAACAGAAGTCCCAGTTGCTCAAGAAGAGCGGACTCTTGTCGCTCTACCGGGGCGGCGAGGATTTTTCGCGTCTCGGCGGCCTGACGGCGCTCAAGTCGTTTACCAAGCGTGCACTGCTGCAACCGAGTCGGGGCAATCCGCTCAAGCGCCCGCGCGGCGTGTTGCTGCTGTCGCCGCCCGGCTGCGGCAAATCTCAGTTCTGCAAAGCCCTGGGCAAGGAAGTCGGGCGTCCAGTGTTGGTGCTCGACGTGGGCAGTCTCTTGGGCTCGCTCGTCGGCCAGTCCGAGGAACGAACTCGCCAAGCCCTGCGGATCATCGACGCCATGGCGCCGTGCGTGGCCATGATCGACGAGGTGGAAAAAGCGTTCGCCGGGGTGAACGGCAGCGGCGACTCGGGCGTATCGTCTCGCATGTTCGGGACGTTCCTGAGTTGGCTGAACGACCACGAGTCGGACGTGTTCGTGGTCTGCACGGCCAACGACGTGAGTCGCCTGCCGCCCGAGTTCGGCCGCAGCGAACGGTTTGACGGAATCTTCTTCCTCGACCTGCCGGGCCGAGGGGAAAAAGACGCCATCTGGCGAATCTACCGCGACCAGTTCGAGATCAGCGACGACGATCGGCAGCCGGACGACGCGAACTGGACCGGCGCCGAAATCCGAGCCTGCTGCCGCCTCGCGGCCTTGCTCGACGTACCCTTGAGTCAAGCAGCTCAAAACGTCGTACCAGTCGCCGTCACTGCCGCCGAATCGGTGGACAAATTACGGACTTGGGCGAGCGGAAGGTGCCTGAACGCCGACCGACCGGGGATTTATCAGCGGGATGCGGTGGCGAGCGCGACGAGACGGAGGGTGAGTCGGGACGACTCGAACAATTGAGGGTGGTGAGCCGACGCGGGCAGTCTCGGCAGGGGGGGCGAGTCTGCCTGCAGCACCACACAAGGAACGGTGACTGGTCTTGAGGCTCAGCCAAACGGCCCAGACTTCGCCGAAAGTGCGTCGGACCAAGGTAGTTTACGACACGATATTTGCTCGCTCATGATACGCCTTTATTGTCGCGGTGGACTGATGCCGTTGTGGGTGTTTCAGTTCTGAACATCGCGGAAGACAAAGCGGGAAGCTTCGTCGTAGCATGATGGAATGTGCGTGTCTGCCGTCGGCAAGCATCGCGCGACGAACACGACATTGCAGAAGTCGTTCCCGACGCCGTTCAGGCGGCCGTCTTCAAACATCATAGTCGGCTACTTTCTGAGGCAACACTTCTTGTACTTCAAACCACTACCGCAAGGACACGGAGCGTTCCTTCCGACACGTTTACTTCGCCAATTCGGTGTACGCCTTAGATTCGTGAATGTACCAGTTCGAATATTGATGGACTCCGTCTCCTGGTCGTCCAAACTAAATACCATTGCGTCGCCTTCGCGACGCATTCCAGCCCAATGCGGTTGACCGACAAAATCGCTTCTCTCTGGAATGTCCCAGCCATTTTGACGAAAATACTCCTCCTCAAACACGTCAGAGTAATTCTGGTCAAGCTGAACCACGTCTGCCCTTTGTGGAAACTCGTGGGCACCGTGACGGAGAAAATATCCAGCAAAGCACAGTTCGTCTTCGTTCTGTGCCACGCCTTGTACACTTCGCCGCCACGTTACAAACTTCAGGAAATGATCGGCCGACTTGAATTTCAAAGCAAACGCAGCGAGTGAATCCCGGTCTACCACCCACGGAAACCCCACTTCTTCGCAGACTTTCAGCCACGGTTCGAGGTCTGTCGCAAAGAAACCGTAGTAACTGTCTAAGAGGACAATAGGGACAAACTGCGTGATGTCTCCTGGCTTGATTACATCAACGACTTGACGGTTCGGCTTATCGGAATCGTAAAGAACTGCTCCGGCAGAGTTACTTCTGATGTATTTGATGACGGACACACACTGCTCGTATCCTTCTTGAATGGTTTTCTTGAAGTCACCTTCGATCTTCTCGATGTTGCCCTTGTGATCCGAGACTGATCGAAGCGGCCGAGCCTTGCTTTCGACGACGTATCCAACTCCTTTGTGAATCAATAGCATGTCGCGTTCGGCAAGTCGGCCATGTTCGTCAATCTGTATGTAGTAAGAGCGATACTTGACATCGGCATTGATGATTTGACCAAAGAGGCGATCAGCCACTTCTTCCAGTTCTTTATCGCGGCGCTTAGTCAGACGCTGACGTAACCGGTCTGTTGTGAAACATTCCCTTAGTCTGTGCAACGGCGCGAAATAGCAGTAACAAGGATCGAAGAGCAAATAGACGTCTCCGACGACTGCAAACGGACGACTTCGATGCACGCTTGTGTCGTACGGGGAGTCGTATTCGTAATTGGATTCGCCAGGCGTGAACGAAAACGCATTCAGAAATGGCCTCGCTTGGTCACCAATACTTTGTTCAAAATCCTTCGGCTCGAACACAAAAAGACGACCTTGAATCATGTAGCCATCATGCGCGTCTCTAATCGCTTTCTCAAAACCAGGCTGTGATTCCAAGAATGCCCTCATTTGCTCTTCAGATTCAATCGTGTGTGACACCATCTTGAAGTTTTCGTGTAATTCCCGCGCGCCTTGTTGCTTTTCGATTGATTCCCCGATTCGAGCCGGGATCAGTCGACGAATCTCGGAAAAGCCAGTCAGTATCGTCTCGACGGAGATGCCCAGCGCGGGTTCAATGACTTCGTCCGAGAACTGTGAGAATAGACTTCTAACGCGTTCATCCGAGTCGTCGATGTACGCTAAGTCACACTGAACGGCTCCCAGCAGACTCATCATTCCGGCAGGAATGCGGCGTTTGTCGAGTTTACCTGCGTCCTTCAACAAACCGGATACCATCTCTCGATAGAAGAGAAGCGGCCACATCTTCTCGCAGAGCGAAAGCAGCAAATCAGTCTTCGGATCGCCAATCGGCTCCCACGTTGTAATCTTCTTCTTTGCAGCCAATCCTCGGAGAAAGCGAGCAAAGCCAGCGAAGTCGGAGATTTCGTAGTCTATCCCACGTTGCGTTCGAGCGAGTTCAGTGGCACCGAGGGACGCCAAAAGCGTTGGCGTGTTTTCGGTGGTCAAGTTCGACTCGATTTCACGTCTAATGTTGTCGATTTCCCTAGAGAGTCTGCCGTGTTCCATGTTCAGCTTGCGTGAGCGTTGCATCCGCGGCGTCTTGAGTCGGTTGGTAGGGTGAAGAAGTTTTACTTTCTTCACCAGGGGGAACAACCGATGACAGGCAGGTCGAGTACGAAGCGGGAGCGGTTTTGGCGTGAGTTGTTGGCGAGGCACGCTGGGAGTGGACTGTCGGTGCGGCAGTTCTGCGGTGCGGAGGGCGTGTCGGAACAGTCCTTTTACCAGTGGCGTAAGCGGTTCGCCGCGGCGACTCGGCCAGTGGTTGATAATGCGTCGAGCGTAGCGTCGCGACCGTCGGTCCAAGACGGCTCGGGCTTGTTCCTGCCCATGGGTTTGCTCGGCGGCTCGCCACGCGCGAAGCTGGAGATTCTCCATCCGACTGGTTGTCGGGTGCGGTTGGTCGGGGCCGTCAGCGCCCAGGATCTGCAGGTCGTACTCGAGGCCTTGGATAAGCGAGTCGTCACATGATTACACTCGCTCCCCAAGTTCGCGTGTTTCTCTGCAGCGAGACCGTTGACATGAAGAAGAGCTTCGACGGTTTAGTGGCCATCATCGAGTCCGCCATGGGACAAGATCCGCTCTCGGGAAGTTTGTTTGTGTTCTTCAATCGACGTCGCGATCGAGTCAAGATTCTGTACTGGGGACAAGTCGGCTATTGCATCTGGTATCAGCAACTTCAGAAGGGCACCTATCAATTTCCACCGCAGGAGAATCTCCATGACCAAGCAGCTCGCGAGCTCACGCGATCCCAGCTATCGCTAATCCTGGACGGCATTGACCTCTCTTCGGTTCGTCAACGACCTCGGTTTCAGCTAGCGAAGTAGTCGCGGTTTTCTGGAAAGAGCTTGCGAATCGATCTTGCGTTGCGCGCGAGATCTGAATATTCCCAGTACGCAACGTCATTCCCATGGACGGGCTTGCGTATGAGTTCACCTCACGACCCTCTACCCACGAGCCTGGCCGCCTGCCACGAACGGATTAGGCAGTTAGAGGCTATCGTGAGGACGCAACAAGCGACGATTACCGAGCTGCAACTGAAGTTGGAACAACTCGCGGCGGACAACGCCCTTCTCAAACGGGAACTCTTTGGCTCGCGCCGCGAGAGATTCATCGACGACTCGCCGCCGAACTCGCCCGCCGCCGAGCCTCCCACCGACCCGTCTAACGCCGCCGCGACAGAACAGTCGCCACCGCCGCAGCAGCAGGAGGAGAAGAAGAAGCGAACGAGTCGTGGTCGCCGGCGACGCAAGTTTCCCGAGTGCATGCCGCGAGAGCAGCGGCTCATCTACCTCAAGCCCGAGGAGATCCCCGTCGAGATGCGGGACAATCCACGCGCTCGTCGCTTCTTCAAGCAGATCGGCGAACTCTTGGAGGTGATCCCCATGCAGTTCAAGGTCATTGAGCAGTATCTGGAAGTAATCGTGCTCGACCGAGAGGACGAGCAATCAGTGGTTGCCACCGCGCCACGCCCCGTGTGTTTGATCAAGTCGTTTGCCAGCCCAAGTCTCTTGGCCTATTTGACCGTGTCTCGCTTTGCCGATCACCTGCCCTATTACCGTCTGGAAGACATCACGGGGCGAGCGGGCTACCGCATCGAACGCAGTACGCAATGGCGTTGGATGCGAGAAGTGGCGCAGGGCGTCACACGGCTGGTCGATCTGATGTGGCATTGCATCCGACAGTCCACAGTTCTCCATGTGGACGAGACCTACGTACAAGAACTGTGTGACGAGGGCCAGACGCTCACTGGTTACCTCTGGGCCGGGGTGGGCGACGCGCGGCATCCCTACGACTGTTTTGTCTACACCTCGAGTCGTAGTTGCGTCGGTCCCGAAGCGTTTCTCCAGGGATTTCAAGGGTACTTGGTTGCCGACGCCTATATCGCTTACGAACGGATCGGCAAGCTCTGGCCCGGAGTCTTGAAAGCCACGTGCTGGATTCACGCGCGTCGTGGCTTTGAAGCTTGTCACAAGCAAGGCCCGACCACGCTCACGAAACGGGCCATGCGCTACTTCCAACAACTCTTCGACATCGAGGATCGTTATCGAGCGGCCGACTCCGCGCTGCGACTCTCCGCTCGACAGGAACAATCGAAGCCGATCGTGGAAGAGTTCCACCGTTGGCTGGAGGAGACGCGGCAGACTAGATTGCCCAAGGACAAGTTGTTGGGCGCGATTAACTACTTGCTGGACCGCTGGCCTTCCTTCTTGCGTTTCTTAGAATCAGGCGATGTTCCGCTGGACAATAACGCCGCTGAAAGAGCACTCAAATTTCCGATTCTGGGACGCAAGGCTTGGCTCTTCTTGGGGCGTGCCGCGGCGGGCCATACGGCGGCGAAGTTGTTCACGCTGACTAAGACCTGCAACCGATTGCACATCGATCCGTTCGCGTACCTGCAAGACGTCTATGCTCGCTTACCAACTACGACAGACGACGAACTGGAGTCGTTGTTGCCCGACCATTGGATCACCGAGCACCCTCAACATCATCTTCCCCAACGCGTGCAGGAAGCCCACGATCGCGCGCTGCGCGCTCGCGAAAAACGCGAGGAGCGTCGACGTCGCGCCGCGTGATTCCCGTAACGCCCACTGGAATCCTCTACCATGACGCAACGTTCTGACATCCGTGTGCAACTGCTTCCTCATGAACGCGCCGTGCTGCGGAAGTGGAACGCCACTCCCGATGTTCAGGATCAACTCGAGGCACTTGCGCCAGACGTTGAAGTCGCGACGATCAAGCTGACGCGAGTCGATCTGGATTGGCTGATCGGCGATCTGAACCACGCCATCGTCAAGCTCGACTGCGACGATGAGGACGCGCACGACCTCTGCGAGCGACTTGAGTTCATCCTGGAGTCCGGCAAGGGCTCCCTCAGAGCGTGGTACTGACGCCGTCCGCCCGTAGCCGACTCCACCTACGTCGCGGATGCAACGCTCACCAGCTTGCCGCAGTCGCTCTTGATCTGGTCGATTCGACCGATGTAGGTTCGGGTATCCATTTCGCAACTCCGTCTTGCAAAACTTCGCTTGGCAGTTTCAAACATCCATTGTAACTGGCTCGGTTTTCCGGAAATCCACGTCAATTTAGTATAGACGCGGCGCGCCAGACACAGGTTCGCGCTTCCTCCCTTGCCGGATGCCCGGATGCTGTAAGGTGAATCTCTGCACGCTCATGAGTAACCGTCTGCGGGCTGTTTTGAGTTTGCCTTCCCTGCTTCGGTCACATCGACCGGCGCAAGTGGCTGTGTCGTCGCCCCGTCGTACGACGGATCAGACGCGGTTTTTTGCTAAGCCGGTGTGGACCAAGGCACGACGCGAAACAGACAAGTCGCGGCGTCGAGTAGAGTCTCGCGATATTTATCACCTGACGATGCCACGCCGTGATTGGTTAATCTGACGATGCGGTGGACACTCGCCGGCCTCGCGACGCGGCATTGACCACCGCTAGCAAGTATCTGCCCACGCCTCTCGCGTGGGCTTTTTCGTTTTCTGACCGATCTTCTTCACCCCTTACCAAGGAGTTTCGCTATGGGAATGGACGTTTATGGGCGCAGTCCGAGTGCGCCGGTGGGCCGGTATTTCCGGGCCAATATCTGGTCTTGGCGGCCTATCCATGCGTTGTGCGTGGAACTCGGCGGCGATCTGCTGGGCCAGGACATGCTGGCGCGCATGGCCGTGAATGTCGGCGCCGGGCCGGCCGACCAGGAGACTTGCACCAAGCTCGCCGAACGCTTCGATCAGTGGTTGGAGCATCACGCCAGCGGCCATCAGGTGGATCTGGGGCTGCGAGTGACCGCCGAGGGACGATTTGTCTCCACCCAGGAACAGGCCACTCATCCGGAACTCGAAACGCTCTCGCCTTACCAGACGGACGACGAGCATCTCAAGGAATGGGTGACGTTCCTGCGCCACTGCGGCGGTTTTGAAGTCTGGTGACTACCGAACGAGCCCGATTTGCCCAGTCTCACGGGCCAGGCCGCTCGGTAATTCCCCAACCTTGGGAGATCTTATGTCCGCTTGGCATTTGCAGGCCCGTGGTCCCGGTTGGGAGCTACGAGATGACGTGAATCAACTTGTGGGCCGGCTGAGTGAAATCGAACCGCGTCACGCGCGGTGGATCGCCGCCTCGCGCCAATTGCTTCTCGTTTGTCGTGAACTGCTCATCGCTCGCCGCGACGCCGGGAATATGACCGACGACGAGCGGCAGGTCCTCGACCAAATCCACTCGCTCTTGTCCGACTCTTCGCGGGCGAACTGATTCGTGCCATCTCGCGCAGAGCCGTCACGTGTGTTCCGCCGTCGTCGGCACTACCGTCCGCTCGCTGCGAACTACTAGCTCGAAGGTTCTTGTTCGCTTGCGCGCCTCTTGTACGACGGACTGGAAGTCCGTCGATCAGCGCGACGGACTGGAAGTCCGTCGTACGTCTTGATTGCGGCCGAGCCGCGCTGGTTTACCGCCAGCGATTTCCTTCACCACGGAGAATTACTGCATGCCGTTAACCGTCGCTGACAAAAACCACTGGAGGATCCGCATTGCCAGCCGTATCGACCAACGCATCGAAACCATCTACAGCGAGGCCCCGCACGTCCGAGGGCTCGTCGACCGGGAATCGTTGGCCGCCGCCATCGAGTCGCTCGGACTGACCACGATCACTCGCCGACTCGCGGCCATCGAAACTGCCAAGCAGCAGCTCGATCACGAAGAACGTCAATTGCGTCGCACGGAATTGGCCTTGGTGCGCGGCGTTTCGGCCGAGCACATCAGCGACTGCATGTTGCCGTACTCGGAGCCGCATGACGAGGTCAAAGCTGCCATCAAACGCCGTCAAGCAGTCCACGCCCAGCGAATCCTGGCCCGCGAGCCAGAGGGCCGAACCGTCTTGCGACTGGAGCAGGAAAAAGAACAGCTGCTCGACCAAATCTGGTTGGCGACCACGCCCGCACAGCTCCAGCAATTGTGGGAGCAAACCAATCGCGTACTCGAGGAAACCACGACGCCGCCCCAGCACTCTGTTCTGCCAGCCGCATAGCAGGTCGGCGAACGGCCGACACGTCCTCGAAAGTCCTTCACCGTCACTCACCGTTTTACACCTCTTTCTTTCAACTACAGGAGTTCCCTCTGCATGAGCACGCTTTTACTGGATCGCCAAGAGACGACGGCCGCCGATCCGACCACGCGTCTGCGGACGATGATGGCGGCGGTGCGGGTCTGTTTCACCTGGTTTGGTTCCCGGAAATCGCTGACGCCGGAACAAAAATCCCAGGCGGCCGACACGTTCGACGCGGAAGGAGAATTCCTCTCCGCCCGCAAGAAACTGCTCGACTCGTCGCACCCCGCGATGAAAGCGGTCACCGCCGTGCGGGGTCAGGTGATCAATTACTGGCGGCGAATTTCGCTTCCGTATCCCGAGCCGGGAATTCGACTGATCCGCCAGGAGGATATCGGCGGATTTAATTTGCAGCTCACCACGCTCAAGGGCGAATTGGCCGAGGCGGTCGAGCAACTCGAAACGCATTACGGCGATTTGCAGGCCGCCGCCCGCGAGCGACTGGGGCGGCTGTTCAACGCCAGCGACTACCCGCACACGCTACGCGGCATGTTCGAGGTGGCATGGGATTTTCCCAGCGTCGAGCCGCCCGAGTATCTGCGTCGCCTGTCGCCCACGCTCTACCGCCAGGAATGCGACCGGGTGCAAGCTCGGTTTAATGAAGCGGTGCAGCTCGCCGAACAAGCGTTTATCGAGGAATTGTCGCGGCTGGTGACGCATCTGACTGAGCGGCTCAGCGGCGGCGACGACGGCAAGCCCAAGATCTTCCGCGATTCGGCCGTCGAAAATCTCACCGATTTCTTCCAGCGGTTCCGCACGCTGAGTATCGGCAGCGACCAGCAGTTGGAAGAACTCGTGGCCCAGGCCCAGCGCGTGGTGCGCGGCGTCGCGCCGCAGCAATTGCGCGACAACTCGCCGTTGCGACAGCAGATCGCCACGCAGCTCTCGGGCGTGCAGGCGACGCTCGACGGCCTGCTCATCGAACGGCCGCGACGGAACATCCTGCGGCGGCCTCGTTAAGGAGCATGCTGTGGAACTTGTGATCCATCCTAATGGAACCATCAAGTGCGTTTACGACGAAGCGGTCGACTTGGATAAGCTTGGCGAGGTCGCGATCTTTCGAGCCAGCCATGTCGAGCCGGACGACCAAGGAAAGTGGATGGCGGACCTGTCGCCAATCGCTGGTCCGCGATTTGGGCCGTTCCGCCGCCGCTCGGAGGCTCTCGCGGCTGAGCGACGTTGGTTGGAAAGCAACCTTGCCGCACTGCCCTCGGTGATGCACCGTGACGATCAGGACGGATGCTGCTGATCGAAACGCCGTAGCTCTGCTGCCGCCTCGGCGTTGCCCGCTGCAGCCGCAGCGCGTATTTCCGCGATGGTTGGATAACTCACGATGAGAATCATCTTTCCGCAGCGAGGGCAAGAGTAATCGGCAAGTTCTGCATGCGTTGCCATGTGCATGTCACCAACGCTGCCCAGCCAATTGCAGTTCGGGCAGGTGAACGACTTGCTGCGCCATTCACCGTCGTAGTAGTTGCAGATTTCAGCCAACAGAGTTGTCCTTGATGGGGTGCTGCGTCCAGTCGTGTTTCGCAGAGGTTTCAGGGGCTCGTGTCGGAACCAGGTATGCGCACGATCGAATCAGTGTCCCAAATGACAGTTTGAAAACAAGTGAGTTTCGCCCTGCGGGGCGGTTGTGTTTCCCACGACCGCTCCCTGTCCGGGGGCGGTCGGTCTTTCTTTCTCATGGAGTGACCGATGACTCAAACTGAACTTGATCGCCATGTGGCCAACGCGACCGGCGAGACTCTGCGTGAGATCCGTCGTCGCGGATTCTCGATCGCCGATCCGGTCGAAACCGAATTCGATCCCGAACCGTCGGGACCGGCCGGCGCGATTGATTGGGACGAATACTACGGCGTCGAGCCGCCTCGGCACCGCGTTGTGCGCCGTAAGCGACGCTCGTTCGTCGCGGCGTAGCGACTTCTCTGTCCCATTCCGCCGACGGCCGCGCGGCCGTCGGCGTTCTCGTTTCTCCCATTCCCGACAACTCGCAATCTTGAACAGGAGTAATGCCTTGATCGAAATTCCCCGAGCGGCCGCGCGGCACTATTGGTCGGCGCTTCGTCAATTGTTGACTGGCGTCCCTCGTCGCACTTGGCCGTGCATTCAGCTCTTGGCCGACCACCAGGGGCTGCGGATCGCGGCTCACACCGACAAAGTTGGACTCGAATTCCGCCTGCCGGGTGCTCGGTCGACTGCAACGTTGATCGTTTCCAGCGAACTCTTGCACACGGCGGCTGAGGGGCGTGGCGAGAGCGTGGCCGTCGAAGCGGGCAGTGACGGCGTCGTGATCGCCAGGTGGCGCGACGGCGAGGTGCCGCGACAGGCCTCGTTCGAGCGGCCTCGCCCCGCGGCGGTCGTTGCGCGTCCGCACTTGCCGACCAACTGGGTGGAACAGCCCTCGACATTTTGTGCGGCGCTGCGCACAGTCATGGAAGTGACCGACCCCGAGTCGCTTCGGTACGCACTCAGTTGTGTGCAGCTCGACGGCGACGCGGGCACGTTCACCGCCACCGACGGCCGTCAGATTCTGTCGCATGGCGGCTGGAATTTGGGCTTTGCTGGCGCCGTCCTGGTGCCGGCGAACAAAGTGTTCGGAAACCGCGAACTCACTTCGGCCGATGCCGTGCGGATCGGGAAGACCGACAGTCATTTTGTTGTGCAAGCGGGTGATTGGACGGTGTGGATCGCACTGAACCGGGAAGGTCGCTTCCCGAGAGTGAATGACCTGCTCGCGGCAGGCGACTCGGCGCCGACGCGGCTGATGCTCGACCTCGACGACCGGCGGTTCCTGCTGGAAAACCTGCCGCGACTGCCCGAACGGAGCGACGAGAACGGGGCGGTGACCGTCGAGTTGAACGGCCGAGTGGCGATCCGGGCGCAGGCCGCTGATTCGTCGCCGCCCACCGAGTTGGTGCTCAGTCGCTCGTCGCGCGTCGGCGACGAGGTGCGGTTCTGTACGGACCGACGCTTGCTTTCGCGAGCCTTGGAACTGGGCTTCCACGAGATCGCGATCCAGAACGCGGAACAGCCGGTTGTGTGCCGCGACGAGCATCGCACCTACCTGTGGGCGCTGCTCACCCCGGAAAGCGCGATCGGGCCGGCGACCAACGCGATCACAATCGAATCGCCCCGAAACGTCTCGGCCGCCCCTGTAACGGCGCGTTCTCAGCCTCCCGCGAAGTCAAGACTCGCCAGCATCAATCGCATCCCGCCTACGCCCGACATGTCGACTGTCGAACCATCCACCCTGGGTGAAGTGGAACCCGCGAACATCGACGCGCTGATCGAAAACGCCGAGCGGGTTAAATCGGTCCTTCGGGACGCCGAGTCCCAAGTATCTGACCTGATCGTCGCTCTGAGGCGTCACCGAGTACCAACGCCGAAGGCGTTGTGAAAATCAGCCCAGGGTTGCCGCGCAGCGGCTACCCTGGGTGCTGGGCCGACTGACTGAGAACTGCCTAAGAACACACTGTAGCCGGCCTGCCATTGAAACACGTCGTTCCGTTCTCCCCGCTCGTGCATCCACAAGCAAGAAACGCGTTTCAGGTTCTTTACTCATTCCGCGAACGAACGCGTCCGCCCGAAACGCGCCAAGATGTGGACATGGTCCTCGACGTCACCCAGATACAGATGCCGTTCGGCTCGCGGGTCGCGTGTTACCCAGGGTAGCCGCTGCGCGGCAACCCTGGGCTGGAGGACGCAACGCCTTCGGCGTTGATAGGGGGGCACCCGAAATTCGACACGACTTGATCGAATGGGGAGCGACTTTCGGCACGCTGGGTGCAAGCGTTATCATGGGGGGGATAAACCGCGCTGACATTACCTGCATGCTCTGGTCACTCGATCGATTCTCCCCGCCATGAATTCCTCCTCGCCTCACGATGTTGAACTCGTCCAACTCAATACGGAGATTCGCAAATTACGGGCAGAAGGCAACCCGTTGGAAGGCTTGCGGAAGCTGCTGGGGATTGAACTGAACCCTGATCAGTCCGGCCAGTTGGGAGCGGTCAAGAAACTCTGGGACGAACACTTCTTCGCGGGTGATTGCCTGCTGCTGGAGGCTGGGAACCAGGCGGTGCGAAGTTGGCTGTCCGGCGCCTCGGTGGACTCGTTGCTGAAAGTCATTAGGCAGTTTGACGAGGCGGCGGCTGCGCTCAGTTCGAAATGGCACTCGACCAAGTGGCTCTCCCAAGCTCATGCTCGGTCGCGGTTGATTCAGGCTCTGTTGGGTGATTTGACTCCTGATGAACTGAGCACGGAATTCCAGGAGATCCTTAACGCCTACGTCGAGGTGTGGCCGCATGAGAACACTGACGAGACGAATCGCTTTATCTCGTCGGACGCGCGTCCCGCTTGGTTGACTACTCCAGACTTTCCACGGGGATTCGAGGAGAAACTGCGCGAATTTGTTCGATCGCTGGGGACCGCTCATCCGGCTTGGCATCTTGTGGCGGATTCGATCGCCTACCTTTTTCGACCGGCTCGGCGGTTTGATCGATCGTCGATCGCGGAGACTTGGATTATGCTGGCCGAGTCGCCGCCAGCGCCGCTTCAAAATTCGCAGGTCAAGGATTGGCGGCCTGCGAGAGGATTGGTTGCCAAGCTGCGAATCGAACGAGTCGACCAGGGCTGCGGCGCCATATATCCGCATCCCGCCAGCGCCGGCTATCTCCGTTTCGATCCAAAGTTTGCTGCGAGCGTGCACGATGCGCTGCGAGTGGTGATTCAGCTCGATGGACTCGGTAAGGTCGCGGCGAGCGATTATCGCTGGTCGATCGAAATCGTCGGTCAAGACGCCGCTCTGCATCGGCATGTCCGTTTAGAGGGACCGTCAGGTGGTTTGGCATTCGCCGTGGCCATTCGCGCGACGGTACTGAATGAAGACCTGGATGCGCATGTCGCCTGCACCGCTCAGTTCGACCGGAAGACGCTGACGCTTGCCAAAGTGGGGCACGTGTTGCGCAAGGCGGCGGCCCAAGATTTGTCGGATCGGCAAGTTACCGAGGTGCTGGTTGCGTTTGGTCAGGAGGTCGACGCAGTCGGAGTGATCGATACGTCGACCACGCCCAGTGGCTGGAGCTTGACGTTAGTTCCGGTCGAAGATTTGCGATCGGCGTACGAACGATTCGCCAAGTTTCCGCGCATCACGCGAGCGGTGAAGAGCTACCTGCGGGCTCGGAGCCAACGATTGCTGACTTTTTTGTGTCATCCGTACGAGCGGCCATCCATTTGCCGCAGAAAAGAGCGCCTGGACCGAGAAGCCAAATCGGAAGACGATCTTTACGAAAAGCTCGACGCACACGAATTGGAGCAGCTTTTCGCTGGCCGACCTTCCGCCAAACGCATTCAGTTGTTTGCCGACAGCGGTTTTGGCAAATCGACGTTGCTCGTGGAAATGGAAGGGACGATTGCGAGCACCGCGGGACCACTCGTCCCCGTTCGCGTTGGCGCGGGATTCTCTGATGTGCCGCCGGGCGCGCAAGAGCCGCTGCACTTGCCGCTGCTCGACGACGATCTATTTCGCGGTTCACGTCAACAGGTGGTCGAGAATCTGATTCAGCGATTGGATTGGTTGAACGGCACTGATGCCGGCGATCGCGCCGTGAAGATCCAGGAGAGGGATCTGCGCGAATGGTTGGAACGCAAACTCGCAGCCGGCGAAGTGGTGTTTCTGTTCGACGCCGCGGACCAAACAAGCCACCAACCGACCGGCGTCGCTGCTCTCTTGAAGACTTGCCGAAATTGTGCGGCCGTCGTGAGTGGTCGGCCCGAGACGAAAAAGACGAAGGAGCAACTGTGGGGAGCGGAGACTTGGGACACGCTTTATTCGCGGGGCTTTGACCAGGAAGAGTGGCGGCGATACTTTTCCGCCGACGCCGCGCCGAGGGAACGTCAATTTACCGAGTCACGCGCGTACAGAATTTGGAAGAACAAAGACTGGCAGCCTGTGGTGCGTCCACCCATTCTGGCCGAGCAAGTCAAGCGACTGGACCGTGAAGGCGAATTGGTGGACTCGACGAGTCGCTACCGCTTGTACACGATTTCCCTGGAGGAGTTAGTCGCCAAAGGTTTGGATACGCTGAACTCGACGCCCGCCACACGGCATCGCGAGGAAGACTGGACGGCGGCGGAGGTGATGGATTCGATTCTGGCGCCACTGGCGTGGCAAATGTTGCAGGTGGAACTCGCACATTCGGCGGACGGGACTTTTCGCGGTCAAGTGGCGGGAAGGGACTACGGCGAATTGAAGGCGAGTCGCCGTGAGGAACTCGACCCGATTACTTTCGAGGTCCTATGGCAAATCGGCATTACGATTCGCATGGCGATCCTCGACCAGGATGGCAAGCAGCCAGCCGCGGACGCTCGCCATGGCCAAAGACGGCTCGCCGAAAAAGACGCTGCCGGGCTCAGTTGGCGTCACTTGTCGTTCTTCGAGTATTTCGTGGGCCGAGCGCTCGCCGCTAGGCCGGACGAATTTGCCGCGGTGGCCGAACGTTATGCGCGCGCAACTCAATGGCGGTGGATCTTTCGGTTTGCGTTGTCGCGTCTCGGAGAATTGAAACAAGTCGGCACCCTGAATTCGCTCGCGAAGTGTTTAATCCAGTACGGCAATCCGTTCGTGGTTTACGAGGCAATTACTCGCGACCACGTCACGTTGGATCCGGACCTGAACGCTTTTTGCCGGTGGTTGGTCCATCGGGACCGGTACGCGAGTGAGGCTTGGCAATCTGAAGATCCGCCGACGGTCTCGCAGGAATTGATTGAGATTGTGTCGACGGCGATGAGGCTTGAGTTTCGCGATTCACGCTATCTGCACGCCGCATGGGAACTCGTTCAGAAGGCCATTAACGACCAATCAGCGGACGAGTACGTGCGCGCTAGGGCCTCAGACATCCGGCAACAGTTCCTGACGGAATTCCCCCGACTGTTGGCGGCGCGGAATCCCGCGGTCGTGCAAATTGACTCCTCCTTCTTGCGCTGTCCGCCGACAGAGAAACGAGCGCCGGAGGACGCAGTTGGGCGGCCGTTCGTGCAGGGGACGGCCGGGGACACTAGCAACGAGTTTCCGCACTGGGTCGTTGTGTCTCCATTCGAGCTGATGGATTTTCCGGTGACGAATGCGCAATTCGAGTTGATGGCGCCTCGACATGCGCGAAGCGAATACAATCTCTCCGACGAACAACCAGTGACGGAGGTGGCTTGGTACGAATCGCAGATGTTTGCGATCTGGGTGGGAGGAGCTTTACCGACGGAAGCTCAGTGGGAGTACGCGGCGCGAGCTGGATCGACGACAAAGTATTGCCGGATCGCCGATATGGACAGCGATAATGGATATCGGGACTTGGATTCGGAAGGAGATTTGCGGGTGGTGGCGAACTACGGTCGGAACGTTGGTGCGACGACGCCGCGCGGACAATATAAGCCGAACTGGTGGGGCCTTTACGATATGTTGGGCAACGTGTGGGAGTGGTGCGAGGACTGGTATAGCGAGGAGTACTATCGTGACTTATCGGACTCGACGTCGGTTGACCCAACCGGGCCAAAGCGTGGTTCACTCCGGGTTGACCGCGGGGGGTCCTGGTACTCCGTCTCGGTCGATTGCCGGACGGCGTATCGCGACAGGTACGACCCGTCTTACCGGGACAGCTACCAGGGCTTTCGCATAGCCCGCGTTCTGTCGGCGAAGCCAGCACAGGAAACAGGAAAAGTAGAGCGAGCCGAATCGTAGGTCGGTACGGCGAGGCATCCCCGTGATGAATCAAGGGGATGCGATCGATCCGTCGCTCCGCGACGGTGACGCTTGTGGTTTGTATTGGTCTTGTCGCTAGGTCGTAGATTCGCCGCGTCGCCCCGATGTGGTGGAACGACGTTGAAACTCATCCACGTCGCTCACGGCGCGAAACCTCCTCCCCACAACCCCTGCCAGACTTTGGCCACCGCTTCGCGATACTCTGCCTGCACCGTGGACAGCGGCAGATTTAGCTCTTGAGCGATCTTCGTGAATTTCTTCTTGTCCGCGTGACGCATGTCCATCACTTGGCGTTCAAATTCTGTGAGCGGTGGTTCGGCGCGGTCGCTCAGCCCTTTGCGAACCTTCTCCAACGCTCGATAGTAGGTCGTCGCTGCTGTGCCCTTAGGTTGATCAGAGTCCACAGCGATCACGGCGAAGGTGAGGCCATCGATAAGATGATAGACGACAATTCTGTACTCCAGGTCGGTGAGTTTCGGTTGCGAAAGTGCCAGCAGATCATCGAGCGCCTGTCGCAAGGCTTGTTCGTCCGACTCGCCGCGCGAAGCGAGCAATGCCAGGATGCTCGACTCAAAGTCGTCGTCGATGGCACTGTCGTCACCCGTCGAACCAAGTGCTTTCTCACGTTGGCCCTTGCGTATCACGTCGCTGGCGGCGGCTCGCGCCTGGGCGAACAAATACGCTCGTTCGAGGACGTCGCTGCCATAATCGGGTCCAGCCTTCCGGAGGATCAGCAGCCAAGTCACTTGCAAGGCGTCGTCGGCATCCGATTCGACATCGCGCTGTCGCCAAAGAAGTGTCTTGAGATACAACCGCAACGAGGGACTCTCTTGACGAATCAACTGCGCCCATTCCGCGGGATAAGCGGGGCTGCCGTTCGCGTCGCGCGCCTTCAGACGTTCCAGTCGCTCGCCTTTGATCGGATAAGTAAACGGGGAGACCTGGCACATCAGCGCACCTCCTTTCCCGTGGCGACGCGGACCAACCACGTCGAGTCGGGCGAGGAAATGGCCTGCCGTTGGTCTTCCCAGACCGCCGCCGCACGCAGCTCGAATCCTTCGGCCTGCGTGGTCATGACATTCATGGGCTGGCCTGCCAGCAACTCGCTGCACTGAGCGGGGCTCAGTCGCGGCAAGTCATCCACTCGCAGCGGCCGCACGTTGATCCGCAGGTCTTCGAGTCCGATATGGTCAGGTTCGGATCGAGGCAGCGTTCCCAGGACGTAGCCGGCGAATTTGCGCTCCGTGATCCGCTCCTCCACCGACACCACGTCGCGGATCGTTTGAATATCGCCCCAGACGTCGCGGACCGAGGTCTCGACCACGACCGGCTGGCCCACGCAGCGCGGCGGACGAGCCAGCCGGATTTCGAGCAGGCCGTTGCTCCAATGCAGGTCGAGCCGTTGGTGGGCGGCATGCAGCACTTCGCCGACCGCCCCGGCCGCCGCAAGATCGCCGACAAACTCCGCAGGCGCTGCGTCGACTGAGACTGATTCACTCTCTGCCAATTCCACGGTCGGGTCCGCCAGTTCCCCCAGCGACAACGGTGGGAATGTCCACAGGTCCAACTTTCCCACCGTTAGTGCGACCGGCCGGTAATCGCCCGGGGCCGGTTCGTCGAAAGCCAATGTCAATTCGATCTCGCCGTCGGCCGCCACTTGGCGGGCGAGCGTGGCAGGGAGAACGAGCGATTCGCCCGTGTCCTGGTTCCAACCCGCGTGGACTCGGACGGCGAGCTTGTCCCGAGTGGCCAAGCCCCGGCCGATCGACTCGGCGGCCACGGGAACTACCGGCCAAAGCACGGAGTGTTTTTCCTGGTCGAGCAATCCGGCCAGCCAATTGCGGGTGGCGAGGGGAATTTCCGGCGAGCCGGAAAAATCCGGCGGCCCCTGCGGCTTGTTGGAATTGCGATCGGTCATGGTTTGGGGCTCCTGATTGTTTGTACAGTGTCAGGTTCTCATAGTCGTGGATCGCTCCGCGATCCAACGCTCAGACACAAAGACGTTGGATCGCGGAGCGATCCACGACTATGCCCCGCACTGCCATTTCCACGCTAAGCCTTGTCGGAGGTCGATTTCGTCGTGAAATGGACTCTCGATTCGGCCATCCCATTGGGCTGTCTATTCAGCGCCATTGGGGCGCTGCTATCAATAGCAAGCAAGAACCGGCGGCCGCTTCTTCAGATCCGCTCAAGAAATTCCAAAGATTTTTCGCCTTATGAACCTGGAAGACCAATTTCGGGCCGACTTGACCGCTTGGCTGGGCGACTCGACGCAGCCGGGCAAGTGGTTTGGCCCACAGTGCGCCTGCATCGAATACACCCGCCAGCACCTCGCCGCAGGTCCTTTCGCCGATCCAAAATCACAACAAGCCTGGGAAGAATATTGGGATATTGCGTGGAGTGTATTTAAGGCTCGCGACCATCAGGCGATGGTGGCCAAGTGGCTCACGCCGGTCGACTTGGCCGAGAATCATGACCAGCAGTCCGCTCAGGCCATTTCGCTACACACTGCACAAACTCGTTGCCTCGCGACGCTTTACGGCCTGATGGCGACGATCGACGCCGCCACCCTGATCGTAAGACAAGGTTGGCGGCCTGGCCTTAAGCTGTCGGACGAGATCCGCGATTGCGTGACCCGAGCACTCGCCGCCTTCCAAAACGCCTGGGGCCTCACGCCTAATGGCGAGCCAATGCCATTGCTTGGACGAAACTTCGGCGGTGCCGGTCCCACGGCCCTGGAAGCGATGAAGGAGATTGTCAACAAGCAAGGGATCGACGCCGGGACCGCGCCAGCGTGGCTCGCCGTGCATCGCTTGCTCGATTATCTGTTGACCGGTTCGGCGTCCTTGGCCACGGCCCCCGCTGGCTCGGCGTCACCTCAACAGGTCGGCACCACCACTCGCACGACCGTTCGCAAACCGCCGGCCTCCCCGCCCGGCTCGCCCGACAATCCTATTCTGGCCCGCATCCTGCTGGCTCGCCGAGGCTCGTCGGTGGGCGAGCTGCATGACCTGTTCGCGATGCGGCAGGAAGCGGGACCCGCGAGTTGGTATCTTGATCCGGTGCAGATCGGCCTGACGGCGTTTCAGCCCGAGTTTATCGACAGTCTGCGGCTGGCCTGGCGCGCCTGCCAAGCCATCCAGCCTCCCTCGGCGGCGATTCGTCTGGCGCCGGCGCTGGTCGATTGCAAGATTGTGGATGGTCCGTCGGCGGGTGCGGTAGCGGCTTGCGCGATGTATGCCGCGATCATGGGCGAGCCGTTGAACTCAGACGCCAGCGCCTCGGCCGCCTTGAAGCTACGGCCTGGGCGGTCGCTGGACGATGGTCAGCCCATTCGCTTGGAAGACATCGAGTTGGGCGACGTCGGTCACATCAAGGAGAAACTCGGGGGCGCTCACCTGGGGCGTCCCAAGACCTCGCGCAAAGGACCTTTGGCCGTACCGCTCCGCAAGGTTGTGTTCAACAAGTCTCAGGCGCGAGACGCGATCGAAGCGGGCTGGCATCGACCGAAGTCGGGACCCACGATGTCGGTTGTGGGCGCCGCGAATCTGGACGACGTCTATGTCCACCTGACGGGCAACGCGCGGATCGAACGCGTGTTGGCCGAATACGCACGGCAGATACTCGCGGAATGGGAGCAAGCGTGGACCGATCCAGACTCCGAACGGGGCTCGGTGCTCTACTATGTCTCCCCGGCCTATCGGCTCTTCGATCGGCAAACCGGCAAACGCGACGTGGAGTTGTTCGTGCCGCTGCACAAGGCCGCGACCGGCGAAGACGGAGAGGACTCCTTGAAGCACGAGGACATCGACCTTCCCAATGAAGAGGATGCGTTGATCGAACTGTGGAATAAGGGAGGAGAACTGCTGTGCATTTCGGAAGGGCCAGGGGCGGGCAAGACGACGTTTACGCGACGGCTGCTCGCATTTCTTTGCGGACAACGAGCTCGGACGGAACTGGCCGATCGTGGTCCGCTGGTCGCGCTCCGTTGGGAGGAGTCGGCTGAAAGCGCGGACGAGGAATGGCCCACAGACTTCCCGAGCGCGATCGCGCGTCGGCTCGAAAACGCCTGCCGCGAGTGCGGCTATGGAACGTCGTCCGTCGAAGCGGCCCAGTATGCCCTGGAACGAGGCACGGTGGTACTGATTCTGGATGCTCTGGATCAAGCCGCCCCCGAGCGAGTGGCTGGCTTTCACGAGTTCCTCAAGCGGATGCGCCGCGAGAATCAGTGGCACGTGCGAGTTGTTCTGACGGGTCGAACCTATGCGGTTGACTCCATTAAGCAGAAGCTCGCGTTTGTTGGCGACTGGCGCTTCGGCGCGGTGTTGCCGTTCGATCTGCGTCGCCAGTATGCGTATTTTTTAGGGCCGACCAACCGAACGGATTCGTTCTCCGCAGAACTGCCTCGGGCCGTGGACGAGCGACAAATCAACCGCTTGGTGCGCGAATTACCGGCCAACGCCGATGATGATGATCGACGCCGCGAGTTGCAGCAGTTGGTCCGATTCTACGACGATGTCAAGGACCTGTTCGGCAATCCGAATACGCTGTACATGGTGCGACGATTGGCCGAAGCGGGCAAGTTGCGCCTGTTTCACACTCGCTCGGGGCTCTATTGCCAAACGAGTGGGTTTTTGTTGCAGCGCGCGGCCCGCAAATTGCGGAAGTGGCCGACCGATGCTCGGGCCGTCGACGAACTCGAACACCCAGTGATCCTGGCCGACATCCAGCGCTGGGAGTCACTGTTGGCGGCCGCGGCCTTCACGATGATGGCAGTGAACCCTGGCCATTTTCGCGTGTCGAACCAAGTAGACATTGCCGAGTTGCGCAAGATCGCCGCCACCCGAGTCGCACAGCCTCCGACGGACAAGGACTGGCAACTGATCGAGCAGATCGCGCAACTCACGAATCGTTCGCTGCTGTACAAGTCAAGCGAGCAGGTCTGGGCGTGGCCCGACCGGCGCATGATGGAGTTCTATTGCGGGCTGCATTTGGCTCGCAATAGTCAGCCAGGCTGGGTGCAAGAACAAAGCAAGTCGCAGGGACCTCCACGATGCGGAGACCAGACAGTCCGAACCCACGCGGCCGACTCGGACTGGCATGAGTCTTTCAGGTTTGCGATCGAGATGCCAACGACCGCGCGGGATGAGTCTGTACTATTAGCTTCGTTGTCGGAGTTGTTCGAGCCGGTATCGCAGCGAGTGATGAAAGAGGGGGAGAAACCGTGGTTGCGGCCGACGGAGTTGATGTACCGAGCGTGGTGCCTGTTGGAGGATCTGCCTGCGCATGAGCGAGCGCAACCGATGCCGAAGCTGCTTGCCGGCGGTGAGCGGGTGGTTGCTGCGTTTCGTCAGCAGTTCCAACGACAGTTGGCGGACGCAGGCGAGCCGGGCCGTGTAGCACGCGAGCTGGAGAGCGGCTTTGTGACGGTGCCGGCGTTGCAGAGCGGGACATTGGATTTGACCAAACCCCATCGGATCTCGCTGGAGTCTTTTTTGCTAGGTCGGACGGTGGTGACTCGCGAGCAGTATGCGTTGTTCGACGGAGCTTATTTGAAGTTGCACGAGCAAGAGGTTCAAGAGCACCAAGACCAATTGTTGCGCTATGGAGCTCAGCGGTTGAGTTGGTACGACGCTTGGTGTGCGGCGCGTCATTTTGGCGGTCGTTTGCCGACGGAAGCGGAGTGGGAGTATGCGTGCGGAGCGGGTTCTCGGGCGAGATATTGCCGGATCAAGACGGCCGAGCCTTCCGGTTATCGGGACCTGGAAAGCGACGAGGACTTGAAGCTGGTGGCGGACTTTGGGAGGACTTATAGAGAGGGTCCACGTGACGTGGAATTGGGTGAGGATCTACCCGACGGCACACGTCGCCGACTGTTGCCGAACGCTTTTGGTTTGTTTGGCATGCATGGCGGTTTGTGGGAGTGGTGCGTGAGTTGGTACGGCAATTTTTCACCAACGTCGCTGGCGGGTCCTGAGGATGGCTCTGATCGGGTGCGTCGCGGGGGGTCCTGGGGCCGCCATGCTGTCTACTGCCGGACGGCTGGACGTTACTGGGGCGCCCCGTCGTTCCGGGACGGCATACGGGGCTTTCGCTTGGCCCGAGTTCGGAAGGGGCAGCCAGTCGCAGAACCAGTCAAGCGTAAGCGAGCCGGAGAGTAGGTCGGTACGGCGGGGAGGAAGACTCTCCCCGTGATGAATCACGGGGCTATGATCTTGCCGTCGCTCCGCGACGGAGGATTGCGCGGTTGGTATTCGTCTTTCCAATCGTCACGAGTTTGGTGCGCCAAGTTACTTCTTCGTGGCGGAGCCACGACCGATCGTAGACCCGTCATTCATGACGGGGCGGTTGGCATGGGTCCAACAAGCGAAATTGCGGCGAAGAAATCAACGTCCCCCTGGCCTTTGTAAGTACGGTACAAGGCCACGATTTTCGGGTCGTGCAAAATATCTCGCAGAAATCGACTGAGCCGACTGGGTCATCTATAAATCATGTCCACACAAGCACTTGCTTCGCTATCGCTGCATGGTTCTGGGCTGCGAGCCGAATTGTCGGCCGACCGCGATGGGGACTGCTGGCTCGAAATCACTCTGGCCGAATCCACACCGGGGAATTGGCGGTTGGAAGTCGTCTGGCAGCCGGTGGACGATCGAGGGCTGGCGCGCGGCTTCGGTTGCCAATTGTTCCAGGCGCCGCTGGAATTCGCTGCGACCTTCGATGATCAACCCCGAGCGTATGTGCTTCTCCCCTCCAACATCTCGTTCGACCTAGCGCGGAAGTGCTATTATCGCATCGAGCGGCGCGGCGCACCCGGGCTGTCGCCCGCCTGATTGGTTCCCCGTGATGAATCAGGGGATACGATCTTGCCGTCACTCCGCGACGGAGGATCGCGTGGTTGGTATTCGTCTTTCCAATCGTCACAAGTTCGGCGCACCAAGTTGCCTCTTCGTGGCGGAGCCACGACCGATCGTAGACGGGAGGCTGTGTGCAGAATTCGCCGCGTGTCTTTGGTTCAAATCAACTCGGCGAATCTCCGAAGACTCGACACCGTTTGAGCCAGACCCTGAGCTTCAAGTGTGGCGAGATACTCCTCAACATCCTT
This sequence comes from Pirellulales bacterium, assembly GCA_046349915.1. GTDB lineage: Bacteria > Planctomycetota > Planctomycetia > Pirellulales > Pirellulaceae > CAIXSC01. The sequence continues at coordinate 228,001 of JAXMBL010000010.1, read as the reverse complement.
GGGAGGGTTCTTCAAACTTGCTCGGTGCCGCTTGGCAGCGGAACAGACGATATTCGGCGCCAGGTCGAGCTGGAACATCAGGAATTCATCGGGATGCTGGGCTTCGATACCATAGAGCTTCAAGTCTTCTTCAGGAAAATCCTTGAGATTGAAAGTCACGATGAGGTCGGCGCCGGCGCGGATTGCGGCAGCCAAAACGTGCCGGTCGTCCGGGTCAGGCAGTTTCACGGCATTGATGAGGGGCTCATAGCCAGTCACAAGGCAATCCCGGACGTGCGCGTTCATCAAATCGCGAGTGCGCTGAAGCTGTTCCGGCTTCAAGTCCGGCCGGTCCTTGAGTACGTTCCTCGTCCACTCATCGTGGATGGCATCGGTCCATTTGGCCCGGTAAAGGTCCGTGACCGCAATATGCATCAACAGATCGCGCAGCGGCGCCGGATAGAGGACGCAAGCGTCAAACAAAACGGTGAAGTGGCTCACTTCAATAGCCCATGTCGAGTTCCTGGGCCTGGGCTGCCAACTCGTCCAAGGCCTTCAGCCGGTTGCGATCGATTGCCTCCTTGTATTCCATCAAGTCCTTGAAAAGGATGCGGCGATGGGTGCCAACCTTCCGGAACGGAATGACGTTCTTTTCCAATTGCTCGACTAGGAACGGCCGTGAGACATTCAAGATATCGGCAGCCTGTTGGGTGGTCAGTTCCGCATGAACCGGGATCAGCGTTACGGCGTTCCCCTTCGCCATCTGCGTGAGAATTTCGCTCAGAAGACGAAAGGCTGATTCCGGAATGGAGACCGTCTCTTCTGGCGCGTCCTCGGGCTGAATCCGCAGTTGGAGCGGCTTCTTATGCTTCGTTGCGATAATGCGAGCCAGCCGCCGACTGCTCTCCTGCGCAAGAATCGCCTCGTCCGGCGTCGGGGTAATCGTTTCCGGAAAATCGCTGAGTAACGTCGCCATGTCTTTTGCTCCTCGAAGAGAAGTATAGCGGATATTCGCAGCAAAAGAAGCAAACGAAATAAGCGAAACGCTGCTTTGGGCCAATATCGCGATACTCCAAAGGCTCCGAAGCGCTTCGACGAATCTGGGCGAGCGGCGTTTAGCTGACCGCTCGCGTACCAATCGACGCATCGACGGCGAGAAAGAAGTGGCATCCACGCGAGTTGGTCTGGTGAATTCCGGGCTCAGCGCGAGAGCGCTTCGTCGTGGCGGCGGGGTGCCACGAAGTCAGCGACTCCCAGGTTCGACGCCCTGGGTGGTCGCCGCTCAATCGCCGGCCACTCACGTCGCACCGCCTCCCCCGTGGGCCGAATTTGTTCTGTCGATTCCTCAGTCCCCGGTCGCCCGAGCGATCCACGTACGTTTGCCCAATGGACGAATACATTTACCGGAAAACCATCATCGCCAGGATCATCGCGGCCACGCCCACGGCGACGCTCATCGCGTGCCGCACCTTGATCACCGGTGCTTTGGTGCGACGCGCCAACGACACCTTGGGCTGCGAATTGGCCCAAGCAGTCCACTGGCCGAGGTCGACCAGCGGCAGTTGAGCGGTCACATGTCGCGCGGCCGCAGCTTGGCCGAGCCGCAATGCTTCGTCGAGCGACCGGCGGGCGGCGTACGCCCAAGCGAACACTCCCACAAAGCAATCCCCCGCGCCCGACGTGCGAAGGGCCGAAATGTCGTGTGCGGGCGCCGACGCCCACTCGCCGTCGATTCGAGCGACCACTCCCTGGGGACTGGTGACCATCGCGCCTCGGCATCCCTTTTCGACGAGCGCCATTACCGCTCGGGTCGGATCGGATTCGCCCGTAACCTCGTACGCCTCCACGTCATTCATGACGGTCACCGAGGCCAACTTCCCCAGAGTCGTCACCGACTGACGATCAAGCAACTGCGGCAAGCTCGGCTGCCAAATCGAGAAGCGTGCCGCCGCCAGCGCCTCGCCGACGAACGCCTGGTCGGCCACCGCCATTGGCGCCACGATCGTCACCCGGGAGTTCCGAATGGCGTCGCGAAAGTTCGGCGGCAGGGAGTGCAGTTCGAGCGGCGGGCGCGTCGTGTCGGTCACGCCGTCGGGCCGGATATGGCTCTGCCGACTCGAGTCGTAGCCTGCGGCGAACTGAGCGAGCGCGAATTCGTCGCCCAGTTCGTCTTTCATCGCTTCGCCCATCTTGTCGCGACCGATGATGAAGCAGGGAGCGACCGTTCCCCCGGCCGTCCGAATCGCGCGGCTCGTATTGAGCGCTCCGCCGCCATAGCTGCAACGCATCTCGCAGACGCGTTTACCTTTCTCCGGCACCGAACCGGGGTACGTCACGTGAGTGTCGAGCACGACCGGACCCACGGTCGCCACCAGCGGCTTACCTTTCGCGGGTGAACGCTGGGAATCCCCCGGTTCGTGACCGCGTTCATCCGGTGTGGTGTTTGTGAAGAGCGGCGTTTCGTTGGTGCTGTTCGATAGCATGGACCAGGACTCCTGCGGCAGGTTGGTGAAAGAGAGAGCGACAACGAGGGGACAGTGACGGGCGACGGTCTGGTGACCAAGTCGCCGTCCAATGACTGCTGAGATGAGAAAGCTAGCCGGGGGTGAAAATTGCACACCCCGCGCAACTTTCTTGGAGGGGAATTCCCAGTCGCTCGCGACACGACAACGGAATTCCCCGCGAAATGAACGGCGCTCCCCGCTAAGCGCCCAGCACGTGACTCGCGGTCAAAGCGGCGAGCATCAAAATGAGAAACTCGACCAGCCGACACTTGCCGAACAACCGAGGCAGATGAGACATCAGTGTTTCCCCAAACCCAAGTCGGGCGGCAGCGCCGGCATCGTACCGACTCACCCCCCACGGCAGCCCTCGCGGCAACAGTCCCTGCCCTTGCGGCCCAACCTGAATAAAGAGCGAACCGCCGCCCGATTTGTCGCCGACTTTTGGGAAATCGAGAAAAAACGCTTTCTGGAGTGACGGCATTCCGCGCGGCGGCGGAGTGGGAGGGCTGTGGCGACGAAAGCCTCCGCAGTTTCCGCATCGCTCCTTGCGTCAATCAGGTACTCGCCTACTCCCAATCGCTGAAGGCTGCAGAACGCTGCAAGGTGATCTCGTGGTGATTGGCTATTGACGGTCATTGGCGACGCTCTGCGTTTGTCCATCACAAATCAGCGAAGAGTCAGGATTCCCGGCCTTGCGACACGGTCCGGGTACTGATCGCGTCAACGAGTTGACTTCCTCGATACGTGTTTGCGGTTGACGCAAGATCGCAGCCAAGGGGCCATGACGAATTGAAAAGAACTATGGCACCCAATAGGATTGGTAGGAACACATGCGAAGAGTGGTAAGTATGGCTGTTTGCGAGCTGTTGTCTCATTTCCTCGACAACACGTATCTCGAAAAACCAAGTGGTCTTCCACTTTACGCGTATCACCCCAAGAACTGGGCAGACGTGTTTCACGCAACGTAAGAGATAGAGAACCGCCCGATGCCCTCGTCATTCAGTTGGCTAGATTTTGCTGAATCTGACCGCCAGCAGGCGATGCAGGTCATCGACTTGTTTCGCGAGAAAAGTACGGTCGACGAATTGGGCTTTGCGCCCATTCGCGATGCTTTTGCCGACCATCTATTTCCCGGAACTTCGACGATTCAAACACGAGCACGTTACTTTCTGCTCGTGCCGTGGATCATGCGGCGTTACGAACGTCAGGATCTCAGTCCGCAGGAGTTTTCCCAGAAACTTCGCAACCGAGAAACGAAACTGATCAAGGCACTTCTGGCGGGCAAACAAGACCAGGCGGGAATCATCGGACGCGAAGCCCTCGGGACGCTCAAGCGAATGCCCAGCGCCGTTTATTGGCGCGGGTTGAATCTGTGGGGTATCCGACTGTTCTCCGGCTCCATTGAGCAGTACGCGCGACAGATATCAAAACGGCTAGTTAAGTCTTCGAACGAAGTCGTCACTGACGACGGCGAGCCGTTGAGCCGGGCCGCGACTCTCTGGCATCCTTCGCTGCCGAGGGAACCTGTGGATCTGTACGTCGGTGCGACCTTCGATCTCCTCGGACATGAAGCCGAGTTCCTCAAGGAGCGGATCTGTGCGGCGCAGCCTACCTCATTACTCGCCCAAGTCGTGACTCGAGCGACGAGCGAACTTGACGCGGATTACGCTTGGGATGAGATGCTGTGGCCGATCTTGACCGAGAACCTGCGCAAGACGGTCGAACAGGCACGTCGATTCTCCCTTTGCGCGTGGGGTGGCCCACTAATCTACTCGCGCATGGTCGCGATGCTCAAGGGAAACGAGGAACTGGTGGGCGAAGTCGACAACCGGCTGTTGGATTGGCAGAGCCAGCTTGCGATGGAGGCGTCAACGTTGTCGGAATGGGATCGAGCGGCTTTTTGGCAACTCGTGAATCGAATCAATCCACGTCTTTCCAGTCGTACCCAGGATTTCGCCGAGAAGTGGATTTCGGTTGCCCTGCGGGCGGGAACAGGCATGGCGGTATGGAATGAACCAGCCGTACAGAAACTAGTGACGGAGCGCGAGTCACAGCTTAAAGGCGGTCGAGCTCGCCTGCGACCGGAAAATGTGCGAGCACGCGACCGCTGGCAGGGAGATGCTGGCGGCGGCCCCATGGACTTTCGGTGGAGTCAGACCCGAACGATTCTGAACGATATTCTCCGAGGTCTACAGAGCAGTACGCAGAAAGCGGAGAATACCAATGCTTGATCCTCGCGGCCGTCAACTCCTGCTATCCTCCCTGCGACCGCCATTGGGCTACCGCTTCGACTGCGCCATTGGCACGACCTATTCGTTAGACCTGATCGCGCTTCTCACGACTCCCTTGTCATTCGCAATGTTTGATTGGCAAGGGGACGACGGCCGGTTGGCGGCAGACCCCTCGGTACCTGCGGCCGATCCCCTGGCGCTGCTCGAATCGCTCCGCAGGTGCGCCAATCGAATTCACATTTATTGCCAAGCCGGGCAAATCAAGGTGCCTCCCGCGAACCAGCGACTGTTGACGTACTTGGAGCAAGAGGTGATCGAGGTGCAAGCTCCGGCCGCAAAAGCAGGTCGAGCGGCCGTGTTCCATCCCAAAGTGTGGGCGATCCGGTACGCCAACGCAGAGCACAATGTTCGCTACCGTTTACTCTGTCTCTCGAGAAATCTCACCTTCGATCGATCATGGGATACGGTCTTGCTGCTGGATGGAGACCTTACCGATCGACAGTTGGGATACCGCGAAAATCGGCCACTCGGCGAGTTCTTTCAGGAACTCCCTTCACTGGCGATTAGGGATCAAGGCGTGAGCAAGCAGGCAAACCAAGATACGGCTCGAATCAGCCAGGAACTCAGACGCGTAAAATGGGAACTTCCTGAGGCCGTTGAAGAGTTACGATTCTGGCCGATTGGCCTGAACGGCAAGGGAGCTTGGCCATTTCCCAAGCAGATCGACCGCTTGCTCGTCGTGGCTCCCTTCGTGACCGACGAGTTTCTAAACAGAGTCGACGAAGACGGCTGCGAACGATACCTCGTAAGTCGCGCGGATTTACTGCACTCGCTTCACACCGCATCCTTAACGGGCCAATGGCGGTACTTCACAATGGAGGAAGGGCTGGAAACAGGCCTTAGCGGAGGTGAAGATTCAACCGAGGTTGCGGTCACGGAGACTCTATCGGGACTACACGCCAAAGTATTTGTCGCAGACGCGGGCTGGAAAGCCCACCTGTGGACCGGGTCAGCCAACGCGACGACAGCGGCATTTAATGGAAATGTTGAATTCCTAGTCGAAATGATTGGGAAAAAGAGTGCCCTTGGGATTGATGCGACGATTGGCGACGATCGCGACTCGGCCAATCTCAAATCGCTACTTGTCGAATTCACGCCGGATGCCGAGTCGGTAACGCCCGATTGCGGTAGGCTGGCGGTGGAATCGCTCGTCGAACAAGTTCGTCAAGTGCTCGCAAACCAAACGCTAGTGGTACGCATTGAGGGCGACTCGAGTCTCCACGGTAAAATGCTCGTGACAACTATCGAGGGAACGACTCCGCTTTATTTTCCGGACGGAGTGACGGTTCGTTGTAGGCCGGCAATGCTCCCGTCCGTCGATGCGCAGGTCGTTGAGAACGGGAAAGCCATGGGAGCCCGATTTGGCCCGCACGCACCGGAATCAGTCTCGTCATTCGTGGTCTTCGAAGTTGTCGCAAAAGTCGGCGCCGCCGAGAACGCGACGCAGTTTGTTGTCAATTTGCCGCTTATTGGTGCGCCCAGCGACAGACAGGAACGACTGCTTCAAGATCTACTCAAGGATTCCAGGACGCTGCTGCGGTTCTTGATGTTACTGTTGTCAGACGATCCTGAGCACTTGTTTGACGAGATACGCGGTATCGGGAAGTCAACGGATTCGGACTCGGAAAAACGCACTAACGAACTTCTGCCGCTGCTAGAGCATTTGCTGCGAGCACTGCACCAGAGTCCGGACAAGCTTGGTCAAGTACATCGATTGATCGAGGACCTGCGCAAGACGCCTGAGGGACGATCGATTCTGCCCGCCGAGCTTGAATTGGTCTGGGAGCCGATCAACCGTGCTCGCGAACAAATAGTCGCCAGTGGCAGCGACCCGGGAGGTGCAAAGTGACGACCTCGGACGTGAAGAAACCCGACGCCAATTCTGCGCTGGCGGGACTGAAGGATTTTCAGTTGCGTACGGTGGACTACGCTTTTCGTCGGCTTTACACCGACGCAGATTCCACCCACCGGTTTCTAGTCGCCGACGAGGTGGGGTTGGGGAAAACGCTCATCGCACGCGGAGTCATCGCAAAAGCCGTCGAGCACCTTTGGGACAAGGTAGATCGCGTCGACGTCGTATATGTCTGCTCGAATGCCGACATCGCTCGGCAGAATATCGACCGCTTGCGAGTGGACAGGCAGCATGACTTTGCGCGTGCGACTCGGGCCACTCTGTTGCCTCTCGAGATGAAGGATATCACGCATCGCAAGGTGAACTATGTGTCAATGACGCCGGGTACTTCACTTGAGCCACTCGGCGGCACGGGAATCGTCAAAGAGCGGGCGTTGCTGTTTGCCATGTTGCGCGACCATTGGAAGCTGCAAGAGAATCGGGCGATGAATGTCCTGCGATGCGGCGTCACGTCCGACAATTTTGCGTGGTGGATCAATTGGATTAAAGATCAGGAGATTGACGTCACCTTGCGGGACATGTTCCTCGAGAAGATCGATAAGCAGCGACAGCTGGATTACGACGCAGGCCGAGCAGATCTTCAGACTCGATTCGTTACGCTGTGTGAGGATCTCCCTCGGCGTGATTCAAAGCTAGACGAAAATGGCCGCGACGAGCGGCGGCGTCTTGTCGCTGAGTTGCGGGCCTTGCTTGGGCGCACCTGCATTCATGCGCTACGTCCGGACTTGGTTATCCTCGACGAATTTCAGCGATTCAAGCACTTACTCGATCCGAACAATGAGGAGGCCGAACTTGCCAAGTCGCTATTCGAGTATGCCGACGATCGAGAGGGCAACGCCGAAGCGGTGCGCGTACTTCTACTCTCTGCCACGCCGTACAAAATGTACTCGATGCAACATGAGCAAGACAACGGCGAGAGTGATCACTACGAGGACTTCATTGCGACATACGACTTTCTCGCCCGCCATGACGAGGCAAGGAACGCCTGTCTCCGTGGTTTGCTCAAGGATTATCGAGCCGCGATGTTCCGACTGGGAGACGGCGCTTTCGACGAATTGCGTCGCATCAAGTCAGAACTCGAACAGTGTTTACAACGGGTTATGGCGCGGACCGAGAGACTCGCTGTCACTAACGACCGTAGTGGAATGCTCCGTGAGCAGAAATCACAACCTCGGCTCGAAGATTCCGATGTGCGTCAGTACCTCGCGGTAGCCAAAGTCGCTGCGTTGCTCGAACATGGCGACATCGTGGAGTATTGGAAGTCTGCGCCGTACCTCTTGAATTTTATGGACGACTACCAGCTCAAGAGAGCACTGCGCGAAATCGTGGAGGATGGCGAAACAGATGAAATCGCCAAAGCGTTGGCTGCCGCGGATGGCAGTCTCCTGCGGTGGGAGGACGTGCAGGCATATCGGCAAATTGACCCCGCGAACGCCCGTTTGCGATCCTTGCTCAACGACACGGTCGACAGGGGACTGTGGAAGCTTCTCTGGCTGCCGCCAAGCCTGCCCTATTACCAGATGTCTGGAGCATTCGTCGGTTTTGATCCGGTGGCCGTTACCAAACGACTGGTGTTTTCGTCCTGGAAAGTGGTTCCCAAGGTCATTGCCGCAGTGCTGAGCCATGAAGCCGAGAGACGAGCTATTGGTCTTTTGCATGGCAATACCGAGGGTGACATTTCCGTCGACAACTCGACGGATGGACGCAAGAAAATCGCGGCTTTGCTTCGGTTCTCGCGGGCCGACAATCGACTAACGGGCATGCCGGTACTCGGCCTGATCTACCCGTCAAAATCGCTAGCGATGGCATTCGATCCCGCAGCGGCCGGCGAGTTCCCGCCAACTCGCGACGAAATGATCGCCCGTGCTTGCGACGCTCTGGCCCCAATGATTGAGACAGTCACGGCTCGGTGGGCCGGAGAAGGAGATGTCGATGAGCGGTGGTACTGGGCGGCGCCAATATTGATGGATCTCGCTCAGAACGCCGAGGACACTCATAAGTTCTGGGATCGAGTAGACCTGGCGGCAGAATGGTCTGGCGAGGAAGGAGAAACAGCTGAAGCGGATGGTGAGAACGAACCAGAGACCGCCTGGGAGGAACACGTTGAGCAGGCCAGGACGCTCATCAGGGACTCGTCCGTGAATGGACGGCGGCCGCTGGGGCGACCGCCATCGAAGCTGTTGGAGGTGCTGTCGAAGTCTGCGTTAGGTAACCCGGCCGTTGTTGCCTTACGATCGATTTCTCGCGTCATCGAAGTTTCGAGATCAGGCGACGATCTAATCAGGCTCGCAGCCGGTCGCGTGGCATGGCGCCTTCGCAATCTGTTTAATCTTCCGGAAGTCATCTCACTGGTGCGAGGGCTCAATTGCGAGGAGCCTTTTTGGCTACGAGTTATCGAATACGCGGCCGACGGATGTTTGCAGGCCGTTCTAGACGAGTATGCCCACGTGCTACGAGATTGTCTTGGCGTTGGCGCCCTCGAACCCGTTGAGGCTGCCAACAAGATTTCGAATGCGATGTGCGCTGCAGTTGGGCTTCGTTCGGCAGCTGTCGGCGTCGATGAAATCCGCGTAAAGGGAAACGGACGTTCGCACCAGATAAAGATCGTGCCGCGACGAATGCGAGCGCGATTTGCTGCTCGATTCGGACAAGACAAGACTGAGAAGGATGGTGACGTCGCCCGCGCCGACATTGTGCGGGCGGCGTTCAACTCGCCGTTTTGGCCGTTTGTCTTGGCCAGTACTTCCGTTGGTCAGGAAGGCCTCGACTTTCATCATTACTGTCATGCGATCATGCACTGGAACCTGCCTTCCAATCCCGTGGACTTGGAGCAACGCGAGGGGCGCATTCATCGCTACAAAGGTCACGCGGTTCGCAAAAACGTGGCGCTCAAGCACGGTGCGGAGTTGGCTGTGCCGTTCTCCGATCGTTGGAAGACTGCCTTCGAAAGGGCAGAAGTGGATCGCGATATAAGCACCAGCGAACTCGTTCCTTACTGGGTCTTTCCCCACGAAAACGGAGCCGTAATCGAGCGTCATGTGCCGGCGTTGCCTCTAAGCCGCGATGCGGATCGTTTGGCCCAGCTGCGCGGCTCTCTGGCACTTTATCGAATGGTATTCGGGCAACCGCGACAAGATGAACTGGTCAATTACTTGCTGGCGAGGTTACCGCAAGACGCCGTCGACCAAATTGTAAAGGACCTCCGCATTGATTTAGAACCTCCGCGTGGGATCTTCACCAGCACCGACCGGGAACCGACAATGGCGAAATTGGAGGCATCGGGTTGATCCAGATGATGAGGCAGCATCGCTGACTGGGGTAACGAGGAGAGTCGAAAGGAGCCACTGCAACAAACGAGTTAATCAAGTCTCGACGAAATGCTTTGCATGGCGTGGAGTCTCTCATCGCTATCATGGGTTCTGATCGTTTCTGCAAGGCCGCAACTATCATTCTCGGTCTATGCCCCTGCATAAGAGAACGGTAACGTGACATCTACACAATTAAGAGCGGAAAGGGCATTGCGAGAAGGCAAAAAGGCATTTGAGCAATGGCGGGGATCAGTACCCGATTTCAGAGTTGAGATTTCCTCGGCGGATTTCTCCGGACTGGATTTCTCGGGGTATGTGTTTGGACCAGCCGTGTTCAGGAACTGCACGTTCCGCAAGGCGAATTTCACACGTACGGACCTTAGCGAGGCAGAGTTCATAAACTGTTCTTTGAATGGGACTGTATTGGACGCAGCGATCATGCGGAAATCTAAGTTCAACGGGTGCTCATGCGAGTCTTCCCTGTTTAAGGACATAGACGCACGTGATGCTCTATACGATAAATGTGACTTTCGTGCTGCGTCATTCGATCATTGTGCTTTTCACGCATGCAGCTTTCAAAACGCTGATTTCGTTGCCGTCCGCATGCGAGACTGCAAGTTCGAGTCGGCCCGCTTTCACGGGGCAAGCTTTGTAAAGTCAACAATAGTCCGAAGCGAGCTGGGGTCTTGCGACTACAATGAAGCTGTACTTCGTGAGACATCGCTAGATGGCTGTAGCCTGAGTAACGCTTGCTTCGTCACAGCTAGTCTTTCAGAAGTTGAATTCGCGAGATGTAACCTGCGTGGCTCGGCGTTTGGACGCGCATCGGTTCGAGACTGCAAGTTCTTCGAAAATGATTTTGACTCTGCGACGACTTTCAAGGACGTACGGGACATCACAGGAACGTCGATTCCGAGGCTCGATCTGTTGTCACTCACAAACTACGGAGGATTGACGCCAACTCAGCGACTTTCCCTGAATGTTGTGGATGACGTGGCGAAGCTCAGACGTCAGTTTAGCGGCTACCGGCAATGGGTTCACTTGGCGTGCATAACGTTATTCATGTCGCAATACGTTGCGTTTGTTGGAAAAAGATACTTCGCGTCGCTCACCATGGAGCGAAGCGGGAGTGACATTACGATCCTATGGTCATTGATGTGTTACATCATAAACGGCACAGGAGAGTGGCGATCCATCAACGCGTCTTGGTCGACGATCACGCTCTCGTTGCTCAGCTTCATCGCCTTTGTTTCATATAATGCCGCGAGGCTTGTGTTGCTCGTACGCACGAAGGAAATTGAGTGGGAAGAGGTCACAACTGAAGTTCCGTCACGGTTCAGTTTTGGCCGTTATCCAGGGACTCACTGCTTATTCCAAGTCGTTTCCTACGGGGTGTGGCTTGGGCTGCTGAGTCTCTTGGTCAATACACTTTTGTTCTTGATGCAACGTACTCCAGTACAGTAGGCAGATGAGGCGTTTTTCGCGGGTGCTTGGTTCGTCGTTCAGCGTTTGGATCCGGAAGTTCGAGATAGATTATCCAGCGTGATCGTCAGATGGGACGTCGACGATCACGTCCAGGAGTTTAGGGAGTAACGGGAAATTCCGCAGGCAGAGCGTGAGAAGGACGGCGCATGCCTCTCTTGCCACTCGGCTTACTGATCACGTTAAATTCTGACGCAAAACGTGTCATAATTAACTGAGCAAAGATGGATTTGGCGGGTACGGGGAAGCTCGACAAGGCAGAGTTCGATCGATGGCCAAAGCGAAAAAGCCTGATCAAGCTGCGTCCGGGATTGCTCGCGATCCGAAGCGAGCGACTTCATCGACTCGCGCTTCTAACGACGGGCGCTCGATGGATGGTACGCCGAGTCGTCGGCCGGACCCGCTGCGCAAGGATGACGTTGTCTTCGGCAAGTATCGGGACCATGCGTGGCTACGAGACCGATACTTCTACTCGCTTCCCAGGTCGCTGTGGAATCACGTGGTCAAGGAGTTGGGCGAGAACGCCTTCGATGCGGATGCTCTGGCCATGGAGTTGGAGTTGTCCAATCTGTGCGGCGACCATTCGGCGACGGTCGGGTTTTTGAGGGGGCGGAGGATCTCGTATGGGTTTCTGCGCAGGAGTGAAATTCGTCGGCCCTCGCTGAAAGAGGTCCAGGAACTCGGCTGGGACATTGACGTCTCGAAGCTGAAACAGAACCTCGATACGTTGGAGGAGCGTTCGAATCGGTTCTTCCAGCCTCTGCAAGCGTATGCCGGTTGGCTGATGTCGGAGCCAACGTTTCTGAACGAGCATGATGTCTTCTTCGAAAGCTGGTCGTCGTTCGTCGCGAACGGGGCTCTGAATCAATCGCCGTTTGCACTGAATGGGGGAACGCTCGGCGAGAACCACGATGCGCAGAGTCCATTCGCCGACTCCTCCAGCGCCGATCCCGAGTGGACTGGTTTCTTGTCCGACTACGAGGCGTTCTGTCGGCGGTGGCGATTGACTGGGCTGGCTGGCCCGTGGCTGCCGATTCCTCGCGGTCCGCTGCTGTTGGGGGAAATGCCCGCGTCCATCGTGCAGCAGTTGGTTCGAGAGGGAGGCCTGTTCTGGATTCCGGACACGATTCCCGTTCCGAGTCGCGACGAGCTGCGGAGAATTCTGGATGACGCGTTGCACGGCGGTGAACAGCCAACGCATCTGACTCCATGGAAAGAAATCATCGCGAGTGACAACGCTGCTAGAAAAGAGCTTGCCCGTTTCCGTCGGGTATTCGAGGTCCAGCACTATTGGCGGATCCTGAAAACTAGACATGCCGACTCCTTGCTTCGTCGCGAAGGCAAGTTCAAGCAGGCACTGGCCAGCTTCTTGGATGTGTCGGTGGACTGCATCCATCGAGACCTCTTATTCCTTAAGGCTCGGCTTGGGGACGACTGGACGAGCCGTCTCTCGGCATTCTCTGCCGGTGGTGTGTGACCGAGGCTGCGGCCCGCGCGATGCCAGGGAGTGACTCACAGCAACCTTTGAGGGGGTTTGCTGCCAAGCAACGTCATTCGACGATGGTGGTGATGCTCGGCACGATAAGGGCAGCTTGACGGCGACGAGTGATGCGCCGAGCAAGCTGTCACCGAATTGCGTCGACGCCATGGACAGCGCTACCCCTTTTCTTTCCCCCGACGAGTTTGCGGCCCTCACCGGGTTGTCGATGTCGAGCGTTCGTCGGTACTTGGCGAACGGCCGCCTTCCCAAAGTCCAGCCAGGCGGCGCTCGCTGCCGCGTTCTGATTCCACGTACGGCTCTCTCGATCGTTGCTGAACAGCCGACGGAATCGCAGAGCTCTGCCGAAGTGATGTCGGCAGTTCTACCCACACAACATTCCCAAGCCGCATCCAGACCCGCTGGTCCAAGACCGCGATGGATGCGAGGCGCTCACAATGGAAGGACATGAGACGATGACGAGAGAACGATTGAATGAGGCGGTTCGCTGCACGTTTTTTCTGTGGAGGCTCATACTTCGCGATGGCGTTTGGTACGGCGACGGTCGCTCTAATTCCCCCAGCGCAGGACGCCACTCGCTAGGAACAGGCGACAGGGCAGAAGCGTTTCGTCGATTGCCCGAGTTGGATCGCCAGCGCGCTGAAGATCTCGGACTGGCGCCACGTTCGACGGCGCGCGAGACCGAGTTTCGACCACTGCCGCTTTCTGAAGGTCGCGCGTTGTACGAAAACCACATCGCTCGACCACGAGTCGCCGGCGGAGTTCGCAAGTCCACTGCGAAGCGGTATCGGACGGTCTTCGACAAGTTCTTAAAATTCGCGACGTCACGCGACATCACGGTTTGGAATGGCGTCAACGCCGAAGTGCTCACCGCCTACGCGGATCACTTGGAGAAGCAGGGTTACGCCCACAAGTCCCTTGTCCACGAACTTGTGACGCTCAAGCAAGCAGTGAAGTGGCTCGTGGCGGAAGGGCATCTTCAAGGGGTGAAGCCCATCGGGCTGCGTCTCCGAAAGGCGGAAAGTGAGCGTGCGTATTGCTATCAGGCGGAAGAAATACGGGCGATGATCGACCACTGTCGTAAAGACGACAAGCTCGAATGGCTCGCTGACGTGATCGTCGTCCTGGCATGCAGCGGCCTGCGAATTGCGGAATTGGTTTCGTTGCGTTGGGCAGATATTGACTTGGCGGCCGGGAGGCTATCGCTCAGTGACGAAACCGGCAGGCCACAAACGGCGGGACGCTCTCGTCGGGAACTGAAGAGCGGTCGCAGTCGCAGCTTCCCGCTCCACCCTGATCTGCTGGCCGTGCTGCGGCGATTGGAACGCCGCGACGGTTTCGTCTTTCACGGGCCGCGGGGTGGACGATTGAAGCCCGACACGGTGCGCCGCATCTTGGTGCGCGAGGTGATCGAGCCGCTGGCTGAGTCCTTCCCGGCACTCAGGGGCGAAAAGGGATTTGCCGACGGGCGGCTGCATAGCTTTCGACACTTTTTTTGCTCGACGTGCGCGAACAACGGCGTTCCCGAGCGCATGGTCATGGACTGGCTGGGACACGCCGATAGCGAAATGCTGCGCCACTACTACCACATGCACGATGAGGAGGCGCGGCGACGGATGGGAGAGTTGGATTTTCTCGGAGGAGCTAGCGGGCGTTCCGCTAGCTCACCGGGGAAGCGCGATAACTTAGAGCAGGAGGTCGCCGAGCCTGACCGAGGGGAAATGGACCCGCAATGACCCACGTCATTGGCCCAGTTTTGACACAGTGGACTGGGCCAATGAAATCACCGCAACGCAAGCGACTGTAGATTAGGCGTTTAGGACGACGCGGTTTAAAAGAGCGGAGAGGACAGGATTCGAACCTGCGGTAGGGTGTTACCCCTACACCGATTTAGCAAACCGGCGCTTTCGACCACTCAGCCACCTCTCCCGAGTCAGCTACGCTCCCAATTCTGACCTAGACCGGCGTTTGCTGCAAGGCCAGCCGGGACTCGGATTGTGGAATAGGGGGGGTGGGTGACTCAGCTGGGTGGGGCGGGCGGATTGGATGGGTATGCCGACCGACGGATCGACGGACTAGAAGTCCGTCGTACGGAAGGGGAGCGACGGACTGGAAGTCCGTAGTACGGGAGGAGCGAGGGGGTAGGGCTTTCCGGCGTTGCTACAATGCTCGATGGTTCTCGGTTTGCTCACGGAACCCGTCCCACTCGAGGGCGTTTCCCGAGTATGATGGGACCGAATGTGAAGAGGCGTCGAGACTTATTGTGAGGGAGCCGACACGGTCGTGGCGAAGAAATACAAACAGCAGGAAAAGCCTGTCGCTTCCAAGGGCACATACGCTTTCGTAAGTCTCGGCTGTCCCAAGAATTTGGTCGATAGCGAACGGATGCTCGGCCTGCTCCAGGTCGATGGCTATACGCTCGTTACCGAGCCAGACGGGGCCGATTTCGTCGTCGTCAACACCTGCGGGTTCATCGAACGAGCTCGAACGGAGTCGTTTTCCGCCATCGACGAAATGCTGGAACTCAAGCGTCGCGGACGCACTCGCGGCGTCATCGTCTCGGGCTGCTTGGCGGAGCGTCAGAAGGAAGACCTGTTGGTCGAGCGGCCCGGCATTGATTGTCTGGTCGGCGTTTTCGGCCGCGAAGAGATCACTCGCGTCGCCGACCGGCTGGTCGGGCATCTCGACGAACAACGATCCGTATTTCAGCCGGCGCCGATTCGCCCCTTGCCGGATGGCGACCGCCTCCGCATCACGCCTCGCCATTTCGCCTACCTGAAAGTCTCGGAAGGCTGTGATCGGCTCTGCACCTTCTGCGCAATCCCCAAGATGCGTGGAAAGCACGTCACCAAACCGGTCGAGGAGGTGCTGCGCGAGGCCGAACAGTTGGCTCGCGACGGCGTGCGCGAACTGATCATCGTCGCCCAGGACACGACCTACTACGGCATGGATCTGTACGGCGAGCCGCGGTTGGCGGCCCTCCTGCGCGAGCTGGAAAAGGTGCCTGGCATCGAGTGGATTCGGTTGATGTACTTCTACCCGATGTACGTCACGGATGAGCTGATTGACGTGATTGCGTCGAGCCGTCGGATCGTGCCGTATCTCGATATGCCGTTGCAACACATCAACGACACCATGTTGCGCCGTATGTCGCGCCGCGTGAGTCGAGCGGAGACGGAGGCGTTGTTGGACAAGTTGCGGCAGCGAATCCCGAACTTGGCGATTCGCACCACGTTTATCACGGGATTTCCGGGCGAAACAGACGAGCACTACCAGGAACTCGAAGCCTTCCTGCGAGCTCGCCGATTCGAGCGAATGGGCGTGTTTACCTACTCGCTGGAGTCGGACACGCCAGCGGCCAACCTGCCGGATCACGTACCCGAGGCGGTACGGGAGGAGCGGCGCGATCGCCTGATGGCCGTTCAGCAGGAGGTGGCGTTTGAGTGGACGTCAGCCCAAGTAGGAAAGCAGATCGAGGTGATCATCGACCAGCCTGTCCCAGACGAAAAGAACGTCTGGATTGGCCGGTCCACCGCCGACGCCCCCGATGTGGATGCCGCCGTCTACGTTACCGGCGGGCCTCATAAGTTGGCCATGGGACGCATCGTGCCGTGCGAAGTCGTGACCACTCAAGGCTACGACTTGGTCGCGGTCGCGTTGGAACGCGGGCGGTGACAAGGGGTTACGACAGGTTCAAGCCAAGTCTGGATCGTGCCCGCGAGAGGTTTGATTTTCTTCGTTTTCATCAGGCAGTTTCTGGATTAGCATAGGGAAGACCGGCGAGGCATGGGCCTCGTTGGGCTCGTCGACTTTTCAGAGAGGTTGAAGGGCGTTTCCAAGATTTCCTTGGTTAAGACGTTGCTTCCCCGACTAATCCAACGGCAGTGATTTGGGCTTCGAGCGGTTCGGGTTGTCGACCCGCTGAGCGAGAATGGGCTGGTTTTCATGTCGCTTTCCGCCCAATCGCTGATCTCGATCGGATTTTCAGCGCTTGTCATGACCAGCTTAGCGCTGTGGATCCATGCCGCTCGCGGGGGCGTGCCGCCGTTGTCGCGTTTGTGTCGAGCGGTTCCGCAGCAACCCGTACCTTGGTCGCTGGTTGATCTCGCCGTAGTGCTAGGATTTCTGCTCGGCGTACAGGTCTGCGTACAGTCGTTAGTCCTCCGCAATCTCGATCTGCAAGCGGGCTTCGACCTGATGAAGCTCGAACCCAGCGCGCGAGTGGCCCTGGTGTGGGGGGCCAGTTTCTCGACCACGGTCGGGACGACCTTGGGGCTGTTATGGATCAGGTCGCGTTACCTGGATGGCGCCCAGCGACTGGTAGGCGACCTTTCTCGTTGGAAGGAAGATCTGATCATCGGCTCGCTGGCCTTCATCATGCTGGCCCCGCCGCTACTTATCTTGCAGCTCGTGCTCACTCAACTGTTCCCCTCCAAACATCCCCTGATCGACTTGGTGCTGAACAACCCAGAGCCGCGGTATCTGTGGGCGTCGGGGGTGGCGGCGGTCATTGTTGCGCCGATCTTCGAAGAGATTCAGTTTCGCGTCTTGTTGCAGGGATGGTTGCAGACGGTCGCTCGAGTGGAGATACCGGTGGATCGCTGGGTCTTCGGCTCACCAACTCGTCCAGGCTCGATCGGCTCAGATTTGGTTGCGTCCGAAACCGGAGCGGCAACCGGAGCGACTCAGGCATCCGACGAAGCCACTCGTGATGGTTCCCTCAGAGCTCCGTCGACTTTCGAATCGAAGTCGCCCGCGATCTGGCCGATGTTTGTGGGAGCGTTCTTCTTCGCCGCCGCTCATATGTCGCACGGGCCTGATCCCATCCCGCTATTCTTCCTCGCCCTGGGACTTGGTTGGCTCTATCGAGCGACGGGGCGAGTGCTGCCGAGCATTGTGGTCCACTTCTTGCTCAACCTGTGGACACTGTTCGTGCTGCTCGCGACGATTTATGGCGACGCGACGTAGCCCGCTCGCTTTGCGAGCGGAATAGCTGAAGTGCGAGTGAGGTCGGATAGTGACGGAGGGCCGTCTACGCTGGTGTTAGCTGTGTACGCTTCGCAGGCTGATCATCTCGCGAAGCGAGATGGCTACGTAGCCCGCTCGCTTTGGCGATATGCCGCTGGCGCATGACGGTCGGAATTCTTGCGAATTCCGCTACGGGAGTTCCTTGAGGTAGATGTTGCGGAAGTACAGCGTGTTGCCGTGGTTCTGCAGCTCGATGGAACCCTTGGGGTAAATCGGCTTGTCTCGCTCCCAGTAGTTCTCAAGCACCGTGTCGTCGACGACGGTGATACCGTTCAGCTTGATGGTGACTCTCTCGCCGACCATCTTGATCCAGAAGGTATTCCATTCCCCCACCTTCTTGTCGCCCTTGGCGATGGGGAACCGTGGGTGCTTCTGGTTGTTCCAGAAGGCGCCTGATCCCTTCTCGGCGCCGAGTTTGAAATAGGGCTCGTGTTCGGTGTCCCAGATCTGAACCTGCGGCGAGCCTCGCAGGTAAATGCCGCTGTCGCCGCCTTTCTCAATCTTCCAGTCGCAATAGAACTCGAAGTTCCCATAGTCCTTCTCGGTGCACAGGTTGTCGCCCTTGCCGTCGAAGACCAACGTCCCATCGACGACCTTCCAGTGGGCTCGCATCTTCTCGTCAGCCGTTTTCTGGGCAGCGGCGAGCTCCTCGGGTTTCATGGCGGCTCGTGATTTGGGGTTGCCGACCAGCCCCTTCCAGCCAGCCAGGTCGCGGCCGTTGAACAGAGCCGTAAATCCCTCGGGCGGTGTGTTGAGTTTCTCGTCCGCGGACAAGGTGGCGGAAAAACACGCAAAGAAACATCCCAACAAGACAGACGGCAGCCAGCGAACATTCATGTTGTTGCTCCACGAAGAAAGGTAAACGATGGCGCTTCACCGGTCGTAACCGGCGAGTGCTCCAGGACGCCCATTTGCATGGACGGACGTCATTAGAATGGACGGCGAGTGGCAATGCTACCATTGTGGCCGGTCGCTAGAATGGCCGACGGCTTGTGGTGGTCTAAAAGCCCCGAAGTCCCAGGATCGTCCAACGAGCTGCGACAGTCGACCACGCTCGCGTCTTTGCCTTTTGCTCGAACGAATAGGAACTCGCATGCGCCTCCTTGTGCAGACTGGCTTGCTGGCACTCGTTCTATCGTGCATCACCCTTTCCCGAGGGTCAGCCGAGGAAACGCTGGACGTCTTGATCCAAGGCGGCAAGATCGTCGATGGCACTGGGGCGCCGTGGTACCACGCCGACATCGGCATCCGCGATGGTCGCATCGTCGCCATCGGGCGACTGACCACAACAAAAGCAACTCTCACCATCGACGCCAAGGGACTGATCGTCGCGCCCGGCTTTATCGACATGATGGGTCAGTCCGCCTCGTCCTTGCTCGACAATCCCGCGTCGGCTTCCAATCTCTTGGCCCAAGGAGTGACGACGATCCTATGCGGAGAAGGAGTGTCCGCAGCTCCAGTTTCTGATGAACAAGCACGGCGAGTGCCCTGGAAGACGATGGCCGAGTACTTCGTGCATTTGGACATGAAGGGGATGCCGCTGAATGTCGTGCAAACGGTGGGACACACTCAAGCACGAATCATCATTCTGGGCGATGTCGATCGTCGACCTGTTGGCGACGAGCTGGATCGCATGAAAGCTCTGGTGCGCGAAGGGATGGAGGCTGGAGCGATTGGGCTCTCAACCTCGCTGATCTATCCGCCCGCCGTCTATGCCGACACCCAAGAGATCGCCGAGTTGGCGAGTGTGTCGGGCGAGTATGGCGGCCGATACTTTACGCATATGCGAAACGAAGGAGATCGGTTGCTGGAGGCGATCGATGAGGCGTTAGAGATTGGGCGTAAGGCGGCGACGCCGGTGCACATCTTTCATCTCAAAGCGGCCGGCCGCGACAACTGGCCGAAGATGGAGCAGGCCATCGCGCGGATCCAGCACGCTCGTGAAGCGGGCCAGCAAGTCGCGGCGGACATCTATCCTTACATCAACAACGGGCTTGGCATCGCGGCCTTCATTCCGCCCAAGTACTTCGCCGAGGGTGAAGCAAAATTCCTCGCTCGCCTGGGAGACCCCGAACTGCGCAAGCAAATTCGCGCCGAGATGGAAAGCGATACGACTTACGAGAACTGGTATCGACACATTGGGCGCGATTGGGGCAAAGTCGTGATCGGTTCAGCCGCCGACGCGAAATACTCGCCGCACGCAGGCAAGAGTCTGGCCGAGATGGCGCAAGCATTGGGAGAAGATCCTTGGGATACCTTCTTCGCGCTCGTGGTCGCTCGCGCGTTCGCGTTGCCAGAGAGTATGAGCGAGGAGAATTTGGAACGGGCGATGCGGCGCGATTTCATTTCGTTCTGCACCGATGTCGGACCCGCGGGCGGATCGCGAATCGCCTCGCATCCGCGAGCGTTCGGCGCTTTCCCTCGCATCTTGGCTCGATACGTTCGCGAGCGTCAGACGCTGTCGCTGGAGCGAGCGGTGTCGCAGGCAAGCGCCGTGGCTGCGAATGAAGTGATGGCGTATGACCGAGGTCGGTTGGCGGTGGGACTGGCCGCGGACCTGGCGATTTTCGATTCGACGAAGATCGTGGATCGCGCCACGTTCTCTTCGCCTCAGTCGCTAGCCGAAGGCATGCGCTTTGTCCTGGTCAACGGCGAATTGGTGTGGGACAAGGGCAAGCAAACAAACAAGCGACCTGGTCGAGTGTTGCGGAGGCCCGGAACCAAGACGGTGCGTGCTGGCGACGGGGCGCCGGCGATCGCCGCCGCGACGCCGGGCGTCGAATCGTTGGAGCGCTTCATGGAACGGTTCATGGAGCAACATCGAGTGCCTGGTTGTGCGGTGGCGGTAGCTCGGGGAGATCAACTGCTGTACGCACGCGGCTATGGCTGGTCGGATGTGGCGGCTCGCGAACCAGTTACGCCGCAGACGCTCTTTCGCATCGCAAGCATCTCGAAACCGGTGACGGCGGTGGCGATCTTGCGATTGGTCGAGTCGGGTAAGTTGCGGTTGGATGACTTGGCCTATGATTGGGTGAAAGAGACGCCGCATGTTCCTGAAGGCGCCAAACTCGAAGAACGATTAAAGCAGATTACGGTGCGGCAGTTGCTGCAACATCGAGGTGGATGGGATCGAGATAGATCATTCGATGCAATGTTTCAATCGGTTCGCTTTGCCAAGTCTTTGGGAGTTCCTTCGCCGGCGGGTCCGCAAGAAGTAATCCGCTGCATGTACAGCCAACCGCTCGACTTTACACCCGGCGAGCGCTACGCGTACTCGAACTTTGGTTATTGCTTGTTAGGACGGATCGTGGAACGAGCAAGCGGCGAGTCGTATGGCGAATACACTCGTCGCGAAGTCCTTGGGCCCGCCGGTGCGAACACCATGCAACTCGGGCGAACTCGTTTGAAGGATCGACAGCCTGGCGAGACACGCTACTACGATCCAGCGATGGGCGCGTCGGTGTTCGAGGACGACTTGGGACAACCATCGCCTCAACCCTATGGAGCGTGGAATTTAGAGGCGATGGATGCCCACGGCGGCTGGTTGGCGTCTTCGATTGATCTCGTGCGGTTTGCCGCGGCACTAGATCGTGAATCACCGCGACGACTTTTGAAACCGGAGACCATAACCGAGATGCTTGGTCGGCCCACGGCGGAGCCCGAGTTGGACACGGACGGAAAACCCAAGCCCGTCTACTATAGCTTGGGATGGTTGGTACGGCCCATCGGAGATCGCGGGGCGGCCAATAGTTGGCACACGGGCTCGTTACCAGGCACCTCGACGATTCTGATTCGCCGTCACGATGGGTTGCACGTCGCCGTGCTGTTCAACAGTCGAGTGAGTCCTTGGGTTGATCACTTGACCAATGCGCTCGACACACCCGAGTTTCACGATGCGCTCCATCGCGTCACTAGCTGGCCCGCTCAACCGCTGTGGAGTTCAACTCAATGAATCCGATGACTCGACCTAGTTCGACGGAGAAAGACCCTGCTGGTCCCGTAACGCAGTCGTTGATGGAGTTTCCCGCTGGCTGGTTGGACGAGCACGTGGTGCTCGCTCGCCGGCATTTTCTCGCCAGCGGACTGGCCGGGATGCTCGGCGCCGGGATCGTTCTCCGCGATCCGCTAACAGGAGTTCGTCGAGCGATTGGAGACGAGACGGCGGGACTGGGCAAGGTTGGTGGAGCGGACGATCCGGCGTTGGTCGAGCCGATTGGGAAGTTAGGTTACTTCACGGCCGATGCGAATTTCGGAACGGTCGAACGAGGGACTCCCCTGCCCTACACGCATCCCTTGGAGAAGTTGCGTGAAGTTGGCATGACTCGCGAAACCTGGCGGCTGGAGGTGGTCCCTGATCCTGAATCGAACGCCAAGGTGGCGAATCCTCTGTCGCGCGAGAAGGGGACTGCACTCGACTTCGAGACGCTCGTCAAGCTTGGAGAAACCAAGGGGGTGCGGTTTACCAAGATCATGACGTGCAACAATGGCGGCGCGCCGCTCGGCATGGGGCTGTGGGAGGGAGTGCCACTGCGCGAGGTCATCTGGATGGCGCGGCCCGAGGAGAACGTGCGTCGGCTGTTCTACCATGGCTATCACAACGATGACCCGAAGCAGATCTTTCGCAGTTCGTTGCCGATCGGCCGAGTGTTGGAGGATCCGCCGGGCGAGCATCCAGTGACGCTGTGTTACAAGTTGAACGGCGAGTGGCTATCGGGAAAGCGCGGGGGACCCGTTCGCATGTTGGTTCCCGAGGCGTATGGCTTTAAGTCGGTCAAATGGTTGCAGAAGGTGACGCTGACGAACGCGCCGTTTGCCAATGACACCTACGCGGATGGCAACAATGACGTCGATAGCTGGATGAAGACGTTTGCTCGCTTCGTCTCGCATTCGCCGAAAGTCTCGGCGTCCATGCCCATCACAGTGACAGGCATGGCGCAAGTGGGCATCTCGGGTTTGACGAAGGTGCAAGTGTGGTTAAAGAAAGCCGACGAGCCGTTGGAGAAAGATGACCCGCACTTTACAAAGGCCCCGTGGGTAGACGCCAGTTTGCTAGCAGCGCCAAGTCGTTGGCAGGGGTTGCCGGACGAGAAATTGCCTGCCGGCACTTTGGGATTCGACAACGAGTCGCAACGGCCGCTGCAATGGCCCATGCGGTACACGTTGGCTCACTGGGCAGCCGTGATTCGCGATGTACCATCGGGGAAATACGAGTTGCGATGTAGAACCATTGATGCTCGCGGGATTGCTCAGCCCATGCCTCGCCCATTCCCCAAGTCGGGAAGAAATTCGATACAGCAGGTATCGATCGAGGTGACCTGACCCGTAGCGGAATTCGCAAGAATTCCGACTCGCAACTTACCCGCGCCGTCGCGAACCTCACAGCTCGAACACTTCACCCTGCCTCGGCAAAGCGGCCGTGATTTTGAACTTCTGCAAAATTTTTTTAGCCAGCGCCGCTCGCGGCATATCTTCGCCATGTGTGAGGACCACTCGAGGCTTGCTAGGAGCGAGTGGTGCAAGCCATTGGAGCAATTCGGTTTGGCCCGCGTGGCCGCTGAAACCGTTCAGCGTGTGGATCTTGGCGCGAACCGTGATGCGTCGCTGATGGACGCTGACGATTTTTTGCCCTTCGACCAAGCGACGACCCAAGGAGCCATCGCCTTGGTAGCCGACGATGAGCACATGGACGTGAGGCTTGTCGAGGTTGTGTTTGAGGTGATGCAGAATGCGGCCCGCGTTACACATACCGGCGCCAGCAAGGATCGCGCAGGGACCTTTCAGGCCATTTAGCTTTTGCGACTCGGCGGCCGTGGCGGTTGCTTTGTACATACCACGAGTGGCATTGCCGAGTCCTTTCTTCTGCCACGCCTTCATTTCGTCGTCGAACAAATCGGGGTGTTTTGAGTAGACCTTGGTCGCTTCGATCGCCATGGGGCTGTCGAGGAAGACTGGGAAGGGCTTTACCTTCTTTTGCAAGAACATGATGGCCAAGTGATACAGAATTTGTTGCGAGCGTCCGATCGCGAATGTGGGGACCAGAATCTTGCCGCCGGCGGAGACGACTTCTTGGACGATGCGTTCGAACTCGGCGACCGTCTGCTCGTAGGGCTTGTGATCGCGGTCGCCGTAGGTCGACTCCATGAAAACCATGTCGGCCTTCTTAAACGGCTCGAAAGGGCGCAGGATGGGCATCGACAACGGTCCCAGATCGCCCGAGAAGATGACCACCTTCTTGCGACCATCCTCGTCGACCGTCAATTCGATGCTCCCCGAGCCGAACATGTGACCCGCTTCGCACCATCGCGCGACGATTCCCGGAGCGACTTCGACGGGCGTGTGAAATTCCACGGGACGCACGAGTCCCGGAAAGGGATCGACGTGCTCGGGAGTGTAGAGCGGTTCGACCGCCGACTTGTGGTGCTCGCGCCGCTTGCGATTCGTGCGTTCGGCATCGGCGACTTGTAGCCGAGCACTATCGCGCAGAATGATCTCGGACAATTCGAGCGTGGCATCGGTCCCATAAATCGGCCCGTTAAAGCCGTGCTTAATCAGCAAGGGCACTCGACCCGTATGATCTAGATGCGCGTGCGTCAGCAGGATGGCGTCGAGATAATTGGGTTTAGCGCTGGGGGGGAGTCGGTTCTTGGATTCCGACTGTTTTCCACCTTGGAACATCCCGGCGTCGATCAGTATCGATGCACGCTTGGTCTTTACCACATAGGCGGAACCGGTGACTTCTCCGCCCGACGCTCCGATCACTTTGATTTCCATGAGTTGTTTCTCGCAGAGTCGGTTAGCGTTCGAGGAGGAGGGAGATCAATCGCCAAGACAGACGCCAATGGAGCGAGCGGTCCAGATGAAGCCGCCGTCGAGTGGAACGGTGCGGAGGCTGCCGACGGCGTCGATCAATGGCACGCCTACCACATGCGTCCCCGTGTACGCCACCATTTGACCGAATTTGCCTTCGGCCACCAGTTCGACGGCTTTAGCGCCGAACATGGTGCACAGAGCTCGATCCATGTTCGTCGGAGTACCGCCGCGCTGGAGATGGCCCAGCACCACCGCGCGAGCTTCCTTGCCGGTGCGGTTCTGTAGCTCGGTGGCCACGGTTTGACCAATGCCGCCGAGTCGTGCTTCGCGGTTGGCTTCTTGGCCCGCGGCGACGACGAACCCACCGTCCTTCGACCTGGCGCCTTCCGCCGCAACGACCATCGTGTAGCTTTTCCCCTGCTGTTCGCGTTCACGAACCTTGGCGGCCAAGATCTCATAGTCGAACGGAATCTCGGGAATCAAAATAATATCCGCTCCGCCCGCGATCCCAGCATAGATCGCAATCCAGCCCGCATATCGGCCCATAACCTCCAGCACCATGATTCGCCTATGACTCTCGGCCGTGCTGTGCAAACGGTCGAGTGCATCGGTAGCGCAGGCGACGGCGGAATCGTATCCAAACGTGGCGACAGTCGCCGACACATCGTTGTCGATGGTTTTCGGGACGCCGATGATCGGGATGCCGAACTCGTGGAATTGTTGAGCGATGCTGAGCGACCCGTCGCCTCCCACGGAAACGAGAGCGGAGAGCCCCAGTTTATCGAAGCCGCGGCGAGTCTGTTCCAACAGTTCTTGGGGTAGTTGACGCTTCTCGCCGTGTCCGACCTTGGCGGAAAAGCGACCGCGGTTGGCGGTCCCCAGGATCGTGCCGCCGCGTACGAGCAGGCCGTCGAGTTCTTGATAGGCCAAGGGGCGCAGTTGTTGTGGTTCCAGGAGACCCTCGTAACCACCCAGGATTCCAACGGTCTCCCAGCCGCGACGGCTGGCCGATTTCGCCACCGCTCGAATAACCGCGTTCAGTCCCGGGCAGTCGCCGCCGCCCGTCACGATACCAATCCGTTGACCCATGGAGATTCTCGGACCCGAGCAAGAGAGAAGGTCATGTCGTTCTAGCCACCAAGAGCCAGACTAACTCGCCATTCCCGCCGGGGCTACACCCCGTCTCGAAAGTTGCCTGAAAGTTGCCTTTGGCTCCGCCAAAGCGGCAGATAACCGCGGCCCCGTGAAAGCCGTAGGGTGCGTCGAACCGGGCGGCGAGCGATTCTGCCACTGCCGGTTGCTCCACCACCGCCCGGTGAAAACGCACCTTATCGTTAAGTGGGCGTGGCAGCTTCGACAACGTCGCCGCGCGTGGTGGTGATCGACGCGGCTACGGTTGCTCAACGAGATGGTGCGTCGGCGCCGATCTTTGACGCTTGCTCGCCGATTGGAGTTTGTCTTGATCGGCTTGACGCACCCTACGAGGGTTCTTCGACGGACTCGAAGTCCGTTGTACCGTCGTAGGGTGCGTCGAACCGGGCGGCGAGCGATCCTGCCATCACCGGTTGCTCCTCCACCGCCCGGTGAAAACGCACCTTATCGTTGAGTGGGCGTGGCAGCTTCGATCACGTCGACGCGCGTGATGGTGATCGAAGCGGCTACGGTTGCTCAACGAGATGGTGCGTCGGCGCCGATCTTTGAGGTTTGCTCGCTGATTGGAGTTTGTCTTGATCGGCTTGACGCACCCTACGGGGACACGGCGGAGCGAGTTATTCGGTCGTGACTTTGATCTCGCCCAAATTGATCGCTTGCTCCGGCGAGTCCTCCGGCGCTGGGTCTACATGCAACGCTCGATACGCTTGCGCTAGAGGCTTACGACGAATCACAAACAACTGGTAGTCGCTTGGCAACACGCGATCGATCCGAAAAGTCCCATCCTTCGCGACAGGGATAGAATCACGAAAGTACAGTGGGCCGATGGAACTCTCGCGTAACGCTTGATAACCCTTCCAAAGATCTTCGTCGCCAGGACGCGGCGCTCGAGGCGCCATGGAAACGGTAACGCCTTCAAAGTTATCGATGCCGACAACCTTCCCGGTCACCGGTCGGCCCGTTCCCCCTAAGACAAAAGGAGTCGGCTTGCCTTCGAGGATCGTCACATGCTGATAGGGAAAGACGAACTGAATCGGGTCCGACTTGTTCCCAAACGAGCACGATACCTGCACCAACCACGGCGGTAATCGTTCGATCAGAAACTCGCCTCGTTCGTCCGATTTCGTTTCCACGAACAGTGAACACGCTTCGGGATAGCCATTCACTTCGCGCGAACCGATCACACTTAGTTTCACGTCGACGCCAGGTTTATCGCCCCAGACAACGCGGCCGGCGAGCGATCCCCAGGCGCGCAGGCGGATCTCGGTCGACTTGCTTAGGTCGGCGGGCGATAGCTCGGCCACGCCCGACTGGTGCGCGACAAAGATCATGGCCGAATCCCGCTCGGTAGGCAGCGAGTAACGACCCATGGCGTCGGCTTGAAGAATCACGGATTTTCGCCACTGGTCGGTCAGTTTCTTCGGTGGCGCGGCCTCGTCTTCGACAAACTGTCCATTACGCAGCCGCACGCCGCGATTGGGCAAGGCGATCGCCAACTTGGCGCCGCTTGCAGGTTGGCCGTCGGGTTGCAGCACTTGTCCCACGATGCGAGGGTCGCGGCGGAGCTTCACTTGGATCTTGCGAGCGCCATCCGCCTTGGTAATCCACTCGGTTTGCGCAGCGATGAAACCATCAGCTTCAATACGCAGCCGGAACTGCTCGTAGGTGCGCTCCTTGGGCCAAGTGAATTGACCATCACGTCCCGCTTTGATCAGGTGCGCCTGCCAGACCGCGGGCGATGGATCTTTGGCCGCCTTGACCAATTGAAAAGGAGTGCCCGGTAGAACGCGAAATTCTCCGATCGGCAGATTGGTCTCGTCGTCCACGACGCTCGCTTCCACCAACGCCTCAGGGGCCGAGGTTGTCGTCGAGGCTTGTGGCTTAGACTCCTTATTCTTGTCGACTGCGAGTTTCTTGAGCACGACGTCGAGCGTCGCCGTTTGCCCAGAGTGGACCACCACCACTCGCTCTTCCGTCACATAGCCAGGCGCCGACCATGACAGCTTGACCGGCTCGCCCGGCGCGATACCCAGCACCGAATGTCTGGGTGGGGCGCTAGGAGTCGAGGAGGTGACGAATCCACCTGTCCGCATCCCGTTCTTGCTGAAAAGCTCCTCGCGTTCATAACGATGGTGCCGCGAGAGGTCTTGCGGAAGAGGTTCGCCGCCCTCGGTTCGTAGAGTGTAGTGAATCGTACCCGCTGGCAGGATATGCACGACCATTTCATCGTTGTCGCGATCGAGTGCTTCTAGCATGATGCCCGGTCCTGGGAACTTGGGACTGGCTGGACGTCGCTGATAAAGGGCTGACTCTTCCCAAGGATGCTCGGCCTGTAGTATTCGATAGCCGCTCGACTTGGGTAACACGAGTTCGTGGAGTCCCGGTTGGTCTGCTACTGGAGTCGAGAAGATGGCATCGGGAAAGAACCCCGCATGCACTCGGCGATCCGACAGCGGCCGACCGCGGCCGTCGACCATGCGAATTCTCAACTTGACGATTTCCGGCGCTCGGACTTCGACGAAATTGTCGGTGGATTCCTTCTTGATGGTTGCTTTGACAGCGTTAAACGGCGAAGGAAGATTCCCTCGATGGATGACGCCGTCTCGATGATCGAGGTAACTTGCCTCTGGGAACAGCGTATATTCACCCGGCGGCAATGGGGAAAAAGTAAACTCGCCTCGTTGGTCGCTCACGGCGTATCGTAGCGGGATCGTAGTTCCTGACGCTGCACGAATGGGGACTCCCGTGAGTGGGCGACCCTGGTGATCGACGACTCTTCCCTTTAACGGCCAACCCTTTTTCAGGCGAATGTCTGCCTGCTCGCCAAACTCCTTGGTAACCGCCTTCGAATCGCTCGCGAATTCGTCGGGGAACCAGTGGAGTCGCTGCGGCCAACCCTGGCGAGTCACCAAGCGGTAGCGACCTTGTTCGTCCGTTCGCCCGTAGATGCCTCGGCCATCTCCATCGCCGAATCCATCGCGATGAGTGGCCACCATCAACGGGATGTTCGCGGCGGGTTTCCCATCAGGGCGCAGCAGCCGCCCCGTGACCACTTTCCCCTTCACCAACTTCAAGTGG
Source organism: Pirellulales bacterium (assembly GCA_046349915.1). GTDB lineage: Bacteria > Planctomycetota > Planctomycetia > Pirellulales > Pirellulaceae > CAIXSC01. The sequence continues at coordinate 198,959 of JAXMBL010000010.1, read as the reverse complement.
CGATGATCGGGCTGAATACCGGCATCCTCGTGCGGACGGAAGAACGGATGCCCTGACTCGCGAATCGGCAGGTAATCGGGATGATGTGCGTCAATCCAGACAGACCACCGCTGCGAGATGGGATTAATGTCTCCCTTCTCCAATGCTGTTCGCAGCGATTCTGGAAGATTGGCCTTGGCCAGGTCCACTCGGTATTTTCCCTGCTGGTCGGTCTTGAATTCGCCACGCCACACGACAACTCGGCGACCTCCTGCCTCCCAGCGATCGAAAGTCCAAGCGACCGTCGCGCCAGCGATGGGTTCCTTGGTATTGGCATCGCGCACATCGCAGTCAAACTTCAGTGTGTGTTCAGCGGCTTCTTGTTGAGCGTTATCGGCGGGATCGGGTTCTTGCGGCCGCCGCAAGACAAAGCGAGCGTGCTGCCAGCCCGCGGGAATTGGCCCCTGAGTCTTCGAGACGAACCCCGCTGCGGATGCCTCGAGCGTGTAGCCTCCGGCGTACAGCGAATCAAACGAGAAAGTCCCTTCGGCGTTCGTCGTCTGTGATCCCGCGGGTAAATGCGCCGTGGTGTGAATGCTAGGACGTCGCGCGTCGAGATGCCGTTGGATCGCTTTCACCTGAGCGCCCGCGATCGGTTGGCCTGCTGAGTCGACCACTTGGCCGTTGATCGAGCCGCCTTGGTGCAACAAGACGTCAGTCCTTAGCGGACTATTGTCCTCGAGCAGATACACTAATCGCTCTTCGCGCGCCAATCCAGCGACCGAGAAGGTAAGGCGGTAGGCGCCTTTGCGCAGTTTGGCGACCGCGAATGTCCCATCGTCCTCGCTCGTGAGAGTGATCTTGGCTTCGCGGTCGATACAAGCCAGTCGCCCGCCAGGCGTGGTTGACAGCAACGTATGCATTTCGGGAACGATTTGCACTTCACAACGAGTGCCAGCGACCAATTCGTCGTTCCGCGGCGAGTTGCCGTAATCGAAGCGGCCCTCGCTAGTAACGGAGACAACGCCCGTGAGCGATGCCTGTCCCTGACCCGCGCGTCGTCGTCGCTCCCACTCCTCTTCCCAGCGAATCGCGGTTGCTCGAGTCATGCGAGATGAACTCGCCAGGACATCGGCGACCATCTCCGCGACATTCAGTTTCTTCCGAGCAAGATAGTCTTTGTCGGCCTGGTCCAGTGATGCATGGAGTGTCTGCCCCCATTGCTCGAGCCATTTCTCGCCGGGAACTTCTAAGGCAGAAGCTAGCGCGGTCGGGTCCGCGGGACGACCTGTGATATCGAAAGCAAGACGCCGCGCCGGTTGTTCTCGCAAGAGTTTCTCCATTCGAGGACGAACCTCCTCGCCCAAACACTCTCGCACCAAACGCTCGATGCGACTTACGCCAGCGACCCCCGCGACGTCGGACGACGAACTGATCGTGCGCACTCGACGCTCGCGATCGACCAGCACCGCGCCCATATATGACTTGAGTTGAAAATCGTCATGTGTTTTTCCGTAGCCGCTGCCCTCTGCGTTTGCTGCGTCAATCGCGACAGGGAAACGAATGTCCAACGCCTCGATGGTGCGGCGCACAGTTTCGGGCGGCGCGTCGGAGCTGGCGATGACGACGATGTCCAAGCCGACGCTGGCATAGCGTTCATGAAGTCCCTTCAATTGCGTCAGCCAACGAGGCGTAGGTGAGATGGCATCGCCACCGATGAACAAGACGATTGTGCAGTTCCGTGTGGCCGAGTCCCAGCCGGCAAATTCGCCGCGCAACCAGCGACTTACCGTCACTGGCGGCGCCGCTTGCCCGTCGATTTGTGGAGCCGTATAGCTAATCAGCTCACCAAGATAATTGGTGTCGATCACCGGCCAGCGGTAATGTTTGCCCAGCCATTCGGACATTTCCGGCCACCAGGGGTCCGCATGTTCCACGACCCCGCGACGATGATCGATCACATCGAGTTCCGGCGAGGGCGAGACTTGAAAGTCGCCATCCACGAAGTTGTCTCGGATCGCGAAGGCGGTAATGCGAGTTTCCTTGCGAGTGGTAAACTCTCCCGGTTGATGACTCTCGTAACGGATCAGAGTGGGATGCCAAAGATCACCCTCGACGCTTTTCAAGTCCGACAGCGTTTCGGTGGCGTATGGCTTGCCATCGAGTGTGATCGCGGTGCGCAGAGGAAGCCAGGAACACTGAGTGGCAAAAGCGATTTCGTAGTTCCAAACGGGATCGCGAGTCTCGGGTCGGTTTTCGCGTGTCGGCTTAGGCTTGCCGGGTTGAGCCGAGACGATGACGCAAGCTCGACCATCCACCTGCTCGCGCCGCACGATCTTCGCGGTATCCGAGCGAAGAGCGCTCTGTAGCCATTGTCGAGTGCGTGCGGCTCGCCAGAATAATTCGCGCGGGTGGAGGCGCTGGTCGGTTCCTTCGTTCTCGCCAATAACCAGTTGCGAATCGTTCTGAGAATAATAGGTTCTTCCGTCGTACACGGTCAGAGCTTGTCGTGGGATCAACTCGCTCTTGCCCATCGATGTCGTGAATCCACGCTCATCGGCTCGCCAACGCACGCCGTCGGTGCGGAACGAAAACGTTCCATCGCCGGTGACGGGGAGTGGCTCCGGCTTGTTGGAAAAGGCATTGGTATTGCGAGTTTCTTGGATTGTTGCTGAGTACTCCAGCGACTTGTACTTCGATGCCGCCTCGTCAAGCAGCGTTGCGATGCGAGCTGGGGTCAAATCGCCATCCGCGACATCTTCCCGCCCTTGTTCAGTTGCTTGCTCACCGTTGGTTCGGTCCTGTGACACTCGTTTCGGGTCCGAGGCGTCCGCGGTCGCGAACCACAAGCCCACGACGGTACTCGACGCGACCAGCATCGAGAGAGCGCCGCTGACCCACCACGGGGAGAGCCGATCTGGTTCACGGTTCGCGATGAGTCGGCGTACGCGTGCGAGCAGGTCGCCGCCACGAGCAGTTAGTGCAACTTGAGGCGGCAGGCCACGAAGTTCTTCCATGCGCACCAGCGCCTGGGCGTATTCGATGGGATTGCCGCACACCGCACTCGCCAAATCGTCGCAGCAGTTCTCGCGTTCATCGCGAATACGGCCAGAAACCCACCAGACGGCCGGATGATAGAACAGCAGAGTCTCGATCACGCTCTGTGCGACATTCACCACGTAATCGCCGCGGCGAATATGAGCCAGCTCGTGGGCCAGGATCGCTTCGAGCTGACTCGTCGATAAACCGGTCGTCGCGCTGACGGGCAACAGAATCACGGGCCTCAACCACCCAATCACCGTGGGGACTTCGACCAGAGTCGACTCGAGTAAGTCGATCCCACGAGCGATGGCCAAGCGACTCGCCAATCGATCAACGAGGCTCGTCAACTCAGTCGATGGGCTGCGCGTCTGCGAGTAGCGTAGCGTCTGCACTCGCCGCCAACTCCAAGAGAGCCGCAAAGAGAAGTAGAAAACGCCGAGTAACCAGATGAAGACCAAGGTTGGAAGCCAGGGACGAAGATGCTCAATCCAAGCGGGAGATGCGTGCGAGGGGTCGGCGACGACTTCGTCGACTTGATTGTTTGCGATGACTGTTGGCGCAGGAGGACTGGCGTCCAAGGCGGATCTGTCTACTTGAGACGCGGAGGAGGAGTCCGCGGGAGAATTGGTCGCATCGAGTTGTTGAGGAAGAGGTATGACGACCGCTACTGCTTCTACTCCACTCGACGGCGACCCAGTAATCTGGGAGGGCGCATTGGTCAGCCGAACCACAGGCGTTGGCGGCGCCTCCGGTAGGAAGACAAGTGTCGCGGCGGGACAGACTGCCATGCATGTCAGAGTCAGACAGCCCAACACGTATCGGGCTTGCGCGGATCGATCCCGCAGGACTCGCAAGAGAACGGCCAGCATGACGGCTAGAGCCGCACCTTGCCAAAGAAAGTGTATCAACGCCCACCCGAGACGCTCGGCGACAGGCGCCAACCAATCGACCAACGCAATCGAGGAAGCACTCATTTGGCGCCTCCTTCCAACTGATCGAGCAGCTTGCGGATTTCCGCCAGCTCTTGCTTGGATGCTCGCTTCGACGAGAGAGCTTGCAGAACGAGTTGTTCGAGCGAGCCGCCGAAGGCGCGAGTGGCAAGGTCCTTGACCAATTGCCGCTGCGTTTGTTCTTGGCGGTACTTGGCTTGGAAGACGTGCGACCGTTCCGAGTCGTCGCGCGTCACCAGCCCCTTCTCAAACATGATCTGCATGAACTTGAGAACGGTGGTGTAGCCGAGCGGCCGGTCGGCGTTCAGTACTTCGTAAACTTCCCGGACAGTGCTAGGGCCACGCTCCCAGAGAACTCGCAGGATGTCGAGTTCCGCGTCGGTAGGTCGGGGTGTTTCCATAACGTTTACCTCCTCCACGGCAGGCGGCCGCGGTATTCGCATGATCTACGAAGAACGTCGTACGTAATGTATCGTCCATGAATAGGCGTGTCAACGAAGATTTTCGTAGCCATCTCGCTTCGCGAGATGAACAGCAGCACCGCGTACAAGCACCGCCCCAGAATTTGGCCACGGAAAAACACGGACGAACACGGAATGGGGGGATTGGCAAGTGGTTCTTTCTTATGGCTATGACAAAGTGCTTGCGATCGTTGTAAGTTATGACTTGGCGTAGTTCGAGGGACAGGCGGCTGCGAGTGGGGAGGATAGATCATGTGTGCAGGCGACACTCGAAAACAACCGACATGGATGCGGCGTTCTTGGGCGGGGAGAGAACTCGCGCTCGCAGCACTAATTGTGCTTGTTGGGATCTTCTCGTCCGGGACGCTTCCCGCGGACGCTGAGCCATCGGCAACGACGACATACCTTTCTCATCCGCCACAGCGTCCTTTGCCGACAGCTCGCGACTCAGGCGCCATCCGCGAGCCAGCTCGTTTTGTGGACGGTCGAAATGGCGATGATGCGAACGACGGGAGTCGATCGAAACCTTGGCGCACTCTCCAGCATTCGGTCGAGCAACTGAAGTCCGGCGACACGCTGTACGTACGAGCGGGCACGTACTACGAACGTATCTATCTCACTTGGTCTGGCACGGCGGAATCGCCAATTGTTGTTTCCGCTTATCCCGGTGAATTGCCGATCATTGATGGCGGTTTGCGAGAGTTTTTAGATGATCCAGCGGGGAGTTGGACGCCAGCCGTTGATGGCGTTCCAGGCGAGTACGTGTCAACTCGAACTTACGGCAAAGTGGGAGACCGTCGAGTGCCGGGTCAGTTTCTTCCCGGTTCTTGGGAACCGTTCTGGGGCATTGAACAGGATCGACCATTGGCACTCGGCCACTTCGCCGATTCACTGACCCCATTGCACGGTTATCGAACGCTGGCCGACTTGCGATCTCTAAATGAAGTGCAAACTCGAGATAAAAAGTCCGAGTCGCTGTACTGCGGGCCAGGGCTGTGGTTCAACCGAGAGACTCGGCGAATACATGCTCGCTTCGCTCACCATCAGCTCCAGGGATTGGGCAATCGAGCTTATCGAGGCGAAACCGATCCGCGTAAGATTCCGTTGGTGATTGCGCTCGGATTCGGCGACGACGTTTTGAGAATCCAGGGAATCCAGCATGTCCGGATCGAGGGGCTTGTGTTCCGCGGCGCGACAGGGAGCCCGATGATCAATATCTATGGGTCCGAGGGGATTCAATTGGATCATCTGCATGTGTATGGCGGCTTTCCGGGGCTGCTCATCGACGCCTCGAAGTCGATTCGCGTCACTCACTCTGCCTTCCGGGGACTCGCCGCTCCCTGGACCGGACGAGCTCACATGAAATACCGCGGCACGCCGTCGTACCAGATTGTGCTGCGAGATGGGCAGCCGTACAACGAGCAAATCGAGTTCGCTCACTGCGAGTTTACGGATGACCACGACTTCGCTTTTCTGCGCTACGTCAAGCAGCTCGACTTCCACCACAATTTTGTCGACAACTTCAACGATGACGGGCTGGAGTGCGGCGCGAAGCTGCGCTGGCATTCGCTGTGGATTCACCACAATCGGATTGGCGCCTGTTTAGGCGTGTTTCAACAGCATGAGATCGACAAGGATGAATCGCCAGCAACGCACGATGCGTCGTCGGGCGTCTATGTTTATCGCAATGTGTTCGACCAACGAGCCGGCGTCTATTACTCGCTCGCCAACTCACTCGACGGAGCCGGCGATTTCCTGCACGATGAAGGCCATCTGATCAGTGATCACGGAAGCCCGACCTATCCGGTGATGCGCGTTTACCACAACACGTTTCTTCGCCGTGGTCCCGTTTTTCGTGATTACTTTTTGTTCGGCTTGGGCGCGGCGAATCTGCGCGACACTGAGCGCGATGTGTTCAACAACATTCTGGTGCAATGGCAGGGCGTGCCGGGCGCGGTGATTCTCGGGAAAGAAGCCGGCGCGCTGCGCGAAGGCGGCAATCTCTTGTGGGGACTGACACCGGCCAAAAACGCGCCTCGCGATCCGTGGGCGAAGCTGCGAGCTTCGCCGCTATTTGAAAGCAGTAAGCGCTTCTACTCACCGGGATGGTCGACCGACGACCGCATTGTCGATCCACAGTTCGTGCGGTTGAACGAGGATCAGTCGGCGGCAGTCGATCTCCGGCTGCAAGAGACAAGTCCTGCTCGAGACGCAGGACTTGCACTGCCCGAAGCCTGGCCCGATCCGTTGCGCGCCATGGACGCCGAGAAGCCAGATGTAGGAGCTTTGCCCTACGGGTCGAAGGCATGGGGAGTGGGAGTCGACGGTCGAGTGCCGTTGTTTGGGTTGCCTTAAGTCAAAATACTCTTCACCACTTCGCCCGAGATGTCGGTCAGTCGGAAGTCGCGGCCTTGATAGCGATAGGTCAACTTCAGGTGGTCGACTCCCAGCAGATGCAGCATGGTGGCGTGCAGGTCGTGCACCGACACCACGTTCTCGACGCTGTTGTAGCCTAGTTCGTCGGTCGCACCGTAGGTCAGTCCCCCGCGGATGCCTCCGCCGCACAGCCACATCGAAAATCCTTTCATGTGGTGGTCACGTCCGCTGCCTTGAGCCATGGGCGTCCGCCCAAACTCGCCGCCAAACACAATCAACGTATCCTTCAAAAGATCTCGTTGTTTCAGATCGGTGATCAGCGCGGTGGTTGCTTGGTCGACCTCGCTTGCCACCACCTCGATATCCTTCTTGATATTGCCGTGATGATCCCAGTCGCGATGATAAAGTTGAATGAAACGCACGCCTCGTTCGGCGAGTCGTCGGGCGAGCAAGCAGTTGGATGCGAAGGAGCCATCGCCCGGTTGGCAACCATATTGATCCAAAGTTGCCTTCGTCTCGCCTCCGACGTTCATCAGTTCGGGGACCGACGACTGCATGCGAAACGCCATTTCGTACTGAGCCACTCGAGTGGCAATCTCGGGATCGTCCGTGACAGCCGTGGCGTCTTGGTTGAGGCGATTGATGGTCGCGACCAACTCTTCCTGTCGAGCCGCATCAACTCCGCTGGGATTCGACAAGTACAAGACCGGGTCGCCCTTCGCCCGCAGCTGCACGCCCTGAAAACGACTCGGCAGAAACCCGCTATGCCATTGGCGGGCCGCGATCGGTTGCTGCTGCCCCGAGCGTCCCGTCGAGACCAGCACGACGAAGCCGGGGAGATTCTCTGTCTCGGCGCCCAATCCGTACCAGATCCACGAACCCATGGAAGGTCGACCGGAGATCGTGGTTCCGGTATTCATGAAGGTGTGGGCTGGGTCGTGATTGATCGCGTCGGTCTTCAGCGAGCGAACGATGCAAAGGTCGTCGGCGACGGAGGCCAGCGTCGGGAAGATGGTCGAGATCTCTTGCCCCGATTGTCCACACTTCTGAAAAGCATGTTGTGGACCGAAGCAGTTCAGTTTCTGTCCCTGAAGTTGCGCGATCGGTTGCCCCTTGGTGAACGATTCTGGCATGGGCTGGCCATGGAGGGCGGCGAGCTTGGGCTTGTGATCGAAGGTCTCCAGGTGTGACATGCCGCCCGCCATCGTCAGCCAGATCACTCGACGAATTCGCGGCGGGTGATGGGGTTTGTCGAGCGCTCCGCTGGTCGCGGCGGTCGCGGTCTGAGGTCCGTAGGCATGTTGGTCAGCGAGTTGAGCGAACGCGGTGGCACCCAGCCCCAGGCCCGTGCGTCGCAAAAACGTTCGACGGTTAACCTCGCGCCGCAGCGATTCGAACATCGACAATTGATCCATAGAGTTCATGGCAGTGAGCCTTTAGTTACGAGTAACGGTTTCGTGGAGGTTCAGCATGGCGCGAGCGACATTGGTCCAGGCGGCCCATTCGACGGCCGTGGGACCATGGGCTGGCAACTGTCCGACCTTAAGTAGTTCGTCGGCCGACTGCGGGGCGGCTTGATAGTGAGTTCGATGTTTGGCGAGCAGTTCGGTGATCAGCGCTCGTTCCGAATCGCGCGGCGCTCGTTGCAGCGTGCGATGGTACATCCACGTGATGCGGTCGGAGTCGCTGGCGGCGGTGACGGCGAGTGCTTTCGCGGCCAAGGCGCGAGCAGATTCAACATACGTGGGATCGTTCAGCAGGACGAGCGCTTGCAGGGGAGTGTTGGAACGAGGTCGTTCGGCGACGCACTCCTCGCGAGTCGGCGCGTCAAACGCGGCGAGACTGGGGTGCAAGAACGTACGGCACCAGTAGGTGTATAGCCCACGACGGTAAACGTCCTCGCCTGAAGCGTTTTGCCATTCACGAGTAGGGAAATTCAGGTTCGCCCAGTAACCGGCGGGCTGGTACGGTTTGACGCTTGGTCCGCCCACTTTCTGCGACAGCAGGCCGCTGACCGCCAACGCGTTGTCTCGAACAAACTCCGCGTCCAGTCGGAACCGACTTTGGCGAGCAAGCAGGCGGTTATTGGGATCTACCTCGCGCAGTTTCGCCGGAGTCTCGGACGACTGTCGGTAAGTCCGCGACATCACAAGTTGTTTGTGGAGCTGCTTGATGTTCCAGCCGTTGTCGCGAAATTCCGCGGCTAGCCAGTCAAGCAACTCGGGATGCGACGGCAGGTCGCCTTGCGTGCCAAGATCCTCGACGGTGCGCGAGATTGCTTGACCGAACGTCAGCTTCCACAGTCGATTGACAAAGACACGCGCGGTCAGAGGATTCTCGGGCGCCATCAGCCATTGAGCAAAGTCAAGGCGAGTGGGCCGACGATCGGCGACTCCGAGTGGATTGAGCGTGGCGGGAGTTGCGGGCTGCACAACTTCGCCCGAGTCATCGAGCCAGTTACCGCGCGGCAGAACGCGAATCGTGCGTGGAGTGACGGCCGTAGTGACCAGGGTGAGTGGATACGACTTGACCAAGGCTTCTCGTTGCTTTTCCAGTTCGGCAATCTGACGACGTTCGGGATCAAGCCGCGGAGCGATGGTGCGGAAGTAAGCTCGCAAGGCGTCTTTTTGAGCTGTGCTGCGCTTCGTCGAGTCAATGCGAATCGCCTCGACGATATTCGCGGGAATACCGACCTCGGACAGCGAGGGCTCGTCGGCGCTGGAGGCCGACAGACGGAATCGCCCGATGTTGTGCTGTGCGTATTGAGACTCGTGTCGGAGTCGCACGATCAGCTTGGTGGTCGGCGTGACTTCGAGTGGCTTCTCGAACACAAAGATCGCTCGATGGTCAGCCGGCTTCACATGTCCATCGACGGCCCAGCCTGACTTGGGATCGCCATCGATCGCCAAAGCGACCGGGTGCGATTGTTGCGAGAAATCGGCCTCCGCCTTGCGGATTTTCCAGGGCATGGGCGGCGCATCGGGCGCCGGGACGACAGCGACCTCGACTTCGGTGAGTACGAAATTTCCATTGGCTCGCGATAGTCCCTTATTGGCGAGACTTTCATGAATCAGTGTTTCGAGTCGCACGCCGGTGAAGCGACCGGGAGGCGGCGTGAGTGTCGCGATGTAGGTGTCCGTGGCGGGATTGTTGCCGCTAGCGAGCACCGAGAGATCGTCGAGTGTTTGCAGCGTCTGGCCGCCCGTGGATTGAACCGAGTCGGGCTTCACGGGAGTCCAGGCCGACTTCATGCTCGCCAGTTCCTCGCGCGTGCGAGTTTCCCATTGAGTCTGTTCGGCCGCGAGTTCGGGCGAGTCGGCGTTCAATTGAGCGCGGACGGCCGTTAGTTTCTCATCGAGCTCGGCGACTTGCTGTTGCTGCTGGGGTGTGGGAATCGGAGTTTGATCTTGTCGTCCGACGGCTCGTTCAGCGACATCGGCGAAGAACGCCTGCATGCTATAGAACTCGCGAGTGGTAAAGGGATCAAACTTGTGATCGTGGCATTCGCAGCATCCCATGGTGACGCCCATCCAGATCACGCTGGTGTTGCGCACTCGGTCGGCCGCGTACTTGGCCGTGTACTCCTTTGGCTGAGCGCCTCCTTCCTCGGTGGTTTGCAGCAGGCGGTTGTAGCCCGAGGCGACTCGGCTCTCGAACGTGGGTTGCGGCAAGAGATCGCCCGCCAACTGTTCGATCGTGAATTGATCGAACGGTTTGTTCTGGTGGAATGCCTGAATGACATAGTCGCGATAGGGGGCGAGGTCGCGGTGGTTGTCGCTGTGATACCCGGCTGTGTCGGCATAGCGGACAACATCCAGCCAATAGACGGCCATGCGTTCGGCGTAGTGGGGCGATGCCAACAGCCGGTCCACCATTTTTTCGTAGGCATCGGGCGAGCGATCGTTCTCGAACGCGGTCACTTCCTCGGCGCTGGGTGGGAGACCGAGCAGGTCGAAGGAGAGACGGCGGGCGAGTGTACGGCGGTCCGCTTCGGGGGAAGGGGTGAGACCTTCAGCGGCCAGTCGCGCCTGAATGAATCGGTCGATGGGCTGCATTCCCGGTTGTTCGTTGGGAACGGTGGGTGGAACCGCCTTACGAATAGGGAGAAACGCCCAATGTTGTTGGTAGGCTGCGCCTTGAGCGATCCAGCGCTGGAGCAGCTCGATTTGTCGCGGCGTGAGCGACTTGCCGCTAGCGGGCGGCGGCATGCGTTGATCGGCGTCGGCGTGGAGCACTCGCTGAATCAACTGGCTCGCGTCCGGCTTGCCGGGGACGATTGCCGCCCCTGAGTCACGTTGAGCGATCGCGGCTTCGAAGACGTCGAGTCTCAGGTCGGCCTCGCGACGATTGGCGTCGAATCCATGACAGGAAAAGCAGTTGTCGGCGAGGATCGGGCGAATGTCGCGATTGAACTCGATTCGCGCGGGCAGAGATCGCTCGGCGCCGGGCGTTTGAGCGGCCAGCGGACCGGGGCGCCCGAGCGAGACAAGCCCGAGACCTGCGACCAGTGCGCCGAGCAGATAGGAGGAGGAAGTCAGGCGGCGAGGCATAACGAACAATCCTAAAGGGAGGATGATCAACGCGCTTTCCAGGATCTAATTCCGGGATCTAATTCCAGGATCATAGGGCCAGACTGGCGAGGTCCAACCCCTGATCATCGTCGTTTCTGGCGACGATTTGTGCAACCGATCTACGCCGACCATACCAGTATCCTGAATCTCAAAATGAGTGCGGGGCGTCTCAATTCGCGACCGTCGAGCCTGCGACACGCAGATTTTGGAAGTCGATTGAAGTGGAGGAAAGACTTGTTGACCACTTGGTTTGCGAATCTTCGCGGCTAATTTCTGCGTTCGCTTGGCATGATGATTGCGGCTTCGGCACGCAGGAATACTTGATGTGGCCAGGCACCAGTGCCACTTTAGTCGTCAGGGGCTCATCGCCATCTTTGCGTGAATGCCCGACGGACACCTTGCATCCACTCCATCACCGGGGTGGACAGTTCTTAATTTGCGAGAGGAGGTGTTATGTTTCGTCGTTTCTTGAACCACGGGTCGTTTGGCATCTTCGCGCGAACGTTGTTTGCGAGCGGAATGCTGTTTTTCCTGTTGGCTCAACGGGGAGCATCGCAAGAGCCTCCCACTGCGGCTTCCGAAGCAAAAATCGAGGTTGTGACGCGAGGTCCGATTCACGAGGCGTTTGCGACGGTGACGACCTTTGAGCCGATGCCAAGCGTCGTGGCCGACTCGGTTCCGCCGCCAGCAGTCGAGGAGATTCCGCCGAGTGTCAAACCCAGTGGAAACAACGTGCTGTGGATCCCTGGGTATTGGGGCTGGGATGCGGAGGCCAAGGAGTTTATCTGGGTGAGTGGTTTGTGGCGAGCCATGCCGCCTGAGGCTCGATGGATTCCGGGGTATTGGCAACCTCTGGAGCGAGGCGCTCAGTGGTATTCAGGCTTCTGGATCAATGCGAGTACCGACAAGATTGTCTACCTGTCGGCTCCTCCCAAAACGCTTGAGCGGGGCCCTGCTTCGCCGGGCGACGATGCATCTCAATTTTATGTACCTGGCTGTTGGGAGCCTCATGAAGGTCGTTACCGATGGCGACCCGGCTATTGGGTTCCCTATCAGCCGGGATGGGTTTGGACGCCTGCGAGGTATGTAGTCGCCGCTTCGGGTTACGTCTACGTGCCGGGATACTGGGATTATCGATTGGGGTTGCGCGCCCAACTTTACTCGCCTTTGCGGATCACGGGCGCGGTGGTGGCGACAGGCGGGATACGCCATGTGCCGAGTGATGTGCTCGATCTGGGCAACTTGCAGTTGCATTTGTTTACTCGAGCCAGATCGATCGCCTATTTGTTTGGCGACTACTATGATGCTCGCTTCGACCCACTGGGGATACGCCCGTGGTATGAACCGCATGACGCTCGCGTCAGCGTCGATCCGCTGTTGACCTATACAGCTTGGGCCTCGTTGCAAAATGGCGAGAACTACGTTGCGCGGCTGCGCTCGTGGCATAAGTACTACGTGGAACATGCCGCCATGCGGCCAGCGGCAACGTTAGCTGGACAAGTGGAGTTGGCAAAGCTTCACCAAGGGGCGGCGCATCTGTCCGCCTCGATTCTGTCCTTGTCATTAGAGCAAGTTGTTGACGCCGCACCCGATCGATTCATCCGACTCGCCGCCGACGAGCATGCGGCGGTCACTGAGACGGTGCGCGGTCTGAAACTGGTCGCCGCGGATCGCTTGAAAGTCGAAGGAGCGGTTCGAGCGGCGAATGCGACTGTCGCGACGGGGCAATCTATACGTTTGCCCATCGATCCGTTAGGCTTGCCCGCGGTCGTGATTCCATCGGTCTCGAACGCGACCAGCGTGACGGGGGGACTTCTGGGAGGAACTGCGACGCGAGTCGTCCCCGCGGAACCAACTCGTCTTCTCCGCGGCATTCCGGCCGCGACGGAGCCGGTCGAAAGTTTTTTGAGAGAGGGTGACCGAATCCTGCCGCGACTTCCCTTCTGATTTTTGGCGGAGTGGTTGGAACGGGTAACGTGGAGTCTGGTCAGTGTCATGCGATCACGGGTGGGGGGATCGCCCCACTCGACAGCGACGCTCCAGCGACTTACTCTGGCAAGTTATGAGTGCGGAAGATGAGGCGATGACGGGCAGTCGATACGTCGGGCGGCCGATGGAGATTCTGCTCGTTGAAGACAGTCAGCTCGACGCGCGACTCACGATCTTGTCGCTGCGTCGAGTCCCCTTTCGCTACCGGATGACACTCGTCCGGGACGGCAGGGAGGCTCTGCGCTTCCTGAACCACGACGTGGGATTTGCCCAAGCGCCCAAGCCCGACCTCATTCTGCTCGATCTCCTGCTCCCCCAAGTCGATGGGCTCGAAGTCCTGCGGATCGTTCGCGAAACCCCTGAGCTCGATTCCATCCCCGTGGTGGTGTTATCGGCTTCCGATTCGGAAGCCGACCGGCAGAAATGCCAACATCTGCGAGTGGACCAGTTTATGCCCAAGCCGGTGAACGTCGAGAAGTTCCTGAAGCTGATCGTCGACCTGGAGCAGCACTGGCAAAAGGACATCATCCTGCCGCGGCTGGACGAAGGGGCCGACGATTCGTTGTCGGGCGGGTGACCTGGACAGATGGAATGGTTCCTGACTACGATACGGTAGGTTTCGAGAAAGTCCGTTTTCCCCACTCGTTGGTCAACCGCCATGCCGATCATCAAGTTTTTGAAGGAAAAGAAAGAAATCGATGTCCCTCACGGGGCTTGGCTTCGAACGGAAGCCATCAAGGCGGGCATCAATTTGAATTGCGGCGTGAACGGCATTGGGGCGTCGGTCAATAAGTTTGTGAACTGCATGGGCTTGGGCACCTGTGGCACGTGCCGAGTGCTGATCAAGAAGGGGATGGAAAACACCAACCCCATGACGCTCCGCGAGAAGTTCAAGTTCAAGGTTCCGCTCCCCGAGCCGATTCCTGGCAGTCTGGCGTTCATCGGGCATGAGGACGAAATGCGTTTGGCTTGCATGACGCAGGTCAATGGCGACATCGAAGTCGAGAGCTCCCCCGAACTGAATCTGTTCGGCGACAATTTCTTTAGCTAGCCGGCGAGTAGCCGTGAAGCAGATAGTCGCGATCGTCAAACCGTATCTCGCCGAGAAGGTGCTCGAAGGGCTCAAACGCGCCCCGCTTGAAGCATTGAACGTTCGCGAAGTTAAAGGTTACGGGCGGCAAAAGAGCTATCTGAGCGAATACGGGAACAGCGAATATTCGCTCGCCTTTCTCCCCAAGATCGAGATCACTCTGTGGGTCGACGATTCGCGCGTCGACGAGATTATCCGCAAGATCGTCGATGTCGCTCGCACCGGCCGCATGGGAGATGGCAAAATCTTCGTCCTGCCTGTGGTTCGCCAAGTCAGCACCATCGATATCGCGACGGGTGAACGAGTCAGCGGTTGAGCGGATCGGTCTGCTCGCGACTTGCTCGTTCACTTGCTTGACCACTTGTTCGCCTGCCGCTCGTTTTCCCCATCCCGCTCTGGAGCACCGCCATGCATCGTCTACCGCTCGGCCCGCTGTATTACGAGTTCAGTCGCCACAATGAACCGCGACTGCGGATCGCGCCGGGCGAGTCGGTGGTGGTCGAGACCGAGGACGCATTTTCGGGACAGATACGCTCGGACGCGGATCGGCGTGACAAAACCAAGCGGCCGTACGGCAACCCGCAGACAGGCCCGATCTATGTCGAAGGGGCGGAGCCAGGCGATGCCCTGGCGGTTCGCATTGATGAGATCAAGCCACTGATCGGCCAATGCGCCACTCGTACTTCCGACCCGCGACAACTGAGCGAATGGCTGGGGACCGATTGCCCTCACGGCACCCACGTGTGCCCGATTCGCGACGATGAGATTCACTGGAGCGACAAGATCCGCATCCCCTATCGCCCGATGCTCGGCTGTATCGGCACCGCGCCCGACACGGGCGTCCCGACCACCATGCCCGCAGGTCCGCATGGCGGCAATATGGATATTGTCGAGACTTGCCCGGGGAACATCATTTATCTGCCGGTTTACGTTCCCGGCGCCTATCTCTATCTGGGCGACGCTCATGCCGCGATGGGGCATGGCGAATTGTCCGCGAGCGGACTGGAGATGCCTTCCGAATCGACGATCACCGTCAACTTGTTGAAGAACAAAAAGCTGGTGGCTCCTCGCATCGAGTCGCCGACCGAAATCATGACCATCGCCACCGGCGCGCCGATGGAACGAGCGTCCGCCGAAGGATTCGCTCGCCTGATCCTCTGGATGGAGGCAGAGTATGGTTGGAATCGCTGGCGAGCATACGACATTCTGACTCATGTCGCGACGATCTCGGTCGGGTACTACGCGTTCGGCACCGTGGCCGTGAAGATCGAGAAGAAGTATCTGGCGGGGGGGTGATGTAGCCCGCTCGCTTACGTAGCCCGCTCGCTTCGCGAGCGGAGAGCCGCTGGCGAGTTGCCGTTGCCAAGCAGAGGCGGCTCGCGCAGGGCGACGTTTTTTGACTCTTTTGCGGAGCAAAAGGCAACAGTCGTGAGGTTTGTTCTCTTGTCCGACAGCGGAATTCTTGCGTATTCTGCTACAAGACTACAGACTGCGTAGAAATGCAGTCAGGTCGGCCAATTCGCTGTCCTCTAAGTCGCGGTCGAGTTGGTGGCCGTGCTTCTTGAACACCTCTTCTAAATTCGCGGCGCTGTTGTCGTGGAAATAAGGCGCTCGCTGTCCCACTCCGCGCAGCGACGGAGGATTGAACTGAGTGTTGCCTTGCTGATCCTTCAAACCCACATCGTAGGTCTTGGGCGTTGTGTAAGTGGGCGGCGCGTGGCAGCGGACGCATTGTAGCGACGTGAACAACTGCTGCCCGCGCTTCACCGCCGACTCGTCGTGTGTGCCACGCATGACATCGATCGACGGCGGCGACTCTAACGACTCGACGTACGCCGCGAGCGCTTCCACGACTCGGTCGCTCGGTTCATTGTTGTGCTGCATCGTGTTGATCAACGACTTGCGAATCTGTTCGGGAAGCGTGGCCGACGAGGCATTCCAGGCGAATGGCGCCGTGTTGCGGCGTCCCAGCAATGTGAGCACTCGCTTGGGCGCTCCAAAAGTCTTGTCGCTGAAGTTGTCGTTCAATTGCCCATTCGTATGGCCATCCGTATGACAGCTCTGGCAACTCATCCACCCGTCGTGCGACAACTTGCCATCGAAGAACAGCAGTTCGCCTCGGTCAACCAGTGTCAGGTCCGACTGAGGTCCCAGGGAGATTTCGACCTTCGACTCCCGTTCCGTCAGATCGACTCGAGAAATACTGTCCCCAAACGTATTGGCGACATAGGCCCAGCGGCTATCGCGAGTCGCGAGGACCGCCGTGGGGCGGAGACCGACGGCTGTGCGATCGAGACTGAAGTCTCCCTCTTTCCCCATCGCCACCTCGCCGATGCCGCCTAACGTAACAATCGCCGTTCCATCCGGCGCGAATACCAACCCCGAGGGGTCCGCCGTAGCGCTGCCCGCTTGTCCCAGCGGATGCATATGTCCACCCGAGAAGAGATCGCCTTCGCCCGCTAGCACTCGGTCAAGCTTCAGCCAACGCAAGTCGTTCGACATCAGCAGGCCCCAGTGCACGTCGTTGCGAATGGTGTGAGCGACCTCGTTCAGCATCTGATGGGCGACGACCAGCATTTTGCCGTCGTGACTGACGCCCAGCCCGCGGATGTTGTGACCTGGGAATTCTCGCAGGCCGAGGTTCACCGGCGCAACGTTCGGAGACGAAGTATCGAAGACCAGCAGTTTGCCGGCATGCGAGTCGGCGACGATCAGGCGTTGATCGTTCTGGACGAGAACCTGCTTGCGAGGCGCAAAGGGGAGATCGATGACATGCGCGATGCGAGCGGCGCCTCGACCACCGTCCGCTAGCTCGACCACCGTCAATCGCCGCGACCAAAGCGAGGTGATGTAGCAGCGCGATGCGTCGCGAGTGACGACCACGCCCACCGGGTAAGCGCTGACGGCCAGCCGTTGACGAACGGCCGCCTGTTTGCGTTCGTCGGGTCGAGCGACAACGTCCATGACCACGAGTTCGTGCTGGCCTTCGTCGGTCGCCAAGAGCACTCGTCGATCGGGCGTCGCGACCAGGTCGGAGATTTGTTTTCCGATGGGCAACTCCGAGGCGACCGTCGCCGACCGGGTATCGACGGCCGAAAGCGTGCCGGATCGCTGATTGGCGACGAACAGCGTTTGCTCGTCTTGGTCGAGCGCCAAGGCGATGGGGCGTCGCAACGCAGGCTGTAAATCGGCGGGCTGCAACTCGCCGCCCACACTTGGGCCGCCCAACAGAGTCATCGCCATGACGGTCAGGGAAAACCAAGCGGATGAGGCTACGAGCGACTGGTTCCAAAGGTTGCGCACAGTAAAGTCTCCCGAGTTCTTCCGCTCCCAAGCCGATCGTCCCAGACTTCCTAATTTGGCATAGACGATGGCCAGGTTCAACCAACTTGTCTTTACACGGTCGGTCGTTTGGCACACAATAGCAGGCTAGCATTACGGTAATCGATCGGTAATCGACACGGTGACCAACCAACACGGCGGCCTCCACTGAGTGGAGGTCGTGTTTTTTTGTGATGGAGCGGAGTTCCGATGAGCAGCGACTACATCCCGATGACCCAGACGGGATACAACAAGATCAAGGCCGAGATCGAGCAGTTGGAAATGGTCGAGATGCCGAAGATTGCCGAGAAAATCGCCGAGGCTCGCGCCGAAGGGGATTTGCGCGAAAATGCCGAATATCACGGCCAGCGAGAGCGGCAGGGCCAGGTGCAGGCGAAGATCAACTACCTGAAGAGCAAGCTCTCCAAGGCCTCGATCATCGACCCCTCGAAGTTGCCCAAGGATGAGGTGGTGTTCGGCTGCACGGTTACCGTGAAGGATCTGAAGTTTGGCGACGAGGAAGAATACACGCTGGTCGGCGCCGGCGAAGAGGACTACGACAAGGGGAAGATCCTGGTCACAAGCCCCATTGGTATTGGACTTGTCGGCAAGAAAGTGGGCGAAGTCGCCGAGATCAAGGCGCCCAAAGGGGTCATCAAGTTCGAAGTAGTCAGCATTCGATTCCAATTAGACGAATGACGGGACCACGAATGACGGGTCCTCGAATGACAGGTCCTCGAATGACGGGTCCTCGAATGACAGGACGAAGGAAGGTGGGACCAAGGAAGGTAGGACCACGAATCGGACGAATTTCACGAATTGGTCTTGTGTTGGAATTGGGACGAAAACTGACCGCTTTGGTTTTTGGCTGAAGATGGTCGAGTAGCAACTGCGAGGCAGAGGATCTCTAGAAAAATCCTCTACGAGGCGACTCGAAGTCCCCCTCATCTCCGTTCCGTAATCGCTGATTCGTTGGATTCGTGCAATTCGTGGTCCCCACCTCCGATCCGCCGCAGCATTCGGCTGAAGCTTGTCGAGTAGGAACCGCGAGGCAGAGGATCTCGAGAAAAATCCTCTACGAGGCGACTCGAAGTCCTTTCTCATCTCCGGTCCGTCATCTCTGATTCGTTGAATTCGTGCAATTCGTGGTCCCCACCTCCGATCCGCCGCAGCATTCGGCTGAAGCTTGTCGAGTAGGAACCGCGAGGCAGAGGATTTCGAGAAAAATCCTCTACGAGGCGACTCGAAGTCCTCTCTCATCCCCGGTCCGTCATCTCTGATTCGTTGGATTCGTGCAATTCGTGGTCCCCATCTCCGATCCGCCGCGGCATTCGGCTGAAGCTTGTTGAGTAGGAACCGCGAGGCAGAGGATCTCGAGAAAAATCCTCTACGAGGCGGCTCGAAGTCCCCCTCACCTCCAGTCCGTGCTCTCTGATTCGTTGGATTCGAGCGATTCGTGGTCCCCACCTCCGCTCCGCACGGTTCGTGGTTCAATCGGATGGTTTCAAGCGGGCGCGGATCGTTTCGAGTCGTTTGGCGAGTTCAATCTCGAATCCGCGGTCGACTGGGCGATAGAATTGGCGGTCGATTCCCAGGTAGTCTTGGGCGGCGATGCCGTCCGGGCTGTCATGTGAGTACTGATAGCCGTCGCCGTGTCCTAGACGCTCCGACCCACCGTAATGCGAGTCACGCAAGTGTCTGGGAACCGGGACCACTCGTCCCTCGCGAACCTCACGCCGCGCCTCGGAGATGGCCGTGGTGGCTGAATTGGATTTGGGCGCCAGCGCTAGATATGCCACGGTCTGCGACAGCGTCAGCTGGCACTCGGGAAGCCCGATAAACTCGCAGGCCTGCATGGCGGCGACGGCCAGCGGCAGCGCTTGGGGGTCGGCGTTCCCCACGTCTTCGCTCGCTAAAATCACGAGTCGACGGCAAAGGAATCGCACGTCTTCGCCCGCTTCCAGCATTCGTGCGAGCCAATACAGTCCTGCGTCGGGATCGGAACCGCGAATACTCTTGATCAGTGCGCTGGCGCAGTCGTAATGCTCGTCGCCCGTCGGATCGTACTGAACCGCTTTACGCTGCACCGACTCTTCCGCCAGCTCACGAGTGAATTCGATCGGACGCTGCTCGCTGGAAAGGACGCCGATTTCGAACGCCGAGAGCGCTCGTCGAGCATCGCCATCGCAGACGTTGGCGAGAAAATCGAGAGCATCGTCATGCAGTTGGATCGGGTAGGCGCCGAGGCCGCGACTGCGGTCCGTGGCCGCTCGACGAATCAAGGCCTTGATGTCGTCGGGCGAAAGAGGTTCGAACTGAAAGACCTGGCTGCGGCTGACGAGTGCGCTGTTGACGGCGAAAAAGGGATTGGAGGTGGTGGCGCCGACCAGCGTCACGACTCCTTCTTCCACGTCGGGAAGCAGAGCGTCTTGTTGAGCTTTGTTGAAGCGGTGGATTTCGTCGACGAATAGCAACGTCTTGTGGCCGCCGGTGGCTACCTCGGTACGAGCGGCGTCGAGCACCTCGCGGAGGTCTTTGACGCCGCTGGTGACGGCATTGAGCGAGCGAAATTTGCGGCGGCTTTCGGTGGCGAGCAGTCGGGCGAGCGTGGTCTTGCCGGTGCCGGGAGGGCCGTAGAAGAGGACCGAGGAAAGACGGTCGGCCTTCAACAGCCGTCTGAGCAATTTGCCAGGCCCCAAAAAGTGCTGCTGCCCAACGAACTCGTCCAGTCGGGCGGGCCGCATACGGGCGGCCAGCGGTTGGGCTCGCCGCAAATTCGCAGTTTCAGATTGTTCGAAGAGCGACGACATAATGGTCCGATTGGAACATTGGGCCAAGGGTCGCACAATGGGCTGTGGCTGGACATCCGAGGGATGCGGCACGCATAATGGCAGTCACAAAAGGGGGCGGCAATGTGGGAATGGCTCAGCGATTTCGTGGAAACGGCGTCCTCGGTTGGTCCCGTGCTGGCGCTGGCCATTCTCTTGGTCGTCGCGGTGGGAATGCCGATCGCCGTGGGGCGAGCCGTGTTGGGGCCCATCAATCACGCGGCCGGAACGCTTAAGGCTCCCACCCGCTTTCAGCTCAGCGACTTTCTCTGGTTGTTGGTGCATGTACAGTTGGCGTTGGGCTACTGCGTCGAGTTTGTCGGGGTGCGACAGCGGTTCTATTTTCCGCTGATGCTGGGATTTCTCTCGCTGGCGGTCCTCGGATTGTGGGCGGGTGGAGTCAGCTTTCTGTCTCGTGCCGGCGTGACTCATCCGCCTCGGCGAGCGGTTTTCATCCTGCTGTTGCTCCCCCTGACGCTCGCCTTGATGATGACGACGACGATTCTGTTAGTGGTGGCTGTGGTGACCTCGGCGGGGCTGATTGATTTCAGCTACGACTATCGCAGCCAGATTGCCGCGGGATACGAGCGATTAGCGCCGAGCCCTTGGATGATGGGGTTGGCAGTCGCCGCGCTGCCGGTGCTTGGTTACGCGTTACGTCGTGGGTCGATCTGGGTGGTGGCGGAGCGAGAAGTTCCGCCGCTGGAAGAGACGACTGCGGCGAGTTCTAAATCGACGGCCGCGGTGAATTGAGGTGGCGGGATGAATGATCGAGTGGACGAGTTCGGTGCGAGGGACGGGCGGGCGCCTGGCGAGCGACTGTATGGTCGTCGAGAGATTCTGCGCGCGGGTGGGCTGAGTCTCTTTGGGTTGTCGCTGCCGCAGTTCTTGTCGGGTCGAGTGGAAGCGGCGCCGGTGGGGATCGAGTCGTTTGGTCGAGCGAAGGCGTGCATCCTACTTTTCATGTGGGGTGGGCCCGCTCACCAAGACACTTGGGATATGAAGCCCGACGCGCCGCCCGAGGTGCGTGGGGAGTTCAAGCCGATTGCGTCGAAGGTGCCTGGCATCCACGTGTGCGAGCATTTCCCGCGAATCGCCCAGCACATGGACAAGTTTTGTCAGATTCGGTCGGTTACTCACAACAACGCCGACCACACCGTTTCGACTCATTTTCTGCTGACCGGTATGCCCCCGCCTCCGACCAACGACTTGCGGATGCAGTGGCCGCACATGGGGTCGGTCCTCTCGCGACTCGGTCGTGGTCGCGGCGCGTTGCCGCCATTTGTGTCGATGCGTCCGAAGTTAGAGAACGACGTGCCGCGATTTGTCGAGCAGAGTCAGGGGCAGTTCGCGGGCTGGTTGGGACCCGTGTATGACCCGCTGACGATTGATGCGGACCCGAGTAAAGCGGACTATCGGGTGGGCGATTTGGCGCCTCGGAGCGATGTGCCCGCCGAGCGACTGGCCGTCCGCCGTTCACTCCGCGAGCAGTTGGATTTGCAACTGGTCACGGGCAGCGAGATGGTGAAGGCGCACAATGCGAACCGTCAGCGAGCGTTCGACCTGCTGGCGGGCGCCGCGGACGAACGGGGCGCGTTTCGACTCGAGGAGGAACCACGGGAATTGCGGGAGCGATACGGCTTGAACCCGCATGGCCAGTCGGTGTTGCAGGCGCGGAGGTTGGTCGAGCGAGGCGTGCCGTTGGTCACCGTTTTCTGGCCCAACGATGGCATCAAGAATGTGAGCGTCTACTGGGACACTCATAGCCGGAACTTCATTGACTTGAAAGATCGCCTGATGCCGGTCGCGGATCAAGCCTTTACCGCTCTGATCGACGACCTCGAGTCGCGCGGGATGCTCGACGAAACCCTGGTGGTATGGACCGGCGAGTTTGGACGGACGCCGAAGGTCGGGCAGGTGAACAGCGATGCGGGAGCGGGCCGAGACGGCCGCGACCATTGGCCCGGCTGTTTCACCACGGTGCTAGCCGGCGGCGGCGTGCGCGGCGGCATGGTATATGGTCGATCTGACCGACACGCGGCGTTTCCGGCATCCGAACCCGTTGCACCGATGGATGTCGCGGCGACCGTTTATCACCTGCTGGGAGTGCCTGAGGGGCAGGCTCTCCCCGATGTCGGCGGCCGCCCTCACTTCGTGCGACCTGGTCGAGTTATCCGTGATGTGATTACGGGGTGAGATAGATTGTTTGATCAGGGACGCGGGAGGATTGAATCGTGGAATATGACTATCGGACAGATGGCAACTACTCGACGTTTTGGGACAACGTAAAGAGATCGGCTGGCACTTATAAGGAACCCACCGAGGAAACACTGCCGACAACTTCTCAGGATACATCGACGAGTTCTGGCTCTGAATCCGCGTCGGAAGGATCTTATGCCTCTGCCGAAGTGTATTCTCGCGAATCGGATTTTTCTTGGTCGAGTACATTCAAGGTTATCGGCACTTGCATATTCTTGATCTTCGCATTCATTTACGGAGCTCGACTCTATCACCACTATTCAGCTCAAGGATTGACCTTCTCGTCTTTCGAGCTTTCTGGTCTGTCTCCGTGGAGTCCGCCGAAAAGCAGCGGAGGTGTTCCAGCAGTGGCTTCTCACGCCGTTGTTGCAGCACAAGAATCTAAGGAATTGCGCGAGTCGAGGATTGAGCAGGCCAAATGGCGCTCGTGGATTGTGCGCAATCGAGCACTGCAAGGTGAAGCTAAGTTTGTTATGGCAATCGAGAATCGCGTAACCCTCGAAATGCCCGACGGACGTCGCGTCCACCTAGAAATGGACGAGCTTTCTCCGGAAGATATTGATTTCATCCGCGGACGTCGTTGGCTCGAAGCCGCCTCTCCATAGTCGCAGGAATTGGACATCTCCGAAGCGGAGTTTCAAGAGGCTGATATTCGCGGTATCCCTTCGCGGCACGATGCCGCGATCCGCCTCACGTTGCCGCCACTGTTGCGAGCGAACGATTACCTGGGCCGCGTCTGAGGCGGGGTAGTTGATCGAGGTACAATGGAAAGGCGTTCGGCTGCGAGGCGAGTACCCGGAACTTGAGGACGAAGATGTGCGGCAGGCCTTGGCCTACGCTGCGGCCAACCTGGCTGACAAGATCCTGGAGTTGCATGAGGAGTGATGAAATTCTTGCTCGACCAAGGCCTGCCACTCCTTCCAAGAAGTGACTTGGAACCAACCGACCATGCGTCCGACGGCAGCTAGAAGAAAAAATGTGGCTCGTCCTGATCGCCTTTGCGCTGGCGCTGTGTCCGCTCACAAACGCTTCGAGCTGTCCAACTACGGCGTCATCGGAAACTGAATGCCTGGCAATCCTGGCAGCCCGGGCAATCCTGGCGGCGGCGAGGGAGAGGGAGCGGGTGCAGGCGCGGGGCCCGGCGCGGGGGCGGCCGGTTGCTGAGGAGCCGCGGGCTGGGCCGGCTGTCGCGGCTTCAAGAATCGATCGATGCCTCGATTCAATTCCTGCTCCAACATGCGATTGGCCGAATTCGTGACCGCTTGAGTGGCAAGATTCTGGATCGCTCGTCGGTCGACCTTCGGCTGCGATAGCGTTCCTAAAATCGGAATCTGCAAACGCTGCCCTTGAAGCGAAGCGAGCAAGCGATTGCGAGCGACCCATTCGTCGCGGATCGGAATCTCGGCCATCAGATTCACCGTCTGGTCGGCGCCCACGGAGCCGCCCGTCAAAACTGTCACGTCACGCAGATTGATCTCCAACCGCTCGTGATAGACGCGTCGCTGCTTCCAATGGAACGGGATCGACTGCTCGGGAAGTTGCAACCACATCTTCGGGTTCGTCGGTTCAGTGGTCGATGTCGTCTTGTTGTCGGCGATCGCCTTGATGGTTTGGGCGAGACTGATAAGTTCTCGGGTCATGGGACTAGGCCCGACCTGAACGCCATGCATGTCCAGCTTTCCGCGAATCTCGCCATCCTCGGGGCGATGGAGCGGCAGCACAGCGGCATCGCTGAACTCGGCGGAGAACTGGCCCTTGGCTTCCGTCACTTCCGCCAACACGGGCAGCACGTACTTGAGCCACGTCGCGCACAGCTCGGGCGAGAGTTGAACGTGATCGGCGATGGGGCCCGCGTCGGCGACGATCAGCGGCTCGGGCTGATCCCAATGAATGCGCGGCGCCAAATGGAAACGACCCTCGGCGATTGTGACATCGATCGGTTTGAACAGCAGCACACTGTCCTTAAGTTGCGACTGCAACTCGCCCGGACCAATAGGCAGACCATAGACGTTCGCAGAATTCCACCGCAATCCTGCCTGCGCGGTGAAATCGCGCGGCGGCCAAGCGGGCGATTCGTTGATCGGTTGAGTCGAACCTGCGGTCAGACGAGTGTTGGAAGTCGTGAGCTCCAGGCTGCGGATGGGGCCGCGGAGCGTAAAAGGTCGAGTGTCTTGTCCTTCCAACTGAAGCGACGGGCCCAGATGAGGGCGCAGGCGAGTGACAAGTCGACTCAGGTCGTAAGCGATCTCGCCTTCGAGCGCCACTTGGCAACGCTGACTCAAATCCGCAATCGTCCCCGCGACGGCGACTTGCAGACCATCGCCCGCGACGTCGGAACGTTCGATCTTGAAGTCGCCGGTCGCCGATGCGAACTCACCCTTCCCCGCCCACTTGAGTTGCGGTTCGGTCCAAACCGTTTCCAACGCGGGAGCAGTCGGAGCGGTAAACGCTCGGGCGGTGGTCGCCGCCGGCGCCTCCGGGGTGCGCGAGTAAGCCAGGTTCTCGAAGTCGAGCCCCCACTGAGCCGAGGAGACTCCTTCACGATGCGTCAGTCGTACCTGACCACTCGTCATGCCGGACAGGCGCCAATCGATGGGCTGTCGGGGATCTTGAATCCAATTGCTGAGACGAGCGAGGTCGCTGCGTAAGCCGACGTTCGCCGCCAAACTTCCCCCCTGCTCCGTCGCGGTCCAATCGATCGCATCTGCTCGGAATGCAATGGCCGAGCTGGCGAAGGTGAGCGAAGGGAGTTTCCATTGGTTGGCCACTCGGTCCCATGCGCCCGAGCACTCGACTTGCACCTGAGGTTCGGCGATGAACAACCCCGCGCCCACGACCTCTAGATTTTGGAAGTCGAACTTCGCGTTCGCGAATTCGACGCGTTCGTTGCTGTACTTGGCGTCCATCCGCAGATCGGCGTTGCCGGCCAAATGCCAGCCGGACATGGGGAGAAATGTCTGCACTCGCGGGAGCCAACGAGCCAAGTCGCCGCGGAGTCGGCCCGAGACGGGCCACGTCGAGTTGATCGAGGGCGACGACACGGGTTGCGTGAGCGCGACATCGAGTTGATCTTCACCAGCGGTGACTTTCAGCACGGCGTTGTGCACCGTGTCGATGCGGCTGCCTTGCATGGTGGCTTGAGCATCGAAGACGCAGTCCAAAGAGGGCTCATGCCATGGGCGAGCTTGACCTAGCACGAGTTCAAAGTCGGTGAATCCCAACTCGCCGTGTGCGGTGGCGCGATTCTGGTTTGCAATCGTCCATTGAACGTCGCCGCGAACCTTGCCCGCAAGTCGCGTTTTGCTCAGGTCCACGAATTGAGCGAGCTCTTCGGCCAACCGATTCAGGTCGCCCTGGAATGCCACGCGACCATCCGCGGCGGTTCCCTTCGCGGCCGCTTGCAGGAAAGTCGACTCGACTTCGATCTTTTCGATCAAAATTCCGGCCGCACCCGTAGTGGCCTCCAAGTTGATCAGGACCGGTTGCTCCCAGGTTACTTGCTTGCCGCCATTGAGTGCGGTGAGGTTACTGGAAGAGACCTTGCCCAGAATCTGCTGACGCTGACCAACTCGTTTGCTCTCCAAGTCAGCCACCAGTTTGCCCGAGGTGATTTCCGTTCCCTCGCGAACATGCAGCATTTCGGGGAAGAGTTGAGCGAGTTGGGCGAGGTCCAGTTCGCCGTGCAGCGAGACTTCCTGATCGCCCAGCATTGAAAGCAGCCGCTCGGGATTCGTAGCGTCGCCCAGTGCATCGAGCGGGAAGGCGCCGCGCGCCTCGAGAGTTGCAACGTTGGAGCGGACGATCAGATCGCGCAGGTCGATTGTCTCGCCAGTCAAACCGACGCTGCCCGTCGCATTCAGTTCTGGAATCTTCAGCTCATCTTTGCCAATCCATGCTGCCGCCTTGACCGCCACGTTATGGGCGACGAGTGAGCGGATGGTTAGCTGATGTCCCGAGGCGGCGAGAGCACCATCGTCGCCTTCGGCTGACTCGTCGTCAGATTTGCGATTGCGAACTCGGGCGGTCTTCGCGTTGGAAGAGCGACCGATTCCTCCACCCCAGGCATATTCGCCTTCGAAGGCCACAGTACCCGACGACTGAATAGGACCCGCGAAGCGTTCGAGCGCAGGCCCGAGGACGTCGAGCGGCAAGCCGTCGGTCTTCAGGGCCACTCGACCTCGCGATGTCTCCGCATCGTTGAGCATCTCGACCTTCATGTCGACCGTGCCCGGCGAGCCATCCGCGACGGCAATATCCCCACGCAGCGTCGCCTCGATTGGCGTGTCGCCGCTAGGAACGATGACGTCCGACGAAATGCGATCGATCGTCCAAACTCGGTCCGTTTGAGCATCGATCAGTTCGATCGAACCTTCGGTGACGGTGATGGTGACGGGAATGGGCTGGCTGGAGGAAGAAGGCCCTTCCATCAGCGGCGCAAGGAAGTCTTCCCAGTTGCTGCCGTTAGGGCGCAGGACGAGACGTCCGACAGGTTTTTCGATTTGTACAACGCCAGGATCGCGTGAGTGCAGCAGCAAACCGAGCAGCGTTCGTTGCGTCGCTACCGAGTCGACTCGCAGCAACGATTCGCCTTCCCCATCGACCACTTGGATGTCGTAGAGACGAACGGGTGAAAGCCAGCCGAACGAGGCGGATCGGGCGGTGACACGACCATCGAGCTGGGCGGTGGATCGCTCCAGCAACGAATGAAACAGCGGCGTATGAGCGACGATCGCGGGCGCCAGCCATACGATCAAGGCGGGGACGAGCAGCAACAAAGCCATTTTGACGTAACGTCGTTTGCGAGTCAGTCGTTTGGCTTCACGGAATCGTGCATGTCCTTCGCGCTCGGCGGGATCGTTATGCAGGTCGGAAACCGAGTTCCCCCGCGACTCGCGGACAGATCGGCTTTGAGATTGATCGTGGTCCATAGCATCGGCTTCCATGCTTAGGCTATTTAGGGAATCTAACGCGGGGATTGTAACGGGTGGCTGGAAACGGTCCTAGGTCAATTTAGGGGGTTAGGCGTTTAGGGGGTTAGGTGTTTAGGGGGTAGTAGGTTGGGAGGTTAGGGTAACTGGAGGACGTTCAACTTATTCATCCCGCTATCTAGATTCGTGGCATTTGTGCGATTCGTGGTCCACCACTTTCCGCGGCTGCGCCTTTGTTCGATAAGGTGGTTCTGCTGGTCGTTTTTTGATCCGGCTGCCTTGGGCGATTTGTGGTAGTCTGGCGGGATGAGTGGTGATCTTGATCCAAGGAGTCGCATGTGACGGCGCACGATGGCACGCTCAAAATTGGGGCGACAGTCGCTCCCCCTGCTTCGACGGCGGAGATTGAGGCGCGTTATCGGCGGAGAATTGACGAAGTATCTGGCGACGCCGAACGACTGACTCGACTCGACGTCCGATGGAATGCCGCCAGAATCGCGCTTACTTTCGCGCTCGTCGCGGTTGGAATCTTCGCCTGGCGAGGCGACGTGCCGTGGTCGATCTGGTTCGTTTTGCTCGGCGGACTCGTGGCGGTCGCCATGCGACATGAGTCGATTGGCGAACAGCTAAGGGTGGCTCGCGCGCTCGTCACTTGCCATCGTCGTCAGTTGGCTCGACGACGGCGGGAGTGGAACGACATTCCGGTTCCCCTGGCGCCTCTCGAGCATGCTCAAGATCCCACGGCCAGGGATCTCGATCTGTTTGGTCGTCGGTCGGTCTTTCATTGGATGTGCATCGCTCATACGCCGCGTGGCCGTGAACAGTTGGCCGAGTGGTTGGTGCAACCCGCCGAAGGGGACATGCTGGCTCATCGACAGAGGCTCGTGCGGGAATTGGCGAGTGAATTCACGTGGCGTGAATCGCTTCAGTTGCAAGGGACTTTGCTTGGGGCGGATGCAAGCAAGGGGGATCAGTTCGTGGCGTGGGCGTCTGGCCCGGGGTGGTTGGATCAGCGGCGTTGGTTGATCTGGCTCGCGCGCGTCGAGCCGCTGATATTGGTTGGCTTGTTTGTTGTCTATCAGCAGCAAGTCGTATCGGGCGCCGTAGCGCTGGCGTTGTTGGCGGCGCTGGTCTTCGTCAACATTGTGGTCAGTGTTCTCTACGTCGGGGCCGTGCATGATCTGTTTCTGGTCGTCGGGGGAACGAGCGACCAAGTGGGGCGTTATCGCGAGATGCTGGCGGTAGCGGCGAGCTTACCGGCCTCGGTTGGGGCGATTGATCGAGAAGGGGACGACTTGCGCGAAGTGGCTCGCTCGGGAATCTCGCATCTGAACCGCTTACGGACGATCGTCCGCGTCGCGGATCTCCGCCGTGATGGACTGTTTGGCATCCCCGTTGTCATCGCTCACCTGCTATTCCTATGGGAGATTCACGTCCTGGGTTGGCTCGAGGCGTGGCGCAGTCGGTATGGTGGACAGGCCGATTCGTGGTTTCGTGCGATCGGCGAATTGGAGGCGCTCGCTTCTCTCGCCACGGTCGCTCACGACCATCCTGAGTGGGCGTTCGCCAAGCTCGATCGTTCACTAACTGCTCTCGACGCACGAGGGCTCGGCCATCCGCTGTTGGCAGACGACCATCGAGTGCCGAATGATGTGCGACTTGGGCCGGCGGGTTCGTTCCTGTTGGTGACGGGATCGAACATGTCGGGCAAGAGCACCTTATTGCGATCGATTGGCGTGAATGTTGTGTTGGGGCAAGCGGGCGGCGTGGTATGTGCTCGAGAAATGTCCTTCCCGCCGGTGGAGATCGGGACGAGCATGCGAGTGTCCGACTCGTTGGCGGATGGAGTCTCGTTGTTCTTTGCTGAGCTGTTGCGATTGAAGGCGATTGTTGATCGAGGCGGCGATTCCGCGAAACGCGGCAAGCCGCTCTTGTATTTGCTGGACGAGATCCTGCACGGCACGAACTCGCGCGAACGGCAGACGGCTGTCGTGCGCGTCGTCTGCCACCTGCTGGACCACGGCGCACTGGGCGCGATTTCCACGCACGATCTGGAGCTCGCCGAGTGCGCGGAGATCCGCGAGGCCTGTCATGTGGTCCATTTTCGCGAGACGCTCGACGGCGGCAAGGATCAGCAGTCGATGTCGTTCGATTATCGCTTGCGCGAAGGAGTAAGTCCCACCACGAATGCGCTGGTGCTGTTGCGCATGGTGGGACTTGACGAGAATTAGCAGCGGCGAACGGAAAAATACGAAGTCGGCATTTCGACGAGTACGCGAAGAGAGCGTGTGGAGGTTGGCGGATGTTGCGAGAGGACGCGGAGGCGATTTGGCGGGCGGGCGTGGACGCGGTGGGCGCCGAACGACTGGTGGTCAATCAGGTGCGAGTGGATGGCGAGTGGTTGATGGTGGAAGACCAGCGTTGGAGACTGGCCGAGATTGATCGTATCGTCGTCATTGGCTGTGGGAAGGCGGGCGCCGGCATGGCCGCCGGGTTGGAGCAGGCGCTCGGTGGCGAGGTCGCTCGAGCCAAAAAACTGACCGGTTGGTTGAACGTTCCGGCCGACTGCCTCAGGCCGCTCGAATGGCTGCATTTGCATGCGGCGCGTCCTGCTGGGGTGAACGAGCCCACGGAAGAAGGTATCGCAGGTGCTCAACGGGTTCTTGAACTGGTCGAGTCGCTTGGGCCGCGCGATCTTTGTATCTGTTTGATCTCCGGCGGTGGGTCCGCTCTGTTGCCGGCGCCGATCGCGGGCGTTTCGTTGGCTGACAAGCAGCAGGTCACTCGACAGTTGAGTGCGGCGGGGGCGAACATTCGTGAGTTGAACACGGTGCGGAAGCGACTCAGCCGGATCAAAGGGGGAGGGCTAGCACGAGCATGCCGTGCGGGCTCGCTCGTCACGCTGGTCATTTCCGACGTGTTGGGCGATCCGCTCGACATTATTGCATCGGGCCCAACCGTGCCGGACCCATCGAGTCCCGCGGAGGCGCTGGCGGTGATCGACCGATTGCTGGGCGACCGAGCTCCGCCGTCGGTCAGGCGAGCGCTACGACAGGCCGCGGAAGAATCGTCGAGTAGCTCAGGCAGCCTCGATGCTCCCGCGAAACTGTTGATTGACTACACCACGGAGCGTGGCTGTCGAGTGAGTCATCGAGTGATTGGGAACAATGCGGTGGCGGTAAAGGCTTCGGCGGAGGAAGCGAGGCGACGAGGGTATGGTGTTGAGATGCAGGCCGCCTCTCAGCTGGAGGGATTAGCCGACGATATCGGCGTTCAGCTGGCGCGACGGTTGATGAGGGGCAATGCGGGGGAGAGGCTGGTCTCGACTGGGTCGGAAGCCGCACCCGCACAGGGGCCCTCGGGCCGGTGTATCGTGACGGGGGGTGAACCGGTGGTGCGGCTGGCGGATTCGTCGGTCCGTGGCAAAGGAGGCCGAAATCAACAACTGGTGCTGGCCGCGTTGCGAGAGCTTTGCGCCGCGGAGAAAAGTCCAGTTCGCGAGTGGGTTATTATGTCGGGAGGAACGGATGGCGAGGATGGTCCGACCGATGCGGCGGGGGCGATCGCGGACTCGTTGGTCTGCGAACAAGCTCGCCGCCAGGGGCTTGTTCTCGACGACTACTTGGCTCGAAATGACGCCTACCGGTTCTTCGAACGAGTCGGCGGACTCCTTAAAACCGGTCCAACGCATACGAACGTGTGCGACCTGCGGGTTCTGGTTTGGCGAGATTAAACGGGTTGGGGCGACGAGTCGTTAGGGGATGGTAGCATTGAGAGGTCGCCTGAGTGTGGGGGATTAGATGCTTTGTCACGGGTAAGTAAAGTTCGTGACTTGAGGCGTGGCTAGTGCTTCACGGACCGAATCGACGGACTAGAAGTCTGTCGTACCTGGTTTCTTGAAGGGACCGAGCTTTAGGAGACCATCCCTGGTCGGGAAGGCAGCGGGACATGATGCGACGATCGACTTTGCTGATCTATATCGCGATGTTGGTCTTTGCAATCTCGGGGATGCTCCTGGAGTTGAGTGGGGGCGCCGAGGTTGCCGGCGACTTGGCCTTTGTGTTGGTCGTCGTTTTGTCGCTCAAGCTGCCGCGTCGGTCGGATACGATCTCGGCCGCCGCCACGTGTTCCTTGCTGGCGGGCGCCACGCTGCTGCTCAAGCTCGACGAACCCGGCCTGACTCAGGAAGCCGTGAATCGGGGCATGGCGCTGACGACCTGTTGGATACTCGCCATCCTGGGTTGGGATCATCGCGGCCTCCAGCGGCAAGTGGCGGAAGAACGGACTGAACTGTTGAAGGATGTGCAGCGCAAGACGGATGACTTGCGTCAGGCGCGAGGCGAGTTGCAGGAGGTGAGGGCGGCGAGCCAAGAGATTGAGATACGGTTGGAGGAGGCTCGTCAGCTTTATTTGTCGTTGGTCGACAATTTGCCGGTCCACGTCTTTCGCAAGGACCTTGACGGACGTCTGACCTTTGCGAACCCTTCCTACTGCCAGTTGCTCGGAATGACATTCGAGGAGCTGATCGGTAAGGGCGACCACGATCTGTTTCCGCCCGAGTTGGCGGTGAAATACCGGAACGACGATCAAGCGGTCATTAACTCCCGTCAGACATTGGACCGGATCGAGATGCACCAGAAGCCCGATGGCAGCAAGCTGTGGGTCGAGGTGATGAAGACGCCCGTCTTTGACGTCGACGGCAACCCGATCGGCATCCAGGGGATCTTCTGGGATGTCACGGATCGCGAGCAGGCCTTGACCGAATTGCGGGAGAGCGAGGCGCGCACGCGAGCGATCTTCGAGCATGCGATGGATAGCGTGCTGCTGATCGACGAAGAGGGTTTGATTGTCGAAATGAACCCCGCGGCGGAGCAGACATTTCAATGTCGTCGCCGCGATCTGAAAGGAAAGGAATTCGCCGCCGTCCTCTTGCCTTCCGCTTCCATCAGTCGCTTCCGCGAAAAGTTGGCGCACTTCAGCGAGTTTCAGGATGCGGGATCGTTGATTGGGAGTCGCGGCGAGTTGAAGATGTTGCGGCGAACGGGTGAAGTGTTCGTCGCCGAGATTGGCCTGCAAGTTTTCACTCTGCAAGACTCGGAGGCTGGTTTCGTCGTCTTTGTGCGCGATATCACTCTGCCGAAACTGGCGGAGGAAGAACGGAGATTGGCGGCCGAGCGGTTACAGCAGGCGAAAGAGGCGGCTGAAGCGGCGAGTCAATCGAAGAGTTTGTTCTTGGCCAACATGAGTCACGAGATTCGGACGCCCATTCATGGCATCATGGGCATGACCGGTCTGGTGCTCGAAACACCGCTCAACGAACAGCAACGCGAGTATCTACGCATTGTGCAAGAATCCGCCGACTCGCTGTTGGCGGTCATCAACGATATTCTCGACTTCTCCAAGATTGAAGCGGGGAAGCTCGATCTGGAATTGCTCGATTTCGACGTTTGCGATCGGCTCGGCGATTGCATGAAGGCGCTTGCATTCCGCGCGTCTGGCAAAGATCTGGAATTGGTGTTTCGCTACGATCCACGCATTCCCAGGATGGTGAGCGGCGATCCTTATCGCTTACGCCAAGTGGTCGTCAATCTTGTGGGAAACGCGATCAAGTTTACCCCCCGCGGCGAAGTGGTGTTGAATGTCGATTTGGAGAACGAAACAGAGACGGAGGTCGAGCTGCATTTTGCCGTTCGCGACACGGGCATAGGAATTCCTACGGAAAAACTGGCGGCGATCTTCGATCCGTTCGAGCAGGGAGATAAGAGTACGACTCGTCGCTTCGGCGGCACCGGCCTAGGGCTCTCCATCTCGCGCAGATTGGTCCTGATGATGGGAGGGCGAATGTGGGTCGAGAGCCGCGAGCACGAAGGAAGCACGTTCCATTTCACGGCTCGGTTCGCGCGAGCTCGTGGGTTGAACGTGCCCAGCGGCTCGCATTCATCCCCCGAGTCGCTTGCCAGACTCCGCGTGCTGGTTGTGGACGATAACCGCACGAATCGGCTGATCCTGGAAGAGAGTTTTCGGAATTGGGAGATGGAAGCGGTTGTCGCGACGGGCGCCGAGGAGGCGTGGCGTTTATTGCGAGCGGCCGCAAGCACGGGGCGCCCGTTTCAGTTGGTAGTGACCGATTGTCACATGCCTGATATCGATGGGTTTATGTTGGCCGAACGGATTCAGTCCGAGCTTCCACCGCCGCGACCGCCGATCGTGATGCTCACCTCCAGCGATCGTTCGGGGGATCAGGATCGTTGTCGTGAGTTGGGAATTGCCGCCCACTTGATCAAGCCGGTGAAACCTTCGGAACTGTTGGATGCCACGATCCGCTTGCTTGGGGTTGTCAGCGCCGTGACGCCGGCGAGCCCAACTCCACTAGTTCATTTGGACTCGAGGAAGCTCAAAGTGCTGCTGGCGGAAGACAGCGCGGTGAATCAAAAGTTGGCCGTCGCCCTACTGACTCGACAAGGTCACTCGGTGACGATCGCGAACAATGGACGAGAAGCGGTCGCTCTGTCGGCGGACGAGACCTTCGACGTGTTGTTGATGGATGTGCAGATGCCGGAGATGGACGGGTTCGAAGCGGCAGCCGCGATTCGCGCGCGGGAACTAACGACCGGCCGCCACTTGCCGATCATCGCCCTGACGGCTCACGCCATGAAGGGCGACCGCGAGCGTTGCTTGGAGGCTGGCATGGATGATTATCTTTCGAAGCCAGTTCGCGCCGACGAGTTATCCACCACACTCAAGCGAATCGGCAGCTAAGGCGACCTGGGTCTGCTGTTAGCTTTTCGTCTGGCTGCCCAACCATCGCTTGGGCAGCCGGACGAAAAAAAACTACCAGCAGACCCACATTATCGAACAAAGGCGAAGCTGCGGAAGGCGGGCGAGAGAGGCGGTTTGGCGAGTGATTTGTGACCGCCTTCCGCAGCTTCGTCTTTGTTCGATAAGGCATTGCGCGAGGCCTCTGCATCCTGCCAGACTTGATTCCAGAATCGACCTTGGCCAAGGAATGGCGAACGCCCAGGATAGCTCCTCGACAAGGAGGCGTCTGATGTGGCTAGTCCGCGGCGCGCCGAGTCGATGTTCGGCTGATGTCGCAAGGCCGTGCAAAAGGGTTTGATCGAGCAGGAATATCAGGTCGATCCTCTGCCCCATTTTGCTCGTCGCGGTCGACGGACCTGTGAAGCTCAGTCGCCCACTTTGGCCCGCGTGTCGACCGAATTGCTCGACGAACAATCGCAGGCCGACCCCAAGTTTCAGACGAACTTGCTTTAGTCGGCATGGTCGCTGTCGTTCACGAGTGCCTCTCCAGGCCGCAGATCACGACTTGCGTCCCTCGGCGACACTGGTTCCGCTGGGAATCCTCGAAGTGGATTCGGGAAAGTTGTTCATCAGCTTTGGACTCAGTCGGGAAACGAGTGACTTCATTGCGGATGGCATCGAGAGCTACCACAGCAAGTACAATCCGGTGGAACGTTGTTGGAGCTGTCTGGAACGACACTGGAATGGGGCGCTGTTGACCGACGTGAAGACCGCGCTGCAGTGGGCGCAGACGATGACTTGGCAGGGCCTTCATCCCATCGTGCAGTGGGTGACCACGACGTACGAATGTGGCAAGCGAATCAGCCGCCAGGCGTTTGCTCCCCTGGCGCAACGCCTCCAACGTTCCGAGACGCTACCGCGTTGGAGCGTCCTGATCGAACCGCTACGGGCAGGTCCGGCGCCTGCGGAATAGAGACAGGCAGCCACGGCGCCTGCCACCGCTTCGTTGCTCGGACAAGCGTTGCTCGTCCGCACTGCCGAAGGTCTGCTCGGAACCGACCGCTCCGCGCTACGGTCGGGCCGACCTGGGTAAGCATGGCTGGAAAGGAGGATTGGGCGGCCACAGTCTCACGCCGATCCGAACTATCTCTAGCCGCCCAATCCCGCATTCCAGCCATGCTTACCCAGGAGTGGGTCTGCTGGTAGTTTTTTTCGTCCGGCTGCCTTGGTCTTCAGGGGAGCGGTTCAATCCAAACGAGAATGCCATCGCAGATGGCCTTGGGAGCATAAGTTGCTCCGTCCTTCCCGCTGGTTGCTCGCTGACGGCGAAAGAGTGTTACTGGTTTAGACAGAGGGAATTGTTGGCACGTCGAGATCTGTGAGCCACCCATGGACGAATTGTGCGTGTGCCAATCGGGCTTTTCATCCACACCGACCAATTCCGTATTATTCAGCCAGATCGAAATACGTCCTTCTTTACTCTCGAGCGGTGGCTTTAGGATGTGTTTGAGTTCCAGCAGGTGTTGGCCCGCGGGAAGCGGCCTATGCACGAATGATGGGGGAAAGCCATCTTGGGCAACTTGGCGAGTGGCCAGGCACAGGCGATATTTGCCCTCCGGCAAGTAGATTCGCCAACGGAACTCGTCGTACCAGTGAGGCTCCAGCAGTACCACGGCGATTTGCGAGAGGTCGTCGATTTTGAGTTCGCGGACCAGGGGCTGAAGCACGTCGATTCGACTCTGCACTCGTGGAATCTCGCGTCGGTTGGCGATGTAGGCGAACCAGACGCCCGCGGCCGCCATGAGCAGCAACAACGTTCGCAGTCCAACTTGCCAGCGAGAGCGGGAAGTCGCTGCTCGGGCGGACGTGTGCTCCACGTTCGAAGCGGACACAGAGCGGAAATCCGTGGGCTCGGACGAATCGACCGTCATGGATCATCCTCGGTCTTCCCCACCGAGATCGACATGATTTCGGGAAAACGAGCCTCTTGGTGTTTCGGATAAGTCGGTTTCAGCTCTTCGCGTACGGCCATTGGCAGCAAGATCTTCAGTAGTTCCCGCGATTCGTGGGGCGCGAACACCTCGGTCTGGTTCGCCCCTAATTGCTCGAACGGGATGGCTTCCCCATACTTGTCAAACAACTCTTGGATCTTGGGACTGCCCAGCGAAGACCGCGAGCTGCCTTGATGAAAGGCTTCGTAGATTTCCCATTCCCCGAAGTCGTTCTTTCGAATGCGGACTCGCGCGATGAAGTGGGCGGCGTTGGTCGACGTGCTGGAACTCCAAGAACTTCCGCCGGAAAGCGTGAAGCGGGAACGTATCTTGGCGTCGAATGCTGGCGGTAAGTAGACTCGCCACGCGAAATGAAATGGTTGCTTGGTATCGATGGCGCGAATATGAACCTTCGTGGGATCGACGAGGTCAATCTCTTCGACGCAGGTCTGTAAGTGAGCGAGATGGGCTTCGAGTTGACGCCGTTCAACGCCGCTCCGCCATGCCATGAAGGCGCCGACAATCAACAAGCAGACCAGTGCGACGTCGATAATCGACGGCATCGTGAATGGTCGAGTCTGGGATGAAGCGTCGTCGGTCATGCAGGGAACTCGTCTGGAGCTATTTCGTCGCTCGAGGCGAAATCTTGGAAACTCTGTCTGAGAATAGTGGAATAGTGGGCGAGTGGAAACCACTGAGATAACTTGGGTGTTTTCCTCGCCCTGAGGCAGCCGGACGAACTGACCTTGCCCTGATAGTCGAGGGCGGCTATACGCTCCCTTGCCCGCCATTTCCGGCGGAGAGATTGGGGGATCGCATGGACGCACGACGAATTGACAATCGTCCGGTTGACTGGGCGGGCGCAGTTCGCGGGATTTGGGTCGCTTGGTCACTCGCCTTGACTGCGACCTGGGCCGTAACGAGCGCTTCCGCGGATGACAGAGGCGCCCCAGCGGCGCTGCCTGACTTATCCCTGATCGCCGTCAGCGGCAATGGGGACCGCGGCGCGAAACCCGAGTTGCCGCGCAGCGATACGGCTCGCCTCGATGCGGTGCGCGCCGATGCTGTGCGAGCAGAACCGGCAAAGTCCGATCCGGCGAAGGCTGAAGCGGGTCGGAGCGACTCAACTCGAACGAGCTCACCGGCCAGCAAACGCGCGGATGATGTTTCGGTTTCGATCCCAGGCGCCGTCATCGAATCGCCTTCGGCGGCGGAGAAGGTCTCGCGATTGCGGCGTTCGATTGAGGCGGACCAGCGGCGCATGTCCGAGCTGCAGACGTCGATTCAGGACCCGAGCGGGGTTTTTGGAAAGAGTGAAGAGGACTTTCGCAAGGTGGATGAGCGACTCGAGTCGTTGCGATCCCAGCATACGAAGTCGGAGAAAGACCAAGATCGCGAGTCGCTCACGCGGATTGAAATCGAGATCAAGGAAGCGCAGGAGGCCCGAGAAAAGGCCAAGGTGCGCTTTGAGGCGGCGATCGCCGAACGTCGAGCAGCTCAGGAAGCGGTGCAGAATCTCGAACTCAAGATCCGATCCGACCAAGAAGCTCTCGACAAACTGTTGGGACAAGGGCCCGCGCCGCCTGCGTCGGACGTCACACCGCCGCCGCCGGTGATCGTAGCGCCCGCGGCGCCGGGGACGATTATCGTGCCCACGGCGGCGATTCCTGTGCCAGCGCCTCCTCCGCCGACGACCGTGGCGGATCTCTTGCAAACGTCCGCGGGGACGAAGCTCCCCACCGCGGCGCCGCTTGCCGCACCGGCGAGCGCCTCGCCCGCGCCTGTCATCGTCCCCACGAATCCCGCACAGCCCGTGGTCGCGTCAGCCTCGCCTCCCTTGGTGGCTGCGAACAAGTCGAACAAGGCCAACAACAAGGATTTGCAAGAAGCCGCCGTCGTCGCTCAACGGACAGCCGCGGAAGCGAATCGCGCCGAGCAAGAGGTGCGTAGCGTCACGGAACGTATCGAGCTGTTGAAGCGGAACATTGACGCCGAGCGTCGACTGCGAGACTCATCGCAGGTTCGCGCGGAAGAAGCCGACCTCCTGGTGCATAAGGCCTCGGAGGAGATGCATCGTGCGCTGCTGGAAGGTCGAGACGCCTCGGCGGTCGTCGATCAGTTGCAAGAGGCGGAAGAACAGCGACGCGAGGCTCGACGCGAGGCCTCGCGACTCGCTGCTCACCTGGACGAATTACAGACCGAGTTTGCTCAACTGCAAAGCGAGCAGATCGCGGCGCTCGAGGAGGCTCAGAACAAACGGGATGTTGCCGAAGCGGCATTGCGCCGAGTGGAAACTTTGCAAAACCCGTTCACTCCGCGGAACATTCTCCAATGGCTGATCGATCATGCTCCGCGAGTCATTGGCATTCTGGTCGCCATCGCGGTGACGTTGTGGTTATCGCGAGTGATGGGACGGCGCATCATCGGGTTGCTTGTGGGCCATGGGCTGCGCGACTCGTTGGAGGAACGCGAGAATCGCGCGCATACGTTGGCGGGAGTCGTTCACAACGCCATCAACGTCGGCGCGGTCGCCGTGGGGTTGGTCACCATATTGGATGAAGTGGGCGTGCCTGTCGGACCGGTGATGGGAGGCGCCGCGGTGCTCGGGTTAGCCGTCGCCTTCGGCGCTCAAAGCTTGATCAAAGACTACTTCACTGGCTTCATGCTGCTGGTCGAGCAACAGTACCTGGTGAATGACGTCGTCAGGATCGGAGACATCTCGGGACAAGTCGAGCGGATCTCGCTGCGAATGACCGTGTTGCGGGACATCGAAGGGCAGGCGCACTTCATTCCCCACGGACAGATTACGACAGTTTCCAATTTGACTCATTCATGGTCGCGTGCTGTTTTCGAAATCAACATCTCGTATCGTGAGAATGTGGATCGTGCGATTGAAGAGCTGGTATCGTTGGCTCGCGAGTTGCGCCACGACCCGCAATTCGAACGCTTGATCACCGAAGACGTCACGATGCTTGGGGTCGACGAGCTGGGCGAGTCGGCGGTGATGATCAAGTTCTTCCTGAAGACTCGAGCAATGCAGCAGTGGACGGTGAAACGCGAATTGTTGCGGCGTATCAAGAACCGCTTCGACGAACTGGGAATCGAAATTCCATTCCCGCAGAGCACTGTGCATATCCGCGAGTCGACGACGGGACGGACTTATCTCCCGGAGGCTGCGTAAGGCAGCTAGACGAAAATACTACCAGCAGACCCTCGGTAGGGAGAAATAGATGGCACGTGGCGGCGCGTTTGTCGTGGGCGCGAGCACCAATGTCGGCAAGACGTATGTCGCCGCTTGCCTGACGCGAGCTTTACGGGAGCAAGGCGGAGCAGTGGGCGTTTACAAGCCGGCGGCCAGTGGTTGTCAGAGAGTCGCTGGCCAATTGATCTCGGACGATGCCGTTGCGCTCTGGGAAGCTGCTGGTCGGCCTGAATCGCTAAACGACGTTTGTCCTCAACGCTTCTTCGCGCCGCTGGCGCCTCATCTGGCCGCGCGGGAGGAAGGGCGAGAACTCGACCTCGATCTCATTCGCGAGGGGTTCAAATTCTGGCGCGATCGTTACGACTACGTTATTGTCGAAGGCGCGGGCGGGCTGCTATCTCCGCTGGGGGACGACCTATACGTGGCCGACTTGGCTGTTGACTTCCAGCTTCCACTGATCATCGTCGCCGCCAACGTGATCGGCGTCATCGCGCAGACTCTTCAGACGCTGTTCGTCGCTCGACACTATCGAGGAGGGATGAAGGTGGCTGGGGTGGTGCTGAGCGACGTCGAGCCAGCGGCTGGGGGAAATGACCCAAGTCGAGCGAGCAACGCGGTCGAATTGGCGAAACGGATCGATGGACCACTGTTCGCGACCGTGGCTCATGGGGCGAGTTCTCTCGAGCCCCGCCTTGATTGGAGCGAGGCGTTGAAGGCGGCGAAGTGAGCTGCTGGGGGGCCGGATCTTGTACGACGGACTTCTAGTCCGTCGATCCAGCAGGGCCTCGAGCGACGGACTAGAAGTCCGTCGTACAGGTAAGGACGAGAAGTCCGTCGTACATACGCGGTTTCTTGCTCGAATATCTTCGTGAGCCTAGACTGGCCGAGAGAGGAGAGCGAATCATGAGTGACATGAGCGAGTCGCGTTCATCGGGGACTCGGCGAGTCGATCGGTTGGTGGCCGAAGTCAAGGGCGGGGCGACTCATCGACTTGGCGATCTCCTCGACACCTACCGCAATTATCTTTACCTGCTGGCCTCCACGCAGATCGATCCGCGGTTGCGGGCCAAGGTGAGTCCCTCGGATCTGGTCCAAGAGACGATGCTGGGCGCCTACCGCGACTTTAATGCGTTCCAGGGACAGAACGAGCGGCAGTTGATCGCGTGGTTGCGGCAAATCTTGATTCACCGACTGCATGTGTTCGTGCAGCAGCATTTGTTGGCGGAGCGTCGATCCGTGCGACGAGAAGTGTCGCTCGACGATATGGCGGCTGCCCTCGCTCATTCCTCGCAGAAACTCAATGCCGGCGCGTTGCTGGCTGATCCAGGTCCTTCGCCGAGCGCTCAGGTAATTCAGCGCGAAGGGGCCGTGCGATTGGCGAACCATTTACAGCGAATGCGGCCCGACCATCGGGAAGTGATCATGTTGAGGAACTTGCAAGGATTGCCCTTCGAGGAGATTGGCGAACGGCTGGGTCGCACGAGCGGTGCGGTGCGCATGCTGTGGTTGCGAGCGATTCAGCAATTGCGTGAGCAGATGGCGAGCGATCCGCCCGAGGAAGCGGACGAAGAATTATGACCAGCTCGCCCACGCCGCCATCCTCGGCCTGTGATTCACCTGGCTCGGCGAAACTCAGCCCCGAGCAAGAAGAGCAGTTGTCTCGGCTGCTGGAGGAGTATTTTGAGAGTCTCGAGCGTGGTCGACCGCTGACTCGCGCCGAGTTGGAAGGACGTTGTCCCGAGTTCGCGCCTTATCTTGGCGAGTATTTGGCGAGCATCGACTTTTTGCAAGGAGCGGCGGTGGGATTTCGTCCATCGCTGGAAGCGTCGCAAGCTGATAAGGCGTCCAAGCAGGACAATGTTCCGGCTTCCGCACCGGCGGGCGAACCATCGGAGCCGCCTGTCGGTTCGCAGGGGAGCGCCGCTTCGTTCGATCCACGGATCGATCCGTTGATTGCGAGGCGACTGGGGGACTATCGGATCGTACGAGAGCTAGGGCGAGGCGGAATGGGGGTCGTTTATGAGGCGGTGCAGGAGTCGATGCAGCGTATGGTGGCGCTGAAAGTGCTTCCCATGGCTGCCCTGCTTGATGCTCAGCAAATCACTCGCTTCCGAAATGAAGCGCAGATGGCTGGTCAACTGCATCATCCTCACATCGTGCCGGTCTTTGCCGTGGGATTCGAGCGAGGCGTGCACTTTTATGTGATGCAATTGATCGAAGGGCGACCGCTTGATCAGGTGATCTCCGAGAAGAAGAAAGGTGCTCGGCGATCGGCGAGTATGGCCCGCGGCGAGCGTCACGGTTCGGAATTACATAGCGGAGAAACGGTTTCTGGGGCCGAGC
This sequence comes from Pirellulales bacterium, assembly GCA_046349915.1. Lineage (GTDB taxonomy): Bacteria > Planctomycetota > Planctomycetia > Pirellulales > Pirellulaceae > CAIXSC01. The sequence goes on along the minus strand of JAXMBL010000010.1, from coordinate 156,870 downwards.
GCACGGCGCCTCCCCTGCCTTCCTCCCTGTCCGCCAATTCGATTACTGATCCGAGATATTTGCGTGGGGTGGTTGAGATCGCGGCGCAAGCCGCCGACGCTCTCGAAGCAGCTCATGAAGCGGGAGTCGTACATCGCGACATCAAGCCCTCGAACTTGATGGTGACGCCCGAAGGACGGTTGTGGGTGACCGACTTCGGATTGGCTCGATGTCGCGCGGGCGTCGAACTGACTCGTCCCGGCGACATGGTGGGCACCATGCGGTATATGAGTCCGGAGCAGGCCAAAGGCCCGGCGCTCTTGATCGATCATCGCGCCGACATTTACTCGCTGGGTGCGACCCTTTACGAACTTCTGACGTTGCATCCCGCACTACGAGGTGAATCGCCGACGGAGTTGCTGAAGCAGCTGGAGAGCGGGCATCCCTATCCTCCGCGTAGTTGGAACGAGGCGATTCCTTTCGAACTGGAGACGGTGGTTCTGAAAGCGCTGTCGAAGCCGCGCGACGAGCGATACACGTCGGCGAAGGAGTTTGCCGACGACCTGCGGCGTTTTCTGGATGGTCGACCCGTGCTCGCTCGACGCCCCTCGTTGCTGGATCGGCTGTACCAGAGCGCGCGTCGACGCCGGCGGACCGTCGCCGCGGGCGCGGCGGCTCTGATCGTGGCCGCTGTCTCGCTAGCGGTCGGCATGGCGGTGGTCGTCCAGCAGCGTGAACGAGCCGAGTTTGCATTGCGCGTGGCCAACGAGAGTTTCTCGCGCTATCGCGAACAATTGGCCGTTTCGAACAACCAACTGGCTCTCCTGTACGAACAGCAAGGAAACGCGGAACAGGCGCAAGTTTGTTACGAAGAAGCCATTCGCTTGGAGCGCGAGGCGCTTCGCGAAGATCCGTCGTTGCGTGAGGCTCGTCGGACGCTCGCATCAACGCTGGGAAATTTGGCGATGTTGCGAGCGACCGCGGAACCGGAGAAGGCCGAGCAGTGGTTGGACGAAGGGGTGGAAATTCAACGCGAATTGGCGGCTGCCTCGCCCCGCGATCGCTCGCTCGCCGCGGCTCTCGCTTTGTCGCTCAGTAACCGCGGTTCCTTCAAGGCTCGACTTAATCGCTTGGAGCAGGCGGTGGTCGATTTTGACGAAGCGATCCGATTGTTGATGCAATTGCACCAGGACGGGCCTGGCGATCGAGGAGCGGCTCGCGACTTGGCTGTCTGTCTGAATAACCGCGGCATGTCGCTCCATCGACTAGAGAAACTGAGCGAATCTGAACGATCGTTTCGAGACGCACTGGCGGTCTTGCCGATGGGTAAAGCAGACGATCCTGATCGAGCGGCGAGCCTTAGCAGTCGGGGTGGGATCGAACATAACTTGGGGCTAGTGCTAGAGAAACAGGGCCGAACCGTGGACGCCATCGAGGCATTTGATCGAGCGATCGCGGCTCAGGAAGAGGCGTGTCGGGGGGCCCCCGCGGTGGATCAATTCCGACGTTTGCTCCGTCAGCACCGGGAGCTGCGAGAAAAAATTGACAATTCATCTGACACCGTTAGGGAGGGGAGGATAGAGTAAGGCCTATGCGACCCACTCGTCCTCGCGGCCTTCGCCGCCTCATTATCGAATCGCTGGAGAATCGGCTTGCGCTGAGCGGGTTCGCGATACGCGACGATGTGGACGCTCGTCGGCCCGCTATTTTGCCGGGAGAAATGCGATTCCTGGAGGCAAGACCGGCAGAATTCGGCTTTGCCAATAACCGGACCGCTGATTTCGGCCAGATAGAGTGGGAGCGCTCGGAATTTGGCTTCGGTTACCCAATGACGGGTAAGGGCGAGCCCGATCTGGCGGGAAACGGATTCGGCGGCGACAGCCTGTATTCGCGAGAATCGTTCGGTTCGTTTGCTCCTGGGCGAGGATTCTCTGAACCAGGAATCTCTGAACCAGGAATCTCTGAACGAGGAATCTCTGAACGAGGCATGCCCAGGGTTGGTGATTCGGTCGCCGCCTGTTGCGAGCCCCAGTTGGAATGGTCGCCGGCGCGGTTTACGCAGCAAGAATTTGCCTTCTCGGGACCGCAGGGGTCCGCGTTTAAAGATCCGGCGTTCAGGGAACTGTCAGACAGGGATCTGTCAGTCAGGGGATTCGCTTCGCCGGGATCGAGTGCCACGAGTTTCGGCGTCGTGGTCGTTAGTGCAGTTCAATGGGATACGATCCGGTTGGACGTCTACCGGCCGGTCGCGTCGGAATCGTTCACTGAACTGAACTCCTCATTCCGCTCGAACATTGATGCTCCTGCGATCCCAATGAATTCTGCCAGTGGTGGACCGGGCGGGCGTGGGCGAGTTGAGTTTGCGGAAGGCGAGTTTAGTTCGACGCCCTCAAGCCCGCCCAGTTTCAACAGCTCGGGATTGAGCTCTTTGGGCTCGGGAGAGCCTGTTCGAGACGCAACGCAAGGCTCGATTGGCTCACGCGGGTTTTCGTTCGCCACGACCGCATTTGGGTGGTGGCTATCGACCAATGACGTCGGGCAGGCGGGCGAGCAGCTGGAGGCAGATTCACGAGCCGTTGATTCTTCTCTGTTCGAGGGAAGTGGTTGGACCGACAGTGGATCGATCAGTGAATGGATGTCGGTCGAGCAGTCGGCGAGTGTGGATGCCATTCTGGCTTCATGGGACGAGAATTCAGACAGTTCCACTCGACCAGACTCGTTGATTGATATCCGCGAGTTGCTGGACGGGGAGTGGAACGATTCGGCAGGCGATCAAAGTCGCTCGGGTCGAGGTGCCTCTGACCATCGTGGATCTTCCGCTGCGAATGCGACAGCCGACTCGACGTCGCGCGTCAGCGATTTTTGGGCGCGACGCGGTCTGTCGCGATTTGCTTCGCGGGTGAATGCCTCGGCTTCGCGGTACGGATCATCTGAGGATAGCGAACGAGGCGAAACGGCCGAGTCGAGCGATGCTGGCGAGGAAGCGAATGGCGGGATGATCGAACTGGCTAATGGTCGCCAGACGGCCTCGAATGGTGGTGCTTTGGTCGGTGGTCGGTCCTTGGTTCCGCTGATTCGCATTGAGTCGCGTGATGTGCGTCGACAAGCGTTTGACCTAGGCACGGACAAGCAGTTGTCGGTTGGAGCACTGCCGGGGGGATCGCCTTCGGTCGGCGAACTAGGGACTTCCACCGAGAATTCGTCCTCCCTGAAGACATCGACGATTCTACCAGCATCGGGAGGCGCTGAATCAGCATCTTCGGTGAATGTGGGTGATGTCGACGGAGGTTGGGGCGAATCCTGGACGTTGCTTTTGGGGGTCGCCACTGGCGCGGTAGTGATCTCAGGTATGTCCAATCATCGCTGGGACGCTCTGTGTGGCGCTGCTCAACGTCTCTCCCGCTCGACGCGGTCGCGCATTCAGCCATGGCTGGCGAAGATCGGCTTCTAAGATTTTCCCCGATTCCTCGTCGACTCGCGTGACAAGGGCCGGGCGCGTCTGTCCTAAGTGAATAGGGCTGGGAGCGACCTTCGAACTTAGTGGGGGATGACTGGCCAGTGGCAGCCGTTGGCCGGTGCTTCTCAAGGGGTGTTTCTCAGCGGATTTTCTCTTCTCTGGGGCGAGTTCTTCGTCGAAAAGGGCTGGTGTATGACCAAGTTTTTGGGAAATCGTGCGTGGGTGCTGGGGTTGGTTGTGGCGATCGGTTTCGCTCAGGCTGGGGTGACTCAGGCCTGTGATCGAGGCGGGGGACGGGGTGGTTCTTCGTCGGCGCCGAGCGGCAGTTTCTCGTCGGGCTCTGGAAGCAGTTCATCGGTGAGTCCGCAGGCGATGGCCTACTACATGATGCAGATGCAACAGCAGCAGATGATGGCCCAGGCGTACCAGCAGCAGATGTTGGCTCGTCAGATGGCCGAGCAGAAGAAGCGAGAGGAGCGGAAGCAGAAGAAGGCTGCGGTGGTCCAATCGCAGCGAGCGGAAATGGCGGCCCAGCGCGATCGCTTGCGACAGCTAGCTCAAAGCGGCAACTAAGCCACAGTTGCCTTTGCCTCCGGCAAAGTGACGAACGGCGTTATGCTGCGGAGTTCGTCAATTTTAGGGACAGTCTCTCAGGCCCGTCTACCTCCTTGAACAACGCCTCGGCAACGCTATTCAATCTGTCAGCTCTTAGGATGGAGCAGTTGCTTCAGCGCTTGCCGGACTTCGCGAACCTTGAGCGGCATTTTCAACAGCAGGCGATGAGTGGAAAGTTGAGCGGACGGAATCAGTTCGTGCTGATGTTCGTCTATCAGTAGGATCGCGGGGATCTTGCGCGTCGCGGCTTCATCGCCAAATCGGTTAAATGCGTCGATCGCCGACTCACCCAAAAAGCCCGCGGAAAACAACACGCACTCCGCGGGCGGCGTGTCTTCCTTGAAGCGGTCGAGCGCTCGTTGAGGGTCGCTGATCACGAGCACGCGATAACCGTGCTTCTTGAGTTTGTCTCGCAGCAGGTTTTGCAACTCCACATGCGACTCGACAATCATCACCGTATGGTTGAGTCCCTCTTGTTCGACTTGGGGAGTCGGCGGAGTTGGCGCGACAGCGCTGATCGGTGGAGCGGCGGGCGTTGAGTTTGTTTCTCCACCCTCGGGCGACTCGAGTTTCTTGAACGCGGCCTGTAGTTCGGCGAGCATTTCCGCTGGGTTTTGATAGCGTCGTTCTACTGACAACTCGATCGCTCGCCCAACGACCGTGGCGATGGAACGAGGCAATTCGGGTTCGAGTTCCAGGATCGGTTTGATCTCGCGATAGCGCGTCGCGCTGAGTCGCTGCGAGCGTTCGCGAGCTTCGGGCAGGGGAGCGACGCCGGCGAGCATGTGGTAATACATGCAGCCCGCGAAAAAGAGATCGCTGCGGGGATCGTTCTTTTTCACGCCGGTCGTACGTTCGAGCGCCACGTAGTCGATGGTTCGAGCGTTGGGGGTCTCGCCCGCCGTGTCGTCGGTGGCGCGAGTTCCGTAGAGGCCGAAGTCCACCAACCGGGCGGTTCCTCGACTGGTGACCAAGACGTTGCTGAGTTTCAGATCGCGGTGGAAGATTCCTTGCTGTGCCGCGTAGGCCAAGCCGGCCAGGATGTCGATCATGAGACGCGTGGCGTCCGCGACTTCCAATTTCTTGCGAACCTTCACGAACTCGCGCAAATTCTGCCCTTCGACGAAGTCCATCACGAAGTAAGGCGAATGCGGATCGGTATTCAGTTCGTACACCGGCACGATGTTGGGGTGCCGCAGCAGGAGGCCCACTTCTCCCTCGCGCAGGAACAACTCCATCTGAGCCGCGTCGTCGCGAAAACGCTTTCGCAGTACTTTGACGGCGAATACTTTGCCGGTTTTATTGTGCGTCGATCGGTAAACGCGGGCGAATGATCCCGTTCCGACCAAATACAGCACCTTGTAGTCGCCGTAGAAGTAGCCCGTCTTTTCCTTTTTCAGCATCCGGTCGATCTGAAAATTCGTAAGGAATTCACGCCGCAAGGCCACTCGTCGAAAGTCCTCGCCCGTACCGCTCAACGGTCCCAGATCGCTGCGCAATTGATCCAACTGCCGATCATCGATGAGCCCGAGGTCGTGGGCGAAGTGCGCCAACTTTTCCGCCGAATACTCTGACATCGCGATCCGATTTCCAGTCGGGAGGGTGAGTTGGGATGGACGACGCGAGTGACTTCTCCAGAGTGGAACCCAACTCGCCTCCACCCCGAACGGGTCAAGTAGTCATCCTATTCCAACCGCCCGCCCATCGCAATGTTGCGGCTTACTGGCCCGTTTCTCCCGACTCGCCTTCCAGTTGCCGTCGCAGGCAATCTCGTTCGCGACGGGTCGCTTCCAAGTCGAATACGAGGTACTTCATGTCCAGTCGAAGTTGCGACAGCGACTCCTGAATCGACAGCAGCAACGTACGGCGCCGTTGAGTGTCCTGCACGATCCGCTCCAAGATTGGCTTGGCTTTCGCCCGCACGCTTTCCGGCGCCGATTCCAACCATTGGCCGAGTTCGGCCAAGTCGCGACGCAGACGATCCATTTCCTCGGTCTTGGGAAGTTCGACGGACATAACACTCTTTCGCGGATTAAGTGAATCTGGGGAGAGATGACGTTGAGTAGTCACAAATGCAGCGCTTGTGCCAGTTCCTAGTTTGGCCCGCTCATCGTCCGTGCGCGAGAATTCTCTAAGGTGTTATCTGGTAAATGGTTGAGGTTGGTTCTTGAGTTTCAATTCGATGGGTTGCCAAGCAGGTCGCCCCGAGTCGTTCGTGTCGAAAAGTCAACGCCAGAATGATCTGGCCAGGGGACGTAAACCCTGCTAAAAGCCGACTTTATGGACGATCAACAGCGGCCTTGTTGCGGTTCCGCCACACGTTGCCTCTTGGCAACGTCGGCCGTTCCGTGCCTCCACATCCGCTGTTGCCAGAATTCAACATCAGGACGGACAACCGAAAACTGGGAGAGACTGCGGTCGGAAGACGCTCGCCCAAATCTGATCGCACGAACTCGAAACTCCGCCTTGGTCGCCCACTTCTTGCTGGTTGGCTGGATACTTCTCGCGGCCAACGCAACGCGGGGCGATACGGTTGAGACTTTTGAGGGGCCCGACCCGACCTGGACGCTTGCCGAGTCAGATTGCCAAGCGCAGGCGCTCGTCCATCAACGTCGCTTGCAAGATGCTCACAGCGGTCAGGGCTGCGAGTTCTTCCGGATCATCCATGGGCAAGGCAGTTCGATCTACCTCACGCATCGCATTGATCCCTCCCCCGTGATTGCCGAGTGGTCTCCCAGCGTCTGGATTAAGTCGGACCAGCCTGGGATACAGTTGTTAGCGCGCGTGGTTCTTCCCCGCACACTCGACCCGCGAACGGGGAAGCCGCTCACGACGTTCTTGTTCGGCGACTCATACCGCGACGTCACCCTTTGGCAGCAGTTGGGAATTCCGAAGCCTGTGTTGGGGTTGGAGCGTCAGGTACGAGCGTTGCGGTCTCAGTGGGGACCCAAGATTGACATTCGGCAAGCGTATGTCGATCTGTTGGTGCTCAACGCCTACGCCGGCACTCATTCAACTCATCTCTGGATCGATGATCTCGAAGTTCGCGGGCATGTGGAAGTTCGAGTGGCTGCGACAGCGGTCCCCTTTTCCACTCGAGCGGGCAGCGATGTTCTCGACCGCGTGGGCGGCGTGGGGGGAGTGCGTCGCATTTCCACATCGACCAACGACTGGGATAGCTCCTCCAACGACTCGCAAAGTACTGGGGATTCCTACCCAACGCAGCGTGCTTCTCACCAAGCGCCGGCCATGGGATCGCGAGGCCCAGGAGATCGGTCGACCCAGATCCGACTTCAGGGCGCCATACTGACAGTCGTTGATCGACCGTTGCTCCCAAGGATTGTGCGTTGGAGCGGCGAGCCCTTCGACTGGCTCCACGACCTTGGCTTCAACGCCTTGATCTTGCCGCAGTGGCCGACGGCGGAGCAAGTGGCGGAAGCTCGACGACTCGACCTCTGGCTGATCGTTCCCCCTCCGCGCGAAGTCGACCTGCAAGATGATCGAGCGACGAATACGCCGTCAGGACTCTCACGGACCGCGGGCGAGTCGCCGATCCATGCCGCGAATGCCTCGCTCTTGGCCGCCACGGCGGAAGCAAACTCGACGCCGTACGCCGCTGTGAACACAGGTCTGAACACAAGTCGGAACAGCGGGATTGAGCCAGCGTTGGGCGTCGCCGAGGTTGCGGATGCGGAAGATCGAATCTTGGCCTGGAATGTGGGTACGGAACACTTGGTTCCCCAGGAAGTCGTAGCTCGCCGCATGGCCTGGGTGCGTTCACTCCCACTCGCGCGACGACGACCCATTTTTGGCGCCGCCACCGACGACTTGAATCGTTGGAGTCGTATGGTGGACGTACTTGCCGCTCCTCTCTGGAATTCCACCGCGACGGCGGGGATGCGGAAAGGCGATGAGCCTCTTGTCACGATGGAGCATTCATCTCAAGGATTCTCCGATTTGCGACCCGGTGTGCCGCTTTGGGCGGAGATCCCGCTCCCCAGGCTCCCCGAATTGTTGCCGGTTTCGGAGCATAAATATGCGGAGGGCGATCTGATCGGGATTCGCTGGCGACTCTATCAAGCTGTTTCCGATGGTGCTCGCGGGTTTGTCTTTCAAGCTCCCGACTCGTTAGAGCCTGGACGAGCCGAACTGAAACCCCTGTTGACCGCGGTTCGGACGCTCAATGCCGAGTTGGCCTTGTTGGAACCATGGATCGCCGTCAGTCAGGGAGTAGACGCTGCTTCCCCTTCGGATCCACGCTATCAGGTTCGAGTGCTTAGCAACGATCGCGGTCGACTCGCGATCGTGTTGCGCGACCATGATGCAAGCGAAGTTCAGCGAGACAAGAAGCGAGGTTCGCGAGCCTCCCCCTCGGATCAACTCGCCGGTTCACCGTTGGCCCCAGGCTTGACATTCGTCGACCAAGGAGCGGCCAGCGGACTGGAGGCCTACGAAATCACGCCCTCAGGTTTGCGGCCCCTGCGTCGAAAGCGAGTCGCGGGCGGCGTCGCGGTGACGCTTGACGCTCAACCCGCTTTCGCCCTCGTTGTGCTCACTCAACAGCCCATCGTGATCAACTACCTAGCCAGGCGGTTGGCCAGTGGTCGGGGATCGCCCGCGTTTCGCTAGGGACCGGACGATCTTTTCCGTCAGGCGATCAACCGTAGCTTGCGACGACGTCTATCCCGGTCCAAACTATACGGCTCGTCCTTTATCCCAAATTCGGATGAGCTTGTGTGCTCCACCCTAGTGTCATCGTTCGCCTCTTTTAACTCGGAAGTTCATCCATGGTTAGCGTCCACTCAACTGCAGTCCCCCGCGAGCGGACTCGGCCAAGAAGTCTTTCCTTGGACGACCAAAAGGGAAAATCGATGACGTGCGTTTCCGGGGTGCGTATGGCACGGGTGGCGGTGGTCGCAATCATCTTGACGCTCGTCAGCTCGGCTGCCATCAGCCCTATTGTCGCGGCGCCACTCGCCAAGGATGCGCGGGAAGAGTGTTCGAAAATCGCCCTCCGCTTCAACGGTCGCATTACGTCGTTGGATGTCGTGGCTCGTTGTTGGCTGCTCTCGATAGCTTCTGTCGATTCCGTGGAAGATGAACAGGGCGATCCATACGATGCTCTATCCGCTTGGTTGGCCATCGCTGCGAAGCACTCGCACGCGACCAAGCTGCGAATGATCCCTATCGATAACGCTCGCCTACAGACGCTCTACGGTCTGAAACCACGTCCGGCTGGGGCGAGTGGTCGAGCGAATCTGTATGCGATCGCCGAGCTGCTTGAGCACTACGCGGAATTCGTGGCCGAACGCCAGCGGATATTCGACGCGAAGGTTGCTGCCCGTCCCGGTGCAACTGTCAAGGCTCCGCCGCTGCAAGCCGAGGACACACCCGAGTATCAAGACGCGATCGAGCAACTGCACGAGCTATTGCAACGAGCAATGACACATTCGGACAGTTTCGCTGGCCCCGCGGAGCGAACCGTCGAAGCATTCCGCGATTTTCAGGCCATTGTCGCCCGATTGGAAGCCTCCAACACACCCCTGGTCATCGCTCCTCAAGTTTCCAGCGAGTCTTGGCGACTTTACTCGTCGGCTCTCTTCGAGAACTTGAAGATCGAGATCCTGAACGACAAGAGTCAACAACCGCACCCTGGCGTGGCGGCGTGGAATAAGTTGCTGCAAGCGGTGTCAGCCGATGAATCGGCCGAGGTCATCGTTGCGGCCAAAGACCTCAATAAGCTGAACGACTCGTTTCAAGTCGTTACTCCTCCCTATTCGTTTCGAACGCCCGACGCCTGGCGCGAACGAGGGGCCGCGGCGATCCTTGGCACGCACCTTTACAGTGACACCTTGGCTCAAGGAGTCGTCGTTTCCTCGTTTGAGATGGGAGAAGGGCGTCGAAAGTGTGAAGTGAATGTGCACTACTTTCCCGGCTCGATTGCGTCTTCGGCGCGGATCATCAATTACTGGCGGTACCTGCAATGGAACGCACCGCTCGAAACCGCGGCGTTACGCGAGCATGTGGAGGCGGTCGCTGTCGGCGGCGAGCGAGCCGCGACGGTGCAGGTCAACCAACCCGCGGAGTACGCGGGTGAATCTCGCACCTCGCAAGTCGCCATACTCGTCAAACGCGACAGCGACGCCATGGTTCTGACGCTGTATGGTCCGACGGAGAGTGTTGCGGAACATCGCGAGACTTTTCGTGCCTTTGCCGCCAGCGTGCGAATCTCCGACTCTAGGTCGCTGGCTCAATGGTTTCCCATCGTGAATCAAGAGAGCCGTGCGCAGGCCTCGGGCTTTCGGTTGAGAGCCGCCCTGGTGCGCGGCGACAAGACGACTTGGTTGCTGCGAAGTTTCGAAACAGCCGCTTCCGGCGCCGATGGACGATCGAAGCTAGTTCAACTCGCGGCCGACTTCGCCGCGGCGATGGATAAGGCGCCAGCCAAGGAGGATGCGAAAGACGAACCGTCTGGTCGAGTTGTGAGTCCTCCCGCGGGCTGGGAAGCCGCTCAAGATGGCAGTTGTTATGCCTCTCGCAACGACGGACTGCTGATGGCGACCCCGCTGGCGGATGCCGACCGTTTGAACGAAACGATGCTGGGCAACTTTCTGCTGGCGAATCTCGGACTCGATGAACTGTCCGCCGACAGTATCAAGGAGCTTTGGACCGACGAGAGTGTGGGAGAGACGAAAGTGCGAGTCTTCACGTCTCCGGCGACGTCCAACGAAAGTCCCCGGTAGGCTCGGCTCGTACCCGTTCTTGTTCGAACATTTTCCACGGCTTCCATTCGACGGTCACAACGGTCACGGCGATCGATCACTCTTCAGAAAGGCGCGTCCACTATGTCCAGACTTGGGTTCAACCTGATCTTTTTTGGAGTGGGTTCGATTCTGCTGAACCTTTTCCAATACGAGTTTATCTTGTTGATGTGGATCGATACTTGGGGACCAACCGTTGGTTGGGCGATCCGAATCGGCCTGATTGCGGTAGGAGTCGTCTTGGTGGTCTTCGGGCGCATGCGTGACTCGGCGGCGACCAGCGAAGCCGTGATGGCCGACCCTCAGCAATATCCGCCTGATCGTCCGGCTACCTAGTGGACAGCGCCGAGTTCTACTGCTTCAGTTACTTTAGTGGAACCTATCGTGTGGAAATGGCGATTCGACGCATAGTCGTGGATCGCTCCGCGATCCAACGTCTTTACGCCTGAGCATTGGATCGCGGAGCGATCCACGACTATGTGAACCTGGCGCTGTCCAACTAGAGAGCATACTGGAGGCCGACCAGCACTTCCCAAGGTGATCGCTCGATCTTGTCGTACCAGATGGCGTGAGGACTTTCGAGCAACAGCATCGTGTAGATATCCAAATGCTCGGTTACGTGCCGAACAGGCTTCACGATGGCTCGCCGATTGATCACGTCATGGCGGAAGTTGCCAATCGAGTGTGGATAGAACTCGCCGTAATTCAGCATCAGCGTCCACGCTTCGCCGCGGTAAGTCAGATCGATGTAGTGGCCGATGCCATGGAGTGGATCGCCAGTCGGAACCGAGAGATCGCGATGGTAGTTGCTGCGTCCCCAGGTAATGTCGAGCGGGTTGAAGGGGGAGCGAAAGCCATACTCGTCGTAGATCACCTCGCCCGAGAGCGTCCAGCGGTCGCGGCGGAACATCCAATCGATGCCATAGTGATTCTTGTACGTCTTCTGAGTCTCCGACCCAATGCCGTCCTGTCGCTTCATCGAAACACCGCAAGCGAAACCGTCGAAGTCGAGTCCCGCGCGAGCCACAATGCCCTTGGACGAGTTGGTATCGCGTTCGGGGCCGCCATTGACGATCGCCGTAGTAAAGATCAAGTTGCCCGGCGAGTATTCGACGAGCGCCCCGGTCTCGCGCCATAGTATCGACTCGGTGCGAATAAAAGGTGCGTCGTGAAAATCGTTCGTGTAGATCGGAAACATGGCTCGGCCGAAGGGCGTGGGAAATCGACCGATCGCGCCATAAAGATCCCCCTGGCGCATCGCGACATACAGTTGCTGGATGGCGAACGGCTCAATCTCGAAGTTTGCTCGGTAGGAGCGTCGAGCGGCCGAGTTGACATAGATGTTGCGGTCGAAGGGCTGGTTCAAGAACACTTCGCCATTCAGAATCACATCCGTATCGCCCGTCGAGTGAGTGTGAGCAGCACGCACCACTCCTTCGACGCCAAAGGTCAGTTCCTGGCCAGACCACTCGATCCGCTGATCGTCGATAAAGAAGGCGCGGGCGAGCGCCTGCCATTCGACGCCGCGCGAAGGACAGGTTGAATCCAACTCCGGCAGACCAAGCCAGGGCTCGCTCCCATGTTCGAAGCCTTCATTGGGACGTAGCGACCACCAAGTCAATGCGGGGCCGAAGTAGAATTCGTCGAGTGGAGTGAAGCCATCGTCTTCCACCCAATGGCCTTCCGTGTGCGGCTCAGGCGCCGGGATGCGCTCGAGTGGTTCACCATAAGGAACTTGGCCGGCGACGAATCCTGGAAATGAACAGGCGGCGAGCACGAACGCCCAGACAACCAGGAAGTTAGGTCGGTCAAAGCCTGGCATGGGCGGTCGCGTTGGGGATCTGGGCAAGTTGGGCGGAGGGTTGCGGCCTTGTGACCGCGCAGATCGTCAACTTCTCTATCGTCCTGAAACTCTTCGTGTTTTCAGGCGAGTCGCTGCATCCCCTAGAGTCTTCCTGGAGCCCGCAGTGACTCACAGGTGGGGAATTCGGCTCGTCCGCAACTTGGGGTGCGTGTAACATTGCCACTCGAACACCAGCGTTCTTCGCTCGCGTCGAGTCAGCCTGGTCGATTGGTCACTTTCGAAGGAGCAAACCATGCAGGGAATAGTTGGCTCATCGCGATCCTTGTTAGTCGCTTTCTTATTGAGTTGCGTCTCTTTTGTGTTGGCGAACGATTGCGAACCTAAGGACGATCAGGCGTTGGACGGTACCTGGCAGGTTGATGTATCCGAAACACAGGCAATCCAGCTGTCGATCCGGGGCGCTGACATTGCAATGACCGCTGTGGTCGGCGAAGAGCGATTGCCGATTTGGGTCGGCAAATTACGTCGGTCAAATGACGAACTGCATCAGCATATGGATTGGATTGAACTTCGATCTGGAGATGCCAGATTACCAGACAACAAGTGTCTCTTCCGACTCCGTGGCGACGTCCTCCTTGTGATTGGCGGTGGACCTGACAAACGTCCAACGAAGTTTCTTTCGGGTCCCGGCAGCGATCCGAAGACGCTCGTTTTTATCCGAAAGTCCCCGAAGTAATCGTGTAGGACGGGGGTGCTAGGCGGGTTTCGCACGGACCGAATCGACGGACTGGAAGTCCGTCGTACGTGGGGAACGACGGACTGGAAGTCACTCGTACGTGGGGAACGACGGACTGGAAGTCCGTCGTACGTCTACTCAAACTGCGGCTTCACGACGGCGCAATTGATGGCGCCAAGAGCTTGGATTAGCTGCTGGAACATCTCTTCGTCGCGATAGACGCCGATGATCGCGCCGCCCGAGCCTGAGAATTTGGCGCTTGCGCCAACGGCCCGCGCCGTTTCGACCATCCTCACATGGTTGGGCGAAAGGGGGCAGATGCGGCGACGAAGATCAAAGTTGCTGTTGACCAGTTGTTCAAAACGAGCGACATCGTGGGCCAATAATGCTTGGCGAGCATCCGCGGCGAAGCCCGCGAATTCTTGCATCGCGTTCACCACCGCCGGCTCTCCTTGTTCGTACCGAGCTCTCAGTGGGTTATGCAGCACCTCGGTCGGCTCGCTCCGGTCGCGCGTGTAAGCGACGTAAAGCGGTGGCAGCAACTTGGGGTCGAGTGGTTCGTAGTGGTAACACTCATAGCCCGACTCGACCATCTTTCTTTCTCGAGCAAAATCCATGTACACAAGACCGCCAAACACCTGAATCACTCGATCTTGCAAACCGGCGGCAATTCCAAGTTCTTCCCGTTCGACGCTCAGCGCTAACGAAGGCAAGATCCGCTGAGGGATCTGGATTTCATAGAACGCCATGAGGGCCTTGAGCGTCGCGACGATGATGGCGCTCGAGCCCGCCATGCCGACCTGACGAGGCACATTGCTGGTGTAGCGAATCGAGAATTTGCCCTCGTGCAAGGCATAGCCCGATTCGCCGGCCGCTCGTCGCGCTTCGCAAAACTCGACGAACCGCTTGATGGTCGCCTTGATCAGACGAATGCCGCCATAGTATCCGTGCAGATAGACGTCCTGAACGAGATCGTGAACCGAATCAAATCGGCTCATATCCTCCTGACTCAACAACAGCTCGATCCGTTCCCACTCGTACAACGTCACTTCCGCGAAGAAGTTCCGCACGATGATCGAGATGGTCTTGCCGTGATAGCCGTCCGAAGGATTGCCGACCAAACCGGCTCGAGCGTAGGCTCGTTCACGAATGATACGCACGCTATTCCCGCCCTCTCAGCGCCGAGCGGACATGGGCGAGCAATGAGTCGCCGTATTTGGGGTCGGCTAGCGCGAAATCAAAGAACGCCCGGAAGTAGCTTTCAAAGTTGCCGATGTCGTAACGGTGTTCGCTGGGCGGCAAACGCAGCCCGACCCCCTTGCCGCCTTTGGCAAGCAAGTTTTGCATGGCGTCGGTCAGTTGGATTTCGCCACCCTTGCCCGGCTTGGTATTCACCAGCTCATCGAAGATCGCTGGGCTGAAGACATAGCGGCCCACTACCGCGAGGTTGCTGGGAGCTTCATCGCGCGATGGTTTCTCGACGATGCTCTCCAACTCAAAGCGGTCGCTCATGGCGCCCCGCGGTTTCGCGATGCCGTAGCGATGCACATCGCTGGCTGGCACCTCCTCGAATGCGACCACGATATCGGCTCGAGTGCGATCGAATTCCTCCAGCATCCGCGAGACAATGTTCGACTTGGCGTGCAACCCGAGGATCGAGTCGCCCAGCGCCACCACGAACGGTTGATTGCCCACGAGTGGGCGAGCACAAAGAACGGCGTGGCCTAATCCGAGCTGTCGTCGCTGGCGAGTGTAGAAATACTCGACGTTGCGCCGCTCGAAGTCGAGTTCCGCGAGCTCTTCTTCACGGCCCGATTCGCGGAGATACGAGATCAGTTGATGGTCTTCGTCGAAATGATTCTCGATGGCTGCTTTGCGAGCGCCGGTGACGAAGAGTAGTCGCTGAATTTGGGCCGTCGCCAATTCCTCCACCACGTACTGCACCACCGGCTTGCGGCCCACCGGCAGCATCTCCTTGGGCTGGCTTTTGGTGGCTGGCAGGAGTCGAGTGCCATGTCCGGCCACGGGGACGACCGCAATATCGATACTCATAGCGCCTTGGTCTCCATCGCGCTCCGCCAGGGCGCGCACAACAAGAGTCGGGTTCGTTCCATCGCTAACGATGCCCGCAAGGCTACCGCGCTGTCGGCGATTCGTCCAACCGAATCGATCGCAACATTCGCTACGACCCGGATTGTCCGCGACGCATTTACCCGGTTTTAACGAGCAGACGCTATTGTTCTTCGCGCAGGCGCAGCAAGAGACGCTGGAAGCCAGCGATCGAATCGGATTGGTCGGCGAACATCAAATGAGGCGAGACGGCGCAGATGCTGGTCGCGCCAGCTCGCCGCATCACTCGATAAGCCGCATAGACCATGGAAGCGGGACACACCACGCTGCTGCGGATAGGCAAAACGGTCGTTTCCGTCGCCTCAATCGACTCGCCTGTCGTGTCCCAACCAATTTCGCAATTGCATTCCAACGTCAGTTCCGCCAGCAACCGAGGGAGGCGTTCCCCGGCGATGGTGAAATTCAGCAAGCTGCGTTTTTCGGCTCGCAGGCCCGCTTCCAGACATTCCACGATGCGGGCGAGCGTCGCCAATGTTTCATCATTCCATACATTGTCGACACACGTCGCCAACAACGACGCCTCCGACTCGATCACCGTGCCATCGGCCAATTCCTTGAGATCGTTTTCCACCAGCGTCGAACCGCTCGAGGTAAGGTCGACGATGACGTCCGCCGCGCCCGACGCTGGCATGCCCTCGGTAGCGCCGAGTGAATCGACGATGGAGTAGTCGCGAATCGAGTGGTCGGCGAAGAAACGACGCACCGCTCGATGGAACTTCGTGCCGACTCGCAGGCCTCGTCCCGTCTTCTTCCGAATCTCTCCCGCCACTTCCCGCAGATCATGCATGTCTTGGACGTCGATCCAAACCTTGGGGACCGCGACCACCAGCCGAGCATGACCGAAGCCGAGCGACCGAACGAGCACATGGGACTTTTCCGACCCATGGCACAGTTCCTGATAAAGATCGAAACCGGTCAGTCCTAGCGCAACATCGCCCGCGTCGACTCGCAGCGGAATCTCTTCCGCTCGCAAGAACTGCACCTTCACTTGATCGAGGTGTTTCAATTTGCCCCAGTACCCGCGGCCACGACCATCGCGCTGGATCGACATACCACAGCGAGCGAACAGCGCCATGGTGCCATCGTACAACGAACCCTTGCTGGGTAAGGCGAGCGTCAGGGTCATGATGCGTCTCCGGCAAGCTGGGCCGCGTTGTCGGCGATATTACTGTCGGCGATGTTGTTGTCGGCGATATATCGGGCAAGTGATTCGAAGGTCACAAACGACTCGGCGTGAGTCGCCAGGCGCTTGACGTTCACGCCTCCTCGCTCCCATTCGGTTCGACCCGCAAAGACGATGAAGGGAATGTTGCGTCGAGTCGCCTTGGTGATGATGTTCTTGGGGCGACGGCCTTCCAGTTCTACTTCGACCGACCAGCCAGCGTCGCGCAACAGCTTCGCGATCTGGAAACACTGCTCCGCCCCCACTTCTTCGCCCGCGGGCACCAGGATGGCATCCACGCCCCCGCGCACACTCAAGCCGCCCGACGTATCGGACGTCGCGCGAGCGCCCGTGGCCAAACAAACTCGATCCACGCCGATGGCGAAGCCCACCGCCGGTACATCATGCCCGGCGCCCATCGATCGCAGCAGATGGTCGTATCGTCCGCCGCCGCAAAGTTCGCTGGCGCCGCCCAACGTCTTCGCATGCACCTCGAAGACAAAGCCCGTGTAATACTGAAGCGTGCGCTTCATGCGAGCTCGAATGTTCACGCTGTCCGCGGGCACGCCGATCGTCGTCAGGTAGGTCAAACGCTCGCGAAGCTTCGTCACCAACAAACCCACGCGACTCAACTGGTACTTCTCGGCGATCTCACGAAGTCGTTCGATCGCTTCGTCGGCTGGGCCTTCCACCGCCAATAATTCTCGCAGGCAGGTTTCGGCGTGTTGAGAGATGCGACCCGCGGCATGTCGTTCAAGCTTAGCCACCATTCGCTCGGCAATCTCCTCGATGGAGCGGCTGCCGAGTTCCTTGGTGTTCGTTAACGTCATGATCCGCCGCACGAACTGACGCACGCCGTCGGTGCGTAACCCGGCAATCTCGTTCTCCAGATCTCCCGGCACTGAGTCGGTCGCGCGGGAAAGCGAGGCGACGAGCGCTTCGTCCGCGTCGGCGACCGACTTCCTCAACACATCCAACGCGTCCGGAGCGTTGAAACGCAGCGCGATGTAATCGCGAGTGGAAGGGGGAACTCCCAGCTCCTCCAGCGCGGAGGTGATCAGTTCGACATCGTTCAGCCAGACTTGAGCGTCGACAACGCCGCAGGCCACGATACTGCGGTAGGCGAGTGCGACCGTTTCAGCGTCCGCGGCCGTCGATGACTTGTTGCCAAAATACTCGACGCCAATCTGTCGGAACTCGCGATATCGCCCCGGGCCCACCGGGTCATAACGAAAGACGAGCCCGTCGTAGCAAAGCCGTTGGTGATCGAGATTCGAGTGGAATTTGTCGAGGTAGAGTCGGCAGGTGGGGATCGTCAGTTCGGGACGAAGGCACAGTTGTCGCCCGCTGGGATCCTGGAAGGTGTACATCCGCTGCCGGATTTCCTCACCTGATCGGTCCACGAATGGTTCGACGTTATCGATCACCGGCGGCTGAACCAGCACGTACCCGTGACGTTGAAACTCGCGTCCAATGATTGAGCCAGCGCGATCCATCGCCTCCTTATCCGCACCGACAATGTCTCGCGTGCCGGCAGGACTCGACAAAGGCCTGGGACTCATATACCCCCTCGTCTCGATCGTTGCAGAATCTCTTGCACTTCACTGACTAACCGGTCGCGAGGAACGGCCCGCTGAGCGGGTTGTTCTTTGCGCCATACGGTATTGTCGGTGATTTGCCCGGACAACTCTTTGCCTGCCCGCATATCTTTCAGAGTGATCTCGCCCTTCTCAAACTCGTTCGAGCCTGCGATGACGACAATCGGCGATCGGCGTTTGTCCGCGTACTTCATTTGTTGCTTGAAGCCGCTGGCGCCGAGATACAGTTCGGCGACAATGCCCGCCGCGCGTAGCTCGTTGGTGATCCGCTGATACTCAGGCAATTGAGCGCGGTCCATGACGGTCACCATGACCGGACCCGCGTCCTCCTCCGCCACGCCACGTCGGCGAGAAAGCGCGGCTAGCAACCGATCCACTCCAATGCTCGCCCCCGTTGCCGGAACCTTTTCGCCCGTGAAACGCTCGACCAAATAGTCGTAACGGCCGCCGCCCGCGACCGAGCCAAACTTCTTGGTTTCGCCGTCTTCTTCGACCGTAAAGGTCAATTCCGCCTCGAAGACCGGCCCGGTGTAGTACTCGAGTCCGCGGACGACATTGGTATCGAAGCGGACAACCGACGCGGGCAACTCCATGGCGTCCAGCAAGGCATGGATCTGCCGCAATTCGTCGATCCCTTCCTGGCCCGCAGGGCTCCCCTGCACCAATTCCGCGGCGGCGTCACAAGTCGCCAATCGATCCTCGACGCTGCAATGCAGCATTCGCATGATGGTCTCGATTTGGCGGTCGTCGAGTCCGGCGCCTTGAGTCCGCTCGCCCGAGGGGTCGGTGCGACCTGCCCCCAGCAACTGAATCACGCCCCGTTCGCCGAATTTGTCCAGCTTATCGATCGAGCGGAGGACGACCAGCCGCTGAGCCGGGTCGTCGATCTTGACCGCGTCGAGCACGCCGTTGAGCAGTTTGCGGTTGTTGACCCGAATGACGAAGTCTTCTCGGCGGATCTCCAGTGCTTCGAGAGCTCGACACAGCACCGCGCACACCTCCGCGTCGGCGGCCGGAGAACTAGTTCCCACCGTGTCGAAGTCGCACTGGTAAAACTCGCGAAACCGCCCTGGTCCCGGCTTTTTCTCGCGCCGCCAGACCGGTCCAAACTGATAGCGTCGGAAAGGGAGCGGCAGATCGACCCGATGTTCGGAAAACACCCTCGCCAGAGGGGCCGTGAGGTCGTATCGCAAGGCGATCCACTCGCCGTCATCGTCCCGCAAGGCGAAAACGCCTCCGCCGGGAGCATCCGTATCGGGAAGGTATTTCCCGAGCGCGTCGAGATACTCGATGGAACTGGTTTCGAGTGGCGCGAACCCGAATACTGTATAGACTTTACAGATCGTCTCGATGGTCTGCCGACGGAGCCGCACATCGCTGGGGAATGCGTCGCGAAACCCCTTGGGCAAACGGGCCTGGGGACGAACAGCAGACATAGTTCGACCTCCCTCTCTCCCCATGATCTAGGCCAACCACCGACAATTCCCCGAGATGACGTTAGTCCCGTTCCCGGAGGGGGCGAGGTTCCAGGAGGGGCTAAAACGACATCGGGCGAGCCGGTACGCCGGCTCGCCCATGCTTGGAGTCACCAGGAATCAGTCCTGTCGAAGGGGCTCGAACCCTTGACCTTTGGAGCCACAATCCAACGCTCTAGCCAACTGAGCTACGACAGGATACCGGCGGCGAGCGCCAACGGCGCCCACCGACCAAGTCCAAGGTTAACCACTCTCCCTTTCGTTCACAAGCGTGGCTGACCACAAAAAGGACAAGGTACGGGTCGTCGGGGTTCATGCCGCTTGCGTATCCCCCGTGCTCCTTGTCGGGTTTTTTGGCGGGGACTACCATACCGGGTCGTTTCCCATCGATTCGAACACCGGCTCGGTCCGGCGCCAACCTACCCCGCGGATCATACGCCCAACATGACCTCTCAGCCCGCGCCCCATGCCGCGACCACTCCAACCTCTGCCGGACCCGAGGGAGGAATTGCGGCGCCCTGGTCCCTGACGATCGACGAGGTTTTGGGGCGATTAGAGGTCAATCGCACCAGCGGCCTCAGTTCGGCCGAAGCTGCCGCGCGACTGAAAAAGTATGGCCCCAACGCCTTGCCCGAGCCCGAGCCCGATTCATTTCTGCGGCGACTCTGGGGGCAGATCACCGGCGATGCCGTGGTCAGACTGCTCCTGATCGGCGGTATCGTGAGCCTGCTGTTGGGCGACTACCTCGAAGGCGCCGCGATCCTCCTGATGCTGGTGATCATGGCCTTGTTCGGCCTCTGGCAAGAAGGACAGGCCAACGATGCCGCTCGTTCGTTGCGCCAGGCGGACACGCCAAGCAAGGCGGTGATCCGCGACGGGCAGCGAGTCGAGATACTGATCACCGACCTCGTTCCCGGCGACATCGTCTGCCTCAAGTCGGGTGATCTCGCGCCCGCGGACGGTCGAGTGTTAACGAGCGTCAGCGGCGAGAAAAACACCGCCAAGTTGACGGGAGAATCTTTGCCTGTCGAGTTGTCGTTGGAGCCGATTCATGCGTCGACGGTCGTGAACGAGCAGACCAATATGCTCCATCGCGGCGACGGTCTGACGGCGGGCAATGCCAGTATGGTGGTCACGTCGACTGGCGGCGCAACGGAGATCGGCCGCATCGCGGCTCGACTGTCCCAAGCGGAAGATGTGCCGACGCCGCTCGACGAACAACTCGACAGCCTCGGCAATACCATGGCCAAGCTTTTCCTGTGGCTCGCCGTGCTCGTTATCGGCGCGGGGTTGGCTCGCGATTTCAGCACTCTGTGGCGGTCGGAAACCGCGATCGGCGTCTGGGAAATCATCAAGATTCTCAAAGAGGCGTTCATCAATGCGGTCGCCTTGATCATCGCCGCCATTCCCGAGGGTTTGCCCGCGGTGCTCACCATCACCCTGGCCATTGCCAGCAAGGTGATGGCGAAGAGACAGGCGTTGGTGCGGCGGCCGAAAGCGGTCGAGGGTGGCGGCGCCATGACCGTTCTGCTGACCGACAAAACCGGCACGCTGACCGCGAACCAGATGGATGTCAGCTTTGTGTGGCTTGACGGAAAACTGATCAACGTCCACGAGCAAACTCACTCGAACGCCCACGATCATCTCGTCACGCGCGCCATGCGAGTGGCTCGACTGTGTAACAACGATCACGACGCGACCGAAGCGGCCCTGATGCGCTGGGTGGGGAAGGCCGGCTTCGCGGCGGTGGGAGATATCGAAACGCGGGCCGTCGAGCATCAATTCGACCAGCGTCTCAAACGCATGACGACCGTGCATCGGCATCCCGATGGCGACCACTCCATTCTCACCAAGGGCGCCCCCGAGCATGTGCTCGAACTCTGTTCGAAGATCCACACGCAAGGGCATGACGAGCCGCTGAGCGAGTCGAGACGTGCGGAGGTGCTGGATGCCATCCGCGAGTTGGCGGGACGCGGCTTGCGAGTCATCGCGCTAGCGGACCGTCGAGCCTCGCATGCGGACAAACTCAAGCGAGAGGAAGCCGAGCAGGGGCTGACGCTGGTCGGACTGCTGGGAATCATGGATCCGCCGCGACCCGATGTCGCGCCCGCCGTTCAGCGGTTGGCGGCGGCTGGAATTCGGACCGTCATGGTGACGGGCGACAATCCAATCACCGCGTACGAAGTGGCTCGGATGGTCGGCATCGTCGACAAGTCGATCCCGTTCGAGCAAGCGGTCATTGGCGGCCACGAATTGGACGACATTGATCACCCGACTCCCGAATTGTTGCGGCGGTTGCATTCGGTGCGAGTCTTCGCGCGCGTGACCCCTCAGCACAAGGAAGGCATCGTCAAGGCGATGCAGGGTGAAGGGTTCATCATTGGCATGACGGGAGACGGGATCAACGACGCGCTGGCCTTGCAGCAAAGCGACGTCGGATTCGCGATGGGCAATGGCACCGACGTTGCGCGAGAAGCGTCCGACGTCGTGCTGATGGATAGCCGGTTTGGCACCATCCCCAACGCGGTCGAAGAAGGTCGGAATGTGCTCCATCGCATCCGACTCTATTTGTCGTACATCCTATCTGGGAACGGTTGCGAAGTTGGCGCGTTCATCGTCGCGTACATCATCGGCGTGCCCATTCCACTCACCGCCCTCGTCCTGCTGATCATCAACTTCGCCACCGACAGTTTCCCCGCGTTGGCGATGGCGTTTGAAGCGGGCGAGAAGGATGTGATGGAGCAAGCCCCGAGAAAACGCGGGGTGCCGTTCATCAATCGCGAGATGTGGCTGCACATTGGCGTGCAAACGGCCGTTGCCACGGTCATCATCATGGGCGTCTACTACTGGGCGTTGCGGAGTCTCGGTTACTTTGAGCAAACCGATCCCGCTCAACGCCAAGGCTTGCTCGACATCGCTCGCTCCGCCGCCTTCATGACTTACATCAGTCAGAAGCTCTACCGCGGCTTCACCGCTCGGTCGATGACTCGGAGCCTCTTCGAGATCGGCGTGTGGGCGAATCGCTGGACGCCGCCCGCGGTGGCGACCAGCCTCGCCATTTCGCTGTTCTTCGTCTACACGCCGTGGGTCAATAAGGCCATGGGACTCGCACCGCTCGACGCCCACATGCTGGGCGTCGTGGCGGTCACTGGTTTGATCTGCCCCATCGTCGAAGAGATCACGAAAATGTTCGTGCGACGTAGGGCGGTTTGACGGTAGTTTTTCGTCCTGCTGTTTCGTCTAGCAGCCTTACTTGGCGGACCAGTAATCGAAGACCAGAACGTTTTCGATGCGTGGACCCACCAGCTTCACGAATTCTTGATGAGCCGGATGGGGCAAGTAAACATCCCGGCCCTTCTCGTCACGGAAGGTGACGAGGAACCCATGGGTGAAGCCAGCCGCCTTGTTCTCAACGCTCACATCGGTTCCCCATTCGAAGCTGTGAATCGCGTCGATCTTGCCCGGCAGAGCTCGGAACGCGTCGACCACTTCTTGAACCTGTGCGGGAGTCACTTCCGCCTTGAACTTGAACAGGACGACATGCCGCAACAGTTTCTCGGCCCCATGCTTGGCGGCATGGCCGGTTGATGGCGCTGTTGCGGACAAAGCATGTAGCATTTGTTGAGCCACGAATCGATTCCCCGCATCGTTGAGGTGAACGCCGTCGGTCGTCAGGATGTTCTTCTCGGCGTTTTCTTTGTTGTGTTGCTTCAGGTGAGTAAGGAACGCTTGACGCAAGTCAATCATCTGGCATTGGGTCTCTTTCGCCACGGCTCGGCTAATGCCGCAGTATTCGTCGAGCATTTTGTCGAGCGGATTGGCGCCGTCGGTCTTTTCGCCAATGACGCTAGGAGTGCACAAGAGCACGCGAGCGCCGGCCTGCTTGATGGCGGCGATGATGCGCTTCAAGCCAGCTTCGAAGTCTTCCTTGGAAGTGCCGCGGCCATTCTGCGAATGCCAGACATCATTGATGCCAATGTAGATGACGACGACCGTCGGCTTCTTGGCGAGCACATCCTTTTCGAGTCGCTTCTCGAGGTCGGGAACGCGGTTGCCGCTGATACCGGCGCCGATCACTTCGACCCCCAGGTCGGGATGATGCCCGTTAATCGCTTCGCGGACGGCCGAGACGTAACCCTTGGGACCAGCTCCTGCTTGAGTGATGGAATCGCCCAGGAAAACGATTCGATCTCCCTTTTGCAGGCCAGCGGCGGGACCGTCGGCCGCCAGGACAGTACCACCGCTCAACAAAGCGGCCAGCGCCGCAAACGCGGCATAACGAATGACAGAGACTCGTGACATGGAGACTTCTCACGTGGAATGGTGAAACACAGGTGACGCAAGCGACGCAGCATAGTCAACCTAGGGGGCTGCGCGAAGCGACGCCTCGGAAGCCGTAGCCATCTCGCTTCGCGAGCTGAACAGCAGTACCGCGTACCAACGCCGTCCTCGGTATTGGCCACGGTAGAGATGCATGACCTTTCGCTTGTCGCATACCTGATTCCCCGGCGGACGGCTTGCCCGAGAAATGTGATACGGTCACACTGTGCACATGTTTGCTCGACTTGGTCGCGTCGTCACGCGGCACCCCTGGCTGGTTATCCTCAGCTGGCTTGTGCTAGCGCTCTTCCTGCGTTTCACCGCGCCGCGGTGGGACGATGTAACATTCGATGGCGACCTTGCCTACTTGCCCGCGACGGCGCCCAGCGTTCGTGGGCAGAAGCTTCTAGAGGCTGCCTTCCCTGGCAATCGTGATCGCAGCCAGATAGCCATCATTGCGGCTCGCGATGATCGCCCCTTCGATAGTCGGGATCTGAAGGTAGTCGACGCGCTGGGCGAGCGTTTGGCCGCGTTGCAAGGTGATGCGGCCTGGCCGCTCTCCGATGTCTGGACTCGCAAGTCCGAAGTCGTGGGAAGCAAACTCCGCAGCGCCGACAAGCAAGCTCAATTGATCATCTTGCAATTGACCAACGAGTTCGCGGCGACCGACAACATTCGCGTCTTGGGTAATGTCGAGCAGGAGTTGGCGGCGTTTCGCCGAGAATGGGCCACGGAGCTGCCCGAGGGACTGCAATTCGAGTTGTCGGGGTCGGCGGCTGTCGGCGGCGATATGCTGCGCGCCGCCGCCGAGAGTATTCAGAGCACGGAGACGCTGACCATCGCACTGGTGTTGGCCATGCTGCTGATCGTCTACCGAGCGCCGCTCTTGATCACTGTCCCTTTGATCGCCATCGTCGTCTCGCTTTCCATCGCGACCAATCTCTTGGCGCTGCTGACACAACTCGGACAAGCCCCTGGCTTCGAGTGGTGGAACTTCAAGGTCTTCAAGACCACTCGAATCTTCATCGTCGTCATCCTGTACGGTTCGGGAACCGACTTCTGTCTCTTTCTGATTTCGCGGTATCGCGAGGAACTGGCGGCAGGCAAGCAACGCCTGATGGCGCTAGCCGATTCGTTGGCTGGCGTGGGGGATGCTCTCCTAGGGAGCGCTCTGACCACGGTCATTGGATTGGCTGCGATGTTCTTTTCGGACTTTGGCAAGTTTCGCAATAGTGGTCCCGCGATCGGACTTTGTCTGCTGGTGACGTTGGCCGCCTGTTTGACGCTTGCGCCCGCGTTGTTGGCCGCTTTGGGTTCAGCTCTGTTTTGGCCGCTGCGCCCGCCGGTGGCAAAGCCGAATCAGCGCGACACGCTCACGGACAGTTGGGGCGATCGCTGTTGGCAGAAGATTGCACGCGTCATCGTCGCTCATCCCTTCTCCGTTCTCTCGCTGACCCTGATGCTGCTTGCCGGTCCCGCGGCCTATGGAGTCTGGCGCGGGGATCGCGTCACCTACGACCTGCTCAGCGAATTGTCGCCGGACCGAGTGAGCCGCCGCGGCAGCGAGCGGATGCGTAGTCATTTCGCGGTCGGCGAAGGCGGCCCCATCATTCTGCTGGCTCATCGACCAGGCTCGTCGTTCGGCGGCCCCGACAAGCGAGCAGCCGCCGCGGCGATGGCCGAGCTATCGGACCTTGCTTCGCAGCTCCGACAACTTCCCGGAGTCGATGCGGTGCGGAGTCTCGCGGAGCCGCTGGGCGATCCTCCTCGACGCCTTTCTGTCTTGTCGTCCGCCGGTCGCCAAAAGCTATTTTTGCAGAATCATCGCCTCAGCAAGCGGATCTTCGTTTCGCAAGGAAAGGGCTTCGAGAACGATGTCGCTCGTCTGGAACTCGTCCTCAAAAACGATCCTTTTTCGCCAGCCGCGATCCACACGTTGGCTGCATTAGAACAACACGTCGAGCAGTTACGGGGCGTCGCCGATTCGTATTGGTCGTCGGCGACTTTCCTGGCGACAGGGACGACAGCCAGCATTCGCGACCTGCGCGACGTCACTCGGTCCGATCACCAGCGTATTCAATTACTCGTGACGCTCGCCGTCTTCGCCATCTTGCTGGCCATCTTGCGTCGACCGCTGGTCTGCGCCTACCTGATCCTGACCGTGCTCTTCAGTTACCTGGTCACCATGGGCTGCTCGCAGTGGTTTTTCGAGCGTTGGTGGGGCGATGATTTTGGTGGAGTCGACTGGAAGGTTCCCACATTCTTGTTTGTCATCCTGGTGGCAGTCGGACAAGATTACAACATCTATCTCGCGACCCGCGTGTTCGAGGAACAATCTCGTCTCGGCAAGCGTCGGGGACTGGAAGCCGCGATCGCGCGCACAGGAGGCATCATTACTAGTTGCGGACTAATCATGGCGGGCTCGTTCGTCACAATGGTCAGCAGTTCGCTGCGAGCGATGGTGGAGTTGGGCTTCGCCCTTTCGCTTGGCATCATCCTGGATACCTTTATCATTCGCACGGTGCTCGTTCCCGCCTTTTTCGCGATTGGTGGAGATAAGGATGCCGTGGACTCGAAAGTAAACGAGGCGCCGAGTTCCCCGTGACGCACACTGAACCCGTAGACTCGATCGAACCTCATGATCCGTTCGGCGCGTTGAAGGAGGCGACCTTCCGCCGGTTCTTGTCGGGTAATTTCCTGGCTCTGCTCGGTTCGCAGATGCAGCAAACGGCGGTCGGATGGGAGTTGTACGAACGCACCGGCGAGCCGCTCGATCTGGGACTCGTTGGACTCGTCCAAGTGATCCCTGTCATGGCGTTCGCGATTCCCGCGGGACAAGTGATTGACCGCTTGGAGCGGCGGCGAGTGTTGATGGCGGCATTGGCGGTGCTCGTCCTTTGCTCGCTGACTCTAGCACTGATGTCGCGCATGGGCATCACTCGCGCTGGAATCCTAACCTGCCTGTTTGTAAACGGTCTTGCTCGCACGTTCCTGCAACCCGCCAAGTCCTCGCTGGTCCCTTCGCTGGTGCCGCGATTGCGCTTCCCCAATGCGGTGACTTGGAGTACATCGACGTTTCAATTGGCGACCGTCGTCGGGCCGGGCATCGGTGGTTGGTTGATCGGCGCCACGCATAGCGCCTGGGTTGTCTACTTGGTGGATGCCGTCTTCACGTTCTTTTTCTTCGTGCAAGCTGCCCGCTTGCCGTCGCAGCCAGCCGCTTCCAGGGGAGGTCGAGTGACTTGGCGAACGCTCTTGGGCGGCGTTGAGTTTGTGTGGAAGACGAAGATCGTGCTGGGGGCGCTCACCCTGGACATGTTTGCCGTGCTGTTGGGTGGAGCGACCGCACTGCTGCCGGTCTACGCCAAGGATATTCTGCTGGTCGGTCCCGAGGGCCTGGGCTATCTGCGAGCGGCGCCTGGCATCGGAGCTCTTCTGACATCGCTGGTCATGGCATTCCTGCCACCCTTGCGGCGAGCGGGCTGGACGTTGCTCTTGTCGGTTGCCGGATTCGGGGTGGCGACCATCGTCTTCGGTTGGACTCGCAGCTTCCCCATCGCGCTCGCCATGCTCTTCCTGACCGGGGCGCTCGACATGATCAGCGTGATCATTCGTCACACGCTGGTGCAAACTCGCACTCCCGACGAGATGCGTGGTCGAGTGTCGGCGGTGAATAGTTTGTTCATTGGGATGTCGAACGAACTAGGCGCGCTGGAGTCGGGCGCGGTCGCTCATCTGTTCCACCGCGAACTCGACCCCGCCTTCGGCCCCATGGTCGCCGTGGTGAGCGGCGGAATCGGGACGCTGGTGGTCGTGCTGCTAGTCGCGGTCGCACTGCCTGCCGTACGGCGATACGACAAGATGTGAGAGGTTGGCAAATGACTTGGGAAGCACCAGTCTTGCCTTGGCGTCGGTGACACGTGTCTCGATCTGCACAAAAACCTCCAGCTTCGTTTCTCGTCATTACATATAGAGCTCGAAGTGGGAATTATCGTCCAATTGCATTTTGAGTGTTGAGCAAGTGCATCCATGATTCTTCGTGAAGTCACCTTGGCGGCTCGAACGATTCGGCAACGATCGGCGAAAGAAGCCGTTGAATCCTACATGAGGATGGAGTGGGAGTCGGAATGCGTTTGCGATATGTATCGTCGCGTTCTGGCTCGCGTCGATACAGTGGAAACGGCCAAGGTGATCGTGGATGTTTGGGATCTCGACGTGCCCTCCACCTCTACCTGGGTCGATCCCGCAAACATCAATCGTCTACTCTCCGTCACGTTTTCACCCTGGAACTTGTCGTTCTCGCAGTATTGGAACGAGGATGAACCGGGGAGAAGACGTTTGACGCTAGAGACCCTTCACGGGGGTCTCGTGTGGTTGGCGCGGATCGAGGGCTGGAATATCGCGCCCTTTGAGGCCGCTCGCCAGGAGTGTCTGAATCGAAATCTGGTTAACGAGTTTTCGCATCACAAGACCTTTCCGAATCCTTCGCGTTCCTTGACGATTCGCCTCTTCTGCGAGTTTGGAATGCAGGAGGCGAGGGTCTACGCCGACGTGAAAGAAGGACGGAAGAATCGCGGACGTTTCTTCCTCGGTACAGCCATTCCCGAGGCATATACCGTGGCGATCGTCCTTAACAGTCTGCACTGGCTGGATGACTCGCGCTTTTTGCTGCAACTTCGCTACGATCAACGCGGCGAGACAGTGGAGTTTGACGTCCATTCCCTGTTAGAAACAACTTCCGGGAAAGATTAGGAGCGAGCGTAATACTACGGTCCTCGGAGTTCAGGCCCCCGACGTCCCGTTTGTTGTTACCGCGGGGCGTCGTGTTACACTAGAGGTCCGCGTTGTGTGTTGCCTCGTGAGTCCTCCGGTCTATACCCGCCATGCAATGGTCTCGTCGGTTCGTTAGTGTCGCCCTTTTCGTAACGGGCGTTTTGGGATGGAATCAGGCTGGCTGGGCGGCGACGCCTCAGTTTAGCCGTGATGTCCGCCCCATCCTCGCTCAAAACTGTTTTCATTGTCATGGGCCCGATGCGGGGCATCGCAAGGCAGATCTGCGACTCGACGACGAAACCGGCTTACGCCAGGCCTTCGTGCCGCACAATCTCGAGAAGAGCGAAGGTTGGCGCCGGATTCAATCGGCTGATCCGGAAGAACGGATGCCGCCGCCCGACTCACCCCACCAACTCACGCCCGCTCAAGTCGCCACATTGCGCCAGTGGATCGAGGGCGGCGCCGGCTGGCAAGGACATTGGGCGTTTGTTCCCCCCGCGAGACCTGCGATCCCCATGGTGAAGGATGCCTCTTGGGTCCGACATCCCATCGACGCCTTCATCAAGGCTCGCCTGGAGGCCGAGGGACTCGCGCCGCAGGAGGAAGCGGACCGCGAACGATTGTTGCGGCGAGTCACTTTCGATCTGACGGGATTGCCGCCGACGGTTGCCGAGATCGATGCCTTCTTGGCGGACAAGAGCGATAAGGCGTACGAGAAGGTCGTCGACCGTCTGTTGGCGTCGGAACACTACGGCGAGCGAATGGCGCTGGCCTGGATGGATGCCGCGCGCTACGGCGACTCGAGCGTTTTCCACGCGGACGGACCGCGCGATATGTGGGCCTGGCGCGATTGGGTGATTCGCGCGTTCAACCGCAACATGCCGTACGACCAGTTTACTCGCGAGCAACTGGCGGGTGACTTACTCACGGATGCCACCGATGACACTCGGATCGCGACAGGCTTCTTGCGAAACAACGCTACGACCGACGAAGGAGGCGCGATCGCCGAAGAGTTTCGAGTCGAGTATGCAGTCGATCGCGTGAAGACCACCTCCGTTGTCTGGATGGGGCTGACCATGGAATGCGGTCAGTGCCACAATCACAAGTACGACCCGATCACTCAGCAAGAATACTACCGCTACTTCGCCTACTTTAATCAAGCGTCCGACCCCGGCATGCAAACTCGTCGCGGCAATCAAGCGCCGACGGTCAATGTCCTTGACGCCATGGCGCAGAAGCGGGCGGATGAGTTGGAATCGCAAGTCTCGCCGCTCGAGGCGAAACTAGCCGAACGAGCGAAAGCGGTTGATGCCGAGTTCTTGGCTTGGGCGAAACAAGCGGCCGAGCAACGAAAGGATAGTCCACCGATTCCGCAAGATACCGCGGTCTATGCGGCTCTGGACGAAAAGGCAGGCAAGAGTGTCGGCGTGCTGGCATTAGACGAACGTCGCAAGGCGACAGTCCAGGGCAAGCCTCAATGGGGTGAAGGAAAAGTCGGCGGCGCGTTTCAGTTCAATCGCAATTCCCACATCGACCTGGGAGATATCGCCAACTTCGAACGCACCGACTCCTTCAGCTTTGGCGCGTGGGTCAAGCCCGCGGGCAAAGCAAACGGCGCGTTCCTCGCGCGGATGGACGATAGCAACTCATACCGTGGGTTCGATGTGATGGGGAATGGCGAAGGGGTCGCCGTCCATATCATCAACAACTGGCCGTCGAATGCGATCAAGGTCAACACGGTCAAGGGACTGAAGCCGGACGAGTGGCAACATGTGTTTGTGACCTATGATGGTTCCAGCAAGGCGGCTGGCATCTCCATCTATTTTGATGGTCAGAAGCAAGAGTGGACCATCGAACAGGATCGGCTCACCGAAACCATTCGCACCGACAAGCCGCTCCACTTGGGACGCAGAAGCCCAGGCTCGCCTTTCAATGGCTGGATCGATGAAGCTCGCGTCTACTCGCGGCAATTGTCCGAGTTGGAA
Organism: Pirellulales bacterium; assembly: GCA_046349915.1. Taxonomy (GTDB): domain Bacteria; phylum Planctomycetota; class Planctomycetia; order Pirellulales; family Pirellulaceae; genus CAIXSC01. The sequence goes on along the minus strand of JAXMBL010000010.1, from coordinate 126,075 downwards.
GTGAAGTCGCTTAGCGGCGCCGATCCTTTGGCGCCGATTCTCGCCAAAGAACCATCCCTTTGGACGCCCGAAGAGCGTCAAGCTCTGTTGACGCATTACTTGAACCAATTCGACGCCCCCTATCAGCAATTGGCGAAAGAGGTCTCGCGGCTGAAGACGGAGGTCGCGGACGCTCGCAAGCCGATTACGACGGTCATGGTGATGGAAGACGGCAAGAGTCCGCGGATGACGTATGTGCTGAACCGCGGCGATTACGCGCAGCCGCGCAAGGAGGAGCCTGTAGAACCAGGAGTCCCGTCAGCGCTCGGCCCCCTCCCCAGCGACTCGCCGCCCAATCGCTTGGGATTGGCCCGCTGGCTCACGCAACCTCAACATCCGCTCACAGCCCGTGTCGCGGTGAACCGCCTCTGGCATCAATTGTTTGGCACGGGAATCGTGCGCACGGTCGAGGACTTCGGTACGCAAGGCGATTGGCCCAGCCACCCCGAGTTGCTCGACTGGCTCGCCGTCGACTTCACGGAAAGCGGCTGGAACGTCAAGCAGTTGATGCGGCAGATCGTGCTGTCGAACACCTATCGCCAATCGTCTCGCGCGACGAAAGAGCTGGTCGAACGCGACCCAGAGAACAGGCTGCTCGCACGCGGCCCGCGGTTCCGCTTGCAGGGCGAGTTCATTCGCGACAACGCCTTGGCGTCGAGCGGTCTGTTGGTGCCCACGATCGGCGGTCCCAGCGTTAAGCCGTACCAGCCGCCGGGATTGTGGGAAGAAGTGACGATCAGCAACGAGCGTTACGTGCCCGACACAGGTCCAAAACTGTACCGACGCAGCATGTATACGTATTGGAAACGTTCGGCGCCAGCGCCCAATCTCCTGGTCTTCGACACGCCGACTCGCGAGAGTTGCGTCGTGCGTCGCTCGCGCACCAACACGCCTCTACAGGCATTGGTGACCATGAACGATCCCCAGTACGTCGAGGCGTCTCGCGCCTTGGCTCAACGAGCTCTGCGGGAAGGGGACGCGACGATCGAAGCGAAGATCACCCATGCGTATCGTTTGGCCGCTGGCGTGCATCCCAGCTCGCAAGCCTTGCAACGACTCGTGGCAGCGTACGCCCGGGAACTCGCCGTCTTCCAGGCCGAACCGGAGCGAGCGAAAAAGCTCTTGTCGGTGGGCGAGTCGAAGCGAGATGAAACGCTGGATGCCGCTCAACATGCGGCGCTGACCGTCGTCTGTAGCCTGATCCTCAATCTAGACGCCTCGCTCACTCGAGGATGATACTCGGCTCGCACCCGAGTCGAGGTGTGGGCGTCCATTCGAACAACATGCGTCATCGAAAGTCAGGTCCATCCTTATGCAACCGCTGCAAGATCTTCAAACGATTCTCCATCGACGTCAATTGCTGCAACAGGCGTCGCGTCCGCTCGGGGCCGTGGCGCTTGCGTCGCTCATGGGTGGCTCGCTAACCGCGAGGCCCGCGAGTGGCCTTGAACCGCACATGGCTCAGCAGCAGGGCGGACTGCCCGGTCTGCCTCACTTTGCTCCGCGAGCCAAGCGAGTGATCTATCTGTTCATGGCGGGAGGCCCGTCGCATATCGATACGTTCGACTACCATCCCGAAGTGCACGAGTTGCATGGGAAGGAGTTGCCGGCGAGCGTCCGGATGGGTCAGCGGATCACGGGCATGACGTCGGGGCAGAGTTCGTTCCCGGTCGCGGCGCCAATCTTCAAGTTCGCGAAACATGGAAAACATGGAACCTGGGTCAGCGAATTGTTTCCGCACGTCGCTTCGGTGGTCGATGAAATCACGATCATCAAGAGCTTGCATAGTGAGGCGATCAATCACGATCCCGCGATCACGTTCATCAACACGGGCGCTCAGCAGCCAGGCAAGGCGAGTTTGGGGGCGTGGATCAGCTACGGGTTAGGCAGCCCCAATCAGAACTTACCCGCCTACATCGTGTTCGTGTCGCATGGTCCGGGACAACGTCAGGCCTTGTACAGTCGTCTGTGGGGAAGCGGATTCTTGCCGTCGAAGCACCAAGGAGTGAACTTCCGCGCGGGAAGCAACCCGGTGCTTTACTTGTCTGATCCCGAGGGGATTGATCGCGAGATGCGACGACGTCTGCTGGACGATCTAGCTCAATTGAATGACGAGCAGTTTCAGGAGTTTGGCGATCCCGAAACTCAAACTCGCACCGCTCAGTACGAAATGGCGTTTCGCATGCAAGTCTCGGTGCCGACGATCATGGATTTGTCGGGCGAGACGGAAGAGACGCTCAATATGTATGGACCCGACGTCCGCAAGCCGGGCACTTTCGCTCGCAACTGCCTGATCGCCCGGCGACTCGCCGAACAAGGCGTCCCCTTCATGCAGTTGTTTCACGAAGGCTGGGACCAACACGGCGACTTGCCTCGCAACATCCGCGGTCAAGCCGGCGGAGTCGATCAGCCCGCGGCGGCGCTGGTGAAGGACTTGAAACAGCGAGGCCTGTTGGACGACACACTCGTCATCTGGGGCGGCGAATTCGGTCGCACGATCTATTCGCAGGGCGCTTTGAAGCCCGATAACTATGGGCGCGACCATCACGGACGCTGCTTCACGCTGTGGATGGCGGGCGGTGGCATCAAGGCCGGGTTTGAGTACGGGAAGACCGACGAGTTCAGTTACAACATTGTCGAGAACCCGGTCCATATTCGCGACTTCAACGCCACCGTGCTCCATTGCTTGGGCATTGAACACACTCGGTTTAGCTTCCGCCATCAAGGGTTGGATCAGCGCTTGACCGGCGTCGAACCAAGTCGAGTTGTGAAGGAAGTGTTGGCGTAGGGTGCGTCGAACCGGGCGGAAAACACTTCGGCATGGTCAAACCCATTCTCCACCGCCCGGTGAAAACGCACCTTATCGTTGAGTTCGCGTGGCCCCGTCGAATACGTTCACGCGTGAAACGATCCCAGGGGCGAAGCGGCGTTCGCGGGGCGACGGTCTTCGCTCCTTTGGCGGAGCCAAAGGCGACTGTCCTCCCTTTCACCCTTCACTCTTCACTCTTCACTCTTCACCCTTCACCCTTCACCCTTCACTTGGCGGAGCCAAAGGCAACTGTCAGGATCCTTGCTCACCCCGATCCGCTGGTTCGAGATGGATTAAGACATCGCGCAGCACGGGGAATTCGGCCAACAACTGATCCTTCACTCGATGGCCGATTCGATGGCCTTGGAAGACGGTCATTGATGAATCGACCTCCAGATGCAGGTCGGCGAAGTACTCCAGTCCCGATTTTCTTAGCCAGAGCTTCTCGACCCCGCGCACTCCTTCCACTCGCAGAGCTGCCGCTCGCACCTGTTTGACTAATGAATCGTCGGCCTGTAAGTCCATCAGTTCGCGGGCGCCGTTGATAAAGAGCGTCCCCGCCGACCAAAGAATCGCGGCCACGACCACCAGCGCCGCTACTTCATCCGCCCCCATCCAACGCTCGCCGCCCCAGCGAACGATGGCCAATCCGACTAGCACCGCGAGCGAACAGAGAGCGTCGCTGCGATGATCCCAGGCGTTCGCCAGGATCGCCGCCGACCCCGTCCGTCGACTCACTCGTACTTTGTACTGATACAACGCCTCCTTGATCGCCACATTCGCGGCCGCGATCGCCAACGTCCAGGCAGGCGGAATCGCGTGGGGCAGACTGATGCGATGCAGCGCTTCCCAGCCAATGCCAAGCGCCGAGAGGAAAACCAGTAGCGCGACCTGCGTGGCGGCGATCCCTTCCGCGCGCGAATGCCCATAAGGATGCTCTTCGTCGGCGGGGCGTTGAGCGAACTGCAGGGCCCAAACAATTACGGCCGATGTGAAGACATCTCCCAGCGAATTGACGGCGTCCGAGAGGAGCGCGAAGGAACCGCTCCAAAGTCCCCCCAACAGCTTCACAACGCCCAACAGCAAGTTGACGACCAATCCGGTGATGGCCGCGCGGATCGCATCGCGGTAAATCGCATCCCGCGACGGTCGCTCGGTCACGGCGAACCTGCGGCGCCTGCCGGCGCGGTCCCAGGCTCCGCAGGCGTCTCTTGCCGAGGATGCAGATAGATGAAACTCTTCCCCAACCGGCCGCCGTAGTTGCCGGCGGTGATGCGTACGAGTCCCGGCGAGTGGCGACTCGCTGCGATGGCCGCATGCGTCGCTTGGGCGACTGTCTCGAGATCACGACCGTTGATCACGATCTCCATGATGGAAGTCACCTCCTCGGGCACTCGCGTTTCCACGCCCGCCTTTCCGCGCAACGTCGGACAATACTCGGCGAAGGTGCTGGCGACCAGAAACTTGTAGCGACTCCCGGCCTTCGACGCGCTCCCGGCAATCCCGCCCGGAAAACACATCACGACTCCTGGCGTGGCCGCGACCGCTTCGACGCCTCGCTCGGTCGCCTCGATGGCGGCATCGACATCTCGTCCCATGAACCACAAGTTGCCGCCCATGATCCCGTCGCGAAAACCAAAGCGACGATCTATCTCGAATTCGCCTCCCATGATCGGCACGACCCAGACTTTGCGGCCATGGCGAGAATCACGGAATTGATGACCATCGCCAAACAGCGAGACCTTCCGCCCTAGTTTGAAATAAGGATCGGTGTCGAGCAAATTGAAGCAGGCGGCCGTGGGACAGGTGAGCACATTCTGGCTGATGCGCACTAACAACGATCGCTCCAATCGCTCGGCGCGATCCTTCCAGAACCTGGGGACATGAAACTGGACGATCGCACCTGGCCGACCATCGGGCGTAGGAAACGACTCGTCCCCTCCCGGCCCAACGTAACGATCCAACCCCGCTTCGCAATCGCACAAGATGGTGCTGGAAGCGTTCCCCGTCATCGCGTTGACCGCGTGATCGACCCATTTGCGATCACGAGCCGTCACCAACACCTCGGCGTAAATACTGCGAAACGCCTCGGCGTATGTGTCCTCAACCAAATCGGGCAACGTCATGGAACCTGTTTCCTTGCGCCGCTATCGCGAGCCGCGACCACGTCCTGGATACACGGCCGCTTCGGTGATCACCTTGTCCATGAAGATGTCGTGCTCCGCCACGGGCACTTCGTCAAACATCTGGCACTCGAAGGCCAAAGCGACCAGGGGCGTGTCGAGCCGCGCGTGTTCGAGCAGCTTGTCGTAATAGCCCTTGCCATGGCCCGACCGAGCGCCGCGACGATCAAACGCCACTCCCGGCACCATCACCAAATCCAACTCTTCGATCGGAATCTTCTTCGCCGCCACGCTTCGCAAATCCTCGCGCGGCTCCAGGATCTTGTACATCCCGATCGCCAACTCATCCATGGCTTCCAAATGGAACAGCTCAAGTTCACCGTCCACACAGTAGGGGACGACGATCCGCTTGCCCGAGGCGAGCGCTGCTTCCAGGTGCTGGCGAGTACGGACTTCGCTCCGCACATCGATGTAGAACATCACGGTTCGCGCTCGAGCGTACTCGGGCAACCCCAAGAACCGTTCGACAATCACCCGGCTGACTTCATCCTTATCGGGCTGAGCGTTGCGGGCGGCATGGGCTCGCTCGCGAATTTCCTTCTTACGCAATTGAAGTTCGGAGAGATCCGAAACACTCATGACAACCTCGCATGGATCACAGAATGCTTGCTGGCGAAATCGGCTCGGCGGCGACCCCAACCAGAATAGCGGATGGCCCCCAGCGCTGACCAGTGGCAGCCCTCTCGCGTTCGACACTCTTGGCGAGTCGGACTTGTGTCTGCGAGCGAGTTCCGCAGTTGAGGCTGAAATCGCTTATGGTGATGGCAAGTTATTGGGTGGGAATGGGTTAACTAGTCTGCGCGCGGGGCGGTGGTGCTGGGCTGGGTGAGGTCGGATCGGATCGACGGACTGGAAGTCCGTCGTACGGTAGTAGCCCGCTCGCTTCGCGAGCGGTAAGCCGCGTTACGGGGCGGATCGACGGACTAGAAGCCCGTCGTACAGGGGGCTCGACACCTTAAAGTGCTAGCGCGACGTTCCTCGGCGATAGGCGTCAAATCGGTCGCGGTACTTGGCGGGCGGGTTCGATCTTCCGCCCGCGTCGCGATTGCCCCGCTGCGAATCGGCCGCGGCGCCGGCCGCTCGTCGCCGGTCTTCCGTCGGCCGCAGCCCCAGGCTGCGCAACGTTTCGTTCAACTCGCGTTGAGCGTTAGGGTTGTTCTCATTCGCGGCCTGCTTGAGCGTCTGCCAGCGAGCGACAAACTCGCGCAGATCTTCCGCACTCCATCCCAGGCGTCGTAACAACTCGGGATCGGGCTGATCCTTCTGGTCTTTGAGGTATTCGAGCACAAGATCGGTGGCTCGCCGCGCGTAGTCGAGATTCGCCGCATCCCCTTCCGCGACAGGGCCTGTCGCTTGCGGCGAGCGTGGTCCCGCATTCTCGGACGCGACGCCGCCACCCGTGGTCGCTCGACTTCCTCCCCCCTGCCCCGAAGGGGGAGCGGCGGACATGGGCGACTGAGGCGAATCGGGAGGCGAGCCGCCGTGCCCTGGCGGACCATTGGGTTTGTCAGGCGTCGCTTGGCCAGCGGCATCCGGTTTCGTGCCGCTGCCAGAGCCCTTGTCGGTCCCGGGCTTGCCCGTCGGCTTGGCCGCCTTCAACTTGTCGCCGCCTTTGTCCGATACGTCTCCCTCGCCTGCCTCCGAGGAGGCTCCCGCGCCGTCGTCGGCCGCGGAATTCGCCCCCGCGCTATCGTTCCCTTTTTGGTTGGCGCCCTGACCGCCGCCCTGCTGTCCGCCGCCGCTCTTGTCGCCTTCAACGCCATTCTTCGAATCGGATTGCTTCTTGCTCGTTGATGGCGATGTGGGACCGGTCTTCTCGCCGGGCTTTGAATCGTCGGGTTGCCGCGTCTTCTTGCTCGCCTCGTTCTCCTTCAGCGACTTGGGCGATACTCGTGCCTCGCGAGGCGCTTCGCCAGCACCCGATTCTCCATTCTTCCCCTCGCCATTCAGCGATTGTTCGGCCCCCTCGGGCTTGGCGCCCGGCATGTCAGCCTTCGCCTCGGGAGGCCCCTGCGGCGTTCCCCCAGCACGATCGTTCGTCCCGGTATCGTTACGCGAGCCCGCTCCTTGCTGCTTCGTCATCGGATCGGCCGGATTTGGTTTACCACCCGTTCCCTCCGGTGGAGTCGAAGGCTTCTCGGCCGTCGGACTTGGACCCCCCTCCGGCGCACGAGCCTCCTTGCCGCCCACTTGCCCACTGCCGCCCGCGGATGGCTTTTGCTTCTGCTGTTGAAGGTGCTGGAGGGCCTTGTCGAAGATGTCGCCATCGTCGAGCTTTTCGCTAGGAGTTCCTCCGCCCGCCGGGTTCTCGTCGTCCCGTGCGGCGGCATCGTTCGTGCCAGGCTGAGTCGTTCCAGCGGCGCCAGAAGGCGGCGATCCGGCCGCCGCCCCTTCCGGTTGAGCCCCATTGGCCGGTTGCGATCCGCTGGCGCTGGGCTTGGAGGACTCGTTCTTTGCCTGCCCACCGGAAGCCGGCTTCGACTCGCCAGGATTCCCACCGCCAGGCATGTCTTCAGGCTTCTCGGGTTGCTCGCCTCCCTGGGAGTTTGAACCCGATTGAGGTTGGCCGCCGCTTTGCTTGTCGCTGTTCTGCGTGCCGCCGTTCTGCTTTTCGTCGCTCTGTTTACCGTCGCTCTGTTTACCGTCGCTCTGTTTACCGTCGCTCTGCTTGTTCTCGCTCTGTTTGCCGCTAGGTTGTTTTTCCTGAGACTGTTCACCCTTCGACGGCTTGTCTCCGGTGGGCTTTTCCTCCGGTTTCTTGTTGTCTGGCTTCTTGCTGTCGGGCTTCTTGCTGTCGCTCGGCTTGTCGCTCGGCTTCTGATCTTCCGATGGCTTATCCGGGGATGGCTGTTCGGCCGAATTGGGCTGCTGCGAAGGTTTTTCCTTGGCGGACTTTTCCTGAGCGGCCTTCTCCTGCGGGTTCTTCTCCTGTGGGGACCGATCTGGCGAGGGCTTCTCCGCTGACGAATCGCCCGCTTTGTTGCGCGGCGAATTCGCGCCGCTGGGCTGCTTGTCGTCGGGTTGGGGGTCCTTCGACTGAGGTTTATCCGGCGAAGTCGGATCGGGTGACTGCGGGTCGCGCGAGGGCTTCTCGGGATTGCTCGACGCAGGCGACTTCGAGTTGTCTGGCGAGCGATTTGGCTTGGGCGAGGGATCGTTGGGAGATTCCTCGGTAGGTTTCTCACCGGGCGCTTTCGGCGTCGAGTCGGGTTTACTTGCCGCGCCTAGGTCAACGATCAACTCACGCGAACGACGGATGTTTGGTTGAGGTTGAAAGGAAGGCGGTACGGATCGATTGTCTTCCGCACGCGCCTGCAAAGTCGCTCGTTCTCCCGCTCGCAGGCCCAGTTCCTTCGGCGAAAACCGCCAGCTTCGCACGACTTGGCCCGGCGCGCCAGTTGGGTCCGCAAACAGCTCGTGTTCCAACACCACGGCGCCATCGACTCGAACTTCCAACACTGCTCGGCGGAGTCCGAAGTCGGGGTCGACCGCTCTCACCTCGATCGGCAACTCGGCGTCCGCCGCCATTTCGATACGATCTTCGGTCGGCGCGAGAAACTCCACCTCGGGCGGAAAATCGGGCGACACATCAATGCGGTGGATCACCGGTCGCGCGTTGCGACGCTCTTCCACGGTAAGGAACTTGACCGAGTAGGCGGCGAATTTGGGTTTGCCGCCCGGGGCTAGCTGCAATATGAATGACTGTCGAGCGGTCTGGCCATCGACGTTCAAGTGCAAAACTCGATCGGCGGGCGTGTTTCGCGAATCGTCGACAAGCTGAGCGATGGCCGAGTCCGCGCCGTCCTCGCCCGGCGGCGCGAATTCGATCCAAGCCGACTTGATAGGTTGATTCGCGATCGCTTCCACCGTGACTCGCGTTCCTTCGACCGCCGAGATGTCTCCTTGACGCTCGACCACTCGCCGTTCGCGAGTGGTATACGCTGGGTAGTCGTACGTGACCGAACGGACCGCGATTAGCGGCGCGGGTCGAGCTTCAAGGCGATAGGTCGCAGTGATCGCGTCGCCGGCCTCTAGCCGATAAGTGAGCGACTGCTGGAGGCCAGCCGAGTCGGGTGGGAGCATGGCTTTCCACTCGCGACCATCACTTCCCCGCTCCATCGCCACTCGACGTTCCACGGTCTGGCCGTCGTCGGTCGAGTAGATAATGGCGACCGAGTCTTTCTCGGTCACTCCTTCCAGCCGAGCGGTGATCGCCACCGACTCGCCCAAAAAGGCTTGAGCGTCCCCTGGCTTGAACTCCAGCACTCGGACTCGCGACGGTCGCGAGATGGCCGCCCATGGCGCCAGCACTCGACGCACCGTCGGCACAGGATCTTTCGGGGAAACGATCGTATAGAGGCCCGCCAATGCCACCACGGCAGCCAGGATGTAGCCGATGCGAAAGAGGGGCGAGTGGTCGATGGCGGCTTCTACTTCCAGTTGTTCGACATCCGCCGCCGTCCGACCCTGAATCGCGCGAAAGACTGACTCCTGGACTAGCGATCGCTGCTGCCGTAGCAGCAGGTAGTTGACCAAGCCGTTCTTGAGAGCGGGCGTTCCTTGCTCGATCACTTTCGCCGCATACAGCGGATTGATCGATCGCCAGGCAACCCAGGCCAAGTGTCGCACCACGTACCAGATCACACCGGCGAGCAGCGCGGCGAGCGCCAGCCAACGTCCACCGGCCCCCAGGTCAAACACCCAATGATCGATCAGTACGACCAGCAAGAGAAAACCGATTAGCCCCACGACTCCGAGCAACACTCGCGAGGCAAAGTCAATCAGCTTGACTTGGCGGCGCGCAACAGCAACCTGCGAATCGATGATTCGAGCTTCAGGCCCGTCGACATAGGTCGGAGGGCTCGCGGGACCACTCCCGCGGGTTGTACCGGCTGCGCCGTTCGCCATCGAGATGCCAAGTTCACGGGAGGTAGACAGCGGGGGACGCGGCGAGCGCCGCGGTCAGTCACCCCAGGGCCGCCTGAATTATACCCCCCTCCTCCCCGGCGAGGACAGACTTTTTCCTGGGTTTGGGCAGGGAACATTCATCACGCCATGGTCACTTCGAACTCGTGGCGACCGGCGGAGACGCCGCCTGCTCGACTTTCGCCCGCTCTAATCGCTGTGCGGCCATACGGTTCTTGCGAATCGTATCGAAGGCCAGCAACGATGCCGCGAGAATCACCAGCACGATGAACCGGGTGCGAGTCGTTCCGGGAAATCGCATGGGCGTTCACTTCCAGGCGCTTTCGCGACTTGAGCCAAAGTGAGCGGAAATAGGCCGAATTTCAGGGTACAGGGGAGCTCTGTCTGAGACTCCCCTGCAAAATGACCGGCTTAGCGAGTCGTCCCTTACGGCTTGGGTAAAAGCTTGCTGACGTCGTAAGTTGTCAGCTTGTTCTCCATCATCCGTGGAAGGATGAGTCGCTTCTGGTCAATCTGGTAAGCATGATCGGCCGTGCCCTGGGGCAGCGACAGCAGCAATGTCGCCTTCCCGTCCTTCGCCACATGGAACACTTTTCCCGCCTTCCAGTCAGTGACCAGGTAACCGCCCGTCCCGTCTCGTTCAATGCCGTCCAGGTTGCCCAGCGGCTGCGGGGTGATGGGGGTAATCTTTTTGGTCTTCAGGTCGAGCGCCAGGAGGCGCCCCGGCTTCTCGGTGGAGAAGTCTTCCTTGATGTTCACTCCCCAACCGCCCAAGAGAAGTTGGTCGCCATCGACCAACAGGCCGTTGGGGCATTCCAGCTCCGGCCCTTCCGCGAAGACCGACACTTTTCCGTCGCGGTACTGCATGACTCGGCTGGCAGGCATGTCGGAGACATAAACCGTTCCATCCGCTCCACACGCCACATCGTTCAAGAACTTCGCCCCCTCGACCTTCACTCGCTTCACGATCTCGCCCTTGGCGATGTCGATGGCGACCAGTTGGTCGATGTCCGAAACCCACAACGTCCCCTGATGGCTGCGCAGCCCCTTGGGTGAATCGAGTCCGACGATCCACTTGTCCTTCACCAGCTTGCCGTCGGCCGAGAACTTCGAGATCCAGCCATCGCCATCCTTACCGGTCCCGCCTCCCTCGCCAATCTGCGAGAGGAAAAGAGCACCCGACTCGGGATCGAGGTAAGCGCTCTCGGGCGCCTTCAGTCCCGTGGCGACTTCCCACGCCACGGGTGGATCGGCGGCATTCGCTCCATTTGCACTCCACAGACCAACGATCCCAAACACACCGCACAACAACAATCGCGTGAACTTCATGGATGCTTCCCTCATTCGCTTCTCAACCGTGAATACTCGAAACCAACCTGCCGCTCGAACCGGCCATGTCCCTACTCGTCGCCCAACTCCTCCTGCAGCTTCACCCACTTCTCTTCCGACTCGGCGAGTTCGCCCGAGACTTTGTTGAATTCCTCATGCAATCGCAGGGCTTCCGTGGGGTCGGTCGATGTCATCAAGCGACCGTGCACCTCGCGTTTTTGCTGATCGAGCTTCGCGATTGTACGTTCGACGGCCGACATTTCCTTGCGAACGTCTCGCTCGTTCCTCTTGGGCGCCTTGGCGGCTTTCGGAGGAGCTTTGGCCGCCGAGCCAACAGGCAATGGCGCCTTGGACAGCCGATTGGCCGCGGCCTCGCGCTCGCCGTCCTCAATCTCTTTATTCACCGAGTACAAGTACGACTCGTAGTCGCCGCGATAATTCACGACTCGACCGTCGCGCACTTCAATGATGCAAGTCGCCACTCGCCGCATGAAATGCCGATCGTGACTGGTGAAAACAACCGTGCCTCGATAGTCGATCAACGCTTGAGCCAGCGCTTCGACGGTGTCGACATCCAGATGGTTTCCAGGTTCGTCGAGCACCAGGATGTTGTGTTGGCTGAGCAGCAATCCCGCCAGACACAGGCGAGCCCGTTCACCACCCGAGAGCACGGAGATCTTCTTCTTGACGGCATCCCCGCGAAACAGCAGGGCGCCAGCCAAGTCGAGAATCTGCTGCGTCTTGGTGCCCGCCATCGCCTTGTCTTCTAGAAATTCGAGCACCGTTTGGCGCTCAGGGAGACTGGTATAAACATGCTGAGCGTACACGCCGATGCTGCAACCGTGCCCCCAGCGGACATCGCCCGCGACCGGCTGCAACGACTCGACAATCGTCCGCAAAAACGTCGTCTTCCCTTGTCCGTTGTCGCCGACAATCGCCGCTCGGGACCCGTGGTCTACCTCCAGGTCGATCCCCTCGGCAACTCGTCGCTCGGAATACCCAATCGCCAAATTGCGACAGCGCAGCGCGGGCCCCTTACGCGGCTCCACTTGCGGCGCACGAATGTTGGCTGTTGGTTCATCCGACTCGATGTCGATCGTCTCCAACCGATCGAGTTGTTTGCTTTTCGATCGGGCCCGCGTCGCCGTGCTCGCCCGCGCCCGGTTCTTGGCGATGAATTCCTCGAGCTGCCGGCGTTTGGCGAGCACCGCGGCATTCGTGCGTTCATCGTGCTCGCGCCGCTCCTGTTGATACTCGAGGAACGCGTCGATCTTGCCTGGAAACGAGGTGAGCTTTCCTCGAGTGAGATCCAGGGTATGCGAGCATGTCGCGTTCAGGAACGCGCGATCGTGCGAAACGATCAAACATGCCTCGTCGTATCCCCGCAGGAAGTGCTCGAGCAGGATTTGAGTGCGCAAGTCGAGGAAGTTCGTCGGCTCATCCAGCAGCAACAAGTTGGGTTCGTGCAGCAGAAGCGCGGCGAGCTTCACGCGAGTCTGCCAACCGCCCGACAGTTTTGCGAGCGGTCCCTCGAGATAGGCCCCCTTCAACTCGAACTGACCCGCCACCTCGCCACACTTCCAATCGGGCTGTCCGCTATCTCGCTGGAGGAATTCGATGGCGGTTTCGCCCGGCAGGAAGGGGTCGTGCTGACGCAAATAGCCAAGCCGCAACCGTGGATGACGAATCACCTCGCCGCGGTCGAGTTCCTCTTCGCCCAGCAAAACTCGCAGCAGCGTACTTTTGCCCGCGCCGTTCCGCCCCACGAATCCGACCTTGGTATCGTCCGTAATCGTCGCTTCGGCGCCATCCAACAGGATCTGGTCGCCATACCGCTTGCACGCGTTCTTGATCTGTAACAGTACGGCCATCCGCTCCCCTCGTCGTGAAATCAGCCCGGATCAACCTTGATCTTAGGTTGGGTTCTCCGGAGGTTTCCACCCTGGAATATGCCTTGAATCGAGTGGAAACGCGGTCTAAGCATACCAAAAAAATGGTCGCGCCGCGGCGTAGGGTCAAACGACTCGCTGGCCGTCGATCTGGACGCTTTGGACGTTGAGTTCGCGATCAAGCACCAGTAAATCGGCCCGTTTGCCCCGATCGATGCTACCCACGTCGGACGCATGGCCGGCAATCGTGGCCGGCGTCAGGCTCGCCATGCGAATGACCTCCCACACGGGCCGTTTGGTCAAGCGGTGGAACGTTTGAACCATATGGTCCATCCCCTCGACGCTCGACGCCAGCGCCGTCAAATCAGGCAACATGCCCACGCCATCTTTCTTGACCAAGGGCTCGCCGCCATCCAACGGTCCAATGACGTATCGCCCGTCGGGCATGTCGAGTGCGCGGCTGCAGTCGGAAACCAAGGCCAGCCGATCGGGTCCCTTGAATTTAAGAGCCAACAGCAAGAGATTCGCGTCCAGATGCTTGCCGTCCGCGATCACCTCGGTCGTCAGTTCGTCGTAATACAGCGTCGCCTCCAGTACGCCTCCCTGCATCGGGTACATCTGAAACTGTCGGAGCTTGCTCTTATCCGACATCGCGCAGAACAAGTGATCGACATGTCTCACCCCCCACTCCACGGCTTGGGTCATCTGATCGAAGGTGGCCCACGAGTGTCCGACATTGGTGCGCACGCCCCGCTCGCGACAAGCAAGGGCGAACTCGCGAGCCCCACTGATTTCGGGCGCGACCGTGGCGGTCACCAAGTCGTCCGCAAACTCCAGGTACTGCGAATACTCGGCCAAGATCGGCGGCCGGACTTCCGCACCTGGATGAGCGCCTCGCGCTTCATACCGAAAGTAGGGACCGTAAAAGTGTGCGCCCATGACTCGACTTCCATCCGCCAACGGCGACTGCCGGAACTCGCGAGCCAACTGGAGCGTGGCAAGAATCTGGTCGTGGCGGGCGACCGTGGTGGTCGCGGCTAGTCGAGTGGTCCCGTGTCGTACGTTGGCCCGCAACGCTCGTTCGAACGCATCGCGAGTGCCATCCATAAAGTCGCCGCCGCCACCGCCGTGAACGTGGAGGTCGATATAACCTGGCGCAATGTAGCCGTCGCCGGCATCGACAACTTCCGAGTGCGGAGGCAGCGGGGCGCCCTCCGGTAGTATTTCGGCGATCCGCCCGTCGCGCACGACCACCGACCCCGATTCCACTCGATCGCTACGCACTAACTGGCCCTTGAACACCCGCACGTTCATGATCGCTCCCCCAGGGATGTGCCTATTACTCCGCCATCTTCTCGCGACATGCTCGCGGATGGACGGTTGTCCGGCTAGCCCACGTCCTTAGGCAACGAAACACGAGCCAATCGCAAGGCGTTCGAGATGACAGAAACAGAACTCAGACTCATGGCCGCCGCGGCGAACCCCGGGCCCAAGGTCCATCCAGTCCAGGGAACCAAGAGACCTGCGGCGAGCGGAATGCCGATTCCGTTGTAGATGAACGCGAGAAAGAGATTCTGACGGATGTTGCGCAGCACCAAGCGGCTGAGCGTTTGCGCTCGCAGCAGCGATTGCAAATCGCCTCCGACCAGCGTCACGCCCGCACTCTCGATCGCCACGTCACTCCCCGCGCCCATCGCAATCCCCACATCGGCCGCCGCCAGTGCGGGCGCATCATTCACTCCATCCCCCAACATCGCGACTCGCCGGCCCTCGCGTTGGAGTCGACGCAGGTGGGCGAGTTTTTCTTGGGGAGCAAGTCCGGCGTGGATCTCATCCAGCGGCAGCGAACGAGCCACTTCGCGGGCGGTGCGCTCCTGGTCGCCAGTCAACAGGACCAGATAGAGTCCTTGGGCGTGCAACTTCGCTAGCACGACCGAGGACGAGGGGCGAAGTGGGTCGGCCAATGCCAGGACGCCCATGGGCGCTCCGTCCACCGCGACGAATAACACCGAATCACCTCGACTCGTCCACTCGTCGGCCCGTAAATCCCAGGCAGGATCGTGCCAGGCGGGATGAGGTTCCGGCGCTGGCGGAGGTCCGAGCGAAATCTGGACCAAGGCAGTGCCCGATGTTGAGACGCCGCCCGACGATGACGACGTTGATTCGCAGAAGGGGCGCGTGCCAACTCGAACCTCGCGTCCTTCCAACCAACCCCGCACTCCACGGCCCACGGTCGCCTCGAATCGCGAAACATCGGTCAGGGCGAGTCCCTGCTGTTCCGCACGAGCGACGATGGCTCGCGCCAGCGGATGCTCGCTCATTCGCTCCACGGAAGCGGCCAACCGAATCAAATCGCTTTCCGAGCAGCCTTCACGAGCATGAGTCTGAACGATGGCGGGTTGGCCCTGGGTTAAGGTTCCCGTCTTGTCGAAAACGATCGTATCGATCTGAGTGAGACGCTCGAGTACTTCGGCGTCGCGGATCAACACGCCCTCTCGAGCGGCTCGGCCCATTCCCACCACGATCGCCATGGGGGTGGCGAGTCCGATGGCGCAGGGACACGCGATGATCAGCACGGCCACTCCGTGCAGCAGCGCGCGAGCAATCGCGTGTTCGCCGCCGACAAGGGCCCAAATCAGGAAGCTGACGACCGCGGTCGCGACGACAAGAGGGACGAACCAGCGAGCCACTTGGTCGGCTACTTGTTGGATCGGCGCCCTGCTCCGTTGAGCTCGCCCGACCAAGTGAACGATGCGAGCCAGCAAGGTATCGCGCCCCACTCGTTCCGCCTTCATTGTGAAGGCGCCGGTTTGGTTCAGAGTGCCGCCGATCACGCGGTCGCCTGGCGATTTCACGACAGGCATCGGTTCGCCAGTGATCATGGCTTCAGTCACGTCGCTCGTCCCGTCGAGCACGACGCCGTCCACGGGGACTTTTTCACCCGGACGCACTCGTAGCCTATACCCCACTTCGACCTGCTTCAGAGGCACATCCTGTTCGCCATCGTCCGTGATGAGATGAGCGATGGGAGGCGACAGGTCGAGCAGAGCGCGGAGGGCGTGGCCCGTGCGTCGACGTGCTCGCAGTTCCAGCACTTGCCCCAGCAAGACCAGCGTGACGATAACTGCCGCCGACTCAAAGTACAGTTCGGACGCGTGGCTGGCGGGCAGGTGATGCGATGTCATGGCCGTTGATGCCGTGTCTGCCGATGTCGTCGTCATTTCGTGAGAGTTCAGGTGAGCTGTCGGCGGGCCGATGAAGAGGCTGTGTACGGCGACGGCGACACTCCAGCCGTAAGCGGTTCCTGCTCCTAGCCCGATCAGCGTGAACATATTGAGTCGCCAAGTCGCGAGGCTGCGAGCGGCCCGCACGAACAGCGGCCAGCCCGCGATCAGGAGGACCGGCGTACTGAGCAACCACTGGAGCCAAATCTGGCCCGTCCCATGGAGAACGCTATCCCACAAGCTATTGCTGGACGGATCCTGAGCGGGAATGCCCAAGGAGTGGAGCATGTGGAAGAGGAATAGGACCAGAGTAAACGGGGTGGCGAGGATCAACCGCCGAGTCATATCGGCCAGTTCGGGGTCGGCAGAATTTGCCGCGGCGTCGCCTTCGATCGACTCCACTCCGGTAGGCTCGAGCGCCATGCCGCAATGGGGACAAGCTGCCGGAGTCTCGCTCCAAACCTCCGGGCACATGGGGCAGAAATACCCAGGTTTGTCCGGGACGGAAGATGCGGAGCTGCCCGAACAATTAGGGGCGTTCTCGTCGCCTAGAAACTTGCGCCGGCAGTGGTCGCAGCAGAAGTAATAAGTCACGCCCGAACGTTCGGCGCGCAGCGACGTCTTTTCGTCGACTGTCATCCCACAAATCGGATCTACCGCCATCTTTCCCGCCTCGCCTGTCTCCTTCGTTATACCAAGAGGTGGACTGGAGGGGAAGTCAGTCCGCGGCTCTGCGGCTCAATGCCACTTTTCCCTTTCCAAGAACCAAGTTTTCCGCGTAGAATGACGGTCGCGAGACTGGGAGAATCAGGAGATTCAGCCATGAGCGGGCGAGTAGTCCAAAGTAGTTGCATCCAGCAAAACGAAAAAGGCAGCAACAATCGCCTGCGAATTGAACACCTGCAAACTGAAGGCGAAGCTCCCAATCACCCACCAACCACTGATTCTCCGTTCCCAAATTCTCCATTCCTAAATTTCCCGTGCTCTTCCGTGCCCTTCCGTGGCCATTTCACCTGTCTATTGGCCGCGGCGACCGCGTTGTTCCTGTCGTGGCATTCGTCGCCGGTCCGTGCACAGCAGGTGACCTCGACCGTCCCTGGCTATCGAGTTGGCGATAGTTTTCACGAAATGTTCGGCCTGCATTGGGGTTTTAGCCGAAGTGGTCCCGGCGGCGGCGTGTTCTTCGACAACGGCGGTTTCGGGGGTGCGACGCCAGCCTTCGGCGGCTTCGACCCAAACTCGGCCGCTCGCTTCGGTTTTGCTCGAGGCGGCACGAATGGCGGCTTCTTTCTCGACTTCATTGCTTCGCAAGGAAGCAATCGCAGTATCGTCAGCCAATCCCCCATTTTGACCTTACCCAACGGCGGCGCGGGCGCTTTCTACAACAGCAGCTTGACTCCGTTCGTTACGGGTTGGGTTCCCGTGGTGGGTCAGAGTCCGCTTGAAGAGCGTTTGTCGCGCTTGCGGCAAGGCGACCGAGGCGGCCCTCGCGATCCCGACGCCGCGACTTCTGCTCCGCAGGCCACGGATGCCGACCCAACTGTTCCACCGCCTGCTCCAGAAGCGGCGGTCGAAAAAGTTGATGCGGCGGCAGACGTTCCTGGCAAGCCGAATGAAGGCAAGCCTGCGGTTCGTTCAACTCGAGTTTACGCGCCGGAATCACTGAGTCTCGGCAAATCGAGTCGGGAGGTCGACTCGCGCGGGGCCAGCGACCCAGGGGCGAGTGGCGATGGGGGAGTTGCCAGCAATCCCACGGCCAGCACGGCGGCGAAGGGAGACTTGAGTGTCGCCGAGATACGTCGGCGACAGGCGCAAGAAACGGCCGAGCGAAACGACGAAGTCGAACAGTTAGTGGCGAAGGCGCGCGAGGCCGAGTCGCTGGGCAAAGGCGGCGTGGCCCGCATCTATTATCAGCAGGCCAGTCGGCGAGCGACGGGGGCCCGCCAACAGGAACTCGCCGCGAAGCTTCGCGAGCTAACGCGACAGTAGAGGTCACTCGCCCATCAATCCATGCTCATCCAGTTTCTTGCGGAGCGTGGTGCGATGGATTCCTAGGACGCGAGCCGCAGCGGCGCATTGGCGTCGGTTCTTTTCGAGGACCACCTCCAACAACGGAGGTTCAACGACCTTCAGGAATGCCTCGTAAAGATCCTCGCGTGATTCGCCCTCGGCCAACTGTTCGTCGGCCCAGCGTTTGACGAGATCGACCAATGATGCGTCGGCGGCTTTGTCGGCGTCGAGACGAGTGGGCTGGATGGTTGAGGGAGGCGGCAGGTGTTCGGGTTCGATGACGCCGCCGCGGGCGAGCATCGCGGCATGCTCGATGGCGTTGCGCAGTTCCCGGACGTTGCCATACCAGGGGCGGCGGCGGATTTCGGCGAGTGTCGCGGAGGCGAAGACCGATCTTCGTTCGCCCCGGCGAGTGGCTCGGTCGATGAATGTCTCGGCGAGCGCGACGAGGTCGTCTCCGCGATCGCGGAGAGCGGGAATCTCAATCTCGAACGCCGCCAAGCGGAAATAGAGATCGTGGCGAAACAGCCCTTGAGCGACGAGGGAAGGAAGGCTGCGGTGAGTGGCGGTGACGACGCGGAAGTCGGTTCGCACAGGGGTCTGTCCGCCCACGGGCAGGACTTCCCCGTGTTCCAGCACGCGCAAAAGTTTGACCTGAGTGGAGACGGGAATCTCGGCGACTTCGTCGAGGAAGAGAGTGCCGCCGTTGGCTTGCACCAAGAGTCCGACTCGGTCGCGTTCGGCGCCGGTGAATGCGCCTCGCACATGCCCGAACAACTCGCTTTCTGCTAGCGAGGAACTGAGCGAGGCGACGTTGACGGCGATGAAGGGGCCGGCGGCTCGAGCGCTATGCTGGTGGATCGCGCGGGCGGCGAGTTCCTTGCCCACGCCGCTTTCCCCGTGTAACAGCACACTAATGTCCGAGGCGGCCGCGAGCGCGATGCGTTTGAAGACCTCCTGCATGACGGGCGATCGGCCCACGAGCCCGCCCGCGGCTTCCTCCCGCACGGGATCACTGGGACGATCATGGATTGCGAGCGCTCGTTCCCAAGCTCGCTGGACCTTCGCCAGATCGAAGGGCTTCACCAGATACTCGAAGGCCCCGTTGCGAACGGCAGTGACCGCGGTCTTGAGATCCCCAAACGCGGTCATGATGATGATCGGGGCGTTGGGGGCGAGTTCGCGGAGCCGTGTCATGGCAGCGAGTCCATCGAGTCCTGGAAGCCGTACGTCCAGCATGATCAGGTCGGGGGATTGAGTCGCGGCGACTGTCAATGCTTGCTCGGCGCTCGAAGCCGACGCGACCACATGTCCCAGATCTCGTCCTAATCGCGTGAGCGCCCAGACGATACTGGGTTCGTCGTCCACCACCAGCAAATTCGCCATTCCTTCACATCCCCTCGCTCGGAGGTAATTCCACGGTAAACCACGTCCAGCCATTTTCTCGTCGCCAACCGATCACGCCGCCGTGCCTTTCCACGACTTCGCGAGCGACTGCCAATCCCAATCCCGCGCCATCCGGTTTACTCGATACCAGGGGTTCGAAGATCGTGTCGCACACCTCCGCGGGAGGACCCTTCCCTGTATCTCCCACCTCCAGCACGATCCGCGTCGCCTCGTGGCTCAAGCGAGCTTCCACTCGCGGGTGGAGAGAATGCGTCGCGGAGCTGACTTGGCCACTCGTCGAGTCGACCCCTGTCACTTCTTGTTGAGACGCGGCTTCAGCCGCGTTCAACAACAGATTCACCATCACCTGGGATAGGGCGTCGGAATCACCCAGGACCCAACAAGCGTTAGCGGCGGGACGCCAATCCAACTCGACGCCAAGATGGAGCATGCGTGGTCGCACCAGCGCTAGTACTTGCTCCACCAACGCCCCTAGTTCGATCAACCGAGGCGGCTGGTCGGATCTCTTCCCCAACGCCAGGAAGCGGCGAACGTATTCCTCCATGAGTTCGAGTTGTTGAATGGCCATGCCGAGTGCTTCGTCGTCAGGCTGCATGCAGCCTCGGCGATGAAAATCGATCGCCATGCGGCAGCCGGTGAGCGAGTTACGCAATTGGTGTGCCATTCCTCCGCCGAGTTGGTCGAGGGTTTGGAGTCGCTCCTGTCGCCGCACTTGGTTTTCGTACGCTCTCAATTGTTCGGTCAACCGATTCACCGCGACGGCCAAGTCCCTCAGTTCGTCGTCGGGGCCTTGCCAAGGGACCGGTGCAAACTCGCCCCTCGCGATTCGCTCAACCTGGTCGCCCAGTCGAGCGACATGGCGAGTGACTCGCACCGCCAGGAGGCCGCTGACGATGACGACGAGTGCCACCGTGGTCAGGCCGACGGAGAGCGAGGGAATCACAGCTTCTCGCCAAGCTCGCAGGTAGCGAGTCTCGGGGTAGAAGCAGTGCAGCGTCAAGGGAGTCCCGCCATCAGCGACTCGACGCAACGGCAGGGCGGCGTGAAAATAGGCTTCGCCCGCGAGGGTTACTCGACGATCCAGCGACAGTCTGGGGACGGGCGCCTCCGCTAACGCGACGGCAGGAGAGGAATCGGCGGCTGAAGTTGCCGCGACTCGCCGTCCCTGTTCATCCAGCACCAGAAACTCGGCGCCCGACAACCCGCGTACTTGGTCCAGTACCGCGTCGGTCAACGGGAAACTCGCCTTGTCCAGCGTCTCGCCGATCTCCCTCCACTGGGATTCGATCTGCCGACGCGCGTATCGGGAGGCTAGCCAGACATCGACGAGCGCGACGGTGACGAGCGCGACGAGCGTCAATCCGGCCATCGGGCCCATAATCTGGTACTTCAAAGGTCGGCGCATGGCGACTACTCTGGGCAATGGAAGAGTGTATGCAAGTGGGGCTCGCGTAAAACCACACGGTTGTCGACAATCGAGACGCTATTCTCGACACCCGCGCCGAAAAAACCGACAACGACTCCAACGCATTCGTTGACCTCACGCATGCACGGATCGGAGAAACGGAGAACCATGACCGATTTCTTCAAGCTCAGCAACGAGTTGATGTGCGAGGCGAACGCGAGTGGCTATTTTACACGGGTCAATCCTGCGTGGACGACCACCTTGGGGTGGAGCGAGGAAGAGTTGACCAGTCGTCCGTACGTCGATTTCGTACATCCGGATGATCGAGAAGCCACTTACCATGAAGCGGGTCTGCTGAACCGTGGCAATCACAACACGATCCACTTTGAAAACCGCTATCGCTGTCGCGATGGCGGGTATCGCTGGCTGGCGTGGATGTCGGTGGTGGAGCGGGAATCGGGGAAGTTGATCGCGTGCGCTCGGGATGTGACCAAAGAGCGCACGCAGGAACTTGCCCTGCGTCGGAGCGAAGAACGGCTCCGTTTGGTCATGGAAGTGACGGGGCATGCGATTTGGGACTTCGATGCCGTGGCGGGCACGATTTGGTGGAACGACGAATACGAGCGTTCGTACGGGCCGAAACCGGAGGAGGGGAGCGAGCGAAACGCTCGGTGGCGTGAGTTGGTCCATCCGAACGATCGTCAACGTGTCTTTGCTTCGTTTCGCGAGGCGATCGATTCGGGGGCCGAAACATGGTCTTGCGAGTATCTCATTCGGCGCAATCACGGCGATTACGCGCTGGTGCTCGATCGCGCCCTGCTGGCCCGTGGGGCCGACCGGAAAGTCACTCGAGTCTTGGGAGCGATGCAAGATATCACGGCGATCCGCGAGTCGGAGTTATACATTCGCGAGCGGGAGTCGACGATTCGTCAGATGTTCGAACTTCAAGAGCGGGAGCGTCGCCTGACCTCCCATGATATCCACGATGGGTTAGCGCAAACGCTATTTGGCGCACTGATGAACATCGAGGCGACTCGAGCAACATTGGAGGAAGAGCAAGGAGCAACGCTCGATCTCGCCTTGGAACTAATGCGAAAGGCGGCGCGGGAATGCCGCCGGCTGATCAATGATCTACGCCCCATGGTGATCGAGGAGTCGGGCATCGAGGAATCGATCAGGCACCTGATCGCCGAAACGTTGCGAGTGGTGGTATGCAACATTTCGTTCGAATGCGAGCTGCCACCCGAGCGTTACGATCATCTGTTCGAAGGGGTGGTGTTTCGCATCGTGCAGGAAGCCATCGGCAACGCCATTCGACATGGACGTGCTGAACGGATCGCGATTCAACTGAAGCAGGTCGGAACGGAGATTGACATTCAAGTCGAGGATGATGGGGTAGGTTTTGATTTGAGCAAGATTCCGCCCGATCGTTTTGGCGTCCGCGGCATCCAAGAGCGAGCTCGACTCTTTCACGGCAGCGCCGATTTCATTCAAGTCGAGTCAGGCGGCACGCGTGTTCACGCTCGGCTGCAAGTTCCGTGCGTGAAACACTGAAAACGTTAACGACGGGAGTGAATGCAAGCGATGCCAACGCTTGCTCTACGCCGTCTCGATGGATTCGATCCCATGGTTGATCGACGCAAGTCGCGGCGCAAGATACGTTCCTACGAGATTGGGATTGCGCTGGCATTCGAGCAAGACACCTAAGATCAATGGCGCTACGATCGTCGCGTCGGACTCGATGATGAACATCGGCGTTTCTTCCGTGAGCTTGTCCCAGGTGATCTTCTCGTTCGGAGTCGCTCCCGAATAAGAACCATAGGACGTTGTTGAATCGCTGATCTGACAGAAGTAGGCCCAAGGTTTCACCGGTGCTTGGACGTCGTATTTGAGCGATGGGACGACGCAGATTGGAAAGTCGCCCGCGATTCCACCGCCGATTTGAAAGAACCCTAGTCCAGGTCCCTCGGAAAGCGAGCGATAAGTGTCATAGAACTCAGCCATGTACTCGATTCCCGACTTGATGATGGAAGCACTACATTCTCCGGACTTGACATACGACGCGAAAATATTGCCGAATGTGGAGTCCTCATAGCCTGGAACCACCAAAGGGAGTCGGTTGCGAGCCGCGGATAGTAACCAACATGAATCGGGGTCGCCCTGATACGACCGAGGCTCAATGGCCTGAATGACCTCGTAAAAGTACTCATGCCAAAAGCGACGTTCACCATTTAACGTGGCCCGTTTCCAAAGCGGAACCATGATTGCCTCGACGGCACGAAAAGCCTCGTCTTCAGGAATGCTGGTGTCCGTAACTCGCCGCATGCGAGCCGCCAAGATGGCCGTGTCGTCCTGTTTTCGCAGGTAACGATAGTTCGGAAAGTCGCGATAGCCATCATGTGCAACCAAACGAAATAGAGACTCTTCCAGGTTTGCTCCGGTCACCGAGAGGCCGTGAACTAAACCGTGTCGGATCGCGGGCGCCAAGCTGATGCCTAATTGGGCCGAGGACATGGCGCCAGCGAGCGTCCAGAACATTCTGCCGCCTGTTGAAATATGACGCCAATAAGCGATGATCGCGTCGCGCGTTGCCCGAGCGTTGAAGTTGCGGTAATTCGAGAGGACGAAGTCCAAGAGAGGAAAGTCTGTTGCCGACACATTTCACCCACGGAATAGGAGGCCAATAGTGGTCTCGGGTGACGTGCGAACTGTAGACGCCAACCCGGTGGACGCCCTACGGTCACGACTAGCTGTCGAACCGCCATCGGTGCGCCGGGAGTGGCAAACCAAGAGAATACAATGTCACTTCACCGTCGCCCAGATGGCATGCTTTTGCTGGCAGCCTTAACGACAGCTAGAAGGTCCACGTCACATGGGCGCGGATCATGAAAGGCTCGACCGGGTGAAAGTGATAATCGTTGGCAGCGGGCAACCCCAGCGGTTGCGATTCGTAAAAGTAGAGGATGTCGTTGTCATCCCGATTCAGAACATTGAAGAAGTCACAGGCCACTGTGAAACTGGGAACCTGGTAACCCACTTGCAGATTGAGAAGCGAGGTCGTGCTGCTCCGGGCGCTGTTGTCTTCAATCAACGCTCCAGGACCAAAGTGCCTGAGGCGTAGAGTCCCGTAGAGACCTCCCTCTAATTGACGAGCGGTGAGGCCAGCGCTAACGACATTATTCACGGCGTTTGGAATCCGGTCGCCACCGATAAAACGCGGCTTCACGTACGCGTAATCGGCATCCAACGTCAACCATTCTCGCACCTTCCAATAGTTGGTCCAAGTGAAGCCCGTCCGGTGACTCGCTCCCGCCGGTTCGGTCGTGCCGGCGTCGCCCACGAAAACCAGTTCGGAATCGAGTTCGAGATACCAGAGGGTGAGCGTGGAGTTCCAATCGGGGGTGAGCAAGGATCGCAGTCCAATTTCGCTGCCATCGGATTTGACCAGCGGCGTGGCGGGATCGACCGACGAGGTAACTCCGCGGGCGTCATTGCTGTGAAAGCTCTGCCCCCAGTTCACGAAAAACTCCGAGTCGGACCATGGTCCGAACACGAGGCCGGTTTTGGGGCTGAAAATCGCCGCGCTCTTGTCACCACTATCTGCTGGATTCGTGTGCGATTCGACGTCAAAGTGATAAAAGTCGCCTCGCAGGCCGACCACGCTCTTCAGCCAACTCGACAGCTGAGTCGTGTTCGTGTAGTAAAGTCCGTAGTCCTGCTGATGGACGTCGTCGCTGCGCACGGTTTCCAAGTACTGTCGATTGGACGTGTGATTGAGACCGACGTTAGAGATGGTATCGTTACGGAACTGAAATCCCACCCCGTGCGTTGTAAACTCGCCTTCCCAGGTTCGCGAGAGGTTAAAGCCCGAAGTGACGCGGGCGTCGACTTGTTGGATTTGATCGCCGTTGACCGGATCATCCAGGTAGTAGGTGAAATTGGAAAACAGGTCGAGGTTGTAGGTGAATGCGTAGGCATTGGCCTTGATCATTCCGCGACCGTCGTCACGCCAGTACTCCGCATTCAAAGTGACTCGCGAAGTGCTGCCGCCATCGGACGGATCGAGTGATCCAAAACGACCAACAATTCCCGCGTCGTAGGCTTGTTGAGCGATCTGGTTGGTCGCCGTCCAGTAACCCTTATACCCTAACGCCGACAGAGAGACTCCTTCGAGCTCGTCGCCGAACGTCCACTTCAAGACGCCGTTGAAGCGATTGTATTTCTGGGGAACTTCCCAGGGACCGTCGTAGTAATTCTGCTCGTACGCGTACAGCAAGTCGCCGCCTGCCATTTGCGTCGAATCGGCAACCAAAAGGCGGTAGTAGTTGAACTCGCCCCCGCTTAGCGACGCTATTCCGTGCGGCAGAGTTCGGCGGAGTCGCATATCCAGCGCCCCCGCGGAACTAAAATCGCCGAAGTCGGCGTAGTAGGGACCAAGTTTATAGTCCGCATAGTCCACTAACTCGGGAATTAGCCAGTTGATATCGAGGTATCCTTGGCCGTGAGCATGCGTAGGGAGGTTCGTCGGCACACCGTCGATCTTGAGCGCGAAATCCGTGCCGTGATCGAGATTAAATCCGCGTACGAAGAACTGATTCGCCTTCCCCGCGCCGCTATGTTGAGTCGCAATCAAGCCAGGGACTAACTCGAGCACCTCGCCAGGGCGGAGGATCGGCCGAAACTCGATCTGAGGTTGCCCGAATCGCCCTTCGGAGGCGGAACCCGTCAAGCCGAGGAGGTTGTCGCCGCGACCTCGCATCACCGATCCAACGTCCAGCGGCTCAAAGTCGCTCGCCAACGGACTCGCATCCGCCTCCACCACCGTCTCGGGCAATTCCAAGACTGGAGCACCAGATTCCCTCGGCGGTCCATCCACCTCCTGACCTGTGGCCAGGACGCACCTCATCAGGCATAATCCCACGCATAACGTCAGCAGGAGTCTCCCGCATTCGCCATTGATCTCCCCTGGCATGCCGGTGATTCCTTCGAGAAGCGGGACGCCAAATTGCTGTCGAGTTTATCGGCTGCGCGGCTTGTAGTGCTTGAGGGGAATTTGTTCAAGAGTTACGGCGAAATGCGACGCGACACCCATATTGGGCTCGGAGTCAGCGCGATCCTCCATGTTACGGCGATCGTGGCATTGGGAGGAATTGCCTCTCAGCCATGGCTGTCTCCCCTCGTCGCGGTGAATCGCGGCGTGATTACCCTCGAGGCCTCTTGGACCGCGGTTGATCCCAGTGAATCAACTGCCGAATTCCATGTTCACGCGCCGGGGATGGAGCACGACCACGAACACCCCATGACTCCTTTCGCCGCTCATTCCCATCCCGTGCGAAAGACGACTACTCAGTCGACTCGCTGGCCGCGGGACGTCGACAACAAACTCGATGTCGATGTCGTGCCAAGCCTATCGGGGAGTGTTCCCATTCGGGCCAATCCGCCACGAATAGAAGAAGTGACAGCCGATTCGGAATCGGTCGTCTCCTCCAGCCAGCGCATGCCCCGCCTTCCGTCGCGAGTCACACCTGTGAACGTGCGCGTCGAAACCGTGACAGCGCCCCCGATGATGGAAGCGACTCCAGGCGCAAATGTGGATCAAATGCCCGTAAGGAATGCTAACAATCCTGCGCCGCCGTATCCCACGCAAGCGTACGCCGAACGGCGTCAAGGGCGGGTTGTGCTCGAAGTGCGACTCGATGAGGCGGGACGCGTAAAGTCCCTGCGAGTCGCTGAATCCAGCGGTTACGCACCATTCGATGACTCGGCGCTCGCCACCGTCCAATATTGGCTCTTCACCCCGGCGCGAAGCGCCGGCAGAGCGGTCCCTTGCACGATCCGGGTGCCTGTACGCTTTGCGATTCGAGCTGAATAGCCGCAAACCAGGCCGCGGTGAAATCGTCTCGTTGGCGGCTGCCTACGGCAGCCGGACTCGCCGCACGCGGTGGTTCAGCGTGTCGCCCATATACACGGCGCCATCGGGTCCGACGCAGATTCCGTGAGGTCGATCGAGTTGCGCGGCGGTCGCGGGTCCGCCGTCCCCTTGGCCGCCTCGAGCTTTAGGTCCTCCGCCCGCGATGGTCGTGATCACTCCCGACACGGCGTCAATGCGTCGGATGGCTTGATTTTCCGTATCGACCACGAAGATATGGCCGCCGGGACCTAGCGCGATCCCTTTGGGGCCATCGAACGTTGCGTCGCGAGCCGGTCCGCCATCTCCTGAAAAGCCCTTCTTCCCAGTCCCTGACACGTGTCGCCAGACGCCATCGTCCAGCGAGATTCGCCAGACGCTGTTCCCCTCTCGCAGTGCTACCCAAAGAGTATTGTCGGCGATGAAGAGTGCTCGGGGGCCTAACACGGGTGAACCGAGAGCCGTCTGACCATCGCTCGGCGCCTTCTTCTCGCCATTGCCCGCCACCGACTTGACGATGCCGCTCGCGAGATCCACTCTCCGAATTCGGTGATTCAGAATGTCAGCGATATACAATCCGCCCCGATCGTCGAGCGCGATGCTGTGAGGCTGTCGGAAGGTAGCCTTGGTCGCTGGTCCGTCGTCGCCCGAATAGCCCGCCTCGCCGGTCCCCGCGATGGTCGAGATGACTCCCGTCTTTGCGTCCACTTTGCGAACCACATGGTTCATCATCTCGACGAAGTACATGTTGCCCGCGCGATCGAACCGTACTTCATAGGGTTCATTCAACTTGGCCGCGGTCGCGGGGCCGCCATCGCCGGAGTACCCCTTCACTCCCGTGCCAGCGACAGTGGTGAGCTTACCGGTCTTCTGATCCAACCGTCGCACTCGATGGTTACGCACCTCGGTAATGTACAGCGCGCCATCAGGTCCAATCTCGACCCCGAACGGGTCGCCCACGTTCGCCTGGAGCGCAGGTCCTTCGGCCGGACCATCCTCGGGCTTGCCAGTTCCCGCCACCGTCTCGATGATTCCCGCCGTCGCGAGCGATGGGAAGAAAACAGCATCAGTCGCGACGAACGTGAACAAGGCCAGAACGCCGCACCAAGCACGTCGGTTCAACATGGTCGGATACTCCTAGGGCTTAGCGCGGCTCGAATTACCGCCGTAAATCAAGAGTGGGAAGCCGTGACGTTCCTGAATTATCCACGTCTTATCGCGACTCGGAGATCAAGTGCCGCTTCACGAACTCCTCGTCGAGCGTGACGCCGAGTCCGGGGCGGTCGGGCACTTCAATCCAACCGTCCACCGCCTGCACTTTCTCGTGCGTCAGTTCATGTCGTAACGGCGAATCCTCGACGCAGTCCTCAAACAAAAAGGCGTCCTTGCAGGTGCTGAGCCAATGGAGACTGGCCGCCACCGTCACGGGACTCGTGTAGCAGTGATTGCACAGCCGCGCGCCGATCTCCTCGACGCGTTGCTTCACGTACTGCGAATCGGTGAAGCCGTTTCTCGACAAGTCGACTTGATAGACGTCGAGCGCTCGTCGGTCGATCAGTGGACGGAACGACTGCCGACCACATTCCTCTTCGCCCGATGCGATGGGAACGGGCGAGCGATCGCGCAGCCATTGATAGCCGTCGTAGTCGTCGGGGTTCAAGGGTTCCTCGAGCCAGCCGATCTTGAACTGAGAGAACGAGTGGGCTCGTTGGAGTGCCGTGCGGGCATCCCAGACACAGCCCGCGTCGATCAAGAGCGTGGCGTCCGATCCGAGACCCTCACGAGCACCCGCGACCAACTCGATGTCGAGCGACTCGGACTGTCCCATCGGTTCCCAGCCGAATTTGACCGCCTTGTAACCAGCCGCTCGCCAGCGTCGCCCAATATCCGCGGTCTCGGCGCCGCTCTTGCCGAACAAGATCGAGGCGTAGGCGAGGATGCGATTGTGGTACTTGCCGCCCAATAGGCGATGGATTGGTTCGCCGAAGTGCTTCCCCTTTAGATCCCACAACGCCATGTCGACGGCGGCCATGGCGGTGATCATCAGGGATCGCCGACCACAGTACATGGTGGCTCGGTACATCTTTTGCCAGAGTCGTTCGGTTTCGAGAGGATTCTCGCCCACCACCAACTGTCGCAAGCCGCACGCGATGTTGTGACTGAAGGGAGCGTCGATCGCGGCCTTGACCATTTCAGGCGACGAGTCGGCTTCGCCAATTCCCTCCAGCCCCGAGTCGGTACGCACTCGCACCAACACCGAATCCTGGCTGCTGGCTGTCTTCTTCTCGATTTGCGGGATGCGTACCACTTGGCAGACAACTTCGGTGATTTTCATGAGGGGTGTATTTCCCAAGGAGAGTGGAGTCGGGGCGGATTTATTTAGCCAACGAACCGACGAGCAGGATACCGGATGTCAGCGTCCCAGTGAACTGAGGACGATTCCGAGATAAGCGCCCAGGAACGCGACCCAAGCGATGACTTCCCGTCGCGGTTCCCATTCATGCAGGTACAGTCGCAACCATCCTCCCACAACGGCCGCGCCCACGCCGAACGTGACGATGCGATAGGGGAACCAGCGAAAGACGCTCAGTCCCACCGCGACCCCGAGCGTGACGGCCATGACTTCCAGCAGCGAGAAACGGAACTCCGCCGCCCCCGGACTCGCCGTCAAGTCGTAAGGTTGGAAGTCGTCGTGAGAACTCGGCGCTTCCGCCGAGCGTGCCGCCGCAGCCTGCAATGGCTCGCGCGCGGCTCTTTCCAAATGCTCGCCGTTTGGTTGCTTTGAGTCCATCATCGAACAGCGAAGATCAGTGTTCCCAGATTCGTGCGATTCGTGGTCCCCCACTATCTGGTCTCGACCACCCAAATATTTCGATAGCGCACCGGATTACCGTGGTCTTGCAAGTAAATCGGTCCTGGTTCGGGGCCAACCTTACTCGGCGCCGCCGTGGTGACTCGTTCTCCAGGCAATTCCAGATCCTTGTGGATCACCACGCCGTTGTGCGTGATGGTCACGCGGGGATTGGCGGTCAATTTTCCGTTGGAATCGAACTTGGCCGCCGTGTAGTCGATGTCATAGGTCTGCCAAGCCAACGGCGGCAGGCACATGTTGACGTCTGGCTTCTTGACCGAGTAGATGCCGCCGCACTCGTTGTGCTCGCCAGACAGTCCGAAGGAATCGAGCATTTGGCATTCGTAGCGGCCTTGCAGATAGATGCCGCTATTGCCTCGACCTTGGCCTCGATCCTCGGGTTGGTAAGGGAGCCGGAACTCGATATGCACCTTGTGACTGCCGAATCGCTGCTTGCTGGTGGTCCCCTGCATCAAGAGTCCCTCTTCGACTCGCCCATTCTGCCAAGCGTCCGCGTTTTTGCCATCGAACAGAACGACCGCGCCGGCGGGCGGCGAGGCGCCCAGCGTGGGGCTTTTGCGTTCGACTTTCTTGAAGGTGGCGATCGAGTTGCCGTTATTGTCGCTCACTGAGATCTGTCCATCGCGAATCTTGCCCACGCCGTTGTCGGTGCGGAAAACGACGGCGCCATCCTGTAATTCTCCATCGACTTCGATCTTGTCCATCCCGGTCCAGCCATCGCCGGGCAGTCCGCCCGGATAACCGACGGCATGGAACTTACCGCCACCTAGCGCGATCACTTGAGCGCCGAACTTCTTGTTGCCGTCCGGGGCAGGGACTTCACCTTCGTACTCCCCCTGATAAGCGAAATCCCCATCGGCTTTCGCGGGATCGGTGACCGCGGGCCCCTTCGCCTCGGCCGACGAGGCCAAGCCGCTGACGAGTCCGTTGATGAAAACCAGGACGAGGGGGAACAAGACGGAGGTTCGACGCATGAATTGGCTCCCTGGGAGGTGTGGGTTGTAGCTGTTACGCGGACGGCGCTGGTCGCTATTGTGGAAGTCTGTAGCGTTGCTGGCAATGGCTCAAGCCGCAAGTCTTGCCAAGTCGACAGGGTAGGCAATACTTTATCCAGTCCGTTTACCAGAAAGGAGCTGCCCAATGCGTGCGATCCCCCTTTTCGTGTTACTCATCCTCCTGGCATTGCCGACCTTCGCTCGCGCCGAACGCAGCGAAATGGGTGGACATGTGGTCCATAGCCGTCGCGCCCCGGTGATCGCTCACCGGATGGTGCCACCCTTCTATGGCCGACACGTCTACAACGGGCGCGGACGCCGCTAAGTTACTCGAACCGTCGGCGCGGCGTCGACGGAGCGAGCCCGAACCGTGACTTCCCTTGTATCAGGGGGGGATTATCACTGTGTCGCAGGTTTTTCTCTCTCCCGACAACGATCCGGAGATGGCGAAAGCCATGGACCAGGCTCGGTCCACCTTTCGCTTTTTCTGGCGAGAGCTTTCCTGGGAGCGAAGACGCATCATTCCAGGCTTGGATCTCGCCTGCGTGAAGGTCCCTTTTTCCGATCCGCCCGATCCTACCGGCGCGACCGATTCGCCCCAAGTCGAGCAGATGTGGATCGACCAGGTCGAATTCGACGGTCGACAGGTCACGGGAATCCTGATCAACACCCCCAAGTGGCTCAAGTCGGTCAAGGACGGAGACTCGAACCAAGTGCCGCTTTCGGGCATCTCCGACTGGATGTATGTCGTGGCGGGTCGAGTCTACGGCGGCTTTACGGTCCACGCCTTGCGAGCTCGGATGAGTCGGTCGGAGCGAGCCGCTCATGACCGCGCCTGGGGACTGGAGTTTGGCGATCCCTTGGCGCCCGAGGTTGTGCCCAAGAAGTGGTTCGAAGTCAAAGGGAAGAAATCGGTATGGCAGTTACTCACGGGTAGCGCCCCCTCCCTGCCCGATCACTGGGAGGAACTCGAACACCCCATGGCGGACAACATGGTCGAGTCGCTCGAGAAACATGTCGCTCAACATCCTGAGCAACTTGCGAACGCCGACGAACGCGGCTTCACGCTCTTGCACCAACTCGCACTTGCTGGCGCGACCAGGTGTTGCGACACTTTGCTGCGACTGGGCGCCGACCCGCGAGCCACCACGCACGAAGGCTTTTCCGCCATGCGGCTCGCCGAGATTCTGGGGTGGACCAGCACGGTCGAACTTTTCCGCTCACGCGGGGCGATGTAAGTCGAGTGGGCTCGCGGATTACTCAGCATGAGTTTCCCATAGTCGTGGATCGCTCCGCGATTCGACGCCTTCTTTTCCGAACGTTGGACTGCGGAGCGATCCACGACGATCGCAAGTTGCCGTTGTTCATTGAAGCCGCAAGTTTGTCTCAGCGACCGCACGTCTCTCCCCAAACGATCGACCAACCAGGGTTACTCCGCGGGAAGAGTCCAACCGTCGCGATAGCGACTCGTAAAATAAGGCTGAATGGCTGAGTCTCCGAGAACTCGTTGCGCTTTCGCGTCCCACCGCAGAGTGTGACCTGTCCGCAGCGCCGCGTTCCCTAGTAACGCGAGCTTGGTGAGTGCCGCGGCGTCGGCGAAGGAGCGGTCCGTCGAGCCGCCGTTTTTGCAATCGACCACCCATTGTTCGATGTGCGGTAACGCGGGTGCTTCATCCAGCCGCGGCGGCGAGGGGGCCGAGCGGCCCGGGTTTGGGAGAACTCGTGGGGTTCCGCCGAGTTCCGGGATGAATAGTTTGGCCTCGCTGCCGATCACCAGGCAGCCGTTGGGAGGCAACCGCTGAATGCCGGTTACTTCTCGCGGCGGTTGTTTGCCGCCGTCGTACCAGGTCACAGCGAGTGGCGGCGCGGGATTGGGGCGAGCGACCAGGAAATCGATAACGCTCCACGCAGGCGCCATCTCTTTTGCCGAGGGTGAACTGGTCGGGCGAATCTCCACCACATCTCCCAATTTCAGTCCCGTAAAGAGCGGATCAAGCAGGTGAGGACCGCGGTCGCCCAACGCTCCGCTTCCGAAGTCCCAGTAACCACGCCAGTTCATGGGGTGGTAGCCATCGCGGTAAGGACGGGGTGGCGCGGGACCGAGCCACAGGTCCCAGGCGAGATGCGCGGGAGGTTGGGCGTCGAGCGGCATGGCTTTGTCAGGCAATTCGCCCTGCGGCCAGAACGGTCGATCGGTCCAAGCGTGAGCGGCCGATATGTCGCCAAGGCGACCGGAGTCGAGCCAAGCTATCGCCGCTCGATAGCCGTCCGAGGCATGATGCTGGTTTCCCGCTCGCGTCACCACGCCAGCTTGACGAGCGGCGTTGAGGAGTGGAGCCAATTCGTCGAACCGGTGGACTAGCGGTTTCTCGCAGTAGACATGGAGACCTCGCCGCATCGCGAGTCGTGCCGCGTGTGCGTGAGTGTGATCGGGCGAACTGATGACCACTGCGTCCAGATCTTGCTCTCGAGCCAGCATGTCGCGATAGTCCGAGTAGCGTCGAGCGTTGGGAAATCGCTCGGCGCGTTCCTCCAGGTAGCGACGGTCGACGTCGCACATCGCGACCACTTCTTCCTGAGCCACGGACAACAGATTGGTTTCGCCTCGATTGCCGACACCGATGGCAGCTATGCGTAGACGGGAGAGTGGGGAACGACGGGGGGGCGCCGCGGCAGACCCTCGGCCCGCGACCCACGCGGGCACGCCCGCGGCGATTGCGGCGAGTGAGTTTGTGAAGTGGCGTCGCGACAGGCCGCGTCGAAGTCGACTCATCACCACTTGCCCTGGAAACGAGGATGGGGAATAACTGGCGAACGCTAGTGCTTGGTCACAAGGAAGACTTGGGGTATGACGGACTTCCAGTCCGTCGCCCCAATGTACGACGGACTTCCAGTCCGTCGAATTCGTGACACAGCACCAGCCTCATGATACTCGTCCTCCCAACTCGCGAGAAATCCCTTTGAACGAACCCGCCGCCGACACCTTGGCCGCCGCATTGGCTCGCCACGGAATTGCGCTCCCGGCCGAACAGGTCGCGTTACTCGACCGCTATCGCGAGTTGCTCTGGGAATGGAATGAACGGATGAACCTCACGCGTCACACCGATTTCGAGCGGTTTGTCGCTCGTGATGTGGTCGACAGCATCGAATTAGCCAAGCTGCTTTCGCCGGGCGAATCGCTGCTCGACTTCGGCACGGGCGGCGGCGTGCCAGGCGTGATCGTCGCCATTGTACGGCCAGACGTACGGGTTTCGGTATGCGAATCGGTTGGGAAGAAGGCCAAGGCCGTGGAGGCGATCATTAAGGCACTGGGAATCAAGGTTCCGGTGCATGGGGCGCGAGTGGAGCAGGTGTTGGCGAAGCGACGCTTCGATGTACTCGTCGCTCGAGCGGTCGGTTCCCTGGTCGATATTCTGAAGTGGCTGGCGCCCCATTGGACCTCTATCGGTCGGCTCTTGTTGGTAAAGGGGCCGAAATGGGTTGAGGAACGAGGGGCGGCTCGGCATCGAGGTCTACTGCACGGGCTGGCGCTGCGAGTCGCGGCGACTTACCCCATGCTAGGCACGGAGTCGGAGAGTGTGATCTTGCGATTAATGCGAGACGAAAAAAGCAAGGGCCGGTCGGATTCCGCGGGCGATATGGACGAGGCATAACAAGAGTGGCTGCACTGGGACTGTCATGACGGGACGGTCCAAGTTACTATTGGACGAGTGTTCTGCCCGCGGCCCTCTTCGCTTTCCCCATGAATGTCACGATCCCCGTCTTGGCCTTCATCGCCAAGCTGCTTAGCGGCGCCACGGTGCGGTGGATAGATTCCCACCCGGACACGTGTCAGCGGGTTTATTTCGCGAACCACACCAGCCATCTGGATGCGCTCGTCCTGTGGTCGTCGCTCCCCCGCGAAGTACGCGAACTCACTCGGCCCGTCGCCGCCAAGGACTACTGGGAGAAAGGGCCGACTCGCCGCTACATGGCTCGGCTGTTCAACGCCATCTTGATCGACCGCCAGGAGATCAAGGTACACCAGAGTCCGGTCGACAAAATGATCGCGGAAATCGGTACTCGTTATTCCTTGATCGTGTTTCCGGAAGGGGGGAGAAGCGGCGGAGAGGATCTGGGGGAATTTAAGAGCGGGTTGTATTATCTTGGTAAGAAGCGTCCCGACCTGGAACTCGTTCCCGTCTACATCGACAACTTGAACCGAGTGTTGCCGCGAGGCGAGTTTCTGCCGGTGCCGCTGCTAAGCTGTATTACGATCGGACCTCCGATCTGGCTAGAATCGAAGGAACCGAAAAACCAGTTCCTGACGCGTGCCCGCGAAGCGGTGCGGCGCCTCAAGGACCTGTAGCCCCAAAGAAACTCCATGGACCTTGCCGCTCTCGCCCGACTCTGCCCGCCCATACTCTGGGCTCAGGACGCCGCGTTGACCGTGCGCTGGTTCGATGGACCATCTCTCTGGCTGCTCGGCGGCGTCCTCGGCGTACTGGTCACCTCCTTTGTCATCGGACAGTTCCTTGGGCGACAACCCGAGACCTCCGTCAGTCCCGCGCTCGTGCAGATGTTCAACCTGCGAGTTCGCGCGTGGTGGTTGATGTGCGCGATCCTGGTCGCCGGTCTGCTGCTGGGGCGAGTGGGCACGGTCGTCCTGTTCGGACTCGTTTCCTTCTGGGCGTTGCGCGAATTCATCACCATGACCCCGACGCGCCGCGGCGACCATCGCGCGCTCTTCTGGGTTTTCTTCGCGTTCACTCCCGCTCAGTACATCCTGGTCGGACTCGGCCAAGCCTACTACGACCTCTACAGCGTACTCATCCCTGTGTACGCGTCGTTGTTCATTCCCGCTCGCATCGCCATGGCGGGCGACCACAAGCGATTCCTCGAAAGATCGGCCAAGATTCAGGCCGGGTTGCTCATCTGCGTCTACGCCCTCAGCCACGCCCCCGCACTACTCGATCTCCGCCTCCGCAGTAAAGCCACCGATGGCGAATGGGCGCCCTGGAACGGCAGCCAACCCGGTTTGTTGTTCTACTTCGTGCTGCTCGTCCAACTCGCCGATGTCTTCCAATACCTCTGGGGCAAGTTGCTGGGGCGACGAGTGATCGCGCCGGCGATCAATGCGAGCCGCACGTGGGAAGGTTGCATCGGCGGCGCACTCACGACCACCGTGGTGGGCGCTCTGCTCTGGTGGGCGACTCCCTTCACTATCTGGGGTTCCGCCTGCATGGCGTTGATTATCGCCATCATGGGATTCGCCGGCAGTATGACCATGTCGGCCATCAAGCGCGACCGCGGCGTCGAGGACTACGGCACGCTCGTCCAAGGTCACGCCGGCGTGCTCGACCGCATCGACTCGCTCTGCTTCGCCGCGCCCGTCTTCTTCCACCTGACTCGAGTGCTTGTGGGGATGTCGAATTGAGCCGCTCGGCGAGTCAAGGCGTTGGATC
The DNA here is from genome assembly GCA_046349915.1 of Pirellulales bacterium. GTDB lineage: Bacteria > Planctomycetota > Planctomycetia > Pirellulales > Pirellulaceae > CAIXSC01. The sequence continues at coordinate 89,635 of JAXMBL010000010.1, read as the reverse complement.
GCGGAGCGATCCACGACTTTGGCTTTCCAGTCAACGTCGGTCTCTCAGCCCGTCCCCCACTCGCGATAGGGACGAATGGCTAGATTCGAATTGAAGTAACGAGGATCTCCCGTCACTTCTTCACCCAGCCATTCGGGTCGCGGGAACTCTTGATCCTCCCGTTGCAACTCGACCTCCGCGACCACCAAGCCCGCGTTGTCGCCCAAGAACTCGTCCACCTCCCAGGTGACGCCGCCGAGTTCAATCTTGTGACGCACCTTCTCAACCAACGGCCCTGCGCAAAGCCGCAGCAACTCGTCCGCGTCCGCTCGCGGAATCGAGTATTCGAATTCCAAACGAGTCGCCCCAACGGTCTCGCCCTTAATGGTTAGCCACGCTTGCTCACCCACTACGCGCACTCGCACCGTTCGCCCTCGTTCGCGACTCAAGTATCCCTGGCAATAGCGTTGGCCGTCCGCCGTTCGCCAGCCCTCTCCTGCTACTCGAAACTTGCGTTCGATCTCAATCGCCACTCGTGCATCCCCTACGAAACTCACGCCCCAGCTACCCAACAACAGTGTCGCTCGCACGATTCTATTGTGAAATCGAGCCAACTGGACTACCATCGGACTCATCGAAGGTCTTTTATGGAATGGTTGGTGGGGCGAATGGAGCTGGGCGAGTCGTCGCGGATGGTGGTCCACGGTGTGGACGATTACGTGAGACTGACTGCGAGAATTGTTCCTGAGCTGACCCGGTCATTCGCGAGGAAGAAGCACGAGGCGGAGAGAGTGAGGAGCGGGATGCGACCTTGGACGCGACGTCGATTTCTGGAGATATCGAGCGGCACGCTCGGCGCCGTTTGCTCGGGTTGGGGCGCCACGTTGGCGGCTGTTCCGCCCACAGGCAAGGCGCGGTCAGTCATTTTGATCTTCAACTGCGGGGCGCCCAGCCACATCGATTTGTGGGACCCTAAACCGTTGGCGCCCGATACCGTTCGAGGAAGTTTCGCCACGATTGATTCGAAAGTGCCGGGGATCGAGGTGACGGAGTTGATCCCCGAGATTGCCAAGCGGATGGACAAGATTGCCTTGGTCCGTTCGGTGCACCATAAGCACGGCGGTCACAACTCGGGCATGCATTGGTCGGTCGTCGGCCAGCCGTACCGCATCGATAGCACGTTGATCAACCCGAGTTCCACGGACATTCCCAGCTTTGGCACGTTGGTCGGCTGGTTGGCTCAACGCGACGGCTACAGTGGTTCGGTGCCGCCCTACGTCATCACCCCCTCGCCGCACTGCGACAGCTCGGTCTATCTAACGCCGGGGCAATTCGGCGGTTGTTTGGGAGTGAAGTACGATCCGTTCGTGCTGAACGCCGATCCAAACGCAGCCAATTTCTCGGTTCGCAACATGAGTTTGGCCGATGGGTTGAACTCGTCGCGAATCAGCGATCGACGAAACTTGTTGGCGAGCTTCGATGCTCATGGTCGAGCAGTGCCGAGTACGCTGGCGCGTGAGTACTCGGATCGGCTGACGCAGGCCGCTCGGATTGTCGGGTCAGGGGATGCGGCTCGAGCTTTCGATTTATCGCAAGAACCGCCGGCCGTGCGCGAGCGATATGGCCGCAACAGTTGGGGGCAGTCGCATCTTTTGGCCCGACGGTTGGTCGAATCGGGAACGCGATTCGTCACGACGGTGAACGGTCCCAGCATCATCTGGGATACGCATCAAGATAATTTCGGCCGCTTGAAGGATCGACTAGTGCCGCCCATGGAGCAGGCCTACACGGCTTTGCTGGACGACCTTGAGCAACGCGGCCTTCTCGATTCGACGCTGGTCGTGATGATGGGTGATTTCGGTCGCACGCCTCTGATCAACAAAGACGCGGGGCGTGATCACTGGCCTGATTGCTACACGATGCTTTTGGCCGGCGGTGGAATCCGCGGGGGACAAGTCGTCGGTGAATCGGACAAGACGGGCGCCTACCCGGCGGAGCGTCCGATTGATCCCGCGGACATTCATGCCACCGTCTACACGGCACTCGGATACGATCCTCGTCGGATACACTATCTGACGACCGATGGTCGCCCGACGCCGCTCACCACCGGCTCGGTGATTCGCGAATTGCTGTGATCTCTCTTGCGAGGAATGCCTGGCATGCTCTCGTCGTTGCTGTTGATTGTCGCTATTGCTGGCGCTGCGCCTCCGGAAGATCTGACGTGCATCAAGTCGCCGGAAGGAGGTCTTGCGGCCAACAAGATCTTCTATGCGGGATTGCAACGGGAGGTGGCCGACGCGGTCGCCAAACGATCGCAAGCGTATGAGCAATTGAAGACCGTCGAGCAGGTCGATGCGCATCGCGTGAAGCTGCGCGAGTTTTTCGTGCAGCAATTGGGAGGTTTCCCCGAGCGGTCCCCGCTCAATGCCCAGACCGTCGGCAAGATCGAGGCGGACGGCTATCGAATCGAAAAGGTGGTTTTCGATAGTCAGCCGGGCCACCGAATCACGGCGAATCTTTACTTGCCTCAAGGGCCGGGGCCTTTTCCGGGCGTGTTGGTGTCGAGCGGCCACAGTCGGACGGCGAAGACCGCGGGATACAATCAGAAGTTCGGCATCATCATGGCGCAGAACGGGATCGCGGCGCTCTGCTACGACCCGATTGGCCAGGGAGAACGCTCGCAGATTCTCGATGCAAGCGGCAAGCCGCAATACAGCGGCACGACCACGGAACACTTCCTGGTGGGAATCGGTTCGATCCTGGTTGGAACGGGGACGGCTCGATACCGAATCTGGGACGGTATTCGCGCGGTCGACTACCTGGCTTCGCGACCCGAGATTGACCCGAAGCGCATTGGCTTCACCGGTTGCTCGGGCGGCGGGACGCTCACCAGCTATGTGATGGCGCTCGATGAACGCGTCGCTTGCGCCGCGCCCGCTTGCTATATCACCACCTTCGGGCGATTGATCGAAACGATCGGACCGCAAGATGCCGAACAGAACATTTTCGGCCAGATTGCGTTTGGACTGGATCATCCCGACTACGTCATCTTGCGAGCTCCACGTCCTACGTTGATCAGTGCGACGACGAGCGACTTCTTCGACATTCAAGGAACTTGGGACGCCTATCGACAATCCAAACGCATCTACGCTCGCTATGGGTTTCCCGAGCGAGTGGATCTGGTCGAAGGCGAAGGGGGGCATGGAGTGCCGCCGTCGAATCTGATGGCGATCGCTCGCTGGATGCGTCGTTGGCTCTTGGGGCGCGACGAAGCGATTCCCGACCGTCCTCAAGAAATTCGCCCCGAAGCCGATCTGCTGTGCACGCCCGCGGGTCAGGTGCTCAAGCTGGACGGCGAAAAATCGGTGTTTGATCTGAACGTCGAGCGGGAACGAGGCTTTGCCACTCAGCGGAGAGAATTCTGGGACAAGACGCCCGCGGCCGAGGCGCGCGAAAAGGTTCGACAGGTTGCCGGCATCCGTTCTCTCAAGCAGTTGCCCGCCACCAAGTGGGACAAGGCGGGGAAGGTCCAGCGCGACGGCTATCATATCGACAAAGTGATCCTGCGGTCCGACTCGGCGGTCCCCCTCCCCGCGTTGACTTTCCATCCTCCCGAACCATCGGAAGAGGCGTACTTGTATTTGCACGATGGCGGCAAGTTGGCGGACGATAGGCCGGAGGGGCCGATCGTCAAACTGGTGAAGCAGGGTTACGTCGTCGTCGCCGTCGATCTGCGCGGTTGGGGCGAAACAGCACCGGGCAAACCTGATGCGCTCTTGGGCGATTGGAAGTCGTACTACGTCGCTTACTTGTTAGGCAAGTCGCTGGTGGGATTGCGAGCCGAAGACACGCTGGCCGCGGGCGAGTGGGTGTCGCACTACCAAACCAAGAAGCCTCGCAAAGTCCATCTTGTCGCTGTTGGCCATGCGGTAGTTCCCGCGTTGCATGCCGCGGCGCTGGAACCCGAGTTGTTCGAATCGGTCACGCTACGCGATGGATTGGAGTCATGGACGTCGGTGGTCGCTAGCCGAGCGCCGAACGGGCAGCTTCCCAACACGGTTCATAACGCACTGCGCTGGTACGATTTGCCTGACCTGCAACGTTTGTTGGGCGAGAAAGTCCGGCGCGAGGCGTCGGCTCGTTGAGTAGTGGATCGCGATTTGCCAGAAGCCGTTTTGGAGCGCATCATTAGGGCGGAGGCTAGGACGCCATGCGCTATTCAGGACGCTACAGACTACTCAAACGGATTGCCTTGGGATGCACGGTTTGCGCCATCGGTGCATTGGGCGTAATCGCTGTCGTTTCGTCGCCAGGTTGTTCGAAAGGGGATGCGAAACTCCCCGATTCCATTCGCGAAAAAATTCGCGAGAGTGAGCGAACGGCGGCGGAATCAGCCCGCAGGGATCTCCCGATCGCCACCGTTCCCTCGGATGGCATAACCACTCGCTTCACCGTCCGTCCCTTCGATGATTGGACGATGCGCGAGGCAGCCGCGGTGGCGTTGAGTCGCATTGGAGAAGCGGCCGTTCCTGCGTTGGTCGAAGGGCTGCGCAGTCCCGATGCCGCCATGCGTCAACAGTCGGCCGACACGCTGGCGCGTATCGGCCCCTCCGCCTCGAAAGCGGTGCCGGCGCTGGTCGAGTTGCTGGAAGACTCCGACCCCAGGGTTCGCAAATCAGCCGCTCGCGCGCTGGGCCAGATAGGACCCGCCGCCGCGGAAGCAGTTCCCTCGCTGATTCGAGCCCTTGAAACCCCGCCCACTCCCGCCGAGCGCGTGCAAGAGGAAGAGTTGAACTAGTGCGACTGATGTACGACGGTCTTCCAGTCCGTCGCTCACTTTGTACGACGGACTTCTAGTCCGTCGATGAGTCCGTTCCGCACGCACGCCGCGTCCCTTACCGCCCTGATTCGACGGACTAGAAGTCCGTCGTACGAAGTGCTAACGAGTTGTCAGCCGATAGCAGACCGCCTCGCGAGCGTTGCGCAAATAAAGGCGATCGCCCACTACGACGGGGTGATTCCACGTCTTGCCTTCGAGTGCTTGCAGCTTGAACAACTCGACTGGCTTTTCCGGGTCGGCTTTCAAGAAGACCAGTTCCCCTTGTTCGCCAATGACCAGCAGTTGGTCCGAGTCCTCCAGCAGGAGAACTTGCCCCTTGCCGTAGCGTCCTCCCTTCCAGCGTCGCTCGCCCGTCTTCATGTCGATGCACGAGAAGATGGCGGCATCGAAGCCGTAAAGATAACCCTTGTGGAATACGGGGTCGTTGAAGTCGGGTTTCAGGGAACGAGTGGTCCACATTTCTTTGGCGGTCAGTTGGTCGCCTTCCAACTGAAGGGCCGCGAGACGCGTTCCCGTGCCCATGCCCGAGGGGATAATCACCCCGTCGCCGAGGAAACGTGGCTGCACGGCGCGGTAGCCGTCGCTCTTCCATTCATATTTCAATCGCACTTCACCGGTCGCGGGTCGAAGGAGATCGAGTCCTTCGTTCGACAGGATTGCGATCAGTTTCTCGCCCGCGACCTCGCAAGCGTGCGCGGAACCGTAGCAGTGTTCGCCGCACGCCGCCGACCAGCGAGGTTCGCCTGTCGCCGCGTCGAATGCGAGCAGCCCTTTGTCTCCCTTGCCACCCGCGTAGACGATGACGACTCCGTCAACGATCAGCGGCGACGATGAGAAGCCCCACATCGGCGGCTCTTTGCTGGCTTCCTTCCGCAAGTCTCGTTGCCATTCGACGGCGCCGGTGCTGGGATCGAGTCGAGAGAGGAAGCCCTGAGCTCCCATGGCGAACAGTTTTCCATCGGCAATGGTTGGAGTGGCTCGGGGGCCAGGCCCGCCCAACGGATCGTCAAAACGCGATTCGACGTCGCTTACCCAAATCTCGCGTCCATCCTCGGCGGCGTAACAGACCACGGCTTCACGAGCGCCTCGTTGTTCCTGCGTAAACAGATACTTGCCCGCGACGGCGAACGACGACCAAGCTGGCCCGACCGAGATGCGCCAGAGCTCTTGAGGCGGTTGCTTTGACCAATCGTCTGTGAACTGAACGCCGCGCTGACGTGCGTCGCGATCATTGCCGCGGTAGCCAGCCCATTCGGGCGCTGCGAGTGCGGCGTCGATGTTGGCGGTCGCGGCCTCTTTATCCACGGCTACTGCCGATGCGGGGGCAGCCGCTCGTTGAGCCAACAGTTTCTCTTCGTCCGACGCATTCCAGCGCCAATCGAGTCCCAAGGCGAAGTTGCCCCACATCCCGTCTGCTCGCAGGGCGGTGGAGGACAACAACCCGATGGCGCCAAACAGAAGGGCCATCGCCGTGCGACGAGTCGTCAAGCGACGCCCGAACAGCGTGGCGCCAAGTGCGAAGCAGGCTGTTCCGACGGGGATGGTCAGCATCATCACGGCGGGGCCGCGCATCGTCGGATGGATCAGCACCACCGTCACGACGGTCAGCGTGATCATTCCCAGGAGTCCGGCGAGTCGTTCGGTCCAGCGAGCTCGGCTGCCGGCAATCCACCAAATCATGATGAAAAGGCCGCACAGAAGAGGGCCGAAACCAGCCACCATCCACAGCATGTTGGGGCCATCCTCGATGCGTGGGGGGACGAACCGACAGAACAACATCAACCCAAGCAGCTGCACGGCCGGCCAGGTGCGAAGCGGCCAAAGAGCGGCTGGTGATGGACTTACGTCTGGCGAACTGGCTAGCGGAGCGGCGGTAGACATAGGAATCCGGGGGAAAGAGTCGATTCGAATGCCCGAACAATAGCGTCTAAGAGCCCGCCCGACCACCTCGCCCGTACGACGGACTGCCAGTCCGTCGCTCCTACCGCCGAAACTCGTCTCGAATTAGCGAATCAGGCCCAGCTGAAATTCCGCGACGCTGAAGGAGCCGAACCCGTTGTTCACTTCTTCGCCGAATTGGATCGAGTGGCGACTCGGCGGTCCGACGCTCGCATTCTCAGCATTCCAGCTCGAACCGAGGGAAGCGATAGAACCCCGTTTCGCCTTGGGGGCTGCTACGGCGGTTACAACCCACAGGGTCGGGCGGTTCGTCCATTGCGGATTCGCGGGAAGATCGCGCAAAATAGGTTCGTCGCGCCTCGCACCCATCCTTCCGAGTCACTGCCTCCAGCCTCATTCCCCGTCAGGAGCTTTGCGACATGGTTCGGTGGAGGAATTTTTCATTGGGAGAGGATCGTTTGATTGTTGTGGCTCGACGTCGTGGCAATCGTAAATTCAGTTGGGTGCAACGCATTGTTGCCTTGGTTGTGCTCTCGACCAGCGGTGGCTGGTTAGGCTGTGGTCCCTCGACTTCCCCGAAGCAGGCGAACGAGCCCGCCCGTCGTGGCGCGGAATCGACGACTGTCGTGGTTCGGGATGCCGCCGAGACCAAGGTCGAAGCCACCGAGTCCCATGTGCGCGATCTGTGCTCGAAGTGCCACGCTTATCCTCCGCCCGATTCCTTTCCGCGCGAGGTATGGCGGAAGGAAGTGCAGCAAGCGTATCGCTTCATCAAGCAAGCGAAGACGCCTGGGCCCTACGCGTCGGAAGAGGATGTGGTGCGGTATTACGAGACGAGGGCGCCCGACGCATTTCCGACATGGGAGCCGCCGCCGCTGACCGACGATATCCCCGTGAAGTTTGTCGCGAACCCTGTGAGCTGTGCGTTACTGCCGGAGGATCGGATCCCGTCGGTGGCCTCGGTGCAAGCGGTGCAAATGACGGAGAATGGACCGCCGGAGTTACTTGTTTGCGACGCGGATAGCGGCCAAGTCATGCTCTACTCGCCCACGAACAACGAACATCCATGGCGACTTGTCGCTCGCCTACCGGTCCCTGCGACCGGTTGCGTGGTTGATCTCGACGCCGACGGCATTCGCGACTTGGTGATTGCCGACTTGGGCCGGTTAACGCCGGGCGACGAGCGAATGGGAAAAGTCGTGTGGCTCCGCGGCCGCGAGGATGGATCTTTCGAACCCAAGACCTTGGCGACGGGATTGGGAAGAGTCGCCGAAGTAAGAGCGGCGGACTTTCGCGGCGTCGGCAAGTTGGATTTAGTGGTTGCCGTGTTTGGCTGGCGAAAAGTGGGTGAGATTCTGTTGTTGGAAAACCAGGTCGAGGATTGGAACTCGCCGCGGTTTCAACCACGCGTGATCGATTCGCGACATGGCGCGATTCACGTGCCGGTGACTGATCTGAACGACGACGGTCGGCCCGACTTTGTGGCGTTGATCGCTCAAGACCAAGAAATGGTCGTGGGGTTTGTGAATCAGGGGGAAGGGAAATTTGCGCCCGAGTTGATTTATCGAGCACCGCATCCGGCGTACGGCTGCAGCGGCATCGAGCTGGTCGACATGAATGGCGATGGCAAACTGGACGTACTGCTGTCGAACGGAGACACGCTGGACGGTCCTGCGCCGATCCGTCCCTATTACGGCGTGCGTTGGTTGGAGAATCGCGGCGAGTATCCTTACGTCGAGCACTTTCTGGCGGCGATGCCGGGAGCGATGCGAGCGTTGGCGGCCGACGTGGACAAGGATGGCGATCAAGACGTGGTGGCGGTGAGTTTCCTGCCCGCCGAGTACATTTCGGCGGAGGAACGCGCCCGTTTGGACTCGATCATTCTCTTGGAACAACGAGCTCCCGGCGAGTTCCGTCGCCACATTATTGAGCGAGGGAACCTGGACCATTTGTGTTGCGTGCTGGGCGACTGGCGAGGAAACGGTCGAGTGGGCTTGGTGACGGGCAACTTCTCATTACCGCGCTCCACTCCCGCCCCACCCGCTCAACGCCCACTGCTGACCATTTGGGAATAAAGTTGCCTTTGGCTCCGCCAAAGAAGCGAAAACCGCGGCCCAATGAGCGCCGCTTCACCAGCGAGATCGCGTTCATCGTGCCTCGGAGGTCGCTCCACGCGTGACCGTGTTTGGCGGATCCGCGCCCGCTCAACGATCAGGTGCGTTTTCACCGGGCGCTGGTGAATTGGTTTGGCCATGGCGAAGTGTTTTTCCGCCCGGTTCGACGCACCCTACCCCAGGTGCTCGCCGAGAACTCCTCAGCTATAAACAGGGCAACTCGAACCACCAATTTAGGGAGTCGTGGGATGGCCTTGATTGACGACTTGCGAGCGGCGAAGCAAGAACTATCTTCCATGCTGCTCCAGCGAGTGGTTAACCGGGGGCTGATGTTTGGGCTCAGGTCCATGCCGCTCGCGAGAATCACCGATCGCCTCGAGCAGAATCTTCATGCGATTGGAATCGGCCTGAAGATGGAGGATGGGAAAGCAACGAAACAATTGTGTGTGCGTTTCTATGTCGCGAACAAATTGCCAAAATCACTGATCGCACTTCGCGATCGACTTCCAAAAACAATCGCCAAGTTGCCTACCGATGTGATCGAAAGTCCCCCTGCTTTTCTCTTGGCTGGACGTAGAGCTAAGGGCCGAAAGCCCCCTGTATCTCGGCGTGCCTCGGTTCGAGAAACGCCTCTCCTGGCGACCGAGGCACTGGCGACGCCGTCCAACTGCTCTCTAGGACGCAGGCTCCCCCAGCGGCCCATATACCCTGGGATCAGTATCTCACATCAAGATGTCACCGTGGGTACGTTGGCGTGTATGTGCCGCTCAACTCGAGTAGGCGATGATCCGACGCAGGCGTATGTCTTGAGCAACAATCATGTGTTGGCGAATCTCAATTCCGCGGCGTTGGGAGATGTAATCCTTCAGCCTGGACGTGCGGATTCAGGCAACTCGTCTCATGTCGTCGCAAAGCTAGCGAGGTTCATTCCCTTGCTTCTCAACGGACAAGGCAACAACCGTGTCGATTGCGCCATTGCCGCGGTGAAGTCCACCGTCGCGCAGAGTCCCGCGATTTGCAAGGTTGGCCGAGTGACCGGCGTCGCCGACGCGACAGTCAATTTACTAGTGTGTAAGCACGGACGTACGACGGGATACACGGAGGGCAAGGTCGTTGACGTCAGCTATGACGCGATCATTGGACTCGATCCTTCCGATTCTTTGGTGAACGCAAGTTTCGTCGATCAGATCCGCATTGACGCGACCGAGGAACATCCCGTGGTCGGACTTGGGGGCGACAGCGGGTCGCTCGTCGTCGACCGTAACGCCAAGCAAGCTGTCGGCCTGTATTTCGCCGGTCCCGATAGCGGCGAGTATGGTGTTGCGAATCATATTGGCGATGTGTTCGACAAGCTGGAGATCGAGTTGCTCTGATCGCGGGTGATCGCGCCTGCCGCGAATCAAGGGCGATCACGCCAGTGGTGGATCGCCTTGATTCATGGACAACGGCGCCTTACGGAGTTGGTGGCGCGAATTGATTCGGGAGGATCGTGATGCTGATCGGCGAATCAAATTTCTCGAACGGCCAAGCATCGAATTTGATCCATGCCGTACCTTCGAGCGATTTAATCTTCTGAGTCGCCTTGACTCCGCGGCCAGGGTCGGCGACCGCGGCTTCGATCAGTGTGGCGAGTCCGTTGGGGCCGCCTAACTGGATTTCCATGGCGCCGCTGGCGCTAACCGCCACCGGCACGTCAGCGATTTCAATCCCCAATGGCGCCTTCTTGTCGTCCGCAGTGGTGGCGACCAGCCGCACCAATAACTTCGCGGGCGAGCGTCGATCGACGGGCAGCGTCGACTGATTGTTGATCGCCAACCGATCCGAGGGCGAAATCCCCTCGATGTGCAACTGGACGGCGTCGCCTCGAGGTTCCATCCAGGCGGTGTAGGTTGGGGCCGTCTTCCAATCAAACGCGCTCTTGGCCGGCTTTTCCTTGGGAGGCTCGGTCGCGGCAGGTTTGCCAGGAATCACGACGACGTTCGAGATCCCCGACGGGGTCGCGATCCGCAGGTCAAAAAGTCCATCGGGAGACAGCTTTTCGTTCAGTTTCGAGATCTTGACCTTCAACACTTCGCGGCTGATCACTTCGACGCCAGGATCGGAGCCGATGCTATGCGACTCGGAACCGCCTAGAATCGCATGGGTGAGCGTGGGATGGAAGTGTTTTCCCGCGACGAAGAAGTGCGCCTCGACGCTATCGCCCGTCTGCACATACTGCAGTCCGTAGAAGTTGTGAACCACCGGCCGCAGTTGGACGTCCCCCTTGTCGAAGAGGTCGGTTCCGGTCTGTTCATACTCGTAAGGCACTCGGACGACATGCGTCTGCATGCCCAACATCTGCTCGAGTTGTTCGACGCGACTGACGAGACGCGCCGAGTCGCCGGGGCGGAAACACTGCTCGTCCATCAATTCGCGGAGTTGGCATTGCACTCGATGGAGCCGTCCTCCTTGAGCGACCATTTCTTCATAGCTGCGTTTGCTCTTACCCGGATGAGGAATGCGTTCCCAGTTGGAAGTCACGTCAAAGGCCACCTGATTGACGAAACTCGGCATCACCACGATCACCTCGCACTCGCGAATGCCGGGCTCGAGCTGCCGATGCTTCAGGTCGTAATGCTCCGTGGGACCGGTCGACCAAACCATTCTCGCCAGCGCGCCAATGTTGGTGCTCTCCGTCGGCGGCGACTGCACTCGCGGATGGAAGTACCAGCCGAACGTGTCTCGACCATGATTGAAGCCCACCACGGTTCGATTCAAGGCGATCGTTTCCTGGTCCAACGTCAACTGGCGCGAATAAGACAAGCTCTTGTTCGCGTTCATTTTGCCAGTGGCCAGTGCGTGGGCGAGCGCGATCTGCATCTCGCGGCGGCGCGAAAATGCGTCATAGACGTTTTGCTCTTCCACCTGCGGGTCGAGCGTGAAGACATACAGAGGGAATTCGGATTCAATAATCCCACGCCAGAGGCTCAAGGTCAGCTCGGGGGCGATTTCCGGAGCGTAGAATCGCACGGAACTCTCTTCCCCCTCGATCTGCGAGAGATCTCCGTGGCGTTGACGCGATTCCATGATCATTCGCTTGAGATTGCGATCCTGCAACGCGGATTGGACCGCCAATAGCCACGTGACGCTCGGCAGTTGGTCATCCCCCGCGAGTGTCACGGTAAATGCACTCAGCCACATATCGCGAAGTTTGCCCTCGTCGCTTGCCAAGGGCTCGCCACGTTCGATCTTCGCCGCGATATGATCCAGCAAGGATACCTGTTGCTGGAGTAGATCTCGCTTTTCGATGATCTGATACGCCTGACCCAAGTACTCGAACAGGAACGAGCGCAATTCCATCGAGGCTGGCTGGATTGGCTTCTCACTAAGTCGTTCGAAATGAGATTTCGCGGCTAGCCGTAAAGCCTCGACACTGTCGCCGTAGATGTTTCCCTTGGCGGCGATTGTGGTTGGAGTAGCTAAGGCCTGAGTTGATAGCCCCGCTTGTGCTTGTGTTCCTGTCGACGGAAGTGAGTCGGCGATCACTCGGGACTGAACAAGAGCACTGGTGAGTGCAGGTTTTTTGTTACCGGATTCGCAGACTAACGCTTTGATCGCGTCATCTAGAGCTTTGATCAGCACTTTTCTGCTTCCGACGCCCGGTGTTTCGCGCGCGGTACCCAAGGCGAGCAAGCACTCGACCGCCTCCGGATCATCGCGGAAAGGAGACAAGAGCTTTTCCATCTGTTGTACCGGATTGGGCGTCACTGGCTTATGCCAATCCGCTTCGATCAGCGGCGCGAGCGACTCGACCACATCCGCCACTACCAACTTCGGAAATGTGTGCTTCAAGTTCGCCGAGTCGACTTCCAGACGAGCTCGCAGGTTCACAACCCCGCACCAGCCTTCGCTCGTCTCACGTCCCGGCAGGACCGACACCGGGATGCGGAACTTGTACAACCCGTAGCCTGCGGTCCGGCTGTTGTCGTCCCCTGAATTGCGACGGCGGAGCGCCTGATTCACGTGGATGAACGTGGAATGTTGACGAGTGAGCTCGGTCGGTTCTAGGCCAATCGTTGGTCGAGTGGGCTTGCCGAACAGGGTCGTCAGAGGCTCGAAGGCTTTGTCCGACTTGATATCGATGAGAGTCGCGGATGGGGCGGCCGGCGGCTTCTCTCCGCCGAGTCCCTGTGCCATGGACGCGGATGCTTGTAGTTCCGCCTGATCGCTGCGAGCCAAGAGGGCTTGAACTGTTTCATCAAACTTCTTCACGCCATCGGCGAGCAATCGATCGTGTTCTTGAATGTAATGCACCATGTTGCCGTCGCCCCACACGTCGGGCTGCTTGATGGTGATGGTGCCCTCCCGTCGCATCTCGTCCTCAAGGACCGTCACTTCGCGGGCTAGGGCAAGCACGGAGTCCTCCGGCGTTCGTGGCAACAAATCCTGATGACGACGGCCAAACAGATAGTCGCGAATGTCGCCGTGTCCCGAATTGGGCGACTGGGCGCAGCCCGTCAAGGCCATCACTCCCGACAAGAGCACGCTTGAAACAAAGCGGCGACGACGAACGGTGACGGGGGTGGAGCGGGGCATCCATGCCTCCTGGTGAGATTTCACAAGCTAGTAGAAGGGGCGACGGACGTCTGACTAACGCCGTCGGCACTCCCCGTTGTTGGGGAGCTTTCCGTAGGGGTTGTATCGGAAGTTGCGGCCGTATCGGCTATGTCGCTAGTCTTGTCCGCTATGACCGGTGCAATCGCTATAAATTCGCGCGGCACGCACCCTGCCGATTCGGTTTCGCTTGTCTCGCAGCGACTGTCGCTTTTCGCTCCGCCAAAGGAGCGATAACCGCGACCCCGGGAACGCCGTTTCAAAAGCGAGATCGCGTTCATCTCACCCCGAACAATGCGATTCGCCTTGGAGGTCCTCCCACGCGTGACCCTGTTCGGCGGGGCCACGCGCACTCAACGATCAGGTGCGTTTTCACCGGGCGGTAGTGAATGGGTTTGGTCATGGCGAAGAGTTTCTCCGCCCGGTTCGACGCACCCTACTTCGCAAGCTCGGTGGCGGCCAGCTCGCTGGACGAGAATTGTTCGATCGCGCGGAACAGAGTCGCAGGGTCGACGGGCTTGGCCAGGTAGCCGTCCATGCCCGCGGCCATACAGCGTTCGCGATCCCCCTCCATCGCACTCGCCGTCAACGCGACGATCGGCGTATGGCGTCCCGTTGCACGTTCGCGCTCGCGGATCAATCGAGTTGCTTCCAAGCCGTCCATGCCCGGCATTTGGACGTCCATCAGGATCAAGTCGAAGTGTCGCGCCTCGTATTCCGCGATCGCTTCCAAGCCATTGCGAGCCAATACCACTTCGTCTCCGTGACGCCGCAATAAGCTCTTCGCCACCTGCTGATTCACCACTCCATCTTCAACCAATAAGACTCGCTTGCCGCGAGATGGATCGGGAGGATAGCTAACGCTTCCTGGTGTTGATGCCGAGACCTGTCCACGATCGGGGCTCGAGCGACCCTCGAGCGCGGCATGCGTTGGCTGCGATTGCTCCAGAGTCACTGTTTGCGACGAGTCCGTTTGTGTTTCGAGGCTCGACAGCAGCGCCTCCAGCAACTCGGACGGCAGCACGGGCTTGGTCAGGTGACGCGAGATGCCTAGCTTGCGACGGAAGTCGGCGTCCGTGGTTCGGATCGACGGTGAGATTGCGAGAATGGCGCAGTCTTGCAACTTCGAATCCCAGCGAACTCGCAGAGCGAATTCAAAGCCGTCCATTTCCGGCAGCGTCAGGTCAAGCACCACGACGCGGTACGGCGCCTGTTCGGCCGCACCTCGCCGCAATTCCTCCAGCCCCGCCGCGCCACTCGAGACAGCCACCGCTCGCATACGCCACGAGTCGAGCATTTCGAGCAGGATGCGTCGAGTGGCTTGGTGGTCTTCCACGATCAAGGCGCGGACGCCCACCAGCGATGTCAGTTCGATCCGTGGTTCGGCGCACTGCGAGACGCGAGCCTCGTCGACCAGTCCCAAGCGAGCCGTGAAGTGGAATTCCGATCCCAGCCCCTCGCAACTCTCGACCCAGATTCGGCCTCCCATCAACTCAACCAACTGACGACAGATCGCCAGTCCCAGGCCCGTGCCGCCGAAGCGTCGCGTCGTGGTGTTGTCGGCTTGCACGAACGCTTCAAAAATCTGCGACTGTTTCTCCGGCGGAATCCCCTCGCCGGAGTCACGCACGGAGAACTCAAGCAGCAGCGAGTCATCCGTGCGCTCGCGACGTTCCACATTGATCACCACCTCGCCGCTGGCCGTGAATTTGACGGCATTGCCCACGAGATTAAGTAGAACCTGAACGAGTCGACCTGGGTCGCCCGTCAGTTGATCGGGAATATCGGGCGCGATGCGGCAGGCCAACTCGAGGTTCTTTTCGGCGGCGCGGACGGCAAGCGTCTGGACGGCTTGCGCCACGCAGTTGCGGAGACTCAATTCCACCGTCTCGAGTTCCAGTTTGCCGGCTTCGATCTTCGAAAAATCGAGGATGTCGTTCAGCAAGCGGAGCATGGCGTCGGCGGATTGGCGGGCGAGTCGCAGATAGTTTCGCTGTTCGGAATCGAGCGAGGTGCCATCGAGCAAGTCGGCCATGCCGATGATGCCATTCATGGGCGTGCGAATCTCGTGACTCATATTGGCCAGGAATGCACTCTTCGCTCGACTCGCATCCTCGGCCGCGTTCTTCGCGATTTGCAGTTCCTCGGTGCGTAACTCGACCTTCCTCTCCAGCAAGTTGTTGGTTTCGGACAGTTTTTCGTTCGCCCGCCGACGTTCGCTTTCGACGGCGGCCAGCGCCATGCCGGTGAGTGCGACGACGCCCATGAAGGCCTGGAGTTGCAGCAGCGAGCCGAGATTGGTGGTTTCGGAGTGGAAGGGGCCACGCGACATTTGCGTGCCGAGGATGGCGATTGTGCAAGTGACGAACGCGGCAATCGCTGATCCTCGTTGCTCGTACCGCAACGCCGCCCAGACGACCAGGGGCATGCAGAAGATGGAGATCGGAGCGTTTCCGTATTGGCTCCCTGATGGAAGGTGAGAGCCGAAGATCAGCAGCGACGCGAACGCGAGCAGGAGAACGGAGAACACTCCTTCCACCCATTGCTTGGGTGAGAGACGTTGGGGCCGCCAGTCAGCGAAGACGACGATCAAGGGACAGACAATCATGGCGCCCATGAGATTGCCTAGCCACCATGTCATCCACAGGAAGGAATACTGTTGCCATTGGCCATTTCCTCCCAGGCACATGGCTGCGACTCCAACCGTCGCGCTGGCGGCAGTCCCCCACACGCCCGCAAACAGGAAGTACTCGGCCACGCTGCGCGAGTTGCTGAAGAGGGGCCGTTCGCACCGCCGCAGCATGGCGACGGCGACGAGTGGTTCCAGGACATTAGCGATCGGCGCGCCGACGCAAATGATCCAGGATGAATGGGTGTAGAGTTCCGCGAGTAGACCGCCGAGAAAAACGCCGGGGAGGCAGCGAAAACCCCGGAGGTAGACAGCGGCGATCGCAATGCCGGTAGCGGGCCATACGGGCGAAATGTTGCCGTCTGCAATGGCCAGCTTCATCCCAACGGCGGCCGCCGCGAAATAGACCAAGCCTAACGCGATGTTCCCCACCGTCCATTTCACGACGGTGCGAGAATTCCACGGGTAGTTGGCCAGCGACCACATGCAATTCAGGTCTTACGCTCGTCGCGTTCGCTCGCCGACACTTTCACCCAGCCGCCTTCGTTTCAGGCGACTGGCTGTCAGGGGAGGACCGCGGAATCCAAGGGGATGTGCTGCGAACGGTTCGAGCACTACGGTGAACCATAGTTCACACGGGTGGGATGAGCGGAAAAAATGTATCCACGCCGAACCACCAAAAGCCATTAGATGGCTTGGGTTTACCCTGGCGACCTGCCCATTGTGGAATCTACCCGAGTTCCACGGCGTGATTCGACGGACTGGAAGTCCGTCGTACTTCAATACTTGACTGTCGCCAACTTTTAATAGGCTGGCACGGCGTTCCCGTCGTTTTGGAACATCAGATTACGCAGTACTTCATCGTTCACCGAATCGTCGATGAACCGAATAGACCCATCCGCCATCAGGACCTGAAAGCCACGACGTTGAGTCTTGCCGAGTCCACGGCGGGGATTTTGCGGGTCGAAGACCAAGTCGCGAGGTTGAGTCCATGTGACGGCTTCCTCAGGATTCGCTTCGACCACCATGATGGTATTCGAGGTGCCATCGATAATGTCCGCCATGGCGGACCGACGACCGTCTTGGGAGAAGATGGGACGAGGTCGATTCGTTTGGCGAGGTTTGCCGCCTGGTGGGACAACTTCCGAGTCGACGACGGCGAGGTATACCGTTTGCGACTTGCTTTCTGGAACCGAAGGCGACTGGTAGCTCTTCGGCATCCGATCCACCAGCGGTTGATTCGTGGGACCATTCCAGGGCTGATTCCAGTCGAAGCTGTTGTACAGGCCCACGTCGTCAACGAATGGCAACATTCGCACTCGCCAGCTCAATCCCAGTCCCTGCCGCGCGTCTTCTGAACCCGCATAAGGAAAGGTATTGTACGTGTCGTGATAGTTGTGCATTCCCAAGCCGATCATCTTCATGTTGTTGGCCGACTGGGTGCGGCGCGCGGCATCACGCGCGGCTTGCACGGCAGGCAGCAATAACGCCACCAAAAATCCACCACAGACGACGGCGACCGCGGCTAGACTGCCGAACAACACCAACCAAAACGCCGAACCGTTGGACGATTTTGGACGACTCGAATATGCGCCGCCTGCTCCGTAACCGGCTGGCTGCGGATAAGACGTCTGTGGGTAAGAGGGCGCCTGTCCATAAGAGGGCGCCTGTCCATAGGCGGGAGGCTGGCCATACGTCGGAGCGGCGGGATAGGTCGGTTGTGTGGATTGTGGCGAGGGGCCGAAGCCAGCGGCTTGTCCGCCGGGAATCGTGATCGTCCCTCCGCACTTGGCGCACGGCCCCGTTTGTCCCGCGAACTGATCCGCGACGTTCATCGGCGTGCCGCAGTGCGGACAGCGGAAGGAGATGGGCATCGGGAGCGTCCTAGCCGAAAAACGGCGGTTGAAAGGGAGGGGCTGATCAAGTGTTGGCGCCGCTGTGTGAACGAGGGCGGGACAAAAAAAGTTCGTCCTACCCAATTCATAGCAGTAACAGAGCAGTAGAGGGGGATCTTCTGTCGCTCAGCATAATTTGGCCTGAGCTTGGTGACAACCGAGTGCACCGCCGGTTATGCAGATCGCAAGGGTCGCAAAAGTTCGCTGCGCGCGCTCGAATCCTCAGTCGGGGCGAGCGGTTGGACCCGATTCGTCGTATAATCCGGACATGGGCCTCCGGCGTCGCGTCGAGGAGGGTGGACGCGGTTAGGCGGCGCGTCGCGACGACCGCCGGTCCTCCGAGCAAGGAGTTGGGGATCGTGAACATCGTGTTCGTAAGCAGCGAAGTCGTGCCGTTGGCCAAGACGGGCGGATTGGCCGACGTTTGCGGCGCCCTGCCGATTGAGTTATCTCGGCGGGGGCATCGCGTCTCGGTGATCATGCCGGCTTACCGCGACACGCTCAAGAAAGCCCAGATTTCCGACACTCGACAGCGCCTCGACATCCCGATCGGTCAGCGGATCGTCTCGGGCGACTTGCTCACGACTCAATTGCCGCAGAGCAAAGTGCCGGTCTACCTCATTCGGCAGCCCGACTATTTCGACCGCCCCGGCTTGTACGGCGAACAAGGGGCCGACTATCGCGACAACTGCGAACGATTCGTCTTTTTTTGCCGAGCGGCTCTCGAGACCATTCGGTCGCTCGACGAACCCGTCGATGTGATTCATTGCCACGATTGGCAGACTGGCCTGATCCCCGCCTATCTGAACATCGAGTACCGGCATGCTCGCGGGTACTCGGGGGTCGCCTCGGTGTTTACCATCCACAACCTGGCCTACCAGGGTTGCTTTTGGCATTGGGACATGCTGCTCACGGGACTCGATTGGAAGTACTTCAACTGGAGACAACTCGAGTTCTTCGGGCAGTTGAGCTTCTTGAAATCGGGACTGGTGTTCGCCGACATGCTCACCACGGTCAGTCCCAATTATGCTCGCGAAATCCAGGAGACCGAGCAAGGTTGTGGACTCGATGGGGTCCTGCGGGATCGAGCTGACACATTAAGTGGCATCGTCAACGGCGTCGATTACGACATCTGGAATCCAGCGACCGATTTGTTATTGCCTAAGCAGTTCGATCACACCACCTGGCGCGAAGGCAAAGCGGCTTGCAAAGCGGCCCTGCAACGGGAGCTGAAGTTACCCGTGGACCCGTACGTTCCTCTCATCGGACTCGTCGGGCGACTGGCCGACCAAAAAGGTTGGGATCTGGTGCGCCAGGTCATGGAATGGTGGATGCCGGTCGAATACGCGCAATGGGTTGTGCTCGGTACGGGGCAACCGGAATACCACGAACTACTGGGAACGCTCGCGGAAACTCACCCCGGAAAAATCGCCGCACGCTTCAAGTTTGACGAAGGGCTGGCTCATCGCATTGAGGCGGCGAGCGATATGTTCTTGATGCCTAGTCGCTTCGAGCCGTGTGGACTGAATCAGTTGTACAGCCTGAAGTACGGTGCGGTTCCCGTGGTTCGCGCCACCGGTGGACTGGCGGATACCGTGACCGATACCGCTCCCGAGAACATTCGCAACCGGACGGCGACCGGTTTCCGCTTCGACGAGTACGATGCGGCGGCGCTCGACCACACGCTGCGTACCGCCTGCCAGTCGTACCGCTATGATCGAGACCTCTGGGAGCAACTGGTGCACACCGGCATGACGCAAGACTGGTCCTGGCGCCGGAGCGCGGACGAATACGTGAAGGTCTATGAACAGGCAGTCGATCGCAAGCGAAAAGCTGCGCAAGCCGTCGGCTGAGCCACCATGGTGGAGATTCGAAAACTCCCGTTAAGCGATGGCTGGATCCTGGTTCCGCGAGATCGAACGCTGCGCCCTCACGACTTCCGCCTGCCCGCTGCGGAAAGATTGCCGACCCCTTGCCCTTTTTGCGCTGGTCGAGAATTTGAAACACCGTCCCCCTTGGCGGTTTATCCGGATGAGGCGTCAGAGCCATGGCGAGTACGCGTGGTGCCGAATAAATTCCCTGCCGTCGAGCAGCTTTCGAACTTTTCACATAACACTCCCGCCAGTCGACCGCCGCTCGACGAATGTGCTCTAGACGCAAACCCACACCCCGCCCTGTCCGCGAGCTTGAACGAACGCAACTGGGTCGCTCAATTCGCTCACTCTTCCGGGCGAGGCGTACACGAGGTGGTCATCGAGTCGCCTCGTCATGCCACGCGATTCCGTGACTTGACCGTCGCCGAAGCATCCGACACAGTGCGCGCCTATCGCGACCGACTGCGAGCCCATCGGTGCGATACGCGACTCGCCTACTCCCTGGCCTTCCGCAACTCGGGGATAACGGGCGGCGCGTCGCTGGAGCACGCACACAGTCAGATCATTGCCACCGAGTGGATACCGGCCAATTTGCTGACCGAACTGCGGTATTCGCGAACTCATCACCAGCGAGTGGGAAAGTGTCTGTTTTGCGAAATGTTGGCGGAAGAACTGTGCGATGGACGGCGGCTGGTCGCCCAAACCGATTCGTTCGTCGCCTGGTGTCCCTTTGCGAGCCGGTTTGCTTACGAAGTTTGGATTGCGCCCCGCCGGCACCACGGTGAATTCGACGGCTCGTCCGACGAACAGTTGGCCGACTTCACTGAAATCTTGCGCGACGTGGTGGGGCGAGTTGAACGGCTGCCCGGCTCGCCCGGTTACAACTTCTGGATTCACACATCGCCGTTTGCGTTACGCGAGCCGGCGTTCTATCACTGGCATGTGGAATTGATTCCGCGAGTGTCGTACCAAGCTGCGTTTGAATGGGGATGCGGCGATTTCATCAACGCGGTCCCCCCCGAGGATGCCGCTCGAGTCTTGCGCGAAGTTGCCTGAGGCGACTTCATTCGAACGACGATTTCTGCTCGCTCGAAATTGAACTCGATCAGTGAAGATCAGTGTTCCCAGTACTCGTCCCGCCCTGCGCCAAGGAAAAGGGAACACTGATCTTCACTGATCCTCACTAATAGGAGAATACTGCCCGACCTTGAGGTTTCGGGAAAATGGACGAAACACTCAACATTTAGGCTAATTCAAGAGTGGTTACCCCACAAATCGCGCGAGTCGGACGAAAGGGTGGTTGAGGCTGGGGGGCGTGGTCCGCGACTGGGTTTGTCTCGCGGCTACTCTATTGGAACGGATTCTCAACCGTCGGCGCTTTGCGTAGTTCCTCGACGTACTTCTGATCTTCCTTACTTAACTTGTCCAACGGGACGGAAACTTCCTTGCCGTCTCCGCGACGCAATCGCACCTTGCCCTCCTCGAAGGCGACGAAGGTCGCTTCCGTCTTATGTTCGCCCGTATGATTGGTCCATGTTCTTGGACCACGATTGGCGTTTGCCACTGGCATGTCGGCGGGCCGCTCCGGCTGATCCACTTCGTCAGGCGCCAATTGCAAATCGGCTCGAGAAACCGTCTGTTCGCGAGCTCCGACCCCGCGAGTCCTCACCATTACTCGGCCGTCTTTCAGGAAGTCGAGTATCTCGACGGGATACCAGAACGCATGATTCAGGTGAGCCTGAACAATTTGGCCGATGTAGAGCGGCGGTGCGCCCTCCAGTCCGCGCGTGGTCGACTTTACCGGCATGTGTCCCGCGTATGCTTTGTTCAGTTCCAAACGCTCTTTGTACTCAGGAGACCAATTCGCCAGCGTCTCTTGCGCATCCGCTTGGATCTTCTTGTTGCGATTGTCCAATTGCTGACGAATGGCCGCGACCACTTCGGGATCGGGGTCCTTGGGAGTTCGACCACGGAGCCTCTGGAGCGCTGCCAGCACCTGCGTGGGGTCCTCGGATTGAAGGCCCGCGATCGCGGTGTTCTTCTCCTCGGTGGTCAAAGGCGCCTCGCGCATCCGCTGTTGTTCCGCCAGCAGTTGCTGATGTTCTTCCAGCTTCCGTTTCGCCTCCGCTTCGAGCTTCGCGATCTCTTCCGCCGTGAGGAGCTTGATCTTGATCGAGATGGGTATGGTGAGGTCGGTATTATCCTGATGAATCACTAGCTTCTGCGAAAAGTCCAACGAGAGAGGAAGTTGCTGAGTCGTGTCGAAGATCCAATCGCCTGATCCGGTGAGATCAAAGGCTGGTTTATTCTCGGTCTTGGGAGTCGACAGTTGGTACGACTTGCGCACCACAACTTGGTTCGCTTCCTGTTTCTGGATGACATAGCGAGTGGTCTCGCGACCCGCTTGCACCGACATCGGATCGTCTTGGCCGAAGGCCCCGAAGGGACCAAAGGGACGGCGGCTGCTCTCGGCCTTCTCCGTGATTGAAATACCCGAGTCGACGACCCACTCCTTCTGACCCGCTTCGGGCAATGGACCAAACGGCATGAGCGAAACATTGCCCAGCAAGTACGGGAGTTGCGAATCTCCTTCCATCGCCAACACGGCGCCGCGCGGCGACATCACGATTCGATTGGTCGTCTGAGTCTTGCCGGCGAACGCGGGGCGTGAAAAGGGATCGGGAAACGACGGAATGCGAGGGCCTAAGCGTCGACGCGGTCCGCCAAATCCCGGCGGTCCAAACGGGGCGATTCCTGCTTCGGGTTTCGTTACTTTTGTTTCGTGAAGACCACCGCGATAAGTCAGCCGCAATTGATCATCGGCGACTCCATCGATCGTGTACCGAGCGACTCCTTGGAATTTCACCGTCGTCGAGCCCGCCTCGACGGTCACATCGATTTGGTAAGCGAACTGCTGACCACTCTTGCCTCCATAACGCAATTCCTGGCCCAGACCCGTTGGACCAAGAACAAGAAACGCCGAAAAGGCGGCCATGATGGATACGCTTGCTCGGAGCACTCGAGGAATCCATCGAGCAGCAACGGAGAACGACCTTGATTCAACAGCTCGCATCTTTCCGCCCTCGTTGAACAACCACTAAAAATCGTCTTGATCCGCCGGCGTTGACTCGAAGATCCTCACCGGTTCGCGATGATCACGCTCCATCGGCACGGTCTGCCTGATTCGTCGCCAGACAGCATCGAGCGCTCTCTTGGCCGCCGCTTGCTCGGCGCCGGACTCGATCAGGTAGCGACGCTCCAACCACTCCAACGATTCGACGGTCGCCACCGCTTCCAACACCTCGTAAGCGCTGCGTCGCACCGCTGGCTCGTCCTCAATCGTCGCGGGCCACAGTGCGCGCTCCACTGCCGCACCTTCCTTCACCAGGGACTCCATCGCGGCATGACGAGTTCTTGGATCTCGCAATCGCGCGACTAAGTCGCGAGAAAAGTTGTCCGAGAGGGGAACATACGCATGGATTACGGGCGATTCCCTGACCAGCGTATTGGCGACGCTTTTTTCCGCGAGTTGTCGATCCTCTCCCACCACGCTCTTCTCTGATAAGGCCGTGGCGGCTGTCATCCCATCCCACTCGGCGTTGGCCTGTTTCGCGAGCCGCGGAGCGCCCGCAGGGAGTAACACGAGAGTGATGCAGCCGAAGGCGGCCCAGCGACTAACGCGGGCGAGTCGTCCGGGGGGCAGCCAAGGCAGGTCGGGATCGAGCACTCGCAACAACCGCTCTTTCACGGGAAAACGGCGATCGAGCGCGGTGAGCGCCAAGTGAGGTGCGTCGTAGCCCAATAGTTCGGCCGTCTTCACCAAGGCCGAACCGTAAGCATGCCGCTTTCCTCGCAACGCAGCCACCGTCGACTCGTCGCACGCATCCTCCCTCAACCGATCCAGTTCACGACCGAGCCACCACGCGACCGGATGAAAAAAGTACAGCGTCCGCGCGACGGCGGTCGCCAACCGCACCCAGGAATCGCGGCGTCGGAGATGCACCAGCTCATGAGCCAAGACTGACTCGAGTTCCGCGTCGTCCAGGCGTTCCAGCACGGTGCTCGGCAGCAGGATCGTTGGTCGCCAATAACCAACGACCAGCGGCGTCACGCACGATTCCGAATTCCGCAGATCGACAGCGCCGCGCCAACCTACCTTCGTTCGCGCCGACTCCAACAGCACTCGCATGCGAGGCGAGCGAATAGGCAGCGCTCGAGTCACCCACGAGCGAACCTGAATCGCCGCGTGAATCAAGAGTGCCAGGCGAGCAGCGACAAAGGCGCTCCAGGCGATCAGCAGCGCCACCGCCCAGCCGGCTCGTTCTGAAGCGGCATTCACCGCCAGCGAAGACGGATTAGTGGTCGCCGAACGGGATGTGGATGAGTGCGCAGTTGAAGTGCCGCTCCTTTCGCCCTCGCGCATCGGCGCAAACTGGCTGGCGTCTTGGAACGCTGGATCGACAAGTTCCGTGGAGGGAACGTTGGGCTCGTTGGTCGCGACCTGATCCGTACCTTCGCGTAGCCACCAACCAAACCCAGTCGGCGCCGCGAACGAGGGAGGCAGCGCCAGTTTCACGAGCACAATCAGCCAGAGCGAGTAACGAAAACGAGCGGGCCAGCGACGGCCCAGCAACGCGATCAAGGCAATGGCCAAGGCCACGACTGTCACTTGCCATGACATGGCGAGCATCCACTCGGACCAAGTTGATGCGACGGAAGTGAGTACACTGGGGAATATATCGCTCATGGTTGTTTCCACGCGACTACTCCTCCTCGCGATGTTTCGCGAGTATTTCCCGCAACTCCGTGACTTCCTTGTGCGAGAGTTTGCGGTCTTCCAGCAACCGGTCGACGAAGGCGGCGACCGACCCTTCCAGCATGCGGCCGACGACATCTTCCATCACGCGACTGACCACCGACTCCCGCTTCACTCGCGGGGAGTACTCATAGACGTTGCCGACGCGGCGAGCTTTCACGAAGCCTTTGTCGACGAGTCGATCGAGCATGGTTTTGACGGTGCTGTAGGCCCAGCCTTGACTGGGTTCGAGCGCTCGTTGCAGGTCGGTCGCCGTCCCCGCGCCCCGCTCCCAAAGCGACTCCATCAACGTCCATTCGGATTTGCCAAGTTCCGCGGGAGTTCGTGCCACTCGAGTCGTTCTCCATGTCGAGATGTCTCTACACGTGTCGAGATGTTACCGCCGCGCGCGACGGGCGTCAAGTTTTTCAGTTCGGTTTAGATTGGAAAAGGCGCGTTCTTGCCATAGTCGTGGATCGCTCCGCGATCCAACGCCTCAGCGTCCAAACGTTGGATCGCGGAGCGATCCACGACTATGCGATTTTGGCGCTGTCTAATTAGTCGGCGACTTTCCGCCATTGAGGATCGGCGTTATCGGGAGGCAGGATCTCCAGGATTTCATGCGGTTGGAACTGCGCCTTGTACCGCATCGACGGGCAATCGGGGACCCAATAGCCTAACTGCACCCAACGTCGTCCCGTCTCGCGAGCCATTCGCACATGCTGCAAAACCGAGAAGATCCCAGGACCGTCGGGCCGCCAGACGGGATCATGAAAAAAGTAAACGGCCGACAACATCTCGGGCACGACATCGCACAGCGCGACGCCTATCAGTTGATGTTCCCTGTAGTAGCGAAACTCGTACCCAAACGACCGCTCTCCGCTCAAGAACGACTGGTGATAGTCGGACCAGTCGGTCAGATGCAACGGCCAGCCGCGCCGAGTATGCATGTCGGCATGGTAGGCGTTGTAAATCCGCAGGTGATCTGCGGAGGCTTCCGCCGGCGCGAATTCCACTCGCACATCTTCATTCCGTTTCAACGTACGGCGGTGGCTGCGACTCGGTTGGAATTCACTAACATCCAGACGAATGCCGCGACACTCCTGGCACCCCTTGCAATTGGGGCGGAAGACCAACTCGCCGAATCGTCGCCAACCTCGGTCCAGCAACCAAGCGTAGTCTTCGTCCGTTAAATCGTCGAACCAACGATACTCCATGGTCGACTGACGATCAGGCAGATACCCGCATTGCTCGGGCGGCGCCGTAAAGCGATACGATTCAGGCAGTGATCTTGGTTCCATCGAGGCCGACGCCGTCAAAGGATGAACTTGCTGAGATCCTCATCGTCCGCCACGCCCGCGAGTCGTTGTTGCACGTAGGCAGCGTCAATCCGCAGACTCGCCCCCGCCTGCTCGGGCGCCGTGAAACTCAAGTCTTCCAGCAAACGCTCCATGATCGTGTACAAGCGGCGAGCGCCGATGTTTTGCGTGGAGCGATTGACTTGAAACGCATACGACGCGAGCGCCTCGATGGCGTCGGCGGTGAACTCGAGCTGGATTCCCTCGGTCGCCAGCAAGGCGGCGTATTGACGAGTGAGTGCGTTTCTTGGTTCGGCCAGGATGCGAATGAAATCCTCTTTCGTCAGATCCTGTAATTCAACACGAATCGGGAACCGTCCCTGCAACTCGGGCATCAGGTCGCTGGGTTTGTTCTTATGAAAGGCGCCCGCGGCGACGAAGAGCACGTGATCGGTGCGGACATAACCATAGCGAGTCTGCACGGCGGTTCCTTCGACAATGGGCAACAGGTCGCGCTGCACCCCTTGCCTCGACACGTCCGCCCCTTTCCCCTCGCTCGCCACCACCTTGTCGATCTCGTCGACAAAGATAATGCCTAAGTTCTCGGCGAGATCGATGGCGGATGCATTGATCTTCTCGGGGTCCAGCAGCGCGTCGCATTCCTGTTCAAACAGGATTTCGCGAGCCTGCGCGACCGTCACCGAGCGTCGCAGTGAATTCTTCGGCAAGATCTTTTCGAACATCCCTTGAATGTCGACTTCCATATGGTCGAGTCCCATGCCGCCGACCAACACCGGCGTCGCCTTCGACTCCACCCGCAGTTCGACTCGCTCTTCCTCGAGTTTGCCGGCGTTCAACATCTCGCGAGAACGCTCGCGAACTTGATGCCGCCGCTCACGAAATTCCGCGGCATCCTCCGAGTCATTCGTTGCGTCGGAACTGAGTAGATCCAGCAACCGCTCTTCCACCCGCTCCTTCGCCGCTTCTTCCACCTTTAACCGCTCGGACTGTCTCACCAGTCCAATTGCGTTCTCGACCAGTTCCCGCACCATGCTCTCGACGTCGCGACCGTAGTATCCGACCTCGGTGTACTTCGTCGCTTCAACCTTGATGAAGGGAGCGCCGGTCAGTTTGGCGAGTCGCCGGGCGATTTCGGTCTTGCCGACGCCCGTCGGACCGATCATGAGGATATTCTTGGGCGCAACCTCTTGGCGCATTTCGTCCTTCAGTTGCTGCCGGCGCCAGCGATTCCGCACCGCGATCGCCACCGCTCGCTTCGCACCGTGCTGACCAACGATGTATCGGTCGAGTTCGACGACGATTTCGCGCGGAGTCAATTGGCGAGTGGAACCGGGGGAGGCTTGGCGCGATTCGTCGGGCGCCGCCTTGGCTCCCAGGTCGAGCGGCAACGAAGTCAAGTCCGACACGCCAATTCCTCCACCACGATCTGCGTGTTCGTATAAATGCACAGCTCGCCGGCAATCGTCAACGATGCCCGCACGATTTCGCCGGCGCTAAGCTGAGAATGTCGAGCGAGTGCTCGGGCCGACGCCACCGCGTAGTGGCCGCCCGACCCAATTCCCAGGATGCCGTCGTTTGGTTGAATTACATCGCCCGTGCCACTGACCAACAACGTATGACGTTCGTCGGCCACCGCTAAGAGCGCTTCGAGGCGCCGCAAAGCGCGGTCGGTGCGCCATTCCTTGGCAAGTTCCGTGGCGGCTCGAGGGATGTTGCGTGGATAGTCTCGCAGCTTGGACTCAAAACGCTCCAGCAGTGCAAAGGCGTCCGCGGCGCTCCCCGCAAACCCGCACAGCACCTGCCCATCCAACAGCCGACGGATCTTGTGGGCGTCGGACTTGACCACCGCCACGCCCATCGTCACTTGACCATCGCCGCCCATCGCGACAATGCCGTCACGTCGAACCGTTAAAATCGTCGTCGCTCGAATAAGTTCGCGCATAAGTCCCCATTGTGACGCCACTCGGCTGGGAGGGGAAGAGGCGACCAGCGCGGTTAGGCGCAGCTAGCACGACTTCCCCTGGAACTCAGCCTCCCATGGGCTGACGATGGCTCGGCAGGGACGTTATGCTTTGCCTATGAACGAGCCACCCCCCCTGCACCGCAGCCCCGAACTGATGTCGCGACACGACACGGCGCTCCTCATCGTCGATGTCCAAGAAAAACTCTTGCGCGCCATTCCGGACGCCGAGCGACTCGTTTGGAACATTGGTCGACTCGTCGAGGCGGCTGCCGCACTAGGCGTCGAGACGCTAGCGACCGAACAGTATCCCAAGGGACTCGGACACACGGTCCCTTCGTTAGCCCCGCGACTAGGGGCCATCCCCGAGAAACTCGCCTTCAGCGCCGTCGGTTGCGACGCTCTCCGCGCACGACTCGAGACGCTCGAGCGGCCGAATCTGCTGGTCTGTGGCATCGAAACGCATGTGTGCGTCCAGCAGACCGCGCTCGACTTGCTGCACGCCGGTTTTCGCGTCTTCGTCGCCATGGATGCGGTCGCCTCCCGCGCTCCGTTCGATCGCGACATCGCCCTGCAACGCATGGTCGCCAGCGGCGTGACGCCGACGACCGTCGAGTCGGCGATGTTCGAGTGGTGCGAAACGGCCGCGGCCCCTGAATTCAAACTCATCAGCCAACTCGTCAAACAAACTTTCTCGATGGAGAACCTCGCGTGACGCACCCTGCCCCGGAACTCAATCCACCTCCCCGCATCCTGCTCGGCCCCGGCCCCAGCGACACTCACCCGCGAGTGCTCCAAGCACTGGCCAAGGGAACCGTAGGACATCTCGACCCGTTCTATCTCCAGACCATGGATGAATTGCAACGGATGCTGCGAGGCGTGTTTCGCACGGAGAACCGCATGACGTTCGCGGTGAGCGCCACCGGCTCGGCGGGCATGGAAGCGACCGTGGTCAACCTGATCGAACCCGGCGACTCGATGATCGTCTGCGTCAACGGCGTCTTCGGGGGGCGCATGGCCGATGTCGCCGCGCGGGCGGGCGCAAAGGTCACCAAGCTGGAGAAGCCCTGGGGCGATATCTTCACCACCGAAGACCTGCAAGCCGCCCTCGAAACCGCGAAGCCGAAAGTCGTCGGCATCGTGCTCGCCGAAACGTCCACCGGCGCCTGGCAGCCGATCGAAGAGATTTCCAAGCTGGTTCACGATGCCGGCGCGCTGCTGCTGGTCGATGCCGTCACGGGTTTGGGCGGCGTACCCGTCGAGGTGGATCGATGGAATATCGACGCGATTTATTCGGGCACGCAGAAGTGCTTGAGCTGCCCGCCGGGGCTCGCTCCCGTGTCGTTCAACCAGCGAGCGCTCGATGTCATTCTCAACCGCAAGACCAAAGTACAGAGTTGGTATCTCGACGTCTCCATGCTCGCCAACTACTGGGGACAGGAGCGAGTCTATCACCACACGGCGCCGATCAACATGACTTACGCGCTCTACGAAGCGCTGCGGTTGGTCCACGAGGAAGGACTCGACAATTGCTTCGCTCGACACATGCTGAACCATCGAGCGTTGAAGGCGGGTCTGGCGGCGCTCGGCATTGAATACGCCGCACGCGAAGGTCATCAACTGCCGATGCTCAACGCCGTCAAAATCCCCGCGGGAGTCGATGACGCGAAAGTTCGTAGCGCACTCCTCCAGCGATTCGGCATCGAGATCGGCGCTGGGCTCGGCGCGTTCAAGGGTAAGGTGTGGCGCATCGGCCTCATGGGATACGGCTCCCGCGCTTCCAACGTCCTCGTCTTCCTCGGCGCACTCGAACAATTGCTCGCCGAACAAGGCTACTCGTTCACGAAGGGGGCGAGCGTCGCGGCGGCGAACGCCATCTACGGCGGCGGTTAAACCATCGTGGTCGACGTTCCCCGTCAGCGTTCCGCCGGCTGGCTCGCCCTGGCCGGTTCGCTCCTGCTCTGGCTCGCTCAGCCACCCGTTGGCTGGTGGTGGATGGGCTGGCTCGCGCCCCTCCCGTGGCTCGCGCTGGTCAGTTCTCCCACGCTACCCAGCCGTCGACCTGGCTCGTGGCTTGGCTATCGCGACATCTGGTTGGCGTCGAGCGTATTCTGGTTGGTCTACTTGCAAGGAGTCAGGAAAGCGCACCCGGCGCTTTACTTGGGCTGGATCGCCCTGGCCCTTTATCTGGCGGTCTATCTCCCCATTTTCCTTGCGCTCGCTCGATTCGCCGTCCACCGTCTACGCTGGCCCTTGTTCATAGCCGCGCCGCTCGTTTGGATCGCTTTAGAATTGATCCGCGGCCGCCTGCTCAGCGGCTTCACGGGCGGGATGCTCGCCCACACCCAGTCGCCCTTCATCACGATGATTCAGATCGTCGATACGGGCGGCGCGTATCTGTTGAGTGGTCTCATCATGGCCACAGCCGCTTGTGCGTGGGAATCGATACGATCGATTCAAGCGTCTCGAACGACCGCGGAGAGTCTCACGCCGAACCCTCGCAGGCGAGCCATCGCCCATGGGCTCGCCACCCTCGCGATCCCGGGGCTGATGTTGAGTTACGGCGCTTGGCGCTTGGCACAATCGCCCAGCAACGACTCCAACAATGCCTCCAACAATGCCTCGCCTCACCTGCGGATCGCGCTGATTCAGGAATCGGTCGACACGATCTTCGAGTTCAATCCACAGCGAAACGTCGACGCCTTTGAACGCTATCTCAGGCGGTCGGTCGAAGCGTGTGGCGGTGAAGAACCATTGGCCGCCGTCGTTTGGCCCGAGTCGATGTTCACGGAGAACTCGCCCGAGTTTCTCTTCGAGCAGCGTGAAGGGCTTCCTCGAGAATTACAGGCTCGCGAAACCGCGTTTCGACGGAAAGCTCAATTTGCCGTCGCCATACTGCGCGAAGCCCATGAACGTCGCCACGGCGCCAGTTCGCCGCCCCCCGTCCTGATTGCCGGTACGGTTACGGTCGAGTTTGAAGGCGATTCCACTCACGAATACAATTCAGCCCTGCTATTCGACCAGGAGGGGCAAGTCGCCGACCGCTACTACAAACGGCATCTGGTGATGTTCGGCGAGTACATCCCGCTGGGGAAATGGTTTCCCGTGATCTATCAACTCGTCGGCATGCCAGGCGATTTACGGGAGGGTGAGGAGGAACGGGCGTTCGTCGTGCAAGACTGGCGACTCGCCCCCAGCATCTGCTTTGAAAGCCTGGTGCCTCATCACATGGGTGGGAAACTCAGGGAACTCGAGCGACAGGGTGAGCCGGCGGACGTTCAGGTGAACTTGACCAACGATGGTTGGTTCTGGGGCTCATCGTTGCTGGACATGCACTTACAAGCAGGCGTGTTTCGCGCCGTCGAACTCCGCAGGCCGTTCGTGGTGGCGGCGAATACCGGTATTTCGGCCTGGGTGGATGGCGACGGTCGAGTGCGTGGTCGAGCTCCGAAACAGCAGGGCGCCACGGTCGTGGCTGAACTAGCTCGCGACCGACGCTGGAGCCTCTACCAACAAGTGGGGGATTGGCCACTTTGGCTGTTAGTCATTGGCGCTGCTCTGGTTGCCACACGTAGCCATCTCGCTTCGCGAGATGATCAGCCGCGCCGCGTACCAGTACCGCATTCAGTTTCGGCCACGAATTCGTAGCCATCTCGCTTCGCGAGATGATCAGCTGCACCGCGTGCCAATACTGCAGTCAGTTTTGGCCACGGAATGACACCGAATGGCAAGGATAGTCCAGAGTTCCTGACTTACGGCTGCTCGGGGGCTTGCCCAGTACTTGGTGGACCCTAAATCTTAAATAGGGCCCACGATTCCGTTGTGCAGTTCGCCCTCGGTGACTCGGTTCTTGGGGGCCGACCTGGGAGGGGCTACCTGGGAGCCGACTCGGTAGGCCAAGGTGGCCTGGAGATTGTGGGCGCCGATCAGTGGTTTTAGCTCTTGTGAAGTTTTGTGTATAGTACGTTGGGGTGGTAAGAATGGACTTGAGCCGTTTTGTTTGAGGCGGGCATGACCGGTAGAGGCGATTCATCCTACACCTCCTATCTTCTCTAGGTGCCCGAAATTAACGTTCATTCGTTGACTTTATGATTTTGGCGTAACTATACTTGCTTGGGTTCTCGGGAACCCATGAAACAGCAGGACGCGAACTCGTCGAAGGGCTGGGGTGCTATGACACTGCTTGGCAAGATACTGACGGTGCTGATCTTCATCATGAGCATAGTGTTCATGTCACTGTCTCTCATGGTGTTCGCGACGCACAAAAACTGGAAAAAGGTCGTCTCCAACACGACTCCGGGCGAAACCCAGGGGTTGGTGCAGCAATTGGAGAAGAAGACCCTCGAGGTGGAAAACCTCACCAATCAAATTGCTCGGCTGAAAGATCAGTATGCCGCCGAGCAAGCGGCTCGCGCGTATGCTCTGTCGGCGTTGTCGACGAAGCTGACGCAGATCGAGCAGCAATTGCAGCAGCGAGAAGGGGAGCTGGAACGTCTGCAAGGTGCTCATACCGAGCAAACTGCCGCCCTTCAGACGCTGGAAACCAACAACAACCGCTTGTTGGAAGAGGTGACCAAGTTGCGCGAAAGCGTGCGGGTCGCTCAGAATGATCGTGACGCGCAATTCTTGAAGGTCGTCGATTTGACCGACCAATTGAATGTCGCGATTGGCATTGAACGCTCCTTGAAGGAGAAGCGTGAACAGCTAGTCGACCAAGTGGCGCAGATGAAACGCGTCATGGATTCGGCCGGTCTGACCATCGATGTCGATACGGATGCAATTCCGCCGAAGGTGGATGGCATCGTGCTCGCGGTTGGTGGCAAGGATCTGCTGGAAGTATCGCTTGGCTCGGATTCAGGCCTCAAGGAAGGTCATCAGATGGAAGTCTATCGCGGCACTCAATATCTGGGTCGCGTGATCGTGGTGAAGACGGAACCGAACAAGGCGGTGGCCCGGATTCTTCCGGAGTTCCGCAAAGGCTCGATCAGGAAGGACGACCGTGTCACAACCAGGCTGGGCTAATGCGGGGCCTATGCCCCCGCAAAAGCAACGCTTCAGCATCTACTCGATGATGTTGCTCGTGGCGTTCTTCGCGCTCACGGCCAGTTGGGTGATGCTGAAGGTTGAGTTGGAAAAATACGGCGAGTTCCCGCAGTGGAATACCGCGGCTGCTCGTAACCCACCGCCGGCGCCAGCGCCCGCGGCTGATCCCAATGCCGGTATGCCCATGGATCCCAACGCGGGAATGCCAGGAGTGCCGGGTGATCCGAACGCGGCTGGCATCCCCATGGGTGCTGGAGTTCCAGGCGCCCCCGGAGCCCCCGGTATGAACCCGATGGCTCCAGGCATGAATCCGATGGCTCCAGGCGTGCCGATGGCGCCTGGCATCCCGATGGGAGCAGGAGTTCCCGGCGCTCCCATGGCGCCGGGCGTGGCGCCCATGCCGTAAGGCCGTTCAACTAGAACGGGATCTCGTCGTCTTCGTACGCATCGTGAATCAGTTCCGAGTGGGCGATTTCCGTTCCGTTTGCCGGCGGCATCGGCTGGTCCAAGCGATAAGTCAGCTTGCCGGTCTCATTCATCGTGACGTAGCCGCGCGCGAAAATCTCCTCGAGTACGGACTCGCCAGGGATCCCCGAGTTCTTTCCGAAGTACATGTTGATGAGGTTGCGCAACCCTTGCTTCCTGTGGGGACGCCCTTTCAGCGAGCGCAAATAACTTTCGACAAAATCCTCCATCGCCTCGTCGATCATCATCGAAGACGGAAGCGTCGTTGCCACTTTCGTCGCTGGAGGAAGAGAAGAGGACGTTCGATTCGTCGCGGGGCCCGACGACTTGGCAACGTCGTTGCTTTTGTTCACTCGCTTCGCTCGTCGGCCCAGACGTTGCAAGAGGTCGACGACATGATCGAGATCCGAGTCGGCTGAAACCACGACGTATTCGCTGTCGGCAGGTTCCTCCACCGATAGTCGACCTGCGATAAACGTCAAGCCGAAGTCAGCGGCGTTCTTCCCGCCCCGCGACATCCCCCAAAACTCAACTCGCCCCGACGCAATAGCCTGAGCAACCTGGGGCACCAAGGTCAACGGGATCCGCGGCTCCACTTGGCCATGACACGCCAGTATCCGATCGTACTGATTGAGATCCTCGACCAACGTAGTCAACTGACTCGGGCAATTGTCCAGATCGATCAGTAAGATTTGGCGCGGAGTACCGCCAGACTTGCCGGCGGTTACGGAGGTATTCATGAAGCGGGTCTCAAAATCGAACGCGTCAATTACTTCGCGGGTGGCGCCGTCACCGTGACTCGTAAAGGCAAACTCGGCAAGGCCACGAGTGTATTTGGCTTCGCGTTCGACTTCAAATCCTTCTGAAACGGCACCTGGCTCTGACATTGCACCACTAGCGAATACTCGCCTGGTCGAGTGCCACCGGTCACCTCGAGCGAGGCGGTCAATTCCTTCGTATCGGGCTTGAATTCCTGATTGCCCAACTTGAAGTTGCCAGGGAACGACAGAGGCTGAATGTTCACGGCGTTGACCGCGTCGGGCCAGCGTCGCTGAAGCTTCAAGCGAATGTCCACCTTCTTTCCCGCCTCGACGCTCACCACGGCCGGATCAAATTGAACGACAAACGGCGCTACATCGCGAATCGCGAATGGTAGCTGCCGCATTGGTCGACTCGACTGATAATTCGTGTCGTTCGAGACTCGAGTGTAAGGTCGAACGGCTCGTCGCACGGACTGCTCTCCTCGTAGTCCCGTCGCCACTAACCTCAACTCGCCCAACGAATCGGGTGCGTTTTCGTCGGCTCGCACCACGACGACCCCCGAGTTGCCGTGAATGACCGTCGGCTCAACCTGCAATCCGGCCGGCGGATTCTCCGCCTCAATGGTCACCGGGCCAGCAAATCCCTCCTGGTTGTGAATCACGACATCCAGATAGCTCGCGCCGCCGCGACCCACGGTCAGCCCGCCTGGGCCGGGATTCTGACGGTGCATCGCCGCGACAAAGAAATCGGGATTCCCCTTACGCACCGACAACACGTATTGATATCGATCGCCGCCGCGCCGATAACGATCTTGCACCAATAACCGATACTTCTTGTTGGCCGCGAGATTCACCGATCCCGAAGGGTCGCGCAAATGGCCATCGAACGCATTCACGCGATGACCATAGTCATCCAACTCGCTGACTCGGTTCCCCTGTTCATCCACCACCGCGACATACGGATCGGCTCGACCTCCGATCCGCTCGCAATAAACGTCGACATAGTAAGTCCCCGCTTCCACCGGTCCGAACTCGAACCAGTCTCCGTCGCGAGCGTTATCCAAGCGACCGCTCGCCATCAGGGGCAGCTCCACGCGCTGAGCCGTCTCGGGCGTGTCATTCGGTTCTTTTTCCAACGTCACGGGCTGCTCGCTCACCACCAGTGCGACGGCTGGTCCCAGTTCGCGAGGCAAACCGGTCAGTACCTGAAAACCGCGCAACGTACAGGTGGCGGCGGTGGGCAGAGTCGTATGGTCGGTGGGATGTTCGCGGAACAGGAAGGCGCCTCTGTCGATCACTTCGGCCGGAGGAGTCACGGCGATGCGCAATTCGTCCAACGGCAAATCGTTGACTCGACGACTCCCCGCCGCCGCGCCGCCTCCCAGGTTTCGACCAAAGAACGTCAACTCCGTCGTTTCGCCCGCTCGCACCGCGCGAGGGAAGGCGTTTTCGATCTGCGGCGCGTCGCTCACAATCAGTTCGTACTGATGGCCGCCTCGATACGACAGATCGCTGAGCGACGCGAAGTAGTCGCCGTCGGCAGGCGCCACGAAATCGATCAGAGGGTCGCGTCCAAAGTAATCGCCGTTGGCGGCGATCAAGGTTCCCTGGGAGTTTGTCAGCGTGACGATGGGGTCGAGCGCCGAGTCGAGTTTACCGGCTCGGCATTGCACGGTCAGACGTTGTCCCAGTCGCGCAGAAAAGCGAAACACATCCTGATCGTTCTGGTCGGATGAGCCGTGGACGACCGAGTTGATGACCAAGGCCTGAGCCTTGTCGGGACTGTTGTTCGGCTCGACTTCCGCGACATCGGTCAGATCGCGCAGCACCGCGAATATCCGCGGGTTGCTCACGCCATATTTGCCCACCAACCAAGCATCATAGGTTCCTGTCGTCATATCCGCCGCGATGGCGATTTTGAAGCGTCGATCCTTGCCTTCCACCGGTGTCGCCGACAATCCTGGGTGGTCGAATACCAGGCGAGTCGCCTCATCCAAGTCCGCGCCGAGCACTTCGACTTCCACCGTCGCACCGGCTACGCCGCCCAGCGGCGCCAAGCGATCGAAACGCGGCATGGGAAGTTCCGCGAGCACTGGCGTCGCGGTCAGCCACAAGGCAACAGTCGCGAGACTTGCCACGGCGACCAACCGCATCCCGAGGTTTATCGATCGAGTGAGAAAAGCAACGGAAACTCGCAGGCGACGGCGATAACGTCGGAGGTGTGACATGGGTGCGTCCCGCCATCAAGGTGCTCGTGGTTTTTAGATCAGATCCGCGATTGGTTGTCCTTCGTTCAGGATCGGCAAGGGACGGTTCGCCTGATCGTAGAAGACATGCTTGTGGTTGATCCCCAACACGTGATACATGGTCGAGAGGAGGCAACCGGGCGTGGCGGGCTTCGTCGTCGGATACTCGGCCTTGTCATTCGTGGCGCCGACGACTTGTCCCATGCGCAAGCCGCCGCCGGCGTACAGCACCGACATCGCCTGCGGCCAGTGATCGCGGCCGGCGCCGCCGTTGATCCGCGGCGTGCGACCGAATTCGCCCATCGCCATCACGAGTACGTCATTTTGCAGCCCACGGTCGTACAAGTCGTTCACCAGCGCCGTTACGGCTCTGTCGTATTTCGGCAGCAAGCTGTCTTTCAATTGCTTGAAGTTATCGCCGTGCGTATCCCAGCCGCCGCCCGCTTGGATCGCGACAAAGGTGACGCCCGCTTCGACCAGCCGCCGGGCGAGCAAGCAGCTTTGCCCTAAATCATTGCGACCATATTCATCACGCAGCTTGGCTTCCTCCGCCCGCACGTCGAACGCCTTCTGGGCTTTGTCGTTGGTCACCATTTCGAGCGCGTCGCGGTAGAACTTGTCGATGCCGACAATGTCCCCCTTGGTGTCGACGTCGCGCCGGATGCCATCGAGTTTCTTGAGGAGTGTTTCGCGGCGGTCCAGTCGCGCGAGATCGACTCGGCTGGTCAGCTTCAGATTTCGGACCTGAAAGCCGTCATTGTTGGGATCGCTGTCGGGCGAGAAGGGATTGAACGACGCGCCTAAGTAGGCGGCTTTACCCAAGCCCAACGGACGTGGCAGATTGACGTAAGCAGGCAGACCCGGCTCGTTGGGCCCCTTCATCCTCGCCACGACCGAACCCATGCAGGGGAAGATGTTGTCGTTCACTTCGATCGTGGGTTGCCAACCGGTCAGCATCCACTGAGAACCCATGCCATGGCCCGCGTTCGTGTGGCAGCCCGATCGCACGATCGACATCTTGTCCATGATCCGCGACTGCAACGGCAAGTGCTCGCCCACATCGATCCCTGGCACGTTCGTGGCGATCGGGCGGAACTCGCCCCGGAACTCGGCCGGTGCGTCAGGCTTCAGATCGTACATGTCCAGGTGACTCGGCCCACCCGCCTGCCAGATCAAGATGACCGCCTTGCGCTGGTTCGGCACGGCGCCTTCCGCCCGCAGCCGCAACAGTTCGGGCAGGGCAACGCCGCCAACCCCCAGTCCGCCCACTCGCAGGAAACTCCGCCGAGTGACACCATCGCAAGTGCGATACCCTCGTCCGATCAAGTCGAGCATGACAAAAGTCTCCTACGCCGTCTTCGGCGCAATTTTTCTTACGGGAGGAATTTTGGCGGATTCCACCTCACGATAACGGCCCGCCACTCCGTCCGATCCTTCTTTCCTCAAGTCTCCAGCCTCAAGTCTCCAGCCTCAATGATTGAACATAAACTCGCGCGAATTCAGCAGCGTCCACAACAGGTCTTGCAGCGCCTGCGCCTTGTCTTTCGCCTCATCCACATACGGAAGAGCGGTCGCCAGTTCGTCGGCTCGCGGGTAGCGTACCAGCGTTGCCAAATACAACTCGTCGACCGCATCCTTCATGGGTTTCTTATCGGCTAGCAGTCGAGCGATACGCCCTTCTCCGGCCGCAAGTTTGTTCTCGATCTCGTCCGAATTGGCCAACAAAAGCACTTGGGCCAGCGTCGCGCCGCTCGAACGTTCGCACTCGCAGCTAGTCACGCGGCGAGGGCGATCGAAAGTGTCGAGAAAGTACGAGCCGAAGCCCTCGTGCGGCAAATCGACGGCTCGCGCCTGTGAGCTGACGCCATTGAAGCGAGTCTTTGAGCCCGTCGCTTGATCGACAGCATCCAAAAAGACCTCGGAAACGAGCCGTCGTCCGTAGTAACGCGCGAAGTTTTGGCGATCGTGTTGATTGTTCGGCGTGGGCTCGGACGACAGTTGATAGACCCGACTATTCAGGATCAGCCGCGTCATGTGCTTCATGTCGAACTTGTGTTCGACGAAGTCGCGAGCGAGCGCGTCGAGCAGTTCTGGGTTCGACGGGGGATTGGTTTCCCGCATGTCGTCGACTTCGTGCACCAGCCCTCGTCCCAGGAAATGTCCCCACAGCCGATTGACGAAAACTCGAGCGAAGAATGGATTATCGGGCTTCGCCATCCAGTCGACCAAACCGTGTCGCGGATCCTCATCGGGACCAAACTTGGCTTCGGGGCCGTCCAAGTACTTCGGCTCGGGAGCTTTACCTGTCAGCGGGTTGCGTTCACCCGTCGTGACCGTGGCCGAGGCGAAGTACGGCGGCGGTTGACCAAACCCCTTCCGGCCCAAGCGAGTGAAGAAGCCCGCGAGGCCAAAGTAATCGG
Organism: Pirellulales bacterium; assembly: GCA_046349915.1. Taxonomy (GTDB): domain Bacteria; phylum Planctomycetota; class Planctomycetia; order Pirellulales; family Pirellulaceae; genus CAIXSC01. Next base: position 50,803 of record JAXMBL010000010.1, on the reverse strand, counting down.
CCTGTCCCCAACGCTCGTACGGATGATGGTGGCAGCGAGCGCATTGCAAACGCAGGCCAAGGAACACTTGAGCCGTATCGGCGGTCACTTGGTGCAGTTGATCGTCTCGACTTTGCCAGTACCAATTAATGGCAGGTGCATCCTGCCATTCGCCGGCGGCCGCCACGATTCCCCGGACCATTTCGTCGTAAGGACGGTTCCTGGCGATCAGGTCCTTAATCCAGTTGTGGAATGCGTAGGCGGCTTGCTCGGAGCCCGCCAGATTCGAATTACGCAGGATGGAACCCCAACGTAGCGCGAAATAGGCCGGGTAGTCGGGCGATTCCAAGAGTCGGTCGATCAACACGCGACGCTTGTCCGGCGAGTTGTCCGCGAGGAATGCTCGCGACTCCTCGACCGTCGGCAAGCGACCACACAAGTCGATCGTCACGCGACGCAAGAACGTGGCGTCATCCGCCGAGGGCGATGGGAGCAGACCAAGTTGTTTCCACTTCGTCCGCACATGCTCGTCGATGTAGTTGTTGGGCGTGAACCCGGGGATATCGGCAAGCGGCGAGCCATGCGGAAGAATCGCTCGAAAAGTACCCACTTCTCCTTGGAAGCGGGCCATCACCACCGCTTCCCCCTTCTCTTCCCCCGATCGCACGACCCCGTCTTCGTTGACCGTCGCGACGACGTCCAGATTGCTCGAAAATTGGGACTGCTGGGTGACCTCGCGGCGAGTGCCGTCGGTGTACTCCGCCTCGACTCGCAGGGCCACTGTTTCGTCCGCCTGAAAGACTCGAGTTTTCGGCTCCAAATGCAGCCGGACCAAGCGAGGCGCCGCTGCGTCAGCGGGGCGAGCTCCCGCGGCAATCCAATCGCGAATGGTCTGGTAAGCGGGACTGCCCACTTCGAACCGCTTGCCGCCTCCATGAGGCGTCTGGCCGGTGGCCTTTGTCAGCAACAAACTGTTCTCGGGCGAAGCGGGAAACACGCGACGCCCTCGGGCTTGGTTGACAATCACCTCATGATCGAAGGCGACATCAAAGCCGAACAGCGACAGCTTGAACCCATTCTGCCCGCTCGCCTTGCCGTGACAGCCGCCCGCGTTGCACCCGTAGCGACTCAACAGAGGCACTACGTCCTGTCCAAAGTCGGCCCGAATCGGCTCGGCCCCGAACAATTCGGCGGGATGGGAGACCAACGCGAGACTGACGAAGGAAAGCAGCGAGCAAAACGTCAAGGCTCGCGGTCGTCCGTACAAGAGGATTTTCATTCGTCGCCTCATCGCCAATAGCCGCAAGGAGCTACGTCATCTGCCGCCGACCCATAAGCTCGCTCTGATACTACCCCAAACTAAGGGGCAAAGCAACGGAATGCGACAGGCCCAGCGATGCTCGATCCCTATTGCCGCCTCGGGCGTGGCGTCTATAATTTTTCACAACGTCCGCTGTGAAAATCGGCCGATGGTAGAAGGCGTCGAGCGTCTCGGGGCAAACTCTTCAGGGAATTTGCCTGTTTTCGCTCGTCTTCCTCAACTGCCCAGTTTGTTGACTGCTCGATCGAGTTGAAGAGATGATCGAGTGGGTGGACACGGCGTTGGCTGTAGGCGTAGTGCTGGCTGAAGTTGAACCGCACCTGACACTTAACCGAGCGACAAACGATGGCGAAGCAAGGTCCCCGTAAAAAGTTGCCCAAGGAAGTGGCCATCATCAATGCGGACAATTGCACGGGTTGCGAATCGTGCCGCGAGGTGTGCCCGGTTGATTGCATCAACTTCAACCAACTCGCCCATGGCGTGAAGGGGAATCAGGCTTGGTGCGAGATCGATCTTGAGCGGTGTGTGGGCTGTGAAGTTTGCGTGCACATTCCCGGCAAGAAGTCGAATCCTTACGAATTGACCGTGTGTCCCTGGGACGCCATTGAAATGGTGCCGTTGGAGATGGCGGCGACCGTGATGGCTCAAGTCGGCGGTCCGCCCGAGTACATTCAACAGAACTGGGACCGCTTGGTCGGGACCGCTCAACACTTGGCCGAATTGAAGGCCGCAGGCGGCTAGTGCTGGCCTGAATTCAAGTTACCTGAATGTCAGTTACCTGAATTTCATTAGTGACGATCAGTGAAGATCAGTGTTCCCATGCTTAACGTCCTGCGCCGGTAAGAATAAGAGAATACTAATCGTCGCTGATTCTCACTAATCGGGTCAGCAGTATTCGGATTCAGTCCTTAAACGCGGGCAAGGTTTCCGATCATCGCGATCAGGAAACCGATCAGCATCAGTGTTCCAAACGCCCCGAAGATAATCCCGACGATTGCTCGGACCTTGCCTCCCAGCTTGGGATTCTTCTTGATCTGCATGAAGGCGAGCACGGCGAAAATGATCGCGAAGGGACCGGTCGCGCCGAGGCAGATGGGTGACACGAGTCCGAGGTAGCCAGCGGCGACTGCCCAGGGCGAGACGCCGATGGGCACCACATATTTCAGAGCTTCGTCGTTGGTTCCATAGGCACCGGGTGGTGGATAGTGGGGTGTTGGGCTGGCGTAAGGGTTCATTGGACCCTGAACAGGCGGGGCGTTCAGTACTGCTCCACAACGGCCGCAGTGAGTCGCTTCGGCGGAGTTGACGGCGCCGCATTGGGGACAGTTCATGAGAGGGTCTTCCAAGGAGTGCGGGGATTGAGCGTTAGGGGAATCGGCGCATAGCGATCGTCGCGGGTGGGTACTGCCTCACAAGCCATTGGTCGGCGTCGAGCAACATTCCTGGATCGAAACGCTCGTCGCTCTCGACAACAAATTGACTGCCGGGTGGCGCCAGTTGGATGAGTTGTACGATGAGTTGAAGCATTTCGTCGCAGCGCTGTGCGTACAGTACGTAGGGAGGGCAGCAGAAAACGAGCCACGGGAGTTGGGTCAATTGTACGAGCATATCGAGCGGGCGACCGTCGGGCCCCATCAGCAGGCCGTCGACAAGACGTCGCACCCAAACAAACGTGTCGGCCGCGACCACTTCCATGCGGTCCCCGATTTCGAGCGCCTCGGCATGACGGCGAATGGCTTTGGCGGTCGGGAAATGGCGTTCCAACAGCAGGGCGCGCGAGGCGCCGCGGCTAATCGCCTCGAACCCCAACACTCCCGTGCCCGCAAATAAGTCGATAACCTGTCGGCCTTTAACGTCGTCCGCCAGCAGGTTGAAGACCGCCTCTCGCACGCGGTCCTTCATGGGACGAACATGCGGATCGGCGCCGAACGGCAGAGTACGTCCTCGCAATGTGCCGCCAATAATTCGGACGCCTCCCACGGCGTGAGGGTTGCTGAGAGACGGCGTTCCCGCCTCCGACGGCTCATGGGGTTGGAAGGCGGCGGGGATCGAAGAAGTGCGGCGCGAGCGTTTCATGAACCGGGGACCTTTCCGGGAAAGCTCTCTATGATAAGCTTTTAGGTCGCGAAACGCGAAGCATCATGAACATTTCTCGCCGAAGTTCGGCGAGGACTCGTATCCGGTTCGTTCCTACTATTTTCACAATTGCTATTCACAGGAGTGAGTGCGATGAAAACGCGATTGAGCGTGAGTCATGGTCTTCTGTGCCTGGCCTTGGCGGCGTGGTTCGGGTTCGGTGTTCCGATCGGCTCCTCCGCCCAGGATGCCAAGACGGACCAACCGGCCACCGAAAAACCGGCAGCCGAGAAGCCGGCCGCTGAAAAGCCCGCCGAGAAGCCTGCTGAAAAACCAGCTGACAAGCCTGCCGCTGAAAAACCAGCTGCGGAAAAGCCGACTGAGAAACCGGCCGCTGACAAGCCTGCCCCAGAGAAACCGGCAGCTGAGAAACCGGCCAGCGAGTCGCCTGCGATCGACCCCGATGCGCCCAAGAAGTTTGACGCCAAGCTGACGGAGTGGAAGTCACTGCTCAAGACGCTGCGTGAAATTCGCACGAAGTTCCAAACAGCGCCGGACGCGGAGACCGCTTCGCTGCAAAAGCAGTGGGATGAAACAGTCGCCAAGGGCGAAAAGCTATTGCCTGAGTTGCAAGAGTTGGCGAAGGCGGCTTATTTGGCCGCACCCAATGTCGACCTCAACTTGTCTCGCTTCCTGGTGAAGGTGGTGGCCGACAAGATTGAACGAGACGATTTTGAAGCAGCTAGCGAACTCGCCCAAATCCTGCTCGACAATCAGTGCGAAATCAACGAACTGTATCAGCTCGCCGGCAGCGCCGCGTTTGCTCTGAATCAGTTCGACAAGGCCGACGAGTACTTCAAGAAGGCGCAAGAGACGGGCACCTTGACGAACGAAACGGCGAAGAAATTCCAAGGTTCGGTCGCCGAATACAAGGATCTGTGGCCCAAGGAAGAAGCGACTCGCAAGGCCGAGACCGAAAAGGATGACCTGCCCCGCGTCAAGTTGTCGACGTCGAAGGGAGACATTGTCATCGAGCTCTTCGAGAACGAAGCACCCGAGACGGTGGGGAACTTCGTCAGTTTGGTTGAGAGCAAGTTCTACGATGGGAAGACGTTCCATCGAGTGTTGCCGAACTTCATGGCTCAAGGCGGTTGCCCGATCGGCAACGGCACGGGCGACGCTGGCTACAAGATCTTCTGCGAATGCTACAAGGAAAATCATCGGAATCACTTCCGGGGAACTTTGAGCATGGCGCATGCGGGCAAGGACACCGGCGGCTCGCAGTTCTTCTTGACGTTCGTGCCCACGCCCCACTTGAACGGACGCCACACGGCGTTTGGTCGAGTGATCCAGGGCATGGACGTGCTGTCCAAGTTGCAGCGGATCGATCCCGATGCTCCCGCCAAAATCGCACCCGACAAGATCGTGACGGCGGAAGTGATTCGTAAGCGAGACCACAAGTACGAACCCAACAAGGTGAAGTAACGGTCCTCGTACTTTGTCGCCACTACGATTTGAAGTACGACGGACTTCCAGTCCGTCGTTTGGGGCAGAAGCATTAGCGGCCGAGTTGCGACACAGACGCGACTCGGCCCTTTTTCTTCCCCTCGTTTCGCGTACCGCTCCTGAGCGGCCGTTTTCCCCTCTCATACTCGGAGTCCCTCGCCATGTCGCGGAACTTCTCGCTCGCTCCGTTCGCCCAATTGGGGCTGATTGCCGTGTTCTCCTTGGTTGGTGGAGCCTGTGCGTCATTGGCGCAAGACCCCGCCCGAAACGCCGTCGAGGCTCAAGATCCAGCTCGCGATGAAGCGCCGGCGGCGTTCGCCGACGTGCTGAAAGAGTGGAACAGCAACGATCAAGAGATCTCGGCGATCGTCGCAAAGTTCCGCGAGGCATCGCCCAACGAACAGGCCGCGCTGCGCAAGACCTATGGCGAGTTGGTGGGGAAGGCGAACACCATCCTGGTCCGGCTCCGCAAAGCGGCCATGGCGGAGTACGCCGCGAAACCCAACGCCGATCCGCAGGTCGTTCGCACCCTGCTCGGAATCCTGGGGAACGACCTCAAGAGCGACGACTACGTCGCCGCCTCCGAGTTGGCTCAGCTATTGATTTCTAATCAGTGCGAAGACAAGCGACTGCCGCTGATGGCCGGCTATGCCGCATTCGGAACGAATCGCTTCGAGGACGCGAAGCGGTTGTTTCAGCAGGCCGCCGAGGCTGGCCAGATCGACCAAGAGGCCGAATCGTACTTGATGGGCATGGACAAGTTCATCGAGGCTTGGAAGAACGAAGCCGCGATTCGCGAGCAAGAGGCGGCGGCGGATGATTTGCCGCGAGTGAAACTGGTGACCAACAAAGGGCCGATTGTCATCGAATTGTTCGAGAATCAGGCGCCGCAAGCGGTGGCCAATTTCATCAGCTTGGTCGAGAAGAAATACTACGATGGTCTGACGTTCCACCGAGTGTTGGCGGGCTTCATGGCACAGGGAGGATGCCCGAACGGCGACGGCGCCGGCGGGCCGGGATACAAGATCTACTGCGAGTGCGGTCGGGAGGATTACCGACATCACTTCACGGGCACGCTGAGCATGGCTCACGCGGGCAAGGACACCGGTGGGTCTCAGTTCTTCCTGACCTTCCGCCCGACGCCTCATTTGGATAGTCGCCATACCGCGTTTGGCCGGGTGATCGAAGGGTTTGAGGTGCTGCCACGGCTTCAACGGCGCGATCCTCGCAGCCGCATTGAACCAGACAAAATCCTGAGCGCTGAAGTGATTCGCAAGCGGGACCACGATTATCAACCCACGAAAGTGGAGTGAACGGGTCTCGCGGAGTGGTCCCTATCGCCGAGGCCTAAGCGGCGTTGGGCGGGCGGACGTCGCGGCCCTGGGCAACGCCCGTTGGTCGACTTACAATTATCTTTTTCCGAGTGTCCTCGTCGAAATCCTATAGGTGGCAAGCGTGAACGCGAAGAAGTCGTTGAATCTGGCGGTGATCCCTGGTGATGGTACGGGCCCGGAAGTGACCGCCGAGGCGTTGAAGGTCCTGGGCGCGGTGTCGAAGCTCGAAGGTTTCACCTACGAAACGACCCACTTCGATTGGGGTGGCGAGCGTTACTTGCGAACGGGCGAAACTTTGCCCGCGGGCGCTGTCGCCGAACTGCGCAAGTTCGACGCCATCTATCTCGGCGCGGTGGGGCATCCCGAGGTGAAGCCTGGGATTTTGGAAAAGGGTTTGCTGCTCGAGCTCCGCTTCCAACTCGACCAGTACATCAATCTGCGACCGGTGAAGTTGTACCCCGGCGTCGAGACTCCGCTGGCCGGCAAGGGGCCGAAGGACATCGACTTTGTCGTCGTCCGAGAGAACACGGAAGACATGTATGCCGGCGTCGGCGGTTGGCTCAAGAAGAACACGCCCGATGAAGTGGCCACTCAAACCGCCGTCTACACTCGCAAGGGATGCGAACGCTGCATCCGTTGGGCCTTCGAGTTTACTCGTAAGCGAAACAATCCCAAGGGCAAGCGTTTGACGCTGGTCGCGAAGACCAACGTTTTGACCTACGGTCACGACTTGTGGTGGCGAGCTTGGCAGGACATCGCAAAGGAGTATCCCGATGTCGAGGCCGACTACAACCATGTCGATGCGTGCTGCATGTGGATGGTGAAGAATCCGGAACACTACGACGTGATCGTCACGACGAACATGTTCGGCGACATCATCACGGACTTGGGCGCCATGATCCAAGGAGGGCTGGGGGTCGCCGCTGGCGGCAACATCAATCCCGATGCGGGCGGGGTTAGCATGTACGAGCCCATGGGTGGCAGCGCGCCGAAGTACACCGGCCAGAACGTGATCAATCCGATCGCGGCGATCGGCGCGATGTCCATGTTGCTCGAGCACTCGGGTCAGCCCGCCGCGGCCGCTCGAGTGATGAAGGCCATCCAAATCGTCACTGGCACGAAGATGAAGAGCCAGTCGGCGGGTAAGATGGGCTACGGAACTCGTGAAGTCGGCGACTTGGTGGTCGACTCGCTGTAGTAGGCTCGCTGTAAATACGGTGTGCCAGGATCGAAACCGCGTCCAAAGTAGTGGATCGCTCCGCGGTCCACTTGTCGCACCGGTTCTTCGTTACCACGCAGGGCCTTAGTCGCTTCTCTCTCCCTCACGGCAGGACTCATGACATGCTCAATAAGCTCTTCAATCTGAGTGGTCGAGTGGCGTTGGTGACGGGCGGGAGCAAGGGGATTGGGCGAGCGATCGCTCGCGGGCTGGCCGAAGCGGGCGCTCATGTGGCCATCAGTGCTCGGCACGAGGAAGAACTGCAAGAGGCGGCCGCATTCATTGGGGCCGGGCTAGGAGTTCGCGTCGAAACGCTTGTCGCCGACATGTATCGGCGCGACGAAGTCGATCGATTGGCGAGTTGGGCGCTGTCGACGTTCGGTCGAGTGGACATTCTGTTCAATAATGCGGGCAGCAATCGCCCGCAACCATTGACCGAGACCTCGGACGATTCGTGGGATCACATCTTCGAGTTGAATGTGACGAGCTGCATGCGGCTGGCTCGAGCGCTTGCGCCGCAGATGATTGAACGTCGTTGGGGTCGGATCATCCACATGTCGAGCGTCATGGCGTTGGCGTCGAACCCTGGTCGCGGCTGCTATTCAGCGACGAAAGCGGCCTTGATCGGAATGGCTCGCGCGCATGCGCTCGAATTGGGACCGTACGGCATCACGGTCAACTGCATTGCCCCCGGGCCTGTGATGACTGATTTGCCGATGAGTGTGTTGAACGACGAGCAAAAGCGAAAGTTCGCCGAGTTGACCGCGGTGAAGCGTTGGGGCGACACGGCGGACATGGTGGGCCCCGCGTTGCTGCTAGCCAGCGAAGCCGGCGCATTCATGACCGGCACCGTAGTCGTCGCCGACGGCGGCATGCTATGCCGCACATTCGACTAAACATGTAGCGGAATTCGCAAGAATTCCGCCGCGAGCCCAGTCCCGCCCCCGCAGTCTTCACCGACCCCTCTCAAACGGTAAACCGCGAAACCAGTCGCCACCAAGCGAAGCTGGCGGCGACGACAACGGCCAGCGCGGCGAGTCCTTCGCGGACGAGTTGATACGCGAGTGCGCGGACGGGAGCGGTGACGGCGCTGAGATCTTCTTGGACGAGCACGACTAACCCCGACGCTGTTTCTCGAGTGGGCACTTCTTCATCGACATCGCTTGTGGTTTCTCCCGTGTCGGTCGCGGGCATGGTGACTGGTGCGGCGGCGGCGAGCCATGGTTTGGCCCAGGCCATGCCCGCTGGGTGATCGCCCAGTGGGTCGCGATAGGCGCTCAACGAATCCTGCCGCAGTTCCTCGTCCAACTGTTCGGCGGGCACGCGATAATCGCCCAACGCCTCGCTCGCCGAGGGCTCTTCCGCCAGCAGTTTTCTCAACAACGGGTGGACCAGGATTGTTCCTCGTTGCCGACCTGGTCGATCATCCACGAGTACCAGAAAGTGATTCTCGCTGGCCGCGGCCGGTTCGCGAAACAGTCGGAGATTCTCCTGACGAACGGTCATCACCAGAACTCCAAGGCACTCTTCGCGACCGTTGTGTTCGCCGACGATTGGAGTGGAGATGGCGACTTTTCTTTCGTCGGTCACGCTACTTTGGAAGACGGGCGACCAGTGAGTATGGGTAATAGGTCGAGCGTCTTGGCGAGGGAGTGCGGAGCGAGTGGTTTCGTCGACGCCGCCGTGAAAATAGGAGCGATGCGCGAAGTTCTCGCCGATAGGCGGCGGCGAGCTTGGTTCGGGCGAGAACGCGGCGCCGATCATGGTCCCCTTGGAATCAACCACAAACAGACTGGCGAACTGCGGGCCGGTCCCCGCCTTCGCCTCCTCGGCGTACAAGTCCAGTCGATAACGGAGGTAGGCGTCGAGTTGTTGTCGGACGGGATCGTTGCGGACGGAGGCACGAGTTTCGTCGAGTCGTTCCATGGCCATGCTTGGATCGTTGATGCGCCGCAACGGTTCGCCATCGACGATTGGCAAGAGTACTTCGAGCAGCCGTTGTTTGCCCGCTTCGTACTCGACCGTGGAATAATGGTCGGCAATCTCGCTCGTCGCTCGCTCCGCGGCCAACTCCGCCGCGAACCGGTTATTCTCGATCGATCGACGTTGAGCCAACGCGACGGTCTCATCGAGCGCGCGTTGGTAACCTCGCCACGCGAACAGACTGACGATCACCAGCAGTAATAGCGGACCGCCCGCCCCCAGCAGCAACAGCGGTCGACGTGCCCGCGCTCGGTTGACCTGCTCGAGTTCGGCGAGTACCTCTTGGACTGTCGCGAATCGGCGAGCGGGGTCGGGTTCTAGGCAGCGGGCGACGAGTGCGGCAAGCCCGCGATCGATGCCGCGGCGTCGTAATTCGCCCGTCACCGACGGTTGGCTGGCGACATGCTGGCGATAGATGGCAAGCCGGCCGGCGAGGTCGCGACCGTTCGCCAATTGTTGCACAATTGCGTCGGTGCGATGAGGCGGGACGCCGGTCAGCAGCGAATGAAGGATCGCACCGAGCGCGTAAATGTCCCAGCGAGCATCGGGTGCGCCCGCGAGGTCCGCTTGCTCGGGCGCCATGTAGAAGAAGGTACCCAAGGCTGGCGCCGCTTCGTGCGACCGTCGAGACTGGCCGAAGTCGGCGATGCGTGGACGCTGGTCCGCGTCCAGCAGAATGTTGTCGGGCTTGAGGTCGCAGTGCAGCACGCCGCGACCATGCGCGCGAATCATGCCGACCAGCAGTTCGCGGAACAGCTCTGTCGCTTCCAGACGAGGCAACGCGCCGCGTTGGGTCAGACGCTGTTCAAGTGATCCGCCCGCCACATACTCCATGACATAATAGGGCGGATCGTTCGTCCAACCCACGGTAAGGAGCTTCACGACGTGTCGATCTTGAGAGAGCAACACCAGCTTCTCGACCTCGCGATAAACAGGCGCCCAGTCGACGCTCGCTCGATGCGAGTAGAACTTGACGGCGACCAGCACTCCCGTATTCTGATCGCGAGCGGTCCAGACCTCGCCAAACGCGCCCACCCCGAGTCGCTCGAGCAACTCGTAGCCAGGAATGTCCGCCGGCGCCGACGCTCGCTCCAAGCTCAACGAACGAGCTTGGTCGAGTTGCTCGGATGACTGCCGCTGAGTGGGTTCAAAGGTCATACTGGAAGGACGAAGAAGGAGACTACATCATGACGAATCTAACGGCGATCATAACCGCACACGGCCCTCAGTGTCTCGCAGGTTGGTATTCCCTGCTCGTGCGACAAATCCCCATGCGGCGTCTCGGACTCGCGCTACTGGTCCTGTTCGTCATGTCGGCCGCGTCGGTGGCGATGGCACAGGAACCTCCAGCGCTCGACGGAAGCGACGGTCGAGATTTGGTCCTGCGACTCTTTCGCCCGCAACCCGCCGTGAAGACGCCCGTGACCACCATCCAGCGGGCTCGCTTTCCTGTGGTGGACATTCACGCGCATTTTCGAGTTCGTACGCGGCAATCCCCCGAGGCGCGCGACGCCTACGTTGAATTGATGGACCGCAACGGAATCGCAATTTCGGTCAGCATGGATGGTGGCTGGGGAGACGAGTTTCAGGAACATGCCAAACATCTGTGGGAAAAGCACCGCGAACGATTTGTGATTTTCGCGAACGTCAACTGGCGCGGCTCGGGGAAAGAGAATGAACCCGCGACCTGGGATTGCCAACGACCTGAGTTTGGGCGAGTGGCCGCCGAGAAACTCGCGGAGGCGCGACGGCAAGGCGCCAGCGGCCTCAAGCTCTTCAAGGATTTCGGTCTCTCGTACCGTAACCCCGATGGGTCGTTCATCAAGGTCGACGATCCGCGATTCGATCCCATTTGGGAAGCCTGCGGCAAACTTGGCATGCCGGTGTTAATGCACACGGCCGATCCCTCGGCTTTTTTCGCTCCCATCGACGCCAAAAACGAACGCTGGGAAGAACTGCACCGTCGCCCCGAGTGGAGCTTTCACGGGAAGGACTTTCCTTCGCGCGAGGAACTGCTGGCGGCTCGCAATCGAGTGGTCGCGAGGCACCCCAAGACAACCTTTATCGCCGCCCATATGGCCAACGACGCGGAAGACCTTGCCACCCTCGCGCAGTGGTTGGATCAGTATCCAAACCTCTACGTGGAAATCGCTTCGCGAATCAGCGAGCTAGGTCGGCAACCCTACTCAGCTCGCCGCTTCCTGATCCGCTACTCCGACCGAGTGCTCTTTGGCACCGACGGTCCCTGGCCCGAAACTCGCGTGCGACTGTACTGGCGCTTCCTCGAAACGCAAGACGAGAACTTTCCCTACTCCGAAAAGGAATTTCCACCTCAAGGGTTTTGGAATATCTACGGCGTTGACCTACCCGACGAAGTTCTCAAAAAGCTCTACCACGAAAACGCCGCCCGCCTGATCCCCGGCGTGAAAGAACGCCTGAAGAAAGGATGAAGGAAAAAGGAAAAAGGACAAACCAACAACCAACAACCAACAACCAACGACCGGTGACCAAAGACCAACAACCAATGACCAACAACCAGTGACCAGTGACCAATGACCAATGACCAGTGACCAATGACCAATGACCAGTGACCAATGACCAATGACCAATGACGAATGACCAATGACGAATGACGAATGACGAATGACGAATGACGGATGACGAATGACGAATGACGAATGACGAATGACGGATGACGAATGACGGATGACGAATGACTAATGACGGATGACGAATGACTAATGACCATCCGACTCAATCGTACAGAATTGGTCGAATCGTGCGAGTCGCACGATTTCGGCGCCGAACGTGGATAGATTCCGGAGGATAACCTGTCCGCCTCGAGGTTGTAGGCGGCGGTTCAGTTGCAGCGTCAACTCTAGGAGGATTGAGCCGAAGTAAGCGACATGCTGAAAGTCCAGCACGACGCAGGTGATGCGCGAGTCTTCTAGGCGCTCGAGCAGGTCGGTCCACTCGTCCTGAAAGTCGTCGTGACTAAAGCAGCCGAGGTTGCGCAGGACTGACACGATCAACGTGTCGTCGCGACGCTCGAGTGCTAGGAAATGGTGGACGGTCATGAGACGAGTCGCTTTACCAGAGTGACCTCGTTGCCGCGTGGTCCAAACTCCATTTCATCCATGAATGTCCGCATCAGCATGACGCCGCGACCGCTGGGGAGCTCCAGGTTGGCGGGGTCGGTGGGGTCGGGCAATGATTGGGGATCGAAGCCCGGCCCTTCGTCCAGGATATGGAAGCGAGCAGACTGGCGCGAGATGTTCGCGGTCACTCGAACCTTGCGTTCCTTGTAGGGACTCGATTCCCGCCGCTCCCGCACCACTCGACGGTATTCGTGCGAGTCCAAATCGCGAAGTTCCGAACTAAGCTCCAGGTTGCCGTGATAGATGGCGTTGTTGAGTGCTTCCTCGAGCGCGACCGAGATGCGAATCAGTGCCGACTCGTCGTGAAATCCCACGCCTCGCAACGAACGAATCAGGTAATGGATGACGGCGGGGACGAGCGTCAGATCGCTGTCGAGTTCGAACTGACAGTCGTTGTGCGACATGCGGCCGATGAGTCGTTGTTGGTGCTCTTGTTCGCGGAGGACCTCCAGCAGTTTGCGCACGGTATCGGCCAGCATCGTGGCCAGCCGCGATTTGGGCACATAGCTGGCCGCCCCTGTTCGCAGCGCTTCGACCGCAATTTCCTCGCTGCCATGTCCGGTCATGAGCACCAGGGGAATGCGAGGGTACTTGGACGTGACGGCTCGCACGAGTTCCAATCCGTCCATCTGGGGCATGACGAGGTCGGTGACCACGACATCCGGCACGGCTCGCTGAATCTCCGCCAGCGCCTCGGCGCCGTCGCTCGCGAAGCGCACGAGCATGCCGCCCGATTTTTCGAGCAATCCGCCGACAAGTCGACGGTCGACTGCGTTATCGTCGACGACAAGAACCGTGGACATGAAGAGCTCCGACGCTTATGACCCAATGATTCTACGAGAAGAGAGGGCTACCGGGATAAGGTTTGTTTCTTGTGCAGCGCGACCTCGTTACCACGTGCATTAAAACTCACTTCATCCATGAAAGCTCGCATCAAAACAAGTCCCCGGCCCGCTTCGGGATCGAGCGACTCGCCTGAAATGGTAGCGAGCGTTTGGGATACATTGAACCCTGGCCCATCGTCTCGTACCACAAACCAAGCCTCGGTCGGCCGAATTCTGGCCTCGACGCGAATCGTTCGTCCACTATAGGGCGGAGTTTGTCGGCGTTGGGCGACGAGTTCGACGAGCGGGCCGGCAAGCACCGCGTCGCGCGACGAACTCATGAGGTCGGGGCCGATTTCCAGATTGCCTCGGTACAGAGCGTTGTGGATCGCCGCCTTCAGCGCCACCCCAATGCGAAAGCGATCGTTCGTATCGCATAACCCCATCCCCGCGGCCATCTGCTGTACCAGATCAATCAGGGGGTCGATCAACGATGGATCGTTGTCCAACTGAAACACAAACTCGGTGCTGTCGAGACAACCAATCAGACGCTCGTGAGTGCGATCGGCCCGCGCGATGGCCAGCACTTCTTCGATGGTGCCCGCCAGTCGATCACGCAACTGCGACTTCGGGACGTAACTGGCCGCCCCCTCTTCCAAGGCGGCGACCGCCAGATCGTCGCTACCATGCCCCGTCATTAGAATTACGGGGATCTGTGGATGGTGCAACCGAATTGCTCGCACCAATTCCAATCCATCGCACTCCGGCATCTGCATGTCGGTAACGACCAGATCGACCGACTCGTCTCTCAGCCGTTCGATCGCGTCGCGGCCATCCATCGCCAACTCGATCTGATGGTCTGGAAGCGCGCGTTCCAACAAGCCGGCGGCGATCCGGCGATCGACTTCCGAGTCGTCGACGACCAGGATTCGACTCATGTCCGACGCTCCTGCTGGAGAAAATCGGCAAGTTCCCTCAGGACTCGTTGCAGCAAGTTTCGCAGTGCCGCCGCGCGTTCCGTCGCACCATCGAACTGCTCGGCCATCCCCGCCATCTCGAGGGCCAAGGCGATATCAAACGCGGTTTGAGCGCCGAAGTACCGCAGCGAGCCCTTCAGCGTATGGGCCGAACGTCGCAAGGTCACCGCGTCTCGCTGACGAATCGACTCTTCCACGGCATTCATTTGCTGCGGCGCCTCCTGCAAGAAGGCGTCGACCACTTCGACCAGAAGCAAGCGGTCTCCTGCCACCACATCCAGCGCAGTCGTCCAATTGACCAGCTGTTGGTCCGCCGGTTCGGAATTCGTCGAGTCGCCAGTCATAGTTCGCCTCGCCTGTTCTCGGTCATCCCCCACTCGATTGTCATCATAACCTGTGGCAGAGTGGGGACCAACGCGGGCGAACGATTTGCCCGACTCACCACCCAGTCCCCGAACCGCCTCGCCCCGTCTAGAATACTGCCAGCCACGCCCTGCGGTGTGACTGGATGGGAAGAAGCGCGAACAGCCGAGTTCGTAGGGGACTCGACAGGAAAACGGAAAGCGAGTGGGGTGGGATGGGATTGCGAGCATTAACGGCGCTGCCGGTATATAACGAATCGCGCCACGTGGGACGAGTGCTGGACGAGGTGACTCGCTACGGGACCGATGTGCTCGTTGTCGATGATGGTTCGACCGACGGTACGGGGGAACTCCTGGCCGCTCGCTCGGATATCCTGGTCGCCGCTCATCCGCGAAATCAAGGTTACGGGGCGGCTTTACGCACGGCCTTTCAGTTCGCGCTTCGCAACAACTACGACACGCTGGTGACGATCGATTGCGATGGCCAGCATGAACCGCAACTGATTCCCGAGTTTGTCCGTGCGTGCGTCGATGTCGATATGGTTTCGGGAAGCCGTTATCTCCGTCAATTCGAGGGCGATAGCGCGCCGCCCGAAGAACGGCTGCGGATCAATCGCGAGGTCACCGCCGAAATCAACCGACGGCTCGGCCTCCAACTGACAGACGCCTTTTGCGGTTTCAAGGCGTACCGAGTCGCCGCGCTCGCCGGCCTCCGCATCACCGACGAAGGTTATGCGATGCCGCTGGAGCTCTGGGTGCAAGCCGTCGCGTTGGGCTGGCGAATCGTGGAGATGCCCGTCCCTTTGATCTATCTGGATGAGAAGCGTTCGTTTGGCGGCGCTCTGGATAATGCTCGCACCCGACTCTTACACTACTACCAAGTGCTCGACCGCAGCCAAGTTCGCGTACAGTCTCCCGATTGGCGGACCGATGGCGCTGACCAGGGGAATCGCTCGTAATGGACCGAGGCAGCGATTCTCTGGCCTACCGGCGCCTGCGAGCACCGCGCGAGAATGGCGGTGCGCTTGTCGAGCCCCCGCCAAGCCGGTTCGCTCCATCGCTAGCCGCGAATCGATTGAAACTCGCCGCGGTTTCGAGTGTGGAAGTCGGCGGCGAGCGTCTCGGCCAGCTCCAGCTCGCGGCTCGAAAGCACTTGGTGACGGCCGCTCTCCAGTATTCATCCACATATCTCGACTCTCTGCCCACGGCCAGCGACCTGTCGCGGCAACTCGACGCGGGAAAACCGGTCGTGCTGACGGGACATCAGCCACAGTTGTTCCACCCCGGCGTGTGGTTCAAGAATTTCGTGCTCGGACAACTCGCCAGCCGGACGGACGCGATCGCGGTAAACTTGATTATCGACAACGATACCGCTCGCACCGCGTCAATTCGAGTTCCCACGGGCGAAGCATCGGCGCCACTCGTCACGTCCGTCCCTTTGGACTCGCCATCCGACGAAGTGCCGTTCGAGGAACGGCCGATTCGAGACCGAGATTTGTTTGAGTCGTTCGCCGAGCGGACAATCGCGACGCTCGGGTCGTTAGTGCCTGATCCCTTGGTGTCGTCGCTATGGCCCGCGGCGCGAGCGTCCTCCCGTCGCACCGATCGACTCGGCCTTTGCCTCTCGCAGGCTCGTCACCAACTCGAGTATGCCTCAGGCGTTCGTTTGCTCGACGTACCATTAGGCGTCGTCTGCGACTCGGATCCTTTTCGCCGCTTCTTGCTTGGACTTGTCGAAAACGCCGCACGATTTCGCCACGATTACAACTCGTCGTTGGTCGAGTATCGACGTTTGCATCGCATCCGCAGTCGGTCGCATCCCGTGCCGGAACTAGCAAGCGAGGGAGACTGGACCGAGTTGCCATTCTGGGTTTGGACCAGCGAATCGCCGCGTCGACGACGTTTGTTCACTCGGCTCGTGGCCGGTGGTTGTGAATTGAGCGATCACGCCGCGTGGCGGCTCTCGCTTCCACTCCAAGGCGCCGCCGCGTGGGAGCGTGCTTCGTCGCAACTGGAAGAGCAAAGGTTGAGCGGACTGAAAATTCGTCCGCGAGCGCTCGCGACGACGCTTTATGCTCGACTCATACTAGGCGATCACTTTGTGCACGGCATCGGTGGTGCGAAGTACGACCAGTTGACCGACTCGCTGTTCGCTCGTTTTTTCGGTGTGGACCCGCCCGAGTTCGTGACGGCGACCGCGACCCTTTGCCTGCCAATCGCACATCCGCGAGTGACCATGGAAGAGGTTCGCGAGTTGGCGCATCGCATTCGTGAGTTCGACTTCCATCCTGAGTTGTGGCTGAGCGAACGACAGTTGGCCGACTCGTATGTGGCGAATTTGGTCGACGAGAAGCGTCGATGGGTACAGATGGACCTGCCTCGCGGTGCAAGACTCACTCGCCATCGGGCGATCGGCGCGATCAACGAGACGCTGCTGCCGATGGTGGAGAACCGTCGACATGAGCTGCGAAGCGAATGGGAACAGGCGCGACTGGCCGCCCAACGCCACTCGATGCTGGCTTCGCGCGAATTCTCGTACTGTTTATTTCCTGTTCACAAGTTGGTGGACGGGCTACTGGCACTTTCCGCGCGCACGGCCTAAGTTAATAGGTAGTGAAGGAGCGCGGCGCGGCACGGTGCGACTCGTTCGAGTCGAGTGCGAGCGAAGGACGAGGTAGCGTCCGAAGGGATTCCGACGATGGCCATCACTCATACGACTCATCCAACGAGCGCTCGGCCAGCGACGCTCGTTCCCATTGCTGGCTCACAGTTCTGGCTTGGACCGGCGAGCGCCGGGGACCATCTGACGATTCGCGCGCTGCTGGCTGACGCGGGTCGCGAGCCATCGATGGCTGAGTTCCAGTCGCAGATCGACGAGCCGTACTACGAGCCGACCGATCGACTGGTTGTGCGACAAGGGATGAAGCTCTTGTCGCATGTTCGCATTCAGAATCGAACGATTCACTTCGGTCGTCGCACGCTGCCGGTGGCGTGGCTGACCGATCTCGCGACGATCTCCGAGTATCGACGACGCGGGTTCGCATCCGCGCTGGTGGCGGCGGCCGAGCGACAGATGCAGACGAACGGTGCGGTTCTCGGATTGGTCAACGCGACTCATCCAGGGTTGTTCCTTCGCCGTGGCTGGATTCCCTGGGGACGTCCTAGTCACGCTCGCGCGGGTGCTCGGGATGTGTTGGCTCAGATCGTGCGGCGGCGTGAAGACCGACCGAAAGTGCTGGAATCGGTCGGGCCAGCCGTTCGCCCGCTCCCCTCGCTCAGCACTCGTCTGTGGCGACACGTCGAACAGTCGGCGCTCGAACGGATCTACGAAGCCAATGTGGCGAACAGCTACGGACCGGCGGCTCGATCCAGCGAATACTGGCGATGGCTGGTCAGTCGGCATGGGCACGATGCGATTTATGTCGCCGTGGCCGGACGCGATCGCTGGACGCTCGATACTTCCAACATCGTGGGTTACGCGGTGGTGCGGAATTGCCACTTGGTCGAGTTGTTCGCGGCGCCAGAACGACCAGATGCCATCGAACATTTGATGACTCGCATTTGCGGCGAATTTATCGAGGAAGATCGAAACGATGTTTGGCTCGATGCAGCTCCAAACCATCCTTGGTATGCAGAGATGCTGGCGGCGGGCGGCGAGTTGGTGCGGCCGGACAGCGAGCATGGCCATACGCTGATGGCGCGCTTGTTCCAACCACTGGCGTTTCTCGGCGAGTTGGCGCCCGAATTGACGTCGCGCGTGCGGGGCGAATCGGAGTGGATCGGCGCCAAGTTGGCTTTGCGAGCGGGCTCGCTGCAGGCCACGTTGGTCATTCACGAGGGAAGAGTCGAAGTGCAGTTGGGAGCGGACGGCGAGTCTTGGCTGGAAGGAGAGCTGGGCCCCATGTCGCAAGCGATCCTCGGTCACGACGCGATCCCCACGCTGCTGGCCGACGGCCGACTGCATGCCTCCGACGCTCGGTCGGCTCGACTTGCCAGTTTGCTCTTCCCTAAACTCCCTTACTGGCATCCCACGTGGGATGATCTCCCGAGTCAAAGCTCGGAAGTGTAAAGGACGAGTTCTGTTCAGCCGCAAGAGTCGCCAAGCGGATCTCGAGTGACCGCGGCTTCGTCCGTTCGCCTGAGTTAAGCAACTAAGTCAACTCGAAGTCCGCCATCAACGGCAAGTGATCCGACGCCTGGCGCGCCACTTTGCTGCGAGATGCGTGGCTGTGGTGCAACTGCAAACGACCGCGGAAGTAGATGCGGTCGAGTGGTCTCAGGGGAAGGAATGCGGGGAATGTCTTGATCGGGCCTGACGCCGAGCGGAAACCAGCAGGCTCCAATGTGGCTCGTCCCAATCCACCCCACACATCATTCATGTCGCCCGCGGTGACGACGGCGGTGTGCGAATGAGTGTGTCGCAGCAGTTCGCTCCCCAGCAATCGACGCAGTTGAATGCGCCGTTCAAACTCGGCGAGCCCCAGGTGGCAATTGATCAGCACGACAGTGCGCGAGTGATCGTCGTCGCGAAGACGACAATGAGCCGCGAGCGCTCGACGTCGTTTCTTCAAGGGGATGGTGAGTTCGATGTCGTGGACATCGGTCAGCGGAAAGCGACTGAGGATGGCGTTGCCGTACATTCCTTCGCGAAGGCGTACGTTGGCTTGAAACGCGCGATGAGGAAATTCGAGCGCATCGCCGATCCAATCAACTTGCCGGTGTCGACGCGAACGAGGCACGCCGTCGTCGACCTCTTGCAGGAACACGATATCGGGCGAGTATTGCTGGAGAGTCTCGACGATCCGTTCAGGACGATACCGCCGATCGATGCCGCCGATCCCCTTGTGAATGTTGTAAGTGATGAGTCGGAATTGCATGACCTATTCGTCCGACGATCCCCTGACGCGAGTCGACTAAATTATCGCATGAAATGAGGAAGGTTGGCGAGAGGTAGCTTGCATACTAACCAACTCCTTCCCCTCCTCGCCCCAAGCTTGCTTGGGGAGCAGGGGGCCGGGGGGTGAGGGGCGGCGGAAGTGGGCAGCGGATCACCAGCCTACCTCACCGCTAACGATTGAACGAAGTCAAATAAGCCACCAAATCACGAATCTCCTCGAGCGTAAATCCGTCCAGCAGTCCCGTAGGCATGGGCGAGGTGTCAGCCAGCCGAAACTCGGCGATCTGGCGTTTATCGAACTCTTGATACTGACTAGGACGAAGGGGATCGGTGTTGATGCGTAGAGTCTGCGCGCGATAATCGCCCGCGGTGACCACTCGACCGACATATGACTTGCCTTCCTCAGTGATCACTTGAGAATTGCGATAGTTCTCGGCGACCGACAACGATGGGCTGACGATCGACTCGAGAATGTCGCGAGCGCTGAAGCGGCGAGCGACATGGGTGAGATCAGGTCCCACGGCGGGTCCCAGTATTCCGACTCGGTGACAACGGCTGCAAAGCGCGTCGCGGAAAATGCTCTCGCCTTGCTTGACGTCGCCGCGCCTGCCAGCCGTATCGGCGAATAACGGCTCGAGGTCGGCTAAGGTCCATCGTTTGACCAGAGATCTTGGCGCGGGCAAAGGCTCGTCGGTGATCGCGGGCGGCTTGAGTAACTCGGTGAATTGACTCTTCTCCGCATCGGTAAGGGTTGAAAGCGTCGAGGTGCGGAGCCGGTCGATAAACTCAGGCATCCCCTGCCCTCCCACGAAAAACGCCGAATCACGGAGGACTGCCAGTTGCTGTTTTCGCAGATCAACTGTCCAGCCTTCGCGCTGATCGGCCAGCGCGAGAAGACCGGCGATGCGGTCTTCTTGCACCGAGCTGGCCAATAGAGTGGGAATGACCAACGCGGGAAGCGAAGCGGCGTCGAATTCACCCAACAGCAAAGCAGCTCGTCGTCGAACTTCTTCACTCCCGCCCTCCACGTCGATTGCTCGTCGAGCAACCGTGGGTTTCTCGTCTCCGCGATTGTCGCTTGGCGGCGTCAGTATTCCAGCAAGGCGAGCGATCACGGGATCGCGTTGAGCATGCACCGTGTCGGGAGCTGTACTCAGGCACAACTGAATGATGCGGAGCCAAACCAGTTGTTGTCCGGTTGGCGACGAGTGGAGCGAGAGTTTCGAGACTCGCTCGATCAGCGGTGCGACATCTTCCGAGCGTGAGGCGCGAGCCAGCGCCAGCCACCCGTACAGCGACTCGGGAACAACCGGCGCCGCGAGCACTCGGTCACGCCAATCCGCGATTGGCATTCGTTCGAGCGCAATACGCGCCGCGTGTCGAATCAGCGGATCGGCGTCCGACAATTGTTCAAAGGCTGCTTCAACCGTCGCTGCGTCGAGTTGTTGCGATAATTGTTCGAGACGCTGACGCCGGGCTCGAGCCTCGCGCGAGAACTGATCGGCTGCCTGCTCGTGCGGCGAGTGGTTCGTGGGGCGCGTCTCGCTCGACGAGGTGTCGGCGGGCTTTGCGGCCTTCGACCACGCAACTCGATACAAGGCCGACTGAGTCTTCCGTCCACCCGTAATCAAATACATGGCGCCATCGGGGCCGGCCGCAATGTCGGTCACGTTCAATGGTCGGCCTTGCAGAAACAGCTCAGCCGCCCCACGCCACCCTGCTCCTCGCCCGGTCAGGTGGATCGCCAACACTCGACCATAGGTCCAGTCGAGCGCATACAGACAGCGGCGATACTCGTCGGGAAACGCCAACTCGTCGCCAAACATGACCGACGTGGGCGAGCTGCGACCGATGTCGACGACAGGAGGAGTGGCATCGGGTTGATCGTGAAAACGAGGCGGCCATACTCCGCCCGCTTCGCGATACCCGGTGTCGCCGCCGGGAACCAAATGAACAATTCGAGTGGGCCGATACCACGGCGTTCCCATGTCGAACTCATTGTCGGCGTCAAACGTGAAGCGATCTCCTACGGAATTTTCGGCGATGCCATAGGGATTGCGGAGCCCCGAACAAACGATCTCCCACGCGGCGCCTTCCCAGTTCGTTCGTACGACATAACCTTCGCGACCCGGCTTGGTGCGGCGAGTTTCGCGGAGCGGCGAAGTTAAATCGATGATCGACGATGCCGGTGTCTCAACGCTATCGCCATGAATGGCAAGCAATCCCGCGGCCGAAATAGCCAGATCATTACGACCATGTCCCACGCCACCTGGATACGATCGCAGCGATCGCAAGTCGTGCGGGACGCCCTGGTCATCAATCCGCAAGCGGTAAAGCGCCTTCGAGTTGTTGGCGTTGGCGTATAACCAGCCTTCGCGATACAAGAGCCCTCGGCATTCATCGAGTTCCACCGCGACATGTTCGACTCGATCCACGGCGGTTCGATCCCCCGTCATCGTCATTCGCAACAGGCCGCGATCTTCGCGCGAGATCGTCAGGCGTCCCCGTTCGTCGAACGCCATGCTGATCCAACTCCCCTCGTCAGCGGCGGCCGTGCGCAACAGTGTGATGTCGAAGCCGGGAGCGGCCCATAGATTGGGACGACGTTGAGCCGCATCGGGGCCGAGCGTCTGACGCCATTGCTCGTAGTTCTCGTCGGCAGCCAGCGAGATGTCTCGACGTCCAATCCCCCACTGCTCGTCGGGAACCAACCCAAGGTCCTGAACGGGAACGAAACTCTTCGCATCCAGGGCGACGGTCCATGGCTTGCTCGTGACCAGTCCATCGGTCTCACCGTTGGCGAGGGTCCAGTCGAGCGACAAGGCAATCGCGGGCGGACCCGGTACAGGCTCGGCCACTACCTCCAACACATTCGCTCCGCGTTGCAGATATGGCGTGACGTCGAGCGATTGAGTGGGCAGGTAAGGCTCAACCTCCAGCACCGGCTCCTGATTGATTCGCAACGTCACTCGGCAAAAGTCAGCCGCCAGTCGGAGGCGAGCCGACTGGGGAGGGCGAGTGATCTCGAAGGTTCGCTGGAATAGGTAACGGGAAGCCTGCTTTGGACCGGCTGAGGCCGTGGCCG
Source organism: Pirellulales bacterium (assembly GCA_046349915.1). Taxonomy (GTDB): domain Bacteria; phylum Planctomycetota; class Planctomycetia; order Pirellulales; family Pirellulaceae; genus CAIXSC01. The sequence goes on along the minus strand of JAXMBL010000010.1, from coordinate 28,082 downwards.
TATTAGCTGACAACGTTGCAGGCGCCCAGATCCAAGAGGGACGACGCAGCTCGGCGGTTGGCCGACTCTTGGCGTCCTGAGCGACGACCAGTGGACTCGACGCCAACGAACAAACACTCAGGAGGAGCCCCAGACGCAGCCTTGCGAAGGCTGGGTTCAAGCATCGAGTGAATAGTGAGCTTGGGCCATTTCGATGCGCAGTGCGCGGACGGCGATTGAGCCAACCAGACCGTAGCATGTGATCTCCCCGAGTCGCTTGGGACCGGCGAGCCTCACGCGGCGGCGGAACGGCGTGCAGCGGCGGTGCTGGCCGCGGCGTGGGTTCGCTCGAGCAGTCGCTCGACGGCTCGACGGACGTCGGGCTGCATGTCGCGCTGCGTCAGCACATTGTAGGCGACAACGGTCCCCCACGGGATAGTCGGCACTCCATCAATGCGAGCAATCAACTCGTCGCGTCTTCCCAAGGTGGGATAGTGTTCAAGTTGCCCGCAGGTTTCCAGCACCAGCATGGTTCGCACGCATTTTTCACAGCGGCCGCAATTGCCGTCGCCTCGATGCCGCACCCAACAAACTCGCAGATGCTTCCGCACGATCGGTTCGTGAGCAATCTGCCACAGCTTCTGAGTGCGGATATACTCGGCGCCAAAATGCTGAATGGCCAGCCGTGATGAAGCGAAGAGAGGGTCGAGATCCCAACGTGATCCCCACAAAGTCGACGACCCGTACGGTTGGGACGCCGAGATTTGCAGGAGCGACACCTGGTCGCTGAGTAGATGACCGATCGCGCCCAACGCGCTGCCATGCGTTCGTTCCCAAGACTCGACGCGAAACGTGGGATGTCGTCGCAGATTGCTCGTGATTACCAGAGCTCTCTTCCCCATCTCCGCCGCCGCCGCACGCACCGTGCGTTCCGCGGTTCGCACCAATGCGCGGTCACGCAAGTCGACATCGTAACCGAGTGCGAAGACGAGTCGGTCGGCCTGCGGCTGCGCGTGAAGCAGCGTGTAGAACGAGTCGACTCCGCCTGTAAAACAGAGGGCGGTGTGAGCTCGATGGGGATTAGTCGCGCACGATTCGGTCGTCGAAGCTGACGATTGCGAAACGGGGGCGAGCGAAGTGTCAGCCGCGGCAACTTGCGGCGAGTCGAGCTGTGGAAAGTCCCACCAAGAGGTAACCAGTCGAGCGGCTTGGCGTTGGTTTTCGAACCACACAGGGCAGACGGGTTCGCGCACTTCCAAGCGTCGACCGAGTCGCAGTGAAGGGACTAGTAGTGCGGTCGCGAAGGCCTCGACGGAGGGAACCAACGTGGTGTCGGACGACTCAAACCACAATGGTTGCCCATCGATTCGGACCGAAACACGGTGAGTGCCGTTGGACGAAACCACATCGGGGCGATCGATGAATACGGACACGTCACGGCGTGGAGGAAACAACGAGCGAATCCAACGACGCATCATGACCACTCTCCGCTTGATGAATTATGCCGCTCGTCGGTTTCGCAAGGATTGCATCGCGGTTGTGAATGGCAAGAGGTCGGGATTGCGCTGAGGTTTCTCGCCTGGACTGGAATCTTGCGACGATTCGCTCGCTGACGGCGTTTGGCTGCGAGCGCCTCGTGCGCCCAGCGCCGCGTGAGTTTGTTCGGCAGTGGAAATCTCTCGGCCCGCGGCGTGGGCGAGTCGCGTGATGCGATCGATCAAGCCCGCGTTGGTTGCTGGGGTGCGAGTGGTCCAGTCGTAATACAGGGCATCTTCGAGACCGACTCGAACATGGCCGCCCATGGTGACAGCCAACGAGTTGATGAAGAACTGATATCGTCCGACGCCGGTCGCCGCCCAGATGGTTCCTCGCGGGAGGGCTCGCACCACCGAGCAGAGATTGTCGGGGGTGGCGGCGAGTGTGCCGAGGTTGCCGAGCAAGATGTTCGCGTAGCAGGGAGTGGCGACGAGTCCTCGGTCGATCAGATAGTGAGCGTAATCGACCATGCCGAGGTCGAAGATTTCGAGCTCCGGTTGAATGCCTCGATCCCGCATCGCCGCCGCCAACTGCTGCACCATCTTCGGCTCATTCACCGACGCTTGGTTCGGAAAGTTCAGTGATCCAAGGGTGAGCGAACCGAGGTCGGGCAGCAGGTCGAGTACTTGGCTGCGTTGTTCGAACAGGTTGTGAAGCCTTCCGCTGCAGGAAGCGGAGATGAGTACCTCGGGGCATTCTTCTCCCACGCCTTGGAGGATTTCCGCGTAGACCTCGCGGCGATAAGTCGGCGATTCGTCCGACTCGCGGGCGTGCAGATGCAGGATTGTTGCGCCCGCATCGCGACAGCGGCGAGCGTCGGCGATGATTTCATCGGGATGAATCGGGACGTGCGGATTGTCGGACTTCCGCGGCACCATTCCCGTAATCGCGGCATTGATGATCAGTGGTTCCATGGAATGACTACCCCCATCGCGACGTATACACGCGAGTTGACGATCTTCTGCGAGTGAACTCGCTTGAACTGCGACTGTTCTTCGCTATACCGACTCGGTTATGCAATCTGCCGATAAGCGACTGTGAACGATGCGCCGGGGAACCGAGGATCCGCGGACGCGGGGCCGACGAGTCGCCAGCCGCGACGAGCGATAATGCGGGCCATGGAATCCGAGGCTTGGCGGACGGCGAACTGAGCGCCGAATGCTCGAGCGACACGGTCTTGCAGATCGACCAGAATGGCGCCAAGTCCATGGCCCTGGAACTCAGGGGCGACGACGACTCGATCTGGCGCGGCAATGGGCCCGCTGAAATCCAGTCCGTACCGCAGATACTCGTCGGCTTGGTGAACGAGGGCAAGTTGCGAGTGGAAAGTGAGTCGGCCGGCGGCGGCGAGTCGACCGGAGGAGTGGCGAATGACCCAGTGGAACGCATGTTCGTCGACAGGGTCGCGCCAGCCATCCTGTCCAAAGGCGTTGGGCTCGAGCGTGCCAGTGGCGGCCCAGACAGCGGCTCGGAACCGACAGATTTCGGCAATATCCTCGGCGCTAGAAACAAACGTTGGCTCGCTGAACTGCTCCATAGCTCTCCTCCCTGAGAGTGTCCGAACTAATCCCTTTCTCCCTTATCGAAATAATCGGGTCGTAGGCTTTATGTCGATTGGGCGGTTTGTGCGCACAGCAAATGTACGACGGACTTCCTAGTCCGACGATCCCTCCCCCTACCACACCTCCCACCACAAGAACAGCCCGCAAGCCCCCTACGACGCGACAAAGGCGAGCCAATAGAAGACCCAGCCGGTCGCCGAGGTGAGTGTCATGCCGATGGTGGCCAGCCAACCGAGGCGGCGGTGAGTATTCGAGTGATCCGAGGGAACGGGTGGCTTAGGGAACCTGCGGAGGGCGAGCAAGATCACGGCCACCCAGATTAGCAGAGTGGGGATGGCGAACAGGAGGTGGATAGCGAGGCTAATCCAGACGGGACTCCAGCCTTCGGGCTGGTAGTAGGGAGAGCCGACGGCTCGAGCTTCCCAGTCGGTGAAGAACCGCATATCGACTTCGAAGGCGGTGACGGCGACGAGCAGGACGAGTCCGAGGGCGAGCTGGATGGTGCGGTGGAGTTGGTAGTTGAGTCGCGATTTAACTTGGCGAATACTGAGGGCGAGCACAGGGACGACGGCGAACATGGCGAGAAAGACGACATCGAGCATCAAGGAAGCTCGAGTGCCAAGGAACCCGTCGAGGCCATTGACGGTAGCCTGAACAGTGGCATTGACGGTAACAGAATCAGCGGGCTCCAAACCAAGTTCTCCTGAATCAAGAAAACCGATGCACGACCGACTTCCCCCTAGTACGACGGACTTCCAGTCCGTCGCCCTCTCCCTGTACGACGGACTTCTAGTCCGTCGATCAGTGCGGTACAACCAATTCCAAGCCCCCTCGCCCCACCACCCCGCCCTAACTCAAAGCCCCCACTCAACCTCGGCTGCACCAATTCCTTTACGGCGAGTGAACCTTGCGAGTCGCACCGTAGTCAATAGGAAGGCCAGATTGTACCATCGGAGAACCGTAGACCGAAGTGGAGCGTAACGCGGCGGAGCGAGTAAGCCAGAACGCGGAAGGCGAAAGCCGGGACGCAAGGTTTCTCAGCGCACAAGCCGAGCATACCCCCTGGGTGAGACGCCAAGAATCGACAAGAATAGGAACGAAGCGATCTGAAGCAGCGAAGAACAGCCGTACGACGGACTTCCAGTCCGTCGCAGATCCAGCGAGTGGCGAAGAGTGAAAGCAGACAAACAAGGCCGAGTGGCGGAATGGCAGACGCACAGGACTTAAAATCCTGAGAGGGGTTACCCTCGTGCGGGTTCGAGTCCCGCCTCGGCTACTCATCCGAAACGGCCTGTTTTCCCGAGGAAACAGGCCGCTTTCGCGCGCCTTCCCCGTGGATTCCCGCGAGTTTCCGCGTTCTTCGAGTTCCGCGTCTTGGTGGCAATTCGCGGCAATTTGCGGCGAACCCGACCGTAGAGCGGCGAAGTCGACGGCACCAGGAACGGCACCAAAAGTCCTGTGTCTCGGCACCACTGTCGGCACCTCGAAGATGTCGAAAATAGCGGTGCTCTGACAGAAATCATTCGACTCGGGTGAGGTCAGCATCGCCCGACAACGCACAAGTGCTGCCGCCGCTCGTTGCAGCTATCATTGCAGAAGCCTTGCCGAACTACCAAACACTCTCGTCGCCATGCGGACGGTCAATCCGCACCACCCAGGCACCTGAGACTACTTCAATTCATTTCAGACGCGACACAAATGAAAAACGAACCTGCTGACAATTCGGATGAAGTCGAGTCCGATGTGGTGTGGGACGGCACCACAAAGGCCGAATCTCTAAACGATTGGGCAATGATCGCGCGCCAAACTCTCGCCAATGCGGCAAGGAATTACGCCTGGCCTGAAGTCTTCGAAGTTCTAAAGAAACATGGCGAATTCATAAATACAACTCGCCTAGGCGGAAAGTCCCGGTTTGCCCCGCTCCACCAAGCCGCTCACGGTGGAGCCCCTTCCAGCATCGTCGAAAAGCTCATTTCGATGGGAGCGTGGCGCACACTTCAGAACTCTCGCGGTGAACGGCCCGTTGATGTCGCCGTCCGAACGAAGCATGACGAGTTGGTTGGATTGCTTGAGCCCGTTTACCGGCATCGAGTGCCGTTGGGGATACTTCTGAGACTTCAGTCGGTTTTCCACGAAGTGATCATAGGTCGCGTCGAGCGATTTGTTCGAGAGCACTCATTGCGCTTGCCAGAACTTGAACCGTTGCTCGAACTCGACCACCCGAAGATGTGGTTTCCAGTACCTGGGATGTGCGGCGGATTCAGCTATTGGCTCGAGTCTGAAGGCGTTGACGCGAAACTCGTTTCAGAGAGCTGGTCACGTACTTGTGACGGTTCAGGGCAGCGACACGAGGTCACGCCTGAGGGAGCAGTTCTTGTTGAAGAAGGGTTTGTCTGACCGAAAACGGTACAAATTAGTCTTCGTGTCATACCGGGATCGATTACAGTTGCCGCGTCAAGGATTAGGCAATCCATGAAAGCCACCGTTTGCGTTCCCAAGAACTACAAGGACAAGGCATTCTTAGTCGAGCTTCTTAGGCAGTGGGTGATACTCCTAGAGACCTACGAGGCCGTCGGGTGCCAGAACTGCGATGACACCGATGCTGCGTATTGGTACGGCGAACGGACCTTGACCGGTCTACTGGGAGCTGCTGCTTGGTCGCTTGGCGGCTGGAGTGTCGAGGAATTCACGACGGATCGTCACAAAGGCCGCCGAAAATCCAAATCGGGAAAAGGCAGGGGCGATCTGTGGTTTGGAAAAGCATCGTTTCGCGCGACTGTCGAAGCAAAACTCCACTGGATCAACAAGTCAATCACCGACGCCGAAGAACGGCTTTGGAAATGCCATCGTAAGGCAAAGAATCAGCTTCGTCAGATCGATGGAGAGTGCCGGGTCGGCATTCCATTTTCAGCGTGCTACGTCGTCCCGTGGTACGTCGCGAAGCGGAACGGATTGAAGAAGGGGACGGTTGCCCTAAAGGCGTTGCAAGAAGGGGCCAAGGCGGCGGGAGCTGCGACTGCACTTCATTTTGGCTGCGATGCCGTCAAGAAATGGCAAGATGACGGTCGCGCGTATCCCGGCGTGTTGTTGGTTCTCCGGCAAGAGTCGTGGTAGACACAACCGAGTCAGGGATCGGCGGCAATGCCTCAACCGCTGCCGCCTGATCGAGCACGCCGAGCATCGTGTACGTGTTCATTGTCAGGTTGATGTCCGAGTGGCGGGCGAGCAGTTGGGCCGTCTTTGGCGAGACGCCAGCTCGGGACAGATTCGTGATGAACGTCTTGCGGAGGGCGTGGAAGTCGGCGTATTGGCCTTGATCGTTTTGGTACGTCAAGAATGACGATTGCTCGCGGCGCTGGCGCTCCTGGGCGTTAAGGCTTTCCTTGAGCCAAGCGGCGCGAGCCAGAGCGAGATCTTTCTTCAACATCTCGGCCGTTCGCTTGCTGGTGATTTGCACGAGCGGCGTGGCGGGATTGGTCCTCGTCTTGGTCTCGATCCAGTCCTGTATCCGTTTGGCGAGATCGGCTCGCAGCGGCATCACGTCGGTTCGCCGGCGCTTGGAGTACCCGGCCTCGACGGTCAGCGTTGGGGGATCGGATTCGAAGTTGAACGATTGGGGCGTCACCGAACCGATCTCGTTCCGCCGAAACCCGGTGTAACAGGCCAGGATGTAGACGATCACGCGGTCGGGACCAGTGAGACTCTGGCGGCTGGGCCCCTTTTCAACGGCCTCAAGCAAACGAGCGAACTCTTCGGGAGAAAGCGGACGACGCACGCGTCGACGGTCGATCGCCGGGTTCTGGGCCGACAGATGGGCCAAGCGATCGTCGTTGTTTCGGCGGTCGCGAACGAGCCACCGCGAGAACATCTTGACCGCCCGCTGGTAGTGATTGATGCTGTTGACCGACAGGCCCTCGCGTCGAAGCCGACTAAGAAAAGCCTGAACGTCGCTCGCGCTCAAATCATCGATCTTCTTGAACTTGCACGACTCCACGACGGTTCGCACCTGCTGATGCGTGCGCGCGACGTGGCCGGGCGTCGACCCTTTGTTCCGGAGGTACGTCGCAAAGGCGACGACGTGCTCGCCGATCGGCCGCTGCCGATGTTCCTCGAGCGGATCGCTCAGTCCCGCGATACGCCGCTCGGCCTTCTTTACGCACTCGTTGAGCATCGCCAACGCCGCCGCTCGGTCGACGGCCAACGGCACCCGCTTCTCCCGCCCGTTCTCGTCGCGAAACCGCCCCCACCACTTCTTGGACTTCGTCTTCACGCGTTTGCCGGTTTTCGGGTCCGTGAGGACCACCGGCTTTTTGTAGATATTCGCCATCGTCTTGAATCTCCCAGACGCTCGTCCGACGTGGACCAGCTTGGATCAGGAGTTACCTCTGTCGGTAACCGAACTCAAGGCAAGACGAGCACGTTCCGGTGACCGCTCCCACGCCTCCCGGTTCGGACATCCAGCGGCGATCCATGCGCGCACTTCATCGATTCGCCAAAGGATGGAACGCCCGAAACGGATCGGCCGTGGAATCCGTGCGGTTGCGTTCCAAGTGCGCCAAGTACGTGACGACCGTCCGCACAGCCCGGCTGCGGCCTCGGCCGATACCAACAAGGATCGCGGCTCCTCAACCCGTATGTCTCGGACCTTGGCCAAACGTCGGCTCCTTCGCGACAAGTAACGATTGATCCGCCATCGGACCTATCGCCCAGTTCCGCCTGGCGGACGCGAGGAATCATAGGATTCCACACCTGTTACATATGCCGCGAGAGTCGCGCGAGAGCCCGGCTCCGAGACGAATCACGCCGGAAATCGGTGATTTTCAGAACGCCTCGAAACACTTAGTGAATTGGAGAACACTGGGCCAGACGGCGGCCGCTACCCCAATGTTCTCGCTGACGGTTTCTGACGATGAGGCGTGGCGTGTGGAAGGACAACTCGATTCGGAAGGCGTGACGGAGCGTATTTCAGTCAAAACAATTGGCACTCTTTTCGATGCACACATTTATACCAAAGAACAAACGCCACCTTCTGTGTGTTCGGAAACAGATCACGCAATGCATAACGCCCACCGCCGCAATTCCCTCGAGACGTCATCTCTCAGGTAGCTGCAGCACGAAGACACATTCGCACTCATCTGGCCCAGTCATGCGTGAGTCCAAGTAAAGCGACCCCTTATGTTGATGCGCTACAAGTTGCGCAAGATAGAGACCGTTGCCTGACCCTTCCTGATCAGCCGACTGTCGGACGCCCTTCTGAAACACATTTTTGCGTTAGTGGCATCGATCGTCTAGATAAGTTTCTGACGCGAACAACAATCCATCCGCTCCTACGTTCAATCGTGACATTAATCGAGTCACGCTGAGTAGCGTACTTCAATGCGTTTTCGATCAACACAGTTGGAAGAATCATGATCGTCTTATCGCATGCCATGACGGGCCCCGAATAACCGTAAGGAAACGCCCGCAAAGTAATACGCCCAGGAGCATCGACTGGCGTATAAATACGCACGCACTTGTCAAATAAGGGATAGAGATCGCACTCAGAACTCACCGGAAGTTGCATTAGCGACTCGTTCGCGAGTACTTCGATAACATCAAACTGCTGCGACATCATGTCCGCGCTCTTCCAAATCTTTACAAGCTCCGCGTCTGGGTTCTCAGTTCGGCTACATAGCCTTTCCGCCGCCTGCTTCACGGTACGATTTAGCTTGCGAATCTCGTGTAGCGCTACTGAGTGCTTCTTGATTGCTTCTGTCTCGAGCTGCTCAAAATGATCTATAGCCTGCCGCAGCGCGACGGAAGCCTCAATGACCGCGCGCTTCAATCTTGTTCTCACGGCAGCTCTTCGCAGCCGCTCGCTCCACGTCTCCGCCAAGCCGTGGGAACGGAATAAAGGCAGTAAATGCAATGTGAGCAGTCGTGGTGCGAATAGGTAACGTTGCAAGGCCAAACGGACATTGCACAAATGAGTTGATTGCACTTGGATCGCTGGCAAGTCTCTGATAGTGAGCCGCACAAAGTCCGCTGCCCCACTTACGCTTGCAGACATCAGGTACCCCCATGACGAGGCCGTCCGTCGGCGCATCGATTGCCTGCAAGTTTACGCACGGCACGGGAGACAGCTTCGCAATATCCTTAAACTCTGGCATAAACAACTCATGAAACAATTGCGTGTGATATTAGCTCAGCTAGCCGCCCAAGTATCGCCATCCCAAGTTTCTGTGCGGCCTCCGAACCAAGAACCTCGGAAACCTTCGCTTTGAGCCGGTCTCGATACTTTTGCTTGTCTACGCCACGAACCAACAAATCTTGCCACTCAATGTCTTGCGAGGAACCCGGTGCGATGTCGCAAACAACCAAAAGTGCTCTCCAAAGATTATCGAAGCTATGGGCCTTGCGCAATCCCTGCTCAATTTTTGCTGTTGAGTCTTGTATCCCAGCATCTTTTGCCAACACAAGATCCGCTTGGCGGTAGAAGTCTGCGTGTTCGGTTCCGAGGAATCTTGAGGTGTACGCGACCACGACGACCGATGGATTAACTCGCCGAATGTGCTGCAATAGCGACAGGCCTTCGTCTTTTCCAAAGTGCTTTCCGACGTTGCCAAAATCAAGCAGAATCAGGTCGTATCTCCCGTGGTCGACGTAATTCATTTCCTTCGGTGTAACATCGGCGAGGTAATCGACTGAAAACCCTGCAGCCGTGAGATCCTTGATAAGTTCCGGTTCTTCATCGTCGATGACAAGCACTCGACTTCGCCGTATCATCTCATCCCGCGGTAGGTTTGCCTTCACGCCAGCAAGTGACTTTTTGCGAAAGAACGAAAACATGTACTGCGCTCCTGCGATGATTAGTCGACATCCTAAGATGAGCCACGCTGCAGACATTGCTAAAACTCTGGTGACCACATGGTCTTCAGCGTGCCGTCGCTCAGCAACGCCGCAGCTTGTAATTGAATTCAACGTGCGAGAATTCCGACGGAAGAAGCTTCGCAAGTTGGTCAGTCGTGCGCCGTCTCATTTCAATCGCGAATTCGACAAGTGGGGCTATCTCATCATGTGCAAGAGCGTCGTGTGCGCGATGCGGATACAGCAACTTTAACATGCCCGCAACGGTCTTCTTAATTGCGTCCTGATTCCTGCCAGTCATCGAGCCCAAGTCAACCCAAGCGTTGACATGGGTTTGGAAGTTGCGGCGGCGAAGCTCCGCAAAGATTTCGGCAAGATAGTCTGTCAGGAAACCGTATCCGGTGGCGTAGTTGTCGGGACGGATCTTCGGCATTTCCCATCCGGGGAGATATGCGTGGATTCGATCTAGAAAGGCGGCGTCCTGCAATTCGGCTGGGAGTGGCTCAAACAACTGGCGGTACTTACCGTCGGGCTGACGCAGGTCCATGTCAGTGTCGATATTGCCGCCCAGGACAATCGAACACTGAGCGGAGAATTCCTGGTCGCCGCGATTGAATTTCCCCGTCTGCATATAGTCCTTGAGCATGTTGAGACTGGCCTCAACGTCGTCGAATCGAATGTGGGAGATTTCGTCGAAAAAGACGAGATGCTTAAGGCCAATGACGCCTAGCTTTCGCGTGTTCCGGTTGTAAAACAAGTTCGCCGGCGTTGCGTTGGCACCGCCACCCGAGATCACGAAACCTCGGTTCGACGTGTTGCGGAACGTATAGGTCTTGCCCGTCTCGCGCGGCCCAAGCTCGATCAAGTTGTAGTTGGATTCAACGAATGGAACCAACCGCAGCAGCATCAGTAATTTGACTCGCCGATCAAATTTCGTGGGATTGAATCCGATGGACTGGATGAGTAGGTCAATCCACTCGGTTTCGGTGAACTCGGGCCGCTTGGAAATGTAGTCGTCGACATCTAGACGCGTGTATTGCAACGGTGTGAACGACCGTACATAGAAGGGAAACTTGCGACCTTTGATTTCGTACGTCCCGTCATACTCGAGCTCCATCGTACCCCAGGCTCCGCTCGTCAGTAGGATCTCTCCATACTCTTCAAGAACCTTTGGGGCAATGCGAACCGTGTTGTCGCCAAGCGCCGGCACGTCGGCCCAGTAGTGATCACGTGCTTGATCGAGTCGGACGCTGAACTGTCCTAGCAGCGTGTACTGCCCATTCTCCTTGATTCGGCTCTTGATCAGCTCCTTTTCGCGCTTTCCGCATAATGCTCTGTCAGAATGCGGTCGATCTTCTGCTGACCGGCAACTGGATCGGTGGGCTGAACGTACCGACTCACCAAGTACTCCATTACGTAGCGCGGGAACTCTTTGTACGCTTCGTTCCAGCGAGTCAATGGCTTGAGAATGACGCGATCACTGAGCATTACTTGAATCTTGGCATTCAACCTGTCGAGCGCCTCTTGGCTCGTAGATACTGTTGTCATCAACCACTCCTTTAAACGTCATCGAAGCCAGACAGCGCATCTGTGGTCAGCTTCGTCTTTTTTGGATGGACTTTGACGGGAATATTGCACGTCCCATCCATCGCATCCCGCCAATGCCCCGGTTGGTCCATGTATCTCAGCCTGACGGTAACGGCACACACCGTGGCCTTGCTGTCTAATTCTCCGTCTGGACGAGTTCGGTATGTCCCGTATACGCTCAAGGCCATAGGACGACTGCCAGCAGGTGGAAGCTGCGCAGCTGTCTTGAGCAACTCGCGATCAAGACTGTCACGAGCCGAGACCTCAAACGTCGCCTCGACATTTCCACTGTTCTTGACCGTGAATGCCACCTCGGTCGAGGCATCTTCGTCCACTGCAACGGAGTTTGGAAGGTCGCGAAGTTCAACGGAGATTAGTTGTTCCGTAACTCGCATGAGCCTTGCCGCCGGCACGACCATCTCGGCCAGCGACACGCCACCATGAGAGTACCTGGCTGCCTGACTGGTACCTTGGCGTTTGAGCCATGTCCGGCCGATGCACAGCACATGAGCTTCGTCAGCAACGTGGACACTCACGGAAGTCGTGAGGCCCGAAGGGGCGATACCTTTGGCATATCGATAAAAAATCGTGTCTCCTAATTCGGCAACTCCGTTTTTCCCCGCGATAACCGCACTGGCGGGCGGCATTTCAATAAAGCCGTGATCTGACGTCGCCAAAACAATGTCGCCGGGTTTCACGCGCCGTAGTAGGTCATCCACAATCCCCCGTACCCCCGTCTCCCGATTTCCGATCATCTCCAGCCGAATCTTGTCATTGAATGCGGCTAGATCGCCCCGATAATCGTGGCACTCGTCAGAGATCGGATAGATCAGAACATTAAAGGGGTAAGAACTGCTGTCCTTGAAATTTAGCTTAGTGCGAGCCTTGTTTGTGTCTGCGTCCGTCAACAATCGCAGCTTGTTCTTGGTCTCATCCTTGGTCAACCCCAAGTTTTCGGCGAACAACGTCTCTTCCGCGCGAGACGCGCGCGCTTCCCTTTCGTCCATGCGTTCGGCGGCCCACCGGCCAGCACGCTCCTTCGTGCATAAAGTGTATAACTTGGCAGGGTGCAAAACCGGGGCTTGCCCGAAATCGTGAAGTGTTGACCGAGCAGCGGCTGAACTACATCTTCCCATGTGTCATAGCGCATCCCGTCAAAAATCAAGACCCAGACGCGCGCGCGTCGGATTCGCCACTAAGCATTGGATGAATGGCGTCCGCAATTTCATTCTTGATGAAGCTTACAAAGCTGCGAGGACTACTCTGAAATGCGTCCGGTGCCGCCGAAACATATTTTGCAAACAAGTCATCAAGTTGGTTGAGTCGTTCGCGAATACGGTGCAACAACGAGCCGTCCAGTGGGGCTTCTTCGTCATCGCCACCTAACAGGTACTTTCCGACGGCGTGAGTCAGGTCTGGATTCTGAATCGCCTGCTGCTCGTGAAGGGCCCGCGCGACTTCCAATTCCAGCAGGTGATGCCCAGAGTGAACGTACCAGTCAAGAAGATGGTCGACGTGGGAAAACGTTGGGACAGGGGTTGCCAAGATACTCTCGACGCGGCCCAGGCGCGTCGTCAAGTGTACGAGAGTGGCACACTGCAGCCGGCGCTCGGTTTGAATGAGTTCATCCGACGCAATGGCGGAACTGGATTGCAGCTCCGCAACCCAACGAAAGCCGTCAGGTTGTGGATCGGCGAGACTCTCAGCTAACCGCGTTTCGACAAATGGTAATAGCAAAGCAGGCGACGAAAGAGCGGTGACGGCCGTGCTGCCAAGACCGCCTGACACTAAGCCAGCCAGTTTCGCTGCCCGCAATGGCGTGATGAAATCTTCTGCCCGTCGTTCAAGAAGTCGCCATCCATTGGCGTCGGCGTGTAAGGCCGAAATGACATGATCCGAGAGTGGTTCTAATTGATCGAGGGGGAACTCCATTGGAAACAAGTGCAGACCTCCAATCTGAACGACGGGATTCTGCAGTGTGCTGTCGGCGGCGAACTTGCGAATAAGCAGGAATGCCGCCAGTTGATCAACGGGCTGATTAAGCCAGTAAAGATGCGGCTTCACCTGGGAACGAATCGCTTCGGGGAGCATCTCCCGAATGATTGGCAAGTCGGGAGACTCATCCGGGACGGACAAAAGGACTCGTAATGCGTGCGCAATGGCAGCGCCAGGCTCAAGTTCGTCTGGCCAAATATCATTGAGCGACCATTCTGGATGCCGCACCAAGAGTGCTAATGCTGCCACTTGGGCGCGTCCCCAGTCGTCGGGACGTCCCCAGCGCTCAATGATCTTCTTTGTAGCGACAGGCACACTGTCGAGACGATCCAGCAATACGCTTTTGAATCGACGCAACTCGGCAACTGGAAAGTTGATCTGCGGGCAAAGTTTGCGGAAGACAGCCGGCACGGAAGCATCAAACGGCCGCCCTCCTTCATTGGCGGCGACGATGTCCGAGATGTTGGTGATCTGAATGCGATTCTGCGATTCCGGCCCTCGCGTCAGCACGATCAGGACGTGTTTCTCTTTTCGAGCAGCCCGATAGCTCTTGCGAAACGCGAGGTCGTCACCGCGGAAGACGACTAGACGCCATTCTCGGCCCTTCGTGTCTGAGAGTTTTTCCTTACCAAACAGCCCGCGATCCGTGAGCACACGATCACTGTCAATTGCGACAGCCACCCGCGCAGCCGCAGGGCGCTCACTTAGCCAGTCAAAAAACAGGTCCGACGGACGACGCATCATTCCACAACCTCTCAATCGAACAGTGTCCGTTCTTTTTTCTTTCGTGAGGCGGCCAATGCCGCTTCGTCCCGACGCACCGCTCCTGCGACGCGTTTTGAGGCGACAGTCGCTTGCTTTGATGCCTTGGCGAAGTCGTTGGGTGCGACGTGGTCGCGGAGCACCGATTGGAACAACCGCGTGATCAGGCGGTAACCCTCGGCGGGATCGAATTCGCGGAGTGTGGGAGCGGATTGGACATCGCCATCTTCGACTTGCCGGCAGGCTTTGAAGAGGACATTGATCCACTCGCAGCGTTCGGCGTCGATTGTCGAGCGGCGGAGCGTGCCGGCGACGTAGCGTTCGGCATCGTGCAGGACGCGGAGCGAGCGGTCGTCGTTCATTCGCTCCCGTTCTTCGTCCGTGGGCTCTCGCCAACGATTTGTATCCTGATCCCGCCAAAAGTTCTCCGTCAGCAACTCCTCGAGGATCAAGTCTTGAGACACCTGTGTCGGTAGCAATCCGGTGGCGCGCATCCACAGCGGCTTCAGTTCACCGACGAGCATCGGGCCGGATCGCAACTTTTGTCTCAGCCAGTCGATGGCGCTGAGGCTGTCGCGGATGGCGACTTCCTCTTCAAACAGTCCACCATTGCCGTTACTGCCGACCGCTTCGCCACGCAGATACCAGTGTTGGCCGATCTTGCGGAAAAATCGGGAGCAAACGCGTTCGATAAACGGCAAACTAAGCTGCTCGACACTCACGCCACGCGGAATGAGCGTGTTCATCAACATGCTGTTGATCGTCGCGGTCGTGCGATGCTCGTCGCTGTATTTTGCCGGCTCCGCCTGGATACGAGCGGGCAGCGTCAACAAGTGCTGCCGCACGGCGTCGGTGACTTGGTGCTCTAAGTCGTGGTCGTGGCGTTGAGATTCAACGCGAACGACGGCCGGCTTGTGGAGATTGAACAAAACGTCCTTGTCCACAACGTCCTCGACTCCTTCCGCACCTTTGACCTGCTTGAACGTCTTGTGCTCTTTGTCGAGGAGCAGCATATTTACGATTTCAAAGCCGACTTCGCGAATTGCGCTTTGATCGCCTCAAATACGCGTCCGTCATTGTTGTTGAACTCGATCATGGCGCAACGTCCTGGTTTCAAGACACGGTACGTCTCGCGCAGCGACTCACTCATAAGTCGCGAGTAATCATCGATTGTCTTCCTTCCACGATCGTTCTTTCGGTGTACGACGGCTTCTTGGTCTCGATCGGTGACACGCCCAAACCATGCTTCCCACAGCAAATTGAGTTCGGAATAGTAGATGTTCGATCCAAACGGTGGATCACAGAAGACGTAATCGATCGAGCCATCCGGGATACACGGCAACTGGCCTGCAGGGCCGCACATGATAGCCACCTGTCCTGGTGTGGCGGCGAGCGCGTGGAGCCCTCTGACAACCTGCGCTAGTTTTGTTGAAAGCAACAGCTCGATGTTGTTTTCCACTTGAAGAGACGGAATGTAGAGCTGACCAGAAAGGGCGGCCTGCCCAAGCCTCGAGCGATGCCACTTAGTGCGCCGAGAGCAGCGGTGGTAAATGCTAGACCATAAGAATTGAAGGGCAGCACTTAGCCGATCGGATGTTACTTTCTGGAATTCGTCCCAGAATATTGCCAGCGCGCGAAAGTTGCGTGACGTATAGAAGTCTGCTTGGACGCGTACGTTGCGGGCGGCGAGCGCATTACGCGAGTATTGTGGGCCCTTCGTGTCCAAAGGTTGTTGAGGAATCCAACGCGTGAGTGCCTTTGCCTCGATTTCCCGAAATCGGGCACTCTCCCAATGCGTGACACGCCGCTCGCTTCGCAACTTTGCCGAAGCAGAACGCGATTGGGGGCCCGCTGACTTGGACGCTACCCCAAGGTATTGGTACGACGTCGCGACTGGAATATTCGCAACCCGCTTCAGCTGTGTCTTCTTCCATTCGATCGCACATTGCGGACAGCGAAACTGTTCGCTGACCTTTCCGGTCTCTTGATCTACTGCCGTATTCCAAAGAATAATGTCATTTGCGCACCCGCGAGCAACTCGTTTCTTCCTCATAATTGGCTTGCCCGCGTTCTTCCCGCGCGTACTGATTTTTCCGGTTGGTTCCTCGACGGTGACGAAGCCTTCGCAGCGGTACACGTCGGACCAAATCGTGTATTGAATCGTGGCTGGAATGCAGATCCATTGGTCGACCTCGGCTACGTTTAGTTCACCCCAGGCACTGTCGCTTGGGAGGTCGTTGACAGGATATCCGAGCCGCGATTCGACCTCAGCCCGCGTCAGCAGTTCCCACGTTCGGTCGACGCTGTCGTTGAGCAGGCGTGCGGTCGCCGCGCCAGCAGGTGGGTTCTTCAGCCGAGCAAGTAGTTCGGGCTTTTTTGGCGAGTAGAGACCAACCGCCGGTTCGTAGTGCTCGGTGCCGTACAGCCAGTCGAACTCGTCCTTTACAGCCGCTTTGATTCGCTCGAACTCGCGCCGCAGCGCGTCCGTGTCCACCGGCGTGTTGTAGTTGTACGCAATATGGCAAGCGGCTGGGGACAGATCGTTCAAGATGCACGCCCGCGGCCCCACGCGGTCCTTCAAGTCGGGAAACTGAGCCAGCAAATCCGCAGGCGGATTGGCACACATCTGTGCCGCCACGCCAGTCATCCCGGAGCCGCAAAACGGATCGAGCACGACGTCGCCGGGCCGCGTGTAATGCAGGATGTAGGGAATAATGCTCCGCGGTGGGACCTTGGTGTGGTAGGAGTGCGTTGTAAATTGGATCGTTCTTGCCTTCCTTGATGTCCTCGGCAAACGGCGGCCGGTCGTAATCGTCCGTCTCCGGATCATACGGCTTCACGTGCTTGGCGAGAAACTCGGCCAACGCTTGAGCCTGGTGCTCCGGCGACAGGTAGGGTTGAACATCGACATTCATGAAGCTATCCCGGCATCAATCAAAAAGTGTAGGTAATCGTCTCTGTTTTTCTGCCTTCAGTTCTTGCTCTACATGCCTAATCGCACTAGAAATGCGATGAGATGCGGCGGCACTCTGCTTTGATGCCTTGGCGAAGTCGTTGGGTGCGACGTGGTCGCGGAGTACCGACTGGAACAACCGCGTGATTAGGCGGTAGCCCTCTGCGGGATCGAATTCGCGGAGCGTAGGGGTAGACTGGACATCGCCATCTTCGACTTGCCGGCAGGCTTTAAAGAGGACATCGATCCAGTCGCAACGTTCGGCGTCGGTTGTCGATCGCCGGAGCGTACCGGCGACGTAGCGCTCAGCGTCGTGCAGGACGCGAATCGAGCGGTCGTCGTTCATTCGCTCCCGTTCTTCGTCCGTGGGCTCTCGCCAACGATTTGTATCCTGATCCCGCCAAAAGTTCTCCGTCAGCAACTCCTCGAGGATCAAGTCTTGAGACACCTGTGTCGGTAGCAATCCGGTGGCGCGCATCCACAGCGGTTTCAGTTCACCGACGAGCATCGGGCTCGATCGCAACTTTTGTCTCAGCCAGTCGATCGCGCTGAGGCTGTCGCGGATGGCGACTTCCTCTTCAAACAGTCCACCATTGCCGTTACTGCCGACCGCTTCACCACGCAGATACCAGTGTTGGCCGATCTTGCGAAAGTAGCGAGAGCAGACTCGTTCGATGAACGGCAAGTTGAGTTGCTCGACGCTTACGCCGCGCGGAATGAGCGTGTTCATCAACATGCTGTTGATCGTGGCCGTCGTGCGATGATCGTCGCTGTATTTTGCCGGTTCCGCCTGAATACGAGCGGGCAACGACAACAAGTGCTGACGCACAGCGTCTGTAACTTGATGCTCCAAGTCGCGGTCATTGCGTTGCGCCTTGGCACGGACGACGGCCGGCTTGTGAAGATTGAACAAGACATCTTTGTCAACAACGTCCTCTTTGCCCAATACTCCCTGAACCTGCTTGAACGACTTTTGCTGCTTGTCCAACAGGAGCATGTTGGCGATTTCAAACCCTGCCGCAACAACTGCCTGTTTGATGACTTCAAAGACAGAACCGTCAGAGTTGTTGAATTCAATGACTGCCCACCGACCCGGCTTTAGCACGCGAAACATCTCTCGAAACGCACTCGTCATGTCCTTTAAGTAGTCGTCGAGCTCCTTGAAGACAAAGCCGTCTGCTTGCCGCGCGGACTTTGAACGGCGATGAATTACCATCTCAGCAGACACATCGGTATATCTCTGCAACCAGCCTTCCCAAAGTAAGGACGCGTCGGCGTAAAATATGTTCCCCCCAAATGGTGGATCGGCAAAAACAAGATCCACTGACGAATCAGGAATGTCTGTCAACAACGCCGCATCGCCTTCCTTTACCGATACACCGGGCTTAATGCGAGGAAGCACCTCCATAAGCAACTCTGTTCTCGCTGCCACGCCTCAAACGTGTTTTCCTCACGCACAAGCGATCCGATGTAAAGTGTAGCCGTTAGTGGATCACCAGCGCCGGACGGCCGAAGTCGATTGAGTCGGGAGCACTTAAGGGCGATTGCAGTAAACGCAAAACACGCGGCAGCGCGCAGTCGTTCGTCTCGAATCTGGTCGATATGTGCAAACAGCCATGCTAGAGATCGAAGTTGGCTGGAAATAGAAATCACAGACTCGACGAATCCCGCGTTTCCCCGCTCCATCGTCAGCAGTTCGCGGTTTGGGTAAAGCTCGTTGTCTGGAAACCACGTTTCCGCCTTTGGGCATTGCTTTGCCATTTCGATTTCGGCGAGCGAAATCCGGCGAAGGATCGTTCGCTGCTTGCCATCGAGGTTTCGCCATTCCACACAAGTGTCAACGGGCTCCGACCGAAGCCACGGCAGTGGCGATTTCTGCCAGTCCGTTCCGCAATAAGGACAAGTGAACGTGCTTCCCCTGCCTGTCATCATGGCCATGAACAAGCGACGCGTTTCTGAGCACTATTTCACTTCCACAGCCGCGTGAAACGCTCTTCTTCCTCATAATTGGCTTGCCCGCGTTCTTTCCGCGCGTGCTGATCTTCCCGGTCGGTTCCTCAACCGTGACGAAACCTTCACAGCGATACACATCGGACCAGATCGTGTATTGAATCGTGGCTGGGATTGCGACCCACTCGGCGACTTGGGCCACGTCGAGTTCACCCCACGCGGCTGTGGCGGGAGGTCGGTGACAGGATATCCGAGCCGCGATTCGACCTCAGACCGCGTCAGCAGTTTCCACGTTCGGTCGATGCTGTCGTTGAGCAGGCGTGCGGTCGCCGCGCCAGCAGGTGGGTTCTTCAGCCGAGCAAGTAGTTCGGGCTTTTTGGCGAGTAGAGACCAACCGCCGGTTCGTAGTGCTCGGTGCCGTACAGCCAGTCGAACTCGTCCTTTACAGCCGCTTTGATTCGCTCGAACTCGCGCCGGAGCCGCGTCCGTGTCCACCGGCGTGTTGTAGTTGTACGCAATATGGCAAGCGGCTGGGGACAGATCGTTCAAGATGCACGCCCGCGGCCCCACGCGGTCCTTCAAGTCGGGAAACTGAGCCAGCAAATCCGCAGGCGGATTGGCACACATCTGTGCCGCCACGCCAGTCATCCCGGAGCCGCAAAACGGATCGAGCACGACGTCGCCGGGCCGCGTGTAATGCAGGATGTAGGGAATAATGCTCCGCGGTGGGACCTTGGTGTGGTAGGAGTGCGCGTTGTAAATTGGATCGTTCTTGCCTTCCTTGATGTCCTCGGCAAACGGCGGCCGGTCGTAATCGTCCGTCTCCGGATCATACGGCTTCACGTGCTTGGCGAGAAACTCGGCCAACGCTTGAGCCTGGTACTCCGGCGACAGGTAGGGTTGAGACTCAGTATTCATTACGGCAGTTCTCCAATGTTGTCCTGCAACCGCAAGAATACGCGCACCGTTTGCCCTTGCCGTGCTGCGCTTTGGCATCTTTGACGGCTTTCCGCAGTAGGGCTGCGAACTGGTCAACGGCGTCATCGATGCGATCTTCCTCAATCGCGCCAACTGCTTGGATGATCGGACCGAGCGGCACCTCTTCCTGTACAAGGTTCTCGTCGTAAAGCAGCTTCCGAAGGAAGGCGACCAGTTCATCCGTGAGAGTCGTAGCTAGGGAGTCGACCTTCGAGAGCTGGATCATTTCCAGCAGGGACTTTAGATCCGCCCGCTCACCGGTCTCTGCCGCCTTGTGCAGAATTGCGCCGATGGTGGCATCTTTAAACCGTTGGAACCGGTCAGCTAATCCCGTCGCAATGAGTTGCTTGAGCTTGGTCGCCTCAGGACTCGGTGCCTGGACCGACGGCACCCAACTACACTTCGGACACGTTGGTGAAGTAGTGACATTCGCTTCCGTGGCGTCTGGGCAAACGTGCAATCGCTTGTCGATGGCAGCTAGATCATCGGCGGCCGTCGCTGTGGCCACCAGCGGCGGGCCGAGTTCCGTAATCGAATTCATCTTCACAAGGGCCCGCACCTGAGGACGCAGGACACCGATCTCTGATTCCAGCTTCTGCAGGCCCTCGAAGTAGGCACGATGTGCTTTGCGATACGCGTGCGTGTATTTGGCTTTCCACACCTCGTAGTTTTCAAGGCGAGCGGGAATGAGTCCGGGATCCTTTAGCAACTCGTCGAACGCCAGGAATGACAACAGCGAGTTCCGGTCGAACTCGAGGTTGGCGTCGACCTCGCAAGCCCCTCCGACATAATCGCGGGCACTGCTGAGATCGAATGCTCGGTCGCTCAACTGACGGGCCTTACCGTACTGGGTGACCGCGGCCTTGAAATCTTCCGGAGTTGGAAAGCTCTCTCGCGCGGCAGCGTCAAATTCCTGAAATGAAGTTGTCGCTGCCAGGGCCTTCAAGCGTTGGTTCACCTCGGTCAACGCCTTCGGGACCATCCCGCCCAGTTTGGGAGCAAGGGTTGCGAGGTGCTTTTCGACCTCCAGTAGCTCAGTCGCCAGCTTGCCCAACGCCACCAGCAGTTCCGTATTGCGCTGCGGCTCCTCGTCTGGCGTGGCAGCCGTTTTCAGCGTGTCATCCAGAACACGGGCATAGGGCAATACTTCGTTCCATCCCTTCTGCACGGAGACGACGATCCGCGCGCCCAGGAGTGCCTTGTCGAGTTTGGCATTCCATTCGCATAACGCCAGGGCGTGGGTCGTAAGTCGGTTCTTGGTCAAAGGTGTCTGGTCGAACAGCGTGATCGGACTGCTGGGATTGAGCGCCAGTTCATAGCCACCACCCTTGATGAGCGAGCAGGCGTATAGGACGACCATTGCTTCCGTAAGTCCGTAGGGGGCGGCGCAGAATGCAGTCTTGATTTCTGCCAACTGCACGTCCGTTCTGTGGCCGATGAGGTCGCGAAGTTTTAGCAGCGCCTGGGATGCGTCCGGCTTGAACTCGGTGGGGTGGGATTTCACCGTCAGTTCCAGACCGACGCCAAAGTTCGTCACCGCATCCTTCTCGGCCTTCGCAGGCTCCTTGCGGAACAATCCGGCAAACACCTTTTTGGCGTCGTTGTCGGTGAAGTCCTTCTTCAGATCCTTTGGACTGAACAAGGGCGTGTCGTACGCCTTTTCGACAAGGCGACCCGCGAGGTCAGCTTCGCGCTCGGTGGAGACCTTGAATACTTCCGTCGCCGGGATGCCATATCCCTTCTGGGTTAGCACCTTGCCTCTTCGGAATTCGTCAAGTTGGCACTTGAGAATCGCCTTCGTCGCTTCGCGACGTTTGTTCTCGGCATATTCACGAAGGTTGTGCTGATTGGGAGCCTGAGAGTTGCGCTTGAGGCTTTCGGCAGCGATTAGTTCAGCTAACGCTTCCCGGGTTACTTCGGAAAGGGAATCCGGCCGGCAAACAGCAATGCGAACATCGGCGAGTGCCGCGGTGATCTTATCGTCAGCCACTTCCGGCATCGTGGTCAAGTAAACCAAGCGGAAATGCTGGTCAGCATTCTTGATGGTTTCCCCAAATTCGGCTCGCCAGTGATCGCAGACAACGACTTCACCGCTGTACTGAGTTTTGTGGACCTTCTTCGTCGAAGCGGCACCGCGATGGGGGAGCTGATAACGCCCCGGTTTGCCCGCCGCCTTCTCCTGGTTGGTTCGCTGATCGGCCGGCGCAAAGTCGGCGAGAATCCCGCCGTTAACGCCGAGTTCCTCCTGGGCCTCCTTGTTAATATCCGCCAATTGCCAGAAGATCGACTCGATCCACTTCGCGTTCTGGCCGGCAGTATCTTCCTTCGCCTTCTTCTTTAGCGGCGCGAAGTGTTTGCCGGGGTTGTCCTGAGCAGCAGACGTCTCAAAGGAGTAAACAACGACTTCCTTACCGTCCCGAGTCTTCTTGGCAGATCGAACGGGATAGCCGCTCTGAACGAGTTTGGTGAGCAAATGTTCGGCTTGCGCGTTCGCTCCAAGGGCATCGTCCATCAACCAAGAGGCCTCCGCCACTTCCTGAACTGTCATGCCATCACGAATGCTGTCCGGCAAACTCATGGCCCACAGGAATAGCGTCTCAAGCACGCGCCGGGCCTGATCGTGCTCTTCGGGAGACCCGTCAAGCTCAGCCAGTTGTTCGATGGACGTTTGCAATCCCTGATAATCGTCCCGATAAAACTCGTGGTTCAGGCCCTTGCCGAGTTCGGTGGTGCGGATGATGTCCGACAAAGTGATTAGGCTCTTGTCGTTCAGTCGACCATCGGCCGTCAGCGTTTCCCACCCAATACGGATCGCAGATCGAGCGGTGGGGAGATTGTGCTTGTCGGCGTTTTGTGTGATGCGGCGGATCACGTCAAATGTGCGCGGCTGAAACGGGAAGATCGCCGTGAAGTATTCCAGCGAAATATTCCCCTGTTTGATGAACCGGTATTCTTGCCGGCAGAAGTCGTAGTAATCCTTGATGTCGGTGTTTGCGCCAGGCTTGAGCTCGCGGCAGCGAAAAGTAACAATCTCTCCGAAGTCGCCCTTATTTTTATCCGCCAGCAGATACAGCGGCATGAAACGGTCGCCTTGCCCACCACCTGACAGCTTCTGCGGCATGTCCCCTTGGCTGGCCACGATTGTGACAATATTTAGATGATGCGTCGGCAGGACGAAGGCCAGGGTCTCCAGAATCTCTTCGTCTTCGGCGTAGGCTGCAGAACCCTCTGTGTGGCGGTCCTGCCATGAGCGGAATTCATCGATCACGAAGATCAGGCCATCGTACTTTCCCAGCTTTGTGATCTGTTCGTAAATGAAGGAGAATCGGTCTTTGAACTTGCCCTGAAGACGTCCCTCGGGAATCGTGGAGCGAACCAGTTCTTGGCCGAATTTCTTGACACCACTTTTCTTTCGGAACTCTTCCGGCGTGCAATGGTGTTCGTTCTGAAAGAACGCTGCGACTGCGGGACGCAACACGGACGAATCCTCGCTGGCATACCATGCGTCTGCAAGCTCGGCCGATGTCAGCTTCACCTGCTTGGACAGCTCGGGATCATGTTGTTCGAGACTATCTCGAATCTGTTCCTCGAAGATTCGCATCAGGCTGTCTTTACCTTCCGTGTCGCCAAGCCCGCGGAGCGAGAAAGCGACGGGAAACATTCGCAGCTTGGACAATGCGCCTTCGTAGTCCTTCTTGAGCTCGGCGTCACGAAGCCTCTGCCAGACACCCAGATCGCGCCACATGAGAAGGTTGATGAGGACGGCCAGGAAGTGCGTCTTTCCAGCACCGTACTCTGCCTGAACCCAGAATCCTTGCCCCTTACGATGAACCACGCACTCGAACACCCGTTTGAGATGCTCGCGTAGCGCTGGCGTCATGTAGTATTCTGAGACGCACGCTTCGGCATTGCCCTTTTCAATAGACTGGGACAGCGACGGTGTCGTCTGCGGTTCCGCCTTCGGTTCAATCAGCCGAAAAAGTTCACGAAGTGACATCGATTTCCTCACAATCCAAACTGTTGCTTGATCAGGCCGGATGTTTCACTGAAATATTCAATCAACTGGTTCGGATGGCACTCAACCTCTTCCGGCCAATCTGTGTCAGAGCAGTGTCCTTCGACCACAAGGAAGACCATCGAGAAATCGTCGCAGAACCAATCGTAGAACTCACGGACTCCAACGCCGTATCTAGCCAGCAACCCTGCCGAAAGAACGATCAAGACGACCCGCTGGCCTCGCTCTCGTGTGATGGATTTCAAACGCTGTCGAATCGCACGCGCCAGTTGCCGACGAGCTTCATCGTCGTCGCCTGTTGCATCCTCCTCGATCAAATCCAAGACGTCGAGGGTCTCAATCCGCAGTCCGTCTAGTTGCTCACGAAGCTGGCGCTCAGGACCAACCCACAGGTTGAGCTCTTTGTCCCAGGTTCTCTGGCTGACTAGTTGGGAAATTACATCGGTTTTGGGCATGACCTACAGCCTCGGCTTGTTGGAGAAAAACTCATCGAGGCTCCATCGGGTCGTAATCTGCTCCAACTGGTCGGCGACAACATACTTCCCGAGAAGTCCTGCCCCATCAGCCTCGCGGAACACTGCGCGCACCGCATCTGGCGACTTGAATCCGAGGTACTTCCAGAACGGGTCGGCCAAAAGTCGCTTCAGTTCAACGGTTCGCGGGCCGCTCGATGCAAAGATCGAGTGCGTGAGAATCAACAATGATGTCTTGGTCGGAACGAGCGGGACCAGCAAGTGATCCTGCCCTCGCGACTTCTCAAGAATGCCTAACCTCGTAAAGTTCGTCTTGAGTCGCTGGGTCGTCTTTTTCGTGGGAGTGTCGCTGTAGTAAGACGTCAAGAACCGATCGAACTCCGAACCAGGTACTCGCATCCCTAGCTCAATCGGAAACAGACAGTCGGTTATGCAGCTCCCCATTACCGGCTCGTGTGACAAGTACAGATAGCGGAGAACATCCATCAGAATTCGATCGTCCTCGTAAGCAGTCCAAGTTCTACTCGCGAGTCCGTCGACTCCGTCTGAAAAGAACCAGCGAATGACGAATCGTGCGTTACGAATCCGAGTCTCCAAACTGTTTTGGCCGAGGACCTGAACGAGCCGATCCCTTAGCTCATTGAGATTCCTGCACGTGGAGGCTTCCTTTGCTGCCAGCACAGCGGCAGGAAGGTTCAGATCGGAGATCGTCTTGCTCGCGCTGCCGCTCCTTCTCGTTTCGCCGGTCTGTAGCGAGCCAACAACAACCTTTTGCTCGCTTCGCACGCTTTCTGCGTAGTCGAAAAGCGCAAGATCCCTTCTTTTTTCCATTCGTGTTGCCATTCCATGATCGGTAGCGATTGCTACCTAGACCGGATCGGTTGAGCCACTCGTGCGAGGAACTTCTGGAGGTCGACACGCCTGAACAATCGATATCCGTTTGCAGGATTTCGACGCATCGGAATCTTACCCGCCGCCGCCCACGATCGAAGCGTGTTTTGAGCAACACCGAGCATTCTTGCCGCCTCAGCGACCTTGACGTATTCCGTCAGCTTGGCCATTGGCCAGCCCTCCGGCGTTGGTTTCGGTTCGATAACTCAGTGAGTTTATCAAAGTCTTCAGATCTTCAACAGCAGCGCGGCAGACGAAGTTGTCCAAGCAACTTTTGCGACGTGGTTCCGCAAATCCATTTCGACTGCTTGCTGGAAAGCCATTCCTGTCAGTACGATTCAGCAAAACGTGCTTGCCGAGCGACGTCTTTCTGGACAGTTCCTGGCCGGGAAACCTGGACAGTCCGTGTCATTGCGCCAGTTGTTCGTCAGCAACGTTTGGGGGAGTGACTCGTGGCAAAAGCGGAGGCAACGGTCGAAGAACTCGTCGGCATGATCGAGCGAGGCGAGCTGCGTCTTCCTGAGATGCAGCGTCGGTACGTCTGGCGCTCGCCACGAGTACGTGACTTGCTCGACTCCCTCTATCGGGGATACCCATCTGGGGCAATTCTTTTGTGGGAAACGGACGAAGCCGTTCCGCTACAGGACTTCGCGGTACAGCAACAGAACAATCCGTACCAGAGCACGAGGCTCCTACTCGACGGTCAGCAACGACTCACCTCGCTCTCCGCCGTCATTCGAGGTACGCCCGTGACTGTGCGTGGTCGAAAGAGACCCGTGGAGCTGCTTTTCAATTTGGAGCATCCCGAGGAGTTGGCGGTCGTCACGGAGGTGAACGAGGATGCAGACGAAGATGAAAATGACGGAGCGGAAGACGAAGCCGACGCGACGGAGGACGAACTGCAGAAGCGGTTCGACAAGATGACGTTCGTCGTCTCGACCAAAACGCTCGAACAGCTTCCGCATTGGGTCAAGGTCACCGAGGTGTTCAAGACGGATGAGGACGCTCCGTTCTTGGAGCGTGCCGGAATTGAAAAGGTAAACGACCCTCGATTCAAGAAATACAGCCAACGGCTTGCGCGATTGCGAGCCATCCGTAAGTACGTCTATCGCATGGATGTCCTTGAGCGAAAGCTGTCTTACGACGAAGTCACCGAGATCTTCGTTCGCGTCAACTCGCTAGGCGCGAAGCTCCGCAGTTCCGATCTTGCACTCGCCCAAATCACCGCGAAATGGCGCGGCGCACTGGAGACCTTTCAAAGCGTTCAGAACAAGTGCGCCAAGAAGGGCTTTGACCTTGATTTGGGACTTCATCTGAAGAATCTCGTGGTCTTCGCCACGAAGCAGTCTCGCTTTTTGACGGTCAACACGATTCCAGTCACGACCTTGCAAACCGCTTGGGGCGAGTGCGTAAAGGGCCTGGAGTTCGCTACGAACTTCCTGAAAAACAACGTTGGAATCGAGAGCCCGACGCTCCTCTCTTCGCCGTTCCTAATTGCCGCGCTTGGGTACTACGGACACCAGCGGGATTACCACATCTCCGCGAAGGAGGCCGAACGGCTTCGCTATTGGATTCTCGTCGCCAATGCCAAGGCGAGGTATTCGCGGGGCTCCAGCGAAACTTTGCTTGACCAAGATATCGCGACATTGCGCGACGGTGGTGGCGTAATCGACCTCATTGAACGCTTGCGGCTGCAGGTTGGCATACTCGATGTGTCGCCCGAAGAACTGGAAGGTCGAAACCAGAGAAGTGCGTTCTTCAAGACCATGTTTTTGGCATTTCGGGCAGCAGGTGCCAAAGATTGGAAGTCGAATCTTGCAATCGCGCTCGACCATTCCGGTACGCAGCATCGACTGCAGTTTCATCACATTTTCCCAAAAGCCCTCCTCAAAGCGTCATACTCAGGACGCGAGGCCGACGATATTGCCAACCTTGCGTTCATCGGGGGCAAGACAAATCGGTCGATTAGCGACAAATCGCCGGCGGAGTACTTTCCTGCGCTTATCGGAAAGGCAGGAGAGGCCGCCTTTGCAGCTCAGTGCATTCCCCTGGACAAGAAGCTGTTGAGTGTCGACCGATACAAGGACTTCCTTGCAGTGCGACGAAAGATGATCGCGAAGCGACTCAATGACTTCCTGCATAGCTCGTAGCGGCCTTGTCGGACTGGTGATGAAGGCGCGGAGCCACCGGTGCGGTGGCCGGCTAGTTTACAGCCAAGCCAAGAAGCATCTGGTTGCCGAAGCGGTCGGTAGTGCCGTCGTCGAACAGCTCAAACCCTAACGCGCCCAAGTCGTCAGCGGTCCAGAGAGAGCGATGCTGTTCCAGGGCGTTTCCGTACGCAGCTCCTTGAGCCATCCAGACAGCGGGCGTACCGACGATCAACCGACCGCCTGCCGAGAGCTTACTGCGAAGCACACGTAGAATCGCCTCACCCTGCGTGTGCTCGAAGTGCTCCAGGACATCGAGGAGGAGGATTGCGTCCCAGGCGTCGGCATTGGATTCGAGAAACCGTTCGATCGTAATGGGGATGACCTCGTCGTACAGGTCCCAACATG
>JAXMBL010000009.1:0-446635 GCA_046349915.1 Pirellulales bacterium | reverse complement strand
TGCGATCGTTCCCCGGTGCCGATGTCTCGGCCGGTCGACGTCGGACCGGCGCGTGGTGCGTGTCCGCTCGGCCGTGGTGCTCGCCGTCGAGGGCGCGGGTTCGATGGCTCGCGACCGGGAAGGAACTTGAACGGCCCGGCCGCTCCGTGGTGCTCGCCGTCGAGTACGCGGGTTCAATGGCTCGGAACCGGGAAGGACCCCGAACCGCCCGGCCGCTCTGTGGTGCTCGCCGTCGTGTGGTCGGGATCGCTCCCCGGTGCCGATCTCTCGGCCGGTCGAGCTCGGCCCGGCGCGTGGTGCGTGTCCGCTCGGCCGTTGTGCTTACCGTCGAGGGCGCGGGCTTGATGGCTCGCGACTGGGAAGGACCCCAAACCGCCCGGCCGCTCCGTGGTGCTCCCTGTCTGCCCTGTGTTTCGACGTCGAGGCCTCGGGATCGCTCAAGCAATGACAGAACCCCTCATCGATGCTGACTCGTCGCCGGAGTGCTCGACGTTTCCCCGGAAAACGTTCGCGCGGCACGTGGTCGACTTAGGCCGTTGTGACGTTCTAACAAGCCGCACTAAGGGCAGCAAGGAAAGAACTTCAGACCTTTTTCGACGGTAGTAGGCTACTGCCTGACCGCCTATTTTCGGCCGTTTCTAGACACTTGTAGAAGTTGCCTATAATTCGTTTTGACCCTAGAAAACAAGGGTTTTCCGGCATTTCTCACAAAATGCCTATCGAACTGGAAGTCCGTCGTACGGAGGTAGCCCGCTCGCTTCGCGAGCGGTTAGCCACGTTGCCAGCGAGCGCCCCTTGCCGCCAGCCAAGCCATGTCGTGGGCCGGATCGACGGACTAGAAGTCCGTCGTACGGGATGCACTCGACGGACTGGAAATCCGTCGTGCCATCGGAAATCCTCGAGCACTACGGCTGCAGCGGAATCTCGCGTCCATCGCCGTCGCGGCATTCCATCTCGAAATGTTCGGGATAGAGCGATTCCGCGCCGAGGATTTGGATCTTGAGTTTGCCATCTTCTTCGAGATGGCTGATTTCGCGACGTTTGCGATTATTCAAGTAAGAAGCGACTTCCAGATTGACTCGCACGCTGATCGACGCGACGTACGGCAATTGCGAAGCCAGCATGAGCATACGGACCACCTCAATGGCCATGCTCTCCGGAGTCTTCACCAGTCCACGACCGTTACAGCAAGGGCAGGTCGAATACACGCTGCGGTTGATGCTCGGCCGAATCCGTTGGCGAGTCATCTCGATCAGCCCAAACGGGCTGGTGCGGAGAATCTTCGTTCGAGCTCGGTCTCGCTTGAGCGCATCGCGCAGCGCTCGTTCGACCCCGCGACGGTGCTTTTCTCGCCGCATGTCGATAAAGTCGTTGACGATCACGCCGCCTAGATCGCGGAGTCGCAGTTGGCGAGCGATCTCCTTGGCGGCCGCAATATTGAGCTGAAATGCAGTCTCCTCCGCGTTATCCTCGGCGCGGAAGCTGCCGCTATTCACATCGATGGCCACCAAGGCCTCGGTCTGGTCGATCACGATCGAGCCGCCCGCCTTCAACGGCACCTTACGGCTGTGAATGCTGGCGATTTCGGATTCGAGCTTGTACTTGTGGAACAGCGGTTCCCGTCCCTCGTAGTGTTGCAGTCGAGCAACTTGGCGAGGCATGACGAGTTCGAGGAATTCGCGAGCTCGGTCGTAGGCGTTCTTTTCGTCGATCACGATCGCGTCGATATCGGTCGTCACGATATCACGAATCGTGCGAATGATCATGTCGCTTTCTTCGTAGATGTCGGTCGGACCGGTCGCGACTTTCACTCGCCGAGCAATCACTCGCCATAACCGCACTAGATAGGCGAGGTCGCGGGCCAGTTCCTTCCGAGTGCGATCCTGGCCGGCGGTGCGAACGATGAAGCCGAGTCCCTTGGGGGGCTTCAGATCGAGCATGGTATCGCGCAGCTTTCGTCGAAGATCCTCGTCTTCAATCTTGCGCGACACGCCCACTCGCCCCAACGCCGGCATCAGCACGAGATAGCGTCCAGGGATGCTGATATAGGTCGAGAGCGTGGGGCCTTTGCTGCCGATGCCTTCCTTGATGACCTGCACCAGCACTTCGTCGCCGCGGCGGAAGATCTCTTGGATGGGCGGCTTCACTCGAGGCCGACCGCTGGAGTTGCGGAAGTTGCGACGCCGACCGCCGCCTCGCCGACCGCGATCGCCCGAGCCTCCTTCACCTTCCCCGCCACCCTCGGCATCACCCTGATCCGACTCATCGTCGCCCAGATCAAATTCGCTATGCCGACCGCCCACGATCGGTTCGTTGGGGTCATAGCCGCCTTGGCGAAAGTACTGAGGCTCGACGTCGCTGATGTGCAAGAAGCCATTGCGACCGACGCCGAAGTCGACGAACGCAGCTTGAATGCTGGGCTCCAGATTGACAATTCGGCCCTTGTAGATATTGCCGACGTAGTTGTCCTGGCTCGCCCGCTCAATATAAAGTTCTTCGAGCGCGCCGTCTTCGACGATCGCAATCCGACATTCTTCGGGTTGCGAAACGTTGATGAGCATTTCCTTTTTCATGTTTGCCTTTCGGGTGCGTGACCAGACGAAAGAGGCGGCGGGGGTTGGACGCGGCGATGGTGCTGGAAACGAGGGCCGCGAGGCTCGCCACGCTTCACTCGTCCAAGTCTCCCGCGGGCTCAGACGGCGTCGCCGACGACTCCAACTCGTCAAACCCGCGGGCCACCAAATCGCCGAGCGCGTCGAGCGCTGCCGCGGCATCGGGTCCCTGGGCTTGGAAGGTGAGTTGAGTGCCTTGCGTCGCCGCCAAGGTAAGGAGGGATAGAACGCTCTTCGCGTCGAATCGATCCCCGCCCTTCACGACCTCGATCTGTGCCTCGAACCGGTTCGCCGTCTTGACGATCAGGTCCGCTGGCCGGAGATGAATCCCCTGCGGGTTCAGGATGGTCACGACTCGGGATAAGCGTGAGTGGGCCATCGGGCTTCCGTCAGGGCTGTACGACAAAAATCCGCGAGAACTCGCGGGCCAAAATCAAGGCTCTCGGAATGCTCGAGCCTTGCCAATCCGCACTTCTAAACCAACAACTTAACCGAATTGACTCTGATCTGCTTCCTCCAGCAACTGCTGGATATCTTTCTGCTCTTTCGCCTGCTTGAGGAAACGGCAGAACGTATCGTCCCTCAGTTGACGCGAGATGTTCTCCAAGGCGCGGAGGTGGTCGCCGGGACGATCTGGCGGCGAGATCAACAAGAAGAACAAGTGAACTTTCTCGCCGTCCAGACTGTTGAAGTCGATGCCCGCGGCACTCACCCCGACCGTCCCGACCAAACGATCCACGCTCGCATGCTTCGTGTGCGGCACGGCAATTCCGCGGCCGATGCCGGTGCTGCCGAGCTCTTCCCGCTTCATGATCGCCTTGACGATCCCCTCCAACTCCGTTTTCGGGATTACTCCCGCCTGAACCAGTGAGCTCACCAGTTCGTGAATCACGGCAGGCTTGTCGTCCGACGACAGTTCCGCCTTAATCGCCGGAACACACACGAAATCAGAGAATTTCATAAACCTTCTTTCCTTCACGACTCA
Organism: Pirellulales bacterium; assembly: GCA_046349915.1. Classification (GTDB taxonomy): domain Bacteria; phylum Planctomycetota; class Planctomycetia; order Pirellulales; family Pirellulaceae; genus CAIXSC01. Next base: position 443,038 of record JAXMBL010000009.1, on the reverse strand, counting down.
TTGAATGGAGCCCCCCAAAGTCGAGTGGACCGCGTCAGTGCGAAAACATCGCCGTCCTACTCGCTGTCGCCTGGTGCTCGCAAAGATCGCTCCTAGCGGACTACCGCCGCCATGGAGCCGTACGAAAGAGCGATCTCGGGAAACGTCAGGGAGGACACTGCTCGATGCTTTCCCCGTTAAATCTGCCAGGGTGACGCCATCGAGAAGGACTGTCAGGGAGCGTCTTGTTGTTCCTTCGTCTTGTTCCGTTAGTCTTGATCCGTTTCCGTTGTCGCTTCCAAATGCTTGATGCCGGGCTTGCGATGCCCGGTCTGCTTCTCGCGATTCTTTCGCAGCTGAGCTTCCACCTTGTGCACCGCCGCATCCAAGGCCGTCATCAGGCTGTCCGCCGTTTCCAAAGAAACGCAGTCCTGCGAATGCTCAACCGATACGCGAACTTCCACCGAGGGCGAATCCTTATGTTCAAGGTCGACCGTGACGTGAATCGCCATGACTCGCTCGTGATACCTCTGCAGTTTCTCTACCTTTTCCGTGACTTTCTCCTGCGTGGCCGCACTCAGATGACCATGGCGGGCCGAGATATTGATCTGCACGGGAGCGTGCTCCTTCTAAATCCAATAAATACAATGATTTGCCGATGGCTTGAGCGACGCGAATCGCGACTTGCCGCGGAACCCCAAAAAACTCTTACTTGCCTGGAAACCAGCGGTCGAGTTCACGACCCTGTTCTCTTGCCAACTCTGTTTTGTTGCCAATCCGGTTCTCGCCGTCCCTGCCGCGACGGTTATCACCGTCTACCTAATCATCCACTGAAGGTCTAGTGTAACCACTCGACTGCCCGAAGAAAGGGGCATTACCGATAGACTTGCGACTTCCCTCGGTTCGCCCCCCAGACTCGACCCAGCCGCAGCTCACCCCATCCGCCGCATCTTGTAGGCGATACGGCCTTCTTTCAGCTGCTTTCGCCATTCCTGGATCTGCACCTTGCGAGCTTCCGCCGGTTTTTCCGGGCGATAATTGTGAGTCGACTCGGTGATACGCCGCAAATTCTCGAACGCCAAGACTCGCACATCCAAGTCGTCATGCTCCAAGAAGTCGACCAACTGAGCCGCTCCCCCCTGAGCCAACTGTTGGGCGTCATACCCTCGGAGCATTCGCAAGAGGTCGTCAGCTTGTCGTTTCCTTAGATCCTCTAACGACTTGCGTATTTCAGCGGCGTCCTGAGGCGAGCGTGCCAAGCCCTCCCGCAACGCATCCACTGCCTCGTCCCAGTACGAATACTGCTTGTCGCTTCCCAATTCACGCCACAACTGCTCGTACTGGCCCAAGACTCCCAGACAGCGAGCCGCCAACGAACGGACTTCCGTCTTGCGGAACTCCGCCAACTCCTCCAACGACAATGTCACCGGCCGGTCCAGCCTCACAAAACCGGCCAAATGCTCCGAAGCTTGACGATCGAGGCCTCCCATCGAAGGCGGACTCGCCCAATCTGGAAACTCGGCCGTCCGAGCGACCGGCGCCTCGCCCATCAAGAACTCGCACACTTGCCCGTTCTGAATCTGCAACTCCTGCCCCCCCTCAGGCAGCCACCCCACTCGGCCTCGGCGAGTGGCAATGGAAATCACCACTTGCGGCATCACCTCGGCGGGGTCGGACCCAGCAGGCAAAATTCGCCGGACTTCGACCGCCACTTCCGCGTCGACATCCACAAACTTCAGCGTTCCCGGTTGGCCCGCCAAATTCACCTCAACCACTGAACCAGGTCGGCCGGCGGAACCTAACAACAACTGACCAAAATCCACCGCCAGTTCGGGAATCTCACCGTCTCCCAGCCCCTTGAAATGTACGGAGCCTTCCCCGACCAACATCAATTGCACCCCCGTCGAAAGCACGAATTGAGGTCGATAGACGGGCAGTGAGACGACATGGTCGCCATCCAGCAACCTTGTGCCGCGCGCCAGCCGATACCACAACTGGTCCTCTGAGCTCCGGCGACAAACGATATGCTCTTCGGATAGGAAACGAGCCAATTCCAGCGACGCTTCTGCGGGCTTTTCCACGGGTGCCACTCTCGCCTCTGGCTTGCCTCCAACGACGTCAGTCAGTCCTGGTTGAGCCAAGCCTGGCTGCGGCAATCCGCGCGCTGGCGCTCCGGCGACGCCTGCCTTCGGAGAGGCCTCGGCGGCAGGTGCGTCGGGAACAAACCGGCCCCCATTGGGCGCCGGTTCCCCTACTCCACCTTCCACTCGATTTACCGCCACCGCCTCAATCGCGGGTGCATTCTCGTTGCCAGCCTGCTCTGGATTGCCTGGATTTCCTGTATTTTCTGGCTTAGCAGATGCGTCGCCGACCGCATTCGCGTCGGTCGCGGCCCCTTTACCCGCCGGGCCGGCTGCCGCTTGCGCACCTGCGCCGCCCTGAGACTCGCCGGCCGAGTCTTGTGGTTCGCGGCTGGCAGTCGTATTTCCCGACTCGGGCGACTCGCCGCCATTCCCCATAGCCACCTCGCGTTGACCAACGCCGAGAAGGCTAGCGATGGGGTGGCGACCGTCAAACGGCCCCATGGCTCGCAATCCCCCCAATACCAGCAAGAAGACGGCGGCCAGCGACCCTGCCAACAAGAGCAGCGGTTTCCACGGAGCCGACGTGGCATCGGTCGATGTGGTGTGACTTGCGACGGGCGGGGGACTGGCCAACGGCGGTTCGACGGTCGGCCCCAGGGGGTCCTCGTATCCTGGCGCCACCGGCGGAGGGCCGCTCGACGTCACTGTGCCTCCCAAGTGAATCAGGTTGTACATCCGCTGTCGCAGCGCGGGTTCGACGGTCGCGGGCTTGTCCAGGACTGCCGCCAGAATCTGATGGCAGGACGCGACTTCCGCCAAATGCACGTCGGATTCAAGGCAGACTTTTTCGAAGTCGAGTACTCGATCGGGCGCTAGCGTGTTGTCCAGGTATTCCGCGACGGAGTTCGGGTCAACGCCGATTCCCTTGCCCTCGACCTTCGGCGCGCCCAGCCGCAGGAGTCGCATGCGAGTGCGAATGCGATGCACCAGTTCGGTGGCGATTTTGTTTTCCTCGATTCGCTTCCCCATTTCGACGGCGTCGCTGGGATCGAGCAGATCGTCTAGGTAGGCCAACAAAGTTCGGAGGGTCAGTCGCATGGTGAAGTCCCCGGAAAACGCGCCAGCCGCACGATTCGCGCGGCTTCTATATAAAGGAGTGGGGATAAGGATCGAGCGCCGTACAAAATTCGCCGAAAAAAACTAGAGAGCCGTGTGTGCCTTGGGAGAAACGAGCTCGCTCGTTAGAATGCCTGAGGCAGCGTTGATCGACAGGCGGTCACGCCCAGGGAGTGCATCCGTGGCAGATTATTCGCGAATTCGTCGCCAGCAGCTCGTCCGCGAAGCGGAGGGGTATCTGGAATTGGCTGGCATGTTCGGCGACCGCTGGCCCTTGCCCCAGCCGCTCCGCGACCGTCTCGCCCAACGTGCCATCGAGACCCTCTCCCACGCCACAACCAATCCCGCTCAACAAGCTCATGTCCTCCTCCTGACCGGCCAAGCCCTGCGGGTGATGGAGCGGTATGCCGACGCCGTCGAGCCGCTCCAGCAAGCTGGCGAACTCGAACCGGAGAACATCTCGGTTTGGCTGGCTCTCGGCTGGTGCTACAAACGCACTGGCCGGATTGATCTGGCCATCGACGCGCTCGAACACGCCCTGCAGGCGGACGACCAGGAAGCGATCGTCCATTACAACTTGGCCTGCTACTGGTCGTTGTCCGGCAATGTCGCGGTGGCGGTCAACCATCTATCGCTAGCATTTGAGCTCGACCCAACGTATCGTGAACGTGTGGCGGGCGAGTCGGACTTTGACCCGATCCGCTTGGAGCCGCGGTTTCAGGCGCTGATGAGTAGCGTGATTGTGTAAGTCGAACGCGGGCGGCGAGGAGGTTCTGATGGCGAATCAAGGTCTGGGTCGCTTCCGCCCTCTGTTGGATCGACGCGACTTGTTGCGAGTTGGTTCGCTGACCATTGCCGCGCATGTAGCGCCTGCTTCTTGGCTGACCGCGGCCCCCGCGGATTCCACTTCGGCCTCGGCCTCCGCCAGCGGTGAAGGTCGAGCGAAATCGGTCATCGTGCTCTGGATGGCGGGCGGTGTGACCCATATCGACTCGTTCGACCCTAAGCCGAACGCACCGGTTGAAGTGCGGGGAACGCTGGGGGACATCGCCACATCGATCCCCGGCGTGCGTTTTTGCGAGACTCTTCCCGAGTTGTCGCGACGTGCGCATGAACTCGCGGTGATTCGCAACTTTTCGCATGACAGCGACGACCATCTGCTCAGCCAGGTGTATACGCTGTCGGGGCGCAAAGTGAACCAAAATCAGTTGTTTACCGAACCAAATGTGGGGTCGGTGGTGTCGTATCTGCGCGGTCCGCGAAACGGCCTGCCGGCGTACATCGCCGTGCCCGGGATCACTCGCCCCGGTCCACCGCCTCACAATTTATTCGTCGGCGGTTGGCTCGGCAGCCAACACGTGCCTTACTGTCTGGGAGGATTGCCCGAGCAGCCCGACTTCGCCGTCGGCGAAAAGCTGTTTGATCCCCCGGCGGAAGCCAACGAGTCGCTGATCCCCGCGTCGGTGGCGCTCGGGGGAGAGATGCCGTTGAGTCGTTTGTCGCGGCGGACCGAGTTGCGGGACAGCTTCGATCAGGCCTTGCGGACGCTCGAGCGACAAGATGCTTTTGTGGCGGCGGAGAGTCGCTATCAGGATGCGCTGCGATTGCTCTCGACCCCGTCCGTCCGGTCCGCGTTCGACCTGACGACGGAACGTACGGAAGTGCGAGAAAAGTACGGCAAGACGAAGATCGGCGGTCGTTGCTTGATGGCGCGACGGTTGGTCGAGGCGGGGGCTCGTTTCATTCTGGTCGACTACGGGTACGATCCCGACTATGGAAACGTCTGGGACAACCACAACGCTCCCGTGCAGAATCATCCGCCTATTCAGAAGATGGTGTTTCGCGGGTATCACTTGGCGGGAATGGATCGAGCTTTCGCGGCTTTGCTCGATGACCTCAAAGAACGAAACTTGCTCGATTCAACCTTGGTCGTGTTTCTGACCGAATTCGGACGCACGCCGCGGATCAATTCCCTGGGGGGACGCGACCACTGGGGAAAAGCGGGCTCGATTTTCATGGCCGGCGCCGGTACTCGCGTGGGGCAAGTGATCGGCGATACCGGTCCCCACGCCGCGGCCCCCACCGGCCATCGGTATTCACCCGCCGATGTTCTGGCGACCACGTATGCCGCGATGGGAATTGATTCGCGGCGAGTCATTCGCGATTTCCAGGACCGGCCGCGACTGATCTTGGAGGAAGGGCGAGTGATCTCGGAGGTGTGAAGCAGCCAGTTTAGGGCGACTCGGTCGGCATAATCGGCGTATCTGGGAAAAAAGTCGCCGACGTCATCAGGGCGGATCGTGGCCTTCCACGGCCATTCGGCCTATCTTGAGAGTATGCAACGGCCTCCGAAAATCTCGCTCGAATCGCTACGCGCCATGATCCAGGCGGCGGAACCGGCCGCTCTGCTGATCGAGGCCCGGATTTTGCGCCGAGTGGTGCGAATGGATCGGCGACTCCCCGGCTTTGGACTCTCGACGCTCCATCGCCGCAGCTACAGCATCGAACGAGATCGGCTGTTGTCGTTCGTCGACCGAGATGAACTGGAGTTGCCGCCCGGCATCGACTTGCCTCGGATTGTCATCCTGTTGGCGAAGCCTGAGGACGAGTCGTACTCGAATGAAGCGTCCGAGGATCAGCTGCGACGGCGCTATCGGCAGCTGCTTTACCGCGAGTGTGTGCGGGTCGAGATCCTGCGACGGATATTCGATGTGCCCTCGCGGACCGATTGGGCCGAGTTGCGGCGACAGGAGATCGGCGAGATCGAGTTTGCCGAGGCCCGGGCCGTGTTGTTGCGCGACGAGTTGTTGTTTCCGGCGCCGACCGACTTGGAGACGTACGTCGAGTTCGCCGCAGTGTACCTGGAACTCCGTTACTTCGCGCCGCTCGACCCTCCGTGTTATTTTCCCGCGATCCGAGACTGGACGGCCATCGACTCCTTGGTTTCGCGCGATGTCGATCACGCGCGGATCTTTGCTCGCCTGCAGGCGACCGAGTTGGCTTGGCCTCCCATCCATGCGGAACACGGCGTCGACTTACCCGACCTGCGAGACACCGCCGCCCTGGAAGGCGAGCGGATATCGCTGTCGGATTTTCGACGAGCTCAAGCACAAGCCGAGCAAGCGGCGACGATCGGCAATGGCGTCAAGGCTGCTCTGATTCACACACGAGCAGCGCTCGCTGGTCCCGTGGAGTTCGCGAGCGAGTCGCACGAGGCGGCACGCGTGGAGCTGCTGGGAGTTGCTCGGCGACTCCAGCGTGCTCTGGGACTGGATGAGGAAGAGGCCGATCCTTGGCGCGATGCGTTAGCGCCATTGCTTGTTCCGGCCGCCCGCGGCTTCTGGGCCAATGAAGCTCGCCTGTTGCACGACATTCAAAAAGTCTGCGTCGAATTGGAACGCGGCGTATATCGGCTCGATTTGATCGAGTGGATTCGCACGTTAGGGGCTCGCCCGATTCGCCGGCCCTTGCCGCTCTTGCGCGACGCGTTGGTGATCAAGCATCTGCGGACGGCGGCGCGTCGAGTGGCGTCGGCTCGCATTCCCGCGGTCGACCGTGAGCGGCTGGCTCAATTGATTGAACGCGCGCTGATCCGCGCCGAGCAGCAGTCGCGCGATCATTTGCGACCGGTGATCGAGGGGGTGTTCGAGGAAGTGGGGCTCATCCCACAGAACATCCCCGAAAAGGTTGCTCGTCGGAAGATCGTCGAGGAGCTGTTGGACGGAGTGGTCGAGCATAGCCATATCAACATGGCGAATCTGCGCGACGCGATTTCCAAGAATGATCTGAAGCTCCCCGATGTCGGAACCATCTTCGACTTGGTGCGAGGCGATCGATTGCTGCGAGCCGACCGCCGACTCGACCGAGAACTCGATGGACTCTACCGTCGAGCGGCCATTTATCAGCGTTGGCCGCAGACGATCAGTTCGATTGTGTTTGGCACGAATGTCGGGCGAATCTTTACGAAGTACGGTGCACTCCCTTACGGCGGCGCGTATTTGACGCTCGAGTTCTTGCGGCATCTAACGGCTGGCATGACGGGGCACAAAGCGGCGGCGCAGCCCGCGGCGGAGGACGCCGCCGTCGCCGCGTTGCCGCAAGTGGAAGTGGCGTCCCGGCCTGGATGGTTGTTTTACAGCCTAGTCGCGTTGCTCGGCACTTGGATCTTGTTGCTGATGCAACGGCCCGCGTTTCGCGCGTGGAACTATCAACAGTTGGCGCAGGCTTGGCGTTTTGTACGCAAAGTCATCGTCGATTTGCCCAAGCGATTCGTCAATTCGCGCATCGTTCGACGCATTCTCGACAGTCAGGCATACTTGGCGTTGCGCAACTATGTAATTCGCCCAGGACTCGCCACGCTCGCCATCCAACTGACCGCGCGACTCGCGGGTTACTCCTTCAGTCCACGGTTGGCTTTCGAGGTTTTCTTGGGCGTGAATCTGTTTCTCAATTCGCCGGGAGGTCGGTATCTCTCGGAGATTGCCGCGGACTTCCTGGTGCGCTTGTGGCACGAGCTTACGGCGCGAGTCTTCGCCTACGTATTCCAGTCGATCATGGCGTTGTTCAATCGGCTGCTCGTCGCGTTGGAGCGAGTCGTTTATGTGGTCGACGAGTGGTTGCTGTTTCGACGCGGCGACAACAAGTTTCTGCAAGCCGCCAAATTGCTTGGCGGCGTCGTCTGGTTCTTCCTGGCCTACATCGTGGTCTTTGTGTTCACGTTGTTGGTCGAGCCGCAGATTAACCCGATCAAGCACTTCCCCGTCGTAACAGTCTCCCACAAGTTGATCCTGCCGACCGGCCCCTTGTTCGTCAAACACCTGACTCCTTACGTGGGGCAAGTGAAAGCCAACACATTGGTCTGGACCACCATCTGGTTGATCCCGGGCGTGTTCGGCTTCCTGGTCTGGGAATTGAAAGAGAACTGGCGTCTCTACGCCGCGAATCGCTCGCGCTCTCTCCGGCCCTCCTTGATCGGGCGTCACGGTGAGACCATGGTGCGTCTGTTGCGTCCTGGATTCCACTCGGGAACGTTGGCCAAGGCTTATCAATCGCTGCGCCGAGCCGCGGAGAAGGAAGAAGCGACCGGCCTGGGGAATCGAGTGAGCGCGAAGCGAGTGCCGATCGAGCACGTCGAGCAGTCGGTGCAACGATTCGTCGAACGCGAGCTTCTCGCGCTGCTGGAAGAAGCCGGCTTCCAGCGTGGGGCCGTGCTGCGGTTGGCCTCCGTGCATGCGGCGACCAATCGCGTCGAAGTCGAGATTGAAAACAGTCGCTTTGCCGACTCGCCTGCTTTACTCACCTGGCAGGACTACGAAGGCAAACTGGTTGGCCAGATCGAACGCAACGGGTGGCTCGACCAACTGTCGCCGAATGATCAGACGACGTTTGCCACCGCGCTGAATGGGCTGTTCCGCCGAGCGGGAATTGACGAAACGAGCGGTACGTTCCCGCTCACGGGGCAATCAGCCACCAAGTGGGACAACTGGGTGGCCTTCTGGTCCCTGACGTCTACGCTGCACGCCAGCGAATCCGCCGCGGCCGACAGCTAGAGTCTTTGGACTGCGGCAGCCTGCTGCCGCTTTCAGTTCCGCGGCCTGCCGCGGAACAAGCTGGCTCATCCCTTAGGATGCATCATCCGATTACAGCGACTCGATCAGTGTTGCTACTTGTGTTGCTCCTCAGCAGCAGGCTGCTGAGGGGAAAGCGGCAGCAGGCTGCCGCAGTCCAAAGAAGGCCATCCCCTTCATCAACCACTATTTCTCGCCCATGTGTTTCGCGACTTCCGACTCGATCGAGTCGGCCCAGATCTGATAGCCCTTGGGGCTCAAGTGCAGCAGGTCGGGCATGATCTCCTTCGACAACGTGCCGTCCTCAGCCAAGAACTTGGGACCGATGTCCAGGAAGAAGACTCGCTTGCCATCCGCCAAGGAGGCCGCAATCGCGTTGGCCTTCGAGTTGACTTGACGTCGAGCATCCTTCGAGTCGGCGCCGCGCGGGAAGACCGCCAACACCAGCACCTTCGTCTCGGGGAGCTTCTCGCCCAACTTCTGGACAATCGCCTTGATTCCTTCCGCGATCTCCTCCGAAGTGTTCGAACCCGAGTTGTTCGTGCCGATCATCAGGACCGCCAACTTCGGCTTGATGCCTTCGACGTTGCCGTTGTCCAATCGCCAGAGGACATGCTGAGTGCGATCGCCGCCGATCCCTAGGTTGACGGCGTTACGCTTCGAGTAACGCTCGGCCCACACCATCTTCCCCGACCCTTCCCAGCCCTGAGTGATCGAGTCGCCGATGAACAACAGATCGACGTTTCCTTCCTTGACTCGCTTGTTAAAGCTGTCGTGACGCTTCATCCAATTGCCATCCCGCGGTTCGGGCTTAATGGCCGAATTGGGTTTGGCCTCTTGGGCCGACGTCGTGCCGTAGAATGTAACAAGCGTGGCGCACGAGGCGACGACGCACCAGGCCAACAAATTCGAGAGACGACGAACAAGCATGCAAAGACTCCAAAGCGAAAGGTGAAACGACGATAACAAACGGAATGCAATCAAGGGCGACGCGAGTGAAGACCAGGTTGACTATTTGTCCATCTTCAACGAGGCATCGACAAACGCAAACAACGCTTTGGTGCCGGGATCGTCCGGAAGACCAATGTCCGCGTTGATTTTGCCGTGCGATGTTTCTCGTCCACCGTACAACGTCGCGGAGATGCCGGCTTCCTTCAGCGTGTTCGCTAGCCGTTGAGCTTGAGCGGTAGTGTCAGGATGTTCCGCCACATGCATGATCAGGAACGGTGGAATTCCCTTGCCCTTCGCGACATGCGTGACCGCTGAATAGTCGCGGTGCTTCTCAGCCGTATGTCCAAACTTCTCGCGGTGGCCAACCTTGGCCTGCGGGAGCCCGTGGACTCGGCGGCGAGTTTCCGCGGTTTCAATGATCGCGGGAACATCAAACGTGTCGCCGTCGACGGGAACGCATCCCTTAAGCACGCTGAAAGGGACTCCCTCTTCTTTCAGATAACGCTCGTCGACGCACAGGATGGCGGCCAATTGAGCGCCGGCGGAATGGCCCATCACGAAGATACGGTTGGGGTCCCCACCATACTTGGCAATGTTCTTATGCACCCAGCCCAGCGACTTGGCGACGTCGCGGAAAATCGTTTGCATCTCGACATTCGGCAGCAACCGATAGTTCGTCGAGACAAAGACGAATCCGCGTTCGACAAACGCCTTCGGTTTCTCCTGAATGCTCGATTTGTCGCCCGCCTGCCAGCCTCCGCCATGAATCCAGAAAACGACGGGCAAATCCTTCGCCTGATTCGGCGAGTAGATATCAAGCACCTGGCGTTCTAGCGGTGGTGTCGCGTAAGGAATGTCCTTCTGCACCACTTGGGCGAACAAGCCTGCGACGCCGGTTAACGACAGAGCAGACGCGGCAAATAGCACTCGCAGGGATGACAACATGAGGCGGGCGCTCCACGGGGTTGGTACTGGAGAGGCTACGGTAGGAAGGCGACAGTCACCCGCGTCAGACTAGCCGCCCCAAGAGCGTCCTTCCAGTGGGCAAGGCGCCAGCGAGTTGCCTCACCAACGAATTGAAATGTACGACGGACTTCTAGTCCGTCGCCTAACCGAGTCGAAAGTACCAACAACCCTTGCGGCTAGAAACCGCCAGCGATCACGAGTTGCCGATTACTTGCCAAATCCCGAACAGCGCCAAACCCGCTCGAGCAGTCCACAAAACGGTTCGAATCCAGTTAGACAGCACCAGACGACGGTGAGTGGCCGGATCGAAACCGGCGGCGAGTGATTCGTGACACGGCATCTGCATCGTCGCGGTCGACGCCCAGATCGCCAGGACCAACAAAACGCCAACCAGGCTTGAGGTCCAACTCAATCCCAGGGGAGGACGCCAACATAGGTAAAGCGAAGTCAGGGCTTCGATCAACATGGCCGGGCCGACGACCCATGTCGTGAGCAGTTGATGCCGTCGCTGATATTCGACGTACGACTCGCGACCGACAAATGCCATGAGCGGGTAGTGCACGATTTGCACGAACCAAATCAGGCCGGTCATGTAGAGAGTCGCCGCGACATGAGCCGGCCAACAGATCTGATCCCACGTCGCCATACGTCACCAGATCAATTGCTCGGCGAGTTAAGGTTGCTTTCGACCGACGTAGCCATCGAGCCGCGATAGGCATCTCGCAGGATCAGGGCGAACGGGATCCACCAGAGCAGGTCGTTCGACAGAATCGTGATACCGAACGCTGGTGGAAAAACGCCTCGCCACAAAGCGTCGGCAAAACCTAGGGGCCCCAGTACTTTGCCCAAGAGGCCAACCAGGACGATGGGCCAGTGTCGGCGTGGATCGCGAGCGGCGATGGCATAGCCCACGCCGTAGACGCCCACAATCATCCCGACGCACTGCCAGATTTCAGGATAATTTAGTCGCTCGATACCCGCGAAATCAAACAAGGCATGAGGGGCGATGATGATCGCCACCCCCCAAGCCAGATTGTAAATCGCAGCCGCCCATAACCAGGCGGCTGCCCAACGTGGCGCTGTACCGCGACTACCAGCGGAATCACAATGATCTGACGCCACATCTCATCTCCGTTTAGCGACGGCGACCGAAGCCGCGATGCATGGCAACTCGAGTTGTCGTCGAACAGGCCGCTGCTTCACCGCCGCAAGCCTTCGGAGCGGCGTGAGCACCCTTGTCGCCACCGGCGGGCGGCAGCAACACCGAGTCGATCACGTGGATGACGCCGTTCGCGGCGTCAATGTCCACCATCACCAGCCCAGCGCCATTTACAGTCGCTTTGCCCTTCACCACCTTGGCGGACAAGGCGCCGCCTTGCAAGGTCTTCGCATCAACACCGCCCAACAGGTCGCTCGAGAAAACTCGGCCAGCAACCACATGGTACTTCAGTATCGCCGCCAACTGATCTTTGTTCTCTGGCTTCAAGAGCGATTCGACGGTGCCTGCGGGCAGCTTGGCGAACGCGTCGTCCGTGGGAGCAAACACGGTCAGGGGCTGGTCGCCCGAGAGAGCTTCGTCCAGGCCAGCGGCCTTCGCGGCGGCCAACAGCGTCTGGAATTTTCCAGCCTTGGTCGCCACGGCGGGAATCGAATCCGAGCTGGGCAGGATCACCTTGTCGATGACGTGGATCACCCCATTGGCACACGCGATATCGGTCTTCACCACGCGGGCGTCGTCGATCGATACCGCATTGCCGTCGACCTTCACATCGACTCGCTGACCATTCACGGTCGCGGCCGCCTTTAACTTGACGACGTCGGCCGCCAGCACTTTGCCGGGAACGACGTGATACGTCAGGATGGCGACCAACTGACGCTTGTTTTCGGGCTTCAGCAGCGTTTCGACCGTCCCTGCCGGGAGCTTGGCGAACGCTTCGTCGGTCGGAGCGAAAACGGTGAAAGGACCAGGGCTCTTCAGGGCGTCGACCAACCCTGCCGCCTGGAGTGCCGCCGCCAAGGTCTTGAACGATCCCGCCTCGACCGCAGTCGTCACAATGTCTTTTGCATTCGACTCTTGCGACTTTGCTTCGGGCCCCAAGCCAATTGCTACGGCGAGTGCCGCCACCATCCAGAATGTTCTGCGAACCATTGCTTCAAACCTCCCCAAGTTGAGCCGGAAATCACCCCTCTGTCCATCGAACGATTTACCAAAAATCGTTCAAAACGTTCAGCATGAGAAGGACCGCCGGACCGGCTTGGGATTAACCAGAAAAATCACGTCCGGGTCGTACGTCGGACCTCCAGTCCGTCGCTCTGCGGCGATCGGTTCGCGACGCGGATGGGCCGATGGCGACGGGCGCTCGTTGGCCGCGCGGCTGACCGCTCGCGAAGCGAGCGGGCTACTATGTACGCCGGACTTCTAGTCCGTCGGCAACGGTCATCATTCCTTGTGGCAAAGCCCTCGCGGTCCCGCTCCTCGACATACTGCGGTGGGCTCGACAAATGACTGACCCAGACAAAAAAGGTCTGCTTTCAAGCGAACCTTCTCGCGTTTCGTCTGGTCCGAAGGGGCAATACAGGTTTGCTCCGCCACGCCAGCGGCGCACGTTGTCTCCACGGTTTGGCCTCGTCTGTCTCGCGCAGCCGATTGATACGGTTGCGATTGAGCGGGCGAATGGCGCCGTGGTGGTCGACAGCGTGTGTTCCGTACATGGGGAGAAACGTGGACGAGGTGAACCTTGGTTAGCTCAGCTGGTAGAGCACCAGGCGAACACCCTGGAAGTCACGGGTTCGACTCCCGTACCAAACCGCGGACTTCGGTCCGCACCACAGGGGCGCGCAAGCGTCCACCAAGCAACCGGAGGGAAGAGATCGCGTTGAGTTGGCCAGGGGACCAACCGTTTGAGCAGTCGAGTTCCGTGCCGTGGATCGTCGAGCAGTCGGCGAGGCGCGGGCTCGAATGGTCGCGGCGGCTCTCGGTGGCAGCGTGTCTCGACGCTTTGCGGTCCGCGAATCCCGTCCTTGAGTCCGGCTCACGCCACTCGGCCCGAAATCAAGTCGACATGAAGAGGCTTTTCGGGAGCAACTCTTCCTGGAAACTGGCTGGCGGTCGAGTTGCGCGTTAGTTGGAGCAGGGGACGGAAGCGAGACCCCGCGAGTGGGACAGGTAACTCGGTTGCGATCTCCTTCCCGAAGGGTTGCGAGATCAAAGATGGCAGAGGCAGAAGAGGAGGTGGAAGATGGCGATGACGAAGCGAATTCAGATTCACAGCGACGAGATGGGTTTGCGGTTCCGCGAAGGGGAGTTTGATGGTTTGTTGGAACCGGGAAAATACTGGTTCTTCGATCCCCTGGGAAAGCTGGAAATCGCGACGGTTTCCGTGCGCGATCCGTGGCTGGCTCATGACAAGTTGGACGTGATCGTCAAGTCGGGTGTGTTGCGCGAGCGAGCGGAAGTGATCGACTTGAAAGACCATGAGCGGGCGCTCGTCTGGATCGATGGCCGTTTTCAGCGAGTGCTTGGACCGGGCTTGTATGCGCTGTGGACGAAATCGCGTCAGGTGCGAGTCGAGAAGATCGACGCTCGCAGCATTCGGTTGGATCACGCCGATTTGCCAGTGATCGTACGGACGAACTCGGCGCGCGTGCAGTTGGACGTCTGCTCGGTTTCTCGCGACCATGTCGGCGTGTTGCACTACGACGGCCGATACGTCGAGTCGCTTGGGCCGGGGGTGTACGCATTCTGGAAGGGAGTTGCGGAAGCTAAGGTCGTGGAGGTCGACCAGCGCGAGACGATGGTGGACGTGGGCGGGCAGGAAGTCATGACGTCGGACAAAGTGACGTTGCGACTGAATGCGGTCGTCGTCTACCGCATCGTCGATGCGCGGAAAGCGGTCAGCGTGGTGGACGATGTTCGTCAGGCCTTGTATCGCGAAACGCAGCTCGCGCTGCGTGCCGTGATCGGAGCGCGAGAACTGGACGCCTTCCTGGCCGACAAGGACACCGTGGCTCGCGAAGTCGACGAGTTGGTGCGGCGACGGGCCGCGGAACTTGGCTTGGCCGTGGCATCCGTTGGAGTTCGCGATGTCATTTTGCCTGGCGAAATGAAGGACTTGATGAACCGAGTGACGGAGGCGAAGAAGGCCGCCGAAGCCAACTTGATCGCGCGTCGCGAAGAGACGGCCGCCATGCGGAGTCAGGCGAATACTGCCAAAGTGCTCGCCGATAACCCGACCCTCATGCGGCTCCGTGAACTCGAGGTGCTCGAGAAGATTGCGCTCGGTGGAAAACTGAGCGTCGTTCTTGGGGAGAAGGGTTCGAGCGACAAAGGGTTGACGGACCGAGTCGTCGACCTGTTGTGAGAATCACTTGCCGAGCGACTTGAGGAAAGCCGCGAGGTCAGTGGTTTCTTCGGCGTCGGCATCGGGCGCCGCGGACGGTGTGTCGGAGGAATCCGGCCCCCCCGCGGTGCTCGGCGGCGTCATCGGTTCCGCGTTCGTTCCCATCATCCCGTGGGGCAATGCGTGGGGAGGCATGCCGGGAGAGGGCATTGCATTCGCAGGCATCACTCCTGGGGCGAACATGCCTGGCGACATGGCCGCCGGTGGCAGCATGGTGGCCGGCATAACAGTGGGCGGCATAGCAGCGGGCGCTATTGGCACTGTGATCGGGCCAGCCATCGGGGCCGCGGGCATGCCTTGTCCCGGCAGCATGGCAGGTAACGCCATGGGTGCTGTCCCATGAGGCATTACGCCGGGAGGAAACGTTGTCTGAGGAATGGCAGCCTGAGGAATGGCAGTTTCGGGAAGCGTCGTTTGCGGGTAGGCAGTTGGCGGGTTTGCCGAAGGGGGGAGTAAACCCGAGGCCCCTGGCAGCGGCGAACTTGCTTCATCCGCTCCCATCTCGTCGGCCGCGAATGACTCGAGTGCTTCGAACGCGACCTCGTCTTCGGTCGCTGGCGTCAGGTCCTGCAGGGCTTCGTCGGCCCCAGGAACTCCTGCCTCGGAGGCCAATGGCTGCTCGGAGGGCATTCCTATAGGAGGAACGCCAGTCGCAGGTGTGCCAGTCGCAGGCATCGTGGGAGTTGGCGCCGCGGAGGTGGGCGCCGCGGGAATAGGCATCGTCGCCGCTGGAGGGGCAACCGCTGGCACGAACGTCTGAGTCGCGTTGGGGCGCAGTGTCGCCGGCGACCCTGGGGTCGGAACGGAAGGAATCGTCGAAACGGGCGGACGAGGTCGAGGAGGCGCGGGAGCGGCAAGGGTGGTCGTCTCGATGCGTTCGACACGGAAGGCGAGCGAGCCGACAGACAACGTCTGACCGGGGGTCACTTCGGATTCACCAACCTTCTGTCCATCGACCAGCGTGCCGTTCAGCGATCCCAAATCGCGCACGAACAGCTTGCCGTCCGCCTCGAAGAGCTCGCAGTGCTGGCGGCTCACCAGGGGCAGGGGGAGTTGGATGGTGCAGGTCCGACCGCGTCCCAGCACGGCCGGGAGTCGCAACCGAATTTCCTTGGTTTTCGCCGCTCCAGCGACGACGACGAGTTTGAATGGCATGCCCAGTATCGTAAATCGAAGAGTTCTCTTTTTCCAGCATCAAAAGAGCTTTGTCCCTATCGTACGACGGACTTCTAGTCCGTCGCTCTGCGGCAATCGGTTTGCGACGCGGATGGGCTGATGGCGATGGGCGCTCGTTGGCCACGCGGCTGACCGCTCGCGAAGCGAGCGGGCTACTATGTACGACGGACTTCTAGTCCGTCGCTCTGCGGCCATCGGTTCGCGACGCGGATGGGCTGAAGGCGATGGGCGCTCGTTGGCCACGCGGCTGACCGCTCGCGAAGCGAGCGGGCTACCATGTACGACGGACTTCCAGTCCGTCGCTCAAACCGTAAGGATCGAACACCGCAAGGATCCAATCCGCAGATCTGCCTCGCAACCTCAGAGATCTGCCAGTCCGCCCCAATTAGTGAAGATCAGTGAAGATCAGTGTTCCCTTTTTCCGGACGCATGGCGGGACGAGTACTGGGAACACTGATCTTCACTGATCCTCACTGATTGAGTTCGCTATAATCGCGTACGGGAGATTCACGATGAAAAGGATCGACATTGGGGACATTCAGCTTGCGGTCTACGACAAGGGTTCCGGTCCCCCCTTGGTGTTCCTGCATGGCTTTCCGCTCGATCACGCCATGTGGATGCCTCATCTCGAGCGGCTGGCCGGTCGGTGGCGAGTCATCGCGCCGGACCTGCGCGGTTTTGGCCAGAGCGATGTGACCGAGGGAGTGGTCGGAATGGAGATGTTCGCCGACGATGTGGCTCGTCTGCTCGACGCCTTGGAAGTACCCGAGCCGGTCGTGCTGGCGGGACTTTCCATGGGAGGCTACATCGCGTGGCAGTTTTGGCGACGCCACTCGGCGCGGTTAGCTCGATTGGTCCTGTGTGACACGCGAGCCGCGTGCGATACGGAAGAGGTGGCTCGCGGGCGACTGCAGACGGCGGAACGAGCGTTGGTGCAGGGAGCGGGAGTGATTGCCACGCCGATGGTCGAGCGGTTATTTGCGCCGGGGACCCTGACCGAGCGACCTGAATTGCCAGCCGCGATCCGCAAGGTGATCTTGGAGACCTCGCCCTTGGGAATCGCCGCCGCCCTGCGCGGGATGGCTCAACGGCCCGACGTCACTTCCTGGCTGCCGGAGATCAAGACGCCAGCGTTGGTGGTATGTGGCGAGCAGGACGGGATTTCGCCGCCCGCCGAGATGCGTTCGATCGCCGCCGCACTTCCAGCAGGCACGTATGTGGAAATCGCGGGCGCCGGCCACATGGCGCCGCTCGAGCAGCCCGCCGCCTTCGCCGCGGCGCTCGATCAATGGCTTTCGCGCTAGTTGGTGATCAACTCTTCCATGAGTGATAGAGCTTTTCCAGGGTTGCGTATTGGTGATCCTCATCTTTGTGGTGTCTCAGCCAGGGAAGAAAACGGTCGTAGATGCCGAAAAAAGCCCCACTCAGTGATTCTTTGACAATGGACTCTTCAATTCGTTGGAAGCGGAGGGAGATCGCGAGAAACTCAAAGAAGTTGAATAGCGCGATGACCGCAGTGGTCAAACGATGTTGCTCTTCAGTCTTGGGTCCTTCGCCAAGAGGGCCATCGACGAGTTCCAGTAGTTGCTTATCGCCAAGTTCAGCTCGTTTTGAGCGGACGGCTCGAGTCACACTGCGTGCCGACTGCAACTCGCTGCTATCCCACTTCTCAAGTAGTCGAAACGAATTCTCGATTCTCTCGGTTCTCGTATAGCATTCATCGGACACTAGCCTTGTTGAGGCAAGTCTCGAGGATGGATCTGAGACAGTTCCTACCGACGAGGGAGTTGCAGGTGTATCGACTTCGAAATTCCCGGCCAAGGCAACGTCATGAATTCCCTCGGCTGTTCCTGTAACGTTACACTTGACACCAATCAACGCATTCCTGAGCGACTCTCGTTTCGATGCGCTGTTGTCCAGAGGTATAGTGTGAAGTCCAGCCAGATCAGAAGGTAGTGTGACGCCGCCAACCGTCACCAGAAGCGTTCGATTGCGATCCAAAGCCAATGCCATACCTGATTCGATAAAGACATTGGGACGAGGCTGCCAGCGAGTGTCTTCTGCTGTTTCGCCGGCAAGTTGGTACTCGGATCTGAGTCTTCCGCACTCATCGGGTGTAAGCAACACGACAACTGCTTGAGCTTTCTTCATACCTGCTTGGACGATTTCCAGGATCGTTGGAGATCCTCCCAGCTCATTTCGTATTTCATCAAACGAAACGGGGTTGAGCTTTAGTCGCTGAAGAAACTGTGTCATGGCGACGTAGATGGATCGATTACGGCCATAGACGACAAACACGCGTCGTGGATCAGGCTTCATTCGAGTCATGGTTCCCTTAGATCGCTTGGCCATGGTTCTTCCTTAATTTCCTTCGATGTCACTAGTTCATGAGATTTTGGCAATCGGCGCGAGCGAGTATCAAGTAGTTGATTAGCGACAAGCGGAAACTCGAGGTTCTTCGCCGCCAGAGGCTCTTCTTCTTTCTGCACCTTTTGGACACCGGAGTTATGCCTCCGAAAATCCTGCGGCGACAGCCGCACCGAGTTCCTCCTCGACAGCTACCCACAACAAACCCGGAAGGACCAAACTTAATGCGCTGTCTGGAGTTGGTTGGGGAGTGACGTCGAGAAATTCGACATGGTCGCCATTACCTCAGGCCTCCTCACGTAAATCCTCACAAAAACCCTCTTGATCGCGGTAGTTCATCGCGAGTAGAGTCCGCGCGAAGTGTCGAGTGGCCGAAGGGCGATTGGGGCGAGACTCTGGCGGAAGCCAGGGGCTCGCCCAGCTTGCGCGGTCACTTTCACCTTGCCTAATCTGTGCGTTTATCGACCTTAAGCCATGGCGAGTCGGTTTATGGATTCCCTGGGACGTTCGTTACTGATGGCGCTGTGGCTGGTTCCCTGCGGCGTGGGGTGCGCAACCATGAAGCACTCGGACACGGCGCGGACGGGGGTCGAGCAGTTGTTGATCTCGAGTGCCGCGGACCGGGCGTTGGATAAAGTCGACTTTCGCCCCATCGCCAACGCGAAGGTTTTCTTGGAGCCGAAGTACCTGGATTGCGTCGACAAGAACTACATTCTGCTGTCGATGCGTCAGCGTCTGATGCGCTATGGGTGCACGATTGTCGACAAGGCCGAGGATGCTCAGGTCGTGGTCGAGGTGGCGAGTGGTGGAGTGGGGACTGATCGCAACGAAGTCTATTTTGGAACGTCCGAGATCCCGCTGCCTCCGCCGTCGCCCGTCGCCATTCCCAAACTCGCCATTCTGGAACGACAGCGAGCGATTGGGACGGCGAAGCTCACGGTTCTGGCCTACGATGTCGAAAGCAAATCACCCGTGATCAACGCGGGTTATACGCTGGCCCGCGCCGACCACAAGACTTGGAACATCCTGGGATTCGGTGGAGTGAATAGCGGATCGGTGCACGAAGAGTTGGCAACGAACGCGGGCGATGTCGACACGTTCTCCGTCCCCGCCATGGCAAGTGCGGGCACTCGCATGCTGCGATAGCAGGTTGTCGCAGTTGTACGACGGACTTCTAGTCCGTCGATTCGAGGCGTGCAGAACGGCCCAGGAATCCCATTCTAGGTTCTGGCAAACCTACATTCTTAGCTGTGACAAGTGATCATGCGACATCTGTGGCATTAATGCGATTCGTGGTCCATAACCTTCTAGCGACCTCCCCCCCTCTATTCTTATCCGTGTCATCGGTGTTATCCGTGGTCGACCGACTTCTGTGTCTGACATCCGTGATTTTGGCGAACCAGGCGCTGTCCAATTAGGCCTTGGCTTCTGCGCGGTACGATTTCGGTGGGTAGCTTTGCGCGACGCCCAGAGTTTATTCAAGCCGGTGCTCCGCTGCTCGCTTGATGCGCCCCCTCATCCCCCGGCCCCTTCTCCCCAAGCAAGCTTGGGGAGAAGGGGGGGAATGGGGCTCGATTGGGGACGCTCGTCATGGAAAGGATGGTCATGATACGCGTTGTCGTGGCTCGGACTGTCGCGGCGAGTGAAGTTCGCAGCGAGCGATTCACATGGCCAGCGAAGGTCCATAAAAAAACAACGCCCGCCGCCGACTTGCCTCGGCGACGGGCGTTGCGCACTCAACAAACTTCCTTCAGACGCTCGCTCGTTTGTTGAGCGAGCGTCTTGAATTGGTCATGCCGTCGGGGATTACTGAGTCTTCTTCTTCTTGCCCTTGCCCTTTTCGGGCGCGTTCAAGCCGGCCTTGGCCTTCTGCTCGTCGGTCAGCACTTCCGCGACCGCCTTGCGGAACTCGCCCGCGAGGTCGTTGACTTCCTTTTGAGCGGCCTGCATCTTGGCCTTGTCGTCGCCCGAGAGGCCTACGGCCGCTTCCACCGCGTCACGTAGTTCCTTCCCCTTCTTGCCGTCGGCCTTCGCCTTGTCCGTGGCTTCCTTCGCCTTGGCTCGCTGTTCGGCGGTCATCAAGCCACCGACCTTCTTTTGAGCCTCCGTCAACTTGCCCGAGTACGATGCGACCACTTCCTTGATCTTGCCCTTCTGCTCGTCGGACAGATCAAGTCCCTCCAACTGCTTCTGGATCGCGGCGACGGCCTGAGGCGTTTGATTGCCTCCCTTGCCTTTCTTCTTCTTTTCCTGAGCGACGGCCGGAACGCTGATCAACAAGGCCAACGCAACAACGGCCAACGTGCGAAGTAGTGTTTTCATGGCGGCGAACTCCAATGTGAGGAACGAGAAAAGTGTGACGCGTATTTCGGTGCAGCAAAATGTCAGAGCGGTCGGTCACACCGCTCTGACACTCGATCGTTCGGTGGTCTAGCCGAACAGCTTCTGAATCACCTTGCCATCGCGCACGATCATGATCGGGCGACCCGTGGCGGTGTGGTATTCCTTCTGATGATCAATGCCCAGGTTGTGGTACAGCGAAGCGGCCACATCGTTCGGAGAATAGCCCTCGCCCGCCGGGCCCGTCGCCTTGTCATCGCTCTCGCCAATGACCTGGCCGCCGCGAACCTTGCCGCCCGCCATCAACATGAACATGCAGCGAGGATAGTGGTCGCGACCACCTTCCGCACTACGAGTGTTGATCTTCGGCGTCCGACCAAACTCGCCCGTCACCATCACCGCCGTCGACTCCAACAGACCCTTCTGGGCGAGTCCATTGAGCAGAGCGGCGAGGCCCGTGTCGAGCGTCGGCAACTGCTTGGTCTTGAGCTTCGTGAAGTTATCCTGGTGAGTATCCCAGCCGCCCAGCGAAATGCTGACAAACCGCACTCCCGACTCGACCAACCGAGTCGCGAGAAGGCAGCTCTGACCGAACGCCTCGGCGCCGAACGGCTCGGCGAACTTCGGCGATTCCTTGCTGATATCGAACGCTTCGCGAGCTCGCTTCGACGTAATGATCGCATACGCTTGTTCGCTGAAGCGATCGAGACCGGCGAGCAACTGGCTGTTCTTCTCGACCGACGTGAAGGTCTTGTCGAGGTCTTGCAGCAAGTTCTGACGTCGTTCGACTTCGTCGATCGTCAGGCCATTGCCCAACGCCACTCCGCGGACGCTAAACGGCTTGCCCGGTTGCGGCGTGGCATTGGTGTTCAACGGAGCGTACTGAACTCCGAGGAAACCGGCTCGTTGAGGACTATTGGGAATCGCAACGAACGGCGGCAAATCGCGCGGAGCATCCAGTTCCTTCGTGACCACCGCGCCGTAGCTGGGGTACTCGAGCGAGGGAATCGGGCGGTTTCCGCTATTCACATACACCGTGCCCAGTTCGTGAGCGGCCAGTGTGTGCGTCACGCCCCGCAAAATCGCGAACTTGTCCGCGCAGGTGGCCAGCTTCGGCAGATGTTCGCTGATCTCCACGCCCGACGCGTTCGTCTTGATCGGATTAAACGCCCCGCGATACTCGGCGGGCGCATCTGGCTTCAGATCGAACGAATCCATGTGCGACGGACCGCCGCCCAGGTTGATAAAGATGCACGATTGAGTCTGTCCGGCCTTTACCTCGCCTGCTTCTGACATGCGGAGGTAGCTGGCCAAAGACAAACCGGTCCCCGCCACGCCTACCTTCAGAAAGTCACGTCGTTGCATTCCGTCGCAAGTCCAAGAAATCGCCATGCCTGAGAACTCCTTCGTAGGAATAGATAATGGTGTCTTCGAATCGATCTCGTTTTCCAACCAGTGTGCGAACAGGCGGGCAGGTCGGCCGGCTGGAACGAAACCGAGCCGACTGCCCGCGTGAATGATCGAGGCCATTCGCCTCGTTAGTGATTGACGATGAACTCCTTCGTGTTGATGAGCGCCCAGAGCACGCCCTTCGCCCCTTCCGCCGGATTCGGCGCCGCACTCATGAACTCGACGCAACGAGTGATCTCGTCGTCCGTCGGGTAGCGAGACAACGTACGCAGGTAAGCCTGACGCACGATCGTCGGCGAGTCGATGGCCGGTGCGGCGGGCTCTTCAGGCTTCTTCTCTTCGCCTGACTGCGCCACCTTCTCCACTTGTTCCATCCGCAGCTTCAGACGAGCGACCTGGTCTTCTTGCTTCGCCTTCTCCGCTCGCTCAAGCCGGATCTTCAGGCGGACGAGTTCCTTCTTCGCGTCCTTGACCTTCTGCTCCGTGTCCTCTTTATCTCCATCATCCGATTTCACCTTCAACTGCTGCTGAAGTTGAGCGATCCAGCTGTCGCGTCCACCACTGATGGCGGCAACCACCGACGAATCGTTCTGGAGGAACACGGTCTGCAACAAACTGGCTTCCGTCGAGCGGTCGCAATCGCAATTGCTTTCGCGAGTGGAGCGACCGAAGACCTGGAATGCAAAGCCTCGATCGCCACCCGGACCACCGCGATTCTGAGCGCTGGCCCCAGGAACCGTAATCGCTCGCCCCTTGATCGACTGCAATGCTTGAGCCGCCTTCGCATCGGACGAGACTGCTTGTTGGAGCGCATCGACCGCCACTTCCGCCGGCAATCGTCGCGGAACGGCTCGACTGAAGTTCTTCTCGTCTCGCTCGTTCGTCGAGTTGGTTTGCCAACTGCGTTGATAGGTCGCGCTGTTGCAGATCTCGCGATGGAGCCACTTCATGTCGAAGTTATGCTCGAGGAATCCAGCAGCCAAGTGATCGAGCAACGCCTTGTTGCGCGGGGGATTCGCCAAGCTCATATCATCGGGCGGCTCGACGATGCCCGCGTTGAAGTAGTTTGCCCAAGCTCGGTTGACGAATGCCTTGGCGAAGTAGGGATTGTCCTTCGAGCGGAGCCAATCCATGAGCGGCTTACGCGCGTCTTGATGGTCGGACAGTTGGACAATCTGACCATTCAGCAATCGCGCCGTTGCTCCCTTGGGGAGGTCTTTCGCGTCGGCGGCTTTCGCCGTTTTGTCTTGCTTGCCCTTCCCCTTGCCTTTCGCCTCGGCGGCCTTCGGCTTGGGAGCGCTGGTCGCCACGATCTCCGCAAACGGTACGGTCTTGCCTTCCTTCAACAACTCGGGAAGCTTCTTCCGCAAGTCATTGCCGCGCAGATCCTTCAGGCCGCATTCTTCCAGGATCGCTTGCATCTCGTCCTTGGGGCCGTTAGCGCTGTACTTCACAAAAGCGAAGAACGGCTTGAATTGATCAAAGTCGTCTTTCGACCATTGATCAAAGGGATGTTTGTGGCACTGAGCGCACTGGATGCGAACGCCCATGAACGAGTAGGCGAACGCAATGGCTTTGTCCTCGGTTTGCCGCAGGTTTTGTCGAGCCCAGTAGTAGGGCATCGATGGCAAGTCGGCGAACGCCTTTTCCGATCCCGGACGATAAAGATCGCTCATCTCCTTGCAGAAGTCGGTGTAGCTCTGCTCGGGACGGCGACTCGAACCCAACACAATCCCCTCGACAATCTGGTCATAAGGAGCATTGTCGGCCACTCGCTTGTAGATCCAGTCGTACCAGCCTTGGCTGGCGGCATTGGTCACTACGTTGTTGACGTTATTGAGTTGACGGTCGTTGTTGCCCGTGTAGTCGCACAACTTGGTGGCCCACCAAGCCGCGTACGCGGGGCTGGCGAGCAACTCTTCGATCTTCTCGGCTCGCTTATTCGGCGAAGCGTCCGCGAGGAACTTTTCGACGTCAGCGGCGGCTGGCAGCGTGCCGGTCAAATCCAAGCTCACTCGTCGCAAAAACTCGGCGTCGGTGCACAGGTCCGCCGGCACGATGCCAAGCTTGCGCAGTTTCTCCACGACCAACTCGTCGACCTTCGTCGGCGTCGCGACCGCTGGATACTTCTTGCCGATCTTGTCGGACACTGGTCGCAGCACTGCGATCGGAACGACGGCATTGTCATAGAAGACCACGACATGCGTGTCGCCGACATCGCCCGTCGTCATCTTGCCGAACTCGTCGATCTTCGCGACTTGTTCGTCATTCGACTGGAAGCGGCACAGCGAGGTCACGTCTTCACGCGAACCATCGGACCAGACGGCGATCGCCTTGAATTGCAAGGTTTCACCCGGCTTGGCCGACACCACTTCCGCGGGTTCCACTTGCAGCGACTTCAAGGTTTGCACCTTGGCCGACTCGTACGGCGCGCCGTCCGCGATCCACTTGCGAAGAACGTGATGCTGCCAGCTTCCGATCTTGAATCGCTCGCCACCCTCGTGGTTATCCGCGTCGGTGGGTTTGGCGATGATGAGACTCTCGTCTGGCTTCTCCCGGTTCACTCGCGGGTTTTCGCCTTCGACCAACGAATCGTGGTCGAACTTGAAGTCGAATCCGAACAGCGACAGGCGGAAGCCGCCGCGGCCTTGGAACGAGCCGTGGCAGGAGCGACCATTGCAACCCAATCGACCCAGCAACGGCGCGACATGACGCTGGAAGTCCGGCGACTCGCCCACCTCCGCCGCGGCATATCGTTGCTCGATCGAAGGCAGCACGGCCGAATCGCCTTTAGTCTCTGACTCCTCGGCCCACGCGCCCGTGGGAATTACAGCCGAAGAACCTAGTGTCAGAAGACTTAGCGCGATACAGCACAGCGCGGACTTCATCGTCAGTCTCGCTGAATTCAGAATTCTTGTTCGCCGCATGCGAAACTTCTCCCGT
Source organism: Pirellulales bacterium (assembly GCA_046349915.1). Taxonomy (GTDB): domain Bacteria; phylum Planctomycetota; class Planctomycetia; order Pirellulales; family Pirellulaceae; genus CAIXSC01. The sequence goes on along the minus strand of JAXMBL010000009.1, from coordinate 417,739 downwards.
TACTGAGCAACAACGTTCCTACGTTCTCAAATCCCTGGCTAACTCACGCCGATTCCACTCAAGAGCCTTTACCAGTCGCCGACTTCTGTTTTCCCAGCAGCAATCGCAATTGGCGGTCCAACAGTTCTTCGCGCGACGCGTCGAAGGTCTGAAGTTGTTCGTCCAGCTTCTTCAATCGCTCGGCCACTCGATCACGCTCTAACTGCATGACGGCCTGACGAAGAGAATACTGTTCGTCGAGCGCTTGTTGAATCTGCGCTTTTAATTCGTCGTTGTTCGACATCTTGAAGCGAGCGGCCAGTAAGTCGAGTCGGGATTGAGATTGCCACAGCTTCAGTTCCAACTCGTAGCGCTGATTGTCTCGACCATAAGACTGAGCCAATCGCTCGCTCACTCGAAACAAGTCGCGTACGGCTCGTTCGTATTCGGTCGAATTCTTAGACTTCAGCGATTCGAGCAAACCGACGAGCTCTGGATGATGCTGCTCGACAAATTTCCTTACAGCCGCTTCGCGCTCGGGAGTCACCGCTGGCGCTGAATCGTTGGCCGCCATCCGTCGTCCCTTCGCATCACCTGACTTGGAGATGCCGGACTTGGAGATGCCGGTTTTCGCGACGCCAGGTTTCACCGCGCCTGACTTGAGGAGGCTTGGCTTGAGAGAGCCTGATTTCGAGGAACTTGGCTTCGTGGCATTCGACTTCTGATCACTCGCTTGGTCGTCACCCTTCTTCTGCTCTTTCGGTTGCTTGCCGCTTGAATTCTGTTCGCTCAGCTTTTGCGGGCCGCTGTCGTCCGCGCGAGCTGACGCGTCCTCTGCCGTGGTGCAACTCACGAGCAGCAACCACGCGAGCGACGCCGCTACGAGGAGCCAACGGCGCCTCGTGCCTGCCAAACAACGGACTGGACTATTCTCCCAGCGACGCATCATGCGATTACCGCTCCTCTTTTTCTTTCGGAGGAACTCGATCGTTCGTTTGCGTCGAGCGGTTAGGAGCAGTGGTTTCGGCCACAGCCGCCAACATCCAAGAGGGAGTGTCGACCATGGGCGAATTCATCGGGTCGCCCCAAGCGTCGGACGGGTCAGATTCGAGCGACTCACCGGCCGCCAGCGACAAATCGTCGATCTCCGACGTGGTGGTTTCGTTGGCGGACGAGTCGTCGCTGGCTGAGTAGTCGCTTGCTGAGTTGTCGAAAGAGGCTTCGGGCGAGTTGTATTCGCGGTGAGACGGTAGTTCGTTTCTCGACGAATCGCCACTGTCATCCATGACGACATGGCCCGACCGAGCTGGCGACTGGCTGTCGATCTCGCCGGGGATGAACCATTCGGCGGAGCCGCGAGTTTCGCTCCAGAGCATCGCGAGCTGTCGGTCCGTGCCGTTCGGGCCGACCTCGTGACGCGACCAGAGATCGGCCATGAGAATCATGGCGACACAAGCCGCCGAACCGACTGTCATCCAACCCAGAGCTGGCCACCAGGACCGTCGATCGGCCGGCAGCGGGGGTGTCACGGGCAAAATGCCTTGGGTGCTCGCAGGCACAGGGGGGGCTGGTGACTGTCGAGTCGACTCAACGAACGCGATCGCCTGTGATAACTCAACAGCCGCCGCAACCGCCTCTCGCGCTTGTTGGTCGGTCGCCAGCCGCTCCTCGAACGCCTGCAATTCGTCGTTGGTCAGTTCATTCGCGATGTAGCGGAAGGCCAACTGATCGAGCGACTGCTGACTCGCGGTCGCCGTCGATTCTGCCGACGGGCGGTGAGTGTCTTGGGGTGATGGGGTCATGGCGATTCCGGCTGTTTCAGTCGTTTGCGGAGTTTGGCGAGGGCGGAGTGCATGCGGTCGAGGGCTGTACCCAAAGGAATTTGCAACTCACTGGCAATCTCGGCGAACGTCTTCTCCTCGTAAATCCTGCGTCTGACGACCGCGAGCTGCTCGGGCGAAAGTTCGGCGAGCGCCTGGCGGACCGTGTCGACGGTTTCTAGTCTTAACGTCGGGTCGGCCGAGCCCGCGGAGGCTGTCGACCGGCTCCATGCCACCTGCCGGAGAGCCTTATCGCCGGTCGCGTTACGGCGACGCAGGACGAGTGCTTCATGCAAGGCGACTCGGAAGAGCCACGCTTTACGAGTCTCTTCCCGGGACTGTTTTCCTTTTTCAAGTAGCTTTACAAGGGTGCTTTGGAGGGCGTCGGCGGCGAGTTCTGGATCGCGCAGGACACCGATCAGGAACCGGCGCAGCTCGTCGCCATGTTCCACATACAGTGCCGCGGCAAGTGCTGCGTCCAAGGGCCCATCGTCGGCCGTCACAATCTCACTCCCACCCCGGCCTCCAGCAGCCTCCATCCCGACATCGTTGCTCTCCGAATCTTAAAGATGCGCCACCCCGGCCCCTTATTGGACGCGGCGGCTGGCTTTTTTACCTTTTCCTCACACTTCGGGGAATCGCCGCCCGCGAAAGTCGTTGTATAATCGGGCTTTACAACCGTGGGACGAGTTTCTAGTCATTGGTATTCCCCAGCGGAAACTCGACGGATGTGCGTGCTGACAGAGGAGTTGCTTGGTGTTCATCGGTCCTGTCTTTACCCGTGAGCTCGTTACCACTCCGCGCCGCACTCAGCATTATCTCTATCGAGTCGTCTACGTGACGACACTGCTGGTCTTGATGTGTACGGCGTGGCTGGTCGTGGCCGGTGCTCAGATTATCCGCAATGTCGGCGATATGGCTCGGTTCGGCGGCAGCCTCTTCCAAGTGCTGGCCCCCCTGCAACTTGCCCTGATCACCTTCCTTGCCGCCCTCGGTTCGGCCAGCGCGGTCGCGCAAGAAAAGGACCGTCGCACGCTGTTGCTCCTTCTGCTCACTCGCCTGCGAAATTCCGAACTGGTCTTGGGCAAGCTGCTGGCCAGCCTGCTGGATGTGGGAACGATGGTGGTTGCCGCGATTCCGTTGTTTCTGCTGGTCACCCTGTTTGGAGGCGTCGAGCCGTCGCAGGTTTGGCGAGTGGCGGCGATCACGCTCGTCACCGCCTTGGCAGCCGGTAGTCTCGGTTCAACTCTGGCCCTGTGGCGCGAAAAGACCTTCCAGACTCTCGCCATGACGGCGCTCGGCATCGTCCTCTGGCTCGCCTTGGGAGAAGTCGTCGGCAGCGGACTGCTGTTTGACCGAGCCGCGGGTTTGTCGTGCGGAACTTGGTCGGTGGCGTTGAGTCCCTGGCGAGCGATCCTGGCGGCCACTCGTCCCATGGTCGGGACGCTCGAAGGCGCTCAAGCCACCAACTATGGACTCGGCGTGTTGCTCTACTTGGGAGTCGCCGCGGCAGGCATCGGGTTGCTAAATCTGATCGCTATCTGGCGAGTGCGGATTTGGAATCCGTCGCGTGAGCTACAGCCTGGCACTCAGTTGGAGTCCGTTGGGGCTGAAGAACCCGGACAGCCCGTGGACGACGAGTCTGCTCGCAGCACGCACGTCGATTCGATTCGTCGTACTTCCTCGCCCGAAAAGAGTCGTTCGGTTTGGGACAACCCGGTTCTGTGGCGCGAGATCTGCACCTGGGCCTATGGTCGTAAAGTGCTGGTCATACGCGTCGCGTACTTGTTGCTCTTCATGCTCGCCGCCGCCGGTCTTTATCTCACGATCGCCTCGGGCGCGGCCACTCAACGCGGCGACGATTTGGCGGCCATCATTCCGCCCGCCGCCAGAACGCTCGCCCCGTTCTTCCTTAGCAGCATTGTCATCATTAATGCGCTGGCAGTGACTTCGATCACCAGCGAGCGCGATGGTCAATCGCTCGACTTGCTGTTGGTGACCGATCTTTCGCCCAAGGAATTCGTGTTCGGAAAAATGGGCGGAGTGCTCTACGTCACGTGGCCCATGAGTCTCTTGCCGATTGGACTCTGCGGCTATCTCTGGTGGAGCGGCGGGTTGACGCTGGAGGATTTTGTGCTGATGGTAGGTGGTCTGCTGACCATGTACATCTTCGTCGTCATGCTCGGTATTCACTGCGGCATGATCTATTCCAACTCGAGAACCGCGATTGGCGTCAGTCTAGGCACGGTATTCTTCTTGTGCCTCGGCATCGTCACCTGCATCGTGATGATGGTGCAGTTCAGCGGCTCGTTCCAAACCCAGCACGCTCAGTTCTTGATGGTAATTCTGGGCGGTAGTTTGGGGCTCTATATCGCCTTGGGATCACGCAATCCGTCGCCCGCGATTGGACTCGCCGCAATGCTGCTCCCGTTTCTTACCTTCTATGCCATCACGAGCTATACGTTGCACCATTATCTGACCGTGTTCCTCGTGACCGTCGGAGTCTACGGCTTCACGACCGCCGCCATGTTGATTCCGGCGCTGGCCGAATTCGATATCGCGATGGGGCGATCCAAGTCGCCCGGTGAAGAAGGGTAAGACGAAGAGGGAACACTGATCTTCGCTGATTGACACTTATTGGATCAGACTCCCTGATCAATTATGGCCAGAGACCGCGTAACAGCATGGCGCTGGCCACTCGTTCTACTCCCTCGACCATCGCCGCGGTGCGCATGTCGAGTTTATCGCGGAGCGAACGAGCCAGCGTGCGATGGAACGCATCGGCCATGATGTCCGCGAGTCGGCGATTGATCTCATCCAACGTCCACGACAGATTTTGCGTATCCTGAACCCACTCGAAGTACGAAACCGTTACGCCTCCGGCATTGGTCAGCACGTCGGGCAGAATCAGGATGTTGCGATCGGTCAGAATCTCGTCGGCTTCGAGCGTGGTGGGGCCGTTCGCGCCTTCGGCGAGCACTTTGCATTGGAGCTTGCCGGCATTCGCCGCGGTGATTTGATTCTGAATCGCGCACGGCGCCAAGATATCGCAGGGGAGTTCCAGCATCTCGGCATTGGTCAATTCGTCGCCGCCCTTGAAGCCCGCGAGCGTGCGATTCTCGGCGACGTACTGATCGATGGCCGCCAAGTCGAGTCCCCGAGGATTGTAAACGGCGGTGTGCACATCGCTGACCGCCACCACCTTGACTCCTGATTCGGCCAGGAGCCGGGCCGCATGGCTACCGACATTTCCATAACCTTGCACCACCGCGCTGGCGCCCTTCAGATTGAGTCCCAAGTGTTTTGCCGCGTGAGTCACGACATAAACTAATCCGCGGCCGGTCGCTTCGCGCCGACCCAGGGAGCCGCCCAGCGACACCGGCTTACCGGTGACGACCGCGGGCACGGTATAGCCCACTTGCTGGCTATAGGTGTCCATCAACCACGCCATCGTCTGTTCATTCGTCCCCATGTCCGGCGCCGGAATGTCCTTGTCGGGCCCGAGGATGGGCGAGATCTCCATGGTGTAACGGCGAGTTAAGCGTTGCAGTTCCGAGCGAGACAGCGTCGTGGGATCGATCGCGACGCCTCCCTTCGCGCCGCCGTAGGGAAGTCGCATGAGCGCGCACTTCCAAGTCATCCACATGGCGAGCGCCGTGGTTTCTCCGAGATCGACATCCTCGTGGTAGCGAATGCCTCCCTTGGTCGGACCCATGCCCAGCACGTGTTGCACTCGATAACCGAATACCGTCTCGACTTCGCCGTAATTGTCGCGGCGGAAAGGCAACGCCACGACCAGTGTGCGCTGAGGCCACATCAGCCGTTCTCGGATATTCTCGTCCAGGCCCATCAATTGGGCTGCTTTCAGGAACTGATGCTGCGCGAGATGGAACATCGGCGAGTCCCATTCGCCGAACTTGATGCGAGCATTCTTGACCGCTCGTTGTGCACTTCGAGCCAGTGTGTTGGCGTCGATGCGATTCTTTACGAGGTAGCAAAGAGCTCCTTCTTCCACGGCGACCAAGCCGAGCGTCGTTTCATGCGGATCAATCAACGCCACGATCGGCGTTTCGCCCGCCCGCGCCTTCAAACGGCGAAAAGTCGCTTCGCCGTCACTGTCGGACAACGTGAGATCAGACAGCACCACATCAAAGGTCTGGTTGGCGAGTGCGTCGAGTGCTTCGGCGAGCGTCGCACGAGCAGTTGTATCAAAGTCCACACCGCGAACTCGCAGAAGCAAGCCTGCAATTCGTTCCCTCTCGGCCGCATCTCCCTCAAGCAATAAGACTGACATGCGGGGCATGGGACACCTCTCGTGAATGGAGTCGGACGCCGGCCGCGCGGCTAGACCGCGACCGACGTCATATCGTGGAAGTGAAGACGCGAATATTCGGTTTCGACTACCCTTGTCTTAGGTCAGTCGAAACGAATCCGCAAGGGTGAGCAACTGGCGTCCGGCTGCCTTAATCCCTCGGCGGACGAGGAAAGAACGCGCTGGTGCGTCGCTGGTAGGACGCATACTCGGGACGACGATCCACAATGGTCGACTCCAACAACGCTACCCCAGAGACCTTGAGCAGCAGGAAGCTCATGGCCAACGGGCTCAGCACCGTCCACCAAGCTCCTTGGGCCGCACTCAGGCAATAGAACCCCCACCACATACAGAAGTCGCCAAAGTAGTTCGGATGACGCGTGTAGCGCCACAGGCCTCGATCGAAGACGCGGCCTGCATTCGCGGGGTTGGACTTGAAGCGAGCAAGTTGCCAATCGCCGACCGCTTCGAAGAATATCCCCACGCAGATCAAGACGCCGCCCAGAACATCCAGCGGCCATGACAACGCGAATGTCCTTGGAAAACCGATTCCCGCTTGGATCGGCAAGGCGACAAACCACAGTATCACTCCTTGCAACGCGAACACGGTGAACAGACTGACCCACCAGAATCGCTCGCCGTGGTATTGCCGCATCGCTCGATATCGATAGTCCTCGCCGTGCCCCCAATTTCGCCAGAGCAAGAATCCCGAGAGTCTCAGGCCCCATAGCGTGACCAACAGAACAATCGCGAGAGATCGGCCTGTTGGTTGACCGCCCAGCAGCCAACTGATCCACGCGACGGCCACAAAACCAGCGCCCCAGAATGGGTCGACAATGCTGGCGTCACGCTTCAGCACGCTGCTCAGCCAAAGGGACCCAAGCAGCAGAGCGAGAGCTGCGGCGTTGGCAGCCAGAATCGATCCGAACATACGCTCCTCTCTATTCTTCGCCTGGGAATCACGTACGACGGACTTCTAGTCCGTCGGTTCGGCGCAAGCCGAACGTACTTCGTCCTGATCAGTGTATTCCGAGTGATCCGTGGTTGACCGAATTCCGTGTCTGACGGCTGTGAATTCGGCGAACTTGGCGTTTCACTAAGCCCTGATGTTTGGGAGCAATGGTTGTCATCAACTGCGTGGTTTTCACTCCAGGGCGCCGAGCGACGGACTGGAAGTCCGTCGTACAGTACGGAGCGACGGACTAGAAGTCCGTCGTACTTTGGTTTGTTCGGTGACAGCGTTTTAGTTTGTGGATGCCGACTCACGCCAAAAACTGGGGTCTTGTCCTCCGGCGGGGACTTCGGACCGAGGACGCAAAAGGTAGTGTCCCACGAACCACTCTTCGCCTCCGCGATACCCAAACAACTCGCTGACCGCCAAGAAAAACATACGCCAACGATGGAACCAACGGTGCGATTCCGCGCGGCCGTAAGCTTCTTCCAGGATCGGCATCACTCGGTCGCGGTTCTGGTCAAGGTTGCGCAGCCAGGCGTCCGACGTGCGCTGATAGTGTTGTCCGTTCCAACGCCACTGACGCTCCACTCGAAGGTCGTTGGAGAAGCGAGCGAGCAGGTCGTCGCTCGGCATGATGCCGCCTGTGAAGAAATAACGTCCCATCCAATTGTCGTCCCCGTCCGTTTCAAACGGATAAGCAAAACGACGATGGCAAAAGATGTGGACGAACAGACGACCTTCGGGACGCAACCAGCCGCCAATCCGTCGCAGCAGGCGTTCGTAGTTCCGCATGTGCTCGAACATCTCCACCGAGACGACGCGGTCGAACGAGCGGTCGAAGTGCAGACGATTCATGTCGGCGGTAATGACATGTAGATTCTCGATGCCGCGCCGTCGAGCTTCCGACTCGATGTATTCTCGCTGCGGTCGCGAATTCGAGACGGCGGTCACGCGACTGCCCGGATAGCGGCTAGCCATCCACAGCGAAAGCGAGCCCCAACCACAGCCTAATTCCAAGATTTCTTGGCCGTCAACAATTTCCGCGCGAGCGCATGTCTCGCCCAGCGATGCGGCCTCGGCGGCCTCCAGCGAGTCGACTCCTTCGGGCCACCAGCAGCAACTGTATTTGCGATGCGGACCCAGCACATGCCCGAAGAATGACGCCGGCAACTCGTAGTGTTGTTCGTTCGCTCGCTCGGGAACCGGCGCGATCGGTCCCCGACGCATATCGCTCAGGAACGACTCCAAGTCTTCCCGCTCCAACTCGCAATTCAACCGTCGACACTCGCTTAACCGCTGCGAGCAAAGTCGGCGGATGGCGGCCCGAGTAGCCAGGTCGGGAACCCAACCCCGCTCGACGCAATCAATGGCGAAACCGACGAGGCTCATGAGCGACTCCCTTGCGGTTGGCGTCGAGACGAAGCAACGAACGTTTGGTCGGCGGCGCTGCGAGTCAATTCTAGTGGATCTCGGTCACAGCCCGGCTTGTCGAACTGCAGGTGAGCGACGCTGAGATACCGCTCAGCGAATCCCGCCTCGCAGTAGCTCAAGTAGTAATTCCACAGTCGGACGAAACGAGTGGGGTAGCCGAGTCGCTGGACGTCGTCCAGACGATCGACGAAACGCTGGCGCCAATCAAACAACGTGCGAGCATAGTGCTCGGCGAAATCCTCCAGATGGACCATCCGCAAATCCGACCCGCGGCCGCTCGCTTCCACCAAACTTCCCACAGACGGGAGGCAGCCGCCTGGGAACACGTATCGCTGGATGAAGTCCACCGATCGAAGATACTGAGCGTGCCGCTGCTCGCCCATCACGATGGCTTGAATGGCCACGGTCCCTTCGGGTCGAAGTAGACGCGAAACATGGCCGAAGAACGCGGGCAGATACTTGTGACCCACGGCTTCAATCATCTCGACCGAAACCACCTTGTCGAATCGCCCCCTCAACTCTTGTTCGAGCTCGCGGTAATCGCTAAGTAAGAGCGTCACACGGTCCGCGACGCCGGCTCGCTCGACTCGCTCGGCCGCTTCACGATGCTGCTCGAGCGAAATGGTCGTCGTCGTCACGTGGCAGCCGTAGTGTTGAGCGGCATGGATGGCGAGTCCTCCCCAGCCTGTGCCGATCTCCAGCAATTGGTCGCCGGGACGCAGATCGAGTTTGCGACAAAGTCGATCCATCTTCTCGACCGACGCCTCGTACAACGAAGTCGCGCCGTTGGCATAAATGCCGCTCGAATACGCCATGGTTTCGTCGAGCATCAGGGCGAAAAAGTCGTTGCCCAGGTCGTAGTGGCGATGAATGTTCCGTCGCGATCCACTCAACGTGTTGGCTCGCAATGCGTGATAAATGCGAGCGGGCCATTGCAACAGCCGATTGATGCCGCGATCCATCGAGTCGGAAAGCTGGATGTTGCGAGTAAACAATCGGAAGAGCGAGGTGAGGTCGGAACACGACCACTCGCCCCGAAAATACGACTCGGCGATCGCCAGATTCCCGCCTGCCACCGCATGTCGGTAGAACGCCGGATCGTGAACGACGATTGCGGCGTTCATGGGGCAAGCGGTCTCGAAGTCGGGGCCGTCAGTCAACGGACTGCCGCCAAACTCCTGGCTTCCGTCGGCGTCGGTCACTTGCAGACGCCCGCCGCCGAGTCGCGTGAGAGTTCGAGCTAGCGCTCCGCGAGCCAGGCGGTCGATCGTCGACAATGGGGCGCAACGAGCTGGAACTTCAAGCAGCGGATGCGAACGAGTGGGGGACGGAGAAATCATGAGAGCGATTCCAGGGGTCGCTGAGTTTGGGGATGTGGAACAAAAGGAATCTTCTTGAGCCAGAGTCGCCAGGCTTGCCAATAGATGGCGACCAACACTCGTAATGTCAGCAGTGGATACTCGATCAATACGCGAGCCAGTTGTGGACCGTTGATCGGTCGGCGTTTCAGCACCAACGTTGCATCGAATAGCTTCTGACCAATGCGTTCGTTCTGAATATGGACCGCCAGCGATTCGCTCGGCCGAGTGATTCGCCAGTGGTAATCCATGTTCATGTCCATGAAGGGCGAAACGTGGAAATCCTTCGGATGCTGAAAGGTGAGTGGAGCGGTCGTCGTCCGTAGGTCCGCTGTCGCCGCTCGCAGCACGTAGCAGTGACGTTCGCCCCAAGGCGTATTGTTCACTTCGGCGACGATGGCCAGCAACGTCTCGCCATCCACGTCGTAGCAATAAAAGAAACTGACCGGGTTCATCGCGATGCCGCCATAACGCAAGTGAGTCAGCAGGCGGATCGGGCCGAGGGGCCGTGGAGCTCCCTCGCGCTCGACAACATCGCGTACGGCTTCCGACAAAGGTTGACTGCTGGGGCCGAGATGATCTTCGCGACGGAACCAAGCGAGCGTGGGACGGCGAGTCGACCAGAACCAGCGACCGCGAAAGACGGTGTCGAGTTCGTCGAGATCCAGGTAGACGAGGAACAACGGATATGAAAACGAATGCTCGCGAGGCGAGTACCTGCGATGCCGAACGGTTCCTTCGTAGAGGCAACTATGCATGAGGCGGCGTATCCTGGTCGAAGGAACTTATGCGGTCAATGTCCGCGGATGACGCCGCGCTTCCAAAGCGTTGCAAACAGCCAGCGCGCTCTTCACTCCGTCCTCGTGAAACCCCGCGCCCCAATACGCGCCGCAAAACGAGGTGCGATTGGCATCGAGCAACTCAGCGTGGCGTCGTTGAGCGGCGGCGCGGCGAGTCGTGAAGACCGGGTGATGATACACAAAGCGTCGAATGACTTTGGCGGAATCGATCCATTCGTCGCAATTCAGCGAGACGCAATAAGTGTGTCGCGACCGCAGGTGCTGGAGCATGTTCATGTTGTAGGTGACTGTAGAGCGGTCTGCTCCTGTCGCTCCCTCTTCTCGCACTTGGTAGTTCCAACTGGCCCAGGCGCGCTTCGAGCGCGGCAACAACGTCGTGTCGGTGTGCAGCACGGCCGTGTTGCGACCGTAGGGGATGGCTTCCAGCACCTCGCGTTCGACCGCGGTCGGTTGGGCCAACATCTGCAAAGCCTGATCGCTGTGGCAGGCCAGCACGACATGGTCGAACGATTCGCGCTGCCCGTCGCGAGTGACGACGGTCGCGGCCTCCGCGGTTCGCTCGACGCTCGCCACTGGCGAGTTGAGACGGAAGCGGTCGAGGAAGGGTTTGGTGAGAGCTTCGACGTAGCTGCGAGAACCACCCGTGATCACTCGCCATGTGGGCCGATTCGACACGCTCAACAAACCATGATTCTGATAGAACTCGACGATGAACCGCAGAGGGAATTCAGCGAATGTTCCTGGCGGACATGACCAGATGGCGGCGCCCATGGGGAGCAGATATTGGTCGGAGAATTGGGGCGAGTATCCTTCGGCTTGAAGATAATCGCCAAGCGTTACTTCGTCGCCACGTTGTTTGAGAGCGGCGGGAGCTTCGCGATTGAATCGCAGAATGTCGCGGATCATTCTCAGGAAGCTGGGACGCATCAAGTTGCGTCGTTGAGCGAAGACGCCGTTCAGCGAGGTGCCGTTGTATTCCAAGCCCGTGCGGTCGCAACGCACGCTGAAACTCATGGATGTCGGTTGTGACTCGACTTTCAATTCGTCCAGCAAGGCGATGAAGTTGGGATAAGTCCAATCGTTGAAAACGATAAAGCCTGTGTCGATCCAATGCGACTCGCCTTGCCACTCGGCCAATACCGTGTTGGTGTGTCCGCCGATGCGATCACTCGACTCGAAAACGGTAATTTCGTGGTTGCGTCGCAGTTTGTGGGCTGCGACCAGCCCCGAGATTCCGCTTCCCACGATGGCAATCTTCATGCAATCTTCCGGCTGGGCGTGAGTGGAGTGACCGAGAAGCAAGTACAGAGGCTGTGGGATCAGTCTAGCGATTCCAGGGGACGAGCAGGGCTACTTGCCAAGCATGTCGTGGAACGCGGACGACAGGTCGGCATGGCGGAAGTGATAGCCGCTGGCTTCCAGCTTCGTCGGGAGCACTCGAGTGCTCGCCATCAGCAGCGCGTCCGACATCTCGCCTAGAGCCAGCCGAGCGGCGAACGCGGGCATCGGAAAGATCGTGGGGCGATGAAGGGCCTTGCCAAGTGCTTTCGTGAATTCTCGGTTGGTGACTGGGCTAGGAGCGACCGCATTCACCGGTCCGCTGATTTCGTCGTGAGCCAAGCAGTGTGCGATAGCGCCGACAACATCGTCCAGCGACACCCAGCTCCAATACTGGCTGCCCGAGCCCACAACGCCGCCGACTCCCAGTTTGAACGGGAGCAGCATCTTCTGGAGGGCGCCGCCCGCGGGCGTGAGTATCACGCCGATCCGCAAATGCACCACTCGAATTCCGCGTTCGACCGCCGGTCGAGCGGCTCGCTCCCATTCGACGCAGACGTCCGAGAGAAAACCCGAGCCCGCGGGGGAATCTTCCGTCAGTTCTTCCGTGCCGCGGTTGCCGTAAAAGCCAGTGGCCGAAGCGCAGATCAAGGTCTGGGGAGGCGATTTGAGGGCAGCCAGAGATTCGCACAACCGCTGAGTCCCTTGGACTCGGCTGTCCCGAATTCGCTGTTTCTTGGCCGCATTCCACCGCCCGGCTGCGATGTTCTCGCCCGCCAGATGGACCACGGCGCCCGCCCCCTCGAGCTGTGATTTGTCGGCCACCCCGGTGTCAGGCGACCAGCAGATGTCGCTCCCCGTGCAACGGCCTCGCCGCATGGCTCGGGTGCGGTAGCCGGCGGCTTCGAGTCGCGGCAGGAGGGCTTGTCCCACGAGTCCCGAAGCGCCAGTGACCAGGACTGTACGAGCGCCATTGGAGCTATCGGCAGGAGTCGGTTGAGCCTGGAATTCGCCGCTCTCGGGTCTCACGGTGGTAGCTGGCATGGGTGGGATCTCCCTGGGGACTAGAGCCGCCGAGCGGCTGAATGGGTAGCGAAACGGCCGCAATTCGGGCGTCCGCAACGGCTGTCTGGGAGTCTATAGCGCGGAAAATCAGTAGCGTCAATCGGTCAAAACATTCAAATCGTCCAAATATTGGTGGCGGTTAGGGAGGGCGGGGTCGCTGGAGATGGTGGGTTTATTCAGGGAAGAAATGCCGATAAGTGCCAGTGGTCGATTGAAATGTTGCGTGCTATGATTCGTTCAAATCATTCAAAACCTTCGTTTAGCCAGACTTGCCCGCATGAAGGAACTTTTGTCCCCAAAACAAGTCGCGCAGGCACTTGGCGTAAGCGAGTCATCGCTGAAACGTTGGTGCGATCAAGGCCTCATCAGCACCGTGCGGACGGGTGGCGGGCACCGTCGCCTTGCGCTGTCGGACGTGCTGCGGTTCGTGCGTGAGGGGGACATGCAGGTGGTCAGCCCCGAGGCGCTAGGTCTGCCCCCGGTGCGCGAGGCGACCGAACGGTGCTTGATCCGTTCACGCCAGATGTTGACCAGTTCGCTGCTGGAAGGCGACGAGCCGCTGTGTCGGCGGATCGTGTTCGACCTTTACATGGCCAAGCATGCGTTGAGCGCGATTTGCGATGAGGTGGTGGCGGCGGCGTTTCGGGAGATTGGGGAACGTTGGTCGCACCAGCAGGCTGAAGTGTATCAAGAGCGGCGTGCGTGCGAGATCATGCTGCATATCCTGCACGCGTTCCGCGACAACCAGTCGGGCATGGACCCTCGCCTCATCGCGCTGGGCGGAACTCCAAGCGGCGATCAGTATCTGATCCCCAACGCAATGGTGGAACTCGTCCTGAGGGAGGCGGGGTGGTCGGCCGTATCCCTGGGGGCGTCTATCCCTTTCGAGTCGTTTGCGGCCGCCGTGCGGACGAATCGCCCGCGAGTACTTTGGTTGAGTATCTCGCACATTAACGACCTCGACGAGTTTCTGGACGGATATGCTCGTCTGTTTGACACGGCTCGCGAGCACGATGTCGCGATCGTGGTGGGCGGACAAGCTCTGACCGCAGATGTCCGACAGCGAATTCAATACGCGTCATTCTGCGACACGGTCCGGCAGTTGGAGCAATTCGCGCTGTCGCTACGGAAGATGGCCAAGTAAGTGGGGGGACTGGCCGGCAAGCGGGCTCGTTTGCTAACGTAGGCGAAAGCTCGAGCCTTGTCGTATCGAGAAACGATGTACGACGGACTTCTAGTCCGTCGATTAGCCTCTCGCCGAGTGATCGGTATGTACCGCGAAATCCAACTGCTGGGTCCCGCCGATGTGCGGCCCATGCGGCAATTGCTCCATCTGTTCGGTCGAGCATTCGAGGAGCGAGAGACTTATTCGAGTCGCCAGCCCACCGACGAGTATCTGCGGCAATTGCTCAACAGCAACTCGTTTGTTGTGATCGCGGCCCTCGCGCAGGATGGCGAGGTGATCGGCGGACTTGCGGGCTATGTTCTGCCGAAGTTCGAGCAAGAAAGGTGCGAGTTCTACTTGTACGATCTGGCGGTCGAGGAGGCCTATCGGCGGCAGGGGATCGCGACCGCGTTGCTCGATGAACTCTGTCGACTAGCTCAACGCCGCGACATCTACCTGGTCTTCGTGCAAGCGGACAAAGGCGATGACCCGGCCCTTCGCATGTACGCCAAATTCGGCTCGAAATCGCCCGTCCTGCAGTTTGATATCGACCCAGTGAACGGCGGCGCTTGATGAAGGTTGACGCTCGGGGCAATTCTCCGCCGAACTGATGGCGCTCCTGCCTACCTGGAAGCCCACGGCTCGAACGATAGCTAGGCTGTTTTCTGGAATTAGAAGCGGAGATGAACGAGGTCTTTTCCCGCTACCCTAGACGCATCGTTTCGCTGAACTAAAGCACTCTTCATGTCCCGAGCCAATGGTGAAGCCGCACAATCGCCCGGTACACAATGCCGCGATAGTGCATGTCGTAAGAGTGGGGTGGAAAGCGGAGACAAACGCAAGGTTGTCCACCATGGATGAAGAGGCAGGAAAGCGAGACAACAAGAAGCTGCTGATGGCAGCGGAGAGCAGCATGCTAATCACTACAATTGCCAGCCGACTCGCTACCGAACGCGACTGCGTCAGGCATAATCGCAGGCACGGCAGTCCTGTGGCGAAGCTGATGGTTGATCAGTAGGATCGAGAGACGTCAGGTCTAACATCCTGGGCCATACGCCGTCACGTTGAACTTGGACATTCTACATGTCCAACGTTACTCGAAGGTCATAGACGTTTGGGAGTAGTTGGGAAATCGGTTTCACCACCTCGCGAGTAGGACTGATGCTAATTCCTCTCGTCGGGCTGCCCTACATCCGGTCCACGACTTGGATGCCGAGCAATTGCAGGCCTTGGCGGACCACTTTGGCGGTGAGTGCGCACAGCAGCAGGCGCGAACGCTTGACCTGATCCGTGTCGGCCTTCAGCACGGGACACGCTTCGAAGAAAGCGCTGAAGCGGCGAGTGACCTCGTACAAGTAGACGGTCATCAGGTTGGGACGGTAATCAGCCAAGGCGTCGGCGAGTGCTTCGGGGAAGCGGGCCAACGCTAGGGCGAGGGCTCGTTCCGCTGGTTCCACCAAATGCAACCGCGAGTCTGGATGCGCGACCAATGCCGCGGGATCGATATTGCCCTTGCGGAAAATCCCCTGGACTCGCGCATAGGAATACTGCATGTAGGCAGCCGTGTTTCCATCGAGCGCCAACATTTTGTCGTAGCTGAACTCGTAGTCGCTAGTGCGGTTTTGCGATAAGTCGGCGTACTTGAGAGCGGCGATGCCTACCACGTCCGCGATCTTCTGTCGCTGCTCCTGCGTAAACTCGGGGCCCTCGGGTTTACGGTCATCGTTCTCGCAGACAACCGCGAGCGCCTTGCGAACACCTTCGTCGAGCAGGCCTTCAAGCCCAACGGTGTCCCCCGCGCGTGTCTTGAACGGCTTGCCGTCATTTCCCAATACGGTGCCGAATGCGATGTGGCTCAATTCGACTTGACCTTTTCCCCACAGTCGAGCGGCGGCGAACAGTTTGTCGAAGTGCTCGCCCTGACGATGGTCGACCACATACAAGATGGCGTCGGGATGCCAGCGATTGATCCGGTAGCGGATCGTGGCGAGGTCGGTGGTCGCGTAAAGGAACGCACCGTCCCGCTTGCGAATGATCATGGGGGTCTCGAATCCCTCCAAGAAAACGCACACCGCCCCGTCGCTCTCCCGCGCCAGTCCCAACGATTCAAACTCCGTCACCACCTCGGGCAGTTGATCGTGGTAGAAGCTCTCGCCAAGTTCCTCGTCGAAGGAGACGTCGAGTCGAGAATAGATGCGGTGAATTTCTTGTCGGCAGAGCGGTAGGAATTCGTCCCACAATCGCTGATTCTCGGCGTTGCCCGCATGAAGTTGAGCGGTCTCGGCGAGCACCGCGGCGCCGATGTCGGGATGAGCTTGCGCGAAGGTCGACATCACAGGGTCGTTGTCGATCGCTCGAATCTTGGCCTCGGCGGCGGCCTGCGAATCGCGAGCTTCCACCAACTGGCGTTCCGCTTTCTTCACCGCGGCGGCGTGCTTTTTGTCGGCGCCTTTCTCGGTGGGAACAGGTTGAGCGGCGAGTCGTTCAAGGGCGGCGGCTCGCTCGGCGACCGCTTGCTCCAAGCGAGGTCGCTGGGCTCGTTGATCGTGATAATCGACCAGGTTGTTGACTAGGCGGTAGAGGCGTGAGAGTTCCGCGACCGGTTGCTCGGCGTACGCGGCCTTATTGACGAAGTGTTTGTAGCCATAGATCACCATGCCGAACTGAGTACCCCAGTCGCCCAGATGGTTGTCGCTGACTACGGTGTGGCCGCGAAAACGCAGGAGTCGGCACAGGGCATCGCCGATGACGGTCGAGCGAATGTGGCCCACATGCATGGGCTTGGCGACATTAGGCGCCGAGAAGTCGACGATATAGGTGCGAGGTTGAGCAGGGCGGGGGACTCCCAGGAAAGGGTCGCTGATCGCCTCCGTGGCGGCTCGTTCGAGCACAGGGTCCAACAACTTGAGATTGATGAAGCCAGGGCCGGCTACTTCGGGAGGATGGCAGAGATCATCGAGCCGTGTTTGAGCGACCAACTGCGCGGCCAATTCGCGCGGGGGTTTGCCAAGTTGCTTGGCGAGCGGCATCGCGCAGTTGGCCTGGTAATCGCCAAACTGAGCATCCTGCGCGGGGCGGATCATATCGAGCAAGGAGGTGGTGTCGGCTGTCCAATTCGACAAAGTGTCGCGGAATCGCGATCGCAGTTCACTCAAAATGTCCATGGCGTTCTTCGTTTCTCTCTTCTCGATCGCAGCTCAGTCTTGGCGAAGATAAGTTCGCTACGGCTTGGCTTCGGCAGGTTTTTCGTCGGCTGGTTTCTCGGCCGCTGGCTTCTCTTCAGCAGGCTTTTCTTCGGCAGGCTTAGCTTCCCCTGGCTTTTCCTCAGCCGTTGGTGCGGCTGCTGGTGCGCCGCCCAGGCGTGCTACAAGACTTTGTAAGGCCTTGCTGTTGTCCTCGCGGGCGAAGGGGCTCGCGTCAGCTGCCGGTGCGCCGCCGCCTCCCATGGGGCTGCCACCCATCGGTCCTCCACCGCCGCCCATGGGACCGCCGCCGCCACGTCGCATCGGCAACCCGACGGCATCTTGGCGAGCCTTCTGGTCGTCGTCGAGCAGGGCGAGCAGTGCGTCGTGAGCTTTTTTCGCTTCATCGTCCGTCATGGTGGATTTGCCGGCCAGTTCTTCCAACTGCTGACGGACGGCTGCGGCTTGCGAATCGGTCAAGCGGATTTGGATGTCGCCGGTCAGCAGATCGAGTTTACGAACGAGCGACCCGAGCAGCATTTTAGGCGAGGGTTGGCGTCCGCCTCCCATGCCTCCTCCGCCCATGCCACCACCACCACCACCACCCATGCCCCCGCCCATTCCACCTCCCATGCCGCCGCCTCCGCCCATGCCGCCTCCGCCAGCTTGCGGGCCGGTTGTGCTGTTGGTTGACAGCGGTTGAGCGGCGGCGAGTCCAGCGGCAGCCATTTCTTTCACTTCCTCTTTCGTGAATGCCTCATACCCGAGGACAGTGAAGCCAACGGCGAGAACGGCGGCGCCCAGCAGCATGCCTGTCAGTCCCGAGCCTAGCCAGAGCGGAATGTCCTTGCCCGACTTGTGCGCTCGCGCGACGAACACCATGAGGAATACCGTGCAGAGCGCCAGCACGAGCACCACGGAGCCCAGCAAATCGAAAGTCCACATGAGGAATGGTCTCCAGCAGGAAAAGAGGAGGAATGAAGATAACGACGAGAAGAACGGCGACTATGATAGCGGGCCGCAGGGGTCGTTAGTAGCAGCGCAGAAATACAGAGTTCGTTTCCCGCGGACTTGACCACTACGGGAAACAAAAGCGACCTGGGCTGGCTCTACCAGTTTGGAGGTTTGTTCCGCACGGACTGGAGCGACGGACTGGAAGTCCGTTGTACATTGACTCGTCAGCCGATCTGGACGGGGATACGGGGGGCATCTTCCCAGAGGTGGTCGAGCCGATAGAAGTCGCGCATTTCGGCGTCGAACAGGTGGATGACGACATCGCCATAGTCGAGCACGATCCAGCGGCTGTCGCTGTAGCCCTCGGTATGCAGGCGGCGATCGCCCAGCTTCTTTTCCAAGAGATCGTCGATGTCATCGGCGATCGCGCGGAGTTGCCGACCGCTCTTTCCCGTCGCGATGACGAAATAATCGAACAGGGCGGTCTTTGAACGGAGGTCGAGCACTTGGACATCTCGAGCCTGGTTTTCCAGGGCGAGTCGGGCCGCGGCGAGCGCGTGAGTCAAGCTTTTGGATTCCTGTTTCTTTTCCGCCGAATCGGTCTTCGCCACGCCCGTCCCTTTCACCAATATTCTCACTCGCCCACATCTCACTCTACCGCGAATACTCTAGTAGACTGGACAGCCCGATTGGGGACAAGGTTCGAATAGGGCGTCTGGGACTACTTTATTATTGTTGGAGAACTTTGCGATGGGCTGGTCGCTTGGTCGTTGCGGGGTGCTTGCCGGCTGTATCCTGGGCTTGGTTGGCTGTGGAGACGTACCCACTCCCGCCCCTCCTCCCGCGGCGCCCGCCAAGGTAACTCGGCCCGCTCCTCCCCCGCCGGCGCCCGCGAAGGCTCCCCCAGTCAGTGCCCAGGCTTTTCCGAATGCCGGCGCTGCCGTCGATGCCTTGGTTGCCGCGATTAAGGACAACAATTCGGGCTCGGTAGCCCAGGCAGAGGGGTGGTTCAAGATTCAAGGGGCGGCCGCGACGGACCCACTCAAGGCGATCGTGTTGGATGCCGACGCGCCGCTCGAGCGTCGTCTCGCTGCTTGCCGTGCCTTAAGTCAAACCGGTGCGCCAGGGGGAGTCGCCCTGCTTGGCTGCTTGGACGTGAAGCCCGATCAAATGCGATCTCGGGTGATCGAATCGTTGAGTCGGGTGAAGCCGTCGAGCCCAGAAATCGTCAAACAACTCCGCGCGATCGCGGTGAACGAGGGGGATGTCAGGCAGCGGACCCTGGCCATGATCGGCCTGGGGCGCATTGGTCCGCCCGCTCGCGAGGTGGCGCCAGATCTGCAGCAAATACTCAACGACACGTCGCTCGACGAGCAATTGCGCGGGGAGGCGGGGAAGACGCTCAAGCTAGTCGACCCGCGTCGAGGCCTGATGGGGGTCGCCAAGTAGCGGCGACTGGGCTGTTTCCCGCCTCTATTTCCAATAAATTTTCTAGCTCGAGATCGAGGCATGCCGGTCGACTGGCGTGCCTCGTTGCCTAGACCGCCTATTAGAATCAATTTGCCCGAATTGCCTCGTTAGGCGGAAGGGCGGCGGAAGTGCTGATAGGCGAGCAGAACTTCGTACAAATCGCTGGAAATCGTGATTTCGTCATCTTCGAAATCTTGAATCCAAGCTCGACGATTCTTGACGGCATCCGCGAGAACTGAAACGACTTCGCCGAGCGGAACGGTGACGCTGGGACGCATGGGAAGCGTATCAGGCAGGGCGCGAATCTGCGGTTCATGTTCCGGGCCGTAATAAACTCGCAATCGGGGAGCGGCCATCGGTTCCTTCCTTGGGGCGTGAATCAAGTACGGTCCTACCTTTGCGTCCTTAGGTATCGGCTATGCATGGCGTGCGGGTTGAATTTGTTAAGGCGTTGCGAGCATATTTGGGCAGTCGTCCGGAATTGGCGGGTCGAGCCGGTCATGACTCGCGGAACCTTGACAACTCCTACCGTGGACCACTAGATTGCCGGACTGTTTGCGTTAAGTCCCATCCAATATTCCACTAACGCGCTTACGACCAACGTCCCAGGGGCGTCGAGTCGGGCGGCATTTATGGACACGACCATCAGTATCGATCTGGGGCAAGTCGCTCGTGATCAAGGGCTCCCTTTGGAACGAGTGCAGCGTACGGTGGAGTTATTGGATGAAGGGAACACAGTTCCATTCATTACCCGCTACCGCAAGGACGAAACGGGCGGGCTCGACGAAGAGCAAATTCGGCGAGTGCTCGAGGAAGTCACGACTCTGCGGCAGCTTGCCGAGCGTAAGCAGACCATTCTGAAGTCGATCGAGTCGCAGGGGAAACTGACGCCCGACTTGGCGGGGTTGATCCGGTCGGCTCGATCGCCCAAGCACCTAGAAGACCTTTATCTTCCCTTCAAGCCAAAGAAACAGACGCTCGCGACTCTCGCGCGACAGCGAGGTTTAGAGCCGCTCGCTCTGGAAATTCTGGCGAATGATCCGGCGGCAGTCGACTTACCGGCTCGCGCCGCAGCTCTAGTCAATCCCGAAGCCAAGCTCAACTCGGTCGACGATGTGCTGGCGGGAGTGCGTCATATTTTGGCCGAGCAGTTCAGTGAACGCTCGGATCTCCGCAGCCGGTTGCGACGCATTTTGCAGCGCTCGGGCCGACTGGTCAGTACTCGGATTGAGCCGAGTGAACGGAAGGCGGTCAACGAGGCGGCTCACCTGCTCAATGCCGAGGGTGGTCTCCACGACGATGCCGCCGACGCCGATGCGGCCGACGATTTAGAGCTGGCTGGGGATCTGGGGAGTGCTGGAGATGTTGCTCACGACGATTCGGCGCAAGCGGAAGCGGATCGTGAAGCGGCCTTGCGTGACGCCGAATTGCACGAGGAGTTATTGCAAGCCGCCGCGGAGCTCGAAGACGAGGATGCGGATCTCGACAGCGACTCGGACGACGATTTAGCTCATGAAGAAGCCGCCGCGGCCGGTGAAGATGCGGCCGGTGAAGATGCGGCCAGCGTGAGTGAAGGGGGCGAGTCGGCGCAAACGGAGACTACGGTCGCCGAGACGCCGACCGCTGGTGCGGCTGCGACCGAGGATGTTTCGGCAGTCAGTACGAGCGTGCCTGGAGATTTGCCGGCGAAAATCCTGCCGGCCCCCACCACTCCAGCCGCAGTGACCACGACCACGATTGCCAAGGCGGGCTTGCGTCCGACCGCCATTCCGCCGCTCAAGCTGACGGCTCGTCAACAAGCTCGCGCGGCAGCTCGCGAGGCCAAGAAAAAGAAGAAGCAAAAGCTGCTCGAAAGTCTCTACAAGGACTACTACAAGTTCCAAGAGCCGTTGGCGAAAGTGCCGCCTCACCGGATGCTGGCGATCAATCGCGGCGAGCGGTCGCAGGTATTGCGAGTGAAGATTGAGGCCGATAACGCGGCCATGGAACGGGATGCGGAAGAGTTGCTGGTTCCGCCCGAGCATCCGCACGCGGGGTTCTTGCGGGCATGCATCCATGACACGCTTTCGCGCTTGGTGATTCCAAGTTTGGAGCGTGAGGTCCGTCGCGAGATGACCGACCGAGCGGAGAAGCACGCGGTCGATGTCTTCGTGCGCAACCTGCGGAAGTTGCTGCTGCAACCGCCCGTGCATGGGCGTCGAGTGCTGGCGATCGATCCTGGGTTCCGCAGCGGCTGCAAACTCGCCGCGCTCGATGAATTCGGCAACTTGCTGGACCACGGCACGATTCACATCATTGGTCCCGAGCAGCATCGGCAGTTGTGTCGATCGCGGCTGGTCGACGTGATTCGCAAGCATCATTTGTCGGTGATTGCGATCGGCAATGGGACGGCGTGCCGCGAGACGGAGCAGTTGGTCGCCGATATTTTGTCGTCGGAGTTGCGAGACGAGGAAGTCGAATACGTCATCGTCAACGAGGCGGGGGCCAGCGTTTATTCGACGAGTCCCATTGGTCGGGAAGAGTTGCCGAAGTACGACGCCACGGTGCGAGGCGCCGTGTCGATTGGTCGTCGCTTGCTCGATCCCTTGTCGGAATTGGTGAAGATCAACCCGGCCAACATCGGCGTCGGGCTGTATCAGCACGATCTCAAGGCCAAGCATCTTCGCGATTCGCTCGACGCTGTCGTCGAGTCGTGCGTGAACTACGTCGGCGTTGACGTTAATACGGCCAGCCCCGCATTGTTGCGGTACGTCTCGGGGCTCAATCAGTTGACCGCTCGACGACTGTACGAGTACCGTTTGCAGCATGGGCCCTTTCAGAACCGCGAGCAGTTCAAGCAAGTGCCAGGGTTCGGCGACGCCACGTTCATCCAGTCGGCGGGCTTCCTCAAGATCTACGGCGGCGCCAGCCCGCTCGATGCTACTTGGATCCATCCCGAAAGTTACCAGGTGGCTCGTCGGCTGCTCGAACGACTCGACAGCAGCGAAGCCGATTTAGCGATCGAAGTAACGCCGATCCCCACGGCCGTCGCTGCTCAGCCGACGACGTCCGCTGCCAGCGGCTCGTCATCGTTCGGCGCCTCGTTGCTCGACCTGCCATCGCCGAATGAGGGAGCGGCGGCGACTCCCGCATCAGCGAGCGTCGAGGCAGGGGGCGAGGGTACGAGCGCCAGTGCAGATTCGTCAGCGACGCTCGACTCGACTGAGACGCCGGCAGCTTCTGAATTATCGGCTTCTGAATCATCGGCTCCAGAATCAGCCGCGGCCGGCACGGAGGTAGCTGTATCCGAAGTGGCAGGATCCGAGGTGGCGGAGCCAGTCGCCGCGGAGGTTGCGGGTGATGCGGTCGTGGCTAGTGAAGCGACAGGCTCGACCGAGGAGGCACAACTCGCGTCGGATCGCGAGCCTTTGGCCGACCGAATTGCTCGAGTCAGTGTGGAGCAGCTAGAGAAGGAACTTTCTGTCGGCGTGCTTACTTTGCGCGACATGCTGGCCGATTTGGCTCGACCGACTCGCGACCCTCGCGAAGATCTGCCGCCGCCAGTCTTCCGTCGCGGGATTGTGAGGCTGGAAGATCTGGCCCCCGGCATGGAACTCAGCGGCACTGTCCTGAATGTGGTCGACTTCGGCGTATTCGTCGACATCGGACTGTCGGACAGCGCGCTCATCCACATTAGTCGTTTGGCGGACCGTTTCATCAAGGATCCTCATGAAGTGGTGGGGATTGGCGATGTGTTGAAGGTGTGGGTCGTCGAGGTGGATAAGCAGCGACGGCGAGTTTCGTTGACGGCGATTCAGCCAGGGAGTGAGCGGCCACGGGAAGCTCGGCCGCCTCGCGGAGGCAACTCGGAGGGACGTGGCCCCGCACAGGCGCCGCCTCGCCAGCAATCGCGCGGGGGTGGACAGGCACAAGGTGGTCACGCACAAGGTGGTCATGGCCAGAGTGGTCATGGCCAGAGTGGTCATGGCCAAGGTGGTCGTCCACAGGGAGGCCGTCCGCAGGGAGGCCGTCCGCAGTTCCAACGTTCGAATCAATCGCGTGGACCTCAGGGCGGGGACCGACCAAGCGGTGGACCGCCCCAAGGAGGTCGGCCGCCGCGACCTGCGACGCCGAATGTCACCAAACCCAAGAAGCCCAAGCCGGCTCCTCCAATTACCAAGGGGATGATTGAGGGCTCTGAGCCAATGCGGACCTTCGGCGATCTCATGCAGTTCTTCCAGAAGAAGAAAGAGGGCGACGAGCCCGAGCCGAAGAAGGAAGGCTAAGGTTTTGTCGCAGCGACAAAACAAGGTATGACGGACTTCCAGTCCGTCGGTAGTGGGTGAGTAGAGCGGGTTGGGAGATCCGTTCTCCGTTTCCGCAGCGCCCGTCTCTTTCCGTGGAGTTTGGCCCAAAACGAAAGTCACACGGGGGACCTTCGTCCCCCGTGTTAGGCTTTGCTTTTCTCGACATGGTCTGACGCATTGCCAGCTGCTTGCTGCTAGCATTACTTCTGTTGCGGGCTCGCTTGTGTCGCCGACTGTTCTTGGATCACCGACACACTGGGCGTAATCTCATCGAACTCGATGTCGACCACGACCTGGGCTTCCACTTTCGCCTTCGTGGGTGGTGCCGTGTCCGATTCGATTTTGGCCACGGCAGGAATCGGTTCACCGACTGACGGATCAGCGACCGACGGCTTTCCGACCGTCACAGGCTTTTCCTCGAGAAACCGTTGAGCGGCTTCGTACTGAGCAAGCGGTTGGGGCTTGGCCAGCGTGTCGGCCGACAGCAGTTCGGTGACCGTGCGGACCGGGTTGTCTGTCAGCACTCGCTGATTGACGTCGAGTAGTTCGTCGACCTGGGCGATCAGTTCGTCGCTGACGGACGTCAGTTGTCGAGTGTGGAGGAGTTCAAGCTGTGTGCCAATGGCCGCCAGATGGGACTCGGTGGCATTCTGTCGTACGACGATCTCTTGCACTCGCTTATTCGCCTCGTTCTGGATTCGTTGGAGCCGTTGGAGCGACTGCTCGAATCCATCGGCCTGCGCCAGCAGTAGACTGACCTGGGCAAGCGACTGTTCCTCTGTGTAGGCGGCATTGCGGACAGTGATTGGGAAAGACTGACTCGCGCGGGCAGCTTGGAACGCGGTCCGGAATTCTTCGGCGAGCTTCCGGGCATGGTCGCGTAGCGCTTCTTGTTCGCGGATCTTGCCGCTGAGTTGGTCGGAGTTGCCGACGAGTTCAAGCCGACTCTTGCGCAACGTCGCAACCTCGGCCTCCAGCTTATGCTTCACGTGTTCGATGAAGGGAACGCTTTGGCTTCGGCGAGCCTCCTCGGTCCATCCGAACCATTCGTTGCCCTGCGTGCTCACCGCTGCTCGGACAGCGGGCGACAGTCGATAGGCGCCCGCCAAGAGTGCCACGGAAACTACCGCAATCATCAAGTGTCCCCAAGAAATCTTCATCGTTCGGTCCCTTTGCGAATAAGTGTCTTCGATCCGGTGTGCGAGTTGGTTTGACATCCGCTCCTCTGCCAGGAAGAGGAGAGATGCCCCACGAGATTGCGCGCTCGAACGATAAATCTTGAGGATCTGGCGCCGTGTGCCGTGCGAGGGCCTTTCGTACCTGAAGCTCGACGTCTCCGAGGTTGCGCGTGGCAAATGCTCAGGGATGAGCCACGGCCACCCCATCGCTAAAGCTGGCTTGCCTAGTTTGCGCGACCTGCCTGGACTCTCTGTTTTCTGGGCTGGCCACACCTGCAGAAAACCAGACAGTCTGAAATCGAACTCCTGCATACTGCGGTGCTCCAGACTGCCTGCACCAAAAAAAGGCAGGTTGTGCCTCGCCCCAGACAGTCTGGAGCGAGAGTCAGACAGTCTGGAATGAGAGTCAGACAGTCTGGAATGAGAGTCAGACAGTCTGGGGTAAGAGTCAGACAGTCTGGGGTAAGAGTCAGACAGTCTGGGACTTAACCCCTGGCCTTTATCAAAATTCTTAATTCTGGGTTGTTTGTGTTGTGTGCGCTGTTTGGGGTGAGTGGGTTGAGTGTGTTGTGTGGGTGGTTGTGTGGACAGGGGGCGAGCCGAGATTGGCTCTGCGGCAGATAGGTGGTGTGCGCCACTCGGTGGAGAATGCTCAGGCGAGCAAGCGGCCCGACTCGAATTGAGTCGGAGTGACGGCGAGAATCTGGCCGCGTAATCGAGGGTGACCTACCAACTCGACCGGCGCGTAACGGCACGAAGTGCCAGCCACTCGCGCCGGGTCCAACTCGCTGGGCGATTCGATCAACACTCGTAGCGTCTTGCCGACCAGACGAGCGATAAAGGCGTCTCGCAGTTCGTTTTCCAGTGCCACCAGCCGGTCGAACCGTTCTGCCTTCACTTCGGGCGGCACTTGGTCTGGCATTTCCGCGGCGGGCGTTCCTTTGCGGGCGCTGAACGGAAAAATATGGATCTTCGAAAAGCCCGCCTCGCGAGCGGCGGCGAGCGTGGCTTGGAAATCCTGCTCGGTTTCGCCCGGAAAACCGACGATGATGTCGGTTGTCAGCGCGGGGTGGTCGAGGCGTTCCTTGAGCAGTCGGCAGCGATCCAGGAAGTGCCGCACACTCCAGCGTCTCCGCATTCGGCGCAGCACGGCATCCGAACCGCTTTGCAAGCAGAGATGCAGATGGGGACAGACTTTTTCCGCATGTTGAGCGATGGAGTCGATCAATTCGCGAGTGACTTCGGTCGCCTCGATGCTCGACAAGCGAATGCGAAAATCGCCTGAAATGCGAGCCATCCGGTCGACCAGATGCGACAGTCGCAGCCAGTCGGACTTGGGCTTATTCCAGTTCTGGTCCACTCCGTAATGGCCCAAATGTATGCCTGTCAGAATGATCTCACGGTAGCCGTTATCGACCACTCGACGCACTTCTTCCAAGATATGCTCCGCCGGTCGACTCGACATATGCGGTCGCACGTGCGGGATGATGCAGTAACTGCACCGCAGCAGGCAACCATCTTGCACCTTGATGTACGCTCGCACTCGGTTGGCCATCCCGCGAATGCCCGTGGGGACGTCGAGCACTCCGAAGCGTCCCAGAAGATCGGGCAGTTCTCGCTTGTCGGTCACTACCTCGGAAACGCCAGGCAGCGAGCCAACTTCGTCGGGCGCTCGCGTCGCATAACACCCCATGACGACAATGCGAGCCCCCGGGTTATCCTTGGCCAAGCGGCGGATAGTCTGGCGACTCTTCGCGTCCCCTTCGTGAGTTACCGTGCAGGTGTTCACAATACACAGGTCGGCCGACTCGCTGGCCGGCGCATCCTGATAACCGATGCCTGCCAGCGCCTCGCGCACCAATTCCGTCTCGTACTGATTGACTTTGCAGCCGAGTGTAACGGTCTTGAGCAGCGCCATGGAGCAACGTGGGTTCGGTTAAGGGTCTGTCCACTGCGTGGACGATTATGGAGGCCCGCCTACTCGGGCGCCGGCTCGATCGAGGCCGACATCGAGCCTTTACAGCGGGCGATCAGTTTATCGCGACCATACGCCTTAATCTGGTCACGTTTCAGTTCGGCATGCTCCATCGTGGTGGTTAAGCAAACCGCTTTGCCCGATTTGTCCACCTCGGTGGCGATCTGAAGTCCCTTCTCGATGGGATGGCCGAACAGCTCTTTCATCATTCGAATCACGTACTCGTACGAATGATCGTCGTCGTTCCACAAAATGACGTGGTAACGAGGTTGGCGTTTCGGCTTCTTGGACTGGGTAGGCCGAACCACCGGTTCAGCGACCGCCGTGCTGGTCTCTTCATCGAACATGGTAGGAAAACTCCCCGGGCCTGAAGGGATCGATTATATTATGCCCGCTGAATAGTCGCCAAGATGCGCCTGGAAGGATCATGCCGAAGATTCTCAGAGTGGAGATCGTCACGGCGTTGTTTTTGGCACAATCGGCTCATTTTGCCGTCGTTTACCCCTCCAATAGGCCTGCCCCCCATGTCGTCGCCTCCGTCCGTCCCTACTTCCCCCTCGGTGCTTGCCGATATCGAGGCATTTCTGGATTCCCAGCGAGCAGCTTTTGAGGACGACTTGTGCGCGCTGTTGTCCATTCCCAGCGTCAGCGCCGACTCGGCTTATCGAGCCGACGTGCGGCGAGCGGCGGGGTGGATGATGGATGAGATGGGGCGGCTGGGATTGAGTCCGCGGCTGATCGAGACCTCGGGGCATCCCATCGTGTACGCGGAGACGCCGCCCGTTCCGGGCGCGCCGGTCGTGCTGGTATACGGTCATTACGACGTACAGCCCCCCGATCCACTCGACCAATGGATCTCGCCGCCATTCACTCCCACCAAGCGGGACGGCAACGTGTATGCTCGGGGCGCGACCGACGACAAAGGGCAAATGCTCACGCATGTGAAGAGCGCCCAAGCTTGGCTCGCCACTCGCCGACAACTCCCCGTACAACTCAAGTTTGTCATCGAGGGGGAAGAGGAAGTAGGGAGCAAGGGGCTGCAATCCTATTTGGCCTCGGAGGCCGCCGAGCATTTGGCGTGCGATGTCGTGGTGGTCAGCGACACCAGCCAATTTGGACCGAATCAGCCGGCGATCACCTACGGATTGCGGGGCATTGCCTATTTTGAGTTGCACGTGAAAGGCCCCCGGCAAGATTTGCACTCGGGAACCTTTGGCGGAGGAGTCACGAACCCCGTGATCTCGTTGGCCAAGCTGTTGGCATCGCTGGTCGACGAACAGGGACGAATTCAAGTTCCCGGCTTCTACGACGAGGTGCGCCCACTTAGCGATCTCGAACGGTGCAAGCTGGCTGAATTGCCGTTTGACGAAGCAAAGTTCATGAAGCAACTGGGCGTGACCGGGTTGTCGGGCGAACAAGGTTACTCGACGCTCGAACGCCGCTGGGCTCGACCCACCTACGACATCCACGGCATTTGGGGCGGCTATCAGGGCGAGGGAGGGAAGACGATCCTGCCGGCTCGAGCCGCGGCGAAGTTCAGCTTCCGCTTGGTGCCCAACCAAGATCCCGCGAAAATCGCGCAGGCTCTGCGCGAGTTTCTGGAAGCGAGTAAGCCGACAGGCGTCGAACTCGAACTGACTTACATGAGCGGCGCGTCGGGAATCGTCGTTCCGCTCGAAAGCCCCTATGTCAAGGCGGCCGCCGCGGCGATCGAACAAGGATTCGGTCGAACGCCCTACTACATTCGCGAAGGCGGCTCGATTCCCATCGTGATGCAGTTCAGCCAGCGATTGAACGCCGACGCACTGCTGCTTGGCTGGGGACTCGATGACGACAACACACACAGCCCCAATGAGAAATTTCACTTGGCCGATTATCACCGTGGGATTCGTGCGAGTGCGTGGCTGTGGCACGAAATCGGGAAACTCAAGAAGTAGTGTCTCCAGCGCGAATGTCTCGCTGCCTAAAGCAGCGAGGGCATCCGCTTGTCAGGTGCGGATGCCCAAAGTCGGCCACTCGATCAGCAGACGGCCGACTCGGGCAGCAGCTGGGATCGATGTATCACGGGCGTTACCAAGTTCCCACGAGCCCCAGGGTGGGGCCGTGATAGATCATCTCGCCATCGTCCCGGAATTGCGGGACGCCGTTTTGTAGGAGGAAGGCGTTGCTGGGAACGTTCTGCGGGCCTAGCGCCAACCCGTCGACGAAGATGGCTTGGTAACCACCGCGGATCGCGATGTTCGGCGTCACTTGGAACACTCCCACCAGCATGAGTTCGCCGAGCAACGAGGTGCGCTGGGGCGAGGCAGCCGTGACCACCGCTGCTCCGCCATTCTGCGAGAACGAGGTGCTCTGCTGAGCAAAGTTCTCGCAGAGAGCGATCTTGCCCTCAAAGTCGAAGAAG
This sequence comes from Pirellulales bacterium, assembly GCA_046349915.1. Lineage (GTDB taxonomy): Bacteria > Planctomycetota > Planctomycetia > Pirellulales > Pirellulaceae > CAIXSC01. The sequence continues at coordinate 388,127 of JAXMBL010000009.1, read as the reverse complement.
AAGAGGCGATGGAGGAGGAATTTCGAGTTCAGACCCAGTTGCACGCCGTACAGGTCGTTGTCGGTGCGAACATTCACCGTGTTGATGTTGGCGCCGGCGGTGGAGAAGTCGAGCACATCGTTGGCGGCAAAGTAGCGAGCGCCAACCAGTAATTGAAGATCGTGCGGGCCAGGGGGCAACTGAATCCACGTTCGCAGATTGATTTCAGCCGTCGACATCCGCGACGCCATGTTCACCGTGGCCAAGTTGTTTTCGTCGAACAGCGGGTCGACCGGATTTGCAAAGCCTGACAAGATCGACGAGAACTCAGGATTGACTGACGCTGCCACGGCGTTATCGTTCCAAGCATGGTTTCCCTGATAGACGAACTCCATCTGATAGCATGCGCCAAGGGTGCGACCGACGGTAATTCGGCCGCCAGCGCCATACTCGCTTTCCAGATCGCCGGTCGAGAGAACGGTGGCCCCGCCCGGTCCGAGTGTCGCGAGGACGGCGTCCTCGTTGCGATCAGGCGTCAGTGCGACTGCATTGACGCTCGCGTACCAAGTGGAAGGGCGGTGCGCCATGAATCCAGTGCGGCAGTCGCCAAAACACTCGCTGCAGTGGTCGCAACCACCCCAGGGATCGAACCCCCAAACCAAGGGCCCGGGGCAGCACGTTGCTTGCACCTTGCCGCAGTCATCTTGAAGATAGGGGAACGGGGCCAATCCGAGCGTCTGGGCAAATGACGGGGATGGCGCGAACGCCAAGCAGAGGGTTAATGCCAAGAGCCCCATGGCGGGCAGTCGGCGAGCCGACCGTTCCGCTACTCGGTACCACTCGAAGACCCGTTGTTCTCGAAACATTACTCGCCCCGTTATAAGCGTTACCTGCGGATTATCCCTTTCCAGGCCTAACCTAGTTTCGTCGGCACGGGCGGTTGGCATCATTGCATTCGGCAACCGTGGCAAATCCCGCCTAGGCGGACAAGTTTGCCAGGCGACTTTTCCGGAGAGCCAGGCGAAAGAGCATTGGTACGGGAGACTTATTCAGGACAGAGGCCGTTCGTGCGGTGGGTGGAAGCGGTGCTCGCGATCAGTTCACACCTGGCCCCAGGCAGCCGGACGAAAAAAAACTACCAGCAGACCCACTCCTGGGTAAGCATGGCTGGAATACGGGATTGGGCGGCTAGAGATAGTTCGGATGGGCGTGAGACTGTGGCCGCCCAATCCTCCTTTCCAGCCATGCTTACCCAGGTCGGTCCGACCGTGGCGCGAAGCGGTTGGTTCCGAGCAGACCTTCGGCAGTGCGGACGAACAACGATTGTCCGTGCCACGAAGCGATGGCGGGCACCGTAGCTGGCTGTCTCTATTCCGCGGGTGCCGGGCCTGCTCGTAGCGGTTCGATCAGGACGCTCCAACGCGGGAGCGTCTGGGAACGCTGAAGGCGTTGCGCCAAGGGAGCAAAGGCCTGGCGGCTGATTCGCTTGCCACGTTCGTACGTCGTGGTCACCCACTGCACGATGGGATGAAGGCCTTGCCAAGTCATCGTCCGCGCCCACTGTAGCGCGGTGTTCACGTCGGTCAACAGCGTCCCATTCCAGTGTCGTTCCAGACAGCTCCAACAACGTTCCACCGGATTGTACTTGCTGTGGTAGGGCGGATAGTACGCCAGCTCGATCTCCAATTGATGCTCGTCAGCAAACTCTAGCAAGCGCTTCATGAATTGCGTGCGATGACTCTGCACGTGAGGACCATTGTCTAACTCGATCACGATCTTCCTCACACCCTGATGCACCGCGCGCCTCAATTGCCACCAGCTCTCGATGCCATCCGCGATGAAGTCGACACGCGGGCCAGAGTGGGCGACTGTGCTTCACAGGTCCGTCGACCGCGACGAGCAAAATGGGGCAGAAGATCGACCTGATATTCCAGCTCGATCAAGCCCTTTGCACTGCCTGGCGACACCAGCCGAACATCGACTCGGCGCGCCGCGGACTTCCGCCACAGACCTCCGTGGCGACCTCCGCCTGAAACGCTCGTCGGTCCGCGCCTCGCAGCCGACGGCAGAACTGCTGAATGACATCCTTGCCCTGCTGAAAAAGCGCTTGCCACATGAGACACCTCCTTGTCGAGGAGCTATCTTGGGCGTTCGCCATTCCTTGGCCAAGGTCGATTCTGAAACAAATTCTGGCAGTTTGCAGAGGCCTCGCGCAATGCCTTATCGATCAAAGACGAAGCTGCGGAAGGCGGTCACAAATCACTCGCCAAACCGCCTCTCTCGCCCGCCTTCCCCAGCTTCGCCTTTGTTCGATAATGTGGGTCTGCTGGTAGTTTTTTTTCGTCCGGCTGCCCCAAACAACCATTCGTGAGATTCGCTCGATTCGTGGTGCACTCACTTGGGAACACTGATCGATCACCGATTCGAGTTGCCTCAAGTGGTTAAACCTGGCGCTGCCTTAGGACTGGCGCCAGCGATAAGCGGTTTGCGAGTTGGTCGAGCAGAAGCGGCGAGTGGCTTCCACTCCACGACTCATCGCATACTCCAGTGCAATCCGCTGCAACGTCTCGTAGTCGGCGGCATTGTCCGAGACGGGCCAGTTGCTGCCGTAGATCACTCGTTCATCCCCGAACGCATTCCAAACGACATCGATGTAAGGTCGATAGAAGGCCGTATCCTTCGGCGCTTTGTTGCCATCGCGAGCGGCCCCTTCGACGAGCGCCGAGATTTTGCAGAAGACGTTCGGGTGAGCCGCGGCCGCTTCGATCCCGGTTTTCCAGTCCGCGGGCGGCGGGTCGCGGGTGATGCGTACGTTGCCGATATGGTTGAGTACGATGCGCAGGTCGGGGATTTGTGGGGCAAGTCGCGCGATGGCGGCGGGTGTGTTGGGGCCGCCATTGACGTCGAGCGCCAAATTGAGTTCGGCGAGCTTGCGGAAATCGTCGAGTTGGTTCTTATCGATGTGCTCAAGCACCGCTTGGACGGAGACGCGAATTCCGCGAAAGACAGGATTCTTGGCCAGCCGTACGGCGTTCTTCGTGAAATCTGGATCGCCCGGCTTCAAGTTGCCGACTACGCCGCGAATAAAGGGATCGTCCTTGGCGAGCCCGAGCAGCCAGTCGTTGTCGGCGACCCAGGGGCTTGCTTCGACGACGACGGTTCCGGCGACGGGGCGATACTGTTTGACTTCTCGCAGGTGCTTTGGCAGCACCGTGCGATAGAGAGGCGTCCCTTTGCCAGGCCACGGCACTCCTTCCGGCCGACTCGGATCGTAGAAATGCGTGTGACAGTCGATGATCTCAAGCGTGTCGGGCGCCGCGGCGGCGGCCGTCTGGCCGACAGCGTGTGAACCACGGGACGCGTTGAATGCCAAAGAAGCGGCGAGAGCGCCGCCCAAGAAGTTGCGACGAAGCATGCGAGTCATTCCGAGGCGTGAGGCAATCAGAAGGAGACACTCACGCCTATGGTAACGCGTCTGGCCTTACGTTCGCAGCTTGGGAAGCCATTTTGTGAAGACGCGTTGTCGACTTGCCATCGCCGCCAATGCCAGTCCGCTCCAGATGGCTAATGTCGCCGGCTCCGGCGCTGGTTCGGGCGCGGGTGCGTTCCCGTTGGTTCCACTGGTCGTCGTCCCTGACGATACGGTATTTGACGGGACGACATAGGGGCCTGCATCGGAGTACCAGAAACTGCCACTTGGCAGTTTCGATCCGCTGATCTGCACCGCGGCATGGGCGAGCGTTGAGCCGCCTGCATTCAAGTATTTGAAATCCGCGATATCCAACCCTTTCGCGGTCAGGTCGAACGCGATGGTCTCCCCATTCCGTAACTGCCGGACGCCATCTTTCGCGCCGGACGACGAAAAGGTAAAGATCAGATCCCAACCATCACTGTCGTCCATGCTCAGTTTTGAGTCAGACTCGGGAGTCTGAAAATCGAAGTCCGTCAGGTCGGCCACCGAAGACGACAAATATTTCAGACCCAAGTCGGACTTCTTGTTCGCTTGAAAAGAGTCGGCGATGTTGAGAGACAACTTATTGATGAACGACGCGGAATCGAGAATCGCTGACTTGAAACTCAATTCGAACCGCACGACATTCGCCGCGACATCGGACAGCTTGATCGTGATGGCGTTGCTCTCGATCTTCGGGCCGCCATCCTTCGTGAAATCTGCTCCGCCCAAATCGAAGGCAAGCGTGTCCGCGCGAAGGGAGTCGACTGACCCAGCGGACAACAGGATGCAAAACGTCAACGCGATCAGGCGTGTTACGAGGTGTTCTCGTCGGTCTCTGTGGCACATTTTCCTCAGCTGTTTCCTTTCTGAAACGTCCGCAGTCGGTTTAACTCGAGACGTCTCAATACCTTAGTGTTGCCCGGTCGATCGCCCATCGTGACAAAGTATTTCGTCCAAAAAGCGTCGGTCGGCAGCCAGCAAACACGAGGTCTTCAGTCCTGAGCGCTGGGCGTTGGCTAGCAGCGATTGAGATTCCGCGACTTGTCCCAGTCGGCGCCGAGCTACCGCGAGGTGGAATTGGTGAGTGGCATTGGAACTCGGCGAACGCAGGACGTTTGCCAGCAGGTCCGCGGCTTGTTGAGTTTCGCCGGCGCGGAGCAGAATAACGGCTTTGGTGTCGAGTAGAGCGGGTTGATCTCCCGCGATGTCGAGGGCTTGATCGATTATTGCGATCCCTCGCGAACGTTGATCGGGTCGCTCCGCGAGCACCAACGCCAGGTTGTTGAGTGCGACCACATTGCGAGGATTGACCGCGACCGCTCGTTCTAGCAGCTGTCGTGCCTCGTCCAGTTTCCCCTGGAAGTGCAGCAGATGCGCATACGCACTGACCCAAGCTGGCTCGTCGGCGAATCGTGCGCGGGCGGCTTCAATCAAAGGCTCGCCCAAGGCGAAATCGGCCGGAGTCGCGCTCTCGCGCGCCAAGATCTCGCATGCCAGCCGAGCGGGCGTTGAGGAGAGATCCGTTCTCGCGACGGAACGCAGTAGCTCCAGCGATTCGGCGACACGATCTTGATCCGCCAGTGTCCTCGCCAGTCCCGCATAAGCCGCAGGTGAGGCCAAGTATGCTCGACGATGCCAATGTTCGGCGGCCGTCAGTCGACCCGCGCTGGCCGCGATCTCTCCCAAATCGCGTTGCAACGCGACGGCTCGCGACGGTTCGTCGACCAGCGGCGCGGCATGCGCGAAGAAGTCGAGTAAGGTCGTATCCACCTCGCTCGTGCGTGAGACGCCTTGCAGCCAAGCCACTCGCAAACGCACCGCTTCGATGCGAGGCGGCGAGCTCGATTCGAGTTGTTGGACGAGTTGAAGCAGTGACGTCCAATCTTGGCGCCGTGCGAGAAATCCGCCATACGCGATTCGCGCTTCGGGGGAAGGATCTTGAGCCCGCAAGAGTTCGGTGTAATGGTATTCCGCGCGGGGATAATCGCCAGCCAGTTCGCAGAGTCGGGCGAGTAATACTCGATCCGTCGATTCGCCAGCGGCATGTTGCACAAGCCGTTCAAGAATTGAACGCGCTCGTTGACGTCCGTCCGCGTTGAGGCGTTGGGCCAGCAAGTTCGCGCGCACGCGAGATTCGATGGGATCGAACGACTGCCCAGGAAGAGGTTCGAGCAACCGATCAGCCTCGGCGTACTCTTGTGAGCCTCCTCGTCGAGTGATGAGCGTGGCGAGCAGCAGGCGTGCCGCGCGAAGATCGGGGCGGGTTTTCAGCACCTCGCGCAGGTGGTGCTCGGCTTGAGTGTTCCGGCCAGCACGCAAGGAGGCGAGTGCCAAGCGATCATGAAGGGCGATATTGTCAGCGCCCAGCCGTTCGAGTCCGCTGGTCCACCAGCCGATCGCTTCTTCCAAGCGTTTGTCTTCGACTAGGCACTCGCCCACGCCAATCCACGCCGACTCGTTGCGCGGATCGATATGATCGAGCACGTATCGATAGTGGGCCAAGGCCTCGGATCGTCCACTTGGGTCTCCTTGTTGACGAGCTGCCGCGGCGGCTGTCAAGCGAACGGTCAGCAAACGAGGGCCCAGTTCCACGGCCTTGCGCAAGTCCGCATCGGCGCCCTCCAGGCGGTGCGAGACGCGATAGTCGTAGCGAGCAAGCCAGGCCGCGGGATCGTTCGCGTTGGCCGCTACCGCTTTGTTCATCCATTCATCGGCCTTGAGCACACGCGCCTCGAGGGTTCGCGTCTCTGCGCGTTGCCGAGGACTCAACCAATGCAGGTGGTCGCGATACGCTTGCGCCATCAAACAGCAGAGGCGAAGGTCGTTCGGATTGAGGTCCAATGCCCGCTGTAGCTCGTCTCCAATGACCACCGGTCGCGACCAGGAGCTGACGACGTCTTGTTCACGGGCAAGCGAGGCGAGCGCGATGGCGTAGAAGCGTCGCGTGCGTGGGTCGTCTGGTTTGCGGCTAATCTGGTCGGCAAGCTCTCGTTCCGCTTCCCGAAATCGTCTGAGTTCGATCAGTAACTCGACGATGCGCTGCTGTGCGGCAGTCGACTCATCCCCTGCCGCGAATTTCGCCGCCCGCCGGTACGCTCGCAAGACCTGGGTTCGTTGAGCGACCGAACCAACGTGACCCGTGGATGTCATGCGATCCAACAGCCGCGCCAGTCGGACGCGAGCGTTGGCGGAAGTCGAATCGGGACGTAGAGCGATCACTCGCTCCAACGCCACTTGAGCGTCGCTCCACCGACCTTGCTGTTCGCAGGCTGTTGCCTGTTCCAGGAATTGATGGGCGAGCCGGCGCAGCTGCCACGCATGCAGCGAGGGCAAGGAGACGGCAAGGAGGAGTGCACTCAGGAAACTCACAGCGATGAATCGCCGGTTCCAAACAATCCGCTTCGTCCCGATCAATGCCAGTGACGGCCATCCCATACGACTCGACAACACTCGGGTCAAGCAACCCGGTTGCGAGGAGAAAGCTCGGAATGGGAGTAACTCAAGCCTTCGAACCAAACCGTTCGAAGGCGCTAGCGAGGGGTTACCTACACTTTAGTTCAAAGCACGCCCCATTCAATGGGCGGCTGTTTTGCGACGCTTGTGAGCGACGACGCAGCCTGCGAGTCCCAGTGCTGACCAAATCGCCAGCGATGCGGGCTCGGGAACTGGCGCGGGAGGCGGCGGCGGCGGGGCCGTGTAGGGGCCTGTATTGGACCACCAGCCGCTCCCGGGCGCGGCCGAGAAACCGGCGATGTGGACCGAGGCGTTGGCGAGCGTAGTGCCGCCCGAATTGAAGTAGTTGAAGTCGGTGACGTCGAGACCCGCGGCGCTCAGTTCAAACGAAATGGTCTCGCCATCGCGGAAGCGGTACATGCCGCTGAAAGTCGACGAGGTCGAGAAGAGCAGTTCAATGTCCCAGCCCTTGCTCCCGTCCGCGCCCAGGCTGATGTCGTCTTCGGGTGTTTGGAACGTAAACCCAGTCAGCCGGGCAACGCTTGAAGACAAGTACCGCAAGTTCAAGGTCGATGTCGGACTGGCCTGAAACGAGTCGGCGATATTGAGCGATAGCTTGTCGATGAACGAAGTCGAGCTGAGTACGGCCGTATTGAAGCGGACCGAAAATCGCACGACATCGGGAGCGTAATCGGTTGCGGTAATGGTCACCGCGTTTTGCTCGATGGCCGGTGCTCCATTGCCCGAATATTCCGTGCCGCCGACGTTGAAGGTCAGCACGCCCGCGTGGGCCGACTGGGCCGCCAAGCACAAGGCTGCGAAAGCCAAGCCTAGCCACAGGCCTTGGGGGGAGAGTCGCAGTTTTTTCATGATGTCTACCTTTTCTACTTCCACACAGAGGGGATCTACAGGTGGTTGCCCGCCGAAGCAAAAAACGTGACAACTCGCCGGGAAAAATTCAGGAGGATTTTTGTGTGCGGCTAGTGGATGGTTGTAAGTGTCTTTCGGTAAAACGGTTAGCGTGACTACTGACGAGAGTCCTCGGTTAGCTTGGCGAGCATCTGGCGGTCTGACTCCGTTAACGGCTGTCGGTCAAGTCCCTCGCGAGTGGCACGGTCGAGGTGCTTTCGTGCTTTGTCGGTCTGTCCCAGCTGAAGGCAAGCCCAGGCCAAATGGAATGTTGCTCGCGGGTCGGGGACTACCGCCTTGGCAGCTTCCTCAAGCAGCGGCAGGGCGTCGGCCGCCTTTCCCAGCCGAAGCAGTGCGACCGCTTTGGTGTCGAGCAATGCGGGATGAGGACCGGCCAAGTCAATCGCACGGTCGATGGTTTCCACCGCCTTGGTTGCCGCGCCGGGACGCTCCGCCTGTAACATGGCGAGATTGTTGAGGGCGACGACATTGCGCGGGTCGGTTTGCAGCGCCTTGTCAAGTAACGCTTCCGACTCGTCGTAACGCCCCTGGAACATGCGAACGTTGGCGGCGCTGGCCAAGAGCACCACATCGGCTGGATGTCGTTCTAAATTCTCCACGATCAGCGTTTCCGCTTTCCCAAACTCATCGCTGGTGGGACGCCCTTGCAGTAACAATTCGCATGCCACCATGGCTGGCTTGGGAGAGCGATCTGTCTTGGCAGCCTCGAGGCAGATGTCGAGTGCCTCGAGGCGTCGCATTTGTCGAGATAGCGACAAGGCCAAGCCCGCGAAGTGTTCGTGCGAAATCGCGAACGCTTGCCGATGCCACTTCTCCGCGTCGGCGTCGAGGCCCGCGGCGCCAGCCATATCGCCGAGAGCGGCAAGAAGCCGCCCCCTCGCGAGTGGATCGGCGAGCGTTGGTTCGAGCTGATTGTGGAAGGCCTGAAGGACGGGGTCGATATGATCGAATTGTTTCAGTCCCGCCAACGCTCGCACTCGTAAACGCAAGGCCGCCACACTGGTGGCCGAGATCTTTGCGTGTTTATCGAGCCATGAGGTCAGTTCATGCCATTGCTCGCGACGCGCGAGGAACTCGCAGAATTCCAGCAGATGTTCCGGCGAAGGTTCGCGATGGGCGACCAAGCTGAGATACTGACCGGTGGCGGCGTCGAGTCGTCCCTCCATCTCGTGGACGCGAGCCAGCAGCAAACGGTCGACCGGTTCACTCGCGGGTGATTCGACCAGTCTCTCCAGGATTTCGCGAGCACGCTTTACGTTCGCCGCGCCGGGGCGTTGAGCCAGCAGGTTGGCTTGTAAGCGTAACGTCGCCACATCAGCGGGACGATCGCCGTGCGACTGCAGCAATTCATCCGCCTGTTTCCATTCTTGTTCGCCTCCGCCGCGAGCCAACAGGGCGGCCAGCAGACGCCGAGCGGGATCGAGTCGAGGGTTGAGTCGTAGTGATTCGCGGAGGTGCTGGACGGCGAGTGGTGAATTCGACTCCTGCACAAAAGTGGCGAAGCGGAGATGCAAATCAGCGTTACCGGGCTCAAACCTTAGAGCATCCAGATAGGCCGATTGAGCGGCCGTGCGGTCTCCCAAGAGTTGCAGCCCTTGCGCCCGCATTTCGGCCCTTCGCCCAGGGCCGATATTGGCCAACTGATCGATGCCAGAGAGAACTTTGCGAGCCTCATCGGTCTGGCGAGTTTTCAAGCAAAACAAGAACAGTCCCGACCACGCCTCCGCGCTGCTCCCCTCCAACTCGACCGCCTTGGCGAAAGCCTGATGCGCTTCCGCACGCTCCACTTCGGCTCGCGGCGATTCAGGATCGTAACGTTCGAGCAAGAGGCGCCCCAGCCATAACTGGGCGGCGGCGTCTCGAGGGCGTCGAGCGGCTTCGGCGCGAGCCAAGGCGAGCGCCTGATCGTGATCGCCTCGTTGGCGAGCGAGGTCGATGCGAAGCTGCGCTAGATCGCCCACTCCCGCGCCGCGACCGCGAAGCAGAGCCAGCACTCGCTCCGCTTCCGGCAAATCGTCCTTGAGCAATTGCACCAGACGTTGCAGGACCAGGGGACGACGATCGCCGCCGTCCATCGCGCGACGATAGGCGGCGATGGCCTCTTGCGGATATCCACGACGTTCGGCGAGGAAGCCCTCGAGCACATGCGGGGCCGCCCAACTTGGTCGAGCGACTCGCAGCGTCTCAATCAAGCGTTCGACATCTCCTAAGCGTGGATCGACGTCGCTCGTCGATTCGTCGATTAACCGTCGCGCTCGGACAAATCGCCACAAGATTCCGTTGTCCCCTTCACACTCCCGCAGCCGATCTTCCCACTGTCGCGCCTCCGCCAAGTCGCGATCATGAAAGGCCAGTTCAGCCAACTGGAACATCGTGTCGGGGTCGGCGATACGCTCGCGATGCAGGTCGAGCAAGCGGCTGCGAGCCGTGGCGGCGTCCCCCGCGGCGTACGCGATGCGCACCAGTTCGCGTCGCAACTCCACATGCGCTTCTCGCGGCAAACGCCCGAGCCCCTCCTCCAACGTTTGCTCGGCGTCCGCAAACTGGCCTCGGTCCAACAGCAGGCGAGCTCGCGCCAATATCGCGGCGCTGGTTCCCTGGGCTAGTTTTTCGAAGCGTTCGAGCGTACGAGTCGCGGCGGCGTCATCCCCCAGCTTCCGATGGATCATGATCAATCGTTCATGCAGTTCAGCGTTATCGGGATATGCCTGCTCGATGGCGACCAGTGATTCTTGCAATTCGCGGCGCCGCTGTTGCCGCGCGAGTTCCGCGTCGACTCCGCCGCCGACGATGCTCGCTCGATTCTCGACATCCAAGAATCTCTCGGCACGCAGCAAGGGAATACGCCAGTGCTCGGCGACTCCAGCCGCTCGCGACAATTGCGAAGCACGGGCGAGCGCCGTTTCGAATGTCGCCCAATCACGCTGGAGCGGATCGAGCGACGCTTGATGGCGGAGACGAGCGGTCGCCAACGCGATCCACAACTCGACGTTCTCCTTGCCCGATGCGGTGGCGGCGAGTTCTTCGAACCGGCGAGCGGCTTGGCTGGCTTGCCCCGCCATCAGCCAGCAGGAGGCGGCCAGATGACGGCGGTCGAGCCGCGTGGCGTCGAGACTAAAGCTCTTGTCGTAAGCGTTGGCGGCTGGTTCCCAGTGACGTAGCTCGCGATGAGCTTCGGCGAGCAATCCCCAAGTGTCGGCTGATTTGCCCGCCGCCCCACTCGCCAGCCGTTCCAGCAACTCGGCTGACTGACGAACGAGCGTCGAGTTGTTCTGGGCGCGTCCGCGTTCAAACCACAGCGAGGCGCGGATCATGTCTCGCTCGAGTTCGCGGGCGCGGCGGGTCGCGGGACGGCCGAAGGAGGTCGCCGTGACGGCGTCATCCAGTTTCTTCAAACGCCGTTCGGCGTCATCGAGTTTACCGGCGCGGAGCAGGGAGCGAGCCAAGCGACCATTGAGGCCAAAGTGATCGGGGCCTAGTTGTTCGAGTCCGCGCTGGCACGTTTCGATGGCCGCGTTCGAGTCTCCCTCGGCGAGATGATGGTCGGCCAAACCCATCCAGGCAGTTTCCAAGCGAGGGTCCAACTTCCCCAAGATATGCTCATAGTGTTCAATCGCTTCCGCGCGTTGTTCCGGCGTCGCCTGCTGCTTGACAAATGCGGCCGCGGCCAGCCGCGCGGACAGTGAATCCGGGGCTGCTCGCAATGCCGCTCGCAGATCCTCCTCGGCGCCCGCCAGTTTGTACGACAGGCGATATTCGTGCCGCGTTAGCCAAGCTTCTGGGTCTTCAGGGCGACCTCGCACCAATTCGTCGATTATCGCGTTGGCTCGAGCGGCTCGCTCGGCGGCGCCCGGCGCGTCCGCGCGTTGAGCGGCGCTCAGCATCGCAGGTTCGTCTCGATAAAGTCGCGCTAAAAGTGACGAAAGCCTGCGGTCATGTGGATTCAACTCGAGGGCTCGCGCGAGTTCGCTGCCGACCGAGACCGATTCGTGGCGTTCGCCCGCGAGTTCTCCGCGATGTATCTGAGCCGCCAACGCGATCGCATAGGCCCGGCGAGCCGCGGAATCGTTGGCGTCGAACGCCAGCAACTCGCGAGACTCTCGCTCCGCGTCGACGAAGCGGCGAGTTTCGATGAGGAGTTCGACGAGTCGTCGACGCAACTCGATCGTTTCGGCGGGGTTCGCGACGCCTAGGCCGCGATAGTAAGCGCCGATGGCGCTGGAAATATCGGCGCCGGCCGCTTTTTCGATTTCTCCCAGGCCTTTGTCGATCAGCTTGGCGAGTCGAATCTGGGCGGCGGCCGCCTCGCGACTCCCTCGCCGCAACCGTATGAACCGACGGACATAATCGGTCGCATCCGCGAGCGCACCGTCGGACTCTAATTGTTCCGCTCGCGAAAGCAAAGCGTTCGACAGTCGCCGTACTTGGTGATTGTGCCAAAGGTACACGGAGACCGTCAGGATAGCGATGACCAGCAGGCTGCCGATGGCGAGTGGCAAGTTCCAGACGACTCGTACCATGGGAGGCGCGGGCCGCGGACCCGCGGTCGTCGTCTCCAGCGTCGGAAGGCTCGTTACGGTCATGGAAAGGTCGCGAGGGCCAGCGCGGTACGCCAGTCCAACCTGAAGGGGATTCGAGTGAAAACGCTGACGCAAAGCGGGCGGCATCAGTACTCGCCCCAAACCCACTCTAATAGTCGACCTGCGAGTGTCAACGTTGTGGGCGGACGGGGTTGGGCGAGTCGTCTTGGTTATTTGGATTGCAAGGGTTGTATCGCCAGATTCTCGAATTAGTGTGGCAGTTGAGGTCGGTCCGATTCGACCGCTGGCGGGAGCCGCCGCGATGTCTGTCATCCCCCTAACTGAACACTCCCTCCTGGCCGCGAATCACGGCGATTCGCGGGCGCCGATCGTTGTTGCGCGCGAGCCGGTTGACTGGGCCGATTCCGAACAGTCGCTCGCGCAGGCTTGTTTGGCGGGAGTGCCTGGGGCTTGGGATGTGCTGTACGCTCGGTATCACACGGAATTAGTCGAACGCGTCCGCCGTCGACTCGCCCCGCGCGGCGACCGTAACTTGAGCGAAGAGATTGCCTCGCGAGTTTGGTACGGATTGGTGCGTTCCCACTTCGCGATACTCAGGCGGTTTGATCCGACACGCGGGTCGGGACTGAGCGATTACTTCTTGGGGATCGCTCGGAAAGAGTATGCCGCCTACTGTCGATCAGAGCGTCGGCGAAAGGTCAGGGAGCGTCTCGCCGGGCAGGACCTCCAGGCGACTTTCGGCCCCGCCTCATGGGATCAGCCAGTCGAATTCCAAGAGTTTCTGGCGAAGCTGACAAAGTCGGAGCGGATGTTCTGCATCCAAGAGTTGCGATTGGGTCAAGAATTGCGTTTGGGAGACGATTCAACCGTCGATCCCGCGTCACCCGCGCGAAAACTATCCGCCGCCAATCGCAGGCAGTTACGCCGTCGAGTCTCGCGGAAGCTAGCGAAGTTCCTAACCCCCTAGAAAGTTGCCTTTTCGACAGTTGCCTTTCGCTCCGCAAAAGAGTACTCCCAGCCTAAAGCTCCGCAAAACAGTACTCCCCTCCTGCAGCGCCTCCGCAGACCACGTCTCAACTCGAAACTCCGCCTCAGACTATTCCAGCACCTGACTCAAAAATCGCTGGGCACGCGGCGTCTGCGGCGAAACCAGCACTTCGCTCGGCGGGCCGTGCTCGATGATTTGCCCGTCGGCCAAAATGAACACGCGATCGGCCGCTCGGCGAGCAAAATGGATCTCGTGCGTCACCAGGATGAGTGTCAGACCTTCGCGTTTGAGATCGACCATGGCCGACAACACCTCGGCCTTGAGCTCAGGGTCGAGCGCGCTGGTGATTTCGTCGCACAACAGCCCCCGCGGTTCCATCGCCAACGCTCGTGCTATGGCGACTCGTTGTTTCTGCCCACCCGACAACTGCCGCGGGTAGTGATGAAGGCGTTCCCCCAGCCCCACTCGCTCCAGCAATTCGGTGGCGCGTTTGGTCGAGGTTTTGGCGTCGAGCCCGAGGACTTGGCGAGGTGCTTCCATGACGTTCTGCAGAGCCGTCATGTGGGGGAAGAGTTGAAAGTCCTGGAAGATCATCCCGAACAAGCGTCTCACTTCCGCCATTTCGCGCGGGTCGCTGCGAGGGCGTAGCGTATGAGGCCCCACGCGAATCTCGCCTTCGTCAAACGAGTGGAGGCCATTGATGCAGCGCAGCAGCGTCGACTTTCCCCCGCCGCTCGGACCCACCAACGCCACCGTCTCCCCCGGTTCGATACTCAAATGGACTCGGTCCAATACCAACCGGTCGCCATAGCGCTTCGTGACGTTCTCGAACACCACGTGATTCGGAGCGATCATGGAGGATTCCAGCGAGAGTGTTAACTGAGCCAGCCAAAGCGTGGCTCTAGAATAGCAAGCGATCAGCGCCGGTGCGAGGTTCTGACTGGCTTTAAAGCCAGCGGGTTCGCGACGAACTCCCCGCGTACAAGGCGATCAACGCCGCGAGTCACGACGAGGTCGAGTGGCGAAACGGCCCGCGGTGCCTCCCTCGAACACGCTGAATTCGGCCCACACGGGGAGATGGTCCGAGATAACCTGGGCCTGTTCGAGCGACAGGTTGTATTCGCGGAGAAAATCGAGCGTGCCGCCGCGACCAGTAAACTCGGAGGTCGCCTGCTGGTCGAACAAGATGTTGTCGACCTGTGCGTCGCCGCGAGTGGTGGTGGCCAGTTTGGCGACGACCGCCAGCAAATTGGGAACTCGGCCCAGCTCGCCCAGTTTACGGTCGTCGGCGTTGAGATCGCCCAGCAGGATGACGTCGTCTTCTTCGAGTCCGTCGGAGCGAACGGCGAAGAAGACGTCGTCGAGCACGTTCAGTTCTTGCACGGTTTCGCGTTCGTCGACTCGCACGTTCACCAGCGAGAACGTGAACGCTTCGTTGGCGTTGGGTCCACGCACTCGAAACCAGCCCACCAGTGGTTCGCGATGCAGCAGGTCGTCGCGGTCTTCAACGGTATACAGTTGGTTGCGGTCCACCTCGACGCTCGCCCGATCGTATAGGAATGCGTACTGCTCTTTGGTGTTGCCGCGTCCGAGTCGCGGGCCGACCACATAGTCGTAGTAGGCGCCTTGCGAGTTGATACGGTCGCAAAGGGCGGGGAGCAGTTCTTGGGAGCGGCCCGTGATTTCCTGGACGGCGATCACGTCAAATTGACGCAAGATCTTGGCCAGCAACTCGACGGCGCCCGGGCTTTGCAGCCGCCGTTCGTCGAACTGCCGCAGGTTGAAGGAGGCGATGCGAATCGTTTCGCTATCGCGGGCGGGTGGGCGTGAAGTCGCGGACGTGTGCGTGGCGGGCCCCTGCGGTCCACCGGCGAGCCCCGCTTGTCTCTTGCGAGCGGCGCCACTGAACGCAAAGTACAACAACGCCACGGCGATGGCGGCGAAAAGGAATCCTGTAGGTTGGCGCAGCATCGACCCCTCCCTGGGCGATACAGACCGCTGGGTGCATCGAGCGGCTCCATCCACTCGCCTGGGTCCCACGGACCTACGCGGAAAAGCCCGCGGCCGGGCGACGCACCTCGGTCAACCATCGATTAGCCTAGCGAATCGAGGGAGTCCACGGCTAGAGCAGTTTTTTTGTAGCCATGAAGTAGCCATCTCGCTTCGCGAGATGATCAGCCGCGCCGCGTACCCGCACCGCCAGCAAATCCAGCCACGGAACGACACGGAATGACACGGAATGACATAACGCAGTTCGGAAGCGTTGGCTCTGTCTTTATCTGTGTTATCGGTGTAATCCGTGGTCGACCGGCTTCCGGGTCTGACACCCGTGTACTCGGCGAACCTGGCGCTGCTCTGTCATAGGGTATGGACTCGTCGGGTATTGCGTCAGACATTGGGGGTTGGTTCTTGTCGTGTAAGCGATGCTTGTGAACAACGGATCACCTCGTGGCGGAAATCCTCAAATCGACCTTCGTCCTCGCTGTCGCCGATCTAGAAAAGGCTCGCCAGTTCTACGTCGAGAAACTGGGATTCTCGGTGGAGCTGACGGTTCCTGGTTGGATCTTTTTGGGTCGCGGGGCATGCCGACTGCGGATCGGCGATTGTCCAGGAATAAAACCCATCTCGGACGCCTCTGACCACTCATGGTTCGCCTATCTCCATGTTCATGACGCGAAAGCCCTCTATGCCGAATTTCTCGAGAAGGAGGTCGAAATCTGGCACCCGCTCGCGGATAAGCCCTGGGGGATGCGGGAGTTTGCGATCGTCACTCCCGATGGCCATCGAATCGTCTTTGGCGAAGAGTTGCGGAGGTAGTTGCTCTAGGTGCGAAGGACTCTGGCCCTTAGCGATGCGAGTTCTGTGGGCATTGCGTCGCTCTCGTTTCGTCACGAACCGACGGACTGGAAGTCCGTCGTGCTGCGTATTGAAGTGAGAACGTGCTAGCTTGTGGCGGCGCGAGCGGTGTGCGCTACTGTCGCAGCGGTGAGAGACCAGTCGTTCGACCAATTCCGGATTTTACGAGGGGCTTATGGCGGGAATGTTTCGAGTTTTTCTGGCGGATCATCAGCATGGGAGTTGCGAGGTCGAGCAAGCGTGTCTGGGCGACATCGCAACATTGGAGACATTCGACGTGACATCCGAAGAGCAGCTTTGGGGCGCGGCGGATGATGTGGACGCCTTGCTGGTTTTTCACACCATTCGAATCTCGCAAGCGACCATCGAACGGTTCACTCAATGCCGCATCATCGTGCGGTGCGGCGTAGGCTTCGACAACGTCGATTACGTCTTCGCTCGCAGTCGCGGCATTCCCGTGGCGAATGTCCCTGACTATGGCGCTGAGGAAGTGGCCGACTCGGCGATCGGCATGACGCTCGGGCTCACTCGAGGCATCGCCTTTCAAAACACACTACTCCGCGACCCATCGATCGCGTGGCACTTTGATCATGTCCGACCCTTGCGACGTTTGCGTGGCGAAACGTTGGGGATTGTTGGACTGGGACGCATCGGGTCCGCGGTCGCCGTTCGAGCGAAGGCGCTGGGGATGAATGTGATTTTTTTTGATCCCTACAAACCGGATGGCTACGACAAGGCGCTGGGCATTCGCCGCGTCGAGTCGCTCGACGAACTGCTGGCTGAATCCCTGGTCGTCAGTTGCCATTGTCCGCTGACGCCGGAGACGCAAAACGTGATCAATGCGAGCGCCATCGCTCGCATGCGTCGCGGCAGTTATCTGGTGAACACCTCGCGCGGCGGCGTGGTGGATGTGGCGGCGATCGTCCCCGCGATTGAGTCGGGGCAGTTGGCGGGTGCGGGGATCGATGTATTGCCCATCGAGCCGGCGCCGGTAGATCATCCGCTGTTGGTGGCTTGGCGAGATCCACGGCACCCCTGCCACACGCGAGTCATCCTGAACGCTCACAACGCGTTCTACAGCGAAGAGGGCTTGCGCGACATGCGATTGAAGGGGGCTCAAGCGTGCCGCCGAGCGTTATTGGGCCAGCCGCTCCGCAATATCGTCAATTGAACCTCCCTACTTTGGGTGTTGGGGAGGCTTGGTTGTCTTGCTGACGCGCAGTTGCTTGATCGACCAGTTGTCTCAGCGGGTAGGGAGGTGGAAGGCACGCTACGGACTGCTCGTCGGGAAGCCATCGGTCTATAATGCACGACTCTGGATTGCGGATTGGGCCGCGATCCGGAGTTCCTTCACACCACTCCAGTACACCATTCTAGGGTCCTCAAGGTCGCTCGCTGTCCCAGGGCAGCGTGGGTCGGCGGGATCGTTTCCACTATGCCTCGTGTCGCGCTATTCGTCCCCTGTTACATCGATCAGCTCTACCCGAATGTCGGGATGGCGACTGTCGAGTTGCTGGAAAAATTCGGCTGCGAAGTCGAATTTCCGGAAGGTCAGACCTGCTGCGGCCAACCGATGGCCAATACCGGCTGCGTCGACGACGCTCGACCACTAGCTCACCGCTTCCTCGACGTGTTCGGCGATTACGAACATGTGGTTTGTCCGTCGGGCAGTTGCGCGGCGATGGTGCGACGCCATTATCACGAGTATTTTCACGACGAGCCGCGGTATGAGCGGCTGCGAAATCGCGTCTACGAATTGACCGAATTTCTGGTCGATGTGCTCGAAGTCACGCGGATCGAAGGGAAATTTCCCTATCGCGTCGGTTTGCATCAAAGTTGCCATGGGCTCCGCGAGCTCAGGTTGGCCAGCTCCAGCGAAGTGGTCGGCCCTTCCTACAATAAAACAAGGCGCCTCCTCGAATCGCTCGAAGGCATCCAACTGGTCGAGCTGACTCGACCCGATGAGTGTTGCGGCTTCGGAGGGACGTTCGCGATCAACGAGGAGGCCGTTTCCTGCATGATGGGGCTCGACCGCCTGCACGATCATGAAAAAGCAGGCTCGCAAATCGTCACCGCGAACGACATGTCGTGTCTGATGCATCTGCAGGGGTTGATTTTGCGGGAGAAGAAGCCGCTGCGAGTCATGCATGTGGCCGAGATCCTGGCGGGTCGGCCCGTGCCGGCGTAGAGCTTTGGTCCTGATGAGCGATCGAGAAGTGGGAACTATGACAACAAGCAGTGTGGCGGATAAGCATTCCAGCAACTCGGGCCCGGTCAGTCATCCGGGGGCGGCGGCCGAGTTCACTCGTGATGACGCGCGAGCTCACTGGCACGATCAGGCCCTCTGGTTCATTCGGGTCAAACGCGATCGACTCGCGCATTCCCTGCCTGAATGGGAGACGCTGCGCGAGCGAGCGTCGGCCATCAAGTCGCATATGATCTCGCGACTGGCCGACTATCTGGAGCAGTTCGAGCGCGAAGCGACTCGACGCGGCGCCGTGGTCCATTGGGCGGCCAACGCCGCCGAGCACAATGAAATTGTGCTGAAGATTCTCCAACAGCATAACGTGCGGAAGGTGGCGAAAAGTAAGTCGATGCTGACCGAAGAGTGTCACCTCAACCCGTTCCTGGAGAGGCACAATATCGAGGTGGTCGATACCGACTTGGGCGAGTGGATCGTGCAGTTGCGCGGAGAGCCGCCAAGCCATATCGTGCTCCCCGCGATCCATATCAAGAAGGAAGAGGTCGGCGAGTTATTTCATGAGAAGTTGGGGACGAAGGCGGGAGCAACTGATCCAAATTACTTGGCCGGCGCCGCTCGTCAGAAACTTCGCGAAGTCTTTCTCGGGTGCGATGCAGGGATCACGGGTGTGAATTTTGCCATCGCCGAAACGGGCGGGTTCGTGGTCTGTACGAACGAAGGCAATGCCGATCTGGGCGTATCGCTGCCCAAAGTGCATATTGCGTGCATGGGGATCGAGAAGTTGATCCCGCGAGCAGCCGACCTGGGAGTGTTCCTGAGATTGCTTGGGCGGTCAGCGACAGGACAGCCGATCACCGCCTACAGCTCGCACTTCCATGGGCCGATGCCGGGCGGAGAACTGCATATCGTGCTGGTCGACAACGGTCGCAGTGGAATTCTGGGAAGCGAGGACTATCGACGATCGTTGCACTGCATTCGCTGTGGGGCTTGCATGAACACATGCCCCGTCTATCGACGCAGCGGAGGACATAGCTACGGCGCCACCGTGCCGGGACCCATTGGCTCGATCCTGAACCCCGCGCGTGATCCCGAGAAGTACTCGACGCTCCCTTACGCCTGTAGCTTGTGTGCGTCGTGCACCGATGTCTGTCCGGTGAAGATCAACTTGCACGAGCAGCTACTGACATGGCGCCGCGACATTGCCCAGGCAGGTCATCTCAGTTGGACGAAACGGATGGCGATGAAGCTCGGGTCTTTTGTGCTGAATCGGCCGCGGCTCTATTCGCTGGCTGGTTCCGTGGGCCGCGCCTCGCTGCGCTGGATGCCGCGATTCCTGGTGTATGGTCCGTGGAATCCGTGGGGACGGCGGCGCGATCTGCCGCCTCCGCCGCCACGCAGTTTTCGCGATGAATTCCGGCGGAGGAAACGATCATGAGTTCGAAAAACGAGATCCTCGCCCGCATTCGTCGCCAGTCATTGCCCGATTCTCCGCTGCCGAGTCTCCAGGGTGAGTGGATTCGTTTCGCCGATCGCGAGTCGCAGTTCATCTCCGTGGTTCAAGCGGTGGGTGGACAGGCTCGCGTCGTGAGCGGCGACGCCGAATTGGCCGAGGCTGTTCGAGCTCTTCCCGTTCTGGTCGACGCGAAGCAAATCGTCTGCGCCGTCCCGGGACTTGATCTGGGAACTTACGACGAGCAGGCGGTCGACGATCCGCATTCGCTGGCGGATGTCGATGTCGCGATCGTGCCCGGCGAGTTCGCGGTGGCGGAGAACGGCGCTGTGTGGATAGCGGGTCGCGGAATTCGGCATCGCGCGATTTACTTTTTGACTCAACACTTGGTAATCGTCACGCCGCGCGTCAAGTTGCTAGACCATATGCACGAAGCATACGAAAGACTGAAGTTCGAACAGCCTTCGTACGGCGTGTTTATATCGGGTCCATCGAAGACGGCCGATATCGAACAATCGTTAGTGATCGGCGCCCATGGCCCCCGCTCGTTGAACGTCTTCTTACTCGGATAAATAGGACCACTCATGCAGTTTCCATGGCGATTTGTTATGCGAGTCTTGAGATTCGGCCTGGGTTTGCTCGTGGTTTTCGGGCTGTCGGCCAATGTGGAGTCGGACGAACCCGCAGCGCCAGCGGTGATTTCGCGGTTTGCGTTTGGATCATGCGCGAAACAAGACAAGCCGCAGCCGATTTGGGATGCCATCGTCGAGCAGAAGCCTGAGTTGTTCGTCTGGTTGGGAGACAACATCTACGGCGATACGGAGGACATGGATGTCCTGCGAGCGAAGTACAAGCAGTTGGGCGATCAGCCTGGGTATCAGAAACTTTTGGCGTCATGCCCTGTCGTGGCCACTTGGGATGACCACGACTACGGCGCCAATGACGCGGGCGTCGAGTATGCGAAGAAGCGCGAGTCGCAGCAGATTTTTCTCGACTTCTTCCAGGCGCCGCCCGATGACCCGCGTCGTCAGCGCGAGGGCGTTTATTCCAGTCGCATCTATGGTCCTCCTGGAAGACGCTTGCAGTTGATTCTGCTCGACTCGCGCTATTTTCGCGGCCCGCTGAAAACTGGCTACCAGCCGGGTGAGCCAGGGGATGGGTATCGAGGCAAGTATGTGCCGAACACGGACGAGGGCGCCACGATGTTGGGTGAAGCTCAGTGGAAGTGGCTCGGAGAACAGTTGCGCATGCCCGCCGAGTTTCGTGTGATTGGGACGAGTGTTCAGGCGGTGACGTTCGAGCATGGGTCTGAAATGTGGGCCAACTTTCCGCGCGAACGAGAACGGCTGTTTCGCTTAGTGAGGGAGACGGGAGCGAAGGGAGTGGTGTTGTTGAGTGGCGATCGGCACTTGGCGGAGATCGCCAAGTTGCCGGGCGACGATCGGCTGGGAGTTGGCTACCCGTTGTTTGATGTGACTAGCAGTAGTTTGAATGCTCCGAGTGGAAACTTCACGAAGGCGGGCATCCGGTTTGCAAACGAAATCAATCGCTACCGGGTTGGTCTCACTTACTTTGACACCAATTTCGGGATGGTTCACATCGACTGGAGTTTGCCCGATCCAGAAATTCGGCTGCAAGTGCGAGATGAAGCGGGCGGTGTGGTGCTCCAACAGCGAACAAGTCTTAGTGAATTATCGTCCGTTCGTTGAGCGAAACGGCCTTCATTTGAAGAAGAGGAGCTCCGATGCGTTGTCTCTGCGTGATGGGACTGTTGTCGTTCTTTCTCACGGGGATCAGCGCGAGCAGCACCTTGGCGGCTGAGCCGATTCGCCTGCGCGTGATGAGCTACAACATTCATCACGCCGAAGGCGTTGACGGGAAGTTGGATGTCGCCCGAATCGCCCGAGTGATCAGCGACGAAAAGCCTGACCTCGTTTCGTTGCAGGAAGTGGACAAGAAGGTGAAGCGAACGGGTGGCGTCGATCAAGCGACGGAACTCGGAAAGTTGACCGGTTTGCATGTTGTGTTTGGAGGGAACATCACGCTGCAAGGCGGCGAGTACGGTAATGCGGTTTTGTCGCGATTGCCGATTCATGCGAGTGAGAATCATCGGCTGCCGAATGTGGCGCAAGGCGAGCAGCGAGGGTTGCTTGTGACGCAATTGCAACTTGCCGATAACGCGGGAATCGTGCTCTTCGGGGCCACTCACTTTGATCATCGCGAAGACGACGCGGAGCGATTTCAGTCGGCGGCGGCGGTCGAGAAGTTGCTTGGGCGGCATGCGGCCGCTCGGACTGCCAAGCTGATATTGCTGGCTGGCGATCTGAATGATGGCCCTGAAAGTCGGACTCTGCGATCGCTGCGAGAGCAGTGGTCGTCGGTGAATGAACGCCCGCTGGCGACCATTCCCGTCGATCGGCCTTCCCGACAAATCGACTTCATTCTTTTTCGCCCTCAAGGGCGAGCTCGCGTTTTAAACGTGCGAGTGTTGGACGAGGCGATGGCGTCCGACCACCGAGCGATTGTGGCGGATCTGGAGTTTCGAGGTGACTCGTCCAATGAATGATCGGCGTCTCGGGATGCCTCCCCTTCTGCGGTGTTTGCTTTATTCGCTAGACTGAGGGCAGCGGCCTGGATTTTTTGGGCTCTGGCAGGGCATCGTGATTTAAGGAGTGTGTGATATGGCGCGGACGAAGGTCCAGAGGGTGGCAAAGTCGGGGAAGGGAGTCGCGCGAAAGGTCGTGACGAGCAAGCAGTCGACGAAGGCGCCCAAGGTTGCCAAGAAGAAGGTCCCAAAGAAAGTCCAAAAGAAAGCTGCCAAGAAGCAGGCCGAGGAAACGTCCAGCGAGCCTGTCGTGACTGAGCCCGCTCTTAAGAAGGCCGCTCGCAAGAAACCCGCCCTCAAGAAGGCCAATGTTGAGAAACGCAGCGGTAAGAAACGCAGCGCCAAGAAGTCGGTCGCGAAGCGTCCCGAAGTTAGCCCGCCCGCCGCTGAAGCACCTGCGGTGGCGGAGCCTGTCGCCAAGGTGGTCGCGGCGAGCGAGCCGGCGGCGGCGAAGGCTGCGGGGGATGTGAACAAGTCCGAATGGGTGCGGAACTACCTCGACAGTCATCCGCGGGCGACCGCCAAGGAAATTGTCGCGACGATGGCCGAGCAGGGGATTTCAGTAACTCTGGGCTATGCCGCGGGTTTGCGGTTCAAAGCGCGAATTGCCAAGAAAAAGGCTAAGCGACTGGCAAAAAAGGTTGCTGGCGAGGCGGGGGCGGAGCCGCGAGCGAGTGGATCGGCTGGAAAAGCGAGTGCCGACCGGTTTTCGCTCGACTCGTTACTCGCGGCCAAGAGTCTGGCCGAGCGATTGGGGGGAGTGGAGGTGGCGCGGGCGGCCGTGGCCGCGCTGGTTAAGCTCACCGGCTAACCCATCCAGCAACCTTGGTCTCGCAAGTGAACTGACTTGGTGAACTGGCGCCCGGCCTTGAAGTGCAGGGCGGGGATGAGGACAATTTCGGGATTCTTCGCGCGGGAATGAGCGCGTGGAAGTGAGCGCGTGGGTCGGCGGCGCGACGTCCCGGCCCAATACAACTCGTCGAGTTTAAGCTGACACATTGGGAGTTCGCATGAGCGGTTTGCAGGTTCGGACAGGGGCGGCTGAGTACGATTTCGTGGCCTTGGGCGCGCTGGTCCACCGGCTTGATCCGGGCATCATTCCGTTTCGCAAGGCACGGTCGGTCGACGTGCATGTGTCGGGCGGCGAGTACAACGTGGCGGCCAATCTGTCGGACTGCTTCGGTCTGAAAACGGCCGTGGCCACGGCGATGGTGAACTACGGGATCGGCGAGTTGATTCAGGCGCGGGTGCGCGAGATGGGGGTGACGCCGTTCTACAAGTGGTTTAACCATGACGGCGTGCGAGGACCGAATTTGGCGACCGTCTACAGCGACCGCGGCGCGGGCGTGCGAGCACCGGTGGTGTTCTACAATCGTTCCAACGAGGCGGCCGCTCTGCTGAAGCCGGGCGACTTCGATTGGAACAAGATTTTTGGCGGCGGCGTTCGCTGGTTCCATTCCGGCGGCATCTTCGCTTCGCTCTCGCCCACCACCTCGGAAACGATCATCGAGGGGATGCAGACGGCGAAGGCGGCCGGCGCGATCAACAGTTTCGACTTGAATTTCCGCGCCAAGCTTTGGGACTCGGTGGGAGGCCTGGGCAAGGCTCAAGAGACTCTCGGTCGCATTGTGCGCAACGTTGATGCGCTGATCGGCAACGAAGAGGATTTACAAAAGGGATTGGGCGTCGCCGGACCCGAGGTCGCGACCGAAAAGTCGAAGCTCGATCCAGACACCTTCTTCGACATGATTGATCGAGTCGTCGAGAAGTTCCCGAATGTGAAGGTGGTGGCGACGACTCTGCGCGAGGTGCATACGACGAATCGACACGACTGGGCGGCCGTGTTGTGGATCAATGGCCAACGCTACGTGAGCCCCACCTGCGAGCTTGACGTCGTCGATCGAATCGGCGGCGGCGATGGCTTCGCGGCTGGCTTGATTTACGGCCTGCTCAGCGGCCGCTCGCCCGAAGAATCGCTCCGCTTGGGTTGGGCCCACGGTGCGTTGCTCACCACATTCCCTGGCGATGTCACCATGGCGAAGCTGCCCGAGGTGGAAGCATTCGCCAAGGGGGGGACCGCTCGCGTCCAGCGATAGTCAGTTCACAAAGGGTTAGTAATGGGGCGGTTTGTCATCCTCGAGGCTCCGCGGCTCGGGGCCAGTTTCGGCAACCGCCTGCCATTGATGGGTCAGTAGAGCGACTTGGCGTTCGAGCAGCGCGATGCGTTTGCCCTGCTCGATCACTACCTCGTTCAACGTTTCCACGACGCGTTCCAGATGAGCGTAACGGGATTCCAAACGTTCGCATCGTTGGTCGAGCGTGGTTGAGTCGTTGGATGATCCGCGAGTTGAATCGGGCATTCCCTGTATCTCCTTTGCGGGAAGATGATAGACGAGAACCATGGCCGCGAAACGCCCCACCGCCGCGGAAAAAGCCCAGACGCTCCTGCGAGCGGTTGTCGACCGATTGCAGTATCTTCGCGAGTCGGGACGCGAACCGCCGACCGTCGAGCAATTAGCGACCGATTTGGGACAAACCACATCGGTGTTGCTCAAATTGGTGACTCGCAAGACGGAGCCAGCCCAGTTCGTGGCGGCGGCGAAGCATAGCAGTTCGCCAGTGACGCTCGCCGACAACCTCGAAGGATTGGTTGGCTCGTCCACGCTGCTCGAATTCGTTGTATCCAGGGCGCGCGACAAGCGACTGAGCGGCAATCGACCCCTTCGGGGTGATGCGAAGAAGCTAGTCGCGGACGCTGGGGTCGACAAGCGGTTAGCGCCCGGCTTGGTCGCGCGAATTGTTGAGATGGAAACGAACGGCCAAGCGTCATCGACGTTGGCGGAGTTGCTGTGGCCCACTCCACGGGAGGTGACTGAACGCCTGCTTGCCGTGCTACGCGAATCCGGTCAGGCGTCGACGGAAGTCGCACCCGTGGGGATGCAGGATCTGTTGACTCGAACGGGCTTCGACTCGCGGTGGGATCCCGTCAAGCGTGCGCTGAAGTCGCGCGAGTTTCTCGACGCAGTCGTGTTCTGTGTCGCGAAGCCCGCGAAAGAGCCCGCTTATACGCTCGTGGAGAGCTGTGAACGCGCGGCGCCCGTGCTGCTGCGGCAGGGAATGGAATTGTTGGCGGCGACTCGCCTGACGACTCTGTTTTCCGCCAGCACGATCGCCGGTGCACAGGTCAAGCCCAAGGATGCGCGAGTTCGCGTGGAACGCGAGATCGAGCGGTTGGCGGATCGGCGGGAATTGCCCGAGTCTGTGGGGTGGTTGCGTGAGAAGGGAAAACGGCGGTTCTTTCGGCGAGTCGATGTGGAGTGGGGCGTCGGTGCAAGTCGGCCTCTCGCGACGATGGAGTCACCACCCGTTTCACCGTCGGTTTCGTCACCCGTTTCATCGCTTGATGAATCGCAATTCGAGCAGGCCTTCGACGCCGCTTTCGCTCGGATCGATACCCAAGCGGGCGGCAAGAATTTCGTGAAGGTAGGCGAGTTGCGGCGCGAGCTGGAGGGGTACTCGCGGGAAGCATTCGACGCGGGGCTGCGAGCGTTGCGGGTTGCGGATCGTTATGCCATGGAGAGCGCACATGGAGGCGCTGTGCGGCTGACCGACGAGGAACTGCGGGCGGGCATTCGGGAAGGAAGCTCGCTGCTGATCTACGTTTCGCGAAAGTAGACGTCGAAGCGAACTCGAAGGGGATGATTCCTTCGAGTGAGACGAGGCGCCGCTTTCATCCATAGGTGCTCCATGAATGACATCGAACCCGCGGCGGGTAGTGCGTCGCTCACTGACGATGCCTCGTTCGAACTTGCAACTTCCGAGTTGGAATCGGCGCCGAGCGATTTCGTTTCATCGCCAGACCATGCGGCCGTGATGGAGCTTTTGAGTCGCAATCCGTTCGCTCGAAATCGTATCAGCGACCCATCGCAAGTCATCAGTGACGTTGTCGCCATTCATGCGAACGCGTTTGAGAGATTGGTGCAAACCGTCGAGGCGTCCCGCGACGGGGCTCAAGGTGTGTTGCTGCTGGGAAGCGCGGGGACAGGGAAGAGTCATCTGTTGGGGAGGTTGTCGCAGCGGGCCGCTCAAGGCGACTCCTGCTTCGTGTTCTTGCACAACATCCAGACGCGGCCCGCGGATATGGACCGCTACCTGCTCAAGTGCTGCGTCAGTCGACTTGCCGCGCATCGACTCGAAGGGCTGCACCAAACGCTGCTGTATCGCGTCATTGGCATGGCGATCCGCAAGGTGGCGGCCGAAGAGAATATTCAGCGGTTGAGCGATGACAACTTTCGGGAGGTGTACCGCAGGCTTTCGCGCCGGCTGGGTGGCGAAGAGACCGCTTTTGATGTCATGTTTCAATTCTTCTTCCATGCCAGCAAGTCGGTGAGATCGCGGTCGCCGGAGAAGCGACGCGATCATGCGCAGCGAGCGGCGCTGGCGGTGCGCTGGTTGCAGGGAGAGTTGCTCGACGCCGAGGAGGCGCGGCGGATCGAACAACGGGCGCGGCCCGACGAGGCGACTTGCGAATTGAGCGAAGGTCGGCTGAACGACGTCTTGCTCGGTATTGCGCGTTTGGCTCAAGAAAGCGGCCGCTCCTTCGTGCTGTGCGTGGACCAAGCGGACAACATGCGAGGTGAGCAACTGTCGGCGCTCGCTCGGTCGCTGCATGCGCTCATCGACCACGGACGCAATCTGTGCGTGGTGGTGTCGGGTGTTCGCGAGGACATGTTGCAGTTGGTAGAAAACGGGACGATTCACGCGGCCGCCGCCGATCGCTTGAACCACTCCCGGCCCATTGTGATCCATCGGATCAAGCGATTAGAGGCCAAGTCGTTGCTGCGCGAGAGGCTTGATGAGCTCTTCGCGGGCATCGAAGGACTGCCCGCGGAGTTGTTGGCGGCGAGGGCGCGCGACGAGTTGTTTCCGTTGGGCGAGGCGTGGTTCGAGTCGATGGAGTCGGGCAGCTTGGAACTGCGGCCCCGCGACGTGCTGACATGGGCCAGTGAAAGGTGGCGGGAAGTTGGCGACGGCTTGCGCGACGCGCTTGCCGCCGATTCGCTCGCCGACTGGATCACTGGTTCACAGCGAGTCCGGCTGCATCCCTCACCGAACCCCGTCACGACGACCGAGGAAATTCCCGCGGCAATCGACCGACGCGTGGCCGAGAAAATCGACGAGATGCGGCGATTGCGGCGCGAGATGCCGGGTTCTCTTCCGGCCGATGCCGGCAATTTACTGGGCATGGCCGTCGCGTTAGTCGAGCAGGTGCGGGACATCGACACGCGGGAAGCGGTGGTGGAAGTGGAGCATCTGGAAGGACCGCATACGGAAGTGGTGGTCGTGCGGCGAGTGCGGGGACGTAAGCGACGCTGGCATGTGGCGTTCGTCGTGACGGAGAACAAGAGGAGCGCCGCGGCAAGTCTGCGTCGGTTGCTGGAGGCCTCGCGAGCCGACCGGCGCCTATTGGTGACCATCGTCGATCATTCCCCGCTGTCCTTGGGAGACAAGGGGAACGAGTATCTTGAAGCGTTGCATGCTTTGGGGGCGGAGCGGTTCGAGCGAGTGGGGATTACGTTCGACGACTACTCCGAACTGGATGCGTTGACCTCGGTGCTGGGGCAGGCTCGCGCGGGCGACTTGGAAATCGAGTTGGGGGCTGGACGGTCGCGAGTGGTTACCGAGGCGGAGGTGATAGAATCGTTCCATCGAGTCGACCGCTATCGACAGCACCCTTTGTTGCGAGCCTTGTTGACGCCTCCCCGCGCGGACGAGGTGGCCAGCGGCGGAGGGGCCAGCGAGGTGGAATCGTCCGGGGGCTTGTGAAGCGTGAATGAGAGCCTTTCACGATCGAGTGCGTCGCCAGTGCCCCCCGGGTTTCGGATGCGGCCATCCGTGAGCGCCAGGTGAAATCCCCGCGCCCCGCTTGACTTTGTCGCGACTGCTTCGCATGATCCCATGTGGCGTACATGCAAAATGATTGCATGTTGTGGGGTGCGAGGTGGTTGGGGTGGGCCGCGCGAACGCAGCCGCCCCGGTCCTGGGAGCTGACCGCGGATGTCGTCGACGATTTCAGTTCACGAGCGGCACGGGGCCGAGGGGCATGCTTGCCAATTTCAGTCCGTTATCGACGGACTGCGCTCGGGGCTTAATCAGGCGTTGGTCGGGAAGTCCGACGTCGTCGAAATGGTGTTGGCGTGTCTGCTCGCACGCGGGCATCTGCTGTTCGAGGATCTACCTGGGCTGGGTAAAACCACGCTCGCCAAGGCACTAGCCGGCGCCGTGGGAGGACGATTCGCTCGAGTCCAATGCACGCCTGATTTGTTGCCGAGCGACGTCACGGGGTTTCATCTATTCAACCAGAAAACTCGCGAATTCGAATTTCGCGAAGGCCCCGTCTTCTCCGATGTGTTGTTGGCGGACGAGATTAACCGCGCGACGCCTCGCACGCAAAGCGCGTTGTTTGAAGCGATGGCGGAACGTCAGGTGACGATCGATAGTCGCACCTGGCCGCTCAGTGAGTCGTTTTTTGTGATTGCCACGCAGAATCCGGTCGAGAGTCACGGGGCGTTTCCCTTGCCCGAGGCGCAATTGGATCGGTTCGCGATGAAGCTGCGGATTGGTTATCCCGATCGACGCAGTGAGTTGCGAATGTTGGAGGAAGCGATTGGGCATGAATCGCGATCGGCGATAGTGTCGAGTGCGATTGTCGACGCGGATGGGCTCCGAACGCTCCAGAAGCATGTAGCCGGCGTTGCGGTAGGCGAAGCGGTGCGAGGTTATTTGGTCGATCTCGCACGGGCGACTCGCGAGCATCGCGATGTTCCCTTGGGGCTGAGTCCTCGCGGCGTATTGACCTGGCAACGTGTCGCGCAGGCCTGGGCTCATCTGGAGGGGCGAGATTTCGTCATTCCCGATGATGTGCAGCGAGTGGCCGGGCCGGTGCTTGAGGTCCGCTTAGGCGGCGAGTTTGAGCGGGCGAGTCGCGTGGTGGAAGAAATTTTGGCTTCGGTGCCCGTGCCGATTCCCACCGCGGGCTCGCCTGAAAAAGTCAGCTCTGGAGGAAAGCCCGCATGATTCGTGCGAGTAGAACTCTCCGTGCTTTCAGTCGTCCGCGGACTAGACGTTCCTTGGCGTCGTTGGGGATTCTCTGGACTTTGATTTTGGCGGGCTGCCTTCAAGGGCCCATGGAAGAACCGGAGCATGTGACGCCCGCGCATCGTCCCGTCGACTATCCGGCGGCCGTCGCTCGATTGGATGTTTTGATCCAAGAAATCGAGTCGGATTCCACCAGGGATGCGGCGACGATCGACGTGTTCGCCGAGTGGACCGACTTGATTCGTTGGTTGCCCGATATGGCGGGCGACAGCGATCTCAAGGAGCCCGATTGGAATCGAGTGAACGAGGCGACTCGTCAACTAGAACAGGTAGGTCGCGCCTGGGAGAAACTGGAGGGCGACTCGCGACGGTCGGCGTTTCGTTCCTCGATCAAGGCGATTCGCGAATCTTGGATGACTTTGGACGAGGTGGCTCGCGAGCACGCCGCGGTGTTTCGTCCTCCGCAGGAACAACAGCCATGATCGAGATGGTACTGTCGGGCGCGGTGTTGCGAGTTTTCCAGGCTTTGTTGCAGGCCTTCCCGACCATCATTGTTGGGTTGTTGGTGGCGGGAGTGTTTCGCCGACTATTGGGTTATTCGGCGACGCGGCGCCTGTTTGGCGGGAATAGTTGGCGAGCGATCCCTCAAGCCTGGGCGCTCGGCATGCTGCTGCCGGTCTGCTCGTTGGGGGTCATTCCAGTCATCCGCGAAATGCGTCGAGCTGGCGTGTCGGGTGGGGCGATCCTCGCTTTCGCCCTGACGGCGCCCTTGTTCAATCCCATCTCGATTCTGTACGGCTTGACTCTGGCCGACCCGATCGTGATTTTCGCGTTTTCCGCCTGCTCGTTGCTGGTGGTGACGGTGGTGGGAGTGGCGTGGGATCGGTTGTACCCTGGCACGGATCGAGAGACGCCCGAGTTGCCTCCGGTGGCGGTTGGCTACAAGCGAATGATCGCGGTGGCGGTGGCTGGGCTGCGCGAGATCGGGGGAGGGGCGACCGTACCCATCGCGATCGGGTTGGTGGGCGTGGCGTTGCTCGCGGCGGTTCTCCCGCACGGCATGCTGCAATCATCCGCTGAGGGAGGCGATCCTTGGGCGCCGCTGGTCATGACGATCGTCGCCATCCCGGCTTATGCGACTCCGATCACGGCCATGTCGCAAGTTGCCTCGATGTTCCAACATGGTAACTCGGTGGGCGCCGCTTTTTCTCTCTTGGTGTTGGGCGCGGGCGCGAATCTTGGGATCGTGGCTTGGATGGCCGTTAATTATGGTTGGCGTCGGACGTCCTTTTGGTTCACGGTCCTGGTGGCGATCGTCGTCGCGTTGGCGTACGGCGTCGATCGTCCGCTTCATCCGCGGGGCGCCGAGCCTGCGGGGCATACGCATGCGTTCGACGGCTATTGTTGCCCTTATCAGGAGTCAACACGCAGTCCCGCTCAAGCGACCGTGGAGACGATTTTCGGCAAAACGTTGCGGCACGAATGGATGGGGCTGGGTGTATTGTTCCTGCTCGCGCTAACCGGCTTTTGCCTGAACCGGTTCGATGCGACGGGGCGGATTGAGGCTTGGTTGGAGCAGAGCCCCGACCAGAAATTGAAGTACGATTTGGTGTTGCCGCCCGCTGCCTTGGGAGCGATCTCGTTGGCGGGGCTGGTGGCGTTCAGCGTCTTTGGGTGCTTTCTCTATTACCCGCCCGTGGAAGAGATTCTGGCCGACCTGCAGGCGGTAAATGCCGAGGTGGTGACGGCGGCCAATTCTCAGAGTTGGGAACATGCGCTGCTCTGGATTCCGTTCTACGACGATTGGACCAGAAAGCTGCAAGTGAGCGTGGTATTGCGGGGTGGCAAGATATCGGAATACCAACGAATGCGAGCGAGAATTCTCCGCGACAAGTTGGAAATTCTGGAGCACGAAGTCGAGGACCAAGAGGTCGAAGAGTCGCAAAAAATGGCGATCGAAGTCCAGCGTTCCTATCGCCGCTTGGTCGCCGCCTATCGTAAGTAATTTCCGCGGCACAGTGGGAAATTCGCGGATTTGTCGCAAATCCGTTAGGATTATCGAAGAGTCTCGTAGAAGCGATCTCTTCCTTATTCCGAGGGCTCCGCCGTGTTCGCCCGATTTTCCCACACTGTCGCGTCGCTACTGGGCGTCTGGCTATTGGTCGCGACGTCGTCAGTTTCAACAAGGGCTGACGAACAGTTTTCGCTCGAGGTTCCCAACCAACCGCGACAACGGTCTACGGCCATTCTCTCAAGTCGTGAACTGTTGATTGTCGACGGCGAGGGGCAACGCCATTCGTATTCCAGACGGCCCGAATTGGACACGCCTGACAACGACTATTGGGCGTTCTACAGCGCAACCGCTCGACGCTATCTCCGCTGGCCCGCCGCGGGGCAGGGACGCATGTATTTGGGCATGCTGCAAGGCGATGCCGTGACTTGGACGGCGAGTCGCATGGAGGTGCGGCGAGTGGGAGGCGACCCTGTCCCTAGTCGACCGCCGATTGGACGGCCGCCAGTCGGGCGGCCGCCGGTCGCACCCGGTCGTCCCGTCGACGATCTGGGGTCCGATAATGCGGCGGATCTCGGCGGAGGGCCGCTGGCGGCGATCACCAGCGTGGATGGAGCGGTCACGGTGGCTCGCGTTGACGGGCGCGGTCGAATCGATGGCTTTGAGGTCGAAGGGGACGATTGGCGGCCTTGGCGCGCCGACGACTCCCCCATCCTCTCGCCCGGTGCAGCGCTCGCACTCACTCGACTGCCCGGAGAACGCCGAGCGTCCGTCTACGCCATCGATGCGCGCGGCGAGTTGTTGGTTTGGAGAGGAGAAGGAAGGCCGCGACCGCTGCCGCCGCCTCGCGGCGCCGATTTTATTCCCGGACAACGTCTCGCGGCACTCGATGTGGGTGATCGAGTCGTCGTGCTGGCCGTCGATCAAGCTGGCCGATTGTGGAGTGTGGAACCAGACAGTCGTGATTGGGTTGCGGTGGAAGAGCGCGAGGCGTTATTGCCGCCCGGCGCCGCCATCGGATTGCTCCAGGATGATGAGCCGCGCGCGTTGATCGTCGACCGCCGGGGACACCTGCTTGAGTATCGCGTTGCGTCGCGGGGGAGTCGCGTGCCACGACGAGTCGCCAGTCGTCTGACGCCTGGCGGCGATGTGGCCGTTTGGAGCGGCCGAGACACTCGAACAGGTCGCGGTGAGCACCGCATCGCCGCCGTCGACAACTCAGGCCGACTGGGAATCTGGACCTCTGACCGCTCGTCCTGGCATCAGGAAGTCTATCGCGACTTGGCCTTGCCGCCAGGCGCGCCGCTGGCGTTGGGACGCCGCGGCGGTCAGTGGTTGCTTTCCGCCGTTCAGTCCGACGGACGATGGGGCGCCTGGATTTTGGGCAACGACGGCTGGTTCGCTGAACCCATTCTCGACGGGTTCATGGGCGGGGGGCCCGTGGTGTCAGCGGCTGGCGGCGCCGTATTTTGCGCCGTGGATCGAGTCGGCCGCATCGTCGCCGCTCGTCGAGTGCAGAATCGGTGGAATTCCGTCCTGCTAGCTCGACACTACGCCTTGGCGCCACGACTGATCCAGCGCGAAGTGGTCTCCGCGCCCGCGTTGCCGCCCGCCGACGTGGTCTTTGTGAATCGACATTCGGAAGAACTGGTGGTACGACTCTTCGACCACGCGCGAGGCGACGCTCCACGCGAGATCGTGATCGCTCCAGGAAAATCGACTCGAGTGAAACTGGATCGCGATGCTGGCGCCACGCTGACCGAAGTATTCCTCGCCCCAATTCCAGGTGGTGGATTTCACGAGGAAGTTCGTGAGATCCACTTGCCGCCTGCGTCTCGCTATACGGCGAACGTCTGGGTGAATCGAGTGACGAGCGTCTACTTTGATCGCACGACGAACAAGGGACCGGAGCCTGACGAAGTGAATCAATCGTTGGTGAGTTTAGGGGTGTTCCCCTTGCCTCCCGGTGATCAACTCGACAGCGGCCAGCGAGTCGATGTTTATCGAGAAGCGACCGCGCGTCGGAATCCCGGCGAGGTGCGATTGTTGGAACCGGATCCACAGCCCTAGGGCACGATCCAGCTCCCAACCAAGAACGACGTTAGGTTAGCGACCACGATCGCGGCCGCGTCGCGACGCCAATCCACTCGAGAGGATTCAGTGCCTATCGCCGGGGAACTCGGCGGCTCGCTGCTTGCTTGGTTGCTTTGTCGCGTCAGCGCCAGGAACAGTGCCACCTCGGCGATGGGAGCGAACGTCTCGGCGACGGCGAGATAGGCGGTCCGGCCGAAGCGATCTTCGACTAGCAGGGGCAGGACCAGCACCACGATGGGATAAGTGCAGGCGGTGAGCCACAGGGCGGCGAGTAGTTTTCGTGTGGGCGAGTGGCCGGGTGAGAGACCGAACCAGAGAATGGGGGCCTCAAGAGCGATCGTCCAGGCGTAGCCTCGAGGAAGAAATCGCCAAAGTTCCCAGGGGTCGTTAGTTTCCATGGCGGTGGTCTAAATCGCGCGAAGCAGTAGCGGCGCTTCCGCCAGGACATGTAGCAGGGCGACGGTGAAATAGATGTCGCGAGTCAGTGGATAGTCGACCAGGAAGGCGCCCCAGAGTGCGAGTACGATGACCGCGCCGCATGCCACGAAGGCGGTGAGAGCGGCTCGCCAAACGCCCGAGCGTCGTCCGAGTGGTGTGTTCGCAATCTTCCAGGGAAGCGTCCTCACTCCAACCAACGGTAGAGCCAGCACCCAGACTCCGTAGTGCAATAATTCCAGGTAAGCGTGCCAGGCAACGAGCAAGCGAGGCGATACTTGAGGCAAGATGTCGGTCCCTACGTGCCGTTGAATTTGCAACGAAATGACATCGTCGCCAGGCAGCGGCGGCGCGCCGTGTTGAGCCCAGGCGATTGCCGCCAAGCATAGAGGTAACGTGATCAAGGCCGCGCGGTAAGCGGTTCGCCAAGGCGAACGTCTCCGCCCCAACTCGCGATCCAGGAAGACCAAGGCGATCAGTGGGTGGAGATACACGAGTGCCAAGTTGATGGAAAGCGGGGCGAGCCAATTCACGGCGACCAGCGTCCAGGCGACGGGCATGAGCCATGGCCAATCACGATAAGGCGGCGTGCGGCTTCGCCAGTAGGCGAGCCCAGCGATCCACAGGATGAGTGCGGAATTCCAAGTCGACAGGGCGGTGTTCCACGCGTCGTCGGTCCAGTTAAACCGGCGAGCCAGTTCGGGGAACGCGGCAAAGGCGGCTGTCAGCAGGAGTGTTCCCGCCAAGCCAGCGAGGAAGAAACCACGAAGCGGGCCGAAGCGGGCCGGAAGTCGGCCCAGAAAGTAGCGGGCCTCCAGCCAATTGTGCGGGCCCGCGAACAGAAAGACGGCGACGATCGAGACTCCCAGCGGCAAGCCCGCGACCAAGGCCGCGGCGCTTGCCAAGACTCCTATTAACAACGCGAGCATGCGCCAATCGAGTTGGGTTGACGATGAAATCGACCGTCCACTCGCTCTCGAGTTCATCGACGCCCTCACGCCGTCCAGGGATCACAAGCGAGAAGATCGCTTAGCGAGTTTGTGGAGGAACAAACAACTGCACGGTTTCGCCTTCGCCGACAATATCGATGGTGATGGTCTTCGTGGGGCGGTTTGATTGACGTTTGTTGCGTGGATTTGAGGGGAGATCACCAAAGGCGGCCGACCAACCAAAGACTCCGCCCACGACCAATAAGATCACTCCAGTTGTGGCCAGTCGGGCGGTGGACCGATTGCGGAGTATAAAGGGGAGCGAGCCAATCGCCAGCGCGAAGGCGATGCCTGCGATTACCGTGCCCTGCAACGGAGTGCCGAAGATCGACGAGGGGGAAGCAGGAGAGTCGGAGGGGGGCGCGGCACCCACTCGTTCCAACGCCTGCTCGACCATGTGTCGTGGGATGACAATGCGAACATCGCCCTCTTCCGGCTTCTGATAGTTGATCTTGACGGGTGCTTGCGTCGAGCGCAACTGGGGTGGGCGACCTCGATTTCCACCGGGGATATCGCCCCAGGCCGCCTGATCGGCTACCAAAGTCCCAAGCCCGAGCACGGTGAAGAACAACAAAATTGCTGCTCCGGGTTTCTGCGACAAACTACGCATCGGGGAACTCCAATTTCTGGTAAGTACTGTCATCCATGTTGGGGGATTCTATGAGTTATTGCGCTCATTGTCCAACTCACTGTTCAACTCGCCACGAATTTTGAATCCTCCGTTGATGGGGAGGATTTGACCCGTGATGAAGCTCGCCGCGGGCGAAACCAGGAAGCGAGCAGCCCGAGCGACATCCTCGGGCGTGCCCCATCGTTGCAATAAAGCCTCCGACAACGCTCGTTTTCGCCAATAATCCGAAGCCTGCTCGCCCCAAGCGGTGCGGATCCATCCCAAGGCGAGACAATTGACGCGAATTTGAGGCGCCAGGGTTCTGGCGAGACTCTTGGTGAAGGACATTACGGCCCCCTTGATGGCCGTGAACATCTCGCCGCTGTCTCCCTCCATGCCGTGTTCGACTTGATCCCAGCCGATTGTGATCAATGAAGACTCGCCGGCCCGTGACGCTCGCGCTTTCATCCGCGGACCCACCAATCGCGAGAGACGAATCGTTCCCAAAACATCGACTCGCCACAGTAAGTCGAGTTTCTCGTCGAACGAGGCATGACGAGCCGAGCCAGTCAGGACGTCCGCGCCCGCGTTGTTGATCCAAATGTCGACTCCGTCGCGCCAAGACCATGCTTGGTCGACCAACCGCTCGTGCGTCGTCCCATCGGCCAAGTCGGCGACGATCACGGTGGACAACCTTCCCAGCTCACGGATGGAATTCGCGACCTGCTCCGCCGCCTCCACTCTTGATCGACAGTGAACCACGACGTGAGCGCCCGCGGCCGCCAGTTCCAGCGCGATGGCTCGTCCCACGCCCGTGGACGAGCCCGTTACGACAGCGACGCGATCGGCGAGTTCAAGCATGGGAGGTGCTAACGACTGACGGCGAGCGTTTCGGGGAACTCAGTCACGCGTCGAGGAAATCGAGCGAGTTCGTGGAGTGCGACTCCGAGGTAAACGCCCTACAAGGCTGATCTCGACAAGGCTGATCTACACGAGGCAGTCCTTACGAGGCAGTCCTTACGAGGCCTGTGCTGCCTTCAGCATCTGCTCGAACAGTTCTCGTTGCCGACCCAAGGCCGCGACCTTGTCGTCGACCTTGCTTGCTTCTTCCAACAACAGCCAGCCGCGGTAATCAACCGAGACTAGTAGCTTGAACAACTTGTCCCAAGGGTACATTTTGCCCGACAGATCATGGATGTGGCACGTCTCCCCAAACCGATCGCACACCAGTTTGAAGTTATGCTCCAAGCCATCGCCCTGTAGATCTTGGGGATTTGAATTCCAACAGACGGCGACATTCGGATGTTTCGCGATGTCCATGATGGCCTTGATGGTCGGCAACTCCGCGCACTGGCCATGCACCTCGAGTCGGATCTGTTGTCCGAATCCCTCGCCATACTCGCCAAGTTCATTCAGTGCCTTGCCGATTTGTTCAATCGTTTTCTCGCGCGGGATCTCTTTGTGGAATGTATCTGGCTTGACCTTGACGCCGCTCGCCCCAATATCGTGGCTCAACCGAATGAACTCGCGGCTAGCATCCATGGCTTTGGCCAGTTGCTTCGGATCGGGATAATCGTATCGTTCGTTGCTCCCGATTCCGACGCAAGTTACGCCGCTGTCCGCGAATCGCTTGCGAACCTCGGCCCGTTGAGCGTCAGTCAGGGTCGGCTCGACGCCGTGCTTGTGGGTCGTGCGAAGTTCGACGCCGAGCACGCGAGTGGCTTGGCAATTCTTGAGCAAGTTCGGCAGATCCCATTCGGCGCCCCACATGTACGTCACCAACCCAAAAGACATGTTGGCGCCCTTCTGAGCGGCGGATAACGCTCGCGGGGCGGTTAAGGAGCCGATAACGCCGCCGCTCAAGCCCACGGCGACGCTGGCAGTCGCCCCTACCGTGGTCCGCAGAAATCCGCGGCGGTTGGGGTGAACGAGCGAGCCGGAGAGGACCTGGGGCTGAGGAAGGAGGTGAGATTGCATGGAGGTGAGCGCCGAGGACGTTAAGGGGCAAGGACAAAAACGGTCCACTGAACGGGGAGTTTAACGGGGTTGGAGGGGAAATGCCAGCAACGGCCGTCGGATCGCTCTTCGCTCTCCTCGTTAGTCCATGTTAGACTGGAGGGAGCGTCGCGGGCCGAGGATCGAACGTCGCGTTCGATGCCGGCCAGACGCGGGGAGCGAGTTCATGTCCTTCGCTCGACGGGCCTCAAGGCGGAGGTCTGTGACGGGTCGGGGCATTGGAGTGGGAGGCTGACGTGTCCCTCAGGCTTTTGATCGTGAAGTTCTTGAGTTGCGCGACCTTGGTGATCGCCGCGGCGAGCGGGCTCGTCGGCTGGGCTCAGCAACCCAGCCCGCCGCCAACACGGCAGCTGACGCAGCAACCGACTCAGCCGCAACCTGCCAATCAATCGCCCACTCCCGCGGAAATCGACCAGTGGATCGTGGAGCTGAACTCGGACTCGTTCGCCATCCGTGAACACGCCATGCTCCGACTGATCGAGGCGGGAACGGTTGGTATAGAACGAGTTGCAGCGTCGGCGACGAAGGGACCTTTGGAAGTAGTAGTCCGCGGAATCCATGTGCTCCGAGAGCAGGCGTTGACGTCGGACGTCGAGTTGGCGGCGGCGGCGCAAGCGGCTTTGGAACGCATCGCGGGCAACCCATCGAATTCGGCAGCGCGTCGCGCCGAATCGGCCATCGCGACCTTGGATGAGACTCGCGAGGAGCGAGCAGTTGACGAACTTCAGCGGCTTGGCGCGAAGGTCGGCGTTCAACACATGCAGTTCGGCTTTCAGATTGTTGAAAGCGCTTCGATGATCGAGATTGGACCGGAATGGCGCGGCGAGCCCAAAGATCTCGCTCGACTCAAGTGGTTATCCAAAGTCCACGAGGTGAAGTTCAGCGGGCCCAAGGTAACGGACGAATGGCTTGCTTACCTCAAGAACATGCGGCACCTGATTCGTCTCCAAGTGACTCGGGCGAACGTGACGGCTGATGGGTTTGCCTCCATTCGCGACCACGAAAAACTGCAATCGGTCTGGATCAAGTACTCGCCCGTCTCGGACGCGGTGATTCCTCATCTGCTCACCCTCAAGCAGGTTTCGCAGATCAAGCTGTACGGCACGAACGTTTCGCGGGAGTCGGTGAAGCGATTATCCGACGGACTAGTGAGCGCCAAAATCGATCATCGCCGCGGCGGATTCCTGGGCGTCAACTGTCAGGCTCACCCGCTTGGTTGCGAGGTGGTGCTTGTGCAGAACAACACGGCCGCGTCGGCCGCGGGGCTAGATGCGGGGGACATTATCATTAAGTATGGCTCGAATCGTGTTGAGTCGTTCGATACGCTCACGACGTTCATCGCGGAAAATCTGCCCGGTGACAAAGTGGAACTGTTGATCGCCAGCGGCATTCGAGTGCGCAGGGGATCGTTTGAGCATCGGAAGGATCTGCCTTTGGGCGCCGAATTCAAATCGCATGTGTTGGGTTGCGAAGTTGTCTCGGTGGCGCCCAGTTCAGTCGCCTTTCAATTGGGACTGAAGCCCGGCGACGTCGTTACCGCCTATCGCGAGACTCGCACGCCGGAACCTAATGTTCTGCTGGACGAGTTCAAGAAAGGGGCGGAAGCCGAAGAGGGGAGCTTCGACTATATCCGAGCTCCTCAGATTAGCGTCAAGGTGGTGACATTAGGCGAATGGGATTAGTTTCCTGGTACGACGGACTTCCAGTCCGTCGGCTGTCTGCCTGTACGCCGGACTTCTAGTCCGTCGATCGCCTGCTGTACGACGGACTTCTAGTCCGTCGATTAGCGCCGGGTTGAACGTCAACACGGATCGCCCGCGCGGGCATCCAAGCCCCCGCCATGAAAAAGCGTCGCCTTAGAGCAGCGTTTCCAAGAGGAGACGCAATTTGCGCAATTCGCCAGCGTGGTCGACGCCCGGCATCTCGGTAATGTTCACGCTCAACGCACGGTTATACTTGACCTTTTGCAGCTGACTGATCAGT
Source organism: Pirellulales bacterium (assembly GCA_046349915.1). Taxonomy (GTDB): domain Bacteria; phylum Planctomycetota; class Planctomycetia; order Pirellulales; family Pirellulaceae; genus CAIXSC01. The sequence goes on along the minus strand of JAXMBL010000009.1, from coordinate 348,432 downwards.
TTGCCGTACTCCACCTCGCCCTGTCCTACACGCACTTGGAGTTCCTTCTTGCTGGTGTCGCGCAAGTGAACATGGTAGATGTACTTGAACAGTTTATCGATGCTCCGGTTCGAGTAGGGACCGGCGATGTAGTGGCTTGGGTCGAGCGTGAGGCCGAGTCCGGGGACGTTGTCGCACAGCACCTGAACCGTGTCAGGATCTTGAGACTGGCGTCCGATCTGGCTCTTCAAGCCGACTCGCACTCCTTCCACCTGAGCGATGCCTACCAGCCGACGAAGATGTTCCACTTCCTCGTTGAAGGGCGTTCCCAACTCGGCGGAAGGGACGGTGACCGTGACCACTTTGGTGGCCTTGGCGAGTTTACAGCAGGCGGAAAACTGCTGATAAAAGGTCTCACCTTGCGCATCGATTTGAATGCTGTAGGCGATGACGTCGAGTCGGCGAGTGTTGCGGCAGAGCAGCAGAGCGCGATCGAAGTCGGCGACTACTTCCGAGGGCTTTAGTTGATTACTGTTTTCGTGCAGCGTGATTTCAACGCTGGAATACTCCAACTCCAACAGTCGATCGATCGCCTCGGCCAAGGTACTCTGCTGAAAACACTCCGTTGTGGCTGCCACGAACACAGACGAACTCCTTCTCAAGATAACTTCCCTGGACAACCCGTAGCTTAGCGGTTGAGTGGTGTTTGTCGCAACACCGAACTGTCGTTCAATCACGAATCTGGGCCGCGGGTAACGCCGATTTCAGCTTATCGATTCCTGATCGAGTTACGTGGGGACACGCAGTCAAGATCAGTTCTTTCATCCGAGTCAGGCCGGCGAGTTGCTCGAGTCCCGCGTCCGTGACTCGAGTGTCTCCCAGATGGAGGAATTCTAGGTGCTTGAGGCCCGCGATGAAGGGGATTCCTTCGTCGTCGACCGCCAAGTCGTCGTCGAGATTGAGTCGTTTGAGAGCGGGCATGCTTTGGAGGGGAACTAAACCCTTGCCCGTCACTTGAGTTTTCCACAGATTGAGGTCTTCGAGCTGGTGGAGTGTCGCCAACTGCGAGAGCCCGTTATCGCCGATGGTCGTTTCACTGAGGTCAAGCAGTTTGAGTTGAGTGCATTGGCCGACGGCTGCCAGTGCCGAGTCAACGATTTTGGCGCCTCTGAGCCGCAGGTGTTGCAGTTGCTTCAGTTGAGCGACGGCGGCGAGTCCGGCGGGACTGATCGGCGTTCGCACTACGGACAGCCGCTGAAGTTCGCTCAAATCGGCTAGCTGATCGAGGTTGGACACTTGGGTGTCGTCGAGCCCAAGGATTCGTAGGCCGGACATTTGGGCGATGGAGGCGAGGACCGAATCGTCGATCTTCTCGCCGCTCAACTTGAGGTCCTTCAGTTTTTTCAGGTTCGTCAGCGGCGCCAATCCCACGCTTGTGAGCTGTTGGCAACCTTGGGCTTCGAGCAGTTCGAGTTGAGTTGCGGAGGCGAGATGTGCGAGACCGGCATCGGAGATCTGGGTCCGGGACAAACGCAGTCGACGCAGCTTGGGGAGTCGACTGACGGCCGCCAACATCGCGTCGACGATGTGCGGGCTATCGGAGACGTCCAGGGTTTGCAATTGGGGATTGGAATCGACGAGCTGGTTCCAGGCAGCGAGTGTGATGGGGGCTTGGCCCAGCTTAACCCCAACGACTTGGTCATCCGGAGCAATGATATCGAATTCGATTCCCTGTTTTTCCCAATCCACGCGAGTAGCCTTGGACTTGGCGTCAGTGGGTTGGCTGGCGACGCTTTGGTCAGTGAGGAGGCTGCTGCTCGAGGAGTTATCGCCTCCTGGCTTTGCTGGACCACAACCCGCGAGCAGCAGAAGCAGGAGTAGGGGCGGCGTGAGGTGTGCGGTGAGCCGGTGCGCGCAAGGCGTCCTTGGGTGACGTGTTGCTTGGGCTGCTGGCTGACAGGAGCGATGAGTGGGCATGGGATGCTGGGATTGGCTTAGGCGAGAGGCGTATGGAGACGCAGTCGAGATCGGAAAAACAAACGCCCTCAGGGAGTCAGGCTTGCGGTGGCCGGTGACCGGCGGCGAGACTCGACTGAATGGCGATGGATTTGCGAGCATCCAGCCTATCTGAATCACTGTTGTGCGCGAACCGCTCGGGCATATGAGCGATCAAAGGGTGCTTGGAGCGGGCCTCGCCAGCAACCTAAGCCACGGAAGGGCAGGAAGGTGTGAGCCGAATCGTGTTGCAGGCATTGGTCGTCGGCTGCTCCCTGGCACTCAACGGCTGTCTGTTCCGCGAAGAAAAAGGTCGTCGCGCTGTGCGGAGATTCTGAGAGTTCGTGGTACGGAAAGTCGGGAAGACTGTCTTCCACGGTTTTTTTGAAGTCGTTGGACTTGCCTGGCACTGGAACCTTGCGAAAATTGCAGTCGACCCGACAAGGGTTGAAGCAGACCATCGCTTCTACAAGGTCAGACATTTCGTGGGGACTCCAAACCTTTTTCAAAAAGGGAGGCCCACGGTATGGCTTCAGCGAACCGAAAGGAGCTGGTCGACCATTCTGAGGTCGGCGTTTATCACTGCGCGAGTCTATGTGTGAGGCGCGGCAACGTTCAAGGAAAAGACTCGGTCAGTGGCCTCGACCGTTCTCATCGTAGTCGCTGGATTCAAGAACGACTTGAATCGCTAGCCGGTGTGTTTGCCGTGGAAGTATTGGACTACGGCATCGTCGATAACTCGATGCATACGCTGCTCAGAATTCGGCCCGACGTTACAGGCGGCTGGTCCGATGAAGAAGTGTTGCATCGCTGGTATCGGCTGAACCGACGCCGACTTCAGTTGCAACTGAAGCCACTCTCTCGGAGACGGCTCAAGAAATTGCTGGCCAACAAAGAACGAATCATCGAACTGAGAAATCGGCTAAGCAATCTCAGTTGGTTCATGATCATGTTGAAGGAGCCGATTGCTCGCGAGGCGAACGCTGAAGATGGCGTCACGGGGCATTTCTTTGGCGAGCGATTTTGGTGTCGACGTTGCCATACGGTCGAGGATGCCCTGCAGGCAATGGTCTACAGCCACACGAATCCGGTGCGAGCGGGACTGGCAGAGACGCCCGAGACCGCGGAATACTCTTCCTATCGAGAGCGATTGGAGGATCAGGCGGCACGGGGCGAGGATCAGGGGTTGGCGTGGAGTGAAGGGGCGAATTCGAATTCAAATTCGAATGAGAGCTTGGTAGGGGGACTGCAGGAACGACCCTTGGGTGATCCCGCCGGAAGGGCTGCGGAAGCGGTTCCACACTGGCGCACGAGCGATTTGCGATCGATCAAGCGTCGCCGAGCGGACTGGTTGGCTTCGTTGAGTTTGGAAGGGGATGGGTACGATGGTGCGGGGGACGGCCGTAGACTCACCAACGAAGGGTTCCTCGGTATTGGATTGAACGAGTATCGCGAGGTACTCGAGGCATGCCATTGCGAGGGCGGATACAAAACCGAGGGGAAAGACGAGGCGGGAAGTCCGTACGACGGAAATCCTGAGTGTGGTTGTGCTGGTGGTAACCACGGCATGCGAGATGCCAAGAGGTGGCGCCAGTCCCTCCCCGCCGAATTGCCCGCAAGACTGGAGAGACTCGGACTTGATCCACAACGGTGGGCTGAGTCGTTCCGTGGCAATGAGCGTCGATTCGACTGGCTGACTTGGAAGTCCGATTCGCTACGACGCGATTTCTTGCAAAAGTCTCTTGCGACTTAAGGCGATGTGAAACACTCTCCAAGCGAATGAGCTGCTTGCGTCCGACAACATGAGAGCAGTACGCAAGAGCAGTGAATTGGCGGGGCGATTGTTGGCGGGCGTCTAGAGGATCAGATGTGTTTTTCGACACAAATGGGTGTCAAGTCAGGCTGGGATTGCGCGCTCACTAAGGACAACTCAGTAAAGTCGAAGAAATCTGTGCCTCGACGTGCGCGCTTGTGTGCGACTCCCGCCAGTTGGTAACGACAGCTCACCTCCTTCTCTCAGATCTTTTCGTTGTCTACCACCGGGTGTTGGTTTGCTTTGATCCAACGAGAGACGTCACACATGAAGTGATTTCGACCCTAGACTGTCTTGGATGTCTTGCTGGAGAGCTGAGTTGGAGAGCTGAGCTGGGGAGCTTGGGAGTCGGGGAGTTGGTCAGTTCTAAGCTGGCAACTGGTCAGTTCTTGAAGGAAGAGCAGGAAGGGGCTGTACGGTCGTGCTGGAGGACGTTGACGGCCGCGGAGCGTTGATCGCCGGGCGGTGTTGGGTTGAGTAGAAGATTCCCACCAAGTAATCCACAATCGTCCACGCAGTGGAGTGATGGCCCCTGGGTTGCGTCCTCACGGTCAGTCCACCTTTGACGCCGGCGGAGTCCAGCCACGCGCCTCACTCCACTCAACGCTTACGAAGCGGCGTAGCAGGTTCCAAAGTGCCTGTTGGCAGGCCAGCGATTCGGCTCCTGTGATGTTTGTCGCCTCGCCCTTAAGCGTGCTCGGTAACGACCCTTTGGTCGCCGAGTTTGTGGCGGAAGGCCCTAGACTGTCTTCTGCCTTTGTGGTTGTGAAACCGTGCCAGTCCAGCCTCGTTCGCCAACCGCCTGCGGCCGCCGCCGCGTTGACCCTTTCCATAACTCGCAAGGCCCAAAGCGTGCCAAACTGATCGCGGAAGTCACGCCACGCTCGATCTAGTCCAGGGGCCATTGGTTCAGACTTGGCCATCCAGAATGCCACAAACAATGCGGTGTCAATGGCGCCAATCGCCACTAAAGGAAGAACCGACGGTTGATCGCGCCCCAGGCTGTAGCTCGCGGACATGACCCGCGGAATGATGTTCGGCAAGTGCTCCTGCAGCATCAGATATTGCGCAATCGCAACGCACACCCCAATCCAGGCGCCTCGCCCGCCGATCCCGTGGATGCCATTCATCAAGATAAGCAGCAGTAAGAACCAAGCGCGAACGCCATGAATCTCCATCACGGCCCCGCGTTGCACCGCAAACCACTCTAAAGCGGGCAGTACGAGAATGCCCCAAAGCGATAGCACGATCCATTGCCAAGCCTGATCGTGAGGGCGTTTCGAACCCAGCACCGACATCATGGGGCAAAACAGCAATACGGCCGCCATGTAACGAGTTGGATTGAGCCAGTCGGCATCGGGAGCGGCCCACACGCCTACGACCAGCCACTCCGTCCCCAACACCCCACTCAACGCGATTCCCGTCCAAAACCATGCGTAGCGAAGCGTTGAGTCGCGGACGACTGGCCAGAACGTTGCGTACAGCCCCAAGCTAGTCAGTGTGAGCAAAGTGAGAACGGCCAAAAAAGTCGTCATCGGGCATTCACGGCATGTGAGGCAGGGAGCGGCTAAGGCGTTAGAGTCTCGCAAGGCCCTTCAGTCTGCCTCGCCACGCAACTCGACGTCTTCCTACAGGGCAACCTAAATGGCAGGTCCCGCGCGGGCAAGCGGCAAGCCGCCCCAAACTCACCCAGATTCGGTTGCTCGCCGGTAGCGGTGAGGAATTCTTGAGTAGAGCAGGGCCCGATAACACGGGAAGGATGCTCGACGGATTGAACGATCAGGATGTACAGGAGTCTAGCCATGAAATGGTGTCCAGGTTTGGCGCTCGTGCTGGTCCTCGCGATCAGCGCGACCGCCAACGCTCAGGGGTACGGCAGCGGTGTCCGCGCTTACGTCAGCGGCTACCGCTACCAAGAAGCGGAGTCAGTGCCGCCCGCCGAAGGGGTGCCCGCGCCCGTTCCCCAAATGCGCAAGTCAGTTCCCTACGAAGGTCCCGCGGTTCAGGGACCGGTCGTCATGCATGACGACGGTTATTCCATGGGCTGTGATTCGTGCGGCAGTCGCGGAATGTGCTGCCGCAAGCCTCTACTGCCCCTCTTCTCTTCTTGCTGCGCTCGACCGGTTGGCTGCGGCTGCGGCATGGCCGACGACTGCTGCGAACCCAGTTGCTGCTCGCCCACCCTCTTGCAGCGACTGCATTGCCAGTGCCAAGCTCGTTGGTCCGCCATGTCGTGCCGAGTTCGTACGTTCCACCAGAATCTCTGGGGAACCGGTTGCTGCTCGACCTGCGGTGAATCCAACGCTTGGGGAGGCGGTTGCGGTTGCTCGAAGCTCGGAGGTGAAGTGTATCAGGATTACGGCCGAGACCCCTTGATGCCGCAATCCGTTCCCCAGCCCGCTCCCCACGAAGCCCCAGGACCCGTGCCCGAGACAGACGTCCCCGGCAAGACCACTCGCCGCTATGTCCCCTCCACCGTCGTCCCCTCGGCGGCTTGGAAGTGGACTCCCATTCGCTCGTCCTACTAAACTCAGCGACCTGTCCAGTCTGCGACCCGCAAGCTGAGAAACTCGAGCGATGTTACCGTGAGCGTCGGTCCCCCAGCGGATCGACGCTCTTTTCTTTTAAGGGCTTAGCTCTTCCCAGGTCAATCTTCGAGCCCCCTGTAAACCTGGCCGCATAGGATGGACCGACGGGTGCATCGCGTTCGCCAAAATCTCCAGGCTGTCGACGAGACGCGGGCCAGGCCGACTGAAATACGCATTGCCATCAACGACGTAAACACTTCTCGATCGGACACAAGCCAGACTCTCGAAACCAGGATAGCTTCTGAGCGTCGGTAGATCCGCCAGCGCCCGTTCGACGTCAAAGCCGCAGCAAGCAATCAGCATGAACTCGGGATCAGCGTCCACGATCTCCTGCCATGCCAAAGTTCGTGAACGCTCGCCAGCATTCCCAATCATCTCCCGGCCGCCCGCCATCTCAATAAGCTCGGGAGACCAGTGTCCCGCGCAAAACGGGGGATCGATCCACTCGAGCAATACCACTCGTGGTCGGTAGGCAAGCGAACCCAACCGCTCAACGACCGCGTCGACGCGAGTTCGCAATTGTTCGATCACCTTCCTCGCTCGTACGGGAATGCCAGCGGCATCGCCTACGTCTTTAATGCACGCAAAGACGTCCTCCAGGCAAGTGGGTTCCAGATTCACGACTCGAGGTTCATGGGGCAAGCTGCCAATCGCCGCGGCGACTTCCGACTCCGCGACCGCACACACCTCGCACAGCGTTTGCGTGATGATCAAATCAGGTTGCAATCGCTCCAAGGCCAGTCGGTCGAGGCTGTACAGCGCGCGTTCCGTTTCGAGCCGCTCACGAACCAGCTTGTCAATTTCGTCGCTCGTTGCGTTGGCTGGAATCAGCGACTTGGTCACCTTCGGCAATCCATGCACGCACGAGGGATGATCGCACTCGTGCGAGACGCCCACTAATTGTTCCGCCAACCCCAACTCGCAGACAATCTCCGTCGCACTCGGCAACAACGAAACAATGCGCAACCCACGGGCGCGAAGGTTGTCCATGGACTCTTGCCTTTCGCAATTTCAGCGATTCCCACTCGCCGACTCCAGCGACTGGGGAACCAGATTGCGGAACCAGCGAGCAAGTCGGCGAAACGCATTCTGACGGCTGTTGGCACGAGCCATCAAGGTGTCGAGCGTCTCGTCACTTGACCCAATCTCGTAGGGACGATGCGGACTCCGCAATGGCAACTCCACGGGCGGCATGCCCGAGAGGCGACGCGAGCGGGCCAGCAGCACGCCATCCTGGCAAAATGTACCGTCGAACCAATCCGCATGCGCTAGAATCACATAGTCTCGCGACTCAAGAAACTCCTTGCAGCGATAATGCAAGTCTTGCCCATGCGTGCCCAAGAACAGATAGCCGATCCGCCCCGCTCGCAGCGATTCTTCGGCGTCCGCCAACATCTCTAGCTCAGCACACTGGACGTCGGCATGCAGCAGATCCAGGAACGAAATCTTGCGCTCGTCCAGAAACTGGTCGACTCGCAGATACCCCTGGCCGACTCGGTCTTGAATGAACGTTCCCTCCGCGCCGTTCGTCGCAAAGTTGCGACGGCCAATCTCCAGATTCTCCTGGTCTGGCTCAACCATGAAGCACTTGGCATCAGGAATTGCCTTCGCAAACCACAGCGAATAGAAGGCCCAGTAGGCGCCTAATTCCACCATGGTCGCACCGGGACGGATGTGCTTCAGCACTTCTTGGAACAGATATTCTTCTTGCGGCTCGTGACACCCGCGATTGGCCGCCAACGCGCGCAGATAAAACGACCCCATCGCATGGACTTTCAGCCCGTTATGCATCACGGTCAGTCCATCGCAAGTTCGGCCCGCATCGGGCACTCGCGGGATCAACGAGTTGCTCGGATCAGCCAAGATTTCGCGGATTCTGCCGCGGACGTCCGTGGGGGCCGCTTTTCGCACAGTTCACCTCCTGTTAGGAGGCAAAGAGTAAACAAGCGGGGCGAACGGGGCAATGTCAATTATGGATTGCCGAAACAGTACACCGCCGACTCGGTTCGCACATAGATCTTCCCGCCGACAATCACCGGGCTCGCCACCGTACGCTCCTTCAGATCGTGGGTCGAGAGAATCTCCCACGCAGCGCCCGCCTTGCATACGGTCAGCAATCCAGGATCGCTGACGAAATACACTCTGCCATCGCCCGCGGCCGGCGAAGCGTAATAGTTGTTCGACGCTCGCATGCGACCCGTACGACCGACCTTGCCCGTCGCCGCCTCGAAGGTCGTCAAGATTCCGCCATCCTTGATCAAGTACAGCACGCCACGATAAACCAGCGGGCTCGGAACATACGGCAACCCCTTCTCGTACTGCCACGCAATGAGAGGAGAGGTCGGAGCGTTATCGTCGAGTCGAATGGCGAGCAGCGAATTGCGGGCGAGCTCAAACACACGGGCATACTTCGCCCATTCCTCTTTATCGAGCGATTTGTCTTGGTTGAGATCGATGCGGTAGAAGCGATCGAGCACATCCTTGTTGTCGACTTCCTCACGCTTCAACTTGCCGTCCTTGTCGACATCCCATTGCTTGACCGCCACATCCCACGGCTCCATGCCAATCCGCGCATCGGTGTCGCCGCCGGGAGACCAAGTGGAAACAAACAGCATGCCTGAATCGAAAACCGGCGTCGTGTTGACGATGCGCGCCAGTCCGTCGACCGACCACAACTGCTTGCCGTCCGCCAAATCGTAGGCGACCAACTGCAACGCGCCTGCCACGATCACCTGTTTACGTCCTCCGATTTGCCGCACAAGCGGAGTCGCGTAGCTGCGAGTGAATCCGTCACGGCGCGCCTGCCAACGAGTCTCGCCCGTGGCCGCATCGACGCACAGCAGAAAACTATTCACATCGTGGTCTTCGTTCAACAACAAGACATCGTCCACCAATACGGGCGAACTAGCCGAGCCGAACTCGTCCTGAAATGGTCCCAGCGGCTTGGACCAAATCAATTTGCCACTCAAGTCGTAACACAGTAATCCGTAGCTGCCGAAAAACGAGAACACTCGCTGGCCATCACACGCACACGAAGCAGCCGCCGGACTGCCCGTGGGATGAAAGGTCTCCAGCCGAGTGGCCGGCGCGATCGCTCGCCAACGTACCTGGCCCGAAACGCGATCGAGCGCAACGGTCGCCAGCTTGTTCTCTTCAAAAGTCGTAAGGTAGATCGAGTCGCCCGAGATACAGGGGGTGGAATGCCCCGCGCCGAGCGGCGTGCGCCAGCGAAGCACCTCCGGCTTACTCAGATCACTCGGCAGAGGCAACGTATCCTCGACCGCCACCCCTTGGTCCGAGCGAAACGAATGATGAGGCTCCGCGGCCTGAGCCTCACGACTGACCCACCAGAAATTGAAACTGCCGTCGACAGCCAGCGCAGCCAAAATCAGCCACAGAGTGACTCGTCCCCAACCACGATCGCCGTCATCCGACATGCTTCCATCTCCCAAAGTGTTTCCGCCCGCCCCTACGTACGACGGACTTCCAGTCCGTCGCTCCCCATAGTACGACGGACTTCTAGTCCGTCGCTCCATTCCGCGCCGAAGGAAACTCTCGTTAGCAAATTCGTACGATTCGCGGATTACCTTACGGCATGCGGCGCTCGCACGCCACGTGGCTTTCCGCTCACGAAGTGAGCGGGCTACCTAGACGGACTTCCCGTCCGTCGCTCCATTCCGCGCTCCACAAACCACGCGACTCCACCCAACTCTCGCCCCTAGTTCTCTTTCACCTTGAGCACCATCAGCACCGCGGGCGCGACGCGTTCATCGACTTGTTCCCATTCGAGCCGTCCTTCGCCATCCCCCGACGTGGGCTCACTCGGCGATGTCGGAGCATAACCGGGGAGGTGTTGCGCGAGAAAGGTCTGCAAGTCGTTGGCCGGGATCGCAACGCCGTAACTGTCGACCCCGGCCCCGCCCACCGTCTTCGCGGTCACCATTCCGATCACTCGGCCGAGTCGATTCAGAACAGGTCCGCCGCTATTGCCGGGATTGATGCGGCAGTCCAGCACATGGCGTTTATCCTCGGACTGATCTGACGGAGAATGAACGACTCCCGTTGTGATGCGCACATCCTTGCCGAGGTCATCGCCCAGCGGGAAGCCAAAGACAGCGACCTCGGACCCACGACGCACGCGATCCGGCGAGATGGTGACAGGCTTAAAGCTGGGAAATAGTCGAGGATCGACTTTCAATAAAGCGATATCCTGCTGCGGATCAGACGCGACGACCGTGGCGTTGGCGTTCGTCATTCCTCCCGGCGTCGGAATCCGCACCACGGTCTTTCCCGGCCCTTCGATCACGTGGTGGTTCGTCAGCACATAGCCGCCCTCACCGACAATAAAGCCCGTGCCGCTTGACAATTGATCGCGTTTGCGGAGCCAGTTATCCAACCCTGACAGCTCCTGCTTCAACTTGTCATCACTGGGCGCATAAGTCCGCGCGAGTGCAACGTGGCGCGCCGCCGAGTTGAAGTCGTCCATCACTTGGATCAGCAGCATGGCGGCGATCGAGTGGACTCGAACTGCTCGATTCGCATCTCTAAACTTGTGCGAACCACTCCAGTTCAATAGGTCCGTCAAAACGGCCATCACCTTCGCTCGTTCTCGATCGACGAGCGCGGAATTCAAGCGAGCAATCCAGTCCGCCTCCACCAAAACCTCTAACTTGCCCAAATCGTTCTGAGGATCAAGCTGTTTAGCGAGCAGTAACCACTGGGCGAGCACTCGACCATAATGAGGAGTCAACTTTTCCTGATCGAGCCAAGTAACGGCCGTCTCGAGCGCGGCCAGCCGCTCCTGCGGCGACTTGTTCTTCGATGATTCAACCGCCAACACGCGGACGTCGCGCTGAGCGTGCTTGTTCTGCATCAGCGTGATGTGCTGGATGTATTTGTCGAGTCCATCGCCGAAGAAGCCGTCAGCGGCGTAAGGCGTGCCACCGGCGTCCAGCAGCAGCACGGTGGGAACCGAGCGAATACCGAACTGGAGGCTCAACGCCCGATTCTGATTGATATTCTCAAGCTGATTGATGCCAGCTTCGGTGCGAGGCAGATCGACGACCATCAAGACGAACCGCTGCTCGGCGAACGAACGGAAACGCGGTTGAGAAAAGATGGCTTCCGCCATGACGTGCGTCTGGTTCGACCAATCCGACCCGGCGAATACCAAGAAGATGTCGCGCTTGAGTTCCAACGCTCGTCGCTGTGCGACTTCAAGGTTCTGTAGCCAACCGCCGAAGCCTTGCGGTCCCGCCGATTGGTCGCTAGGAGTCGAGGCAAAACCGGGGGATGAAGGTTTCTCGGTTCCGCCAATCATCTCCGGATCGAGTGGCGGGAGCGACTTCTCCCATGTCGGTTGAAACGGCACGTTCTCGCCTTTGCGTAACGTAAACGAGTGATCAACTTGTAGATATCCGCGCCGTTGCAAGGTTAGTTGGTTCAAACCCTCTTCCACGACCAGTTCGACGGGGCCCGTCGCTGGGATCATATAAGGCCGAGAATTCAGCAGCAGCTTGATGTCTTTGCGACCTTCGCGCGGCAGCTCGATGACAAGCTTCGGCTTCGAACCGACGAGCGCTAGTTGCGGATTGCGGTCGCTCATCACGACGACGACCGCAACCAGGCAGCCGATCGCCAGCAGCACCGCGGCAACTCCACCGCCGATCACCCAACCGATCAGCGGGATTTTTTTGCCGCCGGCATCGGATCGTCCGCGAGTCGCACCGCGTTTTCCCCCCGTGCCGCTGGTGATCACCTTGATGGGAAAAGTCGAGTCGGCCTCTCCGCCTTCCGCGGGCGAGGCGCTTCCCGCCGCACCTGTGTTGGCCGCGGCATGCGCCGGGGCTTTGGGGGAACCGGGCGGCTTGGCGGGCGCGGGGGCGCCCGAGAAACGAGAAGGCGGGGTGGTAGGAGCGGACTCGCCGCGACCCCCTCCGCCGCGAGTTGGCTTGGTAGGCGGCTCGGGTGCTTGTGGATTGAGGAATACTCCACCGCCGCCCGCGGGTGGGGAGAGTGAAGGAATGTCGGGCGACGTCATCTCGTCGTCCGCGGGAGGACTATCGAGGAAGCGTGAGCGGCCAGGAGCGCCAGTCGCAGCCGGTGGCGTGGTGGAAGTCGACGAGGGTGTAGGAGAGTGAGGCGGGGGAGACGGCGCGGCCGGTCGCTCTTCCGCGACATACCCTTCGGGCGCGGTCACGACCGTGATTTGCGCGCATTTGGGGCATTTGGCCCGGCGACCAATAAAGCGAGCGTCGACTTTGAACGGCGAGCCACACGCCGCACAGCGACAAGTGATTTCCATTACGTCTTCCCCTCGATCCGGGCGGAGCTTCAGACATTGCGTCGAGCGACGAATTTCCCCCACGCCGGGATTCTCTCCAATTATTCCCCGGCAGGGGCGAATTCTGCAAGTGTTCAACCCAGGTTTGGTTTCCGTGTTGTTTTCATGGACTTTCGGTCGACCTTGTGAGCCTTCAATGAACCTTGAGTTCTCGTCTCGGCTTGGCATGCTCCGGCTTCAGCAGCTATGAAAGAGTTTCCACGGCCCTGAAACTCGCGCTGGGACTTACCTGGTATAGGGGAGGGTCGTTCCTTTTGTTGAATTCAACCGGTGTGCCTTGTCGGCAAGGCGGCCAAAGCGGGGCTTATGGCGACGCAAGTGATCGAAGTGGAAGATCTCCGCAAAACCTATCGGGAAGGGTGGATTCGTCGCCGCTCGCTCGATGTGCTCAAGGGAGTTTCCTTTTCCGTCGGACCGGGCGAGATCTTTGGGCTGCTCGGGCCGAACGGCGCGGGCAAAACCACGTTCATTAAAATCCTATTGGGCATCGTCCGAGCGACTGGCGGCCGAGTTTCGCTGCTCGGCCATGCCGCGGGCAGTCGCCGCAGTCGCCGCGAAGTTGGCTACTTGCCCGAGAATCTGCGCATTCCCCGACACCACACCGGACTCACCGCGCTCGACTACTACGGTCAATTGAGCGGACTGTCGCGTCGTGAAATACGCCAGCGAGGCGAATCGCTGTTGCAGCAGGTGGGACTGTCTCAACGAGCGGGCGACTCGATCACGAAATACTCGAAGGGAATGCTCCAACGCCTGGGGCTTGCTCAAGCTCTGCTGCACCAACCCCAAGTCGTGATACTCGACGAGCCCACCGACGGACTCGATCCCGTCGCTCGCTCCCATGTCCGCAATGTGCTGCAACAACTCAAACAGCAGGGACGCACCGTCTTCGTCAACAGCCACATCCTGCAAGAAGTCGAATTGATCTGCGACCGAGTCGCCATTCTGGATCGAGGAACGCTGCGCTACGTTGGGCCGGTGGCCGAGGTTTCGCAACGCGGCTTGACGGGCGATGGCGAAGTGGTGACCGCGGAAGCGGTCGAACTGGAAGTGCATTTGGAAGTGCACGGCGCCGAGCCCGCGGTCCGCGCCGCCCTCGCGAGCCACTCGAATTCCGTCAGCACGTTGATCAAGCCCGGCGAGTATCGAGTGGCAGTGCGGTTGCCTAACCAAACGAGCGTCGATCTATTGATCGATCAGCTTCGCGCCCAGGGTGTGAGCATTGTCAGTCTCACTCGCCAACGTCTGTCGCTTGAGGATGCCTTCCTCGCCATCGTCGAACCCGTAGAAGAATAGTAGAAGAATAGTTGAAGAATCGTTGTCCACTCGCGAGCGTTACTCTCCGTCGACCTGAAGATTCCACTCCATGATTCGTCCCTACGCCGCTGTCATCGTCGACTCGTTTCGAGAAGCACTCGCCTCGCGAGTCCTCTGGGTGCTCTTGGGCGCCATTGGCTGCTTGCTGCTCGCGCTGGCCCCCTTTGGATATCGTGAGGTCGTCACGATTGAGGTGCTGGAAGGGGATGTCGAGAACTGGCCGCGATTTATTCAGCGAGTTCGCGACGAAGCGGCGAAGGACGAACCCTCGCCCGCTCGCCATCTCGTCTCGCGGCTCGACGAAAAGACGCGCGCGATGGTTGCGACGTTCACCATGCAGCCGCGCGACGACTTCGATGGCGCGATGGAGTTCGTGCGCAACATAAACACCTTCCGCACTGAACTGAACAAGTTGGTCTTGCAGCCCGAGATGTACGACGAGGCGGCTTGGAAAAACACGCCAATCCCGAGCGATGAACTGAAGCGATTACTGGGCCAAGAAACGTCGAACTTGACCGCGACCGATGTCGGGCGGCGCAATCGCTTGCTGTTGGAGGCGGCGTTCGCGGAGGAAATCGCCACCAGCCACGCGACTTCGTTTCAGATCAAGTATCTGGTCTGGGATATGCTCGATCCGTTGCCCTTTCGTCCCGCCGAATTTCGGACGATGTTGGAACGAGTCGTGGCGTGGATCATGGGACTGTTGGTGGGTGTGATTGGAGTGCTAGTCGCCATCGTGGTCACGTCGTCGATCGTGCCGCAGATGTTCGACCCTGGGCAACTCCATCTGCTACTCAGCAAGCCCATTTCTCGTTCGCTGCTTTTCCTGTCAAGATTTCTGGGAGGCTGTGCGTTCATCCTGCTGAACGCCGGTTTCCTGATCGCGGGCCTGTGGTTGATTCTGGGGCTGCGGTTCGATGCTTGGAATCATCGACTCTTGTTGGGGATTCCGATTTATCTGTTCATGTTCGCCATCTATTTCACGGTCTCGTCGCTCGCGGGCCTGCTGTGGCGCAATGCGATTGTCTCGATCGGCGCCACTGTCTTGTTCTGGCTGTTCTGTTTCCTGTTGGGAAGCGGCAAGGGATCGTTAGAGAACTTCTACGTTTCCAAACACAAACTCACTCAACTGGTCTTCGCCGACGAGACGCTGGTTGCGGTGAACGAGATGGGGTTCGCTTACGCGTGGGACGAGGCGGCGGGCAATTGGTCGGAGATCCTGGTCACGGATGTACAGAAGCAGACTCGACCCGTGCTCGCGTTGCTCCCGTCGATTCCCAGCGAACTACGGCCAGTCGGGCCGGCCTTCGATTCGACTCGTAAAGAACTGGTTTCCATCCAACGGTCGATGCGCGACGGCCAGACGCTGGCCTACGTCGGCACGAAGGGGGACGGTTGGAAGGGGAGCAAGGGAGTGCGCACGTCGATCGGAGCGATGTATTTGTTGCGCGAGCCCGATGGTCGATTGCTCGCCGTGGGCAGCACGGGCATCTATCGACTGATGGGCGATCTGCGGCGTCCGTCGGAGCCAGTCAAGATGTTTGGCTTCTCTCTGCCGGTGCCCACGAAGGAAGCGTTTCAGACGGTTAGTCCCGACCCGCCGCTGATCCTGTCTCGACCTGCCTCCGCGTCGGTGAATCCGGATTCAGGCGAGTTGGCCATTTACAGTCGCGGGAAGCTGACCGTGCTGGAGAAGCAGGCGGACGATCGCTTTCATGTGCGGCTGGAGAAGGCGATCGACGAGGAGAATCTACCGCCCGCGTTGGTGTCGATCGCTGGCGACCGGATGGTGCTGGCTCGAGACGATGGGCGTATCGAGCTGCTGGACGCGAAGACCGGCGAGATGCTGGAAGAGTTCCGGGTAGAGAAAACGCAAGCTCCACGATTTCTCGCCGCCGCACCGGGCGGCCAATGGTTCGCGGCGGCGTTTCATGATGGGCACGTTTGGATCATCGACGCGACAGCACGTACGGCTCGCCGCGCGCCTGTCACGGGCCAGGGAGATGTTTCGGCGATTTTCTTCCGCGACGCCACGCATTTACTGGCCGCCGACCGTTCGACTCGAGTGAGCGAGTACGAGTTGCCGAGCTTTAAGGTGGCGCGACGTTGGGACCCGCCCGCCACGATGTTGGACAGAGCGTACCGTCGAGTGGTTCTGCCGCTGTATACGGTGTTGCCGAAACCGGGTGAGTTGGGAAACACGGTGACCTACGCTCTGTCGGGAAAGACCGCCGCCCCGACCGACGGTCGCCCGCGACAATCTTTAGAGACGAGCCAAACGGCCGTCGACCCCTGGGCCCCCGTGTGGAGCAGCGGCGCCTTTATGATCGTCATGCTAGGGCTAGGCTGTCTCTACCTCGAGCGGCAAGAGTTTTAGTCGCCGAGATTGTTTCGTTGGCAGGTCCTTAGTTGCGCGGCGCACAGTGCTTTTTCGAGAAAGCACGCGGCATTCGTTGGGACTGCGGAGGCCGCTTCTGATTCATCAAGCTGAGAGACTACACGGCGGCAGTGTCGCAAGTCAATTCTACGCCCTGAGCAACCCCACGAAATCAGCACTGACGGAGAGGAACTGGATATCGCGCCCGCGAAGCCGACAGAGCGGGAGGGGAAAGTCCAACGCATCGCTTGATGACGTCCTGGAAATCCACAGCGATCAGTTTGAGCGATACGGAGGAAACAAGCGCGTTCGCAACCAGAGTGAGCTTGAGTGGCGGTACGCTTACCGCCCCGGCCGTCGGACCAAGAGAGCCGACGGGCGATCATAGCGTAGCGGTAAGTTGCCGTGCTCTGAACGCGACCGAGTTCTCGCTTTAGTGGAACAGGCACCTCGCGAAACGGACATACTTATCTTCAGCAATATCACGGCTCATTGTTGGTTCAAGAGAACGGGTGCGGTCTGGTCTACACCGCTGTTTGCAGGGGCTTGTGCGTGAGTTCGGGTTCGCATGGCTTGGGTGTCACTGGGGTCGGCCTAGTATAAGACTGAAGAGTGACAATACGCACTTGCGTCCAGATGCCGCTTAGGCTGATGACCCTCAATCGCAGAATCGTGGCGCCGACGGTCGAGGTCCATTTCATGCCGGACTGCTTGAAGCGTTGCGTGAAGAGCGTCTTGCAGGCGGCCTCGGTCGCGCCGCTCCCGATGGGCCTGGCCCGAAAATGGCTTCGGCCAGTTGAGTGATGTACTGGCAGGCGTGGCATCGATCCCTGCCACCGGCTCAGCACCGGCCACAACTCCGTCAACCAATCGACTGCCGTCTTCCGAACGAGGACTGCAAAGCAACGGTCTGCGCGTGTAGCATCCTGCATGGCGGCGTCCCTGCCGCAAGTTGTCTGTGTGGTAACAAACAGCCTGTACGAAAGACGCCGCTTTCTCCAATATCAATTCGCCGACACCCAACGGCTTTCCACGATAAAACGTCGATTTTCTCCCAGTTTTTCCGTTGCTGAATGGATCGCACCCGTTACTTTGGCTGCTATACACCCATGGCCACCGTATTTGTCTTACAGCATGCGTATGAATGGTGTGGCCGCGACGAGGTCAAGATGATTGGCGTCTATGCAACACATGCGGAGGCCAAGGCGGCCGTAGAGCGTTTGCGTCACCAATCCGGATTTCGCGACTGGCCTGACGGGTTTTCGATCGACGAGTACGAACTTGGTCTTGACCATTGGATTGAAGGCTTTGCCACGGCCGTCAGCATCTTGATTCCCTGTCGCGACGATTCCACTTCGTTCCAAGTCGCTGGTTCCATTTGGCGTCCTGGAGACCTGTACAAAATTACGAATGTTGTGGCTCCGGAAAATGCTGTGTTTCGGGTTGGTGATTTGGTGCGATGCGTCGAGCAACAAGTGCCTGGCCATCGAGGCCTTGCGCTCGTCGCTGTGTCGCATGCAAACGAACGTGCTTAACATATGAAATATGTATGAAGGATTAGATTGTGCGACTGCGGGGCGAGACCAAGCAGGCGCGCGGTGACGCGTTCTGTGTCGCGAGAGGTGGCGGGCAAGAGGCCGAGCCAAAATCTAGTTCCTTATGCAAGAAGTCCGTGGCGGATCAAGGGACGCCTCTTTACTGATACTGCGGGGAAGCACCGACTTTGTCGCGCAGATTGCTTATTGATGTCGCTTCACTCGACATGACTTGCGTTTGCACAGCGTCCGAGTTCTCCTCCACCCAGGTGGGTCGGTCTGCTGGCAATTCCTGGCGGGTTAAACTAGACTCCGTCGTGCGCTGGGCTATCTCACCGCCCTCTGGCAATCCATCCTCTTCCTTTAAAAGTCCCCTTCGCTTGATTTCAGGAGTGCTGTAGTGCCCCAAAACTCCCGTCGACCATCTCTTCCCGCTGTGTCGACAAAAAACTCTACGCGGCGCGCACAGCAAAAACTCTCCCGACATAGACAGTTACGACTGGAATTACTCGAGGATCGTCGCCTGCTTACGGCGACTCTCCTGCAAGACATCAACCCCAACTCATCCAGTTCAACGCCGAGTTTATCAGCGACCCTCGCGGATGGCAGGGTCGTGTTCACGGCGGACACGAGTAGCCTGGGGCGAGAACTCTACGTCACCGACGGGACGTCTGCAAATACCTTGCTGCTCAAGGACATCAACTCCGGCTCGTCGTCCTCTTCTCCGCAATCGTTCACATCGCTCGGTGACAAGATCGTCTTCACCGCGGATGGCGGCAGCAGTTTCGGTCGAGAACTTTATGTCACTGACGGCACAGCGGCCAACACCTCGCTGCTTAAGGACATTAACTCCGGTTCGCAAACTTCTTCGCCGCAGCTCTTCGCTTCGCTCGGCAATGGCAAGGCGCTGTTTACGGCGGACGCTGGCAGCGGCCTGGGCCGGGAACTCTACGTCACCGACGGCACGACCGCTGGCACTATCCTGGTGAAGGACATCTACCCTGGCTCGCAGTCTTCTTCACCACAGCTATTCGCCACGCTGGGAAACGGCAAAGCAATCTTCAGCGCCGATGACGGGTCCCATGATCGCGAGGTGTGGGTGACGGATGGCACCACCGCCGGCACTTTCCTGCTCAAGGACATCGGAAACAACTCCGACTCTCTC
Organism: Pirellulales bacterium; assembly: GCA_046349915.1. Classification (GTDB taxonomy): domain Bacteria; phylum Planctomycetota; class Planctomycetia; order Pirellulales; family Pirellulaceae; genus CAIXSC01. Next base: position 329,320 of record JAXMBL010000009.1, on the reverse strand, counting down.
AGAACCCCCTCGTTCTTTGGCAACCTGGGCAACGGCAAAGTGTTGTTCACGGCAGACGACAGCACCACTGGTCGCGAGGTTTGGGTCACCGATGGCACCACAAGCGGCACCTTCCTGCTGAAGGACATTCTGCCAGGCAGCAACAACGATAGCCTGAGAAAGCCCTTGTTCCTCGGCAGTTTGGGCAACGGCAAGGTGCTGTTCACGGCAGAAGACAATACCAACGGACGAGAGGTCTGGGTCACCGACGGTACCACCAGCGGCACCTTCCTGCTCAAAGACATCTTGCCGGGCAGCAACAACGATAGCCTGAGAGCGCCCACGTTCTTCAGTAGTTTGGGCGACGGTAAAGCGCTGTTTCTGGCGGAAGACAACGTCAACGGACGTGAGGTCTGGGTCACCGACGGCACCACCGCGGGCACTCTCCTGCTCAAGGACATTCTGCCGGGCAGCAGCACCGATAGTCTGAGAACGCCCACGTTCCTCGGCAAGCTGGGCGCCGATAAGGTGCTCTTCACCGCCGTCGACAACGTCAACGGACGTGAGGTCTGGGTTACCGATGGTACCACGGTCGGCACCTTCCTTCTCAAAGACATCATGCCAGGCAGCAGCACCGACAGCCTGACTGCTCCCACGTTCCTCGGCAGCCTGGGCGCCAGCAAGGCACTCTTCGTAGCCGTCGACAACGTGAATGGACGCGAGGTTTGGGTCACCGACGGCACCTCGGTCGGCACCTTCCTGTTGAAGGATATCTACCCAGGAAGCAGCACCGATAGCTTGAAGACCCCCTCGTTCCTTGTCAGTCTGAGTAACGGCAAGTCCTTGTTCTCCGCCGTCGACAATACCAATGGCCGCGAAGCCTGGGTTACGGATGGCACCTCGGCAGGCACACTCCTGCTCAAAGACATTTACAGCGGTTCGCAGGATTCCACGCCGCAATTGCTGGCCCTCGCCAGTGACAAAGCGCTATTCACCGCGGATAGCAGCGCCCTCGGCCGCGAAATTTATGTCACCGATGGCACTCCGTTACGTACGTATTTGACTCGTGATATCTACCCAAACTCGCCAAGTTCGTCGGCGACTTACCTGGCTGGGTTGAGCAACGGCGATATTCTTGTCGTTGCTGACGACGGGAGTCACGGCCGTGAGTTATGGGTTGTCGAGTCGAACGAAGCGCCTGTCGCGAATGCGGGCGGACCTTACTCGACCGCCGAAGGCTCGATCACAGCGCTGAATGCTCTGGCAAGTACGGACCGAGACCAGGATTCGTCGACGCTTGTCTACACCTGGGATCTCGATGGCGACGGGATCTATGGTGAAACCAGCACCGCGGCAACCTGGGGCGATGAAGTCGGTTCCAGTCCTTCGTTGCGAGTCGGCGCTCTCGATGGTTCAAGAAGTTACACGATTGGATTGCGAGTTACCGACAGCGGAGGAAAGGTCGGAGTCGCCTCGACAACGCTCCAAGTCAACAATTCTCCACCTTCGGCAAGTCTCACTTTCAGCGGTACTCAACTGGAAGGATCGCCGATAACCATTTCCTTCTTGAATTCCACCGACCCATCCGACGCGGATGCCGCGGCGCTCCTCTACAGCTACGACTTCAACAATGATGGTGATTTCATCGATGCGGGTGAAGCCACCGACGTGGCCTCTTCTTCACGCAGCTTTACGTACCCGCAAGACGGCTTCTATACCGTACGCGGCCGCATCAAGGACAAGGATGGCGGTTCGACCACGTATACGACGTCGTTCTCGGTGCTTAACGTCCCGCCCACGTTGAATGCAGGCGCCGATGATTCGCTGAACGAAGGTCAGACTTTCTCTCGGACCGGCACGTTCACCGATCCGGGTGCGGATAGCTGGACAGCCACCGTTAACTATGGCGACGGCAGCGGCATATCGACATTGTCGCTGAACACGGCCGCCAAGACGTACAGCCTCAACCACCTCTATCCTGAGAGCGGCGTCTATTCCGTCCTGGTGACCATCACGGACGGTCAGAGTCAGTTGGTTTTGGACACCGTGCTGGTAACTGTTAACAATCTGGCTCCGACCGCATCCTTTGTTAACAGCGGGCCAGCGACGCCTGGCGTCCAGGGGACCGTCTCCTTCACGGGCGCCCTCGACTCGCCCGGTGATGTCGCGGCGGGTTTTAGGTACAGCTACGACTTCAATAACGATGGCGACTTCACCGATGCTGGGGAAGCCGAAGACATCTCTTCCGCCAGTCGTTCGTACGCTTTTGACGCGGGCGGCATCTACACGGTACATGGTCGAATCAAGGATCGCGACGGCGGTTACTCCGATTACACGACCAACGTGACGATCAGCATTGCGGGGCCGCAAAACGTGGCCTTGAGTCTTGCGGCAACCACCATCAATGAAGACTCCACAGCGACTCTTGGCGCCGCCTTCGTAAACTTGGACGCACTCTCGACGCACACGGCCCAGATCAACTGGGGTGACGGCAGCAGCGTTCAAACGATCAACCTGGGTGTCGGAGTTCGCAGTTTCAGCGGCGTCACCCATCTCTACACTACGCCCACCGCCAACGGAACTTCTTACAACATTCGCGTCACGATCGCGGACCAAGCCAGTCATCAGTTTTCCGAGAACGTATCGCTAGTCGTGAACGCAGTCAACGACATGCCATCGTTCACCAAGGGAACGAACCAAACCGTGAGTGAAGACTCGGGGCTGAAAACGGTTGCGGGATGGGCCGCCGCGATCTCCGTCGGTCCTGCCGACGAAGCATCGCAGACACTGCAATTCATCGTTACCAACGATAACAATTCACTCTTTAAGATCCAGCCTAGCGTGTCCTCGAATGGCACGCTTACCTTTACTCCCGCAGCCGATGCCTTCGGCACGTCGATTGTTTCGGTACGTCTGCAGGACAACGGCGGTGTGGCGAACGGCGGCCAGGACACCAGCGGAGTCCAGACGTTCACCGTGACGATTACCGCTGTAAATGACGCGCCGCTTGCCGTGGATGACGTGGCGACGACGCCGCGCAATGTCCCCATCACTTTCGATGTACGCACGAACGATTCTCGCGGACCCAACGAAGGTGATCAGTCGCTCGGCGTCTTTTTCAACCAATACCCGCAGCACGGCGCCATCGTACAAAACGCCGACGGCACGCTCACTTATACGCCGACCACGGGGTACTTTGGATCGGATAGTTTCGTGTACAGCGTTCAAGACGATGGCAATCCCGCGCTGACCGCACAGGCGACTGGGTACATCACGATCACGGCCCCACTGCCGACCCTACTCAAGGATATTCATTCCGGTTCGCAGTCTTCCACTCCCCAATCGTTCGCGACGCTCGGCGATAAAATTGTCTTCACCGCGGATGGCGGCGCCAGTATCGGCCGGGAACTTTATGTGACCGACGGAACGACGGCCAACACGCTGCTGCTCAAGGACGTTTATCCTGGGTCGCAGTCCTCCTCGCTACAACTCTTCGCTTCGCTCGGCAACGGCAAGGCATTGTTTACGGCGGACGCTGGCGGCGGTCTGGGCCGAGAACTCTATGTCACCGACGGCACGACCGCTGGCACCATCCTGGTGAAGGACGTTCTTCCTGGCTCGCAGTCGTCGTCGCCGCAATTCTACGCCACGTTGGGGAACGGCAAAGCGATTTTCAGCGCCGATGACGGCGTTCACTATCGAGAGGTCTGGGTGACGGATGGCACCGCCGCCGGCACTTTCATGGTCAAGGATATCGGCGCCAATTCCGACTCCCTGAGGACACCCTCGTTCCTCGGCAACCTGGGCAACGGCAAGGTGCTGTTCACGGCCGACGACAACGTCAATGGTCGAGAGGTCTGGGTCACCGACGGCACGACCGCAGGCACTTTCCTGCTCAAGGATATCCTGCCCGGAAGCAACAACGATAGTCTGAGAGATCCCGAGTTCTTCGGCAATCTGAGCACCGGCAAAGTGTTGTTCACGGCGGAAGACAACATCAATGGTCGCGAGGTCTGGGTCACAGACGGCACGACCGCCGGCACCTTCCTGCTCAAGGATATCCTGTCTGGAAGCAGTACCGATAGTCTGAAAACGCCCACGTTCCTCGGCAAGCTGGGCGCCGACAAGGTGCTCTTCGCCGCTGTCGACAACATTAATGGGCGCGAAGTCTGGGTCACCGATGGCACCTCGGTCGGCACCTTCCTGCTCAAAGACATCATGCCTGGCAGTAGCACCGATAGTCTCGTTGCGCCCACGTACCTCGGCAGCCTGGGCGCCAACAAGGCGCTCTTCGCCGCCGTCGACAACATTAATGGGCGCGAGGTGTGGGTCACCGACGGCACTACTGCCAATACGATCCTGCTCAAGGATATCTACCCGGGCAGCAGCACCGATAGCTTGAAGGCCCCCTCGTTCCTCGCCAGCCTCAGTAACGGCAAGGCGCTGTTCAGCGCCGTCGATAATACCAATGGTCGTGAAGTCTGGGTGACGGACGGCGCCTCCGCGGGCACGCTCCTGCTCAAAGATATTTATCCCGGCTCTCAGGACTCCTCGCCCCAATTTCTGGCACTCGCCAATGGCAAAGCGATTTTCAGCGCCATCAGTGGCAGTTCGGTGGGCCGGGAACTCTGGGTGACCGACGGCGCCGTCGCCGGCACAGCTCTGCTTAAGGATATCAATTCCTCCGGCGACTCCAATCCAACGCTTCTGACTGCTGTCGACGACAAGGTGTACTTCAGTGCGACCGCCGGTTCACCGCAAGGCCGCGAGCCGTGGGTTACCGACGGCACCGTCGCCGGCACCTTCCTGATCAAGGATATCAACACCAGTTCGGACTCCTCGCCGCTGTTCATTGCGACTCTTGCCAGCGGCAATATCGTGTTCAGCGCCGATAGTGGCAGCTCGCAAGGTCGCGAACTCTGGGTCTCCGATCTCAATGAAGCACCGGCGGCGAATATTTATGTGTCCAGTTTCTCCTTGAACGAAGGGGTAAGCTATACGCTCGATGGCTCCGCCAGTTCCGATCGGGAACAGGCTGCATCGACCTTGACCTTCGAATGGGATCTCGACGGCGACGGCATTTACGGCGAGACAGGTGCTCAGGCCGGACTGGGAGATGAAGTCGGCGTACGACCCGTGATCCGCGGTGAGAGCCTGGATGACGCTCAGCAACAACTGACGATCGGTTTACGCGTCACCGACTTGAGAGGCGCTACCAGTTCCACTTCGACCACGCTCAGCGTGTTTGGCGTCGCGCCGACGGCCGTCTTTACCCGCACCGGGTCGCTCCTGGAAGGATCGCCGTTGACGTTCTCGTTTGAAAACGCGAGCGATCCGTCGGACGCGGATAACGCGGCGCTTCGCTACAGTTTCGACTTCAATAACGACGGCGATTTCCTTGATGCCGGCGAGATTGCGGACAGCACTTCTCCAAGCCGGACCTTTACATTCCCACAAGACGGAACCTACACCGTTCGCGGCGTCGTTCGAGATAAGGAACTTTATAGTACGAGTTACACCGTGAACTTTACCCTGGCTAACGTTCAGCCAACACTGAACGCTGGCCCCGACATCACGATCAATGAAGGGCAGTTTCTCGGCCAGGTCGGCACATTCATCGACCCAGGTTCCGAATTCTGGTCCGCCAGGGTGAATTACGGTGAAGGCTCTGGAACGTTTGGCCTTGGCGTCAATTCATTTAGTCGCACCTATACCTTGAGCCGCCTATACAACGAAAGCGGCGTCTATGCGGGCGGTGCAACCATTACCGATAATCAATCCGCCCTGGTGTCGGATACCTTCGTCGTCTACGTGAACAACGTCGCTCCAACCGCCACATTTGCCAGCGGCGGGGCGGTGCTGCTGGGAACGCCTACGACGGTTTCCTTTCTCAACTCGACAGACCCTTCGCCAGGCGATCGGGCAGCCGGTTTCGGCTACAGCTACGACTTCAACAACGACGGCGATTTCTCGGATGCGGGCGAATTGGCCGACGGCGCTTCCATCACCACTCTTTCGTACACGTTCCCTAACGCGGGAACTTTCACGGTGCGAGGTCGAATCAAGGATCGTGATGGCGGCTTCACGGACTACACAACCAATGTCATCGTCCATCCCCCTGGCCCCCGTGATTTGAACCTGGCGGTCAATCCGGTTTCCATTCTCGAGAACGATAACACGACACTCACCGGCTCTTTCGTCAACTACGACACCCAATCCACCAACACGGTGCGAATCGTCTGGGGCGACAATACGTCCGATACGGTTTTGACCCTAAACCCGGGTGTTGTTTCCTTTAACACGACGCACCGCTACGCCGATAACAATCCGCTGGGATCGAACTACGCCATTCAAGTAACGGTAAGCGATCCATCGGACATCGTTTCAGGCGCAACGAATATCGTCGTGGCCAACGTTCAGCCCGTGTTCGAGGCCGGCCCGAACGAAAGTCTTCCCCCCTCTGCAATCGGCTCCTTCCAGCGCGCTCACCTGAGCTTTACCGATCCCGGGGCGGATGCCTGGACCGGCGCCGTCGACTTCGGCGACGGCGTCACCGAAACACTGACCATCGACCAGACGACAAAGACATTCGACCTGAACCATGTTTATTCGCAAGAAGGACACTACCGTGTCACGGTCACGATCAATGATGGTGATGCCGAGGGAGTGATCACGGACTTCTTTTTCGTGGACGTATTCCTCAATACGCCGCCGGTTGCAGTCAATGATTCCATCAGTACAGGCGAAGATAGCTTCGTCGTGTTCAATGTTCTCAACGACAACGGCAATGGACCAGATCGTGACGCGGAGAATAACCTTGATCCGGCACACACGATCGCTTTGACCTCCCCCTCACGCGGAACGCTGCTGAACACAGGCAACGGCACCTTTAAGTTTGACCCAAATCATCAGTTCGAGTATCTCGCCATCGGCCAAATCACAACGGAATCGTTTACTTACCAAATCCAGGATTCGTTCGGTGAAGTAAGTTCGGCGACGGTGTTGATCACCATCACCGGCGTTAACGACTTGCCGCAAGCGGTGAACGACATTTACAACATCGACGAAGATGGCGTCCTGAGCGTGCCGACGCCAGGCGTATTGGCCAACGATATTGACATCGACGGGGACCCAATCACCGCTGTGGGTTACTTCAACGCCAGCCATGGCGTGGTCAACGCTATCACGAACGGCAGTTTCGGCTACACGCCGCAAGCCAACTACAACGGCGCCGACAGCTTCATCTACAAGATCTGGGACGGACACGGCGATTACACCAACGATCACAGCCCGTCCACCTACGCCACGGTGAACATCACGATCCGTGCTGTCAACGACGCCCCGGTGGCCGTGGACGATAACGCCGTCACGAACGAAGACCAGCCGCTCACTCTGACCGCCGCGGACCTCAAGGGCAACGATACCGACATCGACAATACCAACTCGCAGTTGACGGTGACGGCGGTTTCGTGGTGCTCAACGCCGACGGAACCGTCACCGTCACGGTGCTACCACGGACCGGCAGGCTTCGACTACGGAACCGATCACGTATCAACGTCACACCGGTCGATGCCGCAGGCGGTGAATGACAGTTACACGATCGACGGACCGGCAGGCGACATATTCGACTACACGGTACAACGGCCAGCGACGGCGACATCTCACCGATACCTGCCACGTGAGTATCAACGTCACGACCGGTCAATGATCTGCCGCAGGCGGTGAACGACAGTTACACGATCGACGAAGATGGCGATTACACCTGAGCGTCCACCTACGCCACGGTGAACATCACGATCCGTGGTCAACGACGCCCGACATCGACGTGGGACCCAATCACCGCCGTGGGTTACTTCGCCGCCAGCTCATGGCGTGGTCACGTCGACAATACGAACCGCAGTTGACGGTCGGCTACAGCCGCAAGCCACTACAACGTGGTGCTCAACGCCGACAGCTTCATCTACAAGATCTGGGACGGACACGGCGATTACACCAACGATCACAGCCCGTCCACCTACGCCACGGTGAACATCACGATCCGTGCTGTCAACGACGCGGTGAACGACCAGCCGTGACCGCCAGGCGGACGATATTGACATCGACGTCACGAACAGAAGACCACGAACCGCTCACGCCTGACAACGCCGCGGACCTCAAGGGCAACGATACCGTCCACGTCGACAACATCACCAACTCGGTGGCCGTTGACGGTCACGACGCCGCTCACTCTGACCGCCGCGGACCTCAAGGGCAACGATACCGACGTCGACAATACCAACTCGCAGTTGACGGTGACGGCGGTTTCTAGCGCAAGCCACGGGACCGTGGTGCTCAACCCCGACGGAACCGTCACGTTCACGCCCGATGCTAACTACCACGGACCGGCAGGCTTCGACTACACGGTCAGCGACGGCAGTCTCACCGATACCGGCCACGTGAGCATCAACGTGACACCGGTCAATGATCTGCCGCAGGCGGTGAATGACAGTTACACGATCGACGAAGATGGCGTCCTGAGCGTGCCGGCGCCAGGCGTATTGGCCAACGATATTGACATCGACGGGGACCCAATCACCGCCGTGGGTTACTTCAACGCCAGCCATGGCGTGGTCAGCGCTTTCACGAACGGCAGTTTTGGCTACACGCCGCAGGCCAACTACAATGGCGCCGACAGCTTCATCTACAAGATCTGGGACGGACACGGCGACTACACCAACGATCACAGCCCGTCCACTTACGCCACGGTGAACATCACGGTGCGGAGCGTCAATGATTCGCCTTCCACGCTCACACTGAGTAATGCAGCGATTGAGGAAAACGCGGGTGCGGATGTTGTCATTGGGTCGTTCAGCAGCGTAGATCCAGATGCAGGCGACACATTCACGTATACGCTGGCGACAGGCGCAGGCGACACCGACAATTCGCTGTTTCAGATCGTAGGTGACCAGTTACGAGTTATCGATTCGCTTGATTTCGAGGCGTCGCCCATCCGTACAGTGCGAGCCCGCACGACGGATGTCGGGGGGCTCTGGTACGAGCAGTCTTTTGTCATTAATGTCATCGACTTGCCGGACACGGGCATCCTGTTGAAGGGCAGCTCTGGGGACGACCGGTTCACCGTGGTCTATTCGAGTGACGAGTTCACGATTGACTGGATAGCTAGCGGCGGTCCTGTGACCCACTTTGGCCCCTACACCTTCGGCACATCGCTAGAAATAGATGGATTGAGTGGTTTTGACCAGTTGAATTTGGTTCTCACGCCGGACCAATTGGCCGATCTCACGACGTCCGACATTGGCACATTGAAAGGTTATCTTGCCAGTCCGAATGGAGGAACGCTCTCGCTGATGGTTCCGACATCAAGCCCCTTCGAGTCGACGGGCTTCGAGGCAGTAGATTTGTCCGCTCATGATGATGGGCAGGCAACCAGCATCGCGACCTGTTTTGCGAACATTACAGGCGAATCACAGATTCAGGCGGGCGGAATTGGGCCCGATACACTGACGGGAACAAACGCCACAGACCTGATCTTCGGAGGCGATGGAAATGATCTGATCTATGGCCTGGATGGGGCCGACTGCATTTTCGGCGGCGCGGGTGACGATGCCTTGTTCGGTAACAACATGAACGATCGGCTTGAAGGCGGCACTGGAGTGGATACTTTGTTAGGCGAACTCGGGTACGACTTGCTGCGAGGCGGCCCCGGCAACGATTCGTTGGATGGTGGCATGCATGACGACCAGCTCGATGGCGGTCCCGGCGTGGATTCGATTCAAGGAGGCCCCGGTTACGACGTTATTTTAGTGCGATTTGACGAAGCCGCTTACGATTCGATCCATGGAGGCGATAACACGGACATCTTCGTAAACGATGCGGCAGCACCCGTCGTGATGGCTGGTTTCGATGCTTCGGTCGGCAGCATGGAAGGCTGGAATGGAAACGGCCAGCCGATTCTCGGCACTGAGAACAACGACGTGTTCTCATTCCAGATTACCATCTCCTACTCGCTCAGTCTGTCGGGAGTTCCCTACATCGACGGTCGCGGAGGCAACGATATCTTGTACGGCACGCAAGGCACCGACGTATTGCGCGGAGGAGATGGGAACGACACCCTCTTCGGTTTTGGAGGAGTCGACACGTTGTATGGCGACGCGGGTGATGATTCGCTGAACGGCGGAGCCGCCATAGACTACCTCTACGGAGGCAATGGAGCAGATTCGTTGACTGGTGGTGATGGGCGCGACGTTCTCTATTTCTCGGACGACCTTACTTCGGTCGACACGATCACCGACTTCCAGATTTACTCCGACACAATCAACCTCCAGGCCTACGCGACGTCCTATGCACAGTTGATTTTCACTATCGTTTCGCCAGACACCACCATCCAACTGAATAACGGAAAGAAGATTCGGTTGACCAATTGGACGAGGAAGGTCGGGTCTACGCAATTCATTTTCTGAGCGAATGTTACTTGCGCTGCGTTGTCGCAGTCCCGTTTTCCGATCGCGCGATTCAGCTCGCAGAGCGGTCGCGCCACGAGTCGACTCAGTACATTATGGAACGATTGTAAAGTTCCGATTCAATCCCACTCGTCGCGGTTGTCTTCATGAGAACTTCTTTTCTGACGCTGCTTGCCTTGTTTCTTTCCGTAGTAGGCGTGGAGAACGCATTGGGGCAAATTTTGCTGTTCTCACGGAGAACCCCGTTACGTGTGAACCGATGAGAATTCGATCGATCGGCGTCTGGGGAACGGTGCATGAGGGACGTGTCTTACCGATCAGTCAGGCGCCAGCCAACCAAGCCGTTCATGGCCCAATTACGGCGCCCGACCTAGAGCTTGCCAGAATACGAGCACTGAATTCGTCTCACCTACTCGCCCAGAGACAGCGAGGTGGTTTGCTAGGGGATTTTCTAGTCTCTGCAAGACCCGGCTCGATGAACTTGACAAGCGAGGGCCGTACCTGCACATGTGGCAGTCCATTGATTCACGCCATGTTTTCTGAATTGAAGTCAACGCCGCGAAGTGGACCTTAGAGATCTCGCGTGGCTCTAGAGGCTGGGCTATGGTCGGTCGTCGCTCCATGACTACAGGGCGAGTGCGTCGCTGATGTGCTGAACGACGAACGGCGTGCGGGGGAGGTGTTTCGCGTTGTCGTTAACCACGACATGCAGCGGAATTGCCCTCACCACAAGGTGCGTTTACTCCGCCAGAACACGATACGGGCGGCGATTATCAGAAACAGCAGGACTCCAACGAAAACGGCGGTGGCCCAGCCCGGCAGTGCGAGCAAGGCCCAGATCGCAACCGCTGCTCCGGCGATGCCGCAAGCCATCACCAACGCTTCCTGTGCTGTCGCGTATTCGTACCAGTTCAGTTTGTTGCCACTTCGCGCGACGGCCTGCTCAAGGACCTGGCGAATAGCAGCGAATCCGTGCATTGCATGAGGCAAGCGAGCTCGACCTGTCGGTGTGACCACGTCCAGCATCGCGCCCATATTTCGGCGGCCCACCCAAGTCGCACAGATCCCTCGAATCTCATCAAGCCCGCAGGTAAATTCCGGGTCGGGACCTAACGCCAGTAATCGACTCGACTGGTGACACCGATAAAAGGTGATTCTGCCGCCCTTCTGATCGACAACCACTCGGCGGTAGTGCGGCTCGCCCGGTTTTCCATACTCGGCGGTGATCCCGTCCAGGCAGTCCTGTGCCACAGAAGGCTCGGGTTCCGCGTGGTTTTTATTCGACGTCATCCAGTGGTCCCCATTTGATTGAACCAAATGGCGTTGTTCTTCGTACTCTTGCGGTCGCGTAGCGACTACCGATTTTAGCCCAGCCTTTTAGAGGCCGGGCTTTAGCTTGGCGTGATCTTGGTGAGATCATCGCGTGAAAACATCGTGATCGTTTCTCGTAGTACGATGGTCGCCGACCGCCGCTCTTGAAGGCTGCGCGGAGATTCGAAGAAGATTGCCCATGGCGGTAGCACCTTCGGGAACCTAGGACTCGATGGCATGTTTCTTCGTCAGTGGCGGACTCTTCCTCGCCCCGCTGGCACGCCTCCCGACCAGTCGCGTCGTCTCGCGGACGGTAATCCGCTCACCGGACTCGATAACCCCTAATCACTGGTCCGACGCTCGCCCTTCAGTCCTGTAAGCAGTCGCGGTGTGGCGTCGAAGACGCCGCACTGCGACCGTCGGGCGAACGATCCTTGCGAGAGTTTTCATCGGTAGGCAACTTTGGGAAAATTCTTATGCAGTTCAAATCGGTTGTTGGCGAATGGCTCGTCCGCTTCGCGTATCGCGTTCCGGCGGGCATCGGCCTGTTAGCGGCGGCCAGCGCCCTGACGCTAGTTGGTTGTGACAGTGGGTCGAACAGTGTTCCCACCTCGGCCAGTACCGAGCAACTCGAGCAGGTCGATAAAGCTCAAAAAGAAGCGGCGGCGGCGGAAATGAACCGCCAGCCTGGAAGCTAACCCAGGCGGTCGCGCCGCCAAAGCACGGCGCCCTGGATCGCGATCGCCACGCGGACCGGCGAACGCCGAGCATCCATGATTTGTCGCTCCGCGACACATGCACGAACGCTCGAGCCTGGCGCCTGCGTGGTGCTCGCTATTCCATCTCCAGGTCAATTTTCTTGGCGATTTGTTCCGCGAGGCGATGGAAATCTTGGTAACAACCATCAACGGCCGCGACATGGGCGCCAATGGCGCCGTCCGCCGGCCGCAAGTGAAACATCGGTTTATGAGCTTCCATGGCCAATGGCATCAAGCTGCGATAGTGCTTGAGCAGCGCCAAACAGTGGGAATCGTGCAATACATCGTTGCCTGCGTCCGATTGGTCGTCGAGCACCGCGGTTGCATACGTTCGCGGGATCTTGTCCATCCAGCGTTTATAGGCCTTTACTGGGCGATTATCGCGAAGACCGTGTTGCATGACGACGTAACCCAGGGGCGTCATTTCTCCCTTGGGCAAAGTCAAGTTCGGCACCGGGTTCCTGGCAAGGCGTTCCCGCCACTCCTCGCGCCACCTGCGTAGTGTCGGGCCAAGATTATCTAGTCCTTGCAACGAGTAGATGTCAGGCGCCAAGGGTACTACAACATACTCGGCGCTCAACAGGGCGGCTCGATTTAGCGCGCCGAGATTCGGTCCCACATCCAGAAGCGCGACGTCCGCGCCAACATCCTTGCCGGCCTGATCGACGACCCGCGAGATCGCCGAGAGTACGCGAAATGCGCGTGGTTTACGGTCCAGGCAATCCGGCCATTGGCTACTCAATTCGTCCTCTGCCTTGGAGAGAGCGAGATCGCCGACGATTAGCGACATTTCCTTGCGAATGGCCTCCGTGCGAACCCACCGCAAGTCGTGCCCGACAGACCGCAGCAACTCGACCGCAGCGCGAGGGAAGTTCTCGTTCGCTCCATCCTTGCGAAAGTAAGTCGAGAATAAATTCGACGGCGAGTCGCGTACCTCGAACTACAGGCTTACCCGCCAGAATCCTCGCGTCGATGACGATGCGATCGCTGTGGGTTGTCATATCGCCTCCTCGGCTTTCGTTAGTATTGATCGTCGGCCAGGATGCAACGCCACGGTTAGCGGGGGAGCATCGCCTCGCAGACGGCCGTGATTCTCTGTGGCAGCGGAGCGACGTTCAACGTGAAGTTCTACGGCACAAGATTACCAAACACCTCCGATGAGTAATAGCGGCGATCCAGTGGCAGGGGCGTGTGGGCTGGGGCCGTGCTTCGCTCTCGGTATCCCGGACGTCGCCTGAAAACAACCAAAGTGAGCTGAGAACTTCAAGTGTTGTTTGTCACGCCGTCGGCGTGTTATGATTTGTGATAACAAGAGGTCGCATGCCGTTTTACTTCTTTGTCTGGGATGACGAGTAACTGATGCGACAAGCAAAGCATGTCCGACGTGAGTTGACTGAATCGGAGCGTGCTCGGGTGAACGAGACGCGACGGTTGGTTCAGCAGGACGAATCAGAAATCCGCAACTTGGCCAAAAAATACAAGCACGAATACGACGTTGCTCATGCAACGCTTCAAGAGGCCATCGAGCTATTGAAGGCAGAGCGGGTTCGACAAGGGTTGAGCCTTGCGGATGTCCAGGAACGAACGGGCATCGAACGCCCCAACCTCTCGCGGCTAGAAAACGACGCCGAAGCCAATCCGACGGTCGCTACCTTGAGCCGCTATGCGGAAGCACTGGGCAAAAAACTGGTTGTCTCGCTCTCGGATTTATAATCCTGTCGTCACTGCCTCGCTCTCCGCACCCCTGCGGTCGCATAGCGACTACTGATTTTAGCCCAGCCTCTATAAGGCTGGGCCGAACGGCGCCGCACCAGCACTGCGGCACTAATACATCGAGCCGTTGTTGTCAGGTGAGAACGCGATTCCCGCATACGACTGCACATGGTAACTCGCGGGCGCCGCCTTGATCGCGGAAAGAAGTTGAGCGCCCGCCGCTCCCGTGGGTTCCAGCTTATGGACGGCCACGGGGCCGTAGGTAAGTCGGCCGCCGTCGGTGTAGCGAGCAACCGCGGCGCCCGGCGCCACGAGATAGGCGCTCCCCTCGCCATACACGCTCCAGAGCCAATCGTTGCCTGCCGCTTGCACCAGCACAGCGCTGCTTTCCTCAACGCCCAGACCAAAGAGCGGCGTGACGGCTCGCGGCTTTGTGACAAACGCCAACAGTCGTCCCATCCGATCCCTCGTGGCGAAATGAGTGTCGGTGAGAATCGCATACAAGGGCGAGTTCGGGGTGTTCGATAGCGCCGAGAAAGGGAGCTCGCGAACATTCTGCCGTACCACATGGATGCGAGCATCGAATGGTTCAAGCGTCGCGTAACGGCTCTTTACCGAGTCCCATGGTAAGTCGATGTAAGCATACTGTCCCAGGATGGCCAACCCCGCGCTAGTGCCTCCGATCGCAGTGGAACTCGCGGCCGCAGCGGCGATCTCCGCGAAGGTGCGAGTCCCTTGCCAGACATTCTGATAGTACGACTGAGCTCCACCTCCAAACCACAGAGCATCAGCGCCCCGCAGAATACTCGCGATTCGTGGGTCGTTGGCCTGGTCACGAGTGGTGATGCTCAAACTAGTAACCGACCTGGCCTCGCCTTGAGCAAACTCGCTAAAGACCTGCTCGACCCAATCCTTCAATTCAACTCCTTGGCCCACCAGCACGATGTCCTGCCGGGAGCTTCCCTCGGTGAAGAAAGTGGTCGCGGCTTCAGCGAACATATCCGAGTCGCCGCCGCCGGCCAGCAGGTACATCTTCTGTCCCGTATGCGATTGGTCCGGCGACCCTCCCTGGCGATAGTAACCATGCGAGAAACTCACCCACGCCTCGTACGAGTCGAGTCCGTCGGTGGCGCGGTATTGGAAGTAAACGGGTTCGGGTTCATCATCGTCCGCGGCCGGATGCCAATACGGATCATTGACGTCAGGGACGAACGCAAGGCTGCCGTTCGCGTAAACGGTGACCGCACCGTGGAGACTGGCGTCGGTTAAAGTGACTCCCGTCCGTTTCGCAAAGCCGCTTGGGACGACCAGCCATTCCGAATCTTCATCCAAACGAATCGCGTCGACTTGCAGTCCTTGCTTGCGAAACGACTTGTCGTTGCTGAGCAGGCCCAGCCCCCGATTTTGGCGATCTTCCGGCGTCTCCACGCGAATCGGCTGGGGATCGCCATCGAAGTTCGCACCCGCGTTGAAGACGGAATAATCGTCTCCCGTGACGAATGGAACGACATTGACTGAAAACACCATGTCGTCAAAGTCCGCTCGCTGCAGACCTACTCGACGCGATGACAATGGCGATTCCTCCACGCGGTATTGCTGGACATCCGCGCGAAAGTCGCGCTCGAATCGAGTCGTACGCTGAAAATGGTCGAATCCGTCGTCGTTTGCTTTGCCGATCGATGTCCAGACCTGAGGTTGGTCAACTTCCGCCGCCTCTCGCCACTGGTCGGTGGTTCCATCACGCACGATGTAGAACGCGATGTAATGGTCCCCAAGAACATCCAAGATGGTGTCCGTGGGTCCTTGGCTGGTTTCGTCCGCCGAGAAAATCACTTCGGAATTGGGGTCCGATAGTGCATATTCCAGGTAATCAAAGTCGCTCGGCCGAATGAACTGAGGCAGCCCATCGCTGCCCAGGATCGGAGCACCGTCTGGATCGTTGTCCTCGCGTCGAGTGATCCGGCCGTCGGGACCGTCCACAAAGAAATATCCCAACTCGTTGGACGACGATGTATGGGCCGCATCCAGGAAGAAATGGACGGGCGTTTCGCCGGTCGGGATCAAGAACGCCGAGGATTCTCCGAGTCCACTGGATTTAGAGGGAAACCAGCTCTGGACGGTCGCCGCCGCCAATCCGCTGGGATTCAATCGTGTTTCGAGCGACTCCAGTTCTAACCGACGACGACGGCGTTCGAGGCGAGTTCGCATGAGGCGGCAGTTCCGTGGAAAGAGATGATGGCAAGTTGCGATACTGGCCTACTGATGCCCGTTTCTCGACGTCACCCGACACGTTTGGCCAAGAATCTACCGCCAGCCTACTGCTCTTTGGGCTCGAATTGAGCCAACTGGGCGTGCAGAGTGTCGGGGTCGATCGTGCGCGGGGCGAACAGACTCTGCAAGGCCGCTCGATGCTCGTTGCGCGACAAGGGATCGCGCACCCGATCGACTTCCTCTTCCAACGCTAACAGCCACGGCGGTACGTCCAAACCGACGCCCGTGGGTTGGCGAGTGAGTTGTTCGGTCTCTTGCTCGAGTCGATCGAACACCGGATGCTCGCCGCCCCGTTGCGACTCGTCGATCGCCGGCGCGACAAACGCCTTTACTCGGTCAATCGACAACGGACGCAAGAACCGCTCGCCCAAACGATCGGCCACCGTCGGCATGCGCATCGCATACCGCTTTTGCAGTTCGACCAAGTCCGCCAGGAACTTGTCCGACTGATCGTGCACTCGTTCCTTCAACGCCTGACGCCACGTTTGAGCGGCCTGCTCCTGGCCTTTCCTCACGAGCACTTCGTGAGCCCAGACGACAGGCTTCAGATTCCATGCGATGCGGTCATAGCGAGTCCGGAGGCGGAGAAAATCGAGCAGCGTGTAGAGCATCTCGCCGCGGTCCGACTGCGTCGTCGTGCTGTTATAGTCGCGATACTCGCCATAGTTCTCGTGTACCGCCTCTAGCACCAACGTCAACTGTTCGACCGCTTCGGACATCGGAATCGCTCGTTCCAAGTCCTCCAGCAAAGGCAACTCGACCTCGCCATCCTCCTGCAACTGACGCAGCCAGGTTTCGACTCCGCGGTGCAGAATCGTGCGGATGTTGCCCACGTTCAGAAAATGTTGAGTGAACAGGTCGCCGCCATACTGTTCAATAAACTTGACGACCTTCTTCCACGATCGCTTGTCCTGAACCTTCTCCAGGACGGACAATCGCAACGTCTTGCTGTGAGCGAGCCAGATCAACAACATCGACTCGGTCAGCCGTTCGATGCTCGCCACCAGCGGACTGGTCGACCAAGTCTTGGGAAGCTCGGCCAGGAAGGGATCAAGTTCCGACTCCTGCGACGAGTCGCTTTCGCCTTCCTCTTCGTCGCCATGCTCCAGATCGTCGGCGTCCTCCGACTCGTCTTCCTCATCGGTCTCGGGCCAGTGAGCCGCCGACGCGATCAACGTGTCGACCATCGTCTTGAAGCCGACCTTGAACAATTCGTCAAACTCAGTCACGGCGCCAGGGCCCACGGGGTGCCCGCGTTCCATCTCGCGAGCGACGTCGATCAGTTGGCACGTTTCTAAGTAGCAACCGCGCCGCGGCAGGCAGGTCAGCAAGTCTTGAATCGAACGCTGCCTCAGTCTCGCGGCCACAATGTTGCGTGGCTGGCCATTTCTCGCAAGCGGCACATACAGCAGCGGCAACTCGCGCAACGTATGCAGCAATTCGGGCCAACGCTTCTTCAGCGAGGCCACATCGTCGCGGAACAAGGCTGCCAGAATGCGAGTGGAAATGCGCTGGTCGTCCTCAAGGGTGGCCAACGTTTCCTCGAGTTGTCGGCGAATCTCTTCCGTCCCGACATCGCGATCGTGAACTTGAGCAAGAGCGCCCGCCAGCAACAAACGACGCGCATCAACCGTCTCGATCGCCGTCTCGACAATCTGCTCCATCAGCGACTCTTTCGCATATCGTCGCTGATCGTATTCAATCATCGCATCCTGGCGACTCGCGGGCGTCGGCAAGCGATACTCGCGAACCGATTCCAGCAGCTCCAGCAGTTGGCGGTAGTTCGACGAGGCTTGTTCGCTCCAGCGTTCGAGCACCGCGGCACGATCCCACGCCGCCACTCGTTCTAGCTGCGGGTCGGCGTCCGCCGGCTGCTCAGGCTGTCCGAGTCGCACGGTGTAGAGTGCGGCGAGTCGCCAGAGTCGAGCCACGCTGGTGAGGAAGTCGAGCCGTTGAGAGATGCGGCGAGCTTCGCGCGTGAGTTCGTCTTGCGAGCCGGTGTCGTTTTCGAAGATCGACCCTTCGACGCCATCCTCCGTGCTGCCGCGGAAGACGACTCCTTCCCACGCCGAGCCATACAGATCGTCGTCATCCTGCCCTTCGTCGTCGTCGAGCGAGTCGTCGTGATCTTGGTCGCGCGGAGGGCGTCGCGGGCCCTTGGGGCGAGCTCCCTCGCCACTCGTCAGGTCAAAACTTGGCACTCGCCAGTTGTCTTCGGCGTTCACTTCCAGGAAGTCGAAGAACTTGCGAGCGAGATTCCATCGCTGTTGACGCTCGTTGCATCCAGGGTCGCGCAGCAAGGCCGCGACCCAGCGTTCGGCCTGGACGGAAAACGAACTCTCGCCGCTCGTCAGTCCCACCTGCGACGCTTGGCTCAACCAATGCATCAGCAGTCCACGCGAGGCGACGAAGTCGTTCTGGACGAGCAGCTTTTCCAGCACGAGCGCATAGGCGTGTGGGGATTGGAACATATCGGCGTGCGGCGCCCAGAAGGCGATATTCCCCGCCGCTCCTCCCGCCTCATGCCATAGTCGCAACGCATCGGCGACCAGTTCGGCGCCCCGATACGTTTCCAGTGCGTTGATCGCCTCGACGCTGGACACTTCATGCGTCGCGAACGGATGCCACCATTCGGCAAGCTCGCGGAATTGTTTCTTGATCGCCGCGCCGAGCGCTTCATTGCCTCGCGCCACCGATTCGCTCCACGCCAATCCATACAGCGAGAACAGGTGATCCATCAGCGCGCACAATTCGTCGGCGCGATGATCGTGCACGCTGTTGTCTGGCGACGGGAACAAGCTGAAATTGGCATCGAATCCCAAGATGTTCCAAGGGTCGATCACCGCGCCGCACGCGATGGCTCGGAGCAGAAGGTCGCGAATCTGGCCCAGCAGTTTGACGGCCGTCTCGACATCGCCAACACGAATGGCCTGTTGTCCTTCGGCCAACCAACAATCAATCTGACATACCATTCTGGCCGAGGCCGTAGGGACGACCCCTGCCTGACGAGCCGCCGCCGCGGGAAATCCCATCCGCGCGAAGATCTTCGCCAAATGAACATGCTCGACCTGTGACGCTCGGCGGCGAGCCAACTCGGCATTCAAGTGCTGTCGCGCGCCGCCGAAGGGCTGTTGTCGCTCGGCCGCCTCCGACCGCAACCGCTCCGCATGATCTCCCGTCATCCGCCGTAAGAGACGTTCGTAGAATTCGTCGCGATAACGAGCGATCTGCGGCAGCAGGTTGGAGAGAGTGACGGTCGAGTCGTGAGCTTCGGGCCCATACCCGCTAACCCCCGATGCCATGAGAATCGTGCCCACAAGGACCGAAGCGGCCTCCAGCACCAACTGCTCGTGAGGAATCACGCCCGCCAGATCGAAAGTTCTTTGCATCAGCGCGTTCAGCGTTACTTGCTGAACGACAAAGCGGCGGTATCGCCCCTGACTGTCGATCTGATTGGGGTCCCATTGGCCGAAGTGATAGTTGGGACGCTTGTTCGCGGGATGATCAAAGTCATACGCTCGCGGGTCGAAGGCGAGTTCGTCGAGCAGTGAGAGGTCGAAATGAGCAGCTCGCAGGATGACCTGATCGGTCTCTTCGATCAGTTTCAGAGCCGCCGTCACGACTTCGAATGCCGGGCCGGGCGCGACCCCGGCGCCGCGCACATACAGCGGCACTGGCCGCAACCACTCGTGTGGATACGGCTCCATCTTCCGCCGCTCCAGCGTCGCGATCGGTCGGTGCCCCACATAATCGTTCAACATGCGGATGGCGCCGCGGACGATTCGATCCACCTCGTCCCAGGGACCGCCTTGCCGCAGAATGGCCTCGCACGCTCGACCGACGAACAGACTATTGAACAACGACTGTTCCGTCTGATGGAACAGCAAATCGCGATGAAAGTCGAGGTAGCCGGGCAGCAAGTGGTCGCCCAGAATGGCCAGCACCCCATCGACTTGCGTGGTATCCGAAAACGCGGGCGTTTGACCGCGGAGTTTCGCCAGCCGCTGCACCAAGGCGGCAAACGCGATGCGCCACGAGGCTGGCCCGGCGCCTCCCGAGTTCAGGCTGTCAAAACTAGGCCCGCTGCTCTCCGACGCCGTCTTGCGGACGATCAACTCGGTTCGCGAAGACTCGGCGGGCGCGGCGAGGCGGCTCGTCTGGACTGAAACGACCGCGAACAGCCGATTCAAATTGGCGAGGAAGCCTAGGTCGGTCGCGCCGGCCGAAAAGTTGAGGTAACCCAGAGCTTGGTCCAAGACCTGGGGGTCGAGCACTTGCGGGTCAAGCAGTTGGGCCGCCAGCACTTGCGGAGTCGGCGTTGGAGACGATTGGGCCGGATCGTGTCCCGGATCAGACGCGGGAACAGATGACGCTGGTCGCGTCTCGCCGCTTCGGGGACCTCTTTCCGACGAGCTCATTGTCCGTCGCTCTCCAACCACTAGGTACGCAAAACGTCCAGTCTAGGGCGCGAGGTCGGACTGGTCTAGGAGTCGCCCGAACCGGCTTCTCGCAAACCAGACAGAACGGTAGCATGCTCGTTCGTCCCGTTTCTTCCCGCGAGATCTCCAGGAGGGCCGCCATGCCCGTTTTGGCGCTCACTTTCCCCGAGCCCGACATCGCCGTGCTGACGTTTTCCGACCCGGACCGGTCGGTGAACGTCTTGGCTCGAGCCGTGCTCGACGAGCTCGAAGCGCGGCTCCAGGAGATCGCCGCCCGCCAGCCCCTGGCCGGTCTGATCCTTTGCTCGGGAAAACCGGGCGTTTTCCTGGCCGGCGCCGATGTCCGCGAACTGGCCAAACGAGCGACCACGGCGACTCGGGATGAAGTCGCCGCCGCCTGCCGCCGCGGCCGACAACTTTTTACCCAGCTTGCGAAAATCGCCTGCCCTACCATCGCGGCGGTCGAGGGGGTCTGTCTGGGAGGCGGGACCGAGTTGGCGAGTTGGTGTGATCGGCGAGTCGTGGCGGAGAACGCCCAAACGACTATCGGTTGCCCCGAGGTGAAACTGGGGATGTTTCCTGGCTGGGGAGGAACCGTGCGGTTGCCAAGGCTGATTGGCTTGGGGCCGGCGGTCGAAATGATCACGGGCGGCGAGCCGATCACGTGGGAGACGGCGGTCAAGATCGGCTGGGCCGACGACCATGCCTCGTCAGAACGGCTGATCGGTGCGGCGATCGAGCTGATTCGGCGCGAGCAAGCCAACCCCGTTTATCGGAGCCGTCGTCAGGCCTGGGCGGGGCGAGTCGAGATGCCGGCCGAGGAAATCGAGTTTCTCGCCGCGACCGCTCGCGACCAGATTCGGCGAGTGACGAAGGGGCACATTCCGGCGCCCGAGATGGCGCTCGAATTGATGGTCGCCGGGAGTCGCGTTGGCGAGGACGAGGCGGGCGAGCTGGAGACCGAGCGGCTGGCGAGCCATTGGGGTTCGACGACTCACAGAGCCTTACTGAGCGTGCATTTATTGCGGGAGCAGAACAGGAAGGCGAGCGGTGCGAAGACAGAGCCGACGCGCGCGGTGGAGCGGTTGGGCGTGGTTGGCAGTGGATTGATGGGGGCGGGCATCGCGGGCATTGCCTTGCGTCGCGATTTGCCGGTCGCGGTTCACGATGCATCGGCCGAGGCGTTGGAACGAGGAGCTCGCCAGATCGTCGAACAAGCCGCGTATGATCGCAAACGGAAAGGGCCTGATCCGGCTCGAGCTCAATCGCTGTCTCAGCGTCTGCGGGCCAGCGACAAACTCGAAAACCTGGCCGACTGCGATCTGGTCATTGAGGCGATCGTTGAAAATGCCGACGCGAAGCGTCAACTGTTCGCTCAACTCGAGCCACTCGTCGCGCCCGACGCCATCCTCGCTTCCAACACCTCGACGATTCCGATCAGTCGTCAGCAAGAGAGTTTGCAGCGTCCCGATCGCTTCTGCGGGATGCACTTTTTCAATCCTGTCCGAATTCTACCGCTGGTGGAAGTGATACGAGGGCAGAAGACGAGCGAGTCGACGTTGGCCGCCGC
The DNA here is from genome assembly GCA_046349915.1 of Pirellulales bacterium. Taxonomy (GTDB): domain Bacteria; phylum Planctomycetota; class Planctomycetia; order Pirellulales; family Pirellulaceae; genus CAIXSC01. The sequence goes on along the minus strand of JAXMBL010000009.1, from coordinate 306,819 downwards.
GATCGCCTTTGCGAAGCGAATCGGCAAACTGCCGATCGTGGTGAATGATGGCCCAGGGTTTTTGGTGAATCGGCTGTTGTTTCCTTATTTGAATGAAGCGCTCCAGTTGTTCAGCGAAGGGGTGGAGCTTGAGGAAATCGACGCGGCGGCGATCGAGTTCGGGATGCCGGTGGGGCCGATCGAACTGTATGACATGGTGGGAATCGATACGGCGGTGTTCGCGGGTCGCGTGATTTGGAGTGCGTTTCCGGACCGCGTGAAGCCGTCGCCCATTTTGCCAGCCATGATGAAGGCAGGCCGAATGGGGAAGAAAGTCGGCGTAGGCTTCTTTCGTTATTCGCCCGACAAAGGGGAACGCGAGTCGGACGCATCGATTATGGATGTGATCGGTCATTATCGAGCGACGTCAAGTTCGTTGACTCGGGGTCAAATCCTGGATCGATTGTTGCTCCCCATGTTGTTGGAGGGAACTCGGACGCTTGAAGATCGCATCGTGGATGATCCGCGGGTGGTCGATTTCGGCGTCATTCATGGGCTGGGTTTTCCCGCTTTTCGAGGCGGGCTGATGTTCTGGGCGGACACCATGGGGCTCGAGACGCTACTGAATCGGTGCGAGCCGCTCAGGGAGTTGGGAACTCGATTCGACCCGCCGCGTTTACTCCGCGAACTCGTCGCGGCGCAACGTTGCTACTACGATTTGCTAGGGCTGTCCGCGGCGGCCGCCCCTTCTACTTGATGGAGCCTTCATGCGGTCGGCAGTGATTGTGGATGCGGTGCGTACGCCGATCGGGCGCTCGCACGCGGAGAGAGGCGTCTATCGGGATACTCGCAGCGACGACTTGGCGGCGGCCTGCGTGCAGTCGCTCGTCGCACGCACGGGTATCGATCCAGGCTTGATCGACGATTTGGTGTTGGGCTGCGCTAATCAGACGCTCGAACAGGGGATCAACGTTGCTCGCATCGTCGCGCTGATCGCGGGCTTGCCGGCTCGAGTGGGTGGAACCACCGTGAATCGGTTGTGCGGCAGCGGACTGCAATCGCTCAATCAAGCCGCTCATGCCATCGCGGCGCGCGCCGAGGACATTCAAATCGTGGGAGGGTTGGAGCATATGCACCATCTTCCCATGGGCCATGGAATCGACATCAATCCACGCCTCTTCCAACACACGTCGAAGTCCGCGCTGCTGATGGGAGTGACCGCCGAGTATCTGGCGAAGTCACGTGGGATTTCTCGGCGCGAGCAAGACGAGTATGCCTGTGAGAGTCATCGTCGAGCGGCGTCGGCTTTTGCGGCCGGCGAGTTTGCTCGTGAGATCATCCCCATGCCAGGCCGCGATGAACAAGGGCGAGCGACGACGGTGACTCGCGACATTCCCATTCGACCCGAGACAACCGTCGAGGCATTGGCGGGGCTATCGCCCGCTTTCCAACCGGACGGCGGCACCGTGACCGCCGGGAATAGTTCTCCGTTGAGCGACGGCGCCGCGGCCTTGCTGGTGATGTCCGAGGAAACAGCGCGGTCGCATGGATATCGGCCATTGGCCCGAATCCGCTCGACGGCGGTTGTCGGTTTGGCGCCCGCGAACATGGGATTGGGGCCCGTGCCCGCGACGGAGTTAGCTTTGCGTCGAGCTGGCTTAACGCTTCAAGACATTGACATTGTCGAGATGAACGAGGCGTTCGCCGTGCAGACGATTGCCTGTCTGCGCGATCTACAACTCGATCCCGCCAAGACCAATTTACGGGGAGGCGCCATCGCGCTAGGACACCCCTTGGGCGCCAGCGGCGCTCGCATCGTCACGACGCTGGTCCATCTGCTGCAAGATCGTGATGCGACTTTTGGTTTGGCGACCATGTGCGTCGGATTAGGGCAGGGGATGGCGACCATCATCGAGCGAATGCCATGACCGAGCCCCACCCAGAGCTTGCTCGGAACAAGCAAGCTGCTTCTTCCGTGACTGGCGGCGAACGGCCGCGATATCTGAGTCGGCTTGCCGAGCTCCGCGCCGACTTTCCTTCCCCTGATGCGGATTCGATCCACGACGAGTTGATTGTTCAAAGGTTGGCCGAGTTGCTACGGCGAGCGTTGGCGCTGAAGACAACGGCCCCGCGACTGGATGACTCGGGCGCGGCGCCGGCGAGCGGCTCGTGCGAGTCTGCTCGGTTGGAAGATCGCTCGCAACCTCTCGATCAAGTGCTGGGTGAGTTGCTTGACTGCATGCGTGGCTTGCCGTTGGAAGTACATCCACGCAATCAAGTGAACGTTAATGTGCAGCCATCAACCGCGGGCCTGGCCGGCGTGTTGTTGCCGGCGCTGTTCAATCCCAACTTGTCAAGTGATGGGCGAGGCGCCGGTTGCTCCGATGCGGAGCGAAGAGTGGCGGCGATGGTCGCGTCGCTTGTGGGGTATGATCCCACGATCGCCTCGGGGCTGTTCACGTTCGGCGGCACCGGCACCATGTTGTATGGCGTGAAGCTGGGGTTGGAGACTGCCGTGCCCGATGCAATGCGAACGGGGATCGATCGCCCCCTCGTCGTGCTCGCCTCACGTCGTGCTCATCATACGTGCCTGACCGCGGCCGGCTGGTTGGGTATCGGACAGAATCATGTGTGGAGCATTCCGGCGGGCTCGGACAACGCGATGCAGATCGAGTTATTGCGGCAGCGTGCCCGCGAGGCGATCCAGCAGGGGCGTCGCATCGCCGCCATCGTGGCGACCGTGGGAACGACCGACGCCTTCGGACTCGACGATCTTGCGGAAGTCGTTCGAGTTCGCGATTCACTCGTCCGCGAATTTCACTTGGACTACGTACCGCATGTTCATGCCGACGCGGTGATCGGCTGGGCTTGGTCGGTCTTCCGCGACTACAACTTCCAAACGAATCCGTGGGAGTTTGACCGCGAGACCTGCGCGGCGCTGGCCGAATCCGCTCAACGAGTGTCGGCGCTCGCCGTCTCCGACTCGCTAGGAGTCGATTTTCACAAGACGGGCTTCGCACCCTATGTATCGTCGATGTTCCTGGTCCGTGATCGACGGCTCTTCGAACGGTTGGCTCGCGACGTGGCGACGATGCCATATCTGTTCCACGCGGGACATCACCATCCTGGAATGTATACACTCGAGACCACTCGCGGCGCGGGCGGCGTGTTGGCGGCGCTGGCCAGTCTGACGCTACTCGGCCGAGAAGGCATGCAGGTGTTGTTGGGGCATGCGGTGGCTCGAGCTCAAGCGTTACGTCGTCGACTCGCGTCCCTCCCTTGGGTGCATGTCATCAATTCGGCCAACGGCGGGCCTGTCACCCTGTATCGAGCTTATCCGGCAGGGATGGATGTCGCGCAGGCGTGGGCTCGTGAAATGAACGATCCCGCGGCGTCCGAGTTTTCGCGACAAATCAATCAATTCAATCGACGAATCTACCAACTCACGCAAGACGTCGCTCGGACGGGTGAAGCCGCGGGCGCTGGCTGGACCGAGCGGGCCGCCGAGGGCGCCGCCGGTCAACCATTGGCCTCGCTGAAAACGTATCTGCTCTCGCCTTTTCTCGAAGACCAACATCTCGACGAGCTGACGGAGAATCTGCGGCGGGCTCATGCGGCGGCGGGGTCTACATAGTAGCCCGCTCACTTCGTGAGCGGTCAGCCGCGTGGTCAACGAGCGCCCGTCGTCGTCAGCCTATCCGCGTCGCGCAGCGATTGCGGCCAATCGACGGGCTAGAAGTCCGTCGTACATAGTAGCCCGCTCACTTCGTGAGCGGTCAGCCGCGTGGCCAACGAGCGCCCGTCGCCGTCAGCCCATCCGCGTCGCGCAGCGATTGCCGCAGAGCGACGGACTGGAAGTCCGTCGTACAAAGAAAGCCCCCGTACGACGGACTTCCAGTCCGTCGAACCGTGGCGTACTGAACGAGTCGCACGGCAGCCCGCGACGGCCGCGGCGAATCGACGGACTAGAAGTCCGTCGTACATGAGGAAATCGACGGACTGGAAGTCCGTCGTACTTTGAGCGAGGACTGTTCTCGCCTTTGGCCGTGGGTTACTCTGCGCGGATACCGCGCGGGTGGTTAAAGTCGCGTCGCTCAACCCGCGAGTAGGTTGCCATTGAATACTCTGAGGGAGTGAACCGAATATGAATCGTTTTTCGTTCGTGAGGTTCGCCGTTACGGCGATCTTGTTGGCGACATGCATTTTGGCGAACGTGGGGCGCCATGCCGCGGGCGCCGCCGAGTTTGACGCGGGAAAGCTGGCCGCCATTCGCGCTCGGATGCAAGCCTTCGTCGATCAACGCCAACTATCGGGGGCAGTCACGGTGGTTGGCAACGAGAGAGGGATTGTCGGCTTTGAAGCGGTCGGGATGGCGAACATCTCCCAGAATCGTCCCATGGGACCCGACACGCTGTTTCGCATCGCTTCGATGACCAAGCCCATCACCGCTCTGGGCATCATGATCCTAGTGGACGAAGGGAAGATCAAAGTAGACGATCCGGTCGAAAAGTACTTGCCCGAATTTAAAGGGCAGATGCAAGTCGCGTCCAAGCAAGATGGCATGCTGACGCTGAAGAAACCAGCGCGACTGATCACGGTCCGCGATTTGTTGACTCACACGTCGGGCTTGCCGGGTGGTTTTCCGCCCGGTGCGAGCGACCTCTACGGCCGTCGGCATTTGTCGTTGGCGGAAGCGGTGCTGCTGAGTTCTCAGCAACCACTCGACTTCGACCCCGGTTCGAAATGGGCGTATTGCAACGCGGGCATCGATACCTTGGGACGGATCATCGAGGTGGCGGCGGCGGAACCGTTCGAGTCGTTCATGGCGAGACGCATCTTTCAGCCGCTGGGGATGAAGGATACGTTCTTCTATCCGCCCGCGGACCGACTGCCGCGAGTTGCCGCGGTGTACGACGTGAAGGATGGACAGTTGGTCGAACCGACCAATGTGTTGATCGGTCCGCCGCAGTCGGCGCGGCACCCGATTCCCGCCGGTGGACTCTACTCAACCGGCGGCGATCTCGCTCGACTGTATCAAATGATGCTACTGCGAGGAGAATTGGGTGGCGCCAAGATTGTCACTCCCGAATCGGTCGCCACCATGACTCAAGTGCAGACAGGCGCCTTGGAATGTGGATTTGTGCCTGGCATGAGTTTCGGCTATGGCTGGGCCGTGGTGCGCGAACCGAAGGATGTGACAGGCATGCTCTCCGCGGGCGCCTACGGACACGGCGGCGCGTTCGGCACTCAAGGCTGGATCGATCCACAGAAGGGGCTGTTTGTCATTCTGCTGATCCAGCGAGTGGGTCTGAAGAACGGCGACGCCTCGGACATGCGCCGCGAACTTCAGCGACTGGCAGTGGAAGCGGCTCGCTAATGTAGCCATCTCGCAAAGTAGCCATCTCGCTTCGCGAGATGATCAGCCGCACCGCGTACCAATATCGCATTCAGTAGCGGCCACGGAACTTCACGGAAGGGCACGGAAGGGGATTGGGAGAGGATTAGGAAGAGATTGGGATTGGGATTGAGTTGACGTGGCTTGATACGGCTGTTGATTTTGGTGATGGCGCTGAGTTTTGATGATCTGATCTTGGAGAGAATATAGTGACGATTCACAGCACTAGGGGGTTGAAAATGACACATGGAAACGCCGAGTGGCGGAGTTGCCGATGGATAGGCCTCGTCGGTTTGTTGATGTCGGCGATGTTCTTCGCGGGCCTTGCGTCGGCCGACGACGAGGCGGGGAAGTTGCGAGTCTACATTGGGACCTACGCTAGCGCCAAAAGTCGCGGGGTATATCGCGCCGAGTTGGATTTGGCGACAGGACAATTGTCGACGCCCGTGTTGGCGGGCGAGGTGGTGAATCCTTCCTTTGTCGCGATTCATCCCTCGAAGAAGTTCTTGTATACGGTCACGGAGATGATCGACTCGCAAGGCAAGAAGCAAGGCGCCGTTGGAGCTTTCGCCATTGATGTCGCGACCGGGGACCTCAAGCCACTCAACAAGCAAGCTTCGGGCGGAGCGGGTCCGTGCCATGTTGTGGTGGATCGAGCGGGTAAGAATGTGCTGGTCGCGAACTACGGGGGTGGCAGCGTCGCCTCGTTGCCCATCGAGTCGGATGGTTCGTTGGCGGTTGCGAAGAGCGTGGTGCAGCACACCGGCTCGAGTGTCGACAAGTCACGACAATCCGCGCCTCACGCACACTCGATCAATCTGGATGCGGGCAATCGTTTCGCGTTCGCCGCCGATCTGGGGCTCGACAAAGTACTGGTCTACAAGTTCGATCCGGCGGCGGGGACTTTGTCCGCCAACGATCCGCCGGCGGGCCTTGTCGATCCCGGTTCAGGGCCTCGTCACTTTGCGTTCCACCCCAATGGCAAGTTCGCTTATGTCATCAACGAGATGGCGCTTACCGTGACGGCGTTCGCCTACGATGCTGATCGAGGCACACTGACCGCCTTGCAGACCATCTCGACCGTGCCCGAGGGGGCGGAACGTAAAGGGGCGTCGACCGCGGAGGTGCAGGTGCATCCCTCGGGGAGATTCCTTTACGGTTCGAATCGAGGTCACAACACGATTGCCGTGTTTCAGATTGACGAGACGACTGGCAAACTGACCGCGGCGGGTCACCAGGGGTCGGGTGTGAAGACTCCTCGCAACTTCGGTGTTGATCCGACAGGTCGCTACGCGATTGTCGCCAATCAAGATGGCGACTCGTTGGTGGTCTTCAAGATCGATGCCGCCACCGGAGCGTTGAAGCCAACCGGGCAGCCCGTGGAAGTCGGTAAGCCGGTGTGCGTGAAGTTTGTGGCGCCTTGATGGGTTTGGCTGATTTGTACGACGGACTTCTAGTCCGTCGACCCGATCCGCACCAAGGCGTTTTCCATGCGGCAATCGGCCCGCAACGCGGCTGACCGCTCACGAAGTGAGCGGGCTACGATGGTACGACGGACTAGAAGTCCGTCGTACTTTTTGATTCTTCGACGATTCACTCGCTGGACGGTGGCCAATCATGATCACTCGCGATGCACAAGGTCGTCTTGCCGCTGTCGGTGGATTGCGAGTCACTTTGATTGTGTTCGGGGTGATGTGGGGATGGCAGGCCCATGGTGGCAAGGCGGAGGAGGTTGCGACGGGGAGCAGTCGTGTGGCGTCGGCGAATGAGATCCCTTCGTTCCAGCGGCATGTCGCCGCGTTGCTCGGAAAGCTTGGTTGCAATGGTGGGACTTGTCACGGCGCCGTGAAGGGCCGCAATGGCTTTCAGCTCTCCATGTTCAGCGCTGATCCATCGGGAGACTACGAGCGGATTACTCGCGAATCGGCGGGACGACGCATCAATCTCGTCGAGCCACGTCAAAGTCTGTTGCTGCTGAAGGCGACCGGTCAAGTGCCACACGGTGGCGGACGGCGACTCACCGTGGGCTCGCCCGATTACCAGTTGCTCCTCGATTGGCTCTCCGCCCACGCACCGCTCGACGAGCCACAACCATCGGCGCTCAAACGGTTGGTGGTCGAGCCGGCCTCGAGTGTCATCGCGCCTGGCGAGTCCTTTACTCTGCGAGTTTCCGCCGAGTTTGCGGATGGCACTACCGAAGATGTTACTCGCTTCTGTAGCTTCGATTCACTCGATCGGTCGGTCGCCGTCGTCAACTCGACGGGACACGTTACCGCTGAAGGCGTGGGAGACGCGGGCTTGGTGGTGCGCTATCGAGCTCAACCCGCGGCAGCTCGCGTCTTGGTTCCACGGGCCGAGGCGCCTTCTTCCACAGGGATATTCGCGCACCATTTTGTCGACTCGCATGTGTTGACCAAATTGCAGCAGTTGCGATTAGCGCCGGCTCCTTTGTGCGATGACTCAACCTTCTTGCGTCGTGTGTCGTTGGATGTGACAGGTCAACTGCCGACAGCGGAGGAGGTGCGCGAGTTCTTGAATGATCCTTCGCCCGAGAAGAGGACTCAGGTCATTGAGCGATTGTTGGCGATGCCTGCCCACGCCGATCTCTGGGCGATGAGGTTCTGCGACATATTGAAAGCGGCCGACTTTGGCGTCTATGCCGACGCGTTGTCCAAAGAGCACGACGCGCCGCGAATGCAAGCTTGGTTGCGAACTCGACTGATGGAGAACACGCCCTACGATCAATTGGTCGAAAGGATTCTGCTGGCGACCAGCCGCGAGGGGCGGTCGATGGAGGAATACTCGGTCGAAGTACGTCGGCTTTTCGAAGGCTATGCGCCGGGACGCCCCGATCTTTCGCTGTACGCTCAACGACGCACGCTCGATCTCTATTGGCAACGTCGAGGTTCCGATGGAGTGGGCGGGGCCATGCAGGTTGCGCATGCGTTTCTGGGGTTGCGTCTCGAGTGTGCTCAATGTCATCGCCATCCGCACGATGTATGGCAACAAGACGACCTGCTCGACTTCGCCAATTTCTTCATGCGAGTGCGGAAGGTGGGCTTCCAGGGAGATAACGAAAAGAAGTTCGCGGACGCGGCCGTCTTCTTCAAGCAGTTCAATGAAGAGGGCAAGACGCTGGAAGCTCAGGTGAAGGCTCGCAAAGAGGGAGACGGGAAGAAACTGGATGAAGAAGGCAAGAAGGCGAAGGCGGATGGAGACAAGTTAGCCGCGGAGATAACCAAGCTCGAGAAAGCAAAAGCTGCCGAGGAAGAACTGGCCGACAAGCGTCGCGCGCTCGAGTCGTTCCGTGAGACTCAACGGCGAGCCGACAAGTATCGCGAAGAGACGAATGAGCTAGAGCGTCGCGCGAAGGCCCTGCCCGAGGTCGCTCGGCGGCTGATGCAGGCGGAGTGTCGGTTAGTCGACGATTCGCCGCCCGCCAAGGTCACTAGCACTTTGGGAACTCGCGAGTCGAAGCGATTTCGGCTGCTGGGCGCCGTCGAGCCGGTGGAGGTAGGGGCCAGCGATGATCCTCGGCGATCGGTCGTCGCGTGGATGCGATCGCCCGACAATCCCTACTTTGCTCGCGCGATCGTGAATCGAGTTTGGGCGCATTATTTCGGTCGAGGGATCATCGATCCGCCCGATAATCTGTCCGCGTTCAATCCGGCGACTCACCCGGAGCTATTGGATCAACTTTGCCAAGGGTTCATTGCCAACGCCTACGATCTGCGGTGGCTGCATCGAGTGATCTTGACTAGTCGCACGTACCAGCAGTCGTCGACGCCGGCGGCCGGTTCGGAGGCTGACCGCACGCACTACGCCGCGTTCCCGCTGCGGCGGTTGCCGGCCGAAGTCTTGGTCGACGCCCTCAATACGGCCACGGGAACGACGGAAAACATGGACATGAAGTACTATCACTGGCCCGAAGCCATGACGACGGTTCAGGTCCCGTTCGCGCCGCGGAACCCTTTTGTCGCTTATATGCTGGAAACCTACGGCCGCCCTCCGCGGAATGCGGCCGTCCAGTGTGACTGTGAACGGGACGCGAATGGCTCCGTTTTTCACGTGCTGACTCTAGCAAATCACCCCCGAGTCTGGGAAAAAATTAAGGATCCAGGGGGGCGAGTCGCGAAGTTAATCCGAGACGAGCGTGCTTTGGCCGACAAAGTCGACGAGCTGTTTTTGGCAACCGTCAGTCGTTTTCCATCGGAAGAAGAGCGTGCCGCCTGCGTCACGTTCCTGGCTAATCCCCAGGAGGCCGAAAGCGGGTCCTCAAGCGAAAAGGCGGCCCCTGATAAGGCGAACGCTGTTAAGGCGAGCGCCGATAAGGGGGTGGCCGAGGGTTCAATGGCGGGGGCTTGGTACGGTATCCTGTGGAGCTTGCTGAATACTCGTGAGTTCCTGTTGCAGCACTGATCGAAACCTGAGGAGGGCGCAGGCTTGATGCCTGTCCTGACGCCATGTATCGACGCGACTTTTTGCGAGTGGGTGGATTGGGCCTGTGTGGTATCGGCTCGCTCGATTTGATCCGCGCCCAGAGCGTGGCGCGGGAAGGTTCAGCTCGCACGGGAGCAGCGAAGGCGAAGGCCAAGCAGATGATCGTCTGCTGGCTGGGTGGAGGTCCTCCGCACCTCGACATGTTCGATATGAAGCCCGACGCCTCGGAAGACTATCGCGGCGTGTTTCAACCGATTGCGACCAAGTTGCCGGGTCTGCAGGTCGGGGAGTTGTTGCCTGAGTTAGCGAAGCGAGCCGACAAGTACACCGTGATTCGGTCGGTCACCACGATGAATAAGCCGGGCGATCACAGCCAGGCGCCTCTCTATTGGCTCACCGGCAATCCGCGACTCACGACTGGCAGCGACGAGTACCCGATGTATGGCAGCGTGGTGAACAAGCTGCGTCCAGGGCCCGCGGAACTGCCGACCTTCGTGGTGCTCGACGAGATCGATGTGCACACGCACAACGCATTGTCGCGGAATCTGCTCGGAGCGGCGCATGCACCGTTCGTCATGCAGCCGCTCAAGGACAAAGATGCCGTGACGCGAATGCTGACGCCACAGCTTGATTTGCCCGCGCTGGATCGCAATGTCGACCTGCTGCGATTACTCGACAAACGTTTGCGACGCGACGATGCGATGGATGAGATGATCGCGGGGCTCGACGAGCATCAACGCACGGCCTTCAATCTGCTGCGGTCTCCCAAATTGCGAGCGGCGCTCGATGTCTCCAAAGAACCAGCCTCGTCGGTGGAACGGTTCACTCGTAACAAACCCGAAAAGCACAAGTATCCCATCGGTGATCCGCTCCACTTCCTGCTCGCTAGACGATTGATCGAGGCGGGCGTGCCGGTTGTGCATTTCAACCTCGGATACTGGGATTGGCACGGCGACAACTTCACAGCGGGCCGCCAGCAGATTCCGATGTTCGATAGCTGTCTCGCCGCATTGCTGGACGATCTCGAGGAACGCGGCCTGCTCGACTCGACGATCGTGCTGGCGCTCGGCGAAATGGGACGCAAACCAAAGATCGACAAGCCGAAAGAGGCTAGCGCGGGACGCGACCATTGGGACTATGCCCAATTTGTGTTGGCGGCGGGCGGTGGTTTCAATCGCGGTTGCATCGTCGGTGCGACAGACAAGTTGGGCGAGCAGGTGGTGGACAAGTTCTACAAGGTCGAGAGCTTCGGCCGTACCCTTTACCATCTGCTGGGGATCGATCCCGACACGATTGTGCATACGCCCGCCAATCGGCCCGTGAAACTGATCGTGGAGGATGCTCCGATCATTCGCGAAGCAATCTCTTAGCGAAACGACGGCGAGGTCAGGAGCATCGCGGCGTCGCGCGACGGTCGTTGGCTGGCCGCGGGCCTGCGTTATGGCGGCATCAAGGTCTGGTCGGTTGACTCGTTCGCTGTAAAGCTCGATTTTCGCGGTCATGAGAGCGACGTTTGGGCCGTGGCGTTCGCTCCAGATTCCCAGACGCTTTATTCGTCCAACGGGGATTGGAATCGGCCAGGCCATGTGAAGAGCTGGGAGTTGCCGTCCGGCAAGTCGGGACGCGCATGGCAACACACGGGCGAGGTGTTGAGTTTAGCCGTGTCGAGCGATGGCCGTGGGATTGCGGCCGGCGCTGGCGACGGCGCCGTGCGTCTGTGGGCTATGCGTCGAGAATGATCGGCCCTGCAGCAGAGATGTGGGAACACTTATCGTCACTGATCTTCACTGATGGTGGCAGTCGGGCTGCCATAGATCTGGTTTGTGAAGGCGCACCAATGACTTGTGAACGACATCCGGAATGTCTTGACTAATCCGGGCTAGCGCTAGCTCAGTTTTTCGACTTTTCTTCCGTCCGAAAGACCAGGAGTGCGGTAATGATTCGGATGGCCGTCGTCAGCCAGCAGAGTGAGCCGAAGGTCCAGGCCAGGAGAGCAAAGCGACTGGGAAACAGACAGAATGCGGTCAGGAACAACACGGTCTCGGTCCCCTCCATCAAGCCTACGTGATAGTAGAAGGACTTCGCGCCTCCCCAGCCTGCGGTCACGCCACGTTTCGCGGAGACGATGGCGAACGCCAGGAAGGATGATGTCGTGCCCATGAAACTTTGCACGAGAAAGATCGCGGGGAGCAATACCTGGGGTTCGCCCACCGCGAACCCCAAGGGCACGGCCGAGTAGAAAATAGTGTCGAGCACGATATCGAGGAAGCCGCCGGCATCGGTCGAGCCTTTACGTCGAGCGACCATGCCATCGAGTCCGTCGGCTAGTCGGTTGAGCAAAACGCAGACGAGCGCGATTGCATAGTAGCGCCAGGCCAACGCCGCGCAGCCGAGCATGCCGACGACAAACCCCGTCCCCGTAATGGCAGTCGCGCTCACGCCGCAACGGAACAGGAGCTTGGCGGGGTACTCAAGCCAAGGATCAATCAAGCGCCGAACAGGTCGATCAAGCACCGCAAGGCACCTCGATGCGAGGAATTGCGAATCGTGACAGCAGTCTAGAACACGGCTCGTTCCTCGACTTCCAACCCCCGCTCTTGACGGTTGGCAATCTGATTGCTGTAAACGTGCCGCCGGTCCACGAAGAACATTCCGCCTTTGGCGCCCCGCGCTCGTACTCGATAGTAGTTGAGGTAAGCGAGCATTTTTTCGGGCCAGACCGCATGATCGCGACCACGATCATAAGGTCCCTGCTGAAAATACTCGCCAGCCTGCACGGGTGGACGAGCTACCTTGCTAGCTCCACCCTCGCTTCGCAGCGCATAGACGTCGTCCGACCAATGGCCGGTGATCAGATTGGCGGCCGGGTATGGCCCATAGTTGCCCCACAAAACTCGCGGTCCTGGACCGTTGGGGTTGCAGAACCAATGGAAGTGAGTCCGCATGCAGCACGACAGATAAGCGTAGTCCTTGGCGTCGTACTCGCGATTTCGCAAGAGAAACAGCACCTCGCGACGCTCGCATGCCACGAATCGCCGCAGTTCGGCGCGAAATCGTGGGTCATTCACGTGCCGATAGGCGTCTCGCAGGTCGTTCAAGAGAATGATGCCGCTGTTGTAATGCGAACTCCCATGCATGTAATTGATGGCATGGGGCATGCGGCGAGCTCGACCGATCGGCAACTCGGGCAACACCGCCGACTGTCGCACTCGAGTCATCAGGAATCGACCGTTTGCCAAGAGCACGGTTTTGTCGTCAACGTCTTTGGTCGCGGCGTTGGGCGGCGAGCGAAGGATGACATTGCTAAACCAGACTGGTTCGCCCGTATGGGGACTGATTCCGGTCACCCAGGGATGATCGAGTCCGACGAGTCCCGCGGGGAACGGGCGAAACTTGAGCAGATCGAGCACGCGGAGAATGTCGCTGCCGTTCCGAGCCATCCCTCGCGCCCAATGCCAAGGGATCGACGCCCAGTAAGCCATGTCGTCGCGCCAAGTAAGCGAGTCGTCCTGAGGCTTGCTTGTGGACGACGACGGTTCGACCAGACGCGATTCGGCGTCTGCGACCTCTTCAGCCACTGAACTGGACATCGAACTTCTCAGCAAGCGGGTCATCGGATCTAGCGCTTAAACTGGCTCGGATTGGCGCATCCTTCGGAGTTTTCGGCGGGTACGGTGCATGATCCGGCTTCGTTGACGCGCTGGGCCATCAGCCGAGCCGCCTCATCGGCTGCCTCGGGTCCACTCATCGCTTCGTCGGGATCAACAACCGTCACGCCCCGCTCGTGCCTCGACCCGAACGCATTGTTCCACCAGCGTGAAATGACTCCGCGCACCCCGAACGCTTTCAGTGGGGCCGACCACAGTTTGACTTTGTTATGCTTTTCGCCCCAGTCGGTGATATCGTCGTGGAACAAATAGATTTCCCACAAAGTGCCATCGGGATCGGTGATCCACAGCTTCGTCTGCCGCGCGTAACAGCACTGCACATCGTCTTGCCGACCAATGCGCGTCGTGACGGCTCGCATCCGCTCGAGCGTCGCTTCGAAGTCGGCGAGCGACGTGAGTCGCAGGCCGAGATGGTTAAGAGGGCCCCCCACGCAGGCTCGCTTGGGCTTCAACGACAGGATCAGTGGAGGGACGTCGATTTCGAATTTCGCATAGTCCTCGTAGGCCTTCACGGGGGGCGCGCCCAACAGCGCCGTATAGAACTCGAGCGACTTCCCCAAATCGGACACGTTCAAACAGGCGTGGAACTTTATTTGATTCAGCGCCTCGCGAGGCGTGCGGTTCTGGGTCGATGGCAATGGACTAATCATGCTCCAATGTTCCTTTTCGGATGAGCAACAATGACAGTAACCTCAATCTGAAACCAAGCGACGACGGTCAGACTTGCTTGTCACTTGACGTCGAACAACTGATCCGTCAGCCCTGCCGCGGGGACATCGATCTGCCATGGGGTCTGCTTCGGGTCCGCATACTGGGGTTTGCCGACTCGCTTGGCCAACTTGTCGAGCAATCGAGTTACATTCGATACGGTTGCACTTGGTGAGCTTGTCGCCCTCCGTCGCGCCCGCGCTTCGCTAACTCTTGGAAACACCGCGAGCTTCCCCACGTCACACTCCCCCCAATCAGAATCGCGGCGCTGTCGTCGAGCCGCTTTAGCTAAGTCGCTCTAGCTAAGTCGCTTTTCGGGTCAGATTCATTACGGGAAAGCCACGGCATTGCCATCGCCAGGACGAATCAAGTTGTGCATGACCGTGGGATCGACGGTGAAACTAATCATCCGCACACTGCCGTCGCCCATGGCGAATTGAGGACCGCCAGCGCTCGGGGTGCCCCAATTGCCGCCACCGCACGAATACTGCCCGTCGTTCCAGCCAGCGCCCGACACTCGATCTGAAAAATTGTTCAGAATTCGGTCGCCATACAATTCGTAGCCGCAGCGCCCGACGCCGCCATTCCCGCCCAACACCCACGGCTCGTCCCAGTAGAACGACCCAACCGTGTAGGCTCGCAGCGCCATGGCCTTCTCACCAAAGAAGACCGTGTTCGATGTTCCGTCCGTGATGCTCTGGAAGCCCGAGACTTTGCCCCATCCCGCATAGGTGGTCCAGAAAACGATTTCGTTGGCGGCATAGTCGGTTCGGCCGCAGGGCCCCAAGCCGCCGTCACTGTAACTCCAGCCGGGATAGACCGAGTCAGTCGCGGGAACGGCGTAAGTGCCGCGGCGACGCGATGCCATATAGAACACCGAAAGACCCGTTCGGTAGCAAGTCAGCGGATCGTCGAACAACGCTTGCTGCTCCAAGTAAGGGAGCAGGGAGTAGAACGTCGAGCCTAGCTGATACTGAGGCGGACGAGTGGGATCGCCCCACCGCGGCCGAAACGCTCCATAGCCAGGGATCACCGTATGCACATTGGGCGTCGGAACCACGACGCCATTCGAGGTCGTCTGGTAAGGGGACGTGTTGTTCGCTCCCCCCGCGTAATCGTAGCCGCCACTATTCGGCAAATGCTGGAAGGTGTCGTGGAAATTGGCCGCGGCGAGCCCGAGTTGCTTCAAGTTGTTTTGCGATTGGCTGCGGCGAGCCGCATCGCGAGCTGCTTGGACCGCTGGCAGCAGCAACGCCACCAATACGCCGATGATCGCAATAACCACCAACAATTCGACGAGCGTGAATCCCACTCGTCGCCTGTGCTTTTCGACTGAATTCATCACGTCCCCCTTCGTCGTGTCCAAAGTCACCGTTCATCAAGCACGTCAACGCATCCGCTGATGTCATTCTAATATAAATTAGAATAATGGTGATTCGACGGTTGTCAACACGACAAAGCGACCGGGCGCGAAAACTAGGAGTGCTTTGTCACCGCGAAGAAGCGAAGAAGAAGCGAAGTACGACGGACTTCCAGTCCGTCGATCCACTCCACGCGGCCCCTTGAGTTCCTCAAACCACGGAGGGCCAAGACGAAACACCGTAGCGAGCGGTCGGAATCTCGAAACGGCCTGTGGGACGCACTCCGCAAAGCCACTCGGTGAGGCTGTCGACGAAATGGTCTAAGTGCCTGATCTGCTGAACACCATGCTCGACGATGGGGTCGAGCGTCGAGACGAATAGGGTCCCGCCGTACTGGTGAGTTTGCCACGTGATGATCTCGCTTTGCGGGTTGGTTTGCAGGACTTCCGCTTGCTCGGGCACTCGCGTGTAGACGCCGTGATAATGCCAGCACGAGTGACGAGGGGCGAGTCCACGAAAAACGGGGTGCTCGCGGTTCGTGTGCGCGATGGGCGGCGAGTTGGGATGAGCGACCCACCAGTAGTTGTCCACGGGACGATCTTCCCATTGCGCGTCGATCCACTGGGGCGTCGAGTCGCCGAAGACCGCGATCTTGCGCCCCTCCGCCAGGAAGCG
The DNA here is from genome assembly GCA_046349915.1 of Pirellulales bacterium. Classification (GTDB taxonomy): domain Bacteria; phylum Planctomycetota; class Planctomycetia; order Pirellulales; family Pirellulaceae; genus CAIXSC01. The sequence goes on along the minus strand of JAXMBL010000009.1, from coordinate 290,593 downwards.
ATACAGGTGCTCGCGATGGTTGACGAGTGCTGCCTGGTGCGACTGAAACGGGATCACCAGCGCATCGTAGGACGAGAGGTCGACTCGCGGAAGGTCGTGAATGTAGATCAGTTGATACAGAGATTCGTATTTCGGAGCGGTCGCCATTGCGTACTGGGACCAGACGCCGTTGAAGATCAAGCCGATTCGCGCTGTCATGTCGTGTCTCCTGAAACAAGGCAAGCGGCTCGTGCCGCCGCGTAACGCAAGGCATTGTGATAAAGAACTCGCAAGCATCGCGAGTCCTCGCCGTAGGTATACTCGCCCAACGGCCCGCTCGCCGTCAGAAACATAAACCCGCGAGTCGTGGTTTCATCCGCCACGACCAAGGGGCGGCCCCAAGCATCCACAATCAGGGCGTTATTCATATCTTGTGTTTCGATGTAGCCGCAGGCCCACCAGCCAGAGATTCCGTGTGAGTTGTGGTCGAGTGGCGCGAGATCGACTTGATCGAGCAGTTTGCGTGGATCAGGGCGGGGGAAGTGCCGCGCCTCGCGCGTCGGATGCGTATTGTCGTGGACCCAGCGATTGCCGGGAACCCAAGCGGTAAACCAGCCGCAGAAGCAAAATAGCGAGCCGCCGTCGTCCAGGAATTGGCGGATCTCGTGCCGGACTCGCCATAACGCGACGTGATCGCAACCATTGGGGACGATCAACAGTTGACAATCGCGCCGCCTAAGCTCGAAGTCCGGTCCCGTCTTCACGGACTCCATTCGCCAGGGCGGTTGGCTCGGGAAACTGTCCACGGCGCCGATGCCGTTGTCGATGACTAGGCCTTTGAGCATGAATTACCTTTCGTTGGTCGGAAGGGAACGCCAGAAGTCGATCTCCGCTCGTACGCCGGTGGCGTCATCTCGTACGAACGACTCGCGATCGGCGTATTGAATGAGTCGCCCTTCGTTCATCCGCGCGATGTGGTCGCCCACGATTAACGCCTCTTTCACGTCGTGCGTCACGAAGACCGAGGTGATGTGATGCTGACGGCTTAGGCTGGCGAACAGCGTTTGCATTTGGGCCCTCGTCCTCGAGTCCAAACTGCCGAACGGCTCGTCCAAAAGCAGCAGGCGGGGGCGGGCGAGCAAGGCTCGGCCAAAGGCCGCTCGCTGCCGCTGGCCGCCCGAGAGCTGCTCATCGCGCTTGCGGCCATGGTTGGCCAGTTCCAACGCGACGAGCATCCGTTCGACTTCGCGGGCGATTTCCTCTGGTTTCGCTCCTTGCATCCGCATGGAGAACCCCAGATTGTCGGCGACCGAGAGATGTTCGAAAAGCAGCGGTTCCTGGTCGAGATAAATCACCCCCCGACGCGGCAGCGGCAGGCTGACCACCTCGCTGCCATCCAATAAGACTTGTCCCGACTCGCGGCTTACGAGGCCCGCGAGCGCCTTGAGCAGCGTGGTTTTGCCGCAACCCGATTCGCCCAGTATGACGAGGGTTTGGCCCGCGGATACGGTGAATGTCACGTCCTCCAATACGCCTTGCGCGCCGTAGGCGACTCGCAGGCTTTCGACCCGCAGTTTTGCTCCAGCGGTCGGCGTCGAGCTCAACTGAACACGTGGCGTCACGGCGCGAGGCGTCACGGCGTCTGGCGTCGGTTGGTCAGCGGGCATTGCGAGACTCCCGTTCCCCTTCTTGGAAGCGAGCGGCGGCTTTCTCATACAACTCGACGCCACTTGTTGGATCGCGAGTGAAGAGCGTGCGAGTGATCCGAGTGAAAGTGATTACGGCGCACGAAATCAGGGCGGGTATGAGCAAGGCGAGCGCCGCGAGGGCTCCCTGATTCACGCTGGCCTCGCGGATATAGGCGAACAGTCGAGTGGTCACCGTGTCGACTTGACCGCCGCCGATAAGTGCGGCGAAGCCATAGTCGGTCCAGGAGAAGAGCGATGTTTGCAGGAAGCAGACGGTCGCAAGCCCTTTGAGCCGCGGCCAAGTGGCATGCCGCCATACATCCGCCGGTCCACCCCCGAGTTCTCGCACCAAGTGGGCCAGTCGCTCTTCCCGCGCGGACCAGGCAGTCGAGAAAAACACAGCCGCGAACGCCGAAGCAAACAGGGATTGTGCGAGCGCTACGCCCAGGAAAGTGCCCGCCAGTCCACAGCGAACCCACAGGTCGTACAGCGTGACTCCCACGATGATCGGCGAAGCGACGTATGGGAGATAGGTGATGAATCTCCAAAAGCTCAATGCCAGGGGAGTCGCATGGCGCTGAGTCGTTCGACTGATTGCTCGGCCCGCCAAAAACCCTATCGAAGTGGCGGTTAGGCCCACCGTGACCGCCAGGGTCGCGGACACGGCCATGGCACGCGCTAATTGGTCTCGCTCGCTTCCAAGTGAACGCCAGGGGCGGGCGTCAAGTCGATCGGGGAGAAGATGCGGGTAACTCCAGCCGCTGCCTAACGACAATAAGAACAGTAGGAGATGCGGCCCAACGGCGCAGATCGCGAACCAGCCCGCGACGCCGACAGCCGCGATTCGCGGCGCTGTTCGCGCGGACCGATGCGAGGCTTCTCCCGCCGAGTCACGATGATTGACCATCACGGCGGCTCCGCAGTAAGGCAAAGGCGAGTCCTACACTGACCAGCGTCAAGTAAACGCTGGCCAACGCGAACGCCTGGGGACGTTGCTCCAAGTCGAACTGGGTGAAGCGCCGCTGAGCGAGCACGGAGAACATCTGCGGCGCCTGTCGTCCAAGCAGCAAGGGAATCTCGTAAGCGCCCAGGTTGGCGAGGAAAGTGAGGATCGCAAGTCCGCGAACGCGACGCGCCAGCATCGGCAGCGCAATCGATAGTCGACTCGACCACGGGGAAGCCCCGAGCGCCTCGGCAACCGCTCGAAATCGGTCTACGCGCGCATGTTCCCACGTCTTGAAGCAGTACAGCAGGAACAGTGGAGTGGTCGACCAGAGTTGAGCCACGAGGATGCCGATCGACCATTCGTCCATGACCAGGATGGGAAAGTCGGCGGGCGATTCGACGAGATTCAGGCGGTGTAAGAGGCGCGAGGCGAAGCCGCCTGGGTTCAGCCATTGATAGACGAGAAACGCGGTGACAGCCGCCGGAGTCGCCAGCGGAATGGTCAGGATTGCCTGGAACGATCGCGAGTGTCGCGCGGTCGGAAAGAACACGACGAAGATCAATGAGACGACGAGCGCGGCGAGCGTCGACGCGGCCGCCAACGTGGGGCTATACCAGAGGCTGCTCCTCAATCCGCCCGTGGATAAAGCCCCTTGCCAATATCGCCATGACCAGCCAGTGGACAAATGGCCGATCCCACCCACGCTGTACAGCAGGGCGTAACCGGCGGACCACGCCATGGGCAGCGCCACGGTCAGCGTCAGAAGGGTCAGGCCAATCCGGTCGAGTCGATCGCTTGAGAGACCGCTGGACGAGCCGCTGGTTTTAATCGTCACGTTCGACGATCTCCTGGCGAAAGTCCTCTTGCAGACGCAACATGATTTCGGGCGCGGGCTCCATCAGTGCATACTCCCGCAACTCGGATCGCGACGGCGCTCGCGTCCGTCCCGGCATCTCCAGGAATTTGGTTTTCCACGGATCGGGGAGGCGACTGGCGTCGAGCACGGAGCCATCGCCCCAGACTTCGGGCAGCGCTTTGCGATACTGAGCCTCGGGGGAGAGAAGAAAGTTCGCGACCACCATGGCCGCCGCCTTGTTGCTTGAATTCCACGGTATTCCCACATAGTGTGAATTGCGGATGGTTCCCGATTTCAATACGTAAGCGCGCGACGAGTCGGGGATGACGCCTTGGATCGCTTTGTTGTCGACTTCCCCGTCGTTGTTACTCATCGTGAAGTCCACCTCATGGTTGTTAAAAAGCTGATGCAACTGAGCGACCCCCTCGGGGAACGTCTTGCCCGCTCGCCATAGATGAGGCTTCAGTCGTCGCAAGTACTCCCAGAGCTTCGCCGAGGCTTCTCGATACTTTGCTTCGTCGAAAGGTCCGTCGAGCGATCCCGGGCCGCCCGCGAACTCGGATAGCAGCGCTTTCAAGAAGGTCATTCCTGTAAACGACTGGTCGAACGTAAACCGACCGGGGTGAGTCTTCACCCACGCTTCTAATTCGGCAAGCGTTCGCGGCGGCGACTCGACTCGTAGACTGTCGTAGATGATGGCCTGTTGGACATTGCCCCACGGACATTCGAAGCCCTCCACGGGCTGCTGAAAGTCGATGGCGATGAAACGATCGTCCCAATTCACGTACTGGTTGTTGGGCAGACGCTCCGTAAAAGGGCCGTAGAGCGCCTCGATGCGTCGTAACTGAAAGAACGTCTCCCCATTGATCCACGCCAAGTCAATATCGCCTTGGTCACGCGCCGCTTCTTTCTCCACCATCAGGCGATTCACCAGCGAGTTGCCTTGCCCACCGACTTGCCGTAATTCGATGCCAAATTGACGCCGCAACTCCGGCGCAACGTAGTCACGCATATAGGCGTTGATCAACGGGTCGCCATCCCACATCGCCATGTTCACCGTGGCGCCTCGCGCCGACGCCACTACCTCATCCCAGGTGGTCAACCGATGAGGCTCGGGCTTGCCTGTTTTGCCACTGTCAGCGCACCCCGTCCAACAAGCGGCCGCCAGAATCAAGCCGCATCCAACGAGGCCGCTCGATAGTTGGCGGCCAAAGTGCGGACGAGTGGTAGGGGGACGGTGAGGCGTCATCATCGGCAGCGCCATTAAGACAAAAAGGGGAGCACAATCGACCGTTCCGGAATCGCAGATAGTCTAATGTGTATTAGAATAATGTCCCAGATGGTAGGCACCCAAGGGGAGACAGGCAGTTCACCCGATGACGTGGTATGATCAGTCAACTTGGTATGCTCAGTAAATGAGAAGTTGGTGCAATAACCTTATCGCAGTCGCTCGTTTGTGCCGTTTGCGGAGCCAAAAATGACGATCCCAACGCGGAAGCTTGGCTGGTTGTGGACGTGGTCGGTTTTTAGCTGGTTGTGGTGCCTGACGGCCATCAGTTGTCCAGCGTGGGTATCGGCGCAAGTGAATCCCGCGGCGCCTGCCAATACCGGTAGGCCTGCGAATACGAACACCGCGGGTGACACGCGAGCGTGGCGGTACGAGTCGATGGGGCGGAAGTTGGCGTTCTTTCCGACTCAGAACGGCTGGCTCGAGATCGGCAGCAACGTCCTGCTCTCCTACAACTTTGCTCGCCAAGAGGCTGAGTACGTCGAATTATCTCGCGGCAACCCGCCCGTATTAGTACGACTGTATTCCGATCGCTGCGATGTCTCGGTGCAAGGTGGCGCCTTCCAGCGAGTGCATACGGGAACGTGGTCGGAGTCGGGTCATCCCTTTCCGTCGGCGGCCCGAGTGATGGGCAAGGGCGGCATTCGCTTTCCCAATATTCGCGGCGCCTTCAGCAATGCTCAACCGTTTCTCGCCGAACTGTGGTTGCGTCCCAACACGGACACTCGAGTCGGGGCGATGCAACTGTTGGCCTGTGGGCCTACCAATGTGCGTTGGCGAGTCACCGACGATGGCGCCAATCGGTTCGAATTGAACACGACGGGCCAAAACTCATTTTGGCTGGGTTTTCCTAAGCTCGAGCGGGAATGGGGCGTACTGCATTTCGGCTTCGATGGACAACGCCTCTTCCTGGCATTCAATGGACAAGGGGCGGCCGTGATGAACGCGACCGCCTCGCTGGTGGCGGATGCCAGCGGAGATACTTTGGTCATTGGCGGCGATGCGCCGGATACGCTGGGGCTATGGGCGGATATTGCGGCGTTTCGACTGCGGACTCGATGCGATATTCCATTGCAAGGAGATCCGAGTCAGAATTCGATCTCGCTGCGTGTCCCGTTGGATGTGCCCGATACTTGGCAAGCAACCGCGGATACTCGGCTGCTGCTTGATTTACCGAAGGGGCAAATTGGAGTTCCGGCGGACCGATCGGGCCGAGGCGAGCCCGTATTGCTTGATCGCGTCATGGGAATTCCGGTGCCGCTGGCGCCCGCTCGCATCGACGTGAATAAAGTCGTGCAGGGAGCGGGGCAATTCCCGCCTGGTTTTCCCGGCGCACCTCCCGGATTTCCACCCGGATTTCCACCGGGTTTAGTGCCGAATTTTCCAGGAGGCAATCCCAACGTCCCTCCAGGCTTTAATGCACCCCCCGGCGCTGGCGTCCCCAACATGCAGGGTACTCGTCCCGGAATGACACCTCCCAACAACGGTTTGGCGAACAACCCGAGAAATCCCACTAACCGCAATACACCGAATGTTACGCCCGAAGATTTGGTCCCGTCCAAACCAAACACTCCCAACATCAACGAATCAGCGCCCAAGAGTCGCTTGACCGTGCCGGCCGAAAACACGGTGGCCCAGACCTTGGCTCAGGTGCGGGAGTTGAACAAAGCCGATTACGAAAAGGCCAAGTCAGTGCGCGATAAGGCGGCGCTCGCTACCAAGTTGGGCGAGCAATCGCGGAAGATCGACGACGATCCGACGGCCCGCTATGTACTGCGAGATGAAGCTCGCAAGTTCGCCGCGGACGCAGGCCAGTTGGTGGACGCGTTTGCTTGGATCGACGAGCAAGCGGTCGAGTTTTCGGTGGACGAGTACGCGCTAAAGGTTGCGGCGTCCAAGCGGGTTCATGAGTTGTTGGCGGCGTCGAACGCCGCGCCTATCGCACTGCGAGCCAAGATGATTGACTCGTCGGTCGCTGCATCGACGGCGGCGGTTAATGCGGATCGACTGCTCGAAGCCGACCAACTGGCTCAACTGGCCCTACTTCAATCGCGAATGCCGCAGGTGACCGATAACGAATTGCGTCGTCGAGTGAAGGAGCATGCAGACTCGGTCGCCAAGGCGAAAGCGATTTGGCAAGTCGTCGCCGACGCGGAGGCTAAACTGAAGACCGATCCCGATGACCCCGACGCGAATTGGGTGGTCGGCAAGCACCGTTGCTTCCGCCGTGACCAGTGGACCGAGGGCTTGCCACTGCTGGCAAAGGCCGCGGACCCGAAGATCGCCGAGGCAGCTCAACGCGACATTCAGTCGGCAAACGATGTGAAGGGCCGGCTGCAGGCGGCCACGTTGTGGGAACAAGCCTCGGCCAGCATGATTGGCGATGATCAGCGCAGTTGTCTCGCACGAGCGGTCTCGATCCTTGAGCAGGCGATGGAGATGGGGCTAAGAGGACTCGATCGCGAAGCGGCGAAACAACGTCTCGAGTCGCTTTCGTCTCGCGTGCCGACTTCTCATCCGCGAATTACCGTGACGATGCCCGATGGTGCAGCGGTTGAAGTGCATCCTGGAATGCTAGGTCGCATCATGGTCAATGGCCGCGATGCGGGAGTGTTGTTGGTTTACCACCCAGGCAGGCCCATTGAGCAGTCAGTGTTCCAGACCCTGATGACGGACCTGAAAGTGAAGACGCCGCCGCAGATTGAATTCACGGGCTTCGTGATTCCCATGAGTGAACAGATGACGTTGCGGCAATACGGCGAATCTCGCGTCGTCGCTCAGCGTTTGCTGATCGACGGCAAGTCGGTGTTCCCCGCTGACCAAACACGAGGCACTGACCGAGCCGATGTGCCGGTCAGTCCGAGTCGACACACCTTGGTTTGGCAAGTGAACGGCATGGCAGATCGTGCAACCAGCCGGATGGAAGTGATTGACCGTACCTCGGGCCACAGCATTTCTGTCTTCTATACGAAACAAATGCTGGACGAGTTTCGGCCCTCGCCGACGAAGAAGGGCGAGAATCGTCGGGAGTACGTGTTGAACAGCCCGTCCGTCAATCTGGGAGCGATTCGCGGATTGGCGATTCCCAAGGCGAATTAGTTGGACAGCGCCAGGTTCGCCGAAATCACGGATGTCAGACACAGAAATCGGTCGACCACGGATAACACCGATGACACTGATAAGAGCAGAGGGGGGAGGTCGTTAGATGGTTGTGGACCACGAATCGCACTAATGCCACGAATTAAGAGGAAGAGTCTCAACCACCCATTCACGCGATTCGTGGTGTCATCATCTTGAACGAGCTTGAATTGAGTGCCTCGGCCATTTTCCAGAAACCTAGTCGGACAGTCTGTCCCGATAAGTGACGATCAGCGAAGATCAGTGTTCCCTTTTCTTGAGCGCGGGGGGGACGTTTTCTGGGAACACTCATCTTCGCTGATCGTCACTGATGGATTTCCTTTTCGAGCAAAGAGAAATCGTCGTTTTATCGATGTTCGCTCACGGAGCGATCCAAGCCGACGCCGTCGATTGCTCGATCAGTTTTAAGTACCCACCCTGTAACCGGTTATAGTTGACTCAAGCGGATAAACCTGGGGCTGTCCAATTAGTTCGCCATCGAAAAAGTACGACGGACTTCTAGTCCGTCGAATGTCGGTTACTGCGCATCACTCAGCCCATGACGCGAATTGTCTGACGGCGAAGGGCGCACGCCGACCACGCGGCTGACCGCTCGCGAAGCGAGCGGGCTACCACCGTACGACGGACTTCTAGTCCGTCGGCAAATCGGTCTTGGATTGCCTCTTTGCTCGCTTCGAGCGCCGAGCCGTCGCGGACGACTTTGGCGGGAGAGTGCTTACGAAATCGAGTGAACGATCGATCCAGGTTCGCAATTGAGCGTCGGACTCAATCCCATCCGGCTCGACCATAATCCAGCCGGTCATCGCATGTCCCGTCACATTGAACTCGCCGGCATAGGGCTCTTTCAGGAGTTCCGTGTAACGATTCGCGCCGACACGCGCGATCAGCGAGTTTTGCCAGATCCCAACGAGCAGGTTGCCGTCGAGCAAGAAGCAGACGCCGCCGAACATCCGCTTCTCGACCACCCCGCGCAAGCCGCCGCAAACGAAACGCACTCGTGTTGCAAGCGACTGACTGTAGACCATGTTGGATGCTGGGGTGGAAGGACTGAGCGTAAGAACCTTAATCTCGTCCGAGATGTGGCTAATCAACTAAAACAGGTTGGCTATGGCGCTTGATTATGTCGAATACGCCTCCGAGGGGCCAGCACCAAACCCAACCATCGTGCCGACACCCCAGCCGAAGGTTGCTTCGCGAATGGTGTTTTCGGGGTGTTTCTGGTCGAATACGAGGGGATCGGCCACGGCCGAATTAGAACCGGATGTTCGCGAGGAGTAAATTCGTATGGCCGCCGATCGACCGCCCGGGCCGCAAACGCGTTGGTGGGGATTGCCGCTTGTCGGTGAGATTAAACGCGACGTGCTGGGATTCTACGACCGACTGCGGCGCGATTATGGCGATGTGGTGTATATGCGCATTGGGCCATATCACGAGTATACGGTTTTTCATCCCGACGCGATTCGCGAAGTGCTCGTCACTCAAGCTCGTCATTTCGTGCGGATGAAGCGACCGCTCGAGGTGCTACGGCAGTGGAATGGCGATGGGTTGCTGATTACCGAAGGCGACTTGTGGCGACGCCATCGGCGGTTGGTCACGCCGGCCTTCCAGCCCTCGCGGTTAGGCAAGTACGTTCCTTCGCTGGTCGTATCAGGCTACGAACTGCTCGACGAATGGAACGTCGAAATGACGCGTGGCTCGTCGCCTGCTGCTTCGGCTTCGCCCGCGGCGTCCGCGTCGATAGACGTGGAGTTCGAGTCCGCGATGACTCGACTGACCATGGAGTTCACAGGCAGGACATTGTTCGGAACCAGTCTGGGCGATCGCACCAAGGACATCTCGTGGGCGGTCAAGACTTTGTCGAAAGTCGCCGTGGACGAGATGTTCGCGCCATTCACCTGGCCCGACTGGTTGCCTCTGCCCGGAAAAGCCGACAAGCTTCGCGCCATGCGGTTGCTCGATGAATTGGTGCGAGGATTTATTCGTCAGCGACGATCCGAGCAAGCAGCGGGCGAAGATCTGTTGTCGAAGTTGTTGTCGGCCGTGGACGACGAAGGAGACGGGCAGGGATTGACCGATGAGCAAGCGCGAGACCAATGCGTCACGTTCTTTCTGGCAGGACACGACACGACGGCTGCAGCGCTGACTTGGATCGGTTGGACCCTCGCGACTCAGCAGGAAGCTCAACGACGCGCGGCCGCGGAGGTCCAAGAAGTGTTGGCGGGTCGCAGCCCAACGCCTGGCGATTTGCCGCGACTGGCGTATGTCAGCCAAGTGGTGAAGGAGACGCTGCGTCGGTATCCGCCCGCGGTCGGGGTGCTCGGCAGGCAAGCGATCGAGGATGTGGAGATCGGCGGTTGGCGCATACCGCGGGGAGGCGTTTGTCGAGTGATGACGTATGTGGTGCATCACGATGAACGTTGGTGGCCCGATCCGCAACAGTTCGATCCCGACCGTTTCGCGCCAGGACGCGAGGAGCAGATTCCGACAGGCGCGTACCTTCCATTTGGCTTGGGGCCGCGTTCCTGTATCGGCGCGGGACTCGCCTCGCAAGAAATGGTGCTGTTCGCCGCTCAATTGTTGCAGCGCTTTGAGCTGTCACCGGCCGCGGGTCAGTCCGAACCGACGCTCGATCCCAGCATGTCGCTACGTCCCGTCGGTGGGCTCAGACTCAATCTGCGCCCCAGGCGATAAAGCCGCGGGGAACGCGTGACCAAGGTACGACGGACTTCTAGTCCGTCGATTGGTCCTAATGTACGACGGACTTCCAGTCCGTCGCTTCTGACAGCACTACGATTTTAGGGAACACTGATCTTCACTAATCGTCACTGATCGGCCCCATTGGCGAGTATCAGATTGCAGCCGACAATCAAAATGTTCCGTCTCGTCTGAAATTCAAACTTGCAATTTGACGGTGAACGAAGACAACCTTAAGCACCCGAGCTATGCCTCGGAAAGTCCTCGAATAGCCGTGCCTGCAACATGATTCGGGCCGATCTTCCGTCCCTCCGTTCTACATTTCAAGTAGTTCCGTGTCGTTCCGTGGCCAAAACTGATGGCGGTGTTTGTACGCGGTGCGGCTGATCATCTCGCGAAGCGAGATGGCTACTTTGCGAGACGGTTACTTTGCGAGATGGCTACTTGAGTTCTCGCAGGGATTCGATGGCCCAGGCGGCATGAAGAGCGGCGCCCAGTGGCAGGACGCTTTCGTCGACTTTGAAACGCGGCTTGTGCACCATATGCGTGCTGCCCGCCTCCTCGTTGTAGATCCCGAGGCCGACGAAACACCCTGGGACGCGCTGCGAGTAGAACGCGAAATCTTCTCCGCCCATAATCGGCGGCACCTCTCGCACTCGCCCTTGCCCCAACAAGCCTTCGGCTACTTGTTTCGTAAAGTGCCAAAGCGTGGGATCATTGCGAGTCTCCGGATAGATACACTCGGTCGGCAGGAATTCGACCGTGCAACGGTGGGCGGCGGCCGTATGTTCGGCAATCTCACGCACTCGCTGTTCGATGGCTTGCAAAAGAGTGACGTCGAGCGCTCGGATCGTTCCCAGGACTTCGACGGTCTCGGGAATCACGTTGAACGCCTCGCCGCCGCTGATCCGCGTGATGCTCACCACGCCAGATTCCAACGGATCGATCTCGCGCGAGACGATGCCTTGCAGAGCGCACACGACATGGGCGGCGGCGAAGATCGGATCGCGGCTCGTGTGCGGCATCGCCGCATGAGAGCCCGCGCCGCGTACCAGGAAGTGCAAGGAGCCAGTGGCCGCGAGGAACGGGCCCGACTTGCCGCATACGGTCCCCGTGGGCGACATCGGCCAGACGTGAATTCCAAAGATCCGCTCGACCGATGGATCATCCAACGCACCCTCGGCAATCATCCGCTCCCCACCCGCGCCCCCTTCCTCCGCGGGTTGAAATAGCAGCTTCACGATCCCGCCTAATGTCGATTCACGCTCTTTCAACAGGCGAGCGGCCCCGAGCAACATCGAGGTGTGGCAATCGTGTCCGCAGGCATGCATCTTGCCCGGCACTTCGCTGCGAAAGTCGATGTCAGCCTCTTCGTGAATAGGCAGGGCATCCATGTCCGCTCGCAACGCGACGCAGGGCCCGCCCGTTCCGATCGTCGCGACGACTCCCGTCGTCGCCACCGGATGACGGAAGGGAATACCGAGCTGGGACAAGGTAGTTCGGACCAACTCGCTGGTCCGAAACTCCTCATACTTCAATTCGGGATAACGATGCAGTTGCCGCCGCAGGTCCACGATCCAGGGGTGAATGTTGCGTGCTGCATGGATGAGCTCTTGCATGGGAGACCTCGGAGGCAAGTCGACGCGGGGTCATGACGGTCGAGACATTTCGCCGATCAGCCTAGCGGGTCACTGGTCTGCGTCAAGCAAGGCAGCCGGACCACACGCGGTATCACCCGTAAAATCGGCAAAATCCGGTCGGTCTGTTTGTTGGAACCTCAATCGCGGCCTAGACTTGCCGGGCTCAGGGGATGGAGTGACGGAAGAGGTTGCGAGGGCAAATCTGGACTGCCGGGATCACGATTTCCGATGTGCTTTGTCGGAGTTCGGGAGATTGGCGTAAACCCTTGAGCCGATGGCAACTTACGCAGAGTCGTCTTCCGACGCTCGGGCAGTCCTTCCGACGACCGATAGCAGGCAAAATTCATCATGCCCATACAATTCGACGCGAGTCATTGGAACCAGTGTTGGACTCATCAGCGTGGCGTGCAAGGCAAAGTGCGCTGCGCCATCCTGGCCGCAGGTCTGGGAAAACGCCTCGAGCCGCTCACGGTGCGTTACATTCCCAAGCCTCTGTTTCCTCTCGGCGGCAAAGTCGCCATGGTGGAGACCTGGGTGCGCAAGATGGTCGACTCGGGCATCACCGATATCTCGATGAATCTGTGCGTGCTGAAACAAACGATTAAAGACCACTTCGGCAGCGGTGACAAATTCGGCATACAGATGTCGTATGTCGAAGAGGAATCGCCGAGCGGCACTTTGGGCGGCGTCTGCAAACAGATTCTCGGACGTAACGCCAAGCATCTTCCCGGCGACGTCTCGGTGGATCTCGAACCGTTTGCCGGTGAAACGGTCATCGCGCCCAGCGGCGATATCGTCACGAACATCGGCGCCGGCCATCTCCAGGCGATGTACGATCATCACCGGCGAGTGGGCGCGGCATTCAGTATGGCGCTCGTGCCAGTGCCCCGAGATCGAGTGAAAGACTTTGGCACTGCGGTGCTCGAATCGCCCACAAGTCACGCGGGTTTGCTGAGCCAGTCGGGCCGCATCAGCGAGTTCCGAGAAAAGGACCCCAACTCGCCGAGCAACTTGAATAACGCTTCCGTCTATTTCATCGAGACACGGCTACTCAAGGAACTCGACGCTCTCCGCACCCCCGCCGCGCTAGGAGTGGACGATCCCTTCTACGATTTCGGCAAGCATGTCTTTCCCGCGCTCTTGGGACAACTCCCTTACGCCAAACTGTCCACCGACAACGAGCTGTGGGGTGTGCAGTACGACGGCGAATGGTTCGATGTAGGACAGAAACGCGACTACTTGCGGGTGAACGAGCACTTGCTGGATGGCGCAATCGATGTGAACCTGCCATTCGAGAAACTGCCGTGGGGGTATCTAGGGACGGACGTAGCGATTGACTTCTCGCGAGTCACGATTATTCCGCCCGTGGTGATCGGCAGTCACTGCACGATCGAGCCGGGTGCGGTTCTGGGGCCCTACGCGGTGATCGGCGATGGATGGACGATCGAACGCAACAGCCGTATCGCCCACTCGGTTCTGTGGGAACGTTACCCGATGTTCCGAGAGAACGGCAGCCAAGTGTCGCGGCAAGAAATGCGTTTGATCGACCGCCATGAAGTGCGAGGCAATGTCTCCATCGAGAACTGCATCGTCGCCAGCGGCACGATTGAACACGATGTTCGCGACAGCACGATCGAAGTACTCGACGACGGACGCCTGTCCGTCACGTCGATCGATTATCAGCCAAGCGGCCCGCGAGCCTGAACACTCTGCCCCCTAAAAACCGCGATACCTACCCCCGGGTCGCGGACGTGGATTGGGAACACTCATCAGCACTGATCTACACTGATGAGCGGCCAACAAAGCCACCACTAGTTGTCGTGGCTGTTCACACTCTTCCGTGTGCTTCGGTGTTCTTCCGTGGCCAAAATGAATGCGGTAGTTGTACGCGGTGCGGCTGATCATCTCGCGAAGCGAGATGGCTACACCAACTCGCGGATCGGTTCGTTGCCCGGCTCGACCAAGTACTGTGGCCGACCTCGCAAGTCGAATTGGCGAGTGTTCAGGTTGAGGCCCGCCTTTGAGTAGAGCGTGGCGAAGACTTCCTGGAACTTTACCGGCCGATCGACAGGATACTCGGCGTACTTGTTGGTGCGGCCGATCACTTGACCGAGTCGCATGCCGCCGCCCGCCACAACCGCGGCGTTGGCCTGCGGCCAGTGATCGCGGCTATTCATGTTGTTCAGACGCGGCGTCCGACCAAACTCGCCCCACACCACGACGCTCACATCGCGATCGAGTCCTCGGTCGTGCAGGTCTTGCAGCAGCGCGGAGAGGCCGATGTCGAGTAGCGGGAAGTCTCGCTTGGAATTGACGAAATTCATGCCGTCCCCGCCGTGCCAGTCCCAACGGATAAAGTTCATCGACACGACTCGGGCGCCCGCTTCGACCAAGCGACGAGCCACGCAGAAGTTTCGCACCATGCGCGGCGCTCCGTCTCGCTCGAACGCCGGATCGTCGACGCCGTACTTTTCGAGCGACTTGGGGTCTTCGAGCGACAAGTCGAGCGCATCGGCCAACTGGCTCGACGTGAGAATGCCCATCGCTTTCTGAGCGAACTCGTCGAGCCCGTTCATGGAGCCCGTGGTGTCCGCGGATCGGCGGAATTGATCGAGCGATGCTCGCAGCGAGTCGCGGTCGCGCAAACGTTCCAAGGTGATACCCTGGAGCGTCATGTTGTCGGTCTTGCGCTTCTCGCTGGCTTCGCGGTCGACTACCTTGAAGGGAGAATGGCCCAGGCCAAGGAAGCCGCCGTCTCCCGGATCGCCCCAGCCAAAGTTACCGCAGCGATACATCAGGCTGATGTTGGGCGGCACTGCGGGGTTGGCATTGCCTTGGAGCTTGCTTAGCCAGGCGCCGAACGAAGGCCAGCCTCCCGGCGGCTGCTGCTGACTGCGGCGATGACCTGTCATGCACTGATAAGCGCTGTGCTCGCCATCGCTGTCGGCCAACGAACGGATGATGGCAAACTTGTCCGCCATCTTGGCCAGCTTGGGAAAGAGTTCGCAGATCTCGATCCCGGGTACGTTTGTTTGAATCGGACTGTACTCGCCGCGAATCTCCGCCGGCGCGTCCGGCTTCAGGTCCCACATATCGAGATGGGGAGGACCGCCGGGCAAGAAGACATTGATGATGGCTTTGTGCGATCGCGCCCCAGGACGCGATTCCGCTCGCAACATCTCGGGTAGTGCGAGTCCTCCGAGTGCCATGCCGCCGATGGTGAGGAAATCGCGGCGTCCCATCTGATCGCAGAACCCACCGTAATTTCGACGGCCGAAGATCGTCAGCATGGCATCATTCCACTTGGATTTGGGAGGGACAAAAAGTGCGGGCCCTTATTATGCCATACCCACGGCCCGTGTCTACACCAATCAATATCGGTTTATGTCCAGCGAAAACCGATCTGGCCCGAGCGGAATTTGGGGGAAATTTGAGGAGTTGGCGGGGTGGGTTAGTCCAGGTAGCAACGTACGGCGGGCTGGAAGTCCGTCGTACATGAGGCAACCGACGGACTAGAAGTCCGTCGTACATTGGCTGTACCCAATGGCTGGCGGCTTTAGCGAACGTTCGGTCGTGAGGGGACCAGGAGGGCTTGGCCTGTGATCAGCAAGTAGGCCACCGAGGTGAACAGGGCCATAAAGCCTGGTACGGCAAAAAAGCCCAAAAAGCAGGTGCAAAGGCCGATTACCGCGGCGCCAACGCCGAGCAGCATGAGCGACAGGAACATGTTGAGTTTGTTGCCGGCCATGTACTGGTCGGACAATTTCATCGCCTCGATCACTCCGGTATTGCGATCGATCAGGAAGGTCGATGCGAGCAACAGCCGCATCGCGATCCAGCCCATGATCGGGGCGGCGACTAGAACGCCAGCTCCACCTGCGATGACCATAACCTCTTCTTTGGCTTGCATGGCGAGCAAAATGAGTAGCGGCGACATGCAAACTAGGGCGATGGCCATGATCAGCAATTGAGTCAAGAAGGTGATCCCCAAGCCTCGCATGAAGAAGGGCATGGCTTGAAAGAACCGACCAATGTCCACAACTCCGGTTCGGGCCCAGTGCAGGGCTACCATCGTCGCTCCTAGCTGGGCAAAGGTCTGCACGCACATCGTGACGATCTGCGACACTAACTGGCCTGCGATCACTAGCGAAATTTCGTTCGTCGCCTGCGCGCCGAGGTTGATCGGAGTCGTGATGATGCTCGCCCCAATGTTCAACCCGAACATCACCAGTGCCAGCAGCAAGCTCATGCCCCACTGAGGCTTGAAGATCTCCCATGTGGTATTCAAGAGCTGGTCGAGCGTGACGGTTTGGTGGTTGAGTGGACCGGCGGCCACATTTCCCCAAGGTGCTTGCGGCGCCAAGTGCGGCGCCGCATAAGGATTGTTGCCCATCGGCTGCGACCCAAAACCACCGGCGCCCCCTCCAAATCCGGCTCCTCCGCCGCCAAACCCGGCTCCCACGCCGCCGTTGTCGGAGAACACATTGCCTCCGAACGGAGACGAGGGGGTAGCAGGAGGAGGCGTGCCTGGATTCGACTCGCCAAAGGGGCTGCTGGGTGTGAATCCCCCCGGTGAAGAGGGTGGAGTGGGGGAAGCGGGCGGAGTGCTCGCGGCGGGAACGTCGACGATCGTGCCGCAGTCGGGGCAGCGGGCCTTCTTGCCTGCGCTCTCGTCGGGGGTGCGAAGCAGTTTGGTGCAGCCCGTGCAACGGAACTCGATCGGCATTGCGGCGACTCCTCGCGAAGTTAAATCTAGAAGACGAGCGATGAGGACACACTAGGATAATCCAACCCCGCCTGTAGCGGAATGTCGCGTTCGTAACTTCTACCGCTTTGTGATCTTGGTTATTGCGGGGCTGCTTCGCGCTTGGTGACTTGCGCAGGCTCTCCTATCCCGTCTTTCCCCCAGTTGCTAATCTGTCGGCATGCTTACCCCCTCGGAAATTCTCGGGCCCAGCGGCCGGATTGCGGCTCGGCTCCCGAACTACGAACACCGCCCGCAGCAAATGCAAATGGCCGAAGCCGTCGCCCAGGCTTTTCGCCAGGGCGGTCATTTGATTGCCGAGGCGGGGACCGGGGTGGGAAAAAGCTTCGGCTACCTCGTGCCTGCCATTCTGCACGCGACCGAGTCCGAGCTGCTGGGCGACGTCAACGATGACGGCGATGAAGACCCGCCGCGTCGGCGAGTGATCATTTCCACGCACACGATCAGCCTGCAGGAACAACTGCTGGCCAAAGATCTGCCGCTGTTGAGAAGCGTCATCCCACGCGAGTTCACCGCCGTCTTGGTGAAGGGACGAGGGAACTATCTCAGCCGTCGTCGACTCGGCGGCGCCCTGGCCAAAGCCAACAATCTGTTCCGACAAGAGACGGAATTCGAACAATTGCAGCAAATTCGCGATTGGGCCGAAAAAACAGGCGATGGGTCGCTCAGCGATCTCAGCTTCCGTCCCGCCGGCACGGTTTGGGAAGAGGCGGCCAGCGAGAGCGGTAACTGCCTGGGTCGCAATTGCCCCACGTTCAAGGACTGCTTCTATTTTCGAGCTCGCCGCCGAGCCGGTAACGCGCAGATCCTGGTCGTCAATCACGCACTCTTCTTCAGCGATCTGGCATTGCGTCGAGTCAACGCGTCCATCCTTCCCGATTATGACGCAGTCGTGTTCGACGAAGCCCACACGATCGAAGCGGTCGCTGGCGACCATTTGGGATTGGGAGTCACCTCGGGACAAGTCCAGTTCACGCTGAACAAACTGTTCAACGACCGCACCAACAAGGGACTGTTGGTGCATCATCGGCTGGTGGAGTTGCAGCGAGATGTGCTCGATTGCGCTCAACGCGCCGACGAACTGTTCGCGGAACTCCACATGTGGGCTCAAGAGCCGAATAATCGCACGGGGCGAGTGCGGCAGCCTCTGCCGATCGAGAACCACTTGAGTTCGCGCTTGGCGCGACTGTCCAAGCAGCTCCGGCGAGTGGCGAATGACTTTGAGGCGCCCGATGTGCGGCAGGACTTCGTCTCTAATGCCGAACGACTGCTTTCGCTCAGCACGGAACTCGATCAGTGGATCGTGCAAGAGCAGGAAGACTCGGTGTATTGGGTCGAGTCGAGTGAATCGAGGCAGGGCTTCTTGCGAGTAAAGTTGTCGGCCGCGCCGATCAACGTGGGGCCCGTACTACGCGACCAACTGTTCAACAAAGTACGCAGTGTCGTACTCACGAGCGCGACGATTGGCATCGGTCGAGGAGCGAATGCGTTCGACTTCTTCCGATCCCGCATTGGCCTCACCCAAAATGCGTCGATTCAGTTGGGCAGTCCTTTCGATTACCGTCGACAGGCCAAGATTATTTTGCCTCAGGGAATTCCCGATCCGACTTCGAATCGCCAGGAGTACGAGCGGCGTTTGGGGCCGCTAATTAAACGCTATGTCGCCCGGACTGACGGTCGAGCCTTCGTGCTGTTCACCAGCTACGATTTGCTGCGCCGGATGGCCAATGAACTGACCCCGTGGCTCGCCGAACAGGATCTGGCACTCTACAGTCAAGCGGATGGAACTCCTCGACATTCGCTGTTGGAACGGTTCAAGTCGCAACCGCGCGGCGTGCTGTTCGGCACCGACAGCTTTTGGCAAGGAGTTGATGTTCCCGGCGATGCCTTGCAAAACGTGATCATCACCAAGCTCCCCTTCAGCGTGCCCGACCAACCGTTGTTGGAAGCTCGACTGGAAGCGATTCGCGAAGCGGGCGGCAGTCCGTTTAATGACTATCAGTTGCCCGAGGCGGTGATTAAGCTGCGACAGGGATTCGGTCGCTTGATTCGAACGCAAACGGATCACGGGATCGTCGTGATCCTTGATCCTCGTATTCGCACC
The DNA here is from genome assembly GCA_046349915.1 of Pirellulales bacterium. Taxonomy (GTDB): domain Bacteria; phylum Planctomycetota; class Planctomycetia; order Pirellulales; family Pirellulaceae; genus CAIXSC01. The sequence continues at coordinate 271,495 of JAXMBL010000009.1, read as the reverse complement.
AAACCTTACGGGCGCATTTTCCTGGAGTCTTTACCCGATTGCGAGTGCGTGGAGGAGTGATGCGGGTCAGCGTCGAGTTGTTTGGGATTCCTCGGCGCCGAGCCGGAACGGCTAGAATCGATATCGATTTGCCCGGCGCGACCGCCGAGATCGCGGAAGTCCTACTACGACTGGTCGAACTTTACCCAGCACTCGCCAATGACTGTTTGAACGTCGCTGCTCGCGATGGGACGCACGACGCTCTCCAGTTAACGAAGGACAAGTCTCCCGATGCCGCTCACCCGTTGAACTTGTCGATGCATTCGTCTCCGCCACTCTGCCGACTCGCCGAACACTGCCTCATGCAAGTACGCGATGTGTTTACTCGCGAGGTGACCGAGCGAGTCGCGGACGGCGAGCGGATCTTGTTGCTATCGGCCGATGCGGGCGGGTAGCGTTTCGATCGTTGCGTACAACTGTCTCGATGATCACCACTCGCATGACTCAATCCACAAGTTCTGAAACGCTCCGAGTCGGCCCGCGCGAGTCGCTGGCGGGCTACCATGGTGCGTATCTGCGGGTGGACGTTTCGTCCGGGGAAGCGGAACGTATCGAGATCCCCGAGTTAATTCTGCGTCGCTACCTTGGTGGAGCAGGGCTGGGGGTGTGGCTTGCGTTGATCCACGATGCGCCGTCCGTCGACCCGCTGTCGCCCGCGGCGCCGCTTGCCTTTGTCTTTAGCCCGCTGGTGGGAAGCCCGCTCACAACTTCCGCGAAATTCGCCGTCGTCTCGCGCAGCCCACTGACGGGCATGTTGAACGATGCGCTGTCGAGCAGTGCGTTTGCGTTAGCGGGGAAAAAATGCGGCGTCGATGCGATCGTGATTCAGGGCAAAGCCGAACGACCGGCCGTGTTGGTTATCGATGACGGACAGGTGCGTCTAGAGTCCGCGGATGACGTGTGGGGGCGCGAATGTTCGCCAACTCAAGAACAGCTCCGACAGCGTTTTCCTGGCGATTGGCAGTTCGCGTTGATCGGGCCTGCGGGGGAGCAACAAGTGCGATATGCGACTTTGTCGCACGATGGTCGCCACGCGGGGCGAGGCGGCGCCGGGGCCGTGCTGGGCGCGAAGAACATCAAAGCGGTGGTTGTCCGCGGCACGCAACGCTGTCCTTGGGCTGATTCCGCGGGGCTCGTCGAATACGCCCGCAGTCTGTCGGAGAAGTCGCTGGGACCCGCCACTGCCAAATATCGAGAACTCGGCACTGTCGCCAATCTGGTGCTGTTCAACCGTCTCCAAGCTCTTCCCACTCGCAATTTCCAGCAAGGAAGTTTTGCTCACGCCGAACAACTAAGCCCGGAATCATTAGCCGATTCACGCGACAAGACGCGAGCCTCGTGTGCCGCTTGCACGATCGGTTGCGAGCATATCTATCGGATACGAGGGCCAGGCGCCTCGGACGGCGGCTCGGTACGCATGGAGTACGAAAATCTCTTTGCACTCGGTCCGCTTTGCGACATTCGCGATCCCGATGCCGTATTGGCTGCATCACGCCGTTGTGACGAATTGGGACTCGACACCATCAGCGCTGGCGGCACGATCGCGCTGGCGATGGAGTGTGTTGAACGAGGCTGGCTCGACGCCCCTTGGCTGCGCTTTGGGGACTCGAACGCACTCTTGCATGCGCTCGGCGAAATCGCGGGTCGTGTCGGCATCGGAGATCGATTGGCGGAAGGTAGTCGCCGATTCGCGAGGGAGATTGGACCCGCGGCCTACGCCATTGCTCCGCAAGTAAAGGGACTCGAAATCCCCGGATACGAACCTCGCGCGCTGCAAACCATGGCGCTCGGGTTGGCTGTAAGCACTCGAGGCGCCGACCATAACCGCTCGGGCGCCTACGAAGTCGATTTCAGCAACCAAGTGGATCGACGGCGGTTAACGCCCGAATCCGCGGTGCTCGCCGTCGAGACCGAGGACAAAGCCGCGCTACTCGATTCCCTGATCCTTTGTAAATTCCTCCGCAGCGTTTTTCCCGATCTGGCGGTCGAGTCGGCTCGCATGCTGCAACTGACGACCGGTTGGAGCGTCGACGAGGTCGAATTGCGTGCGACGGCGAGACGCATCATCAACGCCAAGAAGTGGTTCAACATGCAGGCGGGCTGGCGACCCGAGGACGACACGCTCCCGGATCGATTCCTGAACCAGGCGCTGGCCGACGATCCGCTCGCTCGACTCACCCGCGAACAACTGCAAGCCGCCGTGCGAGAATACAACCTCCAGCGAGGTTGGCAGGCCGACGGACGATTGACGGACGACTTGATTCGCTCGCTCACTCAAGATCTGCAAGAGGGCCGCGTCGAGAGGACTTAGTTCATCGCTCGCAGTCCCAAGTGTGCTCGACTCGTCGGACGAAGCAGCCGACGAATTGCCTAGCGAGCTGTCTGGCGAACTGCCTGGCGCAGCGACGCTCGTCGCAATAACCTCGCCCTCGGCCGCGGGCAATTCGTTCAGATATGTGATCACCAATAGGCCATCGAGCGGCGCGATCCGTTCGTCGCCGCTGGTGTCGAGGTAGGGGGGAGCGAGCATCCCGGACCTGGGCGGCAAATCGCCGGGACCTTCGTTATTCAAGTAATTGATGACCAACAAAGCATCGATCGGGTGGACATCGCCATCGTCGTTGACATCCAGCGAGTTGCGTGGATTGTGGTGGGAAAGGGCAATTTCGGAGTCGAGCACGGTGAGCGACGCTTGCGAGGTTCCTTCATAGCCGCTTGCGCTCGCCGTGACGATGACAGATTTGGAACCATCCAGCACGGCGTTGTCGATGGCGTGAATCTCGAAGTCCGCAGACATTTCTCCAACAGGGATCGTCACTGTGAGTGGCACGGTCGCGGCAGAGGCGAGATCGCGACTGAGAGAGACCGTGAGCGGCGAGGCGACATCGGTGTTGTTGCGAGTCACAGTTCCCGTCGCGACGCCGCCTGCCTCGGAGATACTCGAAGGACTGACAATCAGCGTCAGAGTTTCGTAATCGGTTAGTTCGACGAGTCCGCTCGCGGACGCCGCGTATCCTGTCGCAGCGCCGAATATTCGGACATTGCGAGTACCGTTCAGCAATAGGTCGTCGACCGCCACAATAGAAAAAGTCGCGGCCGAACGTCCGGCGGGGATCTCCACGGTTGCTGGCAGAGTCAATTGCGACGGCGAGTCGCTCGAAAGCGCGACGACCAACGGTTGAGCGACATCACTGTTTTGACGGATGATCGTGGCGACCGATTCTCCGCCATTCTCCGAGATGGGACTGACGGAAATCGTCATGGCCATCGTTTCGAAGTCGGTGATCGTCAGCGGCGCGACCGCTGGCGCCGCATAACCCGTGGCGCTCGCCGAGAGCGGCAGGACTTGGTCGCCGTCTAGCAAAGAATCATCCACGGCCGCGATCGAAAATGTCACCGACGCCTGACCGGCCGGGATGGTTACCGAGTTCGGTAAGGTCGCCTGTGCCGGATTGCCGCCAGCGATGGTAACGCTCAACGCCTGAGCGATATCGGTATTCTGCCTAGTGACGGTTGCCGTCGTCGAACCCGCTCGTTCAGAAATCGTCGAGGCGCCAAGAGTCAACGTCAGCGTCTCTTGATCCAATACGTTCAGGCCCGTGGGAGTGATCGCGGCATAGCCTGCGGCCGTCGCGGAGATGATGACCGAGCGAGTGGCGTTGAGCGTCGTGTTGTCAATGATCGAAATGGAGTAGGAGGCGGTGGCGAGGCCGCCGGGGATCGTCACGGAAGCAGGGACCGTAGCAACCGACGGATTGCTGCTCAGAAGCTGGATCGTGAGCGGGGATGCAAGGTCGCTATTGCTGCGTGTCACAAATCCCTGAGTGACCCCAATCGATTCGCTGACGGTCGACGATTCCATCGACAACGTGACCGTCTCGAAGTCGAGCACATCCAAGGTGCGTGAAACTGATTCCGCGTAACCCGCGGCGCTGACGGTGATACGAACTGTCTGAGTGCCATCGAGTAGCGTATCGTCGATCGCGTTGATCGTGAAGTTGGCGAACATCTGATTCGCTGGAATAACCACGGTCGCCGGAACTGTGACCGCGCCGGGAATGTCCACGTCGATACTGACCGTCAAAGGCTGAGAACGATCAGTATTGCCGCGAGTCACGGTTGCTGTGGTCGTGCCTTGATTTTCGCTGATGGCACTCGCCGCAATCGAGAACGATAACGACTCGAAGTCGGTCACCACCACACTGTCGCTCGCGGGAACGTAACCCGCCGCGTTTGCCGAGACCGTGACGTTTTGATCTCCGTCGAGCAGCGTGTCGTCGATCGCGGTCAGGTTGAAGGTCGCTTCCGTGACGTTGGCGGGAATGACGACGGTTGCGGGGACGGAGATCTGGCCCGAGGGAGACGCGTTGAGCGTCACCGTTAGTGCTTGCGAGACATCCGTGTTGCCTCGCGTCACTCGCACCGTGGTCGTTCCTCCCGCTTCGCTGATCGAATCGGCAAGAATCGCAACGGATAATATCTCCTGGTCGGTCACTTGCAGACTGGCTGGAACGGAAATGTAACCGTCGGCCGCAGCGTTGATCGTGAGCGAACGAGTTCCGTCGAGCAAGCTATCGTCGACCGCGTTGACCGTGAAGGTCACGGTGGCTTCGTTGGCGGCGATCGTCACCGACGTGGGGACTGTCGCCTCGGTCGTGTCGCTGCTCGACAAGCTCACGGTCAGTGGTTGAGTTATATCGGTGTTCTGCCGCCTTACCGTCGCGGTCGTGGACCCACCGAACTCGCTGATCGAACTCTGTGCCAAAGTGACGACCACCGTCTCGTGGTCAGTAACGACCAGTGATGAGCTCGCCGGCGCGTCGTATCCAGTGGCGGAAGCCGTGATGGAGACCGTTTGAGATCCATCGAGCAAAGTGTCGTCGACAGCCGTCACCGCGAAAGTGACCGACGCCTGGTTGGCGGGAATGGTAACCGACGCCGGAACGGCGGCTTCGGTGGCGTCGTTGGTCGCGAGATTAACGGTCAGGGGAAGTGAACGATCGGAGTTGCCGAGGGTCACCGTGGCGGTAGTGGTTCCCCCGAGTTCTGAAATCGAGGCGACCGCCAGTGAAATCGAAATCAACTCGACGTCGGTCACTTGCAAGTTACTGGTCGCTGCCGCGGCATAGCCGGGAGCGCTCGCGGAGATCGTTAAGAACTGACTGCCGTCCAGCAACGAGTCGTCGACCGCGGTTACTGTGAAGGTCTGGGAAGCGGCGTTTGCGGGAATGACCACTGTCACAGGAACCGTGGCTTCCGAAAGATCGGAACTCGCGAGCGTCACCGTCAGCGGTTGGCTGAGATCCGTATTGTTCCGCGTAACGGTCGCCGTCGCCGTGCCGCCCGATTCACGGATCGAGCTGGGGTTAATGGATAGCGACAGCGTCTCAAAATCGGTAACCAGCAGCGAGTCGACGCCGGTGATAAATCCCGCGGCGCTCGCTCGAATCGTTATAGTTTGGACGCCATCGAGCAGGGTGTCGTCGATGGCGTCGATCGGAAATGTGAGAGACGTTTGATTGGGAGCGAATGTGACTGTGCCCGCGACACTTGCTTCGCTGGCGTCATCGCTGGTCAGCGTGACGACAAGCGATTCTGAAAGATCAGAAAAACGACGTTGTAGCGTGGCGGTGGCGGCCGAGGCGCCCGCATTCTCAGCGATCGAGTCGGTCGATAGCGTGAGAATCAGTTCGGGAACCGTCATCACCGTGAATAGAGCTCGATAGTCGCCGCCTGGCACGCCGTCGCCCGACGGCGCGATATTCCAGCCATACTCGGGAGTACCACCGGCAATGTTCGCGTCGCGAAATTCACCATCTAGCGCTCTACCGCCTGGACTCGCGATGCCGCCCGCATCACCTTCCAACTCGATCAAGTAATAGCCATTGGCCAAGGGCGATGCCGGTGTGAATATCGCTTTGCGGTACGCGGCGTCCCAAGCGATCGCATCGTCGGCTTCGGCAATGAATACATCGTTTCCATCGTAGAAGGTCGAGTCGGTGGAGTAACGTATGCGGAAGCTGTCAGTCGTCAGCGAGGCGGTGGCAATGCGTTCGCTGAAAGTTATCTCGACGTTTTCCGGGATCGTATCCAGTGACGTGTTGGGCACGATATTCGAGCCCACCACTTTGGGACTCGAAACCATGCCCTCCATCACGGTTCGTCCACCACCGTAATCCCACAGCAATTGAACGTTGTTGCCGCCGCCGCCTTCCTCATACTGCACTCGGACGCGATACGTTCCGGCGTTCAGAGGAACCGATGCGGGACCTGTGGTCGCTCCTTGAACGCCGCCCCAATTATTGTTGACGAACTCCGATCCACTCGAACCGAAAGCGCCATCGCCATTCACGTCGATCCACAGGCGGCTGCCATCATCGCTGCGAGTGAACAGCCTGACTCCGTTCTCGGGAATGACGATCACCCCATCCCACTGCACGGAGAAGTTGTCCCAGTCCGCGTCGGCGCCGCCCGTGATGCCGACTGTCGATCGCGTGCCGAATCCGTTGCTGCGGAAATCGATCTGCCGATCAGTACGAGTCCCCGCGATCGTCTGCGAAACTCGCCAATCGTCTTGCGTGCCATAGCCTCGCAAACTGGTGTTTACGTACGAGCCGACGAGTCCCGGGGTAGTTTGAGCCGTCGAGGTGAAAAGGGCAGAGGCTGGAACCGTACCAGCGACGGCGAACACTTGTGAGAGATTGACGGCGTGTCCGGCTGCGTCGAGTAAGCTGGCCTCCAGCCGATAGCTATCGGGCGCCAACACGCCTCGTGTATAGACTCGCAAAAGCGGATTCACGGTGGCGCCGATCCGATTGTAAAGCACATCGACGGGCGAGAACGTATCGTCGGACGTGCCGAAGGATTTGTCTGTTCCCGCGCCACGTAATGTGAAGGGCTGCGAGTAGACGCTGCGGACATCCAATTCGTCGCTAAAGAACAACTCGAACACCGTTCGATCGTGCGGATGTCGCCATGTCGTCGACCAGTTGACGACCGCGGGCGTCGCATCGACCGCGTTGATGATAAAGCTGGAAGTAAAGTCGCCTCCCACGGCGCCGTTCCCGGATAGCTCAGGCCAAGCGAACGAACCGTCGGTTTCGCCGTCGAGTCGATTGCCGCGCAGATCCTTGATTCCCGTAGTGTTGCCACGCAGAGTCACCGTATACGTATCGGGCGGTAGAACCGAGTCCGCTAACCACGTCAAAGTCGAAATGATGGGATCGAACCAAGCGACGCCGCTACGCACTCCTCCCGATTGACCTGCGACCACGATGTTGGATGCGGTGATGGTGGTTGGGTCGAGTTGATCGTTCAACCAGAAGACCAATTGACGAGTGCCGTTGACCGTGGTCCCGCCATCAGGCCACTGCGCGATTACTCGTGGGCCGTCCTGATCAAAGGCCCGTTGAGGCGTCCACTTCAAGCGGTAATCGCCAAACGTCCCCATCTCGCTGCTGACGCGAATGTAGTAAGCGCCCGCCGTCGCGAACGTATGCACCAAATTGGGATCGACGGACATCAAGCCCGAATCACGGTCGCGTCCGCCCTCGTTCGTAGCCAAAACGGTTCCATCGCTGGCGAGGATCTCCACCAGCGAGTCGAGTGGATACTGAAATTCGGCGGAGTCGATATCAATGGAGAAGGTGTCGTTCGCCGCGACGGTGACGGAGTAATAGTCGACGTCGCCAGGGTTCGCGATCGACGCGGCGACCACCACTTGATCATTCCTGGCATCGGCGTCGCTCATCATCTGAGTCAGATAACCGTGCAGGCCGAACGCCGACGCGAGGCTATCGTTCGCTTCTTCTTCGACGACAATCCTTCCCGCCTCGAGAATCCAATCCATGTAGCTGCGCGCATTGAACAGCCGCTCGCCGGAAACGCGAGCATCACTGGGGGGGCCCAACCAATTATGCGATCCGATGGGGAAAAAATCGTAGTTGCCGCCATAACTCATCGTGTTGAGTGGATGGCGAGCGTGACCAAGTCCCACGCCGTGACCGTTCTCGTGCAAGAATAGCCCGTACCAGACATCGGCAAGTCGCGTCCAATTTGCATTACAGTTGCCGCTGCCCGAACCGCTTGCACGTCGGACGCCGTAACCGCCGCCTTGCGAACCGCCGCAGCCGGGATCATCGGTAAACGTCCACGAGACGTTCTCGACGCCCGTCGCGGGCTTCACAGTGGTCAAGTCGACTTGATAGACATCGTAGCTCGCCTCAAACAGCGCCATGAACTCGGGAATGAGGGTCGCTTTGTCGTAGCCAGTATAGTCCTGATAGAAGAGAGGAATGTCACGGTAGCGTGGGAACTCGCCATCGATCCGTGCCGTCAACTCGTAGCCGCCCAACCCGTTGCTGTCGAGCGCCTCGACGACCAGATAGTGCTTGCCCGAGGCGGCGGTGCGGGCGTTCCAGCCCCACGAGTCGACTCGACCCGAGTTCGAATAATCCAGCGGCTGCCCCAATTCGTTGTATAGCGTGAGACGACGTCCCTGCCGCGACAACACGCCCGAGGTCGATTCCAGCTCGAAGATATACATGCCGGTCGCCACGAGATCGACCGTGTAAACGTCGACATCGCCCACCGAGGAAAGCAAGCCGATGCCCGATCGCGTCTGTCCAACCAGTACGGCGTCGGCGGCGCGATCCGCGTCACTCCACATCAAAAACGCTCGATTGCCTCCGATACCCTCCTCGTATTGCATGCGAATGCGATAGTCGCCGGGCGCCAAAGGGGTCGACGCGGGACTCAGAGTTGTCGCTTGACCGGCGCCCCAGTTGTTGTTCACTAACTCGGCGCCGCTCGTATCGAAAACGCCGTCGCCGTTCAAGTCGATCCATAAACGACTGCCATCATCCGAGGCGGTATACAAACGAGTGCCGGGGGTGACGATTCGCACGAAACCATCCCACTGGACCGAGAAATCATTCCAGTCGGTGGTGGTTCCGCCCGTGATCCCCATGGCTGATCGGTTGCCCCAATCGTCCGTGGAAAAGTGAACAAGTGGGTCCACTCGAGTGCCCGAGATTGTTTGAGTCTGTCGCCAGTCCGACTGAACCGCGCCTCGCAGGTTGCGATTGACGTACGAACCTGTCAAACCACGAGTGTTGAACGATGCGTCGGGCGAAAGAAGGGCCGAGGGGATGACATGCGGACCAAGATCGATCGGCGTGGGGGATTCGAAGTCGTTGCCTGTTTCAGCGTCGAGCACTGCCTGGGAACCTACCAGCAATTGTCCGAAATACGCGCCGGTTACGACGCCCGTCGTATTGTCGCTGGCGATGGCCAGCCGATAGCTTCCCGCGGTGGAAATGACGGCCGTCAAACCGATGCCTGATCGGTCGGTGGCGAGTAACGTGCCTGTCGATGAATAGAGCCGCACCGCGGGATTAACCGCGGGTCGTCCCGCCCACTTGATGGCCAAAACATCGCCCGCAGACGCACCGAACGAAAAGTGGTCGACATCGGCGGCGTTGGCGAGCGATCCGCGGAAACTTGCCTGTCCCGCTAGTGCCGTACCAGTCGCCAACGAATCATTGGGCTCCGTCTCGGCAGTGCCAGTGAACGCGTTCGTCTCAAGCCGCAGACTGTATGGCTGAACGGCATCGCCGAACACATTGTTAGCAGTCAATCGCACTTGATAATCGCCCGCGGTAATCGCCGTCACCGCGATCGCGTGCGCGTCAAACGCCGCGGCGAGCACTTGGTTTTGCGGGTCCAGAATTTCCAATGTGGGATAGAAACCTGGCCCCGTGCCGCCGCCCATTTCCGTGTGCCGAGCATCCAACGACTCGCCCGCGGCCAACGTGATTGAGTACGTGTCGACCTCAAGCACATGGTCAATGCTGCCGGTGTGCGTCACCACGGCCAGCGGCAGCCGAGATTCCAGCCGCTCGAATATCGCCTTGCGGCTTCGCGCCTTCTCGCGTCGTGTCAAGGGACGTCGCGCCCCCGTCTTGCTCACTTGATCGAAACGACTCGAACCACGCCTGCGCATCACACAATCTCCTCGATCACTCGTCCTCGACTGACTGGCAACGGCCGACCGACCGGATCGCGCAGTTCGGTGTCAGGATGGTAACCGAGGCAGTGGAAAATCGTAGCCAAGATATCACTCGATCGGACAACGCCGTCGAGCGGTTCGGCGGCATGCTTGTCGGACGCTCCGTGCACAACGCCGCCGCGAATGCCGCCGCCCGCGAGCGCCAACGAGAAAACTCGACCCCAATGGTCGCGTCCGGCATTGCCGTTGAACTTCGGCGTGCGTCCAAATTCTCCGAACCAAACGACCAGCGTTTCGTCGAGCAATCCGCGTTGGTCGAGATCCTCGATCAAAGCCGAAAAACACTGGTCCATCATCGGCATCAGCAATGTCTTGAGCGACTCGTTGTGTTTGGCATGCGTGTCCCAGCCGCCTTGATTGGGTTGGTCCTTGATGCGAGTCCAATTGACCTGAACCAGCGACACGCCCGCCTCGACCAGACGTCGAGCCAGCAGGATGCTCTGCGCGAATCGACTGCGTCCATAGCGATCGCGAGTAGCCGCCGATTCGTTTCGAATTTCGAAGGCCTCGCGCGAACTCGAGCCGCCCAGCAAGTCGAGCGCCTTCTGAGCGTGAATCCCGTAGCCCGATACCGACGATCCGCGGCGCAGCTCGTCGATCTGCTGGTTCAGGGAATCGAGCAGTGAGCGACGACCTGCCACTCGTTGTGAATCCAATTCCTTCGGCAACGCGAGGCCAGGAATCGCGAAGTCGTCGGCCGACGGATCGCAGTGAATCAGCCAAGGATTGTGCTTGTTTCCCAGCATTCCCGCATCTTGACCCGGCCACGGGAAGTTTCCATCGTTCCAAATATGTTCTGGGAGTGTGACGGAGGAGGGAAGTTGACCTGGCGCGGGACGAAGCGCTCGGACGATCGCCCCCATGCTTGGCGCCACATTCGGCGCCTTCGGCACGGCGCTCTCTTGATTGAGAGGCACATGCGGAACCCCCGTCAACATCTGGTAACCGCTCGACGAATGCGCGTTGTCGTTGGTCACCACCGCCCGCAGGACCGCCATCTTGTGAGTCCAGGCGGCCGTCTTCGGCATCAATTCGCCAACCATGAGTCCAGGGGTTCGCGATGGAATGACTCCAAATTCGCCGCGTACCTCCGCGGGCGCATTCGGTTTCGGGTCCCAGGTCTCGTGTTGAGGTGGACCGCCAACCAGTCCGAAAACAATGACCGATTTCGCTTTGCCGAATGAGCCGCTGGTACGACTCGGCTTGGCCGCGGACCCTGTTGTTGAACTCGCAGCCTTTGAGTCCGCCTGAGCTCGCTGTTGCAGCAGTCCCGCGAGCGTCAATCCTCCAAGACCGACGCCGCCGATGCGCAGCCATTCGCGCCGAGTCGAACCGTCGCACAAGCGAGTGCCCTGATCCAAGAGTCGTAGCATGGTGTTGAGTCCGCTGATGGAGGGAATTCGCAGGAATTCCCGATCTTGATTCACCGCCGCCTCGGGAATTCTGCGAATCCCGCCACATCAATCACTGTCGCCAAGGGAATTCAAGTGAACTTCCTTATGAGTGCTCACAGGGTCTTGAGATACTCGATCAAGTCCGCCAATTCGCGCTCGTCCAACTTACCGCTGCCGGCAACTTTCTCGGGAGCGTGAGCGCCGGTGAGAACTTCTTCTAGCGTGCGAGCTCGCCCGTCGTGCAGCAGTCGAACCTTGCGGAAGACGCCGCGCAACGAAGGCGTGTTGTAGCCCTTGTAATGATCGGTCTTCGCTCCCAAGCCAACATCGTGGATCTTTCCGTCGGTAAAGAACGGGCCCGTGTGGCACTGCACGCAGTTCGCCTTCGCGCTTTGGAACACCTGTTCGCCGCGTCGAGCTGCCTCGGAGATCGAGCCATCGGGCTTGCGAAACGGATTGGGAGGCGACTCGAGTTGGCTGAAGTAAGCGACCAACGCCTCGACATCCTCGTCGGTGGGCTCGGGGCCGAGCATTGTGGTGGTCAATGACGCATGCATGGCATCTCGCAAATCGTTCTGCCAGCCATGCCACGTCCACGGCGCCGTCTTGTGCACATCGAACAACGGTAACACCGTCTTGAACGTATTGGGAGTGCCATCGTTGAACGTATCCATCCGCTCGGAGTTGGTGCCTCCTTCATAGTGACAAGTGTGGCAACTGTACCACTGATCCAAGCTTCTCTTGCCGTCATAGAAGATGGCCTCGCCACGACGAGCAAGCGATGGTTTTTCGGGGCCGCCAAGACCAATGCGTCGTACGATCTCCTGGCCATGGATGTCGACTACTTGGACTGAATTGTCGAGATAGTTAGCGACATAGGCGAACTTGCCATCGTTAGAGATTTGCAAGCCCATGGGGCGTCCGCCGAGCGGAATTCGCCACCAACGCTTCTGATCCCGCGTCAATGAGCGGTCGATCAAGTCGAGGTCCGCGTACTGTCGCAGAGGAATCCCCTCGAGCCGATAGACCAGTAATTCCTGAGTGCCGCTGGCGGCCGAGACGAGCCAGTTTTCGTCGGGCGTGAGGCCCACGCCGAACGGATCGGCAACCGCCTTGCCGGGCACGTCCAGCGACATGGCTTCGCGACGAGTCTCTCCATCAAGGCGAGTGCGTGCGAGTCGGCTCCCCACGACCCAGCCGAGACGAATCATGTTTTGAGTGATCGCATTGTGTCGGTAAGCCATCCAGGGGAAGTAGACGTGAACGTTGTCTTTCGCCACTTGCATGTGGCCAACGTTGATCCCATGGAATTCTTCCTGATACAGCATCTTTCGTTCAGCCGTGTCGATCACCGAAAGTCCACGGTCGCCAGGCGTACCCACCGCCAGCCGTTTACCGTCGGGAGATACGGCCAGATATCGCGGCCAGCGGCCGACCGGAATCTCCGCCACGACTTTCAGCGAATCGAGATCGACTTCCGCGACCTTGTCGACCGCGGTCAATGAGACGTACGCGGTCTTTCCCTGCGGCGCGACCGCCACCCCATGCGGCTCGAAGCCGAGCGATAAGCGGTCGACGACCTTCAGTCCACCATCGACGACCTCGATGATCGAGAGCTCGCCCGCATACTTGGACGTGACCAACAAGCGGCGACCATCCGGTGTGCGAGCCAAGCCGGTCGGACGTCGTCCGACGTTGACTTCATCGAGCACTTTGCCATCGGAAACTCGCACCAGCGAAACGCTATCCGAAGTCTGATTAGCCGTGGCGAGCCACGATTCGTCGGGGGCGAGCACGACGTGCACCGGCGAGCGGTCGATATCGGGTCGAGTCGCCGAGGGGAGCTCTTCGGCCACGAGCTGAGGCGTCGTCGAACGAACGGCTCCCAGCGGCAGCCAAGCAAACCCTCCGAGCGCCGCCGCGCAGGCGACGAACATGGCCGCTCGGAAACTAGACGACCTGTAACGCGATTGCACGTCCCTCATGTGCGAACTCCTCATCCAGTATTCTCGTTTCCCAATCCCTTCAGTCTTCACCCTTCACCCTTCACTCTTCACCATTCTCACTTCCACTCTTCCGGCATGTCGGGTTGTTGCCAAGCACTCATGCCGCCATCGACCAACAACATTTGGCCGTGAACGTGCCACGCGTCGTCGCTGCACAAGTAAACGGCGCCGGCGCCGCACACGTCCGAATGCGGTACTTGCCCGTTCGGCGTATGGAGATTCATCCAGCGCTCGAAGCGAGGGTCGCGATCGATGATGGAAGTGAGAGGCGTACGAACCAGCCCTGGCGCGAGCCCATTGACGCGGATGCCCAGGGGAGCGAGCGTCACGCAGAGCGACTTGACCATCATCTCGATGGCACCTTTGGACGAGTCGTAACAGGTGTGCGTGGGTTCGGCGAGTCGTCCGTTGATCGAGCCAATCATCAGCACTCGACCCGCCACTTTCTTTTCCACCCAACGACGAGCGAACCGCTGAGTCAGAAAGTAGGGGGCCGCGACATTCAAAAGCATTGTGTGCTCGTAGGTTCCCCAGTCCATCTCCAAATAAGGTTTGTCGATGTAGGTCCCCGCGTTGTTGACCAGAATGTTGAGTTCGGGAAAGACGCCGAAGGCTTGGTCGAACAAGGCATCGACGGCGGGAATCGTCTCGGACGACAGATCCCCCGTGACAAACTCGGCTTGCACGCCCGACTCGCGACACTTCGTCAGCAGCTTCTCGACTTCGGCCGTTCGCTCGCGACCATGGATAAGGACGTTAGCGCCCGCGCGAGCAAACGCTTCGGCGATCGACCGTCCTACGCCTTTGGTCGAACCCGTGACCAGCGCCGAATGTCCCCGCAGATCAATCATGAAATGGCAACTCCGCAACCACAGAGTGAATCGGAACTTCCGTTCAGACGCGGGGAGTCCCGCGACGACTCTCCGGCGAGTTCTGCTCAGGATACTGTGCTTACTGCTTGGAATGAATCAACGGTTCCCAATGTAACACCGCGACTCGAACCAAGAAAGCTCGAACCTTGCCGAGAAGGGCGCCTAACCCGCGCCGGGGAATTGCCTCAAAAAATGTACGACGGACTTCCAGTCCGTCGGTTCCGTCCGTACAGGATTGGCTAGTTGGACAGCGCCAGGATTGCCGAGTTCACGAGAGAAAGACACGGAAGTCGGTCGACCACGGATCACACCGATGGCACTGATCAGGTGGTCTGCTGGTAGTTTTCGACCGACCGACCAAGCACTAAAACAGGCGTTTGCCTTGCTGGATTTCGAAGTTGTACCGCTGCAGTTCAGTAACCAGCAACACGCAGCCCACCGCGAGAAAAACGATGCACATCATGAGCATCAGCGTGTACACGCTGAAGGGCGGTTTCGGCGGTTTGGGTTTGGCGGGAGGGGGAGATTGAGCCCCGGCCGGTTGAACGGCCCCGCTAGGCTGAGGATCAGCGAACTGAGGACCAGCGGCTACCGGGTTGGCATCGCCCGCTGCCGGCGCATTCTCAAACGAAGTTTCGAATGCGGAAAAATCGGGAGAATTGCCGGACGCCATAGCACTTCCTCTACCCAGGGTGGACCACAGGTAATCATCGACTCGACCCTACCTGAGTCTTTGCCAGTGAATTGTGATTCCCAGGTCGGACGCCGTCAAGTTAATGCGCAGGCGTTAAAGCCCTCCTCCTCTCAGTTCGCCCACGTAATGGTCGCAAACTGCGGGATCGGTATGGCCGTTGGAATCGGTTCGAGTGGGGCTTAATGTTGGACCGCATCAACGACCGAACGTGGCGGACGCTGGGCGTCCGTCACGTTGAGGGGCGGTCGATGGTCAAACTGCGACTCGCGGCAGGCTTCCTTAGGACTTCGGCGGCAGCATCTCGAACTCGACGGTCTGAGTCACCGATCCGTTCGGCAGAACGACATGCAGGACGGCTCGGCTCGGCTTGGCCAGTCCCATGCGGGGCAAGGTGCACTCGACGCTGCCGTCGTTCCACTGTTTCACTTCTGCGGGCAGAGCGACGTCGCCGATTTGCACGACCACTTGGCCAGGGGCGTCGCCCAGCGAAGCGGCTTGTACCGCGACCGTCGAACCTGCATGGAAGCGGGGCAGTTCCGCTGCTACTGGCTGCTCGGCGACTTCCACCATCGTGGCCGAAGCGGGGACGACCTGAGTTGAAGTCAGCGCGACCGTGTCGGGAGCCACCAGCGTCACGCCCGCGACACTCGCCGGAACCACGACCGTAGTGTCGCAAACCGTGTCACAGACGGTTGTTCCGCAGTAGTTGGGAAAGCAAACCGGGCGGCAGCCGTACGGATCGCGGTTCGGAAAGCAGAACGATGTCCACCAAGGATTGCAATGGTTTTGGGGCGGGCAGGGGTTCGACGGCGGGCAGGGATAGGAGGGGGGGCAGGGGATGGAAGGAGGCACGGGCGTGCCGCAGATCGGTCCGCCCGGAGTTCCTGGAAATGGCTTTCCTGGAATATATGTCGGCGTGATGCCAGGGATATGAGCGGGAACTGGAAGAGGTTTGATGCCCAGCTTGCCGTCTGGGATCGTTCCCAACGTCCCCAGTCCGCCGGTCGGGATTCGCGGAAATGGCTGTCGGGGCGAGTTCAAACTGGTCGGCTTTACCAACGTTCCGTTGCCCAACGTCGAGGGAATGCTCAGCGTGGGACGCTGCGTCACCGTCCCCTTGCCCAGCCCGTTCACAAGGGTTGTGCCCTGGCCGTAGTTGGGATGCCGCATGGGAGTGGCCGTGTTCAGCTTGCTGGGGGCTCGCAGCGATTGCAGGTTGACGCTGGACTGGGTTGAGACAGGCTTGGCATTGTGGAATTGGGTCGAGGAGTTGAGATTCTGGCGAGTGCCAACCAAGTGATTGCTGCGGCTGGCGTTTCCAGCAGTACCAGGCTTTCCCTTGGCGAAGACGTTACGAGACGAGGCGGGGTTGGCGATCAAGAGAGTGGCGACGACGAGGACGAGGAAGAGGGGACTGCGTTTCATGGCGGGGTTCCTTGACGGAAGAGGTTGACCTGAGCTGCCTTGCGGCGTGAAGGGCCTCATCAGGCCCACAGATACCTCAGCGGGAACCCGCGGCGTTTGTTACACCGCCCGCGATTGTTTGTTGAGCACTTCCATCGACACGCGGGCGAACGAGGCGACAGTGCTTCACAGGCCCGTCTACCGCAGCTTCGCCGTTATTCGATAGCATGGGTCTATTGGTAGTTTTTTTGTCCGGCTGCGTTGTCTTGAGCGGGACGTCAGGAGAGAATAATTTTTGGCCACAAAGGAGGGCTGGAGCGGACCACCGCTTCGATAAGCTGACAGACAACTCGTGGGGACTACCAACCTTTTTTCGGAAAGGAGGCCCACGGTATGGCTTCAGCGAACCGTAAGTCGCTTGTCGACCCTTCAGAGGTCGGCATCTACCATTGTGCAAGCCAGTGTGTGCGGCGAGGGAACGTTCACGGCACGGATACGGTCAGCGGACTCGACCGGTCGCATCGTTGTCGGTGGATTCAGAAACGGCTGGCGGATCTTGCTGGCGTCTTCGCCGTCGAAGTACTGGACTACGGCTTGATCGACAACAGCCTGCATTCGTTGCTCCGGATTCGCCCCGATGTCACGACTGAATGGACCGACGAACAGGTGGTGCGGCGGTGGTGCCAACTGAACCGCCGACGACTCGATCTGAAGCACGAACCGCTCTCGCGTAAACGACTCGACAAGTTGCTGGCGGACAAAAAGCGAGTGGCCGAGTGGCGGAAGCGACTGAGCGACTTGAGTTGGTTCATGATCATGTTGAAAGAGCCGATCGCTCGGGAGGCGAACATTGAAGATGGCGTGTCGGGGCATTTCTTCGGCGAGCGGTTTTGGTGCCAAAGATGTTGGACTCTCGAGGAAGTCACGCAATCCATGATGTTCGCTCATACGAATCCAGTACGAGCGGGGTTGGCGGTGACGCCAGAGACCGCCGAATACTCTTCTTACCGTGACCGTTTGGAAGATCAGCGTGCCGCGGAGAATCTGGGTTCGGTGCACGAAGCGAGCGGCGTCGAGTGTGAGCGGCGAACGCCGTTTGAGCAGGAATCGTCTGGTTGGGTGGAAGTGGCAAAGCCGCGGGCGGTGGGCGAGCAGCTTCGCCGGCGAGCGGATTTTCTGGCGCCGTTGCGGCTGGAAGGGGACGGTTACGACGCGGCGAGCACGGGGCGTCGACTGACGAATGACGGCTACGTGAACATCACGTTGAACGACTATCGCGACGTGATCGAGGCATGTCAGAAAGGCCGTGAGCAGGACGTTCTGGGACTCAACGCCGAGGAGGTTGGCCAAGAGCGTGAAGGTGATGGTGGAGGTGGAGGTGGAGACGAGAGTGGTTGGTCGAACGGTCTCAAGATCGGGACCGTGGGCAGCAGTGAGGCGGAATTGGCAGAGAGCGACTGGAGGAGGTGGCGCGAGTCGATACCGGCGGAGTTGCCCGTGGAGTTGGAGCGATTGGGATTTGATCGAGTGCGTTGGGCTGAGTCGTTTCGGCGGAACGCTCGTCGCTTCGACCGGCTGACTCGCAGATCCGACTCGCTACGCCGAGACTTTCTACAGCGGTTGTGAGTCGCCAGTGGTTGGGGCGTCTGCGCGTCTCGCAGTTTCTCGGTTAGTGTGATGAGTGAGATGTGGAGACGCGAATAACCCTTGGGCCACGTGCGGCAAGCCGTTGGTTCTGCGAACGCGATTCCGAGCATTCAAGTTGAACTGTGACTGGCAGGTCGGAATCTGGCGATAAGTCAACCGGAGCGAGGCTTGCGGTCCCACTCGGCGTGATGCGGACTCGCATGGGTGTTTTTCGACGTGACTCAACGTCGACTGCGTACGAGGTGCGCGCCGCCAGGGAAAAGAAGATTCTGGCGACCGCCTGGGTCATACATGTTAGACGGCCCACCAGTCTATCCACGATTGATTTGCGAAATCCGTGAGTAAGCTCGCCGCTGCCCAACCTGCGCACTCTGCCTAGGTTGCCATTCGTTGAACGAGCCTTCCTCGCAGTCCTCCCAGGCAACCCCGCCCAGACTGTCTTGAAAGAGATGGCTTTGAACGGTTAACGGTTAAGGGCAGTGGACGGGCCAGTGGTCAGGGGCGACCCTAGACTGTCTGGCGCTTTGGCACGGAAACGACGATTTCTTCGAGCTCGAATTCTCCTCGCTCGAAACTGAATTCCATCAGTGATGATCAGTGAAAATCAGTGTTCCCAGTACTCGACCCGCCCCACACCACGGAAAGGGGGAACACTCATCTTCGCTGATCTTCACTAATCGCTTCCGCCGGCTGCCTCGGAACTCGATGCGCCCCACTTAATCGCCACAGAAGCCCCACAGATGACAGGCAATAACCGTTTACGCCGCCTTGGGGACGGACGATTCCACGGACGGTTTCGGAATCGACTTGTTGTGGGCCAAAGCTGGCGCTTGCTTTCCCTGGCTCCGCAAAGCCTCGGGGTCGGGCTGCGGCAACGACCGATGCAGTTCCCACAGACGGGCCTGCTTCATGAACGAGTAGAATCCGTGCAGCATGCAGATTTGCAGGCCAGGGAGGCCATCGAGAAACCCGCGCTGGATCACGTAGCTGCGAAAGAAGCGAAACGGACCGCTCAACAGCAACCGCAAAACGCTCGGCTGCCGACCCTGTTCGTACCAGACTTGGGCTTGCCAGCGAGTGTAGCGGTCGAATTTGCGGAAGTACTGGTCGTAGCTCCAATACGTATAGTGTACCAGGTGGGAACGAAGTCGTCCCGATCGGCCGGTCGAAATCGCCACCTCGGCGTGGTCCGTATCCCCCACATACCGCCCGCGGTCGCGGTGGAAAAAACGCATTAGTCGGTCATTTCCCCAGCCGCTGCGTAGAATTTCGTGCCCCATGAAATAGTTGCGACGCGGCACCAAATAGCCATCGAGCAGCGGGCCTTGAGCTAAGTGGCCGCGAATCTCCGCCGCCAACTCCGGGGTGATGCGCTCATCCGCATCCAGAATCAAAACCCACTCGTGCGCCGCTTGCGGGATCGCCCAGTTCTTGAAGTCGCCCGAATGCACATACTCCCGCTCGATCACTCGGCAGCCACCCAGCTCCTCCACGATTGCCAGCGTTCCGTCCGTCGAACCCGAGTCAGCGACCAACACCTCGTCCGCGACCAAACGCGCCGACTCAATACACGGGCGGATATTTAGTCGCTCGTTCTTGCACGGTATGATGACGGTCAGTTTCTGCATGATCGGTTTGCTCCGACGAAGTTCATAGAATTGAATATCGAAGCCGCAGGAAGAGAACAATACCGACTCGATTGATTCCCGCCTTGTTTTGACATTTTCATTTCTTCCCTGCTCGCCTGTTGTCCGCCTCCTTCCTAGATCGCCTACCTTTCCTCTGAATCTGAGCCCCCCATGAACGCCTGGATGTGGAAATCGGCCTTAACCACGCTGGTCAGTGGTTGCGTGGTCATGTTGACCGCCTATCAATTCTGGAAGCCCGCGGCGGGGGAGACGACCTCTTGGCGGACGGCTCGAGTGGAACGTGGCGAGCTGCTGGTGACGATCAGCGCCACGGGGACTCTGGAGCCCGAGGAGGTGATCGACGTCGGCGCTCAGGTGGCGGGCAAGATCCAAGAATTCGGCAAGGACCCGGAGACCAACGAGCCGATCGACTACCGCAGCGCGGTGGAGGCGGGGACCGTGTTGGCCCAAATCGACTCGGCGATCTTCCAGCAGGAGGTGAATCTCGCGAAAGCTCAATCAGCCAAGGCTCGCGCTCGACTCAGCCAGACTCGGGCGGAGATTCAGGCATCGAAAGCCGCGGTCACGCGAGCGGAAGCGGACCTCGCTCAAGCTCGCGTGAAGTTCGAACACGCCGACCGTGAACTCACTCGTTCGAAACGCTTAAGCGAGACAAAGGTCGTCACGCAAGAGCAGTACGATTTGCATCAAGCGAACGTCGATTCAGCTCGAGTCGCGATCACATCGGGCGAGGCCGCGCTCGAACAAGCTCGCAGCGCCGTCGTGAAGGCGGAGGCGGCGGCCGAAGAAGCGGAAGCCGACGTGCAGAGTGCCGAGGCATCGCTCCGTCGCGCCGAGCAGAACCTTGAGTACACAACGATCCGAGCGCCGATCAAGGGAGTGATCATCGATCGCCGAGTGAACATTGGTCAGACGGTGGTGGCGAGTTTGAACGCCCCGAGTCTGTTTCTGATTGCCAAGGATTTGAGCCGTTTGCAGGTTTGGGTGTCGGTCAACGAGGCGGATATTGGTCGACTCGCGCCCGGTCAGCGAGTGGTGTTCAACGTGGATGCGTTTCCGGGCGAGGATTTCTCGGGTCAAGTGCGTCAGATTCGATTGAATGCTTCGATGACGCAGAATGTCGTGACCTACACGGTGGTGGTGGATGTCGACAACGAGAAGAAGAAGCTGCTGCCGTATCTCACCGCGAACGTGAAGTTCGAAGTGGCGCGGCTTGACTCGCAGATGTTGGTTCCCAACGCGGCGCTGAATTGGCGGCCACGCCCCGAACGCATCGCGCCCGAATATCGCGATGGCGAGCGAAAGGGAGCGATGGTTTGGGCGCGCGACGGCGAGTTGGTCCGGCCGATCAGTGTGGTGGTCGTCGATACGGATGGCACGACGAGTGCGGTGCAGGGGGACGAACTGACGGAAGGGATCGAGGTTGTGACGGGCGAGATGCGGGGAGAAACACGAGGCCCTGTGGTTAACCCGCTGCTCCCGCAGATGCAAGGCAAGAAAAAGGCGTCGTAGTTCGCGATCAACTCAGTGGGTATCCTACCTACCGGCAGGCTTCTTTCCTACGACTCGTGATCCCCTGCGATTCCCGCCATGGCACTGATTCGTCTTTCCGATATACGCAAGACCTACGGTCAGGGGGAGGCCGCTGTTCCGGTGTTGAACGGCGTCTCGCTGGAGATCCAAGTGGGCGATCTGGCGGCGCTCACGGGCGCCTCCGGTTCTGGCAAGACAACCTTGATGAACATCCTCGGTTGCCTCGACACACCCACGGCGGGCGACTACTGGCTCGACGGTGAACTCACGTCGCGTTTCTCCTCCGATCAGCTTGCGTGGGCTCGCAGCCACAAGATTGGCTTCGTCTTTCAGAGCTTCAATCTTTTGGCGCGGACGAGTGCGATCGAAAATGTCCTCATGCCGTTGGAGTATGGCGATCATCGTTGGACCGACGAAGAGAATCATGAACGAGCCGTTCAACTGTTGCGTCGAGTGGGATTGGGGCATCGGTTGGACCACGAGCCTTCGGAGATGTCGGGGGGACAGCAGCAGCGAGTGGCGATTGCTCGCTCGTTGATCAACGAGCCGAAACTGTTGTTGGCCGATGAACCGACGGGCAATCTGGATTCGAAGACCAGCGAAGAGATTCTGCGACTCTTCCAGGAACTGAACGCTGAACAGGGAATCACCGTGGTGCTGGTGACTCACGATAACAACGTGGCGAACCATGCCAAACGGCGCATCCTGATGAAGGACGGGCTGATTTTGTCCGACGATTCATGAAACCGCTCGTGCGAACCATCCGGACGGCCGTCAAAGCTCTGCGGCGAAACCTGCTGCGCTCGTTCCTCACCACTTTGGGAATTGTCATCGGGGTCGCCGCGGTGATCGCGATGATGGAAATTGGTCAAGGGTCGAGCAAGTCGATTCAGGAGATGATCGCGCGGATGGGCGCGAACAATTTAATGGTGCAGCCAGGGACAGCGGCCAGCGGCGGCATCAGTTTGGGAGGCGGCTCGCAACAAACGCTCACGCTGAAGGACTACGAAGCTCTCGACGAACAGCGTCCGCTGTTGGCCAGTGTCGCGCCGGTTGTTCGTTCCCGCACTCAGATTGTCTACGGCAACAAAAATTGGGTGCCGTTTTACATGTACGGCACCACACCGTCGTACTTGGATGTGCGCGAGTGGCTGCCGCTGGTGGAAGGCTCGCCATTTTCCGACCAAGACGTGCGACGAGGAACGCAAGTTTGTTTGGTGGGGGAGACGATTGTACGCGAGTTGTTTCTGGGCGAGTCTCCCGTGGGGAAGGAGATTCGCATTGGCGGCAAGCCGTTTCAGGTGGTGGGAGTGCTCGCGTCGAAAGGCTCCAACACGATGGGCATCGATCAAGACGACATCGTCATCGCCCCTTGGACTGCCATCAAATACAAGGTCACCGGCACCTCGGTGACCAACACCAATCAAAGCGCGGTGGTGGCGGGCGACCCCAGTCAACAAGTCAATTCGCTCAGCAGTCGTTACCCCAGCGTTCAGCCGCGACTCTTCCCGATCGCGTCAGCTCAACAAAAGGCCAACAACCCGCAGATCGAGCGGAGCACGCATGTCGATTGGATCATGATCCGAGTGGGCCGAGCGGCCGACATTCCCGAAGCGAAGCGGCGAATCACCGAGTTGCTGCACCGAAGTCATCGCATCCGCCCCAACCAACCGAACGACTTTAATATCCGCGACATGACGGAGCAGAACGAAGCGCTCAGCTCGTCGACGCGAGTGATGGGAGGGTTGCTGCTCTCGGTGGCGACGATTTCACTCATCGTCGGCGGCGTCGGCATCATGAACATCATGCTCGTCTCTGTCACCGAACGGACTCGCGAAATCGGCTTGCGCATGGCCGTTGGCGCTCGGCGTCGAGACATCCTGCGTCAATTCCTGGTCGAAGCGGTGATGCTGTGTGTATCGGGCGGCGCGATCGGCATCGTCCTTGGTCGACTCAGCTCGTTCATCCTGCGAGTCGTCTTTCAATGGCCCGTGGAGACCTCGTGGCCAGCCGTCGTCGCGTCGGTGTCGGTGTCAGTCAGCGTCGGCGTGCTGTTCGGCTTCTACCCAGCCTGGAAAGCCTCGCGACTGAACCCCATCCAAGCGCTGAGGTACGAGTAGCAGGACAGTCGCCTTTTGCTCCGCAAAAGGAGCGCAAACGAGGAAGGGCGAGCGACGAATAGTTGGCCGAGCGAGCCTTGTAGCGGAATTCGCCAGAACTCCGACCCACGTCTCCGCGCGGGACGGCGTGAGTCCTGCGATGCGACGCCCCGATCGGAACTCTAGCGAGTTTCGCTGCAAATGCGGACCCCTGAAGTTGACAGGTCGCCCGTTTCGGTAAGAAAATCGCCTTTTCGCGCGCAATCGTGTATCTCATCTGCCCTCTTGTAGGGGTGTGCTCAGGTTGGGTGCGGACGAGCGGCGTCGAGCGTCCCTGTTCCCCGAAAGGCAGAGGCCCTGGTGATGAGTATTCGGCAAAACAAAACACAGTGGTCGCTGGTCCACGCGCTGGGGACGCTCGCCCTCTGCTTAATCCGTGTCGTCCTTAGCAACGCTCAAGACTCGCCCCAGCCCGCTCCGCCACCAGGGCCTAGGAATATTGTCCGCGACGCGACCGTTGAGTCGTCGCCGGCGCTGTTCACGCCGCTGTCATCCGAGGCGGCGGCGGGGAACGGCGGGCTGTTCGTGGGGGTGAATAAGTTCAAGGATGCCAACGTTCAGCCCCTGCGTTTCGCGGTGAACGACGCCATCGAACAGTGCCACTTGTTCGTAGTCGAACTGAATCTGCTGCCCGCGCGGCAATGCGTGCTGGCGTTGTCCGGCGAAGCGGTGGGAGAAGGAGTGCAAAGACACTTGGACGAATTGAAGCAACGCGGCGTCCAGGTGGTAGAAGCGGAAAAGAGCACGCTATTGCAATCGTTCGTGCTCGTACGCGGGTACGTGCGGCCGATGACGGGCCTGCTGGTAGTGTCGTTCAGCTCGCATGGGTTCACGGACAAGCGAGTGGGTTATGTGATGCCGAGTGACGGATTGCGGACGTTTCTCGAGGATACAGCGGTTCGATTGTCGTCGGTGGAAGAGCAGATGAATGCGTCGCAGGCGGGGCATCGTCTGCTGCTGGTGGATGCTTGCCAAGAGCGTCTGTCCGACGCCGCTCGCAGCAGCGGCATGACGGGCGGGCAGGCGATGACCGCGGACTTTCTGGAGCTGCTGAAGAAGCCGACGGGCCAGTCGAAACTGGTGTCGTGCGATGTGGGCGAGTATAGCTACGAGCACCCGGAGTTGGGCGAATCGGGCCACGGGGTGTTTACCCACGCGGTGCTCGAAGCCTTGCGCGGCGGGGCTGCGGCCGACGAACGGAATGTGGTCCGTTTAAGTTCGGTGTCGAGCTATGTGAGTCGCTCGGTTGGGAAGTGGGTTGAGGAGCAGAACCGGCGTCGGCGAACGGGAGATCCGGAGAAGAAGCAGTCGCCGTCGTATCAGGGACCCGAGGCGGCTCGCGAACTGCCGTTGGCGAAGAAAGCGGACGACTTGACGACGTTGGTGGCCAGCGTGCGCAAGCAACCGCTCAATGGCGGCTTCACCGCCGAACTGCGCGGCAGCCTGGCGGCGACGCTGGGGCAGTTAGACCTCAAAAAGGAAGCGGATCGCGAGTTGGTTTCGATCACGCGGAATTTCGCGAACGGAGTGTTCCCCGCCAGCGCGTTCGTCCCCTACCTGCGGGCTGAATTGGAGCGGCGGCAAAATCCGGCGCCTCGCCCCGGCGACGTGATCACGAGTCCACGAGGGATGAAGTTAGCGTACATTCCCGCGGGCGAGTTTTGGATGGGGAGCGACAAGACGGAGGAGGAGTTGGAAGCGACTGGAATTACGTTGGCAGGCTGGGATGTTTCCGACGAGTCGCCTCGACACTTGGTCCAAATCACCCGCCCTTTCTATTTGGGGATCCATGAGGTAACGAAGGGGCAGTTCGCGAAGTTTGTCGCGGACACGGGACACCAGACCGACGCGGCGCGGGATGGTAAAGGCGGTTGGGGATACGATACCGAGACGAAATCCGTGAAACTGCATACGAAATACAATTGGCGGAACGCGGGATGGGTGCAATCGGATGATCATCCAGTGGCGAATGTGAGTTGGCGGGATGCGGTGGCTTACTGCAATTGGCTGAGTCGCCAGGAGGGGAAGAGCGAGTGTTATCGTATCACCGAAGATGAAGTGCGGGAGGTTTCTGGGACTGGTTATCGCTTGCCGCGCGAGGCGGAGTGGGAGTACGCCTGTCGCGCCGGGACGACGACTCAATTTTGCACGGGAGATCAGCCGGGTAGCCTGGAAGGTTATGCCAACGTACGTGACGTCTCGTATCAGAGAGTGTTTCCGAGAGGCGACTATAAAAAGAAACCGACCTTACCTTTCGAAGATGGTTGGTCGTTCACCAGTCCGGTGGGAGAGTTCAAGCCAAACGCCTGGGGGGTGTATGACATGCACGGAAACGTATGCGAGTGGTGTTCGGATTGGTATAGCAAAAAGCACTATCAATCGTCGCTCGCGGCGGACCCAGCCGGACCTTCACTGGGCTCGAACCGGGTGTTTCGTGGTGGAGGCTGCTTCAGCGATATCACAATGTGCATGTCGTCGTTCCGCTGTGCCGAGACCCCGGTGTACCGCTTCTACAATCTGGGCTTCCGCGTCGCCATAGTTCCGGCCAGCGAGAAGTAGAGGTGCGGAGCGACAGTCGCCTTTTACTCCGCAAAAGAAAGGGAAAAGGAAGAAGGAAAAAGGAAAAAATGACTAGTGACCGGTGACCAGCGCCCAACAACCAATGACCAATGACCAATGACCAATGACCAATGACCGTTACCTCGCCCCCCCAATCGCCTCATCAAGCGGCGACTCAACGTTCTGCGCCGGCATTGGAATGCCGAGCAGTTTGGCGAGGGTGGGGGCGATCGCGGCGGGGCTGACGGGGCGATCGCTGCGAGTGGCTCGGATACCGTGGCCTAGCAAGAGCAACGGAATGTGCGAGTCGTACTTCCACGGAGTGCCGTGAGTCGCCTTGGTGGTCCCTTGGATGCTGTAGGGCGGGAGGGCGAATACAACATCGCCTCCCAAGCGAGGATTAAACGCTCGGCGGAGTTGGTCGAGTGGTTCCGAGCCGACGGGAGTCAACAACCGCAAATGCTCGGGGACCTCGATGGCAGGCGTGGTAGGTTCGAGCAGTTCGTTGCGAGTTGTCGCGTATAACACGCCGGGCTGTTTGCTGAGGAAATCTCGGGCCTCGAGTTGGATCTTCGCGAACAGAGCGGCGTCGGCGACAGGAGTGAGGAAGAGCTGGGACGGGTCGAGTCGTTCGATGTGCTTCTTGCCATCTTGGCGCGGACCGAACTTCTCTTCGAGGTGAGCTTCCAAGTTCTCTCGCAGCTTCGCGACATCTCCCAGCGGGTTGCGGCGAGCAGGGAGGCCAATTGACGCGGCATATTCTGGCACGGGACACACGGCGTGGTCCGCGGAAAGCGCCAAGGTCCAACGGCCTTCTCCTACATGTTGATCCAAGAGTTTGACGAGTTTCGCGAGTGCTTCGTCGGTTCGATAACACATGTCCTCGACTTCCAGGCTGTGAGGACCGAAGGTGTGCCCCACGTAGTCGTTCGAGGAGAAACCGACGGCCAGCACATCGACGGCGTCGTCTTGCCCCAGCGATTCGTTTGCCAAGATTTTCTCGGCGAGCGTCAGGGTGAGTTCATTGCCAAACGGCGTGCAAGGGATCTGTTTGCGCAGCCGAGACAGGTTGTCGGTTTCCAGTTGGTGAGGGAAGGCGACGCCGAGTTTTTCGTAATTGCCTTCGTAGGTGTTGTCGTCGGGATAGTTCAGGCGATACTGCGAGAGAGGACGCGAGAGTTCCCACTTCGCGCCTGCGAAGCGTTCCGCCGTTTGGCCTTGGTTTAGAGCTCGCACATACTCGGGCAATTCCTGGCGGTAGTAGCGACTGGTCACCCAGCAGCCTGAGTTGCCGTCGTACCAGTATGCTCCATCCGCCTTCGCGCCGGTCATCAACACGGCTGCTCGATCCTTCAGCGTGACGCCGAGGACTTTCGCTCGCCCGTTGGTAACTCGCTTTAAGACATCGCCAACGGTCTCAGCTTTTAGGTTCTTTGGAGAAACGCCCTTGAGTTCCGCGTTGGCGGGAGGAGTGCCGACGATTGGGTATTCGCTATCCTCAACGCAATAGACCGATTTTCCCTTGTGCCGATCATACCAGTCGTTGCCGACGATGCCGTTGACGTTCGGATACGAACCGGTCATCAGCACCGAATGGCCAGGAGCGGTCACGGTGTAGGCGTGTCGGTGGTGAGCTTGTGAATACCAGGCGCCGCGGCGTTCGACCATCTTGAAGAAGCCGTCCTCGGCGAACCCCTCCCTGAATCGCTCCAAGTATTCGTACGCCAACTGGTCGACGCTCACAATTACGATGAGTCGGGGTGGGGAGTCGGCGGCTCGTGCCACAGGGGCCAACGAGCATAGGGCGACCGCAACGAGAAGGCGACAAAGATTCATGGGCGAATGGGCTCCTGCGGTCAGGCCAGGAAGTTACGTTGGGAGGGAGGTTTGCGGAGGTGGGGCGAGCCTAACCTCGAGTGATTGACCGGCCGCGGCCTTTCAGCTTATCCACCAGAGTTTCCGCGACAAGCGGTAGCATGGAGCCTCGCTTCCCAAGCCCTGAATGGGCGCCACAAGATTGGAGCGGAACTGGGCTATCTTGTCTTGCCCCTGCGGGGTGGCCAAGCCGGAAGCACTCTCTCGTTTCATCGATGACTTCGCTCGAGGTTAGGCTAGGGATTCTGGGAGGAATTCCCCCGAGTATTGGGATTTGTCGTTGCGAACCGATAAGATGCTATGAAGGCGAGATGACGCTTCTGCGTCACCCGCTCCGCGCCGCGGCGACTGGGAGGGACGACGGATGACGAGCAAGATTCGACGAATGATGACGGGCTGTGTTTACTTGGTTGCTATGCTGCGCCCGGGGTTGGCGGGGCTGATCCTGGTCTGTGGCGCGGTGTTCGTCTCGTCGTTCCCCGCAAAACTACTCGCTCAACCCGCGCTGAACTCGGCCGTCGGCGACGCGCCGCCGGCCGACGAAGCGGACCTGATGTCGGAAGAGCTGACTCGCGGCATGGTCCACGAAGCCTACGCTCAACCCGTTGTGTTTAACCCCGAGGCGGGGGATGTGGTCCGCGAGGCGCCTCCCGAGGCGATCGAGGAGTTGCCGCCGGAGGAGAAGCCGGAGGGAGAGAACATCGAATGGATTCCGGGCTACTGGGCCTGGGATGACGATGAGAATCACTATGTGTGGGTCAGCGGCTTGTGGCGCATGATCCCGCCGGGACTGGATTGGGTCCCGGGATATTGGACCGAAGTGGAAGGCGGCTATCAGTGGGTTTCGGGCTTTTGGCGAGCGGAAGAGTCGGACGAGATCGAATATCTGCCGCAGCCGCCGCAAAGCCTTGAGCGAGGACCATCGGTAAGTCCCCCGTCGGACGATCACGTCTGGGTGCCTGGTTCGTGGACGTGGCTCGAGACTCGATATGCGTGGCGTCCTGGACATTGGGTGACCTGCCGCCCCGGTTGGATTTGGGTGCCGGCTCGCTACGTTTGGACGCCCTATGGTTTCGTGTACGTCGATGGGTATTGGGATTATGCGTTGCCCCGACGAGGCGTGTTGTACGCGCCGATTTGGTTTCCGCGCGGTTATGTCGCCGGACATCGCTATCGCTACTCGCCGCGAGTCGTGATCGACGTCAACGTGTTTTCGTCGCACATTTTCTGCCGACCCACTCGCAGCGTTTACTGCTTTGGCGACTACTACGAAGCTCGCTACTTCGACCGCGGCATCTATCCCTCGTATGCGTACCATATGAGTCGCTACGGGTATGATCCCGTGTTTGCGTACCATCGTTGGGAGCACGTGCGACACGAGCCTAACTGGCACGAGCGGATGCGAGCGGACTATCGCTATCGACGCGACCACATCGACGCTCGACCGCCGCACACCTACATCGCGACTCAACAACTGATCGCTCGCGGCGACAATCGCGACGTGCAGAGCTTGGTCATTGCGACATCGCTGTCGGGCTTGGCCAAGCGACCCGACGTGGGGTTCAAGGTCGAATCGCTTTCCCAACAACGTCGCCACGAGATGCATGCGGAAATGAACCGCTGGTCCGAGATCCAAGAGCGTCGTCGCGACATCGAGGTGAAGCAAGCTCGTTTGCTGGCGGACCAGCAACCTGACGTACGTCGAGGTCGACCCGACCCGCGAGATCTGGGAGCGGCTGGCGAGTCGATTCGGGATACTCGCGAGTCGATCGGGGAATTAGGACGTGATCGCTCGGGGAACGGGAAGGGGCGAGTGATTATTCCGGGGCAGGGTTTGCCTGGACAGGGTGTGCCTGGACAGGGTGTGCCTGGACAAGGGATTTCAGGGTCGCTACGCGAGTCGAACAAGTCGCATAAAGTCAAGTTGTTTGCCGAGGCCACACGAGGACGCCCGACGCCTGCGGACATCGGCGGCATAGCAGGTCCCAAGCCGCCGGGTTCGCCAACGTTGGATTCACCACCGCCAGGTTCGCAACCCTCCGATCCGAAGCCGGGGATTGCGGGTTTGAAGCCGGGTGAATTGCCGAAGTCGACGCTGTCGCGACCGCCTCGCAAAGTGGCCGCGGAGTTTACGCCGCCCCCTCGGCCTGATGTCCCTCGACCCGTCGTGCCTCGGCCTGAAGTGCGACGGACCGACATCGTGAAACCCGAAGTGCGACGGACCGAGGTTGCCAAGCCCAACGACTCTCTGCTCGACTCGCCACGAGTCGATTCGTCGCGGGCGGACGCTGTTCGCGATGCTCTGCGGGATTCCCAGCGAGAACCCAAGAGTGGCCGGCCTGAGCGACTTGGCGTCGAGAATCCTCGGCCCGAGATGCGTCGTCCGGGGGGGACGCCTCCCGTTCTTCCCAAGCCGGAGACTCGCCAGCCCGAGACGCCTCGCCCTGAAATCCCCAAGCGAGAAATCCCGCGCCCGGAAACTCGAAAGATTGAGCTACCCAAACGCGAAACGGGCGATCCGAAGCCGCGCTCGAATCCAAATCCGAATCCAATTTCGAATCCGAATGCGGCGGTCGAAGAGATTCGTAGGGCGAATGAGCGGCGAATGGAAGACTTGCAGAAACAGTTGCGAGAGCGTCAGCCAGCCACGCCTCGACGGGTAGAGGAAGCAACACCGCGAAGCAATCGCGGCGTCGCCGCGAATCCTCAACCTAACGAGCGTGTGCCCGCGGCGGTGAATAATCCGCCGCCCCGCACGCCTGCCGCTCGTACGTTGCCGACAACGCCGCGAATGGAGCGAGACGTTCGAACAAATCGCGATCGGCAGGAAGCCAAGCCGAGGGGGCGTGATCGCGAGAAGGACAACTCCAATTAATTGCGGAACGGCCAAGGTCCGCCAGTCGGTTGTTGCCCGCGGAGCACCGGTGTCGTCGCTTCGGGAAGCGGTGGTCGACTGCGGGGCATGGTTGACGAACCTGCGACACCGGGGCCGTTGTTCACGACCGGATTGTTGCTAGCTCCAGGGCTAGGCTGCGCTGCGATCATCGAGGGCTGCGCCTCGGTGGGGGAAACGAGTCGGCCGTTGCGGGCCAGGTGTTCCACCATCTCGGGACGAGGCTTGTCGATGATGAAGGTCTGCAACGGCGCCTGGGGGCTGTTCTTGGAGCGGACGATTACCACGAGTTCGTGATCGTTCGTCAGTGCGGCCGGAGGCATGCTGTTTCCAACAGGCGGAGTAGGCGCGACCGAGGGATTCGCAGCGAATTCGGGATTTGCCGCGATCGGAGCCGGTGGAGCACTCGGGGCCAGCGGAGCACTGGGAGCCGCGGGGCCGGGGATCAAGCGGGCGAGTCCTACTTGTCCCAGTTGCCAGTGGATCGTGGAGAGCGCCGCGTAAATGCCCTCGTTTTCGGGCTCGTTCGAAGCGTTGCAAACGCCGACCAAAGCTCCTTCGGCGTTGAATAGACCGCCGCCGCTGCGACCGTTGGTCGGAGCTCCCGAGACCTCGACGTTCTCCGGTCCCGTGTAGCGATTCAGGCGAGTGACCTTGGAACGTTCGAGTCGCGGCTGTCCGCCATTGTCGCAGCCGACGCTGAACACAGCGCTTTGCGGCTCGATGCCCGGTTGCGCCGCGGCGACAGGCACGGGTTTCACGGGAAGATTGGGCCGAATACTCACCAACCCAATATCGCGATAAAAGTCGAAGTCGACCAATTCGCCGCGGATCGGTTCGCCGGCGCCTGGGACAAACAAGTCGACCAAGATCTCGCCCTTGCCGCGCGACGCGCGGAATGCGTGACCGCAAGTCAAAATCAACGCTTCGCCGTTATGCACCTCGACGATAGTGCCCGTGGCGACCGACGTGCCGGTGTCGTCCGCAATTCGAATACGCACCGTTGCCTGAAGGGCCAATTGCTCGGGGTTCTCGGCGGTCGTCGGGCGCGCTCGTTCGGCAATCGGCGCCGCGACAGGACTAGGGGCCGGCGCGGGTGAAGCCGGACGGCTCGGCGGCGTAGTATCCGGCGAGCGTTCCGTGGTGGGGACCGAACTGGCGGATGGCGGCGTTGGCGAGCCCATCGGCTCGGGGGCGTTGCCAGCCGGCCGTGCTCGTCCCGACTCAAGCCACTGAACCAGCCGATCGTAGCTGGTCGCTCCCTCGATCTTGCCTGCCGACTGTCCATCCACTACCAAGAAGTAAGTGGGCGTACCGGTCACGCCATACTGAGTTGCGATCTCTCGATGCTGCACCGCATCGACTCGCTGCACCGTGTAGCCCGCCGACTGGACTCGACGTATCGTCGCGTCCATCATCCGGCAGTGCTGACAGCCGGGCGCCGAAAACTCGACCAGCATCGGATCGGCCGCAGCCGCGATAGAAGCCCACAGCGCAACCGTAGACAGCGCTACCATAACCATCCCTCCTTGGATTTCACTCGCTCCCTTCCCTGGGAGCGGTCGGCCATCCGACGAACGCACTTGCTAGCCGTTTCGCGGCCGAAAAGCGCGCGAAAAGTCGACTGGATCAAGCACGAGCCGGGGTAATGTGGTCCAAGCGGGAAAATTTCGCAAGAGCAATCCGGCGTAGCCATCTCGCTTCGCGAGATGATCAGCGGCACCGCGTACTCGTACCGCTATCCATTTTTGGCCACGGAATGGCACGGAAGTAGAACGGGAGGGGATGAGGGCTAGGTGGAAATGGGGCCTGGCCTGTGAAGGAATTGGGGGAGTTTTTGTCGCGCTACAAGGTCTGCTTCCGCTAATTCAATGGCTTATTCCAACTACCTCCGAAGACGAACTCGGACAAGGGCTTGCGAGTTCTGGGGGACAGATCCCGGTCCGCCAATCCGCCGGCGCCGGTCGCGGCATGTCCCTGGTAACCCAAGGCTAATGCGGTGATGGGATCGTGTCCGTCGGGGATGGCGAGTAACTGGCGAGCCTTACTGGGGTTAATGCCGGCCATGGGATGAACGACCAATCCCAAGGCGGTCGCTTGAATCGAGAGATTGCCGACCGCCAATCCGAGGTCATGTTCGGCCATTCGATTCGGCGTTCCATTACGACGGAAAGAACGACTGACCACGGTCAATAGCAGCACACCGGCGTTCTTGGCCCAGGCTTGATTTGCTTCGAGCAAGCAGTCGAGCAGCTTGGCAAAGTCTTCGCTCTTCTCGCGCGACGCGACCAGAAAGAACCAGGGTTGCTCGTTGTAGCTGGACGCCGCCCAACGAGCGGCCTCGAGACAGCTGGCCAACTTCTCCGACTCCACCGCTCGCGGCTCGAACAAATAAGGGCTCCAGCGGTCCGCGATGGCGTCCAGCACTGGATGATCGGCCGCTGCTCGTTTCACTCCCGCACTCATCGTTATTCTCCACCAAGCCTGTCATCCAACCAGTGAACAACCCGTCGGGCCATTCACTCGAATCTAACCACCCACGCAATAGAGTTTGCGATTCACGCGAATGAACAACTGACCGTTCGAAGCGATGATGCTGGAGCGTACGGCGTCGTCCGCCGGCTCGTCCATCGAGATCAAGCTGATCTGTTCGCCGGTGGCAGCATCAACCACCACGACATCGCCCACGAAGTTGATCAAATACACTTTGCCATCGGCCACCAAAGGCGAGGCCTCATACTTGGCGAGTCCTGGCGTTTTGAACTGCCATTTCGCTTTGCCCGTAGCTGGGTCGACTCGGCTGAGCGTCTTCCGCACGTCGCTAAGAATGAAGAAGTCGCCATCGGCGAACGCCGGCGTTGGCACATCGGTCGTCAGCGACTTGTCATCGCGACTCACCCAAGCCAACGCATCGTCCGACAGTTGCCCGCTACCGCCAACCTTGACGGCGTAAATTGGGTCGCCCTTGGGAGCGCAGGCGAGTACTACGCCTCCGCCCACGACGGGCGACGGCACCAGGCGCCAGTGGCCGATGCGAGTGGGATTCCAGGTGCCCCAGCGCCAAAGTTCTTTGCCGGTCGAGGGATCGTGGCCCGAGATATCGTCGCCGCCAACGATCACGATCTCCGCTCGCCCTTGGTGTTCCAAGGGAATTGGCGTGCTAAATGCCTCCAACGATTCGGCTACCGCTTGGCTGGGGCGGACATGCCGCCAAAGTTCCTTGCCTGTGGCCGAGTCGATCGCCAGCAAATACGACTCACTCTTCCCGTCCTTCGCGCCTCGTCCTCGAGCGGGCTCGTTGCGTTGCAGCACTTGCAGGTACAGCTTGCCTTGGTAGAGCAGGGGACTGGTGCTGAAGGTCCATTGAAACGCAAACTCGCCGTATTCCTTTTGAATATTGCGAGCCCACGCGGGCTTGCCATCGACGTCGAACGCCGACAACTCGCCGCTTCCGTAGAAGAACACCACTCGCTCGCCATCGGTCGCAGGCGATGGCGAAGCGTAATTGCTGCGCGAATCTTGGCTAAGTCCTTCCGCAATTTTGTGCCGCCATAGAGTTTTGCCGCTGGTTCGATCCAAGCAGAGTGCGATCAAGGTTTTGGCTTCAGCATCGGTGCTCGACACAAACACCTTGTCACCCCAGACCACGGGCGTCGCGGCCGCGGCCCCTGGCATGTCGGCGACCCATTTGATTCCTTCGGTCCGAGTCCACTTGGAAGGCAGCTTTTTCTCGGAGGTGGAGCCATTGAACTGGGGACCGCGAAATTGCGGCCAGTTTTCTCCCCGCGATTGCCCGCCCCACAACGCGACGACCAGCGTGGCTGTCCAACCCATTTGCCGCACGACGAAACGCATCATCGATTCTTCCTCCTCAGAACTTATGGAATTCGCCGCCATGGTAACGCTTTCCCCAACCAGAGAGAACCACCTGCGGATTTCCCCAAGCAGATCCACTAGACTGAAACCCGCCACCTATTTTCCCGACCAATCCTTTGCCCACGCAAACCCCTACACACTCCGTTTCCGTGCCCTTTCGTGTCGTTCCGCGGCTAATACTGAAGGCGGCGCTTTTACGCGGCGCCGCTGATCATCTCGCGAAGCGAGATGGCTACAACTTTCCGTGGCAGAACCCTACATGATCATTGATGTCCATAGCCATGCGTGGGAGTATCCCCGGCACTTCGACGACAACTTTCGCGAGCAAGCGCGGCGAGCACGCGCGGGGACGGAAGTTGATTTGACGGTTCGTTACGACGACTATCGGGCCGCGGCCGCCCACGACACTCGTACGATTGTCTTCGGCGGCAAGGCGAGACTCTCGGGTCTTTGGGTCGAAGACCAGTATGTGGCCGACTATGTCGCCCGACACCCCGATACGCTGCTGGGTTTCTTGTCGATTGATCCCACAGTGGCTGGCTGGGAAGACGAATTACGCTTTGGTCATCAGGAGCTGAGGCTGCGCGGGATCAAGCTGATGCCGATGTACGCGGGCTTTCGACCCGACGACTCGCTGCTCGATCCCCTTTGGCAATACGCGACAAAGCACCGCTTGCCTGTGTTGCTCCATACCGGCACCACGTTCATTTCCCAAGCGCCGCTCGAATGCACTCTGCCCCGTTGGATCGACAACGTCGCCATGCGATTCCCCGAAGTACGCATCATCATGGCTCACCTCGGACATCCGTATGAGGGCGAATGCATCGTGACCATTCGCAAACATCCGCATGTCTATGCCGACATCAGCGCGCTGCACTATCGCCCGTGGCAGTTCTTCCAGAGCCTCTCGCTGGTGCAAGAATATGGGGTTTGGCGGAAACTACTGTTTGGCTCGGACTATCCCTTCACGACCGTGAACGCCACCATTCGCGACCTAAGGAAAATGAACGACATAGTAGCGGGAACCGGCATCCCTCGACTGCGGATGGAGGAGATCGAAGCGTTGATCGCTCGTGACAGTCTCCCTCTGTTGGGGCTCGACGCCTGAACCTTGACGCCTTCACGCTCTCCAGGGGAGAATGCCAAGTGGGAGGACGTGGCGCACCCGTGCGTGGTCCTCCACCCACCCCACCCTGGATCGCGGACCGCCATGTTCGATACCCGCCCTGCTTGTCGGGTCTTGCCGCACGCCGTTGCGGACTCACTCGATGTTTCGCCCCGTTGCTCATCCATCCCTGGCCGGTTGGCAGGCCTGAGCGTGCTTATCTGCGTCATCGTGAGTCTGCTGTTGACCGCTTCCGCGGTCGCCGACGAAACGCCGCCGACATTCACCGCCGAGCAACTGCGGTTTTTTGAAGAGCGAGTGCGACCGGTGTTCGCGGAACACTGCTGGGAGTGTCACGGCGCGAAGAAGCAAGAGGCGGGCCTGAGGCTTGATCATCGCGCGGCCGTCTTGCGCGGGTCGGACAGCGGCGTCATCGTCAAAGCGGGTGCGCCCGATCAAAGTCTGCTCGTGTCCGCCGTGCGGCGCATGGGCGACGTCAAGATGCCGCCTGATCGCTCCCTGCCCAACGATGCGATCGAAGCGATTGATGCCTGGGTTCGAGCTGGTTTGCCGTGGCCCGCTGAGTCGCCTAATCCCGCGACGATGACGCTCGCCGAGGCCGCTCGTACGCATTGGTCGTTTCAGCCGATGAAGGATGTGGCTCCTCCCTCCTTGCCCGCCGACTCGCCGCCCTCGCTGCGTGATTGGGCTCGCGATCCGTTGGATCTCTTCATCCTCGCCCCTCAGGTCGCCGCCGGATTAACTCCCTCGCCCACGGCATCGCGAGGCGAGCTATTCCGCCGTTTGTCGCTCGATCTGTTGGGTTTGCCGCCGCGATGGGAGGAAGTCGAAGAGTTTGCGGCGGACTATTCGCCCGACGCGTTCGAACGCTGGGTCGATCGTTGGCTCGCGTCTCCGCGGCATGGAGAACGCTGGGCGCGCCACTGGCTCGATATCGCTCGCTACGCCGACACCAAGGGATACGTCTTCTTCGAGGACAAGGATTTTACTTGGGCGCACACATATCGCGACTACGTGATCGAGTCGCTCAATCGAGACTTGCCATACGATCGGTTCGTTACCGAACAGTTAGCGGCCGATCGACTCGAACTGGCGGGCGACCCTCGACCCCTGCGAGCACTCGGTTTCCTCACGCTGGGACCGCACTTCATGGGGAATTCACACGACATCATTGATGATCGCATCGATGTCGTCACTCGCGGCCTGTTGGGCCTCACCGTTACCTGCGCACGATGTCACGACCACAAATACGATCCCGTTCCGCAAACGGAATACTACGGGCTCTATGGAGTGTTCCGCAGTTGTGAAGAGCCCGGTGTGCCTCCGCTCGATTCGCCCCCGCCCGATACGGACGATTACCGCAAGTTCCTCGCGGAACTTCAGCGACGTGAAAGCGCTCTCCAAGCCTTCGTCGCTCGCAAGCATCAGGACTTAGTCAATGGCGCTCGCACTCGAGTTGCCGAGTATCTCGCGGCGGCTTATGCGAGTCGCAATCAACCCGCAACCGACGACTTCATGCTGATCGCCGATCCCAACGATCTTAATCCGACCATGACATTGCGGTGGCGAGTGTTCTTGGAGAAGGTGAGTCGGCAGTCGCATCCGGTATGGCGAGTGTGGTCGAGATTGGCGGCGGTGCCCGAGGCGAGTTTTTCGGAGCGAGCGGCCGAGGCGTTACAGCAAGCCTTGGTGGACGAACCTACGGCTCCACCGCTGAATCCGCGAGTTCGTGAGCGATTCCAAACGTTCCAACCGAAGTCGATGAACGAGGTAGCGGCCGCCTATGCGGAGATTCTGCTGGCGGTGGATAAACAATGGCGCGAGTCGCTGGCGGCGGCTTCGGCGGCGAAGCAGCCCGCTCCTGTTGCAATGGAGGATGTGGCCGCCGAGCAGATTCGCGCGGCGCTGTATGGTCCTGAGGCGCCGCCCGATGTTCCCGTCCTGCTGGGATGGGGCTTTCTCACGCTTTTGCCAGATCGAGCATCGCAGGGAGAATATCAGAAGCTGCTAAAGGAAGTCGAAACCCATATGAAGACAGGGGCTGGCGCGCCTTCGCGAGCCCTCGTACTGTTCGACTCGCCGCAGCCCTACGACGCTCGCGTCTTCTTGCGAGGCAATCCCAATCGTCTCGGGGACCCGGCGCCGCGTCAATTCCTGGCCGCGCTGAATCCTCAACGCCGGCCCTTTCAGCAAGGGAGCGGCCGCCTGGAGTTGGCTCGCGAGATCACGAGTCCCGCCAACCCGCTGACTGCTCGCGTGCTGGTGAATCGTCTCTGGCTTCATCACTTTAACGCGGCCATCGTGCGCACTCCGGGTGATTTTGGTCTGCGAGGCGATCCGCCAACGCACCCCGAGTTGTTGGATCGTTTGGCGACCGACTTTGTTCGCGACGGTTGGTCCCTGAAACAACTCCATCGACGACTGGTGACTTCCGCGACTTATCGACAGGCGAGTGTTGATCGGGCAGAGGCGATGAACATCGATCCAGATAATCGCAAGTGGTGGCGGATGAACCCCCGGCGACTCGACTTTGAAACCTTCCGCGATTCGATGCTGGAAGTCGCTCAAAGCCTCGATGCTCGCGTGGGCGGTCCGTCGATCAAATTGTTGAGCGACTCAGTGGTTCCGCGCCGCACGCTCTATGGTCACATCGATCGGTTGGATGTGCCGACCTTGCTGACCACGTTCGATTTTCCCAATCCCGCTCAAAGCAATCCGCAACGCGACCAGACGACCGTGGCGCCGCAATCGTTGTACCTGATGAATAACGGATTCGTCGCCGAGATTGCTCGTCGCATTGCAGCTCGGCCGGAGCTGGCGTCTGTTGCTGGAAGTGATTCCGCGGCGCGAATTCGCGCATTGTTTGGAATCTTGTATGCCCGTGAGCCTTCGCCGACCGAATTGGAGCGAGTGCAATCGTTCCTGGGTGCTCAACCCAATGCAGTGGCTTGGCAACGGTTGACGCATGCATTGGTGATGGCTAACGAGTTTGTTTTTATTGATTAGAGCTTGGTCACGGTTGGGGATGATGTACGACGGACTTCCAGTCCGTCGAAGCGGTAGGTACTTGTACGACGGACTTCTAGTCCGTCGAACCGTGCCGCACCGAATGGGTAGTACGGCAGGCCGCGAGGCCGTGGCAGATCGACGGACTAGAAGTCCGTCGTACAACAGAGCGACGGACTAGAAGTCCGTCGTACAGCAGATCGACGGACTTCCAGTCTGTCGTACTTGGGGTCTAGCAAAGAGCGGAGTTGAATAGGATGCATCGCCACGAAGTACGCGTTTCGCGCCCGCCCGAGGGGCTGGAACGTCGAGAAATGTTGAAACGCTGTGGCATGGGAATGGGCCTGATGGCGGCGGCCGGTCTTCTGGCAGACGAAGGGACTTTGATTGCGGACGAAAGTGCGTCCCGCAACAGCCCGCCGTTGCCGCTGGCCCCCAAGCAGCCCCATTTCGCGCCGCGAGCCGAGCGAGTGGTGCATTTGTTCATGAACGGAGGACCGTCGCAGGTCGACACGTTTGATCCCAAGCCGCTGTTGGATCAGTATCACGGCAAGCCGTTGCCCACGCAGAATCTGCGAACGGAACGCAAGACTGGCGCGGCGATGCGCTCGCCTTTCAAGTTTGAGAAACGGGGGCAGTCGGGACTGGACATCAGCGAGTTGTTTCCACGAGTCGCCGAACATGCGGATCAGTTGTGTGTCATTCGGTCGATGGTCGCCGACGTGCCGAATCACGAGCCTTCGTTGATGCTGATGAACTGCGGCGAAGGACGACAGTCGCGCCCCAGCATGGGATCGTGGGTGACCTACGGCTTGGGAAGCGAGAACCAGAATCTCCCCGGTTTCATCGCGATGTGTCCGGGCGGCTATCCCATTGTGTCGACTCAAAACTGGCGTTCCTCTTTCTTGCCGGGAGCGTACCAGGGGACTTATCTCGACACGCAGCATTCGGACGTGAACAAGTTGATCGCGAACATCCGTAATTCGCAGTTGACGATTGACGAGCAGCGTCAGCAGCTTGATCTGGTCAAGCAATTGAACGAAGAACATCTGCGGCGACGCTCACAAGCCGCGCCGCTGGAAGCTCGCTTGCAGACCTTCGAGCTGGCGTACCGCATGCAGAGCGAGGCGGCCGAGGCGTTTGACTTGGCTCGCGAGCCGCAATGGGTCCGCGACGCTTATGGCACGGGTACGCATGGCCGTCAATTGCTGATCACTCGCAGGTTGTTGGAACGAGGCGTCCGATTTGTGCAAGTCTGGAGTGGTGCGGGACAGCCTTGGGACAACCATAGCGATCTCGAGAAACAGCATCGAGATTTGTCTCAACAGTGGGATCAGCCGATTGCCGCGTTTCTGACCGACTTGAAGGCTCGCGGGCTGTTCGATTCGACTCT
This sequence comes from Pirellulales bacterium, assembly GCA_046349915.1. Classification (GTDB taxonomy): domain Bacteria; phylum Planctomycetota; class Planctomycetia; order Pirellulales; family Pirellulaceae; genus CAIXSC01. The sequence continues at coordinate 231,301 of JAXMBL010000009.1, read as the reverse complement.
GGTTCTATGGGGAGGCGAATTTGGACGGACTCCGGTCGCGGAGCTGCCGCAATTGAATGGTCGAGATCACAACCATTATGGCTTTACCTGTTGGTTGGCGGGCGGAGGCTCGCGGGGTGGTTATGCCCATGGAGCGACCGACGAATTCGGGTTTCGCGCGGTCGACAAACCGGTCCATGTCCATGATTTACACGCCACGATGCTTCATTTGCTCGGGTTCGACCACGAACGATTGACCTATCGTTACGCCGGGCGGGACTATCGACTGACCGATATCCACGGTAAAGTCATATCCGAGCTAATCGCCTGATTTTGAGTTTGTGACGGCGGCCGTATACCTTGTCACACTCCTCGTTGGTCAGCCCGTTTGCTCGATGGTTCGTGGCTCGCTTCTCCTCGTTTTCCCCCACGGTCTTAGCAGATTCGCCATGAACGACCCGTTCAACTCGACCGAGCCCGCCGAGCCGTCGAGAGAGAGCGACTCGCCAGCGAGAAGCAACTCGCCAGTCACCGGCGATGTGGAAGCATCCCTTGCCAGCAAGGCCATTGCGGCCGAGCAATCGCCCGAGGCCGAATCGCCCGAGGCCGAGGCGCCGCCGATTGTGCAAGTTTCTGCGAGCCAACCGACCGCCGCGGACGGTCCCTGGAGCGGCGGGTTTGCGGCCGCGATTTGCCGACCGCCATCGCCGCGAGTTTGGTCGGCGTTGCTTGTTGGGGCGCTGGCTCTCCCTCTGGGACTCGCGATCTCGGGAGTCGCGGCAATCATCGTGATCGGAGTAAAAGGGGGAGAATCGGCGCTGCTGAACCGAGCCGAGTTCACTCGACGGGCCGATGAGTTGTCGATGACGCCGGGCGGGTTGGCCGCGATGGTCATTCCCGGGCAAGTCGTCTTCTTGGGGCTGGCCGTGGGTGCTGCCCTGTTGTCGCCCGAGGGGTTGCGGCAGCGATTGCGGCTGGTGCGCGGACGCATGCCTGTTTGGACTTGGCCGATTCTGGCCATGGCGACTCCTGCCATTGGCTTTGCCACTTCGATTGTGTTGGGCGCCTGGGTGTCGGAGCCGAGCGATCATGCGCGAGAACTCGAACGCATGCTGCGCGAATATGACTCGCGCCTCCTACCCATGCTCTTCTTACTCGTCGCAGCGCTCCCTGGATTGGCGGAAGAACTGCTTTATCGGGGCTACTTGCAGAGTCGTTTGCTGCGAGCTTGGCCGGCGAGAATCGCAATCTTGTTGAGCGCTGTCATGTTTGGCATCGCTCATATTGATCCCTTTCACGCACTCACCGTGATCCCACTCGGGATTTGGCTCGGCATCGTTTCCTGGAAGGCCGACAGCCTGGGGCCCGCGATCCTGGGGCATATGACAAACAATGGTCTTGCGCTATTGTTGGCTCGCGGGGTGGATCGGGGCAGCACACCGCCTGTCGTCCCCCCTTCGCTGGCTTTCGCCGTCTTCGTCGCCTTTGCCAGTCTGATGATCAGCCTGCCTCTATTGGCTCTCGCGGGACGCCCCAATCCTCGACAGCTTTCGCAAACCTAACCCGCTATGGCTTGAGGAGTAGGCCAGTGCTCGAACGGTACTTGTTGGCGTGGCTCTTGGCGATCTGCGGCGTGGCCTACTTTTGGCCGTCGCTGATGGGACAGGCATTCGACCCGTTTGTCGGCGGAAAAACGCTGATCCCGTGGCTCATCGCGCTCACCATGTTCTCAGTCGGAGTCATGATGCCGCGCGACGAGGTGCGTCAGGTGCGGGAACGCTGGCCGCAAGTCTTGTTTGGAACCGCCGTACAATACTCGGCCATGCCGCTGCTTGGCTGGGGAGTGGCTCGATTGAGCGGTCTGAATGAGGACTATCAGATCGGCATGATCATGGTTGGCTGCGTGCCCGGCGCGATGGCTTCGAACGTCATCACCATGAATTCACGCGGTCATACGAGTTACTCGGTTAGTCTGACAACCGCCTCCACCATGCTCTCGCCGATCGTTGTCCCGTTGACGCTTGGAGCAACGCTCGGACGGGATATCGCGATCGACAAATTGACTGTCAGCCGCGATCTCCTTCTACAAGTAGTGCTGCCGGTCTTGGTTGGATTCGCCAGCGTGCGTATCTGGCCCAAGTGGGAGAAGATCGGGAACCGCGTCGGGCCGCTCGTCGCCAACCTGGTGATCCTCTGGATCATCGCTACCGTCGTGGCTCTGAACCGCCAGCAACTCGCCGCGGGCTCCTGGGAGCTGATCGTTCCGCTGCTGGCTATCAATCTGTTGGGCTACGTGGCGGGCTACAGCGCTGGCACCGCGATCAAGCAGCCAGAATCGATGCGACGAGCGTTGACGATCGAGGTAGGAATGCAGAACGCCGGGCTGGGGACGTCGCTCGCTTTGCTCTATTTCAATGATCGACCTGCCGCGACCGTTCCCACGGCACTCTACACCTTCGGTTGCGTGCTGACCGCCACGTTGCTAGCCCGCTTCTGGGCCGCTCGCGCACCGAAGGACTAATGTACGACGGACTTCCAGTCCGTCGCTCAAGTCACGACAGGTAGGTCCATACCCGCAAGGGACCTTCTCCTCAAAACCCTCCTGCCTCATCCGTTTCCGTGACGCGCTGCGGTTCCGTGTCATTCCGTGGCCAAAATGGATAGCGGTACGAGTACGTGATGCAGCTGATCATCTCGCGAAGCGAGATGGCTACGACATAGCACTACTCCCACTGCAGGCTCTCGACCGCGCGGCGAATCTCTTCCTTGGCCGCCGAGTCGCTTGGGCCATAGAGCCCGATGAACGAGAAAACTCGATTGCCTTTGGTCACATTGATGACCTCTTTCACGGTTGGTTTGCCTGCGAGTGACGCGGAGAACATCTGACGGTCTTCGCGGACCGGCGGTCCACCCGCTTTCGCCTCTTCCTTCACAGGCGACCACTCCTTCGCGCCGTGCGAGGGGCCTGAATGGTGTTTCTGCGCATCGAACTCGCCCATTGGTTCAAAGCACATGACTTCGAACATGGCGCCTTGCGGCGAGGTGGTGAGACCGTAGCGAGCGACTAGGAACTCTTGTTCCAATTTGTCGGGCAGGCTAGCGGTCGCCATCTGTCGCCAGCCTTGCGGCACGAGAAATCGAAAGCCCGCGGACTTGTTCTGATACACAGGACTGTCGCGAAGAGCAGGCGCTTGAGGAGTCGGGTTGCAACCCACGGCGACCAACAGCAGCGCTACAAGAACGGTACGTCGCAGCATTTCGAGTTACTCGGGCAAGTAAGTGAGGGTACATAGTCAATCCTGGCGATCCTAGGTAGCCTCTTCTACAATGTCAACGTCAGCCGCTCGCGATCTACCTCGTGCTCGCGTGCCTCGTTCGATGGTCCTGCTGCTCGGATCTACGTCCGCATGATTTATGCTGTCCTTGATTTTGAATGGCCGATTTTCTATTGGTTGAGCGTCGCGTCGTACGTCATTCCCCTCTGTTTTCTCTTGGTCCTGGTGCTGACGCTCGCTCTGGCGCCGGGTGCTCGTCGATGGATGAGAGACTGTTTGCGAATACCGTTGGCGCATCCTTGGAGCACGTTGTTACTCATCCTGTTGATGGGCGTCACTGCTCAGATGCTGCGTGAATGGCGGCGCAATCGAGTTCCCAGAAATCGGGCATCGGCTGAGTTGAAAGTGGGACAAACAGACCCATTGGAACCGCGAACTGAGGGGACGCCGTGGCCTTGTGATCGAGGCTCGCTCCAACGACGAGCTCAAGTCGGAGATTCTCCTGGGCCTGGGCGAGTGGAGCCGAAACGACGCTGGCGGCTGGGACGCCCTGGGGAAGCGGTCTACAGTTCGCCCGCGGTTGTGGGCAATCGAGTGTATGCCGTGGGGGCGGAGGTGGATGCGGGGCGAGTGATCGCGGTCGATCTTGCGACCGGTACGTTGGTGTGGAGCGGGGGACCGCCAATGTTTCGCGCCACCTTTTCGTCGCCGACCATCGTAGGCGACACGCTATTCTGCGGCGAGGGGCTGCATTCGACTCGCCAGGCTCGAGTGTTTGCGCTCGATCTGCGACCTCGGCGCGAGGGTTCGGTCCTCTGGAGTTTTCGTACGGAGGGACACGTCGAGTGTTCGCCGCAAGTGTGGGAGGGAGCGATATTCTTCAATGCCGGTGACGACGGAACCTATGCGCTCGATGCGCCGCGTAAGCCGGGTGGTGCTCCCGCGGTGCGATATCACGGACCCGGCGCCTCGTTGGTGGATGCGGAGACTGGGCTGCTGGTAGCCGACGGGCGAGCGTATGTTGGCCTGGGAGTGGGTGGGCATGCGATTCGTGCGTTGGATGCGGTGACGGGGCAGGAAGTGGGGCGAGTGACCACGGGTGAACCTGTGTTCGCACTCCCGGCGCTCGAAGGCAATTCATTATTCATTGGAATTGGCGGCGGCGATTACGCTCACCCTGAGCACTCGAAGACAGGAGCCGTGTGGCGATTAGATCGCGATTCGCTAGAAGTAGTGTGGAAGCGTGAGGTCCCTGGGACGGTGCTTGGCGCAGTCGTTGTCGCGGGCGATCAGGTGATCTTTGGTTGCGGTGATGGTCGAGTGTATTCGGTGAGTCTCGACAATCAGAAGATGAACTCATGGGACACAGGCTCCGCGATCGCAGCGCCGCTCGCGGTTACCGACCACTTTATCTACGGAGTGAATCGCGCGGGGACATTGTTCGCGATCGATCGGCGGCAAGGCGATTGGGCATGGCGACTCACGCTAGGGCCGGAGGGTCATTATGTGAGTGGCCCCGTCGTGGTCGGTTCATCCCTAATCCTAGGAACCCCGCACGACGGCCTAGTATGCTATGGCGAAATCACCCCGTAGGGTGCGTCGAACCGGGCGGGAATAACTCCAGCCGACAGCGAGCAACGCTACCACCGCCCGGTGAAAACGCACCTTATCGTTGAGAGAGCGTGGCCCCTCCGATCACGAAGCCGCGTGTGCGAGCCCACCGCGAATTGGCGAATCGTTCGATCCGCATGGTGCGTCTGCGCCGGAGGCTTGACCGCACCCTACCCATCTACGCAAGCGTCGAACCGGGCGGGAACAGCTCCAGCCGAAAGCGAGCAACTCATCCACCGCCCGGTGAAAACGCACCTTATCGTAGAGACCGCGTAACCCCTCCGATCACGAAGCCGCGAGTGCCAGCCCATTGCGAATTGGCGAATCGTTCGGTCCGCATGGTGCGTCTGCGCCGGAGGCTTGACGCACCCTACTTATCTGCGCACGGGTTCGGCGATCACACCGCCGTTGCGTTCCAGTTGAGTCATGCGAGCGAGGAATCGCATCCACAGTTGAAGAGTCTCCAACCGAGATACCTCACGATCCATCATGCGACTCTCGAAGAACATACGCAGTTGTTCTTCGCGAGTGGGTGGCTGAAGATCGCGTGGACTTGTCGCTCGACGCTGGGGGACGACCTCTAAGAACGCAATGCACATCTCTTCATCCGTCGACTCGCCCCACGATACGACTTGCGGCGGTCGATGCGGGTTGTACGGATTGCTGGTCGAGTTATCGAAATGAGCTGTAAGTTCCAAGCGAGTGCCGCGTGGCAACTCAACCGGTTCGCGGAATGGATAGGTCTCTTGCCAATTGAAGTCCCACGACGGCACGTGGATCAGTGGCTTCTCTTGGCCATCGGGTAAGCGAGCGACCAGCTTCATGTCTTTGCCCAACAGGTGCATATGAGGGGTGACGGCGAGTGCAAGCACATCGTTGGGAAGAACAAATCCCGTCTTCACTTCAAACCGCTCATCCCCAGCGGGAATTTTCAGATCGCCCAAAGGTCCACCGAGTGGCAGTACGGGCAAATTGCGCACGGCTCGATCGACGGGTTGCTGTGCGAAATAGAGGCCAATCTTGGTACGATCCCGTTCGACCTTTCCCGAACGGTGGTAATGAATCTGTAGCACGATGTCGGCGTTCGCGGGCAGCACGCGCGCCATGCCTTGAGGCAACTCGGTCGGCTGATTCCCCGGCGCCCAGCCTCCCAGGCCGCCCGAGGGAAAGAACCCCGGGAATCCCGCACTCGTCACATACCCTGGCCCCTCGTCGCGTTCGTCCAATTGTCGAGCACGACCTGTTGTATCCAGAAACGCAATCACATGATGGACCACTCGCGAGTTGCCTGGCAGCACTTCCATGGCCGCTACGAAACGATTGTCGGTAAAGCGAGTGGGAAGAATGAAACAACGATACTCGTCAGATCCTTCCGCTGCCAACTCGTATTCAGGGATCTCAAAGATCGCATCGGGCTCACGCCCCAGTTTCCAGCCATCGTGGAAGACGCGAGCCGCCGGCGCGTCTTTTACATCGCCTTGAGGACATTTAGCGGCGACCCATGCCGCGATCTTTTCAATTTCGCTCTCTTCCATATGGCGTGGATGAGCAAACTCGCCGAATCCAGGCGCCGCCTTCCATGGAGGCATTTGGCGATTGCGAGTGAACTCGCGAATATCGTCGGCCCAACGCGAACATTCTTCATACGTAGTCAAGGCAAATGGGCCAATGCCACCAGGACGATGGCATTCCTGGCAATGTCGTTGCACAATCGGCTCAATGTCGCGATGGAACGTCACGGCGTTCAACGCCGCGGCCGGTGGAGGCGTCGATTCGCGAGGAAAATCGATCCGGCAACCTAGCACCTCGGTGCGCGGGATGGAAACCGCTCGCCCCTCGGCGACTTCGCGAGCCGCTTCGACCAGATCCGCTCGACCAACCTTGCCCGCGGCCCCGCCGCGTCGCGTGAATCGATCATCCACTCGCCCTTGGTAGGCGATGCGATGTCGTGCGTCGAGCACGATGGCTTCAGGGCAGACGGTCGCGCCGTAACGACGAGCGATAGCGCCGCCCGCATCCTTTACGACAGGGAAGGCAATCTTGTACTCCAACGCATGCGCTTGGATCATCTTCCAAGACTGGCCAGAATTGGCGTTCAGTCCGATGACGGTGACGCCTTGTGGCTCAAGTTCTTGGGCGAGTTGGTTGAGCGACGGAAGGTATGCGTTCGCGATAGGGCACTCGGTCGAGAGAAACACCAAGACCGTGCCGCGCTTTCCCGCAAGCGACGACAAGGAACGCTCACTGCCCGACGCCAAGGGCAAACGCACATCAGGCAGGGGCATGGCGAGTGGTTCGTCGGCCGCTCGCACGCTGCGAGCACTGGCCAGGCAAAATCCCATCCCGACCGCAACGATGGCGATCAGGCGTGTGGTCCATTGAAACACTCGAGATTGATACATAAATCGCCTCACCCTAAAGTACGACGGACTTCTAGTCCGTCGCTCGTTCTGCTGTACGACGGACTTCCAGTCCGTCGCTCCGACCCGCGACGCAAATCCTGCTAACGGCGGTGGGCGCTCGCAGGCCACGCGGCTATCCGCTCACGAAGTGAGCGGGCTACAACCGTACGACGGACTTCCAGTCCGTCGCTCCAGCCTCTGACTTTCTCTCACTCCACATCCATCGCATAAGTCGACAGCCGATACACTTGGTCATCTACTGGAGTTTGCTGAGCGAGTTGAAAGACCATGGCCTTGGGAGCGGCACGGAGTCCCGCCTCCGGCCAACGCAATTCCAATCGCTCGATGACTGCCGTCCGTCGATGAGACCAGATGGTGATTGTTTCGGGCGCGATCAGATCGGTCTCGCGATACTTGGGCAAAAGCGTAGCGCTGAGTTTGCGGCATCGAGGGCCGCCCTCGAACAGCGACTCGCCGCGTTCACTCGTGATCGAGTAGCGTGAGCGCACTCGATCCATCACCGCGGCTAGCTGCAAGTAGGGAATGACATATTCATCCGCGCCCTTCGACACGGGCCGCATGGCCGCAAATTCCCCTCGTCGTGGAGGTCCCACAGGCGGAACCTGCCACATTCCTTTTTCGTCTCGTCCGAATAACAGCCGCACGCCTAGCGGGCCGGGGTCGTCGAACACGAATCGATCGCCGCCACGAACCCACAACTTGGCGATGCGTCGTTGAGCCAATGGGATCGAAGGCGCGATCTCCACACGATACTCGCGATCGATCGGTTGCTTCGCCGCCTCATGGATCGATTCGGCCGCCACATGGGCGAAAGAAACGTTAATGCCATCCCAGCCGAGCCAGCCGCCGGCGGCGATCAGGACAGAGGCGGCGAGCGATGCCGAGATCCATCGAGCTGCCCGCCACGCGCCGCGAAGGGGCCGCACTCCCTGTTGCAGGGAAACGGACGGCGCGGGCGTGGCGGACTCGCATTCCGCCGAATTCGCTCGCAGTTTTTCCATCACCGAGTCCACCACAGCCGCCGTCTCACGACGTCGCGAGGGACGCGATTGTTCTAAGAGTGCGTCGAGCAGTTGGTGGTCGGCCACTCGCAACGGATCAGCGGTAGGTTCCCGGCCTGAAGCCGTGGCTGCTATCTCTCCCTCGCCGATAGTCGCCTTTTTGTCATCGTCTGGAGCCGATGTTGAAGGTGAGGGAATCGTCGCAGGTATCTCGGAGGTTGAGCCGTTAAGTTGCGAATCCTCGGCCTTGCTCTTGAGGTGTTGGTCGACCCACGGAGAGTCCAGATTTTCGGTGGCTTTTTGGTCGGCGAGCGACCGGCCTAGCGAATCGGTCATGACGACACCTCGGCGGTGGAGAGTTTCGCGAGGACGCAGTCGAGCAGCAGGGCGCGAGCTCGCTGCAAACGTTTCTTTACCGCTTCGCCGCTCAGCTTCAACAATTCGGTCAATTCAGCGGGGCGGAGTTCTTCGTGGTAACGGAGCGTGATCGCCTGCCGGAAGGCCGCGGGGAGAGCGGCCAGGCAGTGGCGGACGGCGTCGAGTTTTTCGTCGAGCGTGTCGCCGGCGAGCGTTTGGACTTGGGAGAGGCGATGGTCGAGATGTTCCAGGGTAGCCACGTCAAACAGCAGATCGGCGTCGGCCGACTTCCGCCGATGGGCCAGGGCCAGTCTGGCGGCAATGCCGCGGAGCCAGGGGCCGAACGGGCGACTTCGATCGAATTCATCGATCTTCTTCCAAGCGGTGAGCATCGTTTCTTGAAAGAGGTCGTCGGCCGCGGTCGCGTCGCGAGTGATCGCGCGGAGATAGACCATAAGCATGTCCGCGTTTTCGCGTACCAAAATCTCGAATAGATCTTTCGCGTCCATGATCGGTTCCTCGTTACGTCCTATTGTCGCGAGCGGACGGAAAGGGGACAAAAATGGGAGAAAAAAGGAGGGACGCCCACGAAAGGGTGGTCTTTCACATAATTCCGGACTCAGTTTCTCGCCCAGATAAGGCAATTCGGATGAGTAATTCTTACAGGACTGCGGGAATCCGCGTGTTAATCGGCATGCTGTTGCTCCTTGCAGTATCGCATGGCGTGGGCGAAGGATTGGGCGAAGAGCCACGCGGCAATGCGCCTGCTCGGTTCGAGTTCACTCGCATGATTGCTCACTGGGATGCGTATGGCGATCCGAGTTACCTGTCGTTTGTCGAGGAAGCTCGGACCGAGGTCGCTCAACTGGGGTTCTATGGCGCTCATTTTTACAGCATCGTGCATACGCCCGCGTACGGCGGTTATCCGGCTCATTTTCCCGTGCGAGGGATTGGGCCGTGCAGCGATTGGTTCGCGGAGAAGAACTCACAGCTCTACAAACTGGGAGTGAAAGTGGTGGGGCACTTTAACGTCGAGTTTTTGGTGGGAGATATGGATGGGCCCGAAGGACCGCGAGGTTTCTTCAAGTTTTATCGCGATCTATGGGACGAGCGGGAGTTGGGGCCGAAGCCGGTCGCTGATCCGATGGATTTTCTGGAAAAGAACGCGGATGGTTCGCCGATTGGCCAGAAGGGCTACGGGATTGGCGGCATGCACGAGTATTGGGCGTGTCTGCGAAACCCCAATTGGCAGAAGGTGCTCAAAGCCTGGGTGAAGCGTGGAGTCGATCGCGGCATCGATGGCTATATGGTGAACTACTTCTACCGACACAACTGTCTGTGCGAGCATTGTCAGTCGGCGTTTCGAGGATATCTTGGCGAGCGCTTTACGGAGGTGGAACTGAAGAGTCGGTTTGGGATCGAATCGTTAGGGAATCATCGATTTTCGGAGATCGTTTCGTGGCATGATCCGCGCGCGTCGACTCCGTTGCGACGCGAGATGTTGCGGTTCTCGCAGGTTTCGAACAAGCAAGTGTTCGACGAAGTGTTTGTGAAGTATGGCAAGAGCATTAAACCGGGATTGATTGTTGGGCAATGGAATCACTTGGGGAACTTCTCGCAGATTAGTGGGGACGAGCGTTGTCTATTGCCCGCCGAGATGTGGGGGCGAGACGAGGACTATCTGTGGTACAGCACGGGCGATAGTGCTCACTTTACTGATTTGGAGAAGCGTTTCTTGGGCGATGCGACGCTGCAGGCGAGGTATATTCGCGGCGCGTTTGACGACAAGCCTTTCACGTTGGGCAAATACGAAGGAACTCGGATTCGAGCGGCGATCGCCGAACTGGCCGCCAATGGCGGTGCGCCGATGGGCTTCTACACTCGCTTCACCGACCCCGCGGCGCGAGAAGTGATTGCTCGCTACTATCGCTTTCTCGAACGCCACGACGCGTTGTTCCGCGGGCAACGGCCAAAGTCGGAAGAGGTGTTGTTGTTTCCGCGGAAGGCAGTGCATGAGGGGCGGATGGAGGCCTTGGAGCGATTCCGTCAGGTTGGGTTGGAGATGCTGGAGAATCACATCTTGTTTGATGTGTTGCCTGATGAGGGGGCGACGCCTGAGCGGTTGGCGAGTTACCGACGAGTGGTTTCGGTGGATGCGAAGGTTGGCCAAGGAGATTCGAAGTTGGCGAGTGGTTCGAGTCGTTTCGAGGCGCCGGTGACAGTCCGAGTGTCGTCGACGGAACCGGCGAGTGGAGGCGAATGGACGTTGCACTTTGTGAACTACAATCGCAAGGAGCCGCCGAAGTCGGCAAACGGTCAGCCGAGCAGTGGAGGAGGAATCAAGGACGAGCAACCGATCGCGGAATCGCGAGTGGTGTGCGATGTGGTATTGCCCGCGGGTCGACAACCGGCTCGCGTTCGTTTCCGCACGCCCGAGAGCGACGAGGTGCGAGAGATCGAGTATCGCAAGGAATCGAACCGCGTACGATTCCAAGTCCCCGAATTTTTGGTGTACGCCGTAGTGTCGATCGAGTATGCAAAGTAGCTGCGAAGTAGCCCGCTCGCTTCGCGAGCGGAACAGCTGCGTGACGAGCGTGCAAGAGCCAGTAGGCGAACTTCCCCCTCTCTGCTTCTCTCTTCCCGCACGCCGTCGCAACGCCCAAAGCCGATCGTCTCGCGAAGCGAGACGGCCACGTAGCCCGCTCGCTTCGCGAGCGGAACTGCCGCGTAACGAGCGTGCAAGAGCCAGTAGGCGAGTTTCCCCCTCTCCGCATCTCCCTCCCCACACGCCGCCGCAACACCCAATGCTGATCGTCTCGCGAAGCGAGACGTAGCCCGCTCGCTTCGCGAGCGGAACAGCCGCGTGACGAGCGTGCAAGAGCCAGTAGGCGAACTTCCCCTCTCTGCATCTCCCTCCCACACGCCGCCACAACGCCCAATGCTGATCGTCTCGCGAAGCGAGACGGCCACGTAGCCCGCTCGCTTCGCGAGCGGAACAGCCGCGTGACGAGCACGCAAGAGCCAGTAGGCGAACTTCCCCCTCTCCGCATCTCTCTCCCCACACGCCGCCGCAACACCCAATGCTGATCGTCTCGCGAAGCGAGACGGCTACGTAGCCCGCTCGCTTCGCGAGCGGAACAGCCGCGTGACGACCACGCAAAAGTAAGTCGGCGAGTCTTCCCCCTCTCTGCATCTCTCTCTCCCCGCACGCCGCCGCAACGCCCAAAGCCAAGCGTCTCGCGAAGCGAGACGCTTGCGTACCACCCGCATCGAATCACCCGAAACGAGCATGGCGGCAATCGATGCTGAGCGGTAAAATACAAGCGGCTTTTTGACGAAGGGAAGGTGAAACATGTCGCGTCGTCACCATTACCGGTCAAGCTCGCTGCGAGCGAGCCGTCTGCCGACCGAAGCAACTTATGTGTGCGAGTCGTGCGGGGAGCGAATTGTGATTCCGATCGATGCCACTGAGGGGCATCATCAGGAGTATGTGGAAGACTGCCCGGTCTGTTGCCACTCGAACGTGATCCGGCTCGACATTCGCGACGATGGTTCCACAAATGCGGACAGTCTGAGCGAAGACGACCTGTACGAGTAGTCAGGGCATGGTCGAGCGGCCGGTGGGGATTTCCCGCAGGAAGAATGGCGGGCGAGGGCTCCCTTGTACCCGCGCCAAGCTGGGCTATATTACTTGATCACTCAGCGTCCCCGTAGCTCAATTGGATAGAGCGTCGGCCTCCGAAGCCGAAGGTTAGAGGTTCGAGCCCTCTCGGGGATACTTCTGATTGCGGCGTTCGCGTGCCTTCTGCACCGGACAGCCTGCCCGCCAGCAACGCTCGCCCACTGTGCGAATGGTCCACTGATTCCGTGATCCAAATCCGTGCAGTCGGTGCTATCCGTGGTCAAACTGTCCTGGTCGAGGGAGATTTGACCACCGATAACACGGACCGCACGGATAGGATGGGAGGGATTGTTTGAGAACGACGAGTTGCCCCATAAGGAACTAAGCGAGTCCATCATCGGTGCTGCGATGGCGGTGTTGAACGATCTTTGACCAGGGTTGGACGAAGAGCTTTATGCGAATGCGCAGTTGATCGAGTTGGATAGAAGGTTGTCGACTGGATGAACGACTGCATGTCACCATGGATGGATCATGGAATGGAGTGAAGTGAGCCACTCCGGCAGCACTGGTTCGCCGAATAGCGCCAGCGGCATGACTTCTGAGAAGACTCGGCTAGTCGCGTTGCCCCGCACATCGCGGCGTAGCCTGCCGGCCAACCGGGACGTAAATCCGAGCGAATGCTCGAGTCGCTAGCCTCAGTACGCTCGGCCCCAAGTGATCCGGTCATTTCTATCTTGGATGTAGTCGTACCCTCTATTGGAGCGGGTTGAGGGTCATTACGATACTTCGAGTCTGGAAGATCGTGCTCTGAGCGATAACACATAGTGCGAAGCGGCCCTGGTCAGACTCCCAAGTTCCCGAGCAGAGGAAGTATTCGATGTCACTCGTCAATCGGTTTAATCCTCCAGCCTTCATGCCCGACTATCAGGGAATTCCAGGGCAGTTGGATGCCTGGCATCGAGCAATGTCGGCGTGGTTCGATGGGGTTGTGAAAACGGAAGGCGAAGTGGTGGGAACGAGTCCGCAGTATTTTAATGCGGCCAGTTTTGATCCGGGTGGAGTTCGGGTTGAACAGGCGGTCACTTGGAACGCCTTTCCGAAAGAATTGCTTCGGCGCTACGGCCGCGAGAAGGCGCTCATGCTTGCGGATCATGTTTTTCCGCTGGAGCGATATCGAGCGCCTACGTTTAATCCGCTGAATTCGGCTGGAATGTCCTCGCTTCGCTATCGGCCGCAAGAGGAGTATTGCGAATGGCGCGTGGAGCGAGATCCCACGAGCAACAAGATTCGTCGAATCACCTTCACCTCGGAACCGCCCGAGTATTGGCAGGCGCTGTTTGGGTTTGTTGCGGGGGACGGAGGCAACATTCCCGATGCGAAGTTTCCTGGCAGCCATGAGGTCTTGTTGCGGCTATACCATGAGCTCGTAAGTCCCGAGGTGCGACTTGAAGATCTCATCGCCTCGCAGGATTTGTTCGACTCGGCGGGCCAGCAGTGGGCCACGAAAGGACAATACAACATCTACAACAAATGGAACACGACGCACGGGATCGCTCATCTATGTGCGCCGCCCAACTCGTTGGTGGCGGAAGTTCAACTCGGAGGCGACGCAACGGTTCAGTATTTGGACGCCGAGGGGCGTTTGTTGGTCGAACCCGATGCCTTGATTGCCTACGCGGGATATGGCGGCCCGAATCGCAATAGCGACCCAACCATTGGCGGATCAGTCAACGCGCTGGCGCGTTTAGGGGCTTATGTCACATTGAAAGACCCCGTTGGACTTTACATGGATCACATTGATCTGGCGGGTTGGGAGGCGCCGGATGGCGGCAATGTATCGGACTTCGTGCATGTCATTCGTGGCACGACGGGCATGATCGAGCGCATGGTAATCGAAGCTCCGCAGGGACGACGATTGCTCGTTGGTGATTTGTCGATCGGAGGCGTGCCCATCTGCTACGGAGGCCAAGTTGCGGAGTGCATTACGGTCAAGTTGGTGGGAGTGGCTCATATCTTGAGTAGTCCTAGGCAAGTCCCGCCGGTGAAGGCTTCGATTCATAGCGCCATCGATTCTCATGACCCACGAACTTTAGGGCGAGGTCGACCGCTCGACCGCCCTTTGCCGGCGGGGACCGTCGAAGCGTTCCTGAATCAAGGCGTACTTCCAGCGACGGGTAGCCTCGCGGCACGCGCCAAGCCGAGTCGCGCCAAGGCCAGTGCGGCCGCAGTCATTCTGTCGGCAACTCCCCGAACAACTCGTCCCGTTCATTGCTCCCGCTAAAGGATGCCATACATGCCTGCTCCATTCGCTCCGCCTGAAGAGCCTGTTCTGCCGCTCCAGGACATTCAAGGAATTGCTGTTCCTGGATTCTTCAAGCCTCATCAAACACTGATTGCGGTCAGTTGTGAAACCACGGATGACGCCGTCAGAAAATTCAAGTCCTTTCTCCTGGAACTCGCGGATGACGTCACGACAGGCGCCGACGCACTGCAAAACCGACGCTTGTTTCGACTTGGCCGGCGCGAGAAAAAGGTGCTACTGGCGGTCGCCTTCACGAACTCGGGTGTCAGCAAATTGACTCCTGGCGCGGCGTCAATTCCGAGTGACGCATTTCAATTGGGACTGTCGGTGCGATCGAAACTGCTGGGAGATCCCACGGACTTGAACGAGGAGGGTAATCCAGCGAACTGGGTGGTCGGCGGCGTCCAGAACCCATTCGACGCTCTGATCATCCTGGCGGGAGATGAACGAGACGATGTTGACAAAGCGGCGAAGGGGCTGCAGAAGCAGCTCAAGAAAGCGGAACTGAAGCTGGTCTACAGTGAAGACGGCGATGTGCGTCCCGATCTACCGGGTCATGAGCATTTTGGTTTTGAAGACGGGGTTTCCCAGCCGGGGATCCGCGGTCGAGCGTCGGATGATCCCGACGATTACATCACCGCGCGACATGTCGCGAAGAGTCAGTCGCCCGAGCATTCGTTGTTTGGGTTTCCTGGGCAGGATCTGGTGTGGTCCGGCGTATTGATTCTTGGTCATCCTGCAACAAGCCCTGACCCGTTGATTCCTGGCTTGCCGTCGCCAGCCGTGCCCGAATGGACACGCAATGGTTCGTACCTGGTATTTCGCAGATTACGTCAGGACGTAGGTTTGTTTTGGAGAACGATGGCGGCGGAAGCGGAGCGTTTGGCGAAGTTGCCGGGGTTCGAAGAGTTTACGGATGAGTCTTTGGCCGCCCGAATCGTTGGCCGCTGGCAAAGTGGCGCACCCGTCAATCGTACGCCGTCGAAAGATGATCCGAAACTGGGAGCGGATCGTATGGCGAACAATAACTTTCGTTTTGATTCCGACGGCTTTGCGATGCCGCTCGCGAACGGTGAAACAGACGAATTCCCCCATTCCAAGGCGGACCCAGCAGGAATCACTTGTCCTTGGGCAGCTCACATTCGCAAAGTAAACACACGCGACTCGGGTTCGGACATTGGCGGTCGCGATGCAACGTATGCTCGGCGGCTGCTGCGAGTGGGAGTGCCATTCGGTACTCCTTTGGCGGATCGGTACGCGACGCAGGACAATGATCCTGAGAAGGGCAATCGAGGACTGTTGTTCTTGAGCATCCAAGCCTCGATTGAAGATCAATTCGAATTCCTCTCCGCTCGCTGGATGAACGACCCAAGTCGCCCGAAGGAACCCGGCGGACATGACATCTTGTTGGGACAGAACAGCGCGGCTGGCGAAGACCGAGTGCGTCGTTGCGCCATCTTCGGAGCGGGTGCTCAACAGAACACGGTTCAGACGAACGCCCAATGGATTGTTCCTACCGGCGGCGGCTACATGTTCGTGCCCTCGCTGACCGCCCTCAAGGAGGTCTTGGCTCAATAGCAACTTGCATTAAGCCGCTTAGCGGGCATATTAATGGTGCGTGCTGAAATAACCGCAGCCCAGTACGACGTTGAACTCCAAGCCCAGGGCGTCGAAGAGCACCTCGTTGCCGTGCGAAGGATCGATCTTGAACAGCAGGAAAGGCGGGCCCCTAGTGCACCATGTCCACATCCGTATTTAGTTGCTTTTCACGGTTCCCCATGGTTAGATAAGGAGGTGCAAGTCGCTCCATACGCCTGATCTTTCACATTCCTGCAACCGCGTGTGTGCCGTTTCGCCACAACACCAGAGCTCGTAATTGACAAGTGACTGTTGTGGCGGCGTAGATTTCTTGCCAATTGGTGTCTTCGGTAAAGGTTCTGGATTTCTGACAGCCTCTAAGCTGATGACCGTTTTGCAGGTTCGCCGAGTCCATTCTTCAGGCGGGAGTATTGCAATGTCGAGTTCCTCACGTTTGGTATGGACCGTTGTCGTGATGTTCCTCACGGCCTTTACCGAAGTTCACGCGAGGACTTGGACGGATCGAAATGGGCGCACCGTCGAAGGCGATATCGTCGAGATCAAGGAAGATCACGTCATCATCCGCCGAAACTCCGACGACAAGCAGTTCAGAGTTTTATTAGCGAATCTGAGCGACTCGGATCGAGAGTTTATTCGAGAGCAACAAGCGGCGACGCGAACGGTAACCGACAAGTCTAAAAAGCCTTCAACGAGTTGGGACTCTGTCAACGTCGCCCGACTGTCCGTTCCGATCGGCAGTGTTTTGAAACCTGAATCGGCGATCAATATGGCTGCTGAGTTGGATGAAAAGATGTTCCCCGAAAAATCCTTTGACGCCCGCCTCGCTGAAAAGCATTTTCGATCTGCTTTGCTCTTCGTCGAGAAGCCAGACATGCGGGCGGCCCGCATGCGTGCGGTTTCCGAAACCTCATTTTCATTGACACTTAGCGCGGAATTCGAGCTGTTTGTGTTCAAAGATAGCGAAGAGAGTTGGCCCAAGGATGGTCAAGCAAAGGTCCGCTTTAGAGGAGTGCGCGCTCCAAGCGCAAGCATGCCAAAGATATTGGAAACGGCAGTCGGCATGAAGGCTCCTCGCGTGGAAGACGGCTTCTTGGAAGTGGCGATCAAGCGAACACTCAAGGACATCGCGGACGAGAAACCTGTTGCTTATTATGACCTTGTTCTCGAATGCACTAATTGGAATTCCGACGGGTCGATCACGGGTACGCTTTCAGGGAGGCTCGGGGATGGAATTGGAGAAGACAACGTTAACGGATCAAAGGTCAAAGACGTTCTGTTTCGACTGGAAATGTACAATGAAAGCGGCAAACGTCTCCCGTAGGCCGCTCGACGCGAAACGCAGCCATTCCCTCAGGTTGAGCCGTTAACCGTCCGTCGAATAACTCACGTTTTCAGACGCACGTCGCTGTCCGTTGGGCTAGTCACCGGGTCTCTAGGACTGCTTTGCATGTTCCAGCCGATAGCACGGTATGTTCAATTCCTGGATCACGCTGTGACCCTTCTGGTGGGCTGCGTGTAGTGGATCGGCGAGCGGACCGATGCGGATCAGCAGCTGGTAATCGCCTTCAAGGGAGTCCAGTTGCGTGTCCGCGAAATCGAGCTTCGCTCGTTCCCCTACCCGCCCGGTTTTTTCCGTGGTTGAACCTGTCGAAGGTTTAGGGCCTCTAATGGTCAGGCCTCATCTTCTTCGTTTTACCCGCCCTCTGCCAATTCAAGCCCGCTCCGCGAGTTCCGTGATCCGCGAACGACGGGGAGCGTCGGTAACTCGTTCATGGTCAAACTCAAACGTGCTTCGCAGGAATTGTTTCGTCGCAGCGTAGACGAGCGTCTTGCGACGCTGGCGGATCTGATTCGGCACGGCCGAGACCAGAAACGAGCGTCGGAGGATCGCTGGCACCTGCCGCAGCGCATCCAGTTCAAGGGGATCACGGACCAGGGTGGGCGTCGCGCTCGGCGACGACGGCGACTTCCATCTCAACGATTGGTCGTTTGGTCAGTTCTGCAAGCTCGCCGGAGTGGGCAAGGAAACCGTGAATCGGTTGTCGCCCGACACGGCCAGCCGAGTTACGTTTGTTTGTTCGGACAAGGCGTTTTTGAGTTTTTCAGCCAGTGAAGGCGTGACGACGATTGACCTCAGTGTGGCGTAGCGAAAGGAAACGCCTTCGCGTCTTCAACGTCACCGTTGCCCTTCGCCGTGTCTCTCCTGAAGAAGCATCCGCGAAAGGACAGCATCTTCGCTAAGATGCAAATCGCCGGAGGGAACGCGGACATTCGTGAAGATTTGCTACTGGGCTAACGACTTCGATGTGCGCTGGACCTAATCGGACCAGGGAGAGGGGCGTCTCGGCGCCTCCTTCGGCGGTGGCCGGCTCGAGATCCGCTCCACCAACAGCTTGAGCTCGGGGCGAAGCTCGAGGCACCGGCTCAAATCGACCCGGCCCGAGAGGAATTCACCCCGGCGGATTCTCAAGAGACCGCGATTTCCCCAAGTAAACGGATCTTGTGGGTCGAGCCGCAAGGCGGCTTGCAGGTCGCGCTCCGCGCCGGGCAGATCGCCCTGATCCAGGCATGCGACGGCTCGGTTCACGTAAGCCACCGCCCGTTGGGCATCCAGCCGGATCGCTGCGCTGTAGTCCGCGAGCGCGGGTGCGATCTGGTTCAGCTCGTGACGAGCGAGGCCTCGGCCCACGAGTGCTTCGACCAGCGTCTCCTGACTCACGCGGAAGACGGGGAGCGGTTGTTCGCCAAAGACCTTGACAAGCTCGGGAGGTACAGGTGGTCCATCGATCGCGAACTCGTCAAGTTCCTTCAACTGGATGAGTATCCCATAGTAAGCGGCCGACTGTGGAAAGTCTTTTAGGCGACGGGCGATGAGGCCGCCCGCAAGAAGACAGGGCGCCAGCACATCGGGCTCGCTCGCGCCCTTGGCGACGACCGACTGGAGCTCGGCTTGCGCTTCCTTGAGTTGGCCAAGCTCGCTCTTGGCGAGTGCCCGATTGATCGAAAGCAGGCTCTCTTCGAGTCGACTCTCGCCCGCATCACGCGAGCGAAGATCGAGGGCGGAGCTAATGTCCTGCAGCCCGCGCTCCGTCTGTCCCAGGGCGCATTCGATCGCGCCGCGATTGTTCAGGTTCCGCGAGCTTGGCGACCGACGGGCCGCCTCGTCCAGATCGGACCATGCCGCCCGAATTTCACCACGGCCGTATCTCGCTAGGCCGCGCATACAGAGTAGGTCGGCACTCGGTTCGGGGATCAATCGAATCGCCTGGTCGAAATCCCTGGCAGCGATCCCGAAGGAGCCCGATTCGTAATGGATGAGCCCATGCAAGAAAAAGTCGGTGGAACTTACGCGGTTCATCCGCATCAGGGCGTCGAAACGATCAAGCTCCGGCCGATAGTCCTGCAGCCCACTGCCATGCCTGGGCAGGACTCCTCCAGACGCCAGGGAGCCAAAACTGGGGCGCAACTCTTTCGAGGGCCGTTCGCGACGCCGCGCTGCGTTCGCGTCGGCATGGAAACGAAGCCGGAGGTCCCGTAGCGGCCGGTCGTCCCAGAGCAGTTGCCAGCGGGGAGAAAGGCCTTCCAGAAGCCGCTCGACATACGGCTGCCCACCGGCCTTCGCAGTTTTCTCCACCCCAGGAGCGGGCGGAAGTCCGGGCGGGGGTAACGGCTCCTCGGCATCGACCGCGAGCAGGAAAAACCCGCACGCGACCAAGGTCGCCACGACGATGGATCGGATCCAAGCGAGTTGCTGGGCGTTCATGGTCGTTCGACTCCTTCTCTCCTGCCAATCCAATGAACATTGCCTGGCACAAAACGAACTGCCAGACAGAAAATGCAAGTGCTGCGCCGACTCTCTTTACCCCGGCCGAGCGAATTCGCCGTTCACCAGCTCTGCACGGAGCAACACATCCCAAGCGTTGATTGCGAGCCGGTTTCTGGCATCCGACGCGAACGATATCTCCCGCTCGCTTCGAACGAAGGGCAGTGCGACAGCGCGCGGGCAGCGGGCATGGCGCGCGGAGTCGTCACAACTTCCGCGCGGGTCTTCTTGATCGACGACTCGATCGTATCAAGCTGATCCACTGGGACGTCGACGGCCTCGTCATCCGATTGGCGAGCCACCGCAAGTTGGAGCCCCAGGGGAGATCTTGAGGTCATGTGGTTTCATATGGCGCGCATTTCGCCGTCGGACTCCACTGCCTTAACGCCTCGCACAGATTCGAGTTTCTGCCGACATTCTTGTGGCGCCTGCCCACTAATAATCCCGACGGTTGAGAGAATCTCAGTGACTTGCATTCCTGCTACTCGGAGCGCGGCCGCAACCGAATCAATCCCTTCTAAATGTTCATCATCCACGGTCACGATAACTCGCTCGATCGATGACTTTTCCATGGCTGTTCCCTTCGTGGCGAGACGTTCCTACGGACAGTCGAGTTAGGACGACGATTAGTAGCTCTATGGCACTTCTAACATACCGCTCGGACATCCCGCAATGATCTAGTCACCCTGTGAGCGTTGTAATAGTGACTCCTCCTTTGCTGCGGGGGAGTTTCATGGTTGTCCTCCCAATTCCTTTGTGTGAAGTCAGTGGGACCGAGAGGCAAGCGAAAAGAAGATGGCATGGGAATATCGCAAGGATGTTCCCATGCCATCGTGTCAGTGTCCGCAACCAGGTCTTATCCTAGGAAGATTACCTGAACGGTTACTTTGCCTCGCCAGGGATCATCGGCATTGATGTCTCGGCAGATGGCGTACGCCGTGATTTCCAGCGTGTTTCCATTCAAACGCACGCCAGCTCGGAATCCCAAGTAGGTAAGAGGCCGTTCTCGCGGGTAAAAGTCAATGTCCCATTGAGCGACCGACACCAGCACGCGTCGCCACCCCTGGGGAGGAGTGATCGTCTTGGAACGGCTTACCCAATTGGGATTGGCCGGATTCTGGTTTTCGACGAAGTCTAATGCGTGGTAGACGATGTCGAGAACTCCAGCGCCAGCGAGGGTCGAGACCACGTCCCCGTCCAGCGAGAGTACTTGCTCTGCCATTGGCTCTTGTGCGAGTGCTACTTCAGCTTTCTCAGTCACTGTGTGTTCCTTAGAAATAATAGTGATATGACCGTTTTCCAACTCGACTGAGGACTACTGTGGCGCCTGCACAAGTCCTGATCCAACGTCGGCGGACGAGAGTGGCAGCCGTTGGGCGCGAGAGGTGAGCATTTGCCACAGCTGCCAGCCGCGAACGCGGAACGCCTGGGCATACAACGCGGCGATGCCGGCCACATGCGGCGTCGCCATGCTGGTCCCGCTAATCGAGTGATAGCGGCGTGGTGAGACATTCATCGGCCAAGACGAATAAACGGCCACTCCCGGACCCGCGATGTCTACGTTCGCCCCTGTTCCTGCCCCTGACTTGCATGAGAATCGCGGGGTTGGCGGGTTGAGCAGACCCAATTGGTTGTTCACCGAGGCTACCGCCAAGATGGAATCGCTATTGGCAGGCTGGCCGACGGTGCCCGGCTGCGTTCCATCGGAGTTGCCTCGGGAGAAGTGATTGCCCGCGGCGGCCACAATCAAGCTTCCCCGCTGGAGCGCTCGCTGGCCGATCGTCGTGTATGCGGTGGAGGGGGTCTTCACCAAGTTGCCGAGGGACATGGAGATCACATGGCAATTGCTATTGATGGCCCATTCCATTCCCGCCAGAATCCCCGCAGTCGGTCCACTGCCCGCGTTGCTCAGCACCTTCCCCGCGAAGATCTCCGCCTCGCGGGCAATCCCGTATCGTCGACCATTGATGTCTTTCGATCCACATGCCGTTCCGATGCAGTGAGTGCCGTGGCCGTTGCCATCTTGGACCTGCTCGCCCGTGATGAATGAACGTGAGGTGATCAACCGGCCACGAAAATCGGGATGTTGCAGGTCTAGGCCCGTGTCGAGAACGGCGACCTTAATTCCTCGCCCTGTCCATCGCGAGTTAACAACGTTGGTTGCCTTCAGCCCCCAGGTGGATTGAGCGTCATCGACAAAGGTTGCGGTCGCGTCAGCGCCGGCCGCCTCAATGGCGGGACCCGCGGCCTTGTCGAAGAGGTGGTTGACGGCGTCGCGGTAACCACGCAGGTAGGCGAGCGGCAGAGCCCCGTCGCCTAACGCGTAGAACATCCGCTCTGGCTCGATATCCAAAATGGCGGAATCCTCTCGGTTCAACGCCATCATGCTGTTTAAGGCGCCCTCTTCCAGCGTGACGACAGCCACGCCGAGCTCGGGAAAGATCGCCCCGCCGGCTGAGTCGAGTTGTGCCAAGTCCAGGGCCGACTCGGCGAAGTCCGCCGCGTTGGGTAGTCGGCTGATACCGGCTTCCTTTTTCAGCGCAGCCAAACCTTCTGTCATCCGGTCGTCCGCGAAAGTGATGACATACCGCCCCGTGGGTTCGTCTGCTTGGGCGTTGATCGGTAAGGGGAAACTGGGTTGTTCCGACACGATAAGTCTCCAGTGAAGTTGCCGAAAAGAGTTGCTCATCACGTCCGAGAATCGTAGTTATCCAGAGAGTCTCGAATACGGACGCGAAGCGGAAGCAATTGCTTCGCCGCGGGCGAAGCACTGGTGAACCGCATTCGTTGGCGATCACCAATCTCGTCGGTCGTGCCTCGCAGACGCAGAGCCATCTGGTACAAGAACAGACGGGATGCTCCAGCGTGTAGTCACGCGGATCGTCCCAAGTTGGTTGCCAGCCCAGGCCCAAGCCGGATACCGGGAAAAGCAAAAATAGAACGGAGACTCTGGCGATTGGCTACGGAATCTGTGGGGAAGCTTCCATAACCTAAACCGCAACGAATCTCACTTCCTAGGGCGGAGTTGGCATGTGGCAGGTAATTCGGTTATCGACGCCAAGAATCAGTTCTTTCGCCTGAGGCGAAGTTCCACAGAACACCTTCGCCCGTGCCGTCGCCGTGGAAGCAGATCAGCTTCTGCCTCTGGTTTTTGTTCAGGCACTTGATCGTGTCGTTCAAGCGGCGTTTGCTGTCCTGTTCCACTTGGGGCGGCAAGGGGTCGTCGATTCGCGGCGGCCAACCTTCTTCCTCAAAGGCGGCTAGGATCGACTCTTGATTAGCCGCAGCTCCCTTAAAACGCTTAACCAACTCGCCGCCCACTCGCAATTCGTGACGATCCCCGTCCCAATGAGGGACAAACGGCGGAGAGGAATGCCCGTTTCCACCTTCATTCAAGGCGAGTCCTGGCCTCTGTCGACCAACGTGAGCGTCAACTCTGGTAAACCACCGCGGATCGGTTCTGGTCCCATTCGCGGCTGCGATGCCCGATTCGGCACTTCCGCGCGCGATTTCAGGCGCCCAGAATGCTTCCCCTTCCACAACCATTCTGGCAAACTCGGCGCCCGTAGCCGTGAGTACAAAACAGGTGCGCTCGGCGAATGACAAATTGCCACTCGGCAGAAAGTTGCGGCCATCCTCCTGCAAGTCGGTCACTTCACGAGCGTGGATGACGTAGCCACTGCGCACCAGCCAACGCAGATCGGTCTCCGTGACCCCCGCCGCCCGCAGCCGAATGATCTCGACAGCCAAGTCCCAAGGATCGAAGTCGGAATGAACTGCCAGTTGATGCGCTTTGAGCAATTCCTGCATCGCCCGGCGAAAAGCAGGGGCCAAACTGAGGGGCCCCTGCGCTTTCACGGGAGGTGATGCGGTAGCCACAGCCGACGGGAATTGTGTTGCCCTAGGCACGTCTACACCTTTAACAAAAACCGCCGTCAGGTCGCGTGGCGAGTTTCCGCTCGATGCACAATTCGGCGATCCCCGCCGCGGAAAACCAACGAGATCCGACATCTTGGTTCTTTGAATGGCTGACTAGTATCTCAGGGGGGGATGTATTGTGTCAAGAGAGCCATTGGAGGGGTTTTTGCTCGCTACTTGAGATGGGACGGATACGAATCGACCCTGAGCGAACATTTGCGACAGAGTTGTCGTAGTCAAATGGGCCTGTCGGCCATGAACGTCATCGCCGTGACTCGGATTTCCCCCGCTCAGGCAATCATGGCCAGTTGCTTGCCACGAACACATCTCCGACCACCCATTCGTCCGATTCGCGCGATTTGTGGTGTTATCACTCTTGAATGAGCTTAGATCGAGTGCATCGGCCATTTTTCAGAAACCTAGTTTCGACAGTCTGACCCGATGAGTGAGGATCAGCGAAGATCCGTGTTCCCTTTTCTTGGGCGCGGGGCGGGACGAGTTCTGGGAACACTCATCTTCGCTGATCGTCACTGATGGAGTTCCTTTTCGAGGCTGGAAGTCCCCCGCTGATTTGCGGTTCTAGGTGACAGTCGGGTCAAGAAAGCCGATGGGAAAGAAGTTACACTCAGCGCATAATCTTTTAGCCCAAGAGAGAGTTGTCATCATGGCAGAGTGCATTCGGTTCGTTTGCTCGGAGTGTGAGATCTCCATTACTGCGTGGTCGGATGGCAACCCGTTCTACATCGATGAGGCGGGCAAGAAGAAGTACGCCTATCACCCTAACCACGATGAGTTGGCGAAGTGCATCGCGAACGACGTGCCGCACTACTGTTTAAAATGTGGAGCGGAATCCAAGATCGACTCGCGAGTTGCGGACAAAAAGTGCCGCAAGTGCCGCTCGAAGAAGGTGGTCAGTACGTCAAGTCTTGAAGGGGTGAAATGTGCCAAGTGCAAGAATGGGCATTTTGTCATCGACAAGGGCTTCTACTGCGTTTCGTGATTGTCCATGTGTGAGGAATGAGAAGTCCAAAGCGACGTCTCTGTCTCGCAACGAGTCGCCCGGCAAGCTCAGCCTGATCGCGGGCCATCAACGTTCATCTTGGTTTCCGGCAGTCAGCTACGGTTTTGCTTCCTCGCGTAGGCGGATCACGGGCCGCTCGACAACTTCAAGTTTGTCCGATCCCTCGGTGATTTCGACGTAGCAGTTCGTGCCAACATTGCTGAACTTCTGCGTCTGGCCGGTGGCAGGCCAAGTGATCGACAACGATTCGATCTCGGTCGCGGCGCCGAGGCCGATCGTTTGTTCGAGTGGGTTTGCGCCGAAACTGCTGCCACTGCTAACCCACCGATGGATTTCGCGAGCGTCCGGGCCCTTGGTCGCGACGACAAGATGAGCTCCGATCGCCGCTCGATTCGACCTTGTGCCGGCCAGCTTCACGGTCAGCCAACGATGATCGGTCCCGGGATTCTGAAACAGAATGTTATGGTACTTGTCGCCACTGACTGCTCCGCCCATCTGGATGAACAGGTCGACATTGCCGTCGCAATCCCAATCGCCGCACGCCACTCCATGGCCCTTCTGCAAGTTGCCCGTTCCCGAGGCCTTCGTCACTTCCGCGAACTGCTTGCCGGCCTGATTTAAGAACATGCGGTTGGGCACCAACGAGTTCAGATTGGGGTCGCCCGTGCCGAGGTAGAAGTCGAGAAACCCGTCGTTGTTGAAATCGCCAAAGTTGCTGCCCATCGTGAAGTAGACGCCATCCACACCCATCTCGGCCGCAACGTTCTGAAATCCCTTCCCTTGCAGATTGTGATAGAGAGCACACTTGTGTTGCGGAGTTGGTTGGCCTTGCATTCCTAACACGGTGGCGCCAATCGATCGATCGTAGCTGGTGGCGAAGATGTCGAGCCAGCCGTCGTTGTCGTAGTCGAACGACCAACACGAGAACCCAATCACTGGGTCGGAGATGCCCATGGTCTGACTCACATCCGTGAAAGTCCCGTCGCGCTCGTTGCGATATAGTCGCGAGCCGTCGAACGAGAGGTGAGTCACGAACAGATCTTGATCGCCATCGTTGTCGTAATCGATCCAGGTGGCGCCTTTGGCGCGAAACTCGGGCAAACCCGCTAGCCCAGCTTCCCGGGCGCGTTCGGTGAACGTGCCATCCTGATTGTTGCGGTACAGCCGATTCGCCTGCTGCTCGCAGGGGATGAACAGGTCGAGCCAGCCGTCGTTGTCGTAGTCGGCCCAAGCCGCCGCGATCGCGTTAATCGGCTCGGAGAGCCCCGCTTTCTCGGTCACGTCCTCGAACTCGAAGTTCCCCTTGTTCACCAAGAGACTCGGCCTGATCGCTCGATCGGGTGATAGCCACGCGCCGCGGATGATCAAGACGTCGAGCAAACCATCGTTGTTGAAATCGGTTTGCACGCAATTCAGTCCACCCAATTGTCGCGCTACGCCGGCCTGAGACGACATATCCTGGAAGGCGCCCTGGCCGTTGTTGCGATAGACGGCCATGGCCACGGTCGGGTCGAAAGTCGAAACCACGATATCCAGCAGTCGATCTTTGTCGAAATCGTCCATGATCGCTCCACCGGCTTGATTGAAGCGATTCAAGCCTACAATAGCCCCGATGTCGCGAAACCGCCCAACGGTCGCCTGGTTGTCACACCAGCGATCCAGCGAGATCAGATGCTTGGCGGGGACTTCTTGCGGATGTTTCCCGAGGGTCATGTACGCTAGGTTCAGCAACCAACGAACGTCCATGTCGTCGGGGAACTGCTCGAGATATTCGGTGAAGTGGCGAATCGCCAACTCCGAGCCTCGAGTGTTCTGATGCTGAGCGGCCGTGGTGATGGGCAGGATGCATGAGCTCTCGCCGCGGCACATGATGCAGTTCTCGTTTTCGCCGAGCCGCAGGGCGGACACGCCTTGGAAGTAAATCACTGAATACAGGATGTCGCGAGCCGCCAACGGATTCTGCTCGACCCACGCTCGGGTCGCACACAAGTCCTGGTACGCCTTCTCCGGCTCGCCCTGGGCGTTATAGAAACTGGCCCTGGTGTAACGAGCGGACGCGATCGATTGCGGCGAGTCGGTGGGGGATTCGATGTGTTGGGTGAGCGTATCGAGCGACTTGCGGAAGCTGGTGGTGAAGGCTTGAGCGACTGACTCCAGCGAGGTCTGATTGCGTCCCCACGGTTCGACCGTTTGCATGATCCACTTGAAGCCCGCCGTATCGACTTCCTCGCGCGGCTTAAAGCTGGCCCGGGGGATCGAAGCCAAGGCATCGATGCCACTGCCCGGCGAGTTTATGGAAGCGTGATCCCGCGGCGAGGTGGGGAGGGCCGTGGCTCGACTTGGCGGGGCATTGACGCGGGTCGCGATCGCGGGCTGACCAAACTCTTCGTACAACGCCTGACCCGCCAGGACCGTGAGGACCGCCAGCACCAGGAACAGGGCGATTACAGGCAAGTTGGCAAGTTTCATGGGGATGTTGTGCAAGAAGCGACAAGGCTACGCACGCCAACAAACCACGCCGCCTAGCCGCCACTGGCCAACGAGATTTGGGAAGGGAGGGAACTGTGTTCAACGGATGGCTCGCGATCCGATGGCGAATCGCGAGGATGGCAAGGGAGTCTCCACGCGATGATACGCGATGGCTCGGCGTGATGCAAAAGGGACTGTAGAACCGTCTTCCTGTCTACCGAATTGCCGCGGCTCTTCTCGTCACATAGAGTCGGCTTACCGCTGCGCTTGACATTGCTGTTCGATTACCATAGCGCCAGTGCGCGTTGAGAAAGTTCAAGGGATCGGGACGTGGAGGACCGACAGAGATGATGTCGATTCGAATTGGTTGGTGCTTAATCGTGCTTTGGGCAATGGTGGGAACGGTGGGAATTGTCCGTGGGCAAGCGACGAATGCGGATGCCAAGAAAGACACCGCCTCCAGGGAAGTGGTGGAAGTGAAACCACCGATCGTGCTCGGTCGACAGACCGTATCGACTTTGAACGTCGACTACGTCGGTCAAGGAAATCCCCAACAGACGCTCGACATCTACTCGCCCAAGGGTGTCGCCAACGCGCCGGTCTTTGTCTTCGTCCACGGAGGAGGCTGGAATAAGCGTGACAAGGACGAGGTCGGTTCGCAACCGAAATTGTTCAACGACTCGGGCGTGGTGGTGGTGAGCATCAATTATCGTTTGGTTCCCGCGATTCGCCATCCTGAGAACGTTCGCGATGTCGCGGCGGCGATTGCTTGGATGACTCAGAATATTGCAAAGTACGGCGGCGATCCGAAGAAAATCGTCTTAATGGGACATTCCGCCGGTTCGCATCTCGTGGCGCTTGTGGCAACCGATGATCGCTATCTCGCTGCTCATCAGCTCCATCGCCACTCGTTGGCAGGCGTTATTTGCCTGGATGGGTCCGCCTTCGACATCCCCGATCGAATTCAAAATGGCGCGGCAACGATTGCGGAGAATTGCCGACGAGCGTTTGGCGAAAGTCTGGAGGCTCAACAGGATGGCTCACCGGTTCATCATGTCAAGGGAAACCATCCACTCCCTCCGTTCCTGCTGGTCTATCTGAAACCAGAAGCCCTGAATCACAAGCAATCCGCGCGGTTCGCGGAATTGGTGCGAGGCCAAGGCGGGAGCGCAAAACTCGTCCATATCAATGACGGTAAGTCGCATCAAGCTCTGTGCGACGACCTCGGAACCGACAGCGACTCGACGGGACCGATGCTAATCGAGTTTGTCCGAGAGGTGACGAAATAGCCTCCACGAATGAGCGCATGCAAAGGCCGCTTGACGCCAGTGTTTCCAATGGCTGCAAGCGGCCGTGGTTAGTTCAATCTGAAATATTGCGGACTATTGCTGCTGCTCCAACCGCACGAGCGTCATTTGTCGAGTCTGTCCGCCCTCTAAGTGGATCAGGATCGGAGTGGCGTCCTTGGTCAGGTTCATCACGCCCGCTTCATAAACGGGAACGGTGTCTTTGCCGATGGTCCAGGCCGCTCGTTGCGTCTCACGATCGACCGACCCTGACAGCGACTCCATCTGATCGCTCTTCACATTGTGGTAGTTGCCGCGAATCACTCCCTGTTGGTTGACTGCGAGTTGGAAGATGTCGTCGGAAGTAGTCGCATCTCCTTCGACCAACGCGAAGACGCCGAGCGGCAGCCACTTGCCATTCTCGGGAGGCTGAGCCGACTGGCCCGCTGCCGCTAACTGGCTGGCTTGATCGGCGTACTGCTGCGGCGTGCCTACTGATTCGCCGTTCACATAGACTGCACTCGGTTGGACGACAACGTTGCCGCCGTAATCATAGACGTTCGGTTGAGATCCAAGTTTGAGGCCAGTTGCTAGCGCTGCGTATCCGGGATGCGAGTAGAGAGACTGGTTGGTAAGGTTCGCAGGCGGCCACGCGGTGGCGTAGTTTGCATAAGTCGCCGCGGTGTAGGTGCGATAGTCTGCCGTTGCTGCTCGCACGGCTACCGTCTGATCGGCCAAGGCATCGGCCGAGACGTGGCGAGTGGCGTAGCCGGGAACGCCCGGCAGACCAGCGCCCGCACCAGGGAGCACTCCGATACCACTGTCAGGACCTCCGAGACCATTCGGGCCAACTCCCGGCCGACCCGCGCCGACCCCGGGTCGCACGCCAATGCCGCTCGCAGGACCACCTACTCCGCCCGCGCCAACGCCCGGTCGACCTGCGCCCACACCGGGACGGACGCCGATGCCGCTATCGGGGCCGCCGACTCCGCCTGCGCCGACACCCGGTCGACCCGCGCCAGTTCCTGGTCGCACGCCGACGCCGCTGTCGGGTCCACCGACTCCGCCCGCACCCACGCCAGGTCGTCCCGCACCGGCGCCGGGACGCACGCCAACGCCGCTGTCTGGTCCTCCCACTCCGCCCGCGCCAACGCCTGGGCGAGTAGTTCCTGGGGCAGGGCGAGTGGAGGCGTTACCGCCTGCGCCATGTCCGAAGGGGCCCATCGATTCGGGCGAGTGCTGGGGACCGCCCATTTCGCGCCCGCCTCCGCCGGAGAGTCCTCCGCCGAAGCCACCGGGACGCGAGGCTCCACCGCCACCGCCGAATCCACCGCCGCCGAAACCACCGGCGCCACCAAAGCCACTGCCGCCGCCTCGTTCAAAGCCGCCCGCGCCGCCGGGTCCGCCCATGCCACCGCGAGATGGCCCGCCCGACATGCCGCGGCCAGCGCCTCCCCCGCCGCCTCCTGGTCCACGTCCACCGCCCCGTTGAGCGAAGACGTTGAGAGGCAAGGCAACTAGCAACACAAGAAGCGACAACGCGAAGAAATACCGTTTCATAGCTGTATGTTTCCCGATTCAGTGGGAGGAAGTTTTAGGGGTGACCTAAGCCGCAAGAAGTGGCTTACTTCTGTGCCTTGATACGACTGACCTTTACCGGCGGCAGGTCCGGGAATTCGCGACCGTCCAGCGACCGAGCGACCGATTGCCACGTAAAGGTGTCTTGATTGATGCGACGCAGAATGTTGGTTTCCGACAACGAGCGACCGTCGGCCAGCGTTCCGGCGGCATCCAGCACCCAGTGGTCGTCATCGCGGTTCCAGGTCGCCTCGCCAACTCCGCCGTCGGCGCCAAAGGTCCATGAGCGGAACTGACCGTTGGCGGGATCGACGCCGATCACTTGTTTGCCCGCCAGCGCGAGTCCTTTTTCCTTGACCGAGAATTCGACGTGAATGAACTTCTTGGTGGGCGACCACGAGTAAGTCGTATGGACCTCGGCGCCGCTGTTATCGACCGATCGCCACTCGCCAATCAGCCAGCCGAGATCTTCGATGGAACGTTCGTCCAGCGTTGATTCGGACAGCTTGGCGATTCGCCATTGGCCCTCTTCACGAGCGACCAGTGCGTTAAAGCGAGCACGAGCGGGCGCGTCGACAGGGCCCTTTCGAATGGTGACGTCCCCCTCGCAGACCGCCGTGTCGCGACTCAAGAAACGGACGCCAGCCATGCGGAGGACTACCGAAACCTCGGGAGTCTTGGCGAAGAACTGATCAAACGCGCTGGCGAGTGCCTCGCGGCCGCGAACGGCGACCCCTGCGTCATTTTCGAATTCGCCTTCATCGGTCCAATGCCCCGACAGCGTCTTGGCGTCGCGCGATTCAAACGTCTTGGCGAAGGCTTGCATCAATGCCGCGACCGCTTCGCGATCCGCCGTTCGACTGGCGTCAGTGGCGCGGACCGGTGCAGTCGGGTTGGCCCGAGTGGTTCCTTGAGCGAGAGCGCAGGTGGTCACGCCTGCGAGCGACAGACAAAAGGAGCTTAGCGAGAGCAGTGCGAACAAGCTGCGGTTGAAGTGACGTTGCATAACGAGTTTTCCTGATTCGGTTCAGTGGCAATCGGCCTGCGACGCGCGAGGAGGCGCGCGAGACGCGGAGGCGTATTACCTTTGTAATTGATAGCGTGACGAAGATTAGAGGGTGTGAGTTAAGAAGTGATGCAATTTCAGGAGCAATTTCGGGGGGGAGGCTGAGATGCTCCTGAACCTTTTCGACTCGCGGTCTGACTCTATTGAGGGGTTTCGCTCGCCGTTGGATCGCTATTGATGTCGTACGCTGGTTTGGGTGGAGCTGTCGGTCGGGCGGCTGGACGGCGAGGAGCAGCCCGCTTGGGCGCCTTGGGTTTCGGAGCTGGCTTATGCGGCGCGGGTGTGCGCGCTCGGGGTTGTTGTGGAGATTTGTTGGCGGCGTTTTGATTCTTTTCTTGCTGATTCTGTTTGAGTCGTTTGAACAATTTGTCCGAGCCCTTCTGTTCCACGGGGCAGGCATCGTGCCCGCTATCGAAGCTCTTCTGGATGGCAGCACGCATGTAATTTCCCAAATCGACCATTCCCGCTCCAAGACCAGTAAAGAAGGTCTTCATTCCCGCGATCATCGAATCCCCGTTAGCCTCAGTCCGCTTGTCAATCTTGGGGTTAGGCGGAGGGGTTGCGGGGCCCGATACCCAGACTCGATGGGGCATCGACCATTTTGGGTCATTGGGATAGTGCACATATTCATAATGTCCTTCCTCGTGTCCAAACGGATCGACGGCTTGGGAAGGTGAATTTCCCACGTAGGCATAGAGATTTACCCCCGCGGAGAGCCCCCATGAGTCCTCGCTGATAAACCGTCCCACGGCGGGATCGTA
Source organism: Pirellulales bacterium (assembly GCA_046349915.1). Classification (GTDB taxonomy): domain Bacteria; phylum Planctomycetota; class Planctomycetia; order Pirellulales; family Pirellulaceae; genus CAIXSC01. The sequence goes on along the minus strand of JAXMBL010000009.1, from coordinate 199,210 downwards.
GTATCGAGCGCGATAGTACATGAGGCCCGTTTCCTGGTCGAATTCACGACCCGTGAAGCGATAGCGAGTCGTTACCGCGGGATTGGTCTCGGAGATCAGGTTGCCATACGAATCGTACTTCAGATGATTCACCACCTGGCCCGCTTGACTGACCAGGCCATGCACGGTGCCCAGATGATCGGCCAAGTGCCACTGGACCGCATTCGCACCATCTTCTTGCGCGAGCACCTGATCGACAGCGGGACCGTGCAAGTACCTCATCGATTCGACGGCCGGCGCGCCACCCGCTCCATCAGGATCGTTCCATTCCACGATTACGTCGGAACCCGCGTAGACAAAGTACGTGACCACTCCATCCTGCGAGTCACTGGGCGTCGAGTCGACATTCTTTGAAATCCGACGATCGAAAGCGTCGTAGGTGTAGCGAGTGACGCGAGTTGCCACGCCGCCGCTGGTGCGATCGGTCACTTGGATCAGGCGATTGCGTAGGTCGTAAACGAAGTCGCGTTTCGAACCATCGGCTATCGAGATTCGCTGGACGAGGTTTCCTTCGTCGTCATAGGCGTAATTGAACGTGCCATCGCTGGTCAAACGATTGTTATCAGGTTCGCCGTCGCTCCCGTCTCCCAGTTGATAGTTCTTGCCATGTACGTGGGATGAGAGCCGATTCCCGGCATCGTCGTAGGCATACGTTTCATCGGGGTTGCTCGGGTCCGCGTGATTGGCGGCGGTCAGTTGATCGCGCGAGTCATAGGTATAGTCGGTCGCGCCATCGAGGTCGGTCACGCGCGAAATCCGGCTGGCGGAGTCATACTGGAACGTGAAGGAGTCGAGCAGCGTGTTGGTGGGACCGCGATGCGTGATCGAGTTGAGGCGATTCAAGGAGTCGTAAAGGTAGTTCGTTGTGGCGACGAGTTGCGTCCCAGCAGCGTCCGAGAAATGAGCTAGCGATGTTGTTTGTCCCAGCGAGTTGTATTGAAAGTCCGCTCGTTTCGTAACGACTTGCGGACCCGATTGGACGATTCGAGTAAGCTGATTGAGCGCGTCGTAAGAGTAAACGTCCGTCCCCCCTGCATGCCCAGCGATGACGTCGGTCCGAGACAGAAGATTGCCCGCGGCGTCATACGTATACGACAAGATCGAGGTGGGGAATCCACCGGGACCCGTCGTCTGCTCTTGCGTCACTCGATACAGCTCATCATACGCGTAGGTGATCGTACTGAAGTCGTCCTGTACCTGGTTCAGATTGCCTGCGTCGTCATAGCTATAGTGAATCGTATTGGCGATCGATCCATTCGTGTTCTTCCATGTCTCCTGCACCAAGCGATCCAAGTCGTCGTAAGTCATCAGGAGAGTGCGGCCCATCCGATCGACGCTGGTGCGGAGATTATTCGCGGAATCGTACGAGTAAGTCGTGGTCTGACCCAGCGGGTCGGTCATACGAATCAAACGGTCCCGCGCATCGTAGACATAGGTCGTGCGATTGCCCGACGCATCGACGATGGAGGTCAGGTTGTCGCTCCCGTCATACTCGTATTGAGTAACCTTCCCCGCGGCATCAGTCGATTGCCGCAGACGACCCCGCTCGTCGTAGTGAGATTCGTTCACATGATTCAAAGGGTCGGTCAGGCGAGTTAAGTTCCCTGCCGCGTCGTATGTGTACGTTGTGGTGTTATTGCCGGGATCAGCGTAGGTTCGCACGCGGTCGAGCGCGTCGTAGACCAAGCGAGTCACTCGCTGGTTGGCATCCGTCACCGTCAAGTTATTGCCGGCCAGATCGTAGGTAAACTGCGTAACAGGGCTGGATAGAGGCCCGGCGCCATCGGGGTCTGGTTCGATGATCTTGGTCAATCGATTGCGACGATCGTACTCGTAGTTCGTGCGATGGTTGTTCTCGTCAATGAATGACGTGACGTTGCCGGCAGTGTCGTATTCGTAGTGAATCGAGGTCTGTGATGAAGTACCGCGCGCGGAAGTGACCGTGATCACGTTTCGACGACTGTCGTAGTCGTAATCGGTGATGCGCCCGAGTGGATCGGTGACGGTGTCAATCAGGCCTGACGGCAGATAGGTGAAGGTGGAGACTTGATCGTCGTTTCCACCGGCCGTTCCAACCACGCGTGTGATCGAGCGGGTATTGCCGTTGGCGGGATCGATGTCGAAGAGCGTCTGGCGGCCGAGTTCGTCGGTGACGCTGGTCATTTGATGGAAGGCGGAGTCGTAGGAGAGCTGTATTGCGCTGGATGCGACATAGGCAGGTTCGATCCTCATGAGCGGATCGTCAAGCACGCTCAGCGTTACTGTAAAGTCAGCCGACTCGGCGAGTTCATCGTTATCGCGCTCCAGGTAGTAATCGCCGGTGGTGGGGAGTGTGATCACATCAGCATCGAACACGACATCGACTTGGCGATAGGATTGATCGTAGACAACCCATAGTCCACCCGAACTGTTCACATAAACTTTTTGGCCCGCGATGCCGGAGAACTTCCGCACGATGAGTTGGCTGGCAGGAGATGCGATTCCGACGAGCGGGGTATCAAAGAGGATCTCTGGGGCGGCGTCGAAATCATGGATCTGAAAGCCGTAGGGGCCAGGGTCGGTGAGTCGGGAAACGGCGACATAGTAGATGCCTGGGATCGAAAGGATGGTAGGCGACGTACTCGGCGCAAAGAGACCAAATCCAAAGTCGCGCGAGCCGTTTGGCAGGAAGAATGTGTAGTTCACATCCGACCCGCCTGCGGTGTGGTCGAATCGCACCGTCTGGCCCGCCGCGACTGTGAAACGATACAAGTCAGAAATATCGCGTGCGGAGAGCGAACCAGTGATGTCTTGGCCATAGGTGAACAGGGGCGCGTTTTCTGCCGATTGCAGGCGGAACGCGTAATCTCCCTCCGTTTCCACCTTCACGGTGTATTGTCCCGACCTGGGCAAAACAATGAACGAATCGCTGTTCAGATTCGCGGTGAGCCCGTTTGAGCCGCCGAGAACCTGCGGGACCAACTCGTTGCTCGGATCGTAGATCCTGAGTGCTCCCTGGCCGATTTGAGCGTCGAAGAATACGAGCGTGCCTGCATTCGCCTGGAAGTTGCCAATCGTCTGCTCGGCGCCATTCCCTGTTCCCGAGTACTGGTGGTCTAAGCCGCTAGGGACGACAGGAGCATCGGAGACGGCGGACAGCACAAAGGCGTAATCGAGCGGTCCTGCATTCGGAACACGCAATGAGAGTGCGTAGGTCCCCGAACGATCGACGGTAAACGTAGTGGGGTCGCCGAACGCGAGAAACAACGGTAGGCCGCTGGGATCGTAGATTTCGGGAAACGCTTGTCCTTCTGCCGCCGTCATGTCGAGCGTCAGGCGTTGACCCGCGGTCGCTTCAAAGCGAAACAGATCGGCTTCCTCGGCGAGCGAGATAGTACCTTGCTGTGGGCTTCCTAGGGTGATCAATGGGGCCGTGTCGAGGTTGAGCAGGCGGAACCTCACTATCTCCGGCGTTGCGCCGCGGTGAGGCAACGTGAGGCGATACTCGCCCGATTCGGGCAAGACGATCAGACGCAAACTGTCGAACGTAATTCCCTGGGGCAATAGATTGAGACCCTTGGAAGGTCCAACCAGTGATGCGGAAAAAGCTGTGGATGACGAACTGTTGGCATTCAGTTGATCCAAAAACAATCGCTGTCCGGCGCTCCCTTGAAACGTATAAACGATGTCTTGAATAGGGGCGGTAAAATCGGCTTGCGTGAGCTGGTCAAATGCCAGGGGCGTGGTGTGAGTTGTGAGAGAATGGAGGCGAAATTGGAAGTTCGCCGGGCGGTCGGATTCGGCGGCGTCGAGAACGATGAGGATTTTTTTGGCGTGCTGGACCTTATAAACGTGCTCGACGTCCGCCAGCGAGGTGCCTCCGTTGAGCACTTGCGCGAAATCGGTCGCACCTTGGTCATAGATGCGGATTTGGCTGGAACTGCCCAAGTCGTCGAAATAGAACTCATCGCCCGCGGCAAGGTCCAATTGATAGTACTTGCGTTCACCGCCCGGAAGCAGTGGCCCCTGCACCAGCGTGTCGAATTGAATGGTTTCCAGGTTGAGAACCGGCCGCAACGTCAAATCGTAGTCCAAAGGAACATCGCCGCCCGCTCCCTGTTGCACCAGGATTGTGTACTCGCCGGTCTGAGGCAAAGTAACGATTCGCTGTGCGGCGCCGACGTAGCTTTGATTGAGCAACAGGGATTTGGCGACTCCCGGTTGGAACTCGCCAAAGTCGATCCTCTGGCCCGCTGTCCCTTGAAAACGGTACGCATGGATGCGCCCCGGTTCGACCAGAGTGCCGGCGACCGGAGAGTTCAGCGACACTTCCGGCGTTGCCGTAAGATCAACCAGGCGGAACGCGTATTCGTCCAGTTCGCCGACGTATGCGTTTCCGTTCTCGTCCACCGTCTTGGCCACGGAGACGGTGTAGTTGCCCGATTGCGGCGCCACAATCATGGCGGAACCAGTGAAATCGGTATCCAGCAACGGCTGGAATGAGCCTGGATTGGGAATGCGAACCGAGTGAATTCCCTTGTCAAACCAATAGAAGAGCAGGGGGGTGCCCGCGGGTGCACTGATGGTCGCCTGGGCCGGCAGAGTTCCCGTATGGTCGACGTCCAAGCCCGTCTTAGCGGCGGGGACCGCGTCGATCAATTCGACATTGTATTCGTACCGAGCAGTGCGGCCTGACGAGAAATCAGTCAGCATGACCGAGAACGAGGCATCATCTGTCAGACGGTACTCGGTCACTCCAATATCAGGGAACAATGCGCTGAGCTGTCTTCCTTGAAAGTCGAAGACCACAGGCCAGAATAGTCCGCTGCCGCCGGCGATCAGGTCGGTAAACCGCAGCGTTTGTCCTCGTTCTCCTTCGATCTGAAAGAACTGACTTTCCGAAAGTGATCCGATCAACGGACTATCGATGGGAAGAGGGGGAGCTAGATCGACATCGATTAGGCGAAACTGGTAACTGCCTGACTCGGCGCGCGGCTCCGGAACCTGGATGTTAAAGGAATAGCCGACGTTCACTGAATACTCGCCGTCGCGCGGCAAGACGAACACGGATTTCTGGTTAACGAAATCCGCCGAGTATGTCTCCGCGAAGGTAATGAAATTCCCTTCGGAGTCGGTTACTACGACTCCCGCGTTGAAACTACCGCGCGGGCCGTCGAGATAGAGACGTTGGCCCGCGCGTCCGGTAAACGTATAGCGGTCGACTTCGCCCGCGGGACTAATGGCGCCGACCGCGGCGCCTCCTCCCGAGAGTGTATCGCGCACGCTTAGAAGCGCACCGCGATCGTCGAACGATTGCAGCGTTGGATTGCCGCGACCGTCGATCATGGCGATCGGCATGTTTCTGGCGTCGCGGGCGACGGTGGGCAACTGCCCGAACCGATCACGCTCGGACTGCGCTTGGCCGAAGCGATCCAACGGAATCTGACTCACCGTGCCATTGCCGTCCATGTAGCCCGCCTGGGCCGAGTCGAGGTTTTTCAAGGCAGGCGAATTGATCGGATCACGAGTCTTGGAAGCGGGCAGCAATCCCTGCGTTTGAATGGGCGAGACGCGAATCTGGCTGCCGTCTTTGCGAGTGCCTCCGATGACGCGGCCATTCTCCGCATCGTATTCAGTGGTTTCACGTCGTCCCAACTGGTCGACTTCGGCAACCATATGGTGGTCGACGTCGTATTCCCAGGTGCGCTTCGCCGTGTCGGGATCCTCAATCGACAACAGATTGCCCGCCGAGTCGTAGGTCAATCGAGTTACTCGGCCAGCGGGGTCGGTGATTGTGGTGACGCGACTCCCTGTGTATGTCAGAACGGTTTCTAGTCCAGTGGGATCGATGATCTTGTCGAGTCGCGAACCTGTGTATTGATAAGTGACGACGTTGCCCAGACGATCGGTGATCGATGCCAATTGGTGATTGGCATTGAAGCGGTAGACTGTTTGGTCGGCAGTGGTGCGGCGGAACAGTCCGTTAACGCGTTCCAGGACCGTGAAGTCGCCGGGCGGCGATTGATAAACAGCGTCGCCAGTGCCGATGAATCGCATCTCGCTGCCATCGCCGTCGATCAACAGTGCGAATCCCTCGTCGTTGACCACGATTGTCTGCAGTCCTGCCAATCCCCAGCCCGCGCCGAACGGGCTATTGATCGAGTTCACGCTGATGACTTGACCTGTGGAAGGAGAAAGCGCGCCCGAGAAGCCCGCTTGATCTCCGCGCACAAAACCCGAGCGAATCGTGTACGTGTAGATGTTCGAAGGGAGGTTGCTCAGATCGGCCTGCAAGGCCGCCTGCACATGGCTCGTGTTCGTGTAGGTCCAGAAGTTCTCACCGGGTTCCAATCCCGGAATACTGCCCGTGTAGCCTGGGGCGTCGTAATTAAAGTTCCCAGCGTTGACCGAAAGACTCGCCGCCAGTCGCATCTGCGAGTCTGGCGTTGGAATGGGCGTTCCTACATAGAAACAGGGCTCTCCATTGATAGAACAATTAGGCGGGAGATCCGTCGTGGCGTAGATGTCGAAGTACACGATTGGACGCGGGTCGGCGCGTAAAGAGTCGTAGACCAGGCTGAGTCCCTGGTTTACTCCGCTTGATTGATACGTCACTAGGTCGTGGGTTTCGATGAGTGCTCCAGAATGCAGTTCCACTTCCGAGGTGAGATTGACATGTTTGGGACACTCGTCGCAGCCATCGTCCTTGTTGCGTGGATTAGGCTCGTGCTCGAGCATGTCCTGAAGAACAGGCAGAAAGTCATGCCAACTGCTGTTGCGTATCCCCCCGGAGATCGTCTCGATGGTGCTGCCGTCCGCCGTTACTCGCCCCTTCCCGACCTTATCGAACTCGCCCGAGGCAGGATTGATCGACCAGAGATCCATGATCGTGCCAGCAGGGTAGCCAGCGCGATTGGGCAACGAGATCGGCGCGGGGGAGGAAAAGACCATTTCGCCCGGCTGGATGGTCACTACCAGATCGGGTCGCAGGCCATTGGGCAAGGCGGCCGGTGTGAGGTCGCGGGGCACTTCCGTGATCGATAGTTTGCCGGTGAAGGGCGAGCCTTGCTGGTTCATCAGCGTGCCCGCCTTGATCATCACCGACGCTCCAGGAATAGCGTCGGTTGTGACTAGTGTGTCTTGCAGCGGGTTGATCTGCTTCGCGTTCGCATCATCCAGGACCGGCAGATAAATGGGGCGAGTGATGACGTTGTTGTAGTGCAAGAAGACGTCGTGCTCGAGCACCAACGAGAGCCGCTCGGCGATGAAGGGATACGAAGTCGAACCAGTGAACAGGTCGCCGCGAACTTTGATCGTATCGCTGGCGAGCGGCCCCGTGCCGAGATCCAACATAAAGGTCCCGTCGGCGCCTGTGATAGCTTGCACGGCGCCCACTTCGACTCGCATATTCGCGAGCGGTTGACCGTTGACCTGCCGTACCACTCCCGATACTCGAGTCGTCGTAATCGGATCAGGGTTCACATTCAAAGTGACAGTGCGTGTAGTGGTGATCGCCCCATCGCTGGCCTCCACAGTGAATGTGTAGGCGCCAAGCTGGGTCGGCGTGGGACGGAAGACAAGTGTTCCGTTGGCGCCAAGCTCGCCTGTGGGTAACGAGGGATTGGACTGAAGCGAATAAGTCAATTGGTCGCCATCCGCGTCCGTCGCCTGAAGCGGAATGCTGAGTGAACTCCCTGGCATGACATTGAACGGTCCCAGAGGATTGATCACAGGGGCGTGATTCGCGCTGGCTTTCACCTCAGGCCGAATGAAGAAGGCCACCAGTTGCGGGTCAAAGAAGGTTACGGTGATGGGATCAGAGGTCATTCCAGCACGCAATCCGCCCGAGGGAATTGCGTTGCGAAAGTTGATGTAAGGCTCGGGGAACGCTCGATCGGTGGCCGTGCCAGACGCACCCTCGACGGCGACAATCAACTGCCCCGGAACCTGAAACAATCCGCGAAATATCGCCGCGACATCTCGCCCCACTGCCGCACCTTTGTTTCGCAAACGCAGGTCCGCTTTATATCGCAGCGTGATCGGATCGAGACGCACGTTTTCAACCAGAACCTCGATGTCTGGCGCCGTCGATAAGCTGGCGAGGTTCAGTGGACCGCCGATCGCCGCCGAGTCGTTGTCGGTCGCGAACTCAACTCGCGAGTAATCGTCGAGCGTGACCTCGTTGGCCAGCGGCGTGATTTCGACACGCGAGCCCAGATCACTATCATTGTTGAGCAACTGAAAGCGCAACTCGGCGGTTTCGAATAAAGTCCCAATCGCCGTCAAATCGATCTCGAGTATCGAACCGTCCCAACGCACTACCCCCGGAGTGAACTCGGTGCGATCTCCCGCGAGCGTGAAGAGCGTGGTTCCCTCTTCTCCTCGATCAAGCAGCGTATCTTGCTTGTTGTTCGGGTTGACCAGATAGACTGCGAAAGTGTCTTCGAGCGCCGTCTGCTGATCGGTGGTGTCGAAGCTGGCGGCGACTCTCGCGCGAAAAGTACGACTCCCATCGAACTGCCCAACCGTGATCACGACTTCGGCTTCGTCGGTAAGGCGAGGACTTTCGGTGAGCTTGCGAGTTCCACTGCCGTGCTCGTTAAGGTGCGTGATCACCAGGAGCGCATCCCGCGGCACGACCGATTGATCGCCAGTGACATCCCAATACGGTAAACTCGGGTCGCGCTGAATCGGCAGAAGGCTGGGCTCCGACGAGTTGAGATAGTTGATCACCAGCAGGGCGTCGAGCGGCACGATTAGGTGGTCGCCATCGACATCCAACGCGTCGACGGGATTACGCCAGTCGACCGCCAGCAGTCGTCGCTCTTCCAGCATTTCAAGACTGAGTCGGCTTCGAAACGGATCAAGGCGACGGCGCTTCTGGCGACGCGGAGTCTGTGCACGACGGGACATGGAAAGGCTTTCACTGCAAGTCGGCGGGATTCGAGTCAAGTGCTTTTGGGCATGGCGAATTCGATGCGTCCACGTGCAATTGGGAGCGAGTACGAATCGAGGTCGTTGCGGTACGATAATTCACCCATAAGGGGGAATCAATCCAGTGGAAGGATGTGAGCATTGTGGAGCTAGAGAATCCGTGTTTCAGGCAGTTCAAACCATGAGCCAGTTATCGGTAAATGAACTCGTATCGCCCCCGTTTCTCTACGGGACGGCATGGAAGGAAGAGGCGACTCGTTCCCTCACGCGGCTCGCCCTCGAACAAGGTTTTCGCGGAATCGATACCGCCAACCAACGGAAGCACTACGACGAAGCGAGCGTTGGACAAGGAATTGCCGACGCTATCCAGGCGGGTGTTGTTACTCGCGAAGAGCTATTCCTGCAAACGAAATTTACCTTCCGCGCGGGGCAAGACCATCGCTTGCCCTACGATCCGCAGGCGCCCATCGAGCGGCAAGTCGAACAATCGTTCGCACGCTCGCTGGAACATCTGGGCGTCGATCGGCTCGATTCCTACGTACTGCATGGTCCGTCGCGCCGAGTAGGACTTGGGGCGGAAGACTGGTCCGCGTGGCGAGCCATGGAGGCGTTGTTTGACGCGGGGCGAGTGCGGATGCTTGGCGTAAGCAACGTGTCTCTCGAGCAACTCGAACGCCTGTGCCAAGAGGCTCGTGTTCAGCCGACCGTGGTCCAGAATCGATGTTACGCGTCGCGAGGGTGGGATCGAGCGGTGCGCCAGTTCTGCAAGGCGCGCGGAATGATCTACCAGGGGTTCTCGTTGCTGACAGCCAACCGCGAGGTGCTCGCACATCCCACCTTGCGGCAAATCGCGAAGCGTCAAGGAGCGACGACGAGTCAAGTGATCTTCCGCTTCGCGCTGAATATCGGCATGTTGCCACTCACTGGAACCACTCAAGCTGCTCACATGCGCGACGACCTAGCGGTCGATCGCTTGCAGCTCAGTCCCGAGGAAATCAGCGCCATCGAGCAAATTGGTTGAGCTAAGGAAAGTCTCCTTTGGCTCCGCCAAAGGAGCGTCGAGCCAGGAGTCCGAACGAGTCCTCCCAGACGAATTCAATTCGCACAGCGCCAAGCCGTCGGTTCCTGCTTGCTCCAGCGCCCGCCCCTCGATACGCTCGATGATCAATTCGGCGGCCTTCGCGTGGCCCCTGTTACACCTTCCCGGAAGTCACCTCCATGCGTCCCTCGCTCGCAACTATCGCCACAACGTCAATCTTCTTTTGCGCTTTCCAGGCCTCCAGCATCCGCAGGACGTTCGCCGTCTTGTGCCTTGCGTGGTTGGCGAGTGGATGCGGGGCGTTGCACGCCGCGGAACCAGCAAACGCCAAACCAACCATCGTGGCTGACGACGTGCTGAGGCAGTTGCGTCTCGCGTCTCCGGACTGGCCGCAGGTGTTCGTCCATCGCAGCACATGCAAAGTCTTTGTGTTGCGTGAGGGAGAATCGGCAATACTCGTGAATCTGGGTGATGGCTCGGTGCTCGATCAACTAGCCAGCATTGGCGTCAAGCAGGTCGAGTGGGTCTTGTTTACGGATCATCATCGCGAGCAGTGTCAGGGGATCGCTCGGATCGACCGAACGAAAACTCGCATTGCAGCGCCGAAGGAAGAGCAGGCTCTGTTCGAGACGCCGCTGAATTTCCGCAAATGGCGTCCGACGCTTGGCGACCAGTACACCGTGCATGGAGCGAGCTATGTGCGGCCTCCCGCGCAGCCGATCAAGATAGATCGGCTGCTGGCGGCCGACGAGGTATTCGCGTGGCGGGGGCATGACCTGCGTTGCGTGGCGACGCCGGGCCACTCGCCGGGAGGCATGAGTTTTCTCTGGAAAAGCGACGGGAAGACGTGTGGTTTTATCGGCGGCGTGATGCATGACGGCTCACGTTTTTCCAACTGGTATGACACCGAGTGGGATTACGGATTCGCCAAGGGACTCGATGCACTGACCGAATCAGTCCAGCGACTCTCGCGGCAGGAACTGATCACGGCATTTCCATCCCAAGGGCCCGTGATCCAAGATGCCGCGAAGCAGTTCCAGGTCTACCACGAACGGTTGGTCGCCTTTCGACCGGACTACATTCGAGGTTATCCGGTCAATAACCTTACTCAGCGAGCGAAGCCTGATCCGAGTGTGAAGCCAACGGCAATCCCGCAAATCGTCCAAGTGACGCCTCACCTGTACAAGTTCAGTGATTCATTGGCAGGGAAGAATTTCTCGATCATCATCTCGGACAACGGTCGTGGTTTGCTGCTGGACTGTGGAATTTTCCCCGAGCTATTGTTGCACGACCTGGTCAAAGAAATGCAGACTCACCTGGGCCTGAAGCAGATCGACGCGCTGTGGATCAATCACATGCATGGAGATCACTTCACGCTGGGCGCAGTGCTGAAGAAGCGGTACGGCGTCAAGATCTGGACGCTCGATCGTATCGTCGACAAAGTCGAGAACCCCCTGCGGTACGACTACTGTGCGCTGATCACTTCATACAACCCCGAGTATGAAGGACTGAAGGTGGACCGACCGCTGCGCGACGGCGAAGTTGTCGAGTGGGAAGGATACAAGCTGCATATCGACTGGATGCCGGGGCAGACCGAATTTGGCAACTGCTTGTGGCTCGAGTTGGACGGCAAGCGGATTGCGTTCACGGGCGACAATCTGTTCGGCGACCCGACCGATCCGGCTCAGAATGGGCATGAGGCGGTTGTTGCTCGCAATAGCGCCATCTTCGAGGAAGGATATCAGTTGGGAAGCCGTTATCTGCGCGACTTGAAACCAGACATCGTGATGGGCGCACACAATGTGTTGATGGCGAATCCCGCCGCATTCTTGGAACGCTATCACGCTTGGTCGCACCGCATTATTGCTCGCTACAAGGAGCTTCTGCCCGATCCGGATTACGAGTATCAGTTTGATCCCTTTTGGGTTTCAGCCTATCCGTATCGCGTGGCGATTCCTCGCGAGGGAACGCAGAAGGTGTCGGTGATGGTGCGAAATTTCCGCGATCGACCACAGCGACACGCTGTTCATTTGAAACTGCCAGCGGGGATTCGTGCCGAGCCCGCGACGTTGGAGGGAGTGATTCCCGCCGAATCACGGCAGACCTATACCGTCGAGTTGTCAGTGGACCCCAATCAACGCCCCGAGTCGACGCTGGCGATCGTGCCGTTCGACATTACCTTGGATGGACAACCGTATGGCGAACGATTCGACTTTCTGGTCATGCCTTGACAGCAGGTTTGCCTGGAATCACGGATGTCAGACACAGAAGTCGGTCGACCACGGATAACACCGATGACACGGATGAGAATAGAGGGGGGAGGTCGTTAGATGGTTGCGGTCCACGAATCGCATTAATGCCACGAGTCTTGAGGAAGAGTCCCATTTACTCATTCGTGCGATTCGCGAGATTCGTGGTGCAATCACTTGGGAACACTGATCATCACTGATCGATTCTAAGCACTAACTCTGTCACTGTTTCGTGTTGCCTCAAGTTGATAAACCTGGCGCTGTCCAATTAACGGACCGAGCGTCGTTCGCCTGGGCCCAAGACATGAGTCTTCAGCATGTTTTCGAGGGCGGATCGACCGGCCCCCACCGCCGCGACGCAGGTGAAGTGAGGTGAAACCAGTAAATGAGGAGGCTCGCAATTGAATGCTCGAACACCGAACAGTCTGTGGCGACTACCACCTTCGTGGAAGCTTGTGCCCGCGTAGCGTAAGAGTTCCCCGCGGCCATTAAGGGCCGCGTGCCCAAACTCGAGATAAAGCTCCGTGCAGTACATCGCATCGGAACTGACGTAATTGAGTTCTCCTAGTCCCGCTTGAGAATTGATGGCGGCCCAATTCCCAATCACCGCTTGATAGACAGCCTCGTCATCGCGGATGTCTAATTGGTCGGCGACGGCGTCGGACAATCTGAGAGGATTCCGGCCGTTCCTTTGGCGGAGTAGTTGGGCCGCAGAGTGAACAATGGCTTGCGTTTGCTGAGGAGTAAGGGACACACGAGCCTCCGAGGAGGCAAGAAGAAAGTGCTGACGTCTGTGTCAAGATATCGGTCCGCTCGTCCGAAGGCTATGGTTGTCCCCTAAGATGGATTGGTTTGGTGCGAACGCCCGCATCTTGCACGGGACTGGACGGCTTGAGACGCAGGTCGAGTTTCTCGGGATCTGTGAACTGAGGATCGACTCCATAGCGGCCGTTCATTTCTGGCGTGGGCAGATCGGTGCGGCGCGACCGTTCCGACGCATCGACGCAGTACCAATAATTGGCTGCGAATCGGAACGACCCGGCATCGACGCCAGGCCCCACGTTGACCGCGGCTCGCAGCTTGTTCGCACGAAAGACAATCAGATTATGTTCGACGACTCCCTGGCGGCACGGCAGGAATCGTTCGTCGCGATTCTCTTGGAGGATGCGAAAGAGCCAGTGAGTCGGTTCGTACACGGTGTTGTATCTTACTGTCGCTTGATCGACGCCGACGAAGGCGATTGCGGCCATCGAACCGATGATCGTGTTGTCTTCGACCGTAATTCGGGTCGCCTCGACGTTGGCGGTCGCGGGACGAAAGTATGCCGCGCCGGTGCTCCCGCCGAGATTCAATGCTCGCCCGCCCGCATTCTCGAACCGGCAGCCGCTGACGGTGATCTGCGAGCTGCCACCCTTCATTTGCACTCCATTGCCGCCCGAGTCGCCTCGATCTTGGAAGCGGCAACGTTCGATTCGGCCTTGATGGCAACCCACCATATCGATGCCAGATCCTCCATCACCCCAGCGATCGATCACGCAATCGATCACCGAGAACTGGTTAACGCCGGAGAGCTTGATGCCATCGCGATTTCCTCTTGGACCAGTGTCGCTGATCCGTAAACCGCTCAGGATAATGCCTCGCGCGGGCGAGTCGGTTGAACCGCCATCGTCGATGTTCAGGCCGTTGCCGGATGCGCCCTTGATGACCAAATCGCGCAGTTCCACGTAAACCGGCGAACTCAAGTGAAAAGCCGCGCCTCCCCCGGCGAAGACTGGTGGCGCCTGCGAGTTGGCGGCGGCGATCACGATCGGCCTTTGTCGCTCGCCACGCAGATTGCGCGCGGTCAATCCTCCCGAGTATTCTCCGGGAGCGACTAGAATCCGATCACCTGGTCGAGCGTTTACGAGCGATTGCTGCAAAGCCTCCCTTGTGGATACCCGAATCTCGCGACCCGCGACTGGCTGGTCCGGTTCCTGACCGACAACCATGTGCGTGAAGAAGGCCGCGAATATTAGTGATAGGTGAGAGTAAACAAAGATAATTGGTCGAGATCGCAAAATGGACAAAGTCATGAACTCCCCGCAGATGCATCTATTCGATGTTTGCGATGATCCCAGATCAATGACGGGAGTCAAGCTTTGTGGAGGGCGCAGGGGGAGTTAGGCGAGTACGGACCACTGATCGAACGAATCTGGAAGGAAGAAGGGCGAAGGAGGAAGGAGGAAGGAGGAAGTTTGATGTCATCGCGAGCGATCGAATTGTTCTCTCATTCTTTCTCTTTCTCGACGGCCACGGCTGGTCTCGTACCACGCACCCCGCATCAACCACCCCATTCGTACAATTCGGGTGATTCGTGGTGCATTCACTTGAGAGCACCGATCGAGTTCATTACGGTTGTCTCAAGTGGTCGGATCTGATGCTGTCCAGTTAGCCACATAGTCTGATTCAGCCATAGCTCGCCAGCCGAACTCTTCCTAGTCCCCGTCTTTCCGTGATCTTTCGTGTCCTTCCGTGGCCGATTCCTGCCCTGGCGAATACTCACGACGGAGAGGTCAAACGCTTCATTTCTTCTTCGTGGCTCGCATCTGCAATATGTCGACGCCCAGCGAGAAGGCCATCGCAAAGTAGACGTAGCCCTTGGGGATCTTCTGATGGAAGCCCTCGGCGACAAGCAGGGTGCCGATCAACAACAAGAAGGCGAGAGCGAGGATTTTCAACGCGGGATGACGCTCGATGAAGGTGACAATCGCCTTCGAGAAGACCAACATCACGATCACCGAAATAGCGATCGCGGCAATCATGATGACGACGGGCGACTTGAGCCCCTCGGTCATGCCGACGGCCGTGATCACCGAATCGAGCGAGAACACGACATCGATCATCAGCACCTGCATCAACACCATGCGCAGTGAGGCGGCGGCGGGGAGTGAATCAGCGGGCGCATTGGCCCCTTCAATCTTGTGATGGATTTCGTAAGTGGCTTTGCCCAACAGGAACAAGCCGCCCAAGATCAGTATCAGATCCTTGCCAGAGAATGATGTTCCGAATAATTGAAACATCGGCTGGTTCAACTGCATGACCCAGCCGATGGCGAGCACCAGGATGGCTCGCGAGACAACGGCCAACGTCAAACCCAAGCGTCTGGCCGAGTCGCGTTGCGATTCTGGCAATTTGCCCGCAAGAATCGCAATGAAGATGACGTTATCGATTCCCAGCACCACCTCCAATGACGTCAGGGTCAACAACGCCATCAACGCTTCCACGGTAAACAAATCGTTCATGTTGTGAGAGTTTCTGGGACTTGGGTGAGTTCAAACGTGGTTTCGTCGATGTCTTCCGCGTCGAGTGGGCTTGGGGACGCGGCGGTGCTGGAAGGTTCGGCTCGCACGAGCGACGAACGGTGAGTGAGGCTGGGGTGTTCACGGTCGCGGATCGCTTCCTCAGTCGCTTTCCGAGCGATCTGCGTCGCCGCCAAACCATCACGAGCGGTTGGCATGTTCCGCGCTTGCCCCGTATGCAGCGCATGCGAGAACTCGGCGTACATCCCCGCAAAGTTCTTCTCGGGATGCCACGCTAGCCACTGAGTGCCATGGGAGTTTCGTAGTTCGAAGGAATGCTCTTCGCGGTTGTAGCGAATGACGCCATCGGTCCCGATCAACTCGTATTGAAAGTGGCTACGAGGCTCACGCGAGGTCGCGTTGTACGAGAAGCTCATCTCGACCATCGTATGGGCGCCGCAGGCATGTCCCATATGCAAGTAGACATGGTCGGGCGCGACATAGTCTTCGACCCAGACGCCGAGTCCTCGTTGCCATTCCACTTCGGAACCAAGCCACCAGCGAGCGAGATCGATCTGATGAACTCCGCAATCGACCAGCGGCCCGCCTTCCAGCATGCGTCCCACTCGTAACGGGCTGGCGATACGTTCCCCTCGGTCGTTCCAACTCCATTTGCCGTGGAGATTCCAGAGGTAGACGAGTCGCAGGCTGCGGATCTCGCCGATTGATTTCGAGCGGACGAGTCGGTGGATTTCTTGAGCGGAACCGCTGAAGCGGTAGGTGAACCCTGTGAAGAACATCAAGCCCGCGCGTTCCATCACGTCAATCATCTGCTGGATGTCGGACTCGTTCATCGCCAGCGGTTTTTCGCACAGCACGTGTTTGCCATGACGAGCGGCCTCGAGCACGTTGTTCAAGTGCAAGGGAGCCGGAGTGCAAATGACGACAGCGTCGAGGTCGGACTGCCAGAAATCGCTCTCCTGAGGATAAGCGTGCGGGATCTGGAACTTGGACTGCATCGCCAGCGCGCGATTCCAGTTCACATCGTAGATCGCGTCCACGACGAGTCCGGGGCAGTTTTTGAGTGCTGGGAGGTGGCCTAATTCGGCGATCATGCCGCAGCCGAGAATGCCGATGCGTCGAGGCGCCATGGTGCCGTTCGCTGTAAGTCCCGCGGGAAGGAAGTCGAGCAACTTCGAGTGAGGTGCATCAACCGAAATCGAACAGGTCACTCAACCATGATTCGCGTTTCTTGTACTTGCCATCGTAGCGCGGTCGATCTCGCCGGTCTCGGTAGTCGTCGTCATCGTGATCGTCGTCCCGCTGCCATCGCTCCTTCGGCGGCGGAGCGGCGGCCTGAGTCGGTGCGTACGAACGTTCGATCAGCTTTTCTAGCTCACCCCGATCCAGCCAGACGCCTCGACATTTGGGGCAGTAGTCGATCTCCACACCCTGGCGTTCCGCCATTGTGAGTGTTTCTTGGCACATAGGACAGCGCATTAGGTGATCCCTTTCGTCCGAGGAGAATCGCTCGGGTCTCTAAGGGCTCTATAGGTGCCAGCAGGGAGAAGGGCCTATAGAAACCACGCATGGGGGAGATAGGAAAAACCGAGGCGACAGTTGCCTTTGCCTCCGGCAAAGCTGCAGAAACGTTGGCAGCGCGAACCCCCTGCGTTTTTGGCAACGCCATTTTGTCCGCGGCTAACCGCTCGCAAAGCGAGCGGGCTACTTCGCAACCTAGTTACTAGTTTGGAACAGCAGCGGCGCGAACTCTCTCAGGCTGCGACGCCATGTCTGCCATTCATGCGCCGTCTCGTGCGATAGATAGTAATGGGCGTTAACCCCAAGCTCCTTGATTTGCTTGACAGAGTCCGCGGGATCGCCGCCGCGACGCGATCTTCCTCCCCCCACTTCCTTACTTCCATAGCTGACAAATACCAACTTGACTTTCTCCTTGAATCCGTCGGTCTTCTCCACATCTTCCTTGCTGATCGTCGCGCCGCTGAAGAGTCCAATGTGCGAGAACTTGTCGAGATGGCGCAGCGTGATCAGCCGAGTTTCCATGCTGCCCATCGATAATCCAGCCATCGCGCGATTGGCTTGATCGGTTAACGTGCGGAAGTGAGCATCGATGTAAGGAACCAACTCGTGAACCAATACCTTCTCGAAGTGAGTAATATCGAAGTCCCGCAACCCGCCGATGCGAGTGTCGTTGGTCATTCCATAAGTCATCACGATGATGAATGGTTTCACCTTGTCCGCGGCGATCAGGTTGTCCATGATTCGCCCCGCATGGCCTTGGACGCTCCAGCCATACTCGTTTTCACCCCAACCATGCTGTAGGTACAGCACGGGATAACGCTTGCTCGCATCACTGTCGTATCCCGGCGGAGTGTAGACAAAAGCTCGACGTTCCGAATTCGTGCTGTCCGAGTGAAAGTAAACCTCACGCGTTTGACCGTGAGGAACGTTCTTTAGAGCATAGAAGTCCGCGTCATGAGCGGGGATTTCGATGCCGCTCCCCCAACGCAACGCTCCGAAATAGAAGGTGCTGTTGGGATCGGGCACATGAGCGCCGTCGATGATCAACTCGTAATAGTGGAATCCTTCGTCGAGCGGCCGCGAGTAACCGGTCCAAACTCCATCGTCCCCCTTCACGAACTCCGTGCTATCGCGAAACGTGGTCGATACGCTTTTTGCCTCGGGTGCCGTAATGCGAAACTTGATCCGGCCTTGGGAGTTCACCTGGGGATACTCTTTGCCGGGCTGGTTCGTCAGAGCAGGTTTGAAATCGTCGACGATGCCGTCCAGAGATTTTGGCGGAGATGCCGATGAAGAATTTGACGTTTCGGCTGCTGGCTTGGTCGGCGCCTCGGGCTTCGGCTCGGGCGCAGCAGGCTTGCGACTCAACGCGGCCTTCGCGGCCTCATCGTTGAAAAGGAGCTGGGCGAAGTGGTACAGGTTGTTTCGCCAATGAGTCGCGTCGTGACCGTAAGTGTCGACGTTCCAGACATGCGGTACGCCTTGGCTCGTCAGATACCGTTGAGTGTTTTGACTGATGTTGATCAGTCCATCTTTGTTGCCGCATGACAGCCACAGCAGTTTCAGTTGTTCCTTGGTTTTTTTTGCGTCCGGAATCAGTTCTTCGGGCTTCTTGGTGTTGGGGGCCGAGGAGAATCCGCCGACCCACGCAAACGTTTCTAAGTGGCCAAGGCCGAAGTTGAGTGATTGTCCACCTCCCATGGAGAGTCCCGCGATCGCTCGATGGTCGCGATCCTTCTGGACCGAGTAGCGAGATTCGATCGCAGGAATCACGTCATCCAAGAGATCTCGTTCGAAGACGGCAAACGCTGGCGCCGATTCGAAAACATTTCCCCCTGGCCGATCATTCTTCTGGGCGCGACCGTTGGGCATCACGATGATCATCGGAACCGCTTTGCCGTCCGCGATCAGATTGTCGAGCAGCAAGTTGGGCTTGACGAACCGCTGCCATTCGGTTTCGTCTCCACCGATACCGTGCAGGAGGTAAAGCACCGGGTACTTTTTCTCGGTCGAGTAGCCGGGCGGTGTGTAGACGTTCAGCTTCCGAACCGTGCCCACTGTTTTCGATTCGTATTCGATCATCTCCAGTTTGCCGTGCAGGATGTTGTCTCGATTGGCGACGATGTCGTCCGTCGGATCGGGGTAAATCTGCTTATCATCCGGCCCCAAAACGATGGGGCCGCCAAAGCCTCCAGGACCTCGTCGGCCTTGCGGCGGACGATTTTGCGGTGGCGCGTTGGGCCGAGTCGCTTCCTTTACTTGGGCGCCAGCCTCTTTGGGATTCTGGTCCTGGGCGAACGTGATGGTGGGGGCGAGCAGAATGGCGATGATTAGGAACTTGCGTGACACGAGGATCTCCTGTTCCAGACGATGACGAGATTGCTGTCGAAGAGCTGGTGAGCGGACAGTTTGGTCAGTGAGTCGTTAGGGACTTGGTGGGTGTCGGTTTGCTTGTCGTGGTTGTGTCGAAGGCGAGCTCAGGCGATTGACTTCCGAGAGACTCGGCAACTCGTCGAAGTAACGACAGCAATGCTTGGGCTTCGCCGTCGCTGAGTGCTTCGACAAGCTGGTCTCGAACAGGTTGGCCCGCTTCCCATGCAGCCTTGAACTTCTTCGCACCCGCTTCAGTCAGGCTGACCGTGCGAGCTCGCGAGTCGGTGGGATGAGTGGTGCGTGTGATGAGCCCTTGTTTTTCGAGCAGAACGAGCATGGCTCGCACCGTGCTAGGATCGGAGGGCATGCGAGCCGCCAGTTCGCGCTGGGTCATCGCCTGGCCGCGAGCGAGTGATGCGAGCAGCACAAACTGGTCGGCCGTAATGTCATGCTGTGCGAAAGCCGCATCGGACCTGCGGTGCATGATCAGGTAAGCGGTCCGCAGCGCCAACGGAAGCTCGTCTTTGGCCGTCATTATCTTTGCCCTCGGCTGGCTCAGGATCGTGTGTATACGCACGATCTTAGCGGCCACGGTGGGGGCTTACAAGCACGAGGTGGATCAGAGCGAGTTGGCAGGCTCTAGGGGAGAACTATTGCTACTGCTTGGCAAAAGCCCGCGAGATTGGCCCAGAACGAAAATTGCTCGATGGGCCAAAGCAGACACAACGCCGTAACTCTCAATTCATCAGTTACTTGTGGCGTTGAATTCTAAAGAAGCGGAGGGCACGGGACTCGAACCCGCAACTGCTTGCGCAGCATCTGATTTCGAATCAGACCCCTAGCCATTCGGATACCCTCCGAGGGCTATTGTGCCACGAAACTCGCCATAATCAAGGTCGGTTGGGGCCCTTCCGACATTTTTTCCCCTCAATCTTGTTGGTGCCCACGGAAGTAGCCATCTCGCTTCGCGAGATGATCAGCCGCACCGCGTACTCGTACCGCCATCGTTTTGGCCACGGAACGACACGGAACAGCTGCGCTTCACGGAAGAAGATGGGGCAGGGAGATTCTGAGGAGAGGTCGGATTGGGGGTGTAGACCTCTCCAAGGTGGATTTGCGCGACGGACTGGAAGTCCGTCGTACATTTTGCGTTACTTCGCGCCCTTTTGTTGCAGCACTGCGAACACCGTGGCGAACAGGATCTTCACGTCGAGCCAAAAGCCACGATTGCGGATGTATTGGATGTCCAGACGCACTCGATCGTCGAAATCAATGTTCGCTCGCCCTTGAATCTGCCACAAACCGGTGATGCCCGGCGTCACCGCCAGTCGCTCGTACTGCCACGGCTGATAGGTGTCCGCGCTGAAAGATGTCGGGCGCGGACCCACCAAACTCATGTCGCCCAACAGCACATTGAAGACCTGCGGCAGCTCATCCAAACTCGTTTTTCGCAGAATTCGGCCGATCCGGGTCACTCGCGGGTCGTTCGAGATCTTGAAGTCGGGCCAAGTCAGTTCATTCAAGTGGCGGTATTTTTCTTTCAGCTCTTCGGCATTCGCCACCATCGTCCGCAGCTTGAACATGCGGAAGCGTCGCCCGTCTTTCCCTGTGCGAGCTTGACGAAACAGCACCTTGCCAGGGCTCTCGCACCAAACCAGCAGGGCACAGCAGGCGATGATCGGCGCCGCGAGCGGGAGCAGGATCAGGCACAAGGTGATGTCGAGCGCTCGCTTAAAGAACTCGTACACCGGCCGGTCTGGCACATCGAACTCGGCCGCGATATTCGGCTCGTCGGCGAACTCGCCGGGCACGGGCAACGCGATCGCGCCACCATTCATGGTGGGTCCGGTCTGCCTAAAACTAGTTGTTAACCTGCGTTCGAGCAGCGGGGACTGGGAGGTAACGGTGCTCATCTCAACTCTTGGTTGCCAAGGGGGATTGGCCGCCAAGCCTCGGGAGTGAAGGGGATAGGGGGGGATCACGCCGCGCGAGGGGGGTAGCTCACTTCCATGGTGGGGAAAGCTGGGGAGCATTCCAAGCCACTACCATCCGGATCGCGTGTATGTCTGGGTTGGCTGAGTCGACTTTGTGGGCTCTCGGGGCTCGTTAAAGTCGTCGCAGACTTCCCATGGACCCAAAATATTTCAAGAATTCGTTTCGTCCAGTCTCGCTTTCAAAAAAAACAGAATTAGTATCAGTCAAGTCGACTTTATGACGTTTGTCACAAAAGTTCGATGGAATCGGGCGAGCCAACGGTTTCCCCAATCGTGGCTCAAGTCGGCCCTGGAATCCCCTTCCAAGGACAACTCAGTCCCGCCCAGAAGGTTTGGTTAGTAATCCCAGCTTCCTCCCCCCGAGTTTCCCCATGAACGCCGCCGACACCCGAGGAACCACCCCGTCGCAAGGATTGCCTACCCCGTTCGATTTCCGCCTCTTGTGGCGCCGCAAAGGGACATTTGTCCTGTGCACGCTGTTGACCACCGCCTTGGGCGGCGTCTACTTGGCCTTGGAACAGCCGACCTACGAGGTCACTCGCCGACTACTGGTCGAGCAGGAAAAGCTGGCGACCGACGACGGCGTCGCTCAAGCGCCCAATCGCCAGTTTGTTCCCACTCAAGCGGAACTGGTTCGCAGCCCCAAGGTGATTCGACGGGCGCTCGAAAAGTCGGGTTTCCAAGTGCCCGAAAAGTGGTCGCATGACGCGGTGGGCTACATTCAAGAAGAGTTGACCGTCGTTCCGGTGGTCGACACCTCGGTGCTCAAGATTCGCTTCCGCGACAAGAACAAGGAAGCAGCTGCCGGTTTTGTGGAATCGCTGGTCGGTTGCTACCGCGAAGTGCTGTCGGAACGTCAGAACGAGACGGTCGACGGCCTGAAGACGCTGTTGGTGCAGGAAGAAGAACGTCGTCGTGACGAACTCAGTGAAGTCAAGCAGCGACACGTCGAATTGTTGGCAAAAAGCCCTTACCCTGCGAATCTGGCGGAAAGCGCTCGCGTCAAGTCCGAAGAACTGATGCAGTTGACTCGCCAGTTGGCCGATGTCCGTCTGCGTCGCACGACCCTGGCCACTCGCTTGAAGCAAGTGCGAGATGTCACGGCGACCGAAGTCGCTCGGGCTGAAAGCGATTCGCGATCGAACGACTCGACGGCCGTGGTGCAGACCGTCGCCTACGAAGAACCGGCGAAGATTGGCCGGAGCGCGGCGTCGGCTTTGGCCGGTTCGCGGCTCGGCAAGGGCATGTCCTCAGAACAGAACATGGTGTTCGATCTGCTGCGAGACGAGCAGGGTCGAGTCGACAATGTGTTGTCGGAAGTGCAGCGTCAGTTGACTCAGGCTCAGGTCCGTAAGCAACAATTGTCGGTTCAGTATGGTCCGAAGCACGATGCGATGCGGCAGGTGGAAGCGGAGATCAGCCGACTCGAGCACATGCTGAACGAGCAGATGGCTTCGCTGATGGACTCGTTGCAGCAGCGTTTGATTGGCGAAGAAGCCTCGGAGCTCGAGTTGGCTCGTCGTTGCGAAGATCAATCGCGGGAAGTGAAGGCTCTGGACGGATTTGTGGCTCAGGACGAGACGATTCGGGCCGAGATGAAGCGGACTCAGGACGCTTACGAGCTGGTGTTTGCTCAGTTGAAGCAAGTTTCGTTGGTCGATGAAGCTTTGACAACGGGCCGGGGAGCGGTTTCCGTGTCGGATCTTGAGACGTCGAACGAAGTTCCGCCGGTGGTATGGCCGCTGCCACTGCCGCTTTTGGCGATCAGTTTTGCGGTTGGCGTCTTCGCCGCTCTGATGTGGATCTATAGTGGAGAAGTGATTCGCGCGTCGACGTCCGCCCGCGTGGGGCAGGCGAACGACTCGATGTCGAGCCTTCCCGCTATGTCATGAGTGACCAAGAACACGCTGTCCGGCAGGTGCGCGGTTCATCCGTGCTCCTGATTGGGCGGGTGATTTCTTTGTGTGTCAATTTGCTGCTCCAACTGCTCCTGGTGAGATATTTCACCAAGGAGGTATTTGGTGCATTCGCATTCGCATGGGCCACGGTCGAGTTTGGCGTGTTCTTGGTGACCATCGGTCTCAATAAGTCGTTGGCCCGCTACATCCCCGAGTATCAAGAAGCAGGAGACCGGCCGCGCATGCGCCGTATGGTCTTGGCAACGATGGGGGTGATTTTCGGGACGGGGTGTTTAGCGGTCGCAGCCACCTACGTTGCGGGCGGCTGGATGCTCGAACAAGGATGGCTCGATCCTCTGTCACTACGCTTGTTGCAGATTCTCATCCTGCTGGTGCCGCTCGATGCCGTCGGCTTCCTGTTTCAGGACTTGTTTGTGGCGTTCGAAGACATCACGGCGGTTTTCGTGCGGCGATATGTCGTGGCGCCTGGCTTGCGTCTGGCTGGGGTTATCTCGGTCATGGTGCTGGGAGGCGATGCCGAATGGATGGCGGTCGGCTATGTCGCGGGCGGGGCGATTGGCTTGCTGTTGTACCTGTGGCTGTTCCGCAAGCTTTGGCGAACGAAAATGCAAGGAAATTCGACGACGGACCAGTCGACTCAAGGGTTCGCGGTTCTGTTGCGGTACGGAATCGCCGTGCTGTTCTCGCAGCTAGGCACCGTCTTTCGCATGACCGCGGTCATCTATCTGCTGAAAATCATGTGCGACAGTTCGGAGGTCGGTGACTATCGAGCGGTCCTGCCGTTCGCCCGCCTGAATCTCATGGTGGTCGACAGCTTCACGCTGGCGTTCGTCCCCGCGGCGACTCGACTGCTGATGCGGCGCGAGGAACATTTGATTGGGCGCTTGGTCGATACGTGCGTCACTTGGGTGACCGTATTAAGCTTCCCGATCTTTCTCGCCTCGTTCGCGTTCTCGATGTCGCTGTCGACATATGCACTGGGCGCGAATTATGCCGACACTTGGCCCATCATGAGCGTTCTGGCGGTTGGCTTCTTGGCTGAGTCGATGTTGGGATTTGCACCATTTGTGCTGCGCGCGCATGCGAAGCTACGCCCAGTCTTGTATGCCGACTGGGCCGCGCTGCTGGTAAACATCGTGCTCGCACTCGTGTTGACTCCGAAGTGGGGGGCGTTGGGAGCGGCGATCTCCGTGGCCGCTAGTTCCGTGGTGGCGGCAGCGGCCGTGATGATGGCCGCTCGGCGAGTCAACCCGACGGCGTGTCGATGGCTGACGATTGCTCGACTGTTTGGCGCCACGGCGGCTATCGCTGGCGCCGTCGCGCTGCTGATGTGGACTTGGCCCATTCCCCTAGCGGCTCAAGTGCTGATAGCGATCGTCGCCGTGCTGATCTTCTTGCAGTGCTTCCGCCAACGATTGGTGGTCGATGATGTGTTCCCCGAACTCCGCAAATATCCCTTCGTGTCGTGGTTCATTCCGCGTAGTTCCCAGCCCGTGCCCGAGAACTGATTCCCATACCTTGAATTGCCACTCCCTTAGAAACTGAGACGGTGTTTCGTGTCGACTTCGATGGATCATCTGACTTCGGCGAGCGGTGTGACTCCGGTCGTGTCGCTAGCGCCGCAAGACGCCAGCGCGTCGCCGAGCGTCCATCCGCAAGCAAACGCGCTCGTGAATGATCGAGTCTGCTCCGGCGAAACAGCGGGCGTGGCTGCATCGCCGACCGCTTCGTTGTCGTCCTCATCGCCGCCCGCGACGCCCGCACGTTGTCGCGTGGCCTACATGATGTCGCGGTTTCCGAAGATTACCGAGACATTCATTTTGTTTGAGATGTTGGCGGTCGAGCGTCTTGGGGGCGAGGTCGAGGTTTATCCCTTACTCAAAGCGCGCAACACGGCGACTCATCCCGAGGGAGCGACGGTCTGGGGGAAGTTCCTCGAGTTGCTCCGCCCGCCCGCGCGGCAAGCGGCCATGCATCCCGAAGCCAAGCCCTTAGTGGCTCGAGCCCATTATTCGCCGCTGATCAGCCCCGCGATCTTGTGGGCCAATCTCGTCCTGCTCGCAACTCATCCATTACGGTACTGCGGGGCATTGGCGACCTTTATTCGCGCTAATCTGGGGTCGCTTAATTATCTGCTCGGCGGGCTCGTGCTCTTCCCCAAAACGGTTTACCTAGCGCGTCACATGCAGCGGAACGGAGTCACTCATCTGCATGCGCACTTCGGCAATCACCCGGCGGCCATGGCGTGGGTAGTTCATCGTTTGGTCGGCATTCCTTATAGCTTCACCGCGCACGGCGCCGACATTCAGGTCGACCAGCATATGCTGCGCGAGAAGGTGATGGAGGCGTCGTTTGTCGCGACCATCTCGAACTACAACGTCGAGTTTCTAGTGGAGCACTGCGGCGAGGAAGCTCGGCGACGCATCCGCGTGGTGCGGTGCGGCGTCGATACCGAGGTGTTTCATCCAAAACCCAAGACGGCCGCGGCGGCTGATCCAAGCTCCGAGACAGGCCGTGAGAGACCGTTGCGCATCGTCTGCGTGGGAACACTTTACGAAGTGAAGGGGCATGCCTATTTGATTGAGGCCTGCGAACTACTTGCTCAGAGCGGCTTTGATTTCGAATGCCGCTTGGTGGGCGACGGGCCGCTGCTAAGTGAATTGCGAGAACGCGTTCAGCGAGCCGGGCTTGCGGAACGCGTCCTGTTCTTGGGGCGACGCACTCGCGACGAAATCGCCGCGTTGTTGCGCGAGTCAGATGTGTTGGTGGCGCCGAGCATTCCCACCTCATCGGGCCGACGCGAAGGAATACCGGTCGTCTTGATGGAGGCGATGGCGAGTGGACTCGCAGTCGTGGGGAGCGACATCTCGGGAATTCCCGAGTTGATCGACCACGGGTTGAATGGCCAACTCTGTCCACCACGAGATGCCAAGGCGCTCGCGGATCAGTTGCGGTCGTTGGCGGCTGATCGCGTAACACTGCGGAAGATGGGAGAAGCGGCTCGCGCGAAAGTGCTGCGCGAATATCATCAGCCAACCAATGCCGCTCGTCTCATTCGACTCTTTCAGCAACAAGGGGAGGAGTCCGCATGTTAACGACAGCGCTGATTGTTTTTTGGTCGAGTGTCGCGGTTGTGGTGTTCACGCTAGGCGTCTTCCCGCTATGGACATGGCTGCGTGGTCGCTGGTTTGAGCGGCCGATCACCGAGGGGAATATCGAACCGTCGCTATCGGTGGTGATTGCCTGTTACAACGAGGAGCGGCATATCCGCGGGCGGATCGAGAACCTGTTGGCATGCGACTATCCGCGCGAAAAGCTGGAAGTTGTCGTGGCGTCGGATGGTTCCACCGACGCTACCGAACAGATCGTGCGTGACTTTGGTCAGCCGAGCATTCGCGCTGTCCGCGTGAATCGCGGAGGGAAGGGATTGGCGTTGAACGCCGGCGTCGCGGCGGCGACGGGCGAAGTGTTGGTGTTTACCGACGCGAACACCGAGTTTGCCGTGGATGCGTTGCGAGCGCTCGTCAGACGATTGGCCGATCCCACAATCGGTTGCGTCGCTGGCAACCAGATCTATTTACGAGATGGCCAGTCCAGTTTGTCGGCGGATGGCGAGTGCTTGCACTGGAGTCTGGACACATGGCAGAAAGAGATGCAATCCCGCGGGGGAAGTGCGACTTCGGCGACAGGCGCGATTTACGCGTTGCGCGCCAGTTGTTTTGATCCAGTGCCCCGCAACGTCATGGATGACTATTACATCTCGACAGGAGCGATTGCGCGAGGGTTACGCATCGTATTTGCCGCGGATGCTCGCGCCTTCGAACCGGTGGCGACGAAGTCGGGCGTTGAGTTCAGTCGGAAGACGCGAGTTGCGACGCAGGGGCTGCGGGCCGTGTGGGCTCGTCGCTCGCTGTTGAACCCCCTGCGTCACGGCTGGTACGCCGTGCAGGCATTCACTCATAAGGTGTTGCGTCGACTGTTGGTCATTCCCTTCTTGGCGATGATGGTGTCGGCATCGGTGTTGGCGAAGTCCGAACCAGTCTACTTGCCGATACCGGCGGGCGCGTTGGCCTTGGGTTTGTTGGCGGCTTGCGGATATTTGCTGCGAGGCACTCGAGTTGGAAGATCGAAGCTATTCACGTTTCCTTACTTCTTCTGTATGACGCAGTGCGCGATGCTGTTGGCCGCGATCCGCACGGCTCGCGGGCAAGGATTGCCGCAGTGGGAGCCAGAACGGCATTCTCAAGCGGCAGCGACAACCGCGGGCGCCGTAGTGGCTGGAGCGACGGCTGATTCCTCTATCTTGGGAGGAAATCGCTCGTGATGAACGGCTGGTGGCAGTCTCAGCCGACGGGACTTGGGTCGGCAAACGAGATCGGCATGGCGTGGACGCTTTGGGCAGGCTTGCCCGGCGGATCGGCGTGGCCGTTGCTGCTGCTGCTTGCCATTGTGGCGGCTGGTTGCGTCGTCTTCATGCTGCGACAACCGGATGCGGGGACTTGGGTCTTCGCGGCCGTGTTGTACTCAAACTGTGCCACGGTCGCGATTCACTTTCATGGCGTCCCTTCGTGGGCTGGCGGCGCAACGATTGGATTGCTGCTGTTTCCCGTGGCTTATCACATTTTGTTACGCGGTGGAGCAGTGCGATTGGGGCCAGCTCCGCTCGCACTGATGGGATTCTTCGCGGCGCAATTCCTCGGCGTTTTCGTCGCGCCGCACCGCGATATCGCACTGAAACGATTGTTCGAGAATCTCGCCGAGGGATTGGTGCTGTATTTGTTGGTGGCGAACGCGGTGCGAACGCCCGAGT
Organism: Pirellulales bacterium; assembly: GCA_046349915.1. Lineage (GTDB taxonomy): Bacteria > Planctomycetota > Planctomycetia > Pirellulales > Pirellulaceae > CAIXSC01. The sequence continues at coordinate 171,054 of JAXMBL010000009.1, read as the reverse complement.
TGTTGCGGCGAGTGGTTTGGAGTCTGTTGATTGCGGGCGCGGCGATGGGGGGATTGGGGTTGTTCCAAGCAGCCACCAAAACGCCTTACAACAACTACGGTGGATTCGCTCAGATGGCCGAGTTGGATTTCGATGAGGAGAACGAGGACTATGTCGCTCGTCCCAAGCCTCGCGCGTCGGGGCCGATTGGCGAAAAGAATTATTACGCACAATTCATGTTGATGTTGGCGCCGCTGGCCTTCATGCAACGCCAGTCGGAAGCGACCGCTTGGGGGAAGCTGGCGGCCATCGGCTCGCTATTGATGATTCTGGCCGGAGTTGCGTTAAGTGGTTCGCGCGGGGCTGCCGTGGGATTCGTGGCGGTCGTGTTTGTGATGGCTGCGTTTCGTTACGTCAGTTGGCTCCAGTTGGGCTTGGTTGGACTCGCCGCAACTCTTGTCGTGGCCTTGACTCCGAGCTATCGCGAGCGGTTGGAAACGTTGCGACCGCTCGTCGATGTCGCGCTCGGGACGGCATCCATCCAGAACGTCGACAAGGCGATTCAGGGTCGCGCGACCGAGATGGTGGCTGCCGTGCAGATCTTCGCGGAGCATCCGTTGTTGGGGGTAGGGCCGGGCAATTTTGGTCCCGTCTTCTTGACCAAGGCGGATATCTTGGGGTTTCAGATTCACAGCCAAGAGCGATTGGCGCACTGCATGTATTTGGAGATTGCCGCCGAGAACGGGCTGGCGGGATTGGGGTGTTGGTTGGTATTGTTCGTATCCACGTTGCGGGAATTGCAACGGGTGCGTAATCACGCCAAGGAACAGGCGGTCCGTAACGCGGCAACCGGGTTGTTTCTGTCGCTCGTCGTCTTGGCGAGCACAGGCGTATTTCTGAGTTTCGCGTATACGCGATATTACTGGTTCATGCTGGCGCTGGCCGGCGCCGCAGCGGCGTTAGGAGAGACAGTACGGGAACCGGTCGCGAAAGAGGAACGGTCCACCGGCAAGCTAGAAGTGGCCTGACGAGGGCCGTTGGGCGCCATTAATGAAAAATGGCAGCGGATGCAGTGTTGGTAGGAGTCGAGGACGGGACGGTAGCAGGCGATGACGACACGCGAGTTGACAGAACAGGAACGTTTGACGCATTTGGCCCAGCCGCGGCCGACTGTGGATGTGCGTCCCTGCGCCGCGGTCTCGTCCGTGCTGCGAGTATTGACGTATCACCGAGTGGATACGCTTGAGGCATCCCCCGATCTTCATTCCTCGACGCTGAGCGCCACGGGAGAAGGGTTTGACGCCCAGATGCGGATGCTCGCCAAGCGATTCCGCGTCTTGTCGCTTACCGAGTTGCTCGACATGCTGCACGCTGGCCGGCCCTTGCCCGCGCGAGCCGTCTTGATCACCTTTGATGATGCGTGCCGTTGCTTTGCGGAGCAAGCTTGGCCGATTCTGCGCCGGTATCAGTTGCCGGCGACATTGTTCGTGCCCACATCGTTCCCCGGTGAGTCACTCGAGTTCTGGTGGGACACGATCCATCGACTCGTGCAAGCGGCTTCCGTAAATGGAGGGAAGATCGATTCACCCTGGGGATGTCTCTCGATTAACGGCGAGGCATCGCAACGCTCGGCGTTCCGGCAACTCGCCGATTGGTATGCGGCCACTCCCAATGAAAAGGCGATCACATGGTTATCGGAGGCATGCGAGCAGTTACGATTGCCTCCCGCTCCCTCGCCAGTGCTCACCTGGGATGAACTCCGCGGGCTCTCCGATCATCGACTCGCCCTGGCCGCTCATTCACGCTGCCACCAACCGTTAACGGCCTTGACGGCGGAGCAGTTGACCGAGGAAATCGACGGTTCGTGGGAAGATTTGAGACGACAGATGGGGACGGCGCCGCCCGTGTTCGCCTATCCAGGCGGATATGTCGATGATCGAGTGCGCGAGCATGTGCGTGGCGCGGGCATGGAACTCGCTTTCGGCACTCGTCGCGGCGCCAACGCTCTTCATCAATGCGACCCACTGTTGCTACGGCGAATCAATGTGGGGCGAAGGTCCACGCCTGCTCGCGTCTGGGCTCAATTGATGCTCCCCGCGTCGCTGCTGAATTACATCGGCGACCACGAATAAGTAGCCACCGAACGATGTAGTCATCTCGCTTCGCGAGATGAACAGCGGCGCCGCGTGCAACCACTGCTCTTGGTATTGGCCACGGAATGACACGGGAGGACACGGAAGAGTCGCTTAGGAGTTGAGTTTTTGCGACTTGAAGGCCAAGGGCGGAGGTTGAGAGGATTAACTCGACGTGGGGAGTGCGAGGTGGATCTTTACGCTTCATGGTTCGGGGGCGATTGCGAACCATGGATTGTTTACTGCTTATCTTGCGATGGCGTTGGGGCCAAGGATCAGTCGGCTCATTCCGTCAGCATAGGGGACGGTGATCAGTTCGGGGATCACGCGGTCGAAGGTGCGGCGGAACCACCAGGCGGCGTCCGGATTCAGGTAGATGATATCGCCTGCTCGGACCAGCACCGTCGCTCGCGGGTTGTATCTCGCTTCCATCAGGTCGACGTGAATCAACAAGGGGGCGCAGCCGGGTGCGGTGCGGTGGACGGTGACGGTGGTGGGCGAGTCGATGGGGTCGAGATAGCCTGCCATCGCGACCGCGGTCACGACATCAATCTCACGTTCGCGGGGCAGCACCAAACCAACTCCCAATTCGCGATCTCGATCGCCGACGTTAAATCGCACCGCGTTGGTCGCATTGAGTTTTCCAACCACCCAGAACACTTCCGCTCGACGACTCGGTATCACCACGACGTCGCCTGGGGTGAGTGCCACGTCACTATGGTGAATGGCTTCCCCGGGCATGCCGCGGAGCGGGATGCGGAGGATCTTCTTCGGATCTTCTTGATCCTGGTCATATTCGTCGAACTGCTCGGGTCGGAACGGCAGATTCTCGATGGACTGAATCCTGCGGTGAACCTCGATAACGTCGCCTGCGAGTTCCGTGAGTCCATTGGCGGCGGCTAGCGCGTGGCCGACGTCGCTTTGGTATTTGGGCAGCGACTGGATGCCGGGGCTTTTGACTTCACCCATCACGACGATATCGACAGTGCTCTTTTCTGCAAGTGAAACGTTGACTCGAGGGTTTTGCAAGAAGCCATTCGCGTAGGCGGCGGTGATCTGAGCCTGTGCGGCCAGCAGGTTGAGGTCCTTGACGTTTACTGCGCCAACGAGCGGCAGATGAATGTCGCCGTTCGCCATCACTCGCACTTTCATGGGCGGCGATTCCACTCCAGGCACCATGCCGGGAATGGAGATTTCGAGTACGTCGTTGGGGCCGAGCAGGTAGTCGGCGGGCGGAGGCACGACCAGATTCGCGAGGTTCAGCCGGGCGCCGACGACTCGCGTCGGCATGCGGAATGAGTCGGGGAGCTGGGTGGCGGGGACAGCCGTCGTATGCAGCGGTGCGAAGCAACCCGACAGCGCCGGGAGCAGCACGGCGGCGGCGAGCAACGCGAGGCGGCGGAAGACGGTGGCGAGCATGATCGGGTGTGGGAGTGTGGGCGAATTGGGGGTGGGGAAATGGTCGTCGTCTTGGTTGCAACGCTTCTGTCGGTAGGTCTCGGGGATGCTGTCGCGACGGTTAGCCGCTTATGTGCGGTTTGCAGGTTGTCACGAGTGGTTTCGACATACGGACGATGTGGGATAAAGCTCGTGTCGCGCGCGCCGGTCAACCGGAGTTCTCCGCAGGACGGGTACGACCCGAATAGTCGTGAACCGGGCCTAGCGGCTGTGGGCCGCATAATCGGTACATTCGCGGAGATTTGCTTGTCGCGGAAGTTTGAACCACACTACGACTTGGGGGGATTCGCTGATTCCCCGGCGTGATGAAGGGGACTGGCGGGGAGTTTTCGGAATGCAGGCGTCGCAGGGGTGGCGGATTGAGACGGTGGCGGCCAACGAGCTGGACGGTCCGCTCGTTGCTGCTTGGGAGAGCTTGCGAGCGGAATGGCCCGTGTACCGTAGTCCTTTCTTTTCCAGCGGTTACACCAGGTTGCTGGCCCAGGTTCGCCCTGACGTGGAATGCGCCGTGTTGTCGCAGGAAGGGCGGATCGCTGGTTTCTTTCCGTACCAGCGAAACGGCCGGTCGGCGACGCCGGTGGGCGGGACGCTGACCGATTTTCAAGGGATTGTGATTCCTCCCCATGCGGACCTCGCTCCCGAGGAGCTTTTGCGAGCTTGTCGCCTGAATCACTGGTCCTTTCGCTATTTGGCCAGCGGATGGGAGACGCTCGATCGATGCCGGTTTCGACGTCAACGCTCGCCGGTCATCAACTTGGAAAATGGCTTTGGTACGTTCACTCGGTCGCTCGAACAACGCAAATCGGACTTGCTGCACAAGCACATCCGAGGACTACGAAGTTTGGCGAAACGCGTTGGCCCGACTCGTTTCGAGTGGGAATGCGAAGCCCCGGACCTGCTCGACCGCTTGCTGCAATGGAAGGCCGCTCAGCATGAACGGACGGAGACGCGGGATGAATTTCGCCCGCCCTGGGCGCGAGAGATGCTCGAGCGAATGCTGGGTGAACGCGATGTGACCTTTTCCGCTCGTGTCGCGGGGCTTTACGCGGGCGAGTCGCTGGTCGCGGGCGCCGTCAACCTGATCAGTGGATCGACGTTGCATGTCTGGATCACCGCATACAACCCCGAGTTCGCGAAGTTCTCGCCGGGTGCTCACTGCATGGTCGAATTGATTCGCGCGGCGGGCGCGGCGGGGATCCGTCGAGTCGACTTGGGGCATGGCGAGGAACCTTACAAGTACCGTCTCTGTTCGGAAATCGACGAAGTCGCCGAAGGCTGCGTCGACCGTCGCTGGCTGCTGGGGTGGAGTCATCGTGGTCGATATGAGGTTCGTCGACGAGTGCTCGATAGTCCGTTGCGACCATTGTTACAGCGTTGGAAGAAACGCATGCGCAGTTGGCACGCCCGGTGGCGACCGGCTTCCGAGGCGGCCACTCCCGTGAGCGATTTTCAGGAGGGGAGAAGCGAGTCGAGTCCCGTCGTGGAAAACTCGCCATGAACATCGAGCGGGCCGAGGGGGTGGAGTGGCTGCGACAGAACTCTGCCGAGTGGGACGACTTGTGGCTGCGCAGCGATGTGTGCTTACCATCGAGTCGAGCCGAGCCGTTGGCGTGGTGGCACGAACAATTCTCGCCCAAGTGGTCGTTTCGCGCTGTCTTGGTGCGCGATGTGGGAAAGTTAGTCGCGGCCTTTCCCTGGGAAACTCGCGGACGCTGGCCGCGTACGGGACGATTGCCGTTCAACGATTGGTTTCCCGGCGGTCTAGCGTTGGTCGATCCCGCCTACACGACTCGTGAAGTCGCCGAATTACTGCTGGATGGGTTGGCCGCGGAACGTTGCCATCTGGCGGTCTTTCGTAACGCTCGCTGGGAATCTCCCCTGTGGCGGCGACTTGTCGAAGCGGTCGCGGACCGTCGTTGGCCCATGCATCAGCACTCACTCTACGAAACCGGCACGGTCGATCTCACTCGCACTTGGGAACAACTGGAAGCCGGCTTCACAGCGAACCACCGACACAAGATGCGCAAGGCGTGGAGGCGGTCCGAGCGGGAGGGGGGGGTGACTCTGGAGGTGAAGGATCGCTTTGGTCCCGGCGAGCTGGAAAAATTATTGCGAGTGGGATTTGAACTGGAACGATCTGGCTGGAAAGGACAAGCGGGGACGGCGGTCCTGCAACAGCCCGGCTTTTTTGAATTCGTATTGCGCGAAAGCGAGTACTTGGCGCGAGACGGGCAAGTTCGATTGGCCTTCTTGCGGCGAGGCGATCAAGTGATCGCGTTCGAGTACACCTGGGTGGCGAAGGGAGTAGTCTCCACTCCGAAGATCGCCTACGACGAGGCGTTCTCGCGACTATCGCCGGGACAACAACTGTTGCATTGGACGCTGCGCGATCTTGCTCAAGCGGGCGTTTATCGCAGCGTCGACTACGTCGGTCCCATGACCGAATCGACTCGACGCTGTTGCACGGGTTCCTACACCACGGGCACGATTGTGCTAGGGCAAGGCGGTTGGGTGGGGCAAGCTGGGGTGTGGACGTACCGCATGCGGCGGGCTTGGAAGAATCGCTCGCGGGTTGTGACGCGGAGTCCGACTGCCTAGAATCGCCGACATACCTTTATCGAGCTCATCGGCCGTTCGACGTGTCCCCTTTCGCTCGCCGATCTGTAGCTGCTCTTCAGGAGTCTAGACCATGGATGCCTCTGCTCGGGATGCTGCTATTCGCCCATTCGTCCATTTGCATTGTCACAGTCACTACAGTTTGCTGGATGGCGCCGGGTCGATTGACAAACTGGTGACGCGCGCGAAAGAGCACGGCATGAACGCCCTGGCGTTGACGGACCATGGCAACCTGCACGGCGCTCTCGAATTCTATAAAACCGCGAAAGGCGCCGGGATCAATCCGATTGTGGGAATGGAGGCGTATATCGCGCCTGGCAGTCGATTTGAGAAAGATGCGGGAAGCACGAAAGAGGCGAGTTACCATCTGACGTTGTTGGCGCAGAATCGGACCGGTTTCAAGAACCTGATCAAGCTGGCTTCGGCCGCGATGCTCGAAGGGTTCTACTTCAAGCCTCGCATCGACAAAGAGCTGTTGGCGAAATACCACGAGGGGATCATTTGCCTGAGTGGTTGTGTGTCGAGTGAATTCAGTCGCGCGTTGTTGCGCGGGCATGGCGCCGAGGATGCGCTGAAGGAAGCGAGAGAGATCGCGGGCTGGTTTCAGAAGCTGTTTGGCGAACGTTACTTCATTGAAATCATGAATAACGGCGTCGAGATTCAACGGTTGCAGTTGGAGGCCGCCGTCGATTTGGCTCGACAAGTAGGGCTGCCCTTGGTGGCGACCAGCGACTGTCACTATGTCGATGCGGAGGATGCCGAAGCGCAGGACGTCTTGCTGTGCGTGAACACGGGGAAGTTCCGCACGGATACGAGTCGGATGCGGATGGACGGGAATCAGTACTTCTTGCGGCGACCCGATGAAATGTACGCCGCGTTCCCAGGACTCGATGACGCGGTGGCTCGCAGTCAGGAAATCGCGAACACGGTGAGCATCGATCTAGAACTGGGGAAACGTCACTTCCCGGCATTCGCCATTCCCGAGCAGCGGACGGCTGACGACTACCTGCGCGAGCTGGTGTTGATGGGATTGCACGAGCGGTACGAGGGAAACGAGGAGATGCGGCCGGGCGGTCAGCTTTCCGAACGCGTGATGAAGCGATTGGAACGCGAGTTGAGCTGCATCAGCAAATTGGGGTTCTCGAACTACTTCCTTATCGTGTGGGACTTCGTGCGATATGCGCGCGAACGCGATATTCCCGCGACGGCGCGCGGCAGCGGCGTCGGCGCCTTGGTTTGCTATGCGTTGTATCTCAGCCACGTTTGTCCGCTGAAGTACGACTTGCTGTTCGAGCGATTCTTGGATGAAAACCGACGCGAAGCGCCTGATATCGATATCGACTTCTGCAAGCAGCGACGCGCGGAAGTGATTCGCTACGTTAAGGATAAGTATGGCGAAGAAAACGTAGCGCAGATCGGCACCTTCGGTACGTTGGCGGCGCGAGCGGCGATCAAGGACGTGGGCCGAGTGCTGGGGATGCCGATTGATCGAGTGAATAAGATCTCGGCGATGGTGCCCGAGGAACTGGGGATTTCGCTGGATGAAGCGTTAGAGAAAGGGGCGGAGCTCAAGCAGGCGTACGATACTGACCCGGAAGTAAACGAACTGCTGAACTTGGCCCGCCGCATCGAAGGGCTGGCTCGCAATATCGGCACGCATGCCGCCGCGGTCGTGATCGCCGACAAGCCGCTGACGGAATACGTCCCGCTGGGGCGAGTGACGGGCAAGACCGACATCATCACTCAATGGTCCATGGGTGACGTCGAGGCGGCCGGGTTGCTGAAGATGGACTTCCTGGGCCTGCGCAACTTGACGATCCTCTCGAAAGCGGTCGACTTGATTGAGCAGACGACTGGCAAGCGAGTCGATCCCTACAAGTTTCCCACGGATGACCGGCGGACTTATGCGCTGTTGCAGCGAGGGGAAACCAAGGGCATTTTCCAATTGGAAAGCGGTGGTATTCGCGACCTGCTGCAGAAGATGAAGCCGGACGGCTTCCACGACATCATCGCCACGAACGCGCTCTATCGACCCGGACCGCTCGAAGGCGGCATGGTCCGCGATTACGTCGAAGTGAAGCACGGGCGACAAAAGGCCGAGTACATCCATCCCGTCTGCGAAAAGATCCTGTCCGAGACCAACGGAGTGATGGTCTACCAGGAACAGGTGATGCGGATCCTCAACGAGCTGGGAGGCATTGAACTCGCGAACGCCTACACCTGCATCAAGGCGATCAGCAAGAAAAAAGAAGAGATCATCAATCGGAACCGTGAACAGTTTCTCAAGGGGGCGCAAGAGAAGGGATTGACGGTCAAGCAGGCGGATGACTTTTGGAATCTGATCATCAAGTTCGCGGGCTACGGGTTCAACAAGTCGCACAGCACGGCGTACGCGCTGATTGCGTACATGACGGCTTATCTAAAGGCTCACTATCCCGTCGAATTCATGGCGGCGTTGTTGTCGGGCGACATCGAAGGACGCAACTTCAAGACGAAGGATTCGTTGGTCGAGCACTTGGAAGACTGCAATCGGATGGGGATCGAAATCGTCCCGCCGAATGTGAATGAGTCGGACGCCGATTTCTCCGTGAAGAACGGCCGCATCCACTTCGGACTCGCCGCCATCAAAGGCTGCGGCGGTTCCGCCTCTGAGGCGATTGCGATCGAAAGAAGGAAACGAGGTCCATTCCGTGACATCTTCGATCTGTGTGAACGGATCGATCCGCAGCAATGCGGACGTGGCGCCTTGGAAACTCTGATCAAAGCGGGAGCCATGGACTGCTTCCAAGCAACTCGCAAACAACTCACCAATGTGCTTGATCGCGCGTTGCAGGCAGGCGCGGCGGCCTTGGCCGATCGTCGTAGCGGACAGAAAAGCCTATTTGGCGGCTTTGGGGATGTCGAGGAAAAGAAGACGGCGCCGACGCCGCTGCCCGATTGCGGCGAGTTCGAGGAACGCGAGCGATTGGCGTCCGAAAAAGAAGTGCTCGGCTTCTATCTGTCGAGCCATCCGCTCAGCGAGTACGCCTCGATGCTGACCGAATACTGCTCGCATACGGTCGACAAGGTCCCCGATTTGCCTGATCGCACCGAGGTGTTGTTGGGCGGACTGTTGTCGTCGATCAAGATCACCAATACGAAGAATAGCCGGCCAGGCGCTCCAACTCGTTACGCGATGTTCGACCTGGAGGACATCGCTGGCACGATTCGCTGCATCCTCTGGCCCGATGATTTCGTCAACTTCGGCGAGTTGGTGCAGCCCGATGCGATTCTGGTCGTACGCGGCTCGATTGACCGGCGAGGCGGCGAGGAAGCGAACTTGATTGTGAACGAGTTGATCCCGTTGACCGAGTTGAGTGCTCGCTATACGACCGGGGTGATGGTCCGTATCGACGAACTCAAGCATGGGCCCGAAATGCTGGGCAAAGTTCGCGAGATTGTGCGTGGCTATCCGGGACAACGCGACTTTGAATTGATGCTGCAGTTGCGGGACGGCTGCCGAGTTCGCTTGAAATCGAACCGCATGCGACTCGACATTACCCCCGAACTGCAGCGGCGGCTGGATGAATTGTTGGGACCGGGAAATTTCCGTCGCCTGACATCTCCCCCCAAACCGAACTCGGGGGGAGGCGGCCAAGACCGCGGCAAACGCGACTTCCGGTCCGCCCGTAAGTCGTGAACAAGCCTTGACTTCCTTGCGATTCGGGCGACTTGCGTTCCCGTCGTAACCGATCTGACCGGCGTGACCGCGCCGGTCTCGGGGTTCAATGGGTGCGGAACAGGGATTTTTTCGCCCACGTTCTTTGCGAGTTTTCAGGGCGGCAACTAGGATAACTGGGTGGAATTTAGCGTTGCTCAATTCCCAGCGTCCAGGTTCGTCCTTCTTGAGCGAGAAACTCTCGTGAAGTCACTTCCCCGAATAGTCGTTGGAACCTCGTTGTTCGCGGCCGTCTTCCTTGGCTGGGCGGCGCCGAAAAACGTGTGGGCACAAGCCGGCGCGGCTGTGGCCGGTGTCGCGGGCGTCGAGGTCGACGCTAACGGCGTGCTGCGGAAAAAGATGGTAGCCGACCCCACAGGCCAACTCACGCGGCGTCGCGCCGAGGCGGCTCGTGCGGCTCTCCCCGCGGATTTGGCTCGCAAGAGCGATTCGCGCAAAGTCTCGCTGACTCGATTGGAAGCCCAAGTGGCGGAACTGATCGCTCAGGGCAAGCCTGTGCCTGAGGACATGAAGTTCCTGGCAGGGTTGACTCGAGTTCGCCGAGTCTTCTTCTATCCCGAAACGAAAGAGATCGTCATCGAAGGGCCGGCTGAAGGCTTCATGCCCGATCTGGCAGGACGAGTTGTTGGGGTCCAGTCCGGCGCGCCGACTCTCGAATTGCAAGATCTCGTGGTTGCTTTGCGAGCCTTCCCGCCGGGAAGCGGTGGAGCGAAAGTAATTAGTGTCTCGATCGATCCCACCAAGGAAGGGCTGGCTCAAATGCAGCGTTTCTTGGGGCAGTTGGGCGCCATCTCGCCCAGCGATGCTCAACGAATTGCTGTCGGCCTGCGAGAAAACCTTGGCTTGCAAGAAGTCACGATTCGCGGCGTCGCGCCGGCCACTCACTTTGCTCAAGTGCTGGTGGAAGCCGACTACCGTATGAAGCTCATCGGCATCGGACTCGAAACGCCGCCCGTGAAGATCGAGAGCTACGTGTCGCGAGCGAATCCGCGTGATGTGGCTCGCAATGCCATGGAACGTTGGTACTTCACGCCCAACTACGACTGCGTCGTGGTGACCGACGACAAGCTCGCCATGGAACTCACCGGCGACGGCGTCAAGCTGATTGGCGAAAACGAGCGAGTGACCGCGGAGGGAGGCCGAGTGAACGGCGCGGGCGCCGGTAACAAGGCGAGCCAAGCGTTCGTCAAGCAGTTCTCGGAACGATACGGCGAGTTGGCGAAGAAGAGCCCCGTGTATGCTCAGTTGCGAAACCTGATCGACCTGTCGATCGCCGCAGCCTATATCCAGCAGCAAGATTACTACGGACAGGCTGAATGGAACATGCCGATCTTCGGTAAGGAAGACGCGTTCCCGGTCGAAACACAACTCGTTCCGCGCCAGGTCGAATCGGCCGTCAACGTGGTGTGGAAGGGAAACACGCTGATGACTCCCATCGGAGGCGGCGTGAACATTCAAGCTCGCCAAGCCCTGAGCGCTGGCAACCTGAAGTCGGATGACTCGGGCGAATTGCGGCAAGCTCGCGAGCGAGTCGAGATTGGCAAGGTTGATCCGAAACGCTGGTGGTGGGACTAACCTGCACGAGCGATCCGCGAAGTAGGGTCATGAATCAAGGTGAAACGAAAACGGCCCCTGGGAAATCCCAGGGGCCGTTTTCGTTTTGCGGCACTTAATTGGACATCGCCAAGTTTATCCGCTTGAGTCAACTATAACTGATCCTCACTCATCGGGTCAGACTGTCCGATCTAGGTTTCTGGAAAATGGCCGAGGCACTCAACCTAAGCTCATTCATGAGTGATGACACCACGAATCGCGCGAATCGGACGAATGGGTGGTCGGAGATGTGTTCGTGGTAAGCAACTGGCCATGATTGCCAGGGCGGGGCAACCTGTGGAAAGGGGGACCAAGCCCGCCCTTTACGGCCTGAACCGACGGACTGGAAGTCCGTCGTACTTCGGTTCTTGAGGTGTATTGCAACGACTACTGCTTCGCGGGCCGTCGTTGGGCGAACAGCCAGGCATGAACATCGGGGTTCTTGTAGGTTGCGGACCACGAGTCATGACCCGTGTTGGGATACTCGGTGTACTTCGGTTCTCCACCGGCTGCCTTGAGTGCGGCAATCATTTCGCGGGAGCGTTCTGGGCGAACCGCGGTGTCCTTGTCGCCATGGAAAGCCCAGAGGGGAACCTTGGCGAATTTGGCCGCATGCTTGGGATCACCGCCGCCGCAGATCGGAATGGCGGCCGCCCACATTCCAGGGTGACGCTGGAGTGCATCCCAGGTGCCGTAACCGCCCATCGAGAGACCCGTGATGTAGAACCGATCGGCATCCAGCGAAAACTCTTTGCCCAGTTGTTCCAAAGCAGCGAGCGTTAGTCGCATGGCCGAGGCCGGTTTCTCGGGCATGTCGTGCTTGGCGGAACTCCAGTCGACATCGACCCACTTTTCGTTAGTTGGGCACTGTGGAGCGACGACGAAAGCTGGGTACTTTTCGCGAACCGCGTCACTCGCAAAGTCTGCCATGCCGTGCTTCAACTGCGCGAAGTTGTCCGATCCTCGCTCGCCGGCGCCGTGAAGGAACACGACTACGGGGTACTTGCGATTGGCGTCGTAATCCTTGGGTTTCAGGAGCCGGTAGAGCAGCTTATTGCCCGCGGCATCGGTGTGGACTCGCGGCTCGAACCGTTCGCGGTCGTCCGCCGCGATCACCATCGCGGGAAGTGCCAGAAACAGTCCTGTGGCCAGCATAGACCAGAAAGTAAGGTCAACACGCATGCGGGTGAGCTCCCTGGAACCGCTTAGCGGCTCCGGATAGGCGAGCGACGGAGTTTGCGGAGGCCGACGCTCAAGTTTGTGGAAAGGAATAGACGATAACGATTGTACGGAATTTTGTATCGTCGTCCGTTTCCCCGCCAGCCCCTCGGGAGCACTTCGCGATGGAAAGCCTGCAGTTTCCCGAAGCCGTTCAGAACTGGGCGAATGACGTCCTGGTCTGGGTCGGGTTCGGGACCATTGTCGGCTTGCTCGCCAAGGCCATCATGCCAGGGCGCGATCCTGGAGGGGCCGTCGCCACATTGCTGATGGGAATTGGCGGCACGGTCGTCGGCTGCGGAATGTGGTCTTACTTCTATTCAGCCAGTCGAGTCACACCGATCAGCCCGATGGGATTCTGCGTGGCGACCGCTGGCGCCTTTGTCATCCTCTTCTTCTATAAGTTGCTCGGCGGCTACTGGTTCCGCGAAGGAGAGGGGCGGCCACGGCGGTATGCTTCAAACCGCCGGTATCGCAACAGCCGCCAGTACGAAGCCGAACTGGAAGATTGAGCCACTGTGAGTAGCCACTCTGCGTAGCCATCTCGCTTCGCGAGATGATCAGCCGCACTGCGTACACGGCCTGCCATTCATTTCGGCCAAGGAATGGCACGGAAAGAGGGAGCCAGGGGAACGAGAACGCGAGCAATTTAGCGCGGAAATCTGGTAATTCGAGTGAGGCTCGGTTGGGATCGATTGGCTCTGCAGGTGCGACCTGGGTTGCTGAAAGTCCTGACGGAATGTCAGGGCCTATTCCGCGCCGACTGAGCGACGGACTAGAAGTCCGTCGTACTTTGTTTCTTGATGTGCCTAAGCACTAGGGCTTGGCGTACGCCAGCGCGAGCAAAGCGTAGGCGGTGACCAAATTGGCGTCACCTTCCATCCAGCGCGACGCTTTGTTAACCCAGGCTCCATCCTCGCGTTGGAGTTTTGCCAGCTCCGCTCGCAGCTCGGCCTTCCAATCGTGCTCCACTCCTTGAGCGTCCTTGAACTTAGTCTGGCCGATGGCGTCGAGCGCCTTGGAGAAGGTGTGGTAATAGTAGAAGAGGCCCACATCGCCCATGCCGGGATTCGAGCGAACGTCGTAGTTCTTTTGAATCCATTGGACAGCCGCCTTCACTCGCGGATCCTCTGGTCCCACGCCCGCATAAATCATGCTTTTCAGGCCGGCGTAGGTCATGGAGCCGTAACTGCGAAGTCCGCCGGCATCGGTCTTGCCGGCCATGCTCTCACCGCCTGCGGCCGGCGTGTAGTAAAAGCCTCCATCCGGATTCTTCGCGGCGAACGGAGTCGTGTTATGCTCGGATTCGAGGTTCTGGCAGCGGGAGATGAACACGAGCGCTCGCTGAATTGCTTCGCTATCTTCTTTATTCCCTGTCGCTTTTAATGCCTCGACCAAGAACGACGTGTTCGACAGGTCGGGGCGCGACTTGCTGCCGTATCCCGATCCACCGTAGGTGGGGTCTGACTTGTCCTTGCCTTCCCCTTCATCCCATTGTTCGGACTTTACGTAGCCATCCGCTTTTTTCAGTAACGCATCGTATCGTCCACCCTTGTTTGCTTCCTTGAAGGCAAGAATGGCGAGGCAAGTTTCGTAGTTGCGGTACTTTCCGCCCGGTTTGTTCAAGCCTCCATCAGAATCGATGAATTGCTCGATGTACTTGAGGCTCTTGGCGATGAAGGGATCGTCGGGCGAACGACCATGGCGGAGCAGGGCGGTAACGACCAAGGCGGTGACGCCCGGTCCAGCTTGGGAAGAAAATGATCCGTCGGTCGCTTGCCCTTTGACTCGCAGATATTCAATGGCCTTGCTGACCATTCGCTCATAGTCGCGGCCGGCGTTGGAACCGCTCGTCGCCGCTGGGGACGCTTGTTCGTCGCCCCGCACAAACGCTGCGGTCATGCCCGTTCCGGAAAAGAACAACGCCGCTCCGCCTGCTATCACCGCCTGTCGCCGCGTGACCATCGCATTACTCCAGAATCGCTAGAATTTCATCTTCACTCATAATAAGCAGTTCCTCGTTTTCGACTACTACAGCGGTGCCAGCGTAAGCCGAAAAGAGGACGCGATCTCCTTCGCGGACGAGATGGGGCACTCGGGCGCCATTTTTCAGCCGTCGACCGTCTCCCACCGAAAGCACTCGACCCTGTTTAGGGCGTTCGCGAGCCGAATCGGGCAGCACGATGCCTCCTGCCGTGCGCTGCTCGGGCTCGACGCGCTTGATCACTACATTGTCTCCGATCGGTTCGATCTTCATCTTCTCCCGAGCTCCTCGTAACCCACTCAACCCATGATCAATAAAGGATGAAACACGCAGGGATTGTCTCACGAGGTAGGGGGCCACACAAGTCGCGGCAGGGGACCTGCCGTCGGGATCGGTTGGAGTTTATGGGCGAAAGGGGCCGATAAATGGCAAAGTGAAGGGATCTTGCTGGATATCCCGACGGATCGGTTGACGATGACCAACTTACCCAAGCCCAATGACGACCAATCAGAGCAGCGCTCTGGCCGCCGGGTCTATTTCGTGCGCTTGGATCGCCCGGAGCCAGGGCAGGGGCCACACTGGATCGGTAAGCCGGCAGTCGCTGTAAACCCTTCTGACAAAATAGATTCCACCTCGGAACCACTACCCGATTCGTCGCCAAATTCGCCGCCTCGAGGGGGGCCTTCCGGTCCGACCTACACGCCGCCGAATCGGCCCGATAACCCGTTGCCGTTGGCCGCGTCGTCAACTGCGGCGCCCATTAAGGCTGTTCCGGTCGCGGCGATACCCGTGGCGGCCCAGTTGTCCGAGACGGCGTCGTCGGACGTTATGCCCGCATTGAGCTATCTCACCGGCACAAACTCAGGCCCGCGCGAAACCTACCAGGCGAGGCGAGTTGAATCGCCGAAGGAAAGTGCGAGTGAGGCCCGAGGCGAGCCTCGCATGCGGACGCCAGCTCCTCACTTTGCGATCCATCCTCGGCCCCAAAACGATGCTCCGCCGTCGGCGTTGGGTGACGAGTCGCGAAACTCACCGCCCACAACGATACCTGTTTCTCACGTCGCGTCTGCTGGTCCAACCCAGGAAGTGGCACGTTCCCAAACACGCGAGTTTGCCGCCGCCCCAAACGTCGCCGCCCCAAACGTCGCCGCTCCAAACGTCGCCGCGGCTCCGACTGGCGATGACCCGTTGCAGACGCACGCCCGGCAACTCGTTCTTCACTTGAAGTCGCGACATCGCGAACTGCGTCGTCGCCAGCGTGCGTTGGATCGCCGCGAGGCGGAACTTGCCAACCAGCCGCCCGTGGTAGCGATGGCGGTGCCAGAATTCGACGAGCAAATCGCGGAGGCGGAACGTCAGCGTTCCGAGGCACGCCTGCGGCAGCGGGAAGCGGAACTTTTAGAGTTCGCCAATCGGTTGCGTCGTCGCGAGGAGGACTTGGACCGCGAGCGCACCGCGCTTGACCAAATGCGCAGCGAAGTGGCGGCTCGCAATCAAGAAGCGCTGGAGATGCGACTGGCCTGTGAGCAGCTTTGGTCGCAGTTGGCCAGTCGGATGGAGACGCCTCGACTGGTTGAGTCCATCGCTTCACTTCGCCGAAAGTTGGCCGATCAATTCCATGGCGCGGCCATGGAACTGGCTCAACAGCGAGACGAAGTGCGGCAATTAATCGCTCGCTTGGATGATCGACACAAGCAATTGCGACGCCAGCGAGAAGAGGTACAGGCGTGGGTCATGCGGCGGCACGAGGAATTGGAAATCCAGCAGATCCAATTGTTGAAGAAGCAGCAGGAACTGGACGCTCGCGAACGTGAGCAGCAGCGACGACACTATGAGGTTCAATTGCAGATTGCCGAATATCAGCGAACCATTCGGCAACTGACAGCTCAGTTACGCTGCAAACAAGAATTGAGTCAGCTCGGCTCGTAAAGTTAACCGCGCTTCCTTGTAGCGGAATTCGCAAGAATTCCGATCCTTTGCGGTGTTTCCTCCATGGCTTGTGTGAGTCATGTCAACTCTTTCTGCCTGCAAAGCACTCACCCAAAAGTGGTGACGACTTCCCGCGACTTGACCGCCTTTGCTGGTCATTCCGAGTTGCTCTTCGCAATTGGCCTTTGGAACAAGCGGTATTTCTACAGAACTGTTTGAATTCGCACTTGAGGCTGCTCTAGACTACGCCCTGTTGAAAAGTCCAGGTCATAGGCGTTTGTTGGAGAGGGCTTGGCATGGCAGTCTTGCAGATTGGCGCGGGCGGCGTCGGCTGGGCGCTCGCCCATAAGCTCGCGCAGAACAACGATGTATTCGGGGAAATCACGCTTGCTTCGCGCACGGTTGCGAAGTGTGAGCGGATCATCGAGAGCGTACATCGAAAAGGAAATCTAAAAGATGCTCGGCGAGGCTTGAATGCCTTGTCAATTGACGCCGACGATGTTCCCGCGCTCGTACAGCTCATCAAGCAAGTCGCGCCCGATCTCGTCGCGAACGTCGGTCCGCCCTGGATCAACTGTACCGTGATGGAAGCGTGCTGCGAGGCGGGTGTCGCTTACATGGATACCTCCGTGGCGACTGATCTTTGCAGTCCAGGCCAACAGGTGCCCGAAGCCTACGACCCGCAATGGGCGTTACGCGACAAATTCTCGGCGGCGGGCGTGCCTGGCATTCTTAGTAGCGGCTTCGACCCGGGCGTTGTCAGCGTGTTTTGCGCCTATGCAAAAAAGCACCTGTTCGACTCGATTGATTCCATTGATGTCATTGATGTGAACGCGGGCAATCACGGCCGTAAGTTCGCCACCAACTTCGACCCCGAGACGAACCTCTTGGAAATCCAAGGAGACTCCTTCTACTGGGACGAGGGTGAATGGCGTCGAGTGCCTTGTCATTCGCGCATGCGCGAAGTCGACTTGCCGGTGGTAGGCAAGCACAAAGTCTACTCGATGGCGCACGACGAAGTCCGGTCGCTAGTCGAGTTCATGGGCGCTCGACACGTCGAGTTCTGGATGGGATTCAGCGATCGCTATCTGGGCTACTTCAACGCCCTGCGCGACGTCGGAATGCTCTCGCCCCACCCGGTCACAACTAGTGACGGAATTACTGTTTCGCCGTTGCGAGTTCTCAAGGCCGTGCTTCCCGAGCCGACTTCGTTGGCGGCCAACTACACCGGGATGACATGCATTGGCTCGTTGGTGGAAGGTATGAAGGATGGACGCCGCCGCAAGGTCTTCCTTTACAATTTGTGCGACCATAAGAAATGCTACGAGGAAATCGAATCGCAAGCGATCTCGTATACAACGGGAGTTCCCGCCGCGACCGGGGCCATGATGTTCTTCCTCGGACACTGGCGCGAACCTGGATTACGCAATGTCGAGCAATTGGATCCTGACCCGTATCTGGAATGGATGCCGAAACTAGGACTGACTTGGGAGATCCAAGAGTTGCCCGTGTAGTTGTACGCATAAGTATTCGTATAGTACTTGTTCGCTGACGCTCCCCCGCGTCGACGGATTTGCCTGAGAGTTTTTCGCCTGTCGCTGTTCACGTTAAGCTCATCGATTCTTCGCTCGTTCGCGTTTTTCTGTTGTTTCCTCGGCCCCCAATAGCCGCTCGTCCTTTTCCCTGATCGTTTGTCTTCTCCCCATGATCTCCGAACCGCCGGCGACGCCGAGCTTCGTGATTTCCGAAGCGAAGCTGCTCGCCAACCTTCGTCAAGTCGACTTGTTGCGCCAACTGTCGGGCGCGAAGGTGGTGCTTGCGCTGAAGTGTTTTTCGACGTGGGGCGTTTTCGACATCTTGCGGCCCTATCTGGATGGAACCACCAGCAGTTCCGTCTATGAAGCGCGGCTGGGCCATGAAACGCTCGGCGGGGAGACTCACGCGTATTCCGTGGGGTTCTCCGCGGATGATGTTCTGGCAGTCGACGAGTTCGCGGACAAGGTCATCTTCAATTCACCGTTTCAATTGCGCTCGCTCGCAGGCCGCTTGCGTCGTTGTCGCTCGGTCGGTCTGCGCATCAATCCCGAGATCAGTTACGCTCGCCAGACACTTGCTGATCCTGCTCGCGAGTGCTCGCGCCTTGGCGCTCGCAGATCGGAACTGGTTCCAGAATTGCTTGAACAAGTCACGGGGGCCATGTTTCATTTCAACTGCGAAAACCGCGATGTGGCAGCGTTGCGGCGCATGTTGGCGAAAATCTCCGACGAATTCGCATTCGCGTTGGACAAGATGGAGTGGGTCAGTTTAGGCGGCGGGATGTTGTTTACCGCCGACGGGTATCCGCTAGAAGAGTTGGCGCGGACGTTGTCCGATTTTTCTGATCGACATGGGGTCGTGGTTTACTTGGAGCCTGGCGAGGCGATTGTTACTCGCACTACAGAGTTGATCGTCACGGTGCTGGATATCGTCCACAACGGCATCCCGACTGCGATTGTGGACAGCGCCACGGAAGCTCATCGACTCGATACGCTGATCTTCAACGAGCCCGCCTCGATCGCGGGCGCTGATCCGACAGGTCCCTACGAATATTTCATTGGCGCTTCGTCGTGTCTGGCCGGCGATCTATTTTGTCGAACACGTTTTTCGCAACCATTGCAGGTCGGTCAGCGACTGCGAGTGTTGGATTCGGGCGGCTACACGATGGTCAAACTGAACTGGTTCAATGGCCTGAGAATGCCGTCGATTTATTGCCAACGACTCGATGGCTCGCTCGACCTGATCAACGAATTCAGCTACTCAGATTTCAAGCGTTCGTTAGGGACGCGGACCCTTACCGGACCGCGCTCGGAGACTCAAGCATGATATCCCCGCCCGATTCACTAGCCGAAGCAGCCCCGGTTCCCGCAGTGGAAACACCTACCGTCGACAAAAGGAAACGTCGCATGGAACTTTATTTTTACGGTTTTTTGTTGCTTGCCGTATTGCTGGAAGGGACCGCGGACTTGATGTTCCGCAAATGGGGACTGGATCGCCAAAAGGGCTCGGCCCACTGGCTGATGTTCGCCTTTTCGATGGCCGTATACATGTCGGGCGCCGCCTGTTGGGGATTGTCGTTGCAATTCAAAGATGTATCGCGCGCGATTGTCGGTTTCGCGGTGCTGAATGTGGTGATCGTGGCGTTCGCGGGGCTCGTGGTATTCGGTGAGCAGTTGTCGTTCGTCAATCGTTTAGGGATCGTGATGGGAATGGCCAGTTTGGTCATGGTCGAGTGGCGATGGTGATGTAGCGCGAAGCGGTGGTCCGATCAGGCGGTAGGAACCAGATCTTCGGAGTGCAGGCCATGTCAGCGAGTCACGCCGAATCGCAAGCACGATCCTTGTTGGAACGGCAAGCGACAGTTGAATCGAATGCACGGACCTATCCACGGCGACTGCCAATTGCGATCGCCCGTGCAGCGGGCGCGTGGGTGACCGACGTCGATGGGCGACGCTATATCGACTGTCTGTCGTGCGCGGGGGCGTTGCCATTGGGACACAATGCGCCCAGTGTGGTGGAAGCGTTGCAGAGGCACTTGCGCGATGGTCTGCCGATGCAGACGCTCGATTTGCAGACTCCGACAAAGCACGAGTACGTGGAGGCGCTGTTAGGTAGTTTTCCTGAATCGATGGGGCGCAGGGCCAAGGTCCATTTCTGTGGTCCGAGTGGATCGGATGCCGTGGAAGCGGCGCTCAAGTTGGCGAAGATTGCAACCGGTCGTCGCACCGTATTGGCATTTCAAGGTGGATACCACGGCCAAACTCATGGTTCGCTCGCTCTCATGGGCAACCTCGGTCCCAAGACACCAATCACAGGGACGATGGCGGACGTGCAGTTTCTGCCATTTCCCTATGCCTACCGTTGCCCGTTCCATGCCCCTGGCCGCGACACTGCATGCGGCTGTCGTACCGAGAATGATGCTTGCTCATCCACGTTTCAGATTGAGTCGATGTTGGATGACGTCGAAAGTGGTGTGACTCAGCCCGCCGCCATGATCCTGGAAGTGGTACAGGGGGAAGGTGGATGCATTGCCGCGCCGCTCGACTGGTTGCGCGAAATCCGCCGCATCACTCGCGAGCGCCAAATCCCTTTGATCGTGGACGAAGTCCAGACAGGCTGGGGTCGAACCGGAACCTTGTATGCCTTCGAGCGTGCGGGGATCGAGCCTGACATTGTGGTCCTCTCGAAAGCGATCGGCGGCGGGTTGCCGCTCGCGGCCATCGTGTATGATGAGGCGCTCGATGTTTGGCGTCCCGGCGCGCATACGGGCACCTTTCGTGGGAACCTGATGGCGATGACCGCGGGACTCGCCACCCTGCGGCAGATTCAGACCCAACGACTCGCGGAGCACGCCGAGCGGATGGGCGAGCGACTGATGGATCGTCTGCGATCGCTTGCCGCGGAACTTCCGTGGATTGGCGATGTGCGTGGGCGAGGGCTAATGATTGGCGCCGAGATTGTCGATCCTCAGCGGCCCGACCGACTGGGTCGTCCGAGCGCCGATGGGCGTCGTGCGCGAGCGATCCAACAAGCCTGCTTCGAACGCGGCTTACTGATCGAACTAGGTGGTCGCGGCGGCTGTGTGCTGCGGTTCCTGCCGCCGTTGATCGTGACTCCCGCCGAAGTCGACGCCATCGCCGGCATCGTCGCGGCCGCATGTCTCGAAACTCGCGGTGGCAGCGATGTGAGTGAATCGTCGGAGTCGAATCATGCGTGAGCGGGACATTTCTCGGGAGGAGCTTAGCCGCGGTGAACCTGCTTGCGACGAACATGGCTGCGACGAACCTGTTTGCACTGAGCACGCTGAGACTGTTCGTGCTGAAGCTAGTCCTGCTCAAGACGCACCCGCTCACAGCGATTTCGCGATGGCACGCGGAGGGGCGGGACTCAAGCAACTCGCGGAACGCACGCAGCAACTCCTGCAACTCTTGGCACGACCGGCGGCGAGTTCACCGTACAGCGGACTCTCTCCGGCCGATCTGACGAAACAAATTCAGTTCCCGTTGGACGCATCAGCGCCTTGTTCCGCCAAGACTCTCGTCGAGCGGCTTGCGGTGATCGCTCAACACTCGATCGATATCGCCAATCCGCGAGCTGCGGCTCACCTGCATTGTCCCACGCTGACAGACGCCGTAGCGGTCGAATTGTTGGTCGCCGCGCTCAATCCTTCGCTCGATTCCTTTGACCAGGCGCCGATCGCCACAATGGTCGAGCTGCAAGTGATTGAGCATTTGCGGAGCGTTGTCGACTATCCGGCGACGGCTGGCGGCACGTTCACCCCCGGCGCGACGCAGTCGAACCTGTTGGCGCTACTGCTCGCCAGAGAGAACTTCTATCGTCAGCGATGGCAACGTTCGGCCTGGAACGATGGGGTGGGTGAAGAGTCGCGACAACTGCGGATTCTTTGCTCGGAGGCGTCGCATTTCAGCGTCGAGAAATCGGCCGCGCAATTGGGGCTGGGATGTCGCTCGGTGGTGCGAGTCGCCTGCGACGAGCAGTTTCGTATGTCGCCTAACGCTTTGGTCGAGTCGCTGCGCGCGATGGCACGCCAAGGGGAGCTGCCTTTGGCGATAGTGGCGACCGCTGGCACGACCGACGCGGGCGCCATCGATCCCTTGGATGAAATCGCCTTGATAGCTCGCGACGCCGGCGTCTGGTTGCATGTGGACGCCGCGTATGGCGGAGCCTTGCTCTTCTCCGCTCGACATCGCGAACGCTTGCGAGGACTGGCTGCCAGTGATTCGGTCAGTCTTGATTTTCACAAGTTGATGTGGCAGCCGATTGGTTGCGGCGCTCTGTTGGTCCGCGATGTGGCCAAGTTCGATCTGATGCGAATGCATGCCGACTACTTGAACCCGGAGGAGCACGAACTACAGGGAGTGCCCGACCTGGTGACTCGCTCGCTCCTCACCACTCGTCGCTTCGACGCCCTGAAACTATGGACGTCGTTACAGTCTTTGGGGAGCAAGCGGTTGAGCGAGATGATCGATCGCACGCTGGAACTTGCGAGTAACGCTGCCCGCTATATCGCTTCCCAGCCGACGCTCGAATTGATCACACCTCCGCAGATTGGTTGTGTGTTGTTTCGTTATGCGCCGTCGTCGACGAGCGGTTCGCTGGACTCGCAGCAATTGGATGCGATCAATTCGGCGGTGCGACGCGAGTTGTTTGAAGCGGGCGAGGCGGTGGTGGGTGAAACTCGCGTGCGTGGTCGAGTCTGCCTGAAGTTCACCTGCCTCAATCCGCTGGCGACCGACGACGATTACCGGCAACTAGTCGACTCGGTGGAGATCCGCGCGCAGCGACTACAAAGTCTCGCCTCCGCCCCGACGGCTTGACGTCGCCTGCCGGTTTGTAGGGTGCGTCGAACCGGGCGGAAAACAACTCTGCCATCACTACCTACCTCACCACCGCCCGGTGAAAACGCACCTTATCGTTGAGTGGGCGTGGCCGCACCGATAACGCCGCCGCGTGTGCAACGCTACTCTGGACTGGCACCTTGCTTGGTGCACAAGGAGCGTCCGCGCCGACGGCTTGCCGGCACCCGACGATTTGTAGGGTGCGTCGAACCGGGCGGAACACAACTCTGCCATCACTACCTACCTCACCACCGCCCGGTGAAAACGCACCCTATCGTTGAGTGGGCATGGCCGCACCGACAACGCCGCCGCGTGTGCAACGCTACTCTGGACTGGCAACTTGCTTGGTACACAAGGAGCGTCCGCGCCGACGGCTTGACGTCGCCCGACGATCTTTCGTGATTTCATTATGGACAGCCGCAATCGCTCGATGGCCGAGTAAAGTCGAACCTCTAGGGCTCGCTCTACGCCGACCGTCGACGCTGCCGAGCCACCAAATCGACTCGCCTCCCTTGCCTCACGCTCAGCGATGCATCGAGTCGCCTCTGTCGCCCCATTCGGACTCGACGCTAGGAGTATACGTGTGTCCATGTTCTTGTCTACGGTCTTGAAGGAGTTTTTTGGAAGAGCGATCGAAACGCAAGCCGGACTAAACCGCCGTCTAACATTCCGTCTAATTCTCCGTCTAACGCGCACCACCCGTGAGCAGTAGCATTCGCCGCGAGCAACCCGCAAAACCTTGACTCCCCGCCGTTTAGCGCGATAGAATTAGCCGCAGGTGGCGAGTCGCCCCTCTCGATTTTGACGTCAATACACCGATTTAGACGGAACGGTTTTCCGAATTAGACGGCAAACTCGACCCGATTAGACGGCAGTTTAGTGCCTCAAATCGAGGTCGAATAATTGTTGGCGTGCCTAATGCAGCAGGGGCGTCGGGTAACTTGGCCGACAACGTCGCTCGCTACGGCGAGCTGGCAGTTCTGCTTGCGAAGCGAGCCGGGCTACGTAGCCGTCTCGCTTCGCGAGACGATCAGCCGCGTTGGCTACAGTGCCAAATACTGTAGGCGAGCGCACTCGGATTAACGCTTCAAGCAGTGAACGAAGCTTGTCACATCAACACTCGATGGCCTAGCATTGGCTCCCCGTAATGAACTTCCCTGGGCGAAGATCCTAGAAGATTCAAGGTTGATCATCATGCCCCGCGTCTGGGAAATCCATGGCCCTCAATCGCTCGGCGTGTGGGTCTTGCCATCTGCGAGTGCTCGTTAAACCTGTCAATCACCCCCACGCCGCGCATCCCGTGGCCACGCGCTTGTTACTCCTGCAAAGCGAGTGGGGATCGCCTGTCACCGAAACGGATTGCATCACGTGTCTCCATTCACGACAATGGCACTCGGCATGTACGCCGTGGACACGTTCTCGGGCGGCACGCCAACAAGGCGCTCAACCCGAGCGGCGGATCGGGTGGATTCTGAAAGCAATGGTTCTTGGCCGCCGCCGGGTTACCTTGGTCGTTGGCGTGCGGCACGCTTGCAGGGCTCCGAGGAGTGGCGGAGCCACGTCCGATCTTAGCCGTGGGTTTCAACCCGCGGAGTCGTGGCGTTTACTCCCAACTTGCGGCGACTGACTCGCCTGGCGTAGTCGGCGTCGTGAAGTCTTGCTCGGTTTGCGCTTCGTTGGCGCGGAGCAGTGTCCACTCTCAATCTCTCATCTTGCGCTGTGGCTTCACTCGCGCATTGTTCTCCAATAATACAGGCGTCCTCATATAATCGGCTGTCGCCTATGAATTTTGGTCCTCAGACCACGGGTTAAAACCCGTGGCTACTATCGGTCGTCGCTCCGCGACTACATGTCCGAGACATCGAGTCCTTCGCACAAGCGATCAGGTTGCCGCATCCCAATACGGACTCAGTGCCCGCCAGGATTCGTGTCGAGTCGGTCGGTGCCGAACTACATCGCGTGGGAATCCCCTATTGCCAAAAACGTATTGCATCACGTGTCTTGATTCACGACAATTACACTCGGCATGTTCGCCGTGGACACGTGCTCGGGCGGCACGCCAACAAGGCGCTGAACCCGAGCGGCGGATCGGGTGGATTCAGAAAGCGGTGGTTCTTGGCCGCCGCCGGGTTACCTTGGTCGTTGGGGCCGTCGAGTTTTCCGTCCTTTCGTTCGCCAAGGGATTCGTTGGTATCGTCGGTCCGTTGCAGCCGCGCGTCCCGGTGTGTGTGAGCGCCTTCGTTGTCAGCGCATCATTCGCCAGCGCGCCCATGGGGCAGTCGCGGCGTGGTGGTTCTCGGCGGTCGCGTTCTGGGGATGCTCGCATACATCAGGACCGAGTGTCTTGTCCCAGCTCGGCGTCAGATTCCGGACTCTTCAAGCGTGCTCCATACCGAGCATTCGCGAGTTCTCTTTCGGTAGCCGCTGATCCGGTGATTACCAAAACACGAAGATGGTCGCACCACGATTGATGCGTTCCTGATGGGTGGCGCATGGGCTGCTGGGCCTGCCTGTCCGGGAAGGATCGGAAAACTGGTTGCAACTACCAGGTAGGTTTGGCACAATCCCACAGGGAGGGTTCGCCGTGGAACGGTCCCTCGCCCAAAGACGCCCCAACAAGGCGCTGAACCCGAGCGGCGGATCGGGCGGATTCTGAAAGCAAAGGTTCTTGGCCGCCGCCGGGTTACCTTGGTCGTTCGCCGCTCAAGCCGTTTGTTTCATTCGCGGCGCTGTGGGCTGGACACGCAAGGCTATGAGACTATGGAATCCAATCCATACGAGTCGCCGAACGAAGGATGTAAAGATCCGAGCAATCCCCGGAAGATGGTCACGCGGCGAACGGTATTCTGGAGTGGCATGACGTCTGTGCTGGTGGCCGTGGTGGGTTTCAATGGCAGTCACGCGTTGTTTGTTCATTCGAAGTCCGTACAAGGCACTTTCGATTTCGTCGTCGCGGCTATTGATGCTGTCGCGCTGACCGCGATTGCTGCTGGATGCGTCGCGATGATTGCATCGCACTGGTTTCCGGAGGCTCGACGAAAATACTCATGGCGGCGGGATACACGACTCTGACCGGGCACTCCCGTTGCATCGCTGAAGATACGGTAGCGGTGATGTTTACGATGTCGTAACATGATGGCTCGCCTCGCGAACCCAACATAGCGGCGAACAATCGGTTGAACGTGAGCGGCGGATCACGTCGGACGTGAAGCAACGGTTACTGGCCGCCGCCACGTTAACCGTAGCGTTGGCGTGCCTAAAGCAGCGGGGGCGTCGGGATACTCGGCCGACAACGTCGCTCGCTACGGCGAGCTGGCGGTTCCGCTCGCGAAGCGAGCGGGCTACGTAGCCGTCTCGCTTCGCGAGACGACAGGCCGCGTTGCCTACAGTGCCAAGTGCTGTAGGCGAGCGGACACGGCTCGACGCTGCAAGCAGTGAGTAAAGCTTGTCACAACAACACTCGATGGCCGCGCGTTGGCGCCCTGTATCGAACTCCTGTGGGCAAAAAGCGATGGAGATTCAAGGTTGATCACCATGCTCCGCAGCTTGGGATTCCATGGTCCTCAATCGCTCGGCGCGTAGGTCTTGCGATTTGCGAGCGCTCCTTAAACCTGTCACTCACTCCCACGCCGCGCACCCCGTGGCAACTCGCTTGTTACCCAAGCCAATCAAGTGAGAATCGCCTGTCACCGAAACGTATTGCATCATGCGTCTCCATTCACGACAATGGCACTCGGCATGCTCGCCGTGGACGCGTTCCCGGTCGGCACGCCAACAAGGCGCTCAACCCGAGCGGCGGATCGGGTGGATTCTGAAAGCAAAGGTTCTTGGCCGCCGCCGGGTTACCTTGGTCGTTACCCCTCTGAAGTGTGCCGTGAACGACATCATCGACCGTGATGCACGCAACGATCTCGCCGCATTGATTCGCCGCTATCTCGACGAAGGCATCAAGGCGTTCGACCTCGATGATTCGCTTGACCTCTATCGCAACTCTGACGACTCCGTTGTCCGGTTCGTCGCCGACACTATGTGGTGCTTCTACGACGACTGCGACGACCATCTTGTTGTCGCGTCAAAACCACAATGGGATTACATTCAGCGGTTGCTGTTGTTGCTCGAATCCAACTCGACCGTCGTAAATGAACGGCACCGCCAATGGTCGATAACGCAAGTGTTCGCGGGACTACTTTTCGGCGTTTGCATGTGGATTGTCATCCGATTTGGCATTGGTTCGCATCTATTGGTTTTCTTCGTTCCCTTTGGAATCGCTTCGATAGCTTTGTCGCGATTTCGACGCCCAACACAAGATCGTGGTCCGTTCGACGCCATCGTAACGCCTTTCTCATCCATTGGTGATCTGCGAATCGCGTACGAATCAGCTCGCGGTTTTCGGAAGCGGCAATTCCCTCGACATATTGCCTCGCGATTGATTCGTTCCCACTTCATGTCATCATTTTGGGCATGTCACATGTATGTGGTGTGGGCTATACTTGCTCCCGTGCCGCTGCTTGTGCAATGCACACCTGTCTCATTCAACTACCCAATCGTAAAGCCGGGGTAACAATTGCATGCACCGGAGCGGCCGATCGGCCCGGTTTTGACATCGAAATCACCTGCGGCCGCCCGGTGATGCAACACGTTCGTCGGACTAGCAGATGCGTGACGACGCTACCTCAAATACCGATGTGTTCCGCTTTTCACTCGGTGCACTGCTGATGCTCACGCTCTTCTTCGCCATCGTTTGTGTTGGCTGGGCATCCTTCGGCTATCGCGGAATCGCGCCCGCGTGTGCGTCTGTCGCATTCATTTGGTTTGCGCTTTCCCGAACAAACTCCCGTTCGCTCGTCCCGATCAATTGCCAGCGCATGACCGTCGTTGAACTGCTGACGATCCTTGGTGTGTGCGCATTCTTGCACGGTGTCTCGCTGCCTGCCGTACAATCCGGACCGCATCGACGCCGCCTTCCCGCCCCGCCCACCGCTACTTTGCCGATGCAATCGAACAAGAACCCCGCAACGCCCAGCACCGAATCCGCCGAAAAGTAGTCCACCATTTTACCTGGGAGATCGCATGCAATATGATGTTGCAAACGTTCTCGTTGGCGGGAGCACGCAAACCGCTCCAAACCGACGAACCAACCGTTGCACACGGAGCCGCGGGCCGTGCGACTCGGCCAAGCTAAGTCGTCCGCCGCGGCCCGGTGAACGGGGTCGTTACGTGGCTATACCGCGATGGATGACTGGTACACGAAAGGATGCGATGCCTGCCGCAAGGGAATACTCTCTGCGTCATGGCCACCGCCAAAGCGACTGCTCTCGTTGGACGAATGGCACAGCTTCCTTCATCAATGTGATGAATGTTCCGCTTACTGGCTGTATGGCGAACGCGAAGCTCATGTAATTTCGGCTGAATCCGCTGAAAGAATGATCTCCACTGCTAAATTCGAAATGGAGTCTCTGGAGCCGATTCCAAATTGCATACGAAATACGCGGAATCGTTCTCTGGTTGATGCTATCCACCGCCTATCGATCTCTGGCGTCAATGATTTTCAGATTGAAGAAGAACTGAATGCTGACGCAACGTCTCCTTGGCATAACACCCGCTTTACGCACTTGGCAACTGGCCTGCAATGGATGGTCTATCTTGCGGATCAGGCGTTTCCCGGCGAGGTTCGGATCTGTAATGTCGGGACGACAATTGCGGTTCAGACATGATACAATCGGATGAATCCGTGGCGGTGCGGTGCCCGTGCGGTCGAATACGCCACGTAACAAATCGGTGAACGTGAGCCGCCGATCACGTCGCTCTCAACTTGTGGCCTGTTTGGCGGCGGCCACGTTACCTCAGTCGTTACACACTAAACTGTGATGCCACGAATATCACCACGCGACAAACCAATTGCTTGGCTCCGGACGTTCACTCGTCAGCTTGGTTGGTCACGGCTGCGATCGAACCAGCATCTGTTGGAGGAACGGAATCAATTGGTCAGGTGGTACCAATCCGGGGACAGTAATTGCTCGCGCAACAATTTGTTCCTGCAAATCAACGAGTGTCCGATTGGACAAACGGCAACTTACACTGCGGCGGTTTATGCAATTCGGTATCGAATCTGCACGGGCTGGCACTCGCTGGAACTCGGACCTGACGCCCACCACCTAGAACGCGAAGTGGAACGCTTGGACCACTGGCTCCATCGGCGTTGGTTCGATTCCCCGGCCAATCGCCGCGAGTACCGAAAGATGCATCCGGAATGCTCCGGGTGGTCTTGGAAGCGAATCCGGCACGAATCACTTCCGTACGAGGTGGTCGATGCCGCCAGATGTATCACCGCGCGAAGTGTGTAACAACACAATGCACCCGAGCGGGCGAATCGGGCGTTTTTCAAATGGTAAATCAACCGCGCCCGCCGGGTGATTGTGGTCGTTGGCGTGCGGCACACTTGCAGGTCTCCGAGGAGTGGCGGAGCCACGTCCGACCTTAGCCGTGGGTTTCAACCCGCGGAGTCGTAGCGTTTGCTTCCAAATTGCCGCGACTGACTCGCCAGGCGTCGTCGGCGTCGTGAAGTCTTGCTCGTGTTGCTCCGCGTTGGCGTGGAGCAGTGTCCACTCGCAATCTCTCATTTTGCGTTAAGGCTTCACTCGCCCATTGTTCTCGAATGATGCAGGCGTCCTCATATAGTCGGCTGTCGCCTATGAATTTTGGTCCTCAGACCACGGGTTAAAAACCCGTGGCTACGATCGGTCGTCGCTCCGCGACTACATGCCCGAGACATCGAGTCCTTCGCACAAGCGATCAGGTTGTCGCATCCCAATACGGACTCAGTGCCCGCCAGGGTTCGTGTTGAGTCGTGCGGCGCCGGATTCCATCGCGTGGGAATCCTCCATTACCAAAAACGGATTGCATCATGCGTCTCCATTCACGACAATTCCACTCGGCATGTTCGCCGTGGACACGTTCCCGGTCGGCACGCCAACAAGGCGGTGAACCCGAGCGGCGGATCGGGTGGATTCTGAAAGCAATGGTTCTTGGCCGCCGCCGGGTTACCTTGGTCGTTGGGGCCGTCGAATTCTCCGCCCTCTCGTCCGCCACGGGATTCGTTGGTGTCGTCGGTCCGTTGCAGCCGCGTGTCCCCGTGTGTGTCAGCGCTTTTGTTGCCAGCGCATCATTCGCCAGCGCGCCCATGGGGCAGTCGCGGCGTGGTGGTTCTCGGCTGTCGAGTTCAGCGGATGGTCGCATACATCAGGACCGAGTGTCTTGTCCCATCTCGGCGTCAGATTCCGGACTCATCGAGCGTACTCCATAACGGCCATTCGCGAGTTCTCTTCTGGTCGCCGCTGATGCGGTGATTACCAAATGCGAAGATGGTCGCACCATGATTGATCTGTTGCTGCTGGGTGACGCATGAACGGCCGGGCTTGCCTGACCAGGAAGCATCGGAAAACTGGTTGCTCTTACCCAAAAGGTTTGCCACAATCCCACAGGGTGGGTTCGCCGTGGAACGGTCCCTCGCCCAAAGACGCCCCAACAAGGCGCTCAACCCGAGCGGCGGATCGGGTCGATTCTGATAGCAATGGTTCTTGGTCGCCGCCGGGTTACCTTGGTCGTTCGGACCCTCTAGCATGGCAGACTCGCCCGCGATGCTTGAAAAATTGTTCGATGAAGTTCCAGCAGATCTCGCGGCGTACTTCGCTCAGATTTCTGACGATTCCTTTCGCGATCACGACGAATTCGAGGTGAACCTCCTTCCGATTGCTGACGCGGTTCGTTGGACGAAGGATTTCCGTGATTTTCATCCGCTCGTGCAACTGCTTGGCGGAGTGATTCTCGATGATCCAAACACAAGCAATCATCACGTCTATTTGTCGGCGTCACCGTGCGAAGGGACCGTACTATTTCTCAACCATGACGGCGACTCGCGAATCGTGTTTCCCACCCTTGCGTCCTATGTCGATGCCGTTCGCTGTTCGTTGTCTGATTGCTGCGACCTGAGATCATTCCATCCGGACGGTGGAATCCTGATTGCGAATCAGGATGGATTGCACCGCTTTATCGCTGAACTCTATGACGGGGCAGAGCGCGATGGCGTAGATGTCCTGCTGGCGTTGATTCCTTCATTGGATCTGTATGACTTTGCCCTTTTGCAACGCATGGCCAGCGGTAGTGATTTCTATGTCGCCGAAGCCATTGCTGATGCGATTGCTCGGCGGCCTCGAGCTGAATTAGAATCAATCGCTATGATATGTTGCAAACACTCGCATCCTCAGGCGTCGAGGGCTGGGGAACGAGCAATTGCGGCTCTCAAAGCATTGTAAAGAGTCCGAACAAACTGTTGCATACGGAGCCGCGGGCCGCGCGGATTTTGAAATCAATGTCGTTCGCCGCGGCCCGGTGAACGGTGCCGTTGGCCTGCGGCACACTTGCAGGGCTCCGAGGAGTGGCGGAGCCACGTCTGATCTTAGCCGTGGGTTTCAACCCGCGGAGTCGTAGCGTTTACTCCCAAATTGTAGCGACTGACTCGCCAGGTGTCGGCGTCGTCGTGAAGTCTTGCTCGGGTTGCTCCGCGTTGGCGCGGAGCAGTGTCCACTCGCAATCTCTCATCTTGCGCTGTGGCTTCACTCGCCCATTGTTCTCCAATATTACAGGCGTCCTCATTTAATCGGCTGTCGCCTACGAATTCCGGCCGTAAGACCACGAGTTAAAAACCCGTGGCTACGATCGGTCGTCGCTCCGCGACTACATGTTCGAGACGCGGAGTCTATCACGCGAGCGATCAAAATGCCGAATCCCAATACGGATTCAGTGGCCGCCAGGGTTCGTATTGAGTCGTTCGGAGCGGAACTCGATCGCGTGGGGATCATCTGTCACCGAAACGTATTGCATCGTGTGTCTTGATTCACGAAAATTACGCTCGGCATGTTCGCCGTGGACAAGTTCCCGGTCGGCACGCCAACAAGGCGCTGAACCCGAGCGGCGAATCGGGTCGATTCTGAAGGCAAAGGTTCCTGGCCGCCGCCGGGTTACCTTGGTCGTTATGCCCTAAGAAGATCAACCATGAACCGTGACGTTGAAGAAGCCGCCAGCCAGTTCGTGCAACGTGCATCCGCAGCCGGTCGCAGGGGATGCCTCGGCGACAAAGACGCACTGGTTGCACTCAACGCCGAGATGGGACACCGCATTCCTGAATGGTTGATTTCCCTGATTACCAATGTCCCCTTGTGCGGTCTGGAAGTGGACTGGCAGGCAAACGACCTCGATGGCTCAATCGAGTGGGCGGATGCTAACGGCATCCGCAGTGAGTCGATTGAGTGCTACCCCGGTCTCGCGATCCTGGAACGCGGTTTTGTAAACATTGGGTGCGATCCATGCGGTAGCGGTGATTCGTACTTCATTCCAACTGATCGCGGTGATGATCCTCCCGTTTTTCAGGTTTACCATGACATCAGTGATCAAGCGGATGAAATTCTGTCGCGCGGCTTGTTCGAGGTGAGTGCTCGATTGTCCGACCTCTTCCGATCGGCAAAAGGGGCATAACAAGGCGGTCAACGTGCGTTCTGGAAATGGTTGAAAGGCAAGCGGGTGCGACTCCCGCCCAGGTAGCCGCTAGCCACGGGCCTGGTATCGCGTGTTACAGCGTGGTCGGCGACGGTCGCGTTGAAGCGTACACAGAAAGGCGGCGAGGACGAAGGGAGCGGATTAGCTGTCCGTCCCTGAACGGTATTGAGCCCCGAAATTCTTGTTCCTGTCGGATGCTGCCCAAGGGATGTTGACCCTGGAAGGCAAGACTGCGCGGCGCGTCATGGCGAGCGTCGTGCGGAGACCCGGGGTCGAAGGCCCGTTCGCGTCGAACATCATGCTTTTCAGGCAACCAGAGAGATCCCAACGATTCTTGTTCGACGTGACGTGCAATCACGGCGCGACGAGTAGGCGTGCGCGATCCGAAGAGGAAAGCAGCGTCAACGATCCTGGGAAGTCGGATGGCCGAATAGTACCGTTGCAGCGCGTCAACCAGGCGCGTGAATCGAACTCGGGTAATGCCGAGGGAGGGAAGGCGGCCAAGCTACCTCGCGAGTCAGACCGGACATCGCCCGCACTCAGCGGCGGAACCGCGATGCACCTTCGGCTGGCCCGCATCTCCGCGCGAGCGGAGCGTCTGCCGGAGGAGAGGTTCAACAATCTCTACTCGCTGCTCGACGTCGAGCTGCTACGGCAGGCGTTTCAGCAGTTGGAACGAGGCAAGGCGTCGGGCGTCGACTCGATGACGGTGGAGCAATACGAGGCTGACCTGGAGCGCAACCTTCGGGACCTCGCCGACCGGCTTCAACGCCAAAGTTATCGTCCCCGTCCCAGTCTGCGGAAGTTGATCCCGAAAGGGGACGGCAAGACGCGGCCGCTGGGTATCGCCTGCGTGGAAGACAAGCTCGTGCAACGGGCGTTGGTGATGATTCTGGAGCCGATCTACGAGCGCGACTTCTTGCCGTGTTCGTTCGGATTCCGTCCGGGAAAGTCGTGCCATGACGCCCTGAGCTTGCTCGGTCAATACGTCGCGACGACGAACGTGAACTGGATCAGCGACGCGGACATCAAAGGGTTCTTCGATCATGTAGACCATGCGCGGCTCTTGGAGTTGTTGGGGTTGCGGATCGCGGATCCCCGTCTGCTGCGGCTGATCACGCGTTTTCTGAAGGCGGGCGTGATGATCGAAGGTCGACGCGAGGAAACCGAGGAGGGAGTGCCGCAAGGATCGGTGCTTTCGCCGTTGCTCGCCAACGTGTACTTGCATTACGTGCTGGACCGCTGGTTCGCGCGCGATGTACAGCCTCGGCTCGGTGGGGCGGCGTGTCTGGTGCGCTATGCCGACGACTTCATCGTCGGGTTCGAGCGTGAACGGGACTCGCAGCGTTTTCAGGAAGTGTTACGAAAGCGTCTGGCCAAATACTCGTTACAACTGGCCGAGGAGAAAACGAAACTGGTGCGGTTTGGGCGATTCGCCGAGCGCGACTGTGCGCGGCGGAACGACGGTTCGCGTCCGGGGACGTTTGATTTTCTCGGCTTTACCCACTACGGGGGTCACAGTCGGACCGGCAAGTTCAAGTTGAAACGGAAGACCGCCACCAAGAAACTGCGTGCGAAGTTCCGGACTCTGAAAGAATGGTTTCGTCAGAACCTGACGACGCCGATCGACGAGGTCTTGGGGCAACTCAACAGCAAGCTACGGGGCCACTACCAGTACTACGGCGTGAATGACAATTGGCCGTGGCTGGTGAAGTTCCGCGAGGCCGCGAGACGATTCGCCTATCGGTGGATCTGCCGTCGGAGCCAGAAAGGTCGGTTGAGCAACCGTGCGTATCAGCAGTATCTTGTTCACAATCCACTGGCGGTGCCGCAACGATTGACGGACTTGATCGCACGGGGCCGACAGTTGGCAGCCGCTGTGGGAGCGGTGGGCGTGAGGTAGCTGGGAGCCGGATGCGTTAACGGCGCACGTCCGGTTCTGAGAGGGGGTTGACGTCGATCGAACAGGGTCGAGATGATGTGACACCACCAAAGGAAACAGGTGGCAACAGGGAATACAAACATCGACCTAAATTCGAGAGTGTCAGCTCTACTCGCCCCGAGCGGCGGATCTGGCGTTTTCAAGTAGCAATGGTTTCTGGCCGCCGCCGGGTTACCTTGGTCGTTATGCGAAGACGCCAGTCAAGCCAATGTCCGAAGACGACATAATCCGAAAAGCCACCAATGATAGTGACATCGCTTTCGGTTCCGACCTGTATACGGACATCGGGCGCGAACTGACCGAAATCGGGATTAACTTCGCATTTTTCGTGTTCGCGACATCCGAACACTCCTCTTGCGTCAGAACTCTCGATGGCCAAACCGCGTCATGCCCCGTATTCACCCTATACCTGAAATACGACGCCGACTTCGAACTGACAGGAATTGATCCGCGTAACGGAAACTGGGACGACAAATGGCCGCAAACTCGAACGATCCGGGATGCAGTCAATGCGATCCTGCAACGTCACGGATTCGGCAACCACTACGTGTCAGATCACACATTCATCTTCGTGCGCACGCTCGAAGAACTCGCCTTCATCCAACTCGGCTGCGAATGCAAAGAGGCGGTTCAGAAGCTGGTTTGTGCGGAAGCGCCAGGAATATCAGTCACGGACGTATTCTGGAACGGTCGGCAGTTTGATGTGATCTTGGGCGAAAAGGCTGATTACAAAAGGATGAATCGCTGCGTCAAAGCGAAGCTCGCAAAAGCACTTCCGAAACTACTTTCCAACGCCGACACAAGTCGGAACTGCCAAAGCTACAAGGCAACGATTAAATTCGGCCACACCGGAATGAATCTCGCACGCCTGATTCGCGAGGATGTCGCATAACATATGAAGGATTAGATTGTGCGGCGACGGAACGAGACGACGTGGGCGCGCAATGACGCGAATTGAGTCGTGAGGGGTGGCGGGCGAGAGGCCTAGCCACAATCTAGTCCCTTGTTCAAGAAGCCCGTGGCGGCTCAAGGGATGTTTCTTTACCGATACCGCGTGGAATCGCCGAGCTTGGTACGCGGGTTGCTTATGGGGATTGCTTTCCTCCGCGTCGTCTCCTGGGGTTCGAATGCGGCGATTCATGCGATCGCTTGAAGCATCGACGACGCGCGGAAGGGCCTGCCGAGTGTTGTTTCCTCCTGTTGAGCGTTGTTGGGGCGATGGATTTCTGGCGTGAACAGTCGCTCGTTGCGGGCGTTGGCGTATGACGGCGCGGACCTTCCGCGGTCGAGCGACTCGGTCTCGTTCGCGCGCTCGCTTGATTGGGTGCTGACAACGCACTATCGTGCATCACTAGTCAGGTCCCTCGTGTTACCAATGACCAATGACCAATGACAAACGTCCAATGACAGCCATCGAGAGGCGGCCTTCGCGGGGCGGCGGTTTTTGCTGCTTTGCCGGAGGCAAAGGCAACTTAATGGCTATCAAGCCTCCGGCTTGAGGAAGAACTCCCTCCCACTGCTGGTCGCTCTTGATGAAGAGTAGATAGCGCCGCAGATCGTTCTCCGATGCTTGGTCGGGGGCTCGCTTGAGCCACTGAGCGAACTTGCGGACGCTGCGCAGGTAGGATTCTTGCGTTCGCTCGCCGAGCCCCACCAGTTGCAGGTCGGCCTGCATCTTCAGCGCGAGTGGCGAGAGCGGAACGTTCTTGCGCCGAGCGGGCGGAGAGGTGGGGCGAGTGGAGAGTGGTAACGAACCGAGACGAGATTCGGGCAACTGCTTCGTAGCCTTGGCCGGAGACTCCGACGGAGAACTCGGCGAACCGCGCCAACCATGGGGGAAGGCGGAAAGACGGCCGCCGTCCGTTGCACTGTGCTTCGAGTCGCGCGGCCAGGCAAAAGTGGCGACAGCGAAGAGAAAACGCTAGGATAAAGTCCGCTGCGCAGCGACTTTCTTGAACAACGCGTTGGACACGGAGCCGCCGATCGTGTCATTCGTGAAGTCAATGGCGATTGGCGGCGGCCCGGTCAACGCGAACGTTCGTCAAGAATACAGAGTGTATGCCAACCGTCTATGTCGAAACATCGATCGTAAGCTATCTGCGATCTCGCGCTGCGTCACACGTTGTTGCCGCTGCGCGACAACTGTTGACTCGACGCTGGTGGGACGAAGAGCGTCACGGTTACGATCTTGTGATTTCCCAATATGTGCTGGACGAAGCGTCGAAAGGTCATCCGACGCTGGCGGCTGAACGCTTGAATCATCTCGAGGGAATTCCACTTCTCGAAATCGTGCCCCAAATCCAGGAGATTGCAAACGCGATCTTGGCCCAGGCGATTCTGCCTGCAAAAGCCGAATTTGATGCTCTTCATTTTGCGGTTGCCGCGTACCATCATGTGGACTACCTGTTAACGTGGAACTGCACGCACATTGCCAACGCTCGAATTCTGCCGCGAATTCAGGAAGTCCTGCTGCAAACGGGCTTTCCGTCGCCAATGGTATGCACCCCGGAAGAAATGGTGGACGATGAACTCGATGCACAAGAGTGATTCCGTAGATTCAGCAATCAGCGACCTGCATGCATGGCGCCGCGAACTTTCGGATCAGTTTGCTGGCGATGTTGGCGCCATCGTCGAGGACGCAATTCTACGACAGGAACAGTCAGGTCATCGCATCATCCGTCGCCGAGAATTGACGAACAAGCCGATGCACCCGAGCGGCGGCAGTACGGATTCTGACAATAGTGAATCGTCCCCCGCCGCCCCGCGATCGTAGTCGTTCGTCGTGAAAGTATGCGTCGATGGACATCGTATACGTCGAAACCACCGTCGTCGGAAACATCGCGGGGCGAATGCATCCGAATCCAGACGTTGCGTCGCGACAACGCCACACACGTGAATGGTGGAAAACGGCGCATGTCCGTTACCGCATCGTGACCTCACACCTTACGCTCGACGAATGCGGCGACGGCGATCCAATTGCCGCAACGGAACGGCTCGAAGTTCTTCAGGGCGTACCGATCTTGAATGAGTCTGACGACGCAGAAATGCTCGCAGAACTTCTGATTGATCGAAAAGCGGTGCCCGCATCAGAACCTCGCGATGCCTTGCACATCGCCATTGCCGCCACAAATGGTGTACAATTCATAGCGACGTGGAACTTCAAGCACATCCTCAATCCACACTTACAAGCTCAGATCGCCGGAACATGTCGTGAGGCTGGTTTCATTCCACCAGTGATTTGTACTCCTGAACAACTCAAGGCGACCGAAGATGATTCCTGATCCAAACGATGAAATCCTTGCCATCAAGCGGCGTCTCGCTGCGCAATTCGATAACGACGTTCATCGGATCGCGGAGGATATCCGTCAACGCCAAGGTCAAACCGGGCATGAGGTTATCTCGCTTCCGCCGCGTCGCTGTACACCAACCACGACGAACAATGCCGTAAACCGGAGCGGCGAATCTGACGGCAATTGAATTGGACGCGTTTCGTCGCCGCCCGGTTACTGCAGCCGTTAGCCATCAATTCGCGGACAGGGCGATGATCATTGCCTACAGGTTTTGCGTATACGATGATGACACCCACATGCTCGGCCCCGACACGTACCGCCCTCCGCGGACTGCGGGCTTTCACGATTGGCGCTTCGGCAAAGATGGAGTGCCTCACCCGGCCACTTGTCCGAATTGCGGAAGAAAGACCGATTCAGAATACGTGAATCCGAAACAGGGATGCGAGGGCGTGACATTTGTGCCACTTCCTGCGGATAGGGATTTCTTCGTGCTGCGTCTTGCGAATGTGGTTCCGTTCGACGCGAAGCGGCGAAAGACGAGATTTGAAGACCTTTGCCCAAAATGCGGCGGTTTCTACAACGTGATCGGAGCGACTCCCGTATACCCTATGAAGGATTAGATTGCGCGGCGACGGAACGAGACGACGTGGGCGCACGATGACGCGAGTGGAGACGTGAGGGGTGGCTGGCGAGAGGCCTAGCCACAATCTAGTCCCTTGTTCAAGAAGCCCGTGGCGGCTTAAGGGACGTCTCTTTGCCGATAACGCGTGGAATCGTCGAGACTGGTGTGCGGGTTGCGTATGGGGATTGCTTCCCTCCGCGTCGTCGCCTGGCGTTCGATCGCGGCGTTCCTAGCGATCGCTTGGAGCAGCGACGACTCGCGGAAGTGCCTGTCGAGTGTGTTTCCTTCTGTTGATCGTTGTTGGTGTTCTCGATTTCCGGCCTGAAGAACTGCTTGTTGTGGGCGTTGGCGTACGACGGCGTGGACCTTCCTCGGTCGAGCTACACGGTCTCTTCCGCGCACTCGTTTGATTCGATGCTGACAACGCACAGCCAGACGTCGCTGGTCAAGTCCCTTGTGCTGCCAATGACCAATGACCAATGACCAATGACCAATGACCAATGACCAGTGACCAGTGACCAATGACCAATGACCAATGACCAATGACAGCCATCGAGCGGCGGCATTCGCGGGGCAACGGTCCGTGCTGCTTTGCCGGAGGCAAAGGCAACAGTCGTGGAGTCCAGGTGAGCGACGCTGCGAACCGGTGGTGTCGCTTCGCTCAACCACCGGCTAATGGCTATCAAGCCTCCGGCTTGAAGGACAGTGCTTTCTCACTGCTGGTCGCTCTAGCAGAAGAGTAGGTCTAGCCGCAGAACGTTCTCCGAAGCTCGGTCGAGGGGCTCGCTTGAGCCATTGAGCGAACTTGCGGACGCTGCGCAGGTAGGATTCTTGCGTTCGCTCGACGAGGCCCGCCAGTTGCAGGTCGGCCTGCATCTTCAGCGCGAGTGGCGAGAGAGGTATGTTCTTGCGACGAGCGGGCGGAACTGTACTTCGTGTCGCGCGGCCAGGCAAAACTGGCGACAGCAAAGAGAAAACGGTAGGATAATGTCCGCCCCGCAGCGGCTTGCTTAAACAAGACGGCGAACCGGAGTGGCCGGCAACTCGGAAATTGACATCAGAATTTATGGCGGCCGCGCGGTTTCGGCTGTTGTTTTCCACCATGAGCATCGAGCTGAGAGAATCCGGATTCCGCGAGTGGCACGACAATTTTGAGAAAGTTCCGGCCGTCGGCATGGAAAGCAACCGCGTCGACGAATGTCTTGCGCACTACCATCGTCACGGATTTCGAGGCCTGTTTGGCAACCCGAGTTTTGGATTCACGCAGGACAATCTTGACTTTCTGGCCGATGCGACGAATGCCAGGTGGCTTTGGTTTTGGGATGTGTCGTTACGACACGTCGATGCGATCTACGAGTTGACCGATTTGGAATATGTTGGGATAAATCCTCAGCGGCCTGGCATAGATTTCTCGCGTTTTCGGGCTTTACGAACTGTCATCAACCATTGGATCAAGGCAGACGCAGGGCTCAAGCAATCGACGACTACCGAATACCATTTGTGGCATTACAAGCCTAAGTCAAGATCGTTCGAAGGACTTGAGATTCCCGCTGGCGTCGAAAGGCTAGAACTATATTGGGCGACCCCCGCGACTTTGGTCGGCTTGCCCGTGATGACGAAGCTCAGAGTATTGCAGCTTCACCGCTGCCGCAACCTGCACGACTTATCGGCGCTCCCACATATCGCACCAAACCTCCAGGAACTATTAACGACAACGTCATCAAAGATCGACGCTACGGCAGGAGTGCTCGATCACCCAAAGCTCAAGAAAGCAATCATCGACGGCAAGTTCGTGGTGGGGCAAGGTGGATAACTGCCTGGGTGCATTGCCATTTTGCGCACCCTAAACCGCTCTCACTGGCGACTTGCTCGTGAGTACGTTGTTACCGTCATGAGCAGTGAGTGCGAGTTGGGACGAGCCAACCAATGAAGCCCCCGATGAGCATAGAAAATGGCATCAGCACGAGAGTTGCCAATCCCAGCAATCCGAGACCGATATCAGCGTTGCCACCGTTGTAGTTCACTGACGAGAGCCATATCGCCCGATACAAAACGGCGACGGGTACAAGACCACCGACACAGGCGCCAATTAGCGTGCCCAGCGGAACTCGTTTGACGAAAGTCAGCCCGGTCAGAATCACAAATGGGGCTCCAGGGAAGAGCCATCTCAAAGGTGGATCATTGAAGCCACTCGACAGATACTCCCATGCCAGCATCGCAATTCCGATCATTGAAAGTATGACGCAAACGATGATTCGAGTGGAAAGTGGCGAACGCTTGGACGAAGGAGCGTTGGCGACAGATGCGTCGGACATTGGTGAATCCTTGTTCGATTTGTTGAGGGGGACAGATGTGAGGCTAGTCAGCTTGGCTCCGATTGCTGCTATCCAACGACCGATGTTCCTTCGCTCGTTCGCGGACTGCGTAATACGAAGTTGCTCTGGCAACGGAGCGACCGTTGGCTGTTGGACATGAGCCAGACACGATTCCAGCAAGTCGGTGACTTCGGACGCCGAGGCGAAACGGTCGTGCGGCGACTTGGCCATCAAGCAGGATGTTGGATGGCTTCACGTCGCGATGAACCAAGCCCTGAGCATGTGCCGCAGCCAGACCACGTGCTGTCTGCATCCCAATCCGCAGAATCTCTTTCAGTTCCAGCGGACCTTGATCCTGAATGCGTTTTTGAAGCGTCATGCCTCTTGAATACTGCGTGACGAGGTACGGAACCCCCTGCCATTCCGCGACGCTTCCTGAATCTTCTCTTTGAGTCGGGCAATGATTCCAAATCGAGCGACGTATATCGAACCGGCTGAACGCCCAGTCGAATTCGCCACGTCCGCAATCGGCGCCCCGTCAATCGCCGTCTGTTGAAAGATTTGCCAGATGTCTTCGCTAAACTCGGAGTGAATTTGCTCAGTCGCCCAGCGGATGAGCTCCCGACGAGCCTCCGCCACGATTTCACTGGCCGTCGCTTCCGCTGCTTGCTGATTCTCCAGAATGTCTGCCGCCGAGGTCGTCCCGGTCGCCTGATCGCGAGGTCGCCGAGACAGTGCCTTGGTAATCGCATTGCGAGCTATCGTCGTCAGCCAAGCTCGAAACGGCGGCCGTCCTTCGCCTGGCTCCCAACCCTCGATCGACCGCGAAATTGACAGAAACACCTGCTGCATCACGTCCTGAGCATCGGCATCCTGCAATTGCCGCCGCCGAGCCATGCGATACACCACCGGCTGGTAAATCCCCAAAAACTCAAGCCATGACGCACCATCCCCAAGGTCTTTGACCCGGGCGATGAGGCTGTGGTTGGTCTCTGGAAACTCTGGCAAGATGTCCTCTCCTAAGAGGTATCATCCACCAAGTGCGGATTTCTTACACGTTAGGCCGCCGGACGAAAAAATGCCAGCAGACCCACTCCTGGGTAAGTGTGGCTGGAATGCTCGAGTGGATTGCCGTAACCGTCGTCGACCTACTCCATGATGGCTCAACGTTTTGCGTCGAGTTCGAACCCTAAGCCAAACTAGGCGCTACTGAATGACCAGTGACAGCCATCGAGAGGCGGCATTCGCGGGGCAACGGTCTATGCTGTTTTGCCGGAGGCAAAGGCAACTTAATGGCTATCAAGCCTCCGGCTTGAAGGACAATGCCTTCCCACTGCTGTTCGTTCTTGATTTCTGGCCTGAAGAGCTGCTCGTGGCGGGCGTTGGCTTACGACGGTGCGGTCCTTCCTCGGTCGAGCGACCCGGTCTCTTCCGCGCGCTCGTTTGATTGGGTGCTGAAAACGCACTGTCCCGCATCACTGGCCAATTCCCACGTGTTCCCAATGACCAATGACCAAATCGAACTAGCGAGCGGCGAGGGGATCGAGTGAAAACAACTCGGGGCCGTGTTCTTCGGTGACCACGGCGCCAAACAGCGTGTGGGCGCTCACTTCATACACGGCTACCGGGATAAACTGTCCGACCTGACGCATCGTTCCGTCGAAGACGACGATTCGATCGCAAGGCGTCCGTCCCGTTAGTTGTAGAACTGGTCCCGCTTCTGCCTGTCTCTTCTGCCAATCGCTGGGGCCTTCAACCAGCACTTCAACCGTGCGACCCAAGAAGGCTTGGTTTAATTCCTCGGCGATTTCGTTTTGCAACCCGAGCAATTCATTGTTGCGCCACTGTTTAATGTCGTACGGCACGTCGTCGGGCATCAGCTCAGCCGCCTTCGTGCCAGCTCGTTCGCTGTACTTGAAGATGAAGCTGTTTTTGAAGCGGCACTCGCGCACCAACTCATAGGTCAGGCGGAACTCGTCGTCCGTTTCGCCGCAGAAGCCGACGATAAAGTCGCTGGTGACGGCCGCATCGGGCACGAGTTCGCGGATTCGTCCCATCATCTCGCGATAGTCCTCAACCGAGTAGCCACGCTTCATCAGGTCGAGAATGCGGTTGGAACCGCTTTGAGCGGGCACGTGCAAATAGGGCGATACCTTGGGAAGGTCGCGCACCGCTTCCAGCAGATCGCGAGTCATGTCCTTCGGGAAGTTCGTGACGAACTTGATTCGGCGGATGCCGTTCACTTCGTGAAGTCGCGCTAGCAGATCTGACAAACGAGTGGTGCGGCCGCCCTCGCGGTAGCGATAGCTGTTCACCGTTTGACCTAAGAGCGTGATCTCAACGCATCCTTGGTCGGCCAAAGTTTGGGCTTCCGCGACGATCTGGTCGGGCGGTCGTCCTTGCTCGGGTCCGCGAGTCATCGGCACCACGCAGTAAGTGCAGAACTTATCGCAACCAATCTGAATGCGGAGATAGGCCTGAAACGGCGTGGGACGCATCGAAGGATCGCGCAGCGGATCAAACGTCTCATGACTGCGACGGATCTCGTCGGCTGACCCCTCCCTGCGCCCGAGGCTGACGGCCATTTTCGGACCGCTGCCCGCGGCAATTTCACTCAACAATTCCGGAATGCGATGCAATTGCCCGGGACCGACCACCAAATCG
Organism: Pirellulales bacterium; assembly: GCA_046349915.1. Lineage (GTDB taxonomy): Bacteria > Planctomycetota > Planctomycetia > Pirellulales > Pirellulaceae > CAIXSC01. The sequence continues at coordinate 127,647 of JAXMBL010000009.1, read as the reverse complement.
ACGAAAGGGGCGCGATCGAAGATCAACTTCTGATCCTTTTGCGCCATGCAACCCATCACGCCCACGATCTTCTGCGGGTTCTGCTTCTTGAAGGCGCGCAGCCGACCCAGTGCGCTGTAGGTCTTGTTCTCCGATTGTTCGCGGACACTGCAGGTGTTGAACAGAATGGTGTCGGCTTGGGCAAGTTCGCCGGTGAGCTCATACCCCTCGCGCCGCAGGCTGGCGACCACCATCTCGCTGTCCAGAACGTTCATCTGGCAGCCTACTGTCTCGATATACAACCGCTTCATTGCCGTATCCCCATCCCGCGACCTGCCAGAATCTAGTCCGCAAACCGCAATATCGTAGCATGGCCATGGTCGTTTTGGCCATGTCGAACTTCGTCCGGCGGCCTCAGGCCGCAGGCGGGTTTTCAAATCGGTCCCCGACTCTTACGGGATAACCACGCAGGAATTCGCCCACTTCCATGACTCGTTTGCCAGCCGGTTGCAGCCGGTCAATGGATAGTTCTCCATTTCCCGTAGCTATCCTCAATTGCCGTCCGTCGCTTACGACGACTTGCCCCGGTGCTCGATTTATCGAGGCGGGATTCGCCCCTGACGTGACGCTGGGCTGGCTGGTGGTCAGGCTGGCCGAGTCGGGCGTTAGGGTGACGCGATCGACAATGATCCGGATCCACTCGCCTTTCGGGGACTTCCAGTGAGTGAAGGAGCCCGGCCAGGGCTGGAACGCTCGGATCTGGTTGCGGATCTGAACTGCCGTCCGGGCCCAGTTGATGGAGCCGTCTTGTTTGGTGATGCGCGGGGCTTTACAGGCGAGCGACGGGTCCTGGAGGGCGCCCAGAGGCGTTTTGCCGTCCCACGATTCGAGCAAATCGAGGGCTTCGAAGACCGAAGGCACACCGAGACGCGAGAGTCGCGACTCGAGTTCACCGGCCGTTTCGTTTTCGTCGATCTCGGTCTCACGGACCGCGATGACGGGTCCGCCATCGAGCAGCGGCGTCATATGAATGACACTGACGCCCGTGCGTGGATCTCCCGCGTAGACGGCCCACTGGACGGGTGCGGCGCCTCGGTATCGAGGGAGCAGGCTCCCATGGAGGTTGATGCCGCCAAGTCGGGCGGTGGCGAGCGTCGAGGCCTTCAGGATTTGTCCATAATCGCAAACCACCAATAGATCGGCCGAGAGTGCGGCGAGTTCTTGTTGAGTTGATTCGTCGTTGATGTTCGCTGGATCAAGCACCGGCACTCCTCGTCGCTCGGCGGCCATCCGCATGGGATTGACCGGCCCGGGACCGCGACCGCGAAAGGGTGGCGAGGGTCGAGTGTAGAGCGTGACGACTTGGTGCCGAGAATCCAGCAACGCTTCAAACGTGGGCACGGCAAAAGGGCCCGTGCCCATCATGACTAGCCGCATGAACAGGCTTCCTTCGTGAACGCGTCCAACAACTGGGGTCTGAGTTGTCGGACGAAATGCCTTACGAGTAACGTTTGGACCAATCGAGCCAACTCTGTTGGATGGCTGTGGGCACGTACTCCCCGACGGATTGGCGGCTTTGGAAGTCGGTCTCGAATTCGTTCAAGGAATCTCGAAAACCGGCTCGCGCCGTGTCGCTCATCCGATCCGGAAAGAGCACGCCATCCAGGTGGTCGAGTTCATGCTGGATGCAGCGAGCGAACAATCCTGTGACGGTCGCGGAGATTTCCTCGCCCGACAGCGAGTAAGCGTTCACATGGACTTGCTTGGGGCGAACCACGGGACCGTACAGCCCCGGCAAGCTCAGGCACCCTTCTTCGGCCTCCGCCGACCCTTTGGGACGGGAAATAATCGGGTTGATAAAGACCAGTTCCTCGCCCTTACCCGCCTCCGCTTCCAGGTTGATCACAAACAGCCGCAGAGGAATATCAACCTGATTGGCCGCCAGTCCAATGCCTTTGGCGGCATACATCAGGTCGAACATTTGACGAACGACGTTCTTGAGTTCCGCATCCACTCGTTTGATGGTGGTGGCGACGCGACGTAACGTCGGATGGGGGTAAGTGATGATCTTCAACGGAATTCCACTCAACTGCACAGGGATCTGGACGCCACTCGCTTGCGGCAACATTAACGACGACAGAATCGCATTATAGCGTCGATCACGTCGTTCGGCGGGGGCGAATCGGGGGTGGATCTCGTACTGAACCGTCCGGGCTGTCTTGAGGAAACTTGGGAGTGAGTCGACCTCTGCCGGCGGGCGGTTTTCCCAGTCGTTTTGCTCTCCGGAAACGTTGGTCGGCGTTACAATGAGGGCTGGCTTCCACAACCTTCGAACACGCGTTTCCCCGCGGCGACCGAGCACGTAGTGATCAAGCCCGTGGTGTCTGGTCGCTAGCGCAGGAGTATCGAGCGAATGTCTGCTTCGCCTTCAAGCCAATCATCCGCCGGTTGGTCGGAATCGGACGATTGGTATGACCCGGACCCGCCGAGTCGATTGCGAGGGATGTCGTGGCTGATTTCGGCCATGACGCATGCAGGCGTATTCCTTACTGCCGCGGTCGTGCTGAACCCGACCCCGCCAGCGGGCAATGCTGCACCTGAGCGTCGAGCGGGAATTGTGCTCGTCGACCTCTCGCAGGAAAAGCCGCAGTATTTTACGCCGGGCGACGACACAGGCACGGCTGGCGAGTTAGCGGCTAATTCTGGTCAGGCTGCGGATGCTGCATCGCCCGGTTCAACCAATTCTTCCAACTCGCCCAACGCGAACTCGCTGGCGGCCGCCTTGCCGGGCGCCGCGGCGCCTCCGATTGACGCCAGCGGAGTGCTGCCGTCAGGCGAGGGGATTTCAGCGGCGGAGGTGGCTGGGGCAGGAGGGAGTGGCGGAGGTCAGTTGCTAGGAGGTGGCGCCGGCGGGTTAGCCGGGCCTCGAGGTTTGGGGAAACCGGCGCACACCTATGTGTTTGGACTTCCCGGAGTCGGTTCGAAGTTCCTGTATGTGTTCGATCGTTCCGCGAGCATGTCGGGTTTCGAGGGAAGACCGATGTCGGCGGCCAAACGCGAACTCAGTCAGAGTTTGCGAGCCCTGGAGAGTACGCATCAGTTTCAGATCATCTTCTACAACAATCGACCGTCGGTCTTTAACCCCTTCTCGCCTCAACCACCGCGTCTTGTGTTCGGCGAGGACAAGAACAAGCGATTGGCCGAGGACTTTGTGCGTAGCGTCGTGGCGGATGGCGGCACCGACCACATGCTGGCGCTCAACTTGGGGCTTTCGTTGGCGCCTGATGTGATGTTCTTCTTGACCGACGCGGATGATCCGCAGCTTACCGAACCGGAACTCGCCAAAATACGCACTCGCAATCGTGGGACCGTGATTAACGCGATTGAGTTTGGAGCGGGTCCGCAGCGGTCGGCGGGCAATTTTCTCGTACGGCTGGCTCAACAGAATGGTGGTCGGCATGCGTATGTCGACGTGACTCAACTCGCACCCTGACCCGCGTTCAGGTTCCTCGAAGGGCTGTTATGGTATCGACCAGGGTTGTTGTGTTGATGCTGGGAATGGCTTCCTGGCATTTAGCACTGCGAGCGGAGGATCGTCTCGAACTCTTGCCTGGCAAAGAGGGGACCGCGTCGTCGGTTCGTGGAGAGATTACCGACATTTCAGGAGGGCAAGTGCGAGTGCGGCGAGCGGACGGCAAGGAAGATGTCGTGCCTTGGACGCGAGTGCGGAAGATCCATACGAAGTGGCCCGATCAAGCGGCGGTGGGAGATCAGAGGATGGCGGAGGGGAAGTTCGAACAGGCCGTCGAGGCCTATCGAGCCGCGTCGGCCGCCGATACGCGAGTCTGGGTGAAGCGTGAAATGGCGGCGCGAGCTTGTACCGCGTTTCGTGAATTGTCCCAGGTTCAGAAGGCGGGCGAATTGTTCTTGTCGCTCTATCGAGCTGACCCCATGTTGAGCCAGTTCGAGGTGATTCCGCTCGCTTGGATGACAGTTGAGCCTCGCGACGAAATCGATAAGGTCGCATCGCAATGGCTGGCCGCGGATGACTCGCCGGCGGCGACGCTGTTAGGAGCGAGTTGGCGGATCGCGGTGGGAAAACACCAGGGAGTCCAGGAGCCTTTACAGCGTTTAACGACTCACCGCGACTCGCGAATCGCGCTGCTCGCGGAGGCTCAGTTGTGGCGGTTGCGATTGGCGACGACGGCAGAGTCGGATGTCGAGTCATGGGAGCGAGTGGTGCGAAAGATGCCTGCGGCTCTGCGGGCTGGTCCTTACTTTGTGGTGGGACAAGCTTGGGCCAGACTGGAGCAACATGACCGTGCAGCGATGGCCTGGATGAGGATACCCATTGAGTTCTCTGGCCAGCGCGGGCTGGCGGCCAGGTCGCTCGAGTTGGCCGCGGAACAGTTCGATTTAGCTCAAATGCCTGAACAGGCGAATCAATTGCGCAAGGAGCGGAGCGAACGCTTTGTCACTGAGGTGACGCCATGATTGCTTGTTGGTAAGCTCCTCGATCAAACTCGTCTATCGATTGTCTCTAGCTATCTATCCAATCGTGCTCGTGGCCCAGGAGTCGGAACCGATACACTATGCAAGCACCTACGCCGACGCCTCCTAACGCTCCCGACTCGTTCTTTGAGATTGTCTTCTCCGGCGGACCGATTGGGGTCACGATCATGCTGACTCTGATTGCGACGTCGATGACGGCGCTCTACCTGATTATCGAGCAGTCGCTCGCGCTGCGTCGCAAGCTGGTGCTGCCCGAGTCCCTGGGAGAACAGGTGCGTCAATTGCTAAGCGCGGGGCGATATGCGGAGGCTCAGCAAGCATGTCGAGGTCGGCCGAGTCTGTTGGGGCATGTGCTGTATCGAGGCTTGACGGAAATCGAGGGTGGTTGGAACGCGGTGGAGGAGTCGATCGAGGAGGCGCTCGCCGAGCATGCGGCGCGCATGTTCCGCAGAGTGGAGTATCTTTCGGTGTTGGCGAATCTAGCGCCGATGTTAGGGCTGCTTGGTACTGTCTTCGGCATGGTGTTGTGCTTTCGCGAGGTGGCCAGCACTCAAGGGAACGCGGGCGCGGGGCAATTGGCTGAAGGCATTTATCAGGCGCTCGTGACCACCGTTGTCGGGTTGATGATTGCGATTCCGTCCCTGGCGGCGTTTGCGCTTTTGCGCAATCGAGTCGACCAGTTTATTGCCGAGGCGGCTGCGACTGCTCAACACGTGTTTGCTCCTTTAAAGCGACGTTCGCAAGCGGCGGTGGGAGCGACTGGTTCGGCGGCGGCGCGAGCGCCTGTGAGTTTGCCTCGAGGCCAGGCTGTAGGGCCGCCAGTGGCGCCGATGAATGCTCCGCCATCGCTGCCCCAACCTCCCGCGCCTCAGCCGCCCGCGCCTCCGCCGCCACCGGGAGGCGCCGGATGAAGATTCCTCGACTCGCTGAACGAGGCGCCGTGGGGATCAACATGACGCCGCTGATTGATGTGGTGTTTCAGTTGTTGATCTTCTTTTTGGTGTCGAGCCATTTGGCGCGGCAGGAAGCGCAGATGGCTTTGCCATTGCCGACGGCGGCGAGTGGGGCGGAGTCGCGCGCGGAGGACGAGCGGCCTCGAATCACTTTGAACGTTCTGGCGGACGGGGCGCTCGTGCTGGTGGGACGGCGCATTCAGCCGACTCAGTTGGAAGAGCGGTTGCGAGGAGTTGTGGCGGAAGAGGGGGCGGAGGTGGAACTACGAGTACGTGCGGATCGAGATGTGCCGTATCGACATGTCGAGCCCGTATTGGTTGCGTCGTCGCGAGCCGGTCTGGCGAACGTCACGTTCGCGGTGGTCGATTCTGAGGTTTCGGGCAAACCATGAAGCTCCCTCTCCATGTGCTGCGTGAACGCGCGCCGCTCGAAATTCAGATGACGCCGATGATCGACGTCGTCTTCTTGTTGCTGGTCTTTTTCGTCTGGACGGCTGGCTTTCAGTTGGCGGAGAAAGTACTGCCCAGTCGAGTGTCGACAGAGTCTGCCGAGCGCAAGCAGTCGCCGGGGACAGCGCCGGAGGAAACGCCTCCACCGCCCGAGGCGGATTTCGATCGCATTATTGTGCGAGTCGGATGGCGACAGGGGCGGCCGATTTGGTCGATCAACCAGGAACCGATGCCTACGGCAGCCGCCGTGCGGGAACAACTGCGGCGCATTGGCCAAGTGACGATGGATGTGCCGGTAATCTTGCATCCCGATGGGGAAGTGCCGTTGAGTCATGTGATTGACGTCTATGATGCGGCTCGCCAGGTAGGCTTTACCAAACTGAGTTTGGCGGCGAGCCAGACTCCGTAGGGTTGTGTCGTAAGCACCAGGGCGTTACAGCAATGAACCCCATGGCTGGCTCGTAGATCGGACCTCCGCGTCTATCTAGCACGGTATCAAACGACGTAAGGTTCTTGGTTCGTTGAGTCAAATGCGGTATTCGAGGAGCAGTTTGTCGTCGATGAAGTGACGATACTGAACCCGTTTCTGGAGCGAGATTTTGAGGAGGACAAACTGTCAATCCTCGACATTCGTGCGCGGGATGAGGCGGGACGCCATTACAATCTAGAGATGCAGTCGAACCCCGCGGGCGCCTTTGCGAATCGACTGGTGTACTACTTGGCGAGCATGTATAGCGAGCAATTGTTTTCGGGTGAGCCGTATGAGCAACTCGCGCCGGCGATAGGCATTTGTTTTGTCGGACAGGTGATGTTTCCAGGACGTTCCCCATTCCGTACTCGGTTTCGACTGAGCTCGTTGGAAGAAGGTCTGGAATTCAGCGATCACTCGGAGTTACACTTGCTAGAGATCCCCAAGTATCGGCGTGGCTTGGGTGAGTTGGCGCAAGCGGGCCGCATGGAGAAGTGGATTTGCTTCATGCAGCGTGTGCAGGAGTTGGAATTGTCGGAGATCGGGCCGTTATTCCAAGAGCTCGCGTTCGTGGAAGCGGGGGGAGTGTTAGAGATGGTTTCGAGAACGACCGAAGAACGGCTTCGCTACGAGGCACGGCTGAAGGCCTTGCGAGACTTGCGATCAGGTATCTCGGAAGCAAAGCGAGAAGGAAGAAACGAGGGACTTGCGGAGGGACGTGCAGAGGGATTGGAGCAAGGGCTTGAGCAGGGACGTGAGCAAGGGCTTGAGCAGGGACGTGAGCAAGGACGTGAACAGGGGCTTGAGCAAGGACGTGAGCAAGGACGTGAGCAAGGACGGTGGATCGGTAAAGTGCAGGCGCTCCAGGAGATTCTGGGAGATACGGTGCTTCCGTCCAGTGAACTCGTCACCTGGGAATTGAGTCGTCTTCAATCGCTTGCGCAAGGCTTACAGGAGCAGCTGAAAGAACGCAGGTCTTGAGCGATGGTCCATACTCACGTGAGTTCCGCCAATTTTCTCTGCTCATGTTAACCAAGTCGTCGATTCTCTTGGCCGATGCAAGCCCGTTATCGCAACGACTGAAGCGACCATCGCGGCTCGCCATCCTCGCGGTTCTCGGTGTGTTGTTCCTCTGCGGTGCGCAGCAAGCGGCGGTGGGCGGCGAGGATGACAGGTTCTTCTCTGGATTGCGGCAGCGTTGTCTATTTGAACTGGCTCGAAAGCACTGCGAGTTGCGGTGGGCGGACAAGACGCTCACGTCGCTCGATCGCGGGGAGGTGGCGGTCGAGTGGATTCGCGCGTTGGCGGACCAAGCTCGACACAGTCCAGCGTCTGATCGCAGCGAGCTTGTTCGTTTAGCCCACGAAGTGGCGGCTCGTTTTCAGAGCGCGCACCCCAGTCATTCGATGGGCTTTCTTGTGCGCACGCAAGAAGCGATCGCCGACGCGAATCTTGGGGAACTCTTGCGGTTGGAAGCCGAAGTGGCTGCGGAAGGTGCGGCCGGTCGCGAAGAAGCGAGGAAGCTCAGTCGAAGTGCGGCTAGAGACCTAGAGCAAATTGATCGCGAGTTGGCGGAATACCTGCCGCAACGCTTTCGCAAGACTGCTGCCAGCGACGAATTGACCGTCGAGCAATTGGCGGCTCTACAACATCAGGTTCGCTTGCAAGCCGCGCGGACTCAACGAAACTTGGCCCTGGCTTATGACGACGGCAGCGACGATCGGCTCGCAGTCTTGGGACGAGGCCTCCAGTTGCTCGAACCATCGCTGCGTCAACTCACGCCCGAAATGCCACTGCACGCGCCGGTACATTTGGAACAAGTGGCGCAGTTAAGGCTCCTGGGAAAGCTGGATGCTGCGCGTCAGGCCTTGTCCCGGCTTGACCCCTCCACGCTCGATGCAGAAACGACGCTGGCGATTCGCACGGAGGCGTTGCGGATCGCACTTGCGCAGGGTGATTCTCGCGGGGTGTCTCGCTTGCTCGAATTGGGCGGTCGGGGGGAGGTGAGTGGGGTGGCGGCGGCGGAGTGGGACTTTGCAAGGCTGGAAGTCCTGCTGGCTCGTTGGCGAGATGCCGTTGCTCGCGGCAACGACTTGAAGCCCGTCCAAGACGAAGCGTTTCAACTGTTGGATGCTATCGAGCGAGATCATGGACCCTATTGGAAGCATCGGGGAGACCTCCAATTAGTTCGACTTGGCGCCGCCGTGGAAACTCGCAATCCAGACCTTTTAGCTCGCACCGCCGATAGTCTGTTGAAACAGGGAAGACCCGATGAGGCGTTAGCGGCGCTCGATCAGTCGATTGCCCAGGCTCAATCGGCGCGTCGCGCTAGCGATGTGTTCGCACTGGCGTTGAAAGCGGGGATGATTGAACAGCGTCGAAGTCGATTCGCCGAGGCGGCTCGACGGCTTCAGCAAGCTGCGATCGAGTCTCCGCGTGAACAGCGGGCCGCCGAAACGCATTTGGCAGCCGTGTGGAATCTTGCTCAGCAACTGCGAGAGGAGACGAAGTCAAAGTCTTCAGACTCATCGGCTGATGTGGAATCATCTCGAGAGATTAGCGAACGGTATGTGGCGTGGTTGAACGAGCATTTACGTCTCTGGCCAAGTTCAGCGACATGCAACCAAGTCTGGATTTGGCTGGCGGCTTGGTATGAAGCGCATCGGAATTGGGAAGCTGCAATGGGCGCTTATCGCCAAGTGGCAGTCGACTCGTCTTGGGGTGGCGAGGCTTGGCGCGGCGTCGTGCGCAACGAAAAGAGTTGGTGGTTTTCTTCGCCCGAAGCCCCTCAGCCCGCGGGAGGAGCCAACGCAGTGAAGCAGCGCGAGTCGCGGGCTCGCGAGGTGTTGGATTGGTTCAAGCAGTTTCCGCCCGATGACGAGACCACTCCTGAGGATCGGGAGGTGGTGGCGGGACTACGCATGCAGGCTGCCTTAGTGCTTCCCGGCGAAGAAGACACTCTCAGGCAATCGCTTGCCGAATCTCAGACGCTTCCCGTTGAGGTGATGACAGGGTTGCTGCTCACCATGCGGGAGTCTTTACGCAGTGCGGCTTCGTCGCGAAAAATGCTCTTGGGGGGGATCGCGGGTGAGTTGAGTAAGAAGTTCCAGTCGCGGCGCAACGATCTACCTGAAGTGGGGCGACGGGCATTGGATGGATTGTTGCCCGAGTCATTGGCGGCAACAGGGAAACGTCAGGAAGCGGTGGCGGCATATCGCGAATTGGCAACGGCAGCCCCTCAAGATGGCGCCACTCAACAAGCCTTGGCCGAATTGCTGGAGGCCGGAAGTTCAATGGAAGATTGGCAGGCGGCACTCGATCAATGGCGTCGAGTGGCCGCGAAGAGTCCACCCCGAACGACGCTCTGGTATCGCTCAAAGCTTGGTGTGGCGACGATGTTGGTTCGGCTGGGGAAACAAGACGAAGCCGACAAGTTCATTCGCTTTCTCGAAATCACGCCGCCTGGAATACCGGAACCTTGGCGAGCCGAATTTGAGCGACTCAAGAAACAAGCGGGCTGATGGAGAGGCGCGCGGAATGTACGACGGACTTCTAGTCCGTCGATTGGGTCCGCGCCGCGGTTTGGCTGACGGCAGAAGGCGCTCGCTGGCCACGCGGCTAACCGCTCGCGAAGCGAGCGGGCTACTTTGTACGACGGACTTCTAGTCCGTCGATTCGGTCCGCGCCACGGTTTGGCTGTCGGCAGTGGGTGCTCGCTGGCCACGCGGCTAACCGCTCGCGAAGCGAGCGGGCTACTTCGTACGACGGACTTCCAGTCCGTCGATTCGGTCCACGCCGCGGCTTAGCTGGCGGCAGTGGGCGCTCGCTGGCCACGTGGCTAGCCGCTCGCGAAGCGAGCGGGCTACTTCGATCGACGGACTGGAAGTCCGTCGTACAAAATCACGAGACACGACGCGTGAACCGCGACGTTATTCTTTGACCAAGTGGCAGCGAGTCAGATGGCCGTCGATCTGTACGAGCGGCGGGGCGGTTGTGCGACAGGCGTCGATGGCCACTGGACACCGCGGATGGAAGCGACAACCGCTGGGCGGCTTGATGGGACTCGGCACATCCCCAGGCAGCACCACTCGTTTGCGACGTTTGTCAGGATCGATCGAGGGGACGGACGACAGAAGAGCTTGCGTGTAAGGATGCCGAGGCTGTCGGTACAGTTGCTCGCTGGTCGCAAGTTCCACGATCTCGCCCAAGTACATGACCGCCACCCGGTCCGAGATGTACTCGACGACTGACAAGTCGTGAGAGATGAAGAGGTAAGTGAGCTGGAATTCGTCCTTGAGTTGCGTCAGCAGATTGATGATTTGCGACTGAATCGAAACGTCGAGTGCCGAGATGGGTTCATCAAGCACGATGAACTGCGGGCGGAGGGCGAGTGCGCGGGCGATACTCAGCCGCTGACGTTGGCCGCCCGAGAATTCATGGGGATAACGATAAAGGTAAGTCGGATCGAGTCCCACTTTGACCAGAATCTCTTCTACCTTCCGCAGTCGTTCGGCTTTATTCCCCAAGCGATGGATAATTAGTCCTTCTTCGATGATCCCTCGCACCGTCATGCGCGGATTGAGCGAACTGAAGGGATCCTGGAAGACGATTTGCATATTGCGGCGCAGTTGCCGCAATTCGGCGCCGCCCAAGTGCGTGACATCTTGGCCCGCGAAGTGAATCGTGCCCGCGGTGGGTTCGTAAAGACGCAGCAAGGTGCGGCCGACGGTCGTCTTGCCACAGCCCGACTCACCGACCAGGCCCAGGGTTTCACCGGGGCGGATCGCGAACGATACGTCATCGACGGCGTGCACATGCCCGACGACACTCTGGAACAACCCCTTGCGGACGGGGAAGTACTTCTTGAGGTTGCGGATTTCCAGCAGTGGTGTGGACATGGGTGCTTAGTATTGGATCGAATCGGCCAGGTGGCAACGAACCGTGTGAGTGGGGCTGAGGTCGCGCAGGATCGCTTCTTCGGTGCGGCACTGATCCACGCAATACTTGCAGCGTGGATGGAATTTGCAGCCCGCGGGAAATCGCAAGGGGCTGGGAACCATCCCAGGGATCGTCTCCAACTTCTCCGTCTTGGCAGTCCCTGGCTTGGGGCGAGAAGCGAACAGCCCGTGAGTGTAGGGATGTCGAGGTTCGCGAAACAACTCGGAAACCGGCGCATGCTCGACCACTTTCGAGGCATACATCACAGCCACCTCGTCCGCCAACTCGGCGATCACGCCCAAATCATGGGTGATGATCAAAATGGACATGCCGGTGTCTTGCTGCAACTCGCGGAGCAGGTCGAGGATTTGGGCCTGAATGGTGACATCGAGCGCGGTGGTCGGTTCGTCGGCGATGAGCAGTTGAGGGTTGCAGGCGAGCGACATGGCGATCATCACTCGCTGCCGCATACCTCCCGAAAACTGATGAGGATACTCGTCGACTCGCGATTCGGGCGAAGGGACTTTCACCTTCCGCAGCATTTCGATGGAAATGTCGCGCGCTTCTTTCTTGGAAACGTCGCGGTGGAGCCGCACTGCCTCGCTGATCTGCGCGCCGACCGTGAATACGGGATTCAGCGAGGTCATCGGCTCCTGGAAGATCATCGAGATCTTCGAGCCGCGGTACTTCCGCATCTCGGCTTCGGACAGCTTCGTCAAGTCGACCGACTTGTCGCGTTCATGGAAAAGAATCGAGCCGCCGACGACGCGGCCTGGACGCGAGACGAGGCCGATGACCGACATGGCAGTCACGCTTTTGCCGCAACCGCTTTCGCCCACTAGTCCTAAGGTCCCGCCACGGGGAATCTGGAGCGTCACATCCTCGACTGCTTTCACGACGCCTTCGTCAGTGAAGAAGTGAGTTTGCAAGTTTTTGATTTCTACAAGCGGTAAGGGCATGGTGGTATCACTTGCCAGCTTCGCGGAGCCGTGGGTCGGTTGCTTCCTGCAAGCCTTCGCCGATCAGGTTGTAGGAGAGGACGGTCAGGAAGATGGCGATTCCTGGGAACAGGATCAGCCACCACATTTGCAGGTTCTGCTTGCCGCTGTTGAGCAGCGTTCCCCAACTGGGATTGGGAGGAGGAGCGCCAAACCCCAAGAGGCTTAAGCCGCTCTCTGTCAAGATCGCGGCAGCGATGCCAAAGCTGATGGGGACCAGCACTGGCGCCATGGCGTTCGGCAAGATGTGGCGAAAAACGATGCGAGGCCAACGTACGCCCAGCGCTCGAGCGGCCGTAACGAACTCGGCCTGTCGCAATTTCAGGAATTCGCCGCGAGTCAGACGAGCGATCCCGGTCCAGCCGGTGATCCCTAGCACGGCCATCATGTGCCAGATGGTTGGTTTCTCCAGGATGGCCAGCAGGGTCAGGATCAAGACGAGAGCGGGCACGCACATGACCACCTCGATCACTCGACTGACCAGCATGTCGGCCACTCCACCCAAGTAACCGGCGACCGCTCCCAGGATGACGCCGATGATGGCGGCGATTCCCGTCGAAACGAAGCCGACAAGCAGCGCGATCTGAGTGCCGTGGATCATTTGAGCCATGACATCGACCCCGGCATGGTTGGTGCCGAAGGGATTTTGCCAACTGGGCGGCTCGTAGACATCGTCTCCGGGGCGATTCTCCCATTCGCCATCTTTCACTCTGCGGTAGGGATCCAAGTACAGGACGGGCCACACGGCCCAACTCTCCGGATCCTTCTTCTTCAGATTCTTGGGATAGATCTTGTAGAAGCGATCCTTCATGAAGATCGGATTCTCCCACTTCGAATTGAAGTAGCCGAGTGCGGGAAAATATAGCTGTCCTTTGTAGCGACAGACGACCGGTTTGGTTCCCGCCAAGGCAGGCGAAAAAATAGAAACGAGAGCCAACAGCGACACGTAGACGAGGGCCAGCGAAGCGAAATAGCGACGGCGGAAGCGAATCCAGGTCTCGGACCAATAGCCCCTGCTTTTCGTCGCCGACTGCGACTTAGCGGGCCCGACCTGAGAAGCGTCTGGCGAAATCGAGTTGGTGGATGGCGAGTTCATATCAGGAGTAGGTCACTCGCGGGTCGACGAAGGCGTACAGGATGTCCGCCGCCAGTTGCCCGATAAGGGTGAGAACGGCGTAGATCAGGAATTCGGCCATCAAGACTTCATAGTCGCGATTGGTGATGGCGGCAAAAAACAATCGTCCCATTCCCGGCCACGAAAAGACTTCCTCGAGAATGACCGATCCACTCAACAGCCCCGGCAAGGTAAGCCCGAGCATGGTGACGAAGGGAATGAGTGTGTTGCGAAATGCGTGATTGACCAGCACGTTGAAAGGAGCGACTCCTTTTGCACGTGCGGTGCGGATGTAGTCTTGCCGGATAACTTCCTCCATATTCGCCTTCACGAAGCGGCTGAAGTAAGCCAGGCTGCCATAGGTGTAACAGGTTACCGGCAGTAACGCGTGCTTGAATACATCCACGAATTTGCCGTAGGTGGAGAGGCTGGGGTAATCGTCGCTGACCATTCCCGGCTTCAGATGGAAAATGGTGCCGTCGAGCTTAACGTAGAACAAGATCAGCAGCAGCAACGCGGCCACGTACGAGGGAATGCTGTAGAGCATATACAGTCCCACGCTCATGGCCCGTTCGTCCGCTCGTCCGCTCCGGTGCGTGCTGAACAGGCCCATCGGAACAGCCAGCATGAAGCTCAGCAACAGGGATGAGACGGACAGCAGCAACGTCGGTCCCACCCGAGGGCCAATCACCTTCATCACGGGCTGTTTTTCATGGATCGAGCGACCGAAGTCGAGCCGCGCGACCTTACCGATCCATTTGAAATACGCGATATACCAGGGGTCCTTAAGACCATAGATCTCCATACGCCGCTCGAGCTCTTCGGCGCTGATCTGCTTGTCGGGACTCGATTCGGCCAAATCCACTGTGAGCGGCGTGCCGGGCATGTTCCGGATCAACGCGTAGACAATGAAGGTGATGACCAGCAGCGTGAGTATGCCGATGGCGATTCGCCGGATTACGTAGTGGATCATGCGATCAAGAAATCCTGGTGGTCGTGCGCGAGACCTTCGCAGATCCGACTAGAGCCGAGGCGCTCGCCAGATACTGCCGAATCCAGGGCCGTAATTGAACGGTCCACGCGGGCTGAAGACATAGCCCCGCAGCTCTTTATTGAACGCGTAGTAAGCGTTCTGATAGTAGAGCCACATGTAAGGCTGGTCTTCGTACAGCAGCGTGTGGATTTTTCGGTAGATCTCCAAACGCTTTTCGACATCGAATTCGCGGCGGCCCAATTCGTACAGCTTGTCGATTTCCTTGTTGGAGTACTGTCCGTAATTGCGATCTTGACCGGTGCCGAAGATGTTGTCGGTGGTGTCGGGATCCGTGCCAGTGCCCCAGCCGCCGAATGCCGCATCGAAATTGTGTTTCAGTAAGTTGTCGGTCATCACGGTGAATTCAAGCGGTCGTACGTTGACCGCGATGCCGATTTGCTCGAGGTTTTCCTTGAGCAGATTGCAGATGGCGATTCGATCGGGACGGTTCGACGTCTGCAATTGGAACTCGAACTTCACCTTCTTGCCATCAACCATCTTGTCGCGAATTCCGTCTTCGTCGTGGTCGACCCAATCGGCTGCTTCCAATAGTTCTTCCGCTTTCTCGAGGTCGCGCTTTTGGAAGCCGGCCTTGAACCCGGGCGGAGACCATTGGGATGCCGCGTTGAACATACCGCTGGAAGGTTGATCGATACCGTGGCGCAATTTCTGAATCAGTTCGTCGTGGTCGAATGCCAACGCGAGCGCTTGTCGCACTCGCTTGTCGCTGAAATACGGTCGTTCGCAGTTCCACAAGAAGTGAAACTCGACCCATTCCACCGCATAGACCTTCGTATTGCGTTCGTAGAAGTCGTTATTGCCGGTTTGTGTTTTCCACAGATCGGGCGAAAGCTGCAATTCGTCGATGTCGCCCGCCTTCAGTCCTAAGAGCGCGACGCTGGGATCGGCCATGACTTTGAAACGGATCTGCTTGAAATAGGGCTTGTCGCGGACCTGTTTGCCGTTGTGCGTGTAGTAGCTGTCGCGACGAGTCAGCACGATCTCCTGATCGCGAGTACGGCTGGAGATGGTGTAGGGGCCGCCCGTCACGGGGTTTCTCTCCAATGCGACATGCGCCTCACTGTCTTGAAGCGTCGGGTCGTCGGCGATGGTTGTCTCGTAAACATGTTTCGGGATGATCGAGAAGTTGACGTTCCAGGCGTTAGTGGCGAACGGCTCTTTATGGAAGAAGATGACGGTGCGGTCGTCGTACGCTTTCACGTACTTAAGCTTGTCGGTGCCGCTCCGCTGGGCGGATGCCGGAACACTCTTCGTCATGATCGCCAGATAGCTGAATTCCACATCGTGAGCGGTCACGGGTTTGCCGTCGGACCAAGTCAAGTCATCTCGCAGAACCACTTTGTCGTACATGCGGTCCTTGCTGGTTTGCCAGGAGACCACCGAATCCTTGGCGGCGAAAGGACGCATCCGCCAATCGAAGGAAAAGAGGCCAAAACCGATCAAGCCGCCCACGTCGAACTCGATGGTCGAGCTGGCGAGCAATGGGTTCGTGCTCTTCACGTCCGCTGCCGTATGACGATTGATCGACGCATCCCAGTCGACCTGCTTGTCGTCCGCGGGGAGACGCCCCAAAGTGTTCAGGATGGTCTCGTTCGTCTCGGCCGTTGAATTGCGCAGCGCGAGTACTTCGGTCAAAGGCTTCGGGGCGGGACGATCTTTCCAGTATTCATCACGTAGCAAAGCCATCGAATCGACGACCGGCAGATCCACCCACTCTGCCGTCTTCTCAATCTCCTCGAGCGTCGGTGGGTCGAATGGATCAACCAGATCTCCAAGCTTGAAAGGCCCCTTTTCCTTGGGCTTCTTCTCCGATTCAGCGATCGCCGCGGGCGATTTTTCGCCGCTGCCGGATTCGGCTGGAACTTCCTTTGCACCCGAGGCGGGGCCTTCCGCCGAGCTACCCGCTTGAGGCTCGGGGGTGGACGAGCCGCCGCAACCCGTGAGCACGGCGATTACCGCCAACAACGTCACGTGAGCCAGCCATGTCGCAGCGAGGCTTGCCGATCGATGACGGCCGCTCGTCAAAGTGAGACCGAACGTTGTCGAAATATGCATGGCAAAGTGTTCCTTGGAAACTGGGAAGCTGTGGCATCCTACGCAAAGGCGGGGGACAGGGTCAATAACAGCCTGCGCCAGGCAGCTGGACGGACCATCGTTTCGTACTATCTTTGCAGCCCTCGACAAAAACTTCTCTTGACCCTCTGAGCCGTGCGGCATAACTTGACCATCGTCACCTGAGGCGGACATGGCAAGGAGGCCAGCACGCATGAGTACGACAGGATCTGGCGGCGCGCCCATCAACTCGGTTCCATTGTTGGATGTTGGACGCGGGAATCAACCGTTGCGCGACGAGTTTTTGGCGGCAATCACTCGAGTGCTCGACTCGGGACGGTTTCTCCATGGCCCCGAAGTCAAGCAGTTGGAAGACAGCGTCGCGGCCCAAGCGGGCGCCAAGCATGCGATAGCGTGTGCTTCTGGCAGCGATGCCCTCTTGCTCGCCTTGATGGCGCTCGATATCGGCCCTGGCGATGAGGTAATCGTCCCCAGTTTCACGTTTTTCGCCACCGCCAGCGCCGCATGGCGAGTGGGCGCCAAACCGGTCTTTGTCGACATCGATCCCAAGACTTTCAACATTGACCCGCGGGCGGTTGCTCGAGCCGTCACGTCGCACACGAAAGCGGTGATTCCCGTTCATCTGTTTGGCCAATGCGCCGAAATGGATCAGTTGCTCGCTATCGCTCGACACACCGGGATTGCGGTGATCGAGGATGCGGCTCAGTCGATTGGAGCCACTTATCGCGGACACGGCGCAGGTTCGTTGGGAACCATTGGCTGTTTCAGTTTCTACCCCACCAAAAATCTGGGCGGGGTCGGCGATGGCGGCATGCTGACCACAAACGATGATGTGATCGCCGAGCGTCTCAGGTTATTCGCTTCGCACGGCATGAATCCTCGGTACTACCATCGAGTGGTGGGAATCAACAGCCGACTCGATACTCTTCAGGCCGCCGTGCTCAACGTTAAACTGCGACATCTTGAGACCTGGACAGCCGCTCGCCGCGTCAATGCTGCTCGCTATGCCGAGATGATTCGCAGCGCGGGATTGATCGACTCGCTTTCTGCACCTGTCGAAACCACCGACAGCGGCCATGTTTGGAATCAGTACACCGTGCGAATTCCCAACGGTCGACGGGACGCGGTGCGAGCCCAGTTGGCTCAACGAGGCGTCGGCAGCGAGATCTATTATCCGGTGCCGCTGCACTTGCAGGAGTGCTTCCAATCGCTCGGCTACAAGACCGGCGATCTGCCTCATACGGAGCGAGCCGCGGCGGAAGTCCTGAGCCTCCCGATCTTCCCCGAGTTGACGGCTGACGAGCAACGTCGAGTTGTCGATACTTTGGTCGAAGTGTTGCGGGATCAAGTCGGCTTGCCGCAAGACCAACGACGCGCCAAGGCCGCGTAGTTGGATAACGGCGGGCTCGTCGAGCTTCCGACTGTCTGCCTCAATTAGTGAAGATTAGTGAAGATGCGTGTTCCTTTTTCTTTGCCCAGGGCTAGGCGAGCACAGAGAACACCGATCTTCACTGATCGTCACTGATGGATTTCTTTATTTCCATTGGCGCGGGGGAGCATCCAGATCGAGATCATCCCCAGCGCGAACACCAAGCTGGTCACCGATCCCACTCTGCCATAGTCGCCGCCGAAGTAGGGCAGGCCGCTGAGATAGCCGGCGCCGAGGACTCCGAGGCCGGTGGCGATTCGTCCCGAATTGAACGTGACCCCCGACCCGGTCGAACGAACTTGGGTGGGGAACATCTCCGGCAAGCAAAGCGGCAGCCAGCCGAAATAGAAACCCGTGGTGGCGCCGAGCAGGAAAACAAAGGTCGAGAAGTGCGGGTGAGTCGGATCGAGATTGCGATAAAGATGTTGGCCAATCGCGAGCGATGCGATACTGTAGAGGAAATAGGATAAGCGTCGCCCTAATTTAGCGCTGACCCATCCCCCTAACGCACTCGTTACGGCGGCGCCGATCGATCGATAGACTTGCGTCCACGCCTTCAAAGAGGGATCGGCTTTCGCTCCGACTTGATCGGCCCAGGGGACGAGCCAGTTGGTGCAACCCCAGCCGCCGAAGAGCGGGATGGCGCCCAGGAGAATTCCCAGGAGCGTCAACCAGACGAGCGGCGGCCGAAATACCGTGCTCACGGGCGATTGGGCGGAACTGCTGGCTTGCACGGATCGAGCGGCCAGCCACTGAGGCGACTCAGGAAGCAGCACCAAACAGGCCACGCCAAGCAGTAGCGGAGCGCCGCCCAGCAACATGACCCATCGCCAACTCTCGGGCGTGATGCTGACGTAACAAGCCAACAAGCCCATCAAGACCAGGCCGACGTTGGCCGCGGTCCCGATGACGCCCGCCAACACCGGTTTTGATACGTCGTGCCATACTTCGACGGCGATGGCGATGCCATTGGGCCAGGCGCCTCCGACACCCAGACACCCCAAAAATCGCAACGCCACAAACTGCTCGGGCGATTGAGCCCACGACGCAGCCGCGCTGAACAACGAATAGCAGCAGATACTCAACGACAACGCTTTGGCCCGACCCGCGCGGTCGCCGATCCAGCCGAACAGCAGTCCGCCGCCCGCGGCGCCAAAGAGAAATGTGGCGTTATAGCGAGCGAACCAGCGAGTCAGGGTGGGGCGAGCTACGTCTGGCTGACCGACGCTGCCGAGAAAGTCGGTGGTCGCGGAATTACTCACCAACGGAGTAATCGACATCTGCACGCCAGCGAACAGCCAACCGAGAAAGGCGACGATTAGCACGCCGATGCGAGCGGCTCGCGACAGCGGTCGCGGGGCGTTGTCCTGTGGTGCACGCTCGTCGGAAGAGTTCTCGCTGCTGCTCATGCCAGCTCACGATAGCCGACCGCTGGGCGCGATTCCACCCCGCCCGGGATCGCATGTGGATCGACCCAGGCGGGGATTGGATTCGTTTTACGTCACTGGACTGCGCTCGCTGGACTGCGCTAGACCGACATCACGCAGACCGAATTCGCGACTAACGCAGTGGATGATGACCGCGGGCTTCGCCTACCAAGGACCGCGAATGTAGTAGACGCCGAATTGCCGAGTGTGGCTGGGCCAGGGAGGCGTTGGCATCAGGTCTGAGTCGCCCACGACTCCATCGCCGGGATAGCCAGGACGGAATTGATGGTAGATCGGCATCACCGTGCTCTGCGATACGCCCCAACTCCACTCGGTGCTGCTACGAGCGGTAGGGGGAACGATCAACGGAACTGCGTAGCCCGAAGCCGTATGGTAGTACTCGCCATGCCAGGGCATTTGCCGCGACACGGCTTGGTTATGTTTGTCGGCTCGCCGCCGCGTGAACGCCTGCGCATCGGAGCTGAATCCGACGACGGCGATGATCGCCAGCAGCGCGCCCCAAATGAGCGTGCTTTTCATGAGGTGGGTTTCCTATCGGAACGGGCGCCGACCGCCCTGAAGCCGCGGACCGAGTCGGCGCTGGAGTGAGTAAGGGTTACCGCGGGAGTCGGAAAATGTGGTAGGCGTGATGGGCTGCATTCTTGCCCGGCGGGCTGTACCAGTGAACGCTCGTACGAGTCAGGCCTCGCCCTTCGTCATAGGTCCGATGGTAGGTCCGATGATGCGGATAGAGAAACTCGTGAGGCATCAACGGCTGGTAGGTGATGTACGTGTGGCCGACATGGGGAGGCACGGGACCCGGGCTGATGTAGGCCTGAGCGCCAATTCCACCGCAAGCGGGCGGCACATAGTAATTGCGGAACAGGTCGGGGTTGCCGTATCCGTAGAAACGGCACTGGGGGCAGTCGAGTCCGTCGTGGGCTCGCGCCGCGCCGACGCCCATGAGCGACAGGCAGGCGACCGTCAACACGGCTGCCGCCAAGCTGCGGGAAATCCAACGACGCATCGGAACGCTCCTTCTCGTAGGGGCGGGAATAACCAAGGGGGGAGTGTGAGGCAAACAGGGCCAAACGCGGATCGACTCGAAGTGCGCTCCGCGCACTCGCGCCGAAACCCTCCTCAAGGTTCACTGCGAACCGCCCTCCTCGGGTGCTCGCCGCGCCGCTATCCTCTTCTCGGCGCTTCCAAGAGCACGGATGGAACTTCATTTTCCTAGGGCATCAGTCTTGACTATCTTAACGTTGACTCCGCGCAAACCGCCTGGGACGGACCCCGCAAACTCGCTATAATCCGCACCGCTTAACGGATCGCGAAATTTTTCCTCGCCAGTTGGTAAAGGAGTGCCGAAGTTGTCGACTGCTCGCGCCACCTCGTCCGCCACTGAAAACGAAGACCAAGAGCCGAAAGGCTCGACCGATTCCGCGGAATCGCCGGCGGCGCCCGAAGGCCGTCGCCGTACGACAGCCGAGGCGATGGCGACGAAGCAACGCGACATTTCGGTCAGCGAGTTCTTCGCCAAGAACCGACACTTGCTCGGCTTCGACAACCCCCGCAAAGCGCTGCTCACCACGGTCAAGGAAGCCGTCGACAACTCGTTGGACGCTTGCGAGGAAGCGGGCATCGTTCCCGAGATCTGGGTCCATATCGAGGCGACGGGAAACAATCGCTTCAAGGTAGGGGTGCAGGACAATGGCCCCGGAATCGTCAAGAAACAGATTCCGCTCATCTTCGGCAAGCTACTGTACGGGTCGAAGTTTCATCGGCTTCGGATGAGTCGTGGGCAGCAAGGGATCGGCATTAGCGCGGCCGGCATGTACGGCATGCTCACGACCGGCAAGCCGGTCAAGATTGTCTCCAAAACGGCGCCGCGCAAACCGGCTCACTACTTCGAATTGCAGATTGATACGAAACGCAATCTCCCCGAGATCATCAACGGCAAGGGAGAGGGCGAGGATATTCCTCCGGGCGACAAGGGGCACAAGTACATCTCCGACCATGGCATCGAGTGGGTCACGCACTACCCCGGACTCGACTCGCCGGCCAACGATGCGGCCGATTCATCGTCAACCCCTTCGGGTAACGGCACTCCCGCGGCAAAAGCGGATGCTGTCAAGGCTGACTCGAGCAAGTCGGAGTCGGTCAAGGTGTTGGCGCCTAAAGGAGCAGCGCCTGGGGATGAAGTGAAGAGTGGAACTCGAGTGACGATCGAGTTGGAAGGGCGGTATATCCGCGGCCGCGGCAGCGTCGACGAGTATCTCGAACAGACGGCGATCGCCAACCCGCACATCACGATTCATTATCAGGACCCGGAAGGGAACCAGATCACCTATTCGCGAGCGGCCATCCAGTTGCCGCCGGAACCGAAGGAAATCAAACCGCACCCGTACGGCGTCGAATTGGGGCGGTTGGTGACCATGCTGAAGGACACGCCCGCGGGGACGATCAGTCAATTCCTGACCGACTCATTCTCGCGAGTCACTTCCGGGGTCGCTCGGAGTGTGTGCGAAACGGCGAAAATCTCGACTCGGGCCAACCCGCGACGCATTGGCCGACAAGAGGCCGATTCACTTTATCAAGCCATTCAGAACACTCGCATTAGCGCACCGGCCACCGACTGTTTGGTGCCGATCGGTGAAGCGTTGATTCTGAAGGGGCTGCATCAAGTGGTTCCTGGCGAGTTCTATTGCGCGGCGACTCGTCCGCCGTCCGTTTACCGCGGCAATCCATTCCTAATCGAAGTGGGGTTGGCGTTCGGCGGTGCGAGCCAAGCTCAGAAGGTGACCTACGAGACGCTCGCCGAGATGCTCTCGGAAAGCGACGCGCGCACCTTACGTCAGTTTTTGGTCACGACGTTCGATGGAATCGGAGGCGAGGCGGCCGACAAGATTCTGACCGAGGCCAAGATGGGGACTCGCCAAAGCCCCGGCAAGATGAAGAAAGAGGAGATGCAGCGTCTGCATACCGCGATGCGGAACGTGAATCTGAGCGAAGGTCAGACGATGCAGGTGTTGCGTTATGCCAATCGAGTGCCGCTGCAATTTCAGCCGGCGGCTTGCGCGATCACGCAGTCGGTCATTCAGACGAACTGGCGTTCATACGGTCTGACTCAATCTCGCGGACAATTGCCCAGTGGGCCGATCACCGTCATGGTGCATATGGCCAGCGTGTGGGTCCCCTTCACCAGCGAATCGAAAGAGGCGGTGGCCAGCTATCCGGAGATCACCAAGGAATTGCGGCTCGGCTTGCAAGCGGTCGGACGCAAGTTGGCCATGTACCTCAATCGCCGCAACAAGGTGAAGCAGGAAGGCGAACGACGCTCGATCTTCTTGCGTTATCTGGGCGAGGTGGCGCAAGCCGTCGGTCGTCTGAAGGATATGGACGAAGGGAAGACGGAAGCTCTCTACGAAAAATTGCTCGGAGTCGCTAAACGCAAGACCGCGGAGGCGGACACGAAGCTGGATGACCGCGGCAAGAAGGTCGTGGAGGAGGAAGAGGATTTCGGCGAAAATGTGTTGATCGTCAACCAGGATGAGCCGTAGTCGATTATCGCGGCGGTATCGTCATCGCATTCACTCATTCATCGAGCGGATTTTCACCATGGCCAAGAAGAAGGCTGCCAAGTCGGCCGAAGTCGTCAAGTTGAACGATAAGGACCGTAAGACGCTGAATGCTCTGCGGTCGCTCGCCGAGGAAGTATTGGAGTACGCCGATCGGGGACGAGCGCCTCATATTGAAGTGCCGAGTCGTTCGTTGTCGAACGTACGATTTAATCAGTCGAAAAAGATCATCGAGATGGGGAGCGGCAAGAATCGCCGCGAACTATTCAATCTCGGTCAGGCCAAGAGCTATATGCAAACGCTCCTGGTCTCGTCGGGATGTAAGCAACTGATTGAACAGGGAAAGACCACCAGCATCCGCGGTATGTTCTACCTGCTCAAGCACACCATCGAAGGAGCTCGCGAAGAGACGTTCGATACGCAGGACGAGTGCGATCCGATCATCGAAGATGTCGAAGTGACGCTCGACGCCATGCGGGAAGAACTGCATCTCTATGCCAAGAATGCAGGGGCCATGGTGGGACCGATTACGCTGGTCGACAGCGGCGACGAAATCGACTGTGCTCGCATGGGATCAGGCGGATACAGCATCCCGTCGATCGTCGAGCAGGACATTGTGCAGTTCAAGAAGAACGAGGCCGAGTTCATCCTGCATGTCGAAAAGGACACTGTCTGGCGACGGTTCAACGAAGACAAGTTCTGGCGCGAGCACAACTGCATCCTGACGCACGGCGGTGGACAGCCGCCTCGCGGCGTGCGCCGCATGCTGCATCGCTTGCATCACGAATTGAAGCTGCCGGTTTACTGCCTGCTCGATAACGACCCCTGGGGATACTACATCTACAGCGTGATCAAGCAAGGGTCGATTAACTTGGCCTACGAGTCGCGGCGGATGGCGATTCCGGGCGCTCGATTCCTGGGTCTACGCAGCAATGACTTTGAACGATGCAAGCTGAGCAACAGCGTGCAGATTCAATTGAACGAGCAAGACATCAAGCGAGCCAAACAGATCGCTCAGTATCCCTGGTTCAGCGCGAAGAAGGCTTGGCAGCGCGAGATCGAGTTGATGCTGAAGAACGGGTTCAAACTCGAAGTCGAAGCGTTGATCAGTAAAGACATCAGCTACGTTACGGAGACGTACGCTCCCGAGCGATTGGAAGAGGCGGAATTCCTGGACTAACGCTTCACGACTTGAATCGAGATGTGTGATGACGACCAGGGACCAACGTTCCACTCGCTTGCTCGAGCAAGGCTATGAGCTGTCGGCCATGGCGTCGAGCGATCACGCAGAAGTGATCGCGCTATGGCAGGCGACTCCGGGGATGAGTCGACTGGAAACTCAGGCGGAACTTACTCGATTCCTCGAGCGAAATCCCGGGTTAAGCCAAGTGGTGCGGTGGCAGGGGACTTTGGTAGCCGCGGTGTTGGCGGGGCACGACGGCCGCCGCGGCTACTTGTACCATTTGGCGGTGGCGGCCGATCATCAACGGCGAGGGCTCGCGACCTGGGTCGTGGATCGCTGCTTGGCTCTCATGGCCGAACAAGGGCTTCCTCGCTGCGGCTTGCAGGTCTACGTAGATAATGACTCCGGCCTGGAATTCTGGCGTCGATCGGGATGGACGGAACGGATGGATGTGCGACCGTTCACTCGCGACTTGTAAGGCTTGGTGCTTGGCCACATCAAGCAACAAAGTACGACGGACTTCTAGTCCGTCGGCCGCGTCGTGCATGCTAAAGTCGTGGATCGCTCCGCGATCCAACGCCCCTAGGTCCAAGCGTTGGATCGCGGAGCGATCCACGACTATTATTCGCCTTTTTCTACCTTTGGTCGACGATCCGTTGAGCACCACCCTGATCGACGGACTGGAAGTCCGTCGTACGAGGATTAGGGAGACGATGGAGTGCGGCACATGCGACAGTCGGCAGTCGAGGCGACTGCCGCCCAGTGGGACAGTAGTCCAGAGCCGGAGGCCCATTGGATGCGTTGCCAGGCGGAAGTGGTGCAATGGCCGCCGAGATAGTCGAGCCAAAGCTGCAAGGCGGCGCCTACGATGGTGGCGTTGAGTGTCACGAGGCTGCCAGCTCGCTGGTCGCTCCAATGCACGGGGGCGCCTCGCCTCAGCGCCCCCTCGGGCGCGTTAATCGCGTACAGAGTATCCTCGAGGTTCGAGACGCCGCCCACGCAGACAGGGCAGCCAGTTTGGACGCCCGGCGCGAACAGCCTCGCATCACCAAGTAGCGTTGGCGTTAAGTTGTCGCGCATGACGGCAGAGGCGATATCGAGATAAGGGATCAGTAGCGAGTGAGCGAGCAGCCAGGCGGCTAGTCGGGCCGCGTCGTCATCAACGCAAGTTACGAGGAGGTCGACGGGATGACGACGCAAGTCGGCCAGGACGTCGGCTGCAAGTAGCGACTTGTTCCAGCAGACAAGTGGGAGTTCGGGACGCGATCGACTAATGCTCTTCGCCACCGCTTCAACTTTACCGCGACCAACGTCGGCGGAATCGAGTCCTATCGTGCCGATAAGATTGTGAGATTCCAACGAGTCGCCGTCGATGAGTCGCAGGTGAGCAACGCCGAGTGCGGCCAGCAGCGATGCACAGAGTGAACCATTGCGGCCGGCGCCAATCACTTGGACTCGAGATCGTCGTATTTTCTCGAAGGTTTCCGTGCCGAGTGCTCCGGCGGTGCGACTCCAGCGGTCGGCGTCTTCTTCAGTCACGTGCGCCGATTGTCCCGATTGATGCTCAAGATGGAGGGGCGCGGGGCCTTGCACCGTGAGGCTGGTCACGGGCAGACATTTACCATCCGGCATTCGCAGAGTCGCGTGCCAGCTAGCGGGAGGACCGGAGTGAATCACTAACGCGACGACATGATGGGATCGTAGAGGGCGAATTGTTTCAATCAGTCGAGTTGTCGTCGCGCCGGCAGTCTCCGCGGGTGGATTGGAGGAAACGAGTCGCAAGACGAGGTAACAGTCGAGAGGCGGACGACGATCGCCGCTGGGGAGGCCTGGGACTGAGTCGAGTTGTTCGACCAGGATTTGGCGGCCCTCAATCGTTTCATGCCAACGAAAGCGGCCGATTGCATACGACTCGGGGTCGCGCCATTGCTGACGAATGGCGGAGTCATAAGCGACACGAGGGATCACGAGTTCGATGCTTGGCGTAGTCATATGCGGACGCGGGCCTCGTGCTTGGCCACATCAAGAAGCAAAGTACGACGGACTTCGAGTCCGTCGCTCCTCATGCGTGCGGTTGATAGCTCGCTAATCGAAGCGAGCGAGTTCCTGGAGGCGAGCGATGGCTGCTTGACGTTCGCGATCAATGCGAGCTTGTTCGGCCGAGTGTAACCGCTCTAAGTCTCGCGCGAGGTTGGGATCGACCGTTGGGGAAGCGGCGAGTGAATCGACGTTATCCACTAACGATACAACGGATTCGACCCCCTTCGGCAACACCGTTGGTGAAGTTGCCGGGGATTCGCCCGGACGCTCCGCGAACGAAACCGTCAGAGATTCCGCCAGCGATGATTGAGGAAAAGTCGTGGACATAGCGTCTCCTTCAGGGACAAATTGCCTGGAATCAGTGCCTTGCGACGAGCGAGGATTCGCGTGCGCTAGCTACCAGGAAATAAGCCGCCTCAAGGTTCGCTTTTTGTAGGATTCTCGGCGGAAAGTCGAAGAATCAGGAGAGGGACGTTTGTGTGCCTGGAACGGTTGCGAGGTAATCTCAAGAGATCTCGTCGGATTCAACAAGCACATCAGCCAGCAAGTTGGCTAAGTCGAGTTGGCTCGCGAGTTTTTGGATTTGTTGGCGATCGGTTGGGGATGAGGTGCGAAATAACTGACGGAGATCGCGGCGGCTTTTGTGACTCCCCTTGCTTATCCAAATCAGTTTGGCCGCCGCAGTGTCCACTCGCGAGGCGACAGGCAATCGGACTCCAGGAAAGATCTCGACGAGAATCGAGCGGTCAAGCTCACCGGGAATCAGTTCACGAGGATAAACATCCAGCTTGAGTGCCTCGATACTGTCGAACAGCTGGAACATGCCTTGTTGGTTAAGGGCGTGTCGGACGGCAACGTCGTCAAACAGAAAGTCTGTTTCGCGCAGCAAAAGGAGAAATGCGTCGAGTTGAGCGGTTAACGTCGGATTGTCGACGACTACATCGAGATCTTGCGTCATTCGAGGTTCGCCGTACAGGACTGAAGTTACGCCACCCGTGAGGTGAAAGCGAACGTTTAGCTGGTGAAGTATGGCGACCAACTTAGTCAGTGTATTCTGGAAAAAATCAACCGGAAACATCAGCCAGCTTTCGTTCAATGAGTGCGAGTGCCACCGGGTCGCTTCCGTACATGCGTTTGGCGACCTCCCATTTCAATCGCTGTGCGGGGAGCGGGCCGAGTTCGGCGAGTAGTTGTCGCCCTAGCAGTTCCCTGGTCCAGTGAAGCATCGCGACGCATCTCGCCATTCGTTCGCTTGGCGTCAGCGAATCAATTTGTGAGTAATAGGCTTGCTGGACAAGCGACGACATGGGGAAGGTCTTCTGAGAGTGACTCGTTGCGAAATCGTTAACACTGGATTGTGGCTTAACATCGTCCTAAATCCTAGTGCTTTGTTACAGCCCAGATATGAAGAACGATGAGCCCCCAGCCTGTCGTCCGGCTGCTCTGTGTCGAACGGACCTGATATCCGGTCCGCCATCTATGGCGCCGCGAACAATCGCAGCCAAACCTGATCCGAAATCGCGTCGGGATTCGTCGCTGCTTGTCGACGTAGCTCTTCGGGAAGTTCTGGGCGAGTGAAGCGGAAGTAATCGAACGACGCGATCAAATCGGGCTGACCGCCACGCAGCACGCGAGTGTTGTGCTCGGGAGGCGCAGTCCTCTCGACGGTCGGCCAATCGGTGTAAACCGTCATTCCCACTTGTAGCTCTTCGGGAAAATCAGGCCGTGAATATCGTTGATGGAGTATCCACGGTGCTTCCTCGGCGGATTTACGAAACAATAGAAATAGCGAGCCCACTCGTACAACTCGAATGACAGCCTCGGGTTGATCCGCTGGAACGATCGCCAAGCGGGAGTCACTGTTTACAGTCGTCTTCACCTCGAACTGATATTGGCCCGGTTGATCGGCCGTTCCATGCGATAGGAACAAGTAGTTCTCGCCGCCAGGACGCCAAGTGCGTGGAGTCACGTTGCGCGGCGAACGAACCATGATGCCGGCCAGCGAGAAGGGGCGTCGAGGCGGGCCATTGCTGGAGCGATTGGTGGTGCGCAGATGAGTGGTCGCGACAAAGTCGCCTCGCACTAGACGGTGCACCAGTACGCCGCGATAGTCGCGATACCAACTACTGGCGTGCGGTACAAGCGTCGCCCAGCCGGGACGAGTGCGTCCGAAATCGATGCGTTCCAGTTGATCCGCGCCCGTTTTTTCGACTTCGAACTCACGCAGCCAACCGCGGAGCGACTTGGCGTCGTCGAACTCGTCGCTCAACTGCGATAAATCGCCCACGGACTTGGTCGCGGGCGATTCAGGGGCGGCGGCCATGGACCGGCGCCCGTCGACACAGAGGCACATGCCAAGTAATGCCAAAGCACCGATGATGGACGAAATACCGGGACGAAATCTGACTGCGGGGCGCATGGTAGGATCCTCAGGTGGGATTGTCGGGCGAGTCGGTACAGGTTGGACCGCTTTCTTGGGACTCGATAAAGCCTTCCAACTTGCGACAAAAAATCTGCTACGATTTTTCCGTCGCCTTAACCTCCGTCGTCACCGTTAGTTCAGGAGAGCTTGAGATGAGCCGTCCATCGAACCGTCGCCCAGATTCTGGGACCGCGAACCGCCGAGATTTTCTTTATGGCGCCGCCGCGACTGCTTCAGCCGCACTGACCGCCTCGGCCTTGTACCATGTCGCTCCCGCCGTGGCTTTGGGGAACGAGTCGCGAGTCGGCCCGAATAACAAAATCGGCCTGGGTGTCATCGGCATTGGTCCTCGCTGCACCTACGATCTGAAGGCGATGCTGCAGTTTGCCGACGTGCGCTGCGTGGCGATCGCCGAAGTGCAAGCGAAACGAGCCGAGACGGGTAAGGCGCTGGTCGACGATCACTATGGCGATAAAGCGTGCGCTATTCATCGCGATTTTCGGGAACTCTTGGATCGCAAGGACATTGATGCCGTGTTAATCGCCACCGGTGATCGGTGGCACGCCGCGGCCTCGATTCTCGCCGCTAAGGCGGGCAAAGACGTTTACAGCGAAAAGCCCTGCGGCATTACGATCGCCGACTGCCAGCAGTTGGCCGACACGATGCACGCCGAGAAGCGAGTTTTCCAAGCCGGTACTCAGCGGCGCAGCGTGCCTAACTTTCAGAAAGCCGTCGAACTCGTCCATGCCGGGAAGCTCGGCAAGCTTCACACCATGCATGCCTCGGTCTATATCCCTGTGTTGGACAACACCTGGTTGCCCGCTCAGCCGCAGCCGTCGAAGGATGTGGTCGATTGGAATCTGTGGTTAGGACCCGCTGCTTGGCGGCCCTTCAATCAGAAGTATGTGGATGGCGGTTGGCGCGGGCAGTGGGATTTTGATTCCGGCGCGCGGCTGCTCGATTGGGGCGCCCACACGGTCGACTTGTGCCAGTGGGCGAATCAGGCGGACGACACGATGCCGATCGAGTACGAACCGACGGAGAAGAACATCGTTTGCCGTTATGCCAACGGCGTCAAATTGATCATCGACTTCTTGGCCACTCCGTTCGGCGATCGCTCGCCTCATTACATCACTCGACTGGGCACCTGCCCCGTGCGTTTCATTGGCGAAGCGGGTTGGGTGGAAACGGGCGACGAGGGAGAGATTGTGGTCGAGCCGGAGTCGTTGCGAAAAGACCTGCCAGACGCGTCCAAGCGAGTACGAGGATTAGACGTTAGCGCGCACTCCCGTAACTTCTTCGACTGTATTCGCAGCCGAGGACGGACGGCGGCGAATCCCGATGTCATGCGTCGGTCGCACATTGCTTCGCACGCCGCCGCCATCGCCTGGATTCTCGGCCGCAAATTGAAGTTTGATCCCGTGAAGGAAGAGTTCGTGGGAGACGCCGAAGCGAATCTGCTACGCTCACGCCCCTCAAGAAACTGGGCGTAAGCAACAATTAGCACCAAGGGTGCGTCAAACCAAATCGCCAACGCCCCCAGATCGAATAGGTCCTTCCGGGTTTGTTGTGGGTAGCTGTCGAGGAGGTGCTCGGTGCGGCTGTCGCCGCAGGATTTTCGGAGGCATAACTCCGGTGTCCAAAAGGTGCGGAAAGAAGAAGAGCCTCTGACGGCGTTGAACCACCAGAGGCAGGATGTACCATTTGGCGCACCGTCGACCGGGATATCCCTTGTCAGGTTGCGTCCCCGCAGAGCCTGACTCCGTTTCTCCCGGCGCCACTAAGGCACCGACCGACCGCGACGCGGTCAATAAACATTTGGACACCTGAGTGATGCCTGGGAAAATCCCGCGGCGACAGCCGCGCCGACTAACATTCGGGCAACAAACCACACGAAACCCGGAAGAACTAACGAATAACCAACACCCAACACCCAACACCCAACACCCAACACCCAATGACCAATGACCAATGACCAATGACCAATGACCAATGACGCCATTTGCTATCAGTTCATCGACTGCCGATACGATTGGTAACCGCCGCTGAGGTTGCGAACTTGTCGATTGGATTGGAGGAGGATGCGAGTGGCCAGGTAGCCGCGCATGCCGACTTGGCAATAGACCACGACGGGTTGGTCGAGAGGGATTTCGGCCATACGGTCGCGCAGATCGTCGACGGGAATATTGATTGCGTTGGGAACATGGCCGGCGGAGTACTCTGTGGGCGTGCGGACATCGACGATCAAGGTGTTGGCGTCGAGCCCCGACAGTTGGTCTGATGTAATCTGTGGATGGTCGCCGCGGAGCACGCCCGCGGCGACGAAACCCGCCATGTTGATGGCGTCTTTGGCGGAGCCGAATTGAGGCGAATACGCGAGTTCGACTTCCTCGAGGTGGTAGACGCTGAGGCCAGCTTGAATCGCCATCGCCAACACGTCGACTCGCTTGTCCACGCCTTCACGACCGGCGATCTGACCGCCCAACACTCGCCCAGAGTCGGGAGAGAACAGTAGCTTAATGGTCATCGACTGGGCGCCAGGGTAGTATCCCGCGTGCTGGTTGGGATGGACGTAAATCTTGCGATAGGGAGTCTTGGCGCGGATGAGTGATTTCTCACTGGCGCCGGTCATGCCGAGTGTCATGTCGAACACTCGCAGGATCGCGGTCCCTTGAGTGCCTCGATAGCTGCTGTCGCGACCAAAGGCGTGGTCGGCGGCGATCCGGCCTTGCCGGTTCGCGGGTCCCGCCAAGGGGACTTGCGTGGGACCTTGCAGGACAAAATCGAACGTCTCGACGGCATCCCCCACCGCATAAATATCGGGATCGCTGGTGCGCATGTGAGCGTCCACTTTGATGCCGCCGCGGGGGCCCACGTCTAGCTGGGCGGCGGTGGCGAGTTGATTTTCGGGACGCACGCCAACGCTCAGAATGACGAGGTCGGTAGATAGAGACGCGCCCGCCTTGGTTTGAGCGATCACTCCGCCTCCCTCGCGTGCGGCAAAACTGGACACGGCGTCGCCCAGGAGCAGCGTGACGCCGTGTTGGCGCAGGTGAGCGGCGGCGTCGGCGGTCATTTCGCGATCCCAAGGCGGAAGGATCTGATCCGCGAGCTCGATGACGGTCGTCGCCAGGCCTCGATGCACCAGATTCTCGGCCATTTCCAGACCGATGAAGCCAGCGCCGACGACGAGCGCCGAACGGACGCCGGCGTCGACTGCCGCCTTGATACGGTCGCTATCGCGGAGATCGCGTAGCGTATGGATTTCGGGTAAGTCGATCCCTGGGAGAGGAGGTCGCAGGGGGGATGCGCCTGGCGACAGAATCAGTTTGTCATACGATTCCTCGTAGACTCGACCGGTCGTCAACTCGCGAGCGATGACTTTCTTGGCAACTCGATCAATCCGTTCGACAACGGTATGCAGTCTCAAATCGAGCTTGTAACGGCGACGCAAGCGTTCAGCGGGCGTGACAAGCAGCTTGGCGCGGTCGACGATTTCGCCGCCGATGTAGTAAGGCATGCCGCAGTTGGCGAACGATGGATCGCCGCCTCGTTCGAACAAGACGATCTCGGCGGTCTCGGCCAATCGACGAGCGCGAGCGGCCGCGGAGGCGCCGCCGGCGACGCCGCCAACAATGACGATCTTCATGGTGCAATCCTTACTCGGCGGCGGAACGCGAGCCGTCGGGCGAGCCGCCAATCGGATGGCCTTCGGGCAGTGGTCTCGCGGCCGTCAGAAAGCCGCGGTCAAACAAGAATTTCTTGTAGGTCCGGTAATGCTGGAAGCTATCGGGATAGACCCAAATTGTGATCGTGACGCGATTGGGGTCGTTCCGCTTCACAAGGGATAGAAAGTCAGACTCCTCGCGGAACGACTCCTCGATCGTCTCGCCGACCAGCTCATCGACGGGGGCGAGTACGAAGCGATCCAGTTCCGCTCGTTGCTGAGTGGGTCCGCCGGGCCTTCCCGTGGTCGATACCTCGGTCCGCTTGATGGTGTACTTCATGGTGTAACCATCCAACGGGCCGACACTCTCCGAGAACGAAGCTGTCTCGCGCAGCCGCCAGATTTTCTGGGGCGCGTCGGCCTTGAGCTGCTCGACCAATTGATCCCAGGGGACGATCGAGAGACGGCCATTGCCGAGTCGCAAGTGGATCTCCTTGCCGAAAACCGTTTTGGCCATGGGAGTCGGCAGATGCTCCAACACTCCCGGCGGCGGCTTCTGTTTGGATAGCAGTCCGTTGATTCGCTCGAGTTCCTCGAGTTCCTTGCGAGCAGCTTCCAACTCGGCGCGTCGATCAAACTCTTCCTGCTCGGGCTTGTCGAGTTGCTCGCGTTTTTCGGCGAGCGCTTTCTCGGCGGCGGACACGAGCGTTAGTGCCTTGTCGCGCTCGAGACGACGATAGGACACTTCGAATTGTTGTTGGCGGAGGATTGAGTCGGTCTTGAAGATGTCCTCTTCGACCGCTCGAGCCGCCGCGGCCGCGGCCTCCACTTCCTGCTGGTCAACGGTAGGTTCCGAGTCCTGGGGAGGCGAGGTCGCGTCGGCTGAGGCATCGCCCGCGGAACTTGCCGAGTCGGCTCGCTGAGCCGCCGCTGTGATTTCCTCAACAAATGCCTTCTGCGTTGCGGCGCCGACGACAATGATCAAGATGATCAGAATGCCGACCAAGTTCGCGACAACGTCCAGGAATGAATCCTGACCGGGAGCTTCGGCTTGGTTTTGGGAAGGGCGACGCATGGAAAGTCAGCTGGTTAGAGGCGAAGGGAATCGAAACCAGGGCGAAATGCCCGAGCATGGACGGCGATCTACTTCCGGACGATCTCCAGTCCGCTGCCTTGCAGAGCGGCCTCCAGTTGTCGGAAATTGTTCTCGGCGCCAGGGCCGACTTCCACGTTCAGCACCGGCTTCCAGTAACCGTTACTAACCGCCAACCCCCAGCGATCCGTTTGCCGCCAGATCGCCGTGACAAACGGTTCGATGGCTGCTTGAGCGCCGCCGGGCGTCGGGATCACTTGCTGACGTTGATCGTCTCCCTTCTCGGGGAGAATCACGAGCCGATCGACGAGGCAGCGGATGCGGATCGGGCGAGTGATCGCGGTAGCGCTGTGCGTTTTATTGCGAAGTGCCCAATCGGGGCCTGTCCGGCGGACCTTGGCATTTGAACTGTTGGTTGAGAATGTGGTTGAGGCCTGGCCGCTGCCGTCGGACAGGTTAGAGCCCGAAGAGGATGAACTTCCGCGAGCATCGCCTGTTGCATTGGGGGGCGGACTGCCGTCGGGGCCGGACATCGTAGCGCCGTTCGCCGCTCCGAAACCGTTCGAGCCGCCGCCGAACGAGCCAGGACCTGGGGCGCCGCCCGCGCCGGCGTTGCCCTGGAAGCTTCCTCCTCCCGCCGCTCCGCCCTTCGCGCCCCCTGCACCAGGGCTCGCGCTGACGAATTGAGAGCCGGGGGTTTGGTTGCCGTCGGCAGAAGGCGTGCCCGCTTGAGTAGAGCCGTTGCCGCGTGCCGAGCCGCCCGAGCCACTGCCGAATCCACCGCCACCCGCGACGCCGCCTTCGCCGGGCGCGCCGCCTCCCGCGTCGACACTCATCCCTTGCCCCGTCCCGCCGCCAGCACCGAAACCAAAACCGCGGTCGCTGCCGGAATCCACGCTCGCCGCGCCACCCGGGCTTCCTCCCAGGAACGTGCCGCCTTCTCGTCCACTCCCTGAGCCACTCGCGCCTGGTGTGGCGCCGATGTTGGGGCTGTTGGCGCCGCCCGGGACACCGCCTTGAGCGCCATTGAGGCCGGGCGCGCCGCCTGTCGGGGAACCGCCCGAGTTCATGTTGCTTCCGCCCATGGCGCCGCTGCCATTCACGCCGCTGCCATTCACGCCGCCGCCACTCATCCCACTACCCCCGCCGCCGAATCCTCCGCCGTTTCCGCGGCCTGAAGCTGGGGCGCCGTCGTCTTGGTAGGGGGTCGCGGCGAATCCCGCGGACGGCGTGGAAGCAACCGGTTGATTCGCGTTCTTGTAGCGACTTGGCATGGATGCGGCGAGCACGGTTTGGCGTGCGCGAGCGTCCTTCATCGAGCGAGTGAGCAGGCTCTCGAGTTCAGGATCAGGTGGAGGGAATTCAAGCTTCAGGTCTTCCTCCACCAGTTCGTAACCAAACTCTTCTTCCCAAGTTTTCATCGCCGCTCGAGCCATGGAATAAGCGACGGCGCCGTTGGGGCGAACGATCAGTAGCGGGTAAGGTTCGCCTTCGCGCGCCGCATCGGGCTGCCTCAGCCAATGCTCGCGAACGGTACGCAGGGCCGCATCCAAGGGATTGCCTGGGCCGAGTGGTCCTTGGAAGTCGGAAGGCAAAAAGACGACACCCTCCGGATGCAGAATGATCCCCTCCTCGGCGCACTCGACGTAAATCGGACGGCGGCGAGTGCCATTCTTTCCGATGTACGGAACCAGTGCGTACGATTTAGGGCCGTCGGAGATCTTCTTCTTTGTTTCCTCGACTTCCTTCTTTTTCGCTTCAACTAGTTCTTTCAGCTTGGCCAGTTCTTCGGCGGCCGCTTGTTCCTGGTCGGCCTTTTCGCTGGCCTTATCATCCTGCAGCGATTGCAACTCTTTGGCTTGCGAGTTGAGTTGCTTCCATTGGTCCTCGAGTCGCCGCACGTGATCTTCGAGGTGGGCGAGTTCCTTGCGTTGGCGGCTGAGGTTCTCGAGTTGTTCGGCGCGCTGTGCTTCGAGCATCTCGCGGCGCCACTGATGATCTTCGAACTCCTGGCGGAGTCGGCGCGCCAACTCGGCTTGTTCCTGCCGCGCTTTTTCCGCTGCGGGATCGGGACGCTTCATGTTAACGACGCTGCTCGTCGCGCTGCCGGATGTGCTCCGTCCCGCCACACTCGCTTGCACTCGCGAGTTCTGGAGGATGAGCACGAGCAGAACGATGAGCGACCCCATCGTGCAGATGAGCACGGCGAGGAACGGGAACAAGGCCATTCCCGTAGTCGTTCGTCGGAAGACGGCCCGTCTCATGCCGCTTTGCCTCGCAACGCCTGTTTCTCTTCAGCGGTCAGCAATTCGACGGTCGGATTGCCTTCGCCGGGTTTGCCAAGTCGAGTCGTGAGGAGGTGGATGGCCGCGGAGAGGCTCATCACCGTATCCTCGAAGTTACGCGAGCCCGCGAGCGCGGACAGATTGTCGTTGAGCGCACGTTCGAGCTTAATGACATCGCCCGTGGCGGCAATCGCCTGCGAGAGTACTTGTGTCTGTTGTCGGATCT
The DNA here is from genome assembly GCA_046349915.1 of Pirellulales bacterium. GTDB lineage: Bacteria > Planctomycetota > Planctomycetia > Pirellulales > Pirellulaceae > CAIXSC01. The sequence continues at coordinate 91,757 of JAXMBL010000009.1, read as the reverse complement.
CGGTAAACAACTCGCCGATCACAGCCGTTTGGCTAGCTAATCCCAACTGCACATGCGACCATTGTTCGGCGAGCGGCCGTGCGAACGTCTCGTCGAGCCGTCGAACTTGCTCGCCGTGTTCCTTGAGCGAGTCTTTCATCGCTTCGGCCATCGAGGCGGACAGGGTGCCTCGTAGTTCTTGGCCGGCCGATTCATACAGCTCTTGCCATTCGCCTTGAGCCGTTTCGATCGTCCCTTGCCACAGTTGTGCTTGTCGTTGAACCAGTTGTTCGGTCGCTCGGAGCATGGCGTGGGCGACTCGTTCGATGGCCGCCACCGCCGGATCGGTGCTGGTGGTCGTGCCCGAGAAGCGACCGACCAGTTCTTCGTTCGCTCGCGTATCGACCGTCGACAGCAATTGCTGCTCGACGCGGTCGATCACGAACTGGATGAACATCAGGATCATCGAGAGAATCAACGCGAGCGCCGTGGTATCGAACGCGACGTACAGGCCGCCGAGCAACCCTTGGATCGCCGTGTCGATGGAGGTTGCGAGTAGCTTGGCGTTCGCGCTCAAGTCGCCCAACGCCTCGGTGATCCCCATAACGGTTCCGAGGAAGCCAAGCATCGGCGTCGCCCAGACGACGATGCGAACCAGCGAGTAGCTTTCTTGCTGTTTGGCGGCATCAACGTCGGCGAGATATTTCAGCTCGTCGTTGAGTTGAGCATCCGTGCCAGCTCGCCGCACATGTTCGAGCGCGTCTCGCAGTCGACGAGCCAGGGGCGATTTGCGAGCGGTGGCAGGGAGTTGGTCGAGTTGTTGGGTGAGTCGGTCGCAGTCTTCGAGGGAGTTACCCGCCTCTGGGATCGGTTCGAGTTGAACGCCGCCGACACCAAGAAATTGGGAGACGACTTCGAGGGCCTTCAGCAGCAGGGCGGCGAGCCCTATGAAGAAGAGGCCCGTTTCCACGAACGTCACCGGATGCGACGCAAAGTAGCGGTGCATCTGGGGATAGTTCAGCGGTCCCCGGTAGATGAGCGCGAAAAAGAGGCTGGTTGAAGCGAGCCCCAGCAGGACTGGCCACCCCAGTCCGCTGATGATGGCCAGCAGGGAGGGGCGGGGAGCGGGGCGGGATTTTGATTCTTGTCGGGACACCGGGAGCTTCCTTTCTCTGGGTGCAGTCCGCAGGCCGTCGTAATAATCGGCCCAAACGTCATAGTTTATTGAGTTCGCTTGGTAGATTCGCCGGAATCGGCAAAAACCTCGCAATCGGCTGGATTTTTCAAAGCCACGCTTCCTGCGTGGTCGATAAACTCGCTTGTCCCCCCAGCACTCCCCTACACACCACCGATCATCCCAGGGGGGACGAACGTCCGGAGCGGCCGGTAACGGCCGCCCGGACTGTTTTTTGCGCGGTGGTCATCAATCGCAAGGGAAAGCTGGACTTACGGGTTATTTACCCGCCAAGATCATGAGGCGACTCGTCCCGCTGCCAGCTACCCGTGCGGGCGCGCATAGGTGGCGAAGCAGTTGGGAGTTTCCCACAATCGAGCTTCGATAATAGGGAAGCCCGCGTTCGCCGTGAAGTCGAAAATCAGCTTGGCGATATTCTCGGCGGTTGGATTTTCGTCCATAAGAAACACTGGCTCGCCAACACCTTGCAGCAAAGTAACGGCGGGATCGTCGCGTCGCAGGAGCATGCGGTGGTCGAGAGTTTGGTCAATCCAGGCGCTGACGACTCGCTTGATGTCGGAGAAGTCGAGCACCATGCCGCGATGATCGAGCGTTTCGGCTTCGATCACGATCTCCGCTCGGCCATTGTGGCCATGCAGGTAGCGGCACTTGCCGTCGTAATTCAAGAGGCGATGGCCGTAGCAGAAGTCGATTTGGCGAGTTACTCGAAACATCGTATGTCCTTGCTGCAATGAGAGTTCAGTCTGCGTATGTCGTGGGGTCGGTCAGGCCGGCGTCGCGAAAAGCGGCCTGCCGTTCCGCGCATTTGTTGCATTTGCCGCAGTGGAGGCCTCGACGCGGCGAGATGCACGAAAAAGTGTGCTCAAGGGGGAGGTCTACGCCGAGTCGCATGACGTCGGTCTTGTGATATTCCAGGAACGGGCGAACGATCCGCAAGGGCTTGGTCATGGCCAGGGACATGGCTTGCTGGAACGTGTCGAAAAACGCATCGCTGGCATCGCCGAAGGGATTGCTGGCGAGCGGGGCGAGGGCCAGTTCCTCGATCCCGTGCAATTGACACCAAACGGCCGCTTTGACCAACAGGATGGGATTGCGTCCAGGGAGAAAGACTGCCTCGTCGGGGGAGTTCAGATCGGGAACTCCCTCTCCCGTGGTGCTCCAATGCGAGCCGTACAGATCGTCGACCGGAACCCGTAGTTCGACCAAGGGGCGAAGCAAAGAGGCGTTGGCGGGCGAGGATATTGCGGCGACAAACTTCTGCACGGACGCCAATTCGACCGATTCCCAGAGTAGGCTGCCGCGGATGTAGAAGGGTTGCACCACTCGGCCCGAGCGGACAAGGTGGCCCAGGAGGATGGAACTGTCGAGTCCGCCGCTCAGGAGCAAGCCGATGGGCAGTGGATGGGGCATGGTGTCATCGTCCGAGGGCTGCTGTGTGGGCGAGTGCTCAGGGGTGAAATCGTAGTTTAGCCAGCCCTGAGGAGTCTGCGGAGCCTCTGGGTAGTTGTTATTTTTCCCGCGGAAGTGTGGACTCGCGCCAGACATTCTGCGACAATTACACAATACTTATCAGCGGAACGTTCAGCGTTCGTTTCCCAGAAAGCGACCCGTCAGCATAGCGGGCGATGCGGGGGCAGTCGTGGCCAGCATTCCAGGGAACGCCGCCGGCGCACTCAATGGTAGATCCTCGCATCCATCGGCCACGCATTTAGGAGACACGGTCATGACGCATCGTCGCAGGGTTCGTTCCGGATTCACGCTCGTCGAGCTGTTGGTGGTGATCGCCATCATCGGCATCCTCGCCGGGCTGCTTATGCCTGCCGTCCAAGCGGCTCGCGAGGCAGCTCGCCGCACCCAATGCACCAACTCGCTCTCGCAGATGGCAGTCGCCACGCTGGCGATCGAGACGGGCAAGGGGCACTTCCCTGGATATCGCCAATCCCTGCAAGGCAAAGAGGCCTCGTGGGCCACGATGCTCCTGCCCGCACTCGACCAACAAGGCGTTTATGACCTGTGGAATGACTCGAGCGTCTCGGCCAACGACCCTCGGCTCTTCCCCTACGTCAAGTCGCTGCGTTGCCCGAGCGATCCGCCGCCTGATGACACGGCGCCGCACAACTCGTACATCGCCAACGGCGGCTACCTGCCCGGTTCCTTTGGCGCCGTGACTTCGTATAACGAAGGCATGCTGAATGGCGTGTTCGTCAACGGCGTCGCTGGCGTCTGCCCGACGAACAATGCGGTCACGATCGCGGCTGCTCGCGTGAACATGTCGAACCTGAAAGACGGCGCCAGTAACACGCTGCTTTACTCCGAGAGCTTGCTGGCCGGTAACTGGACGAACGGCTCGCTGAATATGAAGTATCCCGCGTCCGCCGCTCCCCTGTATCCCGCTGGCTCGAATCTGATGGTTTACCTGTATGCCAGCGATGGCGATCCCGCCTACGCTTTGGACTCGGGCATGCCCGCCGCTGGGACCGTGAATGCTCGCGCCAAGATCAATGGCAACAAGAAGACCACGGCTGACTGGAACGCCATGACGACCGAGGATGTGCATCCCTCCAGCAACCATCCTGGTGGAGTTGTGACCGTCTTCGCGGATCGCCATACGGCCTTTATTCGCGATACCATTTCGTATCGCGTCTACTGCCAACTGCTGACGATCGACAGCGCCAAGTCGACGGCGCCGCACCGCCAATACCCGCTGAAGAGCGCCGACTACGAATAGTCGACATCTCTCCTAAAGCGTAATGAGTGCTCAATAAGACGGGATGGAGGTAAGCCTCCATCCCGTTTTTATTTGCCCCGGCAGGTGGTGGACCACGAATCGCAGGAACTCCACGAATCCAGAGAGAGGCGTGTGGGTGAATCGGTTGAGTTTCATCGCCCCCGTTTGGCTGGTCTCGCTCTCCAATAGCTAGGGTCGATTGAGTGCCAGGTTTGCATCTCCCACCACTCATTCGTGCGATTCGTGCGATTAGTGGTTTCCTCATGACCGACTGGTTCGCAGTTGGGGGCCACGGATGGGGGTGGACCACGAATCGCACGAATTCCACGAATCTAGAGAGAGGAGTGTGGGTGAATCGGTTGAGTTTCATCGCCCCCGTTTGGCTGGTCTCGCTCTCCAATAGCTAGGGTCGGTTGAATGCCAGGTTTGCATCTCCCGCCACTCATTCGTGCGATTAGTGCGATTAGTGGTTCCCTCATGACCGACTGGTTCGCAGTTGGGAGCCACGGATGGGGGTGGACCACGAGTCGCACGAATTCCACGAATCCAGAGAGAGGAGTGTGGGTGAATCGGTTGAGTTTCATCGCACCCGTTTGGCTGGTCTCGCTCTCAAATAGCTAGGGTCGATTGAGTGCCAGGTTTGCATCTCCCACCACTCATTCGTGCGATTCGTGCGATTAGTGGTTCCCTCATGACCGACTGGTTCGCAGTTGGGAGCCACGGATGGGGGTGGACCACGAGTCGCACGAATTCCACGAATCCAGAGAGAGGAGTGTGGGTGAATCGGTTGAGTTTCATCGCCCCGTTTGGCTGCTCTCAAATAGTCTGCCGCATCTCCCACCACTCCTTCGTGCGATTCGTGCGATTAGTGGCGACTGGTTCGCAGTTGGGAGCCACGGATGGTGGTGGGTGGCGATTGCTAGGGTCGATTGAGTGCCAGGTTTGCATCTCCCACCACTCATTCGTGCGATTCGTGCGATTAGTGGTTCCCTCATGACCGACTGGTTCGCAGTTGGGGGGCCACGGATGGTGGTGGACCACGAATCGCACGAATTCCACGAATCCAGAGAGAGGCGTGTGGGTGAATCGGTTGAGTTTCATCGCCCCCGTTTGGCTGGTCTCGCTCTCAAATAGCGAGGGTTTATTGAGTGCCAGGTTTGCATCTCCCACCACTCCTTCGTGCGATTCGTGCGATTAGTGGTTCCCTCATGACCGACTGGTTCGCAGTTGGGAGCCACGGATGGTGGTGGACCACGAATCGCACGAATTCCACGAATCCAGAGAGAGGCGTGTGGGTGAATCGGTTGAGTTTCATCGCCCCCGTTTGGCTGGTCTCGCTCTCCAATAGCGAGGGTCGGTTGAGTGCCAGGTTTGCATCTCCCACCACTCATTCGTCCGATTCGTGTGATTAGTGGTTCCAACATTTCAAGTTACGAGGTCTTTGATCACTCGCGGTCCTTCGACCCCTGTCAGGCGGAAGTCGAGTCCTTGGAAGCGGACCGAGAGACGTTGGTGGTCGAGTCCCAATTGGTGGAGCAGGGTGGCGTGGAGGTCGTGGACATGGACCGGGTTCTCGATCGCCCCAAAGCCGAATTCATCCGTTTCGCCATACACTAAACCAGGTTTGAATCCGCCGCCTGCGGTCCACATCGTGAAGGCATCGATGTGGTGGTTGCGCCCGGTGGACTCACGCACCTCGCCCATCGGCGTGCGTCCAAACTCGCCTCCCCACAGCACGATCGTGCTGTCAAGCAAACCGCGCTGCTTCAGGTCGCGAACGAGTGCCGCGCATGGTTGGTCGATGTCGCGACAGACGTCGGGCAAGTGCTTCTCCAAATTCTCTGTGGGCCCTCCATGATGGTCCCAATTCGTGTGGTAAAGCTGGATGAATCGAACGCCGCGTTCGACAAGTCGACGAGCGAGCAGGCAGTTGCGAGCAAACGTGGATTCACGCGGGTTCTTGATGCCGTACATGTCGAGCGTCGCGGACGACTCGTCGTCGGTGTTCATCAATTCCGGCGCGCTCGACTGCATGCGGTAAGCCATCTCGTAGGCGTTGATTCGCGTGGCGATTTCCTCATCGCCGGAAGCGACGAGCCGTTTGAGATTGAGTTCACGGACGGCATCGACGACGCGCCGCTGGCGAGCCGCATCAACATCCTTGGGATTCGACAGATTGAGAATGGGGTCGCCCGTGTTCCGCAACGGAACTCCTTGATAAGTGGTCGGCAGGACGCCGCTACCCCACAACACAGCACCGCCGCGGGGACCGCGAGGGCCGCTTTGCAGCACCACAAACCCCGGCAAGTTATCGCACTCGCTGCCAATGCCGTAAGTCACCCAAGAACCCATGCTCGGTCGGCCAAATTGGCCGCTGCCGGTGTTCATGAACAGTTTGGCGGGCGCATGATTGAACAAGTCAGTCTTGCAGGTCTTCACGATACACAACTCGTCCAAGATCCCAGCCGTGTGCGGCAATAGATCACTGACCCATGCCCCTTGAGCTCCATACTGCTTGAAGGCGCGTTTGGGACCCAGCAAGTCGGTGCGATGACTGCTCCCCATGAACGCGAACCGTTTTCCCGCGAGATAACTCTCGGGGATCGGCTTGCCACTTAGCTCGGCGAGTTTCGGCTTGTAATCGAAAAGCTCGAGTTGCGAGGGCCCCCCTGCCATGAAGAGGAAGATGACGCTCTTCGCCTTGGCCGGAAAGTGAGGCGGCTTGGGACGGAGTGGATTGCGAGTCCGAGGGTCATCCGTGTCGTCCGCCGCGTTAAGGCGCGATCCACCCGCCAACGAACTGTTTCGCAGGTCGCCATTGCCCAGCAGCGACGCGAGTCCCAAAGAGCCAAGTCCGATAGCGCAGTCATGGAAGAAGTGTCGCCGAGTCGCCGCGCGGAGCATGTCTTGCTGCGTTGCGGTCGCGGGGAGTGAACGAGGCATGCGCGAATCATGGCGTGATGTGGTCATGGCGGTCACTCGCGAGTAATTGTTTCGTCGAGATTCAAAAGCACGCGGGCGGCGTCGAGCGGTTCGAGAGGCTGAAGTACGGCGAGTTCCTCGGGGTGCGGACGTCGATTGACGCACCGTCGAAACGCAACATCCAGCCCGTCCTTTTGGATGATTTTCGCGAGCGCCTCGGCGAATTCGACCGAAGTCGCATCGTTCAGCAACGCGAGCGCTTGGAGCGGCGTATTGCTGCGGATGCGGCGAGTGCAGGCGCTGTAGCCATCCGGAGCATCAAACACGTTGAGCGCGGGCGTGGGCGTCGCGCGGAACGCGAACGTATAGAGGCCTCGACGGAACCGATCCTCGCCAACGCTGGTATTCCAGGGATGTCGTACCTGCCCCTGCGACATGACCCCGTCCGGGATGGGCGGGAATACGGGTGGTCCCCCGACCTTGGACGAAAGCAGTCCGCTGGCCGCCAGAGAAACATCGCGGATCACCTCGGCGTCCAAGCGGAGTCGCCGCTGACGTCCCAGCAGATAGTTGTGCGGATCATTCGCCCGTAACTCGGGACGGTCGTCCGACGACTGCCGATAGGCGTGCGAGGTCACGATGAATCGCAGCAATTCCTTGATGCGCCAGCCCTGGTCCATGAACTCGACGGCCAAATAGTCCAGCAGTTCGGGATGGCTGGGCGGCGTCCCTTGAGCGCCAAAGTCGTTTTCGGTTTCGACGATTCCACGCCCAAAACACTGTTGCCAGATCCGGTTGGCGATGACGCGGGCCGTCAGAGGATTCGCGCGGGCTGTCAGCCACTTCGATAGGTCGATGCGGTTGGACGAGCCAGTTGAGTTTTCGAAAGGATGGAGCAACGCGGGAGTTCCCGAAGTGACTTCCTCGGCCGGACGAGTGAAATCGCCCTTGATGAAGACCGTCGTGCGACGCGGTTTCGCTAACTCTTGGAGCACCAGCGTTGTGGGCGCCGCGTTGATGCGAGCCTCCAACTCCGAGTATTGAGTCCCTCGTCGGCGGAACTCCTCGTCCATCATTCCCGGCCCCGCGGCATACAGGGCTCGACGCTGCGCGAACGATCGTTTGGCGGGAGCTGCCGCGAGCGCCGCTTTGGCGGGACCCGTAAGCTTGGCCTTGAGTTCGTCGGTCAGTGTCGCTTCCCATTCCATGAGGGACGCAGCTTGGCCGTCAAGGTATTTGGCGAGTTCTTTCTCCAGCGACTTGAGTTCCGCCTGCAAAGCGGCGCCGTCGGCGCCAGGACCATAGACTCGCAGCGTGGGCTCGTCCTGGTTGTTAAGGAAAGCGAACAACTGATAGTACTCGCGCTGACTAATCGGATCGAACTTATGGTCGTGGCATTGGGCGCAGCCGATGGAGAGTCCGAGCCAAACCGAGCCGGTCGTGGCGACTCGATCGAACACGCTATCGATCCGGAACTGCTCGCGGTCGATGCCTCCCTCTTGATTGATCTGCGTATTGCGATGAAAGCCTGTGGCGATTCGCTGGTCTTCGGTCGCGCCAGGTAGCAGATCGCCCGCTAACTGTTCTAAGGTGAATTGATCGAACGGCATGTCGGCATTCAGCGCCTGCACCACCCAGTCGCGATACTTCCAGATCTGACGCGGCGCATCGATCGAGTAGCCGTTGCTGTCAGCGTAGCGAGCTTGGTCGAGCCACCAACGGCCCCAGCGTTCGCCAAAGTGCGGGCTCTTCAACAGACGGTCGACCAGTTCGCGGTATGCCGCGTCGGGGTCGCGGTTCGTTTGCTCCACAAACTCGTCGATCTCGGCCAGCGTTGGCGGTAATCCTGTGAGGTCAAGAGACACTCGGCGCATGAGAGTCTCTGTGGATGCGGCTAGGGAAGGCGAGAGTTTCTCTTCCGCAAGTCGAGCTTGAATGAAGCGATCGATTGGATGATCGACGCCGGAAATCGGAGGAGGGGTGTGTTTTTGAGGAGGAACATAAGCCCAGTGTTTCTGGTACTCCGCCCCTTGTTCGATCCAGCGACGCAGTACGGTTTTTTGGCGATCGGTGAGTTGCTTTTGCGTGTTCGGAGGAGGCATGCGTTGGTCGGCGGCGTCGGAGAGGATGCGCCGAAGCAACTCGCTGGAATCAGGCTTGCCCGGGACAATCGCTCCGGTCGCCACCGCATCCTCACGGACATCCAACCTCAGATCGCCCTCGCGATGTTTGGCATCTGGTCCGTGGCAATAGACGCAGTTGTCCGCCAGGATCGGACGCACATCGCGATTGAAGTCGATTTTCGCGGGGAGTCCCTGCGAGGACGACGGTTGTGAGTTTGTGGTCGGTTGGGGTTCCGTCGCCCGGACGGAATCTGGGCGAAGTGCGACGAAAACCAGGAGGCTGGCGAGCATATGCCATTTCGCCTGAGCACGGCCAAACATGCGGGGAGAACCTCCTGGAATGAGAAATTCGCCCGCGGGTTCGAGACTTGCCCGCGGGTTCGTAACGCCAAAGCTTAGAACAGGGGCGGTCGACCCAATTGACGTCGCACAACGGCCCACTGACCCGCATGCATGAGGAAGTGGCCGCCCTGCATGGAGAAAAGAGCCGCGACGGTTGGCGCATAGTCAATGCCGGTCGCGCGGTCGAGATCGGCGTCCGTCATCTTGTCGAGCGTGGCGAGCGTCGCCGCTCGCTGTTCACCCGCGACTCGCAACAGTTCTTCCTTCGTCGCGAACTGTGAGGGATCATCGGAACCGGCCATTTCCTTGCCGTACTTCTGAGCGAAACCCTCGGGAAGCGGGGGCATCGAGCCGGGAGAGGCCTGATTGATCATGTGGTTTTCGGCGACGATCAGATGCCCCAGTTGCCAGTTGATATGGTTGATCCCTGGGCAAGCGCGGCGCATCAGATCGGCGTCGCCAAGGTCCTGAAGATAGGCCATGGCAACCATGTTGCCAGTGTCGATGGCGAGGCGAATGGCTTGTCGTGCGTTCATGCTGCGTAAATTCTCGAAGAGGGGGAAATCGAACCGACGCTATCTTCGCTATTGTGCGCGGGACGACTCGCCGTGGGAAGCTGTGCGTAGTTCGAGGCAGCCGGACGAAAAAAACTACCAGCAGACCCACTCCTGGGTAAGCGGGGCTGGAATGCGGGATTGGGCGGCCAGAACTGGCTCGAATAGGCGAAGGACCTGGGCCGCCCAATCCTTAAGTCCAGCCCCGCTTACCCAGGTCGCCGCTGGCATGACGCTCGGGCATCATTTCCAACCAGACCTGCGGTAGTGTGGGCGTATGTCGCTTGGCTGGACAGAGTAGCGGCGGCGAGTTCCCTGGGCGCCCGCCCCTATCCCGCAGACGCCAGGCCTGCTGCATAACGTCTTTGCCTTGTTGCAGAATTTCTCGCCACATCAGACACCTCCTTGTCGAGGAGCTACCTTGGGCGTTTGCCATTCCCCGGCCAAGGTCGATTCTGGAACCAAGTCTTGCCAGTCGCAGAGGCCTCGCGCAATGCCTTATCGATCAAAGGCGAACAGCGGAAGGCGGTCACAGCCGTTTCGCCAAACCACCGATCTCGCCCGCCTTCCGCAGCTTCGCCTCAGATCGATAAGGTGGGTCTGCTGGTAGTTTTTTTTCGTCCGGCTGCCCGAGTTGTAGGAGCCAGTCGCGGAGGGAGTTCATGACCTGATCGCGCGAACGGTCCAGAATGTCGTTGTGGTCGGCGCCCGCAATCGTGACAAACTGCTTGGGCACGCCATTCGACGCCGCTGCCGGTGCGGCATCGATCAGTTTGCGCCCCAAGGCGTAGGGAACGATCGAGTCACGATCTCCATGGAAGTGGAGTATCGGGCAATGCACGTGTGGGATGCGCTCGAGCGACGGGTATCGCTCGACCATCGCCCACTTCACGGGAAGCCACGGATAATGCCAGCCAGCTACTTCCACCAGCGAGGGAAAGGTGGCTCGTAATACAAGTCCTCCCGGCGTTTCGCCTCGCTGGCACAACTCTGCCGCCAAGCGGACCGCAACCCCGCCTCCTAGAGACTCGCCGCACAGCAAGATACGCTTGGCCGCGAAGCCATAATGCTGTCGAGCATAGTTCCAAACGGTGAGAGCGTCTTCGGCTAGAGCCGCTTCGTTGGGTGAGCCCGCGTTGTCGCCGTAGCCTCGATAGTCGACCAGCAACAGATCGCAGCCGAGCTCGTTGAACATCATGGCTTCATCGACTCGATAGCCACGGTGACCCGCATTGCCAGAGAAATAAAGGACGAGCCAACGATCCGCGGAAGCTGCCGCGACCTCGGTTGGTTTTCTCTCGGGGGCAGTACTTGGCGAAAAGTACCAGCCGTTCAGTTTCAGGCCATCTTCCGCGACGACCGACACATCGCTGACACTCGATCCAGGGGCCATCACGGCCCGCGCGGGCAGCGAAGCAGGCGAGTCGGGATGGTAGATGAGCGAGCGTTGGAGAAATGTGAACATGAGTACGATGGCCGCGTAAGCGATGAGCGGAAATCGCATCCAGCGAATGATGCGCCCCCGAACTCGCGAAGGTGAAGATGCCTTGGTCATGGAATGCAGAGCCCCCTTGTCGGCGAGTTGAATTGTACCCCGTGCTGGCCGCGGATCGGGGTGGGGGGCTAGGAACACTGATCTTCGCTGATCGTCACTGCGACGAATCGCTAGTTCGCGGTCGACTCGCGATTCAGAGCCGCCATGCGAGGCGCGCCCTTCTCGAGACTTGCCAAGAATTGGCGGAGCTGGGCGTCCTCGGGATGGAGTCGCAATGCCTCCAGCGTCGTGGCTCGGGCGGACGCGGCGTCGCCCGCCATCAACTGCGTATGAGAGAGTTCACGCAGCAGGTTGACGTCGGCGGGACCTTGTCGAGCAGCGGCGGCGAGTGATGCGACCGCTTCGTCATAGCGGCCCATTTGACGCTGAGCGATCCCTTGCATGGCCAGCACATTTGCCGGAGTCTTGCCCGGTCCATAAGCGTCCGCCAACGCTTCCAAGGTCGCGAGCGCTCGCCGCGGTTTGTTCTGCTGGCAGTACAGTTCGGCGATTGCAAGTTGAGAGTCGGGTGAGTTTGCGTCGCAGTGGAGCGCTCGATGGTAACAGTCGAGTGCTTCGTCGAGTTTCCCTTGTGAGCGAAGGACATTGGCTTGCAGTGCCCAGGCAGCCGCACAGCCACGCTGCCGATCAAGAGCTTGTTGAGCACAGGCGTACGCCCCGTCGCGATCGCCGCGAGCGAGTCGCATTTCACCGAGTCGCACGAGGAGATCTTGGTCGCCCTCGGCCAGTCGAGAGGCTTGCTCGAGTTGCCGGATCGCCTCGTCACAGGCCCCTCGCTGCCACAACGCCTCGGCGTAACCCGCGCGAGCACGTTCGTCGACCGCACATTGTTTTACGGCGGCGCCGAACATCGCCTCTGCTTCTTCCCAATGGCCTCGCTGCAAGGCGTCCGTGCCTTGCAGCGACATGCGCCGCGATGCCACCAATTTTTCGGCGGAAGCGTTTTTCGACCACATCTTGCAGCCGCTCAACGCAGACAACGCGACACAAGCCATGAGAACGCCAGTCCACGAACCCGCTCGGCGACTTTGGTTACCCAAGGTCTCGCGGCCAAGCGACCGGCGAAGCAGTGCATCCTTGCTGGCTAAAAATCGGAGCATTCCATGCTCTCGGGCAGCGTCTCGGAACTCCCAAACCATCTCCATCATCGTCAGCGATTCATGCTCCACATCACTTCGCATGAATTGCCGTCTCTGTCCTCGCGTCTTACCCAGACTCCCAGGGGACGCCTCTTCGACGATAGAGCTCGGGATTGGTACCCGATTCCGCCACATCGCTCAAGATCAAGCTGCCGGCTCTCCGGGATCGGCAGGATCGGAGGGCCGGATCGCCAATTGGCAATCCCGCGTTGGACAGGTACAACCGCAGAGTAGCTCCCCGAGGAAAAGAACTCAGGGTTCGCCTGTTTGGGCGATTCAGGCAGAGTGTGCCGAGTGGACAGGGGAGCGGGGTTGTGAAAATACGAAGACTGGGAAGGCGTCATGCCGCAAACGTACGACAAGCTGGGCGTCCACTTTCTCTATCCCGACAACTGGCAATTGACGGACGAGCAGGCGAGTGAATCGCCGTACGCGGTGACCTTGCAAACTCCCCAGGGAGGGCTTTGGGTTCTCCAAGTCCATCTGGAAGGGGATCCCATGGAATTGGCCGCCGAAGGGCTAAAGACCATGCGTGAGGAATACCCCGAACTGGAGGCCGACTCAATTGTCGACCAAGTCGAGGGGTTGGATGTGGTCGGGTTCGAGATGCGGTTCTACTACTTGGACTTCGTCGCCATGGCGACGATCGTCAGCTTTCGCCGCGGCGACCAGACCCTCGTCGTCCTCTGTCAGGCCGAGGACCGCGACTTCACCCAACTCGAACCCATCTTCCGCGCGATCCTCGTCAGCCTGGCGCGCGGTCGAAAGTAGCGTTGGCGCTTGTTTCTTCGAACGATAATTCTTGCGTGTGTGTGGGCGTTTCGGAACGAGGGTCCACTGCGTGGACAATTCCTGACTGTCTTGCCCAAATCAGTGAAGATCAGCGAAGATCAGTGTTCCTTTCTTGTCCGCGACAGTTCACTAACCTGATCCCCTACGCTCTACTTCGCCGTATCCACATACAGAGGCAGGTGGCGATAGTAAACCTCAAGCGACAAGAGGTTTAGGGTGGTCACGTACAGTCGGCCGGCGTGTTGAGACCAGCGGTCAGGCACGGGATTGCGCGGGTCCCAACTACCGGCAAATGGACCCTGCTTCGTCTGGCTGGTTACCAAGAGCGGATGCAGTTGATCGTTCCAACGCTGCCAACGTTCGCCGCCGACATGGAACATCACTTGAGTTGCGTAGTACCAGTAATACGTGTCCCGTTCGACGTTGCGGGCAGTCCCCAGCGACGGCGGCGCCTGCAACAAGTAATCAGCTCCGCGGACCATTTCGGGGTTGTCTCGCCGCCAACCCGTGTACAGACGCATCAAGAGTCCGACGGAGGTCATGGTGCGAGTCGCCTGGCGGCCATGTCGTTGAGTTTCCGTGTCGGGAGCCAGCGGGTTGTAGCGATACAAATGTCGCTCGCCGGTCGACGCCTGGGCCGACTCCAGCCACTTGTGCACATTGATAAACGTCTCGGACGGCACCTTCAGTCCGGCGAGTTCGCCGCTTTTCAGCGCCATCAGCATCCAACCACTGACCGAAGTATCCGACCCAACGCCGGGTGCGTATCGCCAGCCGCCTCGTTGCTTGTGCTGCGCGGCGATGATGAAGTCGAGCGCCTTCTGGGCGGGCTCCTTCAACGCTGGGTCTTGCGTCATTCCATATGCTTCGCAAACCGCCAGCGCCGCGATGCTGTGACTGTACAGCCACACACTGCGATTCGAGTCGTCATCCATGGGGACGAACAAGTCGCCGTTCGGCTGCTGGTTCTTCACCAAGTGATCCAACGCCGCTCGCACTACTTCCTGATACTTGTGTTCGCGATGGTTGTAGCCCGCTCCTTGGAACGCGAGCAGCGCCAGGCCGGTCGCCGCCGTATCGGACGACAAAGCGACTTCCTCGCCAAACCCACTCAAACTCCAACTACCATCCTGGCCTTGATAGCGAGCCAAGAAGGCCAAGCCCATCTCGATGGCTTCCTCCGTCTGAGGCGGCGGACTTCCATTGCGGCCTCCATTGCCTGGGTTACGAGTGGTTCGTTGTCGGAACGAATCGGTGGGCAAAACGGCCGCCGTGCTGACGGTTGGCAAGCCGCCGACCTTTTGCCGGAGGAATCTGGCAGCGCGAGGCTGAACATCCAGACTCTCTTCTTGAGCGCGTCGGTCCTGGATGCCAACATCCGCCGTCGCTTGGCTCCCAAGTCCCCCCGGTCCTTCCAAGGCCGCGATATCAACCGCGATGGCGCCTCCGCCCGTCTGCGACTTCCTCACTCCGCGAGCCGCCGCTGACGCCAAGTGATCTTCATTCGCCTGCTCGACCTCGGCGCCCAGATCAGGCACTTCAACCGATGCGGCCGAGGCGGCGCCCGCGGCCGTCGTCTCCGCTCGACGCAACGGTCCACCGGAAGCAACCGCCGAGGCGTCCGGCGAATCGGTCTCGCCCGCGGTCGTTTGGCGTCGGCCCGCCGCACTACCGGCGAGACCGGGCGCGGAGGCGTCCGTGGGAACTTCGGCCGCCGCGGCGCCGACGGGCGCCGCGGAAATCTCGCCACGCACTCCACCTGCCGTGCGGGCGGCGGCTAGTCCTTGGGCTTCCAGCGGCTGACCACTGGCCTCTCCGCCCGACTCGGGTTGGCCGCTCACGACCAGTTCAGCGGCCTGCGAGTTCGCGGGGAGTGATGGGCCCGCGGAGCTACGAGTGGGCGAAGCGGCGCCGCCGCCGATCGCTGGCGCCCCAACCACCGCTTCGGCCGCTTCCGCTCGCGACGCAGGCGAATTAGCGACCAACTCGGCGGCCGCCGAGCCCGCCATGGGATCACCCGCGCCCGCGGGTGTCGCACTGGCTGCCGCGGCCAGTCGAGCTTCACCGCTAGGTCCTGACCGAGTCATTGCCGCCGCCAATTGCGTGGCATCGAGCGTTGCTTCGGGGGCGCCTCCCGCAGCCGGCGCGCCGGCAGGCGCTTCCACGGTAACCGACGAGGAAGCGGCAAGTTGGGGCGCTCCACCCGCGGCGCTGCGAGCGAGTCGGCGCGCCTTCTCTTCTTCCTCTTCGTCGGAAGCATTGGGCTGACCGCCCGCCGCGGCGCTTTCGGCGCCAGCGGCCGCATCCGCGCGGCTCCGAGCCGATTCAGCCACCTGCGGCGCGGCATTCACTTCGACCGTCGCGCCTGGGGCGGCCGCCGCGGACGGTCCGCCCGTGACCGCGGACTCACCGCCCGGCGAGTTGCGAACGGTCGCAGTGGCTTGTGCGGCGAGCGTCGACGGGGCGGGAGCACCTCCGCCCGTTTCCGCCGGCGCGACGGGTTGAGCCGCCACTTCGGTCGAAGCGATCGACATCTGCGGCGAGCCGCCCGTGCGGCTGCGAGCGATCACGGCCGACTCGGGCGCTGTCGTGGCGTCAGGCTGACCGCCGCCTGAGGCTCGACCCGTCGATTGTTCTGATACGACCTGCGTCGGACCCGTGTCGACCTCCACTCGTCCCGCCGAGGCATTCACAGCGCCCGGCGACGCATTCGAACTCGCTTGCGTCAAAGACGCACTCGAACTGGCCGTCAATTGCGAGGGTTGAGAGACGCCGCCCACCGTGGCCACGGGGACTGCTTCGGCCTGCAACGTTGCGCTCGGGCGAGCTTGGCCCGCCACCGATCGTCGGACAACCGACGCCTCGCTCGGCGCCAACGACGGCCCCTCCGGCGTGTCTTGAGTCGCTTGTGAGCGTTGAGCCGCTCCGGCCGCGACCTGCGCGGGACTCTCCGCCGCCGGCGCCGATCGATCCAGATTCGCCGAATGACCAGCACCCGCCATGCCATTCTGCGATCGAGCCACGGCGGTCGGTGTTGGTTGAGTGGCGGGTTCTCCGGTTCCCTGCGCCGCTACCGCGAGCGCTGGGCTTTCAACGTTCGCCGGCGAGACGGTTGTCGGCGAAGCTTGCGCCGTTCTCGCCGGACTGGCGGTCGCCGCCGCCTGCGGATCGAGCGATGGAACGGCGGATGCCGTTGCTCGCGTTGGTGAACTGCGAGCCACCTGCGCCGAAGGACTAGCGGACGGGGAGTCCTGCGGCGTTTGCACGCGAGTCGCTCCTGGAGTGGCCGTCGATTGGCGAGCAACCTGGGAGGCTGACGACGACGCTTGCACTTCGGCCGCGGCGCGCGGCGCTACATTCGTCGCTACCGCCGACGCTTCCGTCACGACATTCGGCGTCGCGTTCGGCGATTGCCGGCCGGTGGGGGATGGGTTGGCCGAGTTATTGGCAGTTGGCGAAGGTGTGTCGGATGACGCGTTGGCTCGCGAGGCATTGGCGACTGTCGCCGGCGAGGGGGACGTCGCGCCGGTCGCCGTGGTCGGATCGCCCGCCGCGCGAGCTACCTGCGGACGCGCCACGTCCTGTTTACGCGTGGCGAGCGCGGCGGGCGTCGGCACATTCGCCGTCTGCGACTGTTGAGCCGACGCTTCCACCGGAGTCGCCGTCGCCGTCGGGTTAGGCGACGGGCTCGAGCGTTCCGCTCGTCGCGCCACGGCTGGACTATCGGTGCTCGCCACCGTCGGCGCGGGAGTGCTGGCGTTCTCGCGTCGAGTTACTTGAGTTGCCGTGGGAGTGGTGGGAGACGTCGGCGTGGGTTCCGCGGGCGTCGCTGTCGCCGCCGTTGCGTTTGTCGTCGGAGTCGCTCGCCGGACCGGCGTGGCCCGCGGGCTCGGAGGAGCAGTCTCGCCTACCACGGCGGTTGGCTGCGGCGTCGCCATCGGCGCCGCCGTCGCCGTTTCCACTCGAGTGGTGGCGCGAGTTCGCGGGTTGGGGACGGGAGTCGGCGCCGCCGCGATCGTCGGCTGCTCGGGCGATGTCAGTTGTCGTTGCGGCGACGGCGTGGGCGTGGGACTTGGCGTCGTCGGCGCTTCGACGGTCGGCTGCCGCGCGACTTGCGGGTCCGTGGTTTGGCGCCGCGTGGTGGCGGTAGTTGTGGGGCGAGGCGTATCGGGCGAAGTCTGTCGAGTGGGAGCGGGGACGTCGGCGGCCGTCACTTGCGAGTGCGGTGTGGCTTGCGGTTGCGTCGAGGCGCGCGGGAGGGTCGGCGTGGCTGAGGTATCGGGGGTGGTATTCGGCTCGGTCGAGCGGCGGGCGACGCTGGTGGTGGGACGCTCCGTCGGCGCCGGCGATTCCACGCTTGGAGTTGGCCTACTATTGGCGCGCTCGGTTCGCTGTCGCGCTACACTGTTCGGCGTGGGGGTTGGCTCGGGACGAGGCGCTACCGAGGGAGCGGGAGGCGTGGGGGTCGCGACCTCGGCCATTTGATTGGGAGTCGCTTGCGTGGTCGAGGTGCGACGACTGAGTTGAGACGATTGATCGGCGGCTCGCGGGGCCGTCTCCGCGGTCTGCGCCTTCGTGGTGGACGGCGGGGTGCGCTGGGGCTGGGCTTCCGGAGTGGGCGTCGGGAGTGGTACTGGCGTGGGCGGTTCGGGTTGAGTTTCGGTGCGAGCGACTTCAGGGGCGGGCGAATCCGGCGTCTGAGTTTCGACCGGCTTCTCGTAATCTTGCTGAGGACGTTGCAGCGGGTCCGCGAAATGATGTTGCGCGTACTCGGGAACCACCACCTTGGGCCGCTCGTCTTGCGGCTTCCGTGCGGTCGACTCGGGCGGTTGTCGTTTCCCAAACAGCGTGGCCTCGAGCGACCATAAGAGAAACAAAATGTGGACGAGGATGCTCAATACAGTGGCCAACTGCACGGCTCGGCGCACCGTGCGATTGTCGACCAAACGCAGGATGGCCATGATCATGCCCGCCACGACGGGGACCACGATGACCCAGAGCCAGCCATTGCGATACCAATCGGGGTGATCGAAGTCGCAATAGGCGACGATCATGCCGACGAGGAATGCGGCGAGGACCGCCAGCGCCACATTGACGGGCCAAATCTGCTCGTCGAACGTTCGGTCCGCGCGCGGCTCGACCCTGCGCACGACTCGCCGAGTTTTCGCCATGATTCACCCCAGCCCTTCCGCCGCCGTCCACTGTGAGTCGACGTCGACCTTCTCCTGCCGCGGGACCGCCACAGCCACGCAGCCACTCTCCGTCTCGTTGCCTCAGTTCCCTTCGGAGGCGGTCGTCACCACATAATCGCGAGCGCCGACCTTATTGCAGGCGTTCATGACCGCCACCACCGCATCGAATCCGACTCGCTTGTCCGCACGAATGATCACCGACTGGTTCGCTGGATTGTTGGCGACCGCCTGCCGCAATACCGCCTCAACCTCGTCGATCAACATCACTCGACCATCCATGAAGTACTGGCCCTGGTCATTGATGTTCACGAAGACTTCCTTCGGCGCCATGGTGAGAGGCCGCGCCTCGCTGGCGCTCGGCAATACCACCTTCAAGGCTCGCTCTTCTTCCGCGAACTGCGAGGCGACCAGGAAGAAGATGAGCAACAAGAACACCATGTCGATGACAGGCGTCATGTTGATGGCGTCGAGTGCTCGACCGCGCTTGATGTTGACCGCCACTGTGCGTCTCCGGCTCGTCCGCGTCGTTCAGGTTACCCATTCAACTCTTCGCCACAGGCGGTGGTTCGGGCGCCGGTTCGGTCGCGCCCTCGCTCGACTCGGCGTGGTGCCGAGCGAACCGAGTGCGATTTTCGAACCGCTCAATCTGCGGCAGCAAATTGAATAGCAACTCGTCAATCTGGTGGAATAACCCCTGAATGCGACCCTCGTAATAGTGAGCGAAGATCGAGGCCGGAATCGCCACGCTTAAGCCGCCAAAGGTGGTGACGAGCGCGGTGTAGATGCCGTTCGCGAGCTCGACGGCCTTATTGGCGCCTGGGTCGAGCACCGTCGTTTGGTGGAAGGCGACGATCATGCCTTGGACGGTGCCGAGCAGTCCGATCAGCGGCGCCACGGAAGCGGCCAGGTTGAGCCACCGGATGTTCCCATAGATCCGATTCGCCTCGCGTTCGCTAGCCTCCTGCACCGCATGCTCGACCTCCGAGTGTGGTCGCCCGACCTTCAGCAGCATCGCCTTGATCACCGTGGCCGCCGACGAAGGATTCTCCTGGCAGACGCGATAAGCTCGCCGAGGATCGAAGCCTGTTTTCGACGACCCCAGTTGTCCGAGTTGCTCGACAAGCCGCGCGGGGAGCACTCGGCCTTGTCGCAGTCCAAACCAACGCTCGATGGACACCCCCACCGCCACCAGCGAGAGGACATAAATCGGGTACATGAAAATCCCGCCCTGTCGAGCCAACTCGAAGACATTGATTTCCTTCGAGGGCGCCGCGGGATTGCTGGCGGGCGCCGCGGCCGTTGCGTTGGCGGCCGTCGGGTCGCCACCGCCCGGCGCCGTTTCCAGAGTTGGCGCTGGCCCACCGCTCGGTCCCGCCTCGTCGGCGCCCGGCGCCGTCGCGCTCGCGTCCTGAGCCGCCAGTCGCTCGACGGAGCGATGAGCGAGCAGGGCGATGCCGAGCATCGCGCAGGCCATGAATAGAGGACGCCGCAGCGAGTGCCAGATGCTACGCATACCAGGGCTTTCCAACACAAACGGTCTCCAGCAAAAAAGGGCCGCGACGGCCGCGAGTTACTTCAGGGCGTCGAGTCGTTTCTTGGCGTCAGCGGCCAACGAGTCCTGCGGGTGCTTTTCGACGACGTACGAGTAGAAGCGGCGAGCATTGGCGAGCGCGGCTGCCTTCTGGGCAGCGTCGGCCGCTCCCTCGATTCGCACTTCCCAGCATCGTGCCGCCTCGAATCCCGACTTCGCTTGCCATGTCTTCACTTCGGTCGGCGCTTTCTCGCCGCCAAAACCAAACATCACTCGCTGGAAGTCCTTGACCGCTTCGTCGTACTTCTTCTGATCAAACCGAATTTCGCCGATCATGAACCGCGCTCGAGCAGCCGCTTGGTCTCGTCCCGCCGACGCAGCCTCGTAGTCCACCAACGCCTCGTCGATCTGCTTCAAATTCTGCTTGGCCCAGCCACGTTCGTACAGCGCTTCGTACAAATACGAGGACTTCGGGAATTTCTCGATCAATTGATCAAGCAACTCGACGCTATCCTTCCACTGACTCAATTGGCTGGCGGCTTGCCCACCGTGCAAAAGTCCTAACGATCGGAGCGTCTCGTTCAAACCTTCCACGGCGGCCGTCGCCTTAAACGCGGGAAGAGCCTCTTTGTACTTGTTCAGGCGGAAATAGCACTCGGCCACCATGAAGGTGCCATCCGGCGCCAGCATCCCCTTCGGGTAGGCTTCCAGTAAGCCTGTGAACTGGTCGAGCGCGGGCTGGAATTGCTTCAGGTGGAAATGGGACCAGCCCAACTTGTAGGCCGCCTTTTCCGCAATTTCACCCGGTTGAGCTTTTTGTTTGGCCGCGGCGTATTCCTTCACCGCCTCGTCAAACTTCTTCTGGTCGTACAGCCCCTCGCCCACATGGAAATGAGCCTCGCCGGCCAACGGACTGGAGGGGTGCGCGGTCGCTAAAGTGCGGAACTGCGCGACCGCTTCGTCGTTTTTCTCCTGAGATTTATAGGCCCAGGCCAGTTCATACCGCACTTTGTCGGCGTCCGCGTATTTCTCGTTTTCCTTCAGCAAGGCGTCGAAGGTCGCGACAGCGCCGGCAAAGTCCTGGGCGGCGACTTGCGCCAGGCCCCGCTCGTAGCGAGCGTTCGACTTCGCCTCCACCGGCGGATTGGAGGCCAAATAGGCGTCCAAGTCCGCGACAGCGCCCTTGACGTCTCCCGCCTGGCGTCGAGCCAAACCGCGGCCATACTGCGAGTCCGCTTGCAAGGCGTGCTGGGGCCATTTTTCGAGGAGCGAGGTGAATGCCGCGACTGCTTGCGGGAACTGTTTCGTACGAGACAAACTCCAGCCTTTGCCATACCACGCATACGGGGCGAAGGTCGACTCGGGGTACTTCGATGTCACCACGTCATACGCCGCGATGGCGCCCGTAAAGTCGTCGCCGCTGTAGGCATACTCACCCAAACGGTAATGGGCCTGGTCGAGCAGCTTGCTTTCGGGCAAGTCCGTAAGCAGCTTGCGAATCGTGGCCTTGGCGGCGTCGGTTTGGTCGAGTTTGGCTTGGCAACGCGAGAGCAACAGCAGTGTCTCATCGGCCTGCCGCCACTTCGGCGCCGACTTTAGTGAGGCGTTGAACGCGTCGATCGCTGCTGCATACTTTTCCGTATAGTACTGCGATGCGCCCACCAGATAATGCGCTTCCGCCAATAACTCGGGCGGCGCTAAGCCCTCGATTTTCGCGAGCGTCTTGACGACTACGTCATACTTCTTGGCAAGGAACTGGGTGAGCGCCCAACGCACTCGCCACAAACCGGCGTCGCGGTGCGAGCCATGCCGTTCCACAAGAGCCTGATAGTTCTTATCGGCCTCGTCCAGTTTGTTGGCGAGCAACTGACTCTCCGCCCGCACATACTCGACATCGCCCGTCAGACGATGCTCCTTGTACTTGTCGAGGAACGCTTGAGCGTCCTTGACGGCGGCGTCATATTCGCGAGCGTCGAGTTCGCCGAAGGCCAGATTGTAGAGGGCCTGAGGCGCCAGTTCATGTTCGGCGCTGCTGGTCGCGATCTCGCGGTACAACTTCAACGACTCAGCACGCTTGTCGGGGATCTCGTACAACGCATCCGCTCGATCCATCCGCAGAGCTACGAAAAAGCTACTTTTCTCGGCACTGGGCAAGACGGCGTCGACCGCCGCCAAAGCCTCGGCCGGTTTTCCTGATCGCAGCGCAATGCGAGCGAGCCAGTGCGCTGCCTCGGGCGCCTCCGGCCCACGGCCCGCGGCGGCTTTGGCGAGCCACATCGAGGCCTCGGGGTACTGTTCGACTCGATAATACCAGCGTCCCGCGGAAAGCTCGGCTTCGTGCAACGCGGGCGATTGCGGGTAGTTCTTGGCGACTTCCGCATACGCGGCAGCCGCCTCGGGGAATTTGTCCTGCTTCACCAAGCAGAAAGCCCGTCGCAGGCTGGCGTGATCGGCTTGAGCGAACCCCTCGACCTTCGCCACCGCGGCGAATTGCTTTTCTGCGTCGGCGAACTGGCCTGCCTGCAAGACCGTCTCCGCCTTGCGCATCCGCACTTCGTTCGCCAACCCATTGTCGGAGTAAGACTTCAGGAACAAGTCGTAGGCGACGCCCGCTTGCGGGTATTGCTGAAGTTCCTCCAAAGTGACGCCCCAGGCATACGCTGCGTCCGCTCGTACTTTGGATTCAGGATAGTTCTTCACCACCGATTCATAGGCGGCGATTGCTTCCTTCTTTTCACCCTGGTTGTAGAGACTCTCGCCCTGGAAAAACAAAGCCTGATCGGCATGCTTGCTTTTCGGGAACTTCTGCAGGTGAGCCGCCAGGGATTTGGCGGCGGTCGCGTAGGACTGAGGATTGGTCGCGGAAGCCTGCGAGTAATGACTCAACGCCAAATTGAACGTCGCGTCTTCCAGCAACTCAAACTTCGGGTGATCCTTCATCAGGGACGTAAAGGTGGCCACTGCTTTGTCGAACTGCTTGAGTTGCAACTGGCAGACGCCCAGATAATGCTGAGCCTTGGGGGCGAGCGGATCCTTCGGGAACTTCTCCAAGAACTTCGACCACTCGTCGACTGCTAAGTCAAACGCGCCGTTGTTCTGAAAACTGGCGGCGTCCGCATATAACGCGGTGGCTTCGGGCGACGATTCAGGTTTCGCCGCGGGGTTTGCTTCTTGCGCGACCACGATCGCTGGCGACGCAACCCCAACTAAGCCCGTCAACCCGCTCGCGCCAAACGAACCCGCGACGAGCACGCTTCGGAGCCAGTTTCGACCTTGAACATTCGTCCTCGACTCGCGTACGCCATTCCAGCGCATGGACCATACCCCGTTCTGAACCAAGAGAAGCCGACCCCGGGAGAATATCCGGACGACGCGTCTCCATTATTTCCATGTCTCGCGACGATTGCCAGTGGCAGGTCTTTTGAGAAGTTTCGGAGAATTCGAGTCTCCGAGCCGGGAATTGGGTTCCTTGTGGATCACAACCTCGCCCCAACCCGCTAAACTCGCCATCTCGCGCGTCTTCTAGTCGCGCAGCTTCAAGACTAGGGGTTCATCGGCACGTGAAACGAGTACTCGTCACCGGCGGCGCTGGCTTCATCGGCTCTCATCTTACCGAGGCCCTACTGGCTCTTGGCCATCGGGTTACCGTCGTGGACGACGAATCGACCGGGAACTCGCGTAATCTCGACGCTGTCCGCGCCCACCCACAGTTCCAATTCGTCAAAGGCTCCATTAGCGACGAATCGCTGATGCGATCAGTGGTGGAGGATGCCGACGACGTCTACCATCTGGCAGCGGCTGTCGGCGTCGCCTTGATCGCTCGCGCCCCCATCGAGACGATCGAGCGAAATATCTATCCCACGGAACTATTGCTCGCCGAACTGCGCCGTCGCAAGGAACAGGGAAAAGACGTTCGCTGTTTCTTGGCGAGCACCAGCGAGGTCTACGGGAAGAACCCGAAGGCCGTGTGGAACGAAGAGGACGATCTGGTTTTCGGCCCCACCACCAAAGCTCGCTGGTCCTACGGCGCCTCGAAAGCGATCGACGAATTCCTCGCACTGGCTTGCTGGCGACAGTTCCGACTGCCTGTCGTGATCGCACGCTTCTTTAACGTCGTGGGCCCCCGACAGTCGGGCGCTTACGGCATGGTGTTGCCGCGATTCGTCGAGGCCGCGATGGCGGGGCGTCCCTTGGTCGTCCACGACGACGGCCGTCAAACTCGTTGCTTCGCCCACGTGGCCGACATCGTCTCCGCCGTCACTCGGCTGATGGAAACCCCCGGCGCCTACGGACGCGTCTTTAACATCGGCAGCGATGAACCTGTCTCGATTCTCGAATTGGCTCAGCGAGTCATCCGCATTGCGGGTAGCTCGTCGCCTATCGAATTTCAAACTTATGCGGCGGCGTACGACGAAGACTTCGAGGATATTCGCCGCCGAGTCCCCGATTTGTCTCGACTACGCGCCACCATCAATTACCAACGCGAGCATGACTTGGACCGTATCATCGGCCAACTGGTCGCACTTCAACGGTAGTAGCCCGCTCACTTTGTGAGCGGACAGCCGCGCGGCCGACGTGCGCCCTTCGACGCCAGCGAAGTCGCGTCGAGGGCTGATTGCTGTGCGGAAGTCGCCGCTCGACGGACTAGAAGTCCGTCGTACGGTAGTAGCCCGCTCACTTCGTGAGCGGACAGCCGCTCGGCCGGCGTGCGCCCTTCGCCGCCAGCGAAGTCGCGTCGAGGGCCGACTGGTGCGCAGAAGTCGTTGACCGACGGACCAGATCGACGGACTAGAAGTCCGTCGTACGTTTGATTAGCTCTTCTTCACGATGCGATCGACGCCGACCCATGGGCGGAGCACTTCGGGGATGTCGACCGAGCCATCGGCCTGCTGGTAGTTCTCGAGGATGGCGATGATCGCTCGAGTGATCGCAACCGCGGTGCCGTTGAGGGTATGGGCGAATCGAGTTCCCTTTTCCCCCTTCACTCGATAGCGGATGTCGAGTCGGCGGGCTTGGTAGTCGGTGCAGTTCGAAGTGCTGGTCACTTCACCCCACTCGCCGCCGTTCCCACGGCCCGGCATCCACGCTTCCAAGTCGTACTTGCGATAGGCGGGGCCGCCGAGGTCGCCGGTGCAGGTGTCGATCACTCGATAGGGAATTCCCAGGCCATCGAAGATGCGGCACTCAAGCTCCATCAGACTCTCATGCACTGCGTCGCTCTGCTCGGGCAGGGCATAGGCGAACATCTCGACCTTCGTGAACTGATGGACGCGGTAGATCCCGCGAGTCGCTCGTCCGTGGGCGCCCGCCTCGGTGCGGAAGCAGTGGCTAAGTCCGCAGAGTTTGAGCGGGAATTGTTCCGCTTCAAGGGTCAGGCCGCTGTAGAGGCCGCCAAGCGTGATTTCCGCGGTGCCAACGAGGCTTAAATCCGTGTTCTCCACGCTGTAGACCTGAGTCTCCGGCCCTCGTGGGAGAAAGCCAATCCCTTCCAAGATCTTGTTTTGGGCGAGGTCCGGGGTGGTCGTGAGGGTGAATCCCTCCGCCTGCAGAATGCCCATGACATATCGCTGCAGTGCGAGCTCCAACAACACCGCTTCATTCTTGAGGAAGTAGAAGCCGTGGCCCGTGGTTCGAGCTCCGCCATCCAGGTCGATCAGCCCCAGTGATTCGCCCAACTCGACGTGATCCTTCGGCTTGAAATCGAATTGGCGGATCGGAGTCTTCCCGCGGCGAACATCGACGTTGGCGTGATCGCCCGAGCCGACAGGGGCGTTGGGGTGAGTCATATTCGGGATGACCGACTGTAGCTCCAAGCACTCGCGCTCCAATTGGTCATGCTCGGCCTGGACCGCGTCTTTCCGGTCGCGCAGCTTACGTCCCTCTTCCTTGCGAGCTTCGCGTTCGGCGGGATCCTTAGTTTGGCCGATCGACTTGGCGACCTCGTTCGCTTGCCGGTTCAACTCCTCCACCTGAGTCAGCCGTTCGCGCCGTTGTTTCTCGAGTGACACAAGTCGAGCGACGTCGGCGGTGACGCCGCGATTGGCGCAATTCGTCTGGACTAGATCCGCGTTATCGATGATGTACTTTCGGTCAAGCATGGGAGGTCGAGTCGTTATGCGGGTAAGAGTGCTCGGGAGAAGTCTTGGTCGAAACAAGGCGACTCGTTGCGTCGCCGTTGGACGGTAGTCTACCATTTTCTCTCCCGGTCTGGTCGAGAGGTCGACAGACCGTTTCAGAAGTTCGAGCAGCCAGAAGATCGTTCGTCCTTGCACAGGAGCCGCCCGCATGAACCAGTCGCCCCGCTCGTCATGGGATCGTCGCGATTTCCTTCACTGGTCGACCAGCGCTAGCGTAGCTGCCGGGTTAGCGGTGGTTTCGACCGACTCAGCTGAGGGGTTTCAGGCCGATGCGGCCAAGGCCGACGAGACGAAGCGAGTGGGACCGAATGACAAAATCGTGCTGGGAATCATGGGAGTGAACGGCCGCGGCAGTGCGTTAGCTCAAACCTTCATGGCCAATGGCGGCGCGGTCGTAGGAGCGGTCTGCGATGTGGACTCGCGGGCGCTCGACAAAGGGGTGGCGATCGTCGAGAAGGGCTCCGGCAAGAAACCCGCCGCGTACGGGGACTTTCGCCGCATACTCGACGACCGCTCGATCGACGCCTTGGTGGTCGCCGCTCCCAATCACTGGCATGCGCCCGCCACAATTCTCGGTTGCGCGGCCGGCAAACACGTCTACGTCGAAAAGCCTTGCAGCCACAATCCGCTCGAAGGAGAGCTGGCTGTCCAGGCCGCTCGGAAGCATAACCGAGTCGTGCAGATGGGGTCACAGCGCCGCAGTCGACCCTCGATCATCGAGGCGGTGGGGAAGTTGCGAGCGGGCGAGATTGGTCGAGTCATGTTTGCTCGCACTTGGTACAACAACCGGCGAGCGTCCATTGGGCATGGCAAACCGGCGGCGATTCCGGAATGGCTGGACTATACCCTGTGGCAAGGGCCGGCGCCGGATCGCCCGTATGTCGACAATCTGATCCATTACAACTGGCATTGGCATTGGCACTGGGGAAATGGCGAACTCGGAAACAACGGCATCCACATTCTGGACGTCGCTCGCTGGGCGCTCGGCGTCGATTTCCCGTCGCGAGTGACCTCCGCGGGCGGCAAGTACCGGCACGATGACGACCAAGAGACGCCCGATACCCATCTGGTGTCGTTCGGCTTCGGCGACAAAACGATTACTTGGGAAGGACTGAGCTGGTCACTGTTTGGCCCCAATATCTCGCAGTTTGGCGCCACGTTTCATGGCGACAAAGGTTCGCTCCTGCTGCAAGACAACGGCTACAAGATCTTTGACATGCAGAACAAGGAAATTGCGGCGTTTCCGGGCAAGGCGACCGACGGCGAACACATCGCTAACTTCCTCGACTGCATTCGGTCCGGTAATCGACCCAATGCCGATATCGAAGAGGGGCATAAGAGTACGCTGTTGTGCCACTTGGGCAATATCGCTCATCGCGTCAATCGAGTGCTGACGTGCGACCCCAAGAATGGCCATATCTTGGAAGACGCCGAAGCCGCAAAATTGTGGGGACGTGAATATCGAAAAGGCTGGGAGTTGTCGTAGCCCGCTCGCTTCGCGAGCGGAACGGCCTTGCGTGCGAGGAGTATTTTTTCGCCGAGTTGTGTTGTGCGTGGCGACGTCACTGTTGCGCGGAGCGGCTGATCATCTCGCAAAGCGAGATGGCTACTTCTCCAACGCTCAGAATTTTGCCTGAAAACCTGCGATCAGCATGCCGCTATCGACCGTCAAGGTTTGGCCGGTTACCAACTCGCTGCCGGTAATCAAACTCAGAATGGCCGCGGCGACGTCCTCGGGATCACACACTCGTCCCAAAGGCAAACTCTTCTCGAAAGCCGCCTTCACGCGGTCGTAGTTGTCGCCCAGTCCATTTTCGAGCCAGCGGCCCGTGATGAAACCGGGCGCCACGCCGTTCACTCGAATCGTCGGCGCCAGGGTGCGGGCGAGCGATACGGTCAGGTTGTCGAGCGCTGCTTTCGAGCAGCAGTAGGGAATCGAACTCCCTTGGCCAAGCTGAGCCGCGACGCTGGAGACGTTGACAATCGTTCCCCGGCCAGCCGCTCTCATCGGCTCGATCGCCGCTCGAGCACAATGAAACGCCCCGACGACATTCACCTGGAATAGTCGTTGCCAAATATCGTCGGTGACTTTATCGAGGTCCGCGAACGGAACGAATTCGGTGGTCCCCGCGCAATTTACCAACACATCCAGTCGCCCCAGCGAAGAAACCGTCGTGGCGACGAGCGCTCGCGCCTCGTCATCGCGAGCCACATCGGCTTGGATGGCGAGCGAGCGTACGCCGAGCGAGGCAAGTTCTTCGCGAGTTCGTTCGGCTTCGTCCCGAGAACGCGAGTAATTGACCGCCATATGACAACCGGCTCGAGCCAGCCGCAATGCGGTCGCTCGACCTACCCCCGTCCCGCCCCCAGTGACGATGGCCACTTTGTTTTGAAGTTCCATGGTGAATCGAGTTTTTCCAGGTAGAGCATGTAACGAGAGACGAACGCCACGCCATCGTTTACAACTTGGTCGAGGAGCGGTTGGCGGCTAGACTCCCATGCGTGGAGTGATTGTCAAGCAGCTGCCGCTCATTCGCCCGCGGCTGTTCCGCTCGCGAAGCGAGCGGGCTAGTGCGCCGCGTGAAACGGAGAGCATTACGTGCCGGGGCGACGTTGGCAAGCGGTAACTCGTTGCGGAACTCGCGTTTATTAATTGTCAGAAACGGAAGCCCACTGGATGAGCCACACGGATAGCGAACATGCGAAGAGCCCTCGGCATGTGCTGGTGACCGGAGGAACAAGCGGGATTGGCGAAGCAATCGCACTGGGCTTCGAGCAAATCGGGTGTGCGGTTTCTGTTTGTGGCCTAACCACGCCAGAAGTGGACAATTGCCGGAAGCGACACTCGGGCTGGCAAGTGATCGAGTGCGATGTGTCCGACTCAGCGGCGGTTGAGCGTTTGCGGGATATGACGCCGCAGTTGGATGTCTTGGTGAACGCGGCCGGCATGTTGCTGCGTCAGGGGCGAGAGTTTCAGTTGGAGAACTTCACGCGAGTCGTTGAGGTTAATCTGACGAGCGTCATGCGAGTTTCGACGGTGTTTCTGGAACCCTTGGCAGCTCGCCGCGGCTGTGTGATCAATGTCGCATCGATGCTCAGCTTTTTCGGGAGTGGCTTCGTGCCCGCGTATAGCGCGAGCAAGGGAGGTGTAGCCCAGCTCACCAAGTCCTTGGCGATTGCCTGGGCGCCTCGAGGGGTGCGAGTGAATGCGATCGCACCTGGGTGGATTCGTACCGCGTTAACTCAGCCGCTTTACTCAGACGAATCTCGCAGTCGAGCAATTATCGAGCGAACCCCTCTGGGAAGATGGGGGGAGCCGTTGGAAGTGGCGGGGGTGGCTCGCTTCTTGGCGTCGCCGGATGCTTCGTTCGTGACGGGCGCGGTGATCCCGGTCGATGGAGGTTATCTGACGGTGTAGCCCGCTCGCTTCGCGAGCGGAACAGCCGAGCGTTGGAGCCGTTTGGTCGGCTGCGGTGCATTGAGCGTGGAAACGGCGTCTTTTGGCCACGCTGCGGTTCATCTCGCGAAGCGAGATGGCTACGTAGCCCGCTCGCTTCGCGAGCGGAACAGCCGAGTGTCGGAGACGTTTGGCCGGCCAAAGTAGCCTCTTTCCGCCAATTGCTTCCCCTAGGGGCGCACAAGTATAATTCTGTAAATTAGTTTCGCAGTCTCTTTTTCGTTCGGGGGTCGGAGATGACGTTCCACAAACTCGCAGCTTTTTGCGGGGCACTCGTATTCTTGGCGGCGGGGACTTCGCCTGCGTTTGCCCAGTTCGAACACATGATTGGACGCGTCCCCAGCGATGCCAACGCGCTGGTGCTGGTCAACGGCGAGAAGGTTTTCTCCAGCCCCGTCGCTCAAAAGCAGGGATGGGAGAAGAATCGCGAGAAAATGTACGAAGCGGGTTTGGCCTTCCTCCCGCCTCGCGCGAAATCAGGCTTGATGGCGTCCCATATCGATTTACAACTCATGATGCCGATGTGGGAACTTTCGCTGTTCCAGATGGATCGCGAACTCGATGCCCCCGGTATTGCTCAATACACCGGCGGTAAGCTCGACAAGTTGGTCTCGACCCCCGTCGTACTCACCCAAACCGACGCCTACATCGTGTCGTTCGCAGACATGGTGGTGGGGCTCATGATGCCCGCGGATCGTCAGAAGGTCGGACGGTGGATTCGAGATTTCTCGGACGATACACACAAGCCGGAACTCTCGCCTTATCTGGCCGAGGCCTACAGTTTCGCCAAGGACGATGGCACGCCCGTGATCATGGCGATCGACCTCATGGACATCCTCTCTTACGACGATGTGCGCAAGGCGGTTGGGGAATCGGAGATCGCCAAGGGCGAGTCGGAAGAGCAGTTGGACGAAATCGCCAAGGTGATCGCGAGCCTGCGTGGCGCCATGTTTGGTGTGACGTTGAAGGATCGCATGTACGGCAAGATCCGCGTCGATTTCACTCAGGATGCAGCCCCTCTGACCAAATATGGCAAGGCCGTTCTTCTCCGTGCGCTTGCCAAGCATGGTGCGTCGATCGATGAGATGGAAAGCTGGACGCCGAAGGTTAGCGGCCGTCAACTCACGCTCGAGGGACCGCTCGACTACAGCGGTGCTCTCCGTATTAGCACGTTGTTCCATCGTCCCTTGTCGGTTTCCGACAAGCAAATGGTGGAAACTTCGAAGCCGAATGTGCCGATGTCGCCGGAAACACTGGTTCGTGAGACCTCCAAGACGTACTACTCGAAGGTCAACGATCTGCTGCGCGACCTGAAGATCGATTCTCGCGAGCTGAAGACGTACGGCAATCTGGCCCTGTGGATGGACAAGTACGCCACTCGTATTGATCAGTTGCCGGTCGTTAATGTCGATCCGGAACTCCTCGACTACGGCACCAAGACTGCTGATACGTTGCGTCAAGCGAGTTCGTCGCTCCGCCGCGGTCTGGCGGCGGGCGGTCAGGCCGCTCGCTCCGTTGAGACTCAGTACAATACCTACTCGTATGGTCAGACTTACGGTTACACCTACCGAGCAGGACTCCTGGGCGCCGGCTACGTTCCTTACGGCTACTCGGGTACTGTTGCGATCCCGAATGCGGTGGCCACCGAAAACTTGCGGACGAAGGCTCGCAGCGGCGTGATCGATCAATCGGTCGCGGACACTCGACCCCTGCTGCAAGATCTAAGCCGACAGAGCGGCGAAATCCGCAAGAAGATGTCGGTGAAGTACGGCGTCGAGTTCTAAGTCCGGCTTGCCGGACGAAAAAACTACCAACAGACCCACTCCTGGGTGAGTGTGGCTGGAATGCGGGATTGGGCGGGCAGAGTTACCTCGAATTCGCGTAGGACTTGGGCCGCCCAATCCCTAAGTCCAGCCATGCTCACCCAGGTCGATTTTCAGGCTACGGCTCGAAAGCCGAGTACTTCTAATGGAACGCCTTATCGATCAAAGGCGAGCAGCGGAAGGCCGACATA
This sequence comes from Pirellulales bacterium, assembly GCA_046349915.1. Taxonomy (GTDB): domain Bacteria; phylum Planctomycetota; class Planctomycetia; order Pirellulales; family Pirellulaceae; genus CAIXSC01. The sequence goes on along the minus strand of JAXMBL010000009.1, from coordinate 60,097 downwards.
GTCCTCTCACTAGACCACCGACGAAGCCTGCCTTCCGCAACTCGCCTTTGTTCGATAAGGTGGGTCTGTTGGTAGTTTTTTCGTCCGGCCGCCTTACTTCTTGCCCAGCTTCCGCTGGGCTTGAAAGAAACGAGTGAGCATGCCACCGCATTCGGCGGCCAAAATGCCGCCGAACACCAGGCAGCGGTGGTTCAGCCGAGAGTCGGTCAGTAACTGGTACAGCGACTGAGCGGCCCCGGCTTTGGGGTCGCTCGCTCCGTAGACGACGACCGGAATGCGTGCCTGGAGAATCGCTCCAGCGCACATTGGACAAGGTTCCAGCGTCACGTAGAGGGCGCAATCTTCGAGCCGCCAATCGCCCAGAGCCGCGGCGGCCTGAGTGATTGCGATCATTTCCGCATGAGCCGTGGGGTCCTTCAATTGCTCGCGTTGGTTGTGAGCCGCCGCGATCACTCGTTCGCCCTTGACGATCACGCAGCCGATCGGCACCTCATCCTCGGCCAGCGCCTGTTCAGCCTCGCGAATCGCCAGCCGCATATACGGTTCTAAAGGGGATTCGACGTCAAGAATCATGGCGTGGGGTGAGTGTCGAAAGGAAGGACAAACCTCTAGGGCGGCGACTGTCTGGTCGCACGCACCTGGGGAGCGGGCCTGGTATTCCAAACGACCCGCTCCCCGACGCACTCCCCCTCCTGAAAGTGATTCCGTGATAGGGTCTATCGGTTGCGGAAAGTGTGCGGGTGAATTGGATCGCCAGGCGGCGTTACAGTTTCACTGTTTTAGCTAGTCTTCCTTGTTTTGTGTATTGTCACGTCCAGAAACGGCGTACGACGGACTTCCAGTCGGTCGGTTCCAACCCGCTGCCACGGTAGTCCACCGAAATTTCTAGGCTTCGTGATTTCTTGGCTTCGTGCAAGAAAAGGGCGGCGAGGCGAGTCTCTTACATAGGCAGCTCAACTTGTGGAGGCTCGCGAAAAAATGCAAACCAGTTCGCCAGAGACGCGCGATAGCCTGCTTCAGCGTTTGCCGAACGCTGAGGACACGGAAGCTTGGGAGCAGTTTGTTGCTCTCTATGGCAACGTCTTGTATCGCGTCGCTCGTCGGCAAGGTCTCCAACTCGCGGATGCCGACAATCTCGTCCAGGAAGTGATGCTGGCGGTTTCTCAGTCGATTTCCCAATGGCTGGGGCGCGAGGACCGGGGGCGGTTTCGAGCATGGCTCAAGCGGATTGCTCGCAACGAAGCCGTCGATCTACTCACCCGTCGCACGAAACGCTCGCTGAGTGGCGAGGAGATGGCGGATGAGTTGTTGAGCAAACTGCCCGCGCGGGACGTTCTCTGTTCGCAATTGGATCTCGAGTATGAGCGGGCGGCTTTTCAGTGGGCCGCGGAACAGGTCAAGCATTCAGTGGCGAACCAGACCTGGCTTGCATTCCAGTTGACGCATCTCGAGGGGCTTTCGATCGAGGCCGCCGCAAAAACTCTACAAACGCGGACCGCGAACATCTACATCGGTCGCAGTCGCGTCATGGCGAGAATCAAGGAACTTGTGACGACTTACGAGGCTCAATCATGAAAGCTCCCTGCCAATCCTGCGACGATCAACTGCTCCAATCGCTCTTAAGTTCGGAGAACGAGCCGCTTGAGCAGGAAGAGGTCATGGCGCATGTGGAACAATGTTCACACTGCCAACGGCGACTCGAGCAACTGGCGGCGACTGCCGAGGAGTGGCGAAAAGCTGGCGACTCGCTCACGTGCGCCGAAGCCGCGGAGACCGAGTGGTACTCGACGCGTGATGGCGAAAGAAATCGGATTGCTGGTTGGCTCTACGCTTCGGCGCCTCGACCCGATGCCATCTGGACCGATGCGATGGCCAAGCAACTGCTCGCTCCTCCCTCGCATCCGGAGTTGCTGGGTCGCTTGGGCCGTTACGATGTCGAACGCATGATCGGCGTGGGAGGCATGGGAGTCGTCTTTAAGGCATTCGACTCCGAGTTGAACCGACCCGTCGCGGTGAAAGTGCTCGCCCCGTTTCTCTGGGGAAGTGGTTCGGCTCGCAAGCGATTCACGCGGGAAGCGCGTGCCGCGGCGGCGATTGTGCACGAGCATGTCGTACCGATCCACAATGTGGAAACCGAGCAAGATTCGCCGTTCCTGGTCATGCAGTACATCGCGGGCGAATCGTTGCAATCGCGGATTGATCGCACTGGCCCTTTGCAAGTTTGCGAAATCCTGCGAATCGGGAAACAGATTGCCTCGGGACTATCCGCCGCTCACCAACAAGGGCTCATTCATCGAGACATCAAGCCATCGAACATTTTGTTGGAACAGGGGGTCGATCGAGCGTTGATTACCGATTTCGGTTTGGCGAGAGCCGCGGACGATGCCGCTTTGACCAGCAGTGGCATTCATCCGGGAACTCCCCAGTTCATGTCGCCTGAACAGGCGGCCGGCGACGCCGTGGACGCTCGCAGCGATCTCTTCAGTCTGGGCAGCGTGCTTTACACGATGTGTGCGGGGAGACCACCGTTCCGCGCGGAAACATGTTTGGGAGTCTTGAGGCGTATCGCCGACGATGAACCACGCTCGATCCGCGAAATCAACCCGAACATCCCGGAGTGGCTCGAAGCCGTGATTGGCAAGCTCATGGCCAAGGACCCAAGTCAACGATTTACGAGTGCGGCGGAGGTTGCCGCTCTGCTGGAACAATGCCTGGCCCACGTCCAAAAGCCCGACTCGATCTCGCTCCCCGTGCAACTCAACCAGCAGTGGCCGAAACGTTCACGCCGGCGAGCCATGATTCAGTTCTTGAGCAGTAAACGATGGTCGAAGCATGTGATGTTGGGGGGAGGCTTGTTGGCCATCCTGTGTGTTGCCGCTTTCTTGGCGAATCCACCGAACCGTGAAAAACTGTCGCCGTTGCAAGGCGAATGGTTGCTGGTGAGCTCCGAAAGAAGCGGCCAACTTCTCGCGAAGGATCAGTTGTTCAACGAGCGACTAATCGTCCAGGACGCTTCCTTCAGGCGGCCGCAAACGGCGCCGGATGGCCGCGAACTCGACGGTGAATCAGGCAAGTTTGCTTTTCCCGACGAGTCTCCGAATGCGATCGACATGCGAATGTGGGAAGGAACGGCCCACGGCATTTATCGCCTGACGAATGACGAACTGGTCCTCTGTGTCACTCGCAACGGCGGTGCTCGCCCCGATTCGTTCCTGACGAAAGCGGGCGATGATCGAGTTATGAACACATACCGCCGGGTGGCTAACTCGCAGGCGCCCCTCCACCCACCAGCAACTTTGGTCGATCCTGAGTTGCGCGGGGAGACAAGTCGCGAGTGGATCGATCCATGGATCAAGAAGATCACGTCCGAGATACCTCCTTCCAGCCAACGCGACGTCGTGGTGCGCTGGTTGAGTAAGCACGGATTTCGTAGCGTGAAGGTTGCCGATATCACTGTCGACGTTATGAAGCAGATCCACCCCCATGTCGACGCTGCATCCCTCGAGAAAAGTCGCCTGCGTTCGTACGTGCACGGCGTGCTCTCCTCGAATCGCGCCGAGGGTCGTTCCGCGGTGCTCGAAGTCTATTTCTTGTTCGACGACAAGGACTTGATGCAGGCGATCCATGTGGGGCCACTCGTCACGGTGAGCCCGCCCATGGAAAACTCAACCAAGCCGCAAGATCAGGGGGCGCGCGGTAGCTCCTCCAGACCTCGATTCCCTTCCTTAATGACTCGCCCGTTGATTGCGGAGAATGCTCCCGTCATTGTTTGCGTGGGCCCCGAGCGTCCCCTGACTCTCGGCGATACGATCTCGCTGGACGAGGTGCAACGCGGGATTCCGCAGGAAGTCGTGCGGATACACGTTTGGGATTGGTCGCTGTCGGATGTGAGTCGCGTACGGCTGATTCAGCGATCCGAATGGGGGGCACTCGCTCCTGACGGAAGTTCGATGTTGACGCTGGAGGGGGAGGCTCTATCGCTGCGCGACAAACAAACGTTTCAATACTCGGGATTCACGGTTCCCGAGGGGCACAGAATGGTGGCCATGTGCCTGTCGCCTTCACAACGCTATGCCGCGGCCACGATTCACCTGCGAACGGATTGGGAGATCATTCCGACGGAACCGCCCGCGGAGGAGTCTCGCAACTTCTGGAAGCTTCGTCTCCTGCAACTCGACGCCGCCACGTTTCGAGGCCAGAAGATCGACGAATTTCCGTTTGATGCGAGATCGGGGATCGCCTTTGCCTCCGACGAGAAGTCGGTGGTGTATGTCAACGAACAGCAACAGGTGGTTCGACGGCACATCGCGTCGGAGCGAGTGTTTCAATCTTATGAACCTGCACTCGGCGCCCACGGCGCCGCGCAACTGGCGATTTCACCCGATCAAAGATACGTGGCCGCGGCAAGCTATCTCGGATCGTTGTTTGTGTGGGAAGCGGCAGGTGGCAAGTTGTGCTTCCACATAGAGGCTTTGGAAAAGAGCGCCGACCGCGACACTTTAACCCGGTCGGCGGTGGTGCGCTTCTCATCGGATGGTGGAAAAATCGCTTGGATCGTTGGGCAACGGATCAGAATCGTGGAAGCAGCGACTGGCGAAATCCTGCGTGATTACACGGATCAAACCGGTTTGAGGTTTGCCCACGTTCAATGGTCGAAGGAAGATGACCTCCTCTCACTCGTCTCGTTAGCGCAGGCGCCGCTCGACAAGACGAACGAGGTTGGCGAATCCTCCGAGTCGATGCCATCGTCCAACTCGGAGCAGTTGCCGCGGGTTTATACCTGGAAATGGGCGACCGAGACACCGATAGTCAAGCAGTATCGTAACTAGGATCGAAAACTCGCGTCGGCCCTTGATGCGAGCCTTGAGTTCTTGCCTTGCCCCGATCATTCCCCGTTGGCCAGCGAGACTCGCACGATTTCCTTATCGTTGCGCATGAACATCGAACGTTGGGCGAATGCAGGATGGCTCCAAACCACGGGTCGCCCGAAGGCTTCGTTGGTCGGTTCCAAAATGTGGGCTCGACTGACTTCGTCATATCCTTGGGCCGAAAGCTTGGCGATGATCAAATCGCCGCTTTCGCCCATCAGGAAGTAGCGGTCGCCACTGCGCACGATGAAACAAGTGCCTGAGCTCGCGAATCGTTGGCCTGTCGTCGGCTTGAACGTCTCCCAAAGACGCTTGCCGCTCGCCAAATCGACTCCGCGGAAGTGGCCTTGTTGGCAGGCGCCGTAAAGCACGCCGTTTTCATCGACGAACGGCGCGCCGCACGTGGGGTAGACGGCCGTCGAGTTGGTCCCGTGCCATACAACCTCGACCGCTGGTTTATCGGAGGCCAGTTTCAACAGAAGAGCTTGGTTGCCGATACCGCCCGCGAACAGAAAATCTCGGTGCTTCACCGGCATCTGAATCGACATGCCGTATTGAGGTTCGAGTTTCTCGGACCAATGAACTTTGCCGGTGGCGGGATCGAGTCCGTGGATCTGTTGCGGGTCCCAGACGATGAGTTGGCGTTTTCCGCCCGCTTCGATGATCGAGGGGGGACAGTAGCCTTGTTCTTTGGCGTTGAGCGACTTCCAGACTTCTTTGCCGGTGTCTTTGTGGAAAGCGACGATCGTGCTTCCCTCGCCGCCGACCATTGAGTAGACCAGGTCGCCGTCGACCAGGAGGTGCGACGAATAGCCCCAGATGGGAACTTCGGCCTTATAGTCCTTGGCCAGCTCGCGCGACCAGATGAGCTTGCCCGTCTGGGCGTCGACGCAGGCTAAGTGGCCTTGAGCGCCAAGCGTGTAGACTCTGCCGCCCGCGACGGTTGGCGTGCAGCGAGGGCCAGCCGGGTAGGAAATCTGGTAGCGGCAAGGATAGTCGTATTTCCACAGAGATTTCCCGGTGGCTGCATCGAGACAATGGAGTTGTTCGCGACCGTCGAGTTCGATGCGAGCCCCGGGATCATTCTTACGTTCGCCTGGCGCGACGAAATCGGTCACATAAACCCGCCCCTGGGCTACGGCAGGCCCCGAATAACCGCCGGCAATCGGCGCTCGCCAAACGACTTTCGGACCGCCCGCGGGAAATTCTCGCACTACCCCCGCCTCGCGCCACACCCCATCTCGCCGCGGACCAAGCCATTGAGGCCAATCGTCCGCGTGAGCCGGGCGAAGTCCCCCAAGATTCATCAGCCCGCTCATCGAGGGAGGCACAACAGGGGCGATGCTCGGGATCACAAGAAGCCCCACCACTAGTTGCCAGGCGAGCAACCGAGGAATGCCAAGGCGGTTCGACTGAATCATGCGACTCGACTCCGTACGTATAGCAAAATAACGTGATGCGCCCGGCAGGTGACGCGAGCTGAATTGTAGAGGGGAGGCTGGGGAATTGCCAAGGAGCGAGTCGGATAGGGGAAGGCGGAGTCGATGGAAGTCTGGCCGTCGAGCAGGCGGGTTCCCGAGAGTCGAAGTGATTGGCTGGCGAGTAGTTCGGTTGCCAGCCGTGCTAGGCTCCCGTAAATTACGCCCCCATGGAATGCATCAAGACTGTCACATTGCAGGGCGCGAACCGTTGGGCGCCGGTTTCGGTAGTGGAAGCCTATGTCGATTGCGGAGATCGCCGTAGTTGGGGCGAGTCTCAGCGGTCGTCGTTCCGCCAGCGACTGCGCGAAGTCACTCCCGTTCTCGAACGACTGGCCCAGCAGTCCTCCCGCCTTGCGCGACAAGAGGATTTTGGCGGCGAGTCGGCGGGAAAGCGGCTGCTTGCGTCGCTCGATAACTCGCTCGCTCCCGCGGACGCGGTTCGACACCTCACTCAACTGTTGCATGCCACCGCCGGGGTAAAGCCTGGATTCGGTGCGACCATGGAGACCGACGAACCTCGTGTGTTTGTCGTCGCCTTCGAGGTGGAAGTCCCGCGACTCGGCGCCGCCTGTCTCGAAACGGCGCTCGAAATCTGTCGCTCGGCGCTGCGCGAATCGCAGTTCGACGTGCAGGCGGCTGTGCGGGCGCTGGTCGATCTGGCCGATGATGTTCGGCTGGGGCCCAGCAGTCGCGCGATTGTCCGAGCCGCCGCGGCTCGCGGCATTCCCATCCGGCGACTCAACGCCGGCAGTCTCGTCCAGCTAGGCGAAGGGTGTCATCAGCGTCGTATCTGGACGGCCGAGACCGACGCGACCAGCGCGATTGCCGAGAGCATCGCACAAGATAAAGAGCTGACCAAGCGTCTGCTGCGGGCCGTTGGTTGTCCCGTGCCTTTGGGCCGACCCGTTTCAGACCCCGAGGATGCTTGGCGAGCCGCCCAGGAGATTGGTCCGCCAGTCGTGGTAAAACCTCGACGGGCGAACCATGCTCGCGGCATCTCGCTCAATCTGACGACTCGCGAGCAAGTTGTGGCTGCGTTCGATTGGGCAGTCAAGGATGGCGACGACACGGGAGTCTTGGTCGAACAGTACGCGCTGGGACAAGCTCATCGTCTCCTGGTGGTCGGCCATCGTCTCGTAGCAGCGGCTCGCGGCGAAAGCGAATTCGTGGTGGGAGATGGGCGAAAGACCGTTCGCCACTTGGTGGACGACGTGAATCGCGATCCACGTCGCGGCGAGAACTACACCGACCAACTCACCCTGCTCAAACTGGACGACGCGGCCATCCTCGAGCTGCGAAAGCAAGAATTGGAACCCGAGTCGGTCCCCGAGGCGGGGCGACGAGTGTTGATTCAGCCTGTCGGCGATTTGACGACCGACTGCACGGCCGAAGTTCATCCCGCGAACGCGGAAAAAGCGGTGCTCGCTGCCCGCACCATCGGGCTCGACATCGCGGGGCTGGATGTGGTAGCGCAAGACATTCGTCGTCCATTGGACCAACAACGTGGAGCGATACTCGAAGTCAACGCGGGGCCGTCGCTCAGCATGCACGTCGCGCCGCTCCATGGCCAGCCGCAGCCGGTAGGACCTGCCATCGTCGACCTGTTGTTTCCTCCCAACATTCCCTCGCGAATCCCCCTGGTTGTGGTGGGAGGCGTCGGGCACCGAGCCGCGGTGGCGGAGCGATTGGATTCGCTGCTGCGACCGCGACGCAAAGGAGTGGCTCGAGCGACCTCGGACGGTGTGTTTCTGGACGGGCAACGGTTGGCTGCTGCACGCGCGTCGGATGCCGAAAATCTGGACAGTCTTCTTGTTCATCCCGAAAGCGTGCTCGCGATCTGGGAGAGTCGGCCGGATCAGGCCGCTCGCGGCGGGCTTGGGTACGAGCGGTTTGATATCGCCGTGCTGACCGATCTACCTCAAGGAGGCGAAGAGGGGCGGGATGAATTGACGGCCGATGCGACTCCGTGGCACGGTTGCCAAGCGATCGCCCAAGCGGTTCCCGTAGGTGGATGGCTGGTGCTTCCGTTGGTCTCGCCTCACTCTGTCTCGCTAGCCCAAATCGTGCGAGGAGGACGAATTTACTTTGCTCAAGAGCCGGAGAGCGATTGGGTGAAACGCGTCTTACGGGAGGGGGCGAGCGTGCTGTATACCCGCGGCAACCAAGCGGTGTTCGCCCGTTCGGAAGGGGAAGAGACCGCGACGTTCCCTGAACGCGATCCTCGCCGTCGGCCGGTGTTGCTCGCTGCCTGGGCGGCTGCCTGGGCTGCCGGATTGGTGCCCGAGCAGTTGGCGAATTTCGAGTGACGTGGTAGCCCGCTCGCTTCGCGAGCGGAACCGCCGCGTGGCGCCGCGCTCGCCGCCTGCGTTAACGCTAGTCCTCGCCAGACGATGTTCGTGCGTGAGTCTGCTTGGGAGACGTGTTGGGTAGTGCGGCTGATCATCTCGCGAAGCGAGATGGCTACTTCGCTCGCTTCGCGAGCGGCGTCTTTCAGGCGATCAGGTCACGTATGACGTTGCCGTGGATATCGGTCAGTCGGTAATCTCGGCCGGCGTAACGATAGGTGAGCTTCGTGTGGTCGAAGCCCAGCAACGCCATGATGGTCGCATGCAGGTCGTGCACGTGCACTCGCTTTTCAACCGCTTGGAAACCGAATTCGTCGGTGGCGCCGTAAACCTGTCCGCCTTTCACGCCGCCTCCCGCCAACCATGTGGTGAAGCCCCAGTGGTTGTGGTCGCGGCCGTTGACCTTGCCCGCATTCGCGCCCGCTTGAGGCAACTCGACCGTCGGCGTTCTACCAAATTCGCCGCCCCAAATGATCAACGTTTCGTCAAAGAGGCCAAGCCGTTTGAGGTCGGTCATCAATGCACCAATCGCTTTGTCGCATTGGTCGGCCAGCTTCTTGTGATTGACGGCGATATCGTCGTGGTTGTCCCACGGTTGCCCAGCGCCGTGCCACACTTGCACGAAACGCACGCCGCGCTCGATCAGTCGGCGAGCGATCAGGATCTGTCGAGCTTGCGTCCCTTCGCCATACGCTTCCAGCACATGCTTCGGTTCGCGACTGACATCAAACGCCTCGCCCGCTTCTTGCTGCATGCGGTAGGCGAGTTCGAAGGAATGGATGCGAGCCTCGAGCGATGGGTCGTGCCCACGTTGCTCGAGATGTCCGCGGTTGAGCGTCGCGAGCAGGTCGAGCTGGCGACGCTGGGTGTCGAGCGAAAGGTACTCGTTCTTGACGTTCTCGATCAGCTTGCGAATATCTTGATGCTGCGTGTTGATGTGAGTTCCCTGGTAGACGCCCGGCAAAAATGCCGCCTGCCAGTTCTGCGTCTCGAGAATGGGGTAACCACCTGGACATAGGGCGATGAATCCCGGCAGATTCTGGTTGTCGGTTCCCAGGCCGTAGGTCACCCACGAGCCCATGCTGGGGCGCACCAAACGCGACTCGCCGCAGTTCATCAACAACAGCGACGGCTCATGGTTGGGGACGTCGGCGTGCATCGAACGAATGACCGCCATATCGTCAATATGCTTCGCCGTATGCTCGAACAACTCGCTCACCTCGATGCCGCACTCGCCCCGCTTCGCAAACTTGAAAGGCGAGGGGAAGGCGGCGCCTGTCTTGCGCTCGGTTTGCAAGTTGGGAGTCGGCAGAGCCTTTCCCGCGTATTTTTCGAGCGAAGGTTTCGGGTCGAATGTGTCCAGATGTGATGGACCGCCATTCATGAACAAGTGGATCACTCGTTTCGCTTTCGCCGCAAAATGAGGCGGCTTGGGGTCGAGTGGATTCCGGTATCCTTCGGCGGCCGAAGCAGGAGCGACCAGCGACCCGTCATCGCCCAGCACTCCCGCCAGCCCCAGCATGGCGAAGCCCATGCCCGATCGACGCAGCAGATCGCGGCGAGTAAGTGCGGCGGCGGCGGAGTGAAGCGACGCGGGCAAATCGGATGGCGAGTTCATTGGACGAGTCCCGGGAACGGGAAAGTGTGATAGTGATTCGGATCAGTCAATGAAGGCGACTTCATTGGTCAACAGCAGCAGTTGAGCATACTGTTCCCATGCGGAGAGCTTGTTGTCGCCTGGAGACATGCCTCCCGCGGAGACGAATTGTCTACCCAGCGAAAGCTCTTCGGCCGTGGGGGCTCGACCGAACGTCTGGCGATACATCGCCTCGATCCGCCGATCTCGCTCTTCGCCGCCTTCCGTTCGCACCGCGGTCCGAGCGGCCAGGGCCTTGGCTTGATCGACGACGAAAGGCGAATTCATGAGGAACAGCGCTTGCTGCGGCACAATGGTGCGAGGACGCCGTTCGCTGCTCTGGTCGGGGCTCGCGAAATCAAACACGCGAAACAGATTGGGCAAGTCCTGTCGATCGATGTAGCCGTAGATCGAGCGACGAGCGGAGAAGGGGGGGCGAGTGATTTCGGCGGGACGTCCATAGAATTGCGAATCAAGTTGGCCCGAGATCGCCAGCAGCGCGTCGCGCAACGGTTCAAACTCGAGTCGTTTTCGATTCATGCGCCAATAGAGACGGTTTTCGGGATCGATCGCACGCGCCTCGGGCCGGTCGCCGCTCGCTTGCGCGAAGACCGTCGACAGTGTGATTTCGCGATGCAGGGCCTTCAGCGACCATTCTCGTTCCAGCACTAAATCGGCCAGATACTCCAAGAGCAAATGTTGAGTTGGCGCCTCGATGCGGATCCCAAAATCGCTGGGGGTCGATACGATCGGCTCGCCCAGATGATGCATCCAGATGCGGTTTGCGAGCACTCGACGCGTGAGCGGATTTTGCGGGGCCACGATCGACTGAGCCAACTCGAGACGACCGCTGCCTCGTTCAAACGGTTTGCGCTCGGGACCAGCGGCAATCAAGAGAAACTGCCGCGGCACCTTGGGGCCGGGGCGAGCCGGATTGCCTCGCAGGAAGATGTGCGGGTGATGTGGCTGAGCGTTATCTGCGACAATCATGGCTCGCGGAGGCGCCGCGGGCGACGTCGCTTGAAAGCCGTCGATCTTCTTCTGTAATTCGCGTTGTTCGTTTCCCTCGGCGCGGTTCAATACTCCCTTCAAGTCCGAGTCGGCGAGATTCGTGGGGGACTCTTTCGCCAGCAGATGCTTGAGCACCTGACGCGTCGGTTCGTCCAGTTTGGCTTCGGCCGCCTCGTTGCCGCCCGCTTGTCGCCACACCTCTAAGGCTTGCTGGAAGACGCCGCCGTAAAGTCGTGCGAGTTCCGCTCGTTCGGTCAGCGTTTGCCCAGCTAATGCCGCCTTCACTCGTGGATTGATCTGTCCGTCGGCTGTTCCCTCGACGGCGCCTTGCCACTTCGCCACGATGGGCGTCGCAAGTTCGGGGAAAGTTTGTCCTGGCTCGGACTTGGGAGTTAACGCGGCGAGTTCGAACCAGGGACCGAAGACGGGGTCGTTCGCTCGAGCGGTCTTCTTCAAGTAGTCTCGCCAACGCTCGACCAACTTGGGACGCAGATCATCCGGCTTGCCGATCAGGAACGCGAGCTTTTCGAGCACGACGTTGGGTTGGTCCGCCAGCACTCGCGCCAGATAATCGGTCGCGCGATTGCGAGCCAGTTCGGTGTGTTCTATTCGCTTCTTCGCCACGTACTCGTCGCGTTTATCTTGCAGTTTCTTCAGTTCGGCTTCGTAGGCGCGATAGGCGTCGTTTTGGAGAGGCGAGCCGATCATCGGTAGTTCACCCGGCTCGTGGCAGCTAGCGAACACGCCATACAGCGAGTAGTAGTCTTCCATTGGGATGGCGTCGAACTTGTGGTCGTGGCAACGAGCACAGCCCACCGTCAAGCCCAGCAAGCCGCGACTGACCACGTCAATCTTGTCGTCGATGTCATCGTGAACGTTGTTGAATTTTCGTCCCGTGGTGAGAAAGCCCAGGGCGGCGAGTTGCGAGTTGTCGCCATTGGCGGGCCGCAACTCGGGAGGCAATTGGTCGGCGGCCAGTTGTTCCAGCACGAAATGGTTAAAGGGGGTGTCGGCGTTATGAGCGCGGATCACGTAGTCACGATAGGTGTAGGCGTAGGGATAACGGCGTTCGGCGGCGAACGCGTACCCCTTGGTGTCGGCGTAGCGGGCGACGTCCAACCAATGGCGTCCCCAACGCTCGCCGTGATGCGGCGAGGCGAGCAGTCGGTCGACTAAGCGGACGGTCGCGTCGGGTGATTCGTCCGCGACGAAGGACTCGCAGGCGTCGGCGTCGAGCGGCAATCCAGTTAAATCAAATGCTAGTCGGCGAGCGAGCGAACGGCGGTCGACATCCGCGGAAAACTCGACCCCCGCCGCTTCTTGTTGAGCCGCGAGAAAGGCATCAATCGGAGTGCGGAGTCTGTTTTGTTGACGCACGCCGGGAATCGCTGGACGCATGATGGGCTGGTAGGCCCAGTGATTCTGCCGATCGACCGTTGCTCGCTGGCTCGCGGTCAAAGCTTTGGGCGCAGTATCGCCAGCGGGCCAAGGGAGCCCCATGGCGATCCATTGCTCCAAGGCCTCGATTTCGGCGGGAGACAATTTCCGCTCGGGCGGCATCTTGAGGTCTCCCTCGTGACGCACCGCCTTGATCAACAGACTCTTGGTGGGTTCGCCTGGCGTTGCAATCAGTTCTCCGGAGGAACTCTTGCCCAGCACGGAGTCGCGAGAATCGAGCCTGAGATCGCTCTCTTGCTTTTCCTTGCCGTGGCACTGCCAGCAGTGGGCGGCGAGAACGGGGCGGATGCGATCCTCGAAGAACTTCTCTTGTTCAGCCTTTTGAGCGGCGGTTGGCTGCGAGGGGTCCGCCGACCTCGCATCGTCGGCTGGGAACATTAAACCCGCGGCGACGACGATTAGGCAGCAAACGAACCAGGGTTGAAGGTGCGGTCGCATGGACCCACGAGGGGCAGGGAGGAAACGAATCATCGGCATAAGCCCGCGGTCGGTGGGATAGAGTTGGCTTGAGCGTTCTCGCTATTGGCATCGGCTCAAGCGGGAGCCACCCCTGAGTAAACACGAAAGAGTCATGTAAGGCAAGCAGTTGCGGTGTCTCCCCTCGCACCTGGGTTAGCCTGCCAAGTTGGGCAGGCGGACTACAGTTTCCCTGTTTCCTCATCTAGAATGCGAAGCATGCTATCTGTCGACTCCCTCCATCTGTTCATCGCGTTAGCCCCGTTGGCGCTCTACTTTGCGCTGCTCGGGCTGATGAACCTGTCCCGCCGCCCCAAATTGCTGACAGGGGCTCGGGATACGGCCGTCTTGGGGCTAGCCCTCAGTGGGCTGGTGGCTGCTGGCCCGATGGAGCTGTTCATGCCCGAGGCTGCGGCCATGCGGTTCCACAGTTACGTCTGGGCGCTGTTGGGAACCTTTTACTTGCTTTGCCTTTCGTTGGTCGTGCTGGTCATGCGACCCCGTTTGGTGGTCTATAACGTCTCGGTCGATCAATTACGGCCCGTTTTAGCCTCCGTGGTCGCCGAACTCGATACCGAGGCACGCTGGGCGGGCGATTGCCTCGTCCTGCCTCAACTCGGGGTGCAACTTTGCCTGGAGCAGTCCGAGTTGTTGCGGAACGCTCAATTGGTGGCCACGGGAGCTCGGCAAAGTTTCGCTGGCTGGCGCAGGTTGGAGCTATCGCTGGCCGCCGCATTGCGGGAATCACCTGGTGCCCGAAACCCACAAGGTTTCGCTTTGATTGCCTTAGGGCTGTCGCTCGCCGGCACGATCGCCTTCAGTGTGACCAGCGACTCTCAGCAATTAGCGACGCTATTGCGAGCTTTGTTCCGCGAATAACAAATCATAGCGGGAATCGAATCTTCCCAACTCTGTTGACACATTCTTCCCAGCTTCGATTTGAGGAAAGAGCCATGCCACGAAGTCTCGGGGGACTGACGACGGAACTACAGACTGCGATTCCGCCGAGGAATTGGACCGCTCAACGAAACAGTTCGATCGTCACACGTTCGATCGTCACACGTTGGATCGTCTCGACGTTGGCGTGGAGTTGGTTGGCGCTTACTCTCTCAGCTCAATCTCCCTCAACGAGCGGCCCTGCGTCGCCCTTGACCGCCGACCCTTTGCCGGATGGAACCGTCGCGGCTGAACGCTTCATTACGGGACTCCGTGTCCCTGCGGGTTTGAAGGTTGAGTTGTTCGCCGCCGAACCGGCTTTGGGCAATCCCGTGGCCATTTGCCTGGACGAACGCAATCGGGTGTACGTCGCCGAAGAGTATCGATTCAATCGCGGCACCGAAGAAAACCGGACTCGCCCGTTTCTGCTGGAAGACGATCTTCAGGTCCGCACGCTCGATGATCGCCTGGCCATGTACCGCAAGCACCTCGACAAATTCCCTGGCGGTTGGGATTGGTTCACTCGCTACACCGACCAAGTGCGGCTGTTAGAGGATGTCGATGGGAATGGCCGGGCCGAGCGATCGACGATTTACGCCAGCGGCTTCAATCAACCGCTCGACGGCATGGCAGCGGGGTTGGTGGCACGCGACGGCCAGGTATGGCTTACTTGCATTCCGTCGCTCTGGCGACTGCGCGACAGCGATGGCGACGGAAAGGCCGAGGAGCGTGAGAAGCTGTTGGAAGGATTCGGCGTGAATGCGGCGTTCCTGGGGCACGACCTGCATGGCGTGATTTGGGGGCCCGATGGACGCTTGTACTTCTCGGTCGGGGATCGTGGTTTTCACGTCCGTACGAAAGAAGGAACGACGCTAGAAACCGCTCGCCGGGGCGCCGTCTTCCGCTGCCGACCGGATGGCCGCGACCTCGAGGTGATTCATACGGGCTTGCGAAATCCTCAGGAAATCGCCTTCGACGATTTTGGAAATCTGTTCGCCGCCGACAACAACTGCGATCGAGGCGACCACTCGCGTCTAGTCTACGTAGTCGATGGCGGCGACAGCGGTTGGAACATGGCTTTCCAAACTCTTCCCGATCCCTATCCCACGGGGCCATGGCATGCCGAACGAATGTGGTATGTCGATGGCGATCCCGCGGCTCGTGGTTATCAACCTGCGTGGGTCTTGCCGCCTGTCGGTAAGCTAGGGGCTGGTCCATCCGGCTTCACTCATTATCCGGGACTAGGGCTTGCCGATCGCTACCGCGATCATTTCTTCCTCTGTAATTACACGGGTAACGGCGGCTTGGAATCGTTTGCGGTCGAGCCGCGAGGAGCGGGGTTTACGATCGTCGACGCCCACGACTTTCTCAAGCCACTGTTCGCCACCGATGCCGAATTCGGATACGACGGCCAAATGTACGTCTCCGACTTCGTGGGATTGGAGTGGAACGGCGGCAGCAAGGGAGGACGCGTATACCGCCTGTTCGATCCCGTGAAACGTGATTCCGCCGACGTGCGTCGCGTGCGCGATTTGTTCGCCGCGGGATTCTCGCATCGTGAGAATGACGAACTGGCCGAATTGTTGCGCCACCCCGACCAAAGAGTCCGTTTGCGAGCGCAATACGCTCTGGCCGAGCGAGGACAGAAGTCGCTGGGCGTGTTTCGGTCGGTGATGGGCGAGCGGGATCAGCGGTTGGCTCGCTTGCACGCACTTTGGGGTTTGGGTCAAGTGGTTCGAGACCATCGAGCACTCCTGCAAGGAGTCGATGTGGCGACTTTGCTGGCGGACGAAGATGCTGAGTTTCGCGCCCAGGTTACTCGATTCGTCGCCGACTGCGGTCAGACGGAACATGCTGATCGTCTGATCGCGATGCTGGAAGATCCGTCGCCGCGAGTTCGCTTCATGTCCGCGGAGTCGCTGGGACGGCTGCAAGTGGCGTCGGCCGCCGACCCACTATGGAAACTGTTGCGTGCCAATGCGGACGCCGACAGCTACATCCGGCACGCCGCCGTGGTCGCACTTGCTCGACTTGGCGCGGCCGCTCGCGCTGCGAATCGTGTGCATGATCCCGACAGCCCCGTGCGTCTTGCCGCGGTCTTGGTGTTGCGTCGACAAATGGACTCGGCCATTGCGTCGTTCCTGAACGATTCGGATGTATTGGTCGCCACGGAAGCGGCTCGAGCCATTCACGATCTATCCTTCCCGCAAGATTCGCTCAAGCCGCTCGCGGATTCCCTGTCTCGTATCGCTGTGAGCCCCGAGGGGTGGCCCGAAGCATTCACGCGACGCGCGATCAATGCCAATTATCGGCTCGCTCAGGCTGGTAACTGGGAGATGATTGCACGCATCGCCGCGGATGCTCGACAACCACTCCCAGTCCGCCGCGACGCGCTCGATGCACTCGCTTCAACCAAAGCGAGTCCGCGGCGCGATCGCGTGACAGGATCGTGGTTGGGCGAGTCCACGATGGACATTGCCGAAGTCCGGAAAGCCGTGCAGCCTCAAATTGCCGCTCTCTTGGCCACGGCGCCGCCGACCCTGCAGGCCGACGTGACGAAACTGATCGGGCAACTTCAGCTCGATGTGAATGATGCGACTTTCGTCGGTTGGGTCCGCGATGACAAGCAAGCGGTGGCGACTCGCGTTGCCGCGCTGGAACTGTTTGTCGCTCGCGGAAATGCCGCGAAAGTCGAATTGCTCGAGCAGTCGCTTGCAAGTTCCAGTGCTCCGTTGCGAGCCGCGGCTCGCTCGCTGATCGCCAAGGCGGACGCGGTGCGAGGCGTCAAGCTTTATGTTGAAGCACTCGATCAAGAGCAGTCGTCGGTGAGCGAGCGACAATTGGCACTCGCTGGACTGGCGGCTTTGGGCACTGAAGCGGCCGATGCGACATTGTCCCAATGGGCCGAGCGATTGGAGCGGGGACAGGCGCCCGCGGAACTGCAACTCGATGTCGTGGAAGCCGTGTCGGCCCGAGAGTTGCCGGAGGCGCGCGAGCGAGTTCGGCGTTTCCAGGCTTCGCTTCAGAAGGGCGCCGCAATCGACCGCTTCCGCACCTCGCTCGCAGGCGGGGACGCGGAACGCGGTCGGGAGATCTTTACGGGTCATCGAGTGGCCCAGTGCGTGCGATGCCACAAGATTCGGGGGCAGGGTGGTGATGCTGGGCCAGACCTGAGCGAGGTGAGCAAGCGGCATGAGCGCACAAGTTTGCTCGAATCACTGATTGATCCCAACGCCAAGATCGCCCCGAACTTTGGGACGGTCAGCCTGGTGCTGCAAGATGGTCGGATTGTCGCCGGAACGCTGGTGAAGGAGACGACTCAGGCCGTGACCTTGACGCTTGCCGATGGCCGTACGCAGGAGATTCCCTTGGCGGAGGTCGACGAACGCTCCGCGCCGCGGTCCGCCATGCCCGCCGTCGATCGAGCACTGTCGCCGCGGGAATTGCGGGATGTCGTAGAGTTCCTGTCGACTCTGCGTTGACGGGGAGCCCTTGGCAAGGGACAAGCGTCGCGAGTAGCATGCAGTTTGACGTTCGCCGGACCGACGGGGCCGAGCGGGCTTGAAGAGCGATTCAACGACCCGTGTGCGGAGTGTCGCTGGTTGATCACCGTCGTTCGGAGTCTTCCCTTTGTCAGGTACAGCGGATCGAACAGCGATGCATATCGGATCGACGTTCGTCGAGGAGACGTTCGCGGAAGCGTTTGGAATGAGCTACGTGCGGCTCGTCGTCACCGCGGCCGACGAGCATTGGCTGGAAGCCGCCGTGCGCGAAGTGACCGGCTACAGCTCGTCGGTGATTGCCTGCGATGCGGAAACCGCGGTCGAGCGACGGCTGGGAACGACGGAAACTCCCGACGGCCGACTCGGCGCCGCCATCCTGGTGTTTGGCTTCTCCGCCGATGCGCTGGCCAAAGTGGTGCCGAACCGAGTGGGCCAATGCGTTATGACGTGTCCTTCGACGGCGGTGTTTGACGGTTTTCCCGAATCGGCCAAACGAGTTCCCCTGGGGAAGCATATTCGGTTCTTCGGCGACGGATTTCAGAAAAGCAAGTTGATCGCCGGGAAACGCTTTTGGCGCATTCCGGTGATGGATGGCGAGTTCCTGGTGCAGGAGAGTTTAGGCGTTGGCAAAGGGGTGGGCGGAGGAAACGTCATTCTGCAGTCAGTCGATCAGACCACCGGGCTCGCCGCCGCTCGACGAGGCGTGGAGAGCATCGCGGACATGGCCGGTGTCATCACGCCATTTCCGGGCGGGGTCGCTCGTAGCGGCAGCAAAGTAGGCTCGCGCTACAAGACCCTGAAAGCCTCGACGTCCGACCCCTTCTGTCCAACTTTGCGGGGGCGAGTGACCTCGAAACTACATCCCGAGGCCAACTGCGCGTATGAGATCGTGATCGACGGCGTCGACGAGTCGTCGGTGGGAGCGGCTATGAAGCAAGTGCTGCACGCAGTCGCTGGCGAGGGAGTTGTGGCGATCGGCGCGGGCAACTATGGCGGAAAGCTCGGGAAGTATCATTATCATCTGCGAACGATGTTGTAGCCCGCTCGCTTCGCGAGCGGAGAAGCCGCGTTGCGTTGGTGCTGGGCTGGTCGTAGGTGGTTCTGCGTTGCGGCGGCGATGTTGCGCCGAATGGCTGTTCATCTCGCGAAGCGAGATGGCTACGACCTTACTTACCTGCGCGTATATCGGCCAGATTCTCGGTCTCCCCGCCATCATCCGCGCGATTCTTGCCAACCGAATAAACTCGCCAGCCAGCGGGCGTTCGCTGGACGATCAACGGCTTCAGCGAATAGGGATCGACCAGCGCGGCGGGAGGTAGGCCAAGTTGGTCGAGAGCCGGTGGCTCGGCAGGCGTGCCGCTGCTGTCGGTCGCTGGCAAGGCATTCAGTATTCGCAGAGCTCGGCTGTATGCGATCGCTCGCTCGCTAGGCTCGCGTGCTGCTTCGAATGCTGGTCGCAACAACGCCACGACCGCGGCATACGCATTGAGTCCACCACCCGGTGACTCGTCCAGTCGCTTGAAGGCGTTCGCCTGATCGTAGGGTTGTGATAGATCCGCGAGGTACTCGTCGACCATCGCCAGCAACTGATTCCCAGCCTCTTTCGCAAATCCGCGACGGAACCACGACCCCGCGCCAGGCAACTCCTCCAGTGCTGTCAGCGCCGCGGCTCGCTCACTGACCAACGCCCAGCGGTAGCCTTCGTGCGAGTCGTGCAGGGCGAGCTCGGCGTCGAGCTCGCGCCGCTGCTCTTCCTGGAGCGGGCCCGAGGAAAGAATGTCGTCGATACATTCCAAGGAAAGCCGGCGGCAAGCAACGGATGTCAAGTGCCAGATGAGGAGCGGGTTCTGTTGCAGTAGCCGAGATAGTCGCAGCATGCTTAACGTTGAGGCCAATGCCTCCGCGCGTTGGCCTTGCGCGAGTTGCCAAGCCATATGGACTCGCATGACGCGAAAGGCGTCTCGAGTCTCATGGATCTCCGGCATCAACTGCTCGACGAACTTGACATGAGGAATGCGGTAGTCGTATGCGATCGCAAAACTACTACTCATCGAGGCACGATCCAAAGCCAGAAACAATTCAGTTCGCGAGGAGACGATGGCGCCAATCTTCTCTCGGTCTTCAGCGGATAACGGATGCTTCGGCGGCTCGTCGTCTGGATATAACTCGGTCAATTGCTGCCTTGCAGTGCTTATTTCTCCAGCCAGCGCGTGGAGCTTGACCCAGGCATTGTCTTCATCGGCTGGTGCTGGTCGCTCGAGTTCCGACAAGGAGGCGGGCTGTTTTGCGTTCCGAAGTTCGGCGAGACTCGCATCCAACTTGGCCGCCTGAGTGGACGCATGGCGTGAATGGAGAAAGGCCAACGCCACAAGCACGCCCACGGCAAAGATCGCGATCCAGGGAAGGACACGCCTCATGGATTTCATGGAGACCTCAGAGAGTTAGTTTGATGCGAAGGACAATAGCGGAGGAGATCCACGGCGCGAAGAGTGGCCAACGACTGAAGCTAGGTCATATTTTTCCGTTTTCTTCCTTCTATTGTCCGGCGCAGATGTCGGCGAGATTCTCAATCAGCCCACCGTCATCCCGGCCATTCTTACCGACCGAGTAAACTCGCCAACCTCCATCTACCCGTTTCACTCGCAGTGACTCCGATGAGTAAGGATCTTGAATTGCGGAGGTAGGCAAACCGAGGTGCTCCAAGGATAAAGGGGCCGCGGCATTGCCTTTCCCTTGAAGTGAATTGAGAACTCGCAAGGCCCGACTATACGCGATCACTCGTTCGGTTGGCTCCCGGGCGACATCCAAGGCAGGTCGGAGCAACTCGACCACGACACGATAAGTGTTAGCATGCCGACTGGCCGGGCGACTGGGGGGCTTGCGAGTAGCAGCTTGAGCATAAGGCTGATCGACAGCGGCAAGGTACTCGTCGAACAACTCAATCAGATGCGAGGCGCCATCGCAGGCGAAGCCCCGGCTGAGCCAGAAATCAAAGCCCGGCATTTCTCGCAGGGCCGTCAAAGCGGATGCTCGTTCGCTCTCCAACGCCCAGCGGAATCCTTCCCGTGAGTCGTGGAGTG
This sequence comes from Pirellulales bacterium, assembly GCA_046349915.1. Lineage (GTDB taxonomy): Bacteria > Planctomycetota > Planctomycetia > Pirellulales > Pirellulaceae > CAIXSC01. The sequence continues at coordinate 39,323 of JAXMBL010000009.1, read as the reverse complement.
CGAGTTCATCGTCCAGCAATTTGCGTTGAGCGTCTGTCGCGTCTCCAGAACTTAACCATCGATTCGCGCTGTTTAAGGCCGAATACTGGCAAGCAATGGTGACGAGGTGCCAAACGATCAGTGGATTTCGGCGCAATTGCCGCGCCAACTTCAGTTGTGTCAGTGTTGACTCCAGAGCCTCGTCGCGACGCCCCTCGGCCAGCAGCCAGTTCACTCGTAGGGTAAGCAGTCGAGACACCTCACGCGACTCAGCCGTTTCGGTCAGCAATTGTTCCAAGAATTGCGTGTGAGGCACATCGGTGCGTAGTGCTGGGACGTAGTCTGGGCAGCTTGCGGCTCGGTTGAACACCACGAATAGCGGCTCGTGCTCTGAGAACAGTTGAGTTACTGCATCCCGTTGAGTGGGATCGTCGAGAGAGGGTTGCGCCTGATTGGGCGATAGATCGGATAGTTGCTTTCGCAATTCGGCGACTTCCGCGGCGACTTGCTGCAACTGTGCGCGAGCATTCTGATCTTCAGGAATCGCGGGACGTCCTAGGTCCAGCAGTGATAATGGTTGGTTGGCGGCGCTGAGCTGAGCGAGTTTTTCCTCAAGCAGTCGACTCGCGCTCGACACATACCAGGCGTTTGCCAGCAACAGCGTGGATGCTAATACCACGAGCGCCACGCCCATCCATTTGAGAACTCTTCGTATGCGGGACATCTCGACGGCTCCTCACAGGTTCTTCACGATTTTCGAACAAATACTGACGGTAGGTTGCGTGAATCAAAGTGATGGCGGTTCCAAACGAATCGGAGGACGTTGGCGAGCCTCTCGTTGCCGTAGGTGATTTTGTCGCCATGGTAGGAGCGTTGTAGGTAATGATCTGTCGCGTCGCGACTGTGGAACCGAAGGCGGCATCGAGTCGTTGACGAGCCGTGCGATCGACCCAGACGCAAGTCACGATGCCTAACAGCAGCACGGCAGCCGATATCGCGCCTGCCGACAACGGTCGACGAGTCCGAGTTGATTGACGGACGGGAGGCGTTGCTGGCGAGTCGTTTTGCCGTGTCAGTTCGTCGCGGACTCGTCGAAGCGTCTGCTCACGTAATTCACGGTCCGCGCCACGAGGTGTGACTTGGCCAAGGATGTGTGATTCGATTTCATCATTCATGAGTCTTCCTCGGCCAGTAGGCTGCGCAGAAGTTCCAAGGCGCGTCGATAACGCGTTGCCGCTGTGCCCGGTGGTATGCCAACCGCTTCGGCAATCTCGCGCAGAGTCAGCTCTCCATACACTTTCAACTCGATCACCTCACGCAATTCAGGTTCGAGGTGACTGAACGCCGCGGCGACCCACTCGGCTCTCTCCCTTGAAGCCATGCTTCCCGCTTCGTCGACGACGAACAGATCGTCCGCGGTGAGCGAGTGATCTCGGCGGTCCGACTCGCGAGTTCTTCGTTCGATCAGCCGACGCCCCTCGTTCCTGGCGATGTGAAACAAGAATGCCCGCAGGTTCTCAATCTCCAAGAGACCCCGACCGACTCGAGCCACTCGCAAGAAGGTCTCTTGCAGTGCGTCGTCGGCATCGGATCGCGATCCCAGGAAGACGACCAGAAAGTGATGGATGCGATCCGCGCATGCGTCGTACAACTCGGCGAAGGCCGTCGAGTCGCCAGTTGCCAGTCTTGACCGCAGATCACGCTCCAAACCTCTTCCCTCGTTCAAGAACCATCCGTCGAAAAAACATCCACACTCGATTCGTCTGGAGATTAGACCCGCGAACGGGCAGCGATTTATTGCGAGTCCACGGAAATTTTCTGCATCTTTGTCCGACTGCCTCACTAGGACCGAGTGAGTCGGGAGCCGATAATCGGCCACGATTTCACCTCCACGAGCATTCGGGAAGCCGCAGCATGTTTCGTCACTTCGTCGTACTGGCTTGTTTCTTATTGACGCTGTCCATGGGGCTCTCGCCTGCATCCTCGGTCGAGGCGACCGCGGAGACTCCCAAGCGTCCGCCCGCCAATCTGGTGATCGTCTTTGCCGATGATCTAGGGTATGGCGATCTCGGGTGCTATGGGCATCCCAGCATCCGCACGCCGCGGCTCGACCAGATGGCTGCCGAAGGAGTGCGATTTACCGATTTCTATTCGGCGGCCGAAGTCTGTACGCCAAGTCGGGCGGCGCTGTTGACGGGGCGCTACCCGATTCGCAGCGGGATGTGCGAGATGCCAGGGGCGCGTCGAGTGCTATTTCCTAATTCCGCGGGCGGATTGCCGCCCGAGGAACAGACGATCGCCGAGTTGCTGAAGCCGCACGGTTACGCCACGGCTCATATTGGCAAGTGGCATCTGGGAATCCACGCGGGAGCTCGTCCTAATGAACAAGGCTTTGACTATTCGTTCGGCCTTCCTTATTCGAACGACATGGACGCTCGCCCCGACTTGCCGAAGGGGGCAGTGGCGTCGACCAATCCTCCTAAGGATGGTTGGAATGTGGCGTTGCAGCGCAACGGGAAGATCATCGAACAACCGGCGGTGCAGGAAACGCTCACTCGCCGCTATACCGACGAAGCCGTGCAGTTCATTCGGCAGAATAAAGAACGTCCCTTCTTCGTCTATCTTGCTCATTCCATGCCGCACGTCCCGTTGTTTGCTTCGGACGAGTTTCGGGGAAAGAGTGCTCGCGGGTTGTATGGCGATGTCCTCGAGGAACTCGACGCCAACGTGGGGCGAATCCTGGATTCAATCAAGGCGGAAGGTTTGGCCGAGCGGACGTTGGTTGTCTTCACCAGCGATAATGGTCCCTGGCTGACGATGGGGGCTCAAGGTGGCAGTGCGGGGCTCTTGCGCGACGGAAAGGGAAGTACTTGGGAGGGAGGAATGCGAGTGCCCGCGATTGCGTGGCAGCCGGGGCGACTAAAGCCAGGAGTGACCAGCGAACTGGCCTGCATGATGGATTTGCTTCCGACAGCTTTAGCACGAGCGGGAGTGGAATCGCCTCGCGATCTGACGCTCGATGGATGCGACTTGTCACCGCTGCTGGATGAGGGAAAGCCCTTGCCGCCGCGTCCCTTTTTCTACTATCGAGGCGATCAGTTGTTTGCATGCCGGCTGGGGCCCTGGAAGGCTCACTTCGCAACCCAGGGTGGCTACACCGAGCCGCGTCGCACCACGCACGAACCGCCCTTGTTGTTCCACCTGTCGCGCGATCCCGCCGAGCGGTTCAATGTGGCGAGTGAGAACGCCGAACCGCTCCAAGCGATTCTCGCCGCTGTGAAAACTCATGCGGAGAAGATCACTCGAGGCGCGCCGCAATTGAAGTGATGGATCGCGAAGCGTAGACCAACCCGAAAGCGATCGAGCACGTGACCACAATCGCGCCTCCCGCCGAGACGTCGAGATAGTACGATGCATACAGGCCCGCGACGACGCAGGCTGCCGCGAATCCCGCCGAGAATGCCAGCATCGAGGGAAGTCGACGGGTGCAAAGCGAAGCGGTTGCGGCCGGTGTGATCAGCAACGCAGTGGTAAGGACCACTCCTACCGCTTGGATTCCCGCGACGATGGCAAGCGCGAGTAGCACGAGCAGCAGGTAACGAACTCGTTCCGTGGAAAGCCCAATGGTTCTGCCATGCAGCGGATCGACGGTGGTCAATACCAGCTCTTCTTCACAAAGACGCCGGGATCGCGAAGTCGTTCCATCGCACGCAACCGTCCCGCCTCCAGATGGATGGAACGATCGAATGACTCGGCGAGTCGACCGAGATCGTGAGTCGCGGCGAGCACACTGCCTCCATTGCGAGTCTCTTCGGCCAAGACGCTGTCGAAAGCGTTGCGAGTCTCCTCGTCGATGGCATTCAGCGGCTCGTCCAGGAGAAACAGATGGGCCTCTTGAGCGAGTGCGCGAGCAAGGAGCGTTCGTTGCTGTTGCCCCCCCGATAACTCGCCGACTCCTGTCGAATCCAACGATCTAATTCGTCCAGTTGCATGCAGTAGTTCTGACTGCGCCTTTCGTACTCCGCCGCATTCGACGGATCAGCCTCGGTCAACGCGGCGGCAATCTCTCGGACCATCGCTTGCGCGTTCGCTGGAGAGTGCCAGACGTGTGGGTCGATCTCGATCACTCCTGGCGCTACTACATGCTCGAGTGGCTTCAGTGTTCGCGTGGTCACGATCCGCCTCGCCCTGGCGCCGCTGGATTCGCACAGTCGGTCGAGCCACGTTTCGAAGCCCAGGCCGTTCTCGAAGATCAACTGCGCTTTGGCGAGCGCGGCGGCATCCGCGGGAGTTGGCTCGTAGGTGTGCGCGTCTCCTCCAGGTCCGACCAACTCGGTCACGTGCACGTCATCGCCACCGACTTCTCGAACCCAGTCGTTGGTCGACGCGACAGCATCGAAGCTGCTCGCCGTTCCCATCGGCGCCCATGATGATGGCGCCGCGTCGCTATCGTGGCGACCTGATGGCGCGATCTTTGCCACGGGGGGGCATGATGGGCGAGTGAAATTCTGGGACGCGGCGACGGCACGCCAGGCGGGCGAGGTTGAATTCGGCAGGGATTGGATTGGGAAGGTTGTCTACCATCCACGACGGTCGGATTTGGCGGTCGCCGCGGGGAGAATTATCCGCGTCTTGAGTGAGGAGGGCCAAGTAGTCTACGAGTCAGCTCCACACGACAGCACGATCGCCGATGTGGAGTGGAGTCCCGATGGCAGTGGTCTTGCCGTCGCTGCTTATAACGGCGTCTCCCTCCATGTGCCCGGCCGACTACCTCGCCCGAGACGTTTCGAATGGAAGGGATCCAGCTTGACGTTGGCCTGGAGCCCCGAGGGGCGCTACATTGCCACGGGGGAGCAAGATTCCACAGTTCACTTCTGGGACGTCAAATCGGGTAAAGACTGTCAGATGTGGGGATTTTCGACCAAGGTTCGGGAATTAGCCTGGTATCGCACCGGGGATTACCTAGTGACCGGTGGCGGCGAATCGGTGGTGATGTGGGATTGTCGTGGGAAAGGTCCCCAGGGAAAGACTCCTCGGATGTTCGAAGGGCACTTGGGGCGAGTCACTCAATTGTGCTTTCAACGCCGCGGCGACTCGCTCGCGTCTGCCGATGTCGATGGAGTCGTGATGCTCTGGACCCCGCTGCAGTCTTCCTCGCCGCTCGACGGACGGGCGTTTGCTTCGGAGGTGACGCGGTTAAGTTGGTCGCCCGATGACCAACGCCTCGCCGTCGGCCTGCGTAACGGCATCGTCTCGGTACTGTCCGTAGCCTAGGCGAGCCGTTTATTCCCCCGTCTGCAACCGGTCGATCGTCTGGAGAAAGCTCAGCAGTTGCTGCTGTTCGCCCGGTTCGATGCGACCATCCTGAGTGACGGTGTCGAGAAGCGTTGCAAGCTCCGAGCAAGGCCAACGGTCGGCGACTTCGGCGTGGTTCGCGAGCCACTTCCTGAGACCAGCGACTTCTCCCTCATGGATCACGCCATTGGCCGCCACGCCTCGCACGAGGCCGAGCAGTTGTCGCAGGTCAAAAGAGACTTCGCGGTACTGGCGAGTGTATTGGCTGATGCGCGCGAGCAGCCAGAGAAGGTCCGACTTCTCGTTGTCGTCGATTTTTCCGTCCGCGAGAATCTGAGTAATCGTCGCGGCGAACTCGCGGAACGGGGGGAAAGGCGAAAGATCTTGATGCTGCTGAAGCCATTGAGTCAAGCTGGTCACTTCGGAGGCGTCGATTTGACCATCGAGCGCAATGCCCCGCACGATTCCCTCGAGGGTATGAATGGAGTCGTCCAGCCGGCGATGGTAGTCGAAAGGTCGTGGAGAGGGGGATGTCATGAGTGAAGTGCCTTCCAGCTTGTATGTCGTCGTAGATCTTTAGTCTGCATCATACAATCGAATCACCGGATCGAGCTCTCTGGCACGGAGCTCATCGGCCCGAGCTTGCTCAGCGTTTCCAAGTTTACGCCAGCAATGGGCTCGTTGATTCTAGAGTTGACGCAAACAGCCGTGGCTCAATTGCAGCAGCCGTCGTGCTCGAATCTGAGCGGCAATGTCTCCCATGGTCTTAAAGTAAGCGATTTGGGCAAGCAGCTTTTGTTGCCGCATTTTGGGGTGGCAAGCTCGGAACGCCACATGAGATGAATCCATAAGGAGGCGACTGTAAGTCTTACCCGTGGGTTCTAGATTTGCGTCGACGAAAACCGTGGCATGCGTATCCACATGGTTCACTAGTTGTCGGATGTACTCACCTAGTATTCCACAGACCACGATCAGCGAATCGAGTCCTTGATTGCGAGCATCGATAGTCGACGCCCGCTCCCACCCGGTACGCATAAACCCTTTCCCATGCTCCACGCACTGAGTGAAAGCGGCACGCAGACTTTCGAGTAGTTGTTCTCCGTTTGACGTAGATGCCCAAGCCAGGTTTTCACGCGACCAATGCAGTTTCCAAGAATGGGCGGCGACGTTCACTAATTTCTGGAGCGATCCACGAAAGGCGTCCGTGCATAAGCCCGTTGCGAGTTCTCGGCAGTGGCGGCGGAGGGCGGTTCCAATCGGAGTTGTGTCAGATTCGTTCCAAAATGGAGTAAGCCCTACGAAACAATGTCCCACCTCGGCGGCGTGAGCCATGAAAGCCTCAAAAACCTCGTCGGGGCCCCGCGAAAGCGCCGCGGTGTCCGCGAGCCAATCCGGCGGCAACTCGGTTGTTGCATCAGGTATGCGCTTCAAGAGTTCGGAGACGATGAAGCCTCGCAACATCACCTCCAGCATGGCGATCTGATAAGACTGCTCGTCTGCTCCATCCTCCACTTGAATGATCTGTCCAGACGACTCGCTGAACATCAACGAATGAAAGCGAGCAAAAGTTAGAGCGTCATTGCGGAAGATGAAGATTGCCGAGATGAGATCGGCGAGGATTTCCTCGGTACGTGATTCACCGTCAAACGACTCATCGTCATCAAGGCTTAAGGGCGGCACTGGTGAAATCCAGGCCTTCTGTGCGGCCACAAAGAGATGAGCGGCTTCATGAATGATGTAGTACGCTTGTTCTGGGCGGAGCAAATCAAAGACATCCAAGCGTACGGCGAGTATGGCTAGCCGAGATTCGGCCGCGATGTCGTTTTGCGGGTCGCTTGAGCTAGGAGTCACCCCGACTTCGGCGTCCGTGACGGGGCGATGGTCGATGCTGACGACGCCACTGAACCGTTTTCTGACCGTCGGCTCATCGGGAGAATCGGTTCCTGAATAGCTTCGGCGAAATGCGGCCATGCAGCATTTGAGCGGCGAGTCCATGGCGGCCATGAGCTTTCCGACGCCAAAGCGGAGAGTAAAGGCGATGTCGCGGCATTCGTGTCCATAGGTGACTCGCTGAACTCGCCAAGTCAATGCGGTTCGAATGGCGTCGATATACTGCCGTAAAGATTCTTCAGAAAATAGCTTCGCGAGTCGCCAACGGTGGCTCCAGGAATTCAATTGTTTTCGATGGAAGTCCATGACGATGCCATCGGGATGCAGTGAATGCAGTAGGGTGTCGATGGGATCGTACAAGTCGAGCACGGCGTCACAGCGAAACGGGTCGCCCAGGCATTCGAGAAACTCTTGGACGATGTAGAGCAATGAATACTGAAGTGAGGGAGGGCAACCCATCTCCCGAAGTCGCTTGTGAAATTCGGGAATGCTGACAAGTCCCCACTCGCGGCGAACGGAGTCTGCAAGGTGAGTGTAGAAGTCGCTGCCAAAACCATGTTTCTGCCATTCGACAGGACGAGGAAGCGACTCGCTCGGCAAAAAACGCGAAGCGACGGCAAAGGGGCCTTGCTTGTCGATCGATGGCGTGGCGATCCGTAGTGAAGACGTGATATCGAGGAACCCCGATTCTCGCGTCTGCTTCTTCCGCAATGCACTCTCCCGGTGAGCTCGGAGAAAAAGCAATTGTCTCAAGACTTCAAAGAAAAAACGAGTCGAGATCAATTGTCGGTTGTGGCTACTTCGGGAAGACGACAATTCGTGCGCCTGGTCGTGAGTGCCAGGCAGAACGCTAAATGTATGTTTTGCGATCCAATTTGCGTCCTCGGATCGGAGCAGCAATGGCTGATGCTCGGGAGACTCTTGGAGCTGATTTGCTTGTTTCTTGGCAAGTCTTAAGGCCGTTTTGAGTTGCTCGCGTACGTTCCCATCATGACCAGGACAAACATCGAAGTACCACATTGCTTCGCATACTCCGTTCACTCCCGGCAAGGATTCACCGAGGAGCCGATAGTCGAAGCCGAGCGTCGAGTAGGTTCGCATGAATAAGTGATTGCCGCCAAAAACCCTGAGCAAGTCACGCTTCTTTCTCGCCGTTTTTGAGTTGCCCGCTAGTTGTTGATGGAACTCGCTGCGTTGCAAGCAGTCACTAACTACGTCGGGGTGACACTCAAAAACATCGTTCAACGTCAGGCTGCGAGTAACCGCGAGAACGGTGTGTGCCACGGTGTAGTTGCTGGTGTAACAAGTGAGGGTGATGTCGTCATTGCCGAGAGGTTCCAGTAACAGACAACGCACGCCTGCGATATCTTCGAGCGTCAAGAGATCTTGAGGAATTTCGCTGTTGGACTTACGCGTCGCAAAAAGCCCAAACAAGGTGCGGCGAACGGTTTCGACGAGCGTTGTATAAATAGCTGCTTGGAGGGCGAGTGCATTGGGAAGGGTGGCCAGCAAGTTGCATTTGAAATGAGTTGTCACGCAAAGAGGAGGCAGTTTTCCTCTCGCCATCGGCGTGAAAATGTCTTCAGGTTCTTCAAAGGGCCACCAAGGACTCACGGAATTCAGTTCCGCGGGAGGCGCGATCGGTTGACAAGCTCGCGGCATCTTGGACAGCATCGGGCAGAATGCGAGATCGGACTCTTCTGTACCCGGCTCGGCCGCCGTCAAACGAGTCGCCGACATTAGGTTGTCAAGCAACACCACGCCCCAGCCATCGGAATGCCCTAACGCGCTCCAACACTGGGGAGCGAACAAGTAGTCCTTAATCTCTTCCGCGGGATAGCTGCAGGGAAACTGGGCGGCAGCAGCGTGAATCTCTTGGCGGAGGTCGCCACATGCTTCCTGAAAGCTCTTCTCGCGAAACCGAATCCATTCGTCAGGGGACTGTTCAGCGGCGCTGTCGGTTGAATTGGGTTGAGCTGATGTGGAAGGCGGCGACTGCCGAATCACTCGAGAATGGTCGAAGTAGGCGGTCAAGGCGACGTAAGGATGATATTGGATCGAGGCTAAGGGAGTGTTCGTTGCTTCGGCTTGACGATCTGTGCGAGTTGACTGTCTCACTGAGTGCTCCCTGTGCGTCTAGTGCTTTGTCATTGCCATGATCTGTAGTGCGACTGACGTCCTGGCCGTCGATAGAGACTATGCGGGGAGAACCTTGAGGTTCGTCCTACAAGTAAGTCGCCCCACTGCTTGGCATGGGCAGAGCATTAGACTGGATGAATCTCGTACCACTTTCTACTCCTCATGCGTTGATCATTCCGGATCACTGGCAGTTGGATCGTCGCCAGGCATGGCTGCGTTACTCGCTCCACGTTCTCACAAATGGATTCACGGGCTTTGACATCCGTTTCTCCACCGCTGTTGCGTAACAGAATCGCGGTGCTGTTGCGCCCTGGAGTAAAAACTCCCGCGGTCACTTGACCAGCAGGGGTGAAATTGCTGAAGAAACTAGTCGTATTGCAGCGAATCGCTAGCTCTGAAAGATGGTGGATGAAATCCTCTGTCTTGTCGGACAACGCCACGACGATCAAGCGTCGAATTCGTAACGCATAAAGACTTTCGAGCACCGACTCCTGTAATACATCCTTACAAATGACAAAGGAAATAGGGAGCCCGTCCACAAGCAGATGATTTAATTCGTTCGAACGTTGAATGTCTTCGAAGAGATAGTCCTTGGACTTGGCTTCCTGGGATGACTTACCTTCGGGTGCGAATCCAAAGGCGCCGATCTTGTCATGAATGAATTCGCGTGTGCAACTCGTGTCATGGCAAATCGCGTGGAGACGATTCACTCGCCCTTCGTTCGTCATGAGATGACGACTTCCCAAGACCACTACGCTGGGACTGCCCGGTTGCTTCAACTCCTCACGGACTTGTTGTTCGCTGGCCTCCGAGAAGGCCAACTCGGGATAGATGAGGATGTCCAAGGGAGTTTTGAACGCCTGGGCTCTATTCAACACGTTGAGTGACATGCTTTCGTTGAGTAATCCTTCGACGTGGAACGAGCCGACGCGAACGGCATGCGAATCCTCTGGAAGTGTTTCTTGGAGATCTTGGGCCAGGGTGATCAAAGACTTGGCTGGCCTTACCTTCACGCTATCGGAAGTCTTCGACCCGAAACAGGCAAACCCAACAGTCAGGGATGAAGGAGAGGGCCATGTGTGTGAGCGTTGCATCCGCGGCGTCTTGAGTCGGTTGGTAGGGTGAAGAAGTTTTACTTTCTTCACCAGGGGGAACAACCGATGACAGGCAGGTCGAGTACGAAGCGGGAGCGGTTTTGGCGTGAGTTGTTGGCGAGGCACGCTGGGAGTGGACTGTCGGTGCGGCAGTTCTGCGGTGCGGAGGGCGTGTCGGAACAGTCCTTTTACCAGTGGCGTAAGCGGTTCGCCGCGGCGACTCGGCCAGTGGTTGATAATGCGTCGAGCGTAGCGTCGCGACCGTCGGTCCAAGACGGCTCGGGCTTGTTCCTGCCCATGGGTTTGCTCGGCGGCTCGCCACGCGCGAAGCTGGAGATTCTCCATCCGACTGGTTGTCGGGTGCGGTTGGTCGGGGCCGTCAGCGCCCAGGATCTGCAGGTCGTACTCGAGGCCTTGGATAAGCGAGTCGTCACATGATTACACTCGCTCCCCAAGTTCGCGTGTTTCTCTGCAGCGAGACCGTTGACATGAAGAAGAGCTTCGACGGTTTAGTGGCCATCATCGAGTCCGCCATGGGACAAGATCCGCTCTCGGGAAGTTTGTTTGTGTTCTTCAATCGACGTCGCGATCGAGTCAAGATTCTGTACTGGGGACAAGTCGGCTATTGCATCTGGTATCAGCAACTTCAGAAGGGCACCTATCAATTTCCACCGCAGGAGAATCTCCATGACCAAGCAGCTCGCGAGCTCACGCGATCCCAGCTATCGCTAATCCTGGACGGCATTGACCTCTCTTCGGTTCGTCAACGACCTCGGTTTCAGCTAGCGAAGTAGTCGCGGTTTTCTGGAAAGAGCTTGCGAATCGATCTTGCGTTGCGCGCGAGATCTGAATATTCCCAGTACGCAACGTCATTCCCATGGACGGGCTTGCGTATGAGTTCACCTCACGACCCTCTACCCACGAGCCTGGCCGCCTGCCACGAACGGATTAGGCAGTTAGAGGCTATCGTGAGGACGCAACAAGCGACGATTACCGAGCTGCAACTGAAGTTGGAACAACTCGCGGCGGACAACGCCCTTCTCAAACGGGAACTCTTTGGCTCGCGCCGCGAGAGATTCATCGACGACTCGCCGCCGAACTCGCCCGCCGCCGAGCCTCCCACCGACCCGTCTAACGCCGCCGCGACAGAACAGTCGCCACCGCCGCAGCAGCAGGAGGAGAAGAAGAAGCGAACGAGTCGTGGTCGCCGGCGACGCAAGTTTCCCGAGTGCATGCCGCGAGAGCAGCGGCTCATCTACCTCAAGCCCGAGGAGATCCCCGTCGAGATGCGGGACAATCCACGCGCTCGTCGCTTCTTCAAGCAGATCGGCGAACTCTTGGAGGTGATCCCCATGCAGTTCAAGGTCATTGAGCAGTATCTGGAAGTAATCGTGCTCGACCGAGAGGACGAGCAATCAGTGGTTGCCACCGCGCCACGCCCCGTGTGTTTGATCAAGTCGTTTGCCAGCCCAAGTCTCTTGGCCTATTTGACCGTGTCTCGCTTTGCCGATCACCTGCCCTATTACCGTCTGGAAGACATCACGGGGCGAGCGGGCTACCGCATCGAACGCAGTACGCAATGGCGTTGGATGCGAGAAGTGGCGCAGGGCGTCACACGGCTGGTCGATCTGATGTGGCATTGCATCCGACAGTCCACAGTTCTCCATGTGGACGAGACCTACGTACAAGAACTGTGTGACGAGGGCCAGACGCTCACTGGTTACCTCTGGGCCGGGGTGGGCGACGCGCGGCATCCCTACGACTGTTTTGTCTACACCTCGAGTCGTAGTTGCGTCGGTCCCGAAGCGTTTCTCCAGGGATTTCAAGGGTACTTGGTTGCCGACGCCTATATCGCTTACGAACGGATCGGCAAGCTCTGGCCCGGAGTCTTGAAAGCCACGTGCTGGATTCACGCGCGTCGTGGCTTTGAAGCTTGTCACAAGCAAGGCCCGACCACGCTCACGAAACGGGCCATGCGCTACTTCCAACAACTCTTCGACATCGAGGATCGTTATCGAGCGGCCGACTCCGCGCTGCGACTCTCCGCTCGACAGGAACAATCGAAGCCGATCGTGGAAGAGTTCCACCGTTGGCTGGAGGAGACGCGGCAGACTAGATTGCCCAAGGACAAGTTGTTGGGCGCGATTAACTACTTGCTGGACCGCTGGCCTTCCTTCTTGCGTTTCTTAGAATCAGGCGATGTTCCGCTGGACAATAACGCCGCTGAAAGAGCACTCAAATTTCCGATTCTGGGACGCAAGGCTTGGCTCTTCTTGGGGCGTGCCGCGGCGGGCCATACGGCGGCGAAGTTGTTCACGCTGACTAAGACCTGCAACCGATTGCACATCGATCCGTTCGCGTACCTGCAAGACGTCTATGCTCGCTTACCAACTACGACAGACGACGAACTGGAGTCGTTGTTGCCCGACCATTGGATCACCGAGCACCCTCAACATCATCTTCCCCAACGCGTGCAGGAAGCCCACGATCGCGCGCTGCGCGCTCGCGAAAAACGCGAGGAGCGTCGACGTCGCGCCGCGTGATTCCCGTAACGCCCACTGGAATCCTCTACCATGACGCAACGTTCTGACATCCGTGTGCAACTGCTTCCTCATGAACGCGCCGTGCTGCGGAAGTGGAACGCCACTCCCGATGTTCAGGATCAACTCGAGGCACTTGCGCCAGACGTTGAAGTCGCGACGATCAAGCTGACGCGAGTCGATCTGGATTGGCTGATCGGCGATCTGAACCACGCCATCGTCAAGCTCGACTGCGACGATGAGGACGCGCACGACCTCTGCGAGCGACTTGAGTTCATCCTGGAGTCCGGCAAGGGCTCCCTCAGAGCGTGGTACTGACGCCGTCCGCCCGTAGCCGACTCCACCTACGTCGCGGATGCAACGCTCACCCATGTGTCGCAGAGTTTCGAAAGTTTCGAATCGTTGAGTCTCTGGTGATTGATTGTCAGCGGCAGCTCTGGTACGCGACGGAAATTGGGCAGTTGAGCAGGGTCGTCCTCGGATTTGGTCAGATGGTAAATCGAATCGTAGTTGGGTGAGTAGCGCGGCCGTCGCGCGGGAATCAACTCGCCAGGCGTCAGTTCTCTGGCTGGCGTTGGCCGAGCTGATTGAGGAAACAACGCTGAAGGCACTTCCGAATAAGCTTGGTCGATGCCTAAGGCCACGCCGCGGGCCAGCGTGGGTGCTCGGCATGGGATGCTCGCGTTGATGTCGTAACCCTTGGTGAGAGAAACGAATCTGTTGATCAACTCCGCGGTTGCATTCTCTCTGGTGCGAGTGGAGAAAGTGGCTGCTGGGTTCTGCTTCAGTAGTAGCTCGATCCTGGTCTGCATTTGGCCAAGAGTCTGCCGGTCGTTAAGCAAGCAGTCGAGAACCTTCTTTGATTCCGGTGATAGTTGACTGTGTCGATTTTGGATGGGGGACGTGAAAAAGCTGCATGTCCAAGCAGCCACTCGGTTCTTGAAGATCCGAGTTTCCACGCGACTTATGTCCTCTCGGAATTCGTGGCGATAGAGAGCACAGTACTCCAGGACAGCCTTTAGGACTTCTGCGACAAGGTCAGTTTTAAGTGTCGAAATACGAGAAGGCTAGATGCTGGTCGTCGCGGACATGGGGATACACCGAGGGCGGGAGAAGAGCGGGAAGTCGGCGACTAAATCTTCACCAACTACCCAGTAGCCTAGATGTAGTGTGTCCCGTGATCAACTAGAGGGGTGTTGCTTGCCCACTTTCCAATGTGATTACCACCCATGGGCTCGCCAAGTTTCAGCTCTTGCAAGAGAGGAAAAACCTCTCAGGTCGCTCGCTTAGACTTCTTCGCCTTCACGTGACCATGTTTGGCACGGGTGGTACTCGCGGCGAACAATGTCGTGCTTTCACGCCGCTTGAGATCTTCCTGTTTCCGCGACGAGTTTCCCTGTTCGCCGTGGGCTGGCGATACCAAGTTGCCCGGAGGCGACGCAGGCAGGCAACCGGCTACCGACCCTAGCACTCGCCGCAGCCAATAGGCATCCCCGTACGTCAGTTGCGTCCGAACTTGGTTGGCCAATTCGATAAAGGTTGTGACCGCCAGTTCGGCCCGCTCGGGGATCGGCTCCGCAGGCAGATGTCTAGTCAGTTTTCCAGCAAGAAAGATGAGGGAACATTCGGAACGCTGACTGTGCCCTTCCGCCCAGCAGATTTCCGGATGCACCAAGCTGTAAGAGAACTGCGCCGCTAGCTCAGAGACGGCTGTGGGAAAGGTAGACTGTACATCCCCAGACCCCAACTCGCGCGCTAATCGATCGATCTCGCAAGCATCCGGCTGTGGGATTGTCCTGAAGAGCTCGTCCCAGTTTCCGTCGTTCATCGGCGGAAGTTCATTTTCCAGGGGCTGGCGGGGGGCGAATTCCTCGCCAGCGATGACTTGGGTCCACGGCGTCGCTGTACCTAGATCGGCAAGCTGTTTCCAATCCAAAGTGCTTTTGCACCAAGCTGTTACGATGAGGTTGGCTTGGGCGCGCACCGATTCCGAAATGGCTAACACTAAGTCGTGGAAATCCCCGACTTGTTCTTTATTCTGCGAGAGAAAACGGCAAAAAGCGCTCAACGACTCCCACTGTGCCGTCGCAATCGTGCCCGCAAGCTGCTCGGTGAGTCCACGAAAATCGGGAGTGACTGAAGCCGGGGCTTCGACGCTGCAAGTCGCCATGGATGTACGCCGTCCCCGCAGTAAATAGTCCGTAAGTGATAAGTCCATGGGCAAGACTCATTGAGTATTGTCGTGATGCTACTCGATTTCCCCCTCCGTAGCATAGGCGGGTATCGCTATCGGCCGGATTCCTCGCCCTTCTAGGATCGGTTCCCCAACCATTCGCCACTCAGACATTCCGGTTCGGGATGAAAATAGAGGTGGTTTGAATACTGCGTGGGTTTCCTAGACTTCCTGTTTTGCCAGTCTACTTTGGGAAGCAAGGTGGCGGAAGAGTTGTACTGCGGTCCAGCATGAGTGTCGTGGCGGGGGGCTATCCCAGCAATTCAACCACCAAACCAGTGAGATTGGGGTCGCGTTCGCCGCGAAGACAGTGGGCGGCGTTGAGGAACAACTGGTCGTTGGCCACAGAGTCGACAAGACGGGCGAGCGAGCGGGGGGTGAGCGGACGGTCGGCGGCCTCCAGCCGCGGGCCTGTCAAGTCGCGAGTCGGATTTTCGATGGCCATGTGAGTCGCCAGCCGGTCCAGCATCCACTCGCGCAACGCCTTGTCCCGTTGCGACTCCCAAGGGCGAATTTCCCAAGAGCGCTTGTATCGGGGACGCTCCAGTTCGGCGAGTGTGCGTGAATGCCGTATCCATGCTGCTCGGCGACGTACTTTCTCGCGGTACTCCATCGGCCAGGTCTCTGGGAGCTCCAGCGAATCGACGGCAGCCTCCCCCGCGCTGACCGGGAGAGTCGCGGCTAATTCCATCGCCAAGTGTTCCGAGGCGACGCTGGCGGGGGCGAGTTGGAATAGAGTGGCTGCGTCCAGCGGCGCCCGATCATGCGCGAGTCCCAGGAGCGACAAGTCCTCGTCGACGACCCCCGCGCGGTAATACTCGTGCCAATCCAACTCGTCTTGAACGGCTCGCATCCGGCCGCGTAGCTCGTGCCAAGCGTTTCTCGCCAACTCAATGCGTTCGCAGAGACAAGATGCCAAGTCATCATCGACGTCGTTAAGGAAGGCGAGTGGAAGCTGTCGTTGTTGCAAATCGATGGCGACTTGAGTCCATTCGGCAATCACTCGCTCGGGACTGCGCGATTGACAGACCCGAGCCATCTCCGCCAAAAGTTGGCGGCCCGCGACCTCGTCCGCTCGCGGCTTTACGTCCGCTTCCAGGAAATAAACGTCGAACAGCGGAACCACCACCGATTGCCAGGCGAGTTCGTCGGCGAGCCAAGCGAACTCGAAGTTCGGGGCCCCCAGTTCGCTCGACAACAAGCTGCGTGAAGGCGCGTCGTCCCAGGTTGATTCGGCGGGAGCGAGCGGCGAGACGACAAAACGCCCGTCAAGCCCCTCGACTTTCAACGCGCCCGCCGGCCCCGGTTCGGGCTCGGCGGGAAGGGGCGCGTCGAACGTTGAGTGGAACACGGCGCCTTGAATCGGAGGGCAGCGACGCTGACTGCCGCGTTGCTCGGCCCAGGCGTCGATCGAATGCCGCAGCTGGCGAGCTAGCGCGGCGACTCGTGATAGTCGTGCGGGGTCGGCGAACCAATGGCCAGTCGGCCGCGGGTCGCTCTCGGCCTGACAGCGGCAGG
The DNA here is from genome assembly GCA_046349915.1 of Pirellulales bacterium. GTDB lineage: Bacteria > Planctomycetota > Planctomycetia > Pirellulales > Pirellulaceae > CAIXSC01. The sequence continues at coordinate 22,635 of JAXMBL010000009.1, read as the reverse complement.
GCCCTGTCTCGCGCGCGGCGGGAGGTCGTGGGTCGATGCTGATCAGAATGACATTGCGTCGAGTGATGGCGAGGAGGTCGACTTCGTGGAGCGCGCCATCGACGCCCGCGAATTGGAAGTTGGACCAGCAAGCGAACGCATGTCCGTTGCCGAAGTGGGTTCGCAAGGCGTCCAACGCGGCAGCTCGCCAAGTTATGCACGATGGCGCGAACGTACGCCAACTGTCCGACTTCGCACCAAATGCCACTCGCCCTCTCCCTCGCCTTGCCGACGACTGTTGGGAATGCCCCTCGAAAGATCCCCACCCAAATGGGAGTCTATATCATGGAGTGAGCGGGGCAAACTTTTCAGCGATAAATTCACCGCGTTCTCGGTGGGGGGCGTTGTCCTGAGAGGGGGGATGGCGTGTTCGAGCGAATCCTCTTCGCACGAAAAGACCCGCGCACGAAAAGACCCGCGCACGAAAAGACCCGCGCACGAAAAGACCCGCGCACGAAAAGACCCGCTGTCGCATGTGAACGACAACGGGTCGGAAGAAGTGCCTCCTGTAGGACTCGAACCTACAACCCGCTGATTAAGAGTCAGCTGCTCTACCGATTGAGCTAAGAAGGCGACGAGATGTAATCCTAACGCGCTCGATGACGTCGACAAGGGGGGAACTCGACGTCTGCTGCCTTCCTGAGTCCGGCGGCTTTCTTCGACACGGTTCACCGGGAGGTGTTTGACGCCTCACATCTTTCGTAATGTGACACAGTCAATAGGCAGAAGGTTCGCGTCTGGCTGCGTGGCGATTGTTCCGCGAAAGTCGTCTGCGGTACGTTCTAGTTCCGGTTCGCCTTCTGTAAGTGTGAAAAACGAATGGCTTTACGCTAGATTTGCTCGGTTTGCGTCTGGTCATTTTCGCGAGGAATTGCGACAATCTGGACCATTGAATGGCAATCGACTTGGCCTCTCAGCCCGTTGCCAACGGTCAATAACACTCGATCACAGCCTCCGCCGGTATTCCCATGAAATCTGGATGTCTCGCACGAATCGTCTCGCCTGCTTGGAATGCGTGGCTGTTGATCTTGGGGATTTTGTGGGTCAGTGAAGTCGCGGCGCGAGCAGAAGCTGCCGAGGCGTTTTTTTCTCCCGCACCGCCTGCGTCAGGCGTGGTGTCGTATCGGCCCGCCAAACTTGGCGAAGAACGGGTGCTGCCGAGATTTCGTCTGGCAGAGCATGAGTTTCCGTACGAGTCGAGTCCCTTACCGGAGGTGTCGACGCGGATCGGGGTGAGCGAAGTACGGTTTCCCTCGCCCGTGAAGACGGAGAGTGAGTTGAATAATACGGTTCACTGCGAGTTCTTTTATCCGAAGCAACCGGGCAAATGTCCCGCCGTGGTCGTGCTGCATATTCTTGGCGGCGATTTCGACTTGGCTCGATTGTTTGCCAATAACTTCGCTCAACATGGGGTCGCCGCGCTATTCCTGAAGATGCCGTATTACGGTCCGCGTCGCGAGCCAGGGTCGACTCGACGGATGATATCGTCGAACCCCGACGAAACGGTGGAGGGGATGACGCAAGCGGTATTGGATATTCGCCATGCCACCGCCTGGCTCGCCGCTCAACCCAACGTCGATGGCGAGCGTTTAGGGATTTTTGGCATCAGTCTGGGCGGAATCACCGGCGCGCTCGCCGCGGCGGCCGAACCGCGATTGAACAACGTCTGTCTCATGTTGGCGGGCGGCGACTTGGGCAGAATCGCTTGGGAGTCGAAGGAATTGGAGCGACTACGGCTGCAATGGTTGACTCAGGGCCACTCGCGTGAAGAGTTTCTGGAGCGATTGAGAATCATTGATCCGGTGCGCTATGGCTCGAATCTGCAGGGACGACGCATCTTGATGCTCAACGCCCGGAACGACGAGGTGATCCCCAAGCCTTGTACGGAGTCTCTGTGGGAGTCGCTCGGAAAACCTGAGATCGAATGGTACACGGGCGGGCATTACTCGGTGGTTCGACACCTCTTCACGGCGCTCCACCGGACGTCTCAGTTTTTTGTCGAAGCTCGGTAGGCCGCAGACGTGGTTGCCACCAACTGTCTGAGCGGATTTTTCAAATACCACTGGAAAAAAGTATGCATGGGTCTCAGCTCGGTAAGCTCAGCGTCAATAAGACAGGTCTTTCGCTCTAAGTCACATGAAATCATTGGGTTGTAGCCGGAATCGTTGACTTGGTCGCAGTAAGCCTCAAGGATTTTGCTAAGCCAGATTCGTTAAAATAGGCAATCTCGACCGCCCGACAGGTAGGGGGCTGGCAATTGACTTTCCACGGTCCGATAGATATTCTTTGTCGTTGATGCGTTTTAGGCGGACGTAGGCGGCTGCGCAGTCAGAGAAGGCAAACTTTGTCTGAGCGTTCGCCTGTGGCGTCGGAAACGTCCCGCAAGATGGAAAGTCCCGCCCGGTGCCGCTCACCTGATTTCTGCCGTTCAACCGCGATCGTTCCACGCGCGGAGGACGGGGCGAGTGGAGAGGCGCGGCCTCAAGAACCACTGAGTCGAATTTGAAGCGAGAGTCTCACGGAGTTCGAATCACCATGAAGTGCGCTGGAAGTCCAATTAGTCGTCGTAGCCTGTTGACCGTTGGCGCCATTGGCGGGTTGGGGCTGACGCTAAGCGATCTGTTCCGTCTCCAAGCTCGGGCGGATCAGAAGAGCTACGATTTTATCGAAGCGAAGGCTCAGAGCATCATTCACATCTTCCTGCCGGGCGGAATGGCTCATCAGGAATCCTTCGACCCCAAACCGTACTCGCCGATCGAGTACCGGGGCGAAATGAAGACCGTGAAGACGAACACGGGCGAAGAGTTTTGCGAGACGTTGCCCAATTTGGCGCAAGTCGCCGACAAGATCGCCGTCATTCGTTCGATGACGCACGGCGAAGCGGCTCACGAGCGTGGCACGCACAACATGTTCACGGGTTACAAGCCGAGCCCCGCGCTGATCTATCCCAGCATGGGCAGCGTGGTAAGCCACGAATATGGACCGCGAAACAACTTGCCTCCTTACGTTTGCGTGCCGAGCGTACCGAATGAATTTGCGAGCAGCGGCTATCTGAGCTCCTCGTTCGCTCCATTCAGCCTCGGGTCGGATCCGGCTGCGGGTGGATTCAAGGTGCAGGACTTGAATCTCGCCAATGGCGTGAACGACCAACGATTTGCTCGCCGACGCTCGGCGTTGGAAGCAGTCAACGATTACTTCATGAAGCGCGACAAGTCGGACAATGTCGGCGCGATGAATACGTTCTACGAACGTGCCTACAGCCTGATCAGTTCGCCAACCGCTCGCGAGGCGTTCAATATCGACGCCGAGCCGGCCGCGATTCGCGACGAGTACGGCCGCAACACGGCAGGCCAGCGCCTGCTGATGGCTCGCCGCTTGGTCGCCGCGGGCGTGCGGTTCGTGTCGTTGACCTACGGCGGTTGGGACATGCACAATCAGATTACAGGCGGCATGCGTGGTCAGATGCCGGCGCTCGATCAAGGTTTGGCGACCTTGATTCGTGACCTCGACCGTAACGGGTTGCTCAAGTCGACCCTGATCATGGTGTCGAGTGAATTCGGTCGTACGCCGAAGATCAACGCGACCGCTGGCCGCGATCACTGGCCGAAGGTGTTCAGCGTGATGCTGGCTGGCGGCGGCATTAAGGGCGGCCTGATTTATGGCTCGTCGAACGCCACGGCTTCGGAACCCGAAGAAGATCCGGTTGAGCCGGGTGATTTGGCTACTACGGTTTATCACTTGCTCGGCATTGTCGCCGACAAGGAATTGATGGCGCCTGGCGATCGTCCGATTGAAATCGTTGACGGCGGCAAGGTGATCAAGGAATTGATCGCCTAGGAAAGCCTTGAGCTTCGCTCGCGAGGCGAAGATCGCAAGCTATCCTTGGTGACGGTCTGGCGCTCACGATGAGCCGCGAGAGGCCGTCGGCCGAAGCAATTCGACTCGTCGCGGGACAGGATGGCCCGTGACGCGCAACCAGGCTCCCGTCCTGTCGCCAAGCGACGGCCGCGGGAGTCGACGAAGTTACGCGTCCCACCACGCATCGGCGGTCTGCCGATCCATCCTTATCGAGGTAACTCGCGCTATGCGCACACCGCTGCTTTCGCTTTGCGGTTCTTTCGCTTTCTTCGCCGTGTTGAGTCTGGCGATGTCGGCATCAGCAGTTGAACCGGCTCTCGGGTCGATTCAACCGCCGGGGGTTCAGCGAGGCGTCGAGACGGAGGTGACCTACGCTGGCGCACGTCTGGCCGACGTCCAAGAGCTGCTGCTGTACTCGCCCGGTATCACGGTCGCCGACATCGAGCCGGTGAACGATGGGTCCTTCAAGGCGAAGTTGAACGTGGCGGCGGACTGCCGGATGGGCATCCACGCCGTTCGCGTGCGGACCGCGACGGGCGTCAGCAATCTGATGACTTTCGCCGTGGGCCCGCTGCCGGTCGTCGCCGAAGTGGAACCGAACAGCGATTTCACGATGCCGCAAGTCGTGCCGATGAATGTGACGGTCACGGGCGTCGTGCAAAACGAAGACGTCGATCACTACTTGGTCGAGGCCAAGAAGGGTGATCGCATCAATGCCGAAATTGAGGGGTTGCGACTGGGACGCACGTTCTTCGATCCCTACGTCGCCATCTTGAATTCCGAACGCTTCGAGATTGCTCGCAGCGATGACGCGGCCCTCTTGAATCAGGATTGTCTCTGCACCGTGGTGGCGCCGGCGGACGGCAAGTACATCGTCCAGGTCCGGGAAAGTTCGTACGGCGGAGACGGCAATTCGATCTATCGTCTCCATATCGGTACATTTCCCCGACCCACCGCCGTGTATCCGGCTGGTGGAAAGCCGGGCGAGCAACTGACGGTGAAGTGGATCGGCGATGCGGGCGGCGACTTCACGAGCCAAGTGGTATTGCCCGCGGCGAACAGCGAAAACAAGCACGGTCTTTACGCTCAAGACGATCGGGGAATCGCGCCTTCACCGAATATGGTGCGGTTGATTGATCTGTTGAATGTGCTGGAGGTGGAGCCGAACGACGCGTTGGCTCAGGGAACGGCTGGCGGAGCGGCCCCTTGCGCCATGAATGGCATCATCGAGAAGCCGGGCGATGTCGATTACTTCAAATTCACAGCTAAGGCGGGACAGCAATTCGATGTCCGCGTCTACGCTCGCTCGGTCCTCCGCTCGCCGCTCGATTCCGTGCTGACGGTGGTGAACGCCCAAGGCGGCGGTATCGTGGGGAACGATGACAGTGGCGGGCCCGACAGCTACGTCCGTTTCAACGCTCCGGCGGACGGTGAATATGGCATCGTGGTCCAAGACCATCTGAAGCAAGGTGGGCCGAACTACGTGTATCGAGTGGAGATTACGCCGGTGGAGGCGTCGGTCTCGACGTTCCTCCCCGAGCGTCAGCAGTACATCCCCACGACGCTTGTCGTTCCCAAGAACAATCGCATGGCGCTGTTGGTGGGAGCGAATCGAGCGAATTGGGGAGGCGATACGAACCTAGAGTTCCGCGATCTCCCGGCTGGACTGGCTCCGCAGATTGTGCCGATGCCAGCGAATCGCACCGATACCGTGGTGTTGTTCAACGCGGCCGCGGATGCGCCGGTTGATGGAACCTTGGCGGATGTCGTGGCTCGTCCCGCCGACGCCAACCTCAAGTTCGAAGGGCGACTCAATCAGCGAACCATGTTGATTCGCGGACAAAACAACATCGACGTGTGGGGGCATAATGCCGACCGCATGGCGGTGACAGTGTCGAGCGAGATTCCGTTCAAGATCGATGTCGTGCAACCCAAGGCGCCGCTCGTCCGGAACGGTTCGATGGATCTGAAGATCGTCGCTACTCGAGCGCCCGACTTTAAGGCGCCCATCAGCGTCTTCTTGCTGTACAACCCACCGGGTGTGGGCTCTTCGGGATCGATCGCCATCCCCGAGGGACAGAATGAGGTCACGATTCCTTTGACCGCCAATGGCGGCGCTGAGTTGAAGAGTTGGAAGATTGTCGTGGTGGGTCGAGCTGGTTTTGGCGGAGGCACGGTCGAGTGCGCCTCGCAGTTGGTCGATCTGGTGGTCACGGACCAGTATCACGCATTAGCATTCCAAAAGGCTGCCGCGGAACAGGGGCAAGAGACCGAAATGGTCGTGAAGGTCGAAAAGAAGATGGATTTCGCGGGCGAAGCGAAAGCCGAATTGCTCGGCTTGCCCGCGGAAACCAGTTCTACTCCGCTGACCTTCAATAAGGACACGGCGGAACTAGTCTTCAAGATCAAAGTGAATCCCGCGGCTCGACCTGGCAAGTACGCTCAGTTGGTCTGTCGCACGACGTTCCAGCATGAGGGCGAGCCGGTCACAATGACGGTGGGGACGGGAGAACTGCGAGTCGACGCGCCGCTGCCTCCCAAGCCGATGACGGCGGCCGCGCCGCCTCCCCCCATGCCGATGCCGATGCCCATGCCGGCGGCGAAACCCGCGGAACCCAAGCGGCTCACTCGGTTGGAACAGCTCCGACTCGAACGCGAGCAGCAGGGGAAGAAGTAGACACGAACAACAACCTTTGTCCTCGCGACGAAGACCCGATTCTAGCAACACACGAGAGTATCACTCGTAAGGAGTCCGCCGTGATCCTTCGTACTTTAAGCCGCTTCGCCGCCGCAATCGTGCTGACGATTGCGACCGCCGCCGTTGCGACAGCTCAGATGCCGATTACTGGCATTCAGGTCTATCCCCCTGATATCAACCTGAACACTAAGCTCGACTTGCAGCGTTACATCGTCGTCGCGTCACGTGGAGATGGCGTGACAATGGACGTCACGAAGCAAGCTGTCGTGAAGTTGACGAATCCCGCACTGGCTCGAGTCGATAACGCGACGCTGTTCCCCGTGGCGGACGGCGAAACGATGATGGAGGTCGACTTTCAGGGATTGAAGGCGAGTGTGCCGGTCAAGGTGAAGGACGCGGCGGCCGATCGGCCGATCAGCTTCCACTTGGATGTCATGCCGGTCTTCGCTCGGGCGGGCTGCAACACGGGCAGCTGCCACGGTGCGGCTCGCGGTAAGGATGGCTTTCGGCTGTCGCTGTTTGGATTCGATCCCGCAGGGGATTACATCCGAGTGACTCGGGAAATCGGCGTTCGCCGCATCAATCTCGCCGTCCCCGCCGACAGTTTGCTCATCGAAAAGTCGGTAGGCAGCGTGCCGCACACGGGTGGAAAGCGGTTTGGGTTGGAGAGCGAGTACAACGCAACGTTGATGCGGTGGTTGGAATCTGGCGCCCCGCAAGATCCAGGCGTGCCCGTGAAGGCCGTCAAGCTGGAAGTCTACCCGCCGGCGGCTGTGATCGAGGGACAGAACAGCACTCAGCAGTTCCTGGCTCGAGCAACTTACAGCGACGGGCATGATCGGGATGTCACCACGCTAGTCACCTTCATGACCAGCAATGACAACTCGGCGCCCATCAATCCAGACGGATTGGTGACCGCGGCGGCTCGCGGCGAAGCGTTCGTGATGGCGCGGTTTGACACCCACACGATCGGCAGTCAGGTGCTGGTGTTGCCGAAGGATTTGCAATACTCGCCCCCGCCGGTGGCCGGCAACTATATCGATCAACTGGTGGGATCGAAGCTGAATAAGATTCGCGTGTTGCCGAGCGGCATCTGCACGGACGAGCAATTCTTGCGACGCGCGACGGTCGACATCACGGGCCGGCTGCCGACGGAGGAAGAGTATGCGGCGTTCATGGCGAGCGCTGAACCGAACAAGCGAGCGAAGAAGATCGACGAGCTGCTCGACCGCAAGGAGTTCTCGGAAATTTGGGCCATGAAGTGGGCCGAGTTGCTGATGGTGAAGTCGAGCAACCAGGTGAGTTACAAGTCGATGTTCTTGTACTCGAATTGGCTCACTGACAAGGTCGCCAACAACGTTCCGATCGACAAGATGATCCAGGAATTGTTGAGCGCCTCGGGGGGAACGTTCGGCACGCCGCAAACGAACTACTATCAGATCGAACGAGACACGCTGAAGGTGGCGGAAAACGTCGCTCAGCAGTTCATGGGCATTCGAACTCAGTGCGCCCAATGCCACAACCACCCGTTCGATCGTTGGACGATGGACGATTACTACAGTTTTGCCGCCTTCTTTGCTCAGATTGGCAGGAAGCAGGGCGAGGACTATCGCGAGACGATCGTCTTCAATAGCGGCGGCGGCGAGGTGGGGCACTTGGTGGGCGGGCGAGCGATGAAGCCCAAGTTCTTGGGCGGGCCCGAGCCGGATTTGGCGGGTCAGGATCGTCGAGCCGCGTTGGCCAAATGGTTGACCTCGACCGACAATCCGTTGTTCGCCCCGAGCATTTCCAATCGAGTCTGGGCGCACTTCTTTGGACGCGGGATCGTCGAGCCGGTGGATGACATTCGTGTCAGCAATCCGCCGAGCAACCCGGAGTTGTTCAAGACGCTGGGCGATAAACTGGTGGAATACAAGTACGATTTCAAGCAACTGGTCCGCGATATCTGCAATTCGCACACGTACCAGCGAGCGACGGAGCGGAACGAGACGAACCAGGATGACGAGCGGAACTTTGCGCACGGCAACGTACGACGAATTCAGGCCGAACTGTTGCTCGACTGCATCAGCCAAGTCACCAACACTCGGGACAAGTTCCGCGGATTGCCGCTCGGCGCCCGAGCCGTTCAGATTGCGGATGGCGGCACCAGCACCTACTTCCTCACGACGTTTGGTCGAGCCGCTCGGGACACAGTGTGTGCCGCCGACGTGAAGACCGAGCCGACTTTGTCCCAGGCGTTGCACTTGATCAACGGGGACACGATCCAAGGGAAGATTTCCCAGGGTGGGGTTGTGAAGCAACTGCTGGATAGCGGCAAGACGCCTCCGCAAGTGATCGAGGCGCTCTATGTGCGAGCGTTGGCTCGACGACCCACGCCAGAAGAAACCGAGAAACTGATGGTGACGGTGACTCAGGCGGAAAATCCGCAAGTCGGGCTCGAAGACGTCTTCTGGGCTATCTTGAATTCACGGGAATTCCTGTTCAACCACTAAGTGAGTCTTCTGACTCGGCTAGGGCTGAGGCTCGCGAACTAGTAGCGCAAGGTTGGGGATACAGTCATGAAGCGGACGATTTGGTTGAATGTGCTGTTGGGTGGAATCGTGGTGTTGGGCGCGAGCTCGACGAGCTTGTTCGGGCAAGAAGCGAAACCGGCGGAAGGCCCCAAGATCACGTACGACGACCATGTGCGTCCGATTCTCCGCGAGCACTGCTTCACCTGCCACAACCAGAACGGCGCCAAAGGCGGTCTGGCGCTCGATTCGTTTGCCAAGACGATGGAAGGTGGATCGAGCGGTCAGGTCGTCATCGCGGGCGACATCGATAGTTCGCGTCTTTACGCCCTGGTGGCGCATCTGGAAGAACCCAAGATGCCTCCCATGCAGGACAAGATTGCGGCCGCGAAGCTCGACACACTGAAAAAGTGGATCGAGGGCGGAGCCCTCGAGAATGCAGGCTCGAAAGTCGTCATCAAGAAGAAAAAGTCGTTTGAGTTGGCGGCCACGGGCGCCGGGAAGCCGACGGGGCCGGTTGCGTTTCCCGAAGGGCTGATTCGTCAGCCGGTGATGGCGACGTCGCGAGCCGCGGCGGTGACCGCGATTGCGTCGAGTCCCTGGGCGCCCTTGTTGGCGATTGCGGGGCAACGACAGATCGCGTTGTACAACTCGGATAGCGGCGCGCTGCTAGGGATTCTGCCATTCCCTGAAGGAGTGCCTTACGTCTTGCGATTCAGCCGTAATGGAGCGTTGTTGCTGGCTGGCGGCGGTCGCGGCGGCCACTCGGGAATGGTGGCTCTGTACGACGTGAAGAGCGGCAAACGTTTGCAAAAGCTGGGTGAGGAACTCGATTCGGTCCTCTCCGCCGATATCAGCTCGGACCTGAGCCTCGTGGCGCTGGCTGGTCCTCAAAAGATGGTCCGTGTGTACTCGACGGAAACCGGCGAGTTGGTCTACCAGATGAAGAAGCACACTGATTGGGTGTACGGCGTGCAATTCAGTCCCGACGGGGTTTTGTTGGCGACGTCGGATCGCAGCGGCGGTCTGTTCGTGTGGGAAGCGGCGACAGGTCGCGAGTATTTGAATTTGCGCGGTCACAATGGCGCCGTGTTCGATGTGAGCTGGCGAGCGGATTCGAATGTGCTCGCATCGGCCGGTGAAGACGGGACGATTCGCCTGTGGGAGATGAACGACGGAAATCAGATCAAGACGTGGCCGGCTCACGGCGGCGGCGCTCTGTCGGTCGCCTACACACATGATGGCCGCATCGTTTCGGGCGGCAAAGATAACACTGTGAAGGCGTGGGATGGCAATGGCGGCGCGATCAAGGCCTTCCCGGCATTTACCGAGGCCGCATTGCGAGTGACCTACACGCACGATGGGGCTCGAGTGGTAGCGGGCGACTGGAGCGGCCAAGTGCGAATGTGGAACTTCGCCGATGCCGCTCAACTGGCCATTTTGCCGCCGAACCCGCCAACTTTGGCGACCACCGTCCAGTTGGCTGCTCAGCACGCCGCGACGACTCAACAGGCCGCTCAAGCTGCCGCCGCGGAATTGGCCGTTGTTCAGAAGGGCGCCGATGATGCGGCTGCCGCTCTGAAGGCGGCGACCGATGCGCTGACGGCATTTACGGCCGCTGCTCAACAGGCTGAGGTCGCACGGGTAGCGGGGCAAAAGGCGGTAGAAGATCTGACGGTGGCCTCAACGAAGGCTGCCGAACTTCTAGCGGCGGCTCAAAAGAATCTGGCGGCCGCGGCTGCCGAGAAGGATGCGACCGCGAAAGTGTTGGCTGACAAGGCGGCTGCGGCCAAGGCGGCAGCCGATAAAGCGGCTGCCGACAAGGCTGCAAGTGACAAGGCGGCGGCTGAGAAGGCTGCGGCCGACAAGTTGTTAGCCGACAAGACCGAGGCTGCGAAAACGGCCGCGGACAAGAACGCGGCGGAAGCCGAGCGAGTGGCCGCGGAGAAAGCGGCTGTGGAAAAGGCGCCTGTTGCTCAAGCGGCGGCTGCTCAGGCTGCGGCCTCGCAGGATGTCGCGGTGAAGGCCGAGGCGGAACGAGTGGCCGCGGAAAAAGTGGCGCAGGAGAAAGCGGCTGCTGCTCAGAAAGCTACCGAGCTGGTAACGACGGCGACAACCGCTTCTCAGCAAGCAGTCGCGGCGAAGGCCGAAGCGGACAAGCAGTTGGCGGTCAGGGTGGCTGCCGTGAAGACGGCCATGGATCAGATGGTGGCCGCGAAGGCGGCTGTCGACAAGAAGACTCAAGAGAAGGCGGCGGCTGATGCGGCCGTTCCCCCGAAGAAGGCGACCGCCGACGCCGCGGCAGCGACTGCCGCGACGGCGAAGGCGGCTTCTGATCAGGCGGCCGCTGACCTCGCTGCTTTCGAGCAGTTGCCGGGTAAGCTGGCGGCCGCGGCCAAGCAGGCTCAAGACAAACTGGCTCAAGCCCAGGGCGTTGCGGCTCAGATGGAAGCGGAGCGAGTGGCCGCGGAGAAGGCTGCTGCCGAGAAGGCGGCGGCGGCCAAAGCGCTGGCCGACAAGCTAGCTGCGTTGCAGGCCGAGTACAACGCGGCGATGGCCGCGCAGAAGCAGGCCGAAGAGCAGATGGCAGCCAAGGCCAAGGTGGCGGGCGATGCCAAGTCGGCCGCCGAGGCTGCTCAGTCCATGGCCGATCAAGCGGTCGGCGAGCAAGCGGTCTTCAACGAGGCTTACGGCAAAAAGTAGTCGCTCAGATTAACTGAATGTATCTCTTGATCCGTTAAACATGCCCCCCATCGACGGACTGAAAGTCCGTCGAGTTCCATCCCGTCTTTGTCAATCTTATAGAGCAATAGCCAAACGCAAGTAGAGTCCACGCACGACAGGCTCTACCTTCCGTGCGTTTCAGTGACTTTCCGTGGCCAAACAAATCAGTGGCTACTCGGGCAACACGGCGACTGCCTCGATTTCGATGAGCCACTCGGGGCCGACTAGCGCCGAGACGCCGACAAGCGTGCTGACGGGCGGCGTGTCGGGCGAAACAAATCGACTGCGAACCTCTCGCAAGATCGGCACGTGTTCCGGTCGAAGCCCCACAACGTACAGGTTGGTTTTGACGACGTCGCGGAAAGTGGCGCCGACGGCGGCAAGTGCTCGCTCAAGGTTGCGGAATGTTTGTTCGGTTTGAGTTTTGAGATCGCCGGGGCCAACGATTTGACCTCGTTCGTCGATGCCGACTTGGCCCGAGATGTAGATCGTGCGGCCGCCTGTGACGCTCGCGACATGCGTCCAGCCGTACGTGGGACAGAGATCGGGTGGGTTGAGGTATTCGACTTTCATGGCTGGATGGAACTCCTGGCGAACGGTGGTTGGCTGCACCTAAGACCGTGGGTTGTCGAAATGGAGAGCGGGCCGGATCGACGGACTGGAAGTCCGTCGTACGTGAATTCTTGTATGCCGCGCGCCGTGGGGGAAGGCGTCATGCGGTTCTCCGAGGGCGAGCGAATGCGCCCATGCCCTGGACTTGGATGAACCGCGAGTCAAGAATGGAGGAAATTCGTCGGAAAGGCGCTGTATGCACGTCGACATTGAGCCCGCGGTGGCGGGGGCGATTAACGAGTTAGGTCCGTTGGCGGCTTACCAGCAGCTGATCTTGGCCAATGATCGGAAGGTCTTCTCCTCGAAACTCGATAATGGTCGCGAGATCGCGGCGGAACGCACGTCGATCCACACGGGCTTGGCTGCTCACTGGTTGAAGACTCGGCGCGAGGCGGCTGGATACGATCGTCCGCTAGCGTTGGTGGCGTTGGGTGGGACTGGTCGAAGCGAGATGACTCCTTGTTCGGACACCGACTTCGCGCTCTTGTTCGAGGATGCGATCGAGGGGAATGCGTTTCTCTCGTCTTTGCTCGACGAAACCGTGCATGGTCGGCGTTTTTTGAAAGAATATGGATTCGAGATTTGGCCGCAGCCGTATAACCTCGACCATATGCCGGCGCTCGAAGGCATCCAACTCAATTCCTTCTTGGACATGCGGCCCATTTATGATCCGCATGACATGTCGCGGAAGTTTCGCGAGCGAATTCGGGCGACGTTTGACCCGTTCGAGCATTTCCTGCATGTGAGCAAATATTGGCGCGGCGCGGGGTGCAAACCGGTTTCGCCTCATTGCGAACGGCTGGATCGCTTTGAGATCAAGCAAGAGGGGCTGCGAGCGTTTTTGGCGGGCGTGTGGACCCTGGGGGGGCCTGAGTTTCGACATAGTCAGGAGGTATACCGAGGGTTGGGCGAGCCCCGGGATCTGAACGCATACCATTTCCTCCTGCGAATTCGCTCGTTCATTCATCTACGACGAGGGACTCATCTCAAGCCCAATCCTGACGGTTCGCACAAAGAGGATTTGCTCACCTTCGAGGACTTTGCGTCGTTCGGCGATTTGGCGGGGCCGAATGCTACGGAGCGGGAGCGGTTTGAATTTGCGAATCAAGTGCGGGCCGACTTGCTGGCGGCTCGTCGGCGAGTGGACCGGTTTGCGCGGGGGGTGATTGGTCGTCAGCTGCAACGCGGCCACAAGACTCACCGTGGCAGTTCCATCATTCAAGGCGTGGGAGGCTTGCGTCACGACGCGACCGAAACATACGTAACCCCGCATGATCGTAGCTCCGCGGCGCTGGGGCTCGTCCTGGCGTCGCAAAAGTATGGTGTCTCGATCGACCCCGCCGAACTCGAAGGGCTCTTCCGCAACGCGGGCGATTGGCTGATCCCGGTCCCCGAGCTCGCCGCGTTGTTCTACGAGTCGCGGGGTTGCCTGGCTCGTTCACTCGAGTTTCTCGCGCAGGTCGACGGCGCTTTGGAGCGGCTCTTCCCGGGCTATGGTCGGTTCGAGGCATCGCTGGATGAACGCGTGCTCGAGGAGAAGAAGACGCTTCGCAGCGCTTGGGTTCGTCAGAAGCTGCAAGCGTTGAATGCTTGCTTGCATATTGGTTGGAAGAAGCAGGAGCAGGCGAAGGCTCAACGAGCCGCGTGGAATCGTTCGGGGCCGGGGGGCGAGTCGCCGCTGTGGGATCCGCATCTCGCGAATCTGTCGGACATCATGAAGATCGAGGTCACGCTGCTCGATTCGGACTTGATGGCGGCGGTCAAGCTTGCGCTGCTCACCAAGCGTTTGCCGCTCACCGCGGAAGACGAGGCGGCTCGGGAAGACAAGTCGCTCGATCTGCATGAACGCTACGCCTCGGGATTTTCGCACGTGCCGATCGGCGAGTATTTCGCGCGATACGCGAACGATGCGGCGTTTACGGACCGGACCGTGCGCACGGCCGAGTTCTTGGTGGCGAACCGTCGCGCTTTCAAGCGGTTGTCGCAGCGCGGCAAGATTGATGATGAAGTAGTGCGCGAGCTGGTGGGATTGTGTGGCGACGAAGACACGTTGCGTACCTTGTTCGTGTTCACTTGCGCCGATCGCATGATGGGGATGCCCGAGGAGGTCGTGCAGTCGGATGAGGGGCCTCGAGACGTGGCTCGTGAGCAGCAGCCTCGCTGGTGGTTGCAGGAGAATAATCCCGACCGTTGGTTCAATAGCCGCGAGTTGTACGTGAAGGCGTTGGCGCACTTTAAACCCGACCTGGTGCCTCAGCCTAGTCAAGTGCTCGGGGCCGCGGGTTATGGTGCTCGCGAGCAGGAGGTGTTGCAAGATTTCGGCCGCGACTTCTTTAACGGTCAGTATGTGCGGCACACCAATCGGTTCGCTTCGCAGTTGCTCAAGCTGGTCGCAAACGACTCGGAGGCGCCCAAGGCCGAGTTGGTGCATGACGGCGAGTCGGTGTTGTTGGGAGTGGCCGCTCGCGACTTTCGTGGGTTGGCGGCCTGCATCGCCGGTTCGCTGCATCATCAAAATGTAGCGCTCAGTCAGGCGCATTTGTTTTCGGCGAGTCGTTATCGATTGGCGCTCGATTTCTTTCATCTGCGGACGGACCAAACGCGACCGAGGGATTTTACGGCGGTGGTGCGCGACGCGGTGCAGCAGCAAAAGCACATTTCGCCCGAGGATGCGGCGACTCTGCCGCCTCTGGCAGGCGTCTCGCGACTCGACGCCACCCCCTCGGGCGGTTGTTGCTTGAGGCATGAGACCAGTAACGATGTGAGCGGGCTGTTGTATGCGTTGTGTTACAAGGTGTATCGCGAATTAGATGGGAGTATTCATGCGTTGTCGGCGTACACTTCCCGCGGCAACGCGTTCGTGACGATCCACTTGACATTGCCGCACCATCGTTCTTTCCAAGATGCTCAAGCCGCGGTGGCCAGCTGGTAACGAGCTTTTCCTGTGCCTCCTATGTACGACCGATTTAACGTCCGTCGATTGGGACCGCGGCGCAGGTCATGGACGAGCTTCGAGCCAGCTCGCGAAGGCTCACTTGTCAGGGCGTTCAGGGCGGGTAGACTGGACGCAGTATTGATTCGCTCTTGGGCGAGGGGGGACCTTCGATCGAAGAGCGAATCGTGGTACGGGCCCGTAGCTCAGTCGGTTAGAGCAGGGGACTTGATCGGGATGGCCTAAACAGACTTGTCTGCACGGCGATTCCAAACGGGTTGCTGAAGCCTTTGGCGACGAGGGTTTCAGTAGAATCTGTCAAATTCGGGGAAGGCTAACTCTCGTCAGAGACAGGCTAATCCCGAGCCAAGCCGCCCGTGAGGCGGAAGGTGTAGAGACCAGACGGCAGACGCGTAAAGCGAAGGTATGGTCCAGACCACAAACTCGAAAGGGGCGGCGAAAGTCGCAGTGGCAAGCATAATCCCTTGGTCGGGGGTTCGAGTCCCTCCGGGCCTACTTATGCCTGATGATTTCCAAGTCGTCAGGTGTCTTCTTGGTGGTCGCGGTTGTTGTCTCAAGAGACCGTTGAGGATGTTCCCCAAGACATGATCTGGATTGCTGTCCAGGGGGAGAGTACTTCTTCCCTCCGTTCAGATTCGTGGCATTCGTACGATTCGTGGTCCACGGCATTCCGCTGCTCGCAACTTCGAACCTGACGCTATCCTACTCCCTCGAGCTGGTTGTTTGCGGGTGATTGCGCGGAAAACACGTCCATTGATGTTGTTGCCGGCTGATTCGTCGGTGATACTCGTCAACGTATGAAAAAATCAAAACGCCGATCTCGGCCAGCGTCACGTTTGTCTCTGTTTTCTCTCCCCCGAGAACGCTCGTACGATCCTGCGCGTCGTAGAGCGCATTTCGAGTCGCTTGAGCGACGCGATCTATTGGCCGTCGCGATTGTCGAAGAGCGATTCATGACCGTGACTTACGAGATGGGCGAAAACACCTTCTCGGGCGTCGATCGTTACGACATGCCAACCGGTCCCGACTATGTTGCTCAGTTTCGCGGGTCGCTGAACAACGAGACGATCGACATCGTCTACACCAGTCCCACTCAGGGGACGGGGAACGGCGGAGGTAATGGGGCGTACAGTGGGACCGAGAACTATCGGCCCAGGGCGAGCGACCGAGGATCGTTCTCGTGCGTCTTCGATGGCACGGTCGAGGTGATTGACAACAACGGCAATCTGTCGCGCAGCGGCGCGACGGGCAATTCGAGTTGCATCAGTCGTTCGTTTTACGATCTGAGCGCCACGGGCACGATCGACGTATCTAGCTCGCCGTTCGCAGTGGCGGTTCGGTGGAGCGAAGGCTATGACGGAGGGAGAGGACGCATCACGGGTAAGTTCAGCGGCGATGTCACGTCGATTTCTCCTTTCGACTACGACATCGTCTTAAGGGAGGTGCGATGGACGGACAATCAGGAATTGCCCGAAGTGGAATTGAGCTTCGAGATGTCCGGGCCCGCTCAACCCACTCCCAACCGCACAACGGCGATCACGGAAGTGAAATTGTTTTGGTCGACGAGCGCGAACCCCAGGGACCGCATTGGCGCGCCGTTGGCCGACAAAGTTCCCATCTATTGGAATCAGTCCGGGGGGATCGCTCGCATCTCTGGTTTGCCCGAGCCTCCCGCCGAGGCGACGCATCTGGTGGTTTACGCCGACGCCGACCAGAGAATTGATGAGCCTGAAGATGTGTTAGGCAATGCGTGCGGCCTGTCGCTCAATACATTGCGATCGGTGAAATGGAACACCGATCGCGACAATCATTCCGAAGGGCCCACTCCACGCGGATTCGACGTGGAGTACTACGTAAGCGATGAGGATCCGTTGCCCATCGGGACGGAAATGATCTACTACTGGGCGAGCGGACCCACGATTAATGACACGATTGGCGAGATTACTCGCGAGCAACTGAAACCGGAAGACCTCGCGTCGGGTAAGCAAGTCCACAATCAGCCGGCGCACTTTCCTGTTCCGCCCAGGGAAGCAACTCACATCGTGGTGGAGCTGAGACGCCCCAATGCCGATCAGCAAGAACTCTCCGAGTTCGAGTGTGACTTTGCGCCGAGCGTGAAGGCGCTGAGGATTCACTTGCCCGAAGAGATTCTCTCGGCTGCCGCAATCGAGCCAGAATTGACGTCCGATGGCCGTGGGATTCGCGCCCCGTTCAATCCGGGGGCCTCACTCGACTTGACGACCTCCGAGGCCGAGGTCGTATTCGGGGTCGATCACTTCAACTGGTATCAGGAAGTGACTTATCCGGATTACATCGAGTTGTTGGATCGCCGCGACGATTTGGGTGATTTCCTCGGGCGACCCTACATCGATCCCTATACCGAGACGGGTGACGCTTCGATCCTCGCGGCCTACTCGGCCTACGCCAACGGTACGCCTCATGATCCGCTCGATGTGACCAAGTACGAGCGGTTCGGTGCTCTGCCCACAGATATCTACGATTACTACTACAACGAAGTGCCGCTGAACACCGAGACGCTGCCCGAGATTGTCAGTTTCACGACGAGCGTTGGGGTGCCGTATTTCGACAAGCCGGAGATTCCCGCCGATTTCTATCGGCCCGATTCGAGCGATGCGACGAAGTTTCTCACGGAGCTCGTGGGAGTCGATCGTAATCATGGACTGGTGCGGCTGACGCAAGTGTCCGAGGAGTTGCGGTCTTTCCGCTGGTCGTCGAATGCCACTTATCCCGACACACCGGGTGGAACCAGCAGTGGCGGAGTCATCTTGTACGTTCCTCCTGACTGGACGGGAGGCCAAGCGACCGCGGGAGGCGTCTCTGACTTGGGGCCGCCGCCGATTCCCGATCAGCGAATCGTACCGGGAGATGTCTCGTTCCGACTCCCGGCCGATGCCTCGTCGATGCTTGACGTTCTCAGTGCCTCCACGATCCCGCTCGGCGCCGCCTACGAGATTCGCGCGGTCACGTCGCCGACGCATGGCGCCGCCGCGGTGAATGATCTCAACACGCCGCTCGACCCAACCGACGATCAGATCGTCTACGTTCCGGAAGCTGGTTTCTCGGGCATTGATTCGTTCACTTTCACGATTCGTCGTACGGATGCGTTTGATTTCGCCAGTGTGCGAGTGACGTTGTATGTCGGCGACGCGATGGTGGATGCGGGAGGACCGTATGAAACGGTTGAGGGTGGTTCGGTGCGGCTATCGGCGTTTGGCGTACCGATCGATGGCGTCACTCCGATCTTCGTCTGGGATTTCGACGGTGATGGGATCTTCGGCGAGACAGAATTTGATAGCGAATTTGGCAACGAGAACGGGCCCAATCCGACGTTCTTTGCTAACGGAATCGATGGATTCCCAGGCAGCGTGAAAACGGTGCGAGTGCGATTAGTCGACGAACTCGATGTGACGGCCGCCGAGGCTTCCGTCGACATTTCAATTGCCAATCTGGCGCCGAGTGTGTTTGACTTCGGCGGGAACTTTGTGACAACTGGCCAGTCGGTGGAGATTTTTGCGTCCGCGTTCGATCCTGGCGATCCTACCTCGGAACTCACTTTCGCCTGGGACCTGGATGGCGATGGGATCTTTGGCGAGTCAGGTGGGGCCGCCGGTCGCGGCGACGAAACAGGGAATCCGGTCATATTCAATGCCGTCAATCTCGACGGCTTGATGTCGACAACTTACACCGCCCGTGTACGTGTCACTGACGACGACGGAGCGGTTGCGGAGACGGGAATCGATGTGGTCATCGATGGGTTGTTTACGCCGCCTACTGATCTATTGCTATCGTCGAGTTCCTTGCGCGAGCGACTGCCCGGCGCGATTGTTGGCGATTTGGCGGTTGTGGACCAAGATGTCAACGACTCGTTCGTCTTCGAGATGAGCGATCCACGATTCTTCGTGGATGAACTAGGACAGTTGCGTCTTCAGGCGGGACAGTTCGTCAGTTATCTTTTTGAATCGTTCATTTCAGTCGATATCACTGTTATTGATGCGGGCCTTCACTCGTTCACCAAGACGTTTGAAATCCAAGTCATTGATATTAATGACCCGCCAACTCGAGTGACCGGTCGAGTGGGCGAATTCGTGTTGTACGATGACTTGGGCCCCACCGTAATCGACTTTGATCAGTTAGAGTATCACCCCACGGATGATACAGATCCCTTGCAGGCGCTCAGCTACCGCGTGGTCGAGTTGCCTCCCGCTGCTGTGGGGCGGCTGTTGCTGAGCGATGGTCAGACGCCTATCGCGGACGAAACTCTATACGACTTGGCGCAGATCGAGAGCCTGATTTTCGAGCCAGCGACGGTGAACGCTGAAGCGATCGGCGCTTTTCGCTTTGAAGTGATTGACAACGGCGGCAGCGCGAATGGTGGAACCGATCGGATCACGGAGACGCTCGCGATTACCGTGCTCCCGTCGAGCGTTAGCGGCAATACGCCGCCCGTTTTGTCGCCAATCGGCGAGGAATTTGGCAATGAACGGGAACTGGTTTCGATTCAACTGGATGCCACGGACGGCGAGAACGATGCCCTGACATTCGACGTCGACTCGCTGCCTACGGGAGCCGCGCTTGATCCCGATACGGGGCTTTTCACGTGGACGCCAGGAGTTTCGCAGCGAGGCGTCTACACGCTGACGTTTGGCGTCTCCGATGGAATTGAGTTGGATACGGAGACTGTGATCCTGACTATTGGTTCTCCGTGGCACAATCCGCGGATCGATTTGGATGTCACTCGCGATGGCGCCGTGGGACCGGTCGATGCTTTGGTCGTTGTCAATGAACTGAACTTCTTGACGATTGTCGATCCTGTGACGAAACGTTTTCCGGATCCACTGCCCGAAGGCTATGTCGTTCAGTATCGGTACGATGTGGATGACAACAGCATTTTGACGCCTCGTGATGCATTGCTGGTGATCAACTTCTTGAATGGTATCGCGGAGTCTGAAGCGGACGGTGAGGATCTTGTTGGTGTTCCGCTGGGACTCGATGGATTGAGTTCGGCTGGAACTGCCAGCTCTTCCGAAGTTGGCGTGGATTCCGTTTCGGAGGAGGTCCAGTATCACGGGTTGGATACACGAGACGCTGGCGATTGGCCTTGGCAGGAAGTGGTCGAGGACGAGACGATCGACCTGCTGGCGCGACTACGACAACGACCTGCTGTACGACGGACTTCTAGTCCGTCGATCTAGTTCGTGGTGGGGCAGGTTTTCAACCTGCCCAGCAGTCCTTGGCCATCCGGGCAGGTTGCAAACCTGCCCCACGGGTGGCAAACCGTTGTCCGACGGACTTCCAGTCCGTCGCCATGCGTCAAGCCTAGTTAGCCCGGCGAAGCCTTATCTCGGCCGGTATGGGAAATCTGGTCGATCTGCAAAGGCAGGCCAAAACGTCGGTAACGACAGTGTCCAAGTTCTTTGGTTTAAGTTGCTGGCCTTCGCTTGCGCCGCTCGCGTTCAGCGACACTGGCGTCGATCTTGCGTTTACCAATCCAGCGGGCGATTTCGGCGAGCTTGTCGGGCGAGGCGAGTTCAATCCAGGTCTTGTAGACGTGCTGGTCCTCGTCGAACCCGCGGGAAGTCAATTGGTACAGCCATATCCCTTGGCGTGCGGCCAGCACGAGTACGGACGCGTTCAGCCTCATGGCATACGACTTGGCTTGAATGAACGCTTCCTTACGTTCCTTCGCGCTGCCGATGTCATACAAGGAAGCATCGGGCAGTTGCATTTCGGCGGGAGGGGGCGGCAAGAGCGAAACATCCATCCCCTTACCGCCCAGCATCTCAACGAGCATCTTGTACTCGTCGACAGTGAACGCCATGCCATTGCGTCCTTGAAAGTGCGCACGCACGGCGGGATGCTTGCCAAACTCGGGGTGTTTCTTCAACTCGGCGAACTTGATCGCGGGTACTCGGATTGGGTTTCCGACGCGAATCATCGAGTAGAAGTAAAAGTACGGGTCAATGAAGCCATCGTCCGTCGAACGCCATACGGAATGAACGGCGCTTCGAGGAGCGACGCACCACATTATGATGGCGTCGCCGCGTCGTGTTTCGAGGTTGCCTTGCCAGTAGCTGACTGAACTCGAATCGGCATTATCCAGGAATTCAAAGTCTCCATTCCCGCCAATCCCACCCATCACGAACCAGGTTCGCGTGGGGGCGGGTAGCGGCGCCAGATCTTGTGCGTCTAGGTCTTTCGGTGCGAAGTCGTAAAGGAACGCGTTGAGCTCGCTCGGCGACATCCCCATCGACTTGCGAAACTCTTGAAACCGCCGATTGACGGCGAAATAGTACAGCGCGCGTTCACGCTTTTGCAGCTTTCCCGGGAGTTCCGGTAGATCGATTTCGTAACGGCTACAGATCCGCGTCAACTTATCGAATCGACGCGCGAAGAGATAAGGAAAGAAGAACTCGGGCGTCGCCTGATGCAAACCGGAGGTCAGCCCCGTGATGGACGTAATCACCTGCTCCTCGACGCCATCGACCGATTCAGCACCGCCGTACAGAATGGAATACTGGCCATCCGTGTCTTTGGCACTCCACTCAAGACCATCGTCAAGAATTGACTCGAAGAGTGCATCGGCGTCATCTGGCGAACTTATCGGTGCGAAGTCGCAGTGATTCCCGAGGAATCCATGTAGGTCGACAACCGTCTGACCATCGAGCTGAAAGTCGCCGTTCTCGTCCGGAACTGCGATGAGGCATTCCTCATCGAAGGGAGCGTCGCCGAGTTCAGCTACATATTGTCCGGCAAACTCCGCAATCGACCGCCGAATGGCAGCTTTGCCTTCTTTCGATTCGCAGTAAAGCCCCCAAGCGAACTTCGAAAGCGTCATCGCGCGCGCCTCTTCAACGTAGGTTCATTCGCGAACGCCGGATTTCCAGCGTCGCCGACTTTGCCGATGACATACGCCATCGACACGATCACTTACACTCCATGCGAGGTATGCGAATCAGAAGCTATCAAACAGACGTGGCCGAGAAAAGTGGCGAAAAGGGCCGCAGGATCGAGCCTGTGGCTGATTCCCTATTTGCGATTATTCCCGTACGACGGACTTCTAGTCCGTCGATCCTCTCGTCGCAGTGGCGAAGACCGTGTCTCCATCGGTTGGCGACACGACTTGGCTGACGGCGAGGGGCGCTCGCGGGCAACGCGGCTGTTCCGCTCACGAAGTGAGCGGGCTACAGTGGGGCAGGTTTGCAACCTGCCCGGCAACTCAG
>JAXMBL010000008.1:0-569265 GCA_046349915.1 Pirellulales bacterium | reverse complement strand
TTTCGTGTTTTCAGGAGTTTTGTGCGGTATCTAACCGCAGGCGTAAGCTTGTTTAGGGGCTAGGCGTCGCGGCCGAGCAAACTCGCATTCTGCTCGGCGAAGCCCACCTGGATTATGCGGCCAGCTTGAACAATCTGGGTTTGGTGCTGTTCGATCTGAAGGATGATGCGACGGCACGGCAAGCCTTTCTCCGCGCGTCCGAGATCGGCGAACACGCCGCCGCTCAAAAACATATGCGGTACGCAACGTTTCTGAACAATTTGGCGTCGGTTGCAGCGAGGCAGCATGAGCGGGCGGCGGCAGAGTCGTATTTTCAGCGTGCCGTCGAGGTGGCTCGTGACGCGGGAGGGCTTGAGCATCCGGAATATGCCCGTTACCTCAGCAACCTCGGATCGTTCTACGATGCGCAGAACCGCCCAGAATTGGCCGAACCCGCGCTCACCGAGGCGCTGCTCGTCATTCGACGTAACCTCGATCTCGCCACGGGCGGCCAGTCGGAACGGCAGCAACTGTTGATGCTCCGCTCCCTGCGGTTTCGGCTGGACAACTATCTGGCGTTTTCCGCACGCCCACGCGTCGCGCCGGAGAAAGCTTACGATCAGGTGCTGGCCTGGAAGGGCGCGGTCTTCGCGCGCCAACGACGATTGCGCTTGGCGCGAGACCAGAAGGAGCTGGCGCCGCTGTTCGAGCAGCTGCAGACGGTCACCGGCCGGCTGGCGACAATGATCTGCGCGCTGCCCGCCCCCGAACAGCGAGCGTCCTGGAGAGCGCAGTCGGCCGCGCTCTTCCAACGCAAGGAAGAGCTGGAGAGCGAGTTGGCGACACGGTGTGCGGCATTCCAAAAAGAACGGCTCGCTTCCCGCCTGACATCGGCGGAACTGCGCGCCGCATTGCCACTCGACATGGCTCTGGTCGATCTGCTGGAGTACTCTCGCAGCGGCCTGACGGCGGAAGGTGAAGACGCGTCCGCGCCGCAGCGACAGTTGACCGCCTTCGTGGTTCGCCGCGAGCTGCCCATTGTACGCATTGAATTGGGACCCGCGGCGCCGATCGAGAAGGCAGTCGAACAGTGGCGTCGGACATTCGGCGAAGATGAGGAAGGGAGACATGCTGCCTCTGAGTTGCACACTCTTGTCTGGCAGCCGTTACAGGAGCGGCTGACGGGAGTCAAAGCCCTGTTGATTTCACCGGACGGCGCCTTGGCCCGCTTTCCATTCGCGGCGCTGCCAATCGACGAGGCCGGGCATTGCTTGATCGAACGCCTGCCGCTCGCGGTCGTCCCTGTACCTCAGATGCTTCCCGAACTCCGCGCTTTCCCAGCGAAGTCTCCGTCCGCGGAGGCCAGGACGACGGATCCGGCGGACACGCTTCTGCTGTTAGGCGACGTCGATTTCGCCGCCGACCCAGGTCGTTCGAACTCCGATCAGGTCTTCCGCGAACCTCCGGCCGACTCCTCCAACCGGACAGGCGCCAGACGTTTCGCTCCGCTGCCAGGTTTTGCCAGGGAGTTTCAGCTCATTCGCGACACGTTTCATAATAGCCATCCAGGTGGTCACATTCACGAATTACGGCAGACGGCGGCGACCGAGGAAGCGTTTCGTCGCCTCGCGACAGGTAGTGGCTACCTACACCTGGTCACACACGGTTTCTTTGCGCCGGCCGAGTTGCAGTCTATCTTGCATCGAGTCAGGTGGACGGAGCGCGGCCTGGCAATGTTGACTACTGCGGGACCGAACTCAATGGCCGACGGAACAACGCATGGCGATCTTCATTCAGGGCTGCTTTCGGGCATCGCGTTGGCTGGCGCCAATCGCGACGAAGCACAGGAGGGTGGCATAAACGACGACGATGGCATCCTGCGCGCCATCGAAGTCGCGCAAATGGACCTTGGCGCGGCCGAACTGGTCGTGCTTTCGGCCTGTGAAACGGCGCTGGGGGAGGCGGTCGCGGGCGAGGGACTGCTGGGTCTTCAACGCGCCTTTCAGGTCGCGGGTGCGCGAACCGTTGTGGCCAGCCTGTGGAAAGTCGATGACTCCGCCACCGAGTTACTCATGGAGAGATTTTACCTCAATCTTTGGGAGAAACGTCTCGGAAAGCTGGACGCGCTGCGCGAAACGCAGCTCTGGATGTTGAATGGCGCCGACGGACTGCTTGCGGACCGCTTGGCGGAGGGATCATCGGACGCCATTCCGCCACGACGCCTCTCCGCTCGTTACTGGGCCGCGTTTGTCCTGAGCGGTGATTGGCGTTAGCCAACCGGATGGACCGATGCGAGTTTCAAACGAGTGCGATTGTGGCGCCTGATCGCTCGGCAACCGAATCAGTGTCATTGGTGTGATCCGTGGTCGATTGTCTTCCTTCTCTGACACCGTTCGATTCTGAGGCTCTCGTGAAAGTGACTCGCACCTCTAGTTGTGCGGCGATCTCGGGAGGGTGAGAATGTTTGTTCGATTTCCCTTGCCTTCAAGGATTGCTTCAATGCTCATAAAGCTCAATGTGAATGGAGTGGACCGGTCGGTCGACGTCAGCCCCGACATGCCCTTGCTCTGGGTCATTCGGGAGACGCTTGGACTCACGGGCACCAAGTTCGGCTGCGGCGAGTCGCTGTGCGGCGCCTGCACGGTGCACTTGGACGGGGAGGCGGTGCGATCATGCAGCACGGCCGTCAGTGAAGCGGCCGGCAAATCGGTGACGACCATCGAGGGGCTGGATCAAGAGTACGCCGGTCCGCTGCGACAATGCTGGATCGCCGAGGACGTGCCGCAATGCGGCTACTGCCAGTCGGGCCAGATCATGTCGGCCGCCGCGTTGCTCCGCAAGAAGCCGAAGCCCAGCGACGCCGACATCAACGAAGGCATGTCCGAGAACCTGTGCCGCTGCGGTACCTATCAACGCATCCGCAATGCGATCCATCAGGCGGCCGAGTTAAAAGCGAAAGGAGGCGCCCAATGAGCGAAGTCGTAAATCTCAGTCGTCGTCAGTGGCTGCAAGTATCGGCGCTCGCCGGCGGTGGTTTGGTCCTGGGAGTTTTCCAACCACAGCTTCCACAGCTAACCGCGAAGGACGAACCCTCATCGGGACCCTCGAAGCTGAACGCTTTCGTGCGGATTGGCAGTGACGATCTGGTGACCGTGGTCGTCAACCATCTGGAGATGGGGCAAGGGCAATTCACCGCGGTCCCGATGCTCGTCGCCGAGGAACTGGAAGCCGATTGGAACAAGGTCCGTTTCGAGCCGGCCCCGGTGGCAGTCGAATACAACCACTCGGTGTACGGCATGCAGATGACGGGCGGCAGTTCTAGCAGTTGGAGCGAGTGGGAACGGGTTCGCAAAGCGGGCGCCGCCGCTCGCACCATGCTGATCGAAGCGGCCGCCAAGCAATGGAAGGTGAAACCGGAAACGTGCCGCGCCGAGTCGGGCCATATCATTCACAAGGACTCCGGCCAGAAGTTGTCCTTCGGCAAACTTGCGGAAGCCGCCGCCAAGCTGGAGCCGCCCAAAGAAGTTACGCTCAAAGATGCTAAGGATTTCAAAATCCTCGGCAAGCCGCTGAAGCGACTCGATACGCCGCAGAAGGTCGATGGCAGTGCGGTGTTCGGCATTGATATCAAAGTTCCGGACATGCTGGTGGCGGTCGTCGCGCGGCCACCCGTGTTTGGCGGTAAAATCAAGAGTTTTGACGCCGAACAAGCGAAGGCCGTTCCGGGCGTGCGGCACGTTGTGAAGATCGATCGCGGTATTGCCGTGGTGGCGGATGGTTTCTGGCAGGCGACGCAAGGGCGCGCGAAGCTGAAGATTGAGTGGGATGAAGGGCCCTTGGCATCGCTTGAGTCCGATCAGCAAGGAAAGCAGTATGCCGCGATGGCTCAGAAGCCCGGCGCGATCGCCGCGAAAATCGGCGACGCACCAGCGGCGCTCGACAAGGCCCCGAAGAAGCTGACGGCCGAGTACCATTTGCCTTATCTGGCTCATGCTTGTATGGAGCCGATGAACGCCACGGCTCATGTGACGGCTGACCGTTGCGAGATCTGGGCCGGCACTCAGTTTCAAACGATCGATCGCGACAACGCCGCCAAGGCGACGGGACTGAAACCGGAGCAGATTGAACTGCACACTACGCTGGCGGGCGGCGGGTTTGGCCGCCGAGCGGTGCTCGACAGCCACTTTGTCGTCGAGGCGATCCAGATTTCGCAACAGGTGAAGAAGCCGGTGAAAGTCATCTGGACTCGCGAAGACGACACGCGCGGCGGATTTTATCGGCCACGCGCTTCGCACTTCCTGACAGGCGCCATCGGCGACGATGGTCTTCCTCAAGCCTGGCAGCAACGCATCGTTTGCCAGTCGTTTCTGGCCGGCACATCGCTGGAAGCGGTCGGTATTAAGGACGGCATCGACGATGGCGCGGTAGAAGGGGCACGCACGCTTGCGTACGACGTGCCCAACCTCCAAGTGGAATGGCACATGGCGCCGACCGGCGTGCCCACGCTCTGGTGGCGCTCGGTGGGGCATTCGCACACGGCCTTTGCCTGCGAATCGTTCCTCGACGAGCTGGCGCATGCCGCCGGCAAGGATCCTTATGAGTACCGCCGAACGTTGCTGGCGAAACGTCCGCGGCATTTGGGAGTGCTGCGGCTTGTCGCCGAGAAAGCCGGCTGGGGTAAGCCGCTCCCTGAGGGACGAGGCCGCGGCATTGCCGTGCATGAATCTTTCGGCAGCTTTGTGGCCCAAGTGATCGAGGCCTCGGTTTCCAAGGAAGGGAAGGTGACCGTGCATCGCGTGGTGGGGGCGTGCGATTGCGGTCCCGCGGTGAACCCCGATTCGATCAAGGCGCAGATGGAAGGCGCCGCGGTCTACGGTCTGACCGCCGCACTTTATGGCGAGATCACGTTCAAGAACGGGCGAGTGCAGCAGGGCAATTTCGACGACTATCCGTTGCTGCCCATGGACGAGATGCCGGCGGTGGAGACCTACATCATTCCGAGTACGGAAAAGATGGGAGGCATGGGCGAGCCCGGCGTCCCCCCGATTGCTCCTGCTCTGTGCAATGCGATCTTCGCCGCCACCGGCAAACGAATCCGCAGCTTGCCCATTCGGTCCGAGGAGTTGAAGGGATAATGGCGAGAAGGTTGCGATCTTGTCTCGCGACCACCTTGGCTCGCGACCACAGCGCCGACCGGATAAGAGCATGCCTCCGGCCCGAAGGGGGCAGCGACAAGACAGCCAAGGGCATGGCGACTCGGCGCAGCCGTGGAGCGACGCCCTGGGTAAGGCTGCCTGGCGACACCAGCCGAACATCGACTCGGCGCGCCGCGGACTTCCGCAGTTCTCGCCACCTCAGGCACCTCCTTGTCGAGGAGCTATCTTGGGCGTTCGCCATTCCCGGGCCAAGGTCGATTCTGGAACCAAGTCGGGCAGGTTGCAGAGGCTTCGCGCTGTGCCTTGCCGATCAAAGGCGAAGCTGCGGAAGGCGGTTACAAATCACTCGCCAAACTGGATCTCTCGCCCGCCTTTCGCAACTTCGCCTTTGTTCGATAATGTGGTTCTGCTGGTAGTTTTTCTTCGTCCGGCTGCCCTACAAGTTCACGGACAGTTTTTCCAGTCGACCGTTTTCCACCCCGCGGGCTTTTGGTTTACGTCGGATGACTTCGGCGATCGTATCGCGGTCGGGCTTTCGGACCGTTGAATGATCGCGATTTTTTGGGGCCGTAGCAGGTCTGATAAGAACAACGTGTCCGTCGCCCCAAGCAAGCATGGGGCGGGGGGAAGTTGCACTTTGATGCGTGGACCGCTCTGGTGCTTGATTTTTGTCCTATGCCGCTCCAGTCGCACGACCGTGCGAGTTCGCTCGATTCTGCTCGGGATTAACACACTCGCGGCGATTCGCTCGAAATCCCAGAATTCGCGCGAAACAGATTGTCTTTTCGCAACGTGTTGTCCATTACGGACAGAGGCACACTTGCCTGTTGTGGGACGCATGCCAAGAGGAGGCGTGCGTTTTGCTTCGGCATTGAAATTGCGGTCTTGTCTCGCTGAAGCGTTGAGGAGAAACATCATGTTCAAAACCCTCTCTCGTTACCGCCGTTTCTTTCAGTCGACGCCACGACGCAAGCCACACTCGCCTCGTCTGTGCTTTCAGCGGCTGGAAGAGCGGACCGTATTGACGGTTGCCTTTGAATGGGTCAACACGTTCGGAATCGCGAACTCTTTCTATCAGGGTGATTATGCCGCGGACGTTGTTATCGACTCAACGGGCAATCTGTTGCAAGCTGGCACCACTGAAGGGAACTTTCTCCTTCGCAAGGTGCAATCGTCAGATGGTGGAGTTGTCTGGTCGTCGCCTTTGAGCTCTCAGACTGGCCGCGTAAATGAAGTCCTGATGGGAGCGCAAGGCCAGATCTATGTCGCTGGTCAAACGCCGGTTGATTACGGCGACCTATTCGTAGCCGAGCTGAACCCCGCGAATGGACAAGTGGTTTGGAGTCGGTCCTTTGGCAGTGGAGGCAGCTTAACAGACATTGCCGCAAGCCTATCGCTTGATAGCCAAGGGAATCTCTACGTCGGCGGCTATTTCCGCAACACCGTCGACTTCGGAAATGGGTACATACTGACCGCGAATGTGGGGAGCGACGGCAATGGTTTTTTGTGGAAGATGAATCCCTCTGGCAGTACTCAATGGGCCTATCGGGTCGGCGGTGGCAGCGGCGTGCAGAAAATCGTCATTGATGCCAATGACGCGATCTATGCGGGCGGCGCTTACGGCACATTACAGAACTACTTCGGTGGAGCCACCAACGCAACAACGCTATCTAGCCTTGGATCGGGTGACGCGTATCTGACGAAGTACTCGACGGCCGGCGACCTAGTGTGGGCGAAGCACTGGGGTGGAAGCGGAAATGATGGCGTCGCCAGCATGGATATGGACGCTTCCGGCAACCTCATGGTCGCCACATCTTTTTCGGCTCCCATTTCACTCGATCCCAATAACCTGTCCAGCTTCCCTGTCACCAATCCCAATGCGAGCAACGTTGCGGTATCGAAACTCGATGCCCACGGAAACCTCCTCTGGGGTTCTCAGCAGAACGTGTTTGGTGGTGGAGACATTAACTTCACCTCATGGCAAGGACTTACTGTTGACGCCGCAAACAATGTTTATCTCCTGGTCATTTCGCGTACTTCGTTCAACGACTTCGATACTCAGATCAAGAAGCTGGACAACGTAACCGGCCAGGCCGTATGGACAGAAGTTCTGGGAGGAGTTCCGAGCGACACTCGGGGCAATGGCATCGCCGTGGATTCGCAGGGGAACATCTATGTTACTGGCGGGTTTACCGCGACGAGTGATTTCGATCCGACGAGTGGTGTGCAGCTTCGCACCAGTGCAGGCAATTTCGATTCGTATTTGGTGAAACTAGCCACTCAACCGATTCTCCGCGGCACGTCTGGCAACGACGTGTTCTCTGTCGTTTATTCCGCATCGGGTATCGAGGTGACGCAGGCGCCGGAAGGCGGGACGCCGGTTTCGATTGGAACCTTTGACTTGGGAACTCGGATTACTGTGGACGGGATGGCTGGGAACGACCGTGTCGTGCTCGCCGTAACGCCCGATCAGCTAGGCGCTTTTACGACGGCCGATATTCTCGTGCTGCAGAACTATCTCGCCGCGCCGACAGGCAGAACGCTCTATTTGTTAGTGCCGTCCGACATCGACTTGGCGTCGATGAATTTCGAGTCAGCCGCGTTGAGCATCAATGACGACAACTCCGTCACCGACATTACGGCTTGCTTCCAGGGAATCGCCAGCGAAACTCAGATTCTCGTCGGCACGACGAGCGCCGATGTGATTTATGGCAGCAGCGCGACCGACCTGATATTCGGGCAGGGCGGCGACGACACGCTCTACGGTCTCGACGGCTCCGACTGCCTATATGGAGGCGCGGGACACGACGCGATCTTCGGTGGAAGCATGAGTGATTTGCTGGTAGGAGGCAGTGGTAACGATTCACTAATTGACGATCTGGGATTCGATCGATTGATTGGCGGTTCAGGGGCGGATCGGCTTGAAGGCGGTCTCCATGACGATCAACTCGATGGTGGTCCAGGTCAAGATACGATTCTGGGCGGCGCGGGTTACGACGTCATTAAAGTCCGTCTCGACGAAGCGGCGACCGATATCATGAATGGCGGCGACAACACCGATACCATCATGAACGATATGGCAGCCCCGGTCGTGCTAGCGGGCTTTGACGCGAGCGTAAGCAGCATCGAAAGTTGGTCGGGGAACAACCAGCCGATTCTTGGGACTGACGCGGCGAACGTTTTGAGCTTCCTGGTGGGACCGAGCTACTCGATGAGTCTGGCCGGCGTGTCGTACGTTGACGGCCGCGGAGGCAATGACACGATTACCGGCACCTATGGCGTCGACAACCTGCGCGGCGGCGAGGGCAACGACATTCTGAATGGACTGGGTGGAGTCGATACTCTGTATGGCGATGCGGGCGACGACTCGCTGAATGGCGGCGACGGAGTCGACTACCTGTACGGCGGCGACGGAGTGGATACGATCACTACCGGCGCTGGGCGAGATGTGGTGTATTTCGCGGGCGATCTCAGTACGCTCGACACCATCACCGACTTTGCCTTGTACAGCGACACGATCAATCTGCAGGCCTATGCAACGTCTTACTCGCAGTTGTCCTTTAACGTTGCTGCTCCGATCACGACGATTACCTTGACCAATGGCAAGAAGATTCGCCTGCTGAACTGGTCGCGCGTGGTCAGTTCATCGCAATTCATGTTCTAGGACCGCTACCAAGCGTCCGGGCCGCGGCATCTTGGCTCTTGGTCGCGAAATCTGCGGATGAGTCAAGCAGCCGAAGAGTTGACTCGTGGGGCAGGTTTTCAACCTGCCCAGCTAGGTTGCAAACCTGCCCCACAAGTTGGCGCGGCTGGGCGACGCTAAATTCGGCGTGTTCACGGCTGTCAGCCACAAAGGCGGTCAGCCACGGTTCACACGAATGCCACGGATAAAGAAGGAGGGTGATGTAATCACTCTTGAACTGGCCTATAGGTTGGGTGTTTCGTCCATTAACCCGAAACCGATCGGTCTGGCAGCCTGAGTCAATTAGTGAGGATCAGTGAAGATCAGTGTTCCCTTTTTTCGACGAAGGGTGGGGGAGAGAATGGAACACTGATCTTCGCTGATCTTCACTGATGGAATTGGTTCTTGATGCCCATGGCCACATAGCCACCAAACGGATTGCAGAGGCAGGTTGAAAACCTGCCCTACGGGATGGGGAGGGCAGGTTGAAAACCTGCCCCACGAGGTGGGGAGGGCAGGTTACAAACCTGCCCCACGGGTTGGAGCTTCTAGTTGATTTCCCGGTTTACGGCTTTCGCGATTCGTAGCATGTTCAGGCCGAGAATCTGGCGGATGTCATCGTCCTTGTAACCTCGCTGTACCAGGCCGACCGTGAAGAGAGGCCAGTTCGTCCAGGCGAGGGATTTCTCGCCTGGGTAGCGTTTGCCGAGCGAGCCATCGGGCCAGAGGGCTTCGTACCGCGTGCGCCGCGGACCGACTCGGGGGATCTTACGGTTTTCTGTCGCGGCTTGGCTTGAGGTATACGCAATGTCGGTGCCGATGCCGACATGCGGTACGCCAAAACGCTTCGCGACATAATCGATGTGGTCG
Organism: Pirellulales bacterium; assembly: GCA_046349915.1. Lineage (GTDB taxonomy): Bacteria > Planctomycetota > Planctomycetia > Pirellulales > Pirellulaceae > CAIXSC01. The sequence continues at coordinate 559,578 of JAXMBL010000008.1, read as the reverse complement.
AGTAGGGCGGGGATGTCTCCCTGTCCGCCGAGGAACTGCGGGATGCAGCAAATCCCTACCAGACCCCCGCCGTCCACGATCGCCTTGAGTACCTCGACCGGCTTCGCCCGGATATGGTGGTTGAGCGCGTCGCAGGCGGTATGGCTGGCGACGATCGGCTGCTGTGAAACCGTCGCCGCCTCCAGGCTCGTCCGCCAACCGCTATGAGCGACATCGACGATTACCCCCACTCGATTCATTTCGGCGATCGCCGCCCGCCCCAGATCGCTGAGTCCGCCGTTGGCAGGTTCGGCACATCCATCGCCCAGCAAGTTACGTCGGTTGTAGGTGACGTGCATCATCCGAATGCCCAGTTGGTAGAACAGCCTCACATGGCGGAGTTCATCCGGCGCTGATTTAAACTCGCCGGCCAGCGGTACCCCATTGCCCGTGAAATAGAGTGCGTGCTTTCCCGCCCTGTGCGCCGCCTCAATGTCCGCCGGACCGACAGCCTTGGACAGGAAGTCTCGCAGGTGATCCGTAAGGTAAGTAAATCGCCCCAGTCGTTTGAGCAGACGCAGCGGGTTGTTTCCCTCTTCGCCCGCGTTCTGAAAGACACATGTTACCCCGGCTGCTCGCCAGGCAAGTTCGAACTCCGCTCGCTCCGCGGCATTCACGACACAGCGCGTCATGCCATGATCTTCCGTGAGGTCTTGCAGTTCTTCGTCCGAGGCGCCCTGTGCGACGGCTTTCGCAATCGCATCCCCATCGACGGCGCAGCGCGGCGAGAAACCGTAGCAATCGAAGACCAGCGACTCTTGGTGCAGCTTCAATCCTCGGTCCAGTTCCGCCGCGCTGGGCTTCAGCGAATCGAGCCCCGCTTGCCAGGCCGAGTCGATCGCCTCATTGAAACGCGGTCGCTCCGCGGCCCGACCAATTCGACCCAAAACTGCTCCGGCTGTCACTGACGCCGCACTTCGCATTACCTGACGGCGATTTAAGGGTGAGCTGAATTCAGATGTTGGCATGTTGTCTTTTCCGATTCAGAGAAGATGCAAATGGGACAAAGCACGAGCCCAGGCAATGAGTCGACGCTGAACGGCGTCGCTCAATCTGCGCCGAACACTGTCCTGCCGTCGACGATCGTGCGCTGCACTTTGAGTCGGGCGATTTCATCCTCGGGACAGCTTAAATAGTCGCCGCTGAGGATCGTCAGGTCGGCGAGTTTGCCAATCTCGAGTGTTCCTAGTCGTTGTTCATCGAAACTGAGCCAAGCGGGCCACTGGGTAATGGTGCGGAGTGCGTCGAGTCGCGAGAGTTTCTGTCTCGCACCGTGTACGTTTCCAGCGATCGTCTTGCGGCCCACCGCGATCGACAACATGAGCAATGGATTGAATGAATTCATCGCGTGGTTCGGATCCAAGCCGATCATGTGGTCGGCATTCAGTCCGACCGGCACGCCGCCATTCACCCAGTCGCTCAGTCCGATAAAACGCTCGGCCCAGGAAGGACCATAGATGTCGGCGATGAAGTCTGCATCTTTGTAATAGAGATAGCCCTGAGTGTCGACGCCCACGCCCAACTCGCGGCACTGTTGGACGATCTCAGGCGACGGAAAATACGCATGGATCAGCGTGAAGCGACGCTTCTTCACGCTGGGCATTTTCTCGGCCACGCGCGCGAGTGCCTCCAGCACGCGCCGCGTTCCCTCGTCGCCAGTAACGTGGCAACTCATCTGCCAACCTAACCGCTCGGCTGTAGCGAAGACCGTGGTCATTTCGTCGACGGTGTAGAACTGTTCGCCGCGGTAACTGGCATCGGGGAGGCGATAGAAGTCGACCCGTTTCTGTCCGTACGGTTCGCTCAAGCGGGTTGTGGCCCAGTGGATTCCGCCGTCCACGGTGATCTTGAGCGGACCCGGCCTGATCCAGTCGTCACCGCCGCCGGGCTGGGGAGCGAGGCTGGATGCAAATCGCTCCACCGCTTCCGCCGTCTTCGCCGAGAAACGAAAGGTCGCCGTGACTCGCGTCGTCAGCTGATTCGCGGCTTGCAGCTCACGAAAATAGCCGAGGTCGCTGGGATTCGTCGCCCTTTCAAAGATGCTGGTAATGCCTACTCGATTGTATTGGCGCAAGACCTTCGCCAGCGACGAGCGAATTTCGTCGCGGGAACGAGCGGCGGGCGTGGGGAACATTCGGCGGATCGTCGCCGTCCCGCCGCGCAGGAGCAGCGGCTTACCCGACTCGTCGCGGAGAATTTCTCCGTCGGAAAGTTTGCTGCCCGGCTCGAGCAGCCCCAGTCGCTCGAAGCCCCGCGAGTTGAGTGTCCACTTGTTCGATACGGCGTTGAACAGCACTGGATGAGTCGTGCAGGCAGCGTCCAGTTCCGCGGGGGTAGGGAAGCGTCGTTCCTTCAAGCGGGTGATTTCGTTCCGCGGGACCTCTATCCAGCGATCCAAAGGCAGGTCGACTGCCGCCTTGCGGACCCAATCCTGGATCTCCGCGATGCTCGTCAATTCCGCATAGGTTTGGTCGAGTGCGCCGGTCGCCACTCCCACCGCGTGACAATGCGACTCAATGAAGCCGGGCACAACCGACTGACCCGAGAGGCGTACGACCTCCGTGCGCGGACCGATGAGCGGTTGGATTTCAGCGTCCGTCCCGACGGCGATGATCTTCCCCGCACGGGCTGCCAGAGCGGAAACGACTCGTTCCTGTCGGTCAAGCGTGATGATCTTTCCGCCCAGCAGGACCAAGTCCGCGGGCTCCTGAGCGGGCACCGAGGCGACACCTACCACCAGCGTCATCAACATGCTCCAGCCGATCCACAGGTGCCACCGAGCCGCTGAAGCGATAAGATTCATGGACAGTTTTCCCTGATGAGTGTCATGGCAGTCTGGGCATTGCCGTGCTCGTTATCGCCAAGGACTGTACGCCAAGCAACCGTGCTTCGGCGATTTGCTAGAGAGTTTCCGCGAATTCACAAGGAGTGGGCATTCGCTGGCGTGATGATGGGCGAGCGTTCCCCCCCCAGCCATTTTCTCGAATCACTGAGGAAGCGATGAAGTCACTTTCGGCATATCGTGTAGGCCTGTTTGTCATTTGTACTGGAGTCTCATTGGGTGGAGTCGCATCGGGGCAACACCTGCCGGGCACTTCTCCTTTTGAGTCATCCGTCGATGATCTGTCCGTGCCGTTGATGGATGGTGCACATAAGTTTGTCGAGAGGAAGATCAGTGAGTCGGAACTCAAACGGTCTACGCACTGGCAGAGGGATTTTTCCTCCCCAGAGGCGTATGCAAAATCAGTTGAGCCGAATCGGGAGCGGTTTCGCACGATCATTGGTGCGGTTGATGCGCGTTTGGCGCCGGGGATGGAAAGGTATGGGGATGATGACCACCCGGCGCTTGTGGCCGAGTCGTCGAAGGTACGAGTGTGGCAAGTTCGCTGGCCGGTGTTGGAAGGAGTCTGGGGTTGTGGGTTACTTGTCGAGCCGACGGCGAAGCCTGTTGGAAGTGTGGTGTTGGCGCCGGATTCCGGCGAGACCCCGGAGAGTCAGGTTTTTACGGGACGAGCGTTGGCGACTCGGTTGGCAGAGAGTGGTTTCACGGTCGTCGTACCCGTCACTGTTTCGCGAGACAAGCTCGTCACAGACGACGAACAACTCAAGAAGTCGGAGCAGACGTATCGCGAGTGGATCTATCGACAGGCGTTTCACATGGGTCGCCATGTGATCGGCTATGAAGTGCAGACAGTGCTGGCCGCGGTGGATTGGCTCAAGGCGAAACATGGGGCTGCGATAAAGATCGGCGTGTGTGGGCATGGTGATGGCGGGCTCACGGCGATGTACTCGGCGGCGATCGATTCGCGTATCGATGCCGCGCTGGTCAGCGGCTACTTCGACCGGAGGCAACAAGTTTGGCGCGAGCCGATCGACCGCAACGTCTGGAGTTTGCTGCGTGAATTCGGCGACGCAGAAATTGCAGGATTGATCGTGCCCCGCGGACTCGTCATCGAATGCGAGACACGCATCCCGTCAGACGAAGAAAAGGCTGCAAAGTCCGCGATTCGGAAGACCGACGGATTGGACGGCTATCCGACGGGGAAGGGCGAACTTCCAACGCCGCAATTGGAATCGGTTCGAACCGAAATTGATCGCATGGATCTCGGCGGAAAGTTCGCGAAGCCGACGCTGGTCGCTAGTGCGGTAGGTCCGTTCTCGGACGAAGCAGTTTCGCGATTCACGACGATGCTCGGAGTCAAGTCGATTGCTCCTCAAACCAGCGCGACGTTGACTCGTAGTGGCAAGGAAATCGATTCGTCCTCGCGACATCTCCGCTACGTCAAAGAACTCGAAGGACATGTGCAACGACTGATTCAACGGTCCGACAAGATTCGCGACGAGGCGTTCTTGTTCAAGGTGATGCCAGAGCTCGCGGGAGGAAAGTGGAGCACCGAAAAGAAACACTCGACATTTGACGCGGCGAAGTTCGTCGCCAGCGCGAAAGGGTATCGCGAAAAGTTTCATACGGAAGCGATGGGGCGATTTGACGAGCTAATGCTACGGCCGAATGCACGGTCTCGAGTCGTCGCCGAAACCGAAAAATGGACGGCGTACGACATCGTGCTCGATGTCTATCCTGAATTCTTCGCCTGGGGAGTTCTCGTGTTGCCCAAGGACCTCAAGCCGGGCGAGCGGCGGCCTGTGGTCGTTTGCCAACACGGTCGGCAAGGCGTGCCGTTGGATTTGGTCAACCGCAATACAACCGCCTACAACAATGCAGCGGCTGTACTTGCCGAGCGGGGCTTCATTACCTTCGCGCCGCATAATCTTTATCGCGGCGAGGATCGCTATCGTTGGCTTTGCCGCAAGGCGAACAACGTCCAGGCGACGCTCTTCAGTTTCATCATCGCGTCGCATGACCAGATCACTCGCTGGCTGTCCGAACAGCCGTTCGTCGACCCGGATCGCATCGCGTTCTACGGCTTGAGCTATGGTGGCGAGACCGCGGTCCGCGTGCCGCCGATTCTCGAACGCTACTGCCTGTCCATCTGCTCAGGCGACTTCAATCAGTGGACTCGGAAGGTCGCAGCGACCGACGAGTCGTTCAGCTTCATGCGGACGATTGAATGGGAGATGCCGTACTGGAATCTTGGCCAATCGTTTGATTATGCCGAGATGTCCTACCTGATGTTGCCGCGTCCGTTCATGGTCGAACGAGGCCATCATGACCGAGTTGGTCGCGATCCATGGGTTGCCCACGAGTATGCCAAAGTCCGCTGGCTCTACGCCCAACTTGGACTTGCTGACCGCACCGAAATCGAATTCTTCCAAGGTGGCCACTCGATGAATCTGCAAGGAACCGTTGACTTCCTGCACAAGCACTTGAAGTGGCCGAACCCGTAGCGACGACCCACGACTTCGGAATTCGTTCCTTCGACCGCCCATTTGCACAATGGACCGACGTGTGCAAACGCTGGCTCGTCGATCAGAAGTTACTCCGAACGTCTTTAGAAAATGGAGCGCTAGTGAAATGAGAACCTCGCACTTTCCATTCATCGCCCTGCTTCTCGCGCCGCTGGCGACGTTGCAAGCCGTTGCTGCACCGCTGGAGCGGCCCAATATCCTGTTCATGGTCGCCGACGACCTGGGATACGGTGAACTCGGCTGTTACGGTGGGAAAGACATCCCGACGCCGCACCTCGACGCGCTCGCGGCTGGCGGTGTTCGCTTTACCAATGGCTACGTCACCGCACCGTTTTGCGCGGCTTCTCGAGCGGGACTGCTTACGGGGCGTTATCAGACTCGCTTTGGATTCGAATTCAATCCGATAGGCGCCAAGAATGTGGCGCCGGGAATTGGATTGCCGCTAGGAGAGAAAACTGTTGCCGATCGCTTGCGTGACGCAGGCTATGCGACGGCGCTCATAGGCAAATGGCATCTCGGCGGCACCGCGCCATTTCATCCGCAGAGGCGCGGGTTCGACGAGTTTTTCGGGTTCTTGCACGAGGGGCATTACTTCGTGCCGCCTCCCTGGCCAGGCGTCACAACGTGGCTGCGGCGTAAGGCGTTGCCCGACGGATCACAGGGACGTTGGACGTCGCCCAATGGTCGCACCATTTGGAGCACTCATCTGGGACACAATGAACCCGATTACGACGCAGATAATCCAATCCTGCGAAGCAGCCAGCCTGCAGACGAGCGAGCGAACCTGACCGATGCATTCACACGGGAGTCGTGCGACTTTATTGCGAGGCACAAGGCACAGCCGTGGTTTCTTTATCTCGCCTACAATGCGGTGCACAGTCCGATGCAAGGTGCGGACGCTTATCTGGCAAAGTTCGCACACATCGAAGATATTCAACGCCGCATTTTTGCCGCCATGTTGACGCATCTTGACGATAGCGTCGGCTCAGTCATGACGAAGCTGAGGGAAAGCGGCCTAGAGGATCGCACGCTGGTCTTTTTCGTCAGCGACAATGGCGGTCCGACGAAAGAGCTCACTTCGAGTAACGTTCCACTGCGAGGCGGCAAGGGTGAAATCTGGGAGGGAGGCATTCGAGTGCCCTTCATTATGTCGTGGAAAGGGCGAGTCAAGCCTCTTGTCGTTGATGCTCCCGTCATCTCCATGGATGCGACCGCGACCGCATTGGAGCTGGCAAGGGTTAATACAGAGAAAGCAAGTCTCGATGGCAGAAGTCTCGTACCGCTGCTTATCGGCAGCGCGGATATGACGCCGCACCAGACGTTGTTTTGGCGAGTCGGAAGAAAGAACGCGGTGCGACGAGGCGCCTGGAAGCTCATCCGAGATGGCGGCGAGTGGCGACTGTATGACTTGGATAACGACCTAGGCGAGACAATGGACGTCGCTGCCAAAGAAGCAGAGCGAGTCGCCGAACTCTCGAGACTCTGGGCCGAATGGGAGGCACAGCAAATTGAGCCACTGTGGAAATGAAGTGCGTCAATCCGTCAGTTGAATCGCCAACATCAATTTCGCCTCGAATGATGACCTGGAGTTAGTGGGACGATTTCAAGGCGGAAACTATGTGGAGGAACTTCTACACGCTTCGTACTGGAGTTGTTGGCGCCATGCAGGACGAGGCTTGGTGCGCGTCGATGAACGTTCGTCGGGAAAACTTGCGATATCGGGCGGATGAATTCGCCACTTCACCTGGCGAAAAACTGCGGTAGTCGGATGGAGATTGGGTACTGATACGGCAGGCAGACGGTTAGACAGGCAGGTTGAAAACCTGCCCCACTAAGTTGCGGGCAGACAGACAAGCAGGTTGAAAACCTGCCCCACTAATGAGGACAAACATGAAAACCATGATCGCGGTTGTTTCGCTGTGTCTGTTCGCTGTGGCTGCTGAGGAAACTCAGGCTCAATCGTTGGACAAAGCGGCGGAGGCGGCGGCCAAGAAGCTGTTCGACGCTTCAGGGATTGGTGTTGAACTGAAGTGGCAAGGGGAGTATGTCGGCAGCGAGGGAGACAAGCGAGTTGGCGTGCAGGTGGTCGCTCGCGGTGATCGGATGTTCCACGCGTTAGTCTTGGAAGGAGGTTTGCCGGGGGATGGTTGGGACGGTGGTCGCTATGGGCTCATGGAGAGTACTCCTCTGTCAGAGGGGCGCGTGGAGTTTCATGCTCTAGGAGATGACAAGGCAAGTGCGGTGCTCGACGATCACGGGTTAACGTTGACTCGCGGCGATCGCGAGACGTTGCTCAAACGCGTGGAACGCAAGAGCGAGACCTTGGGGCTGCAACCGCCCGCGGGGGCGATCATGCTGTTCGGAGGCCCTCATCCGAACCTGGATGCGTTCGAGGAACGCAAGGACATCGAAGGGATGACTTCGCCGACAATGTTCGAAGGAAACATGATGGCCGGGGCGGTGACCAAGCGGCGATTTCGCGACTACAGCTTGCACGTCGAGTTTCTGACGGGTTGGGAACCTCAGAACATTCCTTGGCGCCGAGCGGATGCGGGAATCTATATGCTCGCGCGTTATGAGGTCGCGATCGGCGACAGCTTCGGGTTTGATTTCGATCTCTCGGGCGTAGCCGCCCCCAATCGGCCACTCGTGGCTGAAGACCCGTCGAAGAAATCGAAGATTCCAGTTGCGAAGCAGACAGGCGCGCCGCGAGTATGCGGCAGCGTGTTCACTTATCCAAGTAAAGTGCCGAACTCTTGCCTTCCGCCCCTTACCTGGCAGACGCTCGACATCGATTTCGTAGCTCCTCGTTTCGACGCCCAAAGGAAGAGAGTCGCAAAGGCCGTGATTTCGGTGAAACTGAACGGACACCCGACGGTGGAGAAGCTGGAAGTCAACGGCCCCACGCCGCATGGTTTCAAAGGGCCGGAGACTGGAGACGGCCCGATTTGGTTTGAGGCCTTTGGTCGTCGAGTGTTGTATCGGAACATCTGGGTTGTAGAGAGGTCGTGAGCGTCGGCCGTCTCACTCTCAAACTAGCCATACGGTTTAGAGCTCAGAGAATTGTTGATCGCCGTGGGGCAGGTTTTCAACCTGCCCAGCAGTCGGTGGAGCAGGTTTTCAACCTGCCCAAATTGGCAGTTGGGAGTCTGCCTAGCGCCTGGCCTCAACGGCAAAGTGTTCAATCCCAAGGACCTCCAGCCCAACGGTTAGAGGGTTCATCGGGCCTGTGGGTCGGTCTGCCGTCCGTTAACGTTTGTTCATGGCGGAGACAAAATGCTCGCGGCGTTTTCAAGGATGTGTGATGCGGCGAGTGAATAAGCGGGAGATGAGGTTTTAGATCTTAGGGGCAGGTTGAAAACCTGCCCCACTTGTAGTTGCGATGGCGTTAGAATGGTTGGTGGCCGCTCGAGTCGAGTTGATTCCTGGCGCAGATTTCAGTGACCTGATTTCCAGCCGAGCTAATTTAGAGCCAATGAGCAAGAACCCGTACGCAGCACCGAGCGCAGACGTTTCCCCGGCGGGGACGGTTGCGGCCGTCACCGTCCATCGCTCGCTGACTCAATTCGCCCGTGAGACGTTTCTTGCCTGGGAGAAACATCGAGACTTACGTGAGATGGTTGGGCTATGGCCGGCCATGGCCGCGCGGGGTCATGTTCTTTAGTGGAACGTTACTTGCCATAATCCTCACGGTGGGTACGCTGGCGACGTTTCTATTGCCTGATCAGAACTGACACTGATCGATCGTACAAGCGCTGACTTGGCGAGTGGTGATGCTTGAGGACAGAAGCAAACTTATGCACGACGAAGAGCTACGCTCACATGAACTGACTTCATACATCGCTGCGATCCAGCGAGTGTCTCGCCCATGCCTCGTTGGAAAAATCACTCACTCAGTCAGCGATTGCTACTTCGGTGGCATGCCCCTCTTGCCGGTTGATTTTCAATGGCCCTTGAAGGGCGGATACCCATTATCCTTCATCGGGCAATTACGCTGCTCGGATGTTGACCTGGTTCCAACGAACGACGGCAACCTTCTGTTCTTTTACGACAACCGACATTGGGGTTACCAGGCGAGTGATTTGGGACATGCTGTCGTTGTTCATGTGCCCTCGAACGCCTCGTGCTCGATAGCCGAGCTGCCAACTTGTGAAGTAGCCGCATTCTTTGGTTTCTGGCGGAAAACAGTACGGCCTCAAGTCTATCAACGCGTCAACGTTGTTTTCGAATCGTCCACCAGCTATCCGTCGTATGAACGCAATTTGGTTTCGTTTGCGGACGACGACGCAGAGGAACGCTACCTCGAGTTCTGTAGTTCGCTCCCCTCGGACATTCAGCTAGGTGGTTATCCTCGCCCGGTTCAGTCTGACATTATGGAACTTGACTGCGTGAATGCACTCGGATTGGGGAAGCCCGATGAGTGGGTATTGCTGCTCCAGTTGTTCGAGATTGGCAATATGGTTTGGGGAGACGCCGGCGCACTCTACTGGTTCATACATCGCGACGATCTGGCTGAGAACTGCTTTGATCGAGTCTGGATGGTGACGCAGTGTGCTTGAATGGGGTGCGGGCTTGGAGAGCCGCAGTGCAATTTAGTGGCGTTTGTGCTTCAATTGCTGCTGGGCAGGTTGAAAACCTGCCCCACCTGTTTTGCGGCAGGTTGAAAACCTGCCCCACCTGTTTTGCGGCAGATTGAAAACCTGCCCCACTTTGTTTGTTCGTCGCACGCGAGAGGCTTGATTGACGGAGCGTCCTCCGTGGTAAGCGTTGCCCTACTGACAACCATCGCGGCCAGGACTAGTTTGCTCAATAGAGAACTCGGTTCGGTTTGTTGCGTCAAACTTCGAAGGCGACCAGCGCTTGCTCGCGCAGGACTTGTTGCATGGGAATGGCCCGTTGAACAGCCTGCCAAAGAAAATGTTCGCAGGCGAGTGCAGGCATCGCGAATCGCCACCACTCGCCATCCATGTTGACTTGCCGAAACCTAAATGGGGATTGCTGATGGTGGCTCGCAAGGTCAAGGCAAATGGGGTGGTCACTGGCGAAAGCTGTTGAAGTTCGGGGAGATCAATGCGTGAAAGTCAAAGTATGTCCTCGCTGCGGCCAAGAGTTTTCTACCACAGCCTCTGGTCTTGAGTTGTTGTACCTGCATCTTTTGCAGACGCATGAGCTGACGCTCGAGGGCGCCGATGAACTCATCGAGCAAGCAGTGACCGAAGAGCGTGTGGATCCCGTGCCACGCGATTTGCCTCGTTGCCACTAATACGGAAGGGGGTGGACCACGAATCGTACGAATGTCACGAATCTGGATGTACGGATGGAGTGAGGAATACGTTGTGTGTCATCGCGAGCGATCAGATTGTCCTCTCTCAGGCAGTGACAGCCAACTAAGCGTGGGGCGAAAACAGCTGCCGCTCGATTTTGACGCTGACCGCTCTATCGGTGCTCGCGAATCTGGCATAATGCGCCGTGTTCGAGGCAATGCTGAGAACGCCTGCTTTATTCCTCCCACCGAATTCGGAGCCTGCCCATGCATGTCCTTGCTTTTGAAACGTTGAGGTGTTCGCGACCTTGGGTTGCCGGTCTGTTGACCGTCGCTCTGTTGTGGGGAACGAGCGTCCGCGGGCTCGAGAGTCGAGTGGCCGCGGCCGATGCTCCGCCGACCGTGTCAGCCGATGTCCGCTTGCAACCGCCCAAGGATCTGAACGGTTACTTTCCGATGACTGTGCCGACGTCGCGCAGTGACTGGGAAGCCAAGGCAGCTCGGATTAAGCGGCAGGTGCTCGCAGCAAACGGTCTCTGGCCCATGCCAACCAAAACGCCTTTGAATGCGGTGGTGCATGGCAAAGTCGAACGGCCGGACTACTCGGTGGAGCGAGTGATTCTGGAGACCGTGCCAGGGCACTTTTTGTGCGGGAGTCTGTTTCGTCCCAAGGGGGTGAGTGGAAAACGACCCGCCGTTTTGAGCCCTCACGGTCATGCCAAAGACGCTCGTTTTCAAGATCAGTCGCCCGCCATTGTGAAGGGGTTGATCGAGAAAGGGGCGGAGAAATACGAGCAGGGGGGACGCAGCATCTACCAAGCTCGTTGCATCGGATTGGCTCGCATGGGCGTGATCGTCTTCATGTACGACATGGAGGGGAATTCAGATACCGTTCAGTTGTCGCACGAGTTGGTTCATCGCTACGGCAAGCGTCGACCGGAGATGGAGACGGCCCAGAACTGGGGCTTCTATAGTCCACAGGCGGAAAGTCGCTTGCAGAGCATCATGGGTTTGCAGACGTGGAATTCCATCCGCGCCCTCGACTTCGTCAGTTCCTTGCCCGACGTCGACACCGATCGGATTGGCGTGACCGGCGAGAGCGGCGGGGGAACTCAGACGATGCTGCTGGGCGCCATCGATCCTCGGCCAGCCGCGATCGTGCCCGCCGTGATGGTCTCGACGTCGATGCAGGGTGGTTGTACGTGTGAAAACTGCTCGCTGCTGCGAGTGGGAACGGGGAACATTGACTTCGCGGGCCTGTTCGCTCCTCGTCCTCAACTGCTGATCGCCGCGGACGACTGGACCAAGGAGATCATGACCAAGGGAATGCCCGAACTACGACAGTTGTACGAACTGTTGGGCGCCGCCGGAGGCATCGAAGCTCATGCTCATCTGGAATTCCCCCACAACTACAACTACGTCAATCGTGCTCACATGTATCGCTTCTTCAATCGAGTGTTCGGTTTGAAGTTACCCGAGCCGATCGTGGAAGCCGACTTCCAACCGCTGACTCGCGATGAATTGACGGTCTGGACGAAAGACCATCCTCAACCGGCAGGTGGGGATGATCACGAGCGAGCGTTGGTTCGAGCGTTGACGGAAGACGCCAACCGTCAGATCGCGGCATTGACGCCCAGCGATGCGGCGTCGCTGAAGAAATTCCGCGAAGTCGTGGGTGGCGGTTTCGACGCTATTTTCCGTCGCCGCGTGGACGATGTGGGACCGGTCACTCAGACCAACCTCGAAGAAACCGATCGCGGCGACTACCTGTACTATCGTTGCCGACTATCGGTTCCACGGCACGGCGAGTTGGTCGGGGTCACGTACTTCTATCCTAAGAAGTGGAATCAAGAGGTCGTTGTTTGGGCGACCGATCGCGGCTCGGCGGGGTTGGAACGCGAGGGGAAACCGATCGACGCCGTCGCTGCCTTGGTGAAGTCAGGCTTTGCCGTGGCCGGGGTCGACCTGTTGGGACAGGCCGCGGATGCTCCTCAGGAGATGCGTGGAGCGAATCGGCGAGTGAATAATCCGCGCGAATTCGCTGGGTACACGTACGGCTACAACGATCCCATCTTCGTTCAGCGAGTGAACGACCTGCTGACCGTGGTGTCGCATGCGAAATCTAACGAACACGCTCCACAAAAGATCCACCTGGTGGGGCTCGCCGGCGCTGGTCATTGGTTGGCTGCCGCGGCCGCTCAATGCGGCGCCTCCGTGGATCGAGTCGCCGTGGACACTCAAGGGTTCCGCTTCGCGGGTATCACCGATTTCATGGATGCTTCGTTCGTGCCGGGCGTCGTGAAGTACGGGGACTTGCCCGCACTGTTGGCTCTCGGCGCACCGCACTCGCTGCGATTGGCCGGCGAGCCGGAGGTTCCCGCGGTGTTGCGTGCCTCCTACCAGGCGGCTGGCAAGCCTGAAGGGATTCAAATCGTTACGGAGAAAACGCTTACGCCCGAAGAAACGGTTCGCTTTTTGATGGCGAAATGAGTGGAACTGGTCACAGGCAGCCGGTTGAAGAAGGTGACCGGCTGCCGATGGCAGGGGGAGACTCGGTAAATTTCCCAGTTTTTCGCCAACTTAACTGTATTCCGTTTGTGATCCATGCAGACTTGTTGATATAAATCGTCGTTCATGGACGAGGAACGGTAGTCCCGGAACAGGTCGCTTGTGGGAGGTAGAGCATGTTGACGATTGCGGGCCCGCGTCATACGCAGCGAGATTTCTGTGATGGAGTATCGCGGCGCGACATCTTGAGGATCGGGACATTGGCGGCGATGGGGACGACCATGGGTTGGACCCTACCCGATATCTTGCGGGCCGAGTCGCTCACGGGACAAAAGTCGCCGAAGTCAGTCATCATGATTTACTTGGTGGGCGGGCCTCCTCACCAAGACATGTTTGACCTGAAGCCCGACGCTCCAAAGGAAGTGGCGGGGCCTTGGCGGCCGATCGCGACTAAGGTGCCTGGCTTTGAAATTTGCGAAGCGTTTCCTCAGCTCGCTCGCCTGACCGACAAGATGACGGTCATTCGGTCCTTGGTCGGGAATCAGCACGATCACGACGCGGTGCAGGTCTTCAACGGTCGTGACCCGAAGAAGCCGAAGCCGACCGGTGGTTGGCCTCAATTCGGCACCATGGTCTCGAAGGTGCAAGGGGCCGCTCGCCGAGAGACGCCTCCGTATGTCAGTCTGTGCTACACCTGCACCCACGGGCCTTACAACGAGCCAGGCCCTGGATTCCTGGGAATGTCTCATTCGCCGCTGCGTCCCCTGGGCGATACGCGGAAGGACATGGTTTTGAACGGCGTCACGTTAGACCGGCTCTCGGACCGCAAGGCGTTGCTGCAGCGGTTCGACAACTTCCGCCGAGATGTTGATCAGTCGTCGATGATGGCGGGGCTGGACGCGTTCACGGAACAAGCGATGGGGTTGCTGACTTCGTCGAAGTTGGCAGAAGCTCTCGATCTCAGTCGCGAAGATCCGCGCGTTGTCGCTCGCTACGGCACGGGCGATCCCAAGATCATGATGGATGGCAATGGAGCTCCGCGGGTGCCGCAGAGTCTGCTGTTGGCTCGCCGACTGGTCGAAGCGGGCTGCCGCGTGGTGACGTTGAACTACAGCAAGTGGGACTGGCACGGCGGCACCAACGCCGAAGGTCGCGCCAACAACTCGATCTTCCTGCGCGAGCAAGAAGACTTCCCGGTTTTCGACCAATGCGTCAGTGCGTTGGTGGAAGACTTGCACCAACGAGGCATGGCGGACGATTGCGCCGTGGTGATTTGGGGCGAGTTTGGTCGGACGCCCAAGATTAGCCCGATTGTGGGACGCGACCATTGGCCGCAAGTAAATTGCGCGTTGATGGCGGGAGGCAAGATGCGTCATGGCCAAGTGATTGGCTCGACCGATCGTATTGCCGGCGAAGCTGCCTCGCGGCCTGTCACCTTCGGCGAGGTTTATGCGACGTTGTTCCGCCATTTGGGAATCGACGTCGGAAATACCACGATCAGCGATCTGCATGGACGACCACAGTACTTGGTGGAAGATCACGCTCGTCCGCTGCCTGAATTGGTGGGCTGAGTTGCCCGCTCGCTTCGTTTGCGGGGGGCAGAGTAGCCCGCTCGCTTCGCGAGCGCACAGCTTAAGTAGCCTGCTCGCTTCGCGAGCAGTTAGCCTTGTTGCTTGTGAGACGAAGTACGCGGCGCGGGCTGATCATCTCGCGAAGCGAGATGGCTACGCGCGAGATGGCTACTTCGCGGCAGGGGAGATTGCGTATGGTTTGCCGTGCTATCGCTTGCTGGCGGCTGTCTGTCGGTTGGTTGTTGGTCTGTGGGCTGATCTTTGCTAGCTGTTCCTGGGGCGGAGCGGCGGAACGACCCAACTTTCTGTTCATTCTGGTCGACGATCAATCTCCCTTCGACCTGAAGGTCTACAACCCCGACTCGGCGCTCGACACGCCTCACATCGATCGGCTGGCGCGCGAGGGCATGGTCTTCGACGGCGCGTATCACATGGGGTCGTTCAGCGGCGCCGTCTGCACTCCTTCGCGTCACATGATTATGAGCGGGCGATCGGTGTGGCATTTGCCCATCTCGCCCCAGGCCAAGCAGAAGGGGCTCTGCCCGCCAGAACTCGAGCAACAGACGATTCCCGCCGTCTTCAATCGAGCAGGCTACTTGACGATGCGAACTTGCAAGCTAGGCAACAGCTACGAAGCCGCCAACAAGCAGTTCACGGTCCGACGCGATGCGACGAAACGCGGGGGGACCGCGGAATCGGGCAGCGCCTGGCATGGCGAGCAAGTATTGCGATTCCTCAGCGAACGAACGTCGTCAGGTGATGACAAGCCATTCCTGATTTATTACGGGTTCTCTCATCCACACGACACTCGTGATGGCATCCCCGAGTTGTTGGCGAAGTATGGCGCGGTCAACCACACCGACTCGTCGCGGCCACCCATGCTACACCCCAAACAACCGGCTCTTCCTCCCAACTATCTTCCCAGTCATCCATTCCCTCATGGACATCCCGGCTTGCGGGATGAGGTGGCGGTGAGCGGCGTTTGGCAGCGACGAGACGAAGCAACGATTCGCAACGAACTCGGACGCGAATTCGCCTGCTCGGAGAACATCGACGCTCAAATCGGCCGAGTGCTCGACAAATTGCAGTCCCAAGGGCAACTCGACAATACCTACATCTTCTACACAGCCGATCACGGCATGGCGATTGGTCGACATGGTCTGCAAGGCAAGCAAAATCTGTACCAACACACTTGGCGAGTTCCGTTCATCGTGCGCGGACCAGGCATCAAGCCGGGCAGTCGCGTCGAAGGGAACATCTACTTGATGGATGTGCTGGCGACTCTTTGTGACTTGGCTCGAATCCCGGTTCCCGCGACGAATGAGGGGCAGAGTTTTCACGCTGTTCTCAAGGGCGAGCGGGCGACCGTGCGCGACGTCCTGTACGGCGTCTACAACGGCGGAACCAAACCCGGGATGCGTAGCGTCAAGCAAGGGGATTGGAAGTTAGTCGAGTACGATGTATTGGACGGAAAAGTCCGTAAGACTCAACTGTTTCACCTGGGACGAAATCCTCACGAGTTCCTGGTCGAGCATCAGCAGCCCGAAGTGGTGAAGCTGACCAATGCTCGGCCCGAATCACACCAACGCAACTTGGCCGACGATCCCGAGCATGCGGACAAATTGCGCGCGATGCGCGAGTTGTTGCTCGCCGAGATGCGTCATTGGGGCGATCCCTGGCGTCTGTGGAACCAACCGGACGACGCGGTCGAACCGCCGAGCGATCCGGCGCCCAAGGATGCTCCCAAGAAACAAGCCAAGAAAGCCAAAGCGGCCAAGAAGTAGTCTGATGTACGACGGACTTCCAGTCCGTCGCTGCGCCGCGGCCCTCACGGCCTACCGTGCAACTGATTCGGTGCGTCACGGTTCGACGGACTAGAAGTCCGTCGTACGGATGATTTCCCCTGTGACAACGCGCTACGGCTTCGCGTCGAGGTAAGCCTTGGCATAGGCTTCCCCGAGTCGCACGATTTCCCTCGGTTCCAAACAGATTCTTCCCGTGAGGCAGCGAGTCGGTAGGGATCACCTTCAAGTTCGTATCGGTTTGGGCGAGTTCTCGGAGCGCGGCATTGACCTGCTCTTGGTTCTTCCACGGTGATTTCGCGGATTGCTCCGAGACGAACCAACGTAAGTTCGGGGTTTGCCAGTCTGTGCGAGAACGGTCGATTAATTGTTTGAGCCACTTGGCGTGGTTCTGGGCGTACGGTCCAAAGTAGGTGTCATTTTCGCCGGTGTGCCAGAAAACGCCGCTGAGTTGGCATTCCAATCCTTGGCGGTTGAGATCAGCTCGAGCCGCGCTGACGAACTCGATTAGTTTCGGGTAGAGGTTACGCCGTGATTCGGGCGAGCCAGTCGGAGACCAATCGGGGCCTTGAGCACCGCTATGCGTGAATTTGACGATCACGATCCGTTCATTTTTGGGTAAGTGAGGACGGACCGCCGCACCAAAACTAAGTTCGGGGCCGAATCCTGCCCATTCCCCCACGGGGCCCAAAGGTTCCCAGTCCGACGAAACACTTGCTCCTCCGCCCAGCGAGTAGCGAAAGGGAATTTCGGGTTGGGACTGTGACAGCCGTGAGAACTCGGGGGTGTTTGCGAGTTGGGAGACGAATGCATCTTCGCCTTCCATATTGCGTTGGTCGCAAGCGAAGTCTTCCAGGCTGCCTAGTTGGACGGCGCCAAGTTCACATAGTCGTGGATCGCTCTGCGATCCAACGCTCAGGCGTAAAGGCGTTGGATCGCGGAGCGATCCACGACTATGCGTCGAATCGCCCTAGACAAACCAGAACATGATGATCGCGACGGCCGTCGGCATAAGGGCGCCGACGAACAAACCGCCCGGGCTGATCCCTTCCGAGCCAAACACCTTCGCCGTCTGGAGAATTCCGGCGCCCGCGGGGTTGGGAGCGTTGGCGATAACGGTCAAACCACCGCCCGTGACGGCGCCAGCGACCAGGGCGTACTTCAGATCGGGGCCGATGTCTTTGACCAGCGAGCCGAGATACGTCAGGGCCGCGTTGTCGGTGATGGCGGTCAGCGCCGTGGCGCCAAAGTAGAGCTTCGCGCCGTCGAGACTGGTGATGAGCGGACGCAGCCAATACTCTTGCAAGCTACCGAGCGTCACGAGCCCCGCGAGGAAGAACCCGACCAACAGCCCCTCACGCAATTTCAAACCGTCTTGATATTCGCGAGTGGCGATGGTCAGACCCAAGAACAGCATGAACACGCCCAAAAAGACATCGGGGTGATGGGCGAAGAGCACGACGGCGGCCAGGAAGAGCAAATGGAGGATTGTGAGCCACACCGGTACAGCGCCTCGGCGATTCTCTTCGGGTTCCAGCCCGCCTAGTTCCTTGCGGAAGACGTAGGCGACGATCAGCGTCGAGACAACAGTGCTTACTGCCGCTCGCCAGCCGAAATGGCTGATCATGTGCATGGTGTCCCAGTTCCAAGTCTTAGCGACCATCAGCACGGGCGGGGCGGCGAAGTGAGTCAGGGTTCCGCCAATCGAGACATTCACGAAAAGCAGGCCGATCATGGCGTAAGCCAATCGTTTGCTGATCTCGCGGTCAAAATAGCGCCGCTTCAACAAAATCGCCAGCAAGGTCATGGCGGCCGGTTCGGTAATAAACGATCCCAAAAGTGGTCCGATAGCGAGTGCAACGATGAAGAACGAGAGACCTTTTGCGATCGGTAGGAAACCGGCAAGTAGATTCAGAATCGACTCGGCCAGAGCCACAATCGGCCTAGTCGCCGCAACGACCATGACCACGACCACAAATTTGGGTTCGGTATAATTCAGACTCTCGATGTAGTGGACCGCCTTTTCCAGTGATCCCTGGGCGGCCGCGACCGCCACGAACAGGAGGGCCGCCCAGAGCCCAAACACCACCTCGGTCTCGGCCAAAAAATGCAGCAAGTTCTCGGGGATGGAACCGCGCTTGAAGTGGTGCGCCCAATGAGCGAATCGCTTCACGCTGAAGGTATGCAGAATGGCGAGAACAAAGAAAACGGTTGCGATGATCTCGATGGTGCTCGGATTCATAGAACTTCCAGGCTACGGTCGGGGCCCTTGCAGGCGCTGGGAGTGGGACGCCACACATTTTTCCGCATCGGCAGCGTACTCGCAATCGCTCGAAACGCAACCCGGCAAGGCAGCCGGACGAAAAAAAAGCTACCAGCCTGGAAGTCCGTCGTACGGTGGTAGCCCGCTCGCTTCGCGAGCGGACAGCCGCCTGGCGTGCGAGCGCCCATGGCCGCTAGCCAAGCGGCGTTGTGAGGCGATGAGCGACGGACTGGGGGCCGTCGTACGGTAGTAGCCCGCTCGCTTCGCGAGCGGACAGCCGCCTGGCGTGCGAGCGCCTATCGCCGCCAGCCAAGCGACGTGGTGAGGCGATGGGCGACGGACTAGAAGTCCGTCGTACATGAGCGGCGGTGTATGGTGCGAGTTCGCGCCTTAACCACTCGCCTACTGTACTTGAATCGTCCACTGGGGCCGTTCTTTCCTCAGCCATTCGATGCCCGCCGGCGTCACTTTCTTGAGTCCCATCAAGCGAAGGCTCTTGAGCGAACGGGACGAGGCCAATTGCTTGAGTCCCTCGTCGGTGACCACCGCACTCCCCAAGATCAATTCCTCCAGCTTGGACATGGCGGCCAAGGCCGGTAGCGATTCATCGCCCACCGTGGGGGCGTGCGATACATCCAGCTTGCGCAAGGTCTTGATGCGAGCGGCATGTCCGACGCCCGCAGGGGTTGCTTGGTTGTCGAGCAGTGCGAGTTCCTCGAGCGGGACCTTCACAAGTGCGGCGACGGCTTCCCCCGAACTCGCTGGGTCCTGGCTCCCCAAGCCACAGCGTTTGAGTTTGTTTTGTTGAGCAAGACTCGTTGCGCCGGTATCGGTGAAACGAGTGTGAGCGAACCATAGTCGATCCGCGATGGGAACAGCAGCGATCGCTCGCAATCCGTCATCGTTCAAGGGAGTAAAGTGAAAGTTCACGCTCGTGAGATTCTGAAGTCCCGTCAGATGAAGGAACCCGGTCCCATTGCATTGCGTGGAAGCGAGCCCGAGCACTCGAAGTTCCTTCAGTTCGGCCAGATGCTTCAGCGACTCGTCACGCACGGGTGTGAGGGTCAGGTTGAGTTCCCGCAGGCCAGTGAGGGCCGACAAGTGCTTGAGTCCTTCACCCTGGATCGCGCAGTTCGAAACATCGATTCGTCGCAGCGAGGGATGGCGAGTAAGGTGAGCGAGCCAATCGTCGGTGACGGCTTCGTTCTTCCCTCCCTTGCCCTTCAACGGATTGTTGCCGTTGTAGAGGTCGACCGTGACGGGAAGATCGAACAGCGGGATGCCTTCGTCGGCGACCGCTAAAGACAACCATTGTGGCGCCGTGGAGCCCCAAACGACCTTGCCACCGGCGGTGTGTACCGCGGCTTCCAAGGCGATTGCCTCGCGTCTGGCCGCCATCAACGGACTCAACTTCGCGATCAAGTCAGTCGTATGCTGCCGCAGGCGTTCGTCTTGAATACGAGCCACAATCGCGGGACGGTCGGAGGCGTCCAGCAGCAATGCCTGGCGCACGAGTTCGCGGTCCGCGTCGCTGATGGTCAACCAGTGCAAGACGCTGTCCAAGTACTTTCGTCGGTCAGCGTCGACTTTTTCGAATCCTGCCGTTGACGGCGGCAAGCCGAGTGCGCTGCGCATGACGTTGTGCATCAGGTACTTGCCCTGGTCATGCGTCACGTGGATATCGTCGCGATACAACTCGGCGACGTTGCGGTAGGGCGAGTGGCCCGCTTGGATATCTTCCGCAATCGCGGCGAGCACATTCTGAGCCAACGTCTGCCTGATCACTCGCATCGGGAACTTGGCTCTCAAACGAGCCACCAACTCGCGAAAGTATATCGGGCTGTGGGTCATCTGCGTGGGGGACGCAAACGATTCAAATTCTTCGGCTCGCTTCGCGTGCCAGGCCCAACCTGAATGAATGACCCATGCCGCCTTGGGTTGTTGAGTCATCCAGTGGCCGATGATTTCGACGTCTTGATCGAGCGACGTGCCGTAGTGCGGTTGGACGGAGATCACGTCGTAGGTGGAGGTGCGAAACGCATCGGGCCACAGCGTGGATGATTTGACGCAAGGCGCCTCGGGTTTGGTGTGAATGTGTTGCAAGCTGACGCCGCAGTCGACATGCCATTGAGCGTTACTGCCCAGCAGGGCGGGGGACGTGTCCCAGGTCAACGAGTTGCCGATCAAGAAAATGCGGGGCGAGTCGGCCGCGAGCACGGATGAGGCGACAAGCAGCAGCGCGACCAGCATCAGCAAGACTCGCGTTTCCCAAGGACCGACGGTTGATTTGGGTTGACAGCAGGCGCCGAAGCGGGCAAGGAAATGGCCGATCCGAGGCTGAGAACGGCGCTTATGTCGAAAACGGGTAGGCATGCGAGTAGGCTTTCGGAGTATCGGGTGAAGGGGGAGGCGGACGGGAGTTGTCTCTTCTCTGAGGACGAGCTTGGTTGGGTGAATGCGGACAAGTTACAAGGCCGGCATTTTGGGCCTATGGTAGCGAGTGCGAGGCGACTGGGCCAAGTGTGCTGAAGAAACGAATGGCGACGAGAGAGGTGGCGAAGAGGGGCGGGATGAGTGAGAATGTTGGAAATTGGAGGCCCCTATGAATTGGCGTGATACTATTGCAGTTATTTGTCTGTTGTCTTGCATCTGCGTGGCGCGCACGGGGTGGTCACAGCCCATCGAGCGAGGAAAACTCAAGGCGATCGATGTGCCCGGTAGAAGCATCACGGTGACGGCGGGGCCACAAGATCGAACGCTTCAATTGACCGAGGAAACTCGAGTGCTCAACGCTCGCGGCTCGTCGCTGGCGGATCGCTTAACGGGGTTCCAGCCTGGCGTCGAGATTTTCTTTCAAGCAGGTAAGCGAGATGGCAAGGACGTGGCGTTGGGCTTGAAGTTGGTGGAGCCGGGAGAACGGGGGCCACGCGAGGCGATTGGAGGTGGCGGCGGTGCTCGCGTCTCGCCAGATCACTCGAAACTGCTCCCCCTCCCTGATTTGGCAGAGGGGAAATACGGCGAGTTTACGGGCGGCTTGTATCCCGAGGGGAAAAACCAACGTCCACGGGCGCATGAGGAGGCAGGGTTGCGCTTGGCGGCGCAAATTGGTCCCGTCGACTCGCAGGGCAAGCCAGACCCCGCGGGCAAAATCGTCCTGTTGTCGATTGGAATGAGCAACACTTCGCAAGTGTCGCGCGGCTTTCGGCAGGAGTTAGAACGGTTCGACCAGCGGAACTCGTCGCTGGTCTTTGTCGATGGCGCTCAAGGCGGCATGACCGCCGACTCGATTGACGACGATGAAGATGGCGGTCGCGGCCAGGAGTATTGGCGAGTGGTCGACGATCGCTTACGGGCGGCGGGCGTCACTCGCCAGCAAGTCCGGGCGACTTGGATCAAGCAGGCCGACGCCGGGCCGCGTCAAGGTTTTCCAGGGTATGCGCGGAAACTAGAGACTGAATTGCAGTCAATCGTACAGATCGTCGCCAAGCGGTTTCCTCAGGCTCGACTTTGCTATTTGTCGAGTCGAACTTATGGCGGCTATGCGACCTCGTCGCTCAATCCCGAACCGTACGCCTATGAGTCAGGATTCAGCGTGAAATGGCTGATCGAAAAGCAGTTGGCGGGGGATGCTGAGCTGAATTATGACCCAGATCGTGGACCGGTACGGGCGCCATGGCTGAGTTGGGGGCCCTATTTGTGGGCCAATGGAGCGACTCCGCGAGCGGACGGCTTCAGCTATCAGCCAACCGACTTTGCTCAAGATGGCACTCATCACGCCGAAGCTGGAAGCCGGCAAGTGGGACGTTTGATGCTTGATTTCTTCCAGACCGACTCGACTTCGAAAACCTGGTTTGTTCGCTAAAGGTAGAATGTTTCGCGAAGATCGCGAGTGAATTTGAGCTGGGACGAAAGGCAAAGTGGGAATGTCGAAATCGAATGATCCAAAGTCCGAAGTGGCATCAATGTCGGACACTGTAGAACTAGAGCCGATACCTGACTTACGTGCGAAGTACTACGTGGGCGTGGATGCGGTAGCGGAAATTGACTTCGGCGCGGCATCGCATGTGGGCTGTGTGCGAACCAACAACGAAGATCACTTTGCGGTTGTTCGTCGGTCGCGAACTCGGGAAGTGCTGTTCACTAACGTGCCTCGTGATCTCCTGGAACCTAGTATCGAGGAGGCGTTCGCTTATGTCGTCGCCGACGGCTTGGGCGGGGCCGCTTGCGGGGAATTGGCCAGTCAGTTGGCACTTACGACCGCTTGGGAATGGGGCGCCAAGGAACGTAGTTGGCCCTTGCGAGTTGATTCGACCAATGCGGCGGAGATCGAGGAGCGGATGCGGACGCTGGTGGCCATCATCGCCGAGACGATGCGCCGTCGAGGTTCCCAGGACGAATCCCTGCGGGGGATGGGGACTACCTTTACCGCCGCTTACTCGGTGGGACGCGACGTCTTCATTGGCCATCTCGGCGACTCCCGAGCGTACCTGATTCGGGATCGCAAGATTGGCCAACTCACTCGCGACGACACGCTGGCGCAAGTGCTGTTGGACGCCGGTGCGGAGCCCGAGCGGGTCGCACGGATGCACCATATCCTGACGAACTGCATTTCCACCGACGATAAGCCTGTCGGCGTGACGACGCTGCGAGTGCCGCTGCGCTCGGGGGACTCGCTGCTGCTCTGCACCGACGGCTTGACCAAACATGTAACCGACGACGAGATTGCCACCGTCGTTTCGTCGACCGAACGAGCGTCGATGGCTACGCAGAAACTGCTGCAACTGGCGCTCGACCGCGGCGGCCAAGACAACATCACGCTGATCTTGGCTCGCTACAAAATCACCATGCGTTGATGAGCCTTTTCGCACGCTGCGCGCGCGGTGTCGCCTGATCGCACGCCCCGCCGTGCACGGCGGCTCGATCCGATTCGACTCAGTGGGCTGAATTCCCGACTTTCTTGCCGAGTTCCCCTTCCTGGCACGGCGATTGCCTAACTGTTGGCGAGTGGCGATTGACGGCCGTCGGTAGAAGTTCGAAGCCGTGGTCACGCAAGGTCTTGTCGAGTGGTTGGGGCGGCTCAGAGGCGGGCCGGGCTCGGCCGCCGCAGTGGGCCGATGCCGCGTGACTGGCGGACGGGGAGTGTCGCGCGATGTCCATCTGCATGGCGTCGGATTTCTCACATTCCCGGATCGATTTGGGCCAAGTCCATCGCATGGCGCTCATGCTGACGCCGACGGCCCATGGAGGAGCGAGCGAGCAAGCGGAGGAAGTCGCGGAAAAACTCCGTTCAATCCTCCACACTCAAAGCTGGCCGATGACGGTTACGCTGCAGACGCTCTTTCTGCGGCGAGCCGAGGATTTGGAACCGTGTCATACCGCGCTCGTGCGCTTCTACGGCGCTCGCATGCCCGCGACGAACTACGTCCTGCAACCACCTTGCGCCGGGCAGACCATGGCGCTAGAAGCTTGGGCGGTGGGAGGAGAAGGAGTCAACGTCGCTTATCCGTACCCGGACGTCGTGGCGGTTCACTACGACGGATTGCACTGGACTTATCTGGGCGGGATCGTCTCGACCAATCCACATGCTTCCGCCTACCAACAAGCTCAAGACGGCTTTCGCGAGTTCGCTCGGCGCCTACAGCGGGTCGGCGCGACCACGGGGGATGTTGTTCGCACCTGGCTGCATCAGGGTGGGATTGTTGAGTTAGAAGGGGCGACCGAGCGATATCGCGAGTTGAACCGGGCTCGAACTGATTTCTTCGACGAAGAGCAGGCTCGCGGGGCCATGGTCGTGCGGCGCGACGGCGCAGACTATTACCCTGCGAGTACTGGAATTGGCACGCTGTGTCGCGGGTTTACGATCAGTGGCATGGCTCTGCGAACCCAACGCACCGACGTCATCCTGCGACCGCTCGAGAATCCCCAACAGGTCTCGTCATTCCAGTACTCAACCAGTTACTCGGCCAAGAGCCCCAAATTCTCGCGAGCCATGGCGGTGCGGATCGGCGACTACGTGACGACGTGGATTTCGGGAACGGCGAGCATCGTGCGGTCCGAGAGCGTACATTTGGGCGACGCAGCCGCTCAGACTCGCCAATCGCTCGACAACATCGAGCGACTGATCTCCGCCGACAACTTTGCTCGCCATGGCATCGAAGGCGTCGATTCGTCGCTGCGCGACTTGGCGAAGATCCGCGTCTACGTCAAACGCCCCGAGGATTACGAACTTTGTCGAGCGGTCTGCGAAGAGAGGCTAGGAGCGATTCCGTCGGTTTACGCGCTGGCCGATGTCTGCCGGCCAGAACTGTTGGTTGAGGTGGAAGGCGTCGCCTTTTCTCGTTGCGCCTACTCGCCGCCGATGCGTGGGAACGGAGGCACGGCGACCAAATGCGATGGGGCGCCGACGGCTCGTCGCAAGCGAGAGGTTGCCGATGAATGCGCGGCGGGAGGCGAGCCATGACGCACTTTCCGCGTGGACATCACGAGACGCATCCTCATTTGCCTGATCATCCGCATTGGGTGCATGACGGAGACGACTTTCATGCGCCGCCCACTCGACGACCGCGTCCCCCTAGACATCACGTCGATCCATTGGCCATTGGCATTGTCGCGGCGGGAGGCGTGATATCGG
This sequence comes from Pirellulales bacterium, assembly GCA_046349915.1. Classification (GTDB taxonomy): domain Bacteria; phylum Planctomycetota; class Planctomycetia; order Pirellulales; family Pirellulaceae; genus CAIXSC01. The sequence continues at coordinate 534,134 of JAXMBL010000008.1, read as the reverse complement.
GCCTGTTGATACTCTGGTCGCTCTTGGATCACGGCAGTCGCCAGGGGGCCGCGCCTGTGGCCGGGGCGGTCGCGACGAGGGCCGATCGGGCCGCGGATGCCATCGGCGCCGCGGATGGAGGTCGTACGCGGAGTTCATCTCGGTCGGATCGCTTGGAAAAGAGCTCGCGTGCGGGAGGAGGCTGGTCGAGTGGCGTGGGGAAGAGCTTTGACGACAAGTCGATGTTGGCGAGTAACTCGTCGAGCGACGCGCATGACAATTCTTCCCTCGGGCCAGCCCCATTTGGCTTGCCACCATTCTCGTCGAGCAACCGCGGCGCTCATAATCCGTTCGAGAGCGAAATGCCGATGGGGAACTCCGGTAGCATTGATACGCTGGTCCTCGCGAAACTCGACGAACTGAAAATCCCCGTGGCAAAGGTCTGTTCGGACGAAGTCTTCGTGAGACGCTTGTATCTGGATGTGTTGGGGACGTTGCCGACCGCCGATGAAGCTCGCCGCTTCCTCGAAGATCCCGACCCCGAGAAGCGTTCCAAGCTGATCGACCATGTGCTGAAACGCCCCGAGTTCGCGGATTATTGGGCCATGCGGTGGTGCGATGTGCTGCGAGTGAAGGCTGAGTTTCCGGTCAAGCTGTGGCCGTACGCGGCGCTGGCCTATCACGGTTGGGTGCGCGAATCCATTCGGCGCAACGTTCCCTACGACGACTTCGCTCGTGAATTGCTCACGGCGTCCGGCAGCAATTTTCGTAAGCCGCAAGTGAACTTCTACCGCGCGGTGCAGAATCGCGAGCCGTCGGGCTTGGCCTCGGCCGTCGCTTTAACGTTTCTCGGCGAGCGAACGGAAGGCTGGCCGACGGAGCGATTGGAGGGGATGAGTCGGTTCTTTGCTCAGGTCGGATTCAAGCCGACCGGCGAGTGGAAAGAAGAGATCGTCTACTTTGATCGCCGCAAGGGAAAGACGGCTCAAGGGGAGGGGCCCGCGCCTGTCTTTCCCAATGGAAAAGCAGCCACGATCTCACCGGGTGAAGATCCGCGGCGAGTGTTTGCGGACTGGCTGGTGCGCCCCGACAATCCGTGGTTCGCGCGGGTGCTGGCGAATCGCGTGTGGAGTTGGTTGTTGGGGCGAGGAGTGGTCGAGCCCGCGGATGATGTCCATCGAGGCAATCCGGCGTCGAATCTCGCGCTGCTTAACTATTTGGCGACCGAGTTAGTCGAGGCGGAGTACGACCCTCGTCATTTGTATCGCGTCATCCTAAACTCGCGAGTTTATCAACTCTCCTGCATTCCTCTCTCGGACGACCCGCAGGCTGCGGTTCACTTCGCCTATTACCCTGTCAGGCGACTCGACGCCGAAGTCCTGATCGATGCCATCTGTCAGGTAACGGGGACTTGGGAAGTTTACATGAGCATCATTCCCGAGCCGTTCACGTTTCTGCCCGAGGGACAACGCGCGGTATCACTGCCCGATGGGAGCATCACGAGCGCGTTTCTCGAAATGTTTGGCCGGCCAGCTCGAGATACGGGGTTGCTCTCGGAACGCAGCAATCGACTATCGGCCGCTCAAGCCTTGCATATGCTCAATTCAAATCACCTACGGGAAAAACTGCGCACAGGGCCTGCCATGCGCGAGATCGTGCATGGCGCGACTAACGCTCGACAGACCGCGGAGACCTTGTACTTGACGTTGCTCGCACGTTTCCCCACCAGCGATGAACTCGCGCTTGCCGAAGGGATGTGTGGCTACGAAGAGGGCGCGCGGGATTTGGCGTGGGCGCTGATGAATAGCGACGAGTTTTTGTTTCGACACTGAGAGTGCGGGTGGGGTGGAGGATGTGCGGGATGCCGCGAGCATTCTTCGCACATCACTCTCAAGAGAGGGAGTCGTAGCCATGGAACGCGGGAAATTCTCAGGGAACGAAAACGAGTGGCTGGATCGACGACGCTGGCTCTGTTCGAGCGCTCTGCACGCCTCGGTGTTGGCGTTGGCTGGTCGGCTGCTCGCCGCGGACTCGCCGCCGAACAGCGCCGGACGCGACCCCGACGCACCTCCCAGGGCCGTCGAGGGCAAGGCGAAGGCGGTGATTCAGATTTGGTTGGGAGGTGGGCCGCCTCACATTGATACCTTCGACCCAAAACCCGATGCGGGGAGCGATTTCACCGGTCCGCTGCGCGGGACCTGTGCGACGAACGTCGAGGGAATTCGCATTGGCGAGCTCTTGCCGGAACTTGCCAAGTTAGCGGACAAGTACTCGCTGATCCGCACGGTCACGCATGGCGACAACGGCCACGAAACAGCCTCGTATCTCACGCAGACAGGCAGAAACCCCGGGCGGCTCGTGTTTCCAGCTGTCGGCGCCGTGGTGACGGCCTTCAAGGGAATGCCTGCGGTCGATGCAAGCGCGGCGGCGAAAGAGGCGCGTGGCGTCGCAGGCGCCGGAGAACATGCTCAAGACGAGTCGCGTGCGAAAGAGAATCTGATTCCTCCTTACGTCGTGCTCACTCAGCCTCAAGGTCGCTTCTCGGAGGCCGGATTTCTTGGGCTTCGATACAAGCCATTCGCGACAGGCGGCGACCCCAACGCGGGTCGGTTCACGGTCGAGGGGATTGTGTCGCCCGATTTGTCGGACGACCGGCAGCGAGAGCGTCGCGAGCTGTTGCAGCGAGTGAATGCCCTGCACCGCGCGTTGCCAGGCGACTCGTCATTAGCCGTCGCGGCTAAGTCGCGCGAACATGCGTACGACTTGATGCTGGGGGATGCGGGACAGGTCTTTAATCTGAATGTGGAAAAGGACGAGTTGCGGCAGCGATACGGACGAACTCGTTTCGGTCAGTCGTGTCTCGCCGCACGGCGACTCGTCGAGCGCGGCGCCAAGTTCATCACGATTAACGACGGCGGCTGGGATACGCACAAGGAGCATTTTGCGGCGATGCGTCGGAAGCTCCCCGATCTCGACCGCGGGATCGCGACCTTGCTGGCCGACTTAGCCGACCGCGGGTTGTTGGATTCCACGATTGTCTGGTGCATTGGCGAATTCGGTCGAACGCCGCGAGTGGCGAACGAGTCGCCTTGGAATGGCGGTCGACACCATTTCGGCGCGGTCTTTTCGTCGCTGATCGCGGGCGGTGGAATCCAAGGAGGACGAGTGGTTGGCGAAACCGACTCGCGGGCCGAATCGGTGAAGAGTCGTCCGGTCTATCCCGGTGATTTGATTGGAACATTGTACGAGTTGGTAGGGATCGATCCGGAGGCCGGTCTGCCTCATCCTCGTGGCGACTTTATTCGTGCCACGCCTGGCGAGGACGAAGGGATGCCATCGGCGGGACGACTGAAGGAGCTGATGTCATGAGTACCGTGGGGCTCTGGGGGGTTCTCGCGCTGTTGCCCACGACGTTGACTTCGCAACCGGCTGCGCCGCCGCATTTGGCGTACGCCTTTCCCGCTGGCGCTCGACGCGGCGAGACCTGCGAGATTGTCCTCGGAGGTCAATACCTGAAGAAGGTGCAAGGCGCTTATGTCGCTGGCGGAGGCGTGAAAGCAGAGATCGTGCGTTGGTATCGTGGACTCACGCCGGGCGAGTACAACCAGCTGCGGATGGCGCTCGACGAGGCTCGTGAAAAGTTGATCGAAGACGGGCAAGCGAATCCCACCGCCGAAGCGGTGGCGCGCGCGGCCGGAGTGACAGCGGAACAACTGCGCGAAATGGAATTGTATCGTGAGCGCCAGCGAGATTCGAAGCGCCAACCCAATGAACAGTTGGAGGAGGAACTGACGATCCGAGTGACCATTGCCGACGATGCGACTTATGGTCGGCGCGAGTTGCGATTGGTCGACGAAGCGGCCATCTCGAATCCACTCTGGATTCATGTTGGTCAGTATCCTGAAATCCAAGAAGTGGAACCCAACGATGTCGTGGCCGACAGGTCGCTCGACCAATTGCCCGCCGTGGTCAACGGGCGGATCATGCCTGGAGATGTCGATCGGTTTTCATTCTCGGCCAAGAAAGGGCAGAAGTTAGTGCTGATCGCGGGTGCTCGCGAGGTGATTCCGTACCTGGCTGATGCCGTGCCCGGCTGGTTTCAACCGTCATTGATGCTGTTTGATAGCAAGGGAGCGGAGATTCCTGTCACGACCGCGTTTCATTTTCACCAAGACCCCGTCGTGTACTTCGAGGTGCCGAGCGACGATCGCTACTCGGTGCAGGTGCGTGACGGGCTCCATCGCGGCCGCGAGGACTTTGTCTATCGATTGACGGTCGGCGAGATTCCGTTCGTGACCAGCGTTTTTCCGTTGGGAGCGCCTTGGGACGAGCGGACTCAGATTCAGTTGGCAGGATGGAATCTCGAGAATCGCACGCTGACGACGAAGTCGGTGGGGTTTCGTCAGATTCAGCCGTTTCAGTGGCATACCGTCGACCAGGGAGATGGTCGGTCAGTGCGAGTGCCTTTGCGAATGGACTCGTTTCCTGAGGTTTTTGACAAGGAACCGAACGATTCCCTCGAATCCGCTCAGCGGCTAGCTTTTCCGGCGATCGTAAATGGCAGGATCGATCAGCCGGGAGATGAAGACGTGTTTCGGCTCTCAGGTTCCGGCAAAGTCATGGTCGAAGTCTACGCTCGCCGCCACGGCTCGCCGCTCGACGCCTACATTCAGTTGACCGACATGCGCGGCAAGGAACTGGCGTTCAATGACGACTATGAAGACAAGACGCAAGGATTGCTGACGCATCATGCGGATTCACGATTGGTGGCGAATGTGCCTTCCTCGGGAGCCTGGTTGCGAATTGGCGATACGCAGGGGGAAGGGGGGAGCGAGTTTGTCTATCGAGTTTACGTGCGTCCGCCCAAGGTCGATTTCGACTTGCGAGTGACTCCGTCGAGCATTCTTGCTCGCCCAGGTTCCGTGACGCCGATCACGGTCCATGCGCTCCGCGAGTTAGATTTCGACGACGACATTGAGTTGGCGTTGGTCGATGCACCGCCGGGCTTTTCCTTGTCGGGCGCCATCGTGCCCGGTTCCGTGAATCGTATGACGTTAACGCTCTCGATCCCCGTGAATGCTCCGACGACGCCTTTGCCTTTGAGCATGGTTGGTCGAGCACGTCTCAAGAACTCACGCTCCTTGTTGACTCGCCCAGCGGTCCCCGCCGAAGACATGATGCAAGCTTTTCTGTGGCGGCATTTGGTTCCCGTGGAGCAGTGGCATCTGTTGGTGCGAGGTTCGCCCGCGGGCTCGCCGCCATTTCAGGCGGCGGTAACCTCTGTCGCCTTGACGAGGAGTGGCGAAACGGTGGTGCCCTTGCGAGTGACCGGCAAGAATGTGGCGGCCAGCGAAGTGAAGATCGAGGTGAAGGAACCGAAGGGAATTACGGCCGAAGTCGAGACGGCAGGCGGCGGTCTGTGGGCATTGAAACTCAAGACAGACGGCGACAAAGTAGCGGCCGGTACGCGAGGCAATCTGTTGCTGTACGCCTATCGAATGTCGACCCCCGCCGCGACGAAAGATAATCCCAACCCCAAACCGTGGCGATCCGACTACGGCTACTTGCCCGCCATCGCGTATGTCGCGTCGAACAAGCAAGCTCCTCCGCGCCGCGAAGCGAACGCTCTACCCAAGAAGTGAGCAAGATCGTCCGAGCCCCCTTTGTACGACGGACTTCCAGTCCGTCGATTCCCTCCTTACTGGCCGCGCGGTATCGAATTCCGCCCGCCGACAACGTTTCGCACTGAAGGCGGGCCGGCGGTTCATCTCGCGAAGCGAGATGGCTACGTAGCCCGCTCGCTTCGCGAGCGGACCCGCCGCTTTGCCGCAGCGAGAAGCGTTGCCGGCCGAGCGACCCCTGTACGACGGACTGGAATTCCGTCGTACGTTAGTAATCGTCGGCTGGTTTACCTGTCGTCTGGCGAGCGCAAATCAAAGTCTCTTTCGCGGTGCGGGACAGCGACTTGATTTCGGCTTCACGGCGCGATGCGGCGCTGCGAGAATCTTGAGTCTCGCAATAAACCAGCGACACGGGGCGGCGGCCGCGCGTGTATCGAGCGCCTTTGCCGTCGTTGTGTTGAGCAACTCGACGCTGCACGTCGGTCGCAATGCCGGTGTAGAGCGAGCGGTCCGAGCAACGCACGATATAGACCCACCATGAACTCTTGGTACTCGAGTCGCTCATCGCGCGGGAACCGCTCCCTGCGGTCGCTGCCACGGTGTCGATCCGCCTCGCTGAATGTGGGCTCGCAGAGCCGTGTTGAGCTCCAGTAATTGCTTGCGGTTCGTCGTGGCCAGATTGGTTTTTTCTTGCGGGTCGTTGCGTAGGTTGTAGAGCTCGAGCGGATGATAGGGGTCGTTTTGCAGGAGCTTCCACGGGCCGCGAATGATCGCTTCGTACGCTTTGCCGCCATAGGTTGGTCCTCCTTCGCGGCGGACGAAATAGAGTTCGCGTTCTGTGGCGAGCGACTGACCGGCCAACAGGGGGACGAGGCTGACTGCGTCCAATTGGGTTGAACGATCGACTCCCGCCAGTTCGAGGCATGTGGGGAAAATGTCGAAGCTGAGTCCCGTGTAATCACTCTTCGAACCTGCCGTGATGTGTCCCGGCCACTTCGCTAAGAAGGGGACTCGCAGGCCGCCGTCGTAATGACTTTGCTTGCCATCTCGCCAGGGTCCATTGCTTTGTGCGTGAGGCAACGAACCTCCATTGTCCGAGGTGAAAAAGACCAGCGTGTCATTTTCCATCCCTGCCGCACGCAGGCCCGCTAGCACTTTTCCAATGCCGTCGTCTAGATGTTCAACTAATGCGACATTGCGGGCTCGAGGTTCGGCAAGCTCCGGGGCCCGCTGGCGCACACGCTGGAGCCAATCCTCGGGCGGTTCGATCGGGAAGTGAGGTGCATTGTAGGCCAGATAAAGGAAGAAAGGCCTCTCCGGCGTCTTGGCTCGCTCCTTCACATACTCGATGGCCCAGTCCGTAAACAAATCGGTGGCGTGACCCGTGGGCGAAATCACTTCCACGTTGCGACGGAGATAATTCTGCCCATGGCGGAGATGAGTCCAGTAGTTGTCCATCATGTCGCCGAGGAAGCCGTGAAAGAGATCGAAGCCTCGTTCGTTCGGCAAATTGGGTGATTCGAGCCCCAAATGCCATTTGCCGACGATGGCCGTGTGGTAACCTGCCTTGCGCAGTTCATCGGCCAGCGTCGGCACGGAAGGATCGAAATAGCCCCACGAATCTTCGGGACGAGTGCGAATGACTCCTGGTACGCCGACACGATCCGCATAGCGACCGGTCAGCAGTGCGGCTCGCGAGGGCGAGCAGACAGTGGCGTTGGCTCGCATCGATGTGAACAACATGCCGTCGCGGGCTAGCGAATCAATGTGCGGTGAACGCACGTCCGATTCACCGTACGCGGATACGTCGCCGCAGCCATGATCGTCGGTCAAGATGACCAAGAAGTTCGGACGGCGCGTCGGCGGCGAGTTGGCTTGATCGCCGCTCGCCGATATGGTCAGGGTGAGTAACGTGGGGAGCAGTAGCCAGCAGCCACAACGATTTAGCATGGGACTCTCCGCGGACGATGATTGACATTGAGTCAGGACCGCGGGCGAGCCGCAAAACGTCCGTTGGTTTTCTTCGAGTCGAATGCTGGATTCGAAGTGGGAAGTTTGGCCCCGACTTGAGCACGCCATTGATCCAGTTCGGCGCGAAGCTTCGCCACTCGCTCCGGTTCCTTGGCCGCGACGTTATGCTGCTCGCCGAGATCGCTTGCCAGGTGGAATAGTTCCAGGCGATCTCCTTCGTACCAGTGGATCAATTTCCAGTCGCCTCGACGGATCGCCGCGGCGGGCGCACCGCCTTGATTGCCATAGTGCGGGTAGTGCCAGAATAACGCGCGTTCCTGAAGGGATTCCCCGCGTAGCAGTGGAACCAGACTGACGCCATCCCGAGTCTGCTGAGCGTCAGGCTGGGCATGGGCCGCTTCCATGAGTGTCGGGAATAGATCGGGACTGCTGATGGGCGTCGAGCAGTCGCTGCCCGGCGTGACTTTCGCTCCCGGTTTGATCACGGTTGGCCAGCGCACCAAAAACGGTTCACGAATCCCTCCTTCATACATCCACCCTTTGCCCGCTCGCAGCGGCAAATTGGATGTGGGCCAGCCTTCGCTGGTCGAGAGTCCACCGTTATCGCTGGTGAAGATGACCAGGGTGTTCTCGCGCAGTTGCAACTCGTCCAGTTTGGCGAGCACTTTGCCGACCGCTTGATCCATGGCTTCGACCATCCCAGCGTAGACAGCATGATCTTGGACGAGACGCACGTCGCGCGGCTCTTCGCGTCCCCAGCGAGTCTCGAGCTTGAGCTGTTTGCGCTTGGCTTCGTACTTGAGCCGCAGATCCTCGCGAGCCATCAGCGGTGTGTGGACCGAGTAGAAGGACAGATAGGCGAAGAAGGGGCGATCGCGATTCTGCTGGATGAATTTCGCCGTTTCACTCGCCAACCGATCGGGCAGATGTTCGCCGGGCGGGCCATCTTCCAAACGAGGGTTGCCGTAGGGAGAAAAGTACTTCTTACCACCGTAAGGACCGCCTCGATCTATCCCGCCACGGTTAATGTCAAAGCCTTGATTCTCGGGCCAGAAGCCTTCAGGCCCCAAATGCCATTTACCGGCGAAGAACGTGGCATAGCCCGATTTTTTCAGCGATTTGGCGAGCGTGGGCGAATCGAGCGCCAGACGGTCAGTGTAAGGTGCGGGCAAGAGCTCGGTGTTGCGCTTCCAATTTTCGGGTTTCAGCGGGGCGCCAATATAGTCCGTGATCCCTGTGCGCTGTGGCCACAGTCCCGTCATCAAACTGGCTCGCGTCGGCGAGCAGACGGGGCAGGCGGCATAGGCGTCCGTGAACCGCACTCCCTCTCGCGCGAGTTGATCGAGGTGAGGCGTTTCGTAGAACGAGCTGCCATAGCAGCCGAGATCGGAGCGTCCAAGATCGTCCGTCAGAAAGACGAGTATGTTCGCGGGCCGCTGTTCCGCACTCGATGATCGAGCCAAACCGCCGCTCAAGCCAAACGAGAGGACGAACGCCGCGATGATTACCCAACCGACTCGATCGCACTGTGCCTGCCGCATTATCGCCTCCGCCTTGAGGAAACCACAACCGCATCTCCCGCAACGCACATCATGCCGCGCCGAGCGTGCTGACGGAAGGAGCGAGGGCGAGTCGGCTAGGGATAAAAATCGGGCCCCTGGTTGATCATCCAATCGATAATGTACGAAGCACTTCCCAGTCCGTCGCTCCTCGAATGCGAATTCCATCAGTGACGATTAGTGAAGATCAGTGTTCCTTGTCCTGCCCTGCAACTAGGAATGAAGAACACTTATCTTCACTGATCCTCACCAATTGAATCAAGATGTGAGATCTATCTCTGTCCTTATCCGTGCCTTCGGTGTCATCCGTGGCTGAACTAGTTGCGTCTCCTACAGCGGTGAAATGGCCGAACCTGCCGCTGTCCAATTCGTGGTGTTTGATCTGCATTGAGACTGTGCGTTAGGCGGATCGACGGACTGGAAGTCCGTCGTATATCGGAAGTCGCTGTCCCGAAGAGGGGCTTTAGTCGAGCGGGATCCAGAATTCCATTCCTCCCATGCCGGTGGCGCCGTTGAACTCTGGAGTGTAGCGTTCGAAGCACGGGGCCTTAGCGATCTTCAACTCGCATTGAGGCGCCCACTTTGTCCAGATCGTGTCGATGGTCTGAGGGATCGCGGATACGTGCCCTTCATGGACAAATACGGCGTAGCGGCGGGCGGGAATTTTTAGCGTGACGAAGTCCTCCGGCACGGTGACGGAAGCGGGGAGTTCCACGGCGGTCAAGTAATCGAAGCGGCACGCGTCATCCGTGTTCCAGCAAACTCCGTACGAGTCGCCCAGCTGACCTTGAGTCAACGCTATCACTCGAGGCACAAATCGGCCCCAGTGCGCGGGTATACCCACTCGCGTTGTCATGTCATACGTGGCATTCAACCCGGAGAGCACAAGTGCTGGCCCCTGGCGAAAAGTCGGGGCAGGCAGTCCGACCGCCTGCGCATGAGTGACCGCGGCTCGCTCTCGCAACTCAGGCGTGTAGGCCTCGCCAAAATCCTCAAACTCATAGAATGGGCGAATTTCAATCTCCGACTCCTCGGGCATTGGATTGGGACATTTCTTCACCCACTCGATCGCCTCGGCCAGCGAACCCACTTTCCACACCCAATAACCGGCGATCAGTTCTTTGGTTTCGGCAAAAGGACCATCGATCACCGTCCGTGACTCGCCGGAAAACCGCACCCTCGCACCGCGACTGCTAGGAGTCAAACCGGCGCCCTCCACCATGATGCCAGCTTGAACGAGTTGTTCGTTGTACTGACCCATGGCCGCTAACAACTCGGTGCTGGGCAGCTCGCCTGCTTCCGACGACTTAGTAGCCTTGACGATGACAAGAACTCGCATGAGGTTTGTGCTCCTGAAGATCAGGTTAGTGCGGAATGAAGAATTTGTCTTGTGTACGACGGACTTCTAGTCCGTCGCTCTTCGAACGCGAATTCCATCAGTGGCGATCAGTGAAGATCAGTGTTCCTTGTCCTCGTCCTGCGCCTAAGAAAGAAGAACACTTATCTTCACTGATCCTCACTAATTGAATCAAAATGTGAGACTTATCTCCGTCCTTATCCGTGTCATCGGTGTCATCCGAGGTTGAACTAATTGCGCCTCCTACAGCGGTAAACTCGCCGAAGCTGGCGCTGTCCAAGTTGTGGTGTTTGATCTGCACTGGGACTGTTCACCAGGCAGATCGACGGACTGGAAGTCCGTCGTACGGAGGAGAATGACTGTCGAACTAGGGTTGTGCGGTTGTTGTGGTAGGTGTCGCTACGGTAATCATCCAGCCGACGCCGAATTGGTCGGTCAACATACCGAAACAGGGCGACCAGAAAGTCTTAGTCAGCGGCATCATGACTTGTCCGTTTTCCGCCAGTCCAGCAAAAGCTTGCCGCGCCTCGGCTTCGGTCGCCAGAAACAACGACAATCGGAACCCGTCGAACCTGGATTTGTCGTCGCAGCCATCGGAAGCCATGACTACTGAGTCGCCGATGCGCAACGAGGCATGCATGACCTTGTCCTCGAACCCCGGCTGCAGCATGCCGGGCGGCGGCGAGTCGGGACTTTCGCGATGGTACATCAACATCTCGAGTCGAGCGTTGATCGTGCGTTGGTAGAACGCCATGGCTTCCTCGCAGCGCCCACCAAAAAAGAGATACGGTTGAATGAATGCTTGTGACATTTCAAGGAAACTCGTCATAGTTAGGGGTGAAAAAGTACGACGAACTTCTAGTCCGTCGCTGCTCGAACGTGAATTCCATCAGTGACGATCAGCGAAGATCAGTGTTCCTGGTGCTCGTCCTGCCCCGCGACAAAGAAAGAGGGAACACTTATCTTCGCTGATCCTCACTCATTGGATCAAAATGCCGGACCTCACTCTGTCTTTATTCGTGTCATCTGCGTCATCCGTGGTTGAACTAATTCCTTGTCCGACTGACGTGAACTCGTTGAACCTGACGCTGTTCAATTTGCAGTCTGCGTTCTTCGGTAAGGTAATGTGCCAGGCAGATCGACGGACTAGAAGTCCGTCGTACGGGGGAATCTTCATCTTGCTAGCACTGAGACGTCGAAGATCGGTCGGATCTCGACGGTTCCTTTTCGAGCAGGCGGTAAGCGACTCGCGATTGCGATCGCTTCATCCAAGTCGGCAACTTCGAGGACATAGTAGCCGCCGAGTTGTTCGGTGGTCTCTGCGAAGGGACCGTCGGTGACTAGACGCTTGCCATCACGCACTCGGAGACTTGTCGCTGTCGTGACCGAGTGCAGTGGAGCGGCAGCGATAAACTTGCCTTGAGCGGCCAACTCGTCGCAGATCGCCAGCGATTCGAGCATACAGGCCGTCCGTTCTTCCTCGGTCCAGCACTTTTCATCGCCATACATGAGGAGCAAATATCGCATGCGGTGAGCCTATCTGTCTTGACTTTGAGCTGTTGGGGAACGCGAAGTGTGAATGAGGAGATCTTTCTCAACCAAGTTCATTGCACTCGCCGATAATGCGCCGTCATGAAGTGGACCCATTCGCCGCTCGGGAGCTGATACCGCGACTTGAGCGTGCGGTGATCGTTCGTCACAAACTCAATGATGTCTTGATACGGAGTCAACGTGCCGTCCCCCGTGAAGCTGGGGCCTTCGGAATCGAGCGTCAGTACGCGACGGTCGGCGTCCAGCGAGCCTCGATACGGCCAGAGATAGGTCATCATCGACGCGGTAAACGTGCCGACAAATTGCCCTTTGCGGGGATCGAACCCCAGCGTCATCACCGATTCACCTACTTCAGGGCCCTCCATTACCCCATGGCCAATCGTCCAGAGTCCGCCGAGCGACCGAACCGTTTCACGCCCCTTTTGATGCATGGGCGGCTGGTCCGGCCCCATCGAACACTCGACTTCCGCGGTCCACTCGCCGACCAGCTTATGCAACCATTCATGTTCGGGTGTTGATTGTTCGCGCATGATTATTGTTCTCCAGGAAAGGGGGCTTCGTAAACGCTCTGATTTTGACTGAGTTACTCGTCGTTTCCTATGTGTCTTTTTGGCACAGCCTTCATCGACGGACTAGAAGTCCGTCGTACAAGTTTCTTGCCGTGACTAGACACTAGTCGAGTGGTGATCGATGCTTTCGACAAGCGATCGAAACAAAATCTTGGATCTCGACGAGAAACGAACTCACGCCGCAAAGACGGTTTTCATCAGGGCTTACGAGTTGCTCAGGTCGGAGAGTCGTTTCGCGAGAAAGCGACGCTCAGGTGCTTGCACGGCGAGTGCGAGAGCCGATTGGTAGGAAGCGCGTGCGGCGTCTCTGAGCCCGAGTCGACGGCACAAATCGGCTCGAGCCGCATGGGCCAGATGGTAACGATCCAATTGACCAGGGGCGAGCAAGGCGTCGATCAATGGCAAGCCCGCGGCCGGGCCGTCGCGCATGGCCAAAGCGACGGCTCGATTCAATTGAATGACGGGCGAAGGATGAATTGCGAGCAGTGCGTCGTACAGAGCGACGATTTGACGCCAGTCGGTCGTCTCGACGCTCGCCGCCGTCGCGTGCACCGCGGCGATCGCGGCCTGGACGGTGTAAGCTCCAAACCGTCGAGTGACAAGCGATTGTTCGACCAGCCGCTGGCCCTCGCGGATCATCTCTTGGTCCCAAAGAGTGCGATCCTGTTGTTCGAGCAGCACAATGTCACCCTGCTGATCGGTCCGAGCCGCTCGCCGCGATTCTTGCAACAGCATCAGCGCCAGCAAGCCCATCGCCTCAGGATCGGGCAGCAGATGAACGAGTAACCGACCGAGACGAACGGCTTCCGTGGAGAGGTCGGTGCGAGTAAGTGTTTGGCCCGAGGTTGCCGCGTATCCTTCGTTGAAAACGAGGTAGACGACCGCGAGGACAGCGTCGAGTCGTTCTTCCAGTTGAGTGGCATCAGGAATGGAGAAGGGGATGCCCGCGTCACGAATCTTGGCTTTACCACGACTCAACCTTTGAGCCATCGTGGAGGTTGACGTGAGAAACGCGCTGGCGATCTCGTCGGTCGTAAGTCCACACACTTCGCGTAGAGTGAGTGCGACTTGAACCGAGGGGTCCAGGGCGGGATGGCAGCAGGCGAAAATCAAACGGAGCTGATCATCCTGAATTTCGTGACCGGCGCGCGTCGCATTGTCTTGAGCAATCCGCTCGATCCGCGAAGCGACCTCTTCACGCTTCGCATCCAGTAGTCCGCGCCGTCGGAGTGCGTCAATCGCCTTGAATCGACCGGTGGAGACCAGCCAACCGCGGGGATTCTCGGGCACTCCGTCGACGCTCCAGCGTTCCACGGCCGCGACGAAGGCCTCATGCAACGCTTCTTCGGCAAGATCGAAGTCGCGCAACAACCGCACGAGCGACGCGAACACTCGCCGCGATTCGACTCGATACAATTCCCCCACCAAGTCGCGGATGGAATCGAGTGGCAAGACCTTCGCGGAATTGAGCTCGCTCGCGGCTTGTGAGGTGGAATTGCTGGCCATCGTGGACGCGTTTCACGATTGGAGATTACGACGGCGGCCGATAGGCCGGGTAGTCGGTATAACCTTTTGCGCCTTGAGGCGTGTACCAGTCGGAAAGGGGCGCCTCGGGCGCTAACGGCCAGTCATTGCGGAATCGCTCGACTAAGTCGGGATTGCTGATGAAAGGACGACCAAAAGCGACGATGTCCGCCAATCCCTCGCGAATCACCTGTTCCGCCGTGCCCTTCGTGTAACCACAGTTCGCGATCAAGGGACCGCGAAACACCGACCGGAATTCGGAGAGCGTCATCGGCGTTCCCAATTGATGAAAGCCAAAGGCGAGTCCATCGAGCAGATGGAGATAGCCGACGCCGTATTGATCGAGTCGTTGGGCAACGTACAGGAACTGCTCGCGATACTCGGGCGAGCCCATGTCGTTATAGATGCCGTTCGGTGATAGACGCACTCCAATGCGATTCGCGGGCCACACCGAGGCGATGGCCTCGACAACTTCACAGAGGAAACGGCTGCGGTTTTCGACGCTGCCGCCGTAGGCGTCCGTGCGATGGTTCGTGCGCGATTGCAGGAACTGGTCGATCAGATAGCCGTTAGCTCCATGGATTTCGACGCCATCGAAACCTGCCTCTTTCGCCCGCGCCGCAGCTTGACGGTAGTCCGCGACAACTCGGGGGATCTCCGCGGTTTCCAGCGGACGAGGCGCCTCGTGCGCCTGCTTGCCTTGGGGAGTATGGATATAGGGCTCGTTGATAGCGATAGGCGAAGGAGCGACCGGCAACCGGCCCTCATGAAAGCTGCTATGCGACGCTCGCCCCATGTGCCATAACTGCAAGAAGAACTTGGCGCCGCGAGCATGCACGGCTTCGACCGAGTCTCGCCAACCGGCCGCCATTTCGTCGGTGTAGATGCCAGGCGACTCATTCCACCCATTTGCCTCCTCCGAAATCGTCGTCGCCTCGGAAATCAGCAAACCAGCCGACGCTCGTTGAGCATAGTATTCCGCCATCAAGCGATTCGGAACTCGTTGCACTCCCGCGCGTGCTCGCGTCAGTGGCGCCAGGACGATGCGATTGCTTAGCGGAAGCGAACCCAACGTGAAGGGGGTGAAAAGAGGGGAGGAGGTCATGAATCGAGTGATCCCAAGGGATGTGTTCAGATTGAGTGTCGTTGTAGCAGTCGCGCTAGCGGAATGCGAGGGCGGGTAGGATCGGTTGTCGATTGCGGGAACTGTAGGCGGCCGAGTACGATATCTCGAGCGCCGCAGGACGTGTGACCGCGGCGTCCCGCCGTTCACTCACCCACCTGAAATCACTACTCAGAGCTTCCATGAGTAAGCGAATCCAGTTCTTGATTCCCTGCGCGATGGTGGGGCTGTGCCTTGTGAGTGCGGTGATGAACCTGCCGCAAGGTCTCGCCGCCGACTTGGACCCCGCACTTGCCACGGACTTCCAAAGGCAGGTGGCGCCTTTCTTGAAACAGCACTGCGAGCGGTGTCACAACGCGGACGAGCAGACGTCGGGAGTCCGCGTTGATCAACTGGACGCTGCGTTGGCGGACCGGCACTTGAAGTTGTGGGAGGGAGTTCGCCGTCAGATCCAGTCCGAAGGAATGCCTCCCAAGGACGAGGATCAACCGTCGGCGAAAGAACGAGCGGCGGCGGTGGCCTGGATCGATCGAGCGCTCCATGTTGCTAGATCTCGGCCCATCCCCAAGAATGGCGGTGCGCGGCGTCTAACAGTGGCTCAGTACCGCAATACGTTGCGCGAATTGTTGCAACTGGACGACGACTTAGCCGAAGTGTTGCCGCCCGACGCCGTCTCGCGCGACGGATTCGTCAACAATCAAGAGACGCTCGCCCTCTCGCCGTTGTTGGTCGAGGCGTATTTGGATATCGCGGACAAAGCCTTGCGTCGAGTGATCGTCGATCCGCGTTCGCAGCCGACGATTCAGAACTTCCGAGTTGATTTAGGGCGACAGATCAACGACAAGCCTTGTCCCGATCGTTTGATCCTGGGGGCCGACAGTCTGTTGCTGGACAATTCGGATTTTATTGTGAGCGAGTTGACTCCGATCAAGCCCTTTCCCTTTACGCCGCATCGTATGCCGACGAAGTTACGGTACATCGAGGGGTATCGTGGCAATGACACGGTGCGCGGCTGGCGCGACTTCGAGAGCGTCTACCACAGCATCTTTGCCTGCATGCGAGGAACTCACGGGTATCCCAAGGGACGAGCTTATTCAACGATTCCCGAGGGATTGCTGTTGCGGCCCGCGATGCCTAGCGCTGAGCTCTTTGGCGTCGAGAGTACTTATGGTCCGCGAGCGAACTTCAAGATTTCATTGCGGGAACTTCCCGACGAGGGAAAATTCAAGGTCACGGTAGTCGCCGCCAAGTACGCGGATGGTTTGTTGCTCGACCCTGCCGATGCTCCCGCCGCACGACGCGCAGAAGGCACTCAAGGCTCTGACGAGAAGACCAAAACGATCGTCGTGGGAAATCCCAGTGTCGCGACTGAGATTCAGGCGCCCGAGTCCGGCATTTATCAGGTCGATGTTCATCTGGCTCAGCCCGAGTCGAAGTTGCCAACACCGGATACTCGACGGCTTGACGAACAACTGGTGGGATATTGGCCGCTCGATGGCGCGGGCGCCGCCGACTCGAAACTCGCCTCGCTTACGGTCCAGCAGGTGGGAGATGCAAAGTTCGAAGATTCCCCGTTTGGCAAAGCGGTAACGCTGGATGGCAACGGCGATTCGTTGGCGGCGCCGCGTGATACGACGATGAATGTGGGCGAAGGAGATTTTTCGGTCGCCGCTTGGATTCATCCGAGGGAATTGAAACAAGCGGGCATTGTTTGCCTGGGCAAATACGCCTGGACGAACGGTTGGTATTTGGACATGCCGAACAATCAAGGGGTGCTGAGAATCGAGACCGCCGGTCCTGACAACGCGTCGAACGGGACGGTGGCATCGCCGCCGGGCACGATCAAAGCGAACACGTGGCAACACGTCGCGGCGGTAGTGCGTCGAGGCGAGAATGCGACTGAGCTCTTTGTGAACGGTTATCGCGTGGCACGCGGCACGATCGGTCCCAAGAATCTCGACAATCCCAAAGTTGCGTTGCACATCGGTCGCATTCAGGACGCACATGGATTCCGTGGCGCGATCGATGAAGTGCGATTCTATCGACGAGCATTGACGGAGAACGAGATTCAGGCATTCGTGGCGCCGGGCCGCCGCTTCGTTTCTCCTCCTCCAAAAGAGAAGCCGCATGAGCTGCTGGTCGATTTGGGCGAGCGGGAGTTTGCGGGGGTTTTGCAATCGCCCGCTTTCCTGGCCGTGCGACTCGACGCAGGGCCGGTGCGGCTACGAGCTCGCTATGCGGGCAACACACCGGTGGATCGCTTGGAACTCACCCGCCTGGCCGCGGACTCCAACATAGCTCGCAGGTTTCTTGCGTTCGAGGGGCGTTCACCGCGAGTGGGAGTTCACATGGGTCTGCGGCGTGATTGCGGCAGCACGTTGTCGCAAGTGCAGGGGCCCCGCTCGGTGTCGTCGACGACTCCGACCGCCTATGTCTTTGAAGGGGCGATTCGGAACTTTCCAAGTCCCGACGTGGAGAAGGATAATGTGAACTATCTCGCGGGCCTGCGCGAGATCGGCGTGCGCAGCGAATACACGGACGGCCGAGATATGCCGCGGATGTTGGTGAAGTCGGTAGAGTTCGAAGGGCCGTTTTATGATGCATGGCCGCCCGCGTCCCACCGAGCTATCTTCCGGGACGACTTGCGACGCGATGATCCACGCGAGCATGCACGCGAAGTCATTAGCGCGTTTGCGGCCCGAGCCTTTCGTCGGCCAGTCAGCGATTCCGAGCTGACAGCTCTTATGAAGACCTACGACGCGTCGGCGGCGAGCGGCGCTAGCTTTGAAGCGAGTGTGCGCGACTCGCTGCAGGTGGTGTTGGCATCGCCTCAATTCTTGATGCTCGTCGAACAGAGTCAGTCGCCTGCGCCCGAACCGCTCGACGACTTCGAACTCGCCTCCAAGCTCTCGTATTTTCTGTGGAACGGTCCGCCCGATGCACGGCTCAGTGAAACGGCGGCGTCTGGCAGGTTGCGGGAGCGGCTGGACGAAGAAGTTACTCGGATGATCGCGGACCCTCGGTTCGACCGCTTCAGCCACGAGTTTACTACTCAATGGCTGGCGCTCGAAAAGTTCGCTGTCTTGGAGCCGGATCGCGGCAAGTTTCCTGGGCTGACGCGCGACGTCCGGACTCAGTTGGTTCGCGAGCCCGTGGAATTGGTGGAGTACTTGATCCGAGAGAACCTCTCGGCTCGTCACTTGATTTCCTCGGAGTTTGTGTTGGCGAACGAGGTCGTGGCGTCGTACTACGACTTGGGGGACCGGACGGAAAGCGGCTTTGAGTTTGTGGCGATTCCTCATCAGCGGCGCGACTTGGGGGGCGTATTGAGCCAGGCGGCCGTTTTGGCGGGCTTGTCGGATGGGCGCGAACCGAATCCCGTGAAACGCGGCGCCTGGCTGGCTCGGCGGATTGTGGCCGAACCGCCCGACGATCCGCCGCCCAATGTGCCGGCGTTGAAGGAAGAGGAAAAGCAATTGACGTTGCGGCAGCGGCTCGAAAAACACCGTTCGCAAGTCGGTTGTGCTCAATGCCATGCGAGAATTGACCCGTGGGGTGTTCCGTTTGAGGAATACGATGCGGGGGGACGTTTGCGGACACAGACCGTGGATGCTCGGTCAACTTTGCCCGACCAGACCGAGGTCGCTGGTTTCGAGGAGTTACGAAAGTACTTGGCGGAAGATCGGCTGGACCAGGTCGCCTTCAGTGTTTTGAAGCACCTTTCGATCTACGCCTCGGGGCGATCGCTTGCGTATAATGAAACGGCTCAACTAAAACGAGATGCGGTGAAGCTGAAGGCGAGCGGGTACCGAATGCAGGATATGGTACGCTTTGTGGTTCAAAGTCCCGTGTTTCTGGAAAAGTAGGTACGTGGCAGGAGCACCGCGAGTGGCTCGGCGCTCGCTTGGCAATGCGGAGAGGCTTAGGGATATGTCAGCAATTTCGTTGGATCGCCGGGCGTTTCTGCGGGGAGTTGGGGGAGTCGCGTTGGCACTGCCGCTGCTTGATGCGATGGGCGATCAAGTCACCAGCAAGCCGCCTCGCCGCTTTTGCGCCCTCTACACGGCCAACGGCATGTCGTTGCCGCGAACAGAGCATGGAATCGACGATTGGAGTTGGTTCCCCACGAAGGAATCCAATGGCGAGTTCGTTTTCGGGAAATCGACGGAGCCATTGAGTGGTTTTCGCAAGCAGTTGAGTTTTGTCGGCGGGTTGTATCATCCGAGTGGACCGAAGGCCGACCCGCACGTCTGTTCCGACATGTGGCTTACGGGCGCCCCGCTCCATAATCCCAAACCGGGCACGTACAACTCGGTGGGACTCGATCAGGTTGTCGCGCTGCATACGAAGCAACATTGCCGACAGCCTTCGTTGGTCCTGTCGATCGACGCGGGCACGGGCTTCTTGTCTCGCACGGGAACCATTTCGTACAGCCTCGAAGGACGACCCATTCCAGCGGAGAATCATCCGCGGCGAGTGTTCGATCGACTGTTTCGCGGTGATCGCGAGTCGTTGCAGTCGGAGCGCGCCGAGTTGCAGCGGCGGATCAAGTTGGTCGACGCGGTGGTCGAGAGCGCCAAGTCGCTCCAGCGGCAGTTGGGGCAGTCCGACCGTGAGCGGATGGAGCAGTATCTGACGTCGTTGAATGAAGTCGAGTCGCGATTGATTGCTTCGGAGCGTTGGATCGAAGTTCCGCTTAAGCAGCAAGACCGGTCGCATCTCAATCTGGATGCCTCGAACGAGGGCGACCCTGCCGAGTACTATCGCAACATGTTCGACTTGGTGGCGTTGGCGTTTGACGCCGACATCACTCGCTCCGTCGCCTTCATGCTCAACCGCGAAGACGGGATGGGGATCAGTGACACGTTTCCACTTAAGCTGGGGCTGACTCGCACGCATCATTCGCTGTCGCATGCAGGAGACAAAGAGGGGCAACTGGAGTTTGCCAAGTACGATCTGTTCCTGAGTGAACAGATCGCGCACTTCTTGCGACGATTGTCGGGCTATCAAGATCGCAATGGCTGCGTGCTCGACAACACGATCGTGCTATTCGGGAGTGGAGCGAGTACGACGCATAACCCGAAGAACCTGCCGACGCTGGTCGCGGGCGGAGCGAACCTGGGCTTGCGTCATGGCCACTACTGGCGTAACGGCGAGACGCGGATGTCCAACATGTTCCTCAGCATGCTGCGGGCGCTCGATATCCAAACCGACTCGTTCGCCGACAGCACGGGAACTCTGACGAGTCCGATCTTTAGCTAAGGCTTGGTCGCAATGTACGACGGACTTCTAGTCCGTCGGTCTTTGTACGACGGACTTCTAGTCCGTCGATCCTCTCGTCTCAGCAGCGATAGCCGCGTCTCCATTGGATGGCGACGAGACATGGTTGACAGCGAGGGGCGTTCGCGGGCCACGTGGCTGTTCCGCTCACGATGTGAGCGGGCTACAACCGTACGACGAGACAGCCTCAGCTTTCCGGCAGTGCGTTGATCCACTCTTCGACGATCTGTAGGCCAGTCTTGCCGATGGAGGGCACAACCTGGGCGAAACGGATGCGCATGATGGGTACGCCACCCGTGATGAGTCGATGAAACGCCGAGTTGGCAGTACTCCTGGGTACGATCAGCGAGTTGCCGGTTTCTCGATTGATTCCGACTCCTGTTCGCAAGTAATCGATCAGTGAGTCGGCGTTGGTGAACTTGGCGGCCAGCGACGATCCATCGGGGAGTTCTACCCCCTCATGAAAACCGGCGGCGTTGTGCGAGTCGCGGAGAAACTCGATCAACGCTCGCATCTGCGTAAGGGCTTGCTCGAGTGTTACCGCACTACCTCCTCCACCTCCTCCACCTCCTGCAATGGTCTTGCGGCACCAGCGTACGAGCAATTCACGTTTACCTTGAGACAACTCACGGGTGCGAGGCATGTAGGCGAAGTCGTTGACTTGCGTACTGTCGATCAAGCGCAGAATGGCGGGCGCGTTGTCCCGTACCGCCGATTCGTCAGCCAAACTGAAGACTGACGTCATGGCCGGGTAAAGCAAGTGATAGAAGCGGAGTACCTCGTCGTAGACTTTCGCGAAGGTGAGGTCTGAGTCCGGCAATGCGGAATAGTCGTCGCGTGGAAAGACACGAATGTTCGCATAGAAGCCCGTTGTGCCATTCAATGGAGCAGGCACGGACGAGAAGTGAAAACCTAAACGGGCGATGCCTGGCTTCAGAGCCGTGACGGGAATCTCGGCCCACCCTTGTTCACCGACCGTGATATCGCGAGGAAAGGCCAGCAGTTGATCGGCCGGGAGGGCGAGTTGGAACAAGATTCCCGCACCGAACTCGCGTACATATTCGGAGGCGTGAAATACGGTCCCTGATGAAGCTGGGCGACCGCGGAAAGCCACTCTCACGCGAATCTTGAATTGTTCGCCCTCTTGAACGTAGACCCCTCGGTCATCGGACTCGAAAGTCCACTCTTCTTCGGTGAACAGTGAAGTGCCATCGATCGTTTTCACGACTTCCAGCAAGCCGTCGCCGAGTCGAGATGCGACTGCTGGCATCACGGGCAACGCAACAAGTCCCGCAGTCTTCTCATAGGCTTCTTGCGCATAGGGAATCAGACCCAGCGACGTTTCTCCCGCGGAATTTTTCAATCGTAACTCCAAGGCGCCAATGTCGACTTTCGCGCCCGAGCTATCCTTTTCGGGGATGGCATGCAGCAGATTAAGCAACAGCTTTCCACTTGCTTCGTCCCAGACGGCGAATGCCGGAGCGATCGCGCCGGACGCACCGGCCGCCGGGGCAACCGGCTGCAGGCGCCTTCCTAGCGGAGCGGAAACGGGCGAATCGCCTAGCCAAGGCTCCAAGGCGCCGATGATGGTTCCAATCGATGGGTTCGCGGGACGTTCGCCAGCCGCAAACTTTTCGGCAAGTTGTGCCTCGGTGAGAGCAGGGGCGGAGAGATAAATGGAGAAGCGGACCAGCACGCCTTGTCGCTGGCCTGCCGCTACCAACTCGCCGAGAGCCCCTGAAAACTCTCTCGTTGTCGCAAGATCGCCAGACTGGATTACGCCTTGAAACTGCGTCCCTGCTCCACGTGATCCTCCCACGCCGAGATTTCTGCGAAAACTAAGGCCGCGCGAATGCAGCACGGAGAGTTTGCCCGACAGGCTGCTTGGCTCGCTGGTGCTGGTGGTTGTAACCGCGAAACGACCTGGAAAAATCTGCGTGTCTACCACCGACTCAGGATCTACGTCGACCATGATGCCCATCAGGGAGACACGTGAACCGATCGTCGGATCGAGCGTAGCATCATCAATAAACTCGCCACCCAGACGCTCGACGCCGGTGATCGTGACTTCATCCAAGCGAAAATCGTTCGCGCCCAACGGATTCCAACCACCGTTCAAGCGAGTTTGCCCCTGAGCATCGACGAAGGTCTCGAGCAACCACGCGCGAAACTGATCATCGGTTTTCCCTTGCGTATCGATGTTCATCCGAACGGTATCGAGGCCGTCGAGTCCATTATTGATAGTTGAGACATTGGTCTGGAACCGCCCACGAAAGTGGAGGCGTGGCAAGCGAGGCGGCGCTGGAAGTCGGGCTTCAATCTCCCTCAACAATGCCTCATCGTCCGGAATAAGCGACTCGAGCAAGCGGCGAGCGTAATCGTTGGGCGCGGAGATGGCGAGTTGCCGCGACTGGACGAGGGACTCGCGCAGCAGATCCCGCAATTGTCGCCAACGATCTACAGGACGATCGGGAAACGCCAGGGAGTAGGGGAGTTCAAACGGTGGACCCGCCATGGTGAATCGACCACAGACATAGCGATTAGGAATTTGCCGCGGGAGAGAACTCAACACCGTAGACATATTGGGCAGATTATGCATGAATGCAAAGGCCATGTCGCGCAGCAGTTGCTCGTCGGCTGGCTGGGAGCTTCGATCAACCAAGAGTGCGTGGGCTAGCGCCGTCAGCAGCAGTCGATAGCGGGCGTTAAAGAGATGAGCCCAGGCGAGGGACGTCGGATGAGTGATGCGGCCCGCTTCACGTTCTGGGTCGTCGAAGCGAGAAAGACTGGTCGACGGATGACAGGGAACCGCGAGTGATGGGGAAGCGGCCGGAGGACCATACAGCGGATTGGTTTCCGGCAAAGCTTCGTACAGCCGATAAAACAGGTCAAAATGCGAGTCCGCAACTCGCGCACCGGTCCCCTCGCCCTGCTCCGCAATCGCTCGCAGCGCGTCAATCGCTTTCCTCCTCATTGCCGCTGGCGAGCCAACAATCGGGATCACCAAGATATCCCGCGGATTCGCCGCACCTCTGGTTGGGTCGGTCCCAAACCAGGCGTCTGGATCAGGCTGGAATCCCACCGTGCTCGCATCGAACATGTCGTCTGTGAGCTCGTTGTCGAACATCTGAATCAAACGCGTGTAAAGCCTTCCCACTCGATTGACGACTTGGTCCTCGTCCGCTAATCGAGCGCGAATCTCCGGCATTTTTGGGTAATCATGCTCGGAGGGCGTCTCGGGCATTTCCGCCGCGACATATTTGGCCACGGAATCCCGACTCAGCGGCTCCAGATGGAACGGAAATGGATAGAAATCGGAGCGGAAGGGATAGTCCTCGCGTTCCCAGTTAAGCGGTCCCCCTAAAGCTCGCAGGACATTCTGCACCGTCAACAGGTGCGCCATTTCCTCAATTGCGACAGTCGACAATGTACGTGACCATTGCGACGCATTCGGCTGCGTTTGATCGATCGAGAACCAAGCATAGAGGTACTGCACCAGCAGGGCGTGTTCAACTTCCGCGGCGGTGTGGAGCAGAAAGATGGCCTCGTCCCGTGGACCTAAAGGCACTGGCGAGTGAGGCAATTCTGCCGTTTCCAATGATTCTGCACCGGCGGCCTCCAACAAAGACGCTTCCGTGAAACGCTCCAAAACAGCTTTCGTGATTTCTCCATTTAAAGGCGTACGACGCCAGACAAATCTTGCTCGGTCCATGGAAGTGTAATTCTCCGCGGTAGGCGTGACCGTTGATTGAGTGATCGCGGAGTGTAGGCCTTGCCGTGCGACGAGTCATATTCCCCAAGTTATGGGAATTCGGGGGGGAGGGGCCGCAACAGGCAGCCGCACGAACAGAGTAACAGCAGCCTCGCTTTATCGGATAAAGACGCTGCAGCGTTGAGTCGTCGACAATTCAGCTTATGAGTTCCGACAACTCCCCATCGCTCGAACCGAAGCGATCGGTTTCCACGCCGAGCCAATGCAGCATGGTGACAAACAGATTGCTCAATGGGCGATTGAACTCGCGTGAATAGGCCAAGTGGCGTCCGTGACGCAGCCCCCCTCCGGCCAAAAGCAGCGGCAAATTGGTGTTGTCGTGTGTGTTGGCATCGCCCATGTTGCTGCCGAACAGGATGAGTGTTTGGTCCAGGAGCGATTGATCGCGATCACGTCGCTGCGCGAGTTGTTCCATCAGGCGACTCAACAACTGCATTTGGCGACGGTCGGCGTCCTCCAATTGCTTGAGTTTCGCGGGATCTTGTCCATGATGGCTCAAATTGTGATATCCGTCGCTCGTTTCCGCGCCGGGTTTTAGTTGAAACACCGGGGTCGCGAACGCGTCGACCATGAGCGTCACAATGCGAGTCGAATCAGATTCGAACGCTAGTCGAGCGAGGTCGAGCATCAGCGCGAACTTGTCGAAGAATCGCTTCGGATCACGCACCTCTTCGGGCGCCGTTTCGGTGGTCCGCGGTCGCTCGCGAGTTTCCCACAGACGAGAGACTCGCAATCGTTCTTCCACCTCCCGCACCGAAGTCAGATACTCATCCAGTCGCGAGCGATCATCGCGTCCTAGCTGACCTTGGATGGTACGAGCCTCGTCGAGCAATAGATCGAGAATGCTCTGGCGTTCGTCAAGCCTGCGCAATTGCCGTGATTGTTCGTTCGCTGGCGACTGATGAAACAACCGATGAAAGAGCAGGGTGGGACTGTCCTCGACGGGCAACAATTGGCCATCGCGAGTCCAGGAGAGGCTGCGATTGGCTTTATCGATGTTGACGCCCAAGTTAAGCGTGCGAAAGCGAGTCTCTTGCGGCAAACGCTCGGCGGCAAATTGGTCCAGCGAGATCTGATTGCGGAAACCGCTTTTCGTGGGATTGCGAGCGGCGGTGAGAAAGCAATTCTCGGTACTGTGCCCGCCGTCGACGGCCGGATGCGATAAACCGCTCAGCGCGGTGAATTGCTGGCGAAAGGGGCTCAATTCTCGCAAGTAAGGCGACAACTCGTAGTCGCTGCCCGCGGTGCTTGGGAAGAAGTGCTTCGGGAGTACTCCGAGGTTGTTGGAAATGACCAGCATGCGACGCGGGGCTGTCGGACGGTCGTCGCTGGCCTTCGACAGACTCGGCAAATACGGGAGCGCGACCGCGACACCGGCCGCTCGCAGCACCGCACGACGACTCAAGGTTCTTCCAGGCATAACCGTGTCTTTCCCGAGAAACATGGCCTATTCCGCGTCGCGCCCTAAGAAGATGCGGTTCGTGACCAACCCAAGCAGCAAGTCGCGCACGCGATAACCGTTGTCTCGACAGTCATCCAGGATTCGCTCGATTTCGCGCCGATCCGAAAAGCGCGCCGGGGCGCCGGTGCCATAGACAATCCACTGACGCAGCAGATTGCGAGCCAGTGCGCGCTGGTCGGCGGCCAATAGCGTCTTCAACTGGTGAATGCCCTCGAACTCTCGACCATCCAGCAGGCGACCATGAGCGTCGATGGTGCTTGTCAACGTGTAGGCAAAATCATGACCGGCTCGATCAATCCCGGTGACGCGATCGCCCAATTCGAGACCACGATAACGAGTCTGCCAGCCGCCTAAGATGTCGAAGTTCTCCAGGCCGAGACCGACGGGGTCGAAGCGAGCGTGACAGCTCCGACACGACTCGTCGCTCGCATGCCGTTCGAGTAGTTCGCGGATCGAAGTGGCGCCTCGCACATCGGGTTCGACCGCCGGCACTTTCGCGGGAGGCGGCGGCGGCGGATCGCCGAGCAAGCGATCCATCACCCAGGCGCCTCGAATCACGGGCGAGGTGCTCACGCCGTTGGCAGTCACCTTCAGGATGGCTCCTTGAGTGATCAGTCCGCCGTAGGGACTGGTCGGGGGGACAGGCACTTCGCGGATTGTCGAACCTTCCACCGGCGCGAGACCATAGTGTTTGGCGAGCCGGTCGTTGACCAAGACGAAATCGGTTTGGACCAATGAGACGGCCGGAAGGTTGTCGCGAATCATTTTGGTCACGAACGCACGTGTCTCGCGTTCCATCGACTCGACCAAGTAGTCGTCGAAGCGATACTCAGGGTAGCGTCGCCAATCGGGCTCGTCGCGACGCAAATGCTTGAGCTGCAACCAGTCGTCCGTGAACGATTCAATAAACCGCTCGAAACCGCGGCTCGCGATCAAGCGTTGCGCTTCGGCACACAGCGTCGCCGAATTGCGCAGTTGTCTTTTGGCGGCTAAGTCGAGCAATTGCTGATCGGGCCGAGATTCTACGAGAAAATGCGACAGTCGATCAGCGATGGCGTAGTAGTCGGCAACCGAGTCACTCGCCGAACCCGACGCGGATGCGTCAGGAGAAGACGCGGACGGTTGGGCAACGGTTGCGGTCTCGGTCATGGAACGTGACCGGGGCTCGTGAAGAAACAAAAAGTGACGCGAGGTCAAGAGAGCCGTGTAGCTGGTGAGGAGCGCGTCGGCGAGCGGGACTCGCGAGTCAAGCTGACGCTGGGCGAGTTGTACGAAGGGAGCGAGTTCCTGCGAGTTCAGTGGTCGCCGTATCACTCGTTTGGCAAAGCTACTTAGCAGCGTCGCGGCGGCTTGCTTCGGGTGATCACTGACCAGGCTGAAAGGAAGCGTTGAGTCGGGCGCGGGAGGCGACAGGGGCAAGTCGCCAAAAAGTGCTCGGTGCGAAGCGGGCGGCCATGTCGCGGGCGATAAAGGGCCTTCGACTTCTAGCCATTGGAAGGCCACGCCTGGTTGACCGTCGGTGGGAAAAGGAGGATAGCGGTAGGTGGGCGGCCCACCATCCACATTTCGTGCGAGGGGAACGGGCAGCCCGAGCAAACTGTACTCGAAGGTTTCGCCCTCCCTCAGCCGTATCGTCGTTCGAAACTCGGAACGGTCCTGCCTGACATCAATCCAGCCGCCCGTCGCTCGCACATCTCCCGAAACATCGGGCCCTGACGGTTTGCGAGCGCGAAACGTCATCGCCACCGAGGCGGTTGCGGGCTCGATCCTCGTCTCGCGCAATTGCCGTATCGCGCGAGCAGAGAACCGAACTGCATAATCCCCGGATCGCTTGGCGACGAAGCCACGAGGATAACCGTAATAGGGCCAGTGAGCGGAACGGAAAAGGGCCAGTTCCACGTCGGGATGATGAGGTTCC
The DNA here is from genome assembly GCA_046349915.1 of Pirellulales bacterium. Classification (GTDB taxonomy): domain Bacteria; phylum Planctomycetota; class Planctomycetia; order Pirellulales; family Pirellulaceae; genus CAIXSC01. Next base: position 506,448 of record JAXMBL010000008.1, on the reverse strand, counting down.
GCCGCCAAACGCGTCAGATCGATTGCTCGATTATCTTTCGCGAAGAACATCGCCTCGCGCTCGCCAAACGTCGCTGTCTCCTGAAACAGATCGCGCCCCACAGCTCGAAACTTCACGGCCGTCGGCGGACTTACCCCGCTGGCCGCGGCCGACCTCAACGCCGTTTGCGCGGCCTCCAAATAGGCCGTCAATTGCACTCGCGACAGATCGAGCACTCGACTTACGCGGCGGAATCCCTGCGACTCGCGATCCTCAGGCAAGAGATCGCGGATGTCGAGCTCGGGGAAATCGAGCGCATCGCGCAGATTGGCTTCGTACTCGCGGCGAGTGAGTCGTCGAGTGGGGCCGCGGCCGTACCGTTCCACGTCTTTGCGATCCGCTTCATGAAGACGTTGCGACAGATCTTTCAGGAATTTGTCTCGAAGCGGGTTCTCAGGGAGAGTTGAAGCCGCTGCTTGCGGGGCTTGGCCAGCGTTCGGCGGCGGCATCTCGCCTCGAGCCACTCGATCATGAATCCTGCCCCAAGTCTCTAGCGATTTCGCATCAATTGAAAGGAACTCGAGGGCCGTCAGGTCGAGCCCACGTTCGGCCTTTTCTCCCGCATGGCAGTCGAGACAGGCGTCAGCGATATACGCTCGAATCGCTGGCGGAAGATCGGGCGGGGCGTCCGAGGTAAGCTCGATCCCCGAGACGCGACAAATCAGACTCGCCACAGACATGACCGTGGCGGCGAGGATCACAGCAGAGCGTAAGGCAGCACGTAATTCCATGCTCACCAAGCTAAGTTGTGGGCGGTTCGCCGGTCAACCTGGCTTGGCTGATCGTTCGTTGCCAAGGTGCATCTTTGTACGACGGACTTCCAGTCCGTCGAAATGCAATTTGCTTGAGCAGGAACGTTCTTGAGCGCGGCGGGCGACGGACTGGAAGTCCGTCGTACAAGGGCCGCGGGGACTCGCAGTCTAGTCGCGACTTCGTTCGCGAAGCGACGATTGTCTGCTTCCCAATCTTCACGCGTGTATTCGAGCACGGAGGTATCGGTCTCGCGAATTTCCAACCGAACGAGCTGAAATCCAAACTCGGTGATTTCGCTGAACAAGCGGTGAGCCAGATTCTCGACGCTCGTTGGACGATCGAAAACCTTGAGCTTCAGCTCCTCGCCCGTGCGTCGCATGTGATCGCGCAGAGTGTCGTATAAGGGATCGCGCCAGTGGATCAGCATCCCGTGGTCGTACTCTTGCTTCAACAACGGCTCGATCTTCGCGTCAAAATCGCCGAACAAGGTCGTGTAGCTGCCCGTCCGTTCCACTTCGAAGAAGCACTTGACCCCATAGCGGTGCCCATGAAGATTGCGACACTTATCGTGCAGTTCTTCGTTCCGGTGAGCAGCGTAGAACTTATAGTCTTTCTGAATGATCATCTCGTTTACCCTTTGCGACTCGGCTGGCCAATCAGCGACAATACCTCCGCACGACTCGACGGGTTCGTCTTAAATACCCCTCGCAGAGCGCTCGTCACGGTCGAACTGCCCGCCTTGCGTACGCCGCGGATCGCCATGCAAGAATGTTCCGCCTGAATGACGACCGCCGCCCCCGAAGTCTCCAACTCCCGCTCGAGCATGTCGGCAACGGTCTGCGTCATCCGTTCTTGAACTTGAGGCCGCCGAGCCACTTCTTCGACCACTCGAGCCAGTTTGCTCAAACCGGTAACTCGACCGTTCGGGATGTAGGCGACATGAGCCACACCCGAGAACGGCAGCAAATGGTGTTCGCACATGCTGGTGAAAGGGATGTCGCGGACCAAGACGATTTCGTCGTAAGTCTCGGGAAAGGTCACTCGCAGGTGTCTGGCCGGATCGGTATGCAAGCCAGCGAACATCTCGGCATACATCTTGGCCACTCGCCGAGGCGTTTCGACCAACCCCGCTCGATCCGGGTCTTCTCCCACGGCTTTGAGGATTGTTCTTACAGCCGATTCGATCGCTCGTAAATCAATATCCTGACTGGCTTTCGATCCATTCTTGCGAATCGCCAGGGGCGGGGCGGTAGTCGAGCTGTGGAGAGCGTCCGGACGGACAGGGGGAGTGACGATGGCGTTCAATTCGGGGCTCCTCAAGGGAAAGGAAGGTGGCCACTGGGCTAGAAATCGTTCAAATCGTTCACGTGTAGACCGCCGAGAATCTCGGGGGTTAACCACGGAATGAGAGAATCAGGGACCAGACCACGGAATTGCACGCCCACGACAGAGAGAATTAGCCACGGAAAGACACGGGAGAACACGGAAGAGAAAACAGAATGACCAATGACCAATGACCAATGACCAATGACTATCCGCGATACAGTTGAGTCAGAAACTTCTCGGCGACACTCAGGTGCCGAGCGAGTCGCGGGCCTAGTTTGTCTCGCATTTTCGCCATCACGGCCATACGGGGGTTGGCGGCGAAGAAATCGACGTGGCGATCGACGAAACGCCAGTACAAGGCGTCCCAAATCTCGCACCATTCTCCCTTGGGGAAGTCGCTCATCTTGAGCACGTAGGACGAACCGCTGATGTACGGTTTGGTGGTCATCAGGCCGCCATCGGCGTGCTGGCTCATGCCATACACATTGGGCACCATCACCCAGTCGTAGGCGTCGACGAACAGCTCCATAAACCACCGATAGACATCGTCTGGTCTAACGTCACACAGCAGCAAGAAGTTTCCTAGAATCATGAGCCGCTCGATGTGATGGCAATAACCGGTGCGCAACACTTGGCGAATCACGTGGTCCACCGGAGTAATTCCGGTTGTGGCATCGTAAAACGCGAGGGGAAGAGGGCGTTGCAGATCCCAGAAGTTTCGAGACCGTTGGCGACGACCGCGAAACAGGTAAACCAACCGGACAAACTCGCGCCAGCCGATCACTTGCCGCAAGAATCCCTCCAGCGAATTCAAGGGGACTCGATCTGCATACTCCAGTGCAGCCTCGACGATTTGTCGAGGCGAGAGCAAACCGACATTCAGCATGGGCGTCAGTACGGAGTGAAAGAGTACCGGATGGCGACTGCTGATTGCGTCCTCGTAAGCGCCGAATTGTTCTAAACGAGTCCGGAGGAACTTGTCGAGCCACAGGGCGGCTTCTGGCCGACTGGTGGGATAGCGGAGGGGCAGATCTTCGCCTAAGGCATGCGGGATGTTCATACGCACATATTGTTGCGCCTCGCGAGCGTATTCATCTTCCGCGGGCCACTGCGGCTCGGGCGGTACAGTGACATCGCGGGGCAACTTCCGCCGATTCTCGGGATCGTAGCTCCATTTACCACCGACTGGCTTGTGACCAGCGTCCAGCAGGATTTCGAGTCGTTTTCGTTGGTCAATATAAAACTCCGTGAAGAATAGTTTCGTCTTGGCACTCGCAAATCGTTCCAGCACGGATCGCTCGGTCAGAAAATCCGGGTCGGCGTGGACTTGCGACTGGATGTTCTGCTGGGCGAGTGCGTCGGCGAGGCGAGTAGCGAGCCAGTCGTCGCAGGGATCGACATAGGCGACCGAACGAATTTTCGCGGCCGACAGATGTCGTGCAATACTGACGGTCTCCGGGCAGTCACGCAGCTCGACATACTCGACGCGATGTCCAACTCGCGTCAATTCGTCGGCATACCGCCGCATCGACGCCCGGTGAAGCATCAGTTTTTGGCGGTGAAATTGATACTGACTGAAGAACAATGGTTCTTCGATCATGAACACTCGTCGAGCTTCGTGGAGTGCGGGCGAATCTTGAAACAGTTGGTGGGGATAGACCAGGGCGGCATGTGGCATGATCGATGGTTGGGCTGTGACGGAATACGTGGCGAGTTAACGAGTATCGAGGAATGCGGGGAGGTCTGTTTGGGGTGGACTGGGATGGAGTGTGCGAACGATCGCGGCTTGAGCGATGCAGATTAAAGGAGCAGGGGAATGGGGCGCGTGGCAATCTTGGGAGCGACGGGTGGCATCGGCAACGCCTTGGCCAGGATGCTGGTTTGTCGAGGCGAACAGGTGCACTTGGTGGGGAGAAATCGAGACAAGTTAAATCTACTGGGGGAAGAGTTGGGCCAGTCCGTTACTTGTTGGAGTTCAACCGATTCGTCGAGCCTGGAAGCGTTATTGCGCGAGGAGTCCGAACGGCAAGGGGAGTTCACCGGGATCGTGAACTGCATCGGTTCGGTCCTGTTGAAGCCGGCCCATTCGACGACCGACGATGAGTTTCGCGAGGTCTGGGAGACGAACGTGATGACGGCATTCGCGGTGGTTCGAGCCGCCGCCCAACTGATGCGAGCGAAAGGCGGCGCCGTGGTGCTCTTCGCGTCCGCAGCCGCGACGGTGGGGTTGGCCAATCATGAAGCGATTGCCGCCGCTAAGGCGGGCGTCGCCGGTTTGGCTCGATCCGCCGCCGCCACCTATGCGGCTCGTAACATTCGGGTGAATGTCATCAGCCCAGGGCTGGTTCGCACCGAACTCACTCGACGCATCTGGGAGAACCCTGCCTCCTACGCCGCATCCACGAATATGCACGCCTTGGGGCGCATTGGCGAGCCTGAGCAGATCGCATCCTTGGCCGCCTGGCTTCTGGCGCCAGAGAACGACTGGATTACAGGCCAAGAAATTGGCCTGGATGGCGGTCTATCGAAGTTGCGACCACGTGGGTAGGGCGGCGCTGCAGCAATTGCCGACGCCCAACAACTCAATTGCCCAGGGCTAGGCGATTAAACCGATCGCCATGAATTAGGACGGCGAGCCGCAACAAAGGGCCGCTCGCAGACAACTCCGCTCCTCGGCTGCCAAGAGGAGCGGTTCTGGGGGTTCGCCTTCCGAGATTCGTGGGCGAGTTATCTTGAATCGAAATAACCAAGTTGGCCGACGCCGTTGGTTACTTGAGTTCGATCTTGATATCGTTGTTGCCAGCCGCAGGGACTTCGACGTTCAAGTCCGTTTCGACGGGATTAGCGTACTTCAACGGAATTGGCGACTGGAAACCACCCTCGGGAACCGGAGCGAGGACGCCAGGTTCAATTTCCTTCACGCCGCTGACGGCCACCGTCACGCGATATCCGCCGGCAGGGGCGCCGTCATCTTTGCCGTAGGTGCTGAGCTTGAATTTGCCTTCTGCGTCCGTCTTGCCGGTAGCCGAGACCTTTCCGCCCGTGTGCTGGAAGGCAACGGATGCGTCGGCAACAGGCTTGCCCTGGTACGTGACGACACCGGCCGCTGGAACAACGGGCAATTTCTCAGGCTCAGGGGGGCCGCTTGGCCCGCAACCGACGAGGGCTGCGGCTACGCAAACGGACAACAACGCAAGGAGGGATTGGATACGCAAGGGGTATTCTCCAGAAAGAAACTGTGGAAAAACAAGGATGGCCCCGTCACTGCTGGAGCGGCGGGGCCATGTAATGTTGCCATTCAATAGAAGTCAAAGACTAGTTGGAAACCGGCTCACCCTGGTTGCGAGTGCCCAAAGCACCAAAGACGCCGAAGGGGCTCACCGTCGTCAGGCCGGTGCCAGCAGCACTCTGATTTCCGACATTGATCGTGTCGGAAATGAATCGCACCGAGGCGTCGCCCATCAGCACCATCACTCCGCCGGGATGATTGCTGCTCGGAGGATAAACGCCAGGTTGAGCGTCGTGGCTATTCCAGGCACACGAGACGGTATTGGGCGGAGCGTTGGTGGTCAAACCTCCAAAGCCCATGCCGCCGTCCGGCCAGCGAACGCCCGCCCAGGCACCGAATGCGCCCGAGCCAGACCACGTCTTGGTGGCCTTATTGAACATCGCCGTGCACGCAGTCGGAGTGGTGAACCAAGCGCCACCATTGTGAATCGTCAGGGTTCGTTGGACCGTCGATTGACCCCGCAGCCGTTCCGACATGGCAATCGTGTTGCTCGTGCCGTCCGTGATGTCGGCCAGTGCAAGGCCCTTTTCGGTCGTGCTCAGACCAAACATACCGCGAGTCGCGCCGTTGGTGGTGTGCAGGTCGATCGAGTCACCGCTGCTGAACATGTAGTTGGTGTGCTTAACGCCAGTGCCCGAGGGCATGCTGGTGTCCGACGGGCAGTAGAACACCTTCATGTTCTGCTGCCACGGCGTGTAGGTGCCGTTCCAAGGCTCCGGCCCCATCGGAGCGAAGGTCGTCGCACCAATGGTCAGAGTATTGGAAATCTGATCGTACAGCGGCCCCTGTTCAACGAACGGGAGCAGGTCGATCAGACCGCTCTTGCGGCCCTGGTAGCTTGCTGCCGAGTAGGGGTAGCGGCCCTCGCGGAAAGGCAGGTAGCTCTTCACATCGTGATGGTTGTGCAGGCCGAGGCCCAATTGCTTGAAATTGTTCGAGCAGCTGCTGCGTCGGGCCGCCTCACGCGCGGCCTGAACGGCCGGGAGCAGCAGTGCGACGAGCACGCCAATGATGGCGATGACGACCAACAGCTCGACTAGCGTAAAGCCGTGAGCTGGGCGTCGTGGGAACGATGACGTTCGCATGGTTAACACCTCTTGAGAAAGGAAAAGAAATGGAAAAAAAGACGTGACTGGTTGAAGGCCGACTGCCTGACTTAACCGCCTCTTCATCTTACTGTCGGGATTTCACCGGTAACTGTCAAGCAAGGTGCGGAAGTATGCCCTTCGGCAGAATGTAGGTTTTTCTTCAATTTCTCGCAACTCATCCACTTTTCACTGGTTGAAAGCCGTAGTGAAAACACGCGAAATGGTCGGCGGCTCGGCGTGATTGCCACCCCGTATGGGTGGCGTTGTTCATTGAGCTCGCCATTTCGTAAGTTACTTGGTGAATTGGCCTTACGTTTCAGGATCGGCCCGCGGCCTGACGTCAGGCGTGTTGATTTCACCATCTGAGGGGGCTTTGCGGCCTCGTGAAACACTGAGCTTGGCTACTCGCGAAACACCCACGAAACTCATTTGCACCCTGGTGAAAAAAAATGGAAGATTTTTCTCTTGAGGTCGGCGATGATTAGCGATCGCTTGAGAATCAAGCGCGATTGAGCTGTGTGGCGAATTGCCAGCCTTTCGTTGGGGCGGTGCGAGTCTGCTCTCGGTTCTTCAACGTGATAAAACAATCATTGGGGTGATGCTAGGCTCGGCGCCGCGGCGGCTCGAGTTTCTCCGCTGGATGTCAAGGTCCACGTCGCGGCCAGCTGAAGCCCTTCGTGGTGAGTTTTCTTGCCTGAAGGCCAACGCACCTGGACGCTGGTGATCGCTGCGGATCCCCCTAATCCCACCACCAAACGTTGTTCATGGGCCGACAAATAACTGCCGCCGCCGACAAGGTGGCGAGTGAGTCGCAATTTGTCGGTGACGATCGTCACGACGGCCCCGAGGGCGTTTTGGTTTTCCCGTTTCCCGTCCCCGCGGAGATCGAAGGCGACCCAGGACTGTTGTTTGGGGCAGGTGTTTTTCAGGAGCGACACGAGAGAGCCCACGCACGAGATGGCCAAGTCCACTCGCCCGTCTCGATCAAAGTCCGCTCGAGCAACCCCACGACCGACTCGCGGGGTGCGAAATGGTTCGCCCGCCATGGCGCTTACGTCACGAAAGCGACCTTTGCCATTGCCGCGAAAGACTTGCGGCGGTTGCGCATAGGGAGCGTCCACCAACTCGGCCGCATGGCGATAGACGTGACCGTTGGCGACCGCCAAGTCGAGATGGCCGTCGTTGTCCGCGTCCAGAAACGCCGCGCCAAAGCCGAGTCGCGAGCGACTGGGGCCGCCAAGGCCGGAGATGGCTGAAACTTCCTGAAACAGCAGGTTCCCATCGTTCCGAAACAGGACGTTGGGCTGACCCTGGAAGTTGGTCACGAAGAGGTCGGGGAGCAGGTTGCCATCGACGTCGGCGGCTTCCACGCACATGCCGGACATGGAAACGCCGTTGGGGCCAAGCGAGCAACTGGACAAACCGGCTTCATCGGTCAGGCGTATGGCGCCTCCCGGAGGCGTCTCGTTGTGCCAAAGGTAGGCGGGGTAGAGATCGTTGGCCACGTAGATGTCGCTGCGACCGTCGTCGTCCACGTCGCTGATGGCGACGCCCAGGCCAGGAGCGGGCAGGGCGTCTTCGAGTCCGCATTGCTTGGTGATGTCCTGAAAGCGGCCGCACCCCAGATTGCGATACAGTCGGTGGTGAGTCGCTGGGTAGGCGCTGGGAGGACAGGAATGGGTGAGCCCCAGCAGGGGATCGCGGCAAATCAGCGGCTGAGCGGGATCGGTTTCGACGTAATTGCAAACGTAGAGATCGAGGAGTGCGTCGCCGTCGATATCGCCCCACGCACAGCTAGTCGCCCAGTGAGGATTCGAGCCCGCGATTCCCGACGTCGCCGTGATATCCTCGAAGCGTCGGCCGCCGGCGAACGCTGCCGAGGCCGCGGTCGTTGATGATTCCGTCTGAACTGGGTGAGGAGCGTTCCGCAAGATCGAGACGCCATTCCAACGAGTGATCGCGAGGTCGTCGTACCCGTCGTTGTCGAAGTCGCCGACCGCGACTCCCATGCCAAATTCTGTACGGTCCAAACCCACGGTGCGCGTCACGTCCGCGAACCGACCGTTGCGCAAGTTGCGGTAGAGCCGGTGAGTTAGTTGCGGGGAGGACGAGATTGCGGCTGGGCCCGCCGCGGCGTTCGGAGAATCGCCAGCGGTCGAATCGGTTCTTGGGACGGGGCAGGATTGAATGCAAAGGAGATCGGGCCAGCCATCCGCGTCGAAGTCAATCCAGGCGACTCCCGCGCCCATGGTTTCGTGAATCAAGTGATCGGGCGTGGCGGGATCGAAGTGTACAAAGTCGAGCCCCGCCTGCTCCGTCACATCCGTAAAATGAACGAAACTGGACGAGACCGCATGCCGGTCAAACGGGTCGTTGGTTGCCGACAGGGATTGTGGTGCGAGCGGTTGGTTGCTGCCGGCCGAGCCACAGCCGCATTGCAGCCAGCAGCCGGTCAGAACGATGAGAATCGCGGGCTGCCAAGCGGGGCGCTGAAATAACTCACTCATGCTGTTCGGCGGTCCTTTCCCAGTCCAGGGCGGCAGCCTCGCGACCCAGTCCCCGATACGCTCGGGCGAGGAGACGGGCGGCGACCGCGTTCACACCGTGCCGTTGACAAGCCGTTTCCAGTAGAGCGATGGCCTTCGCCAATTCACCATCGTCTATCAACACTCGACCGGCTTTCCATTGAGCGGCCTGATCATCGGGCCGCTGGTTGGCGTCCAACACCACTCGACTTCGCGCCTTCAACGCCTCGAGTTCGGCGAGCGCTTGCTTGCTCTCGTCGCCGCGCCCGAGAGCTGCGAGGGACTGGGCAAGTCGCGTGAGCGCGAATTCCCGATACTCGCGCGACTGGTCCGCGAGCGCTCGCAACAAGGGGACGGCCTCCTCGTGTTTTTTCGCGGCTTGCAGCACTTGGGCTCGCAGAGCGTCGCGATTGGCAGGTTCCGCCTCCGCCGGGAAATGGGCCGCCAACGCTTTCTCGGCGCCCGCGGCATCGCCCGCTTGAAGGTAAGCCTTGACGAGCAACACGGCGTGTTCCGTCGCGGGCGGCGCCCGTTCGTCGACAAGCCGTTGAGCCTCGCGGATGGCGACGTCGTATTGGCCCGCATCCGCCGCCGCGGTGGCGACGATGCGGCGAGTCGTGGCGTCCTCGGGAAGCAACTCGAGGGCGAGCAAGCCATCGACGACCGCTTCCTCGGGCCTGCCATCGCGAGCTCGGAGGATCGCTCGCGTTCGGAGTGGATCGGCGTCGGTGGGACGCAATTCGCACAACCGATTCAAGTGATTCTCAAAATCAGCCAGGGGCGATTCCGCTCGCAGATGCCAAGCCACCAAGGTTTCATACGCCTCGGCATCATCCGGATGTAATTGAACGAAGGCGGCTAGCGCTTGCTCGCCGGCCGCGGAGTCGCGTCGCGCGTCGTCCAGGATGCGTGCGCGAGCCGCTTGAGCTCGCGCGTTGACGGAATACCAAGCGGCCCCGCCGATCAAGACCAACGCCGCGACGCCGAGTATCGCGAGGCGCCGGCGAAGCGACACGCGAGTAGAGTGAGCCTTCTCCGTCGAAATCAACGCGGAACTAGCCGTCGCATTTGCAGGCGGCGAGTCGGCGGGATCGGCGGATTGTGGAGGATGGCGACGGCGGCGGGCAGGATTGGGGCGAGGCATCCCATTGAGATTAGCGCCTCGTCAGGGGGGACGTCAAGTTGTTTGGCCCTCCGTACGACGGACTTCTAGTCCGACGAACCGTGACGTACCGAACCAGTCGCACGGCAGTCCGTGATGGTTGCGGCGAAGCGACGGACTAGAAGTCCGTCGTACATGTGGTTATTCGTTCGTCGACTTTACGGCTTCGAGCGCCTTCGCGACGTGTTCATGCGAGGCCAGGAGCGCGGAGAAGATCAGCCGAATGACTCCCGATCGGTCGATCACATAGGTCACCCGGCCTGGGACAAAACCGAGTGACTTGGGAACGCCGAACGCGGCACGCACCGCGCCATCTGGATCGCTGAGCAGGGGGAATTCAAGTGCGTGCTGGGCGGAAAACTCGCCGTGACTCTGCACGGAATCGCTGCTGATCCCCATCACTTCGAACCCAGCCTCGGCGAATTGATCGTACGAGTCGCGAAAGGCACAGGCTTCCTTCGTGCAAACCGCGGTCCCGTCCTTGGGGTAGAAGAAAAGCACAAGGCCCCGTTTGCCGAGATAATCCGACAAGCGAACGGTTTCGCCCCGCTGGTTACTCGCCACGAATTCGGGCGCCCGATCACCGACTTGAAGCTTGGCCATGGTTAGCACTCCGATTTCGAGGTCGGCATCGTCACGGACGGAACCATCCTGTCAGCCAAAATGGGCAAACCTGCCCGCCGTTGAACCATGCCATAAGCAGCTTCCCGCCAAAAAGCAATTGACACAACGGGCGAGGGACGACTTTGCCTCGACCGGAAGTCTGGGCAGCAAGTTTGAGCCCTTCTTGGCGAGGATCAGTGACGATTAGTGTTCCCTTCGAATTCTCTCCCCCTCTGCCGTCCGACGCGGCTAGTTGGGCGGTCTCGGGCAACGACTTTACCTAGTTTAGCGGGTAAACGGTTACCCTTGAAATCCCCTGAAGATTGTCGCCGATAATCGAGATGCAGGAACTTGACATTTGCAATCAAATTGTCAAATTGCCTCGTTCCTGAGGCGGCGCTGCTTCCCAGACGGTGGGGGCGGCGGTAACGATGGTGGCGGTACGAAGCCCCTTAAGCGGCCATATCGCGGGGGGGAACTCCATTGATCGCGAGGCAACGCGGTCACTGAAGTCCCTGCGAAAAGGTCGGTTGGGGAGCACTTGAGGGCGAGTCTTCAGCGGGACGGTCGCTCTTGAGTAGCAGGCGTAGTGGGGCAAATGAGGGCGAAAAGACGCCCTTATTTGCTAGTTCACTCGACCTAGGCGACTGCCTGCACGACGCCTCAGTGCGATCGTGCATTCTCTTCCGGCCGCGTGAGCGACAGGAGTGACGGTGCGCGCTCGCCGACCGTTCTCGTCGCGTCCCCGTTCCGCTGTTCTTGGCCTCACTCCTGAATCCCGAGTCACCCATGACCTCATCCCGCGCGCCTGGTTCTCGAGATGTCCGACAAGTTTCGCAACAACGTCGACGACGTAAGCGGTTCTTGCGATTCGAATCGCTCGAAAACCGGCGAGTCTTGGCCCAGATGATTTGGGACGGCGGCGGCGGGGACGACAACTGGTCGACGGCGGCGAACTGGGCGTTGGATGTCGCGCCCGCGGCGGGAGACGATCTGGTCTTCCCCGCGGCTGCGTCGCGGTTAAGCAACGTGAATGACTTGGCCGCCGGCACTCGCCTGAACACGATCCAGTTCCAAGGAAGCGGCTACAGCCTCACTGGCAACTCGATTGAGTTGAGCGGCGGCTTGACCGCGAACAACGTCGCGGGAGCGAACTCCGTGGGACTCGACATCACCTTGATCAACGCGCAGAACTTCGTTTCCGCCAATCCGGGGACGACGCTCACGTTGAGTGGTTCGATCCATACGGGCAATTTGGTCGGCGCCACGGCCATCTTCGGGACCACCGCGCTGAATTTCGACGGTGCGGGGACGACGAACGTCACCGGGGTCATCGACGGCAGCGGATCGATCCTCAAGCTGGGCAACGGCACGTTGATCCTGGCTGGCGCCAACACGTACCAAGGGCTCACCGATGTCCGCCAAGGCGTGGTGCGGGCTGAGCACAATTCAGCGCTGGGCAATTCAATAACCGGCGACACACAGATTCAAGTCGGCGCCGCGCTCCATGTCGCGGGAAACATCTCGATCGGCGAGAGCTTGGCCTTGCGCGAAGGGGGAATCGGGTTTGGCGATGGGACGGATGATTCCACGCTGGGCGGACTGCGAAGCGTGGGTGGCACGAACACCATTACCGGGAATATTGATCTAGCGGGCGGCAATAACCTGATTGGGGTCGACGGTGGGAGCAAGCTCATCGTGTCGGGAGTCGTCGCCAGCGCCACCAGCGCGACAAATCGACTCATCAAGACCGGCGACGGCATCCTGCAACTCGCCGGAACCCAAGACAACGTCTATCGCGGCGAGACTCGCGTTCTGAACGGCACGCTCGAACTCAACAAGACTCCGGGGAAGAATGCGGTCGGCGGGCCCTTGGTCATCGGCGACAACATCGGCGGTGACAACGCGGCCACCGTCAAACTCTTGGCGAACAACCAGATCCCGCACCTTGATTACTTCGATACGACGTTGCTGACCACAACCCTGGGTAGCTCGGGCGTGCTCGACCTGAACGGCTTCAGCGATACCATCGGCGCGTTGAACCTCACGACCGGCTCGACCTACAGCTCGGATGTCATGACCGGCTCGGGGGTGCTCACGCTGGGCGGGTCAGTGAACGTGAGTACCTTTCAAGGCAGCAGCGGCGTTACGCCCGCCGCGACGATCAGCGGCAACCTCGATCTCGGAACCTTCTTTTCGGGTGGACCGGCGGCGACCGGCGCCGGCGTTTCGCGAAGTTTCAACATCAACGATACGCAAATTCCTAACGTGGCGGCCGACTTGATCATCTCCGCCGACATCACCGGCGCGAGCGACGTCTCGATCACGCAGACTGGCGTTGGGGCGCTACGGCTGACGGGCAATAACGCGGCTTGGTCTGGCCCCTACATAATGCAAGGCGGCGGCGTGCTCGAATTAGGCAGCGACACCGCCCTGGGGAGCGGCCTATTCTCGCCGCAGAACAATGGTTTAATGGTACGCTCGGTCGGCGGTTCACGCACGATCGCCAACCCCATCTCGCTCGACTCCAACGTTACCTTTCTGGGAGACGACAGCAATCCTGGCGTGGAGAATCTCGTCTTCACGGGCCCGGTGACGTTGACGGGCGATCGCACCCTCTTAACCATGGATCCCACGCAAACCGTGACGTTCGCGGGAGCGATAGGCGAAGGGATCTTCGCGAACCGCGTGCTCAACAAGAATGGCCGAGGCACGCTGGAATTCACCGCGGCAAACACTTACAGCGGCGCAACGACCGTCAACGACGATGGCGGTACGTTGGTGTTGAGCGGCGCCGGTTCGTTGTTGAACATCAGCACCTTGACGGTTGGCATCGGTGCGACAGTCAGGGTAGACAACAACGATGGCGGCAATCTGACCGACCGTCTCAATGACGCCACGACGATCACGCTCAACGGTGGCAAATTACAGTTCGTCGGCAGTTCGACGGCGAACTCCAGCGAGTATCTGGGGACTGTAAATACCGGAGGTTCGCTCGCCGCGACCATCGAAGTGGAAAACACTTCGGCGGGTGCGTTCTCGACGGCGGTCACTGGCAATGCGCTGGGCCTCAGCACGGATCGGACGGTAAACTTTGTTGGAACTGGCGTTCCGCTTTCGGCCAGCGGCGCCAACCGCCTCAGTTTTGTGAACCACCCAGGGAATTTAGATGACGGCATTCTGAATGGCAGTCGAGTCACGAATGGGGGGAGTCCCGCGGAGTTTGCCACGCTGGAGTCGAATACCGAGGGAGTCGCCGTGGTCGCCTATCCCGCGGCGAGCTATATCACGGACATCGCTCAGGCCAGTGCGACGAGCAACGTGAAGTTGACGACGCCGGGCGTCTACACGCTGACCAGCTCGAAGTCGATCAATTCGCTGATTCTTGGACCTGGCGTCACGTTGGCCGGCCCCGGCGCGACGCTGACCATCAATAGCGGCAACTTGGTGTTTTTAGGCGCCGGGAGCAGCGCGATCACTGTCGAGAATCTCAATACAGCGAGCGGGACGATCGTGGTCGAAGAAGGGCATACCGCGACCATCAGCAGTTCGATCTACAGCGGTAACGTACAAAAGGCCGGCCTCGGCAAATTGGTGCTCTCCGGCGACAACCAAACCGCCGGCCCCATCAATGTCAACGAAGGCACGCTCAACATCCAGCGAAGCACCGCGCTTGGCTCGCCTGCTGGCGCAACGGCCGTTCGCGCCGGCGCCGCACTCGAGTTGGAAGAGACAACCTTTGGGCCGCTTGAAATTGGTCTGGAGACGGTATCGGTGAACGGCACGGGGATTGCGTCGGGCCTGATTGGCCTCGGCGTCTTAAGGAACGTGGCCGGTAATAATCGTTGGGCTGGATCAGTAAATATTACATCGCCGAGCGTCAACCTTTTCGGAGTCTATGGCGGATTCGGAGGGGTATCAATTGCCAACTCAGGCGTTCCCCTTGTCGACGTCGCCGCGGGGACCACGCTGACGCTCACCGGTGACTTTGCGGGTGGGTCCGAGTTAGGAAAAATCGGCGGCGGCACGCTCGAACTGGCAGGCGTTCAGGCTCGCAGCACGGACCGCAACAACCGCATCTTCGCAGGGACGCTGCTGTTGAACAACGAAGCCGGTCTGCCGGCTTCGCGCGGCCGGTTTTTCGTCGGCACTGATGTCGCTGGCGCCCCCGCGGCCACGCTCCGGCTCGGCGCCAGCGACCAGATTGCCGACGATCGTCGAGTGGAAGTGCTGGCATCCGGCCTGTTCGACCTGAACGGAAACAGCGAACAGATTGGCGAAGGAAACCTGATCCTCCATATTGGGCCCTCCAACGCAGCCGATGTTTCGCTCGGCGCGGGCGGCCTGTTGACCCTGAACGCGGACATACAGGTGCACACGGTGGGGAGCGGCAATGCCGTCGGCGCCACGATTTCGGACGGGACGCTTGCGCTGCAAGTTCCTGGCGTCATCGCGGGCGCTGGTGCTCGCACTTGGCAGGTCAACGACGGCGCTGTTGGCAGCGATTTGACCGTCACTTCCGCGATTATCGACGGGACAGGCCTGCAGTCGGTTGGCATTACCAAGAATGCTTTCGGCACGTTGGAATTAGGTGGCGCTGAAGCGAATACGTATACCGGCACGACGACCGTCAACGAAGGCACGTTATTGCTAAACAAGGGAACGGGCAGCGGCGGAGTGAACGCCATGAGCGGGCCGCTGACGATCGGCGATGCCAATCCGCAATCGGGGTTCGCCAACTCGGACATCGTCCGGCTGGTGCAACCCGATCAGTTGCCCGACCGGCTCGCTTTGGTCACGATCACCCCCACGGGGTTGCTGGATCTTGACGGAAACAACGAGACCCTGGGCGTCGCCGACGCTCAAACGGCGTTGTCGATGCAGGCCGCGGCATCCGTCGACCTCGGCACGGGCATCCTCACCGTCAACGGCAACATCGCAACCAGCGCCACAACTGCCGCTACGCTTTTGGTTCCTTCGGCCCCCCCAAGAATTTTGAACGGAACGCTCGACCTGGGCGGCGTGACTCGCACGATCGACGTTGGCGGCGATCGCAACGAACTCCCTTACGAACTCGAATTGGCCGCGGACCTGATCGGGTCGGGCGGATTCTTGCTGAGCAACACCGGAACCTTGCTGCTGGCGGGCGACAACAGCGGCCTGACAGGCGATGTGGTGCGCACCAACGGGAACTTCGCGATTGGCAGCGACACGGCATTCGGCAGCGGCCGCGCGCTCTTGAACGGTTCGATCACCACCTTCGGCGGTCCACGCTCGATCAGCACACCGGTGATCTTTGGCGCCAACACGATTGGCTTCGGAACAGGCTTCAACATTGCAGGTGTAGGCCTCATCGGCGGCGGCGGCAACGACCTCAAGTTCACCGGCCCCGTGAGCGTGACGCCTGGCAACTGGCTCCCTGTCGTTTCGTCGGCGGGGCAGGTCGAATTCGCGGGCGGTTTGGGCGAGTCGTTGGGCACTGTTTTCACTCGCAAACAGGGCTTTGGCACGCTGGTGATCTCCAGCCCAGCGACGTTGTCGGGCAACTTGGAGGTCGGTCAGGATGCGGGAGGCACGACGGGCGGTTTCGTGCGCGCTAACGGCGGCGCCGTGGTGCTGCGTGACGGGGGCACGCTCCTGAACAGCAGCGTGCTAATTGGATACGGCAGTGCGTTCCAATTAGACAACAGCGGAGTAGGGCTGGTCGATCGACTGAACGACGCAGCGATTATGGACCTTGCGGGCGGTTCGCTGGTTTTGGCGGGAAAAGCGGGTCAGACCGTCGGCGAGGCGATGGGGCAGTTGCGACTCCGCAACAACACGTCGTCGAGTCAAGTGCAGGCGATTTTGCCGACCGGTGGTGCGGCGAATTGGCGGTTTGCGAGCTATGGCATCGAAGATGTCAACGCGGGTTCTAACTTTCAATTTGTCGGCCGGGGCGCCGACATTGGACCGACGAGCCAGAACCGCATCGCTTTCACGAGTCTGCCGACTTTGACCGACGCGATCATTCCGCAAGCGGTCCTCTCGGGTCCAGCGGGACTCGACTTCGTCACGGTTTCCAATGCCTCCCCGTTGACAACGCCGTTTGACAATTTCGTCGGATCGCTCACAAGCGGACCGAATTTTTCCACGACGCTGGCGGGCGCGACGGCGACCGTCAACGTGAAGCTCGCCGCCAACGAAGTGGTAGGCGGAGCGATCACGGCAAATGCGTTGTTGCTCCCCAATGGAGGAATGACGGTATCGGGAGCGGGCTCCGTTGCTCTGGATTCAGGACTGTTGGCGAGTCGCGGCGTAAATACGTTGTCGGTCGTCGGGCTAACTCTAGGCAGCACCCATGGCATCGCTTACGTCGATGGCGCGACGTCGACGCTGAATGTGTCGAGCAGCCTCGGTGGAGCCTCCACCATGCTTGCCAAGGGAGGCAGCGGCGTACTGAACCTATCGGGCGCGAACACGTTTGCCGGAGTGACTCGCCTGACTGACGGTGTGGTGCGCGCGAGCAGCGACACAGCCTTCGGCTCGACGGCGAACGGTGTCATCGTGCAATACGGCGGTACTTTGGAGTTGAACGGCGCCAACATCCCCGCCGAGACGATTCAAGTCGCCGGTTTTGGTGAATCTAATTTTGCCGCCGTCGGTCTGCGCAGCGTGGGCGGGGCAAGCGTCTGGCAGGGAGACGTCAACCTGAATCATAACCGCACCGCGATCGAGACAGTCGCCGGCTCGACATTGACGATTGGGTCGGCGGGGACGTCAGGAGCGTTGACCAATCAAGGCCTGAACAAGATCGGCACAGGGACGTTGCAGTTTGCCGGCACGGCGAACAACACGTTCGTGCAAACCAGCATTGTGTGGCAAGGCACGCTGGAGTTGAACAAGACGCCAGGCGTCAACGCGTTGCCCAACTTGAATGACAACGCCGAGTTCTTCATCGGTAACTTTACGGGCGCCGACAATTCGGTCGTCATGCGTTCGCTCGCCAACGACCAAATTCCCGATGGAACATCGGCGACGCCGGGCGGATCTTTCCGGATCCGCATGTTGCCGAGCGGGCGGTTTGATCTGAATGGACGCACCGAAACGATTCGCGGGCGCGTGGGCGGCGGCAATAACCACGATGTGCTGGGGCTCGATATCGGATCGGCGGGCGCCGGCGACGTGCAGTTAGGCGGCGGCACACTTCGCATCGCCAACGATGTGGCGGAAAACGGCCGCGTGCAGGTGCGGGTGTTCAGCGGTGGCGTGCCGCAGCCGGCGGAAATCGCCGGTGGAACGTTGCAGTTTGGCGGCACGGTCGCTCAACAAGCCAGAATCCTTGTTGACGATAGCTCCGCGATCGAAGATTTGTTGGTCTCCGCGGTGATTGCGAACGGCGGCGTGGCGCCGTTGAATGTGATCAAGAACAACAACGGCCGAGCGATCTTCAGCGCTGTGAATACGTATACGCCTCAAACGATCATCGAACAGGGCGAGTTGGTCGTGCGAAATGCCGGGGCGTTGGGCACGGTTGGAGCTCCGACGCAAATCAACTCGGGCACAACTCTGTTGCTCGATGGCGTCAGCCTGGCGGAGCCGCTCAACCCGAACGGCACTGGTTATGGCGGCGTCGGCGCGATTCGCAATATCGCCGGGAACAATACGCTGACGGGCGCCATCACGTTGCTGGGGACGTCGACCATCGGCGTCAACGCCGGGCAGACGCTCGACATTGCGGCCGCCATCGGCGGCGGCACGAATGGCGTAACCAAGTTGTTGCCGGGAACACTGCGCTACTCCGGCAACGCCGCGGCCAACACGTACACGGGATCAACGAGCGTCTTCGAAGGGGTGTTGGAGCTGAACAAGAATCCAAACGTCAACGCCATCGCTGGCACTCTGACCATCGGCAATGACAACGGCATGCAAGGGACGGATGTCGTGCGATTGCTCCAAGCGAATCAAATCGCGGACGCCGCGCAAGTGCAGGTCACGCCCGCGGGCTGGCTCGACTTGAACGGCAACAACGAGACGCTGGCCAACGCGAATCAAACGGGACTCAACTTCTTCCTCGCCAGCACCACGAACCCACTGGTGACGACAGGCGCCGGCGTCCTGACGCTGGGCGCTGGATTGGGAATTCAAACTCAGCTACCGGCGGGAACTGTCCAAGCTCACACGGGCTCTGTCGGCGCTCGAATCACCGGCAATTTGAATTTGGGCGGCGTTAATCACAACATCAACGCGGCTGATTCGGGGGCGAGCGTCCGTGAGTTGCAGATTGATGCGCTGATCAGCAACGGTTCGCTCAGTTCCAGCGGCTCGGGGCTCGTCTACCTGACGAATGGCGGGAACAGTTACGCGGGCGGCACGACGATTACGGGCGGCGGCGGCATTGTGGTCGGCGCGAGCAACGCGTTGGGCAGTGGCGCGATCACGGTGACGACCAACACGACGTCGCAGTTGTTCGCCTCGAACTTTGTGGGCGGGGCGCCCACGACCATCACTCTGCCGAACAACGTGCTGCTGAACACCTCGACGGCCACCGCCGCGACCCTCAACCTACGCGGCGACGACAACCTGGTGTTGACGGGAAACATCACTAATCAGTCTAACAACAACATCATTCAGTCGATCATGGAGTCGGCGGCGTCGCTCACGATCTCGGGGACGGTTAATCTCTCGAACGACGCGACCAATCGTACGTTGACATTCAACAATACAACGTTCGGCGGCGGCGCGAACCTGGGCTACGAAAGCGGCACGGCGACGATCAGCGGTCAGATTGTCAACGGCGGCAGTTCCACCGCAAGCGGCTTCACCAAGGGCGGAGTGGGACTGGTTCTCCTCACGAACAACTCGAATAGCTTCACGGGATCGACGAACGTTTCGGGCGGCAACCTGCGCATCACTGGCAATGGGACGCTTGGAGGAACGGTTGCCGAGCAGCAAACGTTCGGAGTGACATCGCCAGGAAACGGATCGTTCACGATCACTTACAACGGACAGACGACGACGGCTCTCAGCTACACCGCGACCACTCCTCCCACCGCGGTGGATGTGGCCAATGCACTCAACAATCTGCCGTCAATTTTGCGTACCGGCGGTGTTGTCAGTGTTACCTCGTCGAATCCCGCCGGCCCCTCGACGGTCTATACGGTGTCGTTTGGCGGGCTGTTGTCCGGCGTCGATGTCGCGCAAATCAGCAGCATCAACCTCACCGCGCCGGTGACGTTATCGTCCGCGATTGCCACGACGTTGACCGGGACGGGCGGGACGACGGTGGGGAATGGCGCTACGTTGCAGGTCGTGCCTGGATTGAGTGTCAGCGAGCCGTTGGCAATCAACAACAACGGTTTCGGTAACTTTGGCGCTTTGCGGATGATCGATGTCACGCCAGGCGTGACGGAAACGAGCGAATGGGCTGGGGCGATTAACTTCGCCGCCGCCAATACGGGAAGCTGGGCCGGAGTGGACGGCGGAGGTCTCAACCCGGATCGGCTGATCCTGTCAGGCCCGACGGTGAGCGCTACAGGGTCTTTGGCCGTCAAGACGGGAAATGGCGAACTGGAATTCGGCGGCAACACCGACAATGCCCAAGTCGTATTCAATGGCGTCAGCCCGATGGACGACGGGCTAGAAGTTCGTGCCGGAACAGTTTACTTCAACAAGCCACAAGTTTCGGGTTCGAATTACCAAGCGATCATCGGAGGCGGCCGCGTCACCATCGGCGATGGCGGCGGCGGCGCGAACGCCGATCGTTTGGTGTTACTCGGCACATCCACGGATCAAATCGGCGGCGCCGTGCCCGTGACGATCGCGGCGTCGGGTCAGTTAAGTATGGCAGGCGCTGCGACAGAATCACTGCCGGCGGCCGTCACCATGCAACGTTTGATGGGGATCGCGGCGAGCATTGACACGTCGCCCACTCGTACTTTAATTCTCGCGAATACTCTCGACGTCGCCAACGCGGGCGTGACGTCAGGAGCGACTCCCGCGTCCACAATCGCCGGCAACCTCGATCTGGGAGGCGCGAACCGCTCGTTCAGTGTCGCCGATTCGTTCATTCTCAATGCGGCGGATGACCTTGTCGTAAGCGCCGTCATCAATGGCACGGCAGGCAATGCGTTGCAGAAGGATGGCTATGGCACGCTTGTTTTGACCAGTGCGAATAGTTATCCCGGCGCCACGACAGTCAATGGTAACACGCTCGACTTCAACGCCTCCTTCACGAATGGCCTCAATGTGCTCGTGGGCGGAACGCTGATTCTCAGGGACGCCGGCACGACGGGAACTGGCGCCGTCAATGTGAACGCAGGCGGCTCGTTAGTCATCGACAATATCGCCTCGAACACCAACCGCATTCCAGACACCGCCACCGTCTCGATCGCGGGCGGCGGGCTCACGCTACGCGGCAACGCGAGTGGATCGGTAGAGTCAATTGGCACACTTACGCTCAATGCAGGCGGCAACGCTGGCTCGGACAATCTCGTGACGATTGATAGTTCCGCGGGCGGAGTCACGGAGTTGCAAGTAGCGACGGCGCTGACTCGCGGTGGGTCTGGCACAGTGCATTGGGTAGGCGTCGGCGCTGACCTGGGCGCGACCAGCAATAGCCGAGTGCAAATTCAGGCGGGCGCCACTCCCTTTGTCAATGGAGTTGCTCCGTGGGCCACCGTTGCCGGACCCGCCGGTTTCGATCTGGTCACCGACGCCGACGGCAGCCCGGCCGCGGCGCCGTTCTTTATCGGTCGAGTGACCTCCTACAACTCGTCGGTCAACTCAGGGGGAATCGTGCGTCTGAATGGCGTGACCGACACCTTGACCGCCGATCGCACCGTCGACGCCTTGCTCTTGGAAAATGGCGCCACCGTCAACGGCGCATTCACGCTGAATGTAGGCACGGCGACCGCCGGGTTGGTCGTTTCGGCGAGTGGTGCCAACACGCTGGCGCCGACTGGTTCGGTCGGGAATCCGGGCATTCAGTTCGGCGGCCGCGAACCGTTGTTCTTGGTCGAGTCGGGATCGACGTTGACGAACTCGACCACCAATAATAGTTCGGCGACTTTGTGGAAGGACCGAGCTGGAATACTGGTTCTCTCCGGCGACAACGATATCGCCGCGGGACGCCAGTTAACCGGCGCATTGACGATCAACGCGGGAACGGTTGTGGTCAGCCATGACGACGCACTCGGTTCTGAACCAGGCGGGACGGTGACCGTGAACCGTCGAGCGGCTCTGGTGTTCGACTCGACCGCGGGAAACCTCGCAATCAACAACAAACCAATCTCCGTGAACGGATTTGGTTTGAACGACGATCAAAGCGGCGCCTTGAGGACGATCGGCGGCGCGAACACGACCACCATCGGTACTGGCGCGACGGCGGTGAATTGGAGCACGAATCCCACTTTCATCTCGACAGGCGCTGGCACCCGCTTGGATCTGAATGCCAATGTGGGTACGGGCGGCAACCAGTTGATCAAGCGCGGCGCGGGCGAATTGATCTATTCGGGTGGAACCAGCAACAGTTCGACGGGGGCCGTAAACGTCAATGGCGGTACATTGACACTCAACAAGTCAGGCGCCGCGATCGCACTGAATGGGTCGCTGACGATCGACGATCTGGGGAACTTTGACGATGTCGGTGGTGGACTGGTGCGCTACGCGGCGACGGGTGTGAGTACGAACATGATCGGTGACGTGACGATCACCGTGAATTCGCCCGGCGTCTTCGACACTAATGGCAAGACCGATACGATTGCGAATACCTTGTCCGTCAACGGCGGCACGGTTCAGAACAGCGCGGGCGGCGGTACGCTGCAAGTCAATGCACTCAACACATCGGGCGGCGACGTCAATCTGGGCAGCGGCACGTTCAATTTGAACGGCAACTTGAGTTTCACGACAGGCCTCGGTGCGGGTGATCCATTGACCCTTGCCGCGGCAGGTTTCAACTTGGTCGGTGGAACGCGGACATTCACCGTGAATGACGGCGTATCGCTCAATGAGGTGGTGATCGACGCTCCTTTGAGCAACGGTCGCTTGGTCAAGTCCGGGCTCGGCGGCCTGCGCTTGAACAATGCCGCCAATACCTTTTTGGCGGGCACGAACGAAGTGCAGCGAGTGACCGTCGCGGGGACCACGGCTGGTACCAGCCAGTTCAGCATCAACTTCAACGGCAATGTCACTTCGGCCATTCTTGTGAATGCGGCTGACGCCGTGACGCGGGGGCTGATCCAGTCCGCGCTCGAGGCGCTGCCGAGCGTTGGCGTCGGAGGCGTCAACGTCACCGTCGCCGGGGCGGGACTGTTCAACATTGAATTCACAGGCCATCTGGCCGAACAAGACGTCCCCAATCAGATTGTGACAACGGTCGTGGTCGGTCCGGGAACATTCACCCCTTCGACCGTCACCAACGGCGTGGCGGGGATCAATCACTCGGGCGGTATTCTCAGCGTCGGGAACGACACGGCGCTCGGCACGGCACGAGTGCAGATGGGGAATGCGCAGTTGTTGCCCGTTGGCGGTAATCGCACGCTGGTCAACTCATTTGCCTTACTCAACAACGTCACGACGGTCTGGGGCGGTCGTCGCGACTTCGGCGGCACGGACGATTTACGGATTAACGGCGGAATCACGTTGCATAGCTCGACCGGAACCGGACAGGTCGTCAATCTTGACGTCGTGGATCCCTTGGCGCCAGTGACGTTCGCGGGAGTGATCAGCGGCGGCGGCAATTTCATTGTTCCCACGAAGCGCGGCTCGGGAACGATGGTCTGGGCGGGCAACAATACGTTCGATGTGCGCGACACGATTACGGGTGTGAATGGCGGTACTGGCCAGACCGACGGCATCCGCATCGAGAACGGCATCCTCCGAATCGCACATAGCAACGCTTTGGGCGGAGGCGGTACAGCCAACGTTCACTTGCGAAACGACTATCTTAGTGCGGCGGGACTGGGATTTGCCAGCGCCGCCTTGGAACTCGATGGATCGCTAGGCAATGTCAACGTGCCGGCCAACCGCAACCTTGTCGTCTTCGCGCCCGACAATCAACTGTCTGCTTTCGGATATCTCGGTCGAGCTGCGTTGCTGGACACGGCCACCGGCGCGATCAACAGTCTGGCGGGCAGCAACAGCATCGCGGGTATCTTTGATATTCGCAACGTAGCCGACAACGACAACTTTGCTCGGGCGTTTGTCGGCGTTGACTCGGGCCGTTTAGCGTTGACGGGCGAGGTTTTCGGCACGCGGAACAATGCCAACAGCGATATCCGCAACAACCGTGACTTGATCAAGGTCGGGGCGGGCGAGTTGGAGATTGCGGGCGCCTCGGTGAATCGCTTGACGGGCAACACGGGCGTCCTCGAGGGAACGCTCATTCTCAACAACATCCCAGGCGTACCCGCCATTTCGGGAACGTTAGTCGTCGGCGACAACATGGGGCCGGCCAATTCCGACCAAGCCATCTTGGCGGGATCCGAGCAGATCCCCGATGGCGTGGCGGTCGTTGTGGCGGGTTCTGGTCAGTTGCGAACAAACGCGGCTCAAACGGTATCTGTGACCAACGAAGTGCAACAGGTTCAGGTCGGCAATACAACGCCCGCGGGCCAGTTCCGTTTGCAATTCAACGGCGCGACGACAACGGACATCAACTTCGGCGACTCGCTTGCCTCGATCCAAACTAAGCTCAATGCACTGGCCTCGATCGGTGGAGTGGGCGGCAGCGTGCTCGTGTTGGGCTCGACGCCCACGCAAAACGCGGCCTTCACGGTCACCTTCCTTGGCAGTTTGGCGGGCGTGAATCAGCCGCAGATGAAGGTCGTCGCCGGCACGACTCCTTACTCCGCCGCAACGGTCGCGGTCACGACCCTCACGGCAGGCGGACAAATGGGACGCGAGACGATTGGCGCCACGACGCTCCGCATGGCGCCGCAAGCGTCGGGCAGCATTCTGCTGAACGGCGGCAGCACGCTAATGCTCAACGGCGACCTGACAGTCGACAATTACGGCTACTTACCCGCCTCCGCCCCCACCACGGCGACCATTGGCGGCGGCACGCTGGAACTCTTACGCCAATCGGCGGCAGGAGGGCCAACAAGTCGTAACTTCAATGTCACGGCCGATGGGCCGGGCGCGGATGATCTCATCGTATCGTCCGTGATCGCGGACGGCGCACTCGGCTCGATGAGCAATCTGGTGAAGAACACGGGAGCGGCGAGTCGCATGGTGCTGACTGGCGCCAATACTCATACGGGCGCGACAGTGGCGAACACGGGCGCCCTGCAGATTGAGAATTCGGCCAGCCTGGGGAGCGTGCTGCCCAACGAGATTCAGAACTATGTGGTCAGCAATGTGCTGGGCGCCGCCACCGGGCAATATTCCTTGACATTCAATGCCGCCACGACCAGCAATCTTGACTTCAATGCCTCGGCCGACGAAGTGCAGGCGGCCTTGAATGCACTCTCAACCATTGGCGGCGCGGGTGGCAGCGTCAGCGTCGTGAGCGTGATCAACGGCAACGCCAACATTCAGTACTTCATCCGCTTTGGCGGCACGTTGGCCGCGACCGACGTGGCTCAGATCACCACCAATGCTGGCACGCTGGGCGGAGGCGCGACGATCGGCGCGGGCGCTACATCGCAAGGCGGCGGTTTGGCGAACATTGCGGCATCGCAAACGACCGTGAATAGCTCGGGTTCGCTCGAATTGGACAACCTGGGCACGGTCAACAACGAACAACTGGTATTGAACGGTGTCGGCGTTGTGAATGCAGCCTTATCAGCAGTCTGGAATAACGCCTTTCAAGGGGCGGTCGGCACGGGCGCCTTACGTAACGTGGGTGGAAGCAACACTTGGAACGGCACGATTGCTGGAATGGGTAATGTCTCGGTCGTTAGCACCTCTTCCATCGGCGCGGATGCGGGCACAACTCTGACGATTGGTTCCGCGACGGGCGTCAACATCGTGACGGGCACCAACCTGTTGAAGCAGGGCCTTGGCGTCGTGGAACTTGGCGGAACCGTCTCCAATACTCATGCCGGGAGCACAATGATTGCGGAAGGCACGCTGCGGCTCAATAAGCAAGGAGCGGCGACCGCGATCCCAGGCGGGGAAGTGATCATTGGTGATAACGCAGGTCCGGACAACGGCGACGTCTTGTTGCATGCCAGTACCGCGGGCGGCAACCAGATCGGCGATCGGATCGTGCGTATCGCATCCACCGGCCTGTGGGATCTGAATGGCCAGACCGAAACGGTGAATAACGCCATCGTGCTCGACGCGGGACGCACGATCAGCGGAAACATTGCGACGGGCGCTGGCGCCTTAGTAAACAACAATTCGCTGATTGCGGTTTCACAAGGTGGTGCAGGGGCGGCGAGTCCAGCGGCCGTCGTGACGGGACGATATGACCTGAACGGTGGAACTCGCAATATTGATGTACGCGAGGGTGGAGCGCCTGTTGAACTCGACATGCAGGCGGTCGTACAGGTTTCGGGCGGGTTCGGCGTGACCAAGATCGGTCAAGGTCGCTTGCGTCTGTCCAACGCCAACACGTATACCGGAAGTAATTCGGTCAACACGGGCGTGTTGGAAGTCGGCCATAACAGCGCCTTGGGAGGCGGTACGGGAACAACGACCGTCGCGACCGGTGCGGCGGTGGAATTCAAGAGCGCCAGTCCGCTGGTGATCAATGAAACCTTCACGGTGTCAGGCGATGGTTGGAACACCTCCGGTAACGGGGCCTTAAACAGTATCAGCGATGCGGATGTCACTCTCACCAGCTTGATCACCGTACCAGACGCGTCGTATCGAGCGACCAGCACGATTGGCAATAACTCGCCAGGCACCACGTTGACGATGCAAGGCAACACGCTTTTTTCGGCGTCTCCAGTCGCCAATCTGGTCTTTAGCGGCGACGGCGACATTAATGTTCCAGCCTCCTTGGTCGCTGGATTGATCAGTGCTCCTTACTTCTCCTCGTTTGAAGGCCGCCTGTTCCTGCCGCTGCAGGCCGTCAATTCCACGAATATCAACAACCTGATCGCGGGCGGGGCGACGGCGCCGACGGCCACGGCGCCGCTGGTTGGCGCGCTGAACTTCCCTCAAGACTCGGACGCTCGCTTCACCACCTTCTTTGGCGGCGGCGTGCCGGGGGCCGCCGCATTCTCCGTGGTGTTCGAAGCTATGCTGGTGATCCCCACCACGGGCACTTACTACTTCGCCGCGACGAACAACGACGACAACGCCGCGATCTGGATCGATACCAGCGGCAATAACGCCTTCGAGGCGGGTGAAATGGTGCAGAACGTGGGTTGCTGCAACGCGACCGGCTTTGTCTCACGCACGCTCAATGCTGGCACTTACCGCATTGTCTACGCCAACTCGGATAGCGGCGGCGGCTCGGGTCTGACGGGACGCTTCCAGCCTGGGTCCATGGGGGTTCCAGCCAACGGTTTGGCCATGCCGATCGTCTCGACAGTCAGCTCCGGCAACGTCATCAAGAATGGCACGGGTACGCTGACCGTTTCGGGCGCCAATTCGTACATCGACACCACGATTGACGGTGGCGTTGTCTTGGCGAATGGCCCGCTATCTGCCTTGGGATCAGGCGCCACCACCGTCAATGCGACCGCCACGCTGGGCGGATCGGGAGTTATCACGGGACCGGTCGTCGTGAATGCGGGCGGTGCAATCGCTCCGGGTTCGCCACTCTCGGCGACCGCGGATATTGCCTCGCAATCGTTAACGTTGTCCGCCGGATCGTCGCTGACAGCGACGATCAATGGCGTGACGGTCGACACCCAGTACGATCAATGGGCTGTCACGGGAAGCGTTGATTTGGGCGGCGCGAGCCTCGTTCTCACCGGCACGCATATTCCCGATGGAACGACTCAGCAATCGATCGTTCTGATCGATAACGACGGCAGCGACCCCGTCGTTGGGCAATTCGCGGGTCTTCCCGAAGGCGCCGCCATCGCCTTTAACGGGGGACAGTTCTTCATCACTTATCAGGGCGGCGCCGGCAACGATGTGGTGTTGAACAGCCAACCGGTCGTCAACGGCTCGAATGCCGGCGACACGTTGGTGCTGACGCCAACCGCCTTGGGCTTCGACTATCAACTCAACGCCAATCACATCGTGTCGGTCACTAGTGGTGCGACACAATTCACCTTCAATGGACAAGGTGAGGACGATCGCATGACCGTCCAGTTGAACTCGAATGCTCTTCCCTCAGGGGGAGTGTTCTACAACGGCGGCGCCCAAGCCTCGCCGCTCACGGCTGGAGTCGATCCTCAGGATGGCGATGTTCTTTCGATCATCGGCGATGGCAGCCAGACGGCCATTTATCTGGGCGATGCCACGGCCAACGCATTGTTGGACAATGATGGGAGCGTGACCATCGTGGGGCAGGGCGTCGTGTACTTTACCCAGCTCGAGCCGGTCGACATCTCGGGCATGCTGATCGCCCAAGTGCATGTGACGGGCGGCGACGATGTGATCACGATCGACCAAGGGTTCGATGCCGCGACGAACGTCGTGCCCGCGTTGGTCGTCAGCGGAACCAGCGGCGGCGTCGCATTTGAAGCGGTCCACTTGTTCAACAACTCCACTGTGCTGATCGATACCGCCAGCGGCGGCACGGATGGCAATGACTCGATCATCATTGCTGGAGCGAACAATGCTCATGGAAACGACAACCTCATTCTGTCCAGCGGCGCCACCGGACTCGATTCATTGACGATCGACGGCGACATCACGGTCAACGGGAACGTTACGCTTCAGGTCAATGGCCCCATTTCCCAGAATGCGGGCGACGATATCGTGGCAGCTGCGTTGGAATTGATGGGCGTAGGCACGACCTCGTTGTCGAACGCTGGCAATAGTGTGAACGTCCTGGCCGCGAATCGAGATGGCGCGATCACTTACCGCAACTCGAGCGCGTTGGGGATCGGAGCCATTCTTGGGCTGGGAACAACCGGGATCAACACCATCGATGACGATGTCCAAATCACGGTCCTCGCAGGTGGCCTGTTGATTGACGGCAGCATTACGCTCGGGACGGGAGACTTGAGTTTAAACGTCGCGGGAGCGATCACGCAGAGCCCCGGCGCCGACATCACGGCGGGCGGATTGGAACTGCTGGGGACGGGAGTGACCACGCTGGCCAACGCTGGCAACGATGTCGCCACGCTGGCGGCCAATCGGGATGGCGTCATTGAATGGACCGATGCCGGCACGCTCGCCATTGGCACGGTCACGGGTCTTGGCACGGCGGGCATCACCACTGTCAACGACGATGTGCGTCTGACGGTCGCGGGTGGCGGACTGCTGATTGACGCCGACGTCGCTCTGGGCACGGGCGATTTGACGCTCGACGTGACTGGTTCGATTTCGCAAAATGCGGGCGACAATGTGATCGCGAATGGCCTCGAGCTTTTGGGCGTGGGCGCGACGACGCTCACCGATGCGACCAACAATGTCGCGACCTTGGCAGCCAATCGCGATGGCGTAATCGAGTATCGTGATGCGGGAACGCTCACGATCGGCTCAGTCTCGGGTGTTGGAACCTCCGGTCTGACGACGGCGGGCGACGACGTCCGATTGGTGGTCGGGGGTGGGGGGCTGTTGATCGACGAGGATGTGGCGCTGGGCGCTGGTCGGTTGTCCTTGCAAGTGACGGGCAACGTGTCGCAAAACGCTGGCGATACGGTAATTGCCGCGGCGCTCGCCGCGAATACCTCGGGCGGTGTGACACTGGGAGAAGCGAACGATGTCGACACGTTGGCGGTTCAAGCGGGTGGCGCAGTTGTGTTCCGCGACGTCGACGCGCTGACCATTGGGTCGCTCACGATGTTCTCGACCACGGTCTCCGGTCTGTCGGCGGGAGGCAATGTCTTGGTACGAGTCGATGACAATGCGGGTTCTACGGACGATTTAGTCGTATCGCATGGAATCGTCACCACGGCTGGCTCGATCACGCTTCGAGTTGGCGACGACGTCACGGCCACTGCGCCGCTGACTGCGACGACAACTCTGTTGATCGAAGTCGATGGTGCGGCGGGCGTGGATGCCGATGTGAACGTGACGACCGACGGGTCGACGGTCAGTTTGGTTGGGGTGACAGCGCCAGCGGGCGCCACGATCCAAGGCGGCGTCGACAACGACACGTTCCAGATTACGCCGAGTGCCACGGCTAGTTTCGCGGTCCATGGTGGTTCACCTACATTCGGGGACCTAGGAGTGCCTCCAGGCGATACGCTCGATTTGAATCTGTCGGGAGTGGCTTCGGGAAATACCACATTGACGCTGGGTAGTCCGCTCGGTTCGGGAATCTACTCGTTCGTGGCGCCCGAAACGGAATTGCCGGTCAGTTTCACGGGCATTGAACAGAACCCCACGTCTGCGGGCGCTTATCACTTGGTGCTCGACATGCGATTGAGCGGCTTCCAGAACGGAGTCGCCGACCAGATCGTGGCTGACTTTGTGGGAGCGGCGCCTGACCTTCGCTTGCGAGTGAATTCGGGCACGGTCTTCACGGGACCAGCCTCGGATGTGCTGTCGTTGACCGTGATTGGTTCGACCGACGACGATTCGTTGGTAATTGACGAAACGGCCCAGGGAGTTGTTGATTTCGCGGGCGCGGCGCCTGCGGTAAACAATGCACCGGCGGGCGGCGTGTCGAACGGCGGCCATCTCAACGCCACGGCGGACGCCTACTTGGATGCCGCGACGGGCGGAGTGACGCCGGCCGATGTGTCGATTCACTTCGACGGCGGCTTAGGCGTCAATAACTTGGCTTTGAACTATGTCACCGCTCACGCCATCCATTCGTCGAGCGACACGCTGGACGGCGCCAACAGCGGCAACATCGGCGTGCTCAACGGCGCGGGAACGACGTTGCAGTCGCTGTTGTCTTACGCTCGCGTGACGCCCGTGACATTGACCGGCGCGGGAGGCAACCTGGTGGTGGATGCGTCCAGTACTCCGGCGGTGACGCAGTTGGACGTGGCGAATGCGGGCGGCTTGAGTGACGGAGCGAACCAAATCACCGCGCCCGCGGGCCAAGGTTTGGCCGCTCACACGTTCTCGGGCTTTGGTTCGGTCGCGGCCCGATCGGGCACGGGCAGCGAGACGATCAATCTGCTCAGCCTGGACGCAGCGACTCCCGCGTCGCCCGCGGGTGCGGCGCCGGTCACAAGTTTGCTCCTCGATGCCAACAACGCGACGAATACGGATGCCGCGGGACTGGATACTCTGATCGTTTGGACGGCGCCCGCGGCGGTGGCGGTCTCATTGAGGGGTGGCGCCGCGGACGACCTGTTTGTGGTGAAGAACGGTGTGGTGTTGGGCGGTACGTTGGATGGCGGGACACACGGCCCTCTAGGCGACACACTCGACTTCAGCGACTTCGCGTCGTCGGCAACGGTCGACCTGTTGACCGGTTCGGCGTCCTTTATCTTTGGCGGCGCCGCGGGAGGGATCCTCGCTGGCAGTGGCGGCGACGTGGGGAGCAGCATCGAGAACCTGCTCGCCGGTTCTGGTCACGACATCTTAACGGCCGACGCCGACGTGAACCGAATTCGCGGCAATGCGGGCGACGACGATATCGACGCGGGCGCAGGCATCGACGATGTCGATGGCGGCGCGGGGAATGACGACTTGTTCGTCCGCGGGACGGAGGCCGAGTTTGATGTGATGCAAGGCGGTCCTGGCGGGGTCGAGGATCCGACTGATTTCGATCGGCTTCTGAACGTCGGCGCTAGTCCAGTCACGCTGAACGGCTTCAACTCGCTGTTTGACGCTTTCGCCAACAGCATTGATCTGTACAACGGTAACGGATTCGCGCTGCTCGGCAACACGGCGGCGAATCAACTCCACCTGGGCTTCACTGAGGTGCAGAACACGCCCGCCGTGGCCAGCGGCGATTTGAACGATGACGTCACAACCTCGTTCGACAACGATGTGGCGACCGAGGCGGCGCCAGGCTACGTGACGTACGATGGTGGAAATGGCGTTGACCGAGTCACTCTCGTACTGACTCCCGATCAGTTCGGTGCGTTGACGACCGCCGAGTTGCTGGTGGTCCAGGATTATGTTGTCGCGCCGACGGGCAAGACGCTGACGGTGACCGAGGACAATGCGAAGGGCAACTTCCGCGCGACAAATTTTGAGTCAGCTCGCGTGGCCGTGTACGACGACGATATCGTGCTCGACATCACCTCCTGCTTCTTGGCGATCGTTTCGGAAGATCAAGTGGTTGTGGGCGGGGCTGGCAATGACACGTTGAATGGAACTCATCTGACCGATCTGATCTTCGGCGGCGATGGCGACGACGAAATCCATGGACTCGATGGATCGGACTGCATTTTCGGTGGCGCCGGGCGGGACTCGCTGTTTGGCGAGAACCTGAACGACTTGCTGGTCGGCGGCAGCGGCGACGATACGATTCGCGGCGGCGCCGACGAAGATCGCATCTTCGGCGGCTCGGGCGCGGATTCGCTGTTCGGCGAATTCGGCCACGATTGGCTGGAGGGTGGCAGCGGCAACGATCTGGTGGACGGCGGCGACAACAACGATACCGTGAACGGCGGAGCGGGCGTCGACACGGTCCTGGGCGGCGAGGGATCCGATCGCATCCGCATTCGTGCCGACGAGGCGATTTCCGACACGATGAATGGCGGCGCCTCGACCGACGTGCTCGAACTGATCGCCGGTTCGGGCCCCGTGACCTTGGCTGGTTTCTCGGCGGCCGCGGCGAGCATCGAAATGATCGAGGGGAATAGCCAGGTGCTCCAAGGAACGGGTGCAGCCGACACATTCGATCTCTCGCCGATCGCAACCCCGACCGGCTTGGCCTCGATCGACGGTCTGGGTGGTAACGACACTTTGATCGGCTCGGCGACCAGCGACGTGATCCGCGGCGGCGAAGGGAATGACTCGCTGGTTGGCGGACTTGGATTCGACACCCTGCTCGGTGAAGGCGGAAATGACACGCTGGATGGCGGCCTGCACGACGACATCCTGACGGGCGGACCAGGCGTCGATTCACTGTCGGGCGGCGATGGCTTCGATCAGTTCCGAGTGCAGGGGAACGACGACGAATTCGATACGCTTCTGGGCGGTTTGAATACGGACACGGTCGTGAACATCGGCAGCGTTCCCGTGGTGCTCAATACGTTCAACTCGCTCACGAATGGGATTGAAGGCTGGGCGGGTGGTGGTCAGCCGATCCTGGGAAATGATGCGGCGAACGTGTTGAACTTCCAGTTGATCAGCATGAGTGGCGTCCCCTACATCGACGGCGGCCTTGGGAACGATACGATTACCGGCACCAACGGCGTGGATGAATTGCGCGGCGGCAGCGGCAACGACACCTTGCTGGGTATGGGCGGCACGGACATTCTGCGCGGAGGCGCGAACGACGATTCGCTGAACGGAGGTGACGGAGTCGATTCGCTTTACGGCGATGATGGAGTAGACACGATCACGACCGGCGCGGGACGTGACATTGTCTTCTTTGCGGGCGACTTGGCGTCCGAAGATGTGATCACGGACTTTGCTTTGTACAGCGACACGATCAATCTACAGGCTTATGCGCCGCTGACGTATTCGAACACGTGGTTCACGATCACTTCACCGACCACTCGCATCACCTTGCCGAACGGCAAGCGGATTCGGCTGCTGAATTGGGCGCGAGTTGTGGCGTCGAGCCAGTTCCAGCTCTAGGATGGAGTTCGGGCGAATGTTGAATTGAGTGGATTCGTACACGTGGCAGGGAGGCGCGACATGTCATCCATGTTGGCTCGCACTCTGCGGCGCTGGTTCGGATGGTTTCCGAAAAAGCGGCCGCGGAGCGGAGTGGATCGCGAGAACAAACGAGCGCCTGTGCGCGTGGAAGTGCACGGCGCAGTGAATCGATGTATCGAGGTGGATCATCGGTTTTACGGACGCATTCGCCTCTTGGCTGATGATCCGTACGTGTCAGCGCACATCCTGAATGGCGAGACCGTTTGGGAACAACATCTTGTCGATCTCTTCGCGACCCACTTCCGTCCGGGATGGAATGTCGTCGATGTGGGCGCCAATCTGGGGCTGCATACGATCGCTCTCGCGAAACTCGCGAAGTTGGGCGAACTGGTGTTTGCCTTCGAGCCGCATCCGGAGATCTTTCCGCTCGCCGAAACCAACTGCTCGTCGCACGCCAACATTCGGCTGTTTCGTTTGGCGGCGAGCGATTCGTTGCGGGATGTGAAGATGTCGGCGTTGGCGGAGGTCGCGAACAAGGCTGGAATTTCGTTGATCGAGGGTGACGACCAAGGTTCACACCCCATCGCGACGGTCACACTGGACTCCATGCAACTGCCGCGAATCGGCTTGATGAAAATCGATGTGGAAGGGCATGAATTGGCCTGTCTGCGAGGGGCCGAAGCGACGATCCGCCGCGATAAGCCGGTATTGATTGTCGAGATTATGGGCGGAAACGACATTCGCACCGCGTCGCCCGAGATCGTCGCGGAGATTCAACGACGGATCGACTATGTTTGCTCGTTGGGATACCGCTGCATTCACATCGAATCACACGACTTTCTGTTCTTGCCCGAATGAGGCTGCTGGTAGTTTCTCTTTGCCCGGGGGCCTTGCTACAATTCCGGACCGAGTCGTCTCGCATTCTGGGAGCATTGAGCATGAAGTTCGCCGTTGTGGCCACTCGAGTTTTGAGTGGTCTTGGTTGTGTCATTGGCTTGTGTGTCTTGACCCTGGGCGGAAGCGCCGCGGAGCCTGCTCGTATTCCTCTCTGGCAAGGGCGAGCACCGGTTGGCGACGGCCAGTTTGAAACGGCCGACGCGTTCATCACGGTCCACCAGCCCGAGTCTGCGAAAGACAAACCTCCTGGCGCTGCGGTTATCATTTGTCCGGGAGGCGGCTACGGGGGATTGGTGACAGGCCCCGAAGGACACGGCATCGCCAAGTGGCTGAATCAGCACGGCATCACCGGAGTCGTGTTGGAGTATCGACTGCCCAAGGGGCGCTCATCGGTCCCGCTGGCGGATGCTCAACGAGCCATTCGCCATGTGCGTCACAACGCCGACGCCTGGACCCTCGATCGCGGTCGCATTGGCATTATGGGATTCTCGGCGGGAGGGCATCTTGCGTCGACTGCGGGAACTCACTTTGACCAGGGTGATCCGAAGGCGGAAGATCCAATCCAGCGACAAAGTTGCCGGCCAGATTTCATGATTCTGGTCTATCCCGTGGTGACCATGGGTGAGTCGACTCATGGCGGTTCTCGCGCTAATCTCCTGGGCAAATCGCCCACTCCCGAACAGATCGAGCTGTTCTCGAACGAGAAACAAGTGACCGATCGCACGCCGCCGACGTTTCTGGCCCACGCCATCGATGACAAGCCGGTTCCGCCGTCGAACAGCCAAGCGCTCTACGAAGCTCTTGTGAAGCACCAAGTGCCGGCGAAGTACCTGGAATTGCCTTCTGGCGGGCATGGATTGAACGGCTACAAGGGATCTTCCTGGGATGCTTGGCAACGTCAGTCGCTCGAGTGGCTGACTCAAGTTGTGTTTAAGCGGTAAAACCTAAGTACGACGGACTTCCAGTCCGTCGATGAGAGTATGGGTACGACGGACTTCCAGTCCGTCGCGTCGGCCGGCGCTAAGTAGGGCGATGCTCGTAAGAGTTTGGGGAGACGGCAATGAACAGCCAACGTCAAACTGCAAGACCCACTCGAATCAACCGGTTGTCGCGGCGGAAACTCGAACCGTGCAGCCACGCGAGACGGCGAGCGGGATCGGTCGGCAGAGTCCTAGCTTTCTGCGGCGGCTGGCTGATGGTGGTGCTCGCGGCGAATTCGCGGGCGCTGTGCGCCGACCCGCCGCTGCCGGAGAAAATTGACTTCAACCGCGACGTTCGCCCGATTCTCGCGGATAACTGCTTTGCGTGTCACGGGCCAGACGCGAACCATCGAAAGGCTGATCTCCGATTGGACCTTCGTGAGGCCGCGATCGATGCGGGAGCGATTTTGGCGGGCGATGCCGCGGCCAGTCCCGTGATGGTGCGAATTTTGAGCGACGACGATGATGCTCGCATGCCGCCTCCCAGTGCGAACAAGCGTCTGTCGGCTCGACAGCGACAGATCATGCAGCGCTGGATTGATCAGGGCGCGGTGTACCAGAAGCACTGGGCCTACGAAGCGCCGGTGAACGGGACCGTTCCCGCGGGAGTCCATGGAGTTGACCATTGGGTATCACGCCGCCTGGCATCGCTCGGGCTGAAACCGACGCCAGCGGCGGATCGACGAGTGATCATTCGGCGATTGTACGCGGACTTGATCGGGCTGCCGCCAACGCCCGAGGAAGTCGATCAGTTTGTGAACGACCAAGCGAGCGACTCCTACGAGCGGCTGGTCGACCGCGTGCTGCGCAACCCGCACTATGGCGAGCGGATGGCGATTGGCTGGCTGGACGTGGCGCGGTTCGCCGACACGATCGGGTATCACAGCGATAATCCGCGCAACGTCTGGCCCTATCGAGACTGGGTGATTCGTAGTTTCAACGAAAATAAGCCATTCGACCGATTTACCCTCGAGCAAATCGCGGGCGACTTGCTGCCGGACGCTTCTGACGAGACTCGCGTGGGATCGGCGTTCAATCGGCTATTGCTCAGCACGGAGGAAGGGGGCGCTCAACCGAAGGATTACGAAGCGAGAATGCTGACTGACCGCGTGCGAGCGGTGGGGACCGCGTGGTTGGGACAGACGACGGGTTGTGCTCAATGCCACGACCATAAGTTTGATCCCTTTACCACTCGCGATTTCTATTCACTCGGCGCCTTCTTCGCCGATGTCCAAGAGCCAATTGTCGGGCGACGCGAAGAGGGAATGGTGGTGGCGTTCGGCGACGACTTAGCCAAGCTGCAATCGCTTGATCGCGAACTTGCAGAACTCAAGCGCACGAAGCCCGCGAGCGACGATGCGGTCAAGACGGCCGAACGAGTGCGCAAGGCGTTTCACGACTCGCTTCCTCGTTGTCTGGTAACTTCCAGCAGCGGGAAGTCGCGAGTGGTTCGAATTTTGCCGCGCGGCAACTGGATGGATGAGAGCGGCGAGGTGGTGCGGCCCGCTCTGCCTCATTATCTTCCGCAGCCGACCGTTGATGGTCGTGAGCTGAATCGTCTGGATCTCGCCCGTTGGCTGGTGGCTCGTGACAATCCGCTGACGGCCCGCGTTTTCGTGAATCGCCTGTGGAAGCAGTTGTTTGGCGCGGGCCTGAGCCGCGTCGTGGATGACTTAGGAGCGCAGGGAGAGCCGCCCGCGAATCCTGAACTGCTCGATTGGCTCGCCTGCGAGTTCATGGACAGCGGATGGAATGTCAAACATCTGGTAAAGACCATTGTATTGAGCGAGACATATCGTCGTTCGTCGATCGCGTCTCCCGATTTAGTCGCGGCTGATCCCAATAATCGCGAATGGGCTCGCCAATCTCCGTTCCGACTCGACGCGGAACTGGTCCGAGACTACGCACTGGCGATTTCGGGGCTGCTGGCGCCGCGTATTGGCGGTCCGAGCGTCAAGCCCTATCAGCCAGACGGGTATTGGGAGAATCTGAATTTCCCGACTCGTCAGTATGTCGCGGACGATGGGGAGAGTCAGTACCGACGAGGCGTTTATACTTGGTGGCAGCGAACTTTTCTCCATCCGAGCTTGTTGGCGTTCGACGCGCCCAGTCGCGAGGAGTGCTGTGCCGATCGACCGCGGTCGAACATTCCTCAGCAAGCACTCGTGTTGTTGAACGACCCAACCTACGTCGAGGCAGCGCGGGCTCTCGCGTCGCAGGTTTTGTTGGAGGGGCCGAAAGATGAAGAGGGGCGGATCAGGTGGGCTTGGCGACGGGCGCTCCAGCGACAACCTGACGCGGAGGAACTTCGCACGTTGAGCGAGTTGCTCGCTCGTCGTCGAGCGTATTACCAGCAGCACTCGGATGCCGCATCGCAATTGCTCGATGTCGGTTTCGTGCCGGTCGACAAGCGATTGGATGGAAAAGAAGTAGCTGCTTGGACCCATGTGGCTCGAGTTCTTCTGAATCTCCACGAAACGATTACGAGGCCCTGACATGAATACACTCTCGAAGACCGATTCGTGGCAGCGTCGAGCATTTCTAGGTACCGCCTCGCGGGGACTGGGAACGCTAGCTTTGGCTAGTTTGCTGCAACCGCAGTGGTTTCGTTCCGGGTCGGCCATGGCGGCGCCGCAGCCTGGCGTGTTGCGGAACCTCTCGCTGCCTCAGCGAGCGAAACGAGTCATCTGGTTGACCATGGCGGGCGGGCCGTCGCAGTTCGAAACCTTCGACCCCAAACCAAAACTTGGGGAGATGAATGGTCAGCCGATGCCCGAAAGTCTTACGCGAGGCCAGCAGCTCGCTCAACTTCAAGGCCAGAAGCTGGTTTGTTTGGGACCGATGTTTCCTTTCGTCAAGCACGGCAAGAATCAGACGGAGATCAGCACACTGTTTCCGCATATTGGCGGGATGATCGACGAGATCTGCCTGGTGCGATCGATGACGACGGAAGCGATCAATCACGACCCCGCTCATATGTTCATGAACACCGGCTCGCAGATTGCGGGTCGTCCCAGCATGGGAGCTTGGGTGACGTATGGATTGGGCAGCGAGGCCGAATCGCTGCCGGGTTTCGTTGTGTTGGTCTCGACGGGGAAGGGACGCTCGCCTCAGCCCATTGCAGCACGACAATGGAATAGCGGCTTTCTGCCCAGTCGCTATCAGGGAGTTCAATTGCGTTCGAAGGGCGACCCTGTTCTTTACTTGAGTAATCCCGCGGGGATCGATCGAGAACAGCAGGGAGATGATGTGGCGGCGATTAACTCGCTGAATCAGCGGTACGATGCCGCGGCTCGCGACCCCGAAATCGCGACTCGCGTGGCCCAGTACGAGATGGCGTTTCGCATGCAAGCGAGCGTTCCCGAGTTGATTGATGTGAGTGGGGAGACGGCACGCACCATCGAGTCGTATGGTTGTCAGCCGGGAGATGGGACGTTCGCGAGCAACTGCTTGCTCGCCCGTCGACTCGCTCAACGCGGCGTGCGGTTCATCCAGCTTTATCACAGGGATTGGGACCATCACAGCTTGCTGCGCGAAGAGCTGCCATTAAGAGCGAAGGAAGTGGATCAAGCCTGCTCGGCGCTGGTCCGCGACCTCAAGCAACTCGGCATGCTCGACGAGACGCTCGTCGTCTGGACGGGAGAATTCGGACGCACTCCGATGTCGCAGTCGAACAAGGGGCCGGTGGGACGCGATCATCACAATAAATCGATGTCGATGTGGCTGGCGGGCGCGGGGATCAAGCCGGGGTTCGTCTACGGCGCGACCGACGACCTCGGATATGCGGCCGTCGAGAAGATCTGCACGGTCCACGACCTGCATGCGACCATGCTGCATCAATTGGGAATTCAACACGATGCCTTCAGCGTCAAATTCCAGGGGTTGGACGCCAAGTTGACGGGGGTTGAGGGAGCGCAGGTGTTACGCGAGATTTTGGCGTAAGGCAGGTTGACGAAAGAACTACCAGCATACCCACCTTATCGATTACAAGCCAAGCTGCGGAAGGCGTCATCGCGTGGGCTCGGATTGACCTTTCTCTGGCATCCACGGCCAGTCGCGTACGACGAACTTCGAAAAAAGTGGGGCTGCCGGTAGACTTTTCAACCGGCTACCCAGAGTGGCATCTATCGTTACGGCTCGATATGTTGACAGGGGTTTCGTGGTGTGCGCGAAGCCCAGGTTGGTCAAGCGTGAACTGAGTATTCAGGAGGCGGATCATGGCGAACAAGAGGCGGGGGTTGGATCGACGAGGCTTCATCAAGGTCGCGGCGACGGCCGCGAGCGCCGTGATGGGGGCGCCAACCATTATTCCCAGTTCCGCATTGGGAAAGGACGGATCAGTCGCGCCCAGCGAGCGAGTGATAGTGGGCGGCATCGGTATCGGCAATCGCGGGACGTATGACCTGGGTTGCTTTCTCGAGCAGAAAGATGTGCAGTTCGTCGCGGTGTGCGATGTCAAGGAAGCTCGCCGTCAAGCCGTGAAGAAAATGGTTGACGGGCGATACGGGAACAGCCAATGCGGCATGTACCGCGATTTCCGCGAACTCTTGGATCGGCAGGACATTGACGCCGTGCTGATCGCCACAGGCCCCAATTGGCATGCGACCGCCGCGATGCATGCCGCTCGCGCCGGCAAGGACATGTACTGCGAGAAGCCGGTCACGAAGAATATCGCCCAGAGCTTGATCCTCGCGGAAACGATGCGACGCACCGGCCGCGTCTTTCAAGCAGGAACTCAGCGGCGCAACCTCCCGCACTTTGCGTTCGCCTGCGAATTGGCTCGCACCGGACGACTGGGCAAACTCACCAAAGTCTACGCTCACCCCGCGGGCATGCAGGCCATGATGAGCGGCTGGTTGCCGACGGAAGAGCCGCCGAAGAAGGAGTTGGTGGATTGGGATATGTACTTGGGACCAGCCGCGTGGCGACCTTTCAATCCGAAGTTGTTGGATGGTTTCAATTTCGAAAAGGGCGGCGGACTGGTGGGCGGCGGAGTGCTGGAATGGGGATCGCATTGCGTCGACCTGTGCCAGTGGGCGGTTGGGGATTGTCCGCCGCCTGTCGAGTACGATGCGCCGAAAGATGGTGAATTGGTAGCCCGCTACGAGAACGGGACTCAGTTGATCTTCCGCGAGAAAGGTTGGATTCCCCTGGGCTCGTGCCCCGTGCGTTTCGAAGGCGAAACGGGGTGGGTCGAGGCAGGCGACAGCGGGAAGATCGTTCTCAGTTCGCCTGAATTGTTGGCGGGTCGCACGGTCGCGGAAATTGGCGGTTACCCCGCGACGTTCCACGTGCGCGACTTCCTCGATTGCGTGAAAACTCGAAGTCAACCCAAGGGCAACGCCGATGCCGCATGCAATGCGCACATTGCCTGCCACGCCGCGAACATCGCGCTGCATTTGGGCC
Organism: Pirellulales bacterium; assembly: GCA_046349915.1. Taxonomy (GTDB): domain Bacteria; phylum Planctomycetota; class Planctomycetia; order Pirellulales; family Pirellulaceae; genus CAIXSC01. The sequence goes on along the minus strand of JAXMBL010000008.1, from coordinate 465,646 downwards.
GGACGGTGAAGTACGACGTGCGGAAGCACGAATTTATCGGCGATGAACAAGCGAATCGGCTGCGCTCCGAGGCGCTGCGGGAACCGTGGCGAGTCTAGCCGCTGAAGCATCTTGGTTCGTACGCCGCGACGCGTCATCCTGGATGTCGTCGCGTGCGGGTGATTTCTCCGTTTCGTCTTACCTCCAAAATATCAACGGATTCAATCTATGCGTCGAGTTCATACGAATTACCGAGGCAGCGCCTCTTGGCGGGCCGCCATCTTTCTGCTTCTCACCTGCGTAACGACCTGGACGACCACTCAGTCGTTTGCTCAAGGGCAAGACGCCGCGAGCGGCAAAGAGCAAGAACTGCTGGCCGTTTTACGCTCGGACAAACCTGCGTCCGATAAAGCGTTGACTTGCAAGCTACTCGCCATTCATGGCACCAAGGCCTCGGTCGACGAGTTGGCCAAACTACTGGCTGATCCGCAATTGGCCTCTTGGGCGCGCATCGCGCTCGAATCGATTTCTGGGGATGAAGCCGGCGCCGCGTTACGGAAGGCGGCCGAATCGTTGGATGGACTCTTGCTGGTCGGAACGCTTAATTCGATTGGCGTGCGACGCGATGCGGCGGCGATCGAGACGCTGTCGAGTCGCCTAGCTCACAAAGATCTCGAGATCGCGGCGGCCGCGGCTGTCGCTTTGGGTCGAGTGGGAAATGAAAGGGCAAGCAAGGCGTTACTGTCGGCGTTGGCGAATCCGACGGCCACGAACCGGACAGCGATCGCCGAGGGCTTGGTGCTTTGCGCCGAGCAGCAATGGGCGGCTGGAAAGTCAACCGAGGCGGTGGCGATCTACGACGCGGTGCGCCAAGCCGATGTTTCTCGGCCCCGTATCCAAGAAGCGACCCGCGGTGCGATTTTGGCGCGAGGCGCGGACGGAATCTCCCTGTTGCTTGAGAACCTACGATCTCAGGATCGGGGATTGTTCTTCATCGCACTAAGCACGGCTCGAGAGATGAAGGGAGCGGAGGTCGACAAGTCGCTGGCGGCGGAACTCGGACGAGCGACGCCGGAGCGAGCTGCTTTGATTGTGCATGCGATGGTTGATCGACGCGAAACTGTCGTACTCGACGCGGTGGTGCGGGCGGCTGGCGAGGGGCCAAAGCCGGTGCGGCTGGCGGCTCTCGCTGGGCTGGCTCGAGTCGGGGATGCGACGAGTTTACCGACTCTGTTGTCGGCGTCGATCGACGGAGACGAAGAGGTAGCGGCGGCTGCGAAGTCGGCGTTGGCGGAGTTATCTGGTTCCGCGATCGATGCTCGCATTGCGGCGGAACTGGCCAAGGCGGAAGGAAAGATGCTGCCGTTGTTGATCGAGTTGGTTGGGCGACGCCGTATTGCCGCCACTGATGCTTTGGTGAAGGCGCTTGATCACAGCGACAAGACGGTCCGCGCCGCGGCGCTCGTGGCGTTGGGCGAAACGGTGGACGCCAAGGGCCTCCGCCTGTTGGTGACTCAAGCGACATCTCCCAAGTCGGCCGAAGACGCAACCGTAGCGCGACAGGCGCTTAAGGCGGCTGCGGTGCGGATGCCCGACCGGGAAGCGTGTGCGACGGAGTTGGCCGCGGCCTACGATAAAGCCAAGGCGTTGGAACTCAAGACCTCGCTGCTCGATACCCTGGCGGCGGTGGGTGGAACGCAGGCGTTGGCGACGGTAGCATCGGCGGCTCGCAATCGCGATCCCGAGTTGGCGGATGCCAGCAGCCGTCTGCTGGGCGAGTGGATGACCGCCGACGCCGCGCCCGTGCTGCTGGATCTGGTTAAGACGGCGCCTGGCGACAAATACCAGACGCGTGCGTTGCGCGGCTACATCCGCATCGCGCGTCAGTTTGTCTTGCCGGAGAAAGAACGAGCCGAAATGTGCGAGAAGGCTCTCGCCGTCGCACGTCAACCCGCCGAAAAGAAACTCGTCATCGACATCTTGAAGCGATATCCGCATGCGGAGACGCTGCGGTTGGCGATTCAAGCCAAGCAGTCGCCTGAACTGAAGGATGACGCCACGGCGGCGATTCTGGTGATCGCTCAGAAACTGGGTGCTAAAGATCCGAGTGTCGCGGAACAACTGGCTCGCGCGGGCTTGGAGAAAGTCAAGTTGGAGATTGTGAAAGCCGAGTACGGCGCCGGTTCCAATCAGCGAGATGTGACGGCGATTGTGCGTAAGCACGCAGGCGACCTGCCTTTGGTCGGTTTGCCTTCGCCAAGTTTCAACACGGTCTTCGGCGGTGATCCGGCTCCGGGTACGGTCAAGCAATTGAGGATTCGGTATCGTATGAATGGCAAGGAAGGTGAGGCAGCCTTCGCCGAGGAAGCGCTGATCGTGCTCCCGATGCCCAAATAGCCGGTGAAGAAGTCTGGAAACTTCTCGAGTAGGACGGATCTCTAGATCCGTCCTACGAAGGAGCGGCCTCTTGTTGTTCACCAGTAGTGGGTGAATGACCAGCGACGACGTGCTGAAAGGAGACATGAGGTGGATCGAGCAGCACTGAAGACGGCGTACGACCAAGAAGGGTTTGTCGTCGTTCGCGGGTTCTTGGCAGGCCGCGAGCTACAGACGCTGATCGCCAACTTGGACCGTTATATCCGTGACATCGTTCCCGGCTTGCCGGACGGTGACGCATTTTACGACGATAAGGCTCGACCCGAGACGTTGAAGCAATTGAACCGCATTGAACAGGACGGCTTCTTCGCGGAATATCGAGCGAACGCACAATGGCGTGAGTTGGCGGTAGCTTTGCTAGGCGAATCGACGAAGCCAACTCGCGGCGCGGAATGGTTCAATAAGCCGCCGGGAACCGATCACCCGACGCCTCCCCACCAAGACAACTTTTACTTTTGTCTATCGCCTCCACAGGTGTTGACCATGTGGTTGGCGTTAGATCAAGTCGACGAAGAGAACGGTTGTTTACGCTATGTTCGCGGTTCGCATCGTTTGGGGCTGCGAGCGCATCAACGCACGACAACTCTGGGATTTTCCCAAGGAATTCCGGATTACGGCGCGGACGACTACGCCAATGAAGTAGCAATTGCCGCCAACCCGGGCGATCTGCTAGTGCACCACGGAAACACAATTCATCGAGCGGACCCGAATCGCTCGCCAACAAGGCATCGTCGCAGTTTCGCCATGGTGTTTGAGGGAATCAGTTGCCGCCGCGACGACCGAGCGTTCGAACGCTACAGCGCATCATACAAAGCCCAACACCAATCCATGGGCCTACAAACAAGTTGATGACCCAACAACGAATGACCAATGACGAACAACGAACAACGAATGACCAATGACCAATGACCAATGACCAATGACCAATGACCAATGACCAATGACCAATGACCAATGACCAATGACCAATGACCAATGACCAATGACCCCCCCCCAACTCGCGTCCCCCGTTCCATGGCGCTCTACGCTCGCGCGATCGAACTGATTCCAGGCGCGACGCAACTGGTCAGTCGGCGGCCCAATCGAGTGGCCTACGGAGTGTCGCCGGTTTATGCGGCGCGGGCGAAGGGGGCGAGGTTCGTCGATGTCGATGGTTTTGAGTACATTGATTGGATCAGTGGGATTGGTGCGATCATTTTGGGGTACGCGGACCCGGTGGTGGACGAGGCGGTGCGCGAGCAAATGGCGCTCGGCACGCTGTACTCAGTCAATCATGAACTAGAGGTGGAATTAGCCGAGGAATTGTGTCGTTCGGTGCCATGCGCCGAGATGGTGCGGTACGCCAAGTGTGGCGGCGAAGCGTGTGCGATCGCCGTGCGGATTGCGCGAGGCGCGACGGGTCGCGATAAGGTGTTGTTCTGTGGATATCACGGCTGGCATGATTGGTATTTGGCGGCCAATTTGGGAGAAGAAGCCAGTCTCAACTCGCACTTGTTTCCGGGCATCGAGCCGATAGGCGTGCCGAGAGCGTTGGCGGGTACGGCGTTGCCGTTTCCCTATGGCGACTTGACCGCGCTGGGGGAATTGCTGGACGCAAATCGAGGCGAAGTGGCGGCGGTCATCATGGAACCATTGCGTTCGGAATTGCCGCCGGCGGGATATCTCGAAGCGGTGGGACGACTAGCACGAGCGCACGGAGCGGCGTTCATCTTCGACGAGGTCTCCACGGGATTGCGGTATGGAGTGGGAGGGGCTCAAGCCTATCTTGGGGTGACGCCCGACATGGCCGTTTTTGCGAAGTCGATTTCGAACGGCTATGCGATGGGGGCGGTCGTGGGCAGACGCGAGTTCATGGAACCGGCGGCTCGCATGTTCATTTCGAGCACCTATTGGAGCGATACACTGGGGCTTCGCGCCGCCCTGACGACGTTACGTGAGGTACGACGTCGCGAGGTCTCGCCCTCGTTGTGGCGATTTGGCGGCGAACTCAAGCGTCAATTGAACACGGTCGCCAGCGAAGTGGGATTAGCCGTTCGTTGCGAGGGGATCGACCTTCATCCGCATTTAGCGTTTGCCATCGACGATGCCGCGTTGCGTTCGCGAGCGACCACGCTGTACATCCAGGAAATGGCGAAGCGAGGCTGCCACGGCTACGCCTCGTTCTATCTCAACGCGGCTCAGGGAGACGCGGAATTGTCCCAGACGATACAGGCGGCTCGTGAATCGTTTACGCTGATCCGCGACGCATTGGCCGATGGAAGGGTGGAACAAATGTTGGAGTGCGAGCCCCAACAAGATGCATTTCGACGCTTGGTGCGCTAACGTACGACGGACTTCTTGTCCGTCGATCCGGGCCGAACCAACCCACTCAACAACATCCGTAGGAGCCGTGGCCCAAATGCAGATCGAGTCGACAAGTGTGATCTTCGATGCCACTCGGCAATCGGCCGAGCGGCGAATAGCGTACTTTACGTCGCTCTGCCCGCTTGCCTCGGGCGCAATTCTGTGTGGATATCAGAATGGGCCTGGAAAGCACTCGCCCACGAGTACCATTGGCTTGAGTCGCTCGACGGACGGTGGGCGAATTTGGGAGACGTTGCCCACTTGCTTTGCCACTCGGCTGGATGGTATCGCCGGATCGTTAGGGGCGGCCGAGTTGGTGGAGGTTGAGCCAGGAAAGCTGCTCCTTTTCTCCACTTGGTTCGATCGCTCGGACCCCGCGCGACCTTTGTTCGATCCGGTCACGGAAGGCATTTTGCGTTCGCGTCAATTGATGGCCGTCTCGGCGGATGACGGGGCGAGTTGGAGTGAATGGCGAGTGATTCCGACCGAGGGGCTTACCGGTTGCGCGCTGACTGGTCCAGTGATTCGAGGACCGGCGGGCGAGGTGGTGTTCGCGTTCGAGAGCTTCAAGGAATTCGACGACCCTCGACCTGGTCGACACGCGGCCTGGGCGATGGTCTCGCGCGATGGAGGCGACTCATTCTTAACGCCGTGGCGAATCGCTCAACATCCCGACCACTCGGTTTACTATTGGGACCAGCGCTTATGCGAGGGACGAACTCCGGGGGATTTCACCGTGTTATTCTGGACTCATTCGCTGGCCGAGCAGCGTGATCTCAACGTGCACCTGCTGCATGGTCGAGTCGAACGAGATGGTTTGGCGTTGGGCCCGATCCATGAGACGACGATCCCAGGTCAAATTGCGGCGCCTTGTTGGTTGACAGACGATCGGCTCGTTGCACTCGTTGTCGATCGCGGACAACCAGGCACGATCACGTTGTGGGAGTCGCTCGATCAAGGATCCACATGGCCCGACGATCGCAGGCTGGTGATTTACACGCATGATGAACGAGCCGCTTTGACTCAAGGGCGTGAAGGAATCGACTTCAAGCAGTATTGGGAAGACATGGGCAAGTGGAGTTTTGGTCATCCGGCACTACGAATGCTTCCCGACGGTCGACTCCTGGCGGCATGGTACGCAGGCACTCCCGACTGCATGAGTTTGTGGAGCGCACGGTTGAGCGTTGGACGCCTGCGTGATGAGTGAGAATCGAAGGCAAAGGAGGACCACGAATCGCACGAATTTCACGAATCCAGAACAGAGAAGGAAGAAGGAGATTGAGGGAGGGAGTGTGGAGGAGGGAATGCGATTTGTGTCATGGATCGCGTTCGGATCTTGCTTCATCTGAGGCCGTCATGGATCGTCACCTACTGCGAACTCAACTCCTGACCACTCCGTTATCCAATTCGTGTAATTCGTACAATTCGTGGTCCAACCAAGTCTTAGGGCATGACGCCGATGCGAACGGCCGCTGGATCGCGAGCCAGTTCGAAGGCGGCGGCGGCTTCTTCCAGTGGTAACCAACGGGCGACGAGCGACTGGAACGGAAATCGTTCGTGGTTGCCGCCAAGAAACTCGACTGCTCGCGCCAGATGTCGTGGTGCGTAATTGTGAATGCCGAAAATGGTGAGATGTCTACGGATCACTTGTTCCATCGAGATCGAAAGCGATTCGCCGGGAAAGACCGCGCCGATCCAGCCGATTTTCCCACCGATGCGCAGGCAAGGCCACGCATTCATCATCGCCGCGGGGGCGCCGGTCAGTTCCAGCAGCAAGTCTATTCCATGGCCTTGAGTCAAGGCTTTCGATTGTTCGGCGAGTTGCTCGGGAGAAACGGCCGCGGTGGCGCCAAACCGCAGAGCCAGTTCTCGTCGGGAGTGATCCCGATCGACGCAGAGGACGGCGCCGGCTTGGAGCGAATTCGCCATGGCGCAAGCGGTCAGGCCCAGAAGTCCGGCGCCGAGTATGCAGACTGTCTGACCTGTCAGGTCGCCCGCTCGTTCCAGCGCGGCCGCTACGGTAGCGGTGGCGCAACTCGCGGGACACGCTACCTCGAGCGGCAGGTTGTGCGGCAGCTTTGTGGAAAAAGTACCTGGCGCCAGCAAACAGTGATCGGCGAGTCCACCGCGGAGTTCACCGCCGGGACGCAACGCTTCGTGTCCATACTTGACGGATTGAAGGCACTTCTGGGGAAGATCGCGTTGGCAATAGAAGCACTTGCCGCAGGCGGCGACAATCGCCCACGTGATTCGATCACCCACTGTTAGCGAGTCGCCGACCGTCGGCGACTCGGACAGCCGCCCACTCGCTTGCGTTCGCGGCCCGATCGCCACGACTTCGCCGACAATTTCATGACCGAGAATCGTGGGCACGGGCACTGACCGACGAGCTTCAAAGCTATGCAGGTCGCTGCCGCACAAGGTACAGCCGAGGACACGCACGAGCACTTCATTTTCGACGGGCGTGGGCGTTGGGATCTGCCGCATTTCCAACTGACCGCCGATACCTGCGAACACAGCGGCTCGTGAGACGCTCATTCAGTTGCTCCCTGAGATGCCGCCCTGAGTTGCCTTTCTGGTCCCCGTGGGGCACTTCGCTAGAAAGTAACGCCAAGCCAGGAGGAATGCGATCCCGGACACGGCGATCGCGGTCCAGCATACCTGCACGAAAAACTCGAGGAAATGGCCATCCCCGCGCCAGAGGTTCCTCGCGATCATCACCGATGCGTACCCGAGATAACCGGTCGAATCGGCGAGATACATGAGAAAGCCGATGTTCGCCTGCTCGCGAGTCATCGCCAGCAATCGCTCGAACACGGATGTATGCATGGCAACGTATGGGAGGTAGAGTCCCAATCCAATGGCCACCATGAACGTCATGGGGGACAGCAGCCGGAAGTGGAGTCCGCCGAGGGCCATCGCCATGAGAACGACGCCGGCCGCGCAGACGGCCAACGACAGGGAAAACGCGGTGCGGCTATCTCGAGCGAAGATCAGTGAACCATTCACGATGAGCACGCCGAAGGCGACGATCATCTCGGACCAAGTGAAGGTGCTGGGTTGGGCTACATAGCCGAGGCCCAGCCAAATCTCAGGCGCAAAGTCGCCGCGAACACTGCGCAAAATCGTGATGACAACGTAGGAAGTAACCAGCGCCGACAAGCCCGGAGCGTAGCGCAGAAAAAACGACCAGCGCTGTTCGCGAGTCATGGGAACGCGAACGGATCGTTCGGCGACATCTTGGTGATTGGGAGGAGGAATGCGGGCGAGCATGGCGACGAAGACCAAGAGCAACGGAAAAAAGAGCGCGCCAGCGGCCGCGGGCATCCATTGTTCCGAAATGCCGAGTCCGAGTAGCCAAGCCCCCACCGATTTGGTCACGCCGTCCGCCAGAATGAAACTGGCGCAAAGCCCCGCAGTGAGCGCTTCGCTCAGGCGCCTCCCTTCGAGAAAGCCCAAGACCAGTCCAAAGACCATTCCCAAGGGAAGGCCATTGCAGAACAGCCAAAGAGCGTTCCAGGGTGGAGGAGTAAAACCGAAGAGGAGCAACGAGAATTCGGCGCCCGCGATCAGGAAGACAATGGCGGCTGCTCGCCGCGACGCAGGTAACTCCGAAACGACTCGAATCCCCACAAACTTCGACAGCATGTAGCCAGCGACCTGAGCGGACACCAGCACCGTCTTCATGGAGAGGCCAAACGCCATGACATGCTCGTAGCGCGCGGCCGTGAAGGGGCGACGGAACGCATACATGCAGAAGTAGGTTCCAAAAGCGGCTGTCACCGCCCAGGCCGCCCAGCTCAACTGTTGCCGCCACGAGACCACCTCACCCGTGGATTCGTCAAATTCCAGAGGCATCTGTTTGTTCACGGGAGGCTGCATCGCAAAGCGGAAGTGGATCGGGGACAACGCGCCGGAATGGCTCCGCCGATAGCGGTTCCCCTGAGAACTGCTCCTCTTGGGATTCTCACGCGCCGGTAGTATATTCCGCGAGCTTGTCTCCGATGTGATGCGGCCGAGCCGAGTGGCTGAAATCCTTGTGAAGTTTGAGTGAAGGTAACGAACAATGGAAGGTGACGTCGCGATCGTGGGCGGGGGGATCGTGGGGTTGGCACACGCTTGGGCCGCGGCGAAGCGAGGACTGCGAGTCCTATTGTTTGAGCGCGGCGCGCAAGCGACCGGCGCGACGGTGCGGAATTTCGGCATGATCTGGCCGATCGGTCAGCCCGCGGGCGACGCCTATGCCACGGCGCTCCTCAGCGCCCGGCTCTGGCGGCAATTGGCTCCTCAGGCCGGTTTTTGGCTGAATCCGTGCGGGTCGCTGCATCTGGCCCATCGCGCTGACGAATGGCGAGTGCTCGAAGAATTCGCCCAACTCGCCCCTCAACTCGGATATGCCGGTCGAATCGTGCCCCCGGATGAAGTCCTCAAGCTAGCACCCGCCGCGAATCCCGAGGGACTTCGGGGCGGTTGGTTGAGTCCCAACGAGCTGGGAGTGAATCCTCGTCGCGCAGCAGCCCAAATAGCACGCTGGCTGGCGGAGCAATGGCGAGTGGGCTTTCATTTTCGCACCACGATTGTGGAAGTCGAGGACGGCACGCTGCGAGCCGCGGATGGCAGGCGATGGCGAGCCCCGCGAGTGGTGATCTGCTCGGGCGCCGATTTTGAGACGCTCTTCCCAGAATTGCTCGCCAACTCTCCTCTCATTCCCTGCAAACTACAGATGTTGCGCACCGCGTCGCAGCCGGAAGGTTGGAGAATCGGCCCACACTTGGCCAGCGGCCTGACGTTGCGCCACTACCATAATTTCGCGATCTGTGCTGGGTTGGAAGAACTGAAACGACGCGTCGCTCACGAAACCCCCGAACTCGACCATTTCGGCATCCATGTCATGGCATCGCAGAACGAGCTGGGCGAAGTGATCCTTGGCGACTCGCACGAGTATGGTGAGCGGATTGAGCCCTTCGACAAATCCGTGATCGACGACCTGATGCTACGAGAACTGCAGTCGATTATTCGGTTGCCTCATTGGCAAATCGCCGAACGGTGGCATGGCGTCTACGCCAAGCATCCGACGCATTCGATTCTTCGTGCCGAGCCGCAAGCTGGGGTGCATATTCGCACCGGGACCGGCGGTTCCGGTATGACCATGTCCTTCGGGCTCGCGGAACAAGATTGGGAACGATGGGTGGGGCCAAGTCAGGAGATCTTGGAATGAAAGTTCGTGCGGTAATTCTTGATTGGGCTGGAACCACGATCGACTTCGGCAGTCGCGCGCCGGCCGCCGTCTTCGTCGAGGTATTTCGTCGACGTGGCGTGGAAATCCGCATCGCGGAAGCGCGAGGTCCCATGGGGCTGGCGAAACGCGATCATATCGCTGCCATCACGGCGCTGCCTCGAGTGAACGAGTGCTGGCGGGCTCTCCATGGTCAAAGCCCAGACGATGCGGCAATCGAAGCGATGTACCGAGATTTCCTGCCGTTGCAAAAGGCGACTCTCGCAAATCATGTCGATGTGATCCCAGGCGCGATCGATGCGCTCGACGAATGTCGTCGTCAGGGGATCGCCATCGGATCGACGACGGGCTACACCCGCGAGCTGATGGAGGTGGTCATGCCGCTGGCCGAACGAAACGGTTATCGGCCCGACGCGACCGTCTGTTCGGATGACGTGCGCGCGGGTCGTCCCGCCCCATGGATGAACTTCCGCGCGGCCGAGCTGTTGGCGGTTTACCCCATGAATTCCGTCATCGTCGTGGACGATACACTGGTGGGAATCGATGCGGGGCTTCATGCCGGTTGCTGGACCGTGGCGGTCGTCGAAAGCGGCAACGCCTTCGGCCTCTCCCCCGAGCAACTCGCTTCACTCTCCCCGTCGGAACGCTCGGAACGCTGGGAAACGGCGGAGAGTGAGTTCCGCGCACGGGGCGCTCACTTCGTCATCCCGTCAGTGGCGGCGCTTCCTGACGTCGTGCGGCAGATTCAATCGCGCTAAGGCAGCCGGTGCTTACTAAAGAAAGCCCAGATGACATCGTTGGCGTGAATTCGGCGAGTGGTTTTTCCGAGCAACCATTGAGCGCTCGGAACTCCTGGCCAAGTATGGCCGCCACCCTCAACCACGACCAAGACTACCTCTGAGTTTCCCGGACCGGGGCCATAGGTCTTGCGAATCACTCGGGTTGAGTCGTTACGAAGCTCCGCGGACAACGTCGGTTGCGCCAAGGGATCAGCGGGATCTTCAGGCGGTGAGTTGGCACGCTCGGCGGCTGGTGGCTCGGCCATGGTGCGAGGCTCCGGCGGGCATTGATTCGCGGCGACCCATGCCTCGATGGTCGCGGGCACCGACTTGAATCGAATGGGCGCCGGACCATTCCCTTGCGGACCAGCGAAAGGGACGATGGTGTCGGCATCGCCGTGGATGTGCAGAACGGGTACCGGGCGAGACGGGCGTGGGTCGTCAAAGGTCATGGTTCCCGCCACCGGCGCGATCGCGGCGATGCGATGAGCCAGTCGATGAGCCAGCAGGTAGCACATCATTCCGCCATTCGACATCCCCGTCGCATACACTCGTTGACGATCGATGGACACGGCGGTTTCCAGATCGTCGAGCACTCGTTCGATGTACTCAACGTCATCGGGCTTGCCCGCCGCCATACTGGGCGAGAGTCCTCCGGCATTCCATGTCAGCAGGGGATTGAGCCCCGTTCCTTCAGGATAGACGGCGATAAAGCCAGCTTCGTCAGCCTTCGTGTTCATCTGAGTGAAAGCGACGGTCCGAGCGGCGTTCATTGCAGCGCCATGGAGCACCAAGACGACCGGTGCGGGACACTTTGCGTCAATTCGCTCCGGCACATGGACCAAATAACGGCGACGATATTCGCCCTGGTCAAAATATCGATAGTGATCGCCCGGCGTGAGCGTCTCGCCTGGCACGACGGACAGCAGTATCAAAAGCGTGAACATCATCGTATTCTACCGAGCCAATTCCATCATTCGCTACGAGCAAACTTCGACGTTTGCTGCAAATTTCGCGTCGGGCGGCCTCACCGCGATTCGTAAATCGTGATCTTGCCATCGCCGTCGAGTGTCGCGACTTGGGAATTGTTGGGGAGACAACACATGGCCGCCGGCGGTTCGCGCTGGCGAGGCGTGCTGCCCACAAACGTCAGCCTCCCAGAGTCCTTGATATCGAAGCACTCGAGGAACTGCTCGTCGGCGGCGAACAATCGGCCGTTGTCGGAGAAGCAGGTTCGAGGCGAATGAAGCGAGGCGCCAAACCGGGAGATTCGCTGGAATTCTTGTGAAATCTCGAACAACTCCCCGCCCGATTCCAGTGACACCGCCAACATCTTCGTTGAACCGAGGCGTGACGCCTGAAGGCCAGTAATATTCTTTTGAAACAGGAACTCGCGGGGACTGGATTGGTTGAACTCCATGTTCCACGCCAACAATCGACGGCCGCTGCCGTGAAACAGGAAGTTATTGGCGATCAACCATTGAGGTTCACTGGGCGGCGCCGTCACGGTGAGTTCACCTTCGTCGAGGATCAGAGTGGGGCGGTCGGTCGACCAGAAGGAGTGCAATTGATCGGGCAAGTAGCGTTCGACGACAATCCCCAGGGGCAGATCACGGACGTAATGTAAAAGGCCATGCTCGTCCAAGTGGCAGTACACCAGGTTTACGTGGGCGCCGCTCACGCCGCTGATGTTGCGACGTTGCAGTCGATCGGCTTCGGGGAATTCACCGTGGATCTGCAAGGGGCGGCTGCCGAGGCAATGGACGAGCAGGGGACTGCGTTGCACATCGCCGCCGACCAGCAAAACCTCGCGACCTTCGACGTGCGTCAGCTTCCAGGACTGCGGGCGGGAAAGTTGAACGAAAGTTCGATCGGGTAAAGTGCGGACAAGCATCAATTCTTGATCGCGCCAGCCGGCGACATAAATGACGCCTCCCCAAGCAATAATGGTTCGCCAGTCGGCTTCGGGCAGCGAGATGGTGCGCGCTATCCATACTGGGGTTGACGGGGATGTGTGTTGAGGAGCAGCCAACGAGGGACTCGTCGCCGCGCGCCGCCGAAAGCGCTGACAGTCCCGACCCAACAAGCGATCGCTGGGGTCGAGACTGGCGACCGTCTCCAACAGGCCTTGACGTTCCACCGCGTTGGCCGCTCCGAGTCGTTTGGCGGCGATTCGACGCACTCGATCGGCCGCGGCGCTACGAGTCGCGTGATCGGGATACTTGTGCGCGACTTCAGCGAGCACACGCGCCAACACCAAGCCTTGCAGCGAATGGGCATGTTCCGCGAACAACGAGTCGTGATACAGTTGGGCCTGAGCGTGGCGGCCCAACTGTCCCCACAGACGATAGGTCTCGCGGAGGCAACTCTCGGCTTGCACCGAATCGGGCCAACCGAGCCGCAAGGTGTTGAGGGCTTCGTCGGGTGCTTGCAGCTTTGTCTCCAACAAGTGGGCAGCCCCCTTGAAGTCTCCCGCACTCAACCGAGAGGAGACGACCATTCGGTAAGCCCGCGCCGCATCGTCGGGCCGGTCCAATTTTTCGTAGAGTTCCGCAATGGTCTCAAATCGCGCGAGTTTTTCGTAGATTGCGATGGCGTCGACCAATAGACCGCCGCGAACCAAACACGACGCGGCGCTCGACATATCACCCAGTCGTTGCGAATAAAGGGTCGCGGCCTCGCGATAGTGGCCGCCGTCAGCCAGCGTAGTGGCCGCAGCTCGCAGATCTCCGAGTAGTTCGGCCAGAATGTAGGCCGCGCGCCGTCGTCGCCCCAGTTGAATCTCGCGATTGGCCAGATCAAGGTACTTCTGGCGCAAGCGTGAACGGTATTGAGCCGTGAGTTGCCAGACGTCCGCGGGTCCGCCGGTCCCTCCCAGCCCTTGCAAGGAGAAGTCAGGGGCGCGAGGAGCGAGCCGAGCGCCGGGTGGGGCGAGCCCGCGAGGTTGATGTTGGCCAGTCAGCGGCAAGGCGTACTTCAAACCCTCATCGGGCCGCTGCTCCAAGAGATTCAAGAGTCGCTCGACTTCGCGATGGCGCAGCGCATCCAGTTGATTCGACAATTCCTGCCGCCGCTGGTCGAGCCAACCGCGGAACTTCGCGCTCATTCCGCCCCAATAGCCAACGCCATGTCCGCGCGCGATACTCGACGCGGCTCGCGCGGGAGATTGTGGAGAAGGCGCAGGGCGACGATCAAGCCAGTTTCGCACAGCCTGAATCACTCGCTCCCATAAAGCTCGAGTCCGATCAAAATAGAACGACCGTTCAAACAGCAGAATCGCCAGGAACACGATGGCGACAATCGCGAGACGCCAAGCAAGCGGACACCACGCCAACAACACGAAAAGGACCGAGGCGAAGATGCCAGCGACGACAATGACCGGCAGGAGCGGCTTCCACCAAGTGCGAGCCAACTGCGCCGGAGTTGTTTCGTATGGGCTGGGCGGCATTAAGTCCCAACGATTTGAGGCGGCGCCGATCTCGCTCTCTGCTCCCCCAAAAATCAGCGTCAGATCAAACTGCTGAAGCAGTGAAATTTCGATCAGTTGGCCAGGAAGAACGGCGCCGATTTTCGCCGAGTCCCAGCGCAGTGGTTCCGTCCCGAACAACAGAGGCTGGGGCAAGTTCACGAGGTCCTCGAGACACTTCAATTCACTGCGCGCGAAGCGAACCACTCCATGCCCTGGTCTCCAGAGGTAGAGACTCTCTTCATCGGGTAGTAAGGCCTCGAGCTGTTCGTCCGACAGTTGAGGAACCAGTTGAGCGTCGACCGGCAGGTAGACTCGGTTGGCCGCGCAACCCAGGGCAACGCCGCCGATACTCTGTACCGAAATTTCGGCGACATCGGACGCGGATGGAATCACCAATACGCCATCAGCTGCGAACAGGAGCCGCAAGGCCGTCTGTTTGAGTGGCAGCTCCGTCAACTCGGCGGCCACTCGCTCGGAATCGAGCGTCGGGAGCCACCAGGCGCGTGGCGGTCGGATCGCGGTAGCGCTGGCCCGCAACGTCACGGTCCACTTCATTGCAGTCGCTCCACGAATGCTGAAAGTAGTGAGGAATCAAAGGTTGATTCGCGGTTTGTACACTCAGGCTCGTGGAAGTAAGCAGAGCCCCACACTTCGCCGTCGGATCGCCAGCCCGACGTCGAATCGGGACACAGCACGATGGACATCTCGGGCAGCAGCGAGTCCGAACTGCGCAAATGCAACAGGCCTCGATTGTCGAGCCATGCGACGCTCCCGTCGGTCCAAGCGGCTCGAGTCAGTCGCGTCGCCAGAGGGGAGTGGGCGGGCAGCGGTGCGAAACTCTGCACGAGACTGAGCGAGTTTCGGGAAACGGAATTGCGACTCAAGCGAAGACTTCTCTTATCTGTTTCCAGCGGGATCGCACCGTCGGCGGCGATGATCGCCAAACGCTTCCGTTCATCGATGCCGATCGCCTGGAAATGACAGCGGACGCCGCGAACCTGTCGGCCCTGGACCAACTTGCGTTCGACGACTTGCTCGTTACGACTCCAATACGAAATGATCTCGACCTTGCCCGAATCGAGCTCAATCAGCCGACCTGTGATCTTTGATTCATGGTCCGGTCGATCCCGCTGGACAAGCACCCTGCGAAAGTCTCGGGAAATCGCCACCAACCGCAAGGGAGCCAATTGCGATAACTCGGCCTTCGGGATTCTTAAGTTTCGCTCCACTCGCCAAATCTCGCCCTCTTGCGTGACGCCGATCGGACCAGCTTCTGGAGTATCGACAAGCAAGATCAGCGGCAGAGGTTGATCTGTTCCCATCACTTCGTGACTACGCAATCGATGGCCATCGAAGGCGACTCTCAGCCACCGACAAGGATCTGGGCCGATTCGCCAATGCCGTCCGGTCCGCAATGTCGCTCCCTCCAGCCGCAGAAAGTCCAGCGAGGCGCCCGATTCAATGCTCAAGGCCTCGATGGAGGCGTCGCCGTATAAGAACAGGACCCCATCGTGATACTCGAGCGCCCTGGGGCTGGTGGTTTGCGGCAGCAAATGCACTGCCTGACTGGCACGAGTGGAGACATTGACTTGGACGGCATGGAGCGAATGGGGGCCAAGCTGACCGACCACGAAGTGGCAGATGTCGCCGATGGCAGTCCAGCGCGTGGCCAATAGGCGTCCCGAGGGTAGGCCATCGGTTAGATGCTGAGCGCCGCGGTTGTTGCTGTCCCACAACAAAAGCTGTCCATCTTTTCGGTAAGTGAAGGTGCCAATACCCGAGATCGTCCACGAGTTTTCCACCGCGATCGTCGTCGAAAATCGCAAGGGAAACGGCGTCTGATCAAAGATGGCAGGCAAGGGTTCGCGAGTCGGGTCACGCAGCGATTTCCGGGGAACGTTCGACTGGGGAGATTGCAACAGCTCGTCGACATCGAAGCGAGCTTTCTTAAGCACGCGTTCGCCGCGTCGAGTCTTCTCGAAAAGTCGTATTTCTCCCTCGCGAGTGACGGTGGCTAAGGTTGCTGAATGGATGCCGCTCGCGCGCCACGCCTCGCGAAAATCGCTGTCGTTCCAGGCATCCGCGTGAGTCACCACGACAAGTTCCGCGGGCTGCTCGCTTGACTCGCCGAGTCGCCGAAACGCGGCGAGCGATTCGCCCAGATGGGTCTCCGTCCGCAATTGTTCCAAGTGCCGGAGAATTCCGTCGGGCGTACTGAAATCAACGGACTCGATCCCCTGGCCCTCAGCTCGATACAAATTCACTTCCAGCCGCTGGTCCTGGGAAGCGAACAAAGCCAGTCCGATGGAGGTCGCGAACAGCCGCGGCGTCCCCCACATCCGCAGGCCGGCATCAAGCAGGACGCAGCGGCGCTTCGCGGGCGGAGTGGCCAATGGTTCTCGTCGTAGATACAGAGCCTCGTTCATCGCCACTCGCACCGTCAGAGTCAGATCGTCCTGGGCCAGTTCGCTCAGCAACAGGCGATCGAAGACTCCGCGATTCGTAATGTCCGAGATGCCGCCCGTCGGCTGTTCGTCTTGGTCTTCCAGTGAGCGTGGCATCTGCAAGGCGGCGAGTAGTCGCACGGCCAAACGCGCCACACCGGCTAGCTCGTCGTTATCTACGGTTTGCAACGCTCCCAATAACGCTCTGGGGGAGTCACAGGGAGGAAGATCGATCGGCGCGGGGAGCGGCAGTTGATCAAGGCCCGTGCGTAAGCGTCGTTGAAGCGCCTCGAGATCCAAGTTGTCGAGGCCGACTCGCAAGGTGTTCAGCGCGACGAAAAATTGAGTGGAAGAAGGACGCCTCTGGAAACGCCCTAATTGAGTTCGCTGGAGAAACTGTTCAAAGATGCGCTGCGAGTCGGATTCGCTTTTTCGCAGGCGGCTCTCGCCCAGCACCATGTCGGCCAACTCGACTCGAGCTTCCAACGTCGCTAGTTGGCGACGCGATTCGTACACTGGTTTCAAACGCGTCAGCACCTGGTCGATCAGATTGATCAAGGCTCGCAGTTCAACCGCGTCCGACATCATCATGCGACGTCGCAGGTCGCGGGGACTCCCCGATTCGCGACATGCCGCCAGCAGGAAGATCAGTGCTTCGAAATTGGGAAGCCCCCGAGTCGTCAGTCTGGCAAGAATCGGCGACAATTCGGCGCGAAAAGCAATCGTCTCGCCTTCATTCCAAGCGACGACGTTGCCCTCTTCGTGCCAGTCCCAGAGTTGAGGATTATGGGACGAGAAGTAATCGTGATAGGCGTTACGTGTTTTCGTCACACCAAGCCTCCCATGTTGCTCGGATCGACGCACGAGTCGCTCGCACCCAATCGGATTCTCTCACTTTCCACCAAGTGCAGTCCGCAGATGTTGACGAGAGAATACTGAGAAAGGCCCAATCTCCCTCCTCTAAAAGAAATGCTCGTCGTAACACTTGAGGATCAAGAGCTGGTCGCCAAGACCAGCCGCTTGGGACGCAGACGCCACTCCGTTCGGTCCAAGCAATGCCAGGTAACGATGGCAGCGGATCGCCTCGCAATAACACTTGCCCCTTTCCATTGACGACCATGGCGAGCGACTCGAGCCGCCAGCGAGGCGCCGTTTGAGCGTAGTCGTGCCAGTGTGACAGCGAGAGACTCAGGACGCTGGGCGTGATCTCGACGTCGTTTCGTTCGAGTCGCAAGGCCGTTCGCGCGACCTGTCCCTGGGAGTCGCTCCAGGGTAAGCGAAGCGATAGCCAATCGTGCAGTGATCGCCACTGGCCCTCAGGCAGCGTGCCGCAGGGGATGCGTTGGCCAGGGCGAGTCAGTTCGTTGGCGTTGCCGCGGCCGAATACTTGATATCCTGGCAGGAGTGTTCGCAGCCAAGCATGCGAGTCGACGTCCCTGGATACGGCGTTCCGTTCGCCGCGCAACCAGATGAGTTCCGCGAGTTCACAGACTTCGACCGAATCGTCGTGCCACAGCGATGTGAGCACCGCCGCGTCTGCTCGCGGGACCACGGCGGCCCAGGCGGTATTCATGAGTCGATCCCCAGCTTTCGCCATAAGTCGGCGATCTGACGCTCAAGGAAGACTCGCGAGGCGTCCTGTCGCACCCACTGGCTACGAGCGGCAAGCGCGGCCAATCGTTCGCGGGCGATCGCCTGCTGGTATTCAAGTGATTCGCCTGGACCGTCAGATGATGGAGTGGACGAATTTCCCGAGATGCGACTCTGAAGCGCATCGAGTTCGGCCGCCAACTCTTCGGGATCGGGGCCCTCGTTTTGCTTCGCGCGCGGGTGACTCGTCTTGAGCGTCTCGTTGTCGCATTTGGCCAACGATTCGCCGACGATGCCCGCCAACACTTCGCGCTGCTCGTCGGTCTCCCACGAGTATCTTACGACCCAGAGGTCCGAATCGTTGGCCTGCAAGCGACCGCAGAGAATCGCGCTCGCCGCAACCACTCGCTGCAACTTGACCGCTCGCCGGTCCGAAATCGTAATTCCCGCTCGCCGCAAC
Source organism: Pirellulales bacterium (assembly GCA_046349915.1). Taxonomy (GTDB): domain Bacteria; phylum Planctomycetota; class Planctomycetia; order Pirellulales; family Pirellulaceae; genus CAIXSC01. The sequence continues at coordinate 446,910 of JAXMBL010000008.1, read as the reverse complement.
CGCCGAATCAACTCTAGATAAGCTGGTCGCGCCTGAGTAAGGTCCACCTCATTCACCAGCCGACGGACCGTGCGAACTTCTTCAATCGTTATCGAAGTGCGAAGCGGCAATTTGTGACGATCGAGTTTCCAACCAGCGTCGAGTACTTCCCCTAATTGCTCGTCCGCCACACAGTCCGATCTCACTCGCAACAAAAATCGATCAAACAAAGCTTGTAGAGCATCGTCCTCCGGCAAGCGGTTGCTAGCACCCACTGTCATCAATAGGGGGAGCGAGCGAGTTTCGCGGCCTCGCCGAAACACCCGTTCATGCAATACCATCAGCAGACTGTTGAGTATCGCGCTATTGGCATTCAGCAATTCATCCAGGAAGACAAAGTCCGCCTCGGGGAGCATCCCTTCCGTGTTCGTGACCAGCTCGCCTTCGCGCAGCTTGCGAATGTCAAAGGGCCCGAAGAGCTCGTTCGGCTCGGTGAATCGCGTTAGCAAGTAATCGAACACGCGACCGTCGAGTCTTCGACCTAGTGCGTGCACGATCGCGGTTTTCGCCGTGCCTGGCGGGCCCAGCAGAAACAAGTTCTCGCCGGCGACCAGACAGACGCCTAATAGGTCGACGATTTCGTCCTTGCCGACAAATGCGGATTTCAGCGGCGCGAGAACATCGGTCCCCATGCGACGAGCGAGGGCCAGCGATACTGATTGATCAACATTCATGGAACGATCCGGGGAACGACAAGGCCTGCAAACTCGGGAAAACGCGACTCGTGACCAGCGATAGCGACGCGAACTGCCGCGGAGACGAACGCGTCATCCAAACGATCCTGCGCTCGACGCGCGATCACTCGATCCACATAACAGCGTAGCAAACCCGAGTGTTCACGGATGACTCGCAGCGAGTCGGCGTCCACGGGCATGGGGCGCGGCGTCACCTGGCCGTCGTCGCTTACGATCGGCTCGTCGCACATGCCGATCGACGAGAGGGGCCATTGGCTGCCCCATTGACGCAAGATGCTCACCAGCGGGTCGACCGGCGATGCTCGTCGAGCCAACCGCCAGAGATCGGGCAGGAACTGAAACACCAGATCGACCGAGTAGTGCGTGGCTGTTGGATCGCCCGCGGGACATGGAGTCGCGAGAAACGTCGACAGCGACTCGGCGGAGAGTTCACGCAGGACAGTCGCCACGCACGCCCGGTGCATTTGGTTGACGCTCCATAACGAGGCGTCCCGTAACAATGCGGGCGCCTCGCCCGGAAAATCGTAACGCCTCACCTGATCGAAGGCGACCAATTGATTCCATAACTGTTCGTCCGCGGCGACCGAGCGTTGTGCTGTGAAGTCTCGAGTCAACGAGTCAATTGCGCTCGCCGACGGCAGTTCCACTCGCACCTTTCCCTGACCAAACAACTCGGACAAAAACGATTGGATCATGGCTGGTCGGCTGCTGGCGCCGTACGCGGTCGCTTCAATTCCAGCTCATCAAATACCTTGCCTTCGGTATCGATGGCCTGCAAGCGAGCCGTCTTGTCGGGATGGAGTTGGATGTGCCAGAGGTGATTCTTGGGAGCGGCTTTCGCCAGCCACCAGGCAGCGTCGGGCTTGGGCACCTCGCGAGTCTTCACGCCCCAAGCGCCGTCGCCTACATAGACGATCCCGTTCGCATCGTCTCGCTGGTGTTCGCGAATTGGAACGGTCCGCTTGTAATTGTGATGGTCATTTTCAAAGACCGCCGTCACGCCGAATCGCTCAAAATGCGGCACCCAATGTTCGCGGATCTCGATGGCCCGCGTGGCATCCAGCGGCGTGCCATTCTTTGGCGCCTTCGTGGTGCCGTAGGCGGGATAGTGGTAGCAAGGGAAGACGAAGGTTTGTTGCGCACGCATGGCGAGTGCCTTGCCAAGCCAGTCGGCTTGTTCCCCCGCAACTTTGCGAGTGTGTCCCGAGTCGAGCACCATGAGCGAGAGATAGTCGCCAAAGTCGAGTGCGTAGAAGGAGCGATTCTCCGGCAACGAAAAGAGACTGTAGAAGTAGGGAGCGTCGTCGGGAATGACCCCTTTCGCGCCCCCTTTGACCTCGTGGTTGCCAATGGTCAGCACCATGGGGATGAGCCGACGATCCTTGCCAACGCACAAGGTCATCCAAGACTGTAACCAGTCGATCCAGCGAGTTCCGGTGACGCCGTTCGCATAGGCTAAGTCGCCGCCGAGGAGGGCGAAGTCGGGGTCGAGCTTACCGACTTGTTTGTTCATGGCATCCACCATGGCTCGCGAGTGCATCATGTCTCCCCCTGAGACGAAACGCACCACGCGATGTAAGTCCTTAGGCATCGTGCGAAACCGCCAGCCATCGGTCGACTTGGCGGGTACTTTGCCAACTCCAAACTCGTACGTCGTCTCTGGCGTCAGCCCCGTCAATTCGACTCGCCGCAAGGGCAGGGTGGTGGGGCCAACCGTCGTCTGCTCGGCCACCGCGGACGACCATTCTTCCGAGTCGACTTGCCGGTACCAGACATTCTTAGGACTACCCGCGTAAATGTCGACCCAATTGATGGTCATGGTCGTGCGCGGATCTTGCTTCCAGGTCAAATAGAGTCCGACTATATCTTGTCCATGGCTAAACCGGGCCGACGAGCCCGCGGCCTGCAACGCGACCAGGCACAAAAACAGTTTTGTCGCCGCGTGGCTGCGGCTTCCTACCAAGCTACCACTCATAATCAACGTTCCAGGCGGGAAGAGAGGCAAGGGATGCGAGGCGACGCCGGTTGGTGTCGTGAAGGTCCCACGATTCTACCCGGCGGAAGTTGTTAAAGGCTAGAACCGTGAAGTCCCATGTACGACGGACTTCTAGTCCGTCGCTCCTGCCTACGACGCGATTTGGCTGACGGCGGTGGGCGCTCGCAGGCCACGCGGCTATTCCGCTCGCGAAGCGAGCGGGCTACTGTACGACGGACTGGAAGTCCTTCGTACGCAGTGTCTTGACGTAACAATGCACTAAACTCGTGTCACTCGGGACCAACGTCTGGCGTTTATGGAGTCGGCATCGCTTTGCGAAGCGAGAATCCAATCAAAAGCCATTCGCGAGACGATACGATCGACGGCCGTATCGCTGGGCGTAAGCGAAGAACCGGTCACTGGCGTGGTCGATGCGGATACTCGGGTGACTCGTCGCGAAAGCGTCCCCGGCGCTCCCCAGGTCGCCAACAGGGAGAGCAACGCGGCGTCATTCGAGTCGTGGGCGGTCGCGCCAGCGATCTGCAGATTGAATCCATAGCCGCCGTTCAACGAGTCGGCGCCCGTACCGCCGATCAGCACATCGTCGCCGAAATCCCCTTGGAGATTGTCCGTGCCTGCTCCGCCTACCAACACATCGTTGCCCCAGCCGCCGCGCAGGACGTCGTTCCCATCGCCGCCGTCAAGCAAGTCGTTGCGGAAACCGCCCGTTAAAGTGTCGTTTCCAGCGCCGCCGTGCAACGAGACTCGCTGCATCAGGTATTTGTCAGCCGTGATGACGTCGTTGCCATCGCCGCCGTGGACGATGATATGCGAGAGTCCGCGATACTGGCCGACGACCACGCCATTCAGGCGCACGACCACATCGTTGCGACGATTACGGCCGACGACGATGGTATCGTTACCGGAGGTGCCGCCCACCGTCAATGTCGCCCCCGATCGAACCACGTCGGTCAGCGTTACGGTGCTGGTTTGCGAGAGCGTGCCGCCGTTGAGCGTTGCTTTGAAGGTCTGGGCGCCGGCGGTCCCGAACGCGCGGGTTACCGAGACGCCCGTTGGCGCGCCAGTCACCGATTGGTCGATCGTCCCGTCATTATTCCAATCCAGATCGAAGGTGACTTGAGTCGCCGTCGAGCCGACCGCGACCAGCGTGAAGGTCAGATCTTCAGAGCGAATACCGGTAGTAGGTCCTGAAATCGTAATCGAAGTTGCACCGTTATCGTTGGTCGCTGTGCTGGGCTGAACCGTGATCGCGACGGTGGCATTCGCCGAATCCGCCGTGCCATCGTTCGCCTTGTAGGAGAATGAATCACTGCCCGTAAAGCCAGAATTCGGCGTGTAGGTAAAGGAGCCATTCGTATTGAGCGTCAACGAACCATTGGTCGGGGCGGTTACCAGCACGGCGGTCAACGTGTTGCCATTCGCATCGGTATCGTTCGCCAAGACGCCGCTCGCGGCGATGGTCAACGTTTGACCGGCGGTGGCCGTGAAACTGTCCGCGACGGCCACGGGCGCGGTGTTCGCCGGCGCCGTCACGCTGATGGAAACACTCGCCACATTGGAAGTGGCCGTCCCATCGCTAGCCCGATAGTTGAAGGAATCGACGCCTGTAAAGCCGCTGTTCGGCGTGTAGGTGAAGGAGCCGTTCGCATTGAGAGTCAACGAACCATTGGTCGGATTATTCACGATCGTCGCGGTCAGCGTGTTGCCGTCGACATCCGTGTCGTTCGTCAGCACTCCCGTGGCTTGAGGCACGGTGAGCGTCGAACCGGAGGCGATCGAGTAGGAATCATTGACTGCCACGGGGGCTGTATTCGTAGCGATCACCGTGATCGTTGCCGTCACCACTCCGCTATCGTTCGAGCCATCGTTCGCCTTGTACGTGAAGCTATCGCTGCCGACATATCCTGTCGTCGGCGAGTAAGTGAACGAACCGTCCGAATTGAACATCAGCGAGCCGTGGGTGGGTTGAGTCACGACGATGGCCGTCAAGTTGTTGCCGTCAATATCCGTGTCGTTGGCCAACACGCCTTGAGCCGCCGTGCGCGTGAGTACGGCATTCGAAAAGACCGTGTACGAGTCGGCTACCGCCGTGGGTGGATTGCTCGTCACAGTAATGTTTACGGTGGTGGCCGAGGAATTCAACTCGCCGTCGTTCGCTCGGTAAGTAAAGCTGTCCGCGCCTGCGTAGCCCACGGTTGGCGTGTAAGTGAAAGAACCATCCGAGTTGAGCGTGAGGACGCCATGCTGGACGTTGGTGATCAGTGACGCACTGAGTGTATCGTTGTTGACGTCCGTATCGTTAGCCAGCACGCCCGAACTGGCGGGGACCGTGAGAGTCGCTCCCGAGACCGCTCCGTACGAGTCGGTAACTCCCACGGGTGCGACATTGGGCGCCACGACCGTCAACGAGACCAGAGTGTTCGTTGACTCTAACGCACCATCGCTGGCCTTGTAGGTAAAGCTATCGCTTCCCGTGAAGCCTGCGTTGGAGGTGTAGGTGAATGAACCGTCCGGGTTTAAGGTTAAGACGCCGTTTGTCGGTCCTGAAACCAAGACTGCATTCAGCGTATTGCCGTTGGCGTCCGTGTCATTGGCGAGCACGCCTTGGGCCGCGCTGATGTTGACGGCAGTCGCGGTAAAAGCAGCGTAAGAGTCGACGTTCGCCACCGGAGCGACGTTCGCGGCAGTCACTGTGATTGACACCGCGGCCGCGTTCGAATCGATCGTGCCATCGTTCGCTTTGTAAGTGAAGCCGTCCACGCCCGTGAAACCCGAGTTGGGCGTGTAGGTGAAGGAACCATTGGCATTGAGCGTGAGCGTGCCGTTGGTGGGGTTAGTGACCAAAACGGTGGTCAATGGATTGCTGTTCGCGTCGGTGTCGTTCGCCAACACGCCCGCGCCGGCCGCGATCGTCAACGCGGTACTCGCGGGAGTTGAATAGGAATCGTTCACGGCGACCGGGGCGGCGTTCAGGGCCGAAACGGTGATCGTGACAGTAGCGGTGTTTGAATCGAGCGAGCCGTCGTTCGCCTTGTAAGTAAAGCTGTCGCTTCCTGAGAAGCCGGTGGTTGGGGTGTATGTGAATGACCCGTTCGCGTTCAGCGTCAGCGTGCCGTTCGTGGGGTTAGCGACCAGCACCGCGGTCAATGGATTGCTGTTCGCGTCGGTGTCGTTCACCAGCACGCCTGAGCCGGCCGCAATCGTCAACGTGGTACTCGCGGGAGTTGAATAGGAATCGTTCACAGCGACCGGCGCGGCGTTCAGGGCCAAAACGGTGATCGTGACCGTGGCGGTGTTTGAATCGAGCGAGCCGTCGTTCGCCTTGTAGGTAAAGCTGTCGCTGCCCGAGAAGCCGGTGGTTGGGGTGTATGTGAATGACCCGTTGGCGTTCAGCGTCAGCGTGCCGTTCGTGGGGTTGGCGACCAGGACCGCGGTCAGCGGATTGCTGTTGGCATCGGTGTCGTTCGCCAACACACCCGATCCGACCGCAATCGTCAACGCGGTGCTGGCTGGCGTCGAGTAGGAATCATTGACTGCCACCGGCGCGACATTGGGGGCGGAGACAGTGATCGACACGGTCGCAGTATTCGAGTCATCGGCGCCATCGTTGGCCTTGTAAGTGAAGCTGTCACTGCCCGAGTACCCGGTCGTAGGCGTGTAGGTAAACGAACCGTTCGAGTTCAATGTGACGGTTCCGTGCGACGGGTTCGATACTAGGAGCGCGGTCAGGGGATCGCTGTCGCCGTCCGTGTCGTTCGCCAACACGCCCGACCCGGCATCAATCGTTAACGCCGTGTTGGCCGCAGCGGTAAACGAGTCATTGACGGCGAGAGGGGCGGCGTTTCCCGCCGTGATCGTAATCGTGACTGTCGCGATCAACGAGCTTGCTGTTCCATCATTCGCCACGTACGTGAACGTGTCCGTTCCCGTGAAGTCGGAGATGGGCGTGTAAATGAACGATCCGTTCGGGTTCAATGTCAGCAAGCCTAACGCAGGATCGCTGACGACGACCGCCGTCATAGGGTCGCCGTCGGCATCGGTATCGTTGGCCAACACGCCGTCAGGCGCCGTGACTTGCAGGGTCCCGTTTTCGCTAACCGTATAGCTATCGTTCTGTGCATCGGGCGCGTTGTTCAATTCCAAGAGCGTGATTGAAACGGTCGCAAGCGCTGAATCCAGCACGCCATCGTTGGCCTTGTAGGTGAAACTGTCCGCCCCCACGTATCCAGCCGTGGGCGTGTAATTGAACGACCCGTCGTTGTTGAAGGTAATCGTTCCATGGCTGGGCGAACCGACCAGCGTCGCCGACAGAGTGTCCCCGTTGATGTCGCTGTCATTGCCAAGCACGCCGTTGGCGGAACCGATGACCAGGAAGCTGTCCTGGAAGGAGGTGTACGAGTCGTTGACCACAGTCGGCGCAACGTTCGACAACTGAATCGAGAGAGAAACGGTGGTAGCCGCCGAGTTTTGCGTGCCGTCGTTGGCAAAATAAAGAAACGAATCAGACCCCACATAACCGGCCGTAGGGGTGTACTGGAGAGATCCGTCCGAGTTCAATGTCAAAGTCCCGTGACTGGGACCGGTCGACAGAACGGCGGTGAGCGTGTCATTGTCTTCGTCCGTGTCGTTCGCCAAGACGCCCGCGGCGGCCGCAATGGTCAGCGTCGTGTCCGCAAAGACCGCATACGAGTCGGCATTGCCGACCGGGGCGCTCGCCAATACCCGGCGAGTTTCCAGGCTCTCGAGGAATGCTCGCCGCTTCCTTGTCGCAGGTTTCGAAAGGGCAGTAGCCTTAACGGGAGACGATCGCTTAACGGAATGAACGCGGTTCGACTTGCTCATCAGCCAATGAAAGAAACTTCGCATCACTTCAAACCACCTCTTCCAAAACCTTCGTTGACTGTCGTTGACGCTCACAGACCTTCCGGCCGGTGCAACGTCGGCGAATTTCGCCATTATGTAAAGATGGGATGATCGCGTCGAGTTTTTGTCACGCGTTCCTTGTACGACGGACTTCCAGTCCGTCGAACTCTCCCCTTGTACGACGGACTTCCAGTCCGTCGATTCGGTCCGCGACGTAAATTGGCTGACGGCGGGGGGGGCGCTCGCGGACCGCGCGGCTAATCCGCTCGCGAAGCGAGCGGGCTACTACTGTACGACGGACTTCCAGTCCGTCGATTCGGTCCGCGACGTAAATTGGCTGACGACGATGGGCGCTCGCGGGCCGCGCGGCTGTTCCGCTCGCGAAGCGAGCGGGCTACATTGTAAGTCATTTACAAAAAGCACTTTGCAGTCGCTGTCGAGCAACTATGCTGTAAGCGAGCTCCGGGCAAAACTACCGCCAGGACTCGGTCGATTGCCTGAGACTGCGACGGTTCTCGCTAAATCGCACAAAAATCGCTTGATGCGTGACCGATAAGACGGTAACGTGTTGGCTCAAAGCAACATAACTGAATACTGCTTTACTGAAAGGACTGCTGCATGACGGCTCGTGAAGGCGACGTTGTGACCTGGAAGGATGATCCGGCCCGTTTTCGCAAGCCGGGGCGACGCGAGTTTCTCCGCGTCGGTGTGCTCGGCGGGCTCGGAATCACCTTGGGTGACTTCCTACGAGCCAAACATGCGCAAGCGGACCAGAAGTGGTACGAAAGCAAAGAGGGGCAAGCCAAGGGAGTGATTCAAATCGTTCTCCCCGGCGGTATGGCTCATCAAGAATCTTGGGACCCGAAGCCGGAAGCGCCGCTCGAATATCGCGGTCCGTTCGGAGTGGCGAAGACAGCGATTCGCGGCGTGGTTTTCAACGAGAATTTCAGCCGACTGGCGAAGGTCGCCGATCGGATGACGATCGTTCGATCAATCGCCGGTAAAGAGGCCGACCACGGTCGTGCCAGCTACGCGATGTTCACGGGCTATCGCAAGAGCCCCGCGATCGATCACCCCAGCCTCGGTTCGGTCGTCGCCCACGAACTGGGCTCGCGACACAACTTGCCTCCGTACGTCGCGGTTCCGAACGCTGGCGAGTATGCGGGAACGGGTTATTTGGGTTCACAGTATGGACCGTTCGGCATCGGCAGCGATCCGGGCCGATCGGGCTACCAAGTTCGCGACTTGCTGCTGCCGCCGGGAGTGGATGAGCAGCGATTCAGCACTCGGCAACGCATTCGATCGGTGGTCGATGACCACTTCCGTGCCATGGCCGGTAAGGCCGAGGCGCTCGGAGCGATGGACGAGTTCTATCAACGAGCCTACGCGATGATCAGTTCGCCCGCGGCTCGCGAGGCTTTCGATATCACTCAAGAGTCGGCCGCGACGAAGGAAAAGTATGGCGCGAGCGAAGCGGGCATGCGCTTCCTGCTTGCTCGCCGGTTGATCGAGGCGGGCGTCCGCTTTGTGACGGTCAGCTACGGCGGCTGGGACCATCACGCGGGCATCGAGACCGCGATGCGACGCCAAGCGCCGGTGCTGGACCAAGCTGTCGCCGGCTTGATCTCGGACCTGGACGAGCGCGGAATGCTCGACTCGACGCTGGTGATGGTAACCAGCGAGTTTGGTCGGACTCCGAAGATCAATGCGACGGCGGGCCGCGATCACTACCCCCGCGTCTACTCGGCTGCTTTCGCAGGCGGTGGCTTCAAGCGAGGTTTGGTGTATGGGTCGTCGAACAGCACGGCCAGCGAACCGGAAGAAGACGCCGTTCGCATCGAAGACCTGCTGACCACGGTCTATCATCAGATCGGCATCAACGCCGACAAGGAGCTGATGACCCCCGGCGCTCGCCCGATCGAGATCATCGATGGCGGCGAAGTGGTGAAGGATTTGATCGGTTAACTTTGAGCTCAGGTTGGCGAGGGAGCGGCAGATTGCACTGCCGCTCCTCTCGCTAACGTTTCGTTACGCTCACGCCCACTTATGCGAGATACGCCAGCCGCGGGTTCTATCGTCCACCCTGCGTGAAGTCCCTTGGATGGACGCCCCGGTCGTCTCCGCCTTGCCTCCCGTGGATCGCTCTCCCGCCCGCGAATTCCCACTTCGCACTCGCCGAAACATCGCCTCATTCGGAGTCGCCAACGCATGTCGCGTCCATTCATTTGTTCCTTGGCCCTTGTGGTCTTAAGTCTTGGTTTGGCCGAGCAATCACGAGCCGGCTCGCCTCGATTGAGTCGTATCTCGCCGCCGGGCGGCCAACGAGGCACAACGGTCGAGACGCACTTCACCGGTCGCTATCTCGACAAGCCGCAAGAGGTCATGCTGTACGGACCTGGGATTGTGGTCGAGTCGATCGACGAGATTTCGGGCGACTTGGAGGTCAATGGTCGCAAGGAACGCGTCGAGCCTGGGACTCGAGTTCGCGTGCGATTGAAGGTCCAGGATGATTGTCCGCTCGGCATGCACGGCATGCGATTGCGCACCACCAGCGGAGTCACCGACTACCAGCGGTTTTTCGTAGGCCCCTTCCCGACCATGGAAGAGGACGAATCGACTCAAAAGCGTAACGACAAGCCAGAGTTGGCCAAGTCAGTTCCCTTGAACGTGACGGTTGCCGGCCGATTGCAAGAACCGGTGGACGTCGATCTGTATCGCGTCGAGGCGAAGAAGGGACAGCGACTGTCCGCGGAACTCGAAGCCGCTCGTCTGGGCGTCGAGCGAGGATTGCCTGATTTGCATCTGGCTCTGTTGGATGCTCAGGGGAAACCGGTGGCCGCGGCCGACGATTCGTCCTTGCATGTGCAGGACCCGATCGTCTCTTGGATCGCGGACCGGGACGGTGAGTTCTTCTTCGCGGTGCGCCACAGCATCTATAACGCGGCGAATGACATTTATCGCTTGCATCTGGGAACCTTCGCTCGTCCAACCGGCGTCTATCCGGCGGGAGGGCGGGCGGGCGAAACCTTGGAGGTGACCGTCCTGGGAGATCCTCGCGGCCGTTGGAAGCAGACGGTGTCGTTGCCCAGCGCTGGGACTCAAACGTTCCCCTTCGTCGCACTCGACGGTGACGTGCCGGCGCCCTCGCCCAACATGCTGCGAGTTTCTTCGTTGACGAATGTGCTGGAGAGCGAACCGAACGACTCGAGTGAGGCGTTGGCGAGCGTGACGGCGTCCGAATTGCCTATTGCCTTCAACGGGATTATCGAAAAGCCTGGCGACGTCGACTGCTTCCGTTTCCAAGCGAAGAAGGGCGAGCGATTCAAGGTTCACGCGTTGGCGAACGCGCTGGGCTCGCCTCTCGATCCGACGATCAGCATTTCGGCGCTTAACGGCAAGGGGCCGACGCAACGTGCGACTGACTCGCGGCTCAATCAACTCGGACTGCCGCCGACTGGTGGCCTGAACCGCGACACGCTCGATCCCATCATCGACTTTAACGCGCCAGCGGACGGTGAATACGTGCTGAAGGTCGAGGATGATCGAGGCAATGGCGGCGACGACTTTGTCTATCGCGTGGAGATCGAGAAAGAAACCGACGCGGTGCTGACGTACGTTCCGCTCGAGCCAGAGAATCAATTCACTCCGCAGGCTCGTCAGGCCATCAATGTGGCCGTGGGCAATCGTTACAACACGACCGTTTCGGTCTTCAGCACCAACCGTGCTTACTCGGGCGATATGGAACTGGTCGCGATTGGCCTGCCCGAAGGCGTCACGATGACGGCGCCGCGAGTGACGGCGGCGACAACTCGAGTGCCCGTGGTCTTCGAAGCGGCGACTGGTACGCCGTTGCAAGGCAAGTTCTTCGAGATTCACGCACGTCCCGTGGCCGATGCGGAAGGAAAATCGCCCAGCGACTTCGTGAGCGGTTTCCGTCAAACGATCGCGATGAACAGCTACGGCAACAACGACTACTACTTGCACACAGTCGTTGATCGCTTGGCGATCGCAGTCACCGAACCGGCCCCGTTCACCTTGGAGGTCGAAACACCGAAGTCCGCCCTGGTGCAGAACGGGGAGATGGCCATCAAGTTCCGCGTCGTGCGTGCTCCAGGCTTTGAAGGTGCGGTGACCGTGGGCATGGAATGGCGACCGACTGGAGTAACTGGAGCAACACCCGTCGCGCTCAAGGCGGATCAGAGCGAAGGGGTGTTTTTGGTGAGCGCCGCTCGTAATGCAGCGGCCGGTTCGAACCTCGTGACGCTGACTTGCGTCAGTGGCGGCGAACGACCTGGATACAACGATAACGCGAATCGCACGTATGTCGCGGCGGCTCCGTTTCCGCTGAAGGTCGCCGAACCTCACGTCGAAGCGAGATTCGCTCGAACGTCGATCGAACGCGGCAAGACGGCCAAAGTAGTGGTGAAATTGACTCCATTGCGATCGTTCGAGGGAACGGCCAAGGCCACCCTCGCTCGACTGCCTCGCGGAGTGGAATTGGTGCAGGAATTCCAGGAGATCAAGGCGGATGACAAGGAAGTCACGTTCACCCTGCGAGCCACCTCGGATTGCTTGGTGGGCAACTACCAGGGAGTGACGCTCGATCTCTCCGTCGAGGAAGATGGGCAGATCGTTCGCCAACTGTGCGGATCGGGCACCTTGCGGATCGACACCGAACGCGGCGTCGCCTCCACGAAGTAATCGGATCAGAGATTGAGCCGTCGCGCGAACCGCGACGGCTCAGCCGCCGCGGAATTTCACGCTTCTGAGAACTCATAGGTTTGCAATACCGATGTCCGAAATTCAGCTTTTGTCCAATCTGCCGTTCGAGACTGCCATGTCGCAACAAACCGCAAAGCTCGCTTCGGCGATCGTACGATGTGATTCGTCTTCGGAAACCGGATGCTCGCGTGGGCGATCGCCATTAACGACCGCTCGGTGGATTGCCAAGCGGGCGGGCGGCTTGGGATTGTTGCTTGCGGGGCTGGTTTGGGCGACTTCAGCGTCGGTCGCTACCGATGTCAACGCCGCGGACGCTGACGCGAAAGGAACCTTGCGAATCTTCCCTGCCGAAGCCCAATTGACGGGGCAGGGGGATCAGCAGTCGTTTGTGGTCCAATGGGTCGACTCACAAGGGCTCACCCGCGACGTCACCGCCGAAGCGACTTACCAATCGGCGTCACCGAAAATCGCCGAGGCCTCCACGGCGCTCGTCCGCGCCAAGGGGGACGGTGAAACGAAGCTGATCGTCCGTCACGGCAAGTTGTCGGCGGAAGCCAAGGTGACGGTGGCAAAGTCGAGCGAGTCTCGACAGATCAGCTTCCGACTCGATGTCATGCCGGTACTGATGAAGCACGGCTGCAACAACGGAAGTTGCCATGGTTCGGCTCGCGGCAAGGATGGATTTCATCTTTCGCTGTTTGGCTACGACCCCGCGGGCGATTACTTCCGTCTGACTCGTCAAATGGTGGGTCGCCGCATCGATTTGGCGGTTCCCGCGAAGAGCCTCTTGCTGGAGAAGGCGACGGGCGAAGTCGATCATACGGGCGGCCAGTTGTTTACCGCCGACCATCCCGATTACAAGACCGTGTTGCGTTGGATCGAAGCTGGCGCGCTCGATGACTCGGGAGAAACTCCAGTGCCGCTGGGCATCGAATTGCTGCCGCCGAAAATGGTCTTCGCGGGCGACGGCGCCACGCAACGGACCGTCGTGCTCGCTCGCTATTCGGATGGATCGGTGCGAGATGTCAGCCGGTTGGCATTGTTCATGTCGAACAACGACTCGGTGTCTTCGATTGACAAGGAAGGAGTCGTCAAGGGAAACGGGCGCGGCGGCGCGTTTGTTTTCGGCCGATTCGACAAGTTTACGGTGGGGTCGGAAGTCATTGTGTTGCCCACCGACGACAACTTCACGTGGCCAAATCCTCCCACGAACAACTACATCGATTCGCTAGTATTCGACAAATTGCAGAAACTGCACTTAGCGCCTTCTGAATTGTGCTCGGATGAAGCGTTCCTGCGGCGAGTCTACATGGACCTGATCGGGCTTCCGCCGTCGCGCGAGGAGTACGAGGCGTTTGTCGCGGACTCGGATGCTCGCAAGCGCGAGAAGCTGGTCGATCAGTTGTTGGAGCGGCCTGAATTCGTCGACATCTGGGCGATGAAGTGGGGCGAAATGCTGCGAGTTCGCGCGGCAAATAATCAGCCTCAATACGGTCGCGACGCGAAGGCCATGTGGTCTTATTCCGAGTGGATTCGCGAGCAGATGGCGAAGAATCGACCGCTCAACGAATTCGTCTCCGAGCTGGTGACGGGATCGGGCAGCAACTTCAAGTCGCCCACGGCGAACTTGTATACGTCGACCGAGCGATTGACGGCGTTGAAGACGGCCGAAGATCTCGCGCAGGTCTTCATGGGAACTCGTATTCAGTGCGCTCAATGCCACAATCATCCCTTCGATCGCTGGACAATGGACGACTATTACGGCTTCGCGAGTTTCTTCGCGGGCGTGAACATGAAGCGCGGCGTCGAAGGACGCGAGGTGATCGTTTACAACAACAACGCTCAAAACACCGTTGAACATCCGGTCGATGGCCGACGTATGAAGCCCAAGACCTTGGGCGGCGATTCGCCCGAAGTGGAAGGCAAGGATCCGCGAGCCGCCTTGGCGACTTGGTTGACTGCCCCCGACAACGCCGCGTTTACTCAGACGATGGCCAATGTCATCTGGGCGCATTTCTTTGGTCGAGGAATTGTTGAGCCTGTGGACGATGTGCGCATCAGCAATCCTCCCAGCAACAAAGAACTGCTGGATGAACTGGGCCGCAAGTTGGCCGAGTATGGTTTCGACAAGAAGAAGCTGATGCGCGACATTTGCAATTCGCGAACCTATCAGTTGTCGTCGACGCCGAACGCTACCAACGAGTTGGACAACGAGTACTTCTCGCATGGCTATGTCCGCCGCCTGCGCGCGGAAGTGCTGCTGGATACGATCACGCGAGTGACGGGGACCGAAGATCGTTTCCCCCAGTCGCCTCCCGGTACGCGAGCCGTCCAACTCTACTCGGGCAGCCTTTCGAACTACTTCCTCACCACCTTCGGACGCGCGCCGCGTGAAACCGCGTGCTCGTGCGAAGTGAACCGCGAGGCGAATTTGTCGCAGGCGTTGCACTTGGTTAACGGCGACACGGTCACTCAAAAGATCTCCCAGAGTCGTCTGATCTCGGGCTTGATCCAACAGAAGAAGACCACTTCGGAGATTATCGAAGAGCTGTATGTGCGGGCGTTGAGTCGCAAGCCGACGACGGCGGAGTTGGACAAACTAGTGGCGATTGTCGAGGAAGAAACCTCTGATCCGAATCGAGCGGCTCAGTTGGCTGCCGCTCAAGCTCGCGTCGACCAGTCGTATCGTCGCAGCGAGGATGCGTTGGCGAAGCTCAAGGCCGACTACGAGCGCATGCTGGCCGATGGCCAGGAAGCAGCCTCATTGGAGAGCTTGCAGAAGCAGATCGCTGCTCAAGAACGACAGCTTTCCGCCATCCGACAGCGGTACGAGGGACAAACGGCCAACTTGGTCTACAACGACATCTTGTGGGGCCTGTTCAATTCGACCGAGTTCGCCTTTAACCACTAAGTTCAATCACGAACGTTCCGCTTACGCATCGAGTGTGCCATGCGAGTTTGTCGGCTAATTATCGGATTTGCCTGGTTGCTTTGCCCCGTGCTGGCAAGCGCTCAGGAGGCTAAGCCCGCGGCAAAGGCCAGTGACGTGGTGACTTACAAGGACCATGTGCTGCCGGTTCTGCGCAAGCACTGCGCGAATTGCCACAACGCGGACAAAGCCACCTCGGACCTCAACGTCATGACCTACCAGACGGTGATGACCGGCGGGGCCAGCGGCGAAGCAATTTCTCCGGGAAAGCCGGACCAGAGCTTGTTGTATCGCCTCGTGTCGCATTTGGACGAACCGGCGATGCCGCCCAAGCAGCCGAAGATTCCCGAGACCGAAATTGCCTTGCTCAAACGTTGGATTGAACTCGGCGCTCCCGACACGCAGGCCGGAGCCGCGAAGGTTGCTTCGCGCAAAGTTGACTTGGACTTGTCGAGCGTTTCGATGGGGAAGCCCGAAGGGCCTCCGCCAATGCCCAAATCGCTCCCGGCCGTCGAACTCCCCGCGGTCTTGCGAGCCCCACCGGTGACGGCGATGGCGGCGAGTCCTTGGGCGCCCGTCGCGGCGGTCGCGGGCCACGAGCGAATCTCGCTGTTCAACACGGACACACTGGAGAAAATTGGCGACCTGCCGTTTCCCGAGCGGATCCCCTACGTGCTGAAGTTTAGTCGCAATGGCAAGCTGCTGCTGGCTGCTGGCGGTCGCGGTGCGGCGTTGGGGAAAGTGGTGCTGTTCGACGTCGAGACCGGCAATCGCGTGGGCGAGATTGGCGACGAGTCAGACGTGGTGTTGGCCGCCGATATCAGTGCCGATCACAAGCGAGTCGCCTTGGGTGGGCCGAGTAAGCTGGTCAAGATCTTTGACACCGAGACTGGTGAACTGCGACAGAAGATGAAGAAGCACACCGATTGGGTGACGTCGTTGGAGTTTAGTCCTGATGGCGAGTTGCTTGCTACCGGCGATCGCAACGGCGGCGTGTTTGTGTGGGAAGCGGCCACGGGCGGCATTGTGTTTACCCTGGGCGACCACAAGGAGGCCGTGACCGACATGAGTTGGCGGGCCGACTCGCAGATGCTGGCGACGGCGAGCGAGGATGGGCGCGTCATCTTATGGTTTGCCGAGGATGGTTTCCCAACTCGATCGATTAACGCGCACGCGGCCTCGGGTTCGACTAGCCGCACTCCTTCGCCACGAAACAAACTGCCGGGCGTTCTTGGAGTGAAGTATGCTCATTCCGGGGTTTTCGCCACCGTAGGCCGAGACAACTCGGCGCGCGTCTGGCGGTCGGACGGCAACCAACTGGTCAAGATGGAAGGCTTCGCCGATATGCCCTCGAAGATCGTGTTGACGCACGATGGTCAGCGAGTGATCACAGGGGACTATGCTGGCCAGATTAAGGTCTGGGAAGTAAAGGATGGCAAACCGGTGGGCGAACTGAAGTAGTTATGTCGGACACGGGAAAGGTCGTCCTGGACTGGATACGCTCGGAGTTTATCGCCGAGCAAGCGGCTGGCTTCCCGCGCCTGAGTCGAGTGCCCGACACGCGAGTGCTCTGTTTTCTCGATCACTTTGCGACTCTGTCAATCGCCGAACAAGATTCGCTCCGGGAAGTCGTGGTGAGCTGGGCGGCGAATCATTGGCTGTTGCCGCCGCCTAACCCTGTGGCGGCTCAGTATGCCGAAGCGATGGCGTTGCCGCATTTGAACCGAGGCGTCAGGTACTCGGGTGTCAATTTGCTAGCCGGCTTAGCCAAGGATGTGGGATTACAGGGACTCGCTGGCTTCTACGAAGGGCAAGGTCTAAGCGGCTTGGCATTAACTCCCTCGCCCGCTCTTCTTCCCAATTTGAGCGATCTCCGCCCACTGACTCCCGCGGCTTTGCGTCGCAAGGTCGATAAGGCGCTGGGGAAATTGTTCGCGCCGCAGATCAAGGATTTAGACAGTGAGATCTGGCGGTACGATGGCGAGTTGTCTGGCACTCGGTTGACGATCGAAATCCGCTATTCCGGCAAGATGCTGATGCCACAGCTAGCCTATACCGTGCAAATTGCACGCGACGAGTTTACCATTCCCTCGCAGCAGCGAGTTTGCTTCGAATCGGTATTGGGAATCGGGATGGGCTACTGGAATTATCTGACGGTGGAGAACGCCGACCGTTCCCTGGATTTGCTTGGCGAGTTGCTAGTCTGGTTGGCTGAGTTGCCTCTGTACGACGGACTTCTAGTCCGTCGACCCGTTGCGCACTGAGGCGTTTTCCCAGCGTCAATCAGCTCGCACCGAAACTTACCTGACGGCGTGGGGCGCTCGCACGTCACGCGGCTGACCGCTCACGAAGTGAGCGGGCTACGATTGTACGACGGACTCCTAGTCCATCGATTTGATACTTTGGCGCCCCGCGCTCTGGCAGGCGTCCTCGCCCAATATTTCATTTCTTTCGAGCTTGCTATTTGGTATGTTGATGTCCGATGCATGCAAGAACTTTTAAAACCGATAAACTTGGGTATTGATACGGGGACGGAAACAGAGCACGGATTTTTTGTCTTGGATGCCACACCCGATCATTCGGAACGAAACCACCCCAGAAACTCGGGCTTGATGGCTTGGAAACTGGTCACTTGAGTATGCGATGGAACTCCGAAGTGAATAGTCGCCAAAAGAATTCGTTGAGGTCGTGACCTAATGAAAGTCTACATATCCTCGACCTACCAGGATCTTATTGATTATCGCGCCGCCGTGGATCGCACGTTGCGTCGCATGGGTCACGACGTCATTGGCATGGAGCAGTACGTCGCCGAGGGGAGCAAGCCGGTAGAACGCTGCAAAGCGGATGTACGGGCCGCTGACGTCTATGTGATCATTGTTGCCTGGCGGTTTGGGTATGTGCCCGAGCGCACCGCGACGCCGCTTGGCGGCCGTTCAATCACAGAAATCGAGTTAAACGAGGCGAAGGCAAACGGCAAACCCGTGCTAGCATTTCTACTCGACCCAGACGCGCCATGGCCGCCAAACCGTGTCGATGCAATGAGCAGTACTCCGGGGGCAGGCGAAGATGTATCCCGCTTACGCGCACAGCTCGGCTCCGACTACCTCGCTGGCATCTTCCGCACGCCCGATGATTTGGCGAGCCAAGTTGCGGCCGCGGTATCGGCTCAAGGTTTGACTCGTCACATGGTCGATCGTGTGCTGGGCGAGACCTCAGTGGCGACTCCTGATATGGATGATTTCGCCCAAGGGATTGCTGAAGTCAACGTCTCCACAACGTATGGCATCAAGCAAATGATCCAACGCGCCGGCGCCGCGCGCGCCCTTGTGCTCCCGATCGACGACGGCCGGAGTTGGTGGTCTACGCGGCTCTTTCTTTTGACAAGCTTATTGAGGACGCTAACCTCGGTACGGCAGGTTGTGTTCTGTGATCCTCAAGGTCGTTTCCTGGGAATGGCCAGTCCGACGGCCATTATGGACGGGCTCGCGAATGCGTTTCCGGAACTCGACGAATTCGCACGCCAAATCCGAAAGAACGGTCCGTCAGTCGATATTGAGCGGGAGACGGACAGGCAGACCAGCGCATGGACTAACTTTGTTAACGCCTTACCACAGACGAGCTCAGGCGCCACCGCTGTCTTGCCGCCAACAAGCAACAACCAGGAGGCCATGCTGAAGGTTGGGGTTCGCGGCCCTTTGCTCGAACGCTGGTTAGGCGAGCGTTGGGTTGGTCGTTGCATTCGGGTGGAGAGTTACGAGCTGAGCATGAACCAGGTGCAACAAATCGTCGACTCGCTTCTCCCTGATGTTCCTATTCAGCGGCTCAAGAAGGACCCACAAATTGGGTTTGAGTTGCTGGTTGTCGATCGTGATGCCTTTGCTCTGCAACTAGCGCGCGAATGGGTGCGATCAGGCCTACCTCGCTCTACAGTGCGTTGAGGCTCTGCGTAACCTCAATCGCCGGAATGGAGTCGCAATTCGGGAGTGTTGATTGAAAATGTCGGAACTCTATCGGCACAACGAGGAAGCACTGGGAAAAGTAGCGTTCTTATTCGTCTTTGGTCTTCTCGCAGCCTTCGTCGTTCATAGTGTCTTTGTCATCCCGAAGATAGGCTTTGGTCCGTTTGAAGATCCTGAACGCGTTTACTGGAACGCCAGTAACTGGTGGGGATACGCCAGCCGCACCGGTTTCTGGGCCATATGGGGCGTGTGTCTCGCCTCGCTGATCTATTTGCTCGTCAGTGACCTCTTGCTTCCAAGGTGGCTAACCGCGATGGCCGGGATCGCGTTAGGCGTGATTCCTGTCTTTCTCGACTTCGCTCATTTCGCGGACTCCCCCCCTCAGGTCGTGTTAACTTCGGAATCCTTAACGCTGTATATGCCTGCTCGCACCATTCACGGAGGCGAGCAAACACAGGTCTTTCATTGGAAGGATGTAAGACGAGTTCATTTTGAAGAAGTGGGAAGTGGAGCCAACTTTGGCAACTTCGCCCATGCCAGTCTGGTGGTGACAGCCGACCAGGACTTTCACTTTGAAGTTCCTTTTCTTGTCAAACCCGATACTCCCGAGTGCAAAGCCGCCTGGAAGAGTGCGTTATCTCGATTCGCGCCACATGTTGAATTGTCTCTGTGACGTCCCAAACGACGCAGCGTTGCGTCTGATCGCACGTTGTTCGTCCTCGCGATAAAGGCGCAACCATGCTCAAGCCTGTTGCCACGATGAGCGGTCAGTTCGCGAGTTTGTCGTCTGTATCACACAGCCCCAGCGGAGATTGGGTGGCCCTTGCAGGCGAGGCCCGGAAGGAAGGCCGAGAGGGCGAGCGGGGACTGGTGGTCTTATGGTCGCCCATTACGGGTATTACGCGGCCTCTGGTCAGTTCCCCGGAGAAGGTGACTGCGGTCTCGTTCTCATCAGGTGGTAAGTACCTGCTCATCGGAACTGATGTCGCTAGCGAGGCGGAAGTTCATCTGATCGATGTGCAGACCGGCCAGGATGCCATACCGGTCAAGAAGTTCAAGAACGGAATCAAGGCTGGCGCCGTCTCCAAGCAAGCGAATCGGATCGCGGTCAGTACCGACGAAGGTAAGGCTCTTGCCTGGAACGGAGGGAATTCAACACCGATTCTGGAATTCTCCGACGCCGCCAACGTACAAGCCATCTCGTTCTCGCCGGATGGAATGAAACTCGCCGTCGTCGGTTGCTACCACCAGCCAGGGCCCTATGGCGGTAAGGGTTGGGCCTCCATTGATGTGATTGAGATTGATATCGGGAAAAAGACGTCTTGCAGCGTGAGCTCCACCAAGTTCATCACGGCGGTCGAGTTCTCCCGTGACGGGAATGAACTCCTCGTCGGCACGGACACAGGGTACGCGTGCGGCCCGCACTTGCTCCGTCTTGATTCGGAAGATCTTCGACAGATTGCTCGCCTTGACATGGACGACCAGCCTCCAAGCTACTCGTATGTATCCCAGGTCGCCTTTCACCCGGACGGCAGGCGGATCTTTGGCGTTGGTGGTGGATCAACGAACCTATGTGCGGGGTTGGTCGGGCGAATTCGAGTCTGGGAACGGACTGCGAATCGCAAGCTCTATTGGGTCGACGTACCCTCGACCGCCACCGGCCTCGCCTTCTCGCCGAGTGGAGATCGGCTGGTCACCGTGCATAAGGATGGCAGTGCGATTGCCTGGGAAGTTGATTCCCATGAGCCGAGTGGTTGGGCGGCCGCGGTTCCTGCCTGTCTCTTTGTGGGAAATCACCAACTACTGAGGGCAGCCAGCTTTTCTCGAGATTCTGATGGGCATGGAAGGCTAATCATTTCTGGCGGTATCACGCCCGATAGCGGCTGGTACTTCGAGTACAAGACGAGATTAACGATACGAGTGAGCGACAGCGAGACTCTCACTGGTGAAGTCGAACGCATTTGTCAGGGGAGTGACCTGAATGAAACGGTAATCTGGTTTAAGGAGGTCAAGTGATCAGCGTGAGTGTCGCTAGCGTAGATTGACGATTCTCAAGTCCAAATGGAACCAAATCATGTTTCGACTTCTTCCACTAATCGTGGTGCTGTTGCTGATTTTCGCCGCGGCGCAAGGGAGTGTTGCGGAGGAATTGTTATTTGAGGACAAGTTCGACCGTGGCTTGTCGCCGAAATGGACCGTGGTCGGGTTGAAGAAGGAGGATTATCGCCTGAAAAATGGCGGCTTGGAAATGCGAGTGCAACCTGGAAAGAGCGCCAAGGAAACACCCATGCTGATGGTGCTTCTTCCGTTTGAAACTTCGGAGTCCGTAACTGCATCGGTTGAAGTGACGGTGTTAGATCACTTTACGGAGCCAGCCGAATCTGCTGGTTTGTTTCTGACCGACGAGCATGGCGGAGAGTTTAGCGCCTTGAAAATGAATGTGAACGGACACTTGGTATTTTCGCCGCCACAGGTGGAGTTCATTGGCAAAGAAGGTACCGAAGGCGATCCACAACAGTATGCGTTGAAATTCTGGCCGGCGAACGATGAATTTGGGGCGCTGAGGATTTTAGTGCGAGACGGCTACGGTTACTTCCAAATTGGACCGTCGGCGCAGGGCAAGTACCTCAATGCCTTTCATTCCGCTCTTCGTCCCAATGTGTCCAAGCGAGGATTCGCGTTGAGTGCCTACGGCGGTACAAGCGACCAAGAGCACTGGGTGCGATTCGATAACTTCCGAGTTGTTCGTAACAAGTGAGTCGAATGCGATTCGTGGGGCAGGTTTTCAACCTGCCCGGTCGGCGAAAAACCTGTCACTCAACCTTCCTGTCCGCATCCCTGCGAGATACGAGCACTGTCCGTACCTCTCGTTCCCTGATGCGGTTCAATCTGGCTCTTTTTATGAGGGGGCAGGTTGAAAACCTGCCCCACGACTCAGGTGGGGCAGGTTTTTAACCTGCCCGGTCGGCGCCGCGTGATGCGTTGCTGGCGACCGGGGAACTGGGGCAGTAGAATACGCCCGCTTTTCAGTGGCACGCTTGAGATCTTTCGCGGGGCCGAGTTCGCTAATTCCGTGGCGAATGGGTATTTTTGGCGACCGACGAAACCACACAAACCAAGGGGCTGCGGCATGCGTCGTACCATCAAGACTTTTGTCGTTTTACTCATCGGGTTACTCACCACCTCGATCGCGCTGCCTTGCACTCGCGTGGTCTGGGTCGCTGGAGATGGTCAGGTGTTTGTCGGGAGAACCCAGGACTGGACGGAAAAAGCCAACTCGGCCTTCCGAGTCTATCCGCGTGGCATGGAGCGCACAGGCGCTGTTACCGAGAATCCTCACAAGTGGACGTCGAAGTACGGAAGCCTCGTCATTACCGGCTACGACCTGGCAACTCACGAAGGGATGAACGAGAAGGGATTAAGCGCGCAAATCCTGTACTTGGCGGGCGATTGCGACTACGGCAAACGCAATCCCCAGCGGCAGGGCATCGGTGTAACTCAGTGGGTCCAGTATTTCCTCGACAACTTCGCGACCGTAGCCGAGGCGGTCGAAGCACAGAAGACGTTGACATTCCAGATCGATTCGTTGATCCTGCCGAACGGCTTTCCAACCTTGGTGCATATGTCGCTGGCGGACAACACCGGCGACTCCGCGGTCATCGAGTACATCGCTGGCAAGGCGAAGGTGTATCACGACAAGCGATTCACCGTGATGACCAATGAGCCAACGTACGATCAGCAGATCGAGAACTTGAAGCAGTATCGCACCTTCGGTGGGGACAAGCCGCTGCCTGGAGAGCGAACCCCGACCGACCGCTTCGTGCGCGCGGCCTATTACGCCGAAAACCTCCCCAGACCCGCGAATCGCGGCGAAGGGGCGGCCTATATGTTCAGCGTCATCCGCAACATTTCCGTTCCCTTCGGCAAACCCGACCCGAAGAAGCCAAACGTGTCCAGCACCATCTTCCGGACCGTGCATGACCTGACGGGTGGACGCTATTACTTCGAGAGTACATTCGCTCCCAATGTGGTTTGGATCGACATCGCCAAACTGGACTTCAGCAAGGGGCAACCTGAGTTGGAATTGAAAGTCGAGCAAGAGATCTTCAAACTCAACGGCGACGTATCGGACAAACTTCAAAAAGCCAAACCATTCGTCTTTGGCAAAAACGAAAGCTGAACCATGTATTGCGTCCTTGAGGGCCATCAAAGCAACCTCGCCAGGCAACTCAAGGGCATCCTGGTCCTCCTGCTTGTCGTTGTGGCGCAAGGGCGAGCGGAAGAACTCGGCATGCAGCAAGGCTGGTCGACTCAAGGCCAGGGAACCACGGGTGGCGAGTCCATAACGTCATTCTGCGGAATCTCGTGATCTCGCACGCTTCCGACGCCATCAGCATCGAGGAATCTCGCAATGTGTGGGTCGATCATTGCGATTTGTCTAATTCACTTCGATTGGCAATTCCCAAACACGCGGGCATGCGCCACAAAGATGCATCGAAACGATGAGCACGTTGGTAAGTAAAAAATGCTGCTCGCTTACATCGACACTCGACCGTTTCTCTTCTTGGGCGGGGCGCCAATTGTGCTGGTCCTTATGACGTGGGTGATTGCAAAAACGCCATCCCAGGGGCAGCAAGAAGCCGAGGT
Source organism: Pirellulales bacterium (assembly GCA_046349915.1). GTDB lineage: Bacteria > Planctomycetota > Planctomycetia > Pirellulales > Pirellulaceae > CAIXSC01. The sequence continues at coordinate 423,060 of JAXMBL010000008.1, read as the reverse complement.
CATTTTTACATTTGTGGAACATCCAAAATGTAGGGTTGGCCAATTCTCGAATGAGTTAGCCGCGCTTCTTCGCGAACGAAATGAGCCGGTAGTGCCCGTGTCGTTCGAGGTGACTCGCGATCATCACTCGGTCAACTCGAAAGCCACCGGGTTCGAGCGGATGTAATCTTGCTTCCAATCGTCGCCCTGGAACGTGGCGACAAATTCGGCCCAAATCGGCGATTGCCGACTTTCGGGCGCTCGGTTAAACGACGTATTCTTCCAAAAGGCCAGTTGGAGGTAGTACTTGCCGGGACGAAGCGCTAATGCCTGCGGGAGTTTCGGGTCCGCGAGCGTCACCAGCTCGACGGAGTGTTGGACACGTGCTCCATGGGGCAGACGTATCCAATCGTGAAAGGACAACTCAACTCGAGAATCGGCCGTCGGTTGCCTTCCCATGCCGATGAATTTCTTGTGTTCGTCAAACACCAACAAGGAACACGTTTGCGTCTCTTTTCGTGGGTCCAGAAATGGGTTGTAAATGGTCGCAGACGTAGCTTTAGCGTCCTCGGACGTGATCTCATAACTGAAGGTGATCACTCCGCGCTTGCCGGACTGCTGTTCCGCGAGTTTGATACGGCACGAGAAAGGCATGCGTTCCGAGCGAGGATTCTCCTTCCACTTCCATGTCGTCGAGCTTGCCTGAGGTTGCTGAGCGAACACGAGCGATAAACTCGCAAACGTAAGCAGCAATCCCAGCGGACAGCTCGATAACCGAAAGACGCGAATCGCATGCATGGATCACCGTGTATGACGTGCATAGAAAGAGATTCGGCGGCGGGACACAACCGATTTGAATCGCGTTACTATTTCACCTCAAATGCCACTGGGTTGGAACGGACGTAGTCCGGATCGCCCCCAGTTTCACGGAACTTCACGACAAAATCATTCCAAGAATCGCGCCAAGGCCGATCTTCCGGGTAGATGCTCGGGGGCTCAATGGTCGTTCGCTTTGAGAAGGCCAACTGCAAATGGTATTTGCCGGGCCGAAGCATGAATGTTGAGGGCGGAAAGGGATTCCGAACGATCGCCAGTGGAACTCGGTGCTTGATCGTGGCCCCCTGCGGCAAATGGACCCAGTGAGACGGATAGGGCCATCTGAATGACCCGACCGCCAACCTATCGTTGCCAAATGCAGGGAATCCCTTGTAGTCGGTATAGACAAGAAATCGGCAAGTCGAGACTTCCAGGTGGCGTTCGAGGAACGGATTGTAGATATACGTCCCGCCCGGCTGTTCAGCAGTGATCTCGTAATCGAAGTACAACATTCGCCCTTCTTCAGGCTGCTCTTCCGAGAGCTTCAATCGACACGAGAAAGGCATGTTCTCCCAGCGAGTCTCCTCTTTCCAAGCCCACGGTTCACGCGGACGTTCGGGGGACTGCCCATCGAGGGGCGTTGAGATTGCGGACCCAAACAAGAGAGCTAGCGAGATCCACCGGAACCGACGCAAGCTGATGGGAAGCATGTGACACCCGCCGTGTAGTGTGGATAAAGTAGTTCCACTCATGATAGGCGGATAAAAAACTCCAGTAAACAATCTTCTCACGATCATGTACGAGGACGAGCCCAATGGTCGCGGTACTCGCGCCCTACCAGCCGATTCGCTTCGTCGTCGCCTACGAAACGCTCGGCGGCAGGGTCAAATACCAGGGAGCGAGCGAGTCGCGTGGCGATATTTCCGAGATGGCATAGCGACGTCGACAGATGGCCCACCAGCGGACCGGCGTTCAATGAAACGCCCGTGCGGATGGCGTCGATGAAATTCCGCACGTGTGCAGCGTCGTCCTGGGCCTGTGGAGTCACTTGAGTCTCACGAGGCTTATTCTGCGCGTCCAACCATTGAATCTTGCCGCGGCGGCTCAGGAAGAGTTGCCCCTTCGTGCCGTAGAATTCAGCGCCGCTATCGACATTGTGCGGATAGTTACTGCTCCACAATCGCTGCTCGTAAATCAGCATGCGAGTTCGTTCGCCCGGTTTCGCACCGGGGTACTCGAAGGTGACTTGTTGAGTATCTGGGAACTCTTGATCGTCGTCCTGTATGTACTTTCCGCCGACCGCCACGATGCGCGAGGGGTGAGTTTCGACGCCGAGGCCCCAACGGGTGTAGTCGATGTCATGGACACCGTCGTTGCCCATATCGCCTGTCCCAAAGTGGTACCACCAAGTCCAACGATTGTGCACGCGATTCGTGCGATAAGGAATCAAAGGCGCGGGACCAACCCAGGTGTCATAATCCAAGTCGGGCGGCGGCATGGTGTCTTGGCCTCGTCCAATCGAGCCGCGACGTTGGATGTTCCAACACTTGGCGACCAAAACGTCTCCTAAAGCGCCTTCGCGCAACAACTGAACGGCCTCGATCATCATGCGAGTGCTGCGACTTTGCGTGCCGTGCTGCACATGGACTTTGTTCCGTTGAGCCGCCTCGACCAAGAGTCGGCCCTCGCGAATGTTGTGCGAAATTGGTTTCTCGACGTAGACATGCTTGCCCGCTTCACAAGCCAGGATGGAAGCTGGGGAGTGCCAGTGATCGGGGGTAGCTACCAAGACCGCGTCGACCGACTTGTCGTCGAGCACTCGACGCAGGTCACTTACGGCTCGATCCGAGGACAAGTTAAGAGCCTTCGCGGTAGCGGCCAGCCGACCGGCATCAGGATCGCAAGCGTACGCCAACTCAACGTTGGGAATGGCGGTGAAGAGTCGCGCGTCATGGTTTCCTCGTCCGCCGCAACCAATCAGCGCGACGCGTACCTTGTCACCCGGCGCCATGCCGCTGGCGCGCAGCGGGGTGAGCAATGCCGCCGCCGCTGTCACAGTGACGCTCGCCGAACTGTCGCGAAGAAAGTCTCTACGGCTGTTTTGAGGGGACATTGCGATCCTTCCTATAAGCAAAGTTCGCTGTTTTCTTCGAGCGGGGAATTGGAATAGAATACCCTTTTCCAAGTACGCTTGTGGGAGACCTGTATGTTGAATCTGCCAGATACGCCCGGCGATCCATTCGATCGAGGTCGACGGCGTTTGCTGCAGATCGGTAGCGTCGGAGCACTCGGACTCGCCTTGCCCCAACTACTCGCTCGTGACGCGACGGGCGAACCCACAAGCGACTTGTCGTTTGGCCGCGCCAAGAACTTCATCTATCTGTTTCTTTCTGGCGGGCCGTCGCAATACGAGACGTTTGATCCCAAGCCAGACGCACCCACGGACGTTCGCGGCGAGTTTCAGCCGATCTCAACTAACGTGCCCGGGATTCAGATTTGCGAGTTATTACCTCGGACGGCGCGAATCGCCGACAAGCTGGCCATCTGTCGGTCGCTGGCGACCGATGATCCGCAGCACGAATCGGGCGGCTACTGGGTGAATACGGGCCGCAAGTATGTTGGTCCAGACATGCGAGCGCTCGCGGCCACCGATTGGCCGACCCTCGGCTCGATTGTCAAACGATTGAAGCCCAGCGAGCGTGTTCCCTTTACCACGGTGCAGTTGCCCGAGCCGATCATTGCGAATCCTGGCATTTTTCTGCCGGGACAGAACGCCGGATTCTTGGGACGAGAATGGGATCCCGAGATTTTCCGTTGCGACCCATCGGTCGATGGGTTCCGCGTCACAGGCTACGACTTGCCAGCCGGTATCACGGGCGCTCGTTTAGAATCACGACGAAGTCTCTTGGACTCGCTCGACCATTCCTTTGAGCAGATTGCTCGTTCGGCGGCAGGCGCGGGGTTGAACCGATTGAAACGCGACGCTTTCGACGTGCTGCTTTCGGGCGCGGTGAAGCGAGCGTTCGACATGCATGAGGAGCCAACCGAGCTGCGAGAGCGATATGGTCGAGGTAAATGGGGGCAATCGGTCTTGCTGGCGCGACGACTGATCGAAGCGGGCGTGCGCATGGTATTCGTGAATTGGCCGCGCGAACCGGGAGACCTGAGCGCTAACAATCCGCTGTGGGATACGCACGCTCGCAACAACCCTCGGATGAAGGATGCGCTGTGTCCTCAATTCGACCTGGGGTTCACTGCCTTGATCGAAGATCTCGACCAACGCGGGATGCTGGAGGAGACCTTGGTTGTCGCGGTTGGAGAAATGGGACGCACGCCGAAATTCAACGCCGCGGGAGGACGCGACCATTGGGGCAATGTGTTCCCTTTCGTCATGGCCGGCGCGGGAGTGAAGACGGCGCAAGTCGTCGGGGCCAGCGACAAGACAGGCGCCTATCCTGCTCGTCGGCGAGTCACACCGGACGATTTGGCGGCGACGATTTATCATCTGTTGGGGATTGGACACGATGCGTTCTTTCCCGATCGGACGGGGCGTCCTTTGCGAGTGACCGAGGGGCGTCCCATCGGCGAGTTGCTGGGAACGGGGCCTGCGACGACGGAAAGAACTGTCGCTGGAGGGATCATTCCGCTCCTTGCAAAGTCTGCCAACGAGCCGCTTGATAACTGCGGGTTTGAAGACACGGCTGCGATCCGTCCCTTCACGCCAGGCGCGAAGGGATGGCAAGCGGACCCTTTGTGGACAGCCGAGCGGGGCGATGAATTCAGCGTTATCTTGGCCCGCGTCCCCGATGTCCGGTCTCGCGGCGGTCAGTGCCACGCGGCGCTAGGGTATGGGCTGGCGACCGGGCATGGAAAAGGGGAAGTGGCCCTGGGTGCTCGAGCGGTGCTGCTGCAAGAGATCCGAAATCCTCAACCCGGTAATTACACCGTTCGCGTGCACGCCTCGGGAGGCGCCTACGATCGCCCCGATTACTATCGCGACGTTTGGTGTCGCCACTTCACCTGCCGACTCGTACTGTTTGGGTTTACAGACGAGCAGCGAGATCCGCGGCGAATCGTTGAGTATGCAGCGACGAAGTTCACGCCCGATTTTGCGGGTGCTCACGCGGCGGCGTACCGCCCCTATTCCGTCACCGCGCGACTCGAAAGCCAAAACAATAACGCGAATCAGCTCAGTCACGGGATTGGCGTGGCAATTATCGTGGAGAAGACAAAGCCAGGCGTCCTGGTAGTGGCCGACGGCGGCCCGCTAAGCCAGGGGCTGATTCGGATTGATGATGTTGAATTACAGTTTGAGCCGTAGAGCTTTGTCGACGCGGGGTGTTTAGATACAACGGGTGGTTTGGTAGTTTGTTGCGGGTATGGATGAGGGATGGGTGGTTGTTGGCGGGAGGGGCGAGGTTGCTCGGATCGACGGACTGGAAGTCCGTCGTACTGGGGCCTCTCCTTGTACGACGGACTTCCAGTCCGTCGATCCTAAGCCGCCTGCACCAAACATCCCGTCCGCAGTGTAATCGAGGGGCGTGACGAGGTACGGCCTGCAACGACTCGACGGACTAGAAGTCCGTCGTACAGTGGTAGCCCGCTCACTTTGTGAGCGGATAGCCGCGTGGTCGGCGAGCGCCCATCGCCGTTAGCCAATGTGCGTCGTGGGCAGGAGCGACGGACTAGAAGTCCGTCGTACGGGAGAGAGAGGAACTTAGAGAATGACATTTCGCAATCGAGCCGTTCCGCGGCGCACTTTCCTGAGGGCGGCTGGAGTGATGCTGGCTCTGCCTTGGCTCGATGCCATGCGGCCTGCCATCCTGCGTCCGTGTGGGTTACGAGCTAGCGAGCCAGCGGGGAAGACCGCCGGGCACGCTGATCCTCGCGAGATTCCTCGCCGACTGGTCGCTATCGAAACCAACATGGGCATCCTGCCGCAGTTCTTCTTTCCTGAAAAAGCAGGACGCGAATATGCGTTGAGCCCCTACTTGGAGCGATTGCGTGCTCATCGTGAGTCCTTAACCGTATTCTCGGGCGTCAGTTTGCCTGGGGTTACCGGCGCTCATGCTGCGGAAAAATGCTTCCTCACCGGCGCGCCGCATCCTGAACGAGGTGGGTTTCGCAACTGGGTCTCACTCGATCAATTCGCCGCCGAACAGGTTGGCAACCGGACTCGCTATCCTTCGCTCGTGTTGGCGATGAGCAGTGAAGGGGGGCAGACTCTCAGCTTCACTCGCAGCGGCGCCCCTATCTCGGCCGAGCGTAGCCCGAAGAAGCTGTTTCATTCGTTGTTCGTCCAGGGTAAGCCCGAAGAAGTCGCCGCGCAAGTGGCTGCTCTCCAGCAAGGGCGAAGCATGCTCGACTTCGTTGGCGAGCAGGCTCGCAGGTTGAATCGCACGTTGTCTAAATCAGATCAAGGTCGACTGGATCAGTACTTCTCGTCGGTGCGCGAACTCGAGCGGCGGTTGCATTCGGCGGAAGAATGGGAGTACCGTCCGAAGCCTCAAGTGACTGCGAAACCGCCCGAGGACATTGATGATGCTCGCGAGTTCGTCCGCAAAACGCGACTGATGTTCGATGTCATGAAGTTGGCGTTGGAAACCGATTCCACTCGCATTATCTCGCTGTTCGTCGACACGACCGTCATCCACAACATCACTCACCATGGAAATCGCCCCGAGGTCTTGGGCGAGTTGCGAGGGCATGAGGAACGTCAATTTGACGCGTTGAATGACTTCTTAACGGCGCTGCGCGAGACGACCGAGCAAGGCGAGGCTCTGCTGGACCGCACCATGGTCCTTTACGGAACTTGCATGGGAAGCGCGAACTCGCATTCGAACGTCAACCTGCCCGTGATGTTGGCGGGCGGTGGATTCAAACATGGTCAACATCTGGCGTTCGATACGCAGAACAATTACCCGCTCAGCAATCTCTATCTGTCGATGCTTCACCGCCTGGGAATCGAGGTCAATCAATTCTCTACCTCGTCGGGCACGATGCGCGGCTTGGAACTGACTTGATAGGGTTCTCGATAGATTGAGCGATTGAGTGACAAGGAATCGAATCATGCGCAGGTTAGTGTGCGCAGCGGCGATAGTTGCCGCTTCGGTGTGCAGTTTCGTAGGCTCGACGAACTGGGGATGTGGAGTTGCCAGCGCCGCGGAGCCGCCGCGCGAATATCTGAAAAAACACTGCTACGCCTGTCACGATGCGGAGACGCGAGAAGGTAATTTGGATCTTTCGTCGCTCGAGTGGGAATTGGAGAACTCCGACCATTTCGCTCGCTGGGTCAAGGTTCACGACCGAGTGGCGGCGGGAGAAATGCCGCCCCGCACAAGCTTGCGCAAGACTCAACCTGATCCCGACCGGCCGCACGCCGCCGAAACCACCGCAATGTTGGCGTCGTTAAGCGAATCGTTGATTTCGGCGGAGCAGCGGCGCGGCGAGTCGGGTCGAACGGCATTGCGTCGATTGACTCGCGGCGAGTACGAGAACACGCTGCGCGACCTGTTCGACATGCCCGGCATTGCGCTGCAGGGGAATCTGCCGACGGACGGTTCCGCATTCGGGTTCGACAAGAATAGCGAGGCGCTCGATCTGTCGCATGTGAATATGGCTAAGTATGTCGAAGCGGCCGACCACGCGCTCGAACTCGCCATTGCCACTCAACCCGAAGCGCCAACGCCACGCACTCGCCGCATATCACTCGCGAACAACGGCGGTTTCGTCGCACACGTGCTGATGAACGGCGATGGTGTGCTGCTGAAAGACAAGAAGCCTGATCCGGCATTTCCACCGGCTGGCGAGTTTAATCATATCGACGAAGGCGCCCATGCTCGCTTGGGCCTCTTCAGCAACAAATCGACGGTAGGAATATTCCGCCACGAAGATGAATCACTCAGCCCCTACTTCATCGAACATGTGACGATTTACCCTGGTCGTTACCGGGTGCGCACTTCGCTCTGGAGTTTCACCTGGGATAAGGGCCAAGTCTTGCCGGGGCGCGGCACTGAGGCGGCTCGATTGTCTGTCGTCCAACTGACGGGCGACGGGCGCGGCGGACAGCACCCCAGTTATGTGCTGGGCTATTTCGACGCCCCATCGATGGACTCGCAGACTCACGAGTTGATCACTTGGCTCAACCACAATGAGTTGATTGGCTTTAACACGGCCTCGCTCGCGCCGGTGGCGAACTATGCCAGGAAGGGGCGGGCGATGGCATTCACGGGACCCGGCATCGCGGTCGATTGGCTGGAAGTAGAAGGCCCTTTGCACGATTCATGGCCGCCTGCGAGCCATCGTATCTTGTTTGGGGACTTGCCGTTGGTGGAGTTCAAAGCGGGCGAACAGCCGAACGTAAAGCCTCCTGTGCGAAAGCAGGTGAGACAATTGGGGGCCGGCCTCAATCGTCCTGATCCCTCGCGCGGCCTGTGGACCGTCGCAAGCAGCGATCCGGCTCGCGATGCCGACCGATTATTAGGGGAGTTTCTCGGAAAAGCGTTTCGCAGGCCGGTCTCGGCTGAGACAAGACGCAGTTACGTCGAGCGAGTTGAGCAACGATTGCAGGAGGGCGATAGTTTCGAAGTCGCGATGCGTTGGGCCTTCCGCGCCGCGCTCTGTTCGCCCGATTTTCTCTATCATGTCGAACGGGTCGAGGGCGAGCGGAGTGGTGAGGCGGGAGAGGCGAGTGCTCGGCCCTTGGCCAAGTCAGGACAGCTCATTGACCAGCACTCGCTGGCCGCTCGCTTGTCGTATTTTCTCTGGAATTCGGGTCCAGACGCCACACTGCGTCGACTTGCGGATGAAGGGCGTTTGCGTGACCTCGCGACGTTGCGCGGCGAGGTGGAACGTCTGTTGAAGGACCCCAGGTCGAAGAGATTTGTCGACGACTTTCTGGGGCAGTGGTTGAAACTGAGGCAAATCGCGGCGACCGACCCCGATCGCAAGTTATACCCGGAATTCAGTCCCTACCTGCAAGACTCGATGGTGGCGGAGACGCGTGCCTACTTCCGCGAACTACTGGACCGAGACCTTGATGCCACGCATCTCGTCCGTTCGAAGTTCGCCATGTTGAACGAGAAACTCGCTACGCACTACGGAATTCCAGGCGTCAAAGGCTCGCAGATTCGTCGAGTCGATTTGCCCGCGAACCATCCGCGTGGGCCTTTCCTCACTCAAGCGTCGCTACTAAAGATCACCGCCAACGGCACGACGACGTCGCCTGTCCCACGAGGCGCATTCGTGATGGCTCGACTACTGGGTGAAGAGCCCGATCCGCCGCCGCCGAATGTACCGGCCATTGAACCGGACGTGCGCGGGGCGAAGACGATCCGCGAACAGCTTGATAAGCACCGCACCGACGCGGTCTGTGCGTCGTGTCATCGCAAGATGGACCCGCCTGGTTTTGCCCTCGAGTCGTTTGATGTGATCGGCGGTTGGCGTAATCGATATCGTTCGATCGGCGAAGGAGATCCCGCCCCGCGCGGAACGATTGACCCGTTTATTGGCATTGGCTTTAAACTGGGCCCTCCGGTCGACTCCTCCGGCGTCTTGCCAGACGAGCGAGCGTTCAAGGACGTGGTCGAGTTGCAGCAGCATTTGGCCGAGAATCCGCGACGATTACTCAAGAATGTGACGCGGCAGTTGGCGGTCTACTCGGCGGGGCGCGATATCGCATTCTCGGAACGCGCAGAACTCGAACGGATCGTTGATCGTGTCAGTGAACGAGGCGGCGGAGTCCGCTCGCTCATTCATGAATTGGTTCAAAGTCCTCTGTTTCAGACAAAGTGAGCATCATGCACAGAGCTTTAATGACTTGGCGTACGCTCGCGATGATGCTCGTGATCGGGGCGAGCTTAAGCGACTCGAACCTGTGTGGACAGGAACCGGCGACGACGGGCCCAAGAATGTTGCGCCATCGCGTCACTGGGTTGTTTATGAAGGAACGAGTGGACGACTTGCGGCAGTTGTTCGAAGAGCGAATCCCCGAGGTGCGATTGGTGTCGGTGGACTTCGATCAGGCGGAAGCGGTTTTCGAATACGATCCCGACAAGGTCTTGAATCGACCAAAGCCGGAACAGATCGTCGAGCGATTGGATAGCTTGGTGCGAACTCAATCCTACTCAACGTTTGGCATCCGCGGCCCGTTGGCGAAGTCACGGGAGCAGCTCAAGCGAGTCGAGATACCGATCCGCGGACTCGACTGCAAAGGCTGTTGTTTTGGCGCGTACGAGGCCATCTACCGACTCGAGGGGGTCGAGCAGGCAACGGCCAGTTTTCGAGACGGTTTGGTTGTGGCTTGGATCGATCCCGAGAAGATAGACCAAGCGAAGCTCGAAATGGCTCTGAAGCAGCGCAACGTAACGCTAGGCGAAGCCGCGGCTAAGTAATGTACGACGGACTTCTAGTCCGTCGATCTGGTCCGCCGAGCGGCGATTTCTTCGCATCATTCGGCCTACTTAGCGACTTGGCTGGCGGCGACGGGCGCTCGCCGGCCACGCGGCTGACCGCTCACGAAGTGAGCGGGCTACCATCGTTCGACGGACTTCTAGTCCGTCGTACAACAGAGGCCGTCAACCAGGGACTTTGGGTAGCTGTCGGGATGTTAACGATTTTACGTCGAGTGCGGGCTGTGCTTAGATCGACGTTAAGAGAAGGAGCCAAGTGCTATTCGTCCGCGCGTCGTTGACGAAGCACATCGAGGGTGATGGCGGAGGGTGGGTAACGATGCGTTGCTTGATCGTGCTATCTTGTTTGTTGATCGGAGTTTCTGGGGCGTTGAACGTCGTAAATGGCGAGGAGTCAACGGCCAACAATTCGGAAGAACAGGTAACTCGGGAAGAGTTTGAGCAGTTGGCGGCACGACTGCGTTCCACCGAGGCGGCGCTCGCAGCGATGCACAGATTGCCCGCGGCCGACGACTGGGCAGTTTCGGCGCCGCAAGCCAGTGAGTCGTTCGTCAGCACCGACTCGCTGATGGCCAGCGGCGGCGACAAGTCGGCTGAGGCCGGAGCGTCGCCGATCAAGTATCCGACGATTCAAGTGAACGGCGTCTTTCAAGCCGACGTGGGATTCTTTAGTCAAAGCGCGGCGAATATAGCCACTTATGGGCGGATTCAGGATGGCGCCGACTTTCGTCGAGCACGTCTCTCGGCGAAAGGCTCGGTGTCGGAGACCACGAATTACTTCTTTCAGATGGACTTTGGTTTCTTCGGTCGCCCCACGTTTACGGATGTGTGGCTCGAAACGACCGACCTCCCCGTGCTCGGAAATGTGCGCATCGGGCAGTGGAAGCAGCCGTTCAGTTTGGAAGTGGTCAGCAGCTTCCGCTACACGACCTTCATGGAGCGGTCGCTGTTGTTTCAGGCGTTTACTCCGTTTCGCCATCTTGGCATTGGCTTCTACGACCATTCGGAAGATCTGCGACACACTTGGGCGGCGTCGATGTTTCGCACCGGGCAGGACCAATTTGGCGGGTCGATCAGCACGAATGGCGGCTGGGGGACGGCAGAGCGGGTGACTTGGTTGCCCTGGTGGGACGAACCGTCCAATGGCGAAGGTTATCTGCACTTGGGACTGGGCCACTTTTACAATTCGCCGCCGCGCGACTTGGTGAACTTCCGGACCATCCCCGAAATCTATATCGGCGAGAACGCACCCGGCGCGCCGGGGACCAGCGGCCAGCCTGAACCCGGCCTGTTTAACGGTACGCCCTTCTTTGCAGCGACTGGTCCGCGATTGGTGTCGCAGTACAACGTGTTTGGCGGCGAATTGCTGTGGGTGCGCGGGCCTTGGTCGTTGCAGTCCGAAGCGATGTTATCCTATGTGCAGCAGCGCAATGGGACCGAAGCGACTCTTCCCGGCGCCTATGGACAAATCGGCTACTTCCTGACCGGCGAACATCGCCCCTATGACCGAAAGGCGGGCGCCATCGACCGAGTGATTCCGCATGAGAATTTCTTTCGAGTGCGTACCACCGACGACTGCGTCGCCACTGGCATGGGCGCGTGGGAGGTTGCGGCTCGTATCTCCTGGATCGACCTGACCGACCAGGATATCGTTGGCGGCGAAGTGGTGGATGGAACCCTGGGCGTCAATTGGTATTGGAATCCCTTTACCAAGATCGTGTTCAACTATATCCACAGCGTTCCCACGCATCCGAATCAGGAACGAGGCACCATGGATGCGTTTGCCATGCGGGCTCAGATCGACTTCTAGCATCTGCTATAGTCACGGACTCAACCTTCAGGAGAGTCCGTCATGCGCTATTCTTGGATCGAGTTGATTGTCGGCGTCGCATTTGTACTACCGCTGGGACGAGCTCACGCGGAGAGTCCCGAGCGGTTTCGCTTTCGGGACGTCGCCGCCGAGTCTGGGCTTGCTCAATTACTCGCCGGCCTGCAGGGGCATGCCGCGGGTTGGGGCGACGTCAATCTAGATGGGCAAGTTGATCTGTACGTTGGCTCTTTTGCCTCGGCGACGGCGCCAGCCAACCAACTGGTTCTTCAGCGGGACGGCAAGTTTGTCGCGGGCGGTTCCAGCACCACCGCCTTGCCTTCGCGTGCTACCGGAACCTTGCTGGTCGACCTCGACAATGACGGCGATCTCGATCTCTATGTTTCGAGCATGCCGCAGAAAAAGAACGACATACGCGGTTGTGCGTTGCTGCGTAACGATGGGGCCGCGGGCTTCACCGATGTGTCGGCGGGCAATGCTTCTTGTCCGTTGGAATTTGGAGGACGGAGCGCCGCGGCCGTCGATGTCGATGGCGACGGACTGCTCGACTTGCTGGTCGGCGAAGACCCGTTGCCCGGCTACAACGGTTCGCCCACCAAACGAACTCGATTGTTCGCCAATCGAGGCGACTTGAAGTTTGAAGAGATCACCGATGTAATCGGCCTTCCCGACTCGCCCGGATTAGGAGTCGCCGCGGGGGATGTGACGGGTGATGGATGGCCCGATTTGTTTCTCGCGTCGCATGGCGGCGGCAATCGACTGTTGATCAATGATGGACGGGGGAAGTTCCGCGAGTCCCAGCGGGCTCGTGAACTGTTCGCCTGGCCAGGTACGGGCGGCGACAACATGGTTTGCGGCGTCACGTTGGCCGATGTCAACCGAGACGGTCGTCTGGATGTCGTGCTCGGCCCGCACTTCAAATCCCCTTGGGTCAGCCCCGTTGCGCCTCGTTTGTTTTTGAACCGAGGCCTGCGCGAGGACGAGTCCGTTTTCGAGGAAATCACGGAGACCGCCGGTTTGTCGCCGCTGGCGTTAAAGTCGCCTCATCTCGAAGTGCAGGATTTGGACAACGACGGCTGGGTGGATATCGCGGCCAGCATCGTGAAATTTGACTCGGGGAAACCTCGTCCGGTGATTTTTCGCGGGGTAGGGGTTCGCGACGGGGTGCCTCGCTTCGAGCTGACGGGCTGGGATTGCAATGACTTTCCTACTGACCAAGATCGCATGATGAAGCGCTCGGGAGACTTTTTCAAAAAGATGATCGCCGATGCGAAAGTGATCTACTCGGCGCCGATGCCCGCCGCCGACTTTGACCGAGATGGTCGGATGGATTTGTTTGTGGCGAGTTGGTGGAGTGAGCGGCCGGCGCTCTTGCTGCGAAACGAGAGCGAAGGGGGGCATTGGCTTCAAGTGTCGGTGAAGAGCCCCGCAGGAGTCAATCGAGCAGGCATTGGCGCACGCGTGACGGTGTACCGCGGCGGCGAACTGGGCAAACCCGAGGCGTTGTTGGGCTGTCAAGAGATTCATGCGGGCCATGGATATGCCTCGTCGGCGGAAGCAATGTTGCACTTTGGTCTTGCCGACGAGCAACCGGTGGATGTGCGGATCGAGTGGCCACATGGCCGCGGTCGAGTCGAACATAAGCAGGTGAAGGTGGACCAGCGAGTCGCGCTGGGCGGCGACGAAGTAACTCGTGTGCCAAATGCGTCGACGGACCAAGCGGCAACACCTGCTCGAGACTCCAAAGCGAAGAAAGCGAAGACGTCGCCTCCCGCGGTCGTCCTCGAGTTTCCTCCGAAACTCCCCACTGGCGCCGATTCCGCGACCGACTCGGACGCAAGATTCCTGGAGCGTCCCGCGACGATCCCGGCCGATATCCCGTTTGCGAAGACGCCGCCCGTTGTCGACTTCTTATATTTTCCGGGCCAGGACTACGCGGGTAATCCCTGGTCGAACTGGGGAGACAGTCTGACGATCGGCGACAAGTACTATGCGTCGATTGGCGACCACTTGGCGCCCGCGGGCAATGCCTTCGTGTACGAATACAATCCTGCTCGCAAGTCGTTTCGCAAACTGTTGGACTTAAAATCGTTATTGAAGCTGCCCGCGGGTCACTACGCGCCAGCCAAGATTCACAGCCGACTCGACCTAGGGCACGACGGTTGGATTTACTGCTCGACTCACCGCGGTTCGACCAAAGCAACCACCGACGCGAACCACTACCTGGGTGATTGGATCGTGCGGTGTCATCCCGAGACGGGCGAGTCGGAGATTGTGGCGCATGGGCCCGTTCCCAAGCATTGTCTCCCGGCCAGCGTGCTGGATGCCGAACGGCTGATCTTCTACGCGGGGAGTGCGCCGGGGAGCGACAGTCCGCTGATGGGCATTCAGTTTTTGGCGTACGACATCCGTGCTCGCAAGCCGCTCTACATCGGCCCTGATGGTCCGCCTCGCTGTTTGATGTTCGCGAAATCGACGGGGCGAGTCTACTACACGCCTGGTTCGCAAGATGACGGCAAGTTGGTGCGTTGGGATTCCAAAAAGCCTGGGCCGCCGGTCGAACTGCCCACCGCACTGGGCGCTCGAGCGGCTACGGAGGAGACGGCGGACGGGATCATCTACACCGTCTCGTCCGGCCAAGCTCGAGAAACGCCCTCGATCTGGGCCTTCAACACTCGTACCGAACAAGCCGAGAACCTGGGACCAGCCGCCGTCGGATCGCAAACTTACATCGCGTCGATCGACGTCGATGCGACCGGCCGCTATCTGTACTACATCCCGGGCGCGCATGGCGGAGCCGAGAAAGACGGCACGCCCGTAGTCCAGTTTGACATTCGCACTCGCCAACGCAAAGTGCTGTGCGTCCTGCATCCGTTCTATCAGGAGAAGTACGGCTGCGCTCTCAAGGGAACCTACAGCGTTGCCTTGGATGCCGCGGGCAAAACTCTATTCGTCACCTGGAACGCCAGCCGCGGCGGCAAGAACTGGGACTGCTGCGCGCTGACGGCCATCAGGTTTGAAAAGTGAAAAGGAGAAAGGAAGAAGGAAAAAGGGAAAAGGAAGAAAGTTGGTGGTTTGTAAACACTGTACGACGGACTTCTAGTCCGTCGATCCGATCCGCACCGAAGAATTCCACTTAAACGATACGGACACGACCAATGCGAACACTCCGAAATCCAACTATTCTCATTGCCTTTTCTGTGTGTCTTGCGCTCACCGTGGCCTACGGGGACACCCAAGAAAAGGTCCCGCTTGAAAACGCCTACTACCTCTACACGGGCGCTTTTAAGTCAAGTGATACAGGAGTCGTAGCGGTCCCATCTCGATTCAAATGGAGCGTCGAGACCAGTTGGCGAGGCATTGATGCTCAAGGAAACAATCTGCCTGATACACGCGTGATGGTTCGGCTGTATGACCCCGACCATAATTTCACGGCACTCACGGCACAATTGGATTTAGAGACCGCCGAGCGATTGCAGCGTGACCTCGCGGACATTATCGCCAAGAAACGCCAAGATCCCGGCTTTCAACATCGCCCTCAACTTTACGATCCCAGCCTGATACCAACTGGGCAATTGAAAGGGATCGACAAAGGCGGCAAGGCGATCATTGAACTCAAGCCGAAACCGGCCACACAAAAGCATGCCCACGCCCCGAATGGGGCAGCGACAAGATAGCCCAGCGGCAGAGCGACGCGGCGCAGCCGTGGAGCGACGCCCTGGGTAAGCAGGCGAGCAAGCGACACCCTCCTCAAGCCCTGAATGGGCGGCCCAATCCAAGGCACCCCAGGGCGGCGCTGCGCTCTGCCCTGGGCTATCATGTCATGCCCCTGCGGGGCGATCAGACCGGAAAAATGACGACGGACTAGAAGTCCGTCGTACAAAGATTTCAGCCCAACACCCAACACCCAACACCCAATGACTAATGACTAATGACTAATGACCAATACCTACTCCTGATCCCCCACCGTCACATCGACCTTGTCGAACACTTCCAGATGGACGTCTTCGATTACTTGGCGGACCGCTCGAGCGAACGGACGGTTGGCGGCGGGAACCGCGGCTGACTTGACGACCTTGACGTCAGCAGTCTTCAGAACGCCACGCTGCTTCTTGCCATCCACGTCGGCGATGACGATGACGGCGTCGGCGGCGATGCCGGCCACTTCCAATTGAACGCCCTTCTTAAGCGAACCGACCGGCTTGCCGCCGAAGCGAGTTTTCAGTTCAGCTTCGTCCACCGCGACCTCGACCGTGTCCCCTCGCTTGACAGCGCCATCGGACGGGCGAGCGGCAAATTGACGGACTTTGTCGAGCAGCACTTTGACATCGACATCGCTTTTTTCTTCCGGCTTTTCGACCGAGACGAGCAACTTGCGCGCGGCATCTAGTTCTTCGGTGGTGACTTGGAAGTACTTTTTGAGTTGGTCGTCGCTCATCTTGCTGCGCTGAATCCAGATGGCGGATTGAGTCACCTTGACGGTGGCGCCAAGTCGCTTGGCTTGAACCAGTACTTTGGCATTTTCCGCGTCGGGGCCGTTCACCGCGAACGAATCTTGCGTCTTGGGAGTCGGCTTCTCGATGTCACGGCAGTAACCTTCGAGAATGTAGGTCTGCTGCGAATCATCCTTCAGTTCGATCGTGTCGGCTTGCTGCCAGCCGCCCTGGACCTGCTTGTACTTTACGCCAGCCAGCGCCATGGTCTGCACGGCCGTTCCCTTGGGTTGAATCACCGTGCCGGGGTCGACCGAAACCGAGACATTCGCACCACCCTTACGCTTCACTCGGACCTGCACCGAATCGCCGGTCGAGGAGCCTCGGCCCACGACTTCGACATCTACCAAGCCTTTTTCGACGGCGACATGCAGGGGCACAGGGCCGTCGGCCGCGAGAGTCAGTGTAGGGATAGCCATGCCAGCGAGGACCGCCACGCAGGCGGCCATTCGCAAACCTGTTCTCATCCACAGGGAAACTCGATCCTTCCAAGACGCCATCAATCCTTGGCCATTGCGCATCGTCATGCTCTCTTTCATCCGTAAATCGCTGGGGATAGGGGGGCAAGCCGAGACTTCTCGCTTGTGTTTTTGTCACATCCTTCGCTGCGACCAAGCACTAGCGTACCACCTCGATCGGGGAGGGGGAAGCCTCTCCCACGGTCTCATTCTACGCAGCGGGTCAAGCCAGCGGCATGACGTTGGCCAGCAACAAGGTCACCAGCAGGGCAGTGGTTCCCAGAATCGCCAGCAAGATGGACCACGATTTGAGCGCCTCGACTTCCGTAAGGCCGCCCATTTTGGCGAAGATCCAGAAGCCGCTGTCATTCATCCACGAGCCGACCAGCGACCCGCCTCCGATCGCGGTCGCCAGGTAGACCGGATGGAAGCCGAGCAACTCGGGTTTGGCGATGCTGGCGAGCATGGCGGATCCGGTGATCATGGCCACGGTGCTGGAGCCTTGAGCGATCTTCAGCAAGACGGCGATGAAGAAGCCAAGAATCAAGACCAGCATGCCCGCGCTTTGAGTCGGGAAGAGGCTTTGAATGGCGTCGCCGACGTGGGCCACTTTCAACATGGCGCCGAATGCCCCGCCGCCCGCGGTGATCAAGATGATGACGCCGCCGCTCATCAGTGAATTCTCGACCACTTCGGCCATTTGCGATCGAGTCAGGCCGCGCTGGCGAGCGAGCGTCCACGATGCAATGACGGTCGAGACGAGCAGCGCGAAATTCGCATTGCCGATGACGCTTGCGTAGCCCGACAGAGTGGCCCAACGCTGCACGTTGGGTTCGGCGAGAATGACTGGATCACGCAGCGCGGCCGTCAGTTGGTCGTTCGTGGGGCGTTCAATTCCCTGGGCCACAACAACGGGACGGACCGTGTTCTTCGCGACGGTTTCCGCCACCGTGTTCACCGAAATCATCAAAACCGGCAAAACGACCGGCAGCAACGATTCCCAGAGTGGAGGCAATTGGGAATCTTCGAGCGGCGCCTTTTCCTCTTCGTTCCCGACCTTCCGCATCGGAATGGGCATTTTCGAATCCAGGATGCTCGAAAAGACCAAGCCCGCGATCGACGACGGAATCGCGACCAAACCGCCGACCAGGATCATGACGCCCACATCAAAGCCCAGGTTGTTGGCCATGACGAGCGGCCCGGGGGTCGGCGGAACCAAGGTATGCGTCGCCGCTCCACCGGCGCAGATCGCCAGGATGTAAAGCAAATAGTTCTTCTGAGTACGTCGGTAGAGCGACCGAGCGAGAGGCACAAGGAGGTAGAACACCGTATCGAAGAAGACGGGGATCGCCAACACGTAGCCGCTTCCCATCAGGGCGATCGGCGACTTCTTTTCCCCGAAAACTCGCACGAACGCTCGTACGACTCGATCGGCCGCACCGCTGTCGAGCATGCATTGGCCAATCACGGCCGCCAAGGCGATGACGATGCCGATGCTGCCCGCCGAACTGCCGAACGCAGACGCCACTCGAGTCATTTTCTCGCCGAATGGTCCGGGCGCCATCAAACTCACCGCCATCGCCGCCGTGATGAGGGCGATAAAGGCGTTGACTTTGAAGACAATGATGAGTCCAAGGACGGTCGCGATCCCCACGGCCAACGAGACCAATGGCCAGACGGTCCCTACCGGCGAGCCGGCGGGCGTCGGATTCGAGGACGGAGGTGCGGTTGCCGGTGCTGCGGGGACCGGGGCAGGTGAAGATGGGGCGTTCGCCGACGAAGATGCCCCCTGCTCATCCCCGGGCTTGCTGTCCGCCTCTGATTCGGCCGACTTCTCTGGCGCAGTCGCCTTTTCTTGGCTCGCGTTCTCTTGAGCTGCAACGGATAGTGGGGGACTCGACGGAGAGACCGCCGAATAAATCATGGCGCCGACGATGACGGCGACGAGCGCGAGAGGTTTCGCTGACTTCATGGGGAACGTCCTGGAGGTTGCTTGGGCGGAAGCAAGCCGGTTTTTCTAACTCGCCGACCGATAACCGTCAACCATGAGCAAGCGAGCGCGCCCTGTACGACGGACTTCTAGTCCGTCGACCCGCTGCGCACCGAAGCCCTCCCCCCGCAGCAATCAGCCCGCAACGAGTCTCGCCTAACGGCATGGGGCGCACGCACGCCACGCGGCAGTTCCGCTCGCGAAGCGAGCGGGCTACCTCTGTACGACGGACTTCTAGTCCGTCGACCCGTTCCGCACCGCAGTGCTTGCCCGGCCGCAATCGGCCCGCCACGAGACTTGCCTGACGGCCTGGGGCGCTCGCACGCCACGCGGCTGTTCCGCTCGCGAAGCGAGCGGGCTACTATCAACTGTGCCGAAGCTTGAATCGCCGCTACAATACGGCCGATTCGTTGCTGTCAGGCCCGAACTTGAAACACGTTTGTTGGGGACAGTCAGTGCGTACGGTGCTCTTTCTCTGTACGGGCAATTACTACCGCAGTCGGTATGCGGAGATCGTTTTCAATTGGCGAGCCGCGGCGCGGGGGATGTCGTGGCGGGCCGAGTCGCGAGGGTTGCGGCGGCGGATCGAGAATCGCGGCCCCCTATCGCCGTTTACCGTGGAAGCCCTGCTCGAGTTGGGCATACCCGCGGAACCTCACCTACGCGACCCGATGACGGCCGATGATTCCGATTTCGAAGCCGCTCAACGAATCATCGCCCTGAAAGAAGCCGAGCATCGTTCGATGATCGAGCGTTCTTTCCCGGCTTACCTCGAGCGAGTGGAATTCTGGCACGTCCACGACATCGATGTCGCGCCTCCAAAGGAAGCTCTACCTGAAATCGCGCGACAATTGAACCAGTTGCTCGATCGGCTAGCAGGAAGCCGCTAGCCGCGAAAGTACGGCGGACTTCCAATCCGTCGCTCCATCGTAGCCCGCTCACTTCGTGAGCGGTCAGCCGCGTGACGTGCGAGCGCCCCATGCCGTCAGGCAACTCCCGTTGCGAGCGGATTGCTGCTAGGAAAACGCCTCGGTGCGGAACGGGTCGACGGACTGGAAGTCCGTCGTACGGAAGCAACGCTCCACAAGCTTCGGCCCAGGGCGGCTACATTCCCCGCGGTCGGGTCGCTATACTGCGGCCGAGGCGGATTTCAGACGATTCCTTGGCAACCAGGAGTTTCGTGGCATGTCCGCGCTCGTGCAACTCGCTTCCGTCTCGTCAGCCCTTCCGCCGCATCCGCTCGAACCACTCACCGGCGACGAAGTCTCTCGCGTCGTTACGCTGCTCAAGCAGTTCGGCAAAGTTACTCCCACGACTCGATTTGTATCGGTCAGCCTCAAGGAACCGCCCAAGGATCTGGTCGCGGCGGGAAGGTATGGGGAATGCCCGCGCGAGGCATTTGTCGTCTTGTTCGACAATGCCACGAACTCCTGCTACGAGACGGCCGTCTCGCTGACTCGCGGCGAGTTGCTGTTCCACCGCCACATTCCGAACGTTCAGCCGACAATGACGATCGACGAACAGGTGGAATGCGAGCAGGCGGTGTTGGCTAGCGTTGAATTCAAGGAACTCTTGAAGAAACACTACGGCGTAGACGACACGTCGCTGGTGATGGTCGACATCTGGAGCGCGGGGAACTACGGATCGGAAGAAGATCGCACTCGCCGCCTCGCCCGCCCGCTCTGCTTTCTGCGTAGTGATCCGACCGACAATGGTTATGCGCGACCCATCGAGGGGCTGCGGCCTGTCGTCGATCTGAATGAAATGAAGGTCATTCGCGTCGAAGAATACGGTCATTGGCCGCTTCCCCCCGGCGAAGGGAACTACTCGTCGGAACGCGTGCGCGACCAACGCCGCGACGCCCGCCCTATCGAGATCACTCAACCGGAAGGACCGAGCTTTACCGTCGATGGTTACCAGGTGCGGTGGCAGAAGTGGAATATCGTCGTCGGCTTCAACGCCCGCGAAGGCTTGACGTTGCATCACGTGCGATACGACGACGAGGGACGCGAGCGGTCGATTCTGTATCGAGCATCGTTGACAGAGATGGTCGTGCCCTACGGCGATCCCGGCCCCACTCAACGTCGCAAAAACGCGTTCGATGTGGGCGAGTACGGCATGGGTATGTGCGCGAATAGCCTGCAGTTAGGCTGTGACTGTCTAGGAGTGATCAAGTACTTCGACGCTCATCTGTGCACCAGTCGCGGCGAGCCCCTGACGATCAAGAACGCCATTTGCATGCATGAAGAGGACTTCGGCGTTCTCTGGAAGCACACCGACCGCCGCCTGCCCGACTCGCCCGAAGTGCGTCGTTCGCGACGGTTGGTGATCTCGTCGTTCTCGACAGTCGAGAACTACGAATACGGTTTCTTTTGGTACTTCTACCCGGACGGCAATATTCAACTGGAAGTCAAACTGACCGGCATCCTGTCGCTCGGGGCGACTCAACCGGGTGAGAAACCGAAGTACGGAGTGCTCATCTCGCCTCAGCTTTACGCCCCCGCTCACCAGCACTTTTTTAACGTGCGACTCGATTTCGACATTGATGGCGGCGCCAATACCGTGTTGCAGGTCGACGCCGTCGCGGATGAAATCGACGATCAGAACCCGTTCGAAAACGCCTTTTATGCTCGCTCGACGAAGTTGACCAATGAGCTGGCGGCGCGAGCCCACCTGAATCTGGAAACTTGCCGCACGTGGCGGATCATCAACCAACAATCGCTCAATGCGTGCGGCGACCCCGTGGGGTACAAGTTCTTCCCAGGAGACAACGCGTTTCCCTTGGCGTCGAAAAATGCTTGGTGGCGCAAGCGGGCGGGTTTCGTCGAGCACCATGTGTGGGTGACGCCGTACAACGAGGATGAAAAGTATGGCGCGGGCGACTATCCCAACCAAAGCGGCGGCGGCGATGGCCTGATTCGCTGGACGGCCGCCGACCGCTCGATCGAGAACACGGACGTCGTGTTCTGGTACACCATGGGACATACGCATATCCCGCGGCCCGAAGATTATCCGGTCATGCCAACGGCCTACATTGGGTTCTTACTGAAACCGAGCGGCTTCTTTGCGAAAAACCCGGCCAACGACATGCCGCCCTCGCCCAAGAAGATGGCCGACGGCTCGTGCTGCGCCGCCAAGTAACTAAAGGTGGAGTTTCAACCAACTCGTCCAATTCAGAGAACGACGGACGGCGATCGCCAGTCCGTCGTGTTGGGGCAGCGTTACTTCTTGTCAGCACCATCCGCTGAGAACAAATCAGCCGAATCGTTTCGCACGGGACTAATCCAACCGCGCCGCGCTTCACGCGTGGCGAGCTGTTCGCGCGAATAGTGTTGGTAGACCCATTCCATCGTGCAGGTGTCGGCGAGTAGAGCGACGATCGGATGCAGGGGCGAGTCGGCGGGCCTGCTGGCCAGGACTGCTTGTATCTGTTGGAGAAAGAGTCGAGTGAGCGTCTCGTGGTAACCATCAGGGTCGCCGCGAGATTGATTGTAGAGCTGGATATGACGCCGCATGCGAGTTAAGGCTTCGTCATGGCCCCAGCGACGCACATACCAGGCGCCCACCGCCAGATGAGCTCGATGGGTCCAGCGCTCGTAAGGCAACTCGCACGATTCAAACTGTTCAACCAGCTTGTCGATCTGCGAGTCCGCGAGAAACGGTTCGTCGATCTTCGTGATGCGAGCCGCGGCGACTCGACGTCGCAGTCCGCGCACCAAGACCGACTGGCTTACTCCTTGCGGGCGCCATTGGCCGACTTGAACAAAACCCCAAGTATCAAGCCATGCTCGTCGCCATGGCTCGTCGTCGCCGACCGAGGTCCAGAGTCGACGAGCGTTTGCCGCCACGGCTCGAGACAGCGATCTTTCGAGCAAGGCATGAGCAACCGCGCCTGTTCGATGCGATTCATCGATCCAGGGTCCGACCAGTTCGACGCTCGCTTCGTGACCGACGCACGCGGGCATCCCCGCGAGTTCTGCTAGCGGCGTCACTTGGATCGCCAACCAGCCGACCGAGATTCCCGCTACCTTTCCCACCCAACACTCGAAGTTTCGCGAGTCAACTCGTTCCGACAAAGCGGCCGTCAGCCGGGACCATTCAGAGTTCCCCGGTGCCACTCGCAGCAACTCAAGTGATCGCGAATTGTGTGAACTGGGAGACGTCATCGGTGTTGAGGCTAGAGTTCCGCGGAGATGATCAAGTGCCGCAGAAGGTTTTGTAGCAGGCGGTAAATTGTCGCGGAGCGGGTTCGGCATATGCCTCCCAACCGGGTCGCTCGGTGAAAGGCAGGGAGATCGCTTCGAGCAACCGTTCAAACGGCGTCAGGTCGCCTCGCTCGCTCGCCGCCGTCAACGCTTCTTCGACCAGGTGATTGCGCGGAATATACAGAGGATTTACGCAACGCATCGCCTGTGCTCTTGCGACGCCGCCTGGCATCGAGTTCTTCTCCCCTCGCTGTCGCCAGCGAGATAACCAGTCGTTCAGAGGCGTGGGGTCGGCGAACAGCGATGCAAGCGGCTCGGAATTCCCTTCCGCAGCGTCCGCCAGACGCCGCCAAGCCAACGTGTAATCGACGGCCTGCTCTTCGAGCAGATCGAGCCAATCCTCAAGTAACTCAGCATCTTCGTCGTGCGCGGAGTCGAAGCCCAATTTCCTACTAGCCCCCTCCAGCCAAGACGATTCATAAACCTTCGGAAACTCGTTGATCACCTCCATCGCCAACTGAATGGCGTCCTCGCGAGTCGGCGCATCGAATAATGGCAGGAGAGTTTCGGCGAGTCGGGCGAGGTTCCAACGAGCAATCGGCGCTTGATTGCGGAAAGAGTAGCGTCCGCCGGTATCGATCGAGCTGAAGACGGCTCGCGGATTGTACGCTTCTAAGAAGGCGCACGGACCATAATCGATCGTCTCGCCGGAGAGTGCCATGTTGTCGGTATTCATGACGCCGTGCAGAAAGCCGACGAGCGTCCAGCGAGCGATCAAAGCGGCTTGGCGAGCGGCGACGGCTCGCAGTAGTTCGAAGTAACGATTAGGTTGGTCCGCGATTTCGGGATAGTGGCGACGGATCGTGTAGTCGGCCAGTTGCCGGACTTTTTCTGTGTCTCCGCGGCAAGCGAAGAACTCGAACGTACCGACCCGCACGTGACTCGCGGCGACTCGAGTCAGCACGGCGCCAGGCAGTCGCCGGTCGCGCCGTATCCACTCGCCCGTGCGCACGGCCGCAAGAGCTCGGGTGGTCGGGATGCCCAACGCATGCATTCCCTCGCCCAAGATGTATTCGCGCAGTACGGGGCCGACGGCTGCTTTGCCATCGCCGCCGCGTGAAAATGGGGTCGCTCCCGAGCCCTTCAGGGCGATGTCGCGTCGGCGACCATGCCGGTCGATCACCTCCCCCATCAATAACGCTCGCCCATCGCCCAATTGCGGAGAAAAGCCGCCGAACTGATGGCCCGCATAGGCCTGGGCGATCGGTTCCGCATTCGCGGGCGTTTCGCTCCCGGCGAAGATGCGAGCTCCCAGGGGGGAATCGAGCAGGTCGGGATCGAGTCCGAGTTCTTCGGCAAGTGTTCGGTTGAGCCGCAGCAGCGTCGGCTCCGGCGCCGGATCAGGCGAGACTTCGACGTAGAAGCCCGTGAGTTCGCGAGCGTACGAGTTGTCGAAGGGGAAGAGTGGGGCGGTTGCGGGCGTGGTCATGGCAGGGCATCGACAAATGAGGGGCTTGGCGGCGACAGTCTGGCGCCGCTTGTGTCATGATGCCTGCATTATGGAGCCCACGGCAAGTCCACTGAGTTGGTCGCCGTAGTCGCGGCTTCACTCTCGACAGGCGCCAAGTCAGAATCGACTCGACGGCGGTATCGCGAGGCGACGAGGCGGCGAAAGGTGGCGGGGGCGAGATCATGCGCATCTTGAATGGCTAACTCGCGGCCGGGGCTGTTGCGGTCAGGTAGATTGCGGCTCATAAGAATAGTGCTCCGAGTTTCAGCGAAGTAGAATCGTTAGTTCAGCGGCGGACTGTCAAGATTCCACGAGTTGTTGTGGAAGATAGCGCGAGCGAAAGGGTGTCGCTATCCCCCAGTGGAGATCCATTCGGGGGAACCCACCCATTGATTTTCAGCCGCTCTCGATTCTACTTCTCTACAAGTGTCGAAAGATCGATTGCGGTGTAGTGAGGACCTGGAGC
Organism: Pirellulales bacterium; assembly: GCA_046349915.1. Lineage (GTDB taxonomy): Bacteria > Planctomycetota > Planctomycetia > Pirellulales > Pirellulaceae > CAIXSC01. Next base: position 397,905 of record JAXMBL010000008.1, on the reverse strand, counting down.
AGGCTGTCGCGCACGGGTCCACTCGACATTCACTGGGAGAAAGCACGATGACCATTGAAGCCGCCTGTCCCTGCGGGGCCCGATTTCATGCCGAGTCGCATTTAGCGGGTCAGGTGGTGGCGTGTCCCAGTTGTGGCCAGGCTTTTCAAGTGCCGAAGCCCGAGCCGCACCTGATCCAAGTACAATGCCACTGCGGCAAGTCGTATCGCGTGAAGGGGGTGCTGGCGGGCAAAAAAGTGCAATGCGCCGCGTGCGGCCAGTCGTTCGTCGCGCAAGCCATCAGCGGCAATGTCTTGCGTACTCCGACGGCGCCAGCAGCGGGCGTTAATCCATTCGGACCAGCGCCGGGCGGCGCCGTTGGAGGCGGCTTGGATGTCGGCGGGCTCGACATGAGCGGCATGGGGATTGGCGGAATGGGAGTGCCGCAAGATCCGCTCGGTGGTTTCGGCGCCCCGACAGGCGGCTTTGGCGCGCCAACCGGCGGGTTCGCTCCAGCGATGGGGGCGCCGGCCTATGCACCTCAGCCTGCCTATCCGCAGCCGAGTCCTCAAGCTTATGGGCAACCCTACGGAGGCGGCGCCAAGCGGTCGATGAGCGGCCCGAGTGGCAAGACATTGCTTTGGATCGGCGGCGGAATGGGTGCAGTGGCGGTGTTGGCCGTCGTTGTGGTGCTGGGCGTCTTGTTTTTGCCCGACCTGATGTCCGGTTTGTTGGGCGGAGGCAAGTCGAGCCCCGAGGCGGCGTTTGCGGCGTTTCAATCGGCGGCTCGGGCCGAAGATTTTGCGAAGATCTACGACATCTTGGCGCCCAAGGAACGAGAACGTCTCCTGGCTCGGCTGGTCCTGATGGCTTCCCTCACCAGTAAAGCGGATGCCGAAGCGGCGGAGGTACTGAACAAACACGGCATCAAATTGGAGGAAATGCTGCCGGCCATGGGCGTTGCCAACCCCATGGCAATGCTGGGTATGGAAGACAATCTGGCCAAAGTGGAATCGCATATCGCGAGCAAGACGAGTCCACGACGCTTGTTCAACGACTTAGCGGTCATGGCGAGACGGAAGACCAGTGAGCGCGGAAGAGATCGCTTCTCCGACCAGTTGTTGAAAGAGGGAACCTTGGGAAACGTGACGGTGACGGGCGAGCAGGCCACCGGTGCGATTCAGTTTTCGCAGAACGGACTGAATCGCGATGGTCAAGTACGATTTGTCAGGCATGAGGGGAGTTGGTATGTCTCGCTGAGCGCTCTCTAGTTGGCCAGCGTCAGGTTCGCCGAAATCACGGATGCCCGCCACAGAAGTCGGTCGACCACGGATAACACCGATGACACGGATGAGAATAGAGGAAGGAGGTCGTTAGATGGTTGTGGACCACGAATCGCTTAATGCCACGAATTTAGAGAAAGAGCCCCGATCACCCATTCGTGCGATTAGCGCGATTCGTGGTGTCATCACTTAAGAACACTGATCATCACTGATCGATTTGCACGGCAGCCCGCGAGGCTGCGGCTGAGCGACGGACTGGAAGTCCGTCGTACGATAGTAGCCCGCTCACTTCGTGAGCGGTCAGCCGCGTGGCCTGCGAGCGCCCCTCGCCGCCAGCCAAGCCGCGTTGTGGGCCGATTGCCGCTCGAACCCTCCACTCGACGGATCAGAGCGACGGACTGGAAGTCCGTCGTACATTAGTAGCCCGCCGGGGATTTCTGCAGAACGCCGGGAACTTTTGCACGGCTGAAGTCGTCTGAGCAATCACCGTGTGCCCCAACCATGTCGCGTTGACCAAGGGTTGGACTACACTGGAGGGGTGGGATCGCTCGGCGCGGAATCTTCGTTCCGCTGGCCGATTTCACCGCAAGTCTTTTCTGTGATATGCCTTAGAATGAGGTGGAGCATGCGTCGTCACGTCGCGATCGCGCTGTTGTCGAGCATTTTGGGATTGGGCGGTTCGACTGCTTGGTGGGCCGAAATGCTGTTGCCGGCCGGAAGTCGGCCCGCGGTCGTTTCGGGCGAAGTTCACGCCGGTGAAATTGGGTTCAGTGAAGATTTCGCGCTCGCTGCCGACCGAGCGATTCCGCTGAAGCAACTGATCCCTGGCACGGACGATTACTACTACTACCACGCCTTGCACTACCTCAGCCTCGAACAGTACGCCAAAGTTCGCGAGCTGTTGGGGCCGTGGGTGGAACGGCATGCTCGCAATCCTCGAGTCATCGAAATTGAAACGCGACTCGCACTGCTGACTTACCCGCAGGAGAAAGACAAGACACTCGCCTTTCTCCGCAATAGGCTAGGGCTGACTCTGAATCACCAACGCGAGGTGGTAGGCGCCGCGCCTGATCTGCCTACGTCGCTTGATCCCCAGTGGATTTCGCGCCAAACGCTGTTGGATCGAGCTTTCCGCAACAGCTCATTGACCGATCAAGTCGAGGACTCGCTACTGGTCTGGTTGGCGTCCCAGGAATTGACCCCGGAGCGACGTCGACACCTGTTGCAGCGGCAGACCGTTCCCGACCTTCCCAATTTGGCGCAACTGGTGGTGGATGACCTGAACTATCTGAATTCGCGAGGATTCGGCGCCATGCCGATTCACGTGTTGATGACTCAGCAGCAGTTAGAACAGTGCGTGACGCTCAAGCCCGACTTGCTGAACGAAACAGCGTATGTGCAAGCGTATCTCGCTAAGTTGCAACCAGCGCCCGACGAAGACTGGTTGGGAGACATTACGGTTCGCGAGGCCTACCTCGACCGCCTTTGGAAATTCGTGCAGAAACTCGCCCCAGTCCATAACTCGCTCAAAGCGCATGTGCTCTACCATCGACTCGCGTCCGACCGCACTCGGGGCGTCTACGATCGAGCTCGTTTCCTGGAATACCTGAAGCTCCCGCGTCATCTGCACTATGTGTCGCCGGTCCATCTGAAGCTTGACGCAAACCGCAATGTGCCCGCGGACGTCAATGCCGACTTCAGCGGTTCAACTCGCATGCCGCCGATCGGCAACGACGAACCGCTGGTGCGCGATTTCCTCGAGCGGTTCTTGGTGGAAGCGGCGGACACGAAGGAATTCGACCCTTACATTCAGGACGTTTATCTTCGCCACCTCTTTGCATCGACCAAGATTCTCCATGGACTGGGCGAGCCTGAACGTTGGGCGTCGCTGTTGCCGCCGGAACTGTATCAGCAATTGAAGGATCGAGTGGATATTGATTTCGCGCCGACCAACAAAACTCGCTTTACTGTCGATGAGCCGGTGACGCTCGATTTGTTCGTCAAGAATGTGCCGACGTTGATCGTCAAGGTGTATGAGATCAATACCTCGAACTACTATCGTACCGAACTGCGCGAGGTCGACACTGACATCAATCTAGATGGTTTGGTTGCGAACGACGAAACGACTCATAAGTATGCCGACCCCGCGCTGCGCCGGATGTCGCGTCGGTTTGAGTTCCCACAACTGAAGAAACCGGGCGTCTACGTCATCGATTTCATCGGCAATGGGCAGAGCAGCCGAGCGCTCGTGCGCAAGGGACGACTGCGTCATCTGGTTCGGACCACTCCTGTAGGCCAACGATTCACGGTGTTGGACGAGCAGAATCGATTGGCGCCCGATGCTCGCATCTGGCTGGCAGGCCATGAATACTCGCCAGACAAGGACGGGACCATTTTGGTACCCTTCAGCACCGATCCCGGACGCCGCTCGATCGTGCTCAGTCGCGGCGACCTCTCGTCGCTCGATACATTCCAGCACGAGTCGGAGAATATCTCGCTGACGGCGGGCATTCATGTGGACCGCGAGTCCCTGCTCGCTCGTCGCAAGGCGCGCGTGCTCATCCGACCTGGCGTGTTCGTCAACGGCACGCCGGTCTCGATCAAGACCTTGCAGGACGTGCGACTCACCATTGTCTCCACCGACCACGCGGGAGTGCCCACGTCGTTGGAAGTGCCGCAGGCGGAACTGTTCGAGGACCGCGAGACGACTCACGAGTTTGTCGTGCCGAGTCGCCTGGCGAAGATCGATTTTGTGCTGACAGCGAAAGCGGAATTGAAGAGCCAAGGGAAGAAGATCGACTTGGCGGCCCAAGAATCGTTCACGGTGAATGGGATCGATCGGACTGACAAGATCGAGGATCTGCATTTCCTGAAGATCGATGGCTCGTATGTGATTGATCTCTTAGGCAAGTCGGGCGAATCGAAAGCCGCGCGGGCCATTCAATTGACCTTGAAGCATCGCGACTTTGTCATGCCAGTGAAGGCGACCTTGAAGACCGACGCCAACGGTCGAGTATCGTTGGGCGCCTTGCCGAGAATTGCCTGGGTTTCCGCCGCGGGCCCCGAGGGAACGGAACATCAATGGAAGATTGACGTTGATGCGCATACTTATCCTCAGTCATTGAATGCCCGCACGGGCGAAATGCTGGAGGTTCCCTATTTGGGAGCCGCTGGCGAGCCGAGTCGCGAGGAACTGTCTTTGCTGGAGTTGCGAGGCGGCACGTATGTCGCCGATCATTTTGCGTTCCTGTCGGTCAAGAACGGAATGGTGCAACTGAATAAGCTGCCCGCGGGTGACTATGACCTGTGGCTGAAGTACGCCAATGCGCGGATTCGCGTCCGAGTGGTAACGGGAGAAAAGCAGGGGATCTACGTGTTAGGTTCGCTCCGTCAGTTGGAGACCCGCCCGCTCGCGCCGCTGCAAATCGAATCGCTGACGGCGGACGCCGATACGCTGGTCGTCAAGTTGCGCAATTCGACGAAGTTCGCTCGAGTTCATCTCTTCGCTGTTCGCTACTATCCCGCCCACTCAGCTTATGAGCAATTGGCGAAAGTGCGTGATGTCGAGCCGTACGCGTTTGTGGCGGGTCGAGTCGACTCGGTTTACATCACCGGGCGGAATATCGGCGACGAGTATCGGTATATTCTCGAGCGCAAACAGGCTCGCAAATTTCCTGGCAGCATGCTCGAACGCCCCTCGCTCTTGCTGAATCCCTGGGCCGTACGTTCGACCGAAACTGGACGAGTGGACGCGCAGGGCGGCGACAAGTTCATGAAGCGACAGGAGGTGCAGGCGCCGGCCGCGGATCGAATGCGGGCCAAGTCCGACGGCGAGTCGGCCGCGAGTGGGTTTTCGAATCTCGATTTCCTGGCCGAATCGTCGTTCGTGGCGTTGAATCTGGCGGCGGACGAGAAGGGTGAGGTGCGAGTTCCGCGCAAGCAATTGGGCGCTCATCAGCACTTCCATGTTGTCGCCGTCGACCCTGTGCAGGCGACCTATCGATCGTTGGCGGTCGCTGAACCGCCCGCGGGATCGCTCGATTTACGCTTGGTCGAAGGGCTTGACCCCCGCGCGCATTTCACTCAACAGAAGCAGATTAGCGTCGTCCCCTCGGGACAGGCCTTCGAGCTGGCAGATGTCACGTCGAGTCGCTTCGAGGTGTATGACAGTTTGGCTCGCGTCTACGGTCTGTATACCACGTTGACCAAAGATCCGAAGCTGGCGGAATTCTCGTTTGTAATCGGCTGGCCGAAATTGAAGCCCGAAGAAAAATTGGCTCGTTACTCGAAGTATGCGTGCCATGAACTGCATTTCTTCCTAGCGCGGAAAGACCCGCAGTTCTTCCAGACGGTGGTGAGGCCCTATTTGGCGAACAAGAAAGACAAGACGTTTCTTGATCTGTGGCTGTTAGAGGCGGACCTCAACTCGCAGCTCACCCCCTGGCGGCATGGACAATTGAATGTGGCGGAACGCATTCTGCTGGGCGAACGAGTTGCGGTGGAGCGTCCTCGGACGGCGCGGCACGTCGCCGACTTGTTCCAGACGCTGCCTCCCAATTTGGATGAGTTCATCCGGTTGTTTGATACGGCGGCGCGCGGCGGCGAGTTGGACGCGAACAACCAACTCCAAGGGATGGTGGAAGACGCCAAGGGGGAAGCGCTCAGGGCATTGAAACTCGCAGAAATGAAACCAGGCGATCCTGCGCCGAGGAACATTCCAGCTCCAGCACCCGCTTCGGCGCCCGAACCGACGACGGCGGCCGGAGCGTTGCCTCCGGGAATGCCTGGTGGGATGGGGGGCGGACTGGGAGCGGCTCGAGCTCGGTGGGCGGCCTCAGCGGCACCGGCAGCGAAGTCCGCGGAATTGACCAGAGAAAAGGAATCGTTGGCTCGCGATGGCGCCGCTTCTCGACTGGATCGCGCGGTGCAGTTAAAGGACGCTGCGTCGGATACGCCATCGGTTCTCTGGGCCGATGAGGCAGGTGAAGCGAAAGCGCGCCAGTTGTATCGCAAACTCGATCCGACCATGGAATGGGCCGAGGAAAACTACTACCACTTGCCCATTGCCGAACAGAACTCGGGGTTGGTGGCTGTCAATGCGTTTTGGCTCGATTTCGCCCAAAGAAATCCGACACAGCCATTCCTGTCGCGGAACTTCGCGGCGGCCTCGCGGAACTTTACCGAAATGATGCTGGCTCTCGCCGTGCTGGACTTGCCCTTCGAATCGCCGAAGCACGAGACCAAGATCGAAGGACGAAAGCTCACACTGAAGACGGCCGGGCCCGTCATATTGTTCCACGAGGAGGTGAAACCGTCCAAGGAGGCGGCTGGCGCGGCCACCATTTTGGTCAGCCAGAATTTCTTCCGGCACGGTGATCGACATCGGCAGGAGAATGGCGAGCAGTTTGACAAGTACGTGACGGAAGAGTTCTTGACGCACGCCGTGTACGGCTGCCAGGTCGTGGTGACCAATCCCACGTCGTCGCGTCAAAAACTCGCCGTGCTGACCCAGATTCCTCTGGGAGCGATCCCCGTGCTGAACGCTCAAGCGACCAAAACCACGTATGTGACGCTTGAACCGTATCACACGCAGACGCTGGAGTATCACTTCTACTTCCCGGCAGCGGGCGAGTTTGCACATTTCCCCGTGCATGTTGCTCGCAACGAGGAGTTGGTAGCATCGACGGGGGCGTTCGTCTTCCATGTGGTAGCCGAACCCACGAAGTTTGATGCTGCGTCGTGGGCCTATGTGTCGCAGAACGGCACGAACGACGAGGTGTTGACATTTCTGCAGAAGAACAATGTCCAGCAGTTGAATCTCGACAAGATCGCCTTCCGACTGCGAGACAAGACGTTCTTTCAACTGGTGACGGCATTACTGACGGAACGTCGAGCATTCCACGCCACCACGTGGTCCTACTCGTTGCTGCACGATCTTCCGGCGGCCATTCAGGAGTATTTGCGGCACAGCGACCCAATCGTGGCGATTTGCGGCGGGCGGCTCTCAAGTCCCCTGTTGACGATTGATCCCGTGGAACGACGGACTTACGAGCATTTGGAGTACAAACCGCTCGTGAACGCTCGCGCTCATGCGTTGGGCAAACGCCGACAGATTGTGAACAATCGTCTCCACACTCAGTACCACGCTTTACTGAAGCAGCTGAGCTACCAACGAGCGTTAACGGATGATGATCTGTTGACGGTCACCTACTATTTGTTGTTACAGGATCGAACCGAGGAGGCGCTGGAAACGTTTGCTCGCGTCGATGCCGCAAAGATCGCGACTCGACTGCAATACGACTACTGCGCCGCGTATTTGGCTCTGCTGACGGAAGATCTGCCCAAGGCGAGAGAGATTGCCACGCGGCACGCGAAGCACTCGGTGGAACGTTGGCGCAATACGTTCGCGGCGGTGCTGGCGCAGATTGACGAAGCGGAAGGGAAGGGGAACGCGGCGGTCGACCAGGATGATCGCACTCAACAACAGACACGCTTGGCGGCGACGGAACCCAGTCTCGACTTCACGGTCGAGGCGGGGCAGATGACGATCAACTACCAGAACCTCCAGTCGGTGAAGGTCAACTACTATGTGATGGATGTCGAGCTGTTGTTCAGTCGCAATCCGTTCGTGCAGCAGTTCAGCGGCCAATTCTCGGCGATCCGGCCTAATCAGACGCAGACGGTCGAGTTGCCCGCGGGCAAGACGACATTGAAGGCGTCGTTGCCCGAGTCGTTGCGGAATCGAAACGTGCTGGTGGAGATCGTCGCGGGAGGGCTGACCAAATCGCAGGCGTACTATGCCAACTCGCTGGCCGTCCAAGTGATCGAGAACTACGGTCAGGTGCGAGTGGCGCATGCGACGACCGGCAAACCTGTGGCGAAGGCCTACGTCAAGGTGTATGCCCGAACCGCGACCGGCGAAGTGAAGTTCTACAAGGATGGATATACGGACATTCGCGGGCGATTTGAGTACGCATCGTTAAGCACCCCGGACCTCGAAACCGCCCAGCGGTTCTCGATCCTCGTGCTGAGCGACGAACACGGCGCCGCCGTCCGCGAAGCCGGCGTGCCCCAACGCTAATGTCGAATGTTGCCTTTTGCTCCGCAAAAAGAGCACGAACACGCGCCTTTTGCTCCGCAAAACAGCCACCCCGTAGCCCCGTAAGCCAACAAAGCGGAAACGACAACGTCCCAGCGCGAGACAGTAATCTCAATCAGTGAAGATCAGTGTTCTCCACAACTTCCCCCCGGCAGTCAAGGAAAGGGAACACTAATCGTCACTGATCTTCACTGAAAGGACCTGGGATGGAGCCGCTCATTCGCTTGAGTTTCCCCCGCTCAACCACCGGCATCACGGATTTTCCGGCATCGGTGGGACCAGCGTATCGACTCGCTTGTTCACTCCCTCCGTCTTGGTTTGTTCCCAATCAACGTCCCAGCGCGAGCCAATAATCTCAATCAGTGTAGATCAGTGAAGATCAGTGTTCCCCTTAATCTCCCCCCGGAGTTCAGCGAAAGGGAACACTGATCGTCACTGATCTTCACTAATTGGATCGGATTGAGCGACTCATTCATATGAGTTTCCCCCGCTCAACCACCGGCATCACGGCTTTTCCGGCATCGGTGGGACCAGCGTATCGACTCGTTTGTTTACTTCCTCAGTCTTGGCTTGTTCGCGAGTTTGGTGTTCATCGCGGAGTTTCCCGAGTCGCTGTTCTAGTTCTTCGATGCGAGTTTGCCGAAGTTGCTGACGCCGATCAAATTGGCGAGTGACCGCGGCGATCAGTTGTTCTCGTAGCCTCATCCGTTCATCGCCCGAGGCCTTTTTCGCTAGCTCGGCCAACAAGCTCGCTTGATCGTCCAATTGACGCCACTCAACATCCTCCTCTTCGCGTGAATCGGAGGCGGTGGGCGTTGAGCCAGTCAACACCGGGGGGGGGCCAGCACGTTCGGCCTCTGGATACTGAGTGGGGACAGACGGTTTCCAATCCGAGGCGGCACTGAAAACCTTGGCGATCGGAGTCGCGTGGATCATTACCGAGTTGCTTGTCGGCTTCTCATTGGTTGCTTGAGTGGGTTTGTCGACTCGCACCACCATGCCGAGCGGTTGATTGCGAGCGTTGAGCAGCAGAGAGCCTAGCGGGATGATGGCCTTCGCATCCGCAGCGGTGACTTGGATGGATTGTTTGACGAGCGGCGAGCCCGGTTGTGCGTCGAGATCAACTCCGACGGCTGTCACCGTGGCCGAGCGTAGATCGATCTTGCCCTCGGCGCTGGCGATGGCGACGAGTTCTCCCACAGTAGCCTCGGGCAGGTCGCCCAACAATTGAATGGGCGGCGTCAGCCCAGATCCCGAGAATACACACAGCCCCGTGCCGGGGGATTCCCGGGGAGTCTGACCTGCCGACAAAATCGCGATGCCAGAAGCACTCATCCCTGGCCCCATGCCAGGCATGCCTTGCATATCCATGCGGGACGGCATGCCTCCGCCCATTCCTCCGAAACCACCTGGGGCGCCGCCGAGTCGCGAATCGCGAAGAATGAGTTCGGGCGGGACAACGACCTCTCGGCCATTCACCTTGCCGCGTCTTGGCTGCATGGGACCGGCCGGCGCAACATACAGCATTCCGTGCGATGTCATGTTGTCGACCACCAAGGCATCGACCGTGGCGACGCCGAACTTACCGAATTGCAGTTCAAGTCGGACCATGTTGTCGGATGGGCTTTCGACCGGCGCACCTCCTTCCGCCATTGCTCCAAGGCCCATACCGCCGCTTCCACTCATCGATGACGGTGCAGCAGCCCCCATACCCATCCCTGACCCCATCATCCCTCGCGGCACTGTGTTTGGTGTGCCGCCTGGAACTGGGACAATAAACTCTTGCATCCTCGCTTCTTGCCTCTGCCTCGCGACCTCGACCGCTTGCCTCTCGGCCTCAACTCGCTCCTGGAACGCTCGTTCGGCGTTACTGCTCGCCGTCTTGTACCACGTGAGCCCCAGGATTCCCAGCATGATCGGCGGTCCAAGGACGCATAGCAGCACGATCAGAACGATCCAAAACACGAAACGCGAATTTTTCGTCGGACTCGAGTTGCTCGTAACGATCGGAGCGGGCGAAGCTTCTTCAATTTGGCTCATCTTTGGTCTCCTGCGAAGATTCCAGTTCCTCAATCGCGTCTCGCAGCCGAGACCATTCGCGATCGAATCCATCGTTCCATAAACCCCATGGTGAAGACACCGATTCAGCGGCCGAAGGCTGGTTCGTTGACGGAGCCGCTGGCAACGAGGGTGACGACTTGGAAATTACTGGCGAGCGATCCTGGGTAATTCGCCCTTCAATACCCGCCATCTGATCCCAAGGATAGAAGTACCAAGCGACGCTCAAGACTCCCAATGATGCGGTAACACTCGCAAGCACCAACGCGAACTTGTTGAGCCGACGTCGGCCCGACCTGCGAACTGTGGCCAACTGCCTCGTCCAACGTTGGACTTCAGCGGGCAAGCGAAACTGCGTCGGATGTTGAGCGTGAGCCAAAGAGGCTCGCAAGAGTTCGGCGAGTTGCTCCGACGACGGAGGTCGATCCTCGGGGCGTTTCGCATGGAGTTTGGCAATGATTGCCTCGAGCCACTCGGGAACTTCCGGATTGATTTCACGGAGAGCTCGCGGGGTTTCATCCGTGACTCGTCGAAGAATTCCCAGCGACGTTTCGGCGCGAAAAGGGGGATAGCCAGCGAGCAGGGTATAGAGGAGCGAACCAAGACTAAATAGGTCGGCTCGCGCGTCGATCGCTTCCCCTCGAGCCTGCTCGGGCGCCATGTACTGGGGAGTTCCCGCGATGACGCCGCTTCGAGTAAGGCTCGCGTCGTCGGCTGCTCGAGCGAGTCCGAAATCGGTCAAGAGAACGCGGTCGACATTCCGCTCCAACAGCACATTGGCGGGCTTAATATCGCGATGCACTAGGCCTTGAGCATGGGCCGCGGCGAGTCCCGAGGCGATTTGCTGGCCGATACGCAGGACGTCGATGACAGGGAAGGCGCCGTCGCGATCCAACCGTTGTTGGAGCGATTCACCAGGAACAAAGGGCATTACCAGGAACGGCGGTTGGCGTCCCGCGTCGACCGCGTGGATGGCGATCACGTGGGGGTGAACGACTGCAGCGGCCGCTTGCGCTTCGCGGACAAATCGTTTTCGCGCCGCCGCACTCGTGGCACAGTGCGGATGCAGCACCTTCACCGCCACGAACCGATTCAACTCGTGATCATATCCCTTCAGCACGATCCCCATGCCGCCGACGCCGATGGGCTCCAAGATTTCAAACTCGCCCAACCGCCCCAGCATGGCGGGATTGTCGGATGGCTCGAGAAACGTCAGAGAGAGGCCGCGGGCATCGCTGGCTTCGTCTGCCCGACCAGTTCGCTCGTCCCCGGCGCTCGAATTCTCCGCACGCGTTTCGTAGTCCCAAAGAGTGGGTGCGAAGGGGTGCAGTCCGCCGAGGGATTGGCGAGAATCTTGCCACCAAGCATCATCGGCCGCCAGATTCTCCAGTTGAGCTCGACACGCGTCGCACGATTCCAGGTGACGAACAACAGCGGTTACCAGCGTTTGCGGTGCGGAAGCTTCGAGCGACTGACGCAGGTTTTCAATATCGCACGGTTCGACATTCATGCTCATCGCCGGAACTCCTCGATCGTCTCCCGTAAGCGTTTCATGACTCGGCTGCGCGACACGTAGACAACGCCGACCGCGACATCAAGTTGTCGAGCGATATCGGTTGGCGAGCGGCCGTTGACAGCCGTTTCCCAAAACGCCGTCCAGGTGGTCTCGTGAAACTCGCCCCGCACATGTTCCGCCGCCCACCGAAATAGCTGTAGCTTCTCTTCGCGATCGAAAAACTGTGATTCTTCGTCCGACGGCGCCGGCACCGACTCGAGCCAGCTTTGGAGAATGCTGTCACCCGACCCGCGCGGGTGCCGGGATTGTCGGATCAAAAAATTCACGACAAGATTTCGAGTGATCGTGGACAGCCAACCGCGGAAAGAACCGCGCGTCGAATCGGCCTCGTACCTCTCGATCGCTCGCGAAACGGCGACCAGTACTTCCTGTGAGATTTCCCGAGCGTCGGCTTCCTGAATGCCCCGACGACGGACCAGTCTCAGCACCAACGGCTCGTACACTCGCCAGAATTCATTCCATGCCTGCTGGTCGCGGGCGTCGCGCAACCGCAACAGCAGGCTCGGTCGAGTGTCAGGTGTGTCCATGGCCGTGTGGGTTCCTCACCTGGTTACACAACGGTTCCAAGAACTTCTTGCACACCCAAAAGAAAAAAGCGACAACTCCCGCAGATTCACCGACAAGTTTCCCCATTCGCTGCGAATCATTCAAACAATATCGCCTTCCGAACGCATTCCCGTTTCCATTTCATCCAGCCGCTCCACCGCCTCAGCCCGGCCCACGCCATCCTCCTCCCCAGTCTCTTCTCCTTTTCCAATTCCGTGCAGTTCCGTGCCGTTCCGTGGCCAAGAATCTGAGGCGACGCTTGTACGCGGTGCGGCTGATCATCTCGCGAAGCGAGATGGCTACTACGGATCAGCGGAGGTATAGGAACTCGCTCGATGCCAATAGCGTTTGGCACAAGACGGAAAGAGGCTGAGTGGGCCGAGCGTTACTGTCAGTGGCAGGCTGAGTCGCGGTTTCTTGCTCGACTCGCGCTAAGAACGCGAGATTGGCTTGAGTTTCCGTGGCGGTTGGGGGTCTGCCGTAGACCAAACGATAGACTCGGTCCAATCGCCGCTCCGGAGTGGCTTCTTCGGCCGAAACTCGCTCCGCCAACTGTTGTGCACACTGCATGACGAAGTCGCTGTTCATCCACAGCAGAGCCTGCGAGGCCACGGTGGTGGTAACGCGATCGCCGCTCGAAATGGCGGGGTCGGGGAAGTCGAGTATCTGAAAGAGATCGTAGACGTTGTTGCGAATCACTGGCAGGTATAGCGAACGACGGCGGCTCGAATAGTCCGTGGTGTCAATCGAAGTGTGGTCAAACAGATAGGCTCGGTTCTTGACCTTGAGAAGAGTGCCGCCGAAGGCCGAATCGAGTTGCCCAGAGACCGCAAGTAACGAATCGCGTACCGACTCGGCTTCGAGTCGCCGCAGTTCGGCGCGGCCGAACCAGCGGTTGTCAGGGTCGGCGGCAGTCGCTTGGCTCGATGCTCGGCTGTCCTGTCGATAGGTCGCCGAAGTCAACAGCTCGCGATGGAGGCGTTTCAGCGACCAGCCATCCGCGAAGAACCGCAGCGCCAGCGTGTCCAACAATTCTGGATGAGTGGGACGTTCGCCCAGCAAACCGAAATTGTCGACGGTGCGCACGAGTCCTTTCCCAAAGTGCCATCGCCACACTCGATTGACGAACACTCGCGAAGTCAGCGGATGGCGCGGGTCGACCATCCATGCGGCCAAGGACTTTCGACCGCTTTCGTTGGTAGAGAACTGTGGAGACTCGGGACCACGCATGACCGTTGGCACGCGACGAGCGACAACTTCGCCCAATTTCAGTGGATTGCCTCGCACGTGGATGGCGACGTCGGCGATCGCATCCTCCGTGACTCCCATGGCCGCGGGCAAATCAGGCGGAGTTTTCTCGATGGCGGCGAGTTCCTCGCGGAGCTTCTTTAGCGTGGCCTGCGTCGGTTCGGGATAAAGAGTTTCCAGTTTCTCGGGCGGTTTGGCGTCCGCGGCCAACTTCTTTTGCACTTCTTGATCTGCCGCCGCGACGAACGTCTCGATCTCGCGCCGCTTGCCGGCCAGTTTTGCATCGTGCGCCGCTTTCATTGCCGTCGCTTCGTCGGACGGCAGCAGGTGCTCATGCCATCGAGCGACCTTGGTGTAGGTCTCCATCGACTTGGAGCTTTTGAAGATGCCTGCCAAGGCATAATAGTCCGCTGTCGCGATAGGATCGAACTTGTGGTCGTGGCAGCGAGCACAACCGAGCGTCATCCCGAGAAGAGCGCGACCCGTGGTGTCGATCTGCTCGTCGACAATATCCATCCTCATCTTGGCTTGGTCGACTTCGGCCAGGACCTTGGGGCCAATCGATAGGAAGCCTGTGGCAATCAATTGCTCGTGTCGCACTGCCTCGGTCGTCGCGGGCAAGAGGTCGCCCGCCAGTTGTTCGACGATGAACTGGTCGATCGGCTTGTCGCGATTCATGGCGTCAACGACGTAGTCGCGATAGCGCCAGGCGTTGCCATGAGCAATGTTCTCATCGAGTCCATTGGAGTCAGCGTAGCGAGCCACATCGAGCCAATGCCGGCCCCAGTGTTGGCCATACGTCGGAGAAGCCAGCAAGCGATCCAACAATTGCTCGTACGCGTCCGGAATCTCATCGCGCAGAAACTCGTCTACGGATTCAGCGGTCGGCGGTAGACCGGTCAACTGAAAGGTCAGCCGCCGGACGAGCGTGGCACGGTCGGCTTCGTGGGCCGGAACAATTCCGTGCTCTTGCTGACGCACTCGCAGGTAGGGATCAATCCACGAGCGGCAGTGGGCGAGGTCGGCGACCGAGGGCAATTGGTGTGCGACGGGCGGCTGAAAGGCCCAGTGGTTTGGATCTCGTTGGGCGCGAGCAGGGGGAGCGGCAGGTGGAAAGGGGACTCCCATGGCGACCCAGCGCTCTAAAGCGGCGATCTGACGCTCGTCGAGCTTGCCGTTCTCCGGCATCTTGAGATCAGGGTTGGAATGTCGAATGGCCTGGATGAGCAGGCTTTCATTAGGTCGCCCAGGGACCACGGCGGGGCCAGAGTCGCCGCCTGCGAGCAGCGCGGCGCGTGAATCCAGTCGCAAACCGCCCCACTGCTTTTTCTCGCCATGACACTTTTGGCAGTGGTCAATCAATACGGGACGCACCTGCGATTCAAAGAACCGAAGTTCTTCAGGAGTTGGTTCCGCTCCAGACGCCAACGCCGCGCACAGCAACAATCCCAACATTACGCTCTTCCCCCACACATCCTCGGAGCAAAACGGCAACCGTCCGAAAACTCCGGGGACTTAACCTTTTGAGGATAACCCGTCAGACACGTCGGCTTCAACCGGCGGAGACGCTGGTCGGCCGATTCGGCGACCTTTTCTCGAGCCGTCGCAAGCGAGTTCCTCCTTCCCGCTTAGTTGCATCGCGCGCGGCGCGATGTTAGAACGGCACTCGGGCGGGGAGGATTCGAGGGGGCGGGACCGCCTGGGAATCTTCATTCTTATTGCTCGACCGGTGGCGACACGGAACGACGACCATGCCCCATCCCAATCCAACACGCGGCGAGGCCTCCGCCGATCGATTGAATTGGATTGTTGATTCCCGGAAAAGTCCAATGTCTCCAACCGTTCGTCGGCGTTCGCCGCAGATTGCGGGTGAACTCAGCCTACGCTCCACGGCCCATTGTTTTCTGTGTCTGGTCTGTTCAGCGTTGCTGGGGATGAGCGTGCCCCCGACGATTTTCGCCCAAACTAACGCTTCAAAGAATTTGCAACTGCCCGCGACGCCGCCAACGCGTACGCCAGCCGCGGATGTCGTCGACACGCCGGACAAACCTGCGATACCGCTCACCTTCCATCAGCTCTATCGAGTAGGACGGTACACCGAAGCGATCGAGGGAGCGGGAAAAGCGGTAACCGCCAGCTACTACGACGAGTCGGCCTGGACGGTGAAGATCAACTCCGAGCTGGAACTGGGGCGATATGCGGACGCACTCGCGACGCTCGACGCCGGACTCGCGAAATTACCCAATAGTTTGCGGCTGCGCTACCTGGGACGCGACGTATGTCGCTTCAACGGACAACTCGAAAGGCAATCAAAGTTAGAGACCGAAATCACCGACCTTTTGAAGCAGGCGGCTTGGCGGTATGGCGATGCCGCAAACCAGGTTTACGTGGGTCGGTGGCTGTTGAGCCAAGGGGCCGATCCGAAGAAAGTGTTAAAGGAGATTTATCGCGAAATCAGGCGCCGCAATCCTCAGTTTGTCGACGCGGCGATTGCGATTGGCGAGCTCGCGTTGGCGAAGCACGATTACGCACTCGCGGGTGATTCATACCAACAGGCGGTGAAGCTGGATGCGGATCATCCCGACGCTTGGTGGGGAGTGGCCGCCGCGTTCGCGACTAGCGACTCGGAGAAAGCGACCGCCGCCATCACCCGAGCGCTCGCCATCAATCCCCGACATGTCCCCTCGCTCCTCTTACTAATCGATGGCCATATCGATGCCGAGCGGTACGATGTCGCTCGGGAACTGTTGGGCAAGATCCGCGAAGTCAATCCGCACCATCCACGCGCGATCGCCTACTACGCCGTGCTCGCTCATCTGTCGAATGACGCGACTCGCGAGAAACGCCTGCGTGACGCTGCCTTGCGCTACGATGCCAAGAATCCTGAAGTCGACCACCTGATTGGCAAGAAGCTGTCGCAGAAGTATCGGTTCGCCGAGGGCGCCGCCTATCAGCGACAAGCGTTGGAGTTCGCCCCTCAATACACGGCCGCGAAGACTCAACTCGCGCAAGATCTGTTGCGATTGGGACAAGAAGAGGAGGGGCTTCGATTAGCTCAGGAAGTCAATCAGTCCGATGGCTACAACGTGTTTGCTCACAATCTGGTGACGCTCCAAGAAGAGTTAGCAAAGTTCCGCACATTGGAGCGAGATGGCTTCCAGGTCCGCATGGACGCTCGCGAGGCGGAAATCTACGGCGACCGCGTGTTGGAGTTACTGACGCGAGCGAAGCGGGAGTTGAGTGGTCGCTATGACGTAGTGGTGGCCGAGCCGATTATTGTCGAGTTGTTTCCGCGTCAGCAGGATTTTGCGATTCGGACCTTCGGCATGCCAGGCGGCGCCGGGTTCTTAGGGGTTTGCTTTGGGACGGTGATTACCGCCAACAGTCCCGCTTCACAGCGAGGGACTCCCGCCAGTTGGGAGGCGACTCTGTGGCACGAGTTCTGCCACGCCGTGACGTTAGGCAAGACTCACAACAAGATGCCTCGGTGGCTAAGTGAAGGGATCTCGGTCTATGAAGAACGTCGAGCTGACCCGTCGTGGGGCCAATCTCTGGATGCTCCTTACCGTGCGATGATTGTCGCGGGCGAGCTCACGCCCGTCAGCCAGTTGAGCAGTGCGTTCTTGCAGCCGAAGTCACCGCTCCACCTCCAGTTCGCTTATTTCGAATCAGCATGGGTGGTCGAATACATCGTCGAGAAACGCGGCCTTGAGACCTTGCAACGCATCTTGACCGATTTGAGCGTCGGAATGCCGATCAACGAATCGCTGGCTCGTTACTTTGGCTCCATCGAAACGTTGGACGCCGAATTCGCCGACCATGCCCGTCGACGAGCGGAGATGTTGGCGCCCAAGGTCGACTGGTCGACTCCTGAATTGTCGCGGAATGCCGACGTTGCCACGGTCCAAGACTGGCTGCAAGAACACCCCGACAATTATGCCGCACTTGGGAAGTTAGCCGATCTACAGCTAGGTCAACGCGATTGGACCGGTGCGATGCAGACCTTGGAACGGATGCGAGCTTTGTATCCCGAGGATCACAGCCCCAACTCCCCGCTGCGGCTGTTGGCGTCCGTTTATCGACAGTTAGAGGACAACTCGAAGGAAAAAATGGTGTTAGAGAAGCTGGTCGAATTGTCGGCCAGTGAGTTGGGCGCCCTGGAGCGTTTGGCGACGCTCGCCGAACAAGCGGAGGATTGGTCCGCGATGGGACGGTATGTGGAGCGAGCCTTGGGGGTGCAACCGCTCTCCGCCGAAACTCAGCGGCAAGCCGCATTGGTCGCTGAAAAGATCGGTAGGGACGAAGACGCGATTAGAGCCTACCGAGCTCAATTGTCACTCGACCCGATCGATCCCTCGCTCGTCCACTATCGATTGGCACTCGCGCTAAGAAAGAAAGGTCTCGTGGACGAAGCCAAGAGACACGCACTGATGGCGCTCGAACAAACTCCTCGCTACCAGCACGCTCAGCAATTGCTTCTGGAATTGGTGGAAAGTGGGGCCTCCCGATGACAGACGAGTCGCAGGATGTGACAGTCGCGAAGGACCAAGTCCCCGCGCGCGACAAGCCCTCTCGGTCGCAACGCCCCGTCGTGGCCTCATCGCGAGTACGCCGGATCGCGCTGCTGTTCATGATCGGTGCGAGTTTCCTGGCGGCGAGTGCGGCGGTGTGGGGGCAGCGAGGCGGCTTCCGACGCGAGATTCGCCCCGACATGGTGGACCGCGGGGGAGTGCCGGAATGGAAGAACGACGATCAATTCAAGAGTGACGTCTTCACATTCGTACGCATCCGTTACAGCTCGCAAGGCGACTGGCGTCGCGGAAAATGGGCCACCGATTATCCCGACGCGGACCTCAACTTTTCGTACCGACTGCACCAGCTCACTTCGCTCGAGGTCGACCCCAACGGGCGGATACTGGATCTGACCGACGAAGCATTGTTCGACTATCCGTTCATTTACATCATTGAGCCGGGCCGCATGTGGTTGACGGACGAGGAAGTCGCGGCGCTGCGCAAGTACCTGTTGAACGGCGGATTTTTGATGGTCGACGACTTTTGGGGCGAGGACGAATGGGAAGGATTGGCCGTCAATCTGAAGCGAGTGTTCCCGGATCGCGAACCGGTCGAATTGCCGTTGGAGCATGAGATCTTTCACATTGTCTACGATCTGAAGAAGAAGCCGCAAATACCCAGTATTCACGCCTGGTACAACGGCGCGACGACCGAACGCTGGGACGCGCCCGAAGCTCACTATCGGGCCTTGTTCGACGACCAGGGACGCATGATGGCCATCATCTGCCATAACACGGACATCGGTGATGGTTGGGAACGCGAAGGGCTCGACCCCAGCTACTTCAAGGAATTCTCCGAGAAATGGTCGTATCCGCTGGGCATCAACATCATCACTTATGCGATGACGCATTGAGACGCCGAACCAAGAACAAGCACCCTGATTCACTCACATTTTTCCCTTGAGCCACTGCCATGAGCACCGAGACTGAAGTTGACGAGTTTGAACTGGAGCAACAGGCAGTGGAACAACTGCGAGCGGGTAGGGCTCGCATCGATCAGGAGTTGTCGAAAGCGATCGTCGGACAAGCCGACGTCGTGGAACAGTTGTTGATCGCCTTGTTCGCTGGCGGCCATTGTCTGATCACAGGCGCCCCAGGTCTCGCCAAGACTTTGCTGGTGAGGTCGGTCGCTCAGGTGTTTCACTTACGTTTTCAACGTATTCAATTCACGCCGGATCTAATGCCCGCGGACATCACGGGCACTGAAATCTTGGAGCAGGGGAGTGATGGGCATCGCCACATGCAGTTTGTGCCAGGGCCGATCTTCGGCAACGTGATTCTGGCCGACGAAATCAACCGTACTCCACCCAAGACCCAAGCCGCTCTGCTGGAAGCAATGCAGGAACATCAAGTGACCGTGGCGGGCGTTCGCTATCCGCTGGAAGAGCCCTTCTTCGTGCTCGCCACCCAAAACCCGATCGAAATGGAGGGAACCTACCCGTTACCCGAAGCGCAACTCGACCGCTTCATGTTCAATGTTCTGATCGATTACCTGCCCGAGGATGATGAAGTCACCGTGGTGCAACGCACCACCGCTCGACGCGGTGAAGCGATCGAACCCTTATTCACGGGCCAAGATATCCTGCGTTTTCATGATGTGGTGCGAAAGGTGCCCGTGTCTGAAGAACTCGTGCGATACGCCGTGCGATTAGCGGCCGCCAGCCGACCAGGAAGAAAAGAAACGCCGCCCTTTGTGACCGATTGGGTCAGTTGGGGCGCCGGAACTCGGGCCGCTCAGTTCCTGGTGCTCGGCGCCAAGGCGCGAGCGCTCCTGTGCGGCCGACATCACGTGACGGTCGACGACATCCGCGCGCTAGCTCGCCCCACCCTCCGGCATCGCATACTAGTCGGATATCGAGCCGAAGCGGAAGGAATCAGCGTGGATCATGTGATTGATAGATTGCTTGAGGTTGTCATTGGTCATTAGTCATTGGTCATTAGTTGTTGGTCATTAGTCATTAGTCATTAGTCATTGGTCATTGGTCATTGGTCATTGGTCATTGGTTGTTTTTCCTTTTCCCTTTTTCCTTTTTCCTTTCTTGTTTATTTCTCGATCCAATCCAACTTCGGCTGAATCACGGTTGTTCGACGACTCGTTTCGTCGCCGAATGCTCGTTGACCCGGCGGCACTCATGCGAGTGCGGAATTTGGAGTTGCGCGCGCGTGTGGTGGTGCAGGGCTTTTTAAGCGGACTGCATCGTAGTCTTTACCATGGGTTCTCCGTGGAATTCACCGAGTATCGGCAGTATTCCCCGGGAGATGATACTCGACATATCGATTGGCGATTGTACGCGCGCAGCGACCGTCATTATCTCAAGCGATACGAGGATGAAACGAACCTGCGTTGTTACCTCTTGGTCGACCTCAGCCGCTCGATGGCTTTCGGGTCGACTCGCCGCGACGAAAAGTCTGTGACCGGCGGGAGGCAAGAAGCTGTCACGTACGACAAGGCTGAATACGCTCGCACTTTGGCCGCCACCTTGGCTCATTTTCTCTCCCTGCAACGTGACGCCGTCGGCTTAGTGACGTTTGGCGACCGGATCGAGGAGCACTTGCCTGCTCGCTACCGCGCGGGACATTTGCGACGGATCTATGCCGCTTTGGAACGGTCACCCACGGGTCAGTCTACCGACATCGCCTCGCCGCTTGAGCAGATCGCTCGTACTTCTCGGAAAAGAGGCTTGATCGTACTGATTTCCGATTTGCTGACCCCTTTCGAGCACATGGAGCGACGTCTGGGATATTTGCGTTCGCAGGGACACGATGTGCTGATCTTGCGAGTGCTTGATCCGGCGGAGATTTCGTTTCTGTACGACACCGCTGAGTTGTTTCGCGATTTGGAGACGGGACGCGAGTTGTATGTCGACCCGGCTTCCGTTCGCGCGGATTACTTGAAAAAGTTCACGGCCCACGCGGAAGCCATCACAAAGACCTGTCGTAATTTAGGGATCGCGTTATCGCTGATGACGACCGACCAGCCGCTTGAGTTGGCTTTGTTTGATTTGCTCCAGGCGCGAGCGAATCAAGGACGCGGGGTCGCTCGACGTTCTCCCGGCGGACGCGGGATGGCGGCGGGCGGCGCCGCGCGAGGAGGTGGGTGATGGGGATACTGACCCCGTTGTTTCTCGCCGCATTGGCAGGCTTGGCTTTGCCTGTGTTGTTTCATTTGGCGAGGAAGACTCCAAGCGGCCATCGTCCCTTTAGCTCCTTGTTGTTTCTCTCGCCGACGCCGCCTCGTTTGACGCGTCGTAGTCGGCTCGACCAAATCCTCTTGCTGCTCCTGCGACTCGCCGCTCTCGGTTTGCTGGCTTTCGCCTTCGCTCGCCCTTTTCTCCGCGAATCGAGCATCCTGACGTTGAACGACTTGCCGAAACGACGCGTGGCCCTCCTGGTGGACGCGAGCGCGAGCATGCGGCGCGAAGATCTATGGCAACAGGCGCTGGAAGCGGTTCGCAAGGAATTGGAACAAGTGGCGCCGCACGACGAGTTGGCGCTGTTCACCTTTGGTGATCAACTGCGGGCCGAAGTGCCATTTCCCAAGGCATTGGCGAGCAATAGCGCATCAGCCGCTGGGGGAGCGTCCGCCCTGCCGTTGCCCGCGGGCGCGACGCTGGAACTGGTGCGTCAGAAACTACCGCAGTTGCAGCCTACTTGGGAAGCCGGGGACTTAGGCAACGCCTTGGCCACTTTGGCCTCGGAATTGGATTCCTCAGGCGATGTGCAACAAACACTGGCGGAGCCGGTGATCATCGCGATCGGCGATTTTACTCGGTCGGAACGACTGGAAGCCCTGCAAAGCATGGCTTGGCCCGCTCGCGTCCGCTTGGCCGTGCGTAAGTTGTCGACAAAAGCCCGCACGAACGCGGGAATCCAACTTTTGACGGGTGATGGCGATTCGGAATTTGCAAACTCAGCCGACGGTGAACAGGATCAAACCAACTCGCCGCGAGTCCGCGTTAGCAATTCGGCCGATTCGACGGGCGACCAGTTTTATCTGAGTTGGCAACAGGAGAGGCAACGATTACCCAACGGAGCTTCGGCTTCCCCGGATCTTGAAACTCATCGTTCGGCAAAGAAAGCCGCGACAAAGGATTCGTCGGACGATGTGTTGGCCGTTCAAGTGCCACCGGGCGAAAGTCGAGTGGTACGATTCCCTCGACCATCGCACCAACTCGCCGCCGAGCGAATCGTATTGCGGGGCGACGACCACCCCTTCGACAACATACACTTCGTCAGCCCGCCGATCGTACGCGAAGTGACTCTGGCTTACCTTGGCGATGATGCGGAGAACGATCCTCAAGGCTGGCGATACTACTTGAAGCTCGCGACCGCGGACGATCCACTCCGACGAGTCGCCTGGACGACTGGCGAGGAAGCGGCGAAGTCGCTCGCTGGGCCTTTGCCTCCCCAACTCGTCGTGGTGACGAGACCGCTGGCGACCAACGAACTCGAATTGCTGCGGAAGGTGGCGAGCCAAGGAGCGGTCGTGCTCTTAGTTCCTGCTCATCAAGAAGCGTTTCGGTCCCAACAAGCATTGATTCGCCAAACCACTGGGGACTCATCCGCGGATGGTAAGTCGACAGGGGATCGTCCCGAGAAGTCCGACAACCTTGTAGCGGCCGGGAACGCCGCCGCGTCCCAACAGCCATCGTCGAACGCATTTTCGCTCGTGGGGCAAATCGAATTCACTCACCCGCTGTTCGCCCCATTCGCTCTCCCGCGCTACAACGACTTCACTCGAATCCACTTTTGGCGGCGGCACGAGTTGCGGCGGGAAGAGCAGGGGGGAGCCCGGGTGATCGCGACGTTCGACGATGGTCAACCATGGATCGTCGAACAACGACTCGACAAAGGCTACGTATTTCTCGCGACCAGCGGCTGGAATCCCGACGATAGCCAATGGGCTGTCTCGACCAAATTCGTACCGATGATCTCCGCTTGGTTGGATCTGGCGACAGGGGTGGCTCGCCCGATGCCAAGCGTTGAGGTAGGGGCGGTCGCGACGTTGCCCTTACCGGTGGTGGCGGGCGCGGTCCTTAAGACTCCCCAGGGGCAAACTCGTTCACTGCCCGCCGGAACGACGGAGATACGTGACACGCACGAGCCTGGTATTTATGAGGTCACGAGTGGCGCCGCGGCCACTCGCTTTGCCGTCAATCTGGCGTCGCGCGAAAGCGATACGTCGCCGTTGGAACTGGACCGGTTGGAACAGCTCGGAGTTACCATGGGGGGAGTTGTCGCTCGCTCGGATCAACTCGAGCGATTACGACAGGCGCGTGATCACGAATTGGAAGGACGCCAACAAGTGTGGCGCTGGCTCATTATTGCTTGCCTCGTCACACTGATCGTGGAAACCTGGTGGGGAGGTCGACGAACTCGCTCCGCCCTACCTCAAGTGGAGCCCACATGATGGATGATCGCTTACATCGACAGTTGAGGAAAGTCGCCGGTCGACTATTTGTGCAGCGAGTGATCCATGGGTTGACGGGGGTGTGGGGAGTCGGCGCACTCTTGGCTTTGGGGTTCGTCTGGGCTTGGTTCCGTCAAGGGAGTCTTTCGCTTTGGGTAGCGCCCCTGCTACTCGCAGCCGCCATCTTGCTCGCCATCGCAGTGGTGATTGGGATAACGCTTCGTCGCCTGCCAATGGTAGAAGTAGCCAAGCGAATCGAGGAGGGCTTTCCTGAGTTGCGCGGCGGCCTGCTGACAGCCATGGAGCAGAAGCCTGAATCGCCCGGGAAGAGATTGGGGTATCTGCAAACGGCGGTCGTGCGCGAAGTCTTGCAGCATGCGGGCCGACACCCTTGGACGGAATTGCTGTCGTCGCGGCAGCGATTCATCGCCCTCTTCAGCAACATCATGGCGTTCGGACTGTTTGCCGTCTCGCTTGCGGGAGTAGCCCTGCTGGCGTCTCAGTCGCCAGTTCCCAACTCCGTCACAACGACTCCCGCCAGCACTCGCCAAACGGGCAGTGAAACGGTCATCGAAGTAGAACCGGGCGACATCGAAGTCGAGCGTGACGAGGGGCTGTCGATCTTGGCGCGAGTGCATGGGGCCGTGCCGCTCTCCGCCACGTTGCTTCGTCGTCCACTCACGACCGATCTACCGCCAGCGTCCGACGCTCCACCCAACTCGCCCACTACCGAAGCAAGTAGCCTGGAGAATATTGATTTCAGCCCCATCGCGATGACCAGTAGCCTTCAGGAACCGGTGTTTGGCGCGCGGATCTCCCGAGTCGAAGCGCCTTTTGAGTATCGAGTCGAGATCGAAGGAGCTAGTTCTCCGCCTTACAGGGTGAAGGTGTTTGAACGCCCCAAGTTGGAACGTGCCGACGCTCATCTGGTATATCCGGCGTACACTCGCCTAGAGAATCGGACGCTCAAGGATGTGCGAGTCGTCTCCGCGGTGGAAGGGACTCGAGTAACCTTGCGCTGCAAACTGAACAAGTCGGTCGCGAGCGCGACGCTCATGCCTGCTACGGGAGATGCCGCCGACGCTTCGCCAATTCGGTTGACAGCCGCGACCGGCGTCGGGCATTGGGTCGAGGCGACCCTGGAGTGCTCGGTATCGCGACGCTTGCAGTTGGAATTGGTCGACGCGGAAGGTAGAAAATCGGCGAAGTCCGAGCAATTCCGGATTCAGGTAACGAAGAACCAGTTCGCCGCTATCAAGCCGATTTTTCCTGCTCGCGATTTGGAAGTGTCCGCACTCGAAGAATTGCATTTGACGGCGAGTGTTGTGGATGATTTTGGGGTGCAACGCTTTGGTCTCGCCTACAGTTTGGGGGAGGCTGATCCCGTTGAAGTGGTTCTGGGAGAAAACCTGGAGGCGAAGAAACGCTCCGAACAGCAGCATGTGGTGCGACTAGAAGAATTGAACGCGGAACCCGATCAACTGCTCGCCTACCACTGGTGGGCGGAGGATTTGGATGCCTCGGGCAATGTGCGGAGGATCGAGGGGGATCTCTATTTCGCCGAGGTGCGTCCATACGAGGAGATTTTCCGTCAAGGACAGTCGGAAACTCGCGAGCAACAACGACAGCGGCAGCAAGATCAGCAGAATGGCCAACAGGGTGAAGGCGGCAACGCCGCGGACGCTCAAGAACTGGCGAAGCTCCAAAAGGAAATCGTTAACGCCACCTGGAAGCTGACTCGAACCGCGGATGACGCGACTTCCGCGAGTGAATCGTCTCGGAAGGAACTGGTCGAAAAACTGACGGCCGATGTCTCGCAGGTCAAGTTGTCTCAAGAATCGGCCTTGGAACGCGCTGTCGCGCTGGGCGAGCGATTGACCGACGAGCGTTCTCAAGAGCATTTGGCGGCTGTCGTCAAGCACATGCAGGCCGCGATTGATTCGCTGAGCGGCGCTGAAGGTCGCCCCCATCGAGAGACGCTTGAGCCCGCTTTGCGATCAGAGAGAGCGGCTTACCAGTCGCTATTGAAACTACGAGCCCGCGAACACGAAGTCGTGCGTCAACAGCAGCAACAGCAACAACGGAGTCAACAACAACGTTCGTCCTCGAGCTCGAGATCACAACAGCAAGAGCAACAACTGCAAAATCTGGAAATGCGCGAGGAAGAGAATCGTTACGAGACGCAAAGCGAGGCTCGCGAGCGTGAAGAGGAATCGCAGCAGGATCGTGAGAATCGTCAGGTCTTGAATCGCCTCCGGGAACTCGCTCGCCGTCAACACGATCTAAATGAACGATTGAAGGAGTTGCAGACCGCTTTGGATGAGGCAGCCACGGAGGAGAAGAAGGAAGAGATTCGTCGACAACTACAACGACTTCAGGACGAGCAGCGTGAGATTCTGCGCGATACAGATGAATTGCAGACGCGGATGGAGCAGCCCGAGAATCAAGAACGCATGACCGAGCAGCGACAGCAGCTTGAAGAGACGCGAGACCAAGTGCGGCGCTCGTCGGAAGCCTTGGAGCAGCAGCAAGTCTCGCGAGCCGCGGCGGCGGGAGCTCGCGCCGAAGAGCAGTTCGACGAACTGCGTGAAGAGTTTCGCCGACGGGCTTCGCAGCGATTCGGCGAAGAAATGCGACAGATGCGCAATTCGGCCCGTGAGCTCGATCAAAAACAACAAGAACTTGCCGAGCGTCTGAATGAGCAACCGCCCATGCCAGATCCAAAGAAGACTCCTCGAGCACTGGAAGAACCGCAGGATACTCGCAAGGAAGAAGTCGCGGAACGCGTGACGCAGCAGCGTCGTCGGCTGGAGCAATTGCAGGAAGCCATGCGCGAGACGATCGAGCGGGCGGAAGCGACCGAGCCCTTGTTGACGGAACGCCTGTACGAGTCGGCGCGGGATTTAAGGGATCGCAGTATCGAGCGGTCCCTGGAAGAGGTCGACCGCGCGACTCGATTCGACCGCCCCATGGACGCTCGCCAAGCCAACGAAGCAGCGAGTGAGCGAACTCGCCGTTTACGTGAGGGAATCGACCGAGCCGCCGAAGGAGTGTTGGGCGACGAGTCCGAAGCGCTACGGCGAGCTCGCGATGAACTGCGCAATCTTTCCCGCGAACTTGGCGAGGAGTTGCGTCGTGAAACGGGCGAGGGTGACGAATCGCAAAATGAGCAACAACAACCAGGACAGCAGCAACCAGGACAGCAGCAACCAGGACAGCAGCAACCAGGACAGCAGCAACCAGGACAGCAGCAACCAGGACAGCAGCAACCGGGTCAGCAGCAACCGGGTCAGCAACAACCGGGACAACAACAACCAGGTCAACAGCAACCGGGGGGACGACAGCAATCTTCAGAACGGTCGCGTGAGCGCGGGGCGCCGAGTCTCGGTGCGGACGAGGAGACGGCCAACGAGGGCCGATTTGTGCCGCGTTCCGGCGGCGGAGATCCGTTGACAGGCGAGGGGTTCCGGCGATGGTCTGATCGATTGCGCGATGTCGAGGAGATGGTCGACAATCCGGATCTGAGTGCGGAGGCGTCCCGAATTCGCCAACGAGCTCGTGAACTGCGGGCCGAATTCAAGCGTCACTCCAAGCCGCCCAATTGGGAACTCGTCCGAGGGCAACTCGCGGCGCCTTTGGCGGAGCTAGAACAAAGAGTGTCGGAGGAGTTATCGCGGCGAGAATCGAAGAAGGCGTTGGTGCCGCTCGACCGTGATCCAGTTCCGCCCGAGTACTCGGAGAAACTCAGAAAGTACTACGAGCGATTAGGGAGTGGCCGATGATCTGGGCAGACATCGTCTGGGGTGCTCCCAGCTGGATCGTGGTCGCCGTCTTGCTGGCAATCATCGGCTGTGGCTTGGTCGCGTGGTCGTATCGCGTCCAAGGTGGAGGCCGGTTGGATTTGTGGCGGGTGGGATGCACGGTCGGCAAGATCGTCGCTGTCGTGGCGCTGGCGATCTGTTTGGCGGAACCTCGCTATGTCGGCAACCGACCTCGCCCAGGCGCCAACGTCTTCCTCGTTGCGGCCGACAATAGTCGCAGCCTGCGGCTCACCGAGCGTAACGGACAGCGCCGCGGCGATCTGTTGTCAGCCAGCCTATCGCGTCCCGAAGGTTGGTTGACGCGACTCGGTCAAGACTTCGACGTCCGAAAGTACACGTTTGATGACACATTGCAGCCGGTCGATCAATATCCGGCTCTTTCGCTCGACGGCGAAGCCTCGACGATTGCCGGAACGGTCAAGTCGCTACGAGACCGGTATCGAGGCCAACCGGTTGCGGGGATTCTGCTGTTGACGGATGGCAACGCAACCGATGCCGCCCGTGAAGGGTTTACGTTCAGCGGTGGCCCACCGATCTTTCCCGTCGCGTTGGCGTCTGGTTCTTCCACGGTGGACCTTGCGATCGAGTCGGTAGTGGTGACGCAGACAAATTTCGAAGCCGCGCCCGTCACCCTTGCGATCGTGATCGCAGCCGAGGGATTAGCGGGTCGCAAATTCGTCGCGAGGATACATAAGGAATCGGGCGAGGAAATCGACAAGCGAACTCTGCAAGCCACAGGCGACTCCGTGCGACTGACCGAGAAGTTCCTGGTGAAACCCGACCGGCCCGGCGTGACATTTTTGGAGGTACGAGTCGCCCTGGAGGGTGAAGACGATTTACCAACGGATTCAGACCGTTCTCGTGAGGCGACGCTTGCGAACAATCGACGGCTCGCCACGATCGACCGTGCGGGCGGTCCTTATCGAGTGCTTTACGTGGGGGGGCGTCCCAGTTGGGAATTCAAATTCCTGCGACGATCACTGACTCGCGACGATGAAATAAGACTCGTGGGACTAGTCCGAATCGCTCGCCAAGAACCGAAGTTCAATTTCCTCGCGCGCGAAGGCGAACGCACCAATCCACTTTTCCGCGGCTTCAACAACAAAGATGACGAGCAGACCGAACAGTACGATGAACCCGTCTTGCTGCGACTCGCTACGGAAAATCAGGAGGAGCTGAAGGGCGGCTTCCCGAAGTTGGCCGAGGAGCTATTCCGGTACGAAGCCGTGGTGCTCGATGATGTGGAAGCGGCGTTTTTCTCTCAGGATCAACTCTCGCTTCTTCAGCAGTTTGTTAGTCAAAGGGGCGGGGGCCTGCTGATGCTGGGCGGTCAGCATTCGTTCGGCGAGGGAGGCTATTCGCGGACGCCCGTGGGGGAAATGCTCCCCGTGTATCTGGATCGCCTGACGCCTGTCGCGGATGCGTCCTATCGCCTGAAGCTTACTCGTGATGGTTGGCTTCAACCGTGGTTGCGAGTGCGATCTGGGGAGGCCGAAGAGCAGCAGCGACTCGCCACCCTGCCAATGCTTCGTTCACTTAATCGAGTCGATGTGGTGAAACCAGGAGCGGTGGTGCTGGCTGAAGTCGAGTCAAGTCAGGGGGAGACCAAGCCAGCGTTGGCATATCAACCTTTCGGACGAGGACGCGCCGCGGCGCTCCTTGTCGGAGATCTCTGGCGTTGGGAGCTGAAGCGAGATGATCCCGCTCGCAGCGAACTTGAAGCATCTTGGCGGCAAACGGTGCGCTGGCTAGTCGCCGATGTGCCCAAGCGAGTCGAGGTCGAAGCTCGACGGACCACAGGCGCCGGCTTGGCGCCGACCGAGATCCTTGTGAGAGCGCGAGACGAGCGATTCACGCCGCTCGACAATGCGGAAGTTTCCGTCATCGTCACGCCGCCGGACGGACGAGAGGTGGAATTGCGAGGCGAGCCCGCGGAACGGAACGCTGGTGAATATCGAGCAGTCTACTCTCCCCGCTCCACGGGCGCTCATCGCGCCAGAATCGTGGTGAAGTCGCCTGCGGGCGACGACGTGGGAGTGCGCGAAACGGGCTGGGCGGTTGCACCCGAGACCGACGAATTCCGTCGCTTGAACGGCGACGTCGACTACCTGAAACAGCTCGCCGAGTCGACTGGGGGAGAACTGCTAACGCTCGACCAACTCGATCGCTTCGTTGCTCGTCTGCCGAACCTCCGGGCGCCCGTGGTGGAAACTTGGAGTTATCCGATCTGGCATCATTGGTCGATCCTCGCACTTGCCGTAGGGTGCTTGGCCAGCGAATGGGGCGTGCGGCGGTGGAGAGGATTGCCATGAGAAGGCGAGGCAAGCTCATTTCGTGGTGGTTCGTTGTCCTGGCGACGACGCAGTTCGTGTCGGTATCGCTGCCCGCCCATAGTCGGGCGCAGGATTCGGCCGTCGCTACTCCTCCAACCGCGGATGAAAAGAGTCAGCGTCCAACCGTGGTGGTCGTAATCGGCGCCGCGGGGACTCCCGAGTATGGCGCCATGTTCCGGGAATGGGCCGCACGCTGGCAGTCCGCGGCCCAGCAGGGCCGAGCGACCTGTATTACGATAGGCGCCTCAGCGTCGGACGAGGATGCGAGGACGAATGCGGAAATGAAGACTGATCGCGATCGACTACGATCCGCGATCGCGCAATGGGGAGAACGCTTTCGAGATCGCGCCAGTCAACGCGCAAGACTGTGGATTGTGCTCCTCGGGCACGGCACCTTTGATGGAAAGTCCGCTCGCTTCAACTTGCAAGGGCCCGATATCTCGTCGAGTGAACTGGCGGAGTGGTTAAGTGCGGTGCGTGGTCCAGTCGCAGTGGTTGACTGTTCTTCCAGCAGTGGTCCGTTCGTGTCGGATCTTTCGGCGCCGGAGCGAATCATCGTGACGGCGACTAAGGCCGGTGCTGAGAGAAATTTCTCGCGTTTCGGGGATTTTCTCTCCTCGGCTCTGCTCGATCCCATATCCGACTTGGACAAAGACGATCAAGTCTCGCTGTGGGAGGCCTATGTCGTCGGGGGAGTTCGCTTGCGCGAATACTACGAGCAGGCTGGACGGTTGGCGACCGAGCATCCTTTGCTTGACGACAACGGAGACCGACAGGGGACGCCCGCCGATTGGTTTCGAGGGCTTAAGTCGACGCGTAGCGCGAAAGACGCCAAGAAAGTCGATGGACTCGCTGCTCGCACCGCGGTCTTGGCGCCCAGCGTCGCAGACGACTTGCTGAGCCCCGATCAACGCACACAGCGCGATGCGCTCGAACAGCAGCTTGAGAGCTTGAAGAGTCGCAAAATGGAGTTGGACGAGACCGAGTATTACAACAAGCTCGAACACATCCTCGTGGAACTAGCACGACTTTATCGCGAAAAGCCAACCAAGCTCTCGCAGTGAGCGTGGGCTGTACCATTGAGCCGCAATTCTCCGACGCTATTGGTATAGAGAACTAGGGGCCTCTCTGATGGCGAGTCCACTCTGGAATCAAGAGTCTGACTGCCCTAGCTCGGATCGGAGCAAGACATCTGGATGGCGACGGCTTCGTTTTTATTTTGCAGGAACACATCGACCAAGCGTGGTTCGAAGTGAGTTCCGCTCCAGTCCCTGAGAATCTGATAGCAGTGTTCGAGCGGGTAAGCCTGTTTGTAAGGTCGTCGAGTGCTGAGGGCATCGAAGACGTCGGCGACGGCGGTAATGCGTCCCTCGAGCGGAATCTGCTCGCCAGCCAAGCCGAACGGATATCCGGTTCCATCCCACCATTCATGATGCGTCATGGCGATCCGCGAGGCCATGGCGAGAAGCGGCGAGTCGGCGGCGCCGAGGATCTTCGCGCCGATCTTGACGTGCCTGCGGAATGACGAGAATTCCTCGTCCTCTTCGCGAATCTCCCGCAGGATCATTCCGCCCGCTTCGCAGTGTCCCTTGATTGTCTTGTATTCGTCGGGGTCGAGTGTTTCGGTCTTCAGAAGGATGGAGTCGGGAATGCCGATCTTGCCTACATCGTGGAGCTTGGCGGCGTCCTCGATCAACGCGATGTAGTCGGGCGACATGCCGATCGCGCGAGCAATCAACGCGGCGTAGCGTCCCACTCGCACGATATGGCGCCCCGTCTCGTTGTCCCGATACTCGGCCGCTCGCGCGAGACAATTGACAATGTTCTTCTCGGCGCGAACCAACGCGGCGGTGCGGCGTAGCACTTCCTCTTCCAGGTACTCGGAAGTGCGTTCCAACCAGCTCTGGTGGGCGCGCAGCGCGAGTAGATTCCGCACGCGGGGCAACAGCTCCGCGGGGACAATCGGCTTGCCCAAAAAGTCGTTGGCGCCAAGTTCGAGCGCCTGCTGCTTCACCTCGTCTTCGGTATGAGCTGTCAAGATGACGACGGGGAGGTGTCGAGTGATCGGGTCGGAACGGAGCTCGCGTAGAATCTCCAACCCGCTCACCTCGGGCATCATGACGTCCAGCAAGATAAGATCGGGTCGATCCTGGCGGATTCGTTGGACCGCTTCGGTCGGTTCCGTGGTCGAGTTGACGAATTCGAAGCCCCAGGTGTGGAGATACTTCCGAGCGACGCGGATATTGAGTTCCTCGTCGTCGACGATCAGGATTTGCTGGCGAGTCTCCATTTCGGGCGGGCGCCGCCACGTTGGATCGTAACTACGCGGAAGGGACAACGGAACCTCGGCACTGCCGTTCATCATCGAGGGGAACACGGGCGGCAAGTTAAAGGCTGATGGCGAATCTGACATGGTTGAACTCGGTTGGAATTGGATTTAAGCGACCCGTGGTTGAAGGCCGCGTGGATTTGTGAATCGCTCAATGAACACGGAAACGTTCAACAGCAAGATCCTCGCGACGCCGACTATTCGTTCGATACGATCTGGGGCGCTTCCAGTCTCTGGGAATAATCGAGAATCGAAAGAACGTGGCGGTCGACGTCCGACCAATCGCCACGTCGAACCGATTCAAGAATCTGCGCAGCGGGACTCGTGAAGCAAGGAAAGCCGCTGGTGCCGCCCGCTCCCTTAATCCAATGAGAAGCGGCGACGGTCGCGTCTCGATCGCGTTCCGAGACAGCTTGTCTGAGCTTGGCCGTTTCGCGTCCCAAAGCCACGATGAAATCGACGACGATTTCGGCGAATTCTGGATCTTCGGTAGGGAGTTTCGAGCGGATCGGCTGTTGATCCATGTGTCGCAAGGGCGTCGTCAATGTCAACACTCCGCTTGTCTCGCCGCGGAGGGACCGCATGCGAGCGATCAGTTCATCCGCGTTGATTGGTTTCGACAGGAAGTCGCTGCAACCGGCTTCCAAGCACTTCTCGCGATCTCCAGTCATCGCGTGCGCTGTGAGGGCGACAATGGGGATCGTCAAACCCATCTCGCGCATGCGACTTGCGGCCGCATAACCATCCATGACCGGCATCTGCATGTCGAGCAGAATGACGTCGTAGGTCTTGCCGCTGGCGATCAAGTCACACGCCTGCTGGCCATTTTCCGCTTGAGTAAAGACGGCGCCTGATCGAGAGAGAACCAGCGATATCAGTTTGCGATTAGCCGAACCATCGTCGACGACCAACACGCGTAGTCCATCCAGTCGAATCGCATCTTCGCTACGCCGCGTCGCCTCCAACTGCGAAGCAATCACGTCGCCGGCGGCCGAGGAGGGCAAGAAGCGAACATCACGGAGATCGCCGGTGCTCACCGTCAGCCGGAAACTGCTTCCCTTGCCCAACTGGCTTGTGACCGTCAGATCGCCGCCCATCATGCGAGCCAGTTTGCGCGAGATTGAAAGCCCCAAACCGGTGCCGCCGAAACGGCGAGTAACCGTGGTGTCAGCCTGCACGAAGGGCTCAAACACGGCCGTCAGCTTCTCCTCGGGAATTCCCACCCCCGTGTCGATCACTTCAACGACCAGTTGCTGGGGATTCTCTTCCGGTTCGACATGCGCGAGAATCTGCACGCCGCCGGACGGCGTGAATTTGCGAGCGTTGCCGAGCAGGTTGATCAAAATCTGGCGGAGCCGCAGCGTGTCGGCCTGAATGACCTCGGGAATCGGGCCCTGCCACGTATACTCCAACGTCAGATTCTTCTCCTGGAAACTCACTCGCATCAGCGAGACGACTTCCGAGAGGACCTGATGAGGAGATTCGGCCTGCGTCTCCAATTCCAACCTGCCGGACTCGATCTTGGACAGGTCCAGGATGTCATTGATGATGGTCATCAAGTGTTTGCCGCTCGCGTGCACGGTTGCGAGCATTTCCTCGCGTTCATCGGACGTCTTGACCCAGCCCCGCCGCAGGATATCCGTGAAGCCCATGATGGCGTTGAGCGGAGTGCGAATTTCGTGACTCATATTCGCCAAGAACTCGCTCTTCGCACGGCTAGCCGCTTCAGCCACCTTGCAGGCTTGAGCTAGTTCAGTGGTCCGTTCCGCGACTCGTTGCTCCAGGTGATCGTTCGCCTCGTGGAGTTCCTGTTTCGAGGCATGGACCTGGGCGAGCATGCGATTGAAAGCATGATAAAGATCGCCCACCTCGCCATTCACATCGCCCTTCACTTGAATCGCATAGTCCCCCTCCGTCGCGACCTGTCTCGCAACACGAGCCAGTCGATCGATGGGCTCCGCGATATTACGTTGCATGACGCTCGCCACCCCTAACGCCACCCCTAGCGCGGCGAGTCCCACAAACGCGGTCACAAACAGGTAATTTCGTGACGCTCGACCGGCATCCGCGAAGTCTATCAACAAGTACAACTGGCCTACCGTCTCGCCGCCGCTCATCACCTCGCGACTGAGCGCGTAGTGCCCGACAGGGATTTCCACGGATGCAAACGTCGATCGAGCCACGGCACTCGATGGATAGCCGCCGACCAGAGTGCCGTCCATGGTGTAGAGCGCCGCGGCCTTGACCGAGGTTTCCGTTTCCAAGGAGGCGAGCAGCCGGTCGGCTTGCACCGAGTCGGCGAACTCGACGGCCGCCGCGCTGTTCAACGCCAGAATGGTGGCTTGCGCCCGGACCTGCTGCCACTTCGCGCTGCGCAAAGTCGAGGCGCCGAGCACGGCGAATGCAGTACAAGTCAAGAGGACCGCAACCCCCACCGAGACAGTCGCCAGAAACATAAGTTTGCGGCGAATGGCTCCTTGAGATTTACGGAATAGCTTCAGTGGCATGGCTCGTCTTCTCTTTCCAATGAAACGAATCGTTGGTTACTCGAATCGCTCCCTTGTCGTGTCACTTGCGAGGTTTCACGATACGAATCAGGTTCAAACTCAGGAGCCGTCCATCGGGAACCAAACCGCGACGTTTCAATTCCGCGGGATCAGTCTCGATCAGTAGGCTCTCGTCTTCTCGAACAAATGTGCAGGCGACTCCCGTTCCGGGACCGCCATCGCTTCGATCACGCCAGACCAGTACCGGCCGGTCCAACGTCAACTTGATCAGGTCATCCACCAACCCCTGGTTTGCTTCCGCGGGCACGAACAACACATGGCAGTCGACATAGTCTTTTTCCGACCGGATCACGACCGTCCGGATGGGACGATCCTTGATCTTGCGGACCGCCAGCTTTTCGAGCCCTCCCTGAAAGGGGTCTGGCGTCACGACGCCGATCACAAAAGGGGCAGGAGTACCCGCTTCTTCTTCAGGCCACGCAATGAACTTAGCGGTGGCATAGATGCGAGCCAGCTTCAGGTTGTATTCCGAGGCCTCGGTCTGCACGAGAAGCGTCTCGCCTCGCGCCTCGCCCCACTGACTGGAATAAGGCTGTCCCTGCCAAGAAACGACGGTCCAACACACCAGGACGAACGTCCGGATCGTGATTGACCGCAACAGGGCTGAGGAAAGCTGGGATTGAGACAAGTCGTTTTGCCGTCAAGACAGTGCGAGTTAGGCAAGACGTAGGAGACGTTCCAGTAATCCGCCTAAAGGTCCGTCGAGGTAAACATAGTGCGCGGAATCGGTTTCCCTTGCCTCGCCCGCCACCGCGCGCGCAGGGCGCGGCATCACAATTCCTACGATTAGCCCGGTCATTCCCCGTGCCAACGTGTGGATTCGGGTTGGTAGGGTCGAAACGATTTTTTGCATGATCGCGGTCTTCACGATTCAGCATGCGCCCGCTGGAACTTTGGAGACAATCGCCATCACCGTCGAATGAGTGACATATCGGACAGTCGATTCGACTGGCGCCTCCGGCGCCCCCTCATTGACCCCTACCGCGGCGATAAAGATCGAAATGCGCAAGCCCCGCATAAAGCGATCCCACTGGCGACGGCTCGGCCGACGAGCGATTCGCAGCGTGCTGGCGGCTGTGCTGGGATGCGGTCTCATGTCGCCTCTCTCCCCCGCACAAGAGAATGGCGTATTCCCCCCCGCCGTGACCGCACCCGAGCCTCCCTCGGACGATTCCGAATTGGAACGACTGCTTGATCTGGCCGACGCAGCGCCTGAGCGTCTCCCTTCCATTGACGTCCGTGAGGCAGCGCCGCAACGGACGGCTAGCCCGGAAACTTTCTTCGATCCCGATTTGGCTACCAACGCGCCGGCGACCACCACAGGCGGCCTACTGACACAGGCCCCGGGAGTCATCGTGCGGAGCACGTCCGTCCTGAACCAGGATATTCGCATTCGCGGCTACTCCGGCTCGCAGGTTGTCGGAGTCGCCGATGGAGTCAATCAAATCAAGACGCGGCTCGACATTGACGCCCTGTTCAGCCAGATCGACCCCAGCCTCATCGACTCAGTCTCCGTCATCTCCGGTCCCTACTCGGTCGAATACGGCCCTGGGTTCTCGTTCCTTGACGCTCGCCTGATCTCGCCCACGCGAACCGATATTCTGTCGATCACTTCCCATTCCACGGTGGGCTTCAACACCAACGGTCAACAGCTGGTCTGGCGCGAAACCCTGGGTTACTCCAATGTCAGCTCAGGCGCTATCGTGAGTTTTGGACAACGCATGGGCAATGACTACAGCCCTGGCGCCAATTCGCGCGACTACGACGTGCCCGCGAGCTACCATGTGCAGGATGTCTACGCGGCTCTCAGCAGCGATGTCACCGAACTCGGACGACTCGATATCCGCTTCCTCCATCAGGGCCTGCACGACACCGAGCTTCCCGGGGTCGCCTACGACATCAACCACCAACATGCCGAACAGGTGAATTTCCGCTGGAGCGTCCGCGACGAATTCACCGAGGACGAGCGATTCGTAACGCAATTCTGGTGGAATCAAGCCGTATTCGATGGCGACTCGTCCCGGGCCGCTAAGCACCGCACGTTCTCCGATCGCTTGATGGCCGAACCAGACCCCGATTTGCTGGGGGGAGTATTGATCGGCAACGGACTCGCCGAAGGCTGGGGGGCGCGAGCCGTCTCCATCTGGGGCGACCTCGACTTCTGGCAGGTACGAGCCGGCCTCGATTGGCGACGCACTCGACAATTCTATCGCGAGTCCAATTTCGAGGCGAACGGCGACATGGCGTTCGACGGCGACGTATTCGGCCTGCCTGACTCCACGACCGATGACTTCGGCGCGTTCGTGGGCGGTTCCTTCTCATTGACGGACCGATGGCAGATTGGCGTCGGACAACGCATCGACGCCGTTGGTTACTCGGTCCAAGCCAACGACATCGTCGCCACGACAACCGAGTATAGCCCAGTGGATGGCTTCCAACCGGGATTTGACACGGATGTTCGCTGGCTCACGACGACTTACTTGACTTCCAGCTTTCAAGCAAATGAGGTGCTGACGCTCAGCGCCGGAGTGGGGTACGCCATGCGTCCTCCGAACCTCACCGAATTATACAGCGACCAACCCTTCGCACCGCTTGTCAGGTTTGGCAACAGTTTCGCGCTGGGCGACAGCGAACTCGATCCCGAACGCAATCTGCAATTCGACGTCGGTTTCACGGTCAAGGACGAAGAGACGACGTTCGGCGCTCGCGCGTTCCACTCGACCATCAACGACTACATCGGACTCGCCGCCAATAATTACTCGACATTCCCCGAGGTAGGAGTCGCTCCGCCTGGCGTCCTGGGTAGGGGACGGCCTTATATGCCGGACCCTGGCATCCCCAATCAAGATCTCAACGCCGACTCCGCTTCCATCGGGTACAGCTATCGCAATATTTCTCGAGCCACTCTATATGGCTTCGACATCTGGGGCGAGCATGCGCTTCAGCCGTGGCTGGAAGTCGTCGGCTCGGTCGCCTATACCCACGGAATCAATCACGATCCGACATGGGTGGATGTCTTCACGGGAAACGTCACCCCTCTCTCGGACAGCGAGGGCTTGCCGGGCATCTATCCGCTGAGTGGCACGTTGGGGCTGAGATTGGTCGAGCCCGAAGACAGGCGTTGGACCTTGGAGTGGCAAACGCGAATGGCGGCCGACCAAAACGTTCTAGCTTACAGCCTAGGTGAAGTCGGCACGCCGGGTTTCGCCGTCCACAACATTCACGCGTTCTATCGCTGGAATGACTACGTTTCTATCCGGACTTCGATTTTGAATGTGCTCGATCGAAACTACTTCGAGCATAACTCGCTCGCGATCGTCGACCGCGATGGAAACATCGGGTTCGTCAAGAACCCAGGCTTCTCGTGGTTCGTGGGCGTCGACGCCAAGTTTTAAGCAGTGCGTCAGTGCTTTCTGAGACAAGGCTAGCCCGCGAGCGCCGTGATTCGCGCTGGCGCCGCGACTCGGGAACTGGAGCTCGCCAGCAATCGTTGATGGACGAACGAGAACTCCAGGCCACGCGGCGAGATGTTAAAGCAGGTGAAGCCGGTGTCCATGAGTCGGCGTAGAAGTCGTCGAGCTTCCGCCCAGGAACGTGTCGGCGAGTTGTAATGGATCTCGATCAGCAATTGGTCGATTTCCACGCCCGTGTCCAGGATCTCGGGCAAGCACTCGAATTCCGTCCCTTCGACATCCATCTTCAGGACATCGATTCGCGTGTGCCCTAACATCTTCATGATCGTGGAAAGGCGATGGACCTTGCCGGGCACGGTCGGCTGGTTGGGCCAATTGAATTTCTGGCGATCTTGCGAGAAGTGCATCCGCCCAGGCGCTTTCGGCGGATAGAACTGCAAGACCCCGTCAAACGACGCAATGCCAAAATCGAAAAAATGGAATTCCGGTCGATTCTTACGCGACCGCACCCACTCAATCGCCTCGGGGGTCGGATCGAACGCATAGACCTGAGTGCCAAACTGTCGGATCATCGCCGTATCCCACACCACATCGGCGCCTACTCCGAACGAGTAGACCACCGAGTTGGCATGGACGAATTCCGGGCAAATGGGCCAGCCATACCGCCGATCTCCCCAGGCCACTTGGCATGGTTCTTGAGGCTTCAGCCCCATGCAACGAAAGCGAAAGTGACGAAAGGAATGCTTGATTTGGTTGGCAAGCATGGGAGATCCTGCAACGGGAATCAATTTTGAACTGTCAGGTACATCAGAGTTGAGCGAGAGAATACAAGAAAACCAGAAAATTGGGCAAGCTCGAAAATCTGACGCCGAGTGGGGCAACCTTGTACGACGGACTTCCAGTCCGTCGCCATCGGTTCGCGACGCAACTTGGCTGACGGCGATGGGCGCTCGTGGGCCACGCGGCTTTCCGCTCGCGAAGCGAGCGGGCTACGACGGATCGACGGACTAGAAGTCCGTCGTACTTGGGTTACGGCCAGTTCTTCAGGTCAGGATATCGTTGATCGGCTGTCCGAAGTCGATGTCGAGTCGCTTGCGGCCCGGGATTTCCAAGCGGCGGTTGTCGAGCCCTAATAGTCGCAGGCACGTGGCGTGTAAATCGGTGACGTAATGTCCTTCGCCGAGTGCATGATATCCCAGTTCATCCGTTTCACCGTGCACGTAGCCCCGCTTGATCCCGGCCCCCGCCATCCAGATCGTGAAGCCATTGGGATGATGATCTCGACCATCTTTTCCGCCCGCGCGTTGCTCTAACCCAGGTGTCCGTCCAAATTCAGTGCAAAACACCACGGTAACGTCGTCAAACAACCCACGCTGCTTGAGGTCGCGGATCAAGCCCGCGATCGGGAGGTCGATCGTCGCACAAAGTCGAGTGTGATTGTCCTTGAGTTTTTGGTGGGAATCCCAGACGCCGTAAGACGAGGGGAAAACTTGAATGAAACGCACCCCGCGTTCGGCGAGCCGCCGGGCGGCCAGGAGACGTTGTCCGGCGACGCGAGTGGCGTCGTTGTCGAGTCCGTACAGTTTTTGGGTCGCCGCGGTCTCGCCCGCGAATTCAATGGCTTCAGGCGCCGCCGCTTGCATGCGATAGGCGAGTTCGTACGCGCGAATCCTTGCTCGTAACTCCTGATCCTCGGGGTATTCAACGGCGGCCAATTCGTTCAGCTTGCCGATCAACTCGTATTCGCGCCGTTGCTCGCCCGCCGTCTGCTTCGCCGCTCGTTGACCAAAGGGGAGTGGGTTCTTGGGGTCGAGCGTTAAGGGAACGCCCGCGAATTGCGGCCCAAGGTAATAGGAATCGATCGATTGCCGCGTGTCGGAACGAGTGGGGCCGCCAAGGACCACATACTTGGGCAAATTATCATTGAACGAACCAAGTCCGTAGTTGGCCCACGCTCCGATGCTGGGCTGCGGCTCATCGAGTCGATGTCGGCCCGTGTGGATCTGGTTCTCCGCCGCGTGGTCATTGTCGGTCGTCCACATGTTTCGGACGAAACACAGATCATCGACGCACTGCGACAAGTGCGGCCACCAATCGGTCACTTCGATGCCGCTTTGCCCGTGTTGCTTCCACCCCACTTGCATGGGATAAATGATCGGGTAGACGTCGCGAACATTGATCTCCTCGGCCGCCACGGATCGAAAACGCTTTTTGTGCAGCGGAGAGTTCACTGGATTCGGAAATGGCGTCTTGTCAAACGTCTGTCCCGCATACTTGTTCAATGCAGGCTTGGGATCGAAGGTCTCCACGTGGCTATAGCCGCCCGAAAGAAAAACCCAGATGATCGATTTCGTTCGGGGCGGAAAGTGCAATCCGCCTTGTTGCGTCGTTTGACTCGTCCCCTCCGCCGCGCGAACGATGCCATCGTCAGCCAACATGGCGCCTAAGGCAAGTCCCGTGAATCCCATGCCGAGATCAGCCAGGAATGTTCGACGGGCGACTCGCGTCGACTCGAGCGAGCCAAGTGTTCGATTCATCATGGTTTGCTCCCTCGTCCTGAGTTCAATGCTAGTATCGTTGCGGGCGAGTGCGTCGCCGTGCGAGTTCGCGGGGCGACCTAATTGTTCAGGTCCGTTGTAGTTGTTCGCGGTATCTCAGCGGATTGCTATGAAGTCGTTGTGGTTCAACATGACTCGCAGAAACGCCTCGCGACGGCGTTCTGGTTGACCCGTCTCCGCCCCTTCGCCTGAATCGACCGGCCGCTGCAAGAACTCAACACACAACGCTGTTTCCGTGGCGGTGGGCGTCCGCCCAAGCACTTGCTCGTACGCGATCGTCACAAACTCCGTAGGCTTCGTTTGCTGTTCCGCGGTCATGCGCGACCAGATCGCTGCCGCTAGCTGTCCACTCAAGTCATGAACCAGGATGCTATTGGTCAAAGCCAAAGCCTGCTGTGGGATGACGCTACGAGTGCGGCGGTAGCAATCCGCGGGTTCCGGCGCGTCGAACAACGCACTGAATTCACTCTTCCCATCGATCTCCGGCTGGCAACTGTAGTACAAACTGCGGCGAAACGTCGTCAGCGCTTCCTTATTCTCGAGCTCTTGTCCACCCATTTTGGGATCGAGCCGACCCGAGACATACAGCAAGCTATCGCGCAACACCTCGGCTTCCATCCTGCCGACATTCATCCGCCAATACAACTTGTTCTCGGGATCACGAGCCGCATTCGCCATGTCGCCCACCGAAGACACTCGGCGATACGCCGCACTGGTCACCATCAGTCGATGGAGTCGCTTCATGCTCCAGCCCGACTCACGCAATTCCACGGCCAACCAATCCAGTAATTCGGGATGACTGGGCCGAGCGCCATTGCGTCCAAAGTCGAACACGCTGGCAACCAAAGGCGAGTGGAAGTGCCGCAGCCACAGGTGATTCACGGCGACTCGCGCCGCCAGCGGATTTTCCGCACTGGTAATCCAATCCGCCAACGCTCGACGCCTGCCGGTGCTCGTCGCGGGATACGTTGGGCCGAGAGGCGGATAATGAGAAGCGAGTTTGGGATCAGCCAGCGCCGCTTGTGCTTTGGCGAGTTCGGCTCGAGCCGCGGCCAGTTGTTTCGAGGCCGCTTCAGTCTCTTTCGCTCGATTCATGTCCTCCAGCGGTTTCGACTCGGCCGCCGCTAGCAGCTGATCCGTCGTCAACACTTGCGCCTCCGCGGTCAGGACGGACGCCTGTCGGTGCTGCTGACTCGCCGCCATGGCGAGCCGCGCTACATCGCCCGATGTCAGACCATGCTTGGCTTGTTCGGCCGCAATACGGGCCTCTAGAGCCGCCAGTTCGGCGCGCGACGCCGCAAGCTTCGCTTCCAGGGATTTCAGCCGGAGTTCTTGGGCCGCAACGGCCCGACGCGATTGATCCAGTATGCGTTGAGCGGGCGTGGCAGGCGACTCGCCAATCGCCGTGGCTACACGCGACGTCGCTGGAGCGACGCCGAACGAGGAAATCTCCCACCCCTCGATTCCCGCGACGTCCTGCTTGTCGACATATTTTGGCGGCTCGAAATCGAAGTAGAAAAGTCGCTTCGCGGGAGCACTCACGTCGGCCGATTCCGCTTGGGGAGCTAACATCTCCCATTCATCCACCGCCGCCACACAGCCAGTACGAGCGTCGAGCGAAATCGCCTTCAGCGGATCGCC
The DNA here is from genome assembly GCA_046349915.1 of Pirellulales bacterium. Lineage (GTDB taxonomy): Bacteria > Planctomycetota > Planctomycetia > Pirellulales > Pirellulaceae > CAIXSC01. Next base: position 355,473 of record JAXMBL010000008.1, on the reverse strand, counting down.
CACAGGATTCCAACCATTGAGCGCAACAGGTGTCTTCTCGACCAGCAGCTGATCGTCGCTCAAGCTTCGCACTGCCAACAAACAACGGTCCGCCGCCGGTTCCAGGATCAGCGTGACCTCAAACTTCCTTTGACCGCCTGCGAAGTCGTACTTACCCGCCTGGAACTCGGTGAATCCGCCAGGCTGATAGGAACGGATCTGGCCCTGTTCAAACGCTACGTAGCCGGCGGTCAGTCCTTTCACGACGTCTTTGGCCAACTGAAAATTGACGTGTGCGTCCTGCACAATTTGCAATTGGAATCGCAAAGTGGTTCCTGATTCCAGCGAAGAAAGTCCTGACAAACGATTCTGCAGGCAACGCCGCCCTTCCACCGCGTGAAGCACCAATGATTGCTTGCCAACGAGTGGTGCGTTGGCCATCGCCAGGGGCGGGGTCGCCAGTTCGTCATTCCGCGCCTTTTCCGCGGCGACCAACCGTTCACGTAGCGCAGGCAACGCTTGATTCACCTCGGCCGTCGCCGCTCCCAAGGACTTTTCATGGACCGCGATGGCGTCGCGTAAGTCCTTGCGTTGAGTCTCTTGAATCTCTGGGCGAAGTCCCGGATACCAAGCCTGGGCGGGCAGGGCTACCGGCTCAACTCGCAGCGATCCTCCGGCCAAAAACTGAGGGACGCCAGGGGAAAGCGAACCTCGCGAGGCAACGCGATTGCGTTCATCTCCCCCCGTGTAGAACCACGTCGGGGCATCAGGCGCCTTGTCAAACACGCGCACCGCCCCCAGCCGCTGCACCTTTCTCAGCACACTGTACGAATACTCTTGAAACGGCCCAGGATCAGCTTCGCCGGGGACTCGATCCTGACGAATATTGATCGGCTCAAAAAAAGCTCGTAGTCGGAAATAATCGTCCTGCGAGATGGGATCGTACTTATGATCATGGCAATGGGCGCAATGAAACGTCAGCCCCAGAAAGGCCTTGCTCGTGTGTTCGACATTCGCCCGCATCCAATCGTTCGGGTTGAGCGCATACCAGTTGCGAATCAAGTAACCGGTGGCGACTCCCGCCTCTTCATCTCCCGCCGCAACCTCGTCGGCGGCGAGCATCTCGCGGACCATTCGATCGTAGCCATGGTCCGCGTTCAAGGAGCGAACGATCCAGTCGCGCCAACGCCAGACCTGCGGCGCACTGTTCCACACATCGGGCACGTGACGCCGACCGTGCCAGTCCGCATAACGCCAGACGTCCATCCAGTGCCGTCCCCAGCGTTCCCCATGGCGAGGATCCATCAACAACCGATCCACAACCGTCTCGTAAGCGGTCGGCGAGTTATCAGCCATGAACGCGTGGAGTTCTTCACGAGTCGGTGGCAGCCCGATCAAATCAAGCGTGACGCGACGTAGCAGCGTAGGCTTGTCCGCTAACGGACGAGGCGCAAGGTTCTCTTGTTTCAGACGAGCAAGAATAAAGGCGTCGATCGGATGACTTGATTGTTCACCCGGTGATGTAATGGGCAACGCCGCTCGAACTGGCGCGCAAAACGCCCAATGATCGCGAGGGTCTTCCTCGGGTCGCTCGTTCGCAATTCCTGGGGCGCCGTCCGAGATCCATTGCTGGAGTTTCTCGATCTGTTCCTTGGACAACGGATGCCCTTCGGGCGGCATGCGTTCCGCCGCGTCTGTCGCCAAGACTCGTTGCAACAAGCGACTCTGAACGGCGTCGCCCTTGACGATCGCGGGGCCCGATTCGCCCCCGCGTAACGCGAGTTCCAGCGTGTCGAGTCGCAGGCTGGCTTCCTGCTTCAACACGCCATGGCAGGCATAGCAGCGATCCTTAAGGACCGGCTTGATGTCTCGCGAGTACTCGACCTTCGCCGATAATGCAGACTTGCCCGCTTCCTCCGCCGACAGTAGCGTCGGCGCTTCGATTGCAATGAGGCCAAGCAGGATCAACAAGCTGTATGCGGATCGGAACGTCTTCCTCATGGCGTGTTACTCCTCGATACGAGCCATGGTGGTTTACGGTCCTGACTACACTCCGCCTGCGAGTCATCCCGTGTAGGGGCGAAATAGCTGACCAATGCTCACTCAGACCGCGGCAGTAGCCAGGGAGAGCAACTGCTTGGCGGCATCGCCGATCCGCAGTTCGTCCTCTCCCGAAACTTCGGACAACAGCGGGGTAATCGGGCCAGTGTCGACAATGTCGGCGAGTCGGACGGCGGCATGCAAAACTCGCACTGGATTGATCGCGTCGCGTAGCGTTTCCAAGGGGGCGAATTGCCGTCGAATCGCCTCCGCGGTCGTGTAGTCGCCCGCCTTCGCGGCACGCAGCATGTCCATCGACAACTTGGGCGCCACGCAGACGCAGCCGCTGGTGAACCCAGGCAATCCAAAATCGCGCAAGTGCGTCAACGCGGGTTGCTCGCCCATGCCGCTGACGATCAAGTCCGTGCCGATCGCGTCAATCATCTCCCGCAAGAACGGATCGTTGGCCGCATTCGGACGCACCACCGCATATTTGATCCACGAAATAAGTCCGTCGCTCACCATCCGGCGAACCGTCGATACGTCGACCGCGCCGTCATGCTTGATGTACAAGACGCCCGGACGACCAAATCGTTCGACAAATCGCCGGAACCCGTTGGCAATCCCAGTTGGTGTGGTTCCTTCCTTCAGCGGCAACAGCATGGCGGTGGGGAATTCCATGTCGCGCAGCACTTCCGCTTGATCCATCATCATGCCAAAGCCCGGCCCGACCGAAGGGATCACCAGCGTATTCGCCGCCGCCGAGTCCCGCAGAGCCGACAGCAAGTCGGCGTATTCGCTCAATGCCACATGCCCCAGCACGGCATTGCCGCCGTACAGCAACGTCGTCACGCCGCCCGCTTCGAGATACTGAATCAGGCGAGCGTTCGCGGCATCGTCGATATCGAGATCTGGCGTGCGACATAACGGTGGAACAGCGATAACAGAGCCTGCGAGCGTTTCGGTGGTGACGGGACGGGTATCCATGGAGTGGCTCGTAAGGATGGAAGCTTGCCAGGTGTGATGATCGGTGCGTTACAGCTTGAACAAAATGCGAGTTGGATTCGCGACTACTCGACCCTAGGCGTACTCGGGGAGGAATCGCTTCCAGTTCTCATAAATAATGTTGTGAATCACTTCGTCGGACACGCGGGGAAACCGCGTGCCCTCGACGACATCATTGACCTTACGCTGGCCCGCGATGACTTGAGCGAGCGTGGCGGAGGGAAAATCGGAACCGAGGATCAATTTATGCTCGACACCGTACTCGATGGCCGTCATGAACGCTTGGTAATGTCGTAGCGGGCGGTAATGAAGCGCCGAGACGTTCGCGTACAGGTTAGGGTGCTTACGGATCAGCACCACGCACTCGGTTTCCCACGGGTGCCCCATGTGCGCGATTACCAACCTGAGCCGGGGACAAGCGATGGCGATGTCTTCCAGAAGGATGGGATTCGCGTACTTAAGCGGGCCGGGCCGCACAAACGACGTCCCCTGGTGCACATTCACAGGGATTCCCAACGACTCAGCCTTGCGAAACAACGGCAAGTGCTTGGGGTCTTGCGGATCCCAATTCTGATAGATGGGCGAACACTTCAAGCCGCGAAAGCCGAGGTGGTTGACGTAATACTCTAATTGCTCAATACAGTCCGCATCGTTGGGGTCGACCGAACACCAGCCAATGAAACGATCGGCATGCTGGCGGACAAATTGCGCGATCAACTCCTGGTCGGCGTTGATCCCGCAGAACGGCGCCTTGATCCCAAAGACAATGACCTTGTCCGCCTCCTTGGTCGCGTCGAGCAACTGTTCGGGACGAGAATCGAAGGCATTCGCCGAATTGGAACTACTGCCCGCAAAGTAAACATCCGGCGAAATCCGCATCTTCGCCCGCTTCGCCTCCCAGGCAAATTCGACGAACTCGTCCGACAAATGCTCGGGATACCACATCAAATTAGTGTGGGTGTCGAACAGCATGTGATCCACAGGGCTAAAGGGCAGGGGAGGGGAGGGGAGGCAGGAAGCGAACACAATTACGATAGGCCAAAGCAAAAGGCCCTGTCAATCGAACCAGCGGGGTTTCCTCGTACGACGGACTTCTAGTCCGTCGCTCCTATGCCGCCTGCTCCAAAATCCCCGTCGGCAGTGTGATTAGAGGGGCGTAACGAGCTACAGTGAGTAACGGCTCGACGGACTAGAAGTCCGTCGTACATAGGGGAGCGCCGGACTGGAAGTCCGGCGTACTTCTATTCTTGGCTGCCAACAAGCACTGGCTTGTTTCGCCCCCTTGGTCGACGTTACCATGCTGAGATATGCCCGCGGTAACTTCAGGGAAGACTGACTTGCGCCCTTCCACTCCGTTTGCTTCTGCCGCCTTCGTTCGCGGTTGCATCTGCCTGGCGACCGCGCTCGCCATTAACTCCGTCTGCGGCGCTCAGCAAACCATTCCTTTTCCCCCCGCATCTCTCGAGTTCTTCGAGAAAGAAGTTAGGCCGCTGCTGGTCAAGCGTTGCTATTCTTGCCACGGACCCGAAAAGGCCGAAGGGGACCTGCGAGCCGATTCGCGACCGGCTTTACTTACCGGAGGCTCGCGCGGTCCCGCGGCAATTCCAGGGGACGTCGCCAAGAGTCTGCTCATTGCCGCGATTCGCTACGACTTGGAGGACCTGAAGATGCCGCCCGCGGGCCGCTTGCCCGACGGCGAGCGAGCCACTCTCGAACGGTGGGTCGAGATGCAACTGCCGTGGCCCGCCGATGAAACGGCCAGTGCAGCTCGCAGAGTCAATTGGGACGAGGCAGCTATTGCGTCCGCTCGCACGAGTCACTGGGCATTCCAGCCACCGCGTTTGACGACCCCACCCAAAATCCAACAACGAGATCAAGCCAGTTCGCCGATCGACGCCTTTCTCGCCGCTCGCTGGGAACAGCGGCAACTCACGCCCGCATCGGCCGCAGATCGGGTGACGTTGCTTCGTCGAGTCACGTTTGATTTGACGGGACTGCCGCCGACCCCGGATGAAGTCGAGTCATACTTGTCGGACGCATCGCCCGATGCATGGGAACGAGTGATTGATCGCTTGCTGGCGTCGCCGCATTATGGCGAGCGCTGGGGACGATTCTGGCTCGACATCGCGCGCTACGCCGATAGCAGCGGCAAGGACGAGAATCACGCCTGCGCCAACGCATTTCGCTATCGCGACTACGTTGTCAACTCGATAAATATCGATCGCCCCTACAACCATTTCGTCGCTCAACAGCTAGCAGGCGATCTGCTCCCCGCCACATCCGACGACGAGCGATTCGCGGGAATCGTGGCGACGGGCTTTTTGCAAATGGGCCCCAAAGCGCTCGCGGAACAAGACAAACAGAAACTGCTGATCGACATCGCCGACGAACAACTCGACACGATCGGACGCGGCCTGATCGGGCTCACTCTCTCGTGTGCTCGCTGCCACGATCACAAATTCGATCCGATTGGCACGAGCGATTACTACGCCTTGGCGGGTATTTTCACCAGCACCAAGTCGATGCAGGATCTCGCGTTCGTCAGCAACTGGCTGGAACGGCCGCTCGCCACCGCCGATGCCTTGGCACAAATCGCCGCGCATGCTCGCAAACAAGCCGAACACAAAACGGTCCTCGATACGCATGTGCGGGATGCGACCACGCGGACGATCGCTGGCTGGCGAAGTCAGTGGTCGCTCACCTTGCTGACGGCCGCTCGACTATCCAAAGAAACGCCACCTGTAGCCGTCTCGCTTCGCGAGACGACCAGCCGCACTACGAACCAAGCCAGCGGCAGCGAGCCAAGGTCAACAACACCGCCTGCGGGCACTCGCCCGCAGGCGGACCCCGCTCGCATCACCGCGGCTGCTCGCGAGCAAAATATATCCGAATATCTGCTGGCACGAACCCTATCCCGCATGCTTGCCGCCAGCAAAGACGACCAAGATCCTTTATCGCTGTTCGCGCGCTTTTCTGAGTCCGCCGACGCGGCGAACTCGCAATCACGTAATCGAGAAACTCTCCAGCAATGGCTGGCCGCCGCCAAGACTCGCCCCGAGGCTCAACATCTGGCCTCGCGTCTGCAAGAGCCGCCGCCCGAGACTTTGGAGCACTTAGCCCATCGATTCGACCAAGTAGTTGCGGGTATCGACCAGCTATGGAGCGAAGCCCAGCAACCGCGTGCAGGTCAACCAATGCCCGACCGGTTGTCAGATCCCAAGCTCGAGGCTGCTCGGCAATGGGTGTACGGTCCCAAAGGCTTGTTGGCTGCCGCGGAGAAGCCCGTCGAACATTTTCTGCCTGCTGATCGCCAGAAGTTGACGGAACTCGAGGCGATCCGCGACCAGTTGGCGAAGACGCAACCCGCCGCTCCCCCGTCGGCCATGGCCGTTGAGGAAGGAACGGTCGCCGACCTGCGGATTCATCTGCGAGGCAATCACTTGAATCCAGCCGCCGCCGTTGCTCGCGGCTTCCCTCGCTTGATCCAACTCGCTTCTCCGCCAGTCATCGCGAAAGCGCAAAGCGGTCGAGCGGAGCTTGCCGACTGGATCACTCGCCCCGATCATCCTTTGCTCAGCCGGGTTCTTGTGAATCGCATCTGGCAGTGGCGATTTGGTCAAGGGTTATGCCGGTCGTCCGACAACTTCGGCGTGCGCGGCGAAGCGCCGGACCAGCCTGAGCTTCTCGATTGGCTCGCCGTCAACTTCGTGCGCGACGGTTGGTCTCTCAAGCAACTCCACCGCCGAATGCTCACGACGACCACGTACCAACGATCGAGCCACGCTAGCCGTGAACTTGCCGAGGCGGACCCCGATAATCGCTGGGTCGGACGATGGCAGCGACGACGGTTAACGGCCGAGGAGATCCGCGACTCGCTGCTGGCCGTCTCGGGGCAGTTGGATCTGAAACTTGGCGGCAGCGTCTACAACTACGCCAATCGCGAGCCGCATGTGACGTATTACAAGGGGCCCGTGCACTATGATTTTCCGCGCCGCACGCTCTACCTGCCGGTCGTGCGAGCAGCCATGCTGGACGTGTTGGAATTGTTCGACCATGGGGCAGCCTTGTCGACGCAAACCAAGCGCGATGAAACCACGGTAGCGCCCCAGGCGCTCTATTTCCTGAATTCCCCACTGGTGATGCAAGCGTCTCAAGCACTCGCGATTCGTTTGGAACAGATAGCGCCGACTGACGAGTCGATGCGCATTCGCCAGGCTTATCCCCTGCTATTCGCCCGCGAGGCGACCGCGGAAGACCTTACTCGCGACACCGCTTATCTCGATAGACTCGGGACGCTGTTTCCAGAGGCTTCACCGGTCGAGCGAAAGCGTCGCGCCCTGCAAGTGCTTTGCCACAGTTGGCTCGCGAGCAACGAGTTTGTTTATGTGGAATAACCACCCAGCGAGCAGCCTCATGCGATGGAGCCGTACGTCCGCCGGGCAAACCTCACGTCGCGAACTACTCGGCGCTGTCGCGAATGGTTTTGGAGCTTTGGCTTGTAGCGCCTTGCTTGCGAAAGATGCCGCGAGCGCGGACAAGACGACCAATTTCGTCGCAACTTCTACGGCACTCGCCAGTCCTCTCGCCGCACGTCCTGGACATTTCGCGGCGCGAGTGAAGCGAGTGATTTTTCTGTTCATGCACGGGGGTCCCTCGCAGGTCGATACATTCGACTACAAGCCTTTGCTGATCCGCGATCACGGCAAACCGTTGCCATTGCCCAAGCCGCGGGTGCAATTCGCGCAGACAGGAAACCTGCTCGCGCCTCAATGGGAGTTTCGACAGCATGGTGCGAGCGGACAGTGGATCAGTTCGCTCTTCCCCCAGGTAGCTCGGCACGCGGACGACCTGTGCATCGTCAATTCGATGTACTCGAACAACGTCGTGCACGGCGACGCCGTCCTGCAACTCCACACCGGCAGCGACGTCTTCACTCGCCCCAGCATGGGCAGCTGGATCACGTATGGATTGGGAACCGAAAACGAAAACCTGCCAGGGTTCGTCACGATTTCACCCAGCTATGCTCACGGAGGGAGCGCCAATTGGAGTTCGGCGTTCTTGCCCGCGACTCATCAAGGCACCCCCATCGGCAACGACAAGTCGCCCATCAAGGATGCCGCCGTTCGCCATATCCACAACGGGACGTATTCGCGCGACGTCCAGCAAGCTCAACTTGAGTTCCTCCGCTCGACGGCTCGAGGCCGAACCTCCTTGCCGAACCGCGAAGACAGAGCAGGGGAGGGCGCCAGTATTGATTCCGAGTTGGAAGCCCGCATCGCATCGTTTGAACTGGCGTTTCGCATGCAAACCGAGACGCCGCGAGTCATGGACTTGTCCAATGAGTCGCAGGAAACATTGGCGCTGTACGGAATCAATGATCCAACCACCGACAATTTCGGGCGGCAGTGTTTGCTCGCGCGGCGATTCAGCGAGTCGGGCGTCCGGTTCGTGCAGTGCTCGCACAGCTACAAGTGGGATCAACACAGCAACCTGAAAGCGGAACATGCCAAGAACGCACTCGAGGTCGATCGCCCGATTGCCGCGCTCTTGGCCGACCTGAAGCGTCGCGGGCTCTGGGACGATACTCTGGTGATGTGGGGATCGGAATTCGGACGCACGCCCACGGCTCAGGGGACGGACGGTCGCGATCACAATCCCTATGGTTATTCGATGTGGCTGGCCGGAGGCGCCGTGCGCGGAGGTCTGCGGTATGGCTCGACCGACGATTACGGCTACTATGCTGTCGAGAATCGAGTTCACGTTCATGACTTGCATGCCACCCTGTTGCACCTGTTGGGGCTGGATCACGAACGGTTGACCTTCCCACACGCGGGTCGCGACTTTCGTCTTGCCGATGTGCACGGGCGAGTCGTTCATGAATGGTTGAACACATGACCGGCAAGTAAGCAAGAGAGTGAACTCATGACGGATCATTCCGCGGAACAGTTGGCTTGCATGGAGGTTTGGGGAGGAAACCAGACAGCGGAGAGCGGCGTAGTCATGGCGGGACTCGACGCCTGGGTTTACTGCGCTCCATACCGCGGCGCTGCTCGAGGCGGCGATGTCTACTATCTCTCAAGCTGTGCCACGGGCCGCATCAATCGGCTGTTGGTGGCCGATGTCAGCGGTCACGGCGACCAAGTGTCGTCGACCGCCGCCGAGCTTCGGCTACTGATGAGGCGATACGTCAACCACATCAGTCAAGGCAAGTTCATCGCCCGCATGAACTCGCAGTTCGCTCAACTGGCCGACTCCGGCGGTTTTGCGACCGCGGCCGTGGCGACGTTTTACGCGCCCACCAACGAATTGCTGTTCAGTTCGGCGGGCCACCCGCCGCCGCTGTGGTACCAATCCAACCTCCGCCGCTGGTGCTTGCTCGACGAACGTCAGCTCACTCGCTCGTTGGCCACGCAGCGCGGGCGTTCCGAGGAACTCCGGCAAGGCATGGCTGCGGGCGAAGACGAATCAGCCAGCGACACGCCCGCGAACCTTCCCCTGGGGTTGCTCGACGACAGCCGCTATTCGGAACATTGCCTCGCCCTCCGCACAGGCGATCTGGTGCTCTTCTATACCGATTCGCTGATCGAGTGCATGGGGAGCGACGGTCAACTATTGGGCGCCCAGCGACTGCTCGAACTCGTCTCGCAACTCGACCCCGTCGATCCCCAGCCGTTCATTAGTCGACTGCTCGAGCAACTGGCCGCGTTACACCCCGATAACTTGACCGAGGACGATGTGACCGCGTTGCTCATTCGGCCGAATGGACTCGCTCCACGCGTCCCCTGGAAGCAGTCGATCCTGGCGCCTCTGCGGCTCATGCGCGGCCTAGTCAGCTCGCTGGTCCGTGGCGGCCGAGACGCTCCGTGGCCCGAGTTCAGTCGCCGTAATCTGGGTGTGAATCCTTATCAACGCCTCGGCGGCGAACTCGAAGGCGATTGAAATGTACGACGGACTGGAAGTCCGTCGCTCCTAATTTGTACGACGGACTTCCAGTCCGTCGCTCGCGACCGCTCCGAGCACACCTGGGCGCCAGCGGCATCACGCCCACGACAGGTCGACGGACTGGAAGTCCGTCGTACATGGTTACTTTCGCACTTGCTTAACGAGTTTGTGAACCGAGTTGGCAATGCGCTCCTCGATATCGCCCGCCCAGCGGAAGGCGGGGCGACCATACTCGTATAAACTGGTCCCACCTTCGTAACCGCCCTCTTCCCAAACTCGACGTGAAGGGATGTACGAAATCATGTCGTCCGAATACCCGCAGACCCAAGTCCCTGGTCCAAATTCGCGTTTGAATCGCAAGGCGTAGTCGACGACGGTTTCGGCCCCCATGCCAATCACCAGCATCTCATTCCCTAATCGCCACGCGTGAATGGGATAGGGGTAAGCGGGCGCAAACTTCTCGCCCGCAGCCAGTTTGCCCAGCAACCGAGCGGCCCAGCGAGCCTTGATGGCGTTGGCATCGCTGGTCAGTGCCGTAAGCTCCTCGCGACTCACTACGTTCAAGTACGCCAAGTCGATCAGCTCGAAAGCCGTGCGAATCCCCGGTCCCACGGGCTTGAGCGGACTCTTCAGGCCTTCTTCCACTCCTACCGCCAACATGTGACCATACTTTTGGCACAATTCGACGCTGCGGCGCGGCAGTGGATTCTGATCGCCGCCGCACGTGTTGACGAACATCGCTTGGGCGCCGGGGTGGTTCTTCTCGATTTCAATCTGAGCGAACCCAGGGTAATCGCCACACCACGTCATGAAGCTAAGAGTTGTCGGATGGCAGGCGTAACCGAAGAGAATAGCCAGGGGCGAGCCATCGGGTCGAGTCACGGAGAGGATGGGAACGGAGTGGTCCACCGGTCCTTTCAGCGGTGTGCCCGCCGCCATCAACGCGGGCACCTCCGCTTCTTTGTTGTTCCTGCGATTCACCGCAAAAGTCGCCTTACCCTCCCCTTGAGCCAGATGAGCCGGCGCCAGCCCTCGCAGCGACTCGCCAATCATGGCGACGCAGCGGTCAACCATTTGAGTCGTGTATTCAGCCACCAACTGTTCTTGTTCCGCATCCACCGGGTAGTAATCGATCAAATCGTCGCCGAGGCGCGGCCCGCAGTGGTTGTGAGAAAAGGTGAGCATGACTTGTGAGCGTTCAAGTTGGTACTTGGTGCGCACCTGGTCGAATACGCGATCGCTCATCACCTTCGGCACGCCTTGGAAGTCGCTGGTGACCAGGACCACTCGCCGCCCCTCGAGATCCTCAAGCGCGAGCGCCTTCATCCATAGGTCATGCAGTTTTCCATCCGGAGCTCGCCTTGATCCGTACCCCGCCAACCAGACCGATTTTTCGGGAGTGATGACAGCTTTGGCAACCCCAGCTTTCCAGTGAGTTGGTTTCGCGGGATCGGCCGCATGGAGCATCCTGGCGAACGGACCGGCGTCAAGACACGAGCCCCAAGTTGCTCCGGCCAATCCCCCAACGGCCTGTTGCAGTGCGAGTCGTCTCGAGATCAAGGCGCGACGCGATTCGGGAGGACTCATGTTCGTGACTCCAGTGAAGGGATCAGCCTCTTGCGGCCATTTCCGCTCAAGTGATTGATGATGGGCGAACTGTAAGAATGTTCGTTTCTTTTGCTGACGCTGACAACCCGCCTGCGAGACTCTCTCACTTCTCGTAGGGCGCCGTCAAGCCGAAGGCGCAGACGCACCATGCGCACCGAACGATCCGCCAGTCCGAGAGAAGCCCAACACACGCGGCAGCGTTAGCGAAGCTGCCACGCCCACGCAACGATACGGTGCGTTTTCACCGGGCGGTGGTGGAGCTACCGGTAATGGCAGAATCGCTCGCCGCCCGGTTCGACGCACCCTACGACTCCTCATCACCGCTCTCTCAACGATCAACCTCTCACGTGTGGTAGTCGGCGTTGATCCGGATGTACTCGTGGCCCAGGTCGCTCGTCCAAAAGCGACAGTGAGCGGTTCCTTCCGCCAGAGTCAACTCGATGCGACACTCGCGATTATCCTTGATCGACGACGATACCGTATTCGCGTCGAACTCGACCGGCCTCCCTTGCTGGTACAGCGACAGACCATTGATGTGCAGGTCGAGCTTGGCGGGATTGAATATCACGCCAGCATAGCCGGCCGCCGAGACAATGCGCCCCCAGTTCGGGTCGGCGCCGCAGATCGCCGTTTTGACCAGCGCGCTTTCCGCGATGGTCTTCGCGATCCGGCGAGCTTCCTCGCGAGTGCGGCAGCCGCGGACGTCGATCGTGATCAGATGAGACGATCCTTCGCCGTCGTCGGGGATCTGTCGGCACAGCTCCACACACAACTCATTCAGTGCACGCTGGAACGCCGCCAAATCCGCCCCCGTCAATTCGGGCCCGTCCGCCGCACCGCTGGCGAGCAGCACCAACGTGTCGTTGGTGCTCATGTGCCCTTCCACCGAGATGCAGTTGAAACTCGAATCGGTCGCCTCTCGTAACGCCGTCTGAGCGGCAGCGGGCGACAAGCGAGCATCGGTCAGCACGATGGCCAACATCGTGGCCATGTTGGGGCCAATCATGCCGGCGCCCTTGCACATGCCCGCGAGCCGAATCGGCGTCCCACTCAACTCGATCGTCCGAGCCGCGATCTTATGGAACTTGTCGGTGGTCATGATCCCCCGAGCCGCCGCCAGAAACGCCTGCTCGTCGTCGCCCAATTGAGCGGCGGCTGCTTTCGCGCCCGCCGCAATCTTCTCCATCGGCAAAAACTCGCCAATAATTCCCGTCGACATGACCAAGGCTTGATCGGCTTGAGCGCCGCAAGCGGCGGCGGCATAGTTGGCCATCGCCGCCGCGTCCCGCATCCCGCGCTCGCCCGTGCAAGCATTGGCGTTCCCCGAATTGATCGCCAATACGCGGATGTCGGCCGATGGCGTACGAGCCCGATCGTAAGCGACGGGCGCCGCGAAGACGAGATTCTGCGTATACACGCCGGCCGCGGTGGCGCCTCGCGGGCAGTGAATCATCGTAAAGTCAGGGCGGCTGGCATCGCGCTTGATGCCGCACGAAACGCTCGCCAATCGAAAACCATGAGGAACCTGGATCGTCATCGTGTCGCCTCGATGCAAGTGCTGCGAGTCCAAAGGGGAAGGGAGAACAAAGTGACGCGAGCCGCACGCGAACTTCGGCCAGTTACAACAATGCCGTCGTCTCGGGGAAGCCATACATCAGATTAAAATTCTGAACCGCGGCCCCCGAAGCGCCCTTAATCAGATTGTCGATGCAACTGATCGTCAACACTCGCTGACGCACTCGTCGAACCGTAATGTCACAGAAGTTGGTGTAGGCGACGTCTTTGGTCGCGGGCAACGAATCACGCACGCGAACGAACGGACAATCGCGATAGAAGTCGCGCAGAGTCGCCAAGAGTTCCGACTCGGATACTTCTCGCGTCGGCTTCGAATAAGTCGTGGTCAGAATGCCTCGATCCATCGGAATCAAGTGAGGCGTGAAAATCACGCTGACCGATTTGCCCGTGGCTCGGCCAATGACTTGATCGATTTCAGGCGTGTGGCGATGCTTGCCCACGCCGTACGCCGACAAGCTCTCGTTGCACTCGGGAAAATGCGTTCCCAGCTTGGGCGTGCGTCCCGCGCCACTCACGCCGCTCTTACTGTCCACCAGAATGTCGTCGGTATCGATCAACCCCGCCTTCAACAACGGCGTGAGTGCAAGAATCGCCGACGTCGGATAACAGCCAGGGTTCGCGACCAGCTTCGCGCCGACAATTCGCTCTTTGAACAACTCGGGCAAACCATACACTGTCGGTCCCACTCGAGCCGGATCGGGATGTTCGTGCTCGTACCACTCCTTGTAAGACTCAGCGCTGTCTAGCCGATAGTCAGCACTGAAGTCGACAACGCGCACTCCTCTATCCAACAGAGCAGCCACCGCTTCGGCCGACGCCGCGTGCGGCAGGCAGCTAAACACACAGTCGGCTCGCTGAGCGACCTCCGCAGGCCCGAGATCTTCGAGCCGCAGGTCAAGCCGACCGGCCAGTTGCGGGTGGACGGAACCAAGATGAGGGCGGCCTTCCTGCCGGCTGGTCAGCACGGTGATTTGAGCTTCGGGGTGTCGCAGCAACAGCTTCATTGCTTCGAGCGCCGTATAACCTGTAGCTCCCAATATGCCGACTCGTACCATGTGCCGCTTGTCCCCCAATTCAACTTATCTTCCCGCCAACGCTTCGGCGTCGCACTCGATTCCAGTTCCACTGGAATAAGTCGACAGTATAGCGAGCGTGAGGGTTCGCGAAACAAGGCATCCAAGTACGACGGACTTCTAGCCCGTCGAACCGTGACGCACCAAACGCGCCGCACGGCAGGACGCGCACGCCGCGGCGGAGCGACAGACTAGAAGTCCGTCGTACGACAGGCGAGCGTCTCAATCAGATGCTGAAGCTCCCCGAGCAGCATTCGTGTCGCGCCCCAGATTCTCCTGTCGGAATACTCGATATGAGGCACTTCAAACTCGATCCCTTGGCGACGCACCACATGACGACCCTGGCGAGTCGGATTCCAGAGCTCGGTCAATGGCAACTCGATCACCTCGTCAACTTCCTCGGGTTGAGCTCGAAATTCGGGCCGAGCCGCCCCCACCGCAACGCAGGGGGTTACGCGGAAGTTGCTAGCAAACACAAAGATGGGGGAAAGTCGCCCCAGAAACAGCAGCCCTTCTGGATCGATCCCCAATTCCTCGAACGCTTCTCGAGCCGCACATTGTTCAGGCGATTCACCGGGCTCCGTCATTCCTCCAGGAAATGCCACCTGCCCAGCGTGCGCCGCCATATGACTCGGTCGCAGCAACATCGGCAAATGCCACTGTTGCTGGTGTGGATAAAGCAAGATCAGCACGGCGGCCGGACGAGCGTTTACGGGCGGCGGCCCGGAATGCCGTCCATAGGCCAATTCATGAGGGAAGTCGCGATGGGCCGCTCGCCCCGGCAAAGCTCCTTGCAGACGTTGTCCCAAACGCTCCGCCAACCGCTCGAAGGACGGCGGTTCCCAGACGCGCGCGGCTGTTTTCCGGGAGTTGCCAGGGAAGGGGGAGGCGTCGGAAGTCATGGGGTCGAACGAGTCGGCGAGGGGACCCGATATACGCGGAACGCCGCCTCGCGATCCGCTGGTGGAAAGAGCACCGGCAGAGGGAGTCGCCGCCTACTCAAGTGCTCGTCCACCACAATGTACTCGGCCCCATAACGACGCGCCAACTCAACCAACCCCGCCGCACCATGTCCCGCTAGCCCGGCTGTCGTGGTCACGGGCGGATACACCGCCTCGCGGCGGAATTGCCAAGCTACCACCGCTCGAGCATCTTGAGGAATATCCTTGACGTTCACCACCTCCGCTCGTTGAGCCAACCATTTGAACGTCTGCTGACTGCGAGGGGTGAGGAAAAGAGCATCGGGCGGCGTTTCCCTGCGAATCCACTCGCAAGTCCTTTGCCAATCGGTACTCAATTTCGCTAAATCCTCAGGCGCTGCCAGGTCGAACCGAACCAAGGCGTTCCATTGAGGGTCCAGGCCGCGCGGTGCAAGCACTCCATGGCGATACGATGCGTCGACCAAGTTGACAAGCGACGCCAAGGACGCAGCCGCCAGAGTCACTCGAGCCAAATGGGGCCGGTTAGCTCGCCAACGCACGGCCGCGGCCACCACGACCAGCGAGGCGCCAAGCGGCAAGAAAGCGTCGCTCATGCGGAACCAGTAGTAGCGCAACAACTTCGCGGACAACTCCCAGTGGCCGAGCAGCAACTGATCGATGACCGCACCGATCACCGCCAGCCCCACGGCGCCCAACACAAACCCTCGCAGAGGACGTTGCCCCAGCCGGACCGGGCCGTTGGGGTCGGTTTGCACGAACCGACAGGGAGTGGCGAACGCGACCGTCAGAAACAAGGCCAGCAAACCGATATGAGCCAGAATGTCCGTCAGAGCCAGTCGATGAAAGACCAAGTGGTGAGACAATCGGCCATAGACATAGATCCACTCCGCCTCGGCCACCGTCGTTGGATCGTCGCCGCCCGTCAGCAGCACCGCGGGAATCAACCCAGGTAGAGCCAACAGAATGGCCGCCGCTCCGCCTCGCCACAACGACTCCACCGACGGACGATGTCGGCCGCAGGAAAGCCACGCGGCGCCGAGCGCCACGAGCGACCAGCCGCCAACCAAGACGTGAAATGACGTCGCCAGGCCCATGAGAGCCAGGGCATAATTCCATCGTTGGCGTACCAGCGACTCGAGCCCCAGGACCACGAGCGAGTAGGCAAAGCACTTGGCTTCCACTCCCCCCACGACCCACTCGCCGGCCATCGCCGCTCGCTCCACCATCGCCAACCACAGCCCGGCCGTCAGCACACTGGCCCACGGACGCGGAACCACCGTGCGGCTGAGACGTTGCCAACTCCAAGCGAGCGTGCCCCAGGCGAGCAAGCGACCGCACCAAGCGGCGGTCGGCAGAGAGAAAATACTGGCCAGCCAACCAATCGTCCAAGCGAATACAAGATGAGCTTCTTTGGAAGCGAGAAAGAGGTCTCGGTCACACCAAGCGGGATTCCAAAAATGGCGCCCCTTGCAGAGATAGTGAGCTTCATTAACTGCGGGCGGCTCTTGACCCGCGAAGAACGCAAACAGCAGAAGGATGGCCGCCGTCTCCAGCCAAGCTTGCCTCCTAGAAACGGCACGACCCGCCGATTCTGGCGCGGATTCCAATTCGCAACTGTCGGTAAGAGGCAATTCAGGCATGCCTCACTGTAACTAGCGACCAGTACGCCGAAAAGATGCGTCCCAGGATCTCCCGTACGACGGACTTCCAGTCCGTCGCTCAAGTCCGCGCACAGCGTCCTTCGCAGCGACAAAGCGCCGCACTTCGCTTCGACGGACTAGAAGTCCGTCGTACGTAGCCTCTCCCTCATCGACGGACTCGAAGTCCGTCATACTTCGGAGCGCCGTTCGCTCACAGATTGCCAGCGTTAATTGGTTGACCGTCGTTCAGCACACAGATTCGCATGAAAGTCGTGGCATCGACGGTGTAGCTGATCGACCGGACCGAACCGTCTCCGAGCACGAACTGAGCGCCGCCGGGATGCGCAGCGCCGAACCGATAGAAGAGTCCCGAGTCGGGAGGAACGGCTAGATTCGTGTCCTTAGTCGGCGTGTACCACAGCGATCCGACAGGCAAGCAGCCCCGCATGATGTCCGCGTCCGCGTAGCCAGGGCCCGCCCACGATTCGTTGTCGCTGAAATCGACGCCGCCCGTGCCGCCCATCGACGGGCGATTGACAAGCTTTTCTCCGACAATGATCACATTCGAGGTGCCATCCGTGATGTCGGCCATGGTGAATTTGCCTCGACGCCAATTCGGACCCGGCGCATCGCTTCTCCCCACTGTCCCCGTAAAGCCGTCCGAGTTTGCTCGAGTCCCTCCGTTGCCAGCATAATCGGACCGAGCGGTGCCGCTAAACAACATCGGCGCTCGACGCGAGGGACAAACGTAAGTCTTGATGATCGTGGCTCGGACTGCCGAGTCGTTCGTGTTGTCAAACACGTTCCCTTGCTCGATCATCTGCAAGATCTCGTACGCCCATCCCCACTCGCCGCGATCCGTTGGCGGGTTGCCAGTCGTCCCACCGCCCGCCGAAGGCAATCGACCAAAGATGTCGTGGTGATTGTGGAAGCCTAATCCAATCTGCTTCAGATTGTTGGAACATTGGCTGCGTCGAGCTGCTTCACGAGCCGCTTGGACGGCTGGCAAGAGCAGTGCGACAAGCACGCCGATGATCGCGATCACCACCAACAGTTCCACCAACGTAAACCCACGACGCCGCCCCAAGGGACGCTCGCTCCACATAAAGACCTCGCTGGAACAACAGAGAATGAGAAAAACGATGCGAAAAGTGAACGATGAGAGCCCAAACTCTAGCCGTCGGGCCTCCCCGTGTCAACGAAAGTAACTCACCTAGCGAGGGGGATCTTCGACTTTACGAAACTCCGCCCCAAGACACGGGATACAGAGCCCTTCTCAATGCTGTCTCGCCAGTTCAGCCCAGCCCCGCTCGTGCTCGTGCTCGCAAAGCGAGCAAACTATTGAGGCTTCACCAGTTCCACGGTGACTTCGTTGCTGCCTTCCTTGACCTCGAATTCGCGTTCTTTCGGCACTAGGCCAAAGTAGGGCGATGGCGGTGTCCGAGGATCAGGGGTTTCCGTGGCGGCGGAGGGAGGCGAGTAAACCACCGAATGTCGCCCCACGAGTGCGCCATCTCCGTCTTCGTCGGTACTCAAGGTGAATGTTCCGTCCTCGGTGACTCGGCCGGTTGCGGGACGAGCTCCCCCTTCGGCGCCCGCGCTCGTGTTAGGCGCCGCAAGTGGGGCGAACGTAATGCTCCCGCCCGTCACCGGCTGACCGGAAAAAGTGACCTTTCCTGCGACCTTTCCTTTTCCACTGGCAGATCCGCACCCGACCAGAAGACTCAACACGAAGCAAAGCCCCAGCCCCCAGGCCCATGAAACCGACTGACTTCCAACGCAGCTCCGCATGACCAACCCTCCCAATCGACGACGCATGAATGAGACCGAACAAGGCCTGTAACGAATCGACAGAGGCAATCCCCCCTGGCGGGCTGATCATAGGACATCTGACGACACTCATCCAGTAGGAATTCAGTTTGTCTACCGCTTGTTGGGGCAGCCCCTCCGTGCGCGGCCCGAACCGACGGACTGGAAGTCCGCCGTACATGTTTCTTACCCTGGCAAAACAGCGCGCGTCTTCGCTCGCAGCACTGCGCGAAACAGCGCGCAACACCGTGCGAACGCTCGTGGGCGAGTGGCCCGCACCACTCGATTCTTGGGCGAAAAAGTCGCCGTTGTCCCGATACGGAGCCTGCTCCCGCGCAATCGGCATTCGATTTGCCATTACGTATCTGCCGGAGCGGCCCCCCCAGAGGTTTTCGACGAGGCGGAACCGCTCGCTTGCCACGAAGGATCGCCTCTTTGCCATTCGCACAAGGAATCTCGTAATGGCGACGACGAAGGCCAAGCCAGAAACCCCGACGGCGGACAAACGCTGGCGGATCGTCGATGCGACCATGCGACGCAACGGCTACAAACGCAATGGCTTGATCGAAGCGTTACACACCGTTCAGGAGTGTTTCGGCTATGTCGACGAAACCGCGTTGCGCTATGTCGCTCAATCGCTGCGAGTGCCCTTGAGCGCGGCGTTTGGCGTGGTGACCTTCTATCACTTCTTTACCCTGCGACCGCCGGGCAAACATACGTGCGTCGTCTGCACAGGGACCGCCTGTTACATCCGCGGCGCCCAAAAGCTGTTGGATCAAATGGCCGGCGAGTGGAAAGTGCAGGAGGGTCAAACATCGCGCGATGGCGTCGTGTCGCTGTTGACCGCGCGCTGTGTCGGCTCTTGTGGACTCGCCCCGGTGGTGGTGGCGGACGGAGACGTGATCCCCAAAGTCACCTCCGAGAAACTCGCGGAACTTTCACAACGGTGGCGCGATGAACCAGGATGAACTCGATCGAGTCGCTGACAAGGTGCGGGAAGAGCAAACAAACGCTGAATGGTCGATCAACGTCTGCTTGGCGGCGGGCTGTCAGTCGGCGCGTTCGGAAGCCGTTTTTGCGGCGTTGGAAACCGCGGTCGCCGAACGCGGATTGCAAGACCGCTGCCGCGTGCGCGGCGTGGGATGCTTAGGCCCCTGCTCGGGCGGACCTTGCGTGCAAATCGAGCCGCTGGGAACCATGTACGGTACGGTCACTCCCGCCGATGTCCCCGACATTGTCGAGTCGCTCGTGCCGGCGGCGCCCGTCGATCGGCTCCAGATCCCGACCGATTCCCCCTTCTTTCAACGCCAGCGACGCATCGTGCTGGAGAATAGCGGGCGAATCGATCCCACTCGCATCGAAGAGTATATCGCGGCGGGCGGCTACTCGTCGCTCCTGAGAGCGCTGAATGAAATGGAACCGGCGGCCGTGGTCCGCGAAGTGGTGCGCAGCGGGCTGCGCGGACGCGGCGGAGCCGGCTACCCCACGGGACTGAAGTGGAGCACCGTGGCCAAGGCGCCGGGCACTCGCAAGTTTATCGTTTGCAACGCGGACGAAGGCGATCCGGGAGCGTTCATGGATCGAGCGGTGCTGGAGAGCGATCCGCATCGCGTGCTGGAAGGGATGGCGATCGCCGCCTATGCGGTCGGCGCGGACCATGGTTTCATCTATGTTCGTGCCGAGTATCCGCTCGCGATCAAGCGGCTCGAAACCGCCATCCGACAAGCCACGAAGGTGGGATTGCTGGGTCGGCGAGTGGGCGAGGGGGAATTCGGGTTCGATGTCGAACTCCGCATGGGCGGCGGAGCGTTCGTCTGCGGCGAGGAAACCGCGCTGCTGGCCTCGATCGAGGGGCATCGCGGGACGCCGCGTCCTCGACCACCCTATCCCGCCAACCATGGTCTGTATGGCTGTCCCACGCTGATCAATAACGTCGAGACGTTGGCGAGCATCGCTCCGATCATTCGCAACGGCGGCGAATGGTACGCCTCGATCGGAACCGCGACCAGCGCGGGGACCAAGGTGTTCGCCTTGGCGGGCAAAATCGTCAATGGCGGCATCATCGAAGTCCCCATGGGCATCACTTTGCGCGAGATCATCTTCGACATGGGAGGCGGCTTGCCCGACGGGCGGCGCTTCAAGGCCGTGCAAACGGGCGGCCCCTCGGGCGGCTGCATTCCCGAACAATTCCTGGACTTGCCCGTCGATTACGAGTCGCTCGCCTCTGTCGGTTCCATCATGGGCTCGGGAGGCATGATCATCATCGACGACACACAGAATATGGTCGATGTCGCCCGCTACTTCATGGACTTTTGTTTGTGTGAGTCGTGCGGCAAATGCGTTCCCTGTCGCGTCGGCACGCATATGATGGAAGAGCTGCTCGATCGCTTCTGCCGACAGCAAGGTTCGGAACGCGACCTCGATACGTTACGTTATCTATGCGACATGGTGCGTCGGACCAGCTTGTGCGGGCTCGGCCAAAGCGCTCCCAATCCGGTGCTCAGCACCTTGCGGTACTTCGAGCCCGAATATCGCGCACTCATGGCCGAGTCGTCCGAGTCGCTCGTGTCGATCACCGAGTCGCCCAGCGAGTCGCATAGTTAGCGCCGAACAACAATTCAGCAGCGGAAGCGTCGAGTTGACGGCAAGGAAAAGGAGATGGTCATGAAGGGGGTCACGCTGCAACCGGCGCAGAGCTTTACGCTGCAAATCGATGGGCGTGATGTGACGGCCACGCTGGGGCAATCAATCCTGCAAGTCGCCACCGATCACGGCATCTCGATCCCCACGCTCTGCTACCTCGAAGGTCTCAGCGTCTGGGGCGGATGCCGCCTGTGCGTCATCGAGATTGTCGGCCAAACCAAACTCGCCGCCGCCTGCGCCACCGCCGCCGCCGATGGCATGCAAGTAATCACCCAGTCGGAAACGCTCCACCGCTATCGGCAGACGATCATCGAGATGTTGTTCGCCGAACGAAATCATGTGTGCTCGGTGTGCGTCAGCAACGGTCACTGCGAACTGCAATCGTATGCCCAACAACTGGGAGTCGACCATGTGCGACTCCCTTACCGCTTCCCTCGACTCGGCGTCGATAGTTCTCACGAACGATACCGCATGGACCACAACCGGTGCATTCTCTGCATGCGCTGCGTGCGAGTCTGCGACGAAATCGAGGGTGCTCACACTATCGATGTCATGGGGCGCGGGATCGAAGCGATGATCGTGCGCGACCTGAATCAACCTTGGGGTGAAAGCGACACTTGCACTTCGTGCGGCAAGTGCGTTCACGTCTGCCCCACGGGCGCGATGTCCGAAAAGGGGACGAGCGTCGCGGAGATGGAAAAACGACGACAGTTCCTGCCCTACCTCACCGTCATGCGGGAGGCCGAATGATGTCCGACGAACTCAACGCTCAAGACGCCGCCGCTACGTCCGCGGAACCGCTCGCCAAGCGAGTGCGAGTGGCCACGGTATGGCTCGATGGCTGTTCTGGCTGCCACATGTCGTTGCTTGACATGGACGAACGAATCATTGAACTGGCTCGACATATCGAAGTCGTTTGCTCCCCCTACATCGATCTGAAAGAGTTTCCCGACGACATCGATCTGGCGTTAGTCGAGGGAGCGGTCAGCAGCGAGGAAGATCTACACAAGATCCGCGAGTTGCGTAAACGCACAAAAGTTCTGATTTCGCTGGGCGACTGCGCGGTGACCGGCAACGTACCCGCAATGCGAAACGGCTTCCCGATCGTCGAATTGATGGAGCGTGCGTATCTCGAGACGGCTACCGAGCCATTGACGGGAAGTGTCCACTGGTATCCCTCGCGCGTTGTGCCGGCGCTGCGGACGCGTTCCAGCCCCGTGCATGAAGTCGTGGAAGTCGACTTGTTTGTGCCAGGTTGCCCGCCGCCCGCGGACGCGATCCACTTTGTATTGACGGAACTATTGGCCGGACGACGTCCCAACGTCAGCAGTTTAACGCGATTCGGCAGGTGAGAAACGCCATGGGCAAGACCATTACCATCAATCCGGTCACTCGCATCGAGGGACACGCCAAGATCACCATCCAACTGGACGATCACGGCCAGGTCGCCGACGCGATGTTCCATGTCACTCAATTCCGGGGATTCGAGAAGTTCGTGGAGGGGCGACCATTCCGCGAAATGCCCGCCATCATGGCTCGCATCTGCGGCATCTGTCCCGTCAGCCATTTGATGGCGTCGTCCAAAGCCTGCGATGACCTGTTGGCGGTCGAGATTCCTCCCGTGGCAGCGAACTTGCGCCGAGTGATGAACTTAGGACAGTTAGTCCAGTCGCATGCGCTCAGCTTCTTCCATCTCTCGAGTCCCGATTTGATGCTCGGCATGGACTACGATCCCAAGGATCGGAACATCTTCGGCCTGATTCGCGAACATCCCGAGTTTGCGACCGACGGCGTGCTCCTGCGAAAATTCGGCCAGGACATCATCGAGCGTCTCGGGGGCAAACGCATTCATCCCGCGTGGTGCGTCCCTGGAGGCGTCAATGAACCGCTGTCGTTGGAACATCGCGACGCGATCCTCGCCGGCGTCCCCGCCGCGCTCGATCGAGCTCGACGGGCCCTCGATTGGCTCAAATCGATCGCCTACCGGTTTCAAGACGAAATCGCTGTCTTCGCGAATTTTCCGACGTACCACATGGGGCTGGTGGACGACCGTGGCGATCTAGACCTCTATGACGGAAAGCTGCGAGTCTGTGATGAACAAGGGCATATCGTCGACGAACTGGTCGATCACCGTCGTTATGGCGACATCATCGGCGAACATGTCGAACCATGGACCTATTTGAAGTTCCCCTACTTCAAGCCGCGCGGCTATCCAGAGGGAATCTACCGAGTAGGACCGCTCGCGCGACTCGTGTGCGCTCACCGCTGCGGAACGCCCGTGGCGGATCGCGAGTTGGATGAATTCCGCTTGCGGCTGGGGCGAGCGCCAAC
This sequence comes from Pirellulales bacterium, assembly GCA_046349915.1. Lineage (GTDB taxonomy): Bacteria > Planctomycetota > Planctomycetia > Pirellulales > Pirellulaceae > CAIXSC01. The sequence goes on along the minus strand of JAXMBL010000008.1, from coordinate 331,887 downwards.
CAGCAGTTTCCACTACCACTGGGCTCGGCTGATCGAAGCGATTCACGGCGTTGAGCGGATCGAGCAATTGCTGCGATCGCCGGAGATTCTAGAGACTCGAGTGCAAGCGACGGCGGGGGTCAATCGCTTGGAGGGAGTGGGCATTTCCGAGGCGCCGCGCGGCACATTGCTCCACCATTACCGCATTACTCCCGACGGCCTCATGCAATGGGCCAATCTGATCATCGCCACGGGCCACAACAATTTGGCGATCAATCGCGGAGTGCTGCAGGTGGCCAAACGATTCGTCTCGGACGATCGCTTGACCGAGGGAATGCTGAATCGAGTGGAAGCGGTCGTGCGCGCGTTCGATCCCTGCCTCAGCTGCTCGACGCACGCTTGGGGACGCATGCCCATGGTCATTGAACTAGTCGATGCTCGCGGCCGAATGCTCGACCAAGTCAAACGCTCGGATCAGTCATGAAGCCTCCACCGGCGAGTCGCCGCAGAGTACTGATTATCGGGTATGGCAACAGCTGGATGTGCGACGATGGCGCCGGGCCCGCCGTGGTGGAGCGGTTAGCTCGCGCCACGGAACTCGATGCTTTGCAGGCGAGCGGCCGGCTGCGACTGATGTCCTGCATGCAGCTCTTGCCCGAGCTCGCCCTGGAGTGGGCGGACGTGGATCGAGTGGTATTGATCGATGCCGCGATCGGCCTGGCGCCGGGAGCATTGCGGATCCATCGCATCGAGCGGCCCCAGAGTCCGCCCATCCCTGGCGCCGCCAGTCCTGGTGCTCCAAGTCTAGTGCACCGCTGGTCGCCTGGGACCTTGGCATCTCTGGCACTCGCCATCCAAGGGCGTTGTGCGCGTATCGTCGCCTATACGATCGGCGGCGAACTATTCGAGCCAGGCGCCCATTTGTCGCCGCAGGTCGGACAAACCGTCACGAAGCTCGCCGAGAAGTTGGTAAGGCGTTGGACAAAGTAGCCATCTCGCTTCGCGAGATGATCAGCCCCGCACCGCGCACAGCGGCGTTTCCGCTCGCGAAGCGAGCGGGCTACGTAGCCATCTCGCTTCGCGAGATGATCAGCCCCGCTCGCGAAGCGAGCGGCCTAGTCCGCTCGACAAAACACACGCACAGCCCTTGCGCCGCTCGTTCGAGTTGGCTATGTTGCGACACTGAAGCAGGTGATTCTCTTCGAGGTGCCAGGGCGTCTTCGTCATGCCGATTGTCGTCAAGAAACATATCCCCAGCGGTACGATCATCCTCCAACGGCCAGAACGACGAAATGCGTTGGACCGAACCGCGTTGACCGATCTTCGCCAAGCCTTCTCGGATCTGCATCAAGAGAAACAGGTGCGAGCGGTGATCCTGACGGGCGCGGGCGAGGCTTTCTGCTCGGGAATCGACCTGCGAGAAATGAACGACTCTCGCGCCGAGGGCGAGGCGTTACAGACTTGGTACGAAGACGCCGTGCTGTACAGCGATCTGCTCGAAACTATGCTGCGTTTTCCGAAACCGATCATTGCGGCGGTCAGCGGCGCCGCTTTGGGGGCGGGAGCAGGGCTCGTGCTGGCCAGCGACGTGGTCATCGCCGCGACCGACGCCCAGTTTGGCTTGCCCGAACCGCGGCGAGGGTTAGTGGCGGGAATGACGGCGCCGTTGCTCGCGTTTCGCATTGGCGCGGGCTGGGCCGCCAACCTCTTGCTCACCGCCGCCACGCTGGATGCGTCCCAAGCCGCCCAGCGAGGTCTTTTCCATGAGGTTGTACCAGCGGCGCAAGTCTGGGCTCGAGCTCATCAGGTGGCCGAGGAGATCTCACGTTCCGCCCCCGAATCGATTCAACTCACTCGCCGGCTCCTCTACGAAACCCTGGGCGAACACCTGCTGACTCAAATCGCCGCGGGCGCCGCGGCGACCGCCACGGCTCGGACAACCGAAGCAGCCGCCGAGGGATTAGCGGCTTTCGTGGAGAAACGTCCGCCGAAGTGGCTGTAGCAGCCCGCTCGCTTGGTACCCGGCGCGGCTGATCGTCTCGCAAAGCGAGACGGCTACGTAGCCCGCTCACTTCGTGAGCGGAACCGCCTGCGTACGAACAAGCGCCGCATTGAGGAACGCGGACGCGGAAGTCATTTCGCTGGCGTGAAACCGATACGCGGTGCAGCTGATCGTCTCGCGAAGCGAGACGGCTACGTAGCCCGCTCACTTTGTGAGCGGAACCGCCTGCGCACGCACAAGCGTCGCGTTCAGGGAGGCTGCCGAGGACGTCGGGCTTCGGCCATTCACGGCCGATACCACGTGCGGAGTCAGATCGAGATTTCGCTGATAGAGCACTTGTCGATTCACGCCAGCCATCACCGACGAAGGACTGTTGGCATTGATCTCCTGGCTCTCGAATCGCAACACGAGTGCGAGATGATACTGGTCGGCCAATCGGCCGATTTCCCGTTGCACCTCCTGATAGGTTTCAAAATACAGTTGAGCTTCTCGTTCGCGCAACTCTCGTTGCTTCAGATTCTGACGGACTTGCATTTGAGAGATCCGTCGAGCGATCTCTTCTTCCGAACGTCGATACTCGGCGCTGCCCAACGCCAGCGATTTCTGGCGGGCGAGTTGCTGGGAGATTTGTTTTCGCTGCGAGTTAACTACCGCTTCGAAAGCACTCGACTCCTGCTTCAATTGCTCGGTCCCTCGCTTGAAGCCCGCATGTTGGCGGAAAATAAGAGCGATATCGACGACTCCGACTGCGGAATTGGCGGCTGCCGGTCGGATGATGGCGGGTTCTGTCGAGGCGGGCGACTGGGCGAACAACTCGGAGGAACTTCCCACTCCTCCCTCAACCCACCCGCTCGCCAACGCCACACCGATAACGAACGCCGTCCACACACATCGTCGCCGCATACTTTTCCCCTCCTTGGTACGACCCTGTCCATCAGATCATTCTGGGTTCCTCAACCGTAACGCAAATAGCACGCCAAACCATGTTCTCCAAGTAGGAGTGACGTGCATGCGAACCACGCACGATTGAAGCAAACCACTACCAGACAGACACTTACGAAAAAGAAGCGGAATCGATCCCGACAATTCTGATACGGCGACCAACGCCCCAAAAACGCATCCGATTGCCAAAGTTACAAACTTCGACAACATCCTTACAAGCTGTGATAGCGACGACGTAGCCGTCTCGCTTCGCGAGACGACCAGCCGCACCGCGTACCCGTACCAAACCAGCGAAACCACGTCACCTCCGTCCTTGTCAAAGAACCAACGCCCGCACCCGCCTCCCTGCACGCAACGTTTGTTCGCACGCAGGCCAATCCGCTCGCGAAGCGAGCGGGCTACGTCGCAACTATTCGCCTTCGGGGTGTGCAAGTCGTCGAGCGATCGGGTAATCTCAAGGCACTTCATCCCCCTCGCATAGCCAGAACGCCACCCGCTGTTTATGTCGGACGACGCGGACGAAAAAACCGTGGAGCAGCTGATCGAGCCGATTGGCTCGCTGGGCGAGTACGCACTGTTGGAGGCGTTGTCCGAGGATGAACTGACGACCGTCTATCTGGCGTACGACGATGCCACGGGGCGGTACGTGACGATTCGGCGAGTGCGTCCGGAGTGGGGTGTGGGGCAACCGGTTCGCGAGCGACTACTGCGAGCTTGGCAAGTGTATGCTCGGCTGGAAGATCCCAACATCCTGCCGATCCACGAGGTGGTGGCGAGCGACGAGGCGACGTACTGCGTGCTGCCGCATCTCGAAGGCGAGTCATTGGCCGAGCGAGTCGGGGCGGGCGGGCGACTGCGAGCGAGCGACGCGGCGGAGGTGGCGTTGGGAATTTGCCGCGGAGTCCTGCATGCTCATCACCAGGGCGTAACTCCTCGTCGCCTATCGCCCGACACCGTGGCCGTGATCGCTCAACCCACTCGTCTGCGTCCGACGCCCATCCTGCGAACCTTGCTGCTCGACACGGCCTTCATCACCTATTCGCGTGCGGCCGTGCTGCAGAAGGAACTTGGACCGCAGGCGCCGCCCCGCTGGCGATGGCTGAAGCGACCGAGACGACGCCGACGAGCGACGAAGGGAGTGACGCCGCTGATGGAAAAGGTGGGAGCGTTCCTGCTGTTCGCCACCGGCGCCGGTCGATACCGCTGGACGCCGTGGTCCACCAGCGAGTTTTATCGTTCCTTGGAGTGGATCAATCGACGCCAGCGTCGTCGACTCGTCCCCGAGGAACTCGAACGAGTGCTCGTGCGTTGCCTCAGCCGCGAATCGTCGGTGCGATACGGTTCGTTGGAGTCGCTAGCTCGCGGCTTACGCTCCGCGGCGGTCAAGTGTCGAGTGCGTGAAGCGCAAGCGGAACCAACTTCCTCCGAGCGACTCGCACAGCTATGGCGGCGGTGCCAACGTCTGCTGCATTGGACCGCCTACGCTCTTGCATTGGCGATGATTGCGAGCATGAGTCCGTGGCTGTTGTCCCAGGCGTTTCGTTATCAACCTGCAAGCAGTCTCGTTACTGCAAACGCTCCCAACAACATTCGCCAGCCAGCGTCGCCCGTAGTCACGGGAAGCAACTCGTCAGAGTTCGAGCGTGACGGGAAGTGGAGCCCAACTTGGGAGATGGGCTACCATACTCGCAGCCGCGACGCACTGATCCAATCCATCCTGACCGCGGAAAAAGCTCCGTCGGAATCACTTGCGGCCGTTTCCTCGTCTCTCGCGAGTGATTCGACAACGCCCGCGGCCCCCCGCCCGCTGGCAGGTCGAGCGATCTGCGAGTTTCGTACGTGGACGATACTTCCCCGGCGTGGCGTGGCAACTTGGACGCGAGACGCGACGAGCCCCATCGATTCGTCGGTCGACGAGCAACTCCCAGCGATCGAGCGAGCAAAGCGGTCGGACGCGGAAATCGAACAAAGCTGGGAGTTTGCGATGGGGACCTTGCTGCAACCCCGCTGGCAACAAACAACCCCGCCCTGGCTCGATTGCTCGATGTGGCCACGAGTGGAAAAACAACTATCGCATCCCGCCTCGCTACCAAACACCCTTGTTTATCGCTCGCCGGATGGCGCCCACGCCGCGATCGTCGTGAATCCTCGCGTAATCGCCGTTGCGGATGCGCGTTCCGGGGTGCGATTCATCGACGTCAGTCGCGGGGAAGAGTTGGGAAGAATCGTCGATAACGAACTCTCCTTGGCGGCATTGAGTATTGCGTCTGACAACCGCATTCTCGCGACCGTATGGTCCGACGGAACGTTGGGCGTTTGGCGTTGGGAGACAGGTGAGCGATTAGCGAATTTACCTTCAACGAAAAAGTTTGAAGAAACGCCTCGACGACTCGGGGGAGCGTCAACCCAAGCGGCCATGACACTCGACTGGCCTCTGCAACTCGACTTGAGTTTCTCGATCATTAGCCCGCCGGAACTGAGCCACTCCGATTCTGTCATCGCCGTGCGATTCCTTGAACACAAATCGACACTCGTCTCCGTGGATTCTCGAGGAGTGATACACGAGTGGGACACGCGATTAGAGACAAGGTGGGGCATTCAAGGCGCCGAGCCAAGCGAATCGATTGCCGCGTTGCCGCTACGAAATGATCAACTGGTCTCGGTCGGAAGGAATGGATTGTTGCAGCGATTCTCTCGCCATCGCAGGCCCACTTGCTCGCTTCGACTTACACCCAATCACGAATTGACCAGTGCAACGTTGTTGCTGCCGGAGTCGACTGCCGCCACGGGAAATACGAAAGGCCAGGTTGAAGTATGGGATCTTGTGAATGGTCGACGGATGCATATCGAGCCGTGTCATCAGGGGCCAATCCGGTGCCTGACTGCGAGTCGTGATGGACGACTGCTGGCCACGGCTGGCGATGAAGGCGACATCAAGGTGCGAGAAATTGGTTCGTCGAGTCCCGCTCGCGTGTTAGGCAAACATCACGGCCCCGTGTGGCGAATCGCGTTTTCGTTCCAAGGCAATCGAGTGGCGTCGGCCGGTGAGGATGGGAAATGCAAAATGTGGTCCCTTGATCCTTCAAGCTCGCCACGCGAATGCGTGGGACACCTTGGACCCGTGTACGCGGTGGCGTTTTCACCTTGCGGGCGTCGCCTAGCGTCCGGCGGCGCGGACGGAACCGTTCGACTCTGGGACACAGAAGATGGCCGCGAGACCCTGAAACTCGACATTCGCCCCAGGACGCCCACAGGAATCGCGAGCGACTACTCGCTATTCACAGTAGATTTCTCGCCCGATGGCCTGAGCGTAGCCGCCGGAGGACGCGATGGACGAGTGCGAATGTGGAGAGCTGATCCGTTCTAAGGAGTTAGAACTGGAACACGCCTTCATCCCTACATCGTCTGCCCCTTTCGCTTCAGTTTGGACTCGTTGTCCTTGATGAACTGGGCAATCTCGGGCGCGAAGCCGATCAGACGCTCCCACTGTTCCAAGTACAGCGTGACCGGCATGCGTTGCAAACCGTAGACGCTGACCGCCCCCTTCTCGCTCACCTTGCAATACAGCGTGCCGCGCGGCGTCTTCTCCGCGTCTTCCAGCATCTTCGTCGCTTCCTCGATCGAAATCTCCTTCGCCGCCAACTTCGCCAGAATCTCTTCCTTCTTCATCGCCTGTCACTCCTTGATTGGTTCTCTGGTCGAATCGCTCCACTCAACGCCGCGTCATCCTACGGAATGCCGATCCGTTCGTCGAGCATGGTGGTCATTCGTCATTGGTCATTCGTCATTCGTCATTGGTCATTGGTCATGTGAGATTGCTTTGACGACGAATTCTTAGCCACTCTCCAGCCTTCAGCCTCAACTCCACCTGGCTTCTACCGTGGTCCAGTCGTGGGCGGCTAGTTGCACGATCGCTTGACCGTTCTCCACGCTTAACGTTTCCACTGGCTCGCCTTGCAGGTCGAGCTTTCTGGCCCCGGTCAACGCTCGACAGGCACTTAACTTCACAGGGCCGCTGCGCCCCATGGTTTCCAGCAGGCGAGTGCGGAAGCCGACTAGCTTGCCTCCCTCGCGCACCGCGGACCAATGAGTCGTCGTGACGTTTTTCGCGTCCAGGTGGAAGAGCCACGACGAGGCCGGGTTCGGGGCGGAATTGGTCTCGGGCAATGTCAATTGCGGAGCATGCAACGAGACGGCTTCCTGGTACGGATGAGTGACATCGATCCCAATGCCCACGCGGAACCGGCGAGCTCGTTCTCCTCGCACCACCAACAGCGTGTCCAGCATCCGCATGCCCACTCGTCGATGAAACGGCAAGCCGCCCGTGAAGATCGTCGTCCGCTGCGGCTCCGCCAACAACTCGACGTAATGCGGCGCCTCGAACTGCTTCCCCGCCACTGGCTGCCGCTGCTGATGCAACGTCCGGAACAACTCGGACGACTCGTTGTTCCACGCAAAACGGCAGCAGTAGTACGAATTCCAGGGGTCGGCCTGCGGTTCCACCACCGGCTCCAGCTCGATGTCGATCACCAATACGCGACTGCCGCGCCGCACTCGGAACGTCTGCGTATAGTTCGCTTGCGTTTTGCCATGGCGGTCCATCAGGCGCCCGCGAGTCGTGATTTCGCCCAGCACCGTGCTGGCCGTCGTCACCTCGATCTTGTCCACCCCCATCACCGAATAGACGGCCGTCTCGTCCGGGTCCCGGTAGACGTCGCCCGCCTTTTGTTGAGTCGCCCCGGGCACTCGCAGCGCCAACTGCTGCGACATGCGGTTCCCCCGCGCCTGATACTCGTGGATCGCCTGCAAACTGCCCGTCGTCGGGTTCAACAACGCCTCGAAGTACTCGTTCCGCAAGATCGTCTCTTCGGCCAACGGCGGCAGGGGCCGGCGAGGTTTCGCGGGCGAGGCGCCTGACGCCGAGACCCAGGTGTAACCCAGCGGCGGCACATCGGCCGCCACATGTCGCTTACCTTGAGCTTCGTCCACCGCATGCACCGGCTTCTCGACCGCCGGCAAGCTGGGCAGATGAGGCGCCTCCGCGGCCACTCGCCGAGTAAACGTGCAGGGATTGATCAACAACAGGCCCGGCGTCGGCTTCGAGCCGGCTCGCGGCAACACGTTGGCCAACCGCTCGGCCGAGCGATGCACGACATCGTCGAGCTGTCGGTCGAACCGTTCGAGCTGCTCGACCTCGGTCTCGGGATCTTCCGCGTGCAGGTCGATGGCGACCGCCGCGGCGACTAGGAATTGAGCGTCGGCGTCCTCGGGCGAGGCCCCGCGGCTGCCGCCCGCCAGCTCCGCCAGCAACCGCAACGACTCGGCCGCCTCCAAGCGCGAACGGCGTTGCCAGTAACGCATGACAGTGGACAGCGGGTCGAGCTGTTTGCGGATGATCGCTTGTTTGAGGTAGGGGGAGCGGTACTGGCCCGCGTCGAACCGATCGGTCTGGCTGGGAGCGTCGGTTTCGCGGAAATATTGGTCGATCGTGACGAACTTGCCGAGCGCCCCCGTGTACCGAGCCACTCGCCGCAACACTTCCCGCCATGGGCTGGCTTGCCCCGGCCAATGCGCCAGCAGGAGCGTGGCGACATGGTCGGCGTCCATCGATTCTCCCATTTTCATGGCGTAACTAAGGAACGTTTGCGATTTGGCGGCGTCTAAAGGGACGCGGGCGATGGCGTCGAGCGAGGCGTCGCCAATGCCCTCCCAGCGAACTTTGAGCTGCGAACCTTGCGGGAAGCGGCCATCATCCAACGTGGCATGGAGGACGCCTTGAAAACCACATTGACGCAAGACCAGCGGCAGGGCAGGGGTCAGGCCAAACCGGCGACGGCCGAATACGACGGGGCGTCGACCAACCAGCGATTCGTAGACCAGTCCGCCTCGTTGCAGTTCGGCGGTCAGCGATTCCAGTCCCAACAGCGGCCAGCGCCGTTCGACCACTTCGCCCCCAATCAAGGCGGCTCGATTCGCTTCGACCGCGGCGCGCACGGCGGCCAGCGAGTCGGGTTCTTGGGATTGCATGCGTTGCAGCGTTGCGGCCGACAACAGCAGGTTGGCGCCCCCCTCGCGACCGAGCTCGGTCCGCAAACTGGGGCCAATCGTCGTGTCCGCGACAAGCGTCACATCCAGGACATACGTTTCGACCGGGTAATAGTGATTACGTTCTTCGGCCAACATGTCGAAACATGCGGTAAGCTTTTCCCGCGCGGTAGAATTGTCAGCGGCGAGCGCGGCGCGAGCGCCCGCGACGACTTGGTTTTGAAAATGCACTTCATCCAGATTACTGGAGTAGCGCATTTGCCGCGTGAGCAGTTGGACTTGAAGGTAGCAGTAGCCGAGCGCGTGGAAGTCGGCCGCCAGTTCGGGGTCGACGCCGCCATCGCCGCCGTCCAGCGGCGCCAGGGCGGCGGACACGATGTCGGGGACAGTGAGGAGTTTGCGAACGAGCGTCGCGCCTTCCTCTTTCGCTCGCTGAGCAAACCCGGTGGGGAGTTGCGAGGCGGCGAGGGTGGGGACGACCAGCAAGCGGTCGACGATGACCGACGGGGGCGAATCGACTCGAGCCCACGTCGGCTTGGCGCCGGCCGCGGCCAGGAGAGCGGGATGCCAGAGGGCGGTCCATGAAGCCAATAAGCTGTCGGCGTCTTCCCCTTCGTGATAGGTGGGGAAGTCCTCCAGCGAATGGCACGGGAGCAGGATAATGAGTTCCTGGTATTTCATGACGGTTACGATAGTCGGTAGCGAGGCCGTCGTCGAGACGACGCGGGATCTAGGGAACTTCGTTGACAATCGCGAGTTGTGGTCAGTAAACTTGGATGAGCGTGCACGATAGTGACGGTGGGGTTGGTCCCGAAACTTGTCGCGTGCCTCGATTCCTGAGGAAAACCAATTCCATTTCGTTCACGCGGTCCGCGAGGTCGGTCGACCTGGCGGTTCGCTGCCGTTTGAATTCGGAGAGTATCCATGGCCAGCGGCGGGATCTGGGGTATTGATATCGGTCAGTGCGGCCTGAAGGCGCTGCGCTGCGAACTGAACGACGAAGGCAACGGCGCGGTGGCGACGGCGTTCGATTTTATCGAATATCCGATGATCCTCAGCCAGCCCGACGCCGATCCGGAAGAATTGGTGCGCGAGGCGTTCGCGACGTTTTTGTCGCGCAACAAAATCAAGGGCGACCGGATCGCGATGTCGGTCTCGGGCCAATTCGGGTTGACTCGCTTCTTCGGCCCCCCGCCCTGCCAAATCAAGCAGTTGCCCGACTTGGTGCGATTCGAAGCCAAGCAGACGGTGCCGTTCCCGCTGGAAGAAGTGGTCTGGGACTGGCACCGCATGGCGGGCGGCATGGAGGTCGAAGGGTTTTTGATGGAGACCCAAGTGGGGTTGTTCGCGATGAAACGCGAGCAAGTGTTCAAGGCGCTGGCGCCGTTCACGCGAGCAGGCATTGAGCTGGACATCATCCAGTTGGCGCCCGTCGCCATCTACAACGCCATCACGCACGATTTGCTGAACGACGCCACCGAGGAATACGACGCGGAGAATCCGCCCGAGTCGCTGGTGTTGCTGTCGATGGGGACCGACACGACCGACTTGGTCATCACCAACGGCTACCGCATGTGGCTGCGTAGCATCCCGGTCGGCGGCAGCCACTTTACGAAGCAGTTAGTGCGAGAACTGAAACTGACGTTCTCGAAGGCCGAACATACGAAGCGGAACGCACGGCAGGCGGAAGATCCCAAGGTGATCTTCCAAGCGATGCGGCCGATCTTCAACGACATGGTGAACGAGATCCAGCGGTCGTTGATGAACTTTGAAAATAACAACCGCAAAGCCAAATTGTCGAAGCTGGTGATGCTGGGCAATGCGATCAAGCTGACCGGCTTGACGCATCACTTGTCGAAGAACCTGGGACACGACCTGTTCGATCTGACCAGCTTCAAGCGGCTGGATACGACGGCCATCGAATCGTCGCCTAGCTTCAAGGAAAATCAGCTGTCGTTCGGCGTCAGCTACGGTCTCTGCCTGCAAGGGCTCGGGTTGGCGAAAGTGCCGACGAACCTGATGCCGCGCGAGATCGTGACTCAACGCATTATTCGCGAAAAGAAGCCCTGGACGCTGGCCGGGGTCAGTGCGTTGTTGCTGGCCTGGGCGCTCAGCTACTTCCTGGTGAACGACAAGTGGTACACGGTGCATCCGAGTCGAGCGGTGGCAGGGACGACTTGGGAGGAAGCGGGCAGGGTGGCCGAGAATGTCAGCACGACCAGTCGGAACCACAAGAGTAAAGACGACGAAAAGGTGGCTCAGCTGAAGGTGCTCAAGGCGCTGGGCGACGAGGTGGCGGGGAACAACGACCGCCGCTTGATGTGGCTGGAGTTGGTCTCGACGCTGACGTATGCGTTGCCGCGCACCGAGAATGTACAGCCGGGAGTGCCGCCCGACCCGAAGGTAGTGCCGTTTACCGCTCGTAAGGAAATCCACGTCGACTTCATCGAGTCGGAGTATTTCAAGGATTTGACTCTGTGGTTCACTCCGCAGATCCGCGATAAGTATCTGGAAGGTAAGCGGTATATCGAGGCGTTGGAGAAGGGGCAAGCGCCCCCGCCAGCTCAACCGGGCGCCGACGCGGCGGCTGCCGTGCCTGGAGCGGCGCCGGGAGTTCCACCGGCCGCCCCGGCCGCGACCAGTACCGCGGCGACTGATCCGGCGGCTGCGGAACTCAAGGGTCCCGAGAAAGAAGGTTGGGTGGTCGAGCTACGGGGATACCATTATTACAACGGCGATCCTCGCACTTCGGGCCGCACGCACGTCTTGAACACGTTGCTGCGGAGCTTGGAGAAGTTGCAGATTACTTTGCCGGGCGAGTTGTTGAATGGCGAACCGGTGACGTTCACGATGCAGGAACGCGGCGTGCTGTTCCCGACGTTGATCATGGACGACAAGATCGACTTGAATTATCGCATTCCCAACCCGTTGTTTGACGCGTCGATGAGCGGCGATGGGACGGGTGCGGCGGGGATGGCCGCTGGCATGGCGCCAGGCATGGGCATGGGAATGGGACCGGGAAAAGGGAGCGGTTTTGGCGGCGGCGGCTTAGGAGGGGGTGGCCTAGGAGGCGGCAAGGCCGGAGCGAAGGGCAAGGACAAGGACAAGGCGAAGGACCGCGAGGAACCCGAGTCGTACGAAGCGCCGCGATATCAGTTCACGATTCAGTTCGTATGGCAACCCATGCCGCTGACGAAGCGGTTGCAGATGAAGGCCGAACAGTTGGCGAAAGCGAAAGCCGACCGTGATGCCGCCATGGCAGCCGGTGGAGTGCCTGGCACAATCCCCGCCCCAGGCGCCGCAGCCCCAGGAGCCGCCGTCCCCGGCGTAGCAGCACCAGTACCAGGCGCCCCAGCCGTTCCCGCCCCCGCAGCAGCACCCGGCCCAGCAGCGCCGGGACCAGCAGCGCCGGGACCAGCAGCGCCGGGACCAGCAGCGCCGGGACCAGCAGCGCCGGGACCAGCAGCACCGGGACCAGCAGCACCGGGACCAGCAGCACCGGGACCAGCAGCACCGGGACCAGCAGCACCGGGACCAGCAGCAGCCGTCCCCGAATGACGAATGACGAATGACAAATGACAAATGACAAATGACCACCCGCACCTGACCTGAACGCGACTTGGAGATAAGGCGTACCGACCATGGATCAAGTCAAGCAAATCTTGCGGCAGCTGAACAAGCACCGGTTTTGGGTGTTGTCCGGGTTGATCACGATTTTGGGCGGCGTGATTTTCTTCGTGGCGGTGTCGCAATTGGACAAGCAGAAGAAGGATCAAGAGACGAAGATTGAGGGGTTATTGTCGGGCGTCAGCGCGGCTCGGGGGATTCAAGATCACCCGAATGATTTTTCGCACAAGAAGATGGATGAGATCGAATCGGCGGCTCGCGATCTTGTGGCGAAGGCCTGGAAGCGGCAGTATGACCGACAGTTGGATGTGTTGGTGTGGCCGAAGGAGTTGCAGGAGGACTTTGAGGCGACGGTGATCAATCTGCGGCCGGTCGAAGCGATTCCCTTCCCGACTCCGTTGAATCGCGAGATCAGCGTGGAACTGCGAGCTCGTTATCGCGACTACATTCAAAAGGTGATTCCGCAGTTGGCGACCGACATCAATGCCAACTGGAATGGTGTGGCTGGCCAAGGGGGCTCGGGGATGGGCGGCGGCCCAGGCATGGGAGGCGCTCCAGGCATGGGAGGCGGATCGGGGCTGCAAGGCTTCGGCGGCAATCCAGGGGGGATGGCGCCCGCAATGATGCCGGGGGCTGGCGCGGGAATGCCGGGCAGCGGGGCGAACGCCGAACAGGAATATGTGGTCCAATGGAACCCGACGAATCAGTCGGAGATTCTGTCGCGATACGACTGGTCGCATCAGGCGGAGAACGTGCCGAAGACCTTGCAGATTTTGTACGCTCAGGAGGACTTCTGGATTCTGAAGTCGATCATGCAGATCATTGCGCGCACGAACGATGGCGCGGACGCTTCGTATAAGGCGGCGGTCAAGCAAATCGACGCCATCGATCTCGGCACAACCGCTCAACTGTCCGGCCAAGTCACTCGGCTGGCTGGCGCTACGGGAGGCGGATTGCCGGGAGCGATGCCGGGCATGCCAGGAATGCCAGGAGGCAGCGGCTCGGGAATGCCAGGAATGCCAGGTGGAATGCCGCCCGTGGAAGGTGCACCAGGGATGCCAGGCATGCCTGGTATGCCGGGAATGCCGGGAATGCCTGGTATGCCCGGTGCGGGCGGGGCTGTTGAAATCGACCCGCTGGAGATGCGTTATGTCGACGTTGACCTGGCGCCGGTCAAGGCCGCCACGGCTCGCGAAGCGCTCAATGTTCGCTCGCCCACGGACGCGATTCTCGCGGTGGCCAAGCGAATGCCCGTCCGATTACGATTGAAGGTCGACATTCGGAAGTTGAATCGGCTATTGGCCGAGTGTGGCAACGCCGAGTTGCCTTTGGAGATTCGGCAAGTGCGAATCAATCCGCAGACCAGCTCGACGGGCGGAGGAAGCGGCGGGATGCCAGGAGGAATGCCTGGGGGCATGCCGGGCGGAATGCCAGGGGGCATGAATCGCGGCATGGGAGGAGCGGACACGCCGATGATGCCGCTGGCTGGCTCGGGACCAGGCATGGGAATGGGAATGGGAACAGGTCGATTGGCGACCATCGAAGCGCCGACGTTTGATATTCAGGTCGAGTTGTTCGGATTGGTTTACATTTTCAATCCGCCCAACGAGTCGAAGCTGGGAGCGGGGCAGACGGCGGGGGGACCCGCCGCGCCCGTGGCGCCAGTCGGCGCCACGACGAACGCAAGCGCAGTCGGCGCGCCTCGTGGTTGATGGCCTGTGGGCGGAGCGAGTGTTTTTCGCTTCGCTGGCGGATGAGGGGCGAGTTGTGAGTCGGTGGATTGTGAGTCGGTGGGCGGTTGCGAGCGGGTAAACCGAAAGTTCACGAAAGGATGTCTCGATGAAGAAGCCCAAGTTCAATCTCGGAGAGGGTGGCTGGAAGGGCTTTCTCTTGTTGCACGTCGAGAAGCTGGTGCTGGGCGTCGTCGGACTCCTGGTGGCGTACTTCGTGTACGACGGTTATCAGCGAGAGGCGTACACCAAGTCGAACCCGCGAGAAATGAAGTCCAAGGCCGAGGAGACGATGAACCATGTGGTTCAGGTCAATCACTCGGTCAATATCATCATGAACGAGAAGCGGGACCAGATCGACGATTATCCCGCGCTGGTGGACAAGAGTCGTCGCCCCATTCCATCGACCGACTATGCGGTCCCGATTCTCGATCCGCCTCGCTTCCCCTCAACTCGCCTACGCCAGGATCCTCAGATCTTCGCGGCGGAAAAAGTCGAAGCGGAAGGGTTCCTGGTGGCGGTGTACGAGTATTCGGACGAGCCGACGGATCCGTACGAGAACGACAAGGCGGGGCATCTGACGAAGAAGGCCGAGAAGAAGAAGACGGCCAAGGCCGACACGGCGCCGGGCGCCGAAATGCCCGGCATGCCGGGGATGCCAGGCATGCCTGGGATGCCGGGAATGCCCGGAGGCAAGAACCAGAAGCAGCCGAAAGCACCTCGTGGACCGGGTGGCGGCAAGGGGAGCGGAGGCGGTTTGCCGCCGGTGGCGGAATCGTTGCCGCCGGTGATGGACGACGGTTTCGGCGGTGGATCCGGGATGCCGGGAATGCCTGGAATGCCCGGCATGGGGATGAGTGGAGCGTCGGTCAGTCCTGATTATTTGGAACGCTATGTTCACGGCTACCGGCCCGGAGGAGTTGCGGCGCCGACGATGCAGCCGGGCATGGAGAACGCTGGCGCCGGAGTGCCTCGAGCAGTCAGCCGCTACGTGGTGGCGGTGAAGGCCGTGGTGCCGCACAAGAAGATTTGGGACGAGTATCAGCGAGTGTTGGCGGAAGCTCAGGGCTACGAACCTGCTCGAGACATGCCGAACTATGTGTACTTCTATGTGGAACGAGCGGAAGTGGGGGACGACCCGAATGCCGCGTTGCAATGGAAGCGTCTGAAGACGAAGGATTCGCAGAAGTTGATGGAGATGTGGGGCGGCACGATGGACGAGGTCGCCGACCAAAACTATCTCGATGCCATTCTCACTCACCCTCTGCCGCCGGCCATGATGGTTGATCCCGCTCGCTTGGCGATGCACACCGAAGTGCCGTTGGCGACGGCCGCGATGGACGCGTCGATGTTGCCCGTCCAGCCCAACCAACAGGGCGCGGATGACGACCAGGGCGATCTGCCAGGCGGTGACGTACCTGGGCGTGATTTGGGGCCCGGTGGAGCTCCTGGGATGCCGGGCATGCCCGGCATGCCCGGCATGCCTGGCGCTGGCGGTCGCATGATGCCTGGCATGGGCGGCGGTCGGCCCGGTATGGCGCCTGGAATGATGCCTGGCGGCGGAGGCCGACCCGGTGGTCCAGGAATGGGAAGCGGCGGCGGACGACCTCCCGGCGGCTTGCCACCCGCGTTAGGCTCGGGGGCCATGCCCGCGATGCCGTCGGGAATGCCTGGCATGCCCGGCATGATGGGCGCCGGGATGGATCCCAGCATGGATGTCGCGAAATACAAGATGCTGCGATTCTTCGACTTCAACGTCGACCCCAGCAAGAAGTATCGCTACCG
Organism: Pirellulales bacterium; assembly: GCA_046349915.1. GTDB lineage: Bacteria > Planctomycetota > Planctomycetia > Pirellulales > Pirellulaceae > CAIXSC01. The sequence continues at coordinate 315,777 of JAXMBL010000008.1, read as the reverse complement.
AGTGCAAGTGTTGATTGAAGATCCTAACCACCCGCGCGAAGCCGAGTACACGCCGGATCCTCGCACGGTGGCCAACACGGTGGCTCAACGAGTCCGCGCCATTGATGAGGCGGATGCGGCGAAGAACGGCGCTCGCACTTTCTGGCGTGAGACGGAATGGAGCGAACCGAGCGATATCGTGACGTTGCCCGCGGCCGAACGATTTTTGGGCGGCGAAGTCTTGGCGGGACGTCAAATCGAAATGCGTGATCTGAAGATCTCCGTCCCGATCGACGAACCGTCGGCGACCGTGGTCCCGGTCATCTGGGATCTGGCGCGTGCGGTCGAGGTTGCCGGCAATCCAGACATCCCCGAGGATCCGAAGGCCACCCCCAAGCCGTCCGCGTATCGAGGCACGGTGCTCACGTTCCAAAAGGACGCGAATGTGCTGCGTCCAGATACGCTCGAAGTGAAGATGATCGAAAAGCATAAGTTCCGCACGGGGGCGATTGTGGTCGACTTGCGTCCCGGCGAACCGCTGCGTGACGGCCCGCGAAAAGCCGGCGAGACGAAGGAACCGTTGAAGTCGTCGGGTGAAGTGTTGATTTTGGATCGACACGGTAATTTCGTGGTTCGCAACGAACTGGACGACGACGACGACATGCGGCGGCTGTTGTTCTTGGGCGAAGAGAAACCCGATCCCGCCGCGGGCGGCGGCATGATGCCGGGGATGGCGCCTGGGATGGGACCAGGCATGGCCCCCGGCATGGCGCCGCCAGGCGCGCCTGGCAAGGGCCCTGGCAGGGGTGCGGATGCGTTCTAGCGTCACGGAAATTCTGGTTGAGCGAATTCGCTGGTAGAACGAACCGCTTCGGTTCGTTCTACCCCGGGAATCACGAGCTAAGAGTACGTCGTACTCCCCAATCTTTGTTTTCGATGATTGGGGGCAGTCGAGGCTTTTCGATTGGAATCACTGAAAAGTCGTCGTCTCGTTGCTGGAAAATGAACGTCATTAGTGCCGATCAGCGAAGATCAGTGTTCCAAATTCACGCCATGCGCTGACACCATCTACCGGGAGCGGCAGGTTCGCAATGATTGGCGAACTTTCGATGGCGAAGACACTGTGTTTCGTCTGCGGACATCGGAATCGCTGTTGGAGATGGCGTTGCGCACGTTGTCGAGCGGCAACTTTTTGCGACTCGCATCTTCACTATCACTTCAGTGACAAGTCCATGACTGCGTCAAGCCTGCAACGGTTTGGCGAGTTGATTGAACAGATCGCTGTCCACTGTGACGATCCGGAGACTCGTGTCTATTCGTTCCTATCTCACGTTTCACTCCATTCAGGCAATCGCGTGGGAATTCCACCGCCACAACACCTAGCTGAACGCGTTAAGGAAGTGCTCGCCATCGCGCAATTGCCTGTCGTTGCCGCGGAGTTTTTTCCATTGGATGAAGGACCTCCATGTAAGGCCGTATTACTCCCCTCACCGCTCATCGACGCATACCTCCACCAAAACAAGTATGAACGCCACGACCGAATTCAGGTGTTGCGAAGCGATCGAAGAGTCGTTGCGGCTGAGCTTGTCTTGTCCTCGGGCGGCGAATACTACGCGATCGTGCCCGCCGAGTTGCACATGAATCCTGAGGAAGTAGTTGCCATTCGCAAGAGCCCCATTCGCTTGTTGAGCTGGCTGCCGGGGCCGAGGTGGATTGCAAAGGCTGATCTTTCGTGATTGGGGCCTATCTTTTTCGGCTAGTTCCCTTGCGCGACGACTTCGACGAGCTGAGTGCTCTTGGGGTTGAAGATGAGTCTCCGCGAGCAACTTTTTGCTGGGTTGCTTTTGTCGGCTTCGCCGCGGTCTTCTTTGTCTTCTTGCGGGCAGTCTTCGGCGAGTTCTTGGCGGACGCCTTTTGGCGTTCGTTAGCGACGGCTGCTTTCTTCGTGGATTTGACCGGGGCGCTGGTTGGTATGGGAGCGGTAGAGGTTGAGTCTAATTCGATCCCGAAGATGGCGCTCAAGTCGGCGCCCGCGAGTTCTTCATCCTGGCCGGCGTTCAACTCCTGGTCGAGGTTTGTGCGAGTGGTCGCTTCGGCCACCAGCTCCGCATGGTCGACGTCGCGCAGCCTGAATAGCAGTTCGGGTTGCGAGTCGAGTCGATGACCTACGCCGTACATGACGGCGGCCAGGTGTTTACAGCAATACGAGCCATCGGGGCAACTGCACCGGAGTTGGATCTCCTTGGGAGCGGGGAAAAGCCCATCCTTGGGGCGAGTCAAGCGGCGCATGACTCCGTCCGAGAGACGGCCTGCCAACAAGTCGAGCAACGAGTCGATGGAAGCGGAGCAGTCGGCTTTGAGTTGTTTCCAGACCGGCGCGGCGAGCGGCGCGATCTTGATGTCAATGGTGTAAGTGTCCGACCCCGCCACCAACGCTTCGATGCGTCGTGGGTGAATCACCAAGTCCACCACCGAGCCGTTGCGCACATAGGTCGCGCCGCGGGGAAGGCGATTGGCGTAATCACTGTAGGCTGACAGATTGTCGCACCAAGCCTTACCCCAAAATGTCTTGGCGATCATCCGGCCCTCAATCACGACGGGCGAGGGCGAGCGGCCTTGTTTCTTGGCCAGCTTAGCGGCCTGACTCAAGCCCTGCGACTTACGTTGAGCCACGGGAACGTAGGGCCGCCAGCCAAAATCTCCTCGCCAACCCATAAACGCCAACTCCCTTGAGTGTCTCGTAGCAAATCCGTCCCGACCGCGGCATCCTGTGGGCCTGTCAACGGAATGGCTATTGTCTAATCTATGCGACAAGTAGGTGACAAGTTGACCAAGTCGAATCGGACCGCTTCGGCTTGGAAGGGACTCAACGGCCGTTGACGAGGGCACGGATTCAAATCATGGAACTGCGACTGGGAGTAACCCCTCACGGACGACTGGTATGCGACTGCTTGCCCTCCGCCGACGCGCCGGCCGCAACTTCTCAACTGGCGACGATCGGCCAGCAGTTGAGCGAGACTTTTAACGACTCGTCCGCCGCCGGCCTCTTGCTGCTCGCCGGTCAGTCGATCCAGGAACCGCTTCCCGCCGAGTTTGTGTTTTGGCGAGAGTGGGCGCGAGGCTATTTCTTGCGCCTCAGCCAACTCGACGAAAACCGACTCGCCCAGCTACTGAGCGACTCGGCGCGGCGTGCCGACGAACCGGCCGTTGCGCCGGCCGACGACTTGACGCTGGCCGTCCAGATCGCCGGCGCGCCGCCCATGCGGGGACTCGAATACCTAACGCCCGCGGTCCTCCGGCAATTATGGCTGCAACTCGATCAGTTCGCGCGGGAGCAAGCCTCGTCGCTAGCGGGCGGCTACGGCGAACTCCTCCGACAACTCAATCCATTCCGACAGCTCTTGGGCCGCGTGACGTTTCATCTGGCCGAAAACAAAAGCAACGAAGCTCGCCCCTTTGCGTTTCTGGCGACCTATTCGCATCGCATGTCGGCCAAAGCGGCCGTTCAGCACTTGCCGCTCTCCGAGGCGCTCAAACAATCAGTCGGGGAACGCGATCAAGCCAAACTCGCCGAGTTGCTGGCGCCGGTCCGAGCCGCGGCCGACCGCAGCTCGCTGATTCGTGAATGGCTGGACAATCGCGCTTTGTTCCAACCTCGCACCCTCTCCATCGCCGAAGCTTATCGTTTCCTGCGCGACGTGCCGATCATGGAAGAGTCGGGTTTGGTGGTGCGAGTGCCAAATTGGTGGCAAGCTCGCAAGCAGCTACGCCCAGCCGTCCAAGTACGTCTCGGTTCAAAAGAACCGCGCAATGTCGGCGCCGACGGATTACTCGACTTTTCGGTCGATGTCGCGTTGGACGGCGAGCGTTTGACGGCCGAAGAGTTGGAGCAGTTGCTGTCGGGGAACGACGATCTTCGTCTGCTGCGCGGGCGGTGGGTCGAGGTGAATGGCGAGAAGCTGAAGCAGGCGTTGGCGCATTGGCGGACGCTGAAGGAAGAGAACGAGGGTGGGATCGACTTCCTGCGAGGAATGCGGCTGCTGGCGGGCACGTCGCTCGATAAACAGGATGCCGACGAGGTCGCGGTCGAATGGTCTCGGTTGACGGCGGGCGAATGGCTGTCCGCCGCGTTGGCCCGTATGCGCGACCCTCACTCGCTCGATGGCTGCTCGCCCGGCGAAGGGCTCAAGGCAACCTTGCGCCCCTACCAAAGGGACGGCGTGAAATGGCTCTGGTTCATGACTCGACTGCGCCTGGGCGCATGCCTGGCCGACGATATGGGGCTGGGCAAGACCATCCAAGTGATTGATCTCCTGTTGCGTTTGCGGTCCGAACGAGCCGCTGGCGAGTCGGATGAACGGAGCGCGAGTTTGCTCGTAGTTCCCGCCTCGTTGATTGGCAACTGGAAACAGGAACTCGCTCGCTTCGCGCCTCAGCTGCGAGTGTTCTTCGCGCATCGTTCCGAATGCAGTCCCGAGTTGTTGGCTCGAGTCGCCGCGAATCCCGTGCAGGCGCTGGCTGGTTACGACTTGGTGGTGACGACTTACACGTTGGTGCGGAAGTCCGACTGGGTGGGTCAGAAAGAGTGGCGATTGGCGATTTTGGATGAGGCGCAGGCGATCAAGAATTCGAGTTCATCGCAGACGAAATCGGTCAAGCAGATCCGTGCCGCCGCTCGCATCGTTCTGACGGGGACGCCGGTGGAGAATCACCTGGGCGACTTGTGGTCGCTGTTCGATTTTTGCTGCCCCGGTTTGTTGGGAACGGCCAGCCAATTCAAGGCGTTCGTCAAGCGATTGAATCAGCGGCAAGACGCCGAAGCGTATGCGGCGCTGCGAAAACTGGTGCAGCCCTACATTCTTCGTCGACTCAAAACCGACTCGACCATCGTCCCCGATCTCCCCGAGAAGACCGAAATGCGGGCCGAGTGTGGATTGTCGAAGCGGCAGGCCGCGTTGTACCAAAAACTTGTTCAAGACCTCGCGGACCAGTTGAAGAAGATGCGGGAGCGGAACGAGTCGGAGGGAATTCAACGTCGCGGCATCGTCTTGTCGACCATGATGCAGCTGAAGCAAATCTGCAATCATCCGGCGCAGTATCTCCGCCAGTCGGAGTTCACGCCGACCGACAGCGGCAAGTTCGCGCGGTTGGCGGAGATATGCGAACCGATCGGCGAGCGTCAAGAGAAGGTGCTCGTTTTCACGCAGTTTCAGTCTCTCTGCGAGCCGCTGGCGAATTTCCTGACTCAATGCTTTGGTCAACGTGGATTGGTGCTGCATGGCGGCGTGCCCGTGGCCAAACGGCAGGCATTAGTCCAGCAATTTCAGGAAGATGATCGCGTGCCGTTTTTCGTGATTTCGGTGAAAGCGGGCGGAACAGGCTTGAACCTGACAGCCGCCTCGCATGTCATCCATTTCGATCGCTGGTGGAATCCGGCGGTGGAAAATCAGGCAACCGACCGAGCTTTTCGGATTGGGCAGAAACGCAATGTGTTGGTGCACAAATTCGTTTGTCGCGGCACTTTGGAAGAGCGAATCGACCAGATGATCCAAGACAAACGCGAATTGGCGGACAAAGTACTTGGCCCGTCGAGTGAAGGCGAGGTAATGCTGACCGAAATGTCGGATCAAGACCTGCTGAATTTCGTATCGCTCGACATTACGCGGGCCGCGGATTGACTGTTGCCTTTCGTCAGTTGCCTTTCGCTCCGCGAAAGAGTCAAAAACCGTTGCCAGCGAGAGCCCTCTCAAGAGGCGAGTAACGCCCGGACACAGAGTGCCCGACAAGCCCCCGCGATCCCGACAATTTCGTAAAAGCAATCGGCGCTCGGGCGCCCAGGCGATGCAACTTTTGCGGAGCAATAGGCAACTGTCGTTTTTTTCTTCATCGAACCGCAACAATTCGGGCTGCTGGGCCGTTAGTCGTGTGTGGCTGCGAGCGGAATGCGGGCTGCGGAGCTGAAGATATCGTTAGCCGCCCTCCGAGTTCTTAACTTCTCTTCAGGTTCTCCCATGAAACGACATCGTCTTGTCACGGCGGTCTGCCTGGCATTCTTTGGAACGACCCCCGTATGGGCGCAGCCCAATCCGGGTGGTTTTGGACCGGGTGGTTTTGGACCGGGAGGACCGGGCGGCGGACCGGGCGGGCCGAATCGGCAAGAGCAAAAGATCGTCAAACAGTTCGACAAGAACGACGACGGCTGGCTGAATCGGGAAGAGCGAGCTCCTGCTCGGGAACACTTGAAGACCAATCGACCGGCGGGCGGGCGAGGTTTCGGCCCTGGCGGACCTGGGGGCCCAGGACCAGGACCGGGTGGTTTTGGACCAGGAGGTCGAGGCATGCGAGGTGGGGGACCTGGCGAAATGCTGCGTCCCGTGCTGACCACCGCCTTGGACAAAGACCAAGATGCAAAGATCTCCGAGGTTGAATGGAGCGAGGGGCTGAAGGCTTGGTTTACTGGCGTGGATAGCAAGAAAACCGGCCACGTCGAGTTGGCTCAGATCGTGGAATCGATCAACCGCAACCTGCCTCGCCCCGGAGGCTTTGGCGGTGGTCCGCCGGGTGGCGCAGGTCCCGGAGGACAGGGACCATTTCCTCCGGGTGGAGGCCCAGGAGTTCCTGGTGGCTTTGGTCCGGGAGGCTTTGGTCCCGGCGGCTTTGGACCGGGAAACATGCTGGCGGGCAGCCTACTGGGACTGACTGACAAGAATCAGGATGGGAAGTTGACGTGGGGCGAACTGGAAGAGGCTGCAAAGTCTCAATTCCAAGTGGTCGACGCCAATCACGATCGGCAGCTTGAAACGACGGAATTGACGGACTTGCTGGCCAAAGTGCTCCCTGCGGGTCCGCCAGGATTCGGTGGACGCGAATCGCGTGAGCCAGGGCGACCGGGGCCGAAGGTCGCGGTGGCCGACGCCCGCGTCTACCCCGACGCGACTCTCTATGACCCCAAGGTGCTCCGCACGCTGTTTTTCGAGTTTGAGAATGCGGACTGGGAGACCGAATTGTCGGACTTCCACGGCACGGATGTGGATGTCCCCGCCAAGTTGATCGTGGATGGCCGCGAGTACCCGAATGTGGGCGTTCACTTCCGAGGCATGTCGTCGTTCGGCATGGTTCCCGCCGGTTCGAAACGGTCCTTCAACGTCGCGATCGACATGGCGGACGAGAAGCAACGGCTTTACGGCTACAAGACCTTGAATCTGCTCAACGCCAACGGCGATGCGTCGATGATGAGCACCGTGTTGTACTCCCAGATCGCTCGCCAATACCTGCCCGCCCCGCAGGCGAACTTTGTGAAGGTGGTGGTCAATGGCGAGAGTTGGGGGATCTACACGAACGTGCAGCAGTTCAACAAAGAGTTCACTCAAGAGAACTACCAGTCGACTCAAGGAGCTCGCTGGAAGGTCAGCGGCAGTCCCCAAGGCGCCGGCGGCCTGGAATACCTGGGCGACAACATTGAGGACTATCGTCGCAGGTTTGAGATCAAGTCCAAAGACAAGGACGAGGACTGGCGAGCTCTGATTGCGTTGTGCAAGGTTCTGCATGAGACGCCCGCGGATCAGTTGGAAAAAGCCCTTGAGCCGCTCGTGAATATTGACGAACTGCTGTGGTTCTTGGCCCTGGATGTGGCCTTAGTGAACAGCGATGGCTATTGGACTCGAGCCAGCGATTACAGCATCTATCGCGATGCGAAGGGCAAGTTCCATTTCATTCCACACGATATGAACGAGGCGTTTCATGGCGCAATGGGCTTTGGACCTGGTGGACCTGGCGGAGCCGGTGGACCTGGCGGCCGAGGAGGCGCTGGTCGCGGGCCGGGCGGCGGTGATTTCGGTCGCGGCGGCCGCGTAGGACCTGGCGGACAGGGCGGTCCTGGAGGCCCAGGCGGTCCCGGAGGACAACCTGGCCCCGGCGGTCCTGGCTTCCCAGGCGGCCCCGGTGGCCCGGGATTCCCTGGCGGGCCAAGCGGCGGCATGGGAGGCCCTCGGGGCGGCGGAGGTGTTGAACTTGATCCGCTCGTCGCGTTGGACGACGCCCGGAAACCGCTGCGAGGCAAAGTGCTGGCTGTTCCCGCCCTGCGTCAACGCTACTTGGAGCATGTGCGACAAATCGCCGCCGACTCACTCGATTGGCAGAAACTGGGACCGGCGGTGGCAGCTTTCCGTGAGTTGATCGACAGCGAAGTGAAGGCGGACACTCGCAAGTTGCTCAGCTACGACGCGTTCGCGACGGCGACGGCGACGGCGGACACGGCCGACGAAGGAGGCCGTGGGCGAGCGATGTCTTTGCGAGGATTTGCTGATCAGCGACGAAAATACCTGCTAAACTACTCGCCGACGGCTCGACCCGCTGACTCGCGTTAGTTGGTTCGCCGAACTAGGTCGGATGTCGATCGAGTTGCCTTATTTCTCCCCAGGATGTTTCTCCTCTTTATGACTCACGAACCCAAGGGCGACGACGCGCGGTCTCAGGCTGGAGCGCCGTCGCCGGACGAGTCCCCTTCGTTGGGGACGCGCCGTGACGGCGGTCAAGCGTTCGAAGTGAAGTTCTTGATTGATGAAGCGTTGGCGGCCGAAGTGCTCCGATGGGCTCGTGTGCGTCTCGCCCCCGACTTGCATGCTTCCTCGGAGCTAGAGGGCGCTTATGCGACCACTAGTTTGTATACCGATACGTCCAGCGACGATGTCTACCTGCGTAGTCCCCGCTACAAGCGGCGGAAGTTTCGAGTGCGTCGGTACGGCAACGAAGACTGGGTGTTTTTGGAACGCAAGCAAAAGTCGGGCGATAAGGTGTCGAAGCGGCGCGACCGAGTTCCCGTCGAGGAGCTTGCTCGCCTTGCTCCACCTCTCGCCGTGGCCGATTGGACAGGCCAGTGGTTCCATCAACGCATCCATGCTCGACGACTGCTCCCAGCCTGTCTGATTGGGTATGAACGCCATGCATTCTTTGGCGCCGGCGTCGACGGTCCGCTACGTCTGACCATGGATCGCAATGTGCGCGGGCTCCCCTGGGACCGCTGGGAGGTCGCTTCCGCGCAGGCAGGTCACTTGCTGTTTCCTTCGCAGGTGATTCTGGAGCTGAAATTCCTGGCGGCGTTGCCCACTGAGTTTAAGCAGTTGGTGGCCGATCTGCGATTGCAACCGCGAGCCGTGTCGAAGTATCGAGCCTGTCGCGAAGTCTGGCGAGCACGAGCGGCATCGTAAGCGGCAACGAAAAAGGTCCCTTGGCATTTGTGGGGGAACCACAAGGGGAGCGCCAAGGGACCTATCCGAGTTTTCAAGAGTCGTTCCGTTTGCGTCGGACCAAACTGCCAGCATTGCCGAGCGGCCGCTTTATCGATCGTCTCGCGGCGGCCGCAAATTGGTTCGAGTACGCCTAGACGTTACTCAGCACAACTGCCGCATCGCGGAAGAACTCGTGGCAGAGTTGCCCTAACAGATTGAAGGAGAGCGCGACCAGAACCGAGAGGCAAGCAATCATGATGCCGTACTCGGCCATCGTCGGCGCATCCTCTTCGCGCGCAAAGCGGCCAAGCACGCGTAAAGCGTGGCTCATGGGGGGAGTCCTTATAGCTGGGAACGAAAGTGGGGAACTTTCAGGGGTGCCCCCAAAATAGTTCGACTTCCCGGTTTGTCAAAAAACAATTTCCGGATTTTTCGCGACTGTTGCCTTTTGCGACTGTTGCCTTTTGCTTCGCAAAAGAGCGAGCAACGCCCGCAGCGAAAAAGCCGCCGGCCGTCAGCACCCAAGTCCGCAGCACAACCAGCCCAGCAGCCCCCGCAGCGAGCGACGCGAACTTGGCGGGAAGCAAACACCGACCATCTCGCAACGAATCCCCGCGAATCGTTAAGCTGACGTCTCGCATCGTCAGTTTCTGCCGTCGCGTTTACCTCCCACCAGTCGCCTGGAGCCTCAGTCGTGTCCGACCCTCACAACTCCCCCAGTAAACTCGCGAGTCACACTCGGTCGCATGCGAACGGCGCCATGGCGAGTCGACCGAATCGGCGGCAAGTCTTGACCGCGACGGCTGCGGGAGCAGCGTGGAGCGTCACCTCGCGGTTGATCGCCGCGGACCCCGCGAATGACTCGGCGACGAATGCCGCCCAGCCGTCCGCCGCGACCGACACGGTGGCGTTTTTCGTGGTGGGGGATACGCATTATCTGGCGGACCGCGCGTCGACCGGCAAGATGGATGGTCGCTCGAGCGCCATCTGCGGTCGGTTGGTCGACACGCTGAATCGTTTACCGGGAACGACGATCCCGGACGCGGCGGGCGGCGGCCAAATCGCGACGCCTCGCGGGCTGATACACGCGGGGGATATGATCGACACGGGCGACAAGCAAGGACCGGCGGCAGTCGAGATGCAGAAGACCGAGTGGGCCGCGTTCACCGACGACTATGGGCTCAAAGGCGGCGACGGCCGGCTCAAGTTTCCAGTCTACGAAGTATGGGGCAATCACGACTCGCCCCACGGCAAAGGGTTGGCGCTCGACAAGATTCGCGAACGAAACAAGTCTCGGCCGGCGGTTGGGCATGTCTCCGAGAACGGCTTGCACTACTCGTGGGACTGGGATCGCTTTCACTTCGTCAATCTGGGGTTAATCGTGGGCGGCGACCGCCAGGTGACTCGCAAACGTCGCTACGCGGCGCTCGACAGTCTGGACTTCTTGATCGCCGATTTGCGGGACAAAGTAGGGACCAGCGGACGTCCCATCATCATCACTCACCATATCGATATCGCTCGCTATACCGGCCCTTGCGACCCGACCGCCGAGCCTGGTTCCAAGGAGTGGGATCCGTGCGATGTGCTAGCGTTCCATAAAGCATTGGAAGGCTACAAGGTAGCCGCCATTTTCTATGGCCACACGCATGCTCGCGGCGTCTTTCGCTGGGATGGTCAGTCCCCCAAAGCGACGACCGGAATCTCCGTGTTCAATACGGACAACGCGAGCCACTTCAGTGGGCCGGCGCAGGCGATATTCTATGTCGAAGCGACCGGCGATCAGGTCACCGTACGCGAATACCAAACGAAGGATGGCTGGGAAACGGGGTTCTTTACGCCGCAGAAATGGACGACCTGATCATGAGACACATTACGATTTGGGTCGCGAGTCGCGGGATGCCGCACGGATTCGGCGGACGTCTCCTGGCCATCCTGTGCGGACTTTGCATGCTGGCCATGCTCTCGGCGAACGTGGTCGTTCGCGCGCAGGTGCTCGCCAAACAAAAGCAACTGGAATCCCAGGGCTTCTGGGATAATCGCGATTGGGATTGGTACCAAGCGTCGATTCCGTTTTTTGAATGTCCGGACGCGGACATCACCACGACTTATTACTACCGTTGGGAGCTTTTGACAAAGCACCTTACCTATGGGTCGCCGCAAAGCGGTTATCTCTTCACGGAGTTTATCGACCGTCCTTTTTGGTCGGGCGCGTATGGGGCGATCAGTTGTCCCGCGGGCCATCAACTGTATGAAGCTCGCTGGTTGCGGCGTGTTGGAAATCATGGTCTGGAATCGTTGATCAAGCGGAACTGCGATGGATGACTTTTCTGGATATCGAATCGAGGACGAACATCCGGGACGAGCCCTGCGGCTGAAGTGGCACGGGCGACCGCCGGCGACCTGGGCTCTGTGGGCCCCCTATCTCGCGACGCTCTTGCTAGTCATCGTTCTGGCCGCGGTGGCGTTTTTCCTGCGTACTCAATTGAATGAGATTATGCATCAAGGACTCGCCGGGCCGTCCGACGGACTTCTGGCGTTGGTCCTGACTGTTCTGGCGTCCGCACTTTACATCGGCACGGTCATTCGCGGTTCGTACCACGGCGCGATGGCGTGCGGCTATTGGAGCGAACTCGATTGGAACGCGGCCTCCGGACGGTTCTCCGGCAAATTCGTCGGCGTACCGCTGATTGGCAATCGTCGCCTGGATGTTCCCCTGGCTCAAATCAATGGACTGCAATTCGAAGTCGGCCCCGAAGATACGAAAGAAATGCTGATTGAGTTGCGTGTAGACTTTCGGGAGGGGAGGCCCGAGGTACGCGTGCCGTTGGTTGTTCAGAATTTGGACGTCCGCGTCGAGGCGATCGACCTGCTGTTCCGCTTGGCTCGCATCGTGGGAATAGGCGAGTTTGTGGTTTGGGAAAATACGCCTCGCATGTTCACGGTCGCCGCGCTGCAACCCGACCACATCGACTGGATGGACGACGACGAGGATTTCGAAGACGAAGAGGATCTCGATGATGATGAGGAACTCGACGAAGACCAGGATTTCGACGAGCATGAGATTGCGGCAGAGGATGCGGAAGGCGGCGGTCATGCGGCGAGCAAGTCGCGACAAGCTGACTCGCGCGATTCCGAGCCGCCTCGTGACAACACCGAACGAATCATAGGGCTGCGACTGGCAATACCCGCGGGTGAAGGCTACGCCGATTACTCGAAGCTCGCTCCCCAGTCGGGTTTTCAACCATCCTCCCAACTCGTTTTGGATTTCGACCCCGAGCAGTTCGCCAAGACATCAACGAGTCACCGGGTCACGGTGTGGAAACCGGGCGAGCGCTATGTGATCACTCGACCGGCTTGGACGCTGGCTGGCTGTATAGCAGGCCCGTTGATGTTAGGGGCGTTCGTGAGCGGCATCATCATCAGTTTCTTCTTTGGGATGGTGCAAATCGCGGTGTATCCCACCGAGGTGACTCGTCTGCCGGCGTTCCTTGCGATCGCGACGATCAGTAGTTTGGCGGCCTTGATCTACATGTGGCCCAAGATGCGCGAGCGGTCCGTTGAGTTTGATTTTGGCAGTCGGCGCATGACTTGGCGTCATGGCAGTCGGGTGTTGGAGTGTTTCTTTGACGATATCCGCGGCTTTACCTTGGGCCCTCGCCGCATGGCTCGCCTTGATCCTCGGCGCGGTCGAGTTGTCGACCTGTTGCCGGGGGGCGGGGGACAATTGCACGTGGAGTTCGCGAGCAACTCGCTTCCACTGGTTGAATCCGACGCGGTTGGAGCGAACACGCTGTCCGAGATTGCCAAGATTCAGACGTTGGCCGATTCGCTGGCCAGATCGTTCAAAGTACCGTGCCGCACGATCGATGATCGCAACGCCGGTTCGTGGCTCACGTCGCGGCGTTGGTCGCGCGAGCGCGCCAGCGTTGTTTTCGCGTTGGCGGCCTTCTTGGGGATCATCTTCAGCGTTCGGGGTTACCATCGCGTCCAGACGCTGTCGAATCTAGAGGCGGCTACTCAAGCGATCGTTGCGGCCGGCGGATTAGTCGAGCATGTCGAACGCCACGAGGTATCCGAGAACTACTCGATGCAGGATGTGTGGAAGGTCGAGTTTCCGCAGGGAATCGATGACGCCAAGCTGCAAACCCTTGTGGAACATTTCGCCAATTTCCCTCGACTCGATCTGAATCTCGCGCGAACCGCGGTTACGGATGCGAGCGTCGTCCTCTTAGGTCCACTCAAGGGGCTCGTGGGCATCAATCTCGAGGGCGTCGCGGTGACCAACGCGGGACTCGATCAGTTCTATCGATTGTACTCGATTGAGTTCATCGACCTCTCGGGAACCGCCATCCGCGACGAAGCCGTGTCGATGTGCGCCATGAACGACACGCTGCGGGTTCTGAAGCTCAGCGATACTCGCGTGACCGACATGTCGATGTCCAACCTGCGAGTGCGCGATAAGCTGCTGTATCTGGATGTGCGCGGCACGTTAGTAACCGCGGCGGGAGTGGCGGAATTGCAAGGAGGCGTACCGGGCGTGTCGATTCAAGCGTCCCCCCAAGGGCAGCCCTAGACGAAGGCAAATGCCCCCGTTGTCGCACCTGCAAGTCCGAGGCTAGATTGAAAGACTGAATGCTAGTGAGTCGCGGGGCGAACCCCGCGAGTGCCGCGGGAGTGTCGGTAGTTTATGCCCTACGTTTTCCTCAATCCGGATGGAACCCAAGAAACGGGTCTCTATGTGATTGTCGAACACGAGACGGGGGTGAAATATGCGACGCAATGTGGCGGCGTTTCGACCGAGGTTCGTGCGCTCGAAGGTTTCTTGATTCCGGTCGGAGGCCCCAAAGCCGCCAAGAAAATCTACTACTGGTTTTGGAAGCGGTTTCGCGGCGGATGTTCGCACGGCAAGGTGAAGTGGAAAGAAGAGTGGATCGTGGAATTAGCGAAGCTCGTCGCGGAAGTCCCCTGTTGGTTGACGCGAGCGAACGACGACGTGCGCTTCGCCCTGGAATTGGACGAAAATCGGATCGATGAATGCGTCGAAGCCTGGATTCCCGTGCGCACGCCGTACGGTCCCGGAGTGCTCACACTTCAGAACTCCGACTGAGAACTCCGACTGAGAACTCGCCTGCTCACTTCGCTCGATTGCTCACCTAGCTCTTCTGCTCCAGCAGTCGCTGGGCGGTCGAGATCAAGCGGCGTTGCTCGTCGGTCAGCGGCGACTCACGCAGTTTCAACCACGCGGCCTCCCAGTAGAACAGGGGAAAATGCGAGCCGAAGAGAATGCGATCGCTGGGGAGACGTTCCGCCAATCGAGCCAGCCCCCCCACGTTCTCGAGATTGGCGATGTCGACGAATACCTGACCCGACTGGACCAGTTTGTCGATCACGGCCGGGCTGGGACCACGAAACGCGTTCAGCAGTTGCAGGCGTAGCCGCGGTCGCGAGGCGACTTGCGCAACCAACGCTTCGATCGCCACAGGGGGGACTCGCACTAGCCGATGTTGAGTGCGTTCGTCCTCCAAGGAAACGACAAGCTGGACGAAAAGTCCCCGCTCGACGGCGGCGTCGAGCAGCCGCGAGCACTCGGTCGAGTCGAGAGTGTAGCCGTGGTAGTTGGGGTAGAGTCGTACGCCGGGCATGTGGTGCACCTCGACGATACGTCGCAGATCTTCTTCCCAATCGGGCAAAGTCGGATTTACGGCGCCGAACGGGATTAGCAGGTCGGGAGCAACCGTCCGAGAGACTCGAGCCAGACGTTCGTTTGCGGCGCCAAGATCTCGGTGAAACACGCCATCGAAACTCGCCACCCACGCTTTCTCCACTCGCTTGGCTCGTAATTTCGCCGCCAATTCCGCCGGTTCATCCCCTGGCATGCGCCGAAAAGGCCAACGGTCGAGGTAAACGTGCGTGTCGACGAGTGTTTGCGTCATGAAGCGACTCAGATCGCAGCGAACCGATTTCGGGGGAACCGGGAGTCACCCCGGTTGAGCAACAGGCCACCGACCGCCAGAATCTTACGGTTCGTCCGCGCTGGTCGCAATCACCAGCGAGGCCTGCTCGGTTCGTTCCCTGCCATCGGACTCGCCGTCGACCGCGAAGGATGAGTGACATGGAGAGCAGGCGAGGCTGACAGCGAAATCGACGGAGAGTAGTTTTTCATGCAGCGTGCCACCATCGCCAAAATCGCTTGCTCTACGCCAGAAGAAGAATCGTCCGACGTGACCGACCGTCGCGACTTTCTGCGCTGGGGAGGAGTTGCCGCCGTGGGAGGCATGGTTGGTTTGACGAAAACCAGCGGTCTCCAGGCGGCCGATTCTCCGGCGACCGCATTGCCCGCTCAGATCGCCATCACGCTGGATCTGGAGATGAGCGCGCAGTATCCTCGACGCGACATGGTCGAATGGAACTACGAGAAAGGAAACCTCGACGCAGCCACGAAACAGTACGCACTGGAAGCGGCGAAGATCGTGCACAAGGCGGGCGGAGTGATTCATTTCTTTTGCGTGGGCCGAGTGCTGGAGCAACCGGATGTGGAGTGGCTGCGTGAAATCGCGGCGCTGGGCCATCCGATCGGCAATCACACTTACGATCATGTGAACGTCAAGGCGAAGACTCCGGCCGATTTACAGTTTCGCTTTCAACGGTCACCCTGGTTGATCGCGGGTCAACAGCCGCTCGACGTCATTCGCCAGAACATTCGACTCACCACGACCGCGTTGGATGCCCGAGCGAAGATTGCTATGAACGGTTTTCGGACGCCGGGAGGCTTTCATAACGGCTTGGATGACGTCCCCGAGGTGCAAGCCTTGTTGCAAGAGCTGGGCTTCCGTTGGGTCAGTTCCAAGTATCCGGCTCATGCGACGGGTAAACCGCGAGAAGCCCCCAGCGAAGAGGTCTACCGCTCCATCGTCGCGGCTCAGCAAGCGGCTCAGCCCTTCGTCTATCCAAGCGGGCTGGTGGAGATCCCGATGAGTCCGATCAGCGATGTGAACGCGTTTCGCTCGAATTACTGGAAGCGCGACTATTTCCTGCGGGCGATTGGCGAGTCGGTGGACTGGGCCATCGAGTCGGGCAAGGTGTTTGACTTTCTAGCTCACCCCTCTTGTTTAGTTGTGGAAGATCCCGATTTCGCCGCGATTCGCTTGATTTGCGACAAGGTAAAGCAGGCGGGAACTCGAGCCGAACTGGTGGGGCTCGACAAAATCGCCGCTCGCGTTTCACGGCGTCCTTAGATACATGAAATGGAAGAACGATGAGTCAGTTTACGGGTAGACGGTACGACACGGCGGAAGCGGCGACCATTGAAGTCGAGCAGGGACGCATCGCGCGGACCAGGCCGCGGCCCGACTTGCGGGCCGAGTCGTTGCCGTGGATCTCGCCGGGGTTCGTCGATCTGCAGATTAACGGATACGGCGGACAAGAGTTCAATGAGTTGAGTTTGACGGTGGACGACGTTGAGCGAATTGTGCTTTCGCAAGCAGCCTGCGGGGTAGTGGGCTTTTGCCCCACGACGACGACGCAGTCCGCCGAAGCGTTGCTGGTCGCCATGCAGCGTTTAGCGGCCGCCTGCGACCGCTCGCCCTCGGTCGCCCGACGCGTGGTCGGCATTCACGTGGAAGGTCCTTTCATTTCGTTGGAGGATGGACCGCGGGGAGCTCACCCGAAACAGCATGTGCGTCCGCCCGACTGGGACGAGATGCAGCGGTTGCAGGAAGCGGCGGGGGGACGAGTCCGCATCGTGACCATGTCGCCCGAATACGACAACTCGCCCGACTTTATCCGGAGAGCGACCGCGGCGGGCATTGTGATCGCGATCGGGCACACCAACGCGACGTCGGATCAAATCCGAGCCGCCGTGGACGCGGGGGCTCGCTTCAGCACCCATCTCGGCAACGCCGCTCATCCACGCATCAAGCGACATCCCAACTACATCTGGGATCAACTGGCCGAAGACCGCTTGCTCGCGACCTTGATCGTCGACGGTCATCACTTGCCGCCCAGCGTGGTCAAGTCATTCGTTCGAGCCAAGACGCTCGATCGCTGCTTGATCGTCAGCGATATCACGGGCATGGCGGGAATGCCCGCGGGCTACTACGAGCGCACCTCGCTGGGAGCGATCGAGATCTTGGACGATGGTCGCCTGGTGGTAGGGGGACAGCGTGATTTGTTGGCGGGAGCGAGCCTGCCAATCGGCGTAGGCGTCGTCAATCTCCAGCGTTTCGCCGGACTGTCGTTGCGCGAGGCGGTCGACATGGCCAGCATCAAACCCGCACTGCTCGCCAACCACCCCGTCACTCGACTGGAAGTCGGCTCGCCCGCTGATCTGGTCCTATTCCAGTTGTCGAACGACTCGGCGATCCCTGCGACCCAAGCCTTGCAAGTGGTCGCGACGATCGTGGCGGGCGAGTTGGCTTTCGGGAAGTCGACCTAAACGAATCGCGTTCGTCGGCGAGCAACTGGCGAGACAAAGTGAAACTCGCGTGGAAGGGGCGGCTGGTATGGATTCAGAAGGCATAACGTCGACGACATCCGAAAAGCGTCGAGCCGTGGTGTTGTTGAGCGGCGGACTTGATTCCGCCACCGCTCTCGCGATGTGTCAACAGCGGGGCTTCGAGGCCTATGCCATCAGCTTCCGCTACGGACAGCGGCATGCGGTCGAGTTGTCGGCCGCGGCGGCGGTTGCTCGCCACATGGGCGTGGCTCGGCATATCGTGGTCGATATCGATCTACGGGCGTTCGGCGGATCGGCGCTCACTGCCGACTTGCCTGTTCCGAAGCACGAGGACGTATCGCAGATCGGCGCCGACATTCCACTGACCTATGTACCCGCTCGGAACACGATCTTCTTGTCGCTCGCGTTAGGCTGGGCCGAGACGCTCGACACAGGCGACCTGTTCGTGGGAGTCAACGCGGTCGACTACAGCGGCTATCCCGATTGTCGCCCCGAGTATGTGGCGGCGTTTGAAACGATGGCCAATCTCGCCACGCGCGCCGCTGTATTGGGCCAACGCTCCGTGAAGATTCACACCCCATTGATTCACTTGACCAAAGCTCAAATCATCCGCGAAGGAGTGAAGCTCGGGGTCGACTACGCTCTGACCACCAGTTGCTACGATCCCACCCCGGCCGGTTTCGCCTGCGGTCATTGCGATTCCTGCCTGCTACGTCAACGCGGGTTCGAAGAAGCAGGCGTGCCAGATCCCACTCGATATGCCTAACCAGCGAGCGTCTCATCACTGTACGACGGACTTCCAGTCCGTCGGCAGTTCCGTACGACGGACTTCTAGTCCGTCGATCCTGCCCGAGCAGAACGGGCGAAGTCGATAATCATGGAGTCGCTGCTCTTGGGCCACGGAGGCAGGGTGGGCAGGCAGCAACGCGGCCTCTTGCAGTACAACGCATTTAACCTGCGAACGGCCGACCAAGGGTGAGTGTCTGAGCCATTTCATGGTGGGGCAGGTTTTCAACCTGCCCGGCAATCTGCTCCATTCTACCCGATCTCGCGCTATCTCACGTCTTCGCGACATGCTGCGAACGAAACATTGGGTTTCCACCAGGGAATCCAAGCTGTGAAGTCCACCAAAACGCTTGTCATGTCCAGGTGGCAGGAGTCAATGGCGAGTTAGATCGCAGGTAGGTCAGGCAGTTCACCGACCTCGCCGCGAAATACATGACTGCGTCCCTCGGGCGGCGAGATCTTTTTGGTGGAACTGGTGTAACGGCGGAACCCTTCGCGGAAAGTGAAATCGCCGCTCACGTTGAAGATCTGGATCTCCTTGCCTTTCAACTGCGCCTTCATGTGGATCGTCGATACGTAAGAATAGAGACCGTAGTTCGAGTCGCCCTTGAGCATCAGCGTGACAGGCTCGCCGGCGAGGAACTTCTCGAACATCTCCGTGTCGACGGGCACTCGCACCATGTTGAACTCGCCCTGCAATTCCACTTCGTAGCCAGCGACGGAACCATCTTCCTTCATCTGGCGATGGAAACGCAGTCCACGCAATACCACGGGCAAGCCCGGATCTTTATTCATCTCGGGGAACATCTTCGAATCGCCGCGGAGCGCCTTGAGGCGCCACAGTGGCGAACTGACGTCGACTCCCTTTTTGTCCAGCCCTTTCTCAAACATGATGATGTAGGGTGGATTCTTCTTTTCCGAGTCTGGATCAATGATCTTCAGACTCAGCGGGAACTCCGGTTCGATGGACGGTTTTTCCCAGGCGCGAACGGGCGAAATCATCGCCGCTGCGACACACGCGAAAGCCCACGCGAATTGAAGTAGGTATTTCATAACGCTAATGTTAGCCCAAACTCGGTTTTCGCGCAAAGTGCATTTTTCGGAGTCCAGCGGTGCGCGTTGCCAGGCCGGCCGACTTGTCATGAGACTCCTGTCGCGATATGGTGCTCACGTTCGAGGCGGACGAAGGAACGCTGGAGCCCATGAATACGTTGTTCGATCTGCGCGCCACGCAGCCGATTACGCACGCGGTGTTAGTCCTTTGTTTGGTATCGGTCGCTGGACTTGTGATCGGTAAAGCCAAATACCGCGGAATCGGCTTGGGAACCGCCGGAACTCTCTTCGCAGGCATCCTTTTCGGTCATTTCAACCGACAACCGATCGCCAAGGAAGTCCTGGAGTTTGCCAAGGACTTCGGCCTCATTCTCTTCGTGTTCGCCATTGGCTTACGTTTGGGGCCCGGCTTTGTCGCCTCGCTCCGCCGCCAAGGCTTGCGTCTCAATGCCCTGGCCGCATCGATCATCGTCGCCGGGGCCCTCATCGCCGCCAGCCTGGGGCTAGCCGTTCGCATCGCCCCCACGGCGATCGCCGGGCTGTTCTGCGGAGCGACCACGAACACACCCGCATTAGGGGCTGTCGAACAGACTTTGCGATTGAAACGAGCGGCGAGCGATGCTCCCGACGAACTGCCAGCGCTCGCCTACGCTGTCGCTTACCCGGTCGGAGTAACCGGACTGATTGGATCGCTACTGCTCCTGCGTTGGTGGTTTCGCATCGACCCCGAAGCTGAGTCGAAAGCGATGGCCGACGAGCAAGAACAGGCGACTCCGCGCTTGGAACGCCGAACTTTGCGAATTGACAATCGAAATCTCGAGGGAATCCCGATCGGGGACATCCCGGGTTTGGTGGAGCTGGGGATCTCCATTTCGCGGATTCGCTCGTCGGGAGAAGAACGTTCACGAGTGGTGAGGTCAGACGCCGTGACGAGAGTTGGCGACCTGATCCTGGCCGTAGGGACGCCCCACAATCTTGACCGATTCCAACGAATCGTCGGTGAACGAGCCGAAGAGGACTTGTTTACCGCTCCCGGCGCCGTCACTTACCGTCGAGTGATCGTGACCAAGCGAGAGATCCTAGGGAAGTCGCTCGGCGACTTGGCCCTCAACGTCCGACTCGGCGTCACAGTTACTCGCTTGCTACGCGCGGAAGTCGAAGTGCCGGCGACCCCGTCGCTCAGGCTACAGTTCGGCGATGTTCTGCATTTGGTGGGTGCGAGCCATGACATTGACCAAGCCGAACGAGAGCTGGGAAATTCCGCGAAAGCACTCAACGAGACTCAATTCCTGGCGCTTTTTGCCGGGATCGCCGCCGGTCTGATCCTGGGACTCGTGCCGATCTCCATTCCCGGGTTGCCTCACCCTGTCCGTCTGGGACTCGCTGGCGGCCCGCTGATTGTCGCGTTACTAGTGAGTCGCGCGGGGCACCTAGGTCCACTCGTCTGGTATATGCCCCCCAGCGCGAATCTTGCATTTCGTGAATTGGGGATCACGCTGTTTCTCGCCTGCGTGGGACTACAAGCCGGAGGAAAATTCTTCGATACGGTGCTCACCCCTAATGGGGCGATTTGGGTTGTGGCAGCGGCGTGCATCACGATGATTCCCCTGCTCATCCTGGGCGGACTGGCTCGCTGGCGATGGCGGATGAACTACGCCACCTTGGCCGGGGTGCTCGCCGGGAGCCTCACCGATCCCCCCGCGCTCGCTTTCGCCAACAGTGTCTGCAAATCCGACTCGCCTTCCCTAGGCTACGCAACCGTTTATCCAGCCGCCATGCTGTTGCGAATCACCGTGGCGCAGATCCTGACGTTGGCCTTGGTGTAGCTTTTCGCCCTGCTGGCGCCCCTGTAAGACGGACTGCTAGTCCGTCGAGGCGTTGCACGTCGTACCTCGTCACGCCCTGCGTTTTCACCGCCGACGAGGTGTTCGGGACAGGCGGCTTAGGATCGACGGACTAGAAGTCCGTCGTACGGAAATACCGACGGACTGGAAGTCCGTCGTACAGCCGAGCTTTAGCCCTTGGCGGGACGCCAATCGACGACGTGGATTTCCACGTTTTTCTGACCGCGAAACTCGTTGATCACCGGGCGGTAGGCGACGTCGATCGCGGTTGGGCACTGAGCGATCTCGTCGCACCACTCTCCCTGACCAAACGCGACGGCTCGCACATTCACGCCGTGTTGCTTGAGTCGCAAAGATAGATGGCGTTCTCCATTGCCGATACGGCGAGGCGGTTCGACCAGCTGCACGCCGCCAGAAGCGAGCAAGGGGCGAGGGTTGCCAGCACCGAACGGCTCGAGTTGGCCGATTTGGCGGACGATATCGAGGGTCAGTTGACTGAAGGTTGCCTCGGCGTCAATCGTGATTTCCGCCACGCGCTGCTCGGCGCCCACATTCGCGGCCGCATACTCGCAGAAAGCCGCTCGAAACGCGTCGACCTTGTCTTCTTCCACCTTGAGACCCGCGGCCGCCGCATGCCCTCCGTGAGACACTAAATGATCGGAGCAATTGGCCAGTGCCGCGTGCAGGTCAAGCCCTCCGGCGCTGCGCGCAGAACCGATGCCGGGCTTTGCCCCCAGTTGGTCAAGACTGATCACGACCACGGGACGGTGATGCTTTTCGGCCAAGCGGCCGGCGACGATCCCGATAACGCCCGCATGCCAACCTCGACCAGCCAGCACCAGCGCTGGATCGTTCACCGGGTCGAAGTCTTCCTTGATCTGGTTGTTCGCGGCCAGCAAGATGCTGCGTTCCAAGCTATCGCGGCTGTTGTTCAGCTCGTGGAGATACTCGGCCAACGCCGTCGCCCGCTCGGCGTTGTCGGTCGTCATCAACTCGACCCCCAGCTGAGCTTGGCCGAGTCGCCCGGCGGCGTTGATGCGCGGAGCGATGGTGAAGGCCAGATCTTCGCTAGAGAGTTCCGGTTTGGCGTCGAGTTTGGTGACTTTGAGGAGCGCGGCGAGCCCGGCAGTCGGACGTTCTTTCAGGCTCACAAGACCGTGCCGGACGAGGATGCGGTTTTCGTCAATCAATGGAACGACGTCCGCGACCGTGCCGATCGAGGCGAGCCCGACCGCCGTTAGCAGGTAATTCCGCATCGGCTCGCTGACCTTCTTCGATTGGCTCGCCCGCTGGCAAATGGCCCAGGCCAACTTGAAGGCGACGCCGGCGCCGCACAGCCCCGCGAACGGGTAGGGGCCCCCCGGGTGTCGCGGGTGCAGAATGGCTGCTGCCGCGGGGAGTTGCGATCCGAAATCGTGATGGTCCGTCACGATTAATTCGAGGCCAGCTTCGCGGGCCGTTTCAGCTTCGGCGACGCTGCCGATCCCGCAGTCGACCGTGATGACAAGCGACGCGCCGCGGCGAGCCAGCGTGCGGAGGGCTTCGTGATTCAGCCCGTAGCCTTCGTCCAGCCGGTTAGGCACGTAGTAGCCAACGTCGGCGCCCAGCAACTGCAGACAACGGTACAGGATGGCGGTCGCCGTCATGCCGTCGGCGTCGTAATCGCCGTAAACGATAATGCGACGCTTGGCGGCAATCGCCGCCGTGATGCGATCCGCCGCCTCAGCGGCGCCATGAAGAAGCTCGGGATCGCGTAGACCGCTGAGTCGTACATCGAGGAACTGCTTGGCCAAATCAGCCTCAGCAACTCCTCTCGAGACAAGGAGTTGCGCGACGACAGGGGGAAGCCCGGCCGCTCGTTCCAACGCGGCGACGCGTGCGGCGTCGTGCGGCTTGATACGCCATCGCTTCGCCATGCGACCTCCTTGCTGGCCAAACGCCGGCGCAGTCACTCACGGCGCCGGGTGATCACTCGCACTGAAGCGCGTAACTGATCGAGTCTCCACTGGCTGGCAAAATGCCGACGGAGAACTGTTCAAATTGCGGAGAACTCGCCAAAAGGCACAGCACCTTCGAGTAGTCCTGTACCGACTGGCAGGGAGATTCGCCTACTTCTTCTTCTCGACGTGCAATGTGCGCTTCCGCAGGCGGGGGCTGTACTTCATCAGCTTCAGCTTCTCACCGCCCGGCTTGCGCTTGAGGGTGTAGTTGAGATCCCCGGTTTCCTCGCACACGAGGAACACGACTTCTGCCTTTTTCTTGCTCTTTGCCATGTCGAACTATCCTTCACCCTTACCGATATATCCTTACAAGGAAGGTCGGAACGTTTATTCCGACAGACATCCGTGCCCTAAAACGTCCCCTATGGTCCAGCCCCAAAGAGCAGCAATCGCTACTGCTCGCAGACTGGCCGCATGAGTCCGTTCACCAAGAATCCGTTCACCGAGGGTCCACGGGAGAACGCAATGTCTCGCTTGAACGATCGGGCGAACCGGGTCGAGGATTGTAACATAAACCCCGCACGTGGCGAGAGTGTCGGCGTAAAATCTTACGTTTCTTCACAAATTCGCTAGTCTACGCCCTCGAACCTTGGTACATTTGCAGGAAATCCCCACGTCATCCCAGTCGTCGTCTTTTCTCCGTCGTCGCAGCAGGGAGTCACTAAACCATGTCGACCACGGTCCCTTCGGGTACCCCCAGTTCCGTCTCGAAGAATCAAGCTGCTCCTGCGAAGCCGGCTGCCGCTGTTCCTGCTGCCGCCGCTGTTCCTGTTGCGGCTCCAGTTGCCGCTCGACCGGCAACCGCCCTGCCGCCCGCGACTCTCACGCCTCAGCAGATGGCTGCTCAGCAGGCTGCTGCCCAGCAAGCGGCCGCCGCAAAAGCCGCCGCTGCCAAGGCTGCCGTCGCGACTGCGGAAGAGAACGAGGGAGAAGAGGTCGTCGAAGACGCCCACCGCTGGGACTTCGTGATGTACAATGCGGCGCCCAGCTGGATGGTCAGCGCCGTTGTCCATGGAGTTCTGCTCGTGGTCATGGCGCTGATGCAGATCAGCGAGGTGAAGAAAACGAACACCGAAATCGTCGCGACCAGCTTTGGTCCGGCTGAAGAAATTGAAGAATTTGTCGACGATGTGATTCCGCAGCCCGTCGATGTACTCAATACGTCGGTCGCGTCGGATGCGGTGTCGGAAACCGCCGTCGAGATTCCGGTGGAAGCGACTGATATCTCGTCCGCGACCGATGTGGAAGCGGCGGCCGTCTCGGTCGAACTTGTCGACTTCAGCGATTCGAAGGCGCCGGTTAATTCGTTGACCAAAACCGTCGGATCATTCAGTGGAACGGGCACCGATGGCCGTGGCGGCGCCGCGAAGGCAGCCTTGGCTCGCAGCGGTGGCGCCAGTGAAGCGAGCGAAGCGGCGGTGGCGAACGCCCTGCGATGGTTCGCCGAACACCAGATGCCCGATGGTGGCTGGAGCTTTGATCATCGTCTCGGCCCCTGTCAAGGACGTTGCTCGGAGGCAGGTAAGCTGACCACGGGCCGTAACGGTGCGACCGGTATGGCGTTGCTGCCGTTCCTTGGCTCCGGCCAGACGCATCGCGAAGGTCCCTATAAGGAAGTGGTGAAGCGTGGTCTGTACTTCCTGGTGCAGAGCATGAAGCCCAAGAATGGCGGCGGCGACCTCAGCGATGGCGGCAACATGTATTCGCATGGCATCTGCGGCATCGTGCTGTGCGAAGCCTACTCGATGACGAAGGACCGCGACCTGATGGCCCCAGCCCAGGCCGCAATCAACTTCATCGTCTACGCTCAAGATCCCGTCGGCGGCGGCTGGCGATATTCGCCGCGTCAGCCGGGCGACACGTCGGCCGTAGGCTGGCAGTTGATGGCGCTGAAGAGCGGTCACATGGCCTATTTGAACGTGCCGCCGCCCACGGTGGCTGGTGCGGTAAAGTTCTTGGACTCCGTTCAAGCCGACAGCGGCTCGAAGTACGGCTACACCTCGCCCGGCGTGGGACAAGCGACTACGGCGATTGGCCTGTTGAGCCGCATGTACTTGGGCTGGAAAAAGGACAACGCCGCCTTGCAACGCGGTGTTCAGTATCTGGCCGCGACGGGGCCGTCGAAGAGCAACATGTATTACAACTACTACGCCACTCAAGTGATGCGCCACAACGAAGGCGAAGAGTGGACGAAGTGGAACAAGGAAATGCGTGACTGGCTGGTCGAAAGCCAGGGCAAGAACGGGCACGAGAAGGGAAGCTGGTTCATGAAGGGTGGCGATCACGGCGCCGAAACGGGCGGCCGACTCTACTGCACCTCCATGGCGACCATGATTCTCGAAGTGTACTACCGGCACATGCCAATCTACGCGAAGCAAGCGTCCGAGGACGACTTCCCGCTGTAGTCGGCAAGCGTCAATAAATGGTAGATGGTGGATACCTCCGCGACCAACTTGTCGCTCGCGGAAAATTTCTCGGTACGCCGCCCGCACGCTGGGAACGCATGCGAGTTGTGCCAGTAATCGACCTGTTAGACTCTCTGGCCGTCCACGCGGTCGCGGGCGATCGTGCTCGCTATGCACCACTGCGGCTCCATGGTCTTGATGTCCCGACTCCCTTGGCCGTCGCGCAGTGGTATCACGAGCACTTTGGCCTAAGCGAACTCTACTTGGCTGATCTCACGGCCATCCAGCAGGGCGTTCCCGCGCTGCGAGTATACGATCAGTTGTCCGAGGCAGGTTTCCACCTGATCGTTGACCCAGGCATTCGGTCCGTCGATTCACTCGCCGCACTGTCCGACTGTCGCGCGGCTCGAACAGGGCGGCTCGATTGGATTGTGGGATTGGAGTCGATTGAGAGTCATGCGGCGATGCAAGGACTGGGCCAGCGACTGGCCAATTCACGGCCTGTCTTTAGTCTCGACTTTCGCGATAGCCGCCCGATCTGTGGGGCCGAGGAACTGCAATCGCTTTCCGCCGAACAGCTTTTCTCGTGCGTCATTGATGCAGGATTTCGTCGCGTGTTAACGCTTGATTTACGGCGAGTGGGTGTTGCGAGCGGCGTGGGGACTTCGCGGTGGTTGTCGCGGTTTCGAGAATTGGCGCCTGACGTCGAGCTACTCGCGGGAGGCGGCGTGCGAGGAGTCGATGATCTTTGGGATTTACAACGCCACGGCTGCAACGTGGCCTTGGTGGCGACAGCCTTGTATCGCGGCACTTTGGCGCGAGCGGATATTGCGTCGTTGTAGCCCGCTCGCTTCGCGAGCGGAACAGCCTGCGCACGAACAAGCGTCGAAATCACCGCACAAGCCGGGCGCACGCAACGCGGCTGATCATCTCGCGAAGCGAGACGGCTACGTAGCCCGCTCGCTTCGCGAGCGGAATAGCCTGCGTACGAACAAACGTCGAAATCACCGCTCAAGCCGGGCGCACGCAACGCGGCTGATCGTCTCGCGAAGCGAGCGGGCTACGTAGCCCGCTCGCTTCGCGAGCGGAACAGCCTGCGCACGAACAAACGTCGCGATCAGGGAGCAATCGCCAGGGCCAGCCGCGGCATGCTGCCGGGGGCTACCGACCACAGGAGCGCCGCCGACTCGACGCACTTCTTCGCGCGTGCGGCATACTCGGGCTTTTGCTTGGCTTTTGCCAAGTACACCAGATTGCAAGCGGCCACCGAATTGCCCGCCGGCTCGGCGCCGTCGGTCACCTCTTTCGCTCGCGCCAACAGCGATTCATGGTCGTGAGCCGTAAAGAAGTAGCCCCCACGCTTCTCGTCCGCGAACAGACGATCCTGCTCTTGCTGCAACTTGTCCGCCTCGTCCAGCCAGCGAGCGTCCCCGGTCGCTCGATGCAGGGCAATCAGACCGTCGACGACAAACGCATAGTCATCCAAGTAAGCCGCCAACCGAGCCTCCCCTTGGCTCCAGGTACGAGCCAACCGGCCGTCGGGCAACCGCATCTTCCCTAATACGAAGTCGGCCGTTTTGGCCGCCGCCGCGATATCCTTCGAGTCGCCCAGGATGCGGCCCGCGTCCGCCAAGCCGCGGACCATCAACCCATTCCAACTCGCCAACACCTTCGTATCGGTCAAGGGTCGCTTGCGACGTTCCCGCTCGGCCAAGAGCTTCGCCCGCACCGGCCGCAATCCATCGTCAAACGCCGCGAACGTCTCCCCACGCGCCTCGGCTAACTTCAGCGCCGATTCGCCGAACTGAGGCACAAAGTACTTTTCCTCAAAGTTGGGCTCGCCCGCGAACCCGTACGCTGCCGCGAACCGCTGCCACTCGTCGTCCGCCAACAACTTCCGCGCCGACTCGAGTTCCCAGCGATAAAACCGCCCTTCTTCCCCCTCGGATTCGGCGTCGAGCGCGGCGTAGAAGCCACCCTGGGGATCGAGCAATTCCCGCTGAGAAAACTCGATAATCTCGCGTACCACTCGACGAAAATCCTCCCGCCCCGTCAGCTCGTACCCTTCCGCGTACGCGGTGATCAGTTGAGCGTTGTCGTACAGCATCTTCTCGAAGTGCGGAATCCGCCAGAAACGATCGACGCTGTACCGATGAAAACCACCTCCCAGATGATCACGAATGCCGCCCCGCGCCATTTGGTCCAACGTGTGAGTCAGGGGAGCGAGCGCAGGGGCAGGGTCGGCCTTGGCGGCTTTCAAATGTCGAGCACGCGCGGCCAGAAACAACAGATTCGAGGGCTCGGGGAATTTCGGCCGGTCCGGCGCTTCTTCCCGAAAACCAAACCCGCCATACGTCTCGTCGTATTGCTCGCGTAACGACGCCGACACTTCGTCCAACAACTGCGGTCCAAACTCGATCGGCTTCACCGCGGCTCGCGGCTGCTCCAGTTCCTGCTTCACGTAACTCGCCAGCGTCTTCCCGTCCGCCCACAGCTTTTCCGCGTTCTTCTCCCAGAGGTCGGCGATCCGCTGAGTGAGTGTGAGGAAGCCCATGCGGGCGCCTCGATCGCCATCGCGAGCCGGAAAGTAAGTCCCGCCAAAAAACGGCTCGGCGTCGGGAGTCAAAAACATGGTGAGCGGCCACCCACCGCCTCGCCCATTCCCGGTCAAGCGATTGAAGACGTGCAGAGCCGTCATGTAGACCGAGTCGACATCGGGCCGCTCTTCGCGATCGACCTTGATGCAGACGAAGTGCTTATTCAGCACCCCGGCGATTTCTTCATCCAGAAACGACTCGCGTTCCATCACATGGCACCAATGGCAACTCGAGTAGCCGATCGACAGCAAGATCGGTTTTCCCTCGCGTTTGGCCTTCGCCAACGCCTCTTCGCCCCACGGATACCAATCGACCGGATTGTGGGCGTGCAACAGCAAGTATGGACTGGTCTCTTTCGCCAACCGATTACGAAACTTCGGCGCGGCTTTAGCCGCTGGGTCGACGGCGTGCAACGACGACAGAGTGAACGTTACGCAGACGAAAAAGCTCAGCCAACTGGCGGCGCGCCGAGTGAGATGGTTCCAGCTAGAATGGCGCCTATCCATGATAATCGACTCCCTGTTCTGGATCACGGTTTCAATTCGCCAGTGTTAGCAGAGTACGGCGCGACCGACAACCGGCAGGACTGTCGCCTTCGGCTCCGCCAAAGGAGCGAACCCGTCGCCCCGCGAGCGCCGCCTCGCCAGCGAGACGTCCTGTTTGTCGAGGCGCGTCTATACTTGGCTTCGCGGACCTTCGTCACGGAATCGAGATTTACGCGATACATTCCTCAACCGACAGAATGACCGCCGAGGCGCATGGCAGCGAGTCGCCTCGGCGGGTGAGTTTAACCGGCTTCACGTTCCAGCGCCGCACGACGAGCGATAACGCCCTAATTGTTCAAGGAGATTTCATTGTCAGCCAACGTCTTCAAGTTTAATGGCCACGAATTTCCTGTGGCCCATGCCAGACTCTCGGCCTCTCTCGCTGACCCAGTGTGGTGCGATCAGTGCAACAAGGGAGCTGGTAAGGCGCTGTCGTGGTCGCTGGAACTTGAAGCTGATGAACGCGAAGTAAATGGCGACCTCATCGCGCCATCCATTGACATTAACGACCTTCCCATAACGCCGAAGAGCTGGCCTGAGCTCGCTGGGCAATCGGCCGAATGGCACACGCCCCTCCGACCGGAAACCGGCGATCGTTACGGAATGACCTATGTCTGGGACCACAAACTGATTCGCGAAGCCAAGGTATCGATTGGCCGTCGAGACGGGTTGTGCTTTCAGGTTTCGGTAGAGGGGGCGAGCGAGGAAGGTGAGGAATTCCGTGTTCAGGCAGAGGCGCCCTTCACTGGCGTTCAGGTCCATTTTTCCGGCGCCGACACCGCCGAATCCGTCATAGCTCGACTGGCCCTGGTGCTGGACACGTCGAGTCTTCAACCAGGGCCGTTCAAGACCAATCGCGCCAAGTACAATGCTGGCTATAGGCAGTTCACGCCCAAGGCAGAGACATAATCGATGGCGTTCGCTGACATACGGTGCACGATCTAAACTGATGGCGAAGTTACAACATCTGCTGGCAAGAGCCGGGGTTAGACTGGGCGCGATCTACGCTTGCGGCCGTTGTCGGACCGCTGACGACGTCGCCTGTCTATTCGGCCTGCGCACCCTGGGAAACGCGTGGCGCGAGGTTGACTCGCCAAGAGCCGCGACGATTCTCCGATCGATACTCGAACGGGATCTGGCCTACCATGCCGCGGCCGATACGGCGCAGGACGCGGCCGAGATATCGAGCGAGTTTGTGCGGCAGTTCTCGGAGGGGGCGAGATACTTTACGAACGGCGATTGGCCTGATGACAATCCGACCAGCGACGGACGAATTGGCATTTGGACGCCGGCCACCGAGTCGACTTTCGATGCGGGCATACTGGTGCTTCATGAGCATCGAGTAGGTGTGTTCTGGATCGAAGACGAAGATTGACGCTGACGGATTGGGATTGATGACAGAACCAGCAAACACTGTCGCAATCGCAGCGCCGCAAACCAAGTTGCTCGCGAGTTCGCATCGCAGTGAACGGCCTTGTCCTTGAGAAGCCGCCGAGGCGAATAGATTTTGCATCCGGGTATAACGAACCCGGAGGGTTCTCGGCCATCAGCCGGTGGTTGAGCGCAGCGACACCACCGGATGGAGGCATCGCGGCCAGCAATACCTCCCCTCGGGAATCAATCAAAACTCAGCAGCAGTTAGACGTGGTGGATGAACTAACGGACAGGACAGGAAAGCCGTTTTCTTGCGACGCTCGTTTTGACGTGCCTTCCAGAACTACACGCGCTGTGTTGACGTCGTGCGGGTGAAGTGAACCGGTGGTGTCGCTGCGCTCAACCACCGGCTAATGGCTATCAAGCCTCCGGCTTGAGGGGCAATACTCTCATGCCGATGATTCTACCAGCTCCTCGGCCTAGCAAAACTGGCAACGACGCGGAGAAGGAGTTACATTAGCGTCCGCCGCCCAACCGCGCGGGGGGGGCAATCACTTGTGTGATTTGCAGCGTCCGCTTCATGAAGTGAGCTATCCATGCCCATAGCCTCTTGTTCCTGCGGAAAATCGTTCAATGCGCATGAAGCACTGGCGGGCAAGCGAGTAATATGTCCGTCTTGCGGTGGTGTTTTCTTGATACCACCGTCCAGTGAATTGCAACAGAGAATGAATGCCATCACCGTCAGTTGCTTGGGATGCTTGCATTCTTTCTCGGCAAGTCCACATCTTGCGGGAACTGTTCAGTTCTGTCCAAGGTGTGGCACGGCCATCGAATGGACTGACTCGCGACAAATCGACCAACCCCCCTTCGCGGCTGGTCCGTTCTCTGCATACTCGCCAGTTCAACCGCCGCCCCACACACCTTCCTTTCTCACAGCGCCGACAAAAAGACGCCGCTTCAGTATCGATTGGTCGAAGACGGGGAGTGGACTGCTTAGCGCCTGCTTTACCTGTTTAATCGCCGGCCGTTTCATAGTAAATGTGTTCTTCCCTGAAATGCGAGGCGGCGGAATCCCACCGGCGATGTACTTGGTCCTGATCCCCATCTGGGCCACGGGGATCGCTGGTGTGGTGTGCCTGTTGCTCGGAAAATACGTGTTCAAGAAGTAGTCTCGCGCTGACGTTGCCGAGCGACTCGCAGGTGTTTGGGTATGTGGCTTGGGGCGGCTTCTGACGAGGTGCTACTTGCGAGCCGGTTCCTGCGGCGGACGGCGCTCGCGGGGTCGAGTTTCCAGCTTCTTTTGCGGAGCAAAAGGCAACATTCGCGCAAAGGGCTACTTTAGGCCCGCACGTGGCATTCACGGATGAAACTCAGCGGCAGCCCCTCGGGGAGCCAGCCTTCGACGCTGGGGTGCGGGCCGCGGTCGGTCGGGGCGAGCGGCCAGACATCTTCGTACACCACCCGCGGCGGCCCTGTGGGGAGTCCGCGACGGTCACGCGGCTGATAACTGATCTGAAACCGCACCTCCGCGACGCTCGGATCGACAGCTCGTTCGACCACAAACGTCAACCAACACCTCCCCTGCGACTCGCCAATCTCTAGCCGCAAGCCAGGCCTGAAAAACTGCACCCGCTCCACCACCGTAGTCATTCCAGGAACGCTCCCTAGCCCTAAGTCTCGCCCTTGCCTATGCACAGCGCAAATTGCCGACCTCTGCTGGAATAAGTCGCGCCGGGACGGCAAATTTGAATCGCCTCGGTAGCCGGATCCTGACTCGAAGATCTCCGTCAAGGATTTTTTTCTGCGAGGTACAAAACTCTCCGCGTCTGCCCACTTACCTCCCTATGTACTGAGTGATCACTTCCTCAAAACGGAGTCTCTCGCCGATGTCCATTTCTTCCGACGACGCGTTCCGCGACCTGCTGAGACGCAGGGGAGCGATGTTGTCCCAGTCCAGCCTACTGCCGCTCGCCGTCACGCTCAAAGGCAACGATGCCAACGAGTTGCGAGATTCACTCCCCATCGCTGGCAAGGTGCTCGCCACCGTGGAACCGCCTGCGGTTCCCTTCACGCTCGAACCCACGGCGAACGGCCGACTGCGGTTCGTCCCCCAAGCCCCGTTGGCCTACACCCCCGTCGCCATCCTGATTGGCCCTGAATTGCACACCCTGATTAACGAAGCCGCTCAGGGAGTGATCGAGTACCCCAAGGTCGAACGAAAAACGGCGACGGAACGGCCCGCGGCGGAACTACTGGAGATTCCGCTGGCGGCCGACGATCGTCCCACCTCGCCGGACGCTGCCTCCCCCTTCGCCACTACTTGCTTCTCGGGCGAATCCGACTACGCTCGCTGGACTTACGACACCAGCGATCCCGAGGATTGCTTGGAGATCGCCGTCCGTGCCCCCGCCCACGACTCCACCCCGGTCTGGGCCGAGGTGCGACTGGAATCGCGCGATAATCCGCTCCTTAACTCGGTCCGCTACGTCCGCATGACGGGTCGACCGTCCGCGGACGGCTTCCTGCGAACCAACGTGTTTGACGTCGCCCCGCACTCGCTGGGCGATTCGGTGTCGGTCCGAGTCGCCATGGTGCGCACTCGCGATCCCGAGCAAACCGAGATCGTCTTGTCGGAAAAGAAATTCGCGGCGATCCCCTTCACGGCCGACGCCGATGGCGGTTGGTCGTGCCCCGCACCGCGCGCCGACCAGTGGGCCGCCGCCTCCGACCCGCACAACGATTGGGCATTGCGAGTGGTCGCGAACCAGGAGGTGCGATCATGAGCAACGCAAGCTATTCCATCGGACGGTTTACGGTCGAGTTCGTGGAACGTCTAATTGCCCGCGACAATAGTGCTTGGCAAGAACTCCAGGCGGTTCTTCACGACCGCTTGATGCAGGTCGCTCGAAAGACAGGCTTGAGCCACGAGTCGGCAGAGGAATGTGTGCAAGAAACCGTGTTCAGCGTCTATAAACGGATCGACTCGTTTCGTGGCAAAGAAGTCGATCTACAGCCAGGGTACTTCATTACGATTGCGATCAACTACTGCCTGCGCGTGCGTGAACGAGATAACCGCAATCCGGTCCGATCCAGCACTGACTTGTCGTCGCCCCAAGCAAGCGATGAGGGCGGTGAGCGATTGGTCGACCGACTCGCCACCGACGCCCATCCTTCAGGCGCCGCGAGTCTGGAAGACCGTGAGCTCGTCGCGATCGTGCTCTCACACCTGACCGACCACGAACGCGAGTTGTTGATGCTGAGATTCGTCGACGGGTTGACTCTGGACGAGTTGGCGCAGCACTACTCAACGCCGCTCGGCACCATCTACGCGCGGATCGCGAGTCTCAAGAAACGGCTAGAAAAACTCTTCCCCGAGGAACGAGGTTTGGGATAGTCGACAAGTCGTCACGTTCAAGACACGCCTTTCACCCTTCAATTCGTGAACCACATGACCGTGTCTTCATCCATGGATACTCAACCCGATCATCCCGCGCTGGCGGCCCTGCAGACCGCGGATCGCCCCGGGTTTCGCGAGCATTGGCTAGGCCCACAAGCCACGCTCTGGCGGCATGCGCGCCAACAACACGGGCGACTCGATGAACCACTGCTCCAATCGATCGACGCACTCTTGCAGAATGGGAAGACAACGGCGGAGCAGGGGAGCCACTCTCAGGCAGCTTCGTCGACCGCCTCGCCCATCGCGGCTTTGAGCGACCTGATTAAGGCAGTGCATCTCGGAGTCAGCGACTCGTCGGCCGCCGGCGACGACGCACTGCTCGACCGCACAGCTTGGCAGGCTCGCGGCATGCTGACTGTTCTACGAGCGGCTCATGAGCTGCAGGGCTGGCAAACGGGCGTGCTTCCCACCGAGTTCGAGCGTTGGAGCAATCTCGCCCTCGAAGCGTACGCGTCCGCTGTGCCATTGGAGAGCCCGATGATCGAGTCGGGGGTGGCGATGAGCGCTCAGGCGTTCTCGACAGAAGGACCGACCAGCGCGCGAGCGACGGCGGCACTCCGCCGGAAGGCCTGTCGCGCCCATGTGCTGTTGATGTTTCGTCGCGCTTTGAGCTATGTGCTGGGCGAAACCGAACAAGCCAATGGTTCCTCGCAAGCCTCCGTTCCTCCCGTCGTCCTCTCGACCTTATTCGCGACTCCTTCACCTTCGCCGAGGATTGAGCCACAGGGTTTCGTGCGCGAGTTGCGTATCGATTCCGCGATCGACATTTGCTACGGGCCTTACCTCGATCCCATCGCCTTGGGCTTGGTCGCGATCCACGTGTCGATAGTCCGGAGCCTGTCACTCGCGTGGAGAATGGCTGATCCCGAAATCAAACGATTGGCACTCGAACGCGGCTCCTTCGAACGACTGCCGGCACTCCGCATCGCCCCAGACCTTACTCCCAGAGGCCCGGAATACGTCGTTTGCTTGAGCGGAGGATCAGCGGGCGGCCTGTTTTTCTGCGGACTCTATGCTGCGGCGGTCGGTTTGCCCCTCAATCCCCTTAGCACCGCCAGCATCTCGCTGGGCACGGAACTGCCGGAATCATCGACAAGTGAAATACCTGCTCGCATGGAGAGTATCCCCTTACAGCCAGTGCATAGAGAGTCTCTACCTGCCAAGATTCGCGCCGCAGGCAAGGCAGGACTACAGCGCATCGTTCTCCAGCGAGCGCAGTACGAAGAGCTCCTTGAGCATCAGGTTGCCATTCCGCCCGAGATCGAATTGGTCCCCGCCGACGATTTGGGCGATCTGCTGCATAAACTCCAAGAAATCGATCCGGTCGACGAGTGCGATCAGACGTTGGTCGAACGCGAGATGGACTGGCTCGAGCGCTGCCACGCTCAACTGAAACTCCCCTTCAGCCACATGCGAGCGGCGCCGCTGGACCAGGTCTACACGGCGCTCAAGGTCGACTCGCGCAGCGATCACGAACGACAGGCGACTTACCGCGTCTTATTAGAGCAAGCCACTGAGGGGGCGATCGAGTTGCTTGCCTCTTCAGGCACTGCGTTGGATCAAGCCACGCAGGCCTATGTTCGTCAAGGCGGCTGGGGAATTCCCGAGGAGTATGGCATCGACCTGTTGCTGACGCCGCGCGAAGCCAATCGGTCGCTGACGCTGGGACAGGTGTATCACAACCACTCTTGCCTGGTCATCCTCGGCGATCCGGGGAGCGGAAAAACAACACTCGCTCGCTGGTTGGCGCTCACCATGGCTCGTGCCTGGAAGAACAGGCGTCAACGCGTTGAAGTTCCCCTTACCGCACTCGACCCGAAATGCGCCGATAGCGATCAGGTGTTTAACCTCGGTCCGTGGCGTCTTCCCTTGCTGGTCGTAGCGACCGAATTCGCGGATGCGATGGAACGATGTCGAGACCAATCGCTTACGCTGATGCAATACCTGGGAGCTCAACGTTGGCGAGACGGCTCGCGTCCTTCGTATGGCGCAGGCGAGCAGTTCGGGCAGCCCATTCCCGACGAAGCGCGTCAAGCATTCGTCCGTCGAGTCATTGAACGCAAAGTCGCCTTGGTGATCATCGACGGGCTGGATGAAGTCACCTCTAGCGAAACTCGCGAGCGAGTGCGGAACGCGGTGAGTGACTTTCTGCGCGAGCATGTCTCTCCTCCGCGACGCTCGGTCGATGGACGCCCCCTCTCGACATTGCTTTCCAACGCCCATTCCACGTTCGCACGCAACTCGGGTAATCGATTGGTCGTCACCAGTCGAATCGCGGGCTACAACCTCTGCCCACTCGAAGGCAATCTGCACACGGTGGTCGTGGAGGGCATGTCGACCGATGCGGTCAAGCGTTTCGTCAGCAATTGGATGCGAGCGATGTCGGATACGGTTGAGGCGGCATCCGA
Organism: Pirellulales bacterium; assembly: GCA_046349915.1. Lineage (GTDB taxonomy): Bacteria > Planctomycetota > Planctomycetia > Pirellulales > Pirellulaceae > CAIXSC01. The sequence goes on along the minus strand of JAXMBL010000008.1, from coordinate 279,647 downwards.
GAAGTCCGATCGCTTACTGCACGAGTTGGAAGACCCACGAAGACGGCTCGCTCGCTTCATCACAAACCCTCTCCAGGTCGGCGTATTGACCGCCGTATTTCACGATCAAGGAAAACTGGCGGAAACACGGGTTGAAAACTATCGCCTGGCAGTCAGCAAGTTCTTCGAGATCTGGCATCAGCGGGTCGATGCCGAGCATGGGCGCGACGCCACGGAACTAGAAGCGTTCGACGACGCCCCCTTGCTGCGCATGTTAGAAGATGTCGCTCAGTGGATTCACCAGAATTCACCGACGGGGATGATCCGCGAACAAGAGCTGAAGGATCTTCTCGCATCGCCTCCCCGCCCAACCCCGGAAACGCTCGCCGGTCGCTCTTCAGAGGGCTCGAACGTTGCCAGTCCTTATCTCTCGCGGCGACACATTGATGAACTGATGCGGGTCTTAAGCAATGACATCGGCGTGCTGGCGCCACGTGGGCCCGCGATGTTTGGCTTCACGGTGCACTCGATTCAAGAGTATTTGGTCGGACGACGACTCGCTCGCGGCGACGTCGCCGCCATCGCCGACACCATTCACTCCCATTTAGACGACACTCGCTATCGCGAACCGATCTTGATGGCGCTGGGGGTAATCAGCGTCGAGCGGCAAGGAGATCTTTCGAAAGTAATTACGCGGCTGCTCGAGTTGGATGACCATTTTGGCGACTTGCTTCCCCGCTCTGCGCTGATGGTAATCGCTGCGTTCGATGACCTGGTATCGTATTCGCGCGATTCGGTCGCCAAAATCGTGGAGCGGTTGGTCACTGCGTACGCTCAACAACAGGCGACCCCTTGGCTGAAGAAGTTGGTCGAGGACTCGATCGCGCGACTCCGCACCGCGTGCGAACAGTTGGTCGAGGAGACGATCCAGGACTTGCTGCGAGCCAGGATTTTGCGAAAGGCGTTAGCCGTCACAGCCACGAACCACATTGGTTCGTCGGATGCTTGGAACGAAACCCCTGATGCCATGGCATGTTCGATCGCGTCCATTCTACTGGAATTGGAATGGTTCACCGCCAGTCTCGTCGACGCATTGTGGGATGCTCGATCGCTGGATGACTTGGATCGCGACTCGCCAATCCATCGAGCATTGCAGGTGGCTGCGAGCGGCCACCCTGGTCATCAAACATCGTACAAGGGAAGTCCAACTTATGGGGAACCAAGACGGGCGCCGTTGGCCGCCAGCGCACCTCATCCCGTGCGCGATGCGCTGGCATTGCGATCTCGCGCCGGCGCCTCGCTTCCCAACGATCCACGCTGGATGGCGGTCCTGATCGGCATGTACGGCGGAATCGGAGATTGGCGAGCGCATGACGACGCCGATTCCTACTACCGCTTCGCATTTTATCTGTGGTTTGGCGACGACATGCGCCAACGTTATTCCACCGGGCTCCATCGCCGCTGGGGCAAAAAAGATCCTGTCTACGCCATCGCAGTCCATTTGGATACTCGGGGAGGTCGCTGGAAGACGGGTGTGGGAATGCAGCCCGAGATCCAGCCCGACTGGATTGTCGGCCGCACGGCCTTTGATGAAGGCATCGCGGAAGCACTACGAGATGGCTGGGATTTTGAGCGTGTGGCCGCCGAACTGCGAGTTCACTTGCGGACGGAAACCGATCCCGCCAAACGAGCCGACGCGATCGCCCTGCTGATGCTCGGCGATGATCCAGGGTCCGATGCATGGACTCGCGAATTCTCCGCCTCCGATCGAGCCGCGGCGCATCGTCGGCTGCGCCGTGCGCGAGCGTTGATGCGCGACGCTTGGTTTCGAGCGACCGCCTGTCTTGAGCCTCGCGTGATCCGCCGCCTGAACGCCGCCGCTCCTCGCTACCGCCGTTTCTTTTTTGGCGCTTACAAGCAGACGGCCGCCGAATTAGCGACCGATCCGGCAAATGGCGATTGCGCCACGGCCATCGAACAACTCGACTTCGCCGAGATGCTGGTCGTCATGCATACTCGACACTTCAACGCCAATCGATCGGCCCCTTCGCCCGGAGACTTGATTGAAATCGCCGACAGCAATGTCTCGGGGCCCTTGGGTGTTTTCTTACGTCGCGTGGGCGAGAGTTGCTTGTTCGATAGCCCTTCGTCAACTCTGGTCTGGAATGTTGAAAAGCTGCAACCGACGCGCGACAGCCTACGATCGTCGCGCATGACGCCGCCGCAACGACTCGCGGTCGAGTCGCGTCAGTTCTTGCGAACGCTGAGTCGGAAATGGAGTTTGCCCGTGCCGTGGGGGCCGCCGCATTTGTCTCCTCGGACCGATCCTGTGCCAGAAACTGAAACAACCGCGACGGAATTCGATATCGGGATCTACGCCTACAACTCGCTGCTCGCCATACCTGACGACTATGCCAAGTCGCGCTCGCTGCTGCTCGCCGCGGTTTCGCAGCGCATTCGCGGACGCCACGCACTGGAGCTCGAATTTCGCGCCGCGCTACTCGTCGAGGCGATTAACCCTTATTCGGCGGAGATTCGTCGACGCTTCAATGTCTCTCTCGAGTCGACCGATAGCGGCGAATCGACGCGGGAGGAACTGCGGCGTCTTGCCAAATTGGAGCCCGACGATTTTGCCGCCACGCGAGTACTCATTCGGCTCGCGGATGCTTGGGGGGACGAGCGAAACTCGTTGCTGGACGAAGCGTTTGGCCGAGCGATCATGGTAGTCGATCCTCTCGAGCAAGCGCAAGCGTTCGAGCAGATCGCCATTCGGTGCGCTACCGAACACCGACGCGAAAAGGTGTCACGGCTGTTGCAGGTTATTCCTTGGATCAAGGACGCGGATCAAAGAGCTCGAGCGATTGGGCGAGCCGTCTTTTTGGCGGCTGAGAAACAGCGAGCAGGTCTTCTGCGACGCGCTTTGAATGCTTCGCAAGATGTCGGTGACGAGGAGGCACGAGCGGAACTATTGAGGCAATTGCGCCCGCTGGCCCGAGTCTATTCAGAGCTTGACGCCGAACTCGAATTCGCCATCGACTCCCTACGCGACCCGGTGGCTCGAGCGTGGGCCGAACGGCGACACGCCGCAATACTCAACGCGCTGCGGGCCGAGTTTGGGGAAGGCCAGGAACTCGCTCGCATGTCCTTATCGGTGCTCGCCACCTGGGCCAAGTTGGGTGAACTTGAAGTAGACCAGAACGACTGGCAGTCTCGCACTTGGGAGGATCTCGCACGTCATGCCGACCCCGCCACGGTTCAGATACTGTGTGAGCGTGACGAGTCGTGGGGAGTGCGTCTAACAGGTGCTGCCGCTCTCGCACTCGACCTGCTTGTGGAACGCGGCGAGACCGTATTGCTGGAACCGCTGTGGCGCTTGCTGCGTCAGCCGGATGTCCAAGCACTTCCCATCGTCGAGAATTGGGCACGCGTCGACTCAAAACCGCTCTTTACTCCATCGACGAACAAGGCCAGGGAGCCGCTTGCTCCAGCGATCACACGTTCGACCAGCGCTGCCTTGTTGATTGGGGAAGCCCGCGGTCCACAAGCGGAGATACTCGCCGAGTTGGCTCGTTGCCTGAACGCGACCGACTCGTTTATCCGCAAACGAGCGGAGTGGATTGCGGTGCAGGACTGGAGTCTAGGGGTCGCCAGCCAATCACCACCCCGCCTGTCGTTGACTCGCATGGGTCGAGGTTTCGCGTATTCACTGATCAAGGAAGTTGCGCGAGCCAACTTCAGCACCGCGGGCTGGCTCTTGAATCTTAATGAGTTCATTGCCTACGACGACAAGCTTCCGCTCAGAGATTGGTTGCGCGATGCCGAACAGTCGGTCGAAAAGGGTTGGCCGTTGTCGATTGCCTCGGACATTGAGTACACGACGCACGAGGTTGCGTTGGAGCTTTGTCGTGGATTGTCGAATGCCGGTCCTCGCACACAGCAGCATATCCTGCAGTCGTTCGCATTGCTGGCCGTTCGCGACCGCTACCAACACGATTGGCCAGTGCTCCCCGCACTCAATCCGGCCTACTTCGATTCGTTGCGGTATTATCCCACGATTCAGTCGAATGACGAGCAAGTGGCGGCAATCGTCCGAGCGCTGACGACTGCTCGTGCACAGTATCCCGATCTTGACGCCGCTCAGTTGTATCCGCAGGCGTTAATTCAACTCGAGAGCGAGAGTCGTTCATTTGGCGAGGTGATAAGGAACGGCGATCACGATGCGTTTGTTGATGCGCTCAAGCGACTTGGCAACAGAATTCTGTACGCGGGACGAGCCGAGAAGTACTTGCAAACAGCCGCCTACGAAGTCGAACCGTTGGAGCATGACGGCGTATTGGTCCAAGCGTTGCTCACATGGTGTGGCGACCAGCGCGAACGACTGAAGCGGGCCGGAGTCGAGGGGACGACATTCTCGATTCTTGGACGAGAATCTTGGCTCTATTGCGCCCTGATACAGACGTTGGCCGGACTAGCTCAACGCGCGCCCGCCGTGTTCTATTCCGCCTTGTCGCCGCGCGAAATTCGCGAGCAGTTTCGCAATCAACTGTGTGAAGACGCCAGGTTTGGAGCGTCGAGAATCGTGCGGGCCTGTGCGTTGTCGATGCTCGGTAATCTGCGCGAGGTGACGGAGCGAGTGGCTCGAGTGTTCTTGGAATCGTTTCGCGAACGGACCGATGTCATCGAAGCGGCGTTGGACGCCACCGAGAAATTCCATACCGTCGCACGAGGCGCTCTGCAACCCTTGATTGGATCGCCCGAGAATCGCGATGGGCTTTATTCCGACGATACGGTGGCCGCGTATGCCGCCGGGCGAATCCTGCAATCGGTCGGTCAGAACGTCTGGACGAACCACGAAGACCGGCGAGTGATCATGCAGGCGTTGGCCGACGCAGTTCGCCATCCTCGCTCGCAGCGCACCACTCATCTCGGCCCGCCGCTCCCCAATCTGCCGCCAGCTCCCACGCTAGCGCAAGAGTTCTACGCCGCGCTCGTCGCCGTGGCTCGCCTGTCCGAAACGTAGCGGAATTCGCAAGAATTCCGACCGTCAACCCACCAACCAACGCCGCACCAGCAAAACAAACAACTCGCAGACAACGAGTCGGAACTCTTGCGAGTTCCGCTTCAACAACCAAAACAAACCGCCCCCGAGACATCATGCACCGACTACTGATCACGCTCGCAATCCTCTGGGCGAGCCCCTATTCCCTAGCGGGCTTGCTGATTGGTTTCGTCGGAGTCTTCACCGGTGGCGGCGTGCAACGCATCGGGCGAACGCTGGAGTTTCACGGCGGATTCACTCGCTGGTTCGTACGACATCTGCCGTTAGGCGCCGCGACGACCGCCATCACGCTGGGCCACACGATCCTGGGACAAACGGCCGAGGGACTGGCTCGAGTGCGTGAGCACGAATGGGTCCATGTGCGTCAGTTCGAACGCTGGGGATTCTTGATGGGGCCAGCGTACCTGCTGGCCTCGCTGGTCGTTTGGCTGCAAGGCCGCCGAGCTTACCGCGACAATCCCTTCGAGCGTGAAGCATACGGCGATCAGGACTAACTGATCGTGGATCACGCGAGCGTCATGTCATGACTCGGCGATCAGTTCGCTTCAAGCGCCGAACAAGGGGTCGATCACTCGCCCTTCGGTCAACCGTAGTTCGCGACCGGCGAGATCACGGTAGAACGCATCGGGCGGGATGCCGAGCGAATGAAAGAGGGTGGCGGCGACATCCCAAGGTCCGTAGCGCTGAGTGATCGGCTCGGCGCCCAATCGGTCAGAAGCACCCACGATCGAGCCGCGTCGCACGCCCGCGCCCGCGAACACAATTGAATAGACGTTGGGCCAGTGTTTACGGCCAGGAGTGGCGCCCGCGAATCGCGGCTCCAGCGCCACTCGCGGCGCACGTCCAAACTCGCCCATGCAGATGACCAACGTGTCGTTCAGCAGACCGCGCTGGTCGAGGTCCTCGATCAACGCGGAAAAACTCTCATCGAACCGCGGCAACAACCGCTCGCGCATCGCGACAAAGATATCGTTGTGTGTGTCCCAGCCATATTGGTCGGTGTCGTCCGGCGCATCGTCCTGGCCGCGATTCGAGTGGTTCCAGATGACATTGATGTAGGGTACGCCTGCCTCGACCAGTCGGCGAGCGAGCAGGAGTGCTTGCCCACTTCGATGACGTCCGTAGCGGTCACGAAGCTCGGGCCGTTCCGACTCCAAGTCGAAAGCTCGGCGAGCGGCCGGGGTTTCCAGCAACTGACGAGCTTCTTGGTACCAACGATTCATGTCGATGGTAGTTTCGAGTCCATCGAGTTCGCGGTGGATTTGGTCGAGTGAGCGTTTGAGGGACAGGCGGTCGTCGATGCGAGTCGCCGACAAATCGATCCGCGGCGCGAGCCCCGGAATGGCGCCGCGAGCGTCGCGGACATCGCCTATCACCCAAGGTTCGAAACCTCGTCCAAGGAATCCGCCATTCTGGCCCGGCGATTCAGTGGTCGGCACCAAGGCCGGACCATTCAAGTGCAACGCATCGCTGAGGAACTTCTTGCCCGAGCGCACTCGACGCACCAACGCGCCCAGTGTGGGGAAGTCGGCGCTCGCGGGTGGAGGATTGGACGAGCGACGAGGATGGTAATGGCCGGTGAGTGCAAGATAGACGGCTGAGCCGTGATCGAGATCTTCATGCGACATGCTCCGGACGATCGAGCAGCGGTCGAGCGTCCGAGCGACTCGTGGCAAATGCTCGCATACGCGCTCGCCCGCGATCGCCGTCTGTATCGTGCGAAACTCGCCACGCACGTCGAGCGGCGCGGAAGGCTTGGGGTCCCACATGTCGAGTTGGCTTTGGCCGCCGCTGGCAAAGACCACGATCACCGACTTCGCTCGCCCGAACCCCACCGGCCGCGTCGAAGTCGCGGGTGGTTCAGCGCTCAACGCTCGCGGCAGCCCGCTCGACAAAGTCGTCAAGCCGCCGAGAGTGGCCAACCGGAGCCACGCTCGCCGTTCGCGAAGCTTCGCAGACTGACTCGACGGTTCAGTGAACTCGAGCATCATCAGGAACTAGGGCTAGGTAGTTGCGAGCTAAATGAGTACGACGGACATCCAATCCGTCGGTTCAATTGTAGCTTAGACCGATTGGCATCGCAGCCCAGACAAGGCTAGACTGCCGAGTTGCCGTAGGGACTCGGCATTTCATCATCACGAATCACCTCAAGTCATTCATGTCACGCACCATAGTGATCACCGGCGTCAGTCGCGGGCTCGGCCGAGCGTTGGTCGAGGGATTTCAGCCTTTGGGGCATCGGATCGCAGGCTGTGCGAGGAATGCGGCGGAAGTGGAGATTCTGCGACAGCGGATAGGATCGCCCCACACGTTCGACGTGGTCGACGTAGTCGATGAAGAAGCGGTAGGCCAATGGGCCGCTCGAGTACTGAACGACCACGGGCCGCCTGATTTGCTGATCAACAATGCCGGTGTGATTCACGAACCGACGTCGCTCTGGAAGGTGGCGCCCGACGAGTTGGCTCGAGTGTTTGACGTCAACGTGCGCGGAGTGCATCACGTCATCCGTCATTTTGTGCCCGCAATGGTGGCTCGAAAAAAGGGAGTGATCGTCAACATGAGTTCGGGTTGGGGCAGGTCGACTTCCGCAGGAGTCGCCCCTTACTGCGGTTCGAAGTGGGCCATTGAAGGTTTGACGCAAGCGTTGGCCGAAGAGTTGCCACGGGGTATGGCCGCCATCCCTTTGAATCCAGGAATCATCAACACGGACATGCTGGCAACCTGTTTCGGAGACGACAGTCAGCATTATCCAAAAGCTCAAGAGTGGGCGCAAAAAGCAGTCCCATTTCTCTTATCGCTAACCCATCAACAAAACGGCCACCCCCTAACCGCCCCCCAATAACCAGACCTTCCCCCCCGCGCGCAATGACCAATGACCAATGACCAATGACCAATGACCAATGACCAATGACCAATGACCAATGACCAATGACCAATGACCAATGACCAATGACCAATGACCAATGACCAATGACCAATCCCCCCCTTCCGCCGCCATGTCAAAAATCGCCGCCAGTTATGAAGCTGTTCCGTACGCGAGTCATGCGTTTGCGCAATCGCATCCTCGGCGAGCGGCGACGGTGGCGCGCTTGCAGGGGCTGACAGCGCCGGCGTGGCGAGGTTGTCGAGTTTTGGAGTTAGGGTGTGCCGCGGGCGGCAATCTGATTCCAATGGCGTTGGAGAATCCGACGGGCGAGTTTCTTGGGTTGGATGTGTCGAACCGGTCGCTCGCGGACGCCAAGGCCGCGGTGGAACAGTTAAGGTTGAGTAACATCTCGTTCGAGCACACCAATTTGCTCGACTGGAAGTACAAGGGGCCGCCATTCGACTACATCGTGGCTCATGGATTGTATTCGTGGGTCGAGCCAGCGGTGCAAGCGAGAATCTTGGAGATTTGCCGGGACCATTTGAGCCCCAATGGCGTGGCATATGTCAGCTACAATACGTTGCCTGGGTGGTCGCTGCGAGGAGCGGTGCGGGACTTTCTGCGGTTCGGCTCGCGGGTCGATGGGCCGCCCGCGGATCAGATGCGAGGCGCCCGTGATTTACTGGGACTGTTGGCCAGCGCGCTCCCCCCAGGTCGCACTCCCCAGTCTGCACTGGTGCACAACGAGGTCCAGCGGCTCGCGGGGCTGACGGACGACTATTTGTTTCACGAGTTTCTGGGCGAGACGAATTCGCCGCTCTACTTTTCCGACTTCTTGGCCCAGACGCGGCGTTGTGATTTGCAGTACGTGGGCGAGGCTGAGTATAGCTGGATGAACTCGGCCGACTTGCCGCCGGAGATCGCTGAATCTTTGCGATTGAGAAGTCGGTGCGTCGAAGAGTTTGAGCAGTACTTGGATTTTGTTCGCTGGCAGTTGTTTCGCCAGACGCTCCTTTGTCATGCGACTCAGACGTTGACGAGGACGACGCCTCCCGAGCGGATCTTTCCGCTGTGGGTGGCGGCCGACATTCAGGTCGAAGGATTGCGCGAGCCGTTGGCGAGCGGCGAGTTGGTGACGTTTCAGCGGCCGAAGGCGAGGATGGCGACGCCGCAGCCGATCACCAAAGCCGCACTCGTGGTGCTCGCCGAATCGTGGCCGCGCTGGTGGCCGTTCGAACGACTTTTGCGAACGGCTCTTGAGCGGATTGGTTATTCGGGATTAGAGCGAGAGCGACTGGAAGCATTGCCGTTTGCCGCCGAATTGGCCGAGACTTTGCGGCGAGCTTACGGGATTTCGCTGATCAAAATGGCGGTCGACCCGCCGCCGGTGGCAGCGGTGGTAGCGGAACGACCACGAGTCAGCGCTTGGGCGCTGCGGCAAGCCCAGACTTCGGCCATCGTTACGAATCAGGGACATGCCGCTCAAACGCTGGCCGGCTTCCAACGATTCGTCCTCAGTCTGCTCGATGGCCAGCGAGATCGCGCGGCGCTGCTGGATTTGGTGGAGCGCGAAGCCAGTGGCTCGGTGGCGTTGACGGACGATCAAGGTCGCCCGATTTCGGACCGTGAACGGATTCGTCAGGTGTTGGGCCAGACTTTGGATCGAACGCTGACGGAACTCTTGCGTCTTGGCTATTTGGTCGCATCCGCGGAGTGATGGGGCGAGATGTCTTACACAATCCTACAATTCACCGACCTGCATTTGTTTACCGACCGAACTCAACGGCTGAAGGGAGTTTCCACGTGGGACTCGTTCGCCGCGGTGCTTGAGGACGCTCGGCGCTTCTGCCCTCAGCCCGATCTCATCGTGGTGACTGGGGACGTGGCTCACGATGAAGCAGCGTCGACGTATGTGGCGCTGCGGGAACTCTGGGGGGACTGGCTTCCGCGCTGCCGGTTTTTGCCTGGCAATCACGATCTGCGAGCCGGCTTTCGGAGGGGATTCGCCGAGTTGTTTCCGCGAGCGCATGGGGCGGGAGTAACGGATGATATGGCGCCGCTCGCGTTCGCCATCTCGCTGGGCGAGTGGCGATTGATTGGCCTCGACACGCACATTCCGGGGCAAGTGAAGGGACGCTTGGGCGAGGGGCAGAAGGAGTGGTTACGGGGACAGTTGCGAGACTTTGCGGGTCGCCCGATGCTGATCTTTCAGCACCACCCACCGGCTCGCATTGGTACGCCTTGGGTGGACGACTTGGGACACGAGAACGCGGCGGAGCTGGCGGAGATTGTGAGTGGATCGTCGGTCCGAGCGGTGATCGCGGGTCACGTGCATCAAGACTGTGACGTCGAGTGGTCGGGCCTGCGAGTGTTAACGACGCCGTCCACCGCCGTGCAATTCCGGCCTGGGACGCTGCAATTGGAAGTCGACGAGAAGCCGCCCGGCTATCGAGTGATTCGGTTGTCGAACCAAGAGTGGACAACCCAAGTCCGCAGGCTGTAGTGCTTAGCGACAGCTAAGAACAAAAAGGTACGACGGACTTCCAGTCCGTCGATTCGATCCGTTGGGACCGCTAATCGTCGCTGATCCTCGCGAATGGTCCTGTTTTTAGCCATTTGACTGCGGTCTGGCGGCGCAATAGCCGCCATCGCAGAATCAATTCTGTTTTCGGCGTAATACTCGTCCTGCGTTTCCCAACAACCAACAACCAACAACCAACAACCAACAACCAACAACCAACAACCAACAACCAACAACCAACAACCAATGACCAATGACCAATGACCAATGACCAATGACCAATGACCAACCCCCTCATTCCGCCGGCACAAACCGATATTCCCCCCCATGCGTTTTCGCGAGCGCCCTGAGAGTGGCTTCGCCGTCTCGACTGTGCAGTCCGATGGTGTGGACGGCGACCCGCGGTCGGCGTTGTTCATCGAGATTACGGCGCGAGAGGGTTTTTCGAGTGGCGCCGTGGTCGGTGAAGTCGCCATCGGACAGTAGGTAGATGGCGTCGGGGCGGAGATCGAGTGCTAGTTCGACGGCGCCCGAGGGGTTGGTCCAGGGGCCATTGGGAACGCTGTGGACCCAGGCTTCGAGCTGATCCAGGTTAGCGTGAGTGGCGAGGACGGGCGCGGCGTTGTGAGGGATCTCGCCGTTGATCCTCATCGGTTTGGTCATGCCGTCGAAGAAGATGACGTAGAAGCGTTGAGTGGGACTGAGGCGTCGGACGGCGTACAGGAGTTCACGTTTCGCGGCTTCGAAGCGAGGGCCGATCATGCTACGCGAGCAGTCGACGATGAAGACGAATGTGCTGCCGGTCGCACTGACGCCGAAAAACTCCGCCTGCTTTCCCGCCGGCGCGGCGACGGGTCCAAACGAAGCGACGGGGACGGTTGCCATCGCGATGGCATTGGAGGGCCAACGAGCGGGCGAGCCGCCGGCCGACTTGGCGGAGGAATCGGCGGGGACTTCGTCGAGTGGTTCGAGCGAACCGAGGGTGATGCCTGGGCCGGCATCAGGATCGCTGGTAGTGAAGGCGGTCTCGGCTTCCGTGGCGGTGGCCGATGGAGGAGTAGCTCGGGGCGCCACCTCGATCGCGGACGCGAGATCGGCGGCGAGATCGTCGTGCAAGTTCGCTTCATCAGTAGCAAAAGCCACGACAACCGCTGCATCTTGCCCCGGCTTGCCGTACTGGAACCCGAACCACGCCAACAGGTTGAGCGCAAGCAGATGCAGAATGCCGCTCACGAGCCAACTGGGAACCCAGCCGCCAGAACCCCAGTTCCCAGAACCCCAGCATCCCGTGGCGCCATGGAGGGTCCGCGGCGACAAGAAACGACTGGCGGCCGCTCTGGCCGTTGGGGCTGGCGATGAAATGCGGGGTTCGGACATGGATGCAGCACCATGGGAAGGTGCGGACGAAAAGCGTGTGAAGCGTTCAAGATACCGCTTGGCGGCAAGTACCGCCACCACTTTTTGGGACGAGTGGCAAGGTTGGGGCCGCCACCCGCTCACAAATTCCCCATGAAGTTGCTCCCAGCTCTTGACCGATGACAGTACACGCGTACACTATTCATCAGTACAGTATGTACGTCCAGCGAGTAAGGAGCCGCACACGATGTCGATCGCATACCCAGTGGTCAGTCGGATGCCCGTGGGGCGAGTGGTTGCTGACGCCCCGGAATCCTACTTGTTCCCATTAGATCCAGACCAGTTTGCTCTAGATCAGCCTGCTCCAGACCAGCCATCCAGTCTCGCAACTGTTGGCTCCCCAAATACTGGCTCCCCAAATACTGGCTCGACAGCAGCAGCAACAGCAACTAGCTCTCCCGCAACTAGCTCTGCAATTGCCGCCCCAACAGTTAACTCCCCAACAGTTGCTCCCCCAATTCCTGACCTGCACGAGTTGCGGCGGTTGGTAAGGCGACTGGAGGGGGGTGAGCGTTGCGTCAGCGAGCGGGGGGTGGTGAGTACGGGGTGTGAGGCATTGGACCGGCTGTTGCCGCAGGGAGGATTACGGCGCGGGACGGTGGTGGAGTGGGCAGGAGGGGGTGAAGGGGGAGGTGCGGGGACGTTGGCGTTGGCGGCAGCGCGTCAAGCATGTTTGGCTGGCGGCCTACTCGTGGTGCTCGACCGCGACCGTATCTTCTATCCCCCAGTACTAGCGGCCTGGGGCATGGCGTTGCGAAACGTGGTCGTGGTGCGCCCGGAGCGAGTAGAGGACGAACTGTGGGCGGCGGACCAAGCGCTGCGTTGCCCTGCGGTGGCCGCCGTCTGGGGGCGATTCGACGAATTGTCGACGCGCGATCAGCGACGCTTGCAGCTAGCGGCCGAGGAGGGTGGGGCGCTGGGACTCTTCCGCAGACCGGCTCGCTGCGTGGGACAACCTACTTGGGCGGATGTGCAATGGTCGGTCCGACCACTCAATGAAGAATCTCCCGGGGGAGAAAACAGTGAAGCAAGCGGCGTTTCCCTGCGACAACTACTGGTCACCCTGACTCGTTGTCGAGGAGCACCGGGGGGAGAATCGGTGCGAGTGGTATGGGATGAATGGTCGGGTGAATTGCGGGAAGTGCGGCGAGTGGCGACACGTGATTTGGCAGCACGCAACTTGGCAGCACGAGAACCAGTAGCTCAACAGTCAGTAGCTCAACAGTCAGTAGCTCAACAGTCAGTAGCACAAGAATCAGTAGCACGAGAACCGGCGTGGAAAGCGTATGTCGATCAGCAAGCGGATTGTCTGCCTGCGGTTCCCTCACTGGCCACTCCAGCGCTGGTGCGTCGCGCGTAACAAGCCTCCTGCCAGCCCCCCCACTCATAATTCAACCAGTAATTCAACCAGTAATTCCACTAACAACTCTGTCAGCGAACTGTTGTGGATCATCCTCCACGCTCGCGATCCCCGGCGAGGGGAATGGGTGGTCGATTGTTCGCGAGCGGCCTGGCGCTGCGGGGTGCGAGTCGGTATGCCGCTCCCCGAAGCTTTGGCGCTCGTCCGACGCGCAACGCGAAAAACAAATTCAGCAACAACGTTGGAGACAGTCGTCGAGCGGCACGAACCGGGAGTGGATCTCGCGGCGCTCGCCGAACTCGCACAACGCTGTGAACAATTCAGCCCGCTCGTGGGGTGGGAGACGGTCGGAGGAGTGCCGCGGTGGATCGGTCGATCCTTACCTGGCGGCTCAGCGCCGAATGTGCCTGCAGCTAGCTCGACCGCAGCAGGTTCGGCGGCAACCAGCTCGGTGTCAGGGCACACGGTGTCAGGGCACACGGCGGCCTACTCCGACCCTCCTTACCCCAGCCACTTGTGGCTCGACATCACGGGGATCGGACCATTGTTTGGCGGCGAGCTGCAGTTGGTGAGCGAGTTGAAAGGTGCGTTGAGTGCGTGGGGCTACGTAGCCTGGGGCGCAGTCGCTGACTCCGTGGGAGCTGCTTGGGCCTGTGCGGATGCAGACTGGCCCATTGTCCCCCTGGGGCAATCTGCCGCGGTTGTCCGTAGTCGTTCAATTGAAACCTTACGGCTGCCGCCCGCGGTACTGGGAACGCTCAGGGAGCTGGGGATTGAGCAGATCGAGCAATTGGAGCGATTGCCGCGAGCGGGACTGGCGGCTCGCTTCGGCCCTGGTCTCGGGCTGCGACTGGATCAAGCGTTGGGCGTCATTCCACAACCAACAACGGCCCCAGGTTGGCAAGTGTGGACGGTCAGCGGTGCAGGGGACGAGCGAGGGGGCGGGATCGCGGATGTTGACGAGTGGATTTGGCCGTATCGCGAACCGCCGCGGTTTTCGGTCGAACGGATTTTGGATGAGCCTGTCGGGAGGCGGGAGTGGATCGAGCGGTTGGTCGAGGAGGGGCTGCGTGAGTTGGGAACTCGCTTGCAACAAGCAGGCATGGGGGCTTTGGAGTTGCGTGGACGAGTGGACTGTGGAGGAGGGCGGCCCGTGGAATTGAGAATCGGCTTGTTTCGACCATCGGCCTGCGAACGGCATTGGGTCGAGTTGGCTCGTTTGCAGATGGAGCGAGTTAAATGGCCGGGACCTGTCGGGCGCCTTAGCTGGCAAGCTTCAGCGGTGGCGCCGCTGAGTGAACGGCAGCGAGAGTTGTTTCAAAGGAGTGATGGGAGCATGGGGGATGAGCGAGTGGTGGGAGAGTTATTGGAGCGGCTGGGCGGCAGGTTGGGGCCCGCCGCCGTGCTGCGACCGCGCTTGGCCGCCGCCGCGCTCCCTGAACAAGCGGTGACGTATGAATCGGCGCTCGGTGAATCGCGCGTGGACAATTCGCGTCCGGGAGCACGCTCTACTCCTTCACGACAGCGCCCTGCGAGTCGTCGTCGTAGTGCTCGTCGCCCGCGAGTGGATACGACCAACCAGCGACCGAATGCCGACAGTCAACCAACCGCCGGCCATCCGCTTTCCTCTGCGGAGAGTGCAAGTGAAGTGGGTGGCGAGCGGGATTGGCGGCGAGGGTTACGGAGTGGTGTGGTCGAGGAGGGGGAATGGTTGCGAGCGACGGGTTATCGACCGGTGGAGTTGTTACGTCCACCGGTGGCCATCGAGGTGGTGGCAGTGGCGCCAGAGGGTCCGCCGCAAGCGTTGCGGTGGCGTAGGGAGTGGTTAAGGATTGTTGCGAATTGGGGCCCAGAGCGAATCGAGACGGGATGGTGGCGAGCGGACGCGGCGCGACGGGACTATTACCGAGTAGCAACGGAACGCGGGTGTCGGTACTGGATATATCGTGACCGAGCGACTCAGCGTTGGCATCTCCATGGCCTTTTCAGTTAACCCCGTAGCGGAATTCGCAAGAATTCCGACTCGTCGCCCAACGAACCAACGCCGCACAGCAAAACAAACAACTCGCAAACAACGAGTGGAACTCTTGCGAGTTCCGCTACCAATCCTCTCGTAGCGGAATTCGCAAGAATTCCGACTCGTCGCCCCACGAACCAACGCCGCACCAGCAAGACAAACCAACTCGCAGGCAACGAGCAGAACTCGCGCGAGTTCCGCTACCAATCCTCTCGTAGCGGAATTCGCAAGAATTCCGACCCGTCGTCCCACGAACCAACGCCGCACCAGCAAAACAAATCAACTCGCAGATAACGAGCGGAACTCTGGCGAGTTCCGCTACCAATCACACTCGTAGCGGAATTCGCAAGAATTCCGACTCGTCCCCCCACGAACCAACGCCGCACCAGCAAAACAAATCAACTCGCAGACAACGAGCGGAACTCTTGCGAGTTCCGCTACCAATCCTCTCGTAGCGGAATTCGCAAGAATTCCGACTCGTCGCCCCGCGAACCAACGCCGCACCAGCAAAACAAATCAACTCGCAGACAGCGATCGGAACTCTGGCGAGTTCCGCTACAAATCCATTCCACTCTTTCACGTTTTCTTCGCCAAGCGAGCCCCACTCGATGCGAACCTCCTCTGCTTCGCCCGTTTCTTCCCCCAGCCTCCACGGAAGGGCCGCGACGAGAAAGGGCCTGCGATTCGTCGAGTTGCATTGCAAGACAAACTTCTCGTTTCTCGAGGGGGCGTCGCATGCGGACGAGTTGGTGACGAGGGCAGTGGAGTTGGGATATGGGGCGATAGCGGTCACGGACCGCAATACCTTGGCGGGTGTGGTTCGAGCGCACGGGGCAGCCAAGGACCAGGGATTGAAGCTGTTGGTGGGCGCTGAGCTGCATTTGCTCGACGCGCCGCCATTAGTGGTGTGGGCGAGCAATCGCGAGTCATACGCAAGATTGTCGCGACTGCTGACCTTAGGCAGGCGGCGAGCGGAGAAGGGGGAGTGTCGGATCGCGTGGGATGACTTGGCCGAGCATTCAGTGGGCTTGTTGGCGGGTTTACCTTTGACAGCGCTGGACCAACTCTCCTCAAGTTCTCCCAGCCACCCTACTCAATCCACGCTCGAACGCGTTCCTGACGGAAATCTCCTAAGCACGCGCATTGCTGGCACTCCTACAGAATGGCTCGAGAAGTTCTCCGACCTGTTTGGGGACCGCGGGTATTTGTTGGCCGAACTGTTTCGAGGGGTAGCGGATGCGGAGCGGTTTGCCAAGTGGCGACGGTGGTCGAGTGCGAGTGGCGTGCCGTTGGTGGCGGCCAACGATGTGCATTATCACTCGCAGTCCCGCTTGCCCTTGGCCGACATTTTGACGGCAATCCGCCTGGGGGTCTCAGTCGCTGAAGTCCAAGGCCGGTTATTTCAAAACGCTCAACGACACCTTCGGTCGCATGATGAATTGTGGGAGTTGTATGGAGAGCATCCTGAGTTGTTAGCCAGGACCCGCGAGGTGGCGGAACGGTGTCAATTCTCGTTAGACGAATTGCGATACGAGTATCCCGAGGAACTGGCGCCGATAGGAAAAACTCCCAGTGAGTATTTGGGCGAGTTGACTTGGGAGGGGGCCAGTAAGCGATATCCAGCAGGCGTGCCAGATAAGGTGCGCAAGCTGGTTCAGTATGAATTGGAGTTGATCGATGAACTGCACTACGAGGCGTACTTTTTGACTGTGTGGGACTTGGTGCGATTCGCGCGCGAGCGCGGCATCTTATGCCAAGGTCGCGGTTCGGCGGCCAACTCAGCCGTCTGTTACTGCCTGGGAGTGACTTCGGTCGATCCGGAAAGGAGCGATTTGCTATTCGAGCGATTTGTGAGTCGCGAGCGAAACGAGGCGCCAGACATCGATATTGACTTTGAGCATGAGCGGCGCGAGGAGGTGCTGCAGTATTTGTATGGCAAGTATGGGCGGGAGCGTGCGGGCTTGACCGCGGTGGTGATTACTTACTGTGCACGGAGCGCCGTGCGAGACGTCGGCAAGGCGCTCGGGTTATCGCTTGATCGTGTGGATGCGTTGGCGAAGCAGGTCGATGGTTATACTCGCGACGAGCGATTCCCGGAGCGGTGCGCTCAGGTGGGAATCGATCCCGAATCGCCGCTTGGCCAACGCCTGATCCGCGCGGTGACGGAGATCATTGGTTTTCCTCGCCATTTATCGCAGCATGTGGGCGGCATGGTGATGACTCGCGGACCGCTATGCGAGTTGGCGCCGATCGAGAACGCGGCCATGGAGGGGCGAACGGTCATTCAGTGGGACAAGGATGACTTGGACGAATTGGGAATCCTGAAAGTTGATTGCTTGTGCTTGGGAATGCTGACCGCCATCCGCAAGTGCTTTGAATTGCTGGAGCGCATGGGCGTCCGCCCGCCAAACGTAATCAGTTCGCCACTCGTCCCGTTAGCCAATACACAAGTCGCCGCACACGCCAGCACAGAGCCCAGCCCACAGACCAGTGCGTCAGACATTCAATCTACAAGCCAGCCGTTCGCCGGCTCGCCCCTGGGAGCGACTCGCGATGGCGTCTCCCCTTGGACGTTGGCGACGATACCGTCCGAGGATCCGGCGGTGTACGAGATGATTTCGCGAGCGGACACGATGGGAGTTTTTCAGATTGAGAGCCGAGCGCAGATGAGTATGCTGCCGCGTCTACGTCCGCGGTGTTTTTACGATTTGGTTATTGAGGTGGCGATTGTACGACCGGGCCCTATCCAAGGGCAGATGGTGCATCCCTATTTGCGTCGGCGCAACGGCGAGGAAGAGGCGGTTTATCCGAACGAGGCGATTCGTGAAGTGTTGCATAAGACGCTGGGAGTGCCTTTGTTCCAGGAACAGGCCATGCGATTGGCGGTAGTGGCGGCGGGGTTCACGCCGGGCGAGGCGGATCAGTTACGACGGGCGATGGGCGCTTGGCGTCGGCCGGGGATCATCGATCAATTTCGGTTGAAGCTGCTGGCGGGCATGGAAGCTCGCGGACTGAATCGACACTTTGCCGAACAGGTGTTTCAACAGATCCGAGGGTTTGGCGAATATGGGTTTCCGGAGTCGCACGCGGCCAGTTTTGCGCTGTTGGTTTATGTATCGGCGTGGCTGAAGCGATATCATCCGGCGGCTTTTATCGCGGCCATTCTGAACAGTCAGCCCATGGGCTTTTACGGACCTGCTCAGTTGATACGAGACGCACGGGACCATGGCGTCGAGGTGCGGCCGGTCGATATCAACGCCAGCGACTGGGACTGTACGCTGGAGCCTCCCACCTCCAATTCAAACGCGGCCCCCGCACTGCGATTGGGGTTTCGGCTGTTGACAGGAGGATCGCGACGAGTGATCGAGTCATTGGTGGCGGAACGAGCGCGTCGCGGTCCGTATCGTTCGGTCGACGAGGTGGCTCGGCGGACCGGCCTGCGAGCCGCTGAGTTGTCGCGGTTAGCGGAGGCCGATGTGTTTCGCTCGCTGGCGATCGATCGTCGAGCGGCCTTATGGCAGACCTTGGGGCAGGAGCGTGGACGAACAGCTCGTCCGTTGTTTGCGGCGTTAGGAGACGACGAGCCCTTAGTGGAGGGTTTGCCAGAACTGTCGGGGTTGGAACAAGTCTTCGCCGACTATCGCGCGTCGGGGTTGTCGCTGAAAGGACATCCGGTGGGCTTTTTTCGCGACCGACTGCGGCAACTGGGAGTGGTATCGGCGAGTGAATTGCGAGAGGTTCCGGCCAACCGCTGGGTGCGAGTGGCGGGATTGGTGCTGCTGCGTCAGCGTCCTTCCACAGCCAAGGGAATCACGTTTGTAACGTTGGAGGACGAGTCGGGAGTGGTGAACTTGGTGGTCCGACAGGCGATCTGGGAACTGTTTTATACGGTGGCGAAACGAAGTCAGGCGTGGGTGGCGGGCGGCAAGTTGGAACGCAGCGAATCGGTCGAGCATGTCGTGGTGAATCGCATCGAAGACCTGAGCGAGAGTTTACGGACAGGCGAATCAGGCCAACCACTTCAATCACTTACGACCCGCTCACGCGATTTCCGCTAGCGAATCCTGGGGCGAGTCGTCCAGCCAGCCGCGATCCGTAATCCGAGGAATCGTCCCTACCCGAATGCTCGGCGAGCGTAACCGAACCACGCATCGCCTGGTCACGAAGTAAGCGTTACGATGGTTGAGCATAAAGGGAAGCAAGCATGAAATCACACACTGAGTATTTGACCTTTCAACTTCCGGCTCGCATGGCCTTCGAGAACATTACGCCGACGATCGAGGAGATTGTCCGCAAGAGCGGCGTGCGCGAGGGGCTGTGCCTGGTGAACGCCATGCACATCACGGCCTCGGTATTCATCAACGACGACGAGCGGGGTTTGCACGAGGACTACAAGAAGTGGCTGGAAGGACTCGCGCCGTTCGACGCTTCTCCGCAGCGGTATGCTCACAATCGCACCGGCGAGGACAACGCGGACGCTCACATGAAGCGTCAGATCATGGGCCGAGAAGTGGTGGTTGCCATCACCAACGGACGACTGGACTTCGGTCCGTGGGAGCAAATCTTTTACGGCGAGTTCGACGGACGCAGACCCAAACGGGTGTTGGTGAAGATCATCGGCGAGTGACAAAGCCAACTCGACTTGGCCAACGGCCAAGCTCACCGTAGCCTGGGGCATCGCCCCAGGAAGTCTGTTGATTCAATGTTCCCAGCGTTTACAATTTTGATTCGTGATGTCCACGAGCCACACGCCGCCTTTACGTTTCTTCCCGCGTTTCTGTCGCGCGAGCCCGCTGGCGTCGCACCCATTCACGAATCGAGTGGTAGGTGGGCACAGGTTGATCGGCGCCGAGCCAACGGAACGACAACGACAGCGCGCGAGTTGTCGGTCGAAGTCCAATCTGTCTGGCCAAGTTGACGCTGAGAGCGATCAAGCCTGCACCGTACTGATGCCCTGGCGGCCGCTCGCCAATCGGAAGTTCAATCTTGCGTGGCTGTGCAAGCTCACGTTCCAGCGACTTCACTCTTTCAACCAATTGCTGATGCGCGGACTTCAGTCGATCCGCCTCTAACTTCGCCTGATCTCGTTCGCTACGAAGACCGCGTAACGTGGCTGAGAGTCGTGAGTATCTCTCGATCCAACGTTTGCGGCTCAAAAAGCAACTTCGAGCGATCGCCGATAGACGCGAACGGCACGACGAAAAGAACTCGGGCCAGTGGGAGAACATAGCGTTACTCCTTTTCCGCAATCCCCCCTGGACTTGGAATCTGCTTTGTAGCACAACAGATTCCCCACCTAAAATCAATAGAAAATGGGCAAGTTAGCCCCGTTCACCCAGGAGTGGGTCTGCTGGTAGTTTTTTTCGTCCGGCTGCCCTACGTGCGGGGTTTGTCTTGGGAAAACACCAAGACGCTATAGGGTCCGATACTGATTGTTCCCGCAGAGCAAAAACCATCACGAACGATCACGGCGCATTCTACTGGCTCGCCTTGCGATCCGGCTCCCGCGACCACATCCGAGCACGCTTGATTGCCAA
Source organism: Pirellulales bacterium (assembly GCA_046349915.1). GTDB lineage: Bacteria > Planctomycetota > Planctomycetia > Pirellulales > Pirellulaceae > CAIXSC01. The sequence continues at coordinate 258,892 of JAXMBL010000008.1, read as the reverse complement.
AACTGCGGCTATAGCCGTGCCAGTCGCTATTCAGCCGCAAACGCCACACTCCAGGCTTCGGAAAACCCAACTTGTAGTTCTCGTGGGCCAAGTGCGAAAGATTGACGACGACCACCACATCATCGCCGGCGCCTCCCTGATGCCAACGATGGTAAGCGAGAACGTTATCGGCTTGGTTTTGATGAAAGGTGTTCAGGCCCGACCCTGAAAGGCCGCGAGTCGAACCGAATCGGTTGAGACGCAAGTGAATCAGGTCGCGATACATCCGCACCAGTCCGCTGAACTCCTCCGACTTATGCCAGTCGAGCGGAACGGAATCCTTGAACCAGCCATCTTCCAGGAACTCCTGACCTTGAAACAGCATGGGGATGCCGGGCGCCGTCAGCACTAAGGCCGCCGCCAAGGTCGTGCGTTTCTGGGCGAACCAACTGTCGGGATCATGGGGATCGATCTCCGAAGCGACGCGAGCCTTCCCGTTGGCCACCTCGTCGTGCGACTCGCTGTAGATCACGCGCTGAAACGGATCTCCGTTATAGCGTCCCTCCAGCGCCCCGCGAACGCTGTCGAGCGATCGTAGCTCGTCGCTGGATGTGATGACGGCGGCGCGTACGGGGTGTACGAATCGCGCGCCCCATTGAGCCGTGAAGCCCGCTCCCCCCTGGTCCACCGGCTTCGTAATCCGATCGTCGTTCTGCAAGTCTTCCGCGATGACGATGCGGTCCGGATACTTTTGCCGGACTTCACGATTGATCCATTGCACAAGACTCCAGCCATCGGGCAAGTCGCCGCCAGGATCGCCGTTTCCTCGCACGTTCCGCATAAACAGCGTCATGTCCAGGCGTAAACCGTCAACATGGTATTCCTCCAGCCACATCAGCGCGTTGTCCCGGATGAACTCACGCACTTCCTGGCGGCCGTAATCCGGGCGAGTCGTCCCCCAGGGCGTCTCGGCGCGCCAGTCGTTGTAAAAGTAAATGCCGCCTAATCCGTTCTCGCTCCAGCCGTCGAATTGCCAGAGATCCAAGTCGCCCGGGCCAAAGTGGTTGTAGACGACATCCAGAACGACTCCCAGGCCGGCGCGATGCACTGACTTGACAAATCGCTTGAATCCGTTCGCGCCGCCATAAGCGGTCTCCACGGCGAACACGCACGCTGGGTTGTAGCCCCACGACAACGCGCCAGAGAACTCGGCCAAGGGCATCACTTCAATGACGTTCACGCCCAGACGTTGCAGATGATCCAACTTACGCACAGCTTCCGCGAACTTGTCGGACGCACCATCCTCCTTGTCGTGAAACGTTCCCAAGTGCATCTCGTAGATGACCAGTTCATTGATCGGCGGGAGGTGGAAGTCATCGCCAGCCCACTCGAAGTGCGGGTCGTAGACGACCGCATTTCCCGCCGAACTGGTGACTTGGCGCGCATAGGGGTCGATCCGCAGGAACTGTTTGTCGCCGGTCACGATACGATAGCGGTACTCATGGCCGACCGAGGCCGAGGCGATATCCGCATACCAATAGCCACCCTGCTCCTTCGCCATCGGGTGCGCGTCGGGAGTCCAGGCGTTAAACGCCCCCACCACGTAAACAGCGTCGGCATGGGGCGCCCAGACTCGAAACGCGACGCCAGATTCGTAAGGGATGGCGCCCATTCCCGTACGAACTTTTTCGACGGCAGATACTGCCATGACCACACTCCTTATGCCACCTCGCGACGTTACACATCGGTCGCTCGCCGCGACTCTACCGCGAGCATGGCGGTTCTGGGGCTATTCGTTTGTCACTGTCTCGGCTTCGCCCTGAGCTGCAATCACCTCCAATACCATCCGCTCGACATCGTCAATGCTCGCCTCGGCGAGCATGATGGCAATCCAGGCCGATTCCTCCGCCTTACTGGCCCGCGCCGCACGCAAGGCCTCGCGATGCCCAGTTTCATGCTCGACCGTGCCTCTGCTTTCAGACTCGTTTTCCCGGAACCACTGTTCCAAGCGACCTCGAGCCTCGGCGACGGCAATCTGCCGGGACTTGCCGCGAAGCCGCATCTCGCCGAGCCTCTCCTGCAGAAGGTGCCAACTGGACCCAATGTTCAACTTAAGCCCATCCATGCGGCTCTGAAGCGACTCGAGTTTTTCGTGGACATTGACACAGAACCGGTTTACGTTGTCACTCATCGCATCACCTTTGCATCGATCTCAACGCGAACTCCTTTAGCGCCAGGCGATAAGTCGTTCGCTTTGTGACTAATCCACGGCATCCTTCGCCTTGGCGAGGGCTTCTTTCGCCACTTCCTGAGCCTTGACCACGGTCGCCTGTGCGGCAACAACGACGCCATCGACAACCTTCTGAGTCGACTGTTTGATCTTGCCGATCGCCTGGTCGCTCCTGCCTTCAGCTCGCAGCTCTTCGTTTCCGGTGAGCGCGCCCACAGCTTCCTTGATACGACCCTTCACGATATCTGTTTTGCCGGTCATGTTTGGGACTCCTTTTCCTTGAGAACACAAAGTGTATTTCCCTAGAACTCTCGCTTCGCGTCCTGGAGAGATTTGTTGAGGTCCTCCCAAGCCGCGTCGGCGCCTCGTTGCATATCTTTCCAAGCCTCGCCGCTCGATTCACGGACCTCGGCGAGTTTCGCCTGGACCGCCCCTCGCTTTGTTTCGAGTTCAGCCATCTTCTTGTCCCAGCTCGCTTTGGCCTCGTCCTTCAGCTCACTACTCTTTTCACGAAGTTTCGCGATTTCGGCATCTAACGCCTTAAGTTGAGCCTCCAGTTTCTGCACGAATTCCTCCTTCGCTTGCTGAGCAAATTCACCGGCCGTCTTGGCGGCCTGGTCCACATCGCGGCGGACGTCTTCGGATGTGACCTTAGGGGCTGTGGAATCAGACGACTGCTGATTGCAACCTAAGACGGCCACGCACCCCGACAGTATCAACAGACAGACATACCGACTCATAGCTATTCTCCTTCTCTTGTGCGAAAACACGAACCCTTCCGCGTCCGAATGCTCGACCCTCGTCAGATGCGTCCCAGCACCAACAGAATGAGCAGGATCAGTACGACGAGGCCCAGTCCGCCGGTGGGGAAGTAGCCCCAGCTCCGGCTGTGAGGCCAAGTCGGAAGAGCGCCCAAGAGCAACAAAACCAACACGACGAGCAGAATGGTGCCTAGCATGGCAAGGCTCCTTTCGTTAAGACGACCAAGTCGCAAAAGAGAATGTGCAAAAAAAATGCCGACGTGATGGATCACCCTCAGGTCATTCATCACGTCGGCATACACATCAACGGGCCTCCCGGCATCGCCGAACTGCCCTTTATCTCGTCTTCCGACACCCTGTATGATAGTGCAAACATCGCGTTGACAATAGCTGGCAGCAGCGAGTTTGCCTTAGAAAACTTGTCCTGCTGGCTCGCGTGAGGACGATTGGCCATGGTCACAGTTGCGAAGTAAGTGATTGATTCGAGGTAGATACACTGGGTTCAATCCCTCAACCAAAGCCCAACAGAGCAGCAATCAATGCAATGATCAGCAACGTGATGGCAAGGCGTAACATGATTCATCCCTCCCATAAAAAACCGACGTAGCCAAACACCCAGAGATGTTCCACCTCGTCGGTCTACCATTCAACAGGCCCTCCGCCCAAGCCGTTTGCCTTTTATCTAGTCGTCCGACGATTATCTATCTACGTGTAATACGTTACAAAATAAATGCTTGGGTCTGTTCTTCGCGTTTCCACAGACCTCTGACGACGTTCTACCTGCGACGCCGCGAGATTAAGTTAGCCGCTCCGGCACTACGGAGCCGCCATCCTTGCGTTCCAGTGCCAGCACGTTGCGCTCGACCGAGTAGGTTCCGCCGAATTTTTCCTCTGCCTGATCTTTCTGCGAAAAACTCCACACAAAATTCGCGTCTTTCGTCAGCGTCAACTTGAACATTGAGCCATCGGGGCGGGACGCTTTCCAGGCTCCTGCTAGCGATGCCGCATCGATCGGATTCAACGTCGGCCGCGTCGACTCCTGGGCTCGCGAGGGAGCTGGCGCTTGACCGATCTCGGACGCCTGACCAGCGGGCAGAGCCGAGAGCATCTTGAGTAGATCGTCGGCGACACGATCGTTGGACTAGAGTTTTGCAACCTGCTGAAAGTCGCGCGACGCGACTTTGGGATGCCCGCAGCTCATGTGGTGATAGCCCAGTAAGAACCGCGCAGCGGCATCCTGTGGATTCGCATTCGTAAATGCCCCCAATTCTCGAAGTTGCTCGGTAATCGATGTATTTCCATCTTCGACGGCGACTCCGGAACTGATGAATCGCAGACTATCGATATTCATCTTCAGTGTGCAGCTAGGATTCTCGGCGAAGAATTCGGCCAGGGATTCCTCGATGGCCGCGCGTCCTTGAAAGACGTTTCCCAGTTCGTCGACCGTATCCACTAACCGTAGCATCTATAGATGGTACAAGCCGCTACGTTTTCATCCAACTACTCAACTCGCAGGCTTACCCGTTCTCCAGAGTCCATTGAATAGCGTATTTTGCCAATTCCAGCCCATCGCTCAGGTCAAGTTTCTTGCGAATGCGATCTCGGTAGGTCTCGACGGTCTTGACACTGATGTGCATGCGCTCGGCAATATCAGCAGTCTTGACGCCCTGGCCGATATGACGAAAGACCTCTAATTCGCGATTAGCCAGAATTTCGAGGGGTGAGTGCGCGAGTGCTTCGTGCTCCCCGCCGACGGTGCGGTGCAGCATCCTCTGGGCCATCACTTCGCTCAGGTATACTTTCCCTTCTAGCACTCGCCGGATTCCCTCAATGATCTTATCAGTCGCTTGCTCCTTATTGACGTAACCGAGCGCACCAGCGCGGAGCGCGCGTTCGGCGTAGAGCGATTCACTGTGCGACGACCAGACCAGCATGCGAACGTTGGGATTGCGATCCTTAACTCGCTTGATCAGGTCAAGACCGCAGCCAGACTTGAGCGAGATATCGATCACGGCCACGTCGGGCTGGACGTCGGCAATAACCCGCAGGGCCTCGCCCATGTCGGCGGCCTCGCCAACCACTTCTAAATCCGGTTGACTCTCGATCCGCATCGCCAACGCCTCGCGCACCGCGGGATGGTCGTCGACAATCAAGACGCCGCCTCGTTTCTTACTGTGTGTCCGACTCATGATCCTTCCCTTCCAGAGTGCAGGTGTCTATGGCGCCGCCGGGCTTCGCTGGCTCGATGGTTAAGATCGCATGGATAATCGCCGCTCGATTGCGCATGATGCGAAGTCCTAAGCCGCCTTGGTTCTCATGAGACCGACTTGGGATACCGACGCCATCGTCTTGCACGCGCATGACCAACAACGTATCCGACTTCACGGAAATTCGGATGTTCCGGCACCGCGCATGCTTCACGGCGTTATGAACCGCCTCCTGGGCGATAAGGTAAAGGTGGGTCGCGATCAGATTGTCCTCGACCAACACCCGAGCGGGACAGTCGAAGACGCAATTCACTTTCCCCTCTTGCTGTATTCGACTGGCTAAATCGGCCAGAGCGGCCATTAACCCTTCCGCATCGACCGAGACAGGGCACAACCCGCGCATGACGGCCCGAAGCTCCCGCTGGCTGCGTTGTATCCCCAAGACGAGCCGCTCGATTTGGCGCACACCCTTCGCGTGATCCGATTCGAGGGTCTCGACCAGGTTGCCCGCCAACATGCTGAGCGCCGTCAACTCCTGGCTCACGCTATCGTGCAAGTCCTGTCCGATGCGTCGCTGTTCCAAAGACGCGATTTCCACAACCTCGCGTTCCAATTCCTTCCGTTGACTGATGTCGCGGAGAATTCCCGTAAACAAGTTCAGGTGTCCCACCTCGCTAACCGCCAAATCCACGGGAAACGTGGAGCCGTCCTTGCGTCGACCGGCTACTTCCCGACTGATGCCGATATTGTGTTGCTTTCCGGCCTGTTGATATCGCGACAAGTAGAGATCGTGTTCCGCTTGGTAGGGAGCGGGCATGAGCATCTTGACGTTATTACCAATCATCTCCGCGGCGTCGTATCCAAACATCCGTTCCGCTGCCGAGTTTATCGATTGAATGACGCCTCTTAGGTCGATGGTTATGACGGCGTCCGCGGCGGTATTCAAGATTGCCGCGAGGCGCGCCTCGCCTTCTTGGGCCTGAGCCGCCGCCAGCCGGAAACGTTCCTCACTGGCCTTCAGCGCCTTTTCGGCTCGCTTCTTCTCGGTAATGTTCCGACCAGTCACCGAAATGCTCACCACTCGTCCGTTGCCATCCAGTATCGGCGAAATCGTCAATGCGACAACGACTCTCTGCCCGTCTCTACGGATATGCTCCGTCTCGACCTGTTCGACATGTTCCCCCTGAGCAAGCATCGCCATAATCTGAGCCCACTCGTCCAACCGATCTTCCGGGACGAGCATCTTGCTGGATCGCCCCACCACTTCGTCGCGGCTATACCGATACATCTCCTCGGCGCCGCGGTTCCAGGTTTTAATGTTCCCTTCAAGGTCCTTGCTGAAGATCGCGTCCGCCGAGCTTTCAACAATGGCAGCGAGTTGCCTAACGACCGCGTCCTAGGCCTGTTTTCGATCGGTGACGTCCGAAAAAGTGATCACGACGCCATTAATGCGGTTATCGAGCGTGCGATAGGGCACAAAACGTCGAACCAACCAACGGCCATCCTCGTTACACAATTCCTTCTCGCGCGGCGTTAGGTCTTGCAGAAGCTGATGGGCCTCGGTCAACAGATCGTCGTCTTCAAATCTCTTGACAATATCGCCGATCGGCCGACCACGGTCGCTCGCGATCATCTTGAACAGGCGAGTGGAAGCGGGAGTGTACAATTTGATCCGCAGATCAGAATCCAGGAAAATGGTCGCGATGTCGGTCGAATTGAGCAAGTTAACCATGTCGTTTGTGGCCGACTCAACTTCCTCGACCTTATCGTGAAGCTGATTATTGACGGTGCTTAGCTCTTCGTTGAACGATTGCAACTCTTCCTTTGAGGACTCGAGTTCCTCGTTCGCGGACTGAATCTCCTCGTTCATCGACATGATTTCCTCATTCGATGCTTTAAGCTCTTCGTTAGAACTTTCCAGCTCTTCGATGGTGCTTTGCAGGTCCTCGCGAGTCGTCTCCAGTTCCTGCTCTAGCTGACGCACAATCTCCGGCTCTTCGGCCTCGGCTCGCGTTCCTAAATCGACGTGAGCTTCCCCCAATGGCGCCGATTGCGTCTGAAACGACACCATCAGCAAACCCTCGGTCTGTTTGGATAAGAGGAGAGGATCTACCTCGATGTTTACTCGCCGGATTCCGCCCTCGCAGCGCATCTTGACCTCTTTGATGCCCTGCCGGGAGTTCTCGCGGATAGCGCGACGGATGACGATGCGCAGCTTCGATTCGAGTCCCGGGCGCGCCAGGGAGATCAGATTCTGAGTCGGTGGGCCTCCCGGCTGGATCAGGTAATCTTCCGTCGGTCCGCCAAAATGGAGCACGTCGTAATTGCGATTGATCACGACATAAGCCAAAGCAAGCCGGCGCAGCAGGTGAGCCTGAGCCGCCTCCGCCAATTTCAGCGGCGCCTGCGTCGGACGGGCCAGCGGAAGCGCTTCATCGCGCGCCGCTGTCTGCTGAATTGGGAAATGCAACTTATTCGACCGAGTCAGGCCAATGCGTCGGTAGATTCGCCATTTCTTCGAAACGGGCTCGAAGAGGTCGGTTTGCCGTCCTATCGTCTCTGACGGTCCCAGGAATAAAAACCCTCCTTCCTTCAGGGCAAAGTGCAGCAGAGCGATCACCCTCTTCTGCACCTCCGGTTCCAGATAGATCAGGAGGTTGCGGCAACTGATCAGGTCCATTCGTGAGAAGGGGGCGTCCGCAATCAGGTTTTGAACCGCGAACGTCACGGTTTCGCGCACCTGTTTGCGGACCTGCCACGCGGATTGGTCGACCTGCGTAAAAAAGCGAGCCAACCTTTCGGGCGAGACATCCGCAGTAATGTCCGCGGGGTAAACACCCCGGCGCGCGACACCGAGCGCATGCTCATCCACATCCGTAGCGAAGATCTGCAGTCGCCGTGGATTCCGACCCGCAAGCTGATGTTCGAGCAACAACATCGCAACAGTGTACGGCTCTTCGCCGGTGGCGCAACCGGGAATCCAGACGCGTAATGGCGTGTCGGAGTCCTTTGCGACCAGCGGAGCGATGACTTCCGTCTCCAGATTGCGAAAGGCTTCCGGGTCGCGGAAAAATCGAGTCACACTGATCAACAGATCGCGAGCGAGTTGTTTGACTTCATCGGGATTATCACGCAGGTGGGCCACGAAGTCCGCGACATTGTCAAAGCGGCTCAGCCTCAGTCGTCGTTCAAGCCGCCTGACCAGCATCTTCTGGCGATATCCGCGAAAGTCGAATTTTGAGCGAGCACGCAGGAGAGCCAGCAGTTGGTTGAGGTCGTCGGGCGTTTTCTCGACGCTGGCGCACCGTTCGCCTCCGCTGGTAAAGAAGCGCCGCACATATTTGAAAAGTACATCCGGCATTTTCTCGACGGGCAACACGTGATCGGCCAAACCCGTGGCGATAGCGCTCTCGGGCATCCCCGAGCAATCGGCTGTACTGGGGTCCTGAACGATGGCCAAGCCGCCGGCCGCCTTGACAGCCTTGAGGCCCAGCGTGCCATGCGTGCCAGTCCCGCTGAGAATAACGCAGATGGCGTTCTGCATCTGATCTTCGGCCAACGACCGCAGAAACACATCAATGGAAGTCTGCCAACCACCGCGATCGACGGGGCCGGTAAGGCGGAGAACACCGCCTTCGATCGTCATGTTCTTATTGGGTGGGATGATGTACACGCAGTTCGCTTCGACGGCCATGACATGGGCCGCTTCGATAACCGGCATCGACGTGTGCCGGGCGAGCAACTCGACCATCAGACTTGCGTGACTGGGATCAAGGTGAGGAACGAGCACAAAAGCGATGCCGCTATCCGGCGGCATGACCGTGAAGAAGTTTTTGAAGGCGCCGAGCCCGCCCGCCGAAGCGACAAGTCCAGCCACGGGCATTTCGCATGGTCCCCACTCGCTTGACGAAGCCCCCTCTTCGCCCGGCGTCGCCGACCGTATACCGCTTGTCACGTCATCGCTTGCCACATTATCGCTTGTCGCTGGGGCGACGTCTGTTTGTGGTGGACGCAGCGGAAGCGGGGATTTTTTGCGTGCCATGCGATTTGCCCCAACGTTTCCTTGCGACCATCATCGTCCCCGTCTTGCCCTCGCCCCACGCATTCTAGCCGAATGTGCACGAACATGTCGCACGGCCAATGGTTCGAGGCCTTGTGTCAGGGAATCCCCCACAACTTCCGCGGCGTCGTCCCGACTGCGAATCCGCATTGATTGCCCTATCTTGACGGTGGTCGCACTTCCCGAGTCGGACGACCGACTGGAGCCTCCCCCATTCCCAGAAGGTACTTGACCATGCGTCAGTTCCCCATCCTCTCCACACCTCAATGGCCCATTGAGGAGAAGTCCGTTCCCGAAGCCATTGCTCCACGCCTGAAGGACATTCGCTTGGCAGATCGAGTTGAGTGCGCCCTGCTGGCGACAGGTTACTCGGCGCTGCGCAATGTCCGAGTCACCGTCGACGCTCGCATCGTCGTCCTCGGAGGGCAAGTCTCCAGTTATTACCTGAAGCAGGTGGCGCAGGCGACCGCGCAGGCTGTACCGGGCGCCCACCAGATCCGTAATGATCTCCACGTTGTCCACTCTCATTGAACTGGAGTCGCCACAAATGTCTCTCGCCACTTCACAACGTGACAGTTATCGCCACGGCGAGCCTGTGGCGAATGAGCATCGAGACGCTCGTGGGCTCGCCGCAAAGACCAAAGGGGAAATCGAAGCCGCCATTTGCGAATCGATCACCCATTTTCAACAGGAATACCTTGGGCATGGCCCCAGGTCTATTCGAGCCTACTTGCTCGACGAGTTGCTAGTGGTCCGACTTCAGTGTGTGCTGACCACGGCTGAGCAGCACTTGGCAAAGTCGCTTCCGGATGAGAAAGGAAGAACGCTCGTCAAGCAAGTAAGGAATCATCTCATCGAAGCGGCTCGACCGACTTTGGACGCGATCGTCCAATGGGTCACCGGCGTCCCGGTGCTCAGCCTGCACCACGACATCAGCACCGTAACCGGCGAGGAGATCATCCTCTTCACGCTGGCGGAACTGCCTTATTGCAGACCCGCCAAGAAACGACAAAGTCACGATACTGCCTGCGAATCGTAGTCAGCCCCGCCTCGACACACACGACCAGGCCAATCACATAAGGAACGCAACGATGAGGCGATTTCTGATTGCTGTCGTGGTCCTGGCCATCGCAATGGGCGCCATCGACTACGGGCGGGGCTGGTTCAGCCTCACCAAGGAAGACTCGCTTGACCTTCAAGTGGATGCGGACAATTCTCCACACGATCGGACCGCGTTCCGTAATGCCTTCAGCGAGCAACTCAGGTCGACCAAGGACAAACTCGCCACGCTCAGGAAACAAACCGAGCGTTTGACAAGCGACGATAGGTCGCTTATTCAGCAGCAGCTTGACGACCTCGCGGAAGAATACGACCGACTTGAAAAGCAGATCAATGAACTAGGCAGCCACTGCATGGTATCGAGGACTGGTGGCTGGCTCGGCGCACGGCAAATCGCGGTGTCAGGAAGATCGTCATCGACCTCGACAACGGCCCCAACGTCCAGAGTCATCGAATGCAGTCCATGAAACGCTTGATCGAGTTGCTACGAGCGTGGAACTCTTCCCCATGGTAACCTGGAAGTGGGTCTGCTGGAACTTTTTTCGTCCGGCTGCCTAAGGACTAACCATGAAGAAGCCGTCGAAAACCCAAAACAACAAGACTCGTTGTCCACTCACTTCCAGCCCACGCCTGCGGTTGGCGTCTGACGAGCAGACGGCTGCTATCAAGGGCAGCTTCCCAGCGGGGATCGCTCAGCCGGCACTGCGAGCCTTGGTTGCCGCGGGCTTCACGACGTTGGAGCAGTTGAGTCATGTGAGCGAGGGCCAACTTGCCGAGCTACATGGCATGGGTCCCAAAGCGATCAAGACTTTGCGAGCAGGATTGAATCAGATGGGAATGGACTTCAAGTCCAGCCAGCCGGAAATCGGCGATCAGCCCGCACCTGCGGCGAACAGCGACGTCGACCGCTACATTGCCCAGTTTTCGCCTGATGTGCAGGAGATTCTCCGGAAGATTCGAACCATCGCTCGAAACGCCGCCCCAGACGCCGAGGAGATTATTAGTTATCGGATGCCTGCCTTTCGATTGCATGGAATCTTGATTTACTTCGCCGCGTTCAAACATCACATCGGGCTGTATCCGCCCATCTCCGGCGATAAGGCGATTGAAAAGCTGATCGCCCCTTATGCTGGCCCCAAGGGGAATCTCCAGTTTCCCCTGGACCAGCCAATTCCCTACAAGTTGATCGAACGGATCGTCAAGCTGCGAGTCAAGCAAGATACGGAGAAAGCCCAAGCCCAGCGACGAGTCCGACGGTAGCAGGCCCAAACTCGTGATGGCGAGCAGGAAATCGTCGAACAACATAACCAACTCGACTTGGCCAACGGCCAAGTGCACCATAACCTGGAGCATCGCCCCAGGAAGAGTAACTGATCATGCCGAAGGTTGTCCTATTCATCGCCACCAGCCTCGATGGTTACATCGCCAATCTCGATGGAAGTGTAGACTGGTTGTTTCACGACGCGGACTATGGGTACACCGAGTTCATGGGGTCGCTAGACGCCGTCGTGATGGGGCGAAAGACGTGGGAACAAGCCAAGACATTCGAGGTCGTTCCCTTCGCTGGAAAACAAGTGTTTGTCTTTTCCCGCACGCTGTCAACTTCGAACGACGAACGGATTCATCATGTCGATGGGGAGGTCGAAGCCGTTCTCGAAACAATACGACCGAGCCTTCAGCGAGATCTATGGCTGGTCGGCGGCGGCGAACTGATTCAACAGTTCATCTCGCATCGCTTGATTGACGAATTCCGCTTGTTCGTGCATCCGATCATCTTGGGAGAAGGCATCCCACTTTTTCTGCATCAATCCGAACGAACCAATCTCACGTTCGAGGGGAGCCAGTCGTTTCCCAGCGGCTTGGTTGAACTTCGGTATCGGCTGGCGCCGGGTAAACCACCTCCTTGAGTGAACATTCCGCAACAACCGAGGACTTCGAGCTGCATCCGATGAAGTGATCGCCCATGAGACGTCCCTGTCATAAACACCCCATAATGAAGATGAATAAATCCTTGCTCACGTTGCTCATCATCGGGTTGCCGGTGCTGATTTCCTTCGGCCAAGAAGCTTCCAAGACGACTGCGAAAGCCAGCCTGAGAAAGCTCGGAGTTGAACTCGCGGCAGCGCAGCGAGCCGAGGATGAGGCCAAAGTTCGACGGATTGCCAAGACAGCCATCGAAGCACTGGGCGATCAAGCTGGAATACCTGAAGTCGCCGACCAATTCCGTGGAGTGCCGACGAGCGCCAAGCCTCTGGCGGCGGCTGAACTGGCCACCGCCTTCGACCCGTACATCGAATTCATCGAGAAGCAGAAATGGTGGAAGATCGGCCTCGCTCCAGCCAAGACAAATCACCTGCCGAGAGAGTTAGCGACGATTATCGAGGGCTGCTTGGCAGCGAGGTCCGTAAACGAAGCCAACGCCGAGCGGTTGCTCAAGATCGCCACGGAAACCGGGGAATTTCTGGTTTGGTCGCAGGATCAAGCGGGAACCGGCGTGATTCCATTTCCGGCGATGCGAAATGGCCAAGGCCGTCCCTTCGAGGTTGCCGAGCGAGTCATGCGGCAGGCGGAGAAAGAAGGAAAACTGGAACAGCTCGTCAAGAATGGCTGGGTGGTCGAGGACTTTGGGGAAGGCGGACTGCAATTCGATAACGGCTTGGCGGGTGTCGCTCTGCTTCGATTGTTTGAGGCGACCAAGGATGACAAGTACAAGAAGGCCGCAATGCGAGCCGCTGATTGGGCAGTCAGTCGCCCGGTCGTTCCAAACTGGAATTACAATAGCTTCAGCGTGTACTTGCTGGCTGACGCCTATGGCTGTACAGGCGACAAAAAGTACCTTGAATCCGCCAAGAAGAAGACCCGACTCGGAATCCTACCAGGACAACTCACGGAAGGGCCACGCAAGGGGCGTTGGGCCGACGCCCACAACGCGCGGCCACCGTACCACTACATCATGGTTCGAGCACTCGCGGCATTGGCGACAGTCATGCCGAAAGATGATGCCGACCTACCCGCAGTCGTTGAATCACTGTGGCTAGCTCTCTTGGCTCGGAACCCAGATTTTGAAAAGGGCATCTTCAATGCGGATTCCTCGGTCGAAGCCCTGGTTCGAGTGAAGATGCTGCCGCCGCGGCTGGCCGAGCAATTGGCGGACTGCAAAACGGATGAGGCGCTGGCGACCCTCGAACGCTACGCAGCCGAAGGATTCCGGGCGAGGAAAGCTCCGCTTGGCCCCGGCGCGTGGGGGCAACTGTTGGTGCTGCTCAAGTGACTCACAAAAAACCCAACCTGCCGACGAAGATCTGCTCAGCCTGCAATCGCCCTTTCGCTTGGCGGAAGAAATGGGCGAAGGTCTGGGAGCAGGTGAAGTATTGCTCGGATGCGTGCAAGAAAAAGTCCGGGCAATAGCATGGATGACCTTCTCTTCTCAACAAAGGCCGTAGCTCTGATCCGAATCGAGCGCAATGCAAAGAAGGAGTCTCGAATGCATGGGCCGTCACCCGATGATCCGCATCCACTGCGGGGCTTCCCGCAAGTCGGGTTTCTCAAGCCGCTGGTCAAGAACTCGAATATCGTGGTCGGAGATTACACCTACTACGACGATCCCGAGGGCCCGGAGCAGTTTGAGGCCAAATGCGTGCTGTACCACTTCCCGTTCATTGGCGACAAGCTCGTGATCGGCAGATTCTGTGCATTAGCTCGTGGCGTCCGGTTCATCATGAACGGGGCCAATCATCAGATTAGCGGATTCTCGACATACCCCTTCTACATCTTCGGCAATGGCTGGGAAACCGCGACGCCGCAGCCGGGCGACTTCCCGTACAAGGGCGATACCATTCTTGGGAACGACGTGTGGCTGGGCTACGACGTGCTGGTAATGCCTGGCGTAAAGATCGGCGATGGCGCGATCGTCGCCGCCAGGTCGGTGGTCGTGAGCGATGTACCGGCCTATGCGGTAGTCGGAGGAAATCCAGCGAAGGTGATTAGGCCACGTTTCCCCGCAGAATTCGTGGGAGAACTGTTGGCGATCCGCTGGTGGGAATGGCCGGTGGACAAGATCACTCGAAACCTTCCAGCCATCGTCGGGGCCGATGTTACGACTCTGAAGAACGCTCAATGAAGCGAGCCGATGATTCGGTTTCTGGACTCATGTTTGATTTGTGGCCGCCCGTGACCAGTGCGATACTTGGAGCAGGATCGCATCTATGAAACCGAATCCCTACGAAGTGCCTACGCAACTGCGAAACGCGAACGTGCAACCGCAGGTCGAGCGTGCGGACGCGGCCAACGCGGAGACGGCGCGTGCCGGTTGCTTGGCGTGTGGCGTCGGAGCATTGCTAGTTGCGGGCGTTTGTTTGCTTCAATACATGGGCCTCGACGTCTTTGTCGTCCGGTTTCGTCCGTATTCCGCCGAGGCCAACGACTATGATTGGTTGATTGTTCTTTTTCCCGTTGTCCCCGCGTTGACACTCGCGGCCTTGTCGTCAACGCGGATACTTCCCTTGGACTTGGTCCTTGGTTTAATTTCTTGGATAACTGGCTTGATCCTGGCGGTTCCACTCGTGCTTACCGTGGGAATCTGGTTTCACTTCGCGATCGGCGGTAGCCTCTGACATTGTCTCGAACCGGGTCCACCATAGGTACAGAACCATGCCATCAGGCATGAGTTGCCTCCCGCGCCATGGTCTTCCAACAATACTAAGCCTGCCTTGATCACATTTCGCGTCAAGGCTCATCCAGTTCGTTGATCCAGATCTTGCGAATGAGGTTCAGCTTTCGCTCAACGGTCCGCTCCGACGTATTCCACTTCCGAGCAATTTCAGCATTCGTGTAGCCCTCCAGTTTCCAGGCCGCGAGCTGCTGGAGGACGTCATCATTGAGAGCTTTGACCAGTCGCTCATACTCGTCAGCAACTTCCGCGGCCAAATCGGGCGAAGGTTCCCGACCCACGAGTTGGCTGACGGCGTTCAGAGCATCGCTGGACCCTGCCAACTGGTTCAACTCACGGTACAAACCCCCGCGTTTGATTCGCTTTTCGTCCCGAACGACATGCCAAACCTTGTGGATCGTGATACTCACCAAGAGGCGCCAAAGGTCGTGTTTGTCTGCCAGTCGTGGGAATCGCTTCTCCTTGACTCCATCGCAGAAACTGCTGAACGCCGATAACGCAATGTCTTCGGCATCGATGACGCGCCGATGCCGAGCCTGAAGGCGATGATGAGCGAGATGCACCAAACGATCGAAGAAGACTTCCCAGAGCCGTTGAGCCGCCGCCCCGTCGCCTGCTTCCAGGCGGTTAACCCATTTTCGCACCGATGAGTCGCTCAGTGACACGAATTGACTCGCTGGAAATGGGCCGCTTCAGCGGATAGAGTTCTTCGTAACGATTCCAAAGCCAGAACCATAATGGGGAGAATCGTCGCCGTCAACTCTTGGCGATGCTGGAGGCCAAGCAATATGCTAAAGACGTTTCTATACCTTGCTGCTGGTCTGCTTCTTGCATGGTGTAGTTGGTTCGTTCCCATCTATCTCGTGGGATTGTTGTTGGGTGATGTTCTCGTGGCAATTCACCTCTTCGCACTTTTTCTGTCGGTCTCGACGGCTTACGGATTCCATTCATTCGCGGTTAGAAGGAAGCAGAAGGGCGTCGGGCAATTTGTATTCGTGGTCACAGTGATTGCGTGCCTTTGCATGGGTGCGGTCCTGCTGGTCGTTACCAGCGTGTAATGAAGCTGCGGATCGATGAAGGAAACTAAGATCCAGATGGATACCTCATGGATGGAAACGCGGAACAACTCGACCCGAGCGCTGAGGATCGCAGCCTTTCCATGTCGCTGCATCGTTTAGGGCTAGCGGCCCTGATTGTGGTCTTTCTCAGCGCGGCCTTTTTCTGCGGACTGTGGCTCTCGAAGCCGGCCGACCAAGGTCTTCGCAGCCATCGCCCCAGTTCGTCGCCCAGCAACAAACATACGGTGGTTATTCGAGAGCCAAGGTTCGCGTGGATGGACCGACACTTTACCCTTGAGGTTACTTACATGCCGACCGGAGTGAAGCAATTGGTATTTCACTCCACCGAACAATCCACGTCAATTACCAAGGAACGGTTTGTGTGGTCGCCTGACTCACGCTACGTCGCACTCGTTGGTGATCGGTATTTTGTGGTTGAGGGGAGTGAAACGAGAGACGAAGACTTCCTGTTTCTCGTCTACGACACGGTCGACAATGTCGTCTATTGCAATGCGGACAATGATTTCCGGTTTCCTCGAATGAAGGCTGCCACCGCGACCACTCTTTTCCCCAATGGTTTTCGGTAACTGCGTCGAGACGCCGCACGCACGCCGAAAAAAGAGCATACTACTGCCGATGAGCTGCGGTTCTCACACCTGCATCTAATCGTCCACGCAGTGGGCCGCCATATCTGTTTTCGATCATAGAGAGAGCGGTGCAAGCAGACTCGCCATCGTTTTCCAGTCACTCGCCTGCCAGCGCGAGCCTAATTTCTAGTAACAGCGGGCCAGAAATGAACGCTGCCATCGTGGCATGTCGCGGCCAACATTGTCCCGTCGGCGCTGAACGCGATTCCGTTGATTTGAGCCGGCAGATTGGTGAATGAAATCAGTTCCTGACCGGTGGCCGCGTGCCATAGACGAACCGATCGATCCCGACCTCCACTCGCAATCGTCTTGCCGTCAGGCGAGTAGGCGAGGCAGAGCACCTCGTCGGTGTGTCCAACAAATTCGAACTCTAACTCCCAGGTATCGGAACGGCGTCGATGGATCGTTCCTCCCTCGATGGCGATCGCGAGACTCTTTTCGTGAGGCGCAGGGGCGATGGCCGAGACCTTCTTGTACCCAGACAAGGCCCGCACTTGCTTTCCCGTGGCAACATCCCATTCGCACACGACTCCATCGTTGTCGCCACTGAATAGCGTGGAACTCACAGGGGAAAACACAACCTGTCGAATCTTGTTCTCATGACCGGACAATTCGAACAGCAGATCGCCTGAGTTGACGTCCCACAGCCGTACAAGTCTGTCGTCGCCCGCCGAGGCCAACTGGCGCCCATCGGGACTGAAGGCGAGTGAACGCACCGGCCCGACGTGCCCTCGGAGACAAGCGTTTTCCTGCCCCGTTCTTGGATCGCTGAAGCGAATCACGCCATCGTATCCTGCGGATGCCAACAGCGAGCGATGCGGGGCGAACGCCACGGCGGTGATCAAGGCGGTGGAAGTGGTACAGCGAGCAATCTCGCGCTGAGTACGTGCATCCCAAACTTTCGCTAGATGGTCGTCGCCACCGGTCGCGAACATCGATCCATCCCGCGCAAACGCAATGCCCCAAGCCTCCCGCGGTCCGTGAGCATTCAACGGCTGTAACGCGAATTCAGCCGACAGATCCCAAACGCGTAGGGTCTTGTCCGAGCAGCCTATGGCGAGCGACCGACCATCCGCGCGATACGCGAGCGAGAGGACCGGGACACCCAAGAATGGCGGCGGTCGTTTGGTCTGTGTCGCCAAGTCCCACACCGTGACATACGATTGGTTCTTATCGATTTCCCAACCGGGCCAGTTCATGCCCGTCGCCAGTTGCTTGCCGTCCGGAGAAAACACCAAACAACGAATCGGACAATAAAAGTTCGGCAAGCGCATGAGTGCTTTGTCCGTATTCAGCGCCCAAACCAACGATTCGCCGTCGTAGCCACTGGTCGCCAAACGCTGCCCGTCCGGCGAAAAGGCCAATGCGGTCGTCGTTGAGATATGGCCGGCTATTCTTGACTGAACGGTGTTCGTGGCGAGTTCTACGATTTCGACCTGACAATTCGCGAGCGTCTCGGTTGGCGTGAGAGTGTGAGCGGCCACTGCCAAACGCTGGCCATCGACAGAGAACTTCAGTGCCGATGGAGATAGGGTGCCTGGTTTCTGGTCGGATCGCCGCTTCTGGCCCTGCTTCCACATGACCCGAATCTCATCCTTCGACGGTTCCCACAAGACGACTTGCCCCTTACCGTCGTCAAACTCTTCACCCGCCAAGGCCAGAAGCTGGCCATTGGGACTGAGTGCTTCTGAGGTGGGCGCCTGCGGCAGCTTCAGTTCACGGATCAGATTCCCGGTTTGTACGTCCCAGCAGAAGTAGCGAGTAGACGAGCCATCTTGCCGCAACGTTAATAGCCGTTTTCCATCCTCGGAAAAGGTGACATTCTCCGTTCCTCGCTCTCGCAATTGCACATCACGTCGAACCCGGCGTGACTCTAAGTTCCAATGTTCGATTTGCCCTGTATTGGACGCGGAGATCAGCCCTTCCGATGTCGAGACGAGGGCCTCGAACTCATTTTTATTTCCCCGTAGTTCCGTGCATTTCGTCAGATGATGGGACAAATAGTGCCATACGAACTCGCGGCAATCGAACTCATCCCGTCCGGGACGTAGGGACTGTAGTACTCCATCTACGGAATCAGGAGAGTTTTCTCTCCAATGCGAGACGGCCAGGCGAATACCGTTGACGTAATCCCGCTCTTGTCGTGCCTGATACAGCCGCAGTCGCTGATTCAGCTCTGACTTCTGTTGTTCGTCGCGTGTTGCGATCAGTTTCCCCTCTTGCTGTCGCCGCTGTTGTTCCTGCTTGTACCAAGTGCCACCAAGCATGGCGACCAAGAGGAACAACAAACAAAACACCGTCGCCACGCTTAACGTCGGTCGACTTGAAATGGGCCGCCAAATTCGTTTCCAAAGCGAAGCGGGGCGAGCGACCGTCGGGTCACCGCGCAGGAATCGCCGCAAATCGACGCTTAATTCGCCCGCCGTCGCATATCGGCGGTCTGGCTTCTTCTCCAAGGATTTCAGGCAAATGGCTTCCAGGTCGCGCGGCGCCGAGGGCTTCCACTGCCGCACCGGCGGCGCCTCCTCGCGAACGACTCGGTGCAGGATTTCTTGCCGCGAGCCGCTTCCAAACGGCGTCTGGCCGGTCAAGAGTTCGTAGAGCATCGCGCCGAGTCCATACACGTCGGTGGCTCGGCCGATTTCGTTCACTCGCCCTTCAATCTGCTCGGGCGCCATGTAACTGGGCGTGCCGGCGATCGAGTGCCAGAAGCTTAACGATTGGCCCCGCGACTCTAAAGACGAGATGGAGTTCGACGGTTCTTCGGGAACGGGCTCGAAGAACCGCGCCAAGCCAAAGTCGGTCAACCGGGGTAGGAACGGGAGAAGTGAAAGCGAGTCGATAGGGTAGGAGTTCTGCTTGTCTCCCTTGATGGCATCCAGCAGGACGTTGCCAGGCTTGAGATCACAGTGCAACACGCCGTTCTCATGTGCATAATGAACGGCCTCGGCCAGGATTGCGATCAGCGAGGCGCTTTCGCGGAACGGCAGCGAGCCATTGTTCTGATGCAAGTACTCGGCCAGCGTGCCGCCAGGGCAATAGGCGGACGCAAGATAGCAAGTCTCTTCTGTTTCGCCCGACTCGAAAACCGTCACAATATGGGGATGCTGGAGGGCCGCGGCGGCACGTGCCTCGCGCAAAAACTGCCGTCGCGCACGAAGGCCCGCCACCGCTTCGGTGCGCGGAGTCTTCAGAGCGACGTTGCGGCCAAGCTTGGGGTCGTACGCGAGATAGACGACTCCGAAGCCGCCGCTCCCTAACCGCCTCACAATCTGAAATCGGCCGAGCATTTCCCCATTCGCCCGCGTGACGTCGGTCGTCATCGCGGAAGCTCTGTCTGCGTCGTGGTCTTCCGTCTCGCCATTCCCCGCACGATACCAACGCTCTCGATGACGTTGCCAGCGACTCCGTTGGTGTTCCGGCTTGAAACGCAGCGAGTCTTCCCAATGAGCTCGTAGTGCCTGATCGTCGGTCAATTCATCGGCTACTGCCTGACACCGTTCGCACTGGGAGAGGTGGAGTTCCAGTATGGAACCGCAGGGGTCGTCCAGTTCTCCTGCGAGAAACTCCACGATTTCGGGCCGGGTGGGACATCCGTCAGTCAAAGGGCCACCTCAAGTGACTTGCAACCTCCGCTGGTCCGATTGGACGTTCGGGCGGACATGGGAACGACAGAGACTATTCTTTTCTTCGCAGGCATATCAGCGTCGAATCGTTTTCCAACTGAAGGACCTGTTGGCGTAATCGCTCGAGAATCTGACGTTTGAGACGGTAAACTCGTTGCACACTCAGATTCAATTCCGTGGCAACTTCGAGCACTTTTCGCTTCTGTATCCACACCTGCTCAAATGCTTGCCAACTCGAATCGTCGAATTCACGCCGAACGTGCTCCATGGCGCAGTCGAACAACTGCGTTTGGAATTCGACCTGCCAACTGGCCGCGAGCGCCGATTCCAACTCCATCTCGCTGATATCGGCAGCCGCGCGCGTCGCGACCCGCCGATCCAGATACCGGAACACCTCCCGCGAAGCGATGGTGATCAGCCAACTACGAAATCGCCCTCGATCGGAATCAAAACTCGCCACCCCGTTCCAGACCCGAGTCATGACGTTCTGCACAACGTCGGCCGCATCTGAATCTTGCAGATGCTGTCGGAGGCAAAAGCGGTACACGATCGGACCATACACGTCGACAAACGACATCCACGCTTCGTGATCGCGACCATCACGAATATCGCGTACGAGCGAGGATTGAGTGGAGGGCCACTGCATCGAGTGCCACCTTAAGGAATACCCGTGAAGCGACCGGTTTATCGCAAGTCATTTCGAATTTTCTCGCGCTTACGCGTGAATCTCCGCGTTTCGCTGGGAATGGCATTCTAATTTCGGAGCCGTGAAACGGTAAGACCTGAGGGGGGAATCGCACCAAAACGGAGAATTCACAAAAAAAGGCCAGGTTTAGTCTGACAAAAAAGCCGGATCGTCGTTATCCCTTCCTGGACGACCAAGACCTGGCGTCCGCTGCGATAAAGCTCGCACCACCAGACAGCTCTGCTTCCCCAGGCGGCCCTCCCCAATGAAGTTTCGTAAGACTCGCCGTGAATTCCTCCATCACACGAATCACTCCAGTTCGAGCCAGAGTCGTCGTCGCAGGCTGGCGATCGAGCAACTAGAGGGCCGAAGGGTTTTCGCCGCAGGAGCACTCGACTCTTCTTTTGATGCGGACGGTTTGGTGACGGTGAACCTCGGAGATTCGAGAAGCGTCGGCCGTGGCGTCGTCGTTCAGCCCGATGGCAAGTCGGTTATCGTGGGCGAGAGTCATGGCGGCAGATCCAGCGACTTTGCGGTCGCTCGCTACAACGTCGATGGTTCGCTCGACACGTCGTTCGGTGGAACCGGGAAAGTTCTGACCGACTTTGGGAATACCACGGACGCCGCGTATGCCGTCGCATTGCAGGCGGACGGAAAGATTGTTGTCAGCGGCATTTCGTTCGGGACCAATTGGGACTCCGCGGTTGCTCGATATAACACGGATGGATCTCTTGACACGACATTCGGGGGCGGTGACGGCCGCGTAACGGTCGCCGTCAGTCCGTCGTCCACCGACTACGCTCTCGACGTCGCGATCGACTCGAATCAGCAGATCGTGCTCGGCGGCTATGCCGACATGGGCGGCACGGGGTTCGATTTTTCCGCGGTCCGACTGAACTCCGACGGAACTCTCGACAACTCGTTTGGCGTGGGTGGCAAGGCGACGCTCGATGTGCTCACCAATCGCAACGACCGGATGTCCGCGCTGGAGATCCTGCCGGACAATCGCATCGTCTTGGTTGGATCATCGTTTAATGGCGCCGACGATGATTTTTCCGTGGTCCGCCTTACCGCGACCGGTACGCCGGACAGCAGTTTTAGCGGCGACGGCAAACTGACGCAGTCTTTCACCGTCAACTACGACACGGCGACCGCGGTCGCGATCGGAGTATCGGGCAGCGTCTTCGTGGCCGGGTACATCGGTAATGGAACGACGACCGATGTGATCGTGGTCAAATACACCGCGGCAGGAGTGCCGGATTCTTCGTTTGGCACTAGTGGTGTGGTCACGACTGACATCGATAGCAGCGGGAATGTGGCCGCATCGATTGGCGCTGGTGCGCACAACGTCGTGAATTCGGTCGCCTATGATTCGGCAAGCGGCAAAGTGACGGTTGGGGGCTCCATCATCGCCGGTGGGGCCACGGACTTCCTGTTCGCTCGGTACAACACCAATGGTTCGTTGGATTCCGGCTTCAGTGGCAACGGCATCCTGACGGCTCCCGTCGGTACAGGTAACGATACGATTAATGCTATCGCGCTCTCTCCGTCCGGGGGAAGTCTCGTCGCGGCGGGAATGTCGGCGGCCGCTAACGGGAATGAGAGTTTCGCAGTCGCGAGGATCTCCTCAACGGGCGTCCTTGACACCACGTTTGACGGGGACGGCAAGACCACGACCGTGATGGGAAACTCGGACGACTTCACGCGAAGCGTCGTCGTACAGCCCGATGGAAAAACCTTGGTGGCCGGGTACAGCTATGTCAATACCATCGCGCAATTCGCGGTCTCGCGATTCAACGTCGATGGCTCGCTCGATACAACCTTTGGCGTTGGCGGCAAAGCGGTATTTCCGTTAAGAGGAATCGACGATGTCGGATTGGGGATGACGTTGCAGTCGGACGGGAAGATCGTACTTGTCGGCTACAGCAATGGATCAACAACGGCGGCCGACTTCGGAGTCATGCGCCTCACTTCCAGCGGCGCGCTCGATACGACGTTCGGGATCACCGGCACTGGTTATACGGCGACGGACATCTTGGGCCAAAGTCGAAGCGACACGGCGCGGAGTGTCGTCGTACAACCCGACGGACGGATTGTCGTCGTTGGGTATTCTCACAACGGATCGAACTTCGATTTCGCGGTGGCTCGCTACCTGTCGACCGGAGCACTCGACACCAGCTTTGGCACAAACGGACAGCGCGTCATCCCCATCGGTTCGCTAGGCGACTATGCCACGAGCATGGCTTTGCAGTCGGACGGCAAGATTGTCATTGCCGGGTACTCGGAAGTGAGTGGCGGAACCGATGTTGCCGTCGTGCGGCTCAACGGAACCAATGGCTCAGACGACACCTCTTTCGGCGTACTTGGCAAGAAGACGCTCACGGTGGGGACTGTCGACACCGCCAACGACGTGTTGATTCAAAGCGATGGCAAAATCGTCCTTGGCGGCCAGACACGTCTGACCGGTTCCGACAATGATTTCCTCGCAATGCGACTACTGTCCAACGGCACACTCGATTCCGGCTTCAACGGAACGGGCTCCGTTGCCGTCGATTTTGGCACAACGGGAGACAATGCGTATGGAGTCGAATTGCAGTCGGACGGCAAGGTTTTGCTGGGGGGAATGGCCTATGACGTGGCGGCCAATATACCGGCCACCTCGTTTGCCGCCGTTCGCCTAACCCCAGCCGGCAGTCTCGACACTACTTTTGATAGTGACGGCAAACTGCAAACCGCGTTCGGATCAACGACGAACCCCGATGCTGCGTTGGCCATGCACGCCGATGGTCGTTTCGTGATCGCGAGCAACCGAATCAATGGGGTCAGCAGTGATATTGTCGTCGCCAAGTACGTTGCCGACCCCGTGACGCGCACTTGGGACGGTGGCGGAGCCAACGATAACTGGTCAACCGCTGCCAACTGGGTCGGTGATGTCGCGCCGATCTCGGGAGACAGCCTGGTTTTTGATACGAACGTAGCCGGAGTCGCACGATTCACCGCGACGAATGACCTTGCTAATTTCCTGGCGACGACGATCTCGGTGATCGACGACTCGGCAACCAATAACTTCACGTTGAATGGCTCAAACCTCGTAATCGGCGCGGGAATCAGCGGAACTGGCTCGCAAAATAGCACGACCATCAGTTTCAGTAACCTACGGCTCGCGACCTCGCAAACGTTTAGCCTGGGTACTGGCAACGTCACAATTCAAAGTCCACTCGATACGAATGGCAGTGCATTCACGATTGATGTGAGTAGCGCCGCGGTGGCCACTTTGGACGGCATCGTCAGCGGCAGCGGCAGTGTAACGAAGACTGGAAGTGGGCGATTGGTTCTGAACGCCGCCAACACCTATCAGGGCTCTACAACAGTCAACGATGGCGTCTTCGACGCGGGAAACATCACGGCGTTAGGTGCGACGACGACGGGAACAACAATCGCCAACGCAGCTACCCTGCGGTTACTGGCGACCAGTACGATCGCGGAACCGTTCTCCGTGAATGCAGGAGGTGAGTTGTGGTTGTACTTTGGAAGCACGACGCTGACGGGAGCGATCGGCCTGGGTGGACGTATCGTCTCGAATAACCAATCTCAAACGCTGGCTGGCGACATCACGCTTACCTCCGACACGGCTGCCATTTCGAATTCCAGTGGGCCGTCTGTATTGACCGTGAGTGGTCGCATTACTGACGGTGGAGCCAATCGCGGAGTCAACCTGCATTCACATTTCGCGACGAGCACTTTGCAGCTCAATAACACCACCAACTCGTACACAGGCCCAACGTCGATCACTGGCAGCGGATTAATGAGACTGGGGGCCGCGGGCGTCATTCCTAACCTGAGCGCAGTCACTGTGGATGCGTCGTCAACGCTCGAACTCAATAACTTCAACGAGATCATCGGTTCGCTAGCGGGCGCTGGTAGTGTTGCGTTGGGTAGCGGCAGTCTAACGACAGGCGGTGACAACTCGTCCACGTCGTTCTCGGGCGTACTCAGCGGCGCCGGAGGTGTAACGAAGGAAGGCACAGGGGTCTTCACCGTTACGGGTGGCGGCACAAACTCGTTCTCGGGCGACACGACCATCAGCGCCGGCACACTCGCTGTGAATGCGTCCCACCCCAACTCACCCATCTACATCCACCCCAATGGCACATTGGCTGGAACGGGAACCGTCTTCCAGGTGACAGCACTCGGCGGCCAAGTCGCCCCTGGTCAAAGTCCTGGAGTGCTGGATGTTGGCGGCATCACGTTCTCTTCCCCAGGTTCCTCACTGGCGATTGAGATCAACGGCTTGGCGGCGGGAACCGAATACGACCAACTTGAGGTCAACGGACCGGGAGCGATCGTCCTGTCGAATGGTGCACTGAATGTCGCGTTAAACTTCATTCCCATTCCGGGCGATCGGTTCATGATCGTCAAGAACAACACGACCGACCCACTTGGGCTTGGCAGCAACAAGTTCCTCAACCTCCCAGAAGGCGCACAGATCATCGCCAACGGGACGCCACTCGAAATCACCTATGTGGGCGGCGACGGGAACGATGTCGAACTCGTCGTACCGAATCTATTCCCAGTCAGCGGCACGAATTGGAATGACGCCAACGGCAACGGAGTCCATGAAGCGTCCGAGACGGGACTCAGCGGTTGGACAGTGTTCGCTGACGTGAATAACAACGGCGTGTTCGATACTAATGAACCTCGGGCGATTACGCGTACCGATGATGGCGGCACATCCGAGGATGAGTCGGGCCAGTATTCGTTGTCGCTGCCAGCAGGGGATTTCACCATTCGACGAGTTGGTGCATCTGGGTTTGGTCCAAGTTTTCCCACTCTACTGCCAGGGATACTTCCCGGCAGTTTCGCGGAAAGCGCACGTGCCGTGACGGTCGCCAATCAACCGATTCAGAATATCGATTTCGGCAATTTTTCTAATCGGCTGGTGTCGTTCACGGCGAGTTCCCAATCGGTCGGCGAAAATGCCGGGATCTTAGAGATCCTGGGAACGCTCGATTCGCCGCTCGGTTTTGACTTGATGGTTCCAGTGTCCGTCAATTCCGGCGGGACGGCGACTCAAGATGTCGACTACCAACTGCTCGGCAACTCGATACTCTTTGTTGCCGGAAGCACGACCGGCAAATTGCTCTTGGATATCGTCGACGACGTGCGATACGAGAGTTCCGAGAGTCTCACGCTGTCACTCCAGCCAACGCTTGGCGTTAGTCTTGGTAGTATTGCTCAACACACGGTAACGATCAACAACAACGACGCGATACCGACCGTGGCGTTCTTGTCGACGAGTCAAACGGGATCAGAAGGCTCGACGGTTGAAGTGGGTGTCAAATTGTCGGGAGAAACCGACCTCGATGTCACGGTGCCGCTGTTGTTTACTGGATCTACCGCGACCGGCCCTGGCGCTGGGAATGATTTCACGATTGTCGGCGGCAGTTCCACGATCACGATTCCCGCCGGGAGTCGCACCGCCAGCAAGTCGCTGACGATCACCGATGATACAATCGGCGAAAAAGCCGAGTCGATCCAAGTCAGGCTTGGAACTTTGGTCAACGCAATCAAGTCACAGGCGAAGGGCGATCCGCAGACGCATGCGATTGCCATTCCACTCAACGATCAGCCGAGTGTTGCGTTCAATCAGACTCAGTTGACAAGAAATGAGAACACTGGAGCTGTGGACGTTGTAATTCAGTTGTCGAATGCCTCGGCGAGCACCGTGACGGTGCCGTTCACGATTAGCGGGACAGCAGGTTCGACTGACCGGACTTTCTCGATTGTCGCATTGCCGGGACACAATGATCCGCCGATTGCAGCGAGCGCAACCTCGGGAACGATCACATTCAATCCAGGTACTACGTCGCGTACGTTGCGAATACAGATCACGAGCGACTCGCTTAACGAGATAGCGGAAACCGTGTCGCTGACCATGGGCGACGTCCAGAATGCAACGGCGGGAACTTCCAAGACGTTCATGCTGAGAATCAATGACGACGACATTCCCGAGTTCAATTTCAAGGCAAACAATCCCACAGTTGCATGGGAAGATGCTGGGTCCGTCACATTTACGGTCACGACGACGCTGGCATCGGCGCAGAATCTGAGTATTCCGTTGGTTTTGTCAAAGTCAAATAGCAATGGATCGTCCGGTTACGCGCAAGTCGGGTCGACGAAGGACTTCACTATTTCGCTCGACCCGCTGGTGATACCGGCCGGGGAGTTTGAAGTCAGCCGCACCATCTCCCTTCGCGATGATTCGAGCAACGAGTCCAAGGAACAAATCTCGCTGCAACTCAGCAGTCCTAACATCGGCCGATTAGGAAATCGGAAATCTCAATCGATCACGATTCTGGACGACGACCCGGGCGTCAACATTCGGCGTGGGCAGGCGGATGTTACGGAGGACAATACGTCGATCAATTACACCGTTTCGCTGGACGACGCGACCAACCAAGATGTCGCGGTTCGCTTCATCCCTAGTGGATCGGCTTCGTCGAGTTCCGACTATACAATCAATACGTCGACTGCGGGCATCTCGACGCAGGGAGGAAAATACTACGTCACCATTCCTGCGGGTTCGACCTCGCGAACCATTACGGTCAACATCAAGGAAGATTCGAAGGACGAACCTAGTGAGTATGTGACGCTCGAGTTGAGTTCCCCGACAGGCGGCGCCTCGATCGTTTATCCAAGTTCGGATACCACGACAATCGCCGACGACGATAGCCCGCCGACAGTCTCGTTCACTACGAGTGATTTCCCGATCAACGAGAATAACACGTCAAAACAGGCGATCAGTGTCAAGCTCTCGACGGCTTCGGCCTACGACGTCTATGTTCGCCCTGGGTTCGTTCTCGACGGTGTGGCGGCTTACCTCAACACGGATTTCAAGGTAAAGGGACTCGACAGTTCCGGTTATCTCAAGATTCCCGCGGGCTCAACGTCGGGGACATTCTACGTTCAGATTGTCGATCGGAGTGGTTATCAAGGCGATCGTTCGTTCCGCATCGTCTTGAATAACGCGACGAGTGCAACGGCCGATAAGTCGAGCGTCTATATTTACATCGTGGACAACGAGTCTCGGCCGCAAAAGTATGTCGTGGGTGCTGGACAGGTTGGTCTGGATACAACGAGTTACGTCTATGACGTCGGAGCAAGCAATCCAGGATCGGGCACGGTAGCCGTCTCGGGCGGCGGGAAAACCTACGGACCTGGCCAAGTGGCAATCGCAACCGGTTCCGCTGGTTTCCTCGACGGGACGATTGCATTCTTCGACGCGAACTTCAATGGCGTACTCGATTTCTTGGATCTGAACCACGACGGGATTCAGGACGAAGGGGAACCAGACGAGCCGTCGACCGAGACTCAGCCCGACGGAGCATTCTCGCTGATTGTACCGCGCGAGTTTGATCTCGACCAAAGCAACGTCTTTGAGTCCAGCGAGGGACGATGGGTCCTCGTGGGAGGCGTCGATACCTCGACGGGGCTGACTTGGACAAGCCGCATGTACGCATCGATCGGCGACTATGTGGTTAATCCGCTCTCGTCACTCATCGAGCATCTCGTCCGCGGTCATTCGTACTCACTGGAGGATGCCGAGACGAGAATGATGTCGGCGTTCGAGTTGCCGGCAGTCAATTTCGGCACTTTCAATGCACTCGCTGGTCTAGAGCAGGGGGACGAAACCTCCGGTCGCTACTGGGTAATGAACATCGAGCTGTACGCAACGGTCGTGCAGATTGCGAATCTCTTCTCCGGCAAATCGGGAACGCTTCCCGTCGATTACTTTGCCGATCTGGTGTACACCGATGTCGCCGCCAAGATTGCTGATCCTGAAACCAGCTTCGATGTTGTGTCGCCAGAGATCATCGCCGACATTATCAACGGCGTGAGCTTCGTCACCGGCCTGGAATTCACCGACGACATTATCGCTGGCGCGGCAACGATCATTGCGACTGGGAATCAAACGCTCGCGGCGTTGCCTGCCTCCAGCAAGGCCGACGCGACGGAGATCGTCAAAGTCAAGAAGGTCTTCCAAGGAGATACCGCCGCCGCTCTACAAACAGTTGGAGCCGGCATGACCTTGATCGCGGATGCGGTCGCCCAGTTTACGGGGATGAATCTCGCCACTCGGATTGCGACCACGACGGTCGGAAACATCTTCCCTTCGTCCGTCGTGATCACGGATGCCGTTGTGCACGAAGGCGACGCGGGAACGAATCTGCTGGAGTTCACCGTTCAGGTTCTGTCCGATCACACCGATACGGTGACGGTCGATTATTCGACAAACGATGCTTTGGCGCTGGCGGGCGACGACTACGTCGCCACTACGGGCACACTGACCTGGCTCCCTGGCGATAACTCGCCGCGCACCATCCAAGTCACGGTCAACGCCGATTTGCAATTCGAACAGGATGAAATGCTGCGAGTCGTCCTGTCGAACGGACACAATGCCGTGTTGCGGCGACAGGCTGGCTTCGGCTTTATCGTGAACGATGACGCGGGCGCTTTCGTAACTTCCGCTGCTCCGGAGTCGGGCGAAAACGAAGTGGTCCTAAGGCTCACCGATCTACGAGCGTCACTGGAAGAGAACGGCGCGGCGATCAGCGACGGTGCGTACTCCGAGCCGGTGCATGTTTCCATCAACGGTCAAACTGACATCGACGACACCTTCGTGCTTGACTTCACCGCGGGAACCTACCGAGCGGATGTCATCAACTACGTTGGCGGCAGCGGCACGGGTATCGACTCGGCCGTGATTCTGGGCGGTGCATTCGACACGATCATTCAGCGGTTTACGACGAGCACAGACGGGCAATTGATCCTCGATCCGTCGAGTTCCGATGCGAACATCGAGCTCAACTGGTTTGGTCTCGAGCCGTTCGAAATCACCGGCAACTCGGACAATCTCATCTTCGAGCTGCCCGCTGGCGCTACCAGTGTCATTCTCGAAGATGCCGACCCAACCGATGCGAATCCGGCACTGGTCGGAATGATGCGGCTGCGCAGTCCAGTCGGCGATTTCGAGACAACGACCTTCTTGAATCCAACCACGTCTCTCGTGATTCGAGGCGGCAATGGAGCAGACTCCATCACACTGGCCTCGGTCGACCCTGCATTCATCGGTTACATTGTGATTGATGGCAACGCTCTAGGCACGGGTGGCGCCTCGGTCACGGCCACGAACCTGACATTGACTGGGGGACTGACGGTAGAAGATGCGACATTTACGGTGAATGGCATCGTGTTCGCTGACGGTCCCATCGCCTTCAATGCCGGCACTACTTTGAAGTTGGACTTGTTGGGCGGTACTTCGGGAACCGGTCATGACCAACTGCAAGGCAACGGAGTACAACTCGGCGGAGCGACACTGGACCTTACGCTCGCTCCGGGCTTCACTCCCAAGAGTACTCTGCTCGAACTGGTCAGAAACACGTCTGAAAACCCAACGTCCGGGACCTTTGATTCACTCTCCGAGGGTCAATGGATTTTGCTCGACAACCGCACGATCTTCCAAATCAGCTACGGCGGTGTCTCCAATAATGACGTCGCACTCATCGTGCTCGACAATGTGCCTGTGATCGAGAATCAGTCGACTTCGACGGATGAAGATATCTTGGTGATGGGACAATTGTCTGTCTCCGATCCCGACAACGATACGGTGACGGTTTCGCTGGCGGGCTTGCCTGCCCATGGCACGGTCGTCGTACTGAACGATGGGTCCTACCAGTACACGCCAGCCGCGAACTTCCACGGCATCGATAGTTTCACGGTTCGCGGCAACGACGGCATCGTCGACAGCGAGTTGGCCACGGTCACGGTGACTGTCTATTCGATCAACGATGTGCCAGTCGCCGACAGCCAGTCGCCGACGACGAACGAGGACACGGCGGTCTCCGTCATCTTGACCGGCAGCGATGCCGATGGAGACTCGCTAACCTATTCGATCGTTATTGCACCGGCGCATGGCACATTGAGCGGCTCGGGAGTGAATCGCACTTATACTCCAACCGCGAATTTTCACGGCTCGGACAGCTTCACGTTCCGCGTCAACGACGGGTTGGTCAACAGTCCGCTGGCCACGGTCTCGCTCACAGTGAATTCGATGAACGATGTTCCGGTGGCCGACAGTCAATCGGTGACGACGGACGAGGACACTGCGGTCGCGATTACATTGTCCGGCAACGATGTCGACGGCGATGTCTTGACCTACTCAATCGTTAATGGGCCTTCGAACGGCACTTTGACCGGCTCGGGAGTAAATCGCACATATACACCGGCGCCCGATTTTTATGGCACGGATAGCTTCGCGTTCCGAGTGAACGACGGTGTGATCGATAGCCCACTCGCGACAGTCACAATCACGGTCAACTCAATCATCGACGCCCCGCCGGGAAGTGTTCAACTCACGGGTGGGCCAGGAAATGACCGCTTCACTGTCGTTTACTCGAGCACCGAAATCACAGTCGATTGGAGCACCGATGGCGGGCCTGTCACGCATTTCGGTCCCTACGGCCTCAATACGGCGCTGCTCATGGACGGATTGGGAGGCGCCGACAACCTGACGCTGGCCCTCACACCGCAACAGATCGCCGGTCTCACCACGGCCGACATTGGTACGCTGAAGACATTTCTCGCCGGCCCTACAGGTCAGAGCTTGGCGCTGAATGTGCCATCCTCGAGCCGCTTCACCGCGACAGGATTCGAGTCGGCCGACTTGGCCGCCCATGATGACTCGGTGGTCGCCAGCATCGCCACCTGCTTCGCCAACATCTCCAACGAGTCGCAGGTTCAAGCGGGCGCTGCCGGTTCCGACACACTCACCGGAACCAGCGCCGCCGACTTGATTTTCGGCGGCGCTGGCGATGACCTCATCAGTGGACTGGATGGCGCGGACTGCCTGTTTGGCGGAGCGGGGAATGACTCGCTGCTGGGCGGCGCTGCCGACGACCGACTGGAAGGTGGTTCTGGCAACGACTCGTTGGTGGGCGATCTAGGCTTCGATTGGCTCCGCGGCGGACTGGGGAATGACACGTTGGATGGTGGTCTGCACGACGACCAACTGGACGGCGGCCCCGACGTCGATACGATTCTCGGCGGCCCCGGCTATGACATCGTCCGCGTCCGACTCGACGAAGCTGCCTTTGACTCCGTGAACGGCGGCGACAACACCGACTCGTTCCTCAGCGACACCGCGGCGCCCGTGGTGTTGGCAGGATACAACGCCGCCATCGGCGGAATGGAAGGCTGGATTGGCAACGGACAGCCCATCTTCGGCACCGAGAGCAATGACAGCTTCAACTTCCTGATCTCCGCCTCCTACTCGCTCAGCATGTCAGGCGTGCCCTACATTGATGGCCGAGGAGGCGATGACATCCTGTATGGCACCAATGGCCTCGACGTGCTGCGCGGCGGCGAGGGAAATGACACCCTGTTAGGCTTAGGTGGTGTGGATACGCTGCTTGGCGACGCTGGCAATGACTCGTTGAACGGCGGCGACGGAATCGACCACTTACACGGCGGCGATGGCATCGATACGATCACAACCGGCGCGGGCCGTGACATCGTGTATTTCGCCGGCGACCTCGCTGCGCTCGACACCCTCACCGACTTCGCCTTGTACAGCGACTCGATCAACTTGCAAGCCTATGCGATGTCGTACTCGCAGTTGTCCTTTACCATCGTCGCGCCCAATACGACGATCAACCTGGCCAACGGCAAGAGGATCCGGCTCAACAACTGGAACAGAATCGTTGGGTCGAGCCAGTTTCAGTTCTAAGTGATCGTCGCCGAGTCAGCGACACGGATTAACGATGGGTCAGATGACGCGACACACTTGAGACGGCGCGTCATAGCCCAATCGATACCGCCGAGAACCGCCTACTTCTGCAATTGCTCAAAGTACTGACGGAGCCGGCTGACGACTTCGGGATGCTCTTTCGCCACGTCGATCTGTTCCGCAGGGTCGTTGACTAAATCGAACAGTTGCAGCGCGGCCGCTGGAACACCGGTTCGCACGCCCGGATATTGACTCGGCTGAGGCTGTTCTCGCGGCGCGAGGATGGACGTGCCATCGGGACCTCGGGGATCAACCCACGTTCCACCTCGTTTCGTGGCTCCAAGAAACGGATCCTTGGGCGGCAAGACATGAAGCTTCCAACGTCCATCGCGAACGGTCGTTAATTGAGCACCTGGGGCGCCCACGATCGCCGCATGCCCACTCTTGGCCGTCGTCGATGTGAAAAGTGGCATCAGATCTCGACCATCAATCACTCGGTCATGAGGCGGCGAGACCTCGGCGACCTTCAAAACCGTCGTGAAGACATCCATCGTCACTGCTAACTCATGACTGACGATGCCTGCCGGAATCCTCCCGGGCCAACGAGCGATACAGGGAACTCGATACCCTCCTTCGTAAGTGCTTCCCTTCATGCCCCGCAATCCACCGGTACTTCCTCCGTACCAGGGACCATTATCGCTGGTGAACAACACGAATGTGTTTTCGTCAAGTTCGACTTCTTTCAGTTTTGCGAGTAACTGCCCGATGCTCGCATCCAATTCCGCAATCACATCGCCGTATAGTCCAAGTTGCGTTTGCTTGTAGAATTTCTCCGAGGCCGCCAACGGCTTGTGCGGCATCGCATGCGGCAAGTACAGAAAGAAGGGACGCGAACGATTCTGTTCGATGAACGCGACCGCTCGATCCGTGTAGCGTTGAGTGAGTTTGCTTTGGTCGAGCGGAAACTCTTTATCGGGTTGCGTATCCTCGAACAACTTTACGGGACGCATGTCGTTCGAGTAGGGAATGCCAAAGTAGTGATCAAATCCGCGATTGGTAGGAAGCCATTCGGGTTTCGCATGCCCCAGGTGCCACTTGCCGACAATCGCCGTTGCATAGCCCGCCTGTTGGAATAACTGCCCGAGTGTAATCTCGCCCTCGGGTAGATGCGTCATATCGGCGACCGGCCCGCCATCTGGCGCCGGGTTCGACGGCATGCCACAGCGAAATGGATATCTTCCTGTCAGCAACGCCGCTCGAGTCGGCGCACAAAACGGAATTGGCGTGTTCAACTGAGTCAGCCGAGCACCTTCGGCCGCCATTCGATCGAGGTGAGGCGTCTTGAATTGCGGATGACCGTAACATCCCAGATCGCCGTATCCGAGATCATCCGCGAGAATAACGATGACGTTGGGTCGAGCCGCGAAGATCGGTGATTCGCCGAGCGTCACAAACAAACAGACTGCCAGCATTAGTCGAAGAAAATGCATGCTTGCGATTTCCATACACGGTCAAACGTTAGGATCCCTTCCTCACCACAGCGCCATTTAGTGGCACGGACACGGCCGTGACAGGCTTGTTGGTCTTGGCGTCGTGAACGCTCAGCGAGATCCGTGATTCCTTCGTGAACTCCTCGGCTAGACACTCGGTTGCGAAAAGCATGCGACCATCGTCTTTCTCGGTGGAACCTCGATCAGGATCCGTGTCGAGGCGACGGAGTTGAAAACGGCCAAAATCGGTCCCGTCTTTGATCAGGAAGAAGCGAGCGGTTACGACGATGTCTGGCCGAAGCGGCCTCACGTAGAGCCACATCGTGGTACGTTGGTAGGCCTTTTCCGGAGTTCGCAACAGTTCATACTCCAGTACTTTCGGCTTGTCGGGCGCCGACTTATCGTCTTTTGCTGGGGGAGACTCAAGCACAATTTGCGTAAGAAAAAGGTGAGGTGAAAATGCTGAACCCAACTTCAGTGCCATCACGTCAGTGGACCAACTCGCGATGATCACAGCGGCGACAATGGCCACCAAAGCTCGATGACTTCGCAGCAAGAACATGGTTCTCTCCTTATTGCTTGCACAACGACACGTGCGTCGTTAATCCGCTAAAATGCCCGAGTCAGGACAGCGTTCGACGTATCGGGCGAACTCAAGAGATCGGCGGTGGCCCACCCCCTGTTGATGATCAACTATCCTGGATTTTTAGGAACAAGACAATCATGGCGACCGCCAAACAACTGCTAACCCTGTTAGGAAAGCCCATCACGAGCGCCACGTTGCGTAAACTGATGGCGGCGGACCAATTGAAGACTTCCAAGGAGGTCGATTTAGAGGAAGGGGCGCCCGCCACGTGTCACTTTGTTGGCGAAAACGCGGGCTACGAGATTTCCGCCGAAGATGGGACAGTGGTCGCCGTGTTCCTATACGTCTTGAAGTCCGACGGCTTTGCGGCATTCCCCGGCCCACTCCCCTACGACGTGCTGGCCGAATCGAGCCGAGCTGAAGTGCGACGATTGTTGGGTACTCCCGAGCGGAGTGGCAAGGCGCACCACGACAAAATTCTTGGACCTCAGGGCGCGTGGGATCGGTTCGCCGTCGACTCGGTTC
The DNA here is from genome assembly GCA_046349915.1 of Pirellulales bacterium. Lineage (GTDB taxonomy): Bacteria > Planctomycetota > Planctomycetia > Pirellulales > Pirellulaceae > CAIXSC01. The sequence goes on along the minus strand of JAXMBL010000008.1, from coordinate 223,525 downwards.
GCATCCATTTTCAGTACACCGATCCCGAACTTCGCATCTACCGTATTACTCTGATGACCGAAGAATCAGCCCCGTAGCTCGTGAAACTCGCGATAGCGCTTTGGCCAAACTTGCTCGCTGAATTATTCTGGGCAAAGCTGGCAAACCACCCAGGAGCAAGTTACGCTGGGCATTGCCGAATGACGACTTGCTTCAGCCCGCCTCCTCAAGTAACCCGTAGTCCAAATGCAGTTGGACATACGACTTGCTTCTTTGTTTGGCGTTGTCTGAGTCTCGTGCGCTGCTGTTCAATCCACAATCGTTCCGTGTCTGTTTTGATGGAGGTCCACTGTGGCCCGATTTGCTTCGATGATGCTCTTTACCTTCAGCCTGATGATCTTCAGCCAGTTCGTTTATGCCGAACCTGAAGAAGGGCAGTTTTACCGAATCAGGTGCGCCAGCACGAAGAAGGTTCTCTCAATCGACGATACAGAGAAGGAAGGGCCGGCGGCGATCATCCAGGTCGTCACTGGCCAGCGACAGTTTCAGCACTGGAAGTTCGTCAAAGTTGGGAATTACTACAAAATCGTAAATCGAAAAACGGGCATGGCGATTAACGTCGCCAACGCCTCGGGCGAGCAAGGTGCGCCGGTCATTCAATGGGACGCCAATGATCCAGGCGAGAACCAACAGTGGAGCCTCGAGAAGAAGGGGGACTTCTACGTGATCCGAGCTCGTCATAGCGGTCAAGTGCTCGATGTGGCGCTAGAGAAGAAGGATCGCAAGGCTATACTCATCCAATACCCCTACAAGAGCGGCGATGCCGATAATCAGCACTTTAGCCTTGAAGCAATCAAATCGAATTGATCGTCCAAGGCGTAAATTGCGGTCGACAGTAACTGAAAACAGTGGCCTTTATCACGGCCACTTGTTCCTTTACGGAATTGGTTGTTCCACCGAACTGCATGAGGCATGAATCTGCATCGGTCATCGCCATGAGATAACTGATGAACACCACCAATCCGCACGAGACTCCAGCACCGGAACTGGCAGAAACTGCCAATCGACTGGGCGATACGAGCGTCGAGTTCTAAAGTTTGGGGAGTCTCTTGTCAGCGGTCCGCTCTTTGGGGATTGCCTTGGTGCTGATTACCATCGGCTATGCCATCTCCTGCGTGATGGGATCAATCAAGCAATTCGTGATGTCGGTGTCCCTCGCATTCGTCCCGACGTTGGTCTGGCGTTGTGGCGCAACGACAAGTCACTGCCTTCAACAAAGCTCGCCCGATCTGATCAAGGTGATTGCCACACAAAGAGAATGCTGGTTCGGTGCGGCGGCGTTGGCAGCACTTGGATACGTGTCGGTACGAGACCCGGCTTCAAGCGAGAAGTACTCGACCGAAGTGTCCAGAACACGGAGTGAAGGCAGTGCGGGTTTCCAGGACGGAGTTCTTTTCGCGGTCTCAGAAACCCTGAAAACTTCAAGATCGCGATCTTCTTCTACTGCGGAGGCTTTGACGGCCCTTCCCACAGTAACCCCGGAAAAGCCTAAAAACCAGAAAGCGAGAAGCGGCGTTAGTTCTGTCGGTTTCAGTGGCATACAGAGAGGAGCAGGGGCTCCACTTTACGCCAATCCTTCCCAGCCCTCCAATCCGCCGATTCCCAACAGTCTGTAAGAAACTGCTGGATGACTCAGAATTCTTTGGGAATTCTCCGCTGGGCACACGGCCCCGTGGCGGCGGCGATTTAGATAATCAGCCAGGAATCTCTCGGCATGTGGTTCGCGGCATTGAGCGACGGATTTAATGGGCGAGTTGTTACGAACACGAAGGCTTTCACCGGCCGACAAAACGAATCACCGTTTATTTCTTGAAGTCTATGAAACGTGATAGCATCTATCGATTTGACGCATTTATTTCCTACAACCACAACGAGATCGACTCGCCACTGGCGACAGCTCTGAAATCTCTCTTGGAACAATATGCGAAGCCATTATTTAAATGGCGTGCTGCAAGAGTCTTTCAGGATGTGCACAACCTTGAATCGACGCCAAGTCTTTGGCCAAAGATAACTTCGTCCCTTGACTCCACCCATCACTTTATTCTTATCGCTTCCCCGGGCGCCGCAAGCTCGCTGTGGGTGAAGCGAGAGATCTGCTACTGGTTGAGTGGACGAGATATCACACCAGAAGATTTCTCACCCCAGATGGTCTTGCCTGATCGGCTCGAACGCATGCACCTCGTCATGAGCCAAGGCGCATGGCGATGGACGATGGGTTCAACGGCTCAGGGGGATTTCGACTGGCCAGCGACTACGGCACTTCCCCAATTGCTAAAAGGCGTGTTTGCGTACGAACCGAATATTGCGGACCTTCGAGCGATTACAAGCCAGTATGGTAGCCGACCGTCCAGCGTACTCTCCCCCGTGAATCAGCAATTCGTCAATTCGCTGGCAAAAGTTGTCGCTCCTATTCGTAACTGCGACATGGAGGCACTAACTTCGGAGGATTATCGGCAGCATCGTCGGCGAATACGCATTCTCCTGAGTTTGACCGTCGGACTGGCCGTGGCGCTCCTCGTGGCTATTACGGGCGGATGGATTGCGGTGAATCAACGATCCGTTGCGATCGCGCGAGAGCGTGAATCGCGACATGAACAAGGTGTCTCTTGGTTGGCCCGTTCCGCGGCGAGCGAACGAGAACGGGACTATTTGGCCGCGAAGCTCATGGCATTGCGAGCTATTAACCACAATCACCAAGCGGAAAATGGTGAAGATAGCCTGGACCTCCTGAGAGTGAACAGCGTCGAGTACCGAGAGGCACTGAAGCGACTGGCACGACTGCCCGAATGCAACATTGTTTGGGCGGCGCGGCGGCATGCAGAAAGGGAACAAGAGGCCGCCCAGTGCGCCTTTTCTTCGAAAGATTCCAGCGTGGCGGCGATTTGGGGCGACGGTCGACAGTTACGTCTTTCGCTAAACTCGGGTCTCGTCGAGGTATCGCGGCACGACCCGGCCGATTTGGTACGAGTAGCGGCCAGCCTGGAAGTCGACCAAGTTCCAGGCGAGTCGATGGAAACAATCCTGTCTAACGGAGACAGGGTGCGCATAAGTCTGGCTGGACGTCAAGGATCTTCGCTATGGGTTGAATCCAGCGGTGTATCGCGGAGCAGTCCTCTCCCTGATGAGGCGCTTTGGTACTCATCGAACGACGGATATGTTGAGCTTGTTAAATTGGCGCGTGCATGCAAGGCGGCCGCGGCGATCGCAACATTCAAGAATAACTACGTCAGTTCCGTTGTCGTCCTCAGGAAGGGACAGACGCAGGTCGTGTATCGTCGAAATGGGGAAGTATCTGACGATAAGGGAATCGTTCAGTGCATTGACGCTTGCGTATCTCAGGACGCGTCGGTGATTGCGATAAGTGAATCCAATCGACGAAACAATGTCGAGAATGCGATCGTGATCCAGAAAGCAGAGGAAATGGCTTCCTATGGTGTTAGCAGGAGAATAGCGGTAGATGGAGAGGCGCCCACTCAGTTGTCCATTTCACCGCGAAACCGGTTAATCGCGGGTTGCGTCGGAAGCGAGATTCGTGTGTGGGATATCGCGCAAGGCAGTTTGCTCGTAAAGCTCACCGGTCATCAATCTCCAGTCCTCGACGTAGCATTCGATGAAGATGAGCATGCTGTGGCCTCGGTAAGTCGTGATGGGACATTGCTGGTATGGAGCATTCCTATCCCAGACTACCAGGTGCAAGCGATCAACGACCTGCCTCCTCGATTCAAGCCGATCCTGTTGGGAGAGGTTTTCCGAACGGAAGGCGAAGTGACGAGTGCAGAGGACAATAAGAATGAAGTGGAATGCACCAGCCCACAGGGGGATTTGGTCGCGAGATGGCAGGAGATGAATACTTATGTTGACCAGGGAGAGGAGACGAGGAGCGGGGATCTTGTCATTAAGGATTTGGCTACGGGGACGGAGGTAGTGAAGATAGTCGAGCGAGACTGTGCGCACTGCGAGAACCTAAGGTTTTCTCCAAATGGATTGCATCTGATCTGGCGAGGGGCGAGTGACGAGAAGCTCTATTCATTTTGTCGGCCACGACTACGCTTCAATTATGCGGAAGCGTACAAGAGCGTTGAATTCTCGGAGGCGGGTATTAAGCTTTGCGAGGTTGCGAAGGCAGGAGAAGCGATACGCTTAACGGTCGCGATCAATTTTTCATTGCTCTATTTTCGCGAACTGATAAGGGGCGATGAATACGCCGGTGTAAGAGATTGGTACTTCGCGAGCAGATTGTACACGAGATAGAAGGTATGCAGTCCTGATTGGTCGCATCCATCTTTTCTCGTTGGTTCAGCAGAAGCTGGTAATTCGCGTAGAATAAAGGAATTGCGTGAGTTGAAATGACGCGCCATGCGAGTGACGCCCATCGTTCATGGTGCTTTCGACGCCAGGCAGCCAGACGCCGTCACTTTTCCGTCGATTTCAGCGAATTGGCATGGAAATGTGTGTTTCGACTGCATGCCAGATCCCGCCCAAGTCACTAGCCCCAAAACAAGCTTATGCCTACCGTGATTTTCGACGTCGCGGCGCTCGAACGCGACGCGCGGACCCGCAGCCCAGCGAACCGAACTCGGTGGCGAGATGATCGTTCAGGTTGTCGGTGTGTCATAGTCGATAATTTCTTGGGTGAGGCGTTTATCGAGATACCGGAGCATCCAGACCCCGGCTTCACATGCGTCGCGTCAACATTGCAGTGACACGATTCGGTCGAGTAGACGGAAGAGCACGGAATGCCACGGATTCCACGAGAGCAGGCGGAACACTAAACGTCTTCCGGTCTTCACAATCTGGCAAGGTACGAGCATGACCGCGTGCAGGAATGTATCGAATTCCATTCGCAGCAACGTGCGTTTTTCTTTCTCGTGCTTCTCCTTCCACCGCGCATCGACCGGTGTCAGCAGCGCCCACCAGGCCTTCATACTCCATGCCAGCGCGGCCATAACCATGTACGCTCCGTTGCTCACCATGCATCCCAGCGGCATATTCGTGGCATGAACTCCTCCTTTGAGTTGCCCGATGAGATTCTCTTGATTGCAACGCGAGTTTGCCTCGAACACGATCTCTTCCCGCGTCACCGAGGTGATGTTCGTGATATAGAATAAGTAGCGGATCTCGTCGAACAGTTGGCGTTGTTCGCCCATGCCCTTCGCTCGCGTCAGATTCTTACGCACCACGACGATGCGGTAAGTCTGCTTGCACGCTCCTGGTTGGTAATTGAACTCAGCGACATCCTCGTCAACCAGTTGAATGTCTTCAAAGCCGCGTGCTTCGACGATCGGCTGCTTGAAGTTCTCGGGACGCTTTCGGGTAGTGGTCGCCACTTGGTACTTAGCTGGACGTTTCAGCTTTTTCCAAGCAGATTCGGCCAAGTTGTCGGCGAGGTCGTCGAGCTTGTTGCTCGCGTCCATGCCAAACACGAATTTGACGCCCTGCGAGTTCCAGCCGTCGAGGAACTTGGTCTGCGAGAAGTCGGTGTCGCCGCGCAACAGAATTTCGCGGAACCGGGCGTCCTTGCAGAGCATTACCGCGCGATCCAAGTATTCGGCTGCGTCTGTGTGAGAGGGAACGTTCCCTGGACGATTAACCAGGAACAACGGCTCGCTCGTGTTTGCAAGAGAGACAACGAGCGGATGATAGCCCCAGACTTTTTTATACGAGTACTCCATGCCCAGCTTGCACTCTCCCAACGTCTCGCACACAGTGCCGTCTGCGTCGATTACAGCACGATCAAAAAACTCCTGCGGTTGCTGTCGCCACACTTTCAAACGCGTGTCGTTGAACACTGCTTGTAACTCGTCGAAGGATCGATTGGTCGCATCCATCTTTTCTCGGTAGTTCAGCCGAAGCCGACAAATAGCGTAGAACACAGAAGGTGGGCGACCTTCGGGTGGCTTTTCCACGCGAGCGACACTCGCCGCTCATGGTGCTTTTGACGCCGGGCAGCGAGAGGTCGTCCCATCTCAATCGATTTCAGTGACTTGGCAGGGCGATTTACGTTTCCCCTGCATGCCCAGCCATGCCCGCGCCCCAGTCCACCAGTCCTCACTCGCCTTCGTCGAACTGGTGGATGCTTCGGAGTGCATTCGGAGTGCATTCGTAAACACGATCATGCGATGAAGACAAGTTTCCGAGCGGTGCGAGACGGTAAGTTGGGACGCATCCACTTTATTCCGGATGTTCTACGCGGGCGCAAAGACCGGGATTCCCGGGATTTTGCAGGCACGCGAACATAGTTCTCACGAGAATCACGTACTGACGGACTAGCGCGCTAGCCTAGCGGTGCGGATCAGTTGCGGGACTCGAGCGATTCGCATTATTGGGTTCGACGCCCCTAAAGACATTGCGTGGAAGTTATTGCGTTGCCACTACTCGCAGCAAACTCTCCAGGCGGACAACCGATGCAAGGAAATTGAGCATGTCTACTTCAACTCAAACACAGCGGCCATCTCGCGGCGACGCCAGAGCCAGTTGCGACCGACGCGCGTCGCCTCTTGCTCCAATTGCTCGACTCGCCCAACCGCCACGCCAAACCACTTGCAGAGGTTGTCGACTAAGTCGAGCCAACCGGACACCTTAATCCCCAAACGCTCCAAGATGGGCGGGGTCGTCTCTGGTATTGCGCCTTTCTTGTCTGGGTGGAGTTGTCTCCCGGTCCAGTCAAGCAATTCCAGATAGGCGTCAAGCGTCAGAGACAAAAAACCCTTGTTCGATGCGCGCGGGGCGGGGAAATGTAAAAGACCTAAGAGCGATTGACGCACTCGGGCGGCCATGCGGCCGTATGACTTGGCAGCAGGCGTGGCCCCCTTCTGGGAATGCGCCGGTAACGCTTGTTCCTGCCGGGGAACCGCAACAGCCGGTTGGTCGGCACTGAGTGGTTCCTGTGGGGGCAGTACTTCTTGAGCAGCAGCAACCGGAGCAGCGACGCAGGGCTCTTGCTCCAACACACCCATGGTCACAGTGGTCGACATGACGGGTTCTGAGAATTCTGTTTTGCTTGTAGTGCTGGTCTCCGCTAATTCATGGCTGGTCTCATCCGCCGGGAAGCTCTCCCATTCAATCCCTTCGGCCCCGTCGAACCACTCCGACATATACTGAGTCAATCGCTGTTCGGCGTCGAGCGTCAGTCGGCTAAGCCAGGCGTCAGCGTCGGACGGATCGGCACAGATAACATCGACGGGAAGTCCGCCATCTTGAGACAGGGCCTTTGGGTCGAGCCCCATGGCTAGGGCGCGAGCGAGGCGTTGCTTCCGTCCCAAGATGCGAGCTTGGGCGGATGTGTAGTCTGACGCTTCGGGAGTCTCCGCAACTGCCGCACGGATTGGATTCAGGTCGATGTAGAGTGCGCAGGCGAGGACTGCGGCTTCATCAAGCAAGCGGACGCTCTTGAAGCGTTCCTCGAAAAATCGGCCGGTCTTGCCCGATTCCCGGTTCGCTCGGCGGCCAATGTACGAGCACCAGATCTGCATCAGCCATGAAGGGCTGGATAGCCGCTCGCGCAACTCGAGCATTCGTTCGGGATCGTTGAGCCACTGCTCGAGTTCGATCGGCTTGGGCTCTGCCGGTGATCCATCGACGTCCAGTCGCTCTGGACAGATTTCCCACCAGCGTCGCGCTACTTCCTCGTCGGACCATTCCTCGACGAGATCAGGGCGATTGCGGAGCAGTAGGTGGAGGTGGTTGTCCATTAAGCTGCACTTGAGCAGATCGATGGCGAATGCTCGCATGAGAAGTTTGAGTTTCTCCCAAATCCAAACCTTGCGATGCGAGTAGTCAACCTTATTCACCGCGTCGTATCCACAAAGGAACGCCTGCTGGACGCAGCGATTGCGGAGGTGGTAGACGCCTATCTCGGTCTGCGGAATAGCAACGGAACGATTGAGAGTAGGCATAACGAGTCCCTTACAGGCAGGACATCGCCGTACGCGTCGATCCCCGATGACTTACCGTCCTGCACGACCACGCCGCCGTGATCGCGTTCGAGGTGCGCGCCTTGCGTCCTGCTATCTTTTCACTCGCAAAAACTCCAACAAAGTGCCGGATAATCGCGAAAAAACTCAAAAAAACTTGGAGTCGCCGCAGATTGGTTGGCGGAAGAGAGAGCGGATCGGTAGCATCCACCGTTTGTCGGAGACTTGGACGGATTAGGTATTCGACTTCGCGGAGCGCGTACCGGTCGTCCTGATTGGTCGCGTCCTGATTGGTCGCATCCATCTTTTCCCGGTGGTTCAGCCGAAGCCGACAATTAGCGTAGAACGCCAAAGGCGTGTGATTTGGGGCGACTCGCCACGCGAGTGACGCTCATCGCTCATGGTGCTTTCCAGCTAGGCGGCGAGGCGCGTCCCTTTTCCGTCGATTTCAAGGAGGTGGCGGGCAGATCTGTGCTTCCACGGCATACCACGCCCTGCCAGCGCCCACAGTCCACCCATTCTCGCTAGTCGGCAAAGAGCTGGTGGATGCTTCCGGTACTCCCCGGTTCATTCCCACCCGAACCCCGCAATCCACCGATCCTCACTTGTCAGCGAGGAACGGGTGGATGCTTCGGAATGCTGATGCTTCGGAAAGCTTGCCCCGCGCGACCACCTGGAGTTGCGGTGCGACATCGTCTACGCTTTCGCTCTAAAGCATTCGGTGCGATGTATCGCACGCATTGTCAGTTTTCGTTTCATGATGGGAGAACATCGATGCCAACTTTCGCCACGAAAACATTAGTCGTCGCCTTTTTCTTCGCCACGCTGGTGGTCGGCAATTCTGCTCAAGCCCAAGCGCCGATTCCCTACGGCGAACCGATTAAGCTCGAGCTTGCCAACAAGGTCATCGCAGCAGCTGCCGTGGAAGCGAGGAAGAACGACTGGCCGGTCGCCATCGCAGTCGTCGACCCGGCTGGTTTTTTGGTCGCCTTCCAACGACTGGACAACACTCAGTTGGGCAGCGTCGAAGTCGCCCTGGAGAAAGCCAAAACCTCGGCGCTCTTTCGCCGCCCGACCAAAGCGTTCGAAGAGACATTAGCGATGGGGGGCGCTAACCTGAAGATCTTGAAACTCCCCGGCGGTTTACCTGTCGAAGGCGGGCTTCCTATCCTTCATGAAGGCAAGATCATTGGCGCCATTGGCGTTTCAGGAGTGAAATCGACTGAAGATGCTCAAATCGCGAGCGCCGGGTTGCAATCACTGAACAGCCCAAAGTAGCGCCAAGTAGCGGCGGATATTCTCTGACCCCTGCATTTCGCGGTTCGAGCGACGTCGGCCTTGCCGCTTGCCGTTTGTCCGCCCCACGTACGACGGACTTTCAGTCCGTCGTTATCGATGGCAGTCGGCATGCTAACCCACAACTACAACCGACGAACTGGAAGCCCGTCGTACGTTAATTCTCGATAGGACGATCCACTAGCGGTTCTTCTCATTTAATGCCTCCAGCCGGTATTCGGTTTCGCGGAGTTCCGTGCGAAGAATCTCGACTTCCGCCGCGGCGGACCGCACCTGCTCCTGCGCTCGCTGACTCGCTTGCGCCGTCACAATTTCGTCTCCCTGGAGCATCAGCAGTCGTTTAAGTTCATTGCGACGCAGAGTTTCGATTTCTTGAGCGACTCGAAGCTGTGTCTGCAAACTCTCCACCATCGCCTGCATCCGCGTTTGCTCTGCCTTGGCCCGCTTGCTCCTTTCGCGACTGTATTCCAACGCGATGCGAGCCTGGCGGTGATAGTTGCGATCATCTTGTCTGCGATAAGTGTCGCGTGGGATTTCAGCACAAGCGACAAACGCGTCAAGAATCCGAGACAGATGTCGGTTGTTTCTCTTGCCTTCGACCGCATCGACCAACAGCTTCTCCAAGAGCGAACACGCTTCCGACGACTGGAACGCCGCCACAGCATTCAGAAGAATCGTCGGCGAATCGTCGAAATCCCGGTCAAGTAGTTTCTTTAGCTTCGGTATTGCGTCGCGAGGCCGTGAATCGACCAACGCACATGCGGCGGCGGTCGCAATCTCGGCATTCGCGTCGTCCAAGTTCCTCAGCAACGCGGTGGTCGCTTGTTCGTTGCCCCAACGCAGCGACAGGACCATGATCAATCGTCGTTCCAAATCGGTTTCAGATTCGAGCAACGACACGATTTTGTCCGTCTCATAGACATAACCTGCTCGATGGAGCGCCAACAGACAGATCAACCGAACTGTGGAATTCTGCGAGGCATCGTCGGCGATCTTTTGGACCGATTCTCGACCACCGTTCTTGGCCAACTCGCGAATGATCACGACAGCTTCGAAAGGAAACTCCGCCTGACGCGGAGCGATGTTAGGCTGGTCCTTCGTTCGATACCCACTGGGTTCGAGCAGTATTTGCAACATGGCCGGATGCAGCGGTGCAATCGCGTGCCGCTCGGCGGCATCGTTGCTGCGAAGTCGGTAGTAGACGTTGTGGTAGGCGCCGTACGCGGTATCCCGTTTACCGCCTGCCCCCGAAAAGTCACCGTCGTATCGCACTTGTTTCAGCAACTTAACCGCGATCACTTGCAATTGTCCCAGACTCATCGCCTCTGGATCTGTCGCCAGTCTTGATTTGGCGAGACGCCACCATTCGTGGTAAAGAACCTGGACTTTCTCCCGCATCCGTTCTTCCAAGTTCGGCCCCGCCTCGTACATGTCCGGCACATCTTCGCCTGCTATGAGGGATATCGAACGAACGTACTCAGGAATCATGATGTGGGCCGAGCTGCGGCGCGAATGCAGCACGATGTAGCGCAGCAACAGCGGGATGGCTGCGGGATCTCTCGTGCCTCGCAGGATCTTTGCGGCCTGCGAGTAGTTGGTCCAATGGATGCTATCGTTCGTCGCGATCAATAGCTCCTCGGCCTCCAATAGCTCTTCCGCGCGTCTCGAAACCTTCAGCAAGCCCACAAAGTCCTTTTCGAGTTCATACAAGAGCTCGTCGGTTACCGGGGTTTGCAGGGTGAGTCGGGATTTCACTTTTGCCGATAACTCGCCTGAAGGTTCTCGAGAGGCGGATGACGAAACCGCACCGAACAGCACGATCCCAAGACACGCCGTTTGCCACGCCCGCAACGCTGTCATTCGCCTGACTTTCCACAGCATGGACAATTCCTTCGCTTAGACAGTTCCCATTTTTTCGTTTCGCCTGAGCATCCTCGCCCTCGACGGTCCATCCCTACCACTGAAACCGATCCTCTCAGTTCAGCCGCCGTGACGCCTGGCGGAAGCAGCAGACTAATGGCGCCAGCCAATCCGGAAAGATCGGGGCCGCCGACTTCCGGATATCTCCCTGGTTGACTTGGATGCGCCGGAATCGAGAGAAGTTCCCAGAACGGCAAACATCTCGGGAAAGCCATGGTTTCCAGCAGCCAGAGTAGGGGATGGCTCTGGAAGTCTGTCGTTCCGATAAGTGCGGCGGCCGCTGCGCGGGTTTCCTGGAGGTTTAGGGCTCGAGCCAAGTTGCCTAGGCGAAACGGTCGGGTGGTTGAAGGTCCATTAGGAGTCGGCGCGACGCGCGATGAGCCTGTTCTGCTCGTGGATCGGTTTTTGGCCTGCTGGGCAGGTTGAAAACCTGCCCCACTGCTTGGACCAGCCTACACTCGCTGGTTGCAGCCCTTGTTCGGCTCACACCTACGGACTGGAAGTCCGTCCTACATTTTCATGCCTTGCCGGACCTTGCTGGCTTCCGCTCCGCTGTGATGGTACAAACAGAAGGCTGATTCCCTCCTTTCCGCTGCTGGATATCGTCATGCCTCGTGCGCATTTCATGTTCCACAAGATGCTCTGGCTATGGCTGGCGCTGACTGCGGCCACCGCCTCGGCAACGTCGGCCGTCACCGCCGCCGACCCTATTTCGTTTGAGCAAGTCGCCCCGTTGCTCAAACAACATTGCCACAAGTGTCATGCGGCGAACGGCGACCAGCCGAAGGGGGACTTGCGCATCGACAAGCTGAATCCGGACTTGGTCCAGGGGAGCGATGGCGAGCATTGGCAAGAAGTACTCAATCGACTCAATTTCGGCGATATGCCTCCCGAGAATGAACCGCCCTTGACCGAGGCAGAGCGTGACCAGATCACAGGTTGGATCGTGCAAGAGCTGCGACGAGCGGCACTCACCAAAAATCCAGCCACGCATTTCCGTCGGCTCACTCGCCGCGAGTACGAACGTACGATGCAGGACCTCCTGGGGCTGCCGATCGAGTTTGGCAGCCGCCTGCCTGAGGACGGGCGTTCCAAAGAGGGTTTTCGTAACGACGGCGATGCCTTAAGAATGTCTCCCCTACAGTATGAGTTGTATTTGCAGATCGCCGACGAAGCGCTCGCCGAGGCCATCGTCACGGGCCCCGTTCCCGAAGTGCATCGATACCGACTCGAAGCCAAAAAGTCGGCCGAAGTCTTGCCGAAGCCCGCGCATCTGCCGGGCGAAAGTTACGATTACCACGCGAAAGGCAAGAAATTCACCATTGGAGATGATTGTCAGTTTGGAGAGGACCAAAAGAAGCAAGAGCCGTTTGGCGAGTTGCTGCCCGATGCCCCTCGTCCCTTCGGCGAAGCCGCACTCGCTCGCCCCCACTTTCGCTATGGATTCCGACTACATCATCCCTTTCGCCGCGGCGAAATGTTGATTCGAGTGCGAGCCTCACGTGCGGAATGCGAACCTGACGTCGAGCCGACTCGACCACCGCAGCTCGCCGTCGGCCTCGGCTGCACCAACCTCCACGGCGTCGAACTCAAGACAGTCGGTTCGCCAATCGTGATCGAAGGAACCGAGTTACGGACGTATGAATTCCGTGCCCGACTCGAGAACTTCCCACTGCCCAATCCGGGTTCCTTTCGCGATCAAAACTGCAGCGTCCTCTATGCGTGGAACGCAGCGCCCAAGATACGCAACGAAGATTACCCACCGCGACTGAAGGTCGAGTGGATCGAAATCGAAAGTCCGTTTTTGGAAGAGTGGCCGCCGGCATCACACACGCGAATTCTCTTCCCCAACAGTGCGGAGATGCCCGAGGCCGAATACGCTCGCGAAGTGATTCAGCGGTTCACCACGCGTGCGTTCCGCGGTCCCGTCACGCCGTCAGAACTCGATCGACTGATGAAGTTCTGGGCTGATTCGCGCAGCGAGTCTGAGTCGTTTGAGGCGAGCATTCGCGAGACTCTGAGCGTCGTCCTGACCTCGACGCGTTTCCTGGCTCTCCCCGCGAGCCGTAGCGAGGGCGCCGAACGGGAACGGCTGACCGATCATGAGCTGGCCGCTCGACTATCGTACTTCTTGTGGAGCAGCATGCCTGACGACACGCTAAAACTGTTGGCCGACCAAGGTCGCTTGCGAGACCCGCAAGTGCGCGCCGAACAAACTCGTCGCCTACTCAAAGACCGAAACGCCTGGCAGTTCATCGAGCAGTTTGCGGAACAGTGGCTCGAGCTTGACCGATTGCAGCGAGTCACGGTCAACAAGAATCGCTACCCGGACTTCAACGAGCAGCTCGGCGCAGCCATGCGTCTGGAGACAATCCACTTCTTCGGCCGGGTGCTGCAAGAAGATATGAGCATCCTGAGTTTCTTTGATGCTGACTTCACGATGGTGAACGAAGTGCTGGCGAAGCACTACGGTATCGCTGATGTGCAAGGACCAGGCTTTCGTCCCGTACAGCTCGACCCGCTGCTGCAACGAGGTGGACTGTTAACGCAGGCGAGCGTGCTCACAGGCAACTCCGACGGACTCGATGGCCACCCCATCAAGCGCGGCATGTGGCTACTCAGAAACTTGCTCGACGATCCACCGCCTCCGCCGCCCCCGAATGTTCCGGAACTCGACCGGGCCGGAGATCCAAAACTGAAAGGGCTGTCGATCAAGGAAGCGCTGGCCCTTCATCGCGATAGCAAGGCGTGCTCAGGTTGCCATGCCAAAATCGACCCCTGGGGGCTTCCCTTCGAGCAATATGACGCGATTGGCCGTTGGCGGGAGCAAAAGTCCTCACAGGCGATCGATGCGAAAGCCGATCTTCCTACTGGTGTTACGGTCGACGGTATGCGAGAGTTAAAGGATGAGTTACGGAGGACTCGCGGCGACGACCTGCGTCGCGCGGTGCTCCGCCGGGTGGGAAGCTATGCGTTAGGACGTTCCTTGACCCTCCAAGACCGGGAGGCGATGGACGCATTACTGCCCGCCCTTAAGGATCGCGAGGACCAGCTTTCGGCAGTCATCGAACTGGTGGTTGCCAGCGAGCCGTTCCAAACCAAGTGAAATCCCACCCGTACGCTTGAGAATGGTCGAGTCTCACCTGAGACAATTCGGCGCAAAGCCAGCCCTTAAAAGGTTCCCACCATGCCTCAACCCTCCTGGCGACTGGACCGTCGTACCTTTCTTCATGGCACGGGGCTGGCCCTCGCGCTGCCGTGGCTGGAGGCGATGACCTCGGCGGCGTCCCCATCGCCCGAAAAGCCCAAGCGGTTCTGCGCGTTTTTCTTTGGTAATGGAGTGGCGTTGTCGAAGCCAACCGATCCGACTGCCGATTGGAACTGGTTTCCGCGCACGGACGGCCCCGAATACCAGTTCACGCGGTCGCTCGAAACGCTCGCCGACCACAAACAGAATCTCACCATTTTCGGCCAACTGTCTCATCCCACCAGCCGTCAGCTTGTTGGCCACAATACGGGCGACGTCTGGCTGACAGGCGCCGACATTCGACTCAACCTCAACAACTCGATCTCGCTCGATCAATTGATCGCTCGCCAATATGGCCTGCAAACTCGCATCCCATCGCTGGTGCTTTCCAGTAACGGTGGAACGGGGATGAAGAGTCGCGCGACAACCATATCGTTCGATCAGCAAGGGCGAGCCATACCGGCGGAGTCGAATCCGCGCAGCATCTTCGAACGACTCTTTGAGAAGCCGGCCGATGGCGACCTCGTCGCTCGCGAACGAGCGCTGGCCGCGGGACGGAAGCGAGTCGATTTTCTATTGGACGACGCACGGTCGCTGCGTCATCGGCTAGGTCGGCCCGACCAGCAGCGACTGGACGAGTTTCTCTCGTCGCTAAGTGAAGTGGAAAGTCGACTCACCAGAGCCCAATCGTGGCTTGGCAAGGCAGTGCCCGCCGTCGATCGATCGCAACTGAATCTCGAGGTATCGCAAAAGGGTCCCACGGACTACATCCGCACGATGATGGATCTGATTGTGTTGGCCTTCGAGACCGACACCTCGCGAGTCGCGACGTATCAGATTTCGTCGGAGGACGGTCATGGGATCTGCGATCGATTTCCGGGCATCTTGAAGATCGGCACAGGGAAGCACGGCGGCCATCATGGCTTGAGTCATTCCAATCCATCGCAAGATTCGAGCTGGGGCGAATACGATCGATATTTGGCCGAGCAATTTGCGTACTTCCTCACGCGACTCTCCGCCATCCGCGAAGGCGAGACGACGGTGCTCGACCGCACGCTCGCCTTGTTCGGAAGCGGCACGAGCAACACACACAACGCGAGGAACTACCCCATGGTGCTTGCCGGGGGGAAGGATCTGGGATTCCGTCACGGTCGCTTCATTAAGGCGCGCGAAGAACGCCCCTTGGGCGATCTGTATGTGACGATGTTGCAACGGCTCGATTTCCCCGTGCAGAAATTCGCCGACAATGCAGGCGAGTTCTCCGAAGTTGTCAGCTGAAATATGAATTGCCCGGACGTGTAGGTCCGCATTGGGCGCTTTTGAACTAAACTCTCCTTTGTCACACTACTCTTGAGCAGTCATCCGTCACTCGATGGAGACTGGCCTCAAGATCCCGTCATCGGAGAACATTGCATGTTGTCTCGTTTGCGACTTTTTTCCGTATTGCTCTTGGGCTGCGTTGCATCCACAGTCTCGGTGCATGCCCAAGAGACGCTCACCCCCTCCGATGCACGAGCTATTGCCAAGGAAGCCTACATCTACGGCTATCCGATGGTTGACAGCTACCGCATCCAGCACGCCTTCTTCGTGGATTCAAAGAATCCCGAATACAAGGCGCCTTGGAACCAGCTCAAGAACATGCCGCGAGTCTTCACGGCCGCCGACAAGACGGTGCAGACTCCCAACTCGGACACGCCGTACTCGATGATCGGCATGGACCTACGCGCCGAGCCGATGGTGCTGACCGTGCCCGCGATTGAGAAAGAGCGTTACTACAGCATTCAGCTGATTGACGCTTACACGTTTAACTTTGCCTACATCGGCAGTCGGACCTTTGGAAACGAGGCGGGCAGCTTCTTGATTGCCGGCCCTCATTGGAAGGGAGAAGCTCCACCGGGCGTGAAAAAGGTGATCTCCACCGAAACAGAGTTCGTACTTGGTGTTTATCGCACTCAGTTATTCAATCCGAGCGACTTAGATAACGTCAAGAAAGTCCAAGCCGGCTATCGAGCACAGACGCTCTCGGCGTTTCTCGGAAAGTCAGCTCCTCAAGCGGCGCCCGTGATCGACTTCGTGAAACCGCTCACCCCCGAGACTCAGAAGACCTCGCTCGAGTTCTTCCAGATCTTAAACTTCATCTTGAAGTTCTGTCCCGAGTCGCCGTCCGAGCAAGCGTTAATGGCTCGATTTGCGGAGCTTGGCATTGGTGGTGGCAAGAACTTCGACGCCAGCAAGCTCACGCCGGAAATGAAGCAGGCCATCGCAGCGGGCATGGCCGATGCCTGGGCTGAGTTTGCCGTCTTCAAGAAACGGCTGGACGCGAAGGAAGTGACCTCAGGCGAGCTATTTGGAACTCGCGAGTACCTGAAGAACAACTACTTATACCGCATGGCGGCCGCCATAGCGGGCATCTACGGCAACTCCAAGCAAGAGGCGATTTACCCAATTTACACGGTGGATGACGGTGGGAAGAAATTGACAGGCGCCAGTCGTTACGTGCTACGTTTTGGGCCCAACGAATTGCCACCCGTGAATGCTTTCTGGTCGCTGACGATGTACAGCATGCCAGACAGTCTGCTGGTCGCGAACCCGCTCGATCGTTATCTGCTCAATTCGCCCATGATGCCGTCGTTCAAGAAGGATGCCGACGGTAGCTTGACGCTTTATATCCAGGCCGAATCGCCGGGCAAAGATCTTGAGTCGAACTGGTTGCCGGCTCCTCCGGGGCCGTTCATGGCGGTCTTGCGCCTGTACTGGCCCAAGGAATCGGCCCTCAATGGCGCCTGGAGTGCGCCGCCGATGAAGCACGTCACGCGTCTCCCTTGAAAGCAGATTCGATAGCTTGGATGTCGATCTTTTTCATCTGCATCATGGCGGTAAAGGCTCGTTTTGCCGCCGCGCGATCGGGGCTGGTGGTGGCTTGCATTAATTGGACCGGCGTGACTTGCCAGTGGACTCCCCACTTGTCCTTGCACCAACCGCATTGACTTTCCTCGCCGCCGTGCCCCACGATCGCGTTCCAGTAGTGATCTGTCTCGGCCTGATCGACCGTTAAGATCTGGAACGAGAAGGCCCAGTTGTGAGTCACCGCTGGACCGCCATTGATTCCGATGCAAGGAATTCCCAAAACGGTGAACTCAACGGTCAAAACGGCTCCTTCCTTGCTGCTCGGATTGTCGCCAGGCGCCAGGTGGACTGCGCCGACGGACGAGTTGGGAAAGGTCTGGGCGTAGAACTTCGCCGCCTCGACTGCGTCGCGATCGTACCACAAGCAAACTCGGTTCTTGGGCGCCGCTGACGGGCTCGCGGCGTCTTGGCAAGCCCGCCTAGCCACATGTTTGGCGAAGTTGTTCAGAATTGCTTGCCATCCTTCGCGTTGCTGTTCCAGCGTATGCATCGTTTCGGCATCGAATGTCACGGTCACCTTGACGCCCTCGGGCGTTTCCGTGAACAACACTGTCGCCGAGCGGTCGCCGAATGCGTAGTCGATACGGCTATGTTCAATGATCGCGGTGTAAATCCCCGCAAAATCGAACCCCATGCTGCCATCTTTGGCTTCCATCCGGGACGAGAACGAGCCGCCGACTCGCAGATCGACGGTTGCAGCCGTCGTATGCCAGTCATCCGACGCGGCATTCCATTGCTTGATGTCATCCGGCGTCGTGTAAGCTCGCCAAACTTCAGCCATTGGCGCGGCCGCGACCGTCTCGACAGTGATTTTCTCGCTCATGTTCGCTTCGCCTTATTGCAGTTAGTTATTCTGTCTTTCCGACGTTGACTCTGCGAATTCAAGACTCGCTCAGTTCAAGTAGCTTCCGTGGGAGTTGGATTGGTCTCCGCCACCCAAAACAAGCCCCAGCCGTGTCCGTCGAGGTCGTAGAAGCCGTATTGGTACATGAAACCGTAGTCTTCCGGTTCATGTGCTTTCGATCCTCCGGCAGCCAGCGCCTTCGCCACCAGCGCATCGACCACTTCACGACTTTCGCAGGAGAGACTCACCAGCGAGTGGCAAACCTTCGACGCATCCGCAAGTTCTTTGGTGGTCAATTCCTGAAATTTCTCATGTGTGGCCAACATGACCTGAATCGTGTCGCTCACAGTCAAACAAGCCGCGGTGTCGCCCGTAAACTGCGGGTTACATTCGAAACCCAGCGACTCGTAGAACTGCTTCGATTTCTGCAAGTCGCGTACGGGCAAGCTGATAAACACTTGAGTCGGCATATTTACTCCGAGGGAAACCCAACTGACTTCGTTTCGCAGGTCTGATCCCACGTTTGCTGAGTAGTCGAACGCCGGCGACGGAAATCGACAGCTAAATCTAGATTTCCCAGAAGCCATGAAATCCGTTCAATCCAAGTCTACCCGTATTGGCCAGCCATTCGCCGTCACTCGTCATCATTCGCCGCTGGAGCCCCCGCAGGGACAGCATCTTTCAGAAATCCACTCAGTTTCAACTTCATCTCAGCGAGTCGCTCAGGCTCTCGCTCGGCAAGATTGTTCGTTTCGCCGACGTCAGCGGCAAGGTTATAGAGTTCGATAGCTGCGGTGGGTTGTTGGCGACGCTTCGGTGCGCGAGCCTTGGGACGAGCCGCCTCGGTTGCTCCGTGAGATACGAGTTTCCAATCACCGCTGCGCAAGGCGGCTCGAGTGGGCGATTGCGCGCAGAGGATCGCATCGTGCGGCGAGCGAGCCTGTTGCGTGAGCATCGGCCAGACGTCCTTCCCATCAATCGGGAGTTCTTGGTCCAGATTGCCGCCAGCGAGCTTCAGCAAAGTGGGATACCAATCGATGACATGCATTGGTTCCTTGATTCGTTGTCCTGCCGGGACTTGTCCAGGCCAATGAGCGAAGGCGGCGCCCCGTACACCTCCTTCGTAGATGCTCCCCTTGTAGTCTCTCAGTGGGACGTTCGTGCCGGGGCGTGGTCCGCCATTGTCAGACGAGAAAATGATCAAGGTGTTTTCTCGCAGGCCTGCCTTATCGAGCGAGTCGACGATTTCGCCAATCGCCTCATCGACCGCGGCCAGCATCCCCGCCAGCTTCCGCCGAGCGCCATTCAGTGCAGAGTAAGGCGTCAAGTACGCGTCTGGCGCCTGCATCGGACTATGGACGCCATTGAAGGGGACATACAAGAAGAGTGGTTTGTTCTTGTCTTTGGTGGAGATCAGCCGGACCGCCTCTTGCGCGACGAGATGCGTGCTGTAACCATCTTCCTTGAGCGGTTGGTCGTTGCGATGCCAATCATGCGAGCCATCTCGCACATGAGTAAAGTAGTCGATCGCGCCGAAGTAGTGTCCGTATTGATGATCAAACCCGCGCGACGTTGGCAAGTAGGTTCGCTCAAATTCGCCCAGATGCCATTTTCCCGTGATGGCCGTTTCGTAACCCGCGTCGCGAAGTGCACTGGCGAGTGTGCGTTCTTGCAGAGGGAGGCCCCATTTTGCGTGAGGCCGCACAATCGTATAGACCCCCGTCCGCGTGGGGTAGCGTCCCGTCATCAGCGCCGCTCGAGTGGGCGAACAGACTGGCTGGACATAATGCGACTCCAGCACCGCCCCACCTTTCGCGAGCGAATCGATGCGAGGCGTCTTGATTTCTTGGCCCCCATTGAAGCCGCAGTCGGCGTAACCGAGGTCGTCGATCAGGAACAAGACGATGTTGGGTCGCCGGGGAGTTTCATCCGCGGCTCGCAGCAGGGAACAAACCGAAAGCAAGACGGTCGTGAGCACGAAGACCCGAGCGAGTGATACCAAACCGGGTTGAGAGAGCATAAGTCATTCTTCCTGGATTTTTTGCCCCTTGCGCGCAGCGTGCTCGCGGAGTCTAGTCGGAAACTCGTTGCGAGGGAACTAACGGCAGGCGAGTGTAGCGAACTCGCCTAATCAGTTTACGCGTGCCGACCGGGCGCCCACGCTTGCCGTTTCAGGCTTAAGGCTTCACAATACGAGGTATGAAGCCAACAGATGTCTCCTTGGAAGCGGTTCGCCAACACCGTCAGGTGTTGGCCGAGGTCACTCGTCGTTATTTCCTCAGCGCGGGCGCTTGCGGCGTCGGATCGTTAGCGCTGGCACAGCTGCTGGCACGAGATGCCGTTGCCGAGGGGGCTGGGAAGAAGCCGCATCATCCCCCCAAGGCGAAGCACGTCATTTATTTGCATATGGCGGGCTCGCCCAGCCAGCTTGACCTGTTCGATCCCAAACCAACGCTCGAAAAATTCCACGGCAAACCGTGCCCTAAGGAATTGCTGGAAGGGAAACGTTTCGCATTCATCCAAGGGGTGCCGAATCTGTTGGCGTCTCCCTTCAAGTTCGCTCAACATGGCCAATCCGGGGCCTGGTTGAGCGAGGTGTGGAAACACTTGCCCAAGGTGGTCGACGAGTTGGCGATCGTGCGGTCGGTGAAGACTGACCAGTTCAACCATGCGCCGGCACAACTTTATCTGCATACGGGGACTCCGTTGCTGGGCGCAGCCGCGATGGGCTCATGGGCCACCTATGGTCTCGGCTCGGAAAATGAAAATCTCCCTGGGTATGTCGTGCTGGTAAGCGGAGGCAAAACGCCGGACGCGGGAAAGAGTGTGTGGGGGAGTGGCTTCTTGCCGTCGGTGCATCAGGGAGTGCAGTGCCGTTCGCCCGGCGATCCCGTTCTCTTCCTGTCTGATCCAGCCGGTATGAGTCGAGCGGCTCGTCGCGATACGCTCGATACTCTCGAACGGCTGAATCGCAAGCAAGCCGAAGCCCTGGGCGATCCTGAAACGTTGACTCGGATCGCTCAATACGAATTAGCGTTTCGCATGCAAGTTGCGGTGCCGGAGGTGATGGACATCTCGCGAGAACCGCGTCATATCCTCGACATGTATGGCGCTCAACCGGGGTTTGTTCCCGAGTCGGACGGCGCGGACGATCCGCGAGTGGCTTACAAGGGGACGGACGCCGCTTTGGCCAACAATCTGCTGTTGGCTCGTCGCTTGGTCGAGTCGGGTGTTCGATTCGTGCAGATTTTTGATTGGGGTTGGGATCATCATGGCGTGAGTCCCGGTGAGCACATCCCGACAATTCTGCCCATCAAGGCGCAGCAAATCGACCGAGCGCTCACGGCGCTCATCCAAGACCTCAAGCAACGAGGGTTGCTGGACGAAACGCTGATTGTGTGGGGAGGCGAGTTTGGTCGGACGCCGATGCAGCAGAACAACCGGCTCGATCAACCATTCATTGGCCGCGACCACCATCCGTACGCCTACACGATGCTACTCGCGGGCGGCGGCATCCGCGGCGGCCAGACTTATGGACGCACCGACGACATCGGCTATTACATTGAAGAAAATCCGTTCGACGTCCGCGACCTCCAAGCGACTATCTTGCACCTGCTGGGACTCGATCCGTTCCGATTGGTATATCCCTACCAGGGGCTCCAGCAGCGGCTGATTGGCGCGGAGGGAAAAGCGAAGCTCCATCCGCAGCTATTGGCCTAGGCAGCCTTAGGGAGCATCCGTGCTGTTGGTCCCAATCGTGGTTCGCTTCAGGCGAATCTTGTGAGTTTTCCCTTCGCGATCGATCTCGAAGCCACCGCCCCAGCCTTTCTCCATCGCGTAAGGCCCTGTCTTCCATTCGACCTTCTGACCAGCGGCGTCATACGCGTAGGTCCCTTCGCCCGCCGGTTTATCGCCGGGCAAATAGACCTTGTAGACGCCGCCTTTCTCCAGCACGAATGACCCGAGGAACAAGGGTGGGTTGCCCACGGCGCCGTAGGAGAGGATTCGGTACTTGCCCAGTCTGGGCCCATTCTCGCCATCAGCGGCTCGTACTTCCGCCACGAATCCGATGATCAACAGGAAGAGAAAGGCTACACGAGGAATGCGACCGAGTAACATGTGGGAAAATCTCCGCAGCAAAAGGGAGTAGTGTGACAAACACACCATGGTAGTGGCGGACCTCGCACGATGGAAGCCAGTTCAGCTCCATCACGCCGGGATTCCCCACCATCGCTTTTCCCCGCTTCGAGCTGACGGTTCCTTGATCTCAGGACGTCTCCGCGGTTACGCTTCCTTCTGCTTTTCTTCTTCCACTCGTGTTTACTCTTGGAACTTGAACGCCTATGGCTGCTCTGCGAAGTCTGAAACTTGCTCGTTTCTTGACGTCCATCTCGCTGGCGACCTACATCGCGATCGTCCCCGCATTCGCCGCTGACCTGCCAGCAACCGACTCGCCGCCCTCTTGTCTTGTCATCGCTGATGAAGCGGTTGCCATCGAGCGCGAGGTGCGAGATGTCTTGGGCTGGAAGGTGCATATCGACAAACGGCTTTTGACCAAACAGGCGGCGGAAACCAGCCGGGCTCTCGAGCTGCTCAAGAAAATGCTCGCCGAGATAACTCAAGTGGTGCCCGAAAAGGCGGTCGTCGAGTTGCGCAAGGTGCCGTTGTATTTCAGCCCTGAGTATCCTCGTCACGGCGCTCGCGCCGAATACCATCCGGGCGCGGGATGGCTGCGAGACAATGGTCGTGATCCGGTGATGGTGAAGGCGATCGAGTTTACGAACGTGCGTAACTTCGAAGCCGAAGTAAAGCGCATGCCCAACTTCGCGTTACACGAATTAGCCCATGCGTATCACGATCGAGTGCTGCCGAACGGTTATGGCAACTCGCCGATCCAAGAGGCTTTTGCGCGAGCGAAGGCATCGGGTAAGTATGAAAAGGTCGAACGCTGGTTCGGCAACGGTCGTCCGAATTCGGTGGAAAAGGCCTATGCTTTGTCGAACCCGCAAGAGTATTTCGCCGAGACGACCGAGGCGTTTTTCTCTCGCAATGACTTCTTTCCTTTTGACCGAGAGGAATTGAAGCGTCACGATCCGGAAGTGTTTCAGTTGTTGGGTCAGCTCTGGGGTAAGGCTGAGTAGCATAAAGCGTCAGATTGTCGAGTGATTTGAACCTGCCACGGCTGAATTGCCACGTCTGAATTGCCGCCCATAAGGAGCATCGCCTTGGATTCAAACTTCCCGTCCGTGCGAGCAATTCCTGCGCTAGTCCAGCATCTGTTTCTGGTACTCATCTGCCTATTCGCTACTCGCGTTAGTGCCCAAGAAAGTGATCGCGAGCCAGCGTCTGTGGCCCCGATGACTCGATCGAATTCCGGTTCCGTGGCGCTCAAGGACGCCTTTCGGGATTACTTTGCGATCGGCACCGCCGTCAGCCGCTCGATCACGACCGGACGCGGCTTTCGCCGCAACGAAGCGGCGGTCCGGGCGGACATCGCACTTGTTAAGCGTCACTTCGGTCATCTGGTCGCGGAGAATGACATGAAGTGGCAACTGATTCACCCACGACTGGGAGACGACGGGTACGACTTTGGCCCCGCAGACGCGTTTGTCGCCTTTGGTGAAGCGAATCAAATGAGTCTTGCTGGTCACACCCTCGTCTGGCACTCACAGACGCCAGACTGGGTCTTCGCCGGCACTCATCTTCCTCCCGCCGACGAAAAGCCAGTTCCGCCGCCTCGAGCGCCGGGCCCTCCCTCGTTCAATCTCAACGGTCCGCGCGCTTCCCGCGAAGAACTGTTGTCGCGGATGCGGGACCATATTCATCGAGTGGTGGGAAAGTATCGCGGGAAGATCAAGGTTTGGGATGTGGTCAACGAGGCCGTGGCGGACGGCGGGCCCGACATTCTGCGACGTTCTCCCTGGTCGGTCATCGTGGGGCCAGATTTTATCGAGAAGGCGTTCGAGTATGCGCACGAAGCCGACCCGACAGCGCTATTGCGATACAACGACTACGGTTTGGAGCAGCGCGAGAAGCGGCGCAAGACCATTCAACTTATTCGGTCGCTGCAGGAACGTAAAGTTCCGATTCACGTGATTGGCTCGCAGGCCCATTGCAACGTTTCTATCACCTTTGAGCAGATGGACGAAGCGTTGACCGACTTGGAAACACTCGGTTTGCCTATCCACATCACCGAGTTAGACGTGACTGCGGCTCGCGGGGGCCAAGGGAATGTGGGCGCCGACATCAACGCTAACTCGGCTGCCGAGTCGGGCGGAGTGGTTTCGGAAGCGGATCAACGACTGGCCACTGCCTACGCGGGCTTGTTTCGCGCATTCGTCAAGCACCACAAGTCGATTGAGTTCGTCACCTTTTGGGGACCGAATGATGCCAATTCTTGGCGATCGCAAGGCCGTCCCTTACTGTTCGATGGCGACAATCGAGCAAAGCCAGCGTTTGATGCTGTGATCCGAGTCGTCGGCCCGTGAACCACCAATTACTTCGGTACTCGCGGCAGGTATGAACGGTACTTGTCGGCTTCGGCTCGTCGATTCGTTTCATCGTAAAGCGTCACCAGTCGGCGAGCGGCATCGGGCAGGCGAGTATAAGCGCCCGGGGGATTTTGAGTGCGGTCTTTCAAGATCCCTTGAAAGCCTTCTTTCAGCAGCGGTTCAGCCTCGTCGTATTTCTTCTGAATCAACAAGGCCTCGCCCAACATGCTGGCCGCATTGAAGGTTGTCCAAACTTGCGGCGCCAGCTTTCGCCGGACTTTCAGGACGTCCCGCAGTATCTCTTCCGCCTCGACTCCCTTGGATTGCTGAAGCAGGTTAAGCGCCAAGAGGGCTCGGACTTCCACAAACTTCGGGTCTTCTGGTTCCTTGCCCGCTTCCGTGAACTCCTTGATCGCCTCGCGCCGAAACGGCTCGGCCACAGCGTACTGGCCTATCGATTCCAGTCCCCACAAGTAATTGGCGACTGCTTGCTGAGTGAGAGGGTGATCAACCCCCAAGTGTTTCTTGAGTCGCGGTGTGATATCCGCGTAAATCGCCACCGCTTCCTTCGTTCTTTGCAACGTAATCAGCAGCGCCGCGTGATTGACGTGGAACTTAAGGGCCTGTTCGTGATCGGCCCCGTATTTTTTCTCGAGCAGGCTCTGGGCGTCGCGAAGTTTTTCACTCGCTAGGTCGTTGAGTCCGTAGCTCAAGCATGCTCGCCCCAACTGGTCCGTCAACTCGATAACTTCGGTCGAATCAACCCCTTTAGTTCGACGCAATTCGACCAACTCGCGATCCAATAACTCGCGACCTCGATCATGCAGCCCGCCATCCACTTGCAACTTGACCAAGGTCATTCGCGTTGACAATTCCGCGTACGATGTCGGCGGCTCGTCCCCCACAGACAACTGAATGATGCGATCGAGTTGTTCGAGTTTCTTGTGTGTCACCAGACCCATGACCAACAGGATGTTCACCGCGCGTCGCAGGGGATCTGATTTCGCAAGGGAGGCAGCTCTTTTCTCCCACAAATCAACTGCCTGATCTAGTTTCTTGGCTCGCAAGTAAGCATTCAACAACCGATCTTTCGCGACCTCGGTTATGATGCTTCTCGGTCCGAAACACTCCGTCATCTCGGCGACTCGCTCGGCAAAGACGGCCTCGGCTTTATCATGTTCGCCGGCTTGGTGATACCATTCCGCCAAGTCGAACAGGTCACGGGAGTCCATCGCATCGCCACGATAGTGTCCGAGCGATTCTGCTTTCTTCACCCACGGCTCCCACAGGGCAACCGACTCCTTTGGCTTTCCCATCGCAGCGAGTAGGTGGCCGAGTTCGAGCAACTGTTTTTTTCGTTCCTCGAAGCGAAAGCCTGGCTCCGCGATCGCGGCTCGCAGTTGTTTTTCGCGCGCGGCCTTCATCTCGGGACTCATCGAGGCGAATGGCAACGGCATCGTCGGGTCTTGTCCCGAGACGGGCCGCTGTATCGTCGTCGCGACCATTGCCAGCACCGCCAGCAGGCTGATCGGCAATGCTCTAGCCATGATTGACTCTCCGGGGATTCTCACGAGCAGTATCAGATCGACTTAAGGTTAAGACTGGGGAAACAGCGAGCGCCACAAATCGGGCGTCGCAACCTTCAGAAAACGTTCGCTCTGGTGGAGATTGATTCTCTGTAGAGCATCCCCCGTGGCTTGGAATCGTCCATCAGGAGTGGAAATGATCCAGTCCTTTCCTCCATCCACCGCCACCAGCCGGCAAAATTCGCGTCCAGACTTTGGTTCCCAGAGCCGTACCGTGCCATCCAGCGACGAGGTGGCGATCCAACGATCCTCGGGATGCCACACCACTCCCGTGATGGCCAAGCCGTGTCCGAGCAACTCGGCCAGCTTTTTTCCATCTTCCAGCGACCAGACTCGAGCTTCTCCCGCACCGCAGGCGGTAACGATTTGTCCGCCTTGAGGACGGTAGCAGAGGGCCTGCACCGCTTTTCGATGCCCGACCAAAGTTCGCGCCGGCTTGCCGCTTTCCAGATCCCACACGATCGCATGCCCGAGCGAGAATCCGCCATGGCCCGTGGCCAATGTTCTCCCCTCAGGACTGATCCCGCCCGACATGACGGCAGCGGTTCGACTGACGAAATCGTGGATCGGTTGAGTAGTTTGCGAGTCGATGACAACGGCCCGGTCATCATGGGAACTACCGATCCAACAACGGTCGCCGTTGGGACTCCAACCCATGGACTGAATCCATCCACTCCCCCCCATTCTCCTGGATTCGCCCGATGCGCAATCGAACGACAAAGCATCTCCTTGGCCCGAGTTAACCAGGAGTTGGGTGCCTTGCGGATGGAGGGCCATCGCCTTCACGCCCGAGAACTGCAAGGGAAACTCGCGGATTTTCTCCCCCGTCTGTGGATTCCAAAGTGTGGGGTGTTGGCGTGCCGAACCCGTGGCAAGTCGATCACCGTTGGCATCACAACTGATCCGCGTGATGCCCGCCTCATGCGCGAGCCACGATTTCAGGGGTTTACCTTGATCCATGTCCCAGACCACGACAGTCCCATCGTGGGCGCCGACATACAGTCGCTTCCCGCTGGCATCCATGGCGAGTCCTTGCAGGGGCGACACGGCGGGCTTGAGTACTCGCTCGACTTTACCCGCCATCAAATCCCAGATCGTCACCCCAGGGGCGCCCGTGGCGGCGAGCAATTTTCCCTGGCCATGTAATTCACCTCGACGAGAGGATTCGATCTTTACCGCAGCCAATTTTTCGCCAGACCGAGTGTCCCAGAGAATGGTTGTGGATATGTCAGTCGAGGCTAAGACGCTTCCGTCATGACTAAAACTCACATTGTCGACCGCGCCGGCATGACCTTTCAAAACATGCTTTTGCGAACCGTCTTTCAGATCCCAGAGGACTACCTGTCCTCCACTATCGCCAGTCGCTCCGAGCGTGCCGTCCCCAGTGATGGCCGCTTCGGAATCAATTCTCTTGCCCAGGGGCATCTTGTGCAGAATCTTGCCTGTCTTGACTTCCAAGACGCATTGCACAAACTCGCCGTTCTCAACGCAGCTACCGAAACCGATGGTCTCGGACGCATCCATGAGACACGAGTAAATTCGCAGACTGCTCTTGCCTCCGATCAAGGAAAGTTCGCCCGTTTCCACATCCCAGATACCCAACTGGCCGCTAGGGGATGGCAGCAACGCTTTGGCGCCGTCGGAACTCAATTGTCCATCACCACTCGCTCCAATATTGCCGGGGAGTCGGCGAATCAACTTTCCCGAGGCCACATCCCAAACTCGCGCCGGGTAGGTTGCGTGTGAGGCGCACATAAGTCGTTTTCCATCGCCGCTCCAGGTCGGCTTGCCGAATCCTTGGTTCTCCTTGTGAAGGCGTTGGAGAATGCTCCCAGTCTTGGCATCCCAGATCAGAATCTGCTCGTCCTCGGCGGCGGTGGCGATGCGGCTGCCATCAGGACTCCAAGAAGCCCAAACGATGGCGGCTGAATGCCCCGCGGGGATGAAGCGAGTATCGAGGGTGGGATCAGCGCCCCAGCTATTCGTCGTCAAGCACCAAGCGATGAACGTCCCAAGCCAAAAACGATTCATGACAACCTCGAAGACCGACAAGCCAAGTCCATTACGCCCTGGCGCGAGCGACGGACTAGAAGTCCGTCGTACCCATATATGGGGCAGTATTGTGGAGCAAGGGCCTGCGGGACGCAATCGGCGGCAGTGGGCTCAACGCCTACCAAGAGCTCGTGCTAATAATCAACGATTGGCTGGGGCCATTCGCAAAGACAAGGTAAAAAGGTAAAAGGTAGAAGTTAAAAGGTAGAAGGAAAAAAGGGCAGGAAAGGCCAAGAACTTCGGACTCTAGCTGACTTATCCGATTTGGCTCGACAGGGGATGGAGAGTGCAGATGTCTAGCGAGGGCGAGTTTCACGGCTTGCTGTTGCGAGTTCGGGCGGGCGATGCCGCAGCGGCGGCGGAACTGGTGCGCACCTATGAGTCAGAAGTTCGTCGCGCTATTCGAGTGCGCATGACCGACGCTCGTCTGCGTCGACTCGTCGATTCCGTGGACATTTGCCAGTCTGTGCTGACTAACTTTTTCGTGCGTGCGGCGGCTGGGCAGTTTGACGTCGAGTCCCCCAGTCAGTTGGTCGCGTTGCTGGTGACGATGGCTCAGAACCGCATCCACGACCTGGCTCGACGCGAACGTGCCTCCAAACGAGATACTCGCCGCACGCTCGCACTACACGATCCGTCAACGGGATTCGCGGCGATTCCCACCAACGATCCGACTGCCAGTGCAGTCGCCTCCGGTCACGAACTTCTGGTTCGTGTTCGCGCACACCTCTCGCCCGAAGAATTGCGGATCTTCGAGCGCCGACTGGCAGGATTTGGTTGGACTGAGATCTCCGAACAATTGGAAACTCCTCCCAACACACTGCGCATGCGCTACATACGAGCCATTGATCGAGTCGCCAGTGAATTGAAACTGGAGACGTCACCGGATGACTGACGCTGGCCTTGCTCCCGAGTTCAAGCATTCCGACGACCAGCAGACGTTGTGGTCGCGTGAGACCGCCACCGATTTACTTGAGCGTCTGGCGGCTTCGCTCCGAGCACGTTGGCGAGCGGGAGAGCGTATCTCGATTGAACAACTCGGCGGCATCTTCCCGCGAGTCGCCGAAGACCCCGAACGATTACTCGACTTGATTTACCATGAGTTGCTCGTGCGAGAAGAGTTTGGGGAGCGGCCGAGTGTCGAGACCTTCGCCGCCCGTTTTCCACAACTTGAGGACCGCATTCGCCGACTCCTGGAAATCCATCGACTCGTCGAACGAGAAGACGAGCGGTTGACGCACGGTTCGTCGGATCAACCTGCAAGCGGACATCAGACCATTGATGGCAGCCTCTCGGTCACCAGCGGGACGAGGGGCAGTGAGTCAGTCGGTTCAGAACCGCTTCCCGCATCCACCTCGCAGGCGAGCGGCCCGAGTGAATCGTCTGGTGGCTCGCAGCTCCGAATTCCCTTGTTGCCTGCAGCACCTCCCGATTTTGAGTTGTTCCATGAACTGGGTCGTGGCGCGATGGCAGTGGTCTACAAGGCGCGTCAAATCAGTCTGAATCGAGTCATCGCACTGAAGATGTTGGCTACCGCTCGGGGCGTTTCGGTCGATTTACTGGGCCGTTTAAGGCAGGAAGCCCAGGCAGTCGCCCAGTTGCATCATCCCAATGTGGTCCAGATTTTCGAGGTGGGCTATGTACATGAGCAACCGTATTTGGTGCTGGAGTATGTCGCCGGGGGAACATTACAACGGTGGTTGGACGGACGCCCCATCGCGCCGACCCGCGCTGCTCGCTTGATTGAGACTCTCGCCCGCGCCGCGCACTATGCTCACCGCCGCGGAATCGTGCATCGCGACTTGAAACCGGCGAATATCTTGTTGGCGCCATCAGACGCGGGCGATACGCGAGACGGCGTCGAAATGCCCGATGAGTCGGCTTTGGCGATCGCCTCCACCAGTGGCGCCGAGATCGATGACTTTTGTCCCAAGATCAGCGACTTCGGTCTAGCCAAGGCAACTCAATCTGAGAGCGACCTCACGCTGACCGGCCAAGTTCTTGGCACCCCCAGCTACATGTCTCCCGAGCAGGCGGCGGGGAAAGGCGAGTTGATCTCGCCTCAATCCGACATCTATTCGCTCGGCGCCCTGTTGTACCAATTGCTGACAGGTCGCCCCCCGTTTATCGGTTCCTCAATGCTCGAGGTCCTGGATCAAGTGCGTGGCCAGGACCCCGTTCCGCCGCGACGCATTCAACCAACCATCTCGAAGGATCTCGAAACTATATGTCTGCGTTGCCTGGAGAAGTCGCCCGAGCGACGCTACGAGTCGGCAGAGCATTTGGCGGACGACTTGCGCCGCTATCTGGACCACGTCCCCATACACGCCCGTCCGACTCGCCCCTGGGAGCGAGCCTGGAAATGGATGTATCGGCGACCGCTGGTCGCGAGCCTGATAGCCGCTTGTGCGTTGCTACTGGCGGCGGGAGTCGCGGGCGTCACCTGGCAGACTCTCCGAGTGCACCAGTTGGCTCATCAGGCACAAGGCGAACGTGATCATGCTCGCCGACTCCATCGCGAAGCCGTGGCCCAAATGCAACTCGCCATCGAAGCTCGAGAAGACGCGGAATCGAATGCTCAACTCGCCGCGCGGAGAGCGGAAGAGTCGCGGCTGAATTTCCAGCGAGCGTTCGCGGCCGTGGATGGCATCCGTCAACTTGGCAGCCAGAATTTTCGTCGTCCAGATCGTACGGATGTGGGGCGCGAGTTGCTGGATTTCACCTTGCAGTATTACGAGGGCTTTGTACAGGATCAGTTTGAGAATCCCGAAGTGCGAGAGGCTGCCCAGCAAGCATTCTTGAACGCGGGCGATATTGCGAGTGCATTAGGGGACCGAAAACAAGCGGCGATTTCGTTTCAACGAGCGATTGACCTGGGAAGGCAGCGTGCCGAGGAATCGCCCCAAGATGCGAACATCGTTGGCGTCTTGGCGAATAGCTGGCGTCGGCTGGGGAATGCTCGACGTCGTCTCTATCAATACACTGAAGCGGAAAACGCTTATCGATCGGCAATCGATTGCTACCAGCAAGCCTGCGGCTTGGCGGACGACAACGAACGATATCGAGTACTTTCCGCCAACTCGCGGCTCAATCTGGCCCTGACCTACCGCCTGCGGCGACAATTCTCCAAAGCAGCCGAACAGTATTCGCGAGCCGAAGAGGAACTGACGGAGGTGTTGAGTGGCAGCGCCGATTTGCGCAATATCGCCGAACTTGCCACCTGTCTGGATGATCACGGACGATTGTTGTGGCAGCAAGGTATTCCCGAGCGAGCTGTTCAGAAGCTGGAAAGGGCATGCGATCAGCGACAGCGTATTTTCGCTCAAACGCCTGCCGATCCTCAGACCAGACAACTTTACGCTCGCAGTCACATCAGTCTGGCCTTGCTCTGTCGGGCACGGCAAGAGTGGGAGGCTGGCGAAGCGCACTGTCATCAGGCCCTTGAGTTACTCCAGCAATTGGCCGAAGAGTTTCCCACTCGCCTTGATATGCGACAAGAGTTCCCCTCGTCGCTCACCCAAGCCGCATTGCTGGCTGTGGACTCGGAGAATTCGCAGCTCGCCGAGCAACGTTTTCGCGACACTTGGAAACTTCTCAAGGAGATGGTCGAACAGTTTCCGGAAGATTTGGCTACGGTCAGATCCTTGGGAGTGTGTGAATACACCTTAGGAGAGTTCTATTGGGAGCAGGGGCGTTGGCAGGAAGCACATGAGCTGTTTGCAACTGCATGCGCCACGTTTGGTCGCATGGGCGAGTTGTGGCCAGAAAGCTCCATCTCGTCCACTTCGTTGGCCTGGTTTCTCGCGACA
Organism: Pirellulales bacterium; assembly: GCA_046349915.1. Lineage (GTDB taxonomy): Bacteria > Planctomycetota > Planctomycetia > Pirellulales > Pirellulaceae > CAIXSC01. Next base: position 191,421 of record JAXMBL010000008.1, on the reverse strand, counting down.
TGTCCCGCGGCCGAATTTCAACAGATGGAACGGGCCACTAAGCTGCTCGAGACGGCGCTAGCGCAAGACTCGACCGACGCAACGCTTTGGAGCCATCTGGGGTTGGTTTACTATCGTGCCGGAGATTTTTCGCGTGCCGCTAAGTCGGCGACGAAAGCCGTCGAGCTTTGCGACGGCTCGGAGCGATTTGACTTCCTTGTGCTGGGCCTCTCACAAGCTCGACTGGGAGAGACAGACTTGGCCTTGGCTTCGCTTCAAACGTTCGAAAAGCTGCCCGTCCATCGCACGCATTGGGGTGATTTCAGCGTGCGACGCTTTCTCGCTGAAACACAGGCAGTGCGAGAAACCTTTATGTCGCCAGCGCCTTCCGCTTGCACTCCTTGCATCGTCGATTGAAACTCGCTCGACGGAATAGCGCATCGACGCAGCAGATTGCGGAGGATTCACAGTTCGCATTCCTCCCCCACATGGTTCTTCATTCTGGGGATAGCAAAACTCTGAACAAACGCCTAGGGTTGTCACGTCGTCGCCGCCATTAGCGGGGAACTCATCAAACCTTCAACCGAAGGCATGACACTTAGCCCTCGTTTTAGCGATTGCTTGTCGACCTCGACTCACCCTAGCAGGAGACTCACCATGTCGAACTTTGGAATTGGACTTTCGTCGATTGAACAAGAAGCGGCGCGTCGTTTTGAAAGTCGTCGTGCGATTCGCGAAGAGCGTCAGTCTCACCTGGAACGGATGGGCAAAGGCGGCGATTGGCGCAAGGTCGATGAACCCAAGCGTATTCTCAAGCGATTGCTCGATTTGGGACTTGATGATCTTGCCGCGGAAGCCATGTTGAGCACTGAGACGCGAGAGTCGTATGGAGAAACGGTTCCTTCCGTCGATGTGTTGGAACGCATTCTTGGTCGGGACGATAGTCAGGGAGCGGCCTTCATCTTTGATGGCGCGTGTGCGGCGCGTGCGGTTGGTCGAGTGATCGTGCGCAGTGCGAGTGGCAGCGTGCGAGGATTTGGCACGGGCTTTTTGGTTTCGCCGAACTTGCTCTTGACCAACAACCATGTATTGGAGAATGCCACCGCAGCAGCGCCAAGCACCATTCAATGGGATTTTTATGTGCGACGAGACGGTTCGGAGGCGCCAACGTTTGAGTGCAAGTTGGCGCCGAGCAAGTTGTTTATCACATCCGTCGCCTTGGATTTCTCGCTGGTTGCCGTCGAGTGGCCCGAGAACGACTCGCGAAAAAACCGTGGTTGGCTGCCGATGGCTGGCGCATCGGGCAAGGCGATTGTGGGCGAGCCGGTGAGTATCATTCAGCATCCACAAGGTGGCCCTCTCAAAGTGGCCCTACGCGCGAACCGAATTCTCGATGTGCTCGATAACTTCTTGCACTACGAAACGGATACGGAGCCGGGCTCTTCTGGCTCGCCCGTGCTAAACGACCAATGGCAACTGGCAGCCCTCCATCATTCGGGAGTACCGAAGCGAGTGAATGGCGTGACTACGTGGGTGGCGAACGAGGGAGTTCGCATCAGTCAGATCGTCACTCATCTGAAGACGCAAGCCAGCTCGCTCACCGCCGCCCAGAAGCAATTGCTCGACGAAGCACTCGCCGGTCAAGCACCGACCGATTGTGGTTGCAAAGGGACGAAGTCGACCAGCTCGCCCGCGGAGGGACAGTCCTCGGCGAGTGGCGGAGGCGAGCGTCCTCTGTCGCCTAAGGCCGAAGTGGATGCCCAGGGGAATGTGACATGGGTTCTGCCCTTGCGAGTCACGGTGGGGCTGGGGAGCGCTGGCGTACCTACAGCAACGCCCTCAACTCCTCCACGCGACGATCGACCACTCAGCGATAACTCAGCGGTGAAGTCGAGTTCGCCGCCTAGCGTCGATGACTCGCCAGATTTCCAGCAAGCCCTCGCGGCTCGTCGTCGCCATGAGGATCGGCCGTACTATGATGCGACCCTCGACAAGCAGAACGCGACGGAGTACTACGACAACATCGACACGTCGGCGAATCCACGCGACTTCTACAAGGCTCTCTCGAAGTTGCTCAAGGAGACTCATCACCGTACAGTGAGCTACAAGCAAGCTCGACTAGAACACCTCTATCCCTGGATTGACCTCCAGGAATCGGGCAAGCTCCATAGCGTCTACTCGAACAAGCCGGTGGATCTGGAGCAATTGCTGCGCGACGAAGTCATGATTGAGTCGCGACGAGAACAGCAGCGGCGCGAGTTCTTTGCCCGTGAATCAAGCGTGTCGGAAGAAGCGATGGAGGAGTTCTTCGATGCTCTGGAAGCGAATGAACCGTTCAACTGCGAGCATGTCGTGCCGCAGTCATGGTTCAACAAGAAGAGTCCCATGGTGTCGGATTTGCATCACTTGTTTACATGCGAGACCAATTGTAACAGTTTCCGCGGCAATATTCCCTATTTCGAGTTCAGCGATGAAGTGGTTCGCCAGGAATGCGGAAGACGAGAGGAAGGGAAATTCGAACCCAAGGAAAACAAGTCAGCCGTGGCTCGCGCGACGCTGTACTTCCTGTTGCGATACCCTGGCCTGATTGGGAACTCGTCGGGCGAACTAAAATCGAATCGCCTCGGAATGTTGCTCGACTGGCATCGGTTGGCCAAGCCGAGCAAGTGGGAAAAGCACCGGAACGCCGAGATTTTTGCGGTTCAGGGGAACCGCAATCCGCTGATTGATAATCCTACGTGGGCCGACAAGATCGACTTCCGCGCGGGGTTTGGCGATTAAGGCCAGCGGGCTTCCCAAACACAGGCTTCTGGGCGGCGGAACGGATCCCCCTCTCCGTTCCGCCGGGCTGCCATCATTGAATTCACCTTGGGCATGCCGACAACGGCTCGATTTTGACCGATCAGAGCCCGTAAAGCGGGATTCCAACCCGCAAAACATGATTCTACTTGGATTTCCGAGACGGATTCGCTAATCTTTCACCGTCTTTTCTTCCGTTCTTGTCATGGCTGTCCTAGAGCCGGTTGATCGGTCTCTTTTTGTTTTTTATTTCCCGTGGAGTCCTTGGTCATGAAAACAAGTCGCAGGCGAGGATTTACGCTCGTCGAGTTATTGGTGGTGATCGCCATCATTGGGGTGCTGGTGGCGTTATTGCTGCCTGCCGTTCAGGCGGCCCGCGAAGCGGCTCGACGTATGAAGTGCACCAACCATCAAAAACAGTGGGCGCTCGCCTTCCACAACTTCCATGACGTCAATGGCCGTTTCCCGAAAGGGTCGTCCAACAACCCAAGACAGACCTGGGTGATGTATTTGTGGAACTACATCGAGCAGACGCCGATGGCGGACCAGAATGACATCAACCAACAGTTTTATCTGCCGCCGGGAACGATTGCGAACACGCTGAACGGTCTGTGTGGGCGTCGAGTCGCCATCTACCTTTGCCCCAGTGATAGCGGCACGGTGGACCAAAGCCAGGGTACCTACCAACGGACTCGCGGGAACTACGTTGTGAACTGGGGAAACTCTTGGTATGGCGAGAACCCGCAACCAAGTCAGCACGCCCCATTTTGGCATGTCAACGGGAATCGCTCGACGCCAGAAATCGTGTCAATGGCCAATATCACCGACGGCACGTCCAACACACTGCTTTTGTCGGAGTACTTGATTGCGAAAAGTGCCGATGACAATGATTGGCGCGGGGATATCCATAACGACGACGGGGTCTTCCGTTTCCATACGTCGATCACTCCGAACAGTTCGGCGCCTGATCTCATTGCGGCGGGCTGGTTTCAGCCTACGAACGACCGCAAGATGCCGGCCACGGCTGGTTCTCAACAGCGCAATGCTGCTCGCAGCCGCCATCCAGGCGGTGTGATCGCAGCCAAGTGCGATGGCTCGGTTGGGTTTTTCTCAGACACCATCTCACTCGCCACCTGGCAAGCCATGGGGACGATGGACGGCGGCGAGGCGATCTCGAATCCATAAGATAGCGATCTGACTTTGGAGACACATCCTTGAAGTCTTTCACTCATGTTTTGGTTGGTTGCGGCTTGTTCGCGTTGATGTTCGTCGCCGCGGGCTGCGGCGACGGGTCGAAGCTTGGCGATGTCGCGGGAACCGTGACGATTGATGGCGCCCCTGTGGAAAAAGGTTCGATCTCGTTCTTTCCCGTCGATGGCCAAGGTCCATCGACGGGTGGTGAGATTGCGGCCGGCAAGTACGAGAGTCAAGCGCCCCTGGGGAACTGCAAGGTCGAGATTCGAGTTCCCAAGGTAGTGGGGCAGAAAAAGTTGTATGACACGGCGGATAGCCCGGTCCAGAACATCCTGGAAGAAGTGCTCCCGCCCAAGTACAACGAAACGACCGAATTGCGGCTGGAAGTAAAGTCGGGCAAGAACGACAAGAATTGGGACCTCACTACGAAGTGAGTATCTGCGGGCTCGGCCGGGCTCCGAAGGGAGCCCGGCGTACGAAGATCCACGGTTCACACTGTGGAAGCGGGTTGTTGGCAACCCGGCCTTTTCGCACCCGTTCAATTTCGATTCGCGGATCGTCTTCACGCAACTCAAGTGCGGCACGCGTGTTGAAGAAGGAACATCCACGGTTTCTTTTTCACACCAAGCAGAGAGCCACCACATGACCGTCTCGCGCCGCAGTGTTCTGGCGTGTCTAGCGGCATCTTCTCAGTTCTCGGGATCCCTGATCGAGGACTTGGACTGGCTGAACGCGGCGGAAAGCCAGCAGTTGCCGGGAGATCGATTGTTTTCGACGCCCCTGGTGGCTTTCCATTTGGAAATGAGCGAGCGGCAATTCGCGAACCTCATGCCAGCTCGGCCACGCCCCGGTTTTGGTCCCCCCGGTTTTGGTGGCCCTGGTTTTGGAGGACGTGGTCCTGAAGGGGCAGGCTTCGGGCCACCGACTCCGCCCCGCACCGAGAGCAAATCACAACCGGCCACAATTCCATCGCGCGCAACGCCAGACAAGCTACAGACCGACGCTACCGCGGCTAACAACTCTGTCGACACTCATCGCAACACGTTTGGCATCGAGTTTCCTTGGTCGAGTGGACAGTTGCGAGTGAACGATCAAAGCTACTCGGAGGTAGGAATTCGCTATAAAGGAAACTATACGTACATGGCGGCCGCTCGCTCCTTGAAGAAGTCGCTCAAGCTCGACCTGAATCGCCACAAGAAGGGCCAGAAGCTCGACGGACTCACCATGCTCAACCTGCATAGCGGAGTCAGCGATCCAACTCGCATTCGCGAGTCGTTCGCCTACGGTTATTTCCGTGAGGCTCAAGTGCCAGCGCCGCGCACCACCTTCGCACAATTCAGTCTAACTGTTCCAGGCATATACACCGACGAGTTTGTCGGCGTGTATACGCTGGTCGAGCAGGTGAACAAAGCGTTTCTCAAGCGACATTTCGCCGACTCGACAGGGATGTTGCTCAAGCCCGAGGGCCTGCGTGGAGGATTACCGTTCCTTGGCGATCGCTGGCCGGCATACTCCGCGAAGTATCAACCAGAGGACGAACCTCAGGCATCTCAGCAGCAACGCCTGATCGAGTTCACTCGTCTAATCCATGAAAGTTCAGATTCAAGTTTCGTGGAACAGGCGGCGGAGTACTTGGACGTCGACGCCTTCTTGCGGTTTATCGCGGCAAACGCCTTGCTAGCTAATCTCGATAGCTATCTCGGTTATGGCCACAACTTTTATTTGTACCTCCAGCCAACCAATAATCGCTTCGTATTCATCCCTTGGGACCTCGATCTCTCGCTGGCCACTTGGCCCGCGGCGGGGACCCCCGAGCAGTTGGTGGAATTGAGCATCCACCATCCACACGCTGGCGAAAACCGGTTGATTGATCGATTGTTTGCGGTGGAGAAGACCAAACAGAGATATTTAGCGATCGTGAACGAACAGTTGGAGACAACTTTCACAAGTGACAAGATGGTAGCACGCGTCGAGGCCTTGGAAGCGGTGATCGGCGAGCCATTGAAGGCCGAGTTACGAGCGGTTGCTGCTCGCCAAGAAAACGCCGGCGCTGGCGCAGGCTTTGGCAACGGTCAATTTGGTCAGTCGATGCCGCCGCTCCGTTTTATCCGCAAGCGTCTCGACTCGGTCAAACGCCAACTGGCGGGAGAAGCCACGGGCTTTGTGCCGCGGGTTGTGGGACCTCGGTAGGAATGCCAGGGACGAGGAAGGGTTGCCACGGAAAAACACTGAAGATCACGGAAGGATGAACGGGTGAGAAAGTTGTGGAGTTATTTCTCTTGCGAGGCGCGAACCTTGGTAGGTGGTTCGCTGTCTGGGTTGGAAAGGGGGCGCAAGTTTCTTGAAGTGAGTGAAGGCATGATTGAGTGAGAGGAGGTTGAAATGGGACTGCTGCATCAGGAGATTACGGGGCAGATTATTGGGGCGGCTATCGAGGTATGGAAAGAGTTGGGATACGGTTACCTCGAGAAGGTGTACCAACGAGCGATGCAGGTCGAGTTGCCGTCTCGTGGTCTGAAGGCGGAGACGGAATCGCGGATTCAAGTTCGTTACAAGGGACAACCAGTAGGCGAGTATCAAGCGGACCTGTTGGTCGAGGGAGCGGTGCTGGTGGAACTGAAGACCGCCGATCAGTATTGTTCTCGAGACGAGGCTCAACTGTTGAATCTCTTGAAAGCAACAGGCATTCGAGTGGGCATGTTGGTCAATTTCGGCCGAGACAAAGCCGACTGTAGGCGTTTCATCTACTAGCCCGATAAAAAAAACGATCCATGTCGGGGGGGTTTTTCCCTTGCCACCCCGACGCATGCCATGCCCTAAAAAGATCTCCACCTCCATCTCCATCTCCACCTCCGACCTCCGACTCGCTCAAGAATTTCCCACCATCTTTTTCTTCAGTGCACTTCCGTGTCGTTCCGTGGCAAAACCAATGTCGATACGAGTACGCGGTGCCGCGGATCATCTCGCGAAGCGAGATGGCTACTTCCTCAAGCCAGAATTTCGTGGACGACATTGCCTTTCACGTCGGTCAGTCGCATATCGCGGCCCGCGTAGCGGTAAGTGAGTCGTTCGTGGTCGAGTCCCAGGAGGTGGAGAATCGTGGCATGCCAGTCGTGCATATGCACTCGCCCTTCGATCGCCTCGTAGCCATATTCGTCGGTTTTTCCGTGGACGAAACCGCGTTTAGTTCCACCACCGGCCATCCACATGGTGAATCCTTTGTGGTTGTGATCGCGTCCATCTCCTTGAGCGTGTGGCGTCCGACCAAACTCACCGCCCCACAGCACCAATGTATCCTGGAGGAGGCCGCGAGCATCGAGGTCGGCGAGCAGGGCGGCAATCGGTTGGTCGATCGATTCGCAACTATTACTTAGCGACTCTTTCAGATTGCGATGATGATCCCAACCTCCCAGCGTGACTTCAACAAAGCGGACGCCTGCTTCAAGTAGTCGTCGAGCGATGAGGCATTGGCGGCCGAAACTATTGGCCCCGCCAACGCCCCCCTGGGCAAAACCGCCAAACGGACCGCGAAGCGGTCCGCCGCGACCGGCGCCAGATCGCGACTCGTCAATTCCATATTGTCTTAAAGTGGAAGCGGTCTCTTGAGAGAGATCGAGTATCCGAGGCATTTCTCCCTGCATGCGAAACGCCAACTCGTAAGATGAGATCAGTCCTTCGACTTCAGCGTCGTCGCCCAATGATTCGCCCGCGGCCTGATTGAGTTGTTGGATGAAGTCGAGTTGGTGGCGTTGAGCGTCCCGACTTCGCTGAGAATTCTTCAGATTGCTGACTTGCTCACCGGCGCCGCCACCGCTACGTCCGATGCGAGTTCCTTGATAAACGGCGGGCAGGAACGATGAAGCGTAGTTCGCGGCGCCGCCGTTGGTTTGAGGTGGATTGATGCTGACGAACCCGGGAAGATTCTCGTTGCTTGACCCAAGTCCGTAGAGCACCCAGGCGCCGATACTCGGTCGAGGAAACTGAAATAAGCCGCAGTGCATCTGCAAGAAAGCTTGCGCATGGTTGGGAAGATCGGTGTGCATGCCGTTGAGCATGCAGAGTTTGTCGGCATGCTTGGCGAGTTGGGGGAAGAGCGAGCTCATCCAGAGACCTGACTCGCCGTGTTGCGAGAATTCAAACGGGGACGCGAACAGTTTTCCGCCGCGAAATCCTCCCAAACCACGTGGCGCCGGTTTTCCATCGTCGTCGCGTAACCGAGGCTTGGGATCGAAAGTGTCGAGATGGCTGGGGGCGCCTTCCATACATAGAAAGAGCACTCGTTTTGCTCGAGGTTCAAAATGCGTCTTCTTCGGAGCGAGTGGTTTACCGGCAGTTGCGCTGTTCTTCTCGGATGCGGCCTTTCCGGAATCGGACTTCGTCACTTCCGCGTGCGCGAGGGCGGCGAAGGCGAGATACCCAAACCCGGTGGCGCTGGTTTTCAGGAGTTGGCGTCGAGTGAACATGGGTTGGTTCCTGAATCTGATGCGATCGTTGTTATGTTGGGGCCGCTGGTGGAAGAGGCACTTTGCCCGTCGTCCGACCATCAGGGGCGAAGTTGAAACTCAGCGCTGGCGAGTAGCGCTTGGTAGAAGGCACTCCAAGTTTCTTGCTTTCGACGCGACGCGGTTGAGCGCCCATCGGCAGCCTTGGCCTGATAATCCTCGACGAAAGTCATCGCGGCCGTCCTTTCCGCCTGCGACGGAGACCTGCCGTAACACTGTCGATAGGCCATTTGCACTCGCTCGGCGTCGCTATCAAGAGTCAGTAGTTTTTCTGCCGCGGCATCCGACGCTCGTAGGACAAACGCATTGTTCAACAAGAATAGCCCTTGCGAGGGAACCGTCGTCTGCTTGCGGTCGGAAGTGATCAGACTAGGGTCGGCGGCGTCAAACAGCGCTAGCGACTCAGGCAGATTATCACGAATGATGGGGAGATAGATGGACCTGCGAGTGTCGCGGGGGTCGTTAATCGCGGCCATGACAGGGTCGCCGCCCAATCGCGGGCGACTTACTGGTCCTTCTCCTCCTTGCGATACCACTGAACCTCGCGGAGGCGTCAGTTGTAGCTGTCCGCTGACGGCCAGGATCGAGTCTCGGAGAGATTCGGCATCGAGGCGGCGTGGAGACATTCGCCACAACCAAATATTGTCGGGATCGATTTCGCGAGCCTGCGCCTGCGAGCGCGAGCTTAACTGATAGGCATGACTGAGCACGATGTACTTGATCAGTTTCTTGACGCTCCAACCCTCATCCATGAATCGCAGGGCGAGGTGGTCGAGCAATTCTGGATGAGAGGGGGGACGCCCCGCCATTCCAAAGTCGTCCGCCGTAGGCACTAAGCCTCGTCCAAAAAGTTGCAGCCAGACTCGATTGACCATCACGCGTGCGGTCAGGGGGTTGTCAGGGCTGGCAATCCACTGAGCCAACTCTTTCCGCCCACTGGTTGATGAAGGTATCGAGAGTGGCTCTTTGCTCAGGACACTCAACGTTCCTCGCGGCACTCGAGTCTCCCCAGGTTGATCTGACTCGCCGCGGGTAAATACGGGACTATCGGCGATCGTGCTCGACCCGTTGTTCGTGAAGCCGGCAAACCCACCGAATCGATCGCGAAACCGACGAGATTCAGGGCCGGGAGGTTTGTCACGAACCCCCATGGCTAGCAGCTTCGGAGTACCATCAGCGTTGTATCCATCTAATCGGGCCTGCAATAACGATAACTGTCCCGAGGCGAAGAATCGTTGCTGACCATCCTTCGAGTTCTGGATGCTCTCACGCACCGTGTTTATTTGCCGTTCAATACGGTTCTTTTCCGATTCCGAGAGTTGATGGCTGGGAACCGTCGCCTGGGCATCCGCGGGCAAAGGCATCAGCGATGAAACTCGTTGCGCGTTAATGAACGACACCGTTCCATAGCAAGTCTCGGTGCTACGAAAGATGCCAGCCAGCGCGTAGTAATCGGTTTGAGGAATCGGGTCGAACTTGTGGTCGTGGCAACGAGCACAAGCCGCCGTCAGTCCCAAGAACGCCTGCGAGACGACATCGATCTGCTCGTCGACGACATCGAGTTCAAATTTGAGACCACTTCGTTCATTCAGCGTCTTCGGGCCGATTGCAAGGAAGCCGGTCGCGATCAGGCGTTCCGCCTTCACTTGAGGATCATCCGACGGTAACAAGTCGCCAGCCAATTGCTCGAGTATGAATTCATCGTACGGCTTATCGCTATTGAACGCCGCGATGACATAGTCGCGATAGCGCCAGGCATGGGGATAAGCGAAATTGACTGTCTTGCCAGTGCTTTCCGCATAACGAGCGACATCAAGCCAATGGCGCGCCCATTTCTCTCCGAACTGAGGCGACGCCAGTAGGCGATCGACGGTCGCTTCATAAGAAGCTCCGGGGCTCGTGTTCGCCAACAAGTCCAACTCAGCGGTTGTGGGTGGTAGGCCAGTGAGGTCGAATGTCAGACGGCGGAGCAGTGCATGGGGTTCAGCGTCATCTACCGGTGTCAATCCTTGAGCTTCAAGTGCCGACAACACGAATCGATCAACGTCCGTTCGCGGCCAAGAAGCGTTCTTCGGCTTGGGAACCTCTGCTTTTCGCGGAGATTGAAAAGCCCAATGGTCTTTTCCCTGAGCTAGTCCGATTTGTGATGCAGTAGTGTTTACCGTATCCCGTCGAGTGTCCGGCGCCCCTCGTCGAATCCACTCTTCAAAGTCACGGACGATGGCATCGTCGAGTTTCTTTTTTGGCGGCATCGCAAACTCGGGATCACGGTGAGTTATAGCCGCCAAAAGGGGACTTTCGTCTGGCTTGCCGGGCACGATGGCGACACCCGAATCGCCACCTTTGCGAGTCCCATTGCGAGAGTCGAGTGCTAATCCGCCACGTGGCGGTTCCTTCCGACCCGTTGCATGACACGCATAGCATTCCGCGACCAACACAGGTCGGATCTTCCGTTCGAAGAATGCAGCGTCCTCGGGAGAGATGGTAGAAGCAGCCGGTGAGCGAGGCGTTTCGGGCGTCTGCCCGTACACCGGTGCGATACAAGCGACGAGCATCGCCTGTGCGACCAAGAATCCTTGGACCAAGAATCCAGAGTCCGAATCGAGCGACTGGCGATGCCCCTGATGTGACATTGGCTGTCGAACCATGACCACTCTCCCCACGGGAACATGCGAAGGCCTAGACGAAAACTGCGAGCTCCTTGACGAGGCAAACGAAGCCGAGACGTCGTCGCCAGTTAGGGACTCACCAGAGTAAACCCCGCGAACACGTCAAGGTTTCCCTGGTTTAGCAGGATTTTTGGCGAGTGAAATGTCCGATTTTCTTCGTTAGGCGAGCGAATTCTGGTAATTCCTTAGCCCATTCGATCGCGGAATTCGCAAGAATTCCGACTCACGGCCAACGAACTAGCCTTAGCCAGCAAGAGAATCGTCGCGGGACGCGACCGAATTCCGGCCAACGCTGAACAACCGTTTCGAGCTATGTCGGCTTAGTTCGCTCGCGACGCTCCGAACTCTTGCGAGTTCCGCTACAGGGATGCGGCGATACTCACTCCAAACCTCGCGATTGAACGATTAGAATCAACTTCACATTCGCTGTTCGCTCCTACCTCATGTTAGTCACTGCTCCATGTCGAATCGCCCCTCGAGCATCCACGTTGCCCCTCGAATCAAAGCAGTACTCTTGCTGTTGCTGCTTTCAGCGCAAGGTGTAGACGTCCGTTCCTCGGCCTACGCCGCCGATTCTAGCTCGGTCGACGACGACTTTTTCGAACGCAGAATTCGTCCCGTGCTGGTTGCGGAATGCTATGGCTGTCACTCCGTCGAAGCGTCTCGCGCTGGCAAACTCAAAGGTGAACTCGCCGTCGACACTCGCGAATCCCTGCTTCGTGGCGGTGAAAGTGGGCCGGCAGTAGTTCCGGGTCAAGTTGAAAAAAGCCTGCTGATCGCTGCGATCAAGCATGAGACTTTTCAGATGCCGCCAAGCAAACGACTCCCGGCACATGTGGTCGCCGACTTCGAGCGCTGGGTGGCAGGAGGCGCCCCCGATCCACGTCACTCAGTGGCATCACCTCCCGATGCCTCCCCACGCACAACGACCCATACGATTAACATCGAACAAGCTCGGCGCGAGCATTGGGCTTTTCAACCTCTATCGACTCAATCGTTACCTGCGGTGAGTGATCCGACCTGGACGCGAACCGGCATCGATCACTTCATTTTGGCTAAGCTTGAGCAAGCCGGTCTACGTCCGTCGACTCCTGCGTCACCTGCCGTATTATTGCGTCGAGTCTATTTGGACTTAATCGGAATCCCGCCAACGATCGACGAGCTCGAGGAATTTCTCGCGGGTCGTGTCGCGTATGAAGAAGTGGTCGAACGATTGCTGGCGAGTCCGCACTATGGCGAACGTTGGGGCCGGCATTGGCTCGACCTGGCTCGTTACGCGGACAGCAGTGGTTTCCACAATGATCTCGATCGCCCCAACGCGTGGCGGTATCGAGACTACGTTATCCAAACGCTCAACCAAGATAAATCGTACTCGCGTTTCGTGTCCGAGCAGTTAGCGGGCGACGAACTCGATGATGTCACGGACGACTCGCTGATAGCCACCGGCTTCAACACCCATGGCCCAAGCAATGCTGACAATGTGGGTAAGAACGATCGTGATCGCGAACAATATCGACTCGATCAACTGGATGACGTCGTCTCTACCTCAGCTGTCGTCTTCTGCGGCCTAACGCTCGGCTGTGCTCGCTGTCACGATCACAAGATTGATCCCATCACCAGCGAAGACTATTACCGCTGGTTAGCCGTCTTCAACGGAGGCGAGCTCCAAGGCGGCCCACTCACGAAGACGCCTAAGAAAGGGGAAGAAGGCTCATTGCCGACGATCCAGGCTTTCGTGGAAACGACGGCAAAAGTCGGTCCCACGTTTCTGTTGCGGCGTGGCAACGTTGAACTACGAGGGCCGGAAGTCGAACCTGCGGCGCCCCAAGTGTTGACGACCGCACCGCTTGAGATCCCCCAACCTGGCCCCATGGCTCGCACCAGCGGGCGCCGTCGAGCGTTTGCGGAATGGCTCACATCGCCCCAGAACCCGCTCGCCTATCGAGTGCTCGCCAACCGAGTTTGGCAACATCACTTTGGTCGCGGATTGGTCGCAACGCCCAACAACTTCGGCTTGGGCGGCGAACGGCCGACTCATCCAGAACTGCTCGACTATCTCGCGGCTCGATTGATGGAGGATGAAGGGAGATTGAAGCAGTTGCATCGCTTGATCGTCACTTCGTCTGTCTATAGACAGTCGGGTGCGGTGAGCACTCAGTTGATGCTAGACGAAGAAAACACGCGAGTCGCCGCGACGGCGGGCGAGCTGGGCGAATTGGACAAGACATGTCGAGTCGACCCTGAGAATCGGCTGCTTTGGCACATGCCCACTCGTCGGCTTGATGCCGAAACGCTGCGCGACTCGATGCTGGCCGCCAGCGGTTCGTTGAATCGGCAGTTCTTCGGGCCCGGCGTCAAGCCGCGGATTCGCCCCGAATTGTTGGATGCGAGTCAACGCAATAAGTGGCCAGTGCTCGAACGCGACGGACCGGCTCAGTGGCGTCGTAGCGTGTACATTTATGTCAAGCGGCAATTGCTGATGCCCATGATGGAGCTGTTCGACTCGCCCACCACCACCACCAGCGTGGGCGAGCGTGGACAGAGCGTCGTACCGACTCAAGCGCTGTTGCTGATGAACGACGAGTTCATTGAGCAGCAGGCGGAGAATCTGGTGGACCATTGCTCGCGAGCCAAACCAAGTGGATCGTCGGACGTCGTCGCCAGCATGATGATGGCGGCGTGGTCGCGTCCACCGGCGCCATCACGAGTGCAAGAGGCGCACGACTTCGTCCGACAACGCGTCGAGGCCTATCGGGCTGAGGGCGTGCACGCCGTCGATGCGGACCGGCAAGCGTTCATCGACCTCGCTCATGTGCTCTTGAATAGCAGCGACTTTGTCTACGTGGAGTAACAACATGGACTCGCTGGGGTCTATTCGACAGGGCCAGGAGATCGATCGCCGCAGACTGTTGCAAGTGGCGGGCGGTGGTTTCGGCGCGCTGGCATTGCGCAGCTTGCTCGACCGTGAAGGACGGTTGATTCACCAAGCGGCCGCGTCAGAGCCAACGATCGCGGCTGAACCGCGACGCCAAGCGAGCGAAGTGAATTCGCCCGTCGTTGGCGACCGCAGCGGAAATCCCCTACGCCCGCGAGCGCCCCACATTGCTCCGCGCGCAAAGGCCGTGATTTTCTTGTTCATGTATGGCGGTCCCAGCCATGTCGACTTGTTCGATCCGAAACCAGAACTTGTGAAACGACACGGTCAACCAATACCGGTTTTTCGCGATCAAGACGCCTTCATGGTGGGCAAGACGAAGAACGCGGCCTTTGGCAGTCCGTATCGTTTTCAGCGCTGTGGCGAATCGGGATTGGAGGTCGCCGAAGTCTATCCAGAGTTGGGCAAGCGAGCCGATCAGTTGTGCGTGATTCGGTCGATGCATTGTGCGAGCAATAATCACGGACCTGCGATTTTTCAGATGAACTCGGGATTCTTGCAGGCCGGACATCCTTGCTTGGGATCGTGGACCACGTACGGGCTAGGGTCGGAGGCGGACAACCTGCCCGCCTTCGTTGTGATGCTGGATCACCAGGGCGCTCCCGTGAATGGAGCACTCAACTGGTCCAATGGCTTCATGCCCGCGACGTACCAGGGAGTTCCTTTTCGAGTGGGGACGGAGCCGGTCGCTTATTTGCGGCCGCCGAAGCAGGTCACGTCGGATCGACAGCAGGCGAGGTTGCAGTTGTTACAGCGTTGGAATGCCGAGCAAGCGGCAGCGCACGAGAAAGCTGGCAGTCCCGCGGCGTCGAGTCTGACGGCTCGACTTGCGTCTTACGAGTTGGCGTTTCGCATGCAGAGCGGGGCGGCGGAATGCGTCGATTTGTCGAGTGAAACCGCGGCCACTCGCCGAAACTATGGTCTCGATGACAAGACCACGGGTCATTTTGGTCGCAATTGTTTGTTGGCGAGGAGATTGGTCGAACGCGGAGTACGATTCGTGCAGATTTACAGTGGCGGGAACGAGGGCCCGCGGGCTTGGGATGCGCACGACGATCTGAAGAAAAACCATGATTTGCATTGCGCCGAGACCGATCGTCCGATCGCCGCTTTGCTGGACGACCTGAAGCAACGAGGTTTGCTCGATTCCACGCTTGTTGTATGGGGTGGAGAATTCGGTCGATCTCCCGTCGCGGAAAATGGAAAAGGTCGAGACCATCATCCGCATGGCTTTACGATGTGGCTGGCCGGCGCGGGCGTTCGTCCGGGCATGGTCTTAGGCCAGACCGACGAATTTGGGTATCACGCCATTGAAGATCGAGTGGCGGTCCCCGATTTGCATGCCACGATGCTGCATCTCTTGGGCTTCGACCACGAACGTTTGACGTATGAACACAACGGCCGCAACTATCGCCTGACCGACGTTTCGGGCAGAGTTGTACGGGAGATCATAAGTTAAGCCGTAGCGAGCCTTACGGCGATAACATCAGCAGATCGATAGTCGCCAACCGCGGGAGAGTCACGACGATCCCCTCCGTGCGCGACTCGAATTGCAATTCGGTTTCCAACGCCAGCGAGCGCACTCGTTGGACGCCCGCGAAGCCCGCCAGCAACACCTGCAATTCGTCGTGCTGTCGCAGTTGCTCTGAACGACCGCCGCCTGCCGCTGGCGATTTTGCATAGCACCAATTCATCAGTCTCCATAATCTCTCGACCGATTACCGCCGTAGCCTTCCCATCTACCCAAGGAGCTGGCAACTTCCAAGCGGTCTCGGACGAAGCGGGTGCAGCCGGTGATCCAAATGCTTCGAGCGTCGTCGCTCGATACTCAGGATCGACACCGGAATGTGCTCGTGCCGCAGCGCCAAATAAATCCACTTCGCATTCGCCAAGGCGGTCATGCCGAGCGGTCCCACACGTCCTCAGATTTCGGAACTGCGAGGAAACACCAGTGCCACTTCCGGCCGCACTTCCCATTCGGTCTTCCAAAGATAGGGCTCAGCCCGAGCCTGAAATCGACTCGATTTCGCCACTTCTTCCAGCAGTTGGGGCGACTGCGAGAAGCTATCCCCCTTCGCATAGTCGGGTCCATACGTGTACCACTCGACAACTCTAACTCCGCGTGCCATTCCGGCCAGCTTGCGCTGAGCGGGTGCGCCCGGATGTGGCTTCACGAGACATCCCATCGGCAGTCCAGCGTGTCGAGCCGAAACTCCCCGCAGGATGTCGGCCAAGTACGATTCCCACTGCCAGGCTCGCGGATCGCGATTCGATGTTTCCCAGACGAGTGCCGTGTTGGCATGCGAGTCATAAAACTCATGCCAATCCAAGCTGCTCCCATTCCAACTTGGCGTTGCCTTGCATGGCGTACAGCGGGATCCCCTCGGCGGCCAAACGACGAGCCGACTCGGGGAATAGACTGGCGGTGACATAGGTCATGAAGCGATACGAATAGTAATAGCGCAGGCGATCAGCCGCCGCGTCTAACGCAAGAGGCGCGGCGAGTGTCTGCTTGACGCCCGATTTGGTCGACTCGGTTGCCCATAGAGGATACGGCGCGACTTCATCCCAATTGCGAGCTCCAACGTCCATGGGCTGAATGCGGTGACGTCGGAGGTATTCACGAAACTCGTCCCGACAACGTGGACATTCTTGCAGGTGCGACTTCGCGGCCACGATTTCCGGATTGCAGTGCCGCACTCCGAAGCCAATCGCTTTCCCCACCCCTGATCCGGGACCTTGGCCATAGCCCGCCAGATGCCCCAGAATGGCGAAATGACTGGGCGGCGTCACGGGTTCGGGGAATCTCTTCTCCAACAGTTCGCGGCGCGCCTTCACGTGCGCCGCGATTCCCGCGAGTTGCCGCACAAACTCGGCGTTCCCCGCTCCCCTCCCATCCAACTCGCCGCTGGGAAACGCAAACCCGACCGTCGCGCCACGAGGGGCACACTCAGTCCAACGCTTGAAGACTTGACGTTCATCCGCGAATTCAAAATCCACGGCGATTTCTTGCGGAGGATCCAGAGTCTTCTTTCCCTGAGGCAGGAAAGAGACGGTAACGGAGGGAAACACCCACGACTTGGCTCTTCCACAGATCGACTCCAGTGGCGTCCATGCGGACCACTGCCCAACCTCGATTCCATCGCCTCTCGTTAGTTCGCCACTTTTCTTCTCGCTAGCCTTCGTGTCTTGATGGATACCCGCAGGAGCCAACCGCTCTTGCTCCGCTGCGAACTGACCGCGAGTAACTGTGCCACCCAGGCCCTCGCCCCCTCGACGCCAATCCACAACCACCGACGACGCTTGAAGTAGACAATGACTGACGCGAACTCGCATCTTGAGTCGCTGGATGGCCACATCCGCTTGCTTTTCATGAACGAGGTCGGTCGATCCGCGTTCAGCCTGCGTTATCTTCGTCCACTTACTCTAGCGCCATCTTCCATTCGGCCCCACTGCTCCCGACTCCTCCTACCGCATCCTTATCTTCTTTCCTCCTAACTCCGGGCTCCTTACCTCTTTCATCTTTTCCGTGCAATTCAGTGCCTTTCCGTGGCCAATTCCGAGAGCAGTGTTCGCACGCAGTGCGGCTGTTCATCTCGCGAAGCGAGATCGCTACACCGCTATTTCAGCTTCAACAACTCCACCTTGCGAAATTCGACGGGGTGGCTCTCGGACTGCAGCGAGATCGATCCTTCTTTCAGTAGCTTTCCGCCATTCAGTTTCATGAGTTCACGAGCGTGGGCTTCGCGGTCATCCAATTGCGGTTCGTTGTACTCCAGCACCACTTGACCATCGACGATGTGCTTGACCACTTGGTCGCCGTGCACTTCGATCTCGGCCGTCACCCACTGATCGCCGTGATAGGTCTTCGACTTCGAGCTGGTGCAATGCTGAGTGATCAGTTTGCCGCCCATCACGACATTGGTGCCAGGCGTGCAGAGATTGGCCGTCGTCCGCTCTCCCTTGCCCGAGCCTCCTAGCAACTGCACTTCGATGGAAGCCGGAAAGTCCTGATCCTTGGCCATCGTCTCAGGCATTTCGCCGTGTACCATGACTCCGCTATTCCTGATCGCCCAACCAGGTCCACCTGGCACTTGTTCCCCCACAAATCGATACTCGACTCGCAAGCGGTAATGCGAGAACTTTTCCTTGTAAAACAGATGCCCAAAGCGATCGTCGAATTTGTCGTACTTGTCGTAGACCACTTTGAGCAAACCGTCCTCGACCCGGAACGTATTGCCGAAGTTGTCGCCCTTTTCATAGCCGCGAATCTTGGGAGTCCAGCCGTCCAGATTCTTGCCGTTGAACAACGGAATCCACTGTTCATCAGGCTGAGAGGCGCCAGCTTGAGCCGCGGCGCTCGCCGCCATCGTCGGCACCCACCACGCAAATGCCGCCAACAATGCCACGAGACCGCCTACGAGACCCCACAATTTCGGACGAAACGACATGCCAGCCACTCCAAGGAAAGAACTTTTTGAATGACAAGTAATTTACCGAATCATCACGAGCTGGGCCATCACGTACTGACAATCTCCCGAATCACCTCCCCCTCAATCAACGTCAACCGTTCGTCGCGGCCGAGGTGCGGGAAAGTCAACTCGTTCTGTTCAAAACCCATCAGGTGCAGCAACGTAGCATGCAGATCTCGAAAGTGACATGGTCGCTCGACCGCTCGCAAGCCGATTGCATCGGTAGCCCCGACGACCTGCCCTCCTCGGACGCCTCCGCCCGCCATCCACATCGAGAAACCGATGTTGTGATGATCGCGTCCCCGACGACTCTCCGCCTCGGGCGATCGCCCAAATTCGCCTCCCCACAGCACGAGCGTGCTCTCCAGTAAGCCACGCTCCTTGAGGTCAGTCAGCAGGCCGGCGATCGGCAGATCGGTCTCGCCAGCCATGCGAGTATGATTCTCCTCGATATCCGCATGTGCGTCCCATTGAGTCGTAGCAGCCCCGCCTCCACTGACTACCACCGTGAATCGGACGCCTCGCTCGACCAGCCGTCGAGCCAAGAGACAGCGCCGACCGTACTCGTCGGTCGCCGGACGATCAATGCCATAGAGATCCAGCGTACGGCGAGACTCGCGCGAGAGATCAAACGCTTCCGGCGCTTCGGTCTGCATTTTGAAGGCCAGCTCGTACGCGGCCAGGCGAGCCGCCAGTTCATCGTCGCCGGAGCGAATCGTCTCCCGATTCAATCCTCGAATCAACTCCATGGTCGCCGCACGCTCCGACGGCGATACATGCGGCGGCAGATCGAGATTGCGGACGGGCCGACTCCCACCGCGCAACATCGTCGGTTGGTGCAGAGCGGGCAGAAAGCCGTGCATGTACATCGGCTGCCCCGCCTCCAACGCTCCGTCGGGATCGGGCATGACGACATAGGCGGGCAGCGAGTCGCTTTCACATCCCAGCCCATAGATCGACCATGATCCCATGCTGGGAAAACCGGGCGATGTGCGCCCGCTAAACAACTCGTACTGAGCCGCCGAATGCACCACTTTGTCGCAGTGGCACGACCGGATGACCGCGATGTCGTCGATTCGCCGAGCCAAATGAGGGAACAAGTCAGACACTTCGATGCCCGACTGACCATGTTTCTGAAACTTGCGTTTCGACCCCAGAAGTCGGGCATCCGGCCGAACAAACTGGTACTTCGCCTCCCCAAATTCCGCTGGCCGCCTTTGTCCATCCAATTGGTTGAGCAGCGGCTTGGGATCAAACGTCTCTAAATGACTCGGCCCCCCCGCCATGAACAAGAAGATCACACTCTTCGCCGTCGTTGGCCGAGGCGCAGGTCGCGGCGCCAACGGATTGGCTTCCGCCCCAAGCGCCGACTGGGCGCCACGCGGCCACATGGCCGCCAGCGCCAGCGAACCAACGCCGCAAAATGAGTCTCGCAGGAATTCACGACGAACGGATAGATTGGTCATTGGTCATTGGTCATTGGTCATTCGTTGTTGGTGTTCGGCGACCTGTTAGGCCCTTACGACAGTTCTGGAGTTGAATTCTACTCGGTCAAAAGAAAACCCACGAATATCAGAAAAAGGCACCGACAAAAGCGCCAGTGACTAACAACTAACAACTAACAACTAACAACTAACAACTAACAACTAATGACTAATGACTAATGACCAATGACCAATGACCAATGACCAATGACCAATGACCAATGACTCACTCAACATACATAAACGCCGTCAAGTTAAAGAGCGCTAACGCAAATTCACTGGGCGAATGGTCTCGCAAAAACTCGACGCACAGAGCAAGTTCTTCGGCGTTCGCGGGACGAGCGGCGATCGAGCGAAATGCAAAGTCCACTCGCTGAGCAGCACTGGGTCCCGCTTCGCGTTCGATGCGAGCGGCGAAATCCGCGGCCAGCCGATTCGAAAAGGGGCCGTTCAGCAGTTCCAAGGCCTGTGGCGCGTGGGTGCTGGATTCTCGTCGCGCACAGCTGATGGCGAGATCGGGTTGGTCGAATACTTCCAATTGCGGCAGGCGTAGATTGCGTTTGGCAATCAGATATATGGTGCGACGGTGATGATCGGCCAACTGAGGCGCAACGGTCCACTGCGTCGGCTTGTAAAGCAACTTGACTAAATCGGCATCCACAGGAGTCATGATGCTCTCGCCACCCAGTCGCAAATCCATTTGACCTGAGACGCTTAGGAGCGAATCACGAATCTGCTCGGCATCAAGCCTTCTGCGGGTGAAGCGAGCCAGCCATCGATTCTCGGGGTCGCGTTGCGATGATTCACTCGCCTCATCGGAGGCTTGGCGATAGACCGCGCTGGTCACAAGCAATCGATGCAGCGGTTTGGTTTGCCACTGGTTGGCGATCAGTTGATTGGCGAGCCAATCGAGCAGGGCAGGGTGCGTGGGGGCGGCGCCATTGAGACCGAAGTCGTTGGGGGTGGCGACGAGCCCCTGGCCAAATCGCCACTGCCATTGGCGATTGACATAGACTCGAGCAGTGAGGGGATGAGTGGGATCAAGCAGCCAGTCGGCGAGTTGCGATTTGGGACGAGCGGCCTCCGAGGACTCCTCGGGCCGATCATCCGCGACCAACACTCCCAACGGACGAGCTCTTACGGTTTGGAGCGGCTTATCAGTCTGCCCTCGTTGCAGCACCGCCACTTCCGCCTTGCGCTCCGCCAACACTTGCACCGACGAGAGGGTAGGGAGCGGCTCGGGAAGTTCAAGTTCGAGCTTTTTGAGTTGAGCGACCAGCGCGTCCCGCTCGCGCCCCTCGGCGTTCTGCATCTTCTCGCGGATCACCTTCATCGCCTGCTTCACGCGATTCGTTTCGTCATTCCATCGTCGCGCTTCGTCCGGCGGAGCGACCGAAATGTCATGTTCGTCGGTCGATGCCAAGTAAGCTTGCAGCCGGTAGTAGTCCACTTGCCGAATCGGGTCGAACTTGTGATCGTGGCAGCGAGCGCACCCCACGGTCAAGCCGAGAAATACTACGCCCACCGCATCGGTCATTTCGGTCAACACTTCGTTGCGACTAAACGCCACATCGGTATTGCCCGCATTGCGTCGGACCGGCCCCAGTCGATGAAAGCCTGCGGCAACGCGAGTTTCCGTGTTGGAGTGGGCAAGTTCGTCGCCGGCCAACTGCTCACGGGCAAACTGGTCGAATGGTTTGTCGCGATTCAAACTATCGATCACGTAGTCACGGAATCGCCAAGCGCCCGGCCGATGTTGGTCATACTCAAACCCCTCGGTTTCCGCGAAGCGAACGACATCGAGCCAATGCTGAGCCTGCCGTTCTCCATACCTGGGACTTGCCAATAAGCGATCAACCAACTGCTCGACCGCATCCGGCGACTCGTTCCGCTCGAATTCCGCTATCGTTTCGACGTCGGGCGGTAATCCCCACAGGTCGTAGTAGAGTCGGCGAATCAGGAAGTTCCGCGGAGCAACCGGGGATGGGCTGAGTTGTTTGGCTCGAATTCGTTCGAGCACAAACGTGTCGACTGCTGTGCGAGCCCATGACTGTTCCGGGGCCGTCGTCAGCGTCGGCGTTTGCGGTCGGCTGCGAGGCACAAGGGACCAGTGTTCCCGCTCGTACGACTCGAATGACGACTCGTCGGGGCGTGCGAATTCCGCGACAATCATCAAGCAAACCGAGGTAACAAGGGTGCGAACGAGTCGGTTCATTTTTCGGAAAGCAGCTCCTCGATCTTGGCGCGGAGCATTTTTTCGCCTTGTTGATCTTGCCAATTCAATTCGCCCAACCACCAAGCTCGGACGAACCCACGACGGTCGATCAGGTAGGTGCTTGGCCACATACTGTTCCCCCAAGCGTTCCAGATTTTCTTGTCGTTGTCCACCACCACAGGGAACTCGAAGCCGTTTTCCTTGACCTTGGCGACAACCCCTTCCACCTTGGTCTCGGCGTCCGTCTCCGGCGTATGGACGCCGATAATCTTTAGATCACGATCCGCAAAATCACGATGCCACCCCAAATACCAGGGGTAGTTCCGGATGCAGTTGATACAGCCATGAGCGAAGACGAATACCACGATCACTTCGCCCCGTAGTTCGCGGAGAGTGAGCGGGTCCGAATTGATCCACGTTGTGCCGCGTGAAAACTCTGGAGCTCGCAGCAACACGCGGCCCAGTTTACTCGCATCGAATGCAGGCCCCAGCGCCGCAAGCGCCGCTTTCTTCTGCGGGTCGCTCAACTCGGACCAAATGTCCTTCTGGACTTGCCCCAGAATGCGAGCATACTCGGCTTGCGTCTCGTCCTGAGGTTTACCTGCCGCCCCCTTCATCAAGGCCGCGATGGCATCATCCGATTGCTTCAACAACTGTTGAATCTTGGTTTTCTGAGTGGGATTTAACGACAGGGCGCGCACCATATCGTCGCGTTGGAAAACCTTGACGCCAACCGTTCGACGTTCGACTTCGGTCAAGCGCTGTAACTGCTCGGGCGTCAAGAATTCATTCAATTCTTTCTGAGCGGCCGCCTTCAGGCGAGTTCGAATTTCGTCCCCCTGAGCCTGAGGCTGATTACGAGTAACCCACAGATCACCATCCATCCCCGCACACAACTTCCCCAACAAGACGCGTTGGCTAGCGGTCAGTTTCA
Organism: Pirellulales bacterium; assembly: GCA_046349915.1. GTDB lineage: Bacteria > Planctomycetota > Planctomycetia > Pirellulales > Pirellulaceae > CAIXSC01. The sequence goes on along the minus strand of JAXMBL010000008.1, from coordinate 168,238 downwards.
ATTCGTCATGCACCACGGGGTCGTGCAAGAGCAACAAAAACGGGTCCGCCATACCACCCAACGGCAAGACCCCGTGGGGATTCTGTTGACCGAGTCCTTCGCGACTCGCTGACAGGCCGACCACAAATAGACTGGCAATCACCAGGGATGAACGAGCGAAACCCATGACTGTGAACTCCTTGTCCGTAGGGATTCCGAGTCATCATGGTAACCACTATCGGACGGATTGTCCCCCAGATTGTGACTCGTTCTCGTCTGATGATGGTTGGACCACGAATGGCTCGAATTGGACGAATAGGGGGGCGAGCTGGGGTTGTGGTACGCGACGGGCCGGGGCGGTCTGAAAGGTGGGCGATCCTGGCTTGATAGCGGCCCCTCCAAGAATCTCCTCTCCGTTCTCAGTCGTGGAATTCGTGCGATTCGTGGTTCCTATGCGACTGGAAGTACGTCGTACGTCCATTCACAAAACACAAGCTGTCTTTCGTCCCCTCCCTCCTTTCGGTGGTTCTGGCTAAAATTCGCGGTTTCGCGCTTTGGGCTTGCTGGTCGTCTGGGTGTGGGGAGCATGCACATATGTCGTTAACTCAGCGTTGTGGAGGGCACTTTCCGGCGCCCGTCAAGCTGCGGGGACGGCAGTACTTTGACGAGAACCGCGTGAAGGTGCTCGCCCAAACCCCCGAGGCGGTTACGGCCGAGGTGAAGCAAGGCGTCCATGAGTCGTTTCAGGTACGAATGAATTGGCAAACGACCGACTCCACGGTGCAGGCCTATTGCACATGTGCGCAGGGAAACGAAGCCAGCCACTGCAAACATCTTTGGGCCGCCATGCTGGAGGTCGATCGACAGAAGCTGGCAGCCGTTTTGCCGAATCGAGGACCGCTGCGACTACAATTGGGCAACGCCGATTCGGTTCCCGGCGCGCTTCCTCCTAAGTCCACTCCGGAAGTTCAACCGACTAACGTCGCCCCAGTCCCCACGGAGACCGACCGCTCGCCAAAGCTTCCCGCACCGAACAAGCTATCGGCGAAAGAGCCAGCCTCCGCGGGTAATCGTTCGACCGCGAACACAACGCGCAAGTCGCGTTCGAGTCCCCGGGACGACCAACCAGCCGCCGGAGTCTCCCCCTCCCAGGGAGAACATGCGAAAGCAAATGTACCGTCGTCTAAGTCCTCTCAAACGTCGGCGACGACTCCCCTTTCATCCCCAATTCCAGCGACATCTAGTGCAAGTTCCAAGACGAACCCCGGCGCCCCAGGCCCCAACGCGCCGGTAGCTCGTGGGACCGCGGCGGTGAATCATCGCACCAGCGGCGCTAATGCGCCCCCCGCCGCCTGGAAAGTTCGTATTCAGCATGTGCTGCATGGCATGCAAACCGAACGAGCTCGTCAGTTCGAGCCCAAGTCGATAGCGGATTCAGCCGCGTTGAGGCAGCTTTACTATGTCCTGGACCTGGAACAGTCGACCACCGAACGACGTCCGGTCGTGGCCTATTTCCAGCGATACCGATCAGGGGTGGATCGCCCTTGGGGCCCGTATCAGTCGATCGCCATGGATCGCGAGTCGATACATCGCTGGCCGGATGCCCAGGACCGTGAAATTCTCGAACTGCTGATCGGCGATGATACGGACGTTGTCAAGTCGTCAATCGATAGCGAGATTGCCTCGAGCCGTTGGTTTGTCAGCCGCAAATATGGCGCGGCGATTCCCCGAGTTGCATATGGGCTGTTATTGCCCAAGCTGTGTGCGACCCAGCGTCTGATCTCGGTGGTTTCGGCGAAACGTCCCGAATCGTTCATGAATGCGCTCCGTCTCGTCTGGGACGGCGATCATCCCTTCGAAACCGAATTCCGCATGCTGGATGATTACCGACAGGAGATTTGGGAATTGCGCAGCGAGGCGGTGCGGGATCAGGAGCGAGTGAAATCGACTTATGTGCAGACGATTGATCGCGGTGAATTAGCGATCATCAACGACCGCATCATTCGCTTGCGTCGCAATCCGGCGACCGCTTGGGCAAACTGGCTAGGACAGGAAACACTGCGGATTCCGTTCGCCGACGGGCCGGTCTTCTTGGCTGAGCTGCTGCGGTTTCCCGATCCACCACCCATCACCCTGCCGATCGACTTACAGTGGCCCCACGTCGATCAGCCTCCACGGGTACGCATGAAGATCGTCCCCGATTCGCCAGGGCGTTCCCGCAAAGTGCAGTTGCGGGTGAGCATCCGTTTCGTATATGGCGCCGTCGAGCTAGCGTCGAACGCGCCGGACTCAGCCATCATCGACGCGGCCGAGCGGCAGATTCTGAAGCGACAACTGTCCGCGGAAAAAAACTCGCTAGCTTGTTTAACAGCCCCCGAAGGCTTAGGGCAGTATCTGCGAGAGCTTCCCGCCGAGGGGCCTGATTATTGGTGTGACACGAAACACTTGGAGGCGGTGGCTGCGCACGCATTACGTCTTCAATGGGAAGTCGTCGCGGAAGGGAAAGTGGTGCGACAAAGCACCTCGTCGCGTCTCAACGTGCAATCGAACATGGATTGGTTCGATCTCGAAGGGGGACTCGATTTCGATGGTCAATTCGTCAAGCTGCCGACCATTTTGGCCGCGATTCGCAAAGGCGAGACGTTCGTCACCCTGGGGGACGGCTCGCGCGGCATGCTCCCCGCCGCTTGGCTCGCCAAATTCGGCTTGCTGGCAGGCCTTTCCGTTGAAGAGGGCGACGCCCTACGGTTCCTTCCCAGCCAAGCGTTGTTATTGGATTCCCTGCTGGAAGCGAACGACTCGAACCAGGTACAGATTGATGAGCGGTTCGCGGGCTGGCGACAGCGACTCGCGGACTTTCGCGGGTTTGAGCCGCATCCCGCGCCCGAGGGTTTTGGCGGTCGGCTGCGTCCCTACCAAGAGATTGGCCTGGGTTGGTTGACTGGTTTGCAACAGTTGGAGATGGGTGGTTGCTTGGCCGACGACATGGGTCTTGGCAAGACCGTGCAGGTGCTCGCCTTGCTGGAGTGTCGCCGCCGCTTCCTCGCCCAGCATCCCGATCAACAGGCTCCTTCACTGGTTGTGGCGCCCAAGAGTCTCGTCTTCAATTGGGCGGAGGAAGCCAAGCGATTCGCGCCCGACATGCGAGTGCTGAATTTCACGGGGATCGAGCGCGAGTCGCTGCGCGAGCAACTGCGCAACTGCGATCTCGTCTTGACGACTTATGGCACTCTCCGGCGCGACATCGCCGATCTGAAGGAACTGACCTTCGACTATGCGATCCTGGATGAAGCGCAAGCCATCAAGAACGCTCAGTCGCAGTCCGCGAAATCGTGTCGTCTGATCCGCTCGCGCCATCGACTCGCCATGACCGGGACGCCCATCGAAAACCACTTGGGCGAGCTATGGTCGTTGTTCGAGTTCATTAATCCTGGCATGTTGGGCGCCTCATCGGCCTTCCAGCGATTCAGCAAAGCAACTCGCGGCAGCCACGCCGAAGGCAACGGCCGGGAAGCAACGCGCGGCGCGGCGAAAGAAACGGCCAAAGAGACAGCGAAGGACGCAGCCAAGGAATTGGCGGGCGATGGCCCCCAGTCGGATACGGCTCGCATGGCGCTCGCTCAGTCGCTCCGCCCATTCATTCTGCGTCGCACCAAGCGGCAGGTGCTCACCGAGTTGCCGGAAAGAACCGAGCAGACTTTGTTTTGCGAAATGGAGCCCGGACAGCAGGCGCTCTACGACCAACTCAAGACCCATTATCGAGCCGAACTGTTGTCGCAGGTCGAGAGCCAAGGGATGGCCAAGTCGAAGATCCACGTGCTCGAAGCTCTGCTACGACTGCGGCAGACCGCTTGCCATCCCGCACTCGTCGATCCCAGGCACGCGAAGGTTGGCAGCGCCAAACTCGATATGCTGGTCGACCAGTTGAACGAGTTAGTCGCGGAAGGGCACAAAGCGCTGGTCTTCTCGCAATTCACCTCACTCTTGGCACTTGTTCGCGACCGATTGGACGCGGACAAGATCCAATATGAATACCTCGATGGGGCGACCGCGAATCGGGGTGATCATGTGCGTCGTTTTCAAGAGGACGCGAAGATTCCGATCTTTCTGATCAGTCTCAAGGCCGGCGGACAAGGGCTCAATCTCACGGCCGCCGACTATGTCTTTATTCTCGATCCGTGGTGGAATCCGGCTGTCGAAGCACAGGCTGTCGATCGAGCCTACCGCATGGGTCAAACTCGCCACGTTTTCGCCTACCGCTTGATCTGCCGCGGCACGATCGAAGAGAAGATTTTGGAATTGCAGAGTCAGAAGCGATCTCTGGCCGAAGCCATTCTGACCGAGGATAATAGCATTTTGAGCGACCTCACCACGCAAGACTTGGAACGCCTGTTGGCGTGATCAGCCTGGGACGTCAGCGAGAGGCTCGCGGGGGACGACGGCTTCGTAGGAAAGACCGTTTACGACGAGAGCGCGAACTTATTGAGCGAGAACGAACTGGGAGAATCAAGACTGTGGGTGACAACACGCGGATTTCCGTCGAGCGGCTTTTGAATTTCTGCGCCAATGTGCTGCGGCAAATGGGCGTCGGCGAGTCGGATGCGCGTTTAACCGCCGACGCGCTGGTGATAGCCGACATGTGGGGCGTTTCGACGCACGGCGTGAAGTTGCTGGCGGGCTACATTCGCCGTCTCGAGGGTGGCGGCATTCAAGCCACCGCTCGCCCCTCGATCTTGGCCCAGGGTCCCTCCTGGGCCATCGTCGATGGGCAACATGCCTTGGGACAGGTTTCGGGTGAGTTTGCGATGAAGACCGCGGTCGCGAAGGCGCGCGAAACGGGCGTCGCTTACGTAGGAGTTCGCCACGGCAACCACTTCGGCGCCATTGGTTACTTTCCTTGGCTTGCGGCGCAACAAGGCCTGATTGGGATCGCCGTAGGCAACGACATCCCCAGCGTCGCGGCCCCAGGTTCGCGCATCGCCGTCACCGGCACCAATCCGATCGCCTACGCCATCCCCGCCGGTAATCATCCGCCCATCCTGCTCGACATGGCTACCAGCACGGTCGCGGGGGGCAAAGTCTACATGGCCAGGCAGCTTGGCAAGTCGATCCCTCACGACTGGTTGATCGACCGCGATGGCATGCCGACCACCGACGGGCAGCTCTATCCTGACCAAGCGGCGCTTGCCCCCGCCGCGGGACACAAAGGCTACGGCATCGGCTTGTTGGCGGAGACGTTGGCCGGAGTCGTGAGCGGTGCGTCCATGATGTGGCAGATTGGAAACTGGATGTGGGGAGACCCCAATCGTCCGACTGGCCATGGCGCCGCCTTTTTGGCCATCGACGCCCAGGCGATGAATACGGAATTCCGCCAACGAGTCGATTACGTGATCGACGAAGTGCATCGAGCGCCGACGGCCGCGGGGGTCGATCGGGTGCTGGTTCCCGGCGAGCGTGAATGGCACAATCATGCTCGCGCCCTGACCGAAGGCGTCCTTTTGCCTCCCGATGTACTGAAGCCGCTGTCCGAATTGGCCGACAAATTCCCCGCGATCGCTCGTTGGCACTAACAAACGTTGGAACTAACAAGCGCGATGGTGGTCGACGTCGAGTTGCTTCCAAGATTACTTCGCTAGTTAGCCGCCGCGGAACTTCCCCACCATGCGATTTTTGGCGATCGATATCGGCTCCTCGTTCCTCAAAGGAGCTGTGCTCGACCTGGACCGTTTATCGATCGAACATGTGAGTCGCGAGGCGTTTCCTGAGCCGAGGACTGGTTTAGCTCCTGGTCGTTTTGAAGTCGATCCCGTCGCGACGCTCGCAGCCGCGCAACGACTGCTCGAAAAATTGTTGTCCCATGCGCCTGATGCGGCGGAAGTGGTGACGAGCACGCAGATGGGCGGCTTGCTTTTCTGCGATGCTCAAGGTCAGCCGCTCGGCAACTACATCAGTTGGCGCGACCAACGAGCATCCTGGCAAGACGAGGGCTCGGTCGATTCGTCGTTCGCTCGCTTTGCGGCTCAACTGGGAGAACCAGATGCCCTCGCTTTAGGACGTGATGTGAAGCCAGGATACATGACCAGTTTGCTGTACTGGTTTGTTGAAAGAGGGGAGCTCCCGCGCGTGCCCGCGCTCCCCATGTCGATCGGCGACTTCGTCATCGCTCGCCTCTGCTCTTCCTCGCCCATCGCTCATCCCACGGCCGCATGCGGCGCGGTCGACGTTGGTTCGCGAACATGGCGGAGTGATGCTTGGGGGCGACTGGGCATGGGGCGACTGCTTTGGCCCAATATTGGTCACTTCACGGACGTAGTGGGAGAATGGAAAGCCGGGGGACGGAAGCTTCCCTGTTACCCCGCCTTGGGCGACCACGCCTGTGCGCTGGCAGGCGTCGCGTTGGAAGAAGGCGAGTTGTCGCTGAACATCAGCACGGGCTCGCAAGTCAGCCAGCTCACGTCCGAGTTTCGCTCGGGCGCCTACCAGACTCGCCCCTATCTGGACGACAGATTCCTGAACACGATTACGCACATTCCAGCCGGTCGTGCGCTCAACACCTTGGTCGATTTGTGCACCGAGATGGCTCGACTTCAAGGCCTCGCCGTGGCGGATCCGTGGCCGTGGCTGGTGCGAGCCGCGGAGGCGGCGAGCGATTCGGAGCTGGAAGTCGATTTGTCTTTTTTTCCCGGTCCGTTGGGCGACCAGGGACAGATTACCGGGATCACCACGGAGAATCTGGGAATTGGTTCACTCTTCCGAGCGGCATTTCGCGCCATGGCTCGCAACTACGCCACGCTCGCTAATAGACTTTCTCCCGAACAACGCTGGTCAAGGCTCGTTTTCTCCGGTGGTTTAGCGCAGAATCTGGAGATCTTGCGACGTATGATCCGCGAGCAGATTCCTGGCGAGTGCCGAGTGTGTCCCGAGACCGAGGATACTTTGCGGGGCCTGCTGGTAACAGCACTCGTCATCGCAGGTCGAGCGTCGAATGTGATCGAGGCCACTCGCCAGATTGCCGCTGCACCATCGCACTTCCTTTGAAATTCACTCAGGCGTTACCCCCATGCTGCTCGATGTCTACCGTGCAATGACGCGGATCAGGCTGACCGAAGAGGAACTCGCGCGCTGCCACCAACGCGGACTCATCCACGGCGCTTGCCACACGTATGTCGGGCAAGAGGCCATCGCCGCCTCGCTGGGCGTGCATCTGCGACGCGACGACGTGGTATTCAGCACTCACCGCGGCCACGGTCACGCGCTCGCCAAAGGCATGGCGCCGCGAGAGCTGATGGCCGAGTTGTTTGGGCGAGTCACAGGATGTTCGCAGGGACGCGGCGGCAGCATGCACTTGTTCCAACCCGAGATCGGCATGATGGGGACCAGTGGAATTGTCGGTCCTTGCATTCTGCAAGCGGCCGGCGCTGGGTATTCGTTCCAGTTGCTGAAGACAGATCGCGTGGCGGTCGCTTTCTTCGGCGACGGAGCGGCCAACAACGGCGCGTTTCACGAAGGGCTGAATCTAGCGGGCATCTGGAAGCTGCCGGTGATCTTCGTGTGCGAAAACAATCAATTCGCGACCGAAGTGCCGTTCTCCTATGCGGCGGGCGGCCGCAGTATTGGAGTTCGCGGTGCTCACTATGGAATGCCTGGATTCGATGTCGATGGCAACGATGCCGAGTCCCTCTCGCGACTGTTCGGCGATGCGGTCACGCGAGCTCGCGCGGGCGAAGGGCCGACTTTGGTCGAGTGCCGTACCTATCGCACTCGAGCGCATGCGGAGGGAATGGGCGACTTCACCTATCGCACTCGCGAAGAGGTCGAAGCCTGGAAGCTGAAATGTCCCATTCAGCGACTTCGTTCTCTGCTGGTCGAACAAGGGCTTGCTACCGCGGAACAGTTGGATGCGATTCACTCGGAGATCGAACGAGAAGTGGCGGAAGCCAAACAGTTTGCGGAAGGGAGTCCTTGGCCCGAGTCGGCAACCGCGACTCAGCATGTCTACGCGCCTGCACCCGCCCCTTTCGAACCCACAGAGTCGACAAGTTTGCAAGCCAGCGAGCCGCGTGAGTTGACGTGGACCAAAGCGTGTCATGAAGCTCTTTCGGCCGCGATGGAGCGCGATGCATCGATTTTTGTTTTAGGGGAAGGAATCGGTAAACGGGGCGGCAACTTCATGACGACTCTTGGTCTGTTCGATCTGTACGGACCCGAGCGACTGCGCGACACGCCGATCTGTGAACGAGGTTTCGTGGGTCTCGCGGGCGGCGCGGCGATGACCGGCACTCGGCCTATCGTCGACTTCATGTTCGCCGATTTTGTGCTCGACTCGGTCGGCGAGATCGTCAATCAGATCGCCAAGATGCAGTACATGTCGAGTGGCCGTTTGCGGATGCCGCTGCTGTTGCGTGGCTGCATCGGCATCGGCCATTCCGCGGCGACTCATCATTCCGGCAGCTATTATTCGATGTATGCCAACATCCCAGGGCTGCGAGTGGTCGTGCCATCGAACGCTTATGACGCGAAAGGACTGTTGACGCATGCTCTGCGAGTGAATGATCCGGTGTTGTTCTTGGAGCATCGCGAGCTGTTGAATACCAAGTGCGACGTCCCGGCAACCGAATACGAGATTCCCTTTGGACAGGCGCGAGTGGCGAGAGTGGGACGAGATTGCACGATTGTCGCGCTGGCCCGGATGGTCCCATTGAGCATCACGGTCGCCCACAAACTTTCCAATGAAGGAATCTCGGTCGAGGTGATCGACCCGCGCACGGTTTCGCCGCTTGATACAGAGACGATCGTCGCTTCGCTGCGCAAGACGGGTCGTTTGCTGATGGTGGACGAATCGTTTGCGCCGTGTGGGTTTGCCTCCGAGGTCGCCGCGCGAATCGCCGATGTCGCCTTCGACGAACTCGACGCACCCATCAAGCGACTCAATGGCGCCTTCGCGCCCACTCCGTATAGCCCGCCGCTGGAAGCGGCCGTCGTTCCCAACGTGGACCAAATCGAACAAGCGATTCGCGAGCTGTTGGCCGAGTGACCGGACCCACTATCAAGGAGACGAGGCCATGGCCCATGAGATTACGATTCCGCGTTTAGGTTGGTCGATGGAAGAAGGGAAGTTCGTTGGTTGGAAGAAACGAGACGGCGAACTGGTACGCGGCGGTGATCCTCTTTTCGAACTGGAGGGAGAGAAGGCCGTTCAAGATGTCGAATCGGTCGACTCGGGCATTCTCCGCATTCCAGCGGATGCTCCAGTGGCAGGGACTGTCGTCAATGTGGGACAGGTGATTGGCTATCTGGTCGCACCGGGGGAATTGGCGCCGTGGGAAGTCGATCAGCCGACCAGTTCCGCGGAATCACCCGCGGTAAGTTCAGTCTGCTTCGAGCCGCCGCACTCGACGCAGGATTTGCTCGCGCCCGATCAGTCGGTGGATTCTCTACGAGACCGACCACGGGCCACACCGCGAGCTCGTCGCGCGGCGACAGCCGCGGGCATCGACTTGGCGAAGGTCGTCGGCACGGGTCGAGGGAAGCGAGTGCGTGAGCGTGATGTGCTTGCTTGGTCTGCCGCGGATTCTCGCGATGACGTAATGGTCTCGCCGCCGGTCGTCACAACCGGAGTTGCGGCAGTCGCCAGCGTTTTGGCGAGTGACGACCGTGGCGGTTATCTCGGCGGCTCCTCCTCCGCGGCCACGCAGGCTCAACCTCTCACCACGCTGCGGCGAACGATCGCCAACCGCCTGAAACGGAGTCGCGACGAGACGGTGCCTGTCACGCTGAACTGCCGCGCGGACGCAGGCAACTTGGTGGGAATTCGCGAGCAGTTTCGCGCGGCCGCGTCTGCCGAGTCATCGGCGGCGGTCCCCTCGTATACCGATCTGATCGTGAAGTTGGTCGCTCAAGTTCTAGTCGGGAATTCTCAGTTCGCGGCTCGTTGGAGCGGCGAGCAATTGCTGATCCCCGCCACGTTCGATATCGGTATCGCGGTCGACACGGAGGAGGGATTGGTGGTCCCTGTGGTTCGCGATGCCGCGCGCTTGCGATTGACCGAGCTCACTCAGATCACGCGTGACTTGGCCGCTCGAGCTCGAACACGTCGGCTGAATTCGGCCGAGCTTCAAGGTGCGTGTTTCACCGTCACGAACCTGGGTAGCTTCGGGATTGATTCGTTCACGCCCGTCATCAACTGGCCCGAGACTGCGATTCTGGGGCTGGGCGGCATTCGTCGGGAGCCCGTGGTTGTCGCCGACGATCGGATCGAGCCTCGTTGGCAGATGTGGCTCAGTTTGACATTTGACCATCGAGTGGCGGATGGCGCGCCCGCGGCTCGTTTCCTGCAAAAGATCCGTGGCGCCATCGAGAATCCGGCCGCTTGGCTTATCGGCTAGCATACGGTCCGCGGATCGCTGGATGGCCGAAGCCGGGAAACGTAGGCGGCGACGAGTCGTGATGGGCCCAACCACCGCGCCGCTGGCAGCCTTCCATCAATCGGTCGAGTTCATTCCAGTCGGCTTGGAGGCGTCGCCAGGAGATCGCGACTTGGCGGTCGAGTTGATTGCGTCGGTGCAACAACTCCACTCGTCGCTCGATCGCCCGCAAATCCGCATTGAGCGCGGCGTAGTCCGACCAGACTCGCGACCATGAGGGACGACCGCGGAGCGAGCCCACCAGATCGGCGGCTTTGCGCACCGCTCGTTCCGCGAACACCTCTTCCGCTCGCATGGTCCGGCACCCGCAGATCGAGCGTTCGTAGGCGACCGCCGACTGATGGACGCGAGCCGCCATCGCTGCAACTCGTCCGAAGTCATGGTGGTGTGGATGGTCAGCTCGAGCCTCCGCGGCTCCGACTCCAAGGACCACGACCAGAGCAGTTCCCAGCAGAGTACGGCGAGTCGTCTTCATGTTTGTCGCTCCTACAGATAAGGGTTGAAGATTGACTGTCTCACGAGTCACTACATTTGCATTCCCCGTGCCAATGCCCATTTCAGCCCGAAAATGGCGAATCGACGGCAAAGGAGCGTGCATCGCGCTGTGATTTCGACGACGCGCCGTAGTCATCACGACGACACCCGTAGCGGAATTCGCAAGAATTCCGACCCGTGGCCAACGAACTAGCCATCATCGGCAAGAAACAGCGCCCAGCTCGCGGTTGGCCAGGCGTTTCGAGCTACGCAGGCTTGGTTCGCGCGCGACGAGCGGAACTCTTGCGAGTTCCGCTACAACACTCGAGGCAACCTCGTAGCGGAATTCGCAAGAATTCCGACTCGCGGCCAACGAGCTAGCCATCACCGGCAAGAAACAGCGACCGGTTCGCGGTTGGCCAGGTGTTTCGCGCTACGCGGGCTTGGCTCGCGCGCAACGAACGGAACTCTTGCGAGTTCCGCTACAAGCCCTGACGCGATCCGCTACGCGAGAACCTCGTGGACCACTCGCCCATGCACATCGGTCAGCCTGCGATCGATGCCGTTATGGCGAACCGTCAGGCGTTGATGGTCAATCCCCATCAGATGCAACAAGGTGGCGTGCAGATCGTAACAGTAGGTCTTCCCTTCGATGGCTTGATAGCCCCAGTCATCACTCCGTCCATAAGTGGCGCCGGCGCGAATCCCCGCGCCTGCGAGCCATGTGACGAACGAACCCCCGTTGTGATCTCGTCCCACCGATCCTTGGGCAAACGGCGTACGCCCAAACTCGGTGGTCCACACCACCAGCGTATCGTCGAACAGGCCACGAGCTTTGAGGTCTTGCACGAGTGCCGCAATCGGTTGGTCGACGGAACGAGCGATGGGCGGCAACTCGTTGGGTATGCTTCCATGATTATCCCAGTTCGCGGTGGCTCCCTGCGGGCCGCTCCATACCTGCACGAAGCGTACACCTCGTTCCACCAGCCGTCGAGCGAGCAGGCAACGTCTACCAAAATCTTCCGTGACCGGATCGCTCAGGCCATAGGCTAGTTGAGTCGCCCCAGTCTCGCTCGCCAAATCAAACGCCTCCGGTGCGCTCAACTGCATCTTGGCCGCCAACTCGTAGGAAGCAATGCGAGCGTCCAGTCGATTGTCGGCGGCATGCCGTTGAGCATGCTGTCGATTGAGCTGCCCCAAGAGATCTAACCCCGCTCGATTCGACTCGACGTTGGCAAAAGGGAACTTCGCCTTGGCGAACAAGTCGGGCACAGGATTGGTCGCCGCGGCATTGATGACCGTCCCCTGATGAATGGCTGACAAGAAACCGCTGCTGAACGGCCCTTTCTGGTTGTAGGGCAACCCTTTCCCATCGGGCAGCACGACGAATGTCGGCAAGTTGTCTACCAAGTTGCCGAGTGCGTACGAAACCCAGGCGCCGAGGCAGGGAAAGCCTGGCAGAAGAAAACCCGTGTTCATCATGTAGGTGCCTGGCCCATGCACATTCGTCTTCGAAGCCATGGCCATCAAGAACGCGAGATCGTCGACAATCTTCGCTTGATGCGGAAAGACCGAACTGACCCAGCGTCCCGACTCACCGTATTGCTTGAATTCAAAAGGACTCTTCATGATCGCGCCCGGCATGGCCGTGAAACCTTCGGGTTTCTCCTTCGGCCCCAGACTCTGTCCATGGAGACGATCGAGCTCTGGCTTGTAGTCGAACGTGTCCATCGGGCTCGCCCCGCCCGTCATGAACAACTGAATCACTCGCTTCACCTTCGCCGGATGATGCATGATCGGCGATCGGCGAGTAGCAATCGGAGATGCGGCGGCCGCAGGCGAAGCAACTTCTTCGGCAGCCAGACCATCGACCGCCAGCAAATGAGCTAATGCCAAGCCTCCGAACCCGCCACCCATCGAATTCAAAAAATCACGCCGTTGCCTGAATGCACCGGTCGTGTCCGAGGTCGCTTGCGAGAGACTCGTTCGATCCCGCAACTTACTGATCCGCATGAGGAAACTCTCAATCGACAAACAAGAACTCGCTGCTGTTCAGTAAGACTCGGCATGCCGACGGCCAACCATGCCGGTTGGCGTGATCAACCAACACGCGGCTCTCCTCGGGCGTTGGCTCGCGAAGCCAGACAAGTCGACTCGCCGCTTGCGCTCGCTGGAGATCGGTCGAGCCAGACATCTCGAGCCGCCGCGCCAGGTGGACGGAATGTCTGAGGACGAAATCGTTATTGAAGACAGCGAGTGCCTGCAAGGCTGACGCGGACTGGCTGCGAACCGGTTGCAGCAGCGCCGCATCGGGTAAATCCAATGACTCAAGAAACGGATCCGCGATGCCTCGCCATTGGAAACGATAGACTTCGCGCCGACCAGCGCCGGCCCCTTCCCACTCGTAGGCGTCGTAATCGAGTTTCGGGGTCAACTGCGCTCCAGGACTCGTCTTAAAATGCTGAATGCTGGGGCCCCCCATGGCGAGATCGAGTCGACCGGAGACGGCGAGCACGGCGTCCCGATACGCTTCCGCATCCAGCCGACGACGCTGGCCGCGCCACAGGAGTCGGTTATCGGGATCGAGTTCCGCGCTCGCTCGTTGGCCTTCCCAAAAATCGCTGGACCGCCGATACGCTTCGGTCGTCAGCAACTCGCGGTGCAAACGCTTCAGCGAGCCGCCGCTCTCTTGAAACTCGCCGGTCAACCAGTCGAGTAATTCAGGGTGAGTGGGCAAGGAGCCCATCCGCCCAAAATCACTCGGCGTATCGCAGATCCCACGACCAAAATGGTAATGCCACACGCGGTTGACGATACTGCGCCACGTGAGCGGATTCTTGGGATGCACCAGCCACTCCGCCAGCGCTGCCCGCCGTGCCGACTCAGGTTGCTGGTCGGACACGGGAAATCGACCGGGTTGATGCCCGAGAGCGTTGATCGCGCCTGGCGGTACGAGCGGCCCCGGCCTGTGAATGTCGCCTCGCTTCAGCAGATGAACCGGTTTGGGCGCCGCCAGCCGGAACGGATTGTTGTTCAACTCGACCGCGGCGGCGGCCGCGTACACCTTCACGGGCGGCGGCAAGCGAGCCAACTCGTCATCGGCCCGCTCGCGTATCACGTGAGCAGCGATGGTCAGCCGCTGAGCTTCCGTCCGGGCGTCGACCGCCGTTCGTAGAGCTTCTTCCACATCACTCGACAAAGGAGTCGCTTTGACGCCTCGTTCGCCGCTGGTGGAAAGCTGGAATCTTCCAATCAAGTGGCCGCCGCCGTGAGATTGATGCAACACCACGGTTAGTTCTGCTTGAGGCGAGGGTTCCCAGGGTGGATGCACCTCGAAGACCGCCACGTGCGATTGACCCACCTTCGGATAAATGCCCCAAGCGGTCGCCGCATTGCCATCGATCGCATGCGCTACGGTCCAACCCACTTGGTCCCAGTCCGCAGTTGCTCGCACAATCTTCAGACGCTTCAATTCACCGTCGACGGCGCCGCGAACGTACAACTCGACTTCGTTTAAATGCAGATTGCCATTGTCTTGCCGACCAGGCCCCTTCATGGGCAGCGAATCGTGGGAGAGGACATCGAGCCGAATCGAGGCGACTCGTCGATCAGCAATGCGCCCCACAACGGTGTAGACTTCACGTTCGGGCCGAGTCCCTTCGGCGACCAATGGTCCCTCGGGCAACCGTCGCAGTGTCGACCCTTGGGAGGTCGTGTAGGAGAGGAGATCGAGCGGAGACCAAACCGAGGCGCCGCCCGCGTTCGCTCGTTCCCAGGCTGCGACCAAGGGTTGGTGCAACGCGTCGAGCAAGACCGACGGATCACGGCGCTCGGCCGCCGCTTTCATGTCGAGCCAGCGACGCCGGGAGGCGAAAATCCGAGGGTCTGCGTCGTAGCTGACATCCCCCTTCGCGATCCCCGCAAAGACGGCCTGCAGCGCGTAGTAGTCTTCCTGGGAGATCGGATCGAACTTGTGATCGTGGCAGCGAGCACAATTGGCCGTGGCGCTCGCGAGCGCCGACATGGTTTGCGTCACCATATCGTCTCGGTCCAAGTAATCAAAAGTCACGGGCGCCGTCGAATAAGTGCTGAGGTCAAACGTGCCCGCTCCCAGAAAACCGAGCGCCGCGGTCAACTGCGGCTCGTTGGGAAAGAACACATCGGCCGCCAATTGCTCGCGGACGAACCTTCCCCAAACAGTATCGCGATTCAGCGACTCAATCACATAGTCGCGATACCGCCAAGCGTTTCCCCGAAACACGTCATGTTCGTACCCATGCGTTTCCGCAAAATGAATCGTGTCAAACCAATGACGCGCCCACCGCTCGCCGTAGCGAGGCGAAGCCAATAGACGGTCTACGCAACGCTCGAATGCCGCCGGGTCGTCATCCGCGAGAAACTCGTCGAGCTCTTCCGGTGAGGCAGGCAGACCATGCAAATCGTGGAGAAGGCGTCGGTACAAGGTCCGACGGTCGGCTTGAGCGGTTGTGGCAAGTTGTTGACGCTGGAGGGACTCGACCAGAAATCGATCGATCGCGGTTGAGGCAGTGGATGACGGCGACGCATCGGGAACGGCGACTTTGGCCAGTGGCAGCAAGGACCACCATCGAGTATCCGCCAGCTGCGTTCGCTCGGGAGTCAACCGCCTCGGATCAGGCGTTCCCTTCTCGACCCACTCGACCAACACCGCCACTTCACTCACTGGCAGCGGCTCGTCCGGAGGCATCTCCAGCCCCGTTCGCTTGACCGCCTGAATCAGCAGAGATTCCTTGGGCTGACCCGACTTGATGGCCGGCCCCGAGTCTCCTCCCTCGACCCAGCCACTCCGCGAATCGAGCGCGAGGCCGCCGCTGATTTTGCCCGCGGCATGCGAGTGGCAAGAGAAACAACGCCGTTGAAGAATCGGCTGAACTCGCTCGACAAACCATGCCTCTTCCGCGGTCGTTTCCGGCGCCGCGGACGTAGGACAAGCTCTCTCCAGGATCAGCCATGCGGTCAGCGCAGCGACGAGGAGGTGAGTGGGCTTTAGGTGGGACATAGCGCGATTCCTCGTCGAAACAAGGCGGGGATCGCATCCCATTGTAACGTGCTCCACTCAACTCCCGTAACCACTCTTCTCACAGGCATGCTTCTCATAGGCATGCTTGCCACAGGCATCTATACTACCGGCACTTCTTGCACGCGGGAGCGCAAGGAGCGGGCACGGTGCACAGGATCTTCTTTTCGACCATGTGGCACACCGGGACGCAAATCTCCTGATCGACAACGTAGGGGATTCGCACTGTGCGCATGATTGTGCGCTGTTCGGTCACTGGCTTGCAACGAGTCTCATGGCAGACAATCTCGCGAGTCTTCGGCACACACTCGTAGTAGGCCACGGTGCGCTTCGAGGGGACCTGGATATAGTCGGTCACCATTCGCTTGCACACTCGCTTTTCCGGTCGGCAGACCACGACGTCGTAGGTGTACTTTTCCGGCACACATTCGGCGCGCTGCACCGGCACCTCGATCGTTCGTTCCACGATGTTGGGCACCCACACTTGGTGAGTCACCTGGCAGGTCTTCTCGACGCATCCTTTGTCGGCGCCGCAGCCGACATCGCAGCTGATAAAATCCACACAGCCTCGACGGCGCATCTTGCCGCGACGTCCGCAGGGCGCCGAGTCGCACCCGATGTCGCAGGTGGTCGCCACATCCACCACTCGCTCTTCAAACCGCCCCTGGTCCTCGCAAACCACTCGCTTCTCCACATCCGGCACATAGCGAGTGACCATGCGAGTGCCTTCACGCTTCTCGACATGGGGAACTCGCACAACCACTTCGTACGCTTCCTCGCGAGTGACTGGTTTCGTTACCATGCAGTCGACCACGCGAGTGCGCTTGACCGAAACCATGTCGGTGACAGACTTCTTGTACGAGTAGACTTGGGGAACGAGCCGCGTGCAGGTCACCACCTCGGGACGCTGTTCGCAGCGATACTTCGTCACTTGAATGACGCGTTTTTCGGTCGTCATCTGCGGCACCATAATCGTCCGCTCGACCACCTGCGGCTCGCACACCGTCTTGCCACAGTCGGGCGTTCCGCATGGTTCGCAGAAGTCGTCGGCGCAGGGCACGTATCCATGCCGCCGCCCCGCCTCGGCGCTCCCTGTCATCGTCGCGATCAACGCACCGACTACCACCATCATCCAACCGCGATTCCTCAGCCTCATAATTCCAATCTCCTCGTTGTCCATCCTGTAAGAGGGCAATAATGGCGGCTCGCCACGGAAACCCAGGGCCGCAAAGTCTACCCATCTTACCCACTCGTTTAACGTAGGGGAACGGTAGGGGGTAGCCATCTCGCTTCGCGCAATGATCAGCAGCCCGACGTAGCCATCTCGCTTCGCGAGATGATCAGCAGCACCGCGTACCAGCAGCGCCTACAAAATTGGCCACGGAAGGACACGGAATTGCACGGAACGGGGGTGGGTAGGATTACCGCCCAAGAATCACTCGAGAAAAAAGGGTTGGGAGGGGCGTTGCATGGTTCGAGCAAGGGAGGGGTGATGTGGTGGAGAGAGAGAGAAGGGGGGGCTGACAGGAGATCCAAGTGACGTGAATGGGCTGAGAGACTCGTCCCCATACGTGTCAGCGGGGGGATCAGGCGGATTGGCAGTCGACTATTGGGGAGGAGAGAAGATTTCGATTTGACTTCGCTCGTCCAGTCGTCGCCGGTCGAATGACGATGAAGATTTCCTGCGGACCTACCACTTATGCAACGACTCGTTAGGCAATGAAAAGATGAACGCGGCTTCGGTTTCATCCCAACGAGTGATTTTGTCCGCGATCTCGCTATCGTTGTTTCCCCTGCTGTGGCTGTTGGCCCAGCGGAACGTAATTCCCTTTTGGCTCTTCTGGGCTTTCGCCATCATGAGCTCCATCACGTTCGTCTTGTACGGGCGAGATAAGTGGGCCGCCAAGGTGAATGACCGGCGAACGCCCGAGCGAGTGCTCCAGTTGTGCGCACTCTTCTGTGGCTGGCCTGGCGCATTGTTCGGTCAGCAGGTGTTTCGACACAAAACCAGCAAAATGTCGTTTCAGGTGACATTCTGGTTAGTGGTCGCCCTGAATTGCGCGACGATGTTGGTGGTCTTTTTGTCCCGAGACTCGGTCTTTGTTAAGTGACTCGGACCGGACCTTTGGGGGCGGCGCCGCGCGCCACGGATCGACGGACTAGAAGTCCGTCGTACGGGGGAGCTTGGAGCTACTTGGCTAACTCCAATAGCTTTGCCAGGATCTTCGGCGATGCGTCGACTTCCAGTCGGTTGGTGCCGAGCCATGTTTCGTAGCCGCCCAAGCGATGATGTTCAGGGGTGGGAAGATATCCATAGTAGCCGTTCGCCATACTCATGATGAAACACGGTTTGCGTGGGCTTTTTTGTTTGAACTCGAGGCCGATCTCGACAAACACTTCGTTGGGGATTCCTCCCACGGCCAAATCTCCCACGCGAACTACTTGCAGCGGCAGCGGAATCGTCGTGGGCCATTGCTCCAACTTGATCGTGCGCTCAGCGTAAACTTCTTCCAGCGAAGCGGGCCGCCCGGTCTCTTTGCGGTTGGCCAGAATCTCCTTGGCCCGCTCCAGTTGTTCGGGCGTCGGCCGCCGGATGCCGATTTCCAACGCTTCCAAACGCCCGGAAATCTCGACCGAGTCTTTCCACGTGATCGACTGGTAGGCTCGATGAGCCGCCTGGGCCACATGGTCGGCGACTTCCTGCATCTTCTCGTAAGGCGTCCGCGACTCGCCCGGTTTCGTAAAGTCAATGTTGTTGATGTTGCCACTCGTCCCATTACTCATCATCGCCACGAACGGAGGCTGTTGCCGGTCGACGTTCAGCAACTGCTGAAGGCGATCCGCGAAATACCCAAAATAGTCGGCCGAAACATCGGCTCCGCGCACTCCCCCCACGTAATGCAACGAGTAGTTGGCGAGCAAGCCGATTGGTTTTCCTTCGGGAGTGCGAGCCGCCAGAATCCAAACCTCGGGATCAGTCGGACCGGCTGGTTCCACCAGATCCTTACTTGCTCGAGGCGGGTTCATCTTGACCAAGTCGGTCTTCTCACCGAAAGGATTGACGGGCACCGTCCCTGGCTTCATGAACCAGCGGCGATTGAAAACCTCCCGGGGCTCCTTCTCCATCGCCCAGCCCACTTGCGCGGGCGCCAAGTTGTTGATCGCTCGACGCACGCCGTCCGAAATTCGCCGCGCGACGAATCGCTGATACTCGTCAAGATCGGTCTGCGGCAGCCCTCGGGTTCGCCCCAACGCACTCACCGCCGAATGCGTGTGAGTGGTGGACATAATCAGTCGCGCTCCAGGGATCCCCGTCGACTCCTCCACCAAACGCCTGGCCTCATCAAACAACAGCCGATCGGCGCCCAATAAGTCGAGCACAACGAACGCCGCACGCTCGCCCTGGTTATCGATGACCAAGCAGCGAGCATACAGCTCGTCATGGACATGCTGCGCCGGATAGGGATGAAACCCGCCGACGACATCACCGCCGAGGAAGGGAGTAATGTTGCTGGTCGCTGCTCCCGCTCGTAATCCGGTCGGTTTCTCATCCGCCGCATTCACTTGCGCGAGCATGACGATCACGGATACCAACGCCGCATTGATGACTAAGATTTTGTTTCGCATGGGGCGCATTGTAACGAGCGTTCATGCGTTGGGTCGACCAGGGGCCACAATCGAATCCCAGTGTCGATCGAGTCGAGTGCGAGAGATCGGAAACGCGGTTCCCACCGTTTGAGCGAACAGGGACATACGATACTCTTCGAGCCACCAACGATGCGTCTCCAACTCATCATCGAATCGCCCCAGGGAACGATTTCGCTGCCAGCGAGTCTCGTAGTCGCGCCACAATCGTTCGAGTTCTCCTTGAAGTTCGCGGTCCCGCGCCGCATTCTGCCCCACGCGTCGTAGGCGTTCTTGAGCTCCACGAAAATATCGAGCGAACTGTTCAAGCCAATACCATGGAGTTTCCGTCAGGAAGTCACGGACGAAGAGTCGATCGAGTTGACGCAATACGTCGCGCACCGCGTCGGGCAGATGGGGCGGGGGAAACTGCGCCAGTAGACGCCGAGTCTCTTCATACTCGCGAGCCAACGGATCTAGCACACGGACCACTTCGAAAACCGCGTTTTCCAACGACTTGCGACCCGCGTCCAGTCGCTCGCGAAACTCGACGGCCGAGCGGGGCAGGGGACGCTCGCCGAGAAACATGCGGTCGGCCAGCAAATCGACCAACTGCGCTCGCAAACGTTCGGGCTTGAGTCGGGTGACGAGCGACGTCGACCACGCCGGCAAGTTCGGCAGCCACTCGACTTGTTCCTCGAGTGCCGCCTTCGTGGCCAGCATGAATAATCGTCGTACTCCGCGGCGAGTTCTGCGACGCGACTCGTCGCGCGAATCCAGCAATCGCAGGTCCACCGACTGGCCTCGATCAATCACGGTGGGAAAAGCGGGCAGATCGACGCCCGCTCGCCGCACCGAGATCTCTCGGGGAAGCTCCTTCCAGTCCCAACGAGTCATTCCGCTGCGAGTCCACTGCGCGTCGGGGATCTCGCGAAACGGTTGCGGTTGAATCCCCAGCTTCGCCCAAATCTGATCGACATCGCGTCCCACGGCCAGCGTTTCGCCTCGCGCTCCCACAACTCGAATGTAGAAGCGCAGGTAATGGGGGAGTTTCTCCAATTGGAATTGGTCGGGCGTAATGGTGGTGTGACCAGTCATCTCGGAGAGAGCGTCAGCCACGGACGACAAGAACGCTCCTTCTCCATAGCGAAGACTCGCCAACACACGATCCGTGGCGACTTCGGCGGGCGGCAATTCGCGGCGCAATGACTTGGGCAGCGACCGCACCAGTCGCTCGACCTTTTCTCGCAGCAACGCGGGCACTACCCAGTCCACTCGCGCAGCGGTTACTTGCCCCAGTGCCTCCAGCGGCACAACCAGCGTCACGCCATCGTCATTCATGCCCGGTTCAAAGCGATACTTCAACGGCAAACGAAGTTCGTTCACCATCAACTCGTCGGGAAATCCCGATTCATCGACCGGCGGCGCCGCGGCGTCGACCAGATCTTCGCGCCGCATCCAGAGCAGGCGAGGTTGCCCGCGCTCGGCGGTCCGTCGCCATCGATGCAATGTCGGCACGTCGTACACTTCGGCGGGGAGCCGCTCATGGTAAAAATCCAAACAGGCACGCGAATCGACGAACAGATCAGGGCGGCGCGCCTTCGCGGCGTGCCGAGCGAGTTCGTCGCGCAGCCGCAGGTTCTCGCGGAAAAAGGCGGCGTTGATGTCCGCTTCGCCGCCAACCAGCGCTTCGCGGATGAAGATCTCGCGAGTGGACACGGGATCTATGGGCCCGTAAGGCACTCGTCGCTTCGAGAGCGGCAGGCCGAACAGCGTGGTCCGTTCGGTGACCAAGACCGTCCCCGCCGCTCGCCGCCACTCAGGCTCCGAGTACGTGCGGCGCACGAGCGGACCCGCTAGTTGTTCGATCCATCGCGGATCGACGCTCGCCACCAGCCGAGCGTAACGGCGATTAGTCTCGACGATCTCCGCGGCTACGATCCACGGCGGCTTGCGACTGAACGGACCGGCGCCAGGCCAGATTGACACTTTCACTTGCCCCGCAGCGGTGTACTCGTGTCCGTCCGAGCGATACGCGATCCCCGACAACAACCCGGTCAAAATGGAGCGGTGAATGGCCGCGAACTTTGCTCGATCCACGCTTGAGGCCGACGATTCCCATGTCGATTCCGCATCGCTCGACATCGAATCGTTATCGCTTCCCTCGGTCGGGGTCGGCTCGACATGCGCTGGTTGTTCGGGACGAGACGACTCGGCTCGTGATACGGCTTGTTTCGCGGGCATCCCAGACGGAGGTCCCGATGCCCGCGACGCAGCCGCTAGATCGTGGCGCACCAACGTCAGGAGTTGTCGATGAATATCAGCCCACTCTCGTAGTCGCGAGTACGAGAGAAACTCACGCTGACACGCTCGACGCAACTTCGAGCGACTCGACTCCCGTTTCAATGTCTGGTATCGCTCCCACACGTTCAGCAATGCGAGGAAATCGGAGCGACCGTCGCGAAAGCGAGCATGAGCGTGGTCGGCGGCCTCCTGCCGATCGGCGGGACGTTCCCGAGGGTCTTGCACTTCTAGAGCCGCCGCAATCACCAAGATCTCGGCCAGACAGTTCTCTTCGCGCGCCGCCAGAATCATGCGTCCAATGCGCGGGTCGACGGGTAGGCGAGCCAGAGTGCGTCCTAGCGGCGTGAGTTCCCGACGGTCATCGAGCGCGCCCAATTCAAATAGCGTCTGATACCCGTCGCGCACCATATCCGAGTGCGGCGGGTCCATCAGCGGCAACGACTCGAGCGCGCCGAGCCGCAGGGCTTTCGTTTGCAGAATGGGAGCGGCTAACGTCGTTCGACGGATCTCAGGCGTTGCAAATCGTTCCCGCTCGAGATAGTCCTGTTCGGAGAATAGTCTCAAGCAGACTCCCGGCGCCACTCGCCCGCAACGACCCGCTCGCTGATCTGCCGATGCCTGCGAGATCGGCTCGATCGGCAATCGTTGTACTTTTCCCCGCGGAGCATAGCGATGAACACGAGCTAGCCCCGTGTCGATCACGTAACGAATCCCCGGCACCGTCAACGACGACTCGGCCACGTTCGTGGCCAAAACAATCCGACGTTTCGCATGCGGATTGAAGATCCGCTGTTGCTCGCGAGTGGAAAGCCGAGCATACAAGGGCAATAGTTCCGTGTCGCCATCATTCGCGGCAGGGTGTCCCTTCAGCACTCGCATCGTCTCGTGAATGTCTCGCTCGGTTGGCAAGAAGACCAAGACATCGCCTCGTTCAAGCCCGTTTAGTTCTTCCAAGGCCGCGGCAATCGATCGCGGCGTATCGGCATCCACCTCTCCTTCTTCCAGTCGCGGTGGACGATATCGCACCTCGACCGGAAACGTGCGACCCGCGACTTGAATCACAGGCACAGGCGCTCGCTCGGACGCCTCGTCGCTGCCCCAGTCGCCGCCCAAATCGCTGTCGGTCCCGCCCAGTCGTGCCTCGGAGTCGCGGCGCATGCGTCGCTCCGCGCCGACATGTCGCGCAAAGTACTCCGCGAACCGTTCCGCATCGATGGTCGCCGACATGACGATCACTTTGAGATCGCGACGACGAGGCAAGAGACGCGCAAGTAGCCCGAGCAACAGATCGATGTTCAACGACCGCTCGTGGGCCTCGTCCAGAATGATGGTGTCATATTGTTCCAGCCAGCGATCATGCAGCGACTCGGCCAATAGCACGCCATCCGTCATTAACTTGACGCGAGTCTCGGGTCGAGTGGTATCGGCGAACCGAATCTTGTATGCCACCTCCGCCGCTCGTTGACCGCCCAGTTCGTCGGCGATCCGGGCCGCGATCGAGCGAGCAGCGATGCGTCGCGGCTGGGTGTGTCCGATGAGCCCGTCGACGCCGAGTCCCAGATCGAGGCAGATTTTCGGAATCTGCGTCGACTTTCCCGACCCGGTTTCGCCACACACCACGATGACTTGATGTTCGCGGATGGCCGCGGCAATCTCTTCTCGGCGAGCGGCGATCGGTAGAGCATCATCGTAGACCACTGGCGGTCGAGGCGAGGCTCGCCATTGACGTCGCGCACTCGATGCTTGACAGTCCTCTCGCCACTCCTCTAGGCTCGCCGACATGTCGATCCCGCGCGTGGCCGCTCGACGAATCTGAGCCAAGCGTCGTCCCAGTCGATAGCGATCGACCAGCAGCGCCTCGGCCACCCAGCGATCAAGTTGAGGATCGTGCAATTCCATGATCGATCCACACGGTTCATTCAGGCCACTGGAATTCGATGCCCTGCGCGAGCGGGAGCGAGTCGCCGTAGTTGATGGTGCATGTCTGCCGACGCATGTACGTTTTCCACGCGTCCGACCCCGCCTCGCGACCGCCTCCGGTCGCCTTTTCGCCGCCGAACGCGCCGCCAATTTCCGCGCCGCTGGTGCCAATGTTCACATTCGCGATCCCGCAGTCGCTTCCTTCGGCCGACAAGAAACGTTCCGCTTCGCGCACTGAATCGGTGAAGATGGCTGACGACAACCCTTGAGATACGGAATTCTGCCGAGCAATCGCTTCGTCCAGTTCACGGTAAGTCGTGAGGTAAAGGATCGGCGCGAAGGTCTCTTCTTGTTGAATCGACGCCGTGGCAGGCAAGCGGATCAAAGTCGGACGCACGAAGTACCCAGGTCGAGCCACTCGCTGGCCGCCAGCAATCACAGTTCCGCCTTGATTCACGGCGGTCGCGACGGCATTCATCATCCGTTCGACGGCCTCTTCCCGGATGAGCGGCCCCATCGACGTCGTCGTCTCCCAGGGATCGCCCAGCGGAACTCGTTCATAAGCGGCCGCTAACCGCGTGCTGAATTCGTTGACCATCGATTCATGCACGATCAATCGTCGCAACGTCGTGCAGCGTTGCCCCGCGGCGCCGACCGCCGCGAACAACACGGCTCGCAGCGCCAATTCGCGGTTGGCGGACGGAGTCACAATCAGAGCGTTATTACCGCCCAGTTCCAGCAACGAACGACCTAAACGAGACGCGACGACTTGCGCGACGCTCCGTCCCATCGCGCAACTGCCTGTCGCCGAAACCAAGGGAAAGCGTGAATCGGCCGCGATCGCTTGACCAAGCGCCGTATCGCCGCACGCCAACGACACCACGCCCGAATAGCCGCGAGCACCGAAGGTTTGGTGAACGAGATGTTGGACAGCCAGCGCCGTCAACGGCGTCAGAGGCGACGGCTTCCAGAGAACGGGATCGCCGCAAACCAGCGCCACGGCCGCGTTCCAGGCCCAAACGGCCACCGGAAAATTGAAAGCCGTGATGACTCCCACCGGCCCCAGCGGGTGCCACTGCTCGTAAAGTCGATGATCGACTCGTTCGGAAGCAATGGTCAGCCCATGCAATTGTCGCGAGAGACCGACGGCGAAGTCGCACATGTCGATCATCTCTTGCACTTCGCCCAACCCCTCGCTCAGAATCTTGCCCGCTTCGAGCGTGACCAACAGTCCCAAGTCTCGTTTGTTTTTCCTTAATGCCTCGCCAAATTCGCGAACCAGTTCGCCTCGAGCTGGCGGCGGCAGCCGTCGCCACTTGGTGAAGCCTGCCACCGAGTTCTCCGCAAGCCGCTGGTAGTCGTCACTTCCCGCGAGCGCTACTTCCGCCAAGGTTTTACCCGTCGCGGGATTGATCGACGCAACGACCGCTCCGCTACCCACACTCGCAATTCGTCCATCGGAACAGCCGCGCGTCGGCGTAACGCCTAATCGCGATAACAACTGGTTGATCATCGTGTCATGCATGCGGCGCCCCTCGAGGGATTCACACCATTTTCAGCGCGTACCAGCGAACGCGGATACAGGTACTCATCGTGAGATTAACCGCGGCCGACGAGCGGCATGTTGGTCGCCATCACGGTGAGAAAAAGAACGTTTGCATCCAGCGGCATCGACGCCATGGTCAATACCGCTCGTGCAACGTTGTCGACATGCATGGTCGGTTCCACGCGAGTTTCGCCATCCGCTTGCAGGACTCCGCACTTCATCCGCGCGGCCATCTCTGTTTCGGCGTTCCCGATGTCGATCTGACCGCAAGCGATCCCATAACGCCTACCATCCAACGCAAGGCACTTCGTCAGCCCCGTGATGGCGTGCTTTGTCGCCGTATAGGGCGCCGAATGAGGTCGCGGTCGATCGGCGGAGACTGAACCATTGTTGATGATTCTCCCTCCCGAGGGCGACTGCGATTTCATCAAGCGAAAGGCCGCTCGGGCGCAAAGAAACGGTCCCGTCAGATTGACGTCGACCACTGAACGCCACTTGTCGAGCGTCAGATCCTCGATCGGCGTCGCCGGCACATTGATGCCCGCGTTGTTGAACAATAGATCCAGCCGCCCACAATCCTCTTCGATCCGCTGAAAGAGACTAGACACCGCGGTCTCGTCCGCGACATCCGTGGGAACGATCAAGACGAGATCCGCGTTCGCGGGTCCGGCTAGCTGCGCGGTTTCTTCCAGCCGGTCTCGCCGACGACCCGCCAATACAACTCGGTATCCCTCCGCCAACAAAGCCAGCGATACCGCTCGCCCCACCCCCGAACCTGCGCCCGTCACCAACGCCACCGCGGAACCACGTCTCATCGTGATAACTCAACCTGCGAGTTTGTTGCTGCCACTCGTCGAATCCTGTGAATATAGCGTTCGAGCGCGGGGGCTGAGTAGCTGGTACGCTGGGCGGCTCGTGGTTTGCGGAAGCGTCGGCAGCGGTGCGTGACGGGATAGGCTTTGGGGCGGCTTGGTGTGTTGGCGTTTCTTGCTTGGCGATGTGGGTACGCTGGGCGGCTGATCATCTCACGAAGTGAGATGGCTACTTTGAGATGGCTACTTTGAGATGGCTACTTTGAGATGGCTACTTTGGCGGATTTGCTACAATTGGTCGCTTCGAGGGGTCCTCCCATTACCAAATTTCGCCCACAAGCATTCGCATGGCTAATAAAACTCACGGGAACCAGCCGGCCGCCCACTCAACTCGCGAAATCCTCGAGCGACTCGGGCAAGGGGAATCGATCGAATCCATCTGCGGATGGCTCAACTGGACTTTGGCCGAGTTTTGGAACTGGTGGAATCGCGAATCAGGCTGTCGCGCGCCGAGTCGAACGCGCGAGGTTCTGTCCGCGATCGCGGGACAAGTCACCATCGACCGCGATCACTGGGGCATCCCGCATATCGTGGCCGAGCAGGTCGAGGATGCTTGGTTCGGTTTTGGATTCGCCATGGCCCAAGATCGACTCTTTCAGATGGACTACTTGCGACGCAAGGGCCTCGGGCGACTCGCCGAAATCCTCGGCCCCGAGGCACTTCCGCTCGATCGAATCGCCCGCACCATCGGCCTAAACCGGCTCGCTACTCAAGAACTACAGCGACTCCCCGCCGAAACTCGTCGTTTTCTCGAGTGGTTCTCGGCCGGCGTGAATGCTTGGATCGATCGAGCCGACCAACTGCTCCCGATCGAATTCGACTTGTTAGGGTATCGCCCCGAACATTGGACGCCCATTTGCAGTTTGGCGATTGAGAACGAGTTTCGGTGGTATCTGACCGGTCGTTTTCCCGTGCTTTGCATGCCCGAGTTGGCCAAGCGGACGCTGGGCGAAGGCCCGCTTTATCGCGAGTACTGCTTGGGAGAAGAAGACGCGGAGTCGATCATCTCGCCGACAGCTTACGCGGACATGAAGCGTCGATTGGCTGAGTCCGGGGAACCGCTGCCCTTAACACCGTGCCCCGGTGCAAATGGGCGTCCATTGCGTCCCGGAGTCAGCGTCGGCGGAGTCATGGGAACTGGAGACGGCACCGGCAGCAACAATTGGGTTGTATCGGGACGCCATACGCGATCGGGCAAACCGATGGTGGCCAGCGACCCTCACATCGCCCTTGAGGCTGTCTCGTGCTGGTACGAAGCTCGGATCGAAGGCGGTGATATCCGCGTCGCTGGCGCCGCGTATGTCGGCATGCCCGCCATCATCATCGGTCGCACCTCGGGTGTAGCCTGGGGAATTACGAACAACATTTGCTCGCAACGCGACCTGTATCAGGAACGAGTCGATGCGGCTCATCCCGACTGCTTCGAGTACGACGGCCAGTGGGAGCCAGCCCAGTCGCTCGTCGAGTCGATCGTGGTACGGGGAGCGGAGACGGAGTCGCTGGTCGTACGATTTTCGCGCAACGGTCCCGTGGTCGATCGCCTGCTTCCTCCACCCGCCGACCAAACGGGCCCCGACCAAACAGGTCCTGTCACGGTACGTTGGCTGGGCTTCCACGAGGGAGGCTGGCTGACGGCCCTGTTGGGGATGAACCGAGCACGAACGGTCCACGAGTTCCTCGAGGCCACTCGCCCCTGGCATGTTCCGACCTTCAACCTGGTCGTTGGCGATGTTGCCGGTTCCATTGCCGTGCAGACGACGGGGCGGATTCCGGTTCGCTCGCGAGCCGAGCGTGGGTACCGACCCGGCTGGAATCCTGAACATCAGTGGTTGGGCTTGATTCCCTTCGAGGGGATGCCGCGCGAAGTCGATCCGGCCTGTGGGTACATTGTGACCGCGAATAACCGCATTGTCGGGGACGATTATCCCTACCCCATGTTTGGGACATGGATCAGCGGCCATCGAGCTCGCCGCATTCGCGAACTGCTCGAAACGCAGATCGCTCGTCCCCAGGCCAACTCCCCTGGCATATCGCTCGACGATTTCCGCACGATTCAGTACGACGTTCTCAGTTTGCGAGCCGTCGAGTGCGTGCCGCGATTGCTCGCCGCACTGCACGTCGAAACCGATCCTCGACTGAGCGAGGCTTTGCTGTACTTGAAATCGTGGGACGGCCGAGTGGACGCCGAGCAAGTGGGTCCGACGCTTTTCAATGTCTTCTTCATTCATTGGTCGCGATTGGTGGCGGCGGCCCGCTTCCGACCCGAGCAGGTCGAGTTGCTGGCGCGGCAGGTGGAAGGGGCCGCCAGCCGGCTGCTGGCCGACGATCCCCATGGCTGGTTTGTCGCGGGCGAGCGTGTTCGCAAGATGCGTGAAGCGCTGTTGGCCGCTTGCGACGAATTGACCAAACGCCTGGGGCCCGATTTGTCGACCTGGACTTGGGGGCGACTGCATCGCATGCCGCTGCGCCATGTGCTTTCGGCGCGTGGCGATCTCGGCAAGTTACTGGACGTAGAAGGCGGTCCGGTGCATGGCGACATGATCACGGTCTGCAATACGGGAAGCGGTCCCGACTGGATCGCCAATACGGGAGCGGGCTACCGCTTCATCGCTGACCTCGGCGCGGATGAAGTCTGGGCCGTCGATGGTCAGAGCCAATCAGGACACGCCAACTCGTCGCATTATTCGGATCAGTTGGAAGCCTGGCGCGTGGGCGAGTACCACAAACGCTGAAGGAACGCGTGAATCGTCCCAGTAAAGAAGTGATGTACGACGGACTTCCAGTCCGTCGGTCGGTGTGAGTCGCTCTGTGAGCCAACATCGCTTAAACGACTATTTCTCCTCGCTCGAAAACGAACTCGATCAGTGAAGATCAGTGTTCCCTTGTCTTTGGTGCGTGGCGAGTACAGTAGAGGGAACACTGATCCTCACTAATGGGGGCAGGCCGCCAGCCCCACGGTTTTTAGCGTCGAATAGAATTGGAGATCCGTTCGACGGCTGGCCGTTTCAAGCAAAAACATCGACTACCGGGAAGCGCCAACCTGGAACGACGTCGGCTGCGTCAACGGTGTCGCCAATGCCGTGGATGGCGATAGCTGTTCGCGACCTGTAGATATGAACTGTCTTGGTTTCCGGCTCGACGATCAACACTAAACGAGTCCCTGCATCGAGCCACGTGAACGATTTCTTTTCAATGGATGCGAAGGAGTCGGTCGGCGAGACAACTTCTACCGCCAAGTCTGGGGCGAACGGCAAGTACCCAGTATCGTCACTCAGTGCATCCATCTTATCCCGAGACACAAACGCTCCATCAGGCGCTCGCACGGTGTCAGGATTCACCGAGATTCTAAAGCCGGTTTCGGCGGCAAAGGTCGCGCCGAGCGCATGCTCATCGACATGATTTGCCAGCAGTTTGTGGAGTCGACCAGCAATCCGGCCGTGGCGTCCGCCCGCTGGAGACATCATCGACAACACTCCTTCGATCAATTCGTAACGATTCCCATCATCGACCATGCGAGCCAGTTGTTCAGCGGTTGTCATTGCTTCACCGTGAAGACCGATCAATCAACAGACAGGGGTACGGGCTACTCGACGCTAACGAGCGAACACAATCTTGGGCACCCCAACGACAATAATCTAACGGATTAGCGCCGGGTCGACATAGCCGTGGACCGGTCCATTCGTGGTCCCCAAAAAAGAACAGGGCCGGTCTGACGACCGGCCCTGCTTTGGAGGATCATTACGAGCGTTAATGATGACGCTGACTATCGCGTGGGGAGAGCGCGCCGGATCACGGTGCCGCCGCCGTTATTAAAAACGGGAGGAGGCGCCAGTGCGGGTTGCGGCACCGTGCGGTACGACGGCGAAGCCGGCGCCACGGAACCTTCCGTGGATTGAGCGGCCGATGTCGCCGTTGCCGCAGACGGGCTCACTCGCGGCGTCGTGTACGACGCTTGAGCAGCTTCGGCCACATCCTTTTCCGTGGCTTCGACCAAATGCCATCGCTCGCCATTCAGCCCCTTTTCCGAGGCCCACTTGAGGCCTGGCGTGAAGAGGAGTGACGTGATGTGCGGAGCATTGATCGTTGCTTTGCCCCATTCGGTCTCCAGATCGACCTTTTCCACTTCGATCGCGCCGGTGATCGAATCGCCATTATGCAACACCACCGTGGTGGTGGCGTTGCCTTCTTGAGCGAAGCGAATTCCAGCCACCGTCGACAGCGGCAAAGACGTCGCCCCAAACGACGTCTTCATCGGCCATTCCGTGACATCGAGCAGGGTGCCGCTGAGCGCCTTGCCGTTGGAAAACTCCAACGTCAAAGTCAGGGGTTGCAGAGCGGGCTGTCCCTTGCCCGGCTTGCCGTTTGTTAGGACCGACTGCGTAGCGGCGGGCTTCGCGCCCTCCGTCGTAGCTGCCTCAGGTTGTGCCGTTGGCTCCACGGGTTTCGCAACCGCTTCCTCCTGTCCCCGGACAAGCGCCGGATAACCGGACGCGCCGAGCACGATCGCGACGAGCAGGACAAGGGATCTCTTCAAAGCTAATTCTCCTCACGAAATAGAGTTACACTCGCTTCGCTTCCAGACCAATGCCGGAGATTACCGGCAACGTCCAGGTCGACCACAGCCGCAGCCGCAATCGCCGCCATACACAGCGGTGGCACAGGGGTTGTACGAGACTTCAACAATCTCGGGCACCATCTTGCAAACCTGAACTTCGACTTCCCGAACGACAGGGACAGCCACCTTGGTGAGGTACTTCTCGAGCGCAACTTCCTGCACCTGGTCGTGACGCACGACCGTGTACTTTTCCACTTGCGTCTCGGGAACGGTCACCGTGTAGCTGACCTCCTTCATCTTCTTTTCTTGCTTGTGCGTGATGACCGGATAGGTCTCGGTTACGTTCTCTTCCTTGAAGGTCAAGACCTTCTTGGTGCGAGTCCGTGGAGCGTCGGTGTACTCGACGACTCGGCGAGGACGTTGCTTGGTCTGCGTCTCGTACGCGACAACCTTGCGGACGCCTTGACGCACTTCCGGTTGGTAGCAGATCGAAACGCACTCGTAGGGAACCGTTTCGTGGTGCTGCTCGTACACCACGTATTCGACGTCCACCGAATGCGTATCGTGCACCACTTCCGACACTTCCTCAGTGCGGATATTGGGCACCCAAACCTTCTGGCAAACCGTGGTGTAACCCACGCAGCCGCCGCAACCACCGCAGTCGCCGCAGCCGCCGCAACCACGGCGAGCTCGTCGGCTACCGCAGCCGCTGCTGGTCGCCACCGTCACCACCTGGCTCTCCCAGTGACCGTAGTCCACGTCCTTCACGCTGGTGCGAGTCACCGGCACCGACTGCGTGTAGGTACGAGTCTTCTTGACGGGCACGACGTTCGTCACGGTCCGCTGGACCGTGCGAGTCACGGGGTAGGGAACGTTCACGGTGTACTGGAACGGCTCGTCCTTCAGGACGGGAACCTGCACCGAGTAGTTCTCGACAACCTCCTTGATCACCGGCACCTTCACCATGTATTTCTCTTCCACGTCGCTCCAGACCGGCACCTTGATCTTGTAGGTCGCCGTCTTTTCGCTGCGGACAGGCGTCGTCACCGTGTACTCGACCGTCTTCGTTTCGGTCTTCGACACCATGACCGTGTTCACACGGAACCGCTCTTCCTCGACCGGCACCAACCGATAGCTGGTCACCGCGCGTACCGACTCTTCGTCCCGGTACTCGGTCGACGAAACGTACTGCCGTTCAGTGACATACTTGGGTCGCATCACCACGGTCAAAGCCGTCATGGGGCCCAGGTCAACGGGGGTGCAACCCGGCGTCGTCACGGTCGAACCATGCACCGTAGCGCCTCCGCAACCGTAAGTCGCGCAGGGATCGCTACACCCTCCACAACGCGAACGCCGAAGCCCCGCCTCGGCGTCGCTGGCCGTCGCCAACAGGGCGACAGCACATCCCAACAGAATCGCGATTCGTCTCACAACCGATTTCCTTTCCGCACTTGTGGACTGTCCCACACAACGCGTGCTGTCCTGGACAGGACATACGGGACACGCGGTCTGGGCAAGATGGGCTGAATTTATGTTACATGCAGAGTTTGTCAATTACGAGGATTGACTAAGGCAGGTAAACAATTACGATTGCCGCACCTGAAGCTCGGGCTAGCGATACCGGTCGAGCGCTCGGGTCGGCTGCTGAAACTTGGCTGTAACTGCAATTCATTTCAAGAGATGCAACCAGGTGGTCGGCGACTTCCACAAAGTGGGGTCGGACGATATGTGAAAGTTGGAAAAAATCCGCACCTTGTTGTTTTTTGTCATCACGATTGGGGGGGGACGGATCGCAGGCCTCCTTTTCCACGATCGAGATGTACGAGGAGTTGGTCCCATGTCGTCAGACACTCTCCCCCGCCACTTAGCTCGCCTCATACTCTCGCCACTCGCAGTCTCCCCGCGAACTGTCGTTGGCTTGGCCTTGGCTTCTGCAGGTCTCGGGCTGACAGCCCACGCTCAAGAGCCTCCCGCCACCCCCCCGACGCCAGTTGCTGCCACCGAGCCCGCGCCCGCGGCTGCTTCGCCCGCGCCGACGACGCCAACACCCGCCGCCCCGCCTGCAACAGCTCAGCCCATGCCCATGCTGCAGCCCATGCCGATCTCGGGGCCCGCCCCTCATGTCTCGCGACTCGATCCCATTGTGGCTCGTTTCGAAATGCAGCTGAAGAAAGGGGATGAAGTCCTGGACGTGATCCACAAGGGCGATTTGTTGACGGTCGTCGAGGAACGAGCGGAAACGTTCGTCATTCGCACGTTCAGCGGAAAACAGGGGGTGGTCGGCAAGGTCCATGGCGTCAAGCTGGCCGAAGCGGTCGAAATCTATGACGACTTGATCAAGGCCGAACCGAAAGCGGGCCGCCTTTACACTCTTCGCGCGTCCGCCTTATGGGCTCGTGGCAAGGCCAAGGAGGCGCTCGAAGATTTCGATTCCGCCATCAAGCTCGGCTACGAAGAAGCTCACGCCTACTCGAGTCGCGGGATGTTCCATGCGAGCCTGGGCAACTACGACGCCGCGATCGCCGACTACGGCATGGCGATCAAGTTGAGCGACAAGGACGATGTTCCCTACATCAACCGCGCCGCGGTGTATATGACGCAGAATCGACGCGACTTGGCCATCAAGGACTACGATAGCGCAATCAAGATCAACGGGAAGAAGCCCAGCACTTATCAGCAGCGAGCCGTCGCCCAAAAACTCGCCGGCAATTTACCGGCCGCGATCGCCGACTTTGACCGTGCCCTGCAAGTCGACCCAAAACATCTCCCTTCGCTCATGGGGCGCGGCTTCATTCATTTCCAGTCGGGCGAGCATGAGAAGGCAATCGTCGATTTCTCCGAGGTCATTCGACTCGATCCTAAATCGGCCATCGCCTACAACAACCGCGGCTACAATCGTCAGCAGCTTGGCCAATGGAAAGAGGCGCTCGCCGACTACGAAAAGGCGATCGAGATCGCCAGCAAGTATGCGTTGAGCTATCAGAACAAGGCGTGGCTCTTGGCTACTTCGCCCGACGACAAGATCCGCGATGGCGAGGAAGCCGTGAAAGCCGCGCTCCAAGCTTGCGAATTGAACCAGTACAAAGATGTCGACGACCTGCGAGCTCTGGCGGCGGCGTTCGCCGAGAGCAAGCAATTCGAAAAGGCGATCGGCTGGCAGGAAAAGGCGATCGAGGCAAGTGCCGACGGGGACAAAGAGTTCGAACGCAAAGTGCTCGAACACTACAAGGCGGAAAAACCGTACCGAGCGGCCGATTTGGAAGAGCCCGAACCCAAGCCCGGCCCGCAAGGCGAGCCGACCCCGGCGAAGCGACCGGCGGCCTGAGGAAGATCGAGCAATCGACGTCGTCGGCCTCGATCACTCCGTGAGCGAACATCGATAAGACGACGATTTCTCTTCGCTCGAAAAGGAACTCCATCAGTGACGATCAGCGAAGGTGGGTGTTCCCAGAACTCGTCCCGCCCCGCGCCCAAGAAAAGGGAACACTAATCTTCGCTGCTCCTCACTCATCGGATCAGACAGTCCGACCTAGTGTCTAAAAAATGGCCGAGGCACTCAATCTAAGCTCATTCAAGTGTGATGACGCCACGAATCACGCGAATCGGACGAATGAGTGGTCTGAGATGTTTTTTCCGAACTGGAACGGGGCAAGTCGACGATCCAGTTAGGCGTGGCGATCGAGGTTCTGCAACTGTTTGGGCTCGAGTTACACGTTCGAGTTCGCGGCGAGCGCACATGAATGATCGACGATACGTTTACTACCAAGAGCGAATGGTTTCGGCTACATCAGGAGGACTTTTGCCAAGCGTTAGGAATCGACGCTTCGCGAAAGTACGAACAGGAAGGCGGTCCAAGTCTCAAGCAATGCGCGGTCATTATCCGACAGCACTCAAGTTTCCCTCTACTCGACTTGCAACAACTATTGCGTTGGTTTCTCTTTAACCTGCTTGTCGGTAACGCGGATGGACATGGCAAGAATATCTCGCTGCTTTACCACCGAGACGGAACAACCTCGCTGGCCCCCTTCTACGACCTCGTATGCACCCGCAACTATAAGAATCTTGCTCGAGAAATGGCCATGCGAATCGGAGGCGCATGGGATCCCGACTTGGTAGGTTTGAAGCAACTCGAGACCTTTGGGACGGAACTTGCCGTGCGACCTAAGCTAGTGGTCGAGCAAACGCGCGAATTCGCGGAACTTCTCACGACTGCGTTGCCGTCTGTTGTGGGACGTTTTCGTGTTGAGTATGGACCGTCGCCGGTGCTGGAGCGATTACCGATCGTGATTCGCAAACTCGTTCGACGAGTGACGTCGCAGTTGAAGACGAATCACTGACGCTCGACGGACTAGAAGTCCGTCGTACGGTGGTAGCCCGCTCACTTCGTGAGCGGTAAGCCGCGTGGCCTGCGAGCGCCTATCGCCGTCAGCCAAGTTGCGTGGCGTGCCGGTAAACCGCTCGGCAATCGCCGCTCGACGGACCAAATCGACGTACTGGAAGTCCGTCGTACGAAGGAGCGACGGATTTCAAGGCCGTTGTACAGCGCGACGATTCGCTACGCCTGCGGTTGCGGTTGAGCCTGACCGGCTTGCGGGGCGTAGTACGGATTGCGACCGGCCGCGTGATCGGTGACGTCGCGGATGTCGCCCACGGCGGGAACCGAGGCTCGGATGGCTGTCTCGACGCCTAGTCGCAAGGTGGCCGTGGCCGACCCGCAACCTTGGCAGCCGCCGCCCATCTGCAAGAAGACCGTGTTCTCTCGGACGTCCACCAACCGCACGACGCCGCCGTGCTGTCCCACCCACGGATTGACCTCTTCGGCCAACACGCGTTCGACTTTCGCTCGAATCTCCGTTTCCGGCGGCAAGGCGGCTCGCAATGAATCTCCCACCGCGGGCGCCCCTGACTCAAGATGAGCTCGGATGGCCCCGCCAACCTGCTTGCCAATCACAGGCCATTCGATCATGGTGGCCTTCCCGACGGTGATCTCGTTGTGCGAGATCAGCACATTCGAGACGCCTTCGATGGCAAACAATGCCGTGGCCAATGGCGACCCGTCGGCTTGCTGGGCGTTGGCGAAGTAATGCGACCGACCATCGTAGACAGGTCGGTCGACAATGAACTTGCACTTCACATTCGAGAAAGGTTCGCCACGGATTTGAATTTGCGTATCCGACATATTGATCGTCCTCTGTGCTGGGTAATGACTCTTAGGGAAACGGCGGCTCTCTTGTACGACGGACTTCCAGTCCGTCGATTCGGGTCATGTCCGACGGACTTCTAGTCCTTCGATCCGGGCTGTTTATCTTCTCCTCATCCACTTCGACGAAGCAATCATCACGAATTCTAGCAGTCTCCAGCGATTCGGCGAGTCGGGGTGCGAGGCATACGACAACGAGCGTCAAGGCATCTCGGTTCCTACTCCCAAAACGCACTCG
This sequence comes from Pirellulales bacterium, assembly GCA_046349915.1. GTDB lineage: Bacteria > Planctomycetota > Planctomycetia > Pirellulales > Pirellulaceae > CAIXSC01. The sequence goes on along the minus strand of JAXMBL010000008.1, from coordinate 132,046 downwards.
CGGTTGCGGCGTAAGTATCGAACTTCGTTGACGTTGCAGGCCGTGTGTGGTAGTTTCGAGCCGCTTGAGGGCGTTGATTCGGAAGCCCCGGCTGCCCCACACTTCCTTCGTCTTAAAAACTTGGAAATCGCCATGCTGAAAGTGACCGACCATGGATCGGCCCACACTTGCGACGGGATCACTCGCCGCGACTTCCTGGAAGTCGGCACGCTCGGCGCGATTGGTCTCTCGCTCCCGCAACTGCTGGCGGCGCAGGCCGCCGCCGCGCCCCAGGATGTCGACAACGACCGCGCGTGCATCCTGATTTTCAATCTGGGTGCTCCGAGCCAGATGGATACGTTCGATCCGAAACCTGAGGCTGCCGCCGAAATTCGTGGGCCCTTTCAGCCCATCAGCACGCGTTCGCCCGACATTCAATTGACCGAGATCCTGCCGCGACACGCCCAGCTTGCCGACAAGTTCTCGCTGGTCCGCAGCTGCTACCACTCGGCGGCCGCCGTGCACGACACGGGTCATCAGATGATGCAGACCGGACGGCTGTTTACCGGCGGCATTAATTCGCCTCATGCGGGTTGCGTCCTTTCTTACTTGCGCGGTCGCAAGACCGACTTGCCGCCGCATGTGATTCTGCCCGAGCCGATGGGTCGGACGGGCGGCAACCTGCCGCACGGGCAGGACGCGGGATTTTTGGGGAAAGCGTACGATCCGTTTGCTTTGATGGCCGACCCCTCGAAGCCCAACTTCAAGGTCCCCGACTTGTTGCCGCCCGAACAAATTGGCGAAGCCCGTTTGGAACGACGTCGGCGACTGAAGGCGGTTGTCGACGAGACGGTACAGAACTTCGAGGCGAGCCAAAGCGCCAAGTTGCTCGACAGTAACTTCGAAGCCGCCTATCGCTTGCTGACCAGCCCTCAAGCTCGTGATGCCTTCAATCTTTCCAAGGAACCGATGGCCGTTCGCGAGAAATACGGCCAGAACCGTTTTGGTCAATGCTGCTTGCTGGCGCGACGCTTAATCGAGGCGGGCGTCCGGTTTGTCACGATCAACACCTTCATCACGGTGTTCGACGAGATCACTTGGGACATTCACGGTTCGAAACCATTCACCTCGATTGAGGGCATGAAGAACATCGTCGCTCCGATGTATGACCAAGCGTACGGGGCGTTGATCGAGGACCTCTCCGAGCGCGGCATGCTGGACAAGACAATGGTCTGCAATCTGGCGGAATTTGGTCGCACGCCGCGAGTGAATCCCGCGGGGGGACGCGATCATTGGCCGCAATGCTGGACGATGTATTTCGCGGGCGGCGGCGTGCAGGGCGGACGCATCGTGGGGCGCAGCGATCCCATTGGCGGTTACCCCGCCGAACGCCCCGTCGATCCGGGCGAAGTGGTGGCGACGATCTACCGTAGCCTGGGTATCGATCTCGATACCGTGCTGCCAGGTCCCGCCGGCCGTCCCTTTCCCGTGGTCGACTTCGGCAAGCACGAAATTAAAGAGCTGTTCTAGCCTCAACCTCCGAAAAGGCTCCCGTCGCCGCGAAACGCAGCGACCAGCAACGTCAGCCTTCCCGACCTGCATAGGCGTCCCTGCACATGCGAATTGCCCCGCTTTCATCGCTCGCTCGCTTCGGTCTCGCCGCACTTACCTTGCTTGGCGTCGCTTTGCCGGCGAGCGGCGATGTCGTTGTGTTGCCTCCCACTGTTCAGCTTTCCACCACGGAAGCTCGGCAACGACTGATCGTGCAACAGCGCGAAGGAGAGCGATTATTGACCGAGGCGCGAAAGGAGGTTGTTTGGACTTCAAGCAATCCCGAGATCGTTCGCGTGGAGGAGGGAGTCGCGATCCCAGTCGCGGACGGTTCGGCTCGCCTGACGGTGCGAACGCCCGTGGGAACCGCAACGGTCGACGTGAAGGTTTCGGGTCAGACGATGCCATTTGCTTGGAGCTTTCGCAATCACGTCGAGTCGGTGCTGTCGAAATCGGGGTGCAATGGCGGCGCATGTCACGGAGCTCGAGCGGGCAAGAATGGTTTTCGCTTGAACCTGTTCGGTTACGACCCCGACTCGGATTACTCGTACCTCACGCGCCAAGCCAACGGGCGTCGCATCGTGCCCAGCGACCCGGGTCGCAGCTTGCTGCTGACCAAAGCGACGGGCGTGATTCCTCACAAGGGAGGCGTGCGTTTTGAACCAGGGTCGCTCGAGTACCGGGTGCTGGCCGAGTGGATCGCCCAGGGTACGCCGCCGCCACGGGCTGATGATCCACAAATCGAACGCCTCGAAGTCTTCCCTTCTCATTCGCGACAAGTGGTGGGCGGTCAGCAACAATTGGTGGTGCTCGCCCATTTCTCCAACGGCCAGATCGAGGATGTAACGCGTTGGGCGAAGTACACCTCGGTCCATAGTTCGGTGGCTACTGTGGGCGAACGGGGCGAGGTCACGGTGACCGGCGCGGGCGAGGGAGCGATCTTGGTTTGGTATCTGAACGCCAACACCATGTCTTACCTGAGCGTTCCGTATTCGCATGCCACGCCCGCCGAAGTGTTTGCAAAAGCCGAACGTTGCAACTTCATCGACGACTTGGTCGTCGCGAAGCTGGAAAGCCTCAACATCCCTCCGTCTCCACTCGCGGACGACGCCACATTCTTGCGTCGAGTCTTCTTGGATACGATCGGCGTCCTTCCCACGGCCGACGAGGCTCGCGAGTTCCTACAAGACGAATCGCCCGAGAAGCGAGATCGGCTGATTGATCAACTGCTGGCTCGCCCCGAGTATGTCGATTACTGGACCTACAAATGGTCCGACTTGCTGCTGGTGAGCGGCGATCGATTGCGCCCCAAGGCGGTCGAAACGTATTCGCAGTGGATTCGAGAGCGAGTGGCTGCGAATCAGCCGTGGGATGAATTCGTGCGGGAGTTGCTGACCGCGTCGGGCAGTACGCACGAGAATGGCGCGACCAATTTCTTCGCGCTGCATCAAGATCCGGAAGATATGTCGGAGACCACGGCGCAGGCCTTCTTGGGACTCTCCCTGAATTGCGCCAAGTGTCACAATCATCCGCTCGAGAAATGGACCAATGACCAGTACTACGGCATGGCCAATCTCTTCTCGCGAGTCCGAAGCAAGGGTTGGGGCGGCGACTTTCGCAACGGCGATGGGTTGCGGGTGGTGTTTTCCGATGCACAGGGCGAGTTGATTCAGCCGGGCAAGGGAAAACCTCAGCCCCCGCGGCCGCTCGATGCACCGCCGGTCGACTTTCTGGACACGGCCGATCGCCGGATCTATCTCGCACGGTGGCTGACGTCGCCGCAGAACCCTTACTTCACTCGCACCATCGCGAATCGTATTTGGGCTCACTTTTTGGGAGTTGGCTTAGTCGAAAAGGTCGACGACATGCGGCTGACGAACCCGGCGAGCAACGACGAGTTGCTGTCGGCGACCGCGGCTTTTTTGGTGGAACAGAAGTACGACTTGAAGCAGTTGAAGCGTCTGGTGCTCAAGTCGGCGACCTATCAGCGCAGCAGTCGGCCCCTGTCGGAAAACGCAGCCGACGAGCGATTTTATTCGCGCTCCTATCCGCGGCGACTGAAGGCAGAGGTCCTCTTGGACGCCATGTCTCAGGTGACCGGCATGCCCTCCGAATTCAAGAAGCCCGACAATAAGCCCTATCCCAAGGGGACACGAGCGCTGCAATTGCCCGACGCTAGCGTGGATTCGTACTTTTTGCGCACCTTCGGCCGTCCCGAGCGCATCATCACTTGTGAATGCGAGCGAAGCGATGAACCAAGCATGACGCAGGTGCTGCATTTGGCCAACGGCGAAACTCTGAACGGCAAGCTACGAGCGGCCGGTAATCGCGTGGAACAATGGCTGTCCTCGGGCCGTTCGGATGCGGAGCTCACGGATGAGCTGTATTTGCTGGCACTCTCAAGACATCCCACGCCACGCGAGTTGTCCCAAGTGGAATCGATCTTGCGCGGGGCCGCGCCTGACGACCGCCGAGCGGCGTTGGAAGATCTGGTTTGGAGCGTGTTGACGAGCCGCGAGTTCTTGTTCAATCACTAATGGACGACGATGACGCCTACCGACTCACGAGATGTCCTTGTGGAAGACAATCGCACTACCCAGCCGCTCCTCACATTCCAGGCGATAGCGTGGCGAGTCGCGTGCCTGTTCCTCGCCTTGCCGCTCACGCTGTTGGCGCAAGCCCCAGGCTTTGCTCAAGCCCCAGACCGCATTGATTACCGCAAGCAGGTCGAGCCAATTCTGCGCAAGTACTGTGCGGCGTGCCATAACGACGATGATCGCGAGGGAGGATGGTCGGTTTCGTCGTACGAGACGTTACTCAAAGGCGGCGACCACGGCGCCGTGTTGACGGCTGGCAATGGCGAACAGAGCCGCCTGGTTCGTTTGATTTCGGGAAAAGCAGAACCGCGCATGCCGCCGAAAGGGAGCGAGCCGCCGACGGCGGTCGAGCTGAAGACGTTGGTCGACTGGATCTCCGCGGGCGCTCCCGGACCAACGGGGCAAGCCGCTGATCCGGCCGACTTTCCGGTCCCTCAGATTGCTCTGCGAGTACCGCTGAGGGACGCGGCGCATGCCGTCGCCGTGTCGCCCGATGGACAAATCGTCTCCATCGCTCGCCATGGCGTCGTGGAGTTGCGGAGCACGAGCGACCTGAATGTCATCGGCAAACTGACGGGCCATCGCGGCAGCGTGAATTCGGTGGCGTTTTCCCGAGACGGTCAGTGGTTGGCCGCGGCGGCGGGCGAACCCAATCTCTACGGCGAAGTTCGACTCTGGAAAGTGGTGGATCGGAAATTGCAACAGACTCTGCGCGGGCATCGCGACAGTCTGCTGTCGGTAGCGTTCAGTCCCGATGGTCAGATGCTGGCCACCGGCGGCTACGACCAGAAGATCAAACTCTGGCGATTGAGCGACGGTCGTGAACTCAAGACCCTGGAAGGTCACAACGGACCGGTGTTCGAAGTTGCCTTTCGTCCCGACGGCAAGGTGTTAGCCAGCGCCAGCGGTGATCGCACGGTTAAGCTCTGGGACGTCGCCACCGGCGCACGACTCGACACGCTGAAGGAACCGCTTCAAGAGCTTTATACACTAGCGTTCTCGCCAGATGGTCGACACGTGGCGGCGGGCGGCGTGGACAATCGGATTCGGCTGTGGCGAGTGAGTGAGGAAGCTCGCGAAGGAACGAATCCCCTGCGGTTCTCGCAGTTCGCGCACGAGCTACCCATCTTGCGACTCGCGTTTAGCGCCGACGGGCGGACGCTTGTTTCGACCTCCGAGGATCGCTTGGTAAAGGTCTGGAACGTCGATACCATGACATTGCGCGGCACTCTACCGAGTCAGGCCGATTGGCCGGTGGGACTCGCCCTCCATCCCACCAGCCCGCGGGCCTATGTTGCTCGTATTGATGGCGTGGTTCAGGCGTTGGATTATCCGGCGGGCCCGGCTGTCGACGAACGGCAATGGACCCCATTGGCGGAAACTCCACCCACGGTGAGTTACGGTCCGCAACCAAAACTCGACGCCTTGCCAAAAGTCACCGAGGCCGAGCCGAACGATGGGCCTTCACAAGCCACTCCGTTGGTCGTCCCAGGAATCGCTGAAGGCCGCATTCAAGCCATTTCAAAGATGGCGAACAACGGGGCAGATACGTCGTCCACCGCCAACTCGTTATCCCCGCCCGAGGATGTCGACCTGTATCGCTTTAGCGCTAAACAGGGGGAACATTGGATCGTGGAGACTCGGGCGGCGCAGACAGGTTCGCCGCTCGATTCCAAGATTCAGATTCTCGATGCCGCGGGCAAACTTGTCCCGCGTCTTCTGTTGCGTGCCGTACGGGACTCGGAAATCGAGTTTCGTAGCATGGATTCTTCCCAACGTGGAGTTCGCCTGAAGAACTGGGAAGAGATGTTGTTAAACGAGTATGTTTATTTGAATGGCGAGGTGATCAAGCACTTCCAGCAGCGACGCGGCCCCGATGCCGATTCACAGTTCTATCCTGAGTCGGGGAGCCGTTTCGCGTTCTTCGACACGACGTCGCGCACGCACGCTTTGGGAGCGCCCGCCTATGTCGTCGTTCCCTATCCGCTGGACGCTCAACTACCCAACAATGGGCTGCCAGTCTTTACGTTGCCGTACGAGAACGATGACGAGAGCCAACGCAAGTTGGGGAAGGATTCGCGATTGACTTTTGTCGCCCCCGCGGATGGCGAGTACTTAATCCGAGTTGCGGATGTACGAGGATTTGGCGGTGAGAAGTACAGCTATCAGTTAGTCGTACGTCGTCCCGAGCCTTCGTTCCAAGTTTCATTGACTGGCGTCAATCCCACGATTGCGGCGGGGAGCGGCAAGGCGTTTTTGGTCAAGGCCGAGCGGATCGATCAGTTCATGGGTCCGATCGAGGTCGACGTCTCGGGTTTGCCGCCAGGGTATCGGGCCTCGACCCCCTTGGTGATTCAAGCCGGTTTGTATGAAGCTCGCGGAGTCATCTATTCCGATCCCGACGCGCCTCCGTTGGCTGAGGGAGGCGTCACGGGAATCAAGGTTACCGCCTCGGCGGAAATCGCTGGCCAGCGAGTGACTCGAGAGGTCAACGACTTCGGGACGTTGAAGTCGGCGCCGCGACCGAAGGTCGTCGTCCACCTGGAACTCGATCCGTCCGCCCCTGTTGGCGTCGGCCCGGATGGTTCGCCTTTGGTCACAATCGTTCCAGGGCGACGCGCTACGTGTCGCCTGCGAATCGAGCGCAATGGCTTCACGGATCGAGTGCAATTTGAGATCGAGAATTTGCCGCACGGAGTGATCGTCGACGACATTGGACTCAACGGCGTTCTCCTCCCAGAAGGTCAATCCGAACGCATTCTCTTTCTCTCGAGTGAATCGTGGGTGCCGGGAACGGACAGGCGTTTTCACGCGGTGGCGAAAGTCGATGGAGATCAGGTTTCTCGGCCACTGTGGCTTCGCGTCGCCTCGCCGTAGAATCTTAGTCGTGAGTGTTGCGTCGCCAGAGATGCTGGCCAGGCTGCGAGTTTGTCGTTGGACAAGCATCGTGGGTGTTGGATGGCGCCGGCAAATCTATCGTCCCTTCAACTTGAGGAAGTCGATTCATGAAGAGTGGGAAATTGTGTTGGCTGTGGCTGCTGTTGATGTGCGGCTGGGCAAGTGGAGTCGCGGCGCAAGAGGCTGCCAAGCCGACTCGCGTCCTCATGGTCACTCAAAGCGCCGGTTTCCGGCATGGCTCGGTGACTCGCAAAGATGGCATGCTGGCGCCGGCGGAGCGAGCAGTGACGGAGATTGGCGTTTCGAGCAATCTGTTTCGCGTCGATTGCACTCAGGATGTGAAGAAGGACTTCACGAAAGCCAATCTGCAGAACTACGACATCGTCTTCTTCTACACGACAGGCGAGCTGCCGATTGAGCCGGCGGATCTCGAGTACTTCTTCAAGGAGTGGCTTCCCCAGAAGGGCCACGGCTTCATTGGCGCTCATTCGGCGGCCGACACGTTCCACAAGTACCAACCGTACTGGGACATGATCGGCGGCACGTTCAACGGCCATCCCTGGAACGCGGGCGACACGGTGACCATCACCGTTCACGATACAACGCATCCGGCCAGCAAGCCCTGGGGCGAGGAATTCACGATCAAGGACGAAATCTATCAGTTCAAGAATTGGCAGCCGGAAAAGGTTCGAGTGCTGATGAGCTTGAATATGGCGAAGACCAAGCTGAAGAAGCCGTATCATGTGCCGATTCTGTGGGTCAAGAATTACGGCGAAGGTCGAGTGATGCATATGAGTTTGGGACATAACGAGGCCGTGTGGGAGAACCCGACCTATCGTGCTTCGCTATTGGGCGGCTTCCGTTGGGTCATGGGATTGGAGCAGGGGGACGCGACCCCGAATCCCGCATTGTCCGCGGCCCAAGAGGCCAAGGCTAAAGCCGACGCCGCGGGCGGCTGATCGGTGCGGGCGAGCGACGAGTTTCAATGATGGGAATTGCGATGCGAGCGTGTTTCGGAATCAGCGGATTGTTGTCGATCATGGTCTTGCTGTTGACGCTCGCCGGTTGCGGTGGGTCGACAACGGCGCCGGGGCCTGGTGGTTCTGGCGCGGCGAGTCAAGGCAATACGCTGATCTACGGCCGTGGCGGCGACGCCAACACGCTCGATCCCATCAATACGGATATTGGCGAGGCGGTGAAGGTCATCGTCAATGTCTTCGACACGCTGGTCACCTACGACGAGAAGTCGCTGGATTTGGTCCCGTCGCTCGCCGAACGCTGGGAACATAGCGACGATGGGCTGTCATGGACATTTCATCTGCGGCCAGGGGTCAAGTTCCATGACGGCACGACTTGCGACGCGCAAGCGGTCGTCTTCAGTATTGAACGCTTGATCGCGGACACGCATCCGCATGTGTACGAGCCATCACGGCCGTACCAGCCGAACTTCAAGGAAATCGCCGGGGTCGAAGCGGTTGAAGCGACGACCGTGGTCTTTCGGCTGAAGCAACCCAGCGCGGTGTTTCTGAATAATCTGGCGATGTTTCCGGCCAGCATCGTGAGTCCCACCGCGGTGAAACAACTCGGCAAGCGCTTCGCGACCGAACCTGTCGGCACGGGGCCTTTCAAGTTCTCGCGTTGGCGTCGCGACCAACAGATTGTGCTGGACGCCTTCCCCGACTACTGGGATGGTGCGCCTCACGTGTCGCGGGCGATCTTTGTGCCGATTGCCGACAGCGTGACTCGCCTGCAACAGCTGAAACAATCGGGCGTGCATATCGCCGAGGATCTCCCGCCGACGGAATTGGACGCGCTGGTGGGTCAGCCGGGGATTGCGATCCAGGAAACGGTCGGCTTGAACGTCGGCTACCTGACGTTGCAGATGGAAAAGCCGCCCCTGAATCATTTGAAAGTGCGTGAAGCGATCGGCATGGCGATCGACAAACGCGAGTTGGTTCGCGTGGTTTACGGCGGTCATGCTCGACCCGCGGTCAACATGGTTCCGCCCGACATGTGGGGCCATCATCACGATTTGGCGGATCGTCCCTATGATCGAGACAAGGCGAAGACGCTGCTGGCGGAAGCGGCCTCCGAGCATGGGCTCACTCTGCCCTTGAAACTACGGCTGTCGGTCATGAGTCAGCCTCGTCCTTACATGCAGCAACCGCTGCAGACCGCCTCGTTCATCAAGGATTCGCTCGCTCATATCGGGATTGAATTGACCGTCGATCCGAAGCCGATTTCGCAGCACTTTGAACACCTGATGGCAGGCCGTCACGAACTTGGACTGGCTGGTTGGTCGACCGATAACAGCGACCCCGACAATTTCCTCTACTCGCTGCTCGACCAAGACAACATCAGCGAACATGGGAATAACTTGAGTCGCTACCGTAGCGACCGCATCCATGAGTTATTAGTGGGCGCCCAAAGGCAGCTCGACGCCGACAAACGTCTGGCGATGTACCGCGAGGCTCAAGAGATTATTCTGCGGGACGTCCCGGTCGTGCCGCTGGTCCACTCGGAGATTCGACTCGCGCTGCGCGACACCGTGAAAAACTACACGCTCCATCCCGGTTCGCTGGTCCGCTTGCGGTGGGCGAGGTTGGAGCAAGGACCGTGATCGCGTTTGTCTTGCGACGATTTTTGCAATCAGCGGCGACGTTGCTGGTCGCCGTCTCTTTGATTTTCATTGCCGTGCGCATGCTGCCAGGCAATCCCGTACTTTCGCGGTTTGGTCAGCATGTCGATCCAGCGCAGGTGGAACGGATTCGGGTCGAGCAGGGCTGGGACCGACCCGTTGCGACTCAATTGATCGAGTTCTTTCGGCAAGTCGCGACGACCGGCAGTTTGGGCGAGTCGCTTGCGAGAAACAATGAGAATGTCGGCGAGGAGCTGCGTCATCGAATACCCGCCACGATTGAGTTGTCGCTCGCCGCATTGCTATTGGCGGTTCCCCTGGGGTTGTTAGCGGGCGTCGCGGCGGCGGTCTGGCGTAATGGCTGGGTCGACTATCTATGCATGACCGGCAGCTTGTTGGGGGTCAGCATTCCGGTCTTTTTTCTGGGCATTTTGTTGCGGGCCGCTTTTCCGGGAATGCCTCCCGGTTTTCGTCTGCCCCACTGGGTGCTCGACTTCGAACCGATCACCGGTCTGTATCTCGTCGACACCTTGTTGCGGGGACGTTTCGACCTGTGGCTGGTCGCCGTCAAGCACATTTGCCTGCCTGCGTTGGCGTTGAGTTCGATCCCGATGGCGCTCATCGCACGCATCACGCGGGCCAGCATGTTGGATGTATTGTCAAGCGACTATGTGCGGACGGCGCGAGCGAAGGGAGCGAGTTTTGCGAGGCAAGTGTGGCGGCACGCCTTTCCCAACGCGTCGGTCCCCATCGCCAACATTGTGGGACTGCAGACAGGCATGTTGCTTTCGGGCGCCGTGCTTACCGAGACCGTGTTTGACTGGCCGGGGTTGGGCAAGTACATCGTCGACGCCTTGTTGGTGAACGACTATGTCGTGGTACAGGCAGGCGGTATCGTGGTCGCGACCCTTTTCGTCGTGCTCAATTTCTTGCTAGACATTCTCTATTTATGGTTGGAGCCCCGCTTACGTCATGCGTCGTGAGACTGGTCCAGACAACACGCGCCGAGCCGCTCGACGATTCTTCCGCAATCGATCGGCGCTTGCGGGCTTGTTGATTGTGAGTTGCTTCGTGGTGCTCGCCGTCGGGGCCGGCCGAATCGCGCCGCATGGTCGCAGCGAACCATTCGAGCCTTTCACGAGTCCGTCGAGTCAGCATTGGCTGGGAACTGATTCGAACCGACATGACGTGCTGTCGCGAGTAATTTATGGCACTCGACTGTCGCTGTTCGCCGGCGCCATCTCGATCGTGCTGGCGGTCGCGATCGGTGCGCCGATCGGCGCGGTGGCCGGATATGCGGGGGGGCGAGTCGATGCGGCTCTGATGCGAGCGATCGATGTGGCGTTGGCGTTTCCCAGCATCTTGTTGGCTTTGCTGATCGCGACCGCGGCCGCGCGCGGTTGGCTCGCCGTCATTGTGTCAGTTGGCCTGATCAACGTTCCTACATTCGCGAGACAGGTGCGCGCCACCGTGCTCGGGCTCAGATCACTCGATTACGTGCAAGCCAGCCGTGCTCTGGGGGGATCGAGTTGGCATATTTTGCTGCGAGTGGTGTTGCCGGGGCTTGTCAGCCCCGTCGTAGTGCTCGCCACCCTGGGACTTGGCAGCGCCATCTTGGAAGTTGCGGGACTTTCTTTTCTGGGCGTGGGCGGCGATCCGACCGAGCCGGAATGGGGATCGATGCTGGCTCAAGCCAAGGACTTTCTGGGGCGCAGCGTGTGGCCGGCGCTTGGGCCGGGCGCCGCGATCTCGCTTTCGATCCTGGGATTCAATTTGCTCGGCGACGGGCTACGGGATGCGATCGATCCACGAGCTTGAATGCCTAGGGAGAGCGACTGGCTCGGGAGCGTGACTGGGTAAACTTGACAGAAAATACCTGTCGAGTTCTACTCGATGAGGTTCCTATTCCCGCCAGAGGCCTCGATCGCCGGTTGCTTGTCGCCCCGCCTTGGGGGACCCCCACCCGCGCCGCGACGATGAGGCTTGCGATGAGTTTCTATTGAGAGGAGATTTTCGGATGAAAAAACTAGGTCTGGTTCTCGTAGCGAGCATGTTTGCCGCGGTCTTGGTGGCGATGTCGACGTCGTCGTCGCATGCTACGCCCGTCTTCAAGAAGCAGTTCGAAGAAAAGTATCCGGCGCTGAAGAGCGTCACGGATGAGCAGAAGTGCAATTTGTGCCATTACGGCAAATCAAAGAAGAACAAGAACGACTACGGCAAGGCGCTCGGCGAGTTGTTGAAGAAGGACAACTACAAGGACGAGCGAGTCAAGGCCGAGCCTGAGAAGGTGAAGGCGGAGTTTGAAGCAGCCTTTACCAAGGTAGAAGCCGCTAAGTCCAAGGGTGGCGAGACGTTCGGCGAACGCATCAAGGCAGGCAAGGCGCCCGGCACGCCGGAAGAAGGCAACTAGCGTTTTGCACGAGGTTTTTGCGTACGTGGGGCAGGTTTGCAACCTGCCCCTTCTCGGCTCAACCCTGGCCGGGGCCGGTTGCAAACCTGCCCCACCTCGTTGAAAACCTGCACGCTTTATCAATCCATCAGCTTGAGCCGCATGCGAGCCGTTAGCGACTCGCCGGGCTCGAGCACCTTCAGGCCGGCGTCGAGTCCTTGTGCTTGCAGCGTGATGGCGCCCGGTACGCACGTCAGCGGTTCGATACAAATGGCTTCGCGATGGGGAGGCGTGTAGACAACGCACTCGCGAAAAGCTCGATCGTAGGAAGCCACCAAACGGACTCCGCTTCCAGGGTCGTGCAGTGTTGCGGTCGTCCAATCGTCCGCGAAGATCAGGTCGGTAAACGCATCATCGAACTGCAATGGTCCGAACGGCGTGCCGCACCGTAATGGTTCGTCATCGACCGTTAGGCGACGTCCAGTTGGCAACAGTTCCACCAGTTCCCATCGAGCTCGCACGGGCAGAGCCACCAAGACCTCGGACGCAGCCGAGCCTCCCAGAGGGACTCGATAGTAGGGGTGAGCGCCAAAGCCGCAGGGGAGCGGGCGATCACTGGGGTTGTCGATTTGGACATCGAGCGCCAGGTCATTGGGTCCGAGGGAGACAGTGGTCTTGATCCGAAAATCGGTGGGCCACAGTTCGAGCACCTCGGGCGCATCGATCGCAGCGTGGAACTCGCCGGTCACCGACGTCTCGTTTTGGGCGAGCACTCGCCAGGGCCGATTATGGACGAACCCATGAATCGCGTTCCCTCGACCATCGTTGGCGGGTAGTTCGTAGTTCTTGCCAGCCCACGAATAGACACCGCCCGCGATTCGGCCGGGAAAGGGGAAGAGCAGGGGAATGCCGCTCCCGCTGGGCCGCTGATTTCCCAGGGCAAAGTCGGGATGCTGCCACAACGCCTGCACTCGTTGGCCGCGTATGGGAACGTTCCAGTCGTAACAGTTGAAACCAAAGCCTGCCAGGACGGCGGCGGCAGCACCCGATTCATGTCGCAATTCGATTTTCCGCGGCGCAGTCATGTTGCCAATCCTGAAGTGGAGTTTTCGAGGAAGCGGAGCACGTAGGTCATCAGCGTAACGATGGCGACGAGCAGCCCGATGGCTTGAGCTAACTGAGGACGAGAGGTCTCGCCCATGCCAATGGCGGCCAGTCGATGCATGAAACCGAGGGCCATCAGGACGGACCCGCCAAACGCGAGCGTCGCGGTCAGATCTCCGCCCAGAAGCCTTGATTGAGCCAGCGGCGAGACGGTGCTGAGCAACCAGATGCCCGAGGGAATTTGCAGCAATGTAGGAATCAAGGCAAGTCGCGCACCCCAGCGAGCCACATGGTGAGCCTCGGCAAGCCGATTGGGCCCCTCGGACTGGTCGTCGGCGAGCCGCCCTTGCCAGCGCCAACTGATGGCCAGCAGCCAGACGCCGGTGACAGCCACCGAGGCGAGCCAAAAGTGTACGCAGCGAGCAAGCACGGTGGGGTCGATCAACCGCTGACGGAAGGCGGCCGAATTGAGCACATCGGTCGTGGGATCTTCACCCGTCGCCAGCCGAGCCAGAATGACCATCAGCACGGGAAAATGGTAGACCAAATTGGTCCCAGCCAGCATCGCCAGCGTTGCTCGCCCCCACCGGCCTCGGCGGGAAGGCGAGTTGGGGCGGGAGCACCACCAGGCGTGCCAGATCATGAGCGCCAACGAAAAAACCAACTCCGCCCCACCATTGTGCAACCTCGAACCAAGCTGCAAGACGGCTTCACGATAGCGATCATTCCACAGCAGCCACCCCATCGAGGCGCCGAGGCAAACGCCGATGACCAGCGATATGACTCCATGCCAGGCCAGCAGGGGCGCGAGGCGGCGAGCGGCAGCGTTTCCGCGAGCGTCCATCCATTCGAGCCAGACGCCGACGAGGGGGGAAACGGAGGCGAGATTGACGCACAGCAGGTGCAGTGCGAGCAAGATAAAGATCGAAACTGACAAGGGCCCGTTCTCCGAAGGAAAGAGTTCGGTCGACATTCTATCGAGGATCAGTCAACGGTGACACTCGGTCGTTGACACTACGACGTCGCGCCCGTACGATTCGGCATCGACTGTGAAGTCGGGCGGTTAACTCAGCGGTTAGAGTGCCACCCTTACAAGGTGGAGGCCGGGGGTTCGAATCCCTCACCGCCCACTCTTTCTTTGGGCTTTTCTCGAGGGTACCACTTTGCGACGGACTTCTAGTCCGTCGATCCGGTCGGTAGAGCGTCGACTTCCAAGCAGCAACCCCGCCCACCACGCGACCTCGCTGACGGCGGTGGGCGTTTGCACGCCAAGCGGCTAACCGCTCACGAAGTGAGCGGGCTACCATCGTACGACGGACTTCTAGTCCGTCGATCCGATCGGTAGAGCGTCGACTTTCAAGCAGCAACCCCGCCCACCACGCGACCTCGATGACGGCGGTGGGCGCTTGCACGCCAAGCGTCTGACCGCTCACGAAGTGAGCGGGCTACACCCGTTGCGACAAAAGGCATCATGTTGCGGCAACATGTGATGCCGAAAGACACCTTCGCGTGCCGCCATTCATCGACGCACACTGCACAGACCTTCATAAACTATGACCGCTACAATTGTTACAACCTGCTCGCCAGCGGCTCACGGGAATTGGCACACGCCTTGCTTTAAGAGTGAAGCATCCCCGGACGAGATTGCTTGACTGAGGATGTGCCCGACAAGACGAGGGCAGTCAGTCAGGACGAAACACGCCCCACGAACAGGAAAGCAGACAGCCATGGACACCACCACCAATCACTCGACCGCGACCGCTCAACTGATCAGCGTCGAAGAGGCACGTGGGCTGCTCCGAACCTTGTCGATTTTCGCGGGTGGCTCGCTGGCTTTGGTGCTGTGCACGCACTTGGTGAACGGCGTGTGCGGCGAGATGTTGGTGAAGGCGAGTTTCTTCCAACTGTTCTTCCACTAAAGCGAGTACGAGCGAGGAATTACAAGTTCACCTGAGACATTGAAAGATCCACGTCGTTCGCCTTCCTCCCAGCGGGCCAACGACGTCGAGTTGAGCGGCACTCCCCCTTTCGCCGCCAGCTCGGAGCGACACGATGGCATGGCAAGCGGTTGGAACCTAGAAAGACGGCGGTTGATTCGCCCGAGACGAATCCTATCAGGGCAAGTCTCCACCCCTTCGAATCAACTGCGGTCCTCTCGCCCACCAGGACTCGTGGGCCCCGACCGCTTGCCATGCCCCGTGCTGCCCTTCGCCCCTTTCTGAACATCTATTCAGAAAAACCGGTCGCGTCCGCCCCATCCTGTGCTATCGTTACAGGCGAAGGAATGCACTTCCTCGTTGTCACTCGCAAAGTTGGAATTCGCCACGGCGCCGCTGACAACGACGAGCTAACGAACCGGGCCAGCAGCGGGGAGATCGGGCCGTGGATCGCGTCAATCGCAAGCACCTTGCATCAGGCCTTCGGCTACGCCGCACCGCGACGGAGCTCGGAAGATTGGCTGCAAGCAGGTCGACGACTGCCCGCGTGCAAAGTTCGCGACTCCGCCCGCAATTGGAACAGCTGGAGCCTCGCCTCTGCCTGGCCCTGACCGTACCTGCCTTGAGCAGTCTGCCGGGCGCTAACCATACGATCTACCTGGACTTCGACGGTCACACGACGATGTCGACCTCCTGGAATTCGGCGTACAACAAGCCAGTCATCTCCTCGCCTGCCTACAGCAGTGATTCGAACGCTCTCGACTTCAGCACCACGGAACTCGACGCGATCCGCAAGGCTTGGCAGCGAGTCGCGGAGGACTTTGCGCCGTTTCAAGTCAATGTCACGACGGTTGCGCCGACCAATTCAGGCGACCTGATTCGCAGCGGCTCCACCGATACGAAGTGGGGCGTCCGAGTCGTCATTTCCAAGGATACGGCGTTCAATTGCGGTTGCGGCGGCATCGCCTTCATCGACAGCTTCAATTGGAATAGCGACACGCCGGCGTTCGTCTTCACGACGGGGGACAAGGCGCTGGCGGAAGCGATCAGTCACGAAGTGGGGCACGCCTTGGGCTTAGCTCACGATGGCGCGACCGGCACGTCGTACTATCAGGGGCATGGCTCGGGGACGACCTCCTGGGCGCCCATCATGGGCGTCGGCTACTACACCAATGTGACTCAATGGGACGCTGGCGGCTACACCGGCGCCACCAACGTCGGCGCCTCGGCCAACTACAACAAAGGCCCCGACGACCTGAAGGTCATCACGTCATACAACGGCTTTGGGTATAAGGCCGACGATCATGGCGATACGTTGGCGACGGCGACGGCCATGGCGACGAGCGGCACGAGTTTGTCGGCCGCCGGCCTGATCAGCCGCACCAACGACGTCGATCTGTTTCGATTTTCCACTGCTGCGGGACTCGTCACGCTCGACGTCACCCCCGCCTCCCTTGGCGCCAATCTCGACGTCAAGGCCGAGATTCTGGACGCCAACGGCGTCGTTCAGGCCACCGCCGACTCGGCGTCATCGCTCGCCGCCAGCCTGAGCGTGACGCTGGCCGCGGGCACCTACTATTTGCGAGTCGATGGCGCCGGGGTAGGAACGCCGCAAGCCAATCCTCCTAGCGGATACAGCGACTATGGGAGCTTGGGCGCCTATACGGTCGCGGGCTCGTTCGTGGCGGGAGACGTCGACGCTCTATCGATCGTCGCGACCGACGCGAGTCGCGCCGAAGGGGCGACTGGCGCCACGAACCTGACGTTTACCATCGAACGTAGCGGAAACACCAGCGGCACGTCGAGCGTCAACTGGAGAGTCGCGGGGGTCGGCGCCGCGCCCGCCGCTGCCGCCGACTTCCTGAACGGCGTATTCCCCTCGGGAACGATGACCTTCCAACCGAACGAAACGAGTAAACAGATCGTGGTTCCGGTCCGTGGCGACACGACGGTCGAGAGCGACGAGACGTTTCAAGTGACGCTCAGCCAACCCTCGGGATTCACGCGCATCACGCAAGCCGCGGCGCAAGGGACGATTCTGAACGACGACTCGGCGCCTGTCGCTCCCAAGTTCAATATTGCCGCCACAAGTGCTAGCCGTAGCGAAGGAACCGGTTCCACTCCCACGCCGTTCACCTTCACGATCACTCGCACGGGCGATGCCAGCAAAACGGCCAACGTCTATTACTCGGTGGCGGGCGTAGGTACAGCAGCCGCCAATTTCCTCGACTTTCAAGGCGGGGCCCTATCCTTTGTAAACGTGAAATTCGCGGCAGGACAGACCACGGCGACGATCAACGTGAATGTCGCCGCGGATGCGGTGAAGGAGAGCAACGAGACCTTCCGCGTGACTCTGCAACTTCCCACGAATGCCACGCTGGGGGTCGCGACGGCGGATGGCACGATTCTGAACGATGACGGTGTAACCGCCGCGGGAACGCTCGCGCCGGACTTGCGCACTGTGCTTGGCACCCCTGCGGCGGAGGTCCTCATCGCGGTCGCTGACCCGATGTGGTACTTCGAGAGGCCGAGCGCTGATGGGCAAGATTCGGGCGAGCTTCCCCCGGCGGTTGAAACGTACTACCTGGTCGATGCGACCAATCCCTCGCGAGTCGCGAAGCTGGCGACGTTCGACCATGAGCACTCGACCAGCGGTTGCGGCTGCAGCGGCCCCTGCGTCTGCGGGTTATCCGCAATCATGGCCAACGAATTGGGTGGTAACCTGACGGCCTTCGAGCGGGAGCGGTCGTTCGCTCAAGTCTATGCGGACCTGCACGGCCGCTCGGCCGCTGCCGCTTCGCTCTCCGCCAGCCTTCTGGCCATGGACTCTGACCTGGATCAGATCGCAGACGATGTGACGGGCGACTCCAACCTGGATACCGGCATCGTTTCTGGTCGAGGTAGCGCCGCAACAGGCCGCACGAAACTCGTTTCCATCCATCGTTCGGCAAGCGAGGACGCAGTCGGGGAACGCGACGTCGCGATGGCGTCCGAATCCACAGATCGTGAAAACGAACCTGGGCGTGGTCGGCGAGCGGCCGCCAAGGCTGCTCGCCGCCACCCCGTCCCCACGTTCGCCGAATCGGTTACACTCCGCTCTGTTTGACCTGCCGATTTCGAGCCGAGTTTTGGCGCGGCTTTGACAAAGCGCGGACGCCGCAGGTCTTTTCCATCGACCGACGGCGAAAGTCAGGGGTGACGCGAGTGGAGTGCATGGACGGGAGAATCAATGGGGCGACGGGCCGGTTCGTTGCGGGACGGAGTTTACGCTGGCCTATCAAAGCCCTGGCCAGCGAGTTGGTGGTCTGGCTGGTCCTGACCGTGTTTGCAGGCTGGGCTCTCGCACAGCAACCAGCCGCGTCGCCAGCGGACGGAAATCAGAGCGAGAGATCGCCGCCGCGGTCGCCGCCGACCGGCGATTCCCTGGTGGATTACTCGCCGCGCAATCGCGAGTCGGTTAACCAGTGGCGGGCCCTGCATGACGTCGAGTCGATAGATTCCACGGCCGAAGGAATGCGCATTCGCATCTCGGGGCCGGACCCTTATGTCTTTGGACCAGCGGCCGACTTTCCCAGCGGCGAACCACTGCTGTTGAGGATGCGTTTGAATTCATCCACGGGCGGCACGGCGCAAGTCTTTTATTTCGACCGAGCAACGACGGAAGACAAGTCGGTACGTTTCCCAGTTCCCGCGCGAGTGTGGCACGAGGTCGCGGTCCCCCTGCCGCCGCTGGGTCCGCGGTATCGCCTACGATTCGATCCGCCCGGCCAACAGGGAGAATGCGTGATTTCCGCGTTGTCGATCGGACGACCCGTGCAATCCAAGATCCCGGTGGCGCCGAGTCCCACGCCGTTCGTCGCCGCGGAATCCGACGAGCGCATGACTGCCGGAGAAATGGAACTGCGTCATGCCTCGCGCCGCTGGAACGACTTCTCTCTTTCCTGCCAGAACCAGTTGCTTGCCGTCGGGCACAATCAGCTGCAAGTCGGCTATTGGCTGGCGGGTCAGATTCATTGGCTACCGCTGCACGCTTCGCCAGCGAGTTCGCAGAAGTTGATTTCGTCCCCCAACATTATCGTTCAACGTACGGGCGACGAGCTAACCGTAGTGGCGGAATGCCTCGACGCTCACGGCGGCCAATGGCGTTTTCGACGCGTCTTCTCGCCTCATCCACGGGGCGGATTCCAAATTGAAACGCAAGTGACGGTCGATCAGACGCGGCAAGTCGTCTTCCTACCATCGCTTATCTTGCTCGCCGGATTAGGCGCCGACGGCAAGCGGAAATCGCAGGCGTTGCTGGCGGGCGTCGAGTATTTGGAGGATGAGCCGAGTAGTTCGGAAGCCGATATCGAGGGCGCGGCGGCTCTGCGTCGTACACCCGCGAATCATAAAGTGACTTTCCCGTTGATGGCTTGGCAGCATGCCAGCCGCTATCTCGCGGTTGCTTGGCGACGCGAGGAGCAGATTGCCCCGCTATTCGACTCGCCCGACCGCGTCTGGTCGACCGACTCCCACGTTCTGGGGTTGATCGGTCCGGGTGCGCAACCGACGTATCGCGGCGACGGCGAGCCACTGGTCCACACTCCTTGGACACTGGCCGCCAACCAGCCGCACGTCAGTCACGCAGAAGTGTGGGGCGGGGCAGCGAACTCGATCGTGTCGGCGGTGAGCGAGTACGTCGCGCGGCGAGGGCTGCCAGAGGCGCCCGCCCAACTAGTGCTGCAAGATTACGTTCGCTTGGCCGCCGCGGGCTGGTTGGACAGTCCGCTACGAGAGGGCGACCGTTACCGCCACGCGGTCGGCAACAACTTTGTCCCTCAGCCAGCCTATGACGTCGCCTGGATGCTCGAACAATTGGCTCGCCTGACCGACGACGACGCGCTGCGCGCTCGTTGCCGCCAAGCGTCGCTGGGAGCAGCATCGGTAGTCGCCGAGGGGTCGGAGTACTTTTCGCATGTCGGACACCTACAGCAGCCGGCGGGCGGCTTGATCTTCGGGAAATACGAGATCACTCGCCAGCAAGCCCAGGCTCAATTCCGTGATCTGCTGAACTCGTTCGATGCCGACGGCATTGCTCGCTATCGCCCACCGGCTCAGGGCATCGACTACAGCCGCACGCATGGGTCGCGCGAGGCGAACGGCTTTGCGGCGCTGGCGGCGCTCCGATTACTCCAGAATGCCGCGTACAGCGGCGGTCGGCGGCAAGTCGACCAGGCGCTCGAGTACTTGCAGAAACTCGATCGCTTCACCGGCCAGACGCCGCGAGGAGCTCAGACTTGGGAGATCGCTTTGCATACGCCTGACATCTTGGCGTCCGCCCATTTGGTGAAAGCCTACACGCTCGCATTTCGCTTGACGGGCGACGCAACGCATCTCGAACGAGCCCGTTATTGGGCGTGGACCGGCGTTCCGTTCGTCTGTTTGGACAATCCCACTCAGCAGCCCATTGGTCCATACAGCACGACGGCAGTCCTAGGCGCCACGCAATGGAAGGCGCCCGTGTGGATCGGCTTACCGGTGCAATGGTGTGGGTTGGTCTATGCCGAAGGCTTGTATCGGCTGGCCGCCCACGACTCCCAAGGGCCCTGGAAGAAACTTGCCGATGGCATCGTCGTTTCGGCGATCCAGCAGACTTACCCATTAGGCGAAGAGCGGCAAGGGCTTCTTCCCGATTCGTTCGATCTCGTGCAACAAGCGAGAAACCCCGCCGACATTAACCCTGGCACTCTGCAACCGCTGGCGGTCGAGTTTTTCACCGGTATTCCGGCTTACGAGGTCCAGGGTTGGCGATCTGGCGATCGCCATTGCTGGGTTTGTTTGGCGGGGAAGGCCAGTGAGCTGAAGAGCGAAGCGCAGACTGATCGCATCGTGGATTCGTTCCTGGCGTCGCCGTGGTCGGCGAGTCATTCGACTCTCGTTGTCCACGGCCATGCCGCTCGTCCCCAGGTTCGGATGGATGACCAACCAGTCGACGAGGCGGCTCTGCGTTTCCTGGAACCTGACGGCCCTCTGCTCATCACTCTGCCCCATTCGCGACCAACGCGTATCGAGTTGATTCGCCAACGTTGATTCCCCTCGCATTTCATTCAAGGATGCTCGCATGGAAAACTGGTACGATTACCCCGAATACTGGGAGATGGCCTTTGCGGACGAAACCAAACCCGAGGCCGACTTCATCGAGGCGGCATGCCAGAAGTTTCTCGACAAGCCAACTCGCCGCCTACTGGAGCCTGGTTGCGGCAGCGGGCGACTCGTCGTCGAGATGACTCGACGCGGTTACCACGTCACCGGCTTCGACTTGAACGAGCCTTCGTTGGAGTACTTGCGCAAGCGATTGGCGAAGAAAGGTTGGAAGGCGGACATTTTCAATGGCGACATGGGCGACTTCACCATCAAAAAGCCTGTGGATGCGGCGTTCAACACGTTTAGCACGTTTCGCCATCTCTTGACGGAGGAATCGGCAGTGGGCCATCTCCGTTCGATGGCGCAGGCCATCCGACCAGGCGGTATTTATCTGTTAGGGTTGCATCTGCTCCCGCCCGACGCGGAACTCGAATGCACGGAGCGCTGGCGAGCGAGTCGGGGCAAAACGCAAGTGGTCTATACCTTCCGAGTAACCGCGACCGATCGTCGCAAGCGACGCGAGCACATACGCGTGAACCTGTTGGTAAAGAAGCCCTCGGGCGACTTACGACTTGTCACCGAGTTTGACTTGCGGCTGTATACGGCATCGCAATTCAAAGCCCTACTGGCTCAAGCGCCTGAGTTCGAGTTGATTTCGGTCCACGACTATACCTACGACCTCGACACGACGCTTAAGCTCGACAACGTGATTTCGGATACGCTGGCGGTGTTGCGACGTAAGTAGCGTTACGTAGCCGTCTCGCTTCGCGAGACGATCAGCCGCGCCGCGTACCCGCGCCACGCAAGCAAAAACACCGCCCTTTCGCCAAGCTGACGCCGTCCTCAAGCAGGCCGTTCCGCTCGCGAAGCGAGCGGGCTACGTAGCCGTCTCGCTTCGCGAGACGATCAGCCGCGCCGCGTACCCGCGCCACGCAAGCACAAGTCACCAAGCTGACGGCGTCGCCAAGCAGGCAGTTCCGCTCGCGAAGCGAGCGGGCTACTTTGGTGACTTCAACCCGAATTGGAGTTACAATAGCGAGTCGCAAGCGACACTTGCCCCCGCATCACCTCCCGCCTCCTGTGACTCAACCACCGTCTCTCGCGTCATGCCTATACTCTCTTCCGCCGCTGAATATGTCACTTTATCGATCCGCCAACGCCCTCTCGGCATTCAATCGTTATTGTTCATCCTCGTTTGCTGCGGAGCTCGAATCGCGGCCGCTCAACAGCCGCCGTCGGAGGCGGATCAGCGACGGTTCTTCGAGCAGAAGATTCGCCCAGTCTTGGTCCAGCATTGCTATTCGTGCCACTCGGCCGACGCACTGCAGAACAAGAAACTCCAGGCGGGCTTGCTGCTCGATTCCGCCGCTGGCACGCTCGCGGGCGGCGAAAGCGGGCCGGCGATTGTCAAAGGCAAGTCGAACGAAAGCCTGCTGGTCAAGGCATTGCGGCACGACGGCTTTGAGATGCCTCCCTCGGGCAAGCTGCCTGACGAGGTGATTAAGGACTTCGAGCGTTGGATTGACAGCGGCGCGTTCGATCCCCGCGACGCCCCGCTGCCCCTGCAACCCAAACGAGAAATCAACCTGGAGGAAGGACGCAAGTTCTGGTCGTTTCAACCGCTGCGTGAAGTACAGCCTCCCGAGCCCGCGTCGAGTTGGGCTGAGACCACCATTGATCGCTTCATCGCCGCTCGGCATCGCGAGTTGGGACTGACTCCGAGTAAACCCGCTGCGCGTGAGAAACTCGCGCGACGCTTGTACTACGACCTCATCGGGCTGCCTCCAACCCTCGAGCAGCTCGACAAATTCATCAAC
The DNA here is from genome assembly GCA_046349915.1 of Pirellulales bacterium. Lineage (GTDB taxonomy): Bacteria > Planctomycetota > Planctomycetia > Pirellulales > Pirellulaceae > CAIXSC01. The sequence continues at coordinate 109,013 of JAXMBL010000008.1, read as the reverse complement.
GATTCGTCCCCCCAGGCGTACGAGCGTTTGGTCGACTCGCTGCTGGAGAGTCCGCACTATGGCGAGCGCTGGGGTCGCCATTGGCTCGACGTCGCTCGTTTCGCGGAGAGCGGCGGCTACGAGTTCGATGGGTTTCGTCCTGGCGCTTATCATTATCGCGATTGGGTGATTCGCGCCCTGAACGCCGACATGCCGTATGACGAGTTTCTGCGGATGCAATTGGCGGGCGATAAACTCCAGCCCGGCTATGTCGGCGCTTCGGCCGCGGGATTCTTGGTGGCCGGTCCCTATCCGGGCCAGATTACGGCGAAGACGGTTGAACGAATCCGGTACGACCAGTTGGACGACATGTTGATGACGATCGGCGGGTCGATGTTGGGGCTGACGTTGGGATGCGTCCGTTGCCATGAACACAAATACGACCCGCTCCCCCAGCCCGACTACTACGCCTTGGCGGCGACTCTCGCCCGCACCTCGCACGGTTCCGTTTCGCTCGATCCCGATCCAGCGGCGACGGCGAAGAAGTTGGACGACCATCGTCGCGAACTCACAGCGCGTAGCCAGGCGTTGGACGCGTTTGCTCAAACGGAGCTACCAACTCGCTGGCAACGCTGGCGAACCGCCGAACTTCCTCAACTGACGCAGGAACCGCGCTGGCAGGTGCTCGATCCGTTGGAGGTGACTTCCGAGGACACTCATCTCAACACTCGCGACGGCGGTTTGATTGTAGTCGATGGTCCTCGACGCAAAGACAGCGACAAGTATGTCGTGAAGGTTCGGACGACGCAGAAGAAGCTGACGGCGCTGCGGCTGGATGCGTTGACGGACAAGAGCTTGCCGCGCAAGGGCCCCGGCCTGGGAGGCGACGGTTCGTTTGCCCTGGGCGACTTCAAGGTGACTGCCAAGCCCTTGGATCACGCGAGCAAAGAGGCCGCGATTACTCTGAAGCTGAAAGCCGTGCAATCGGCGTTCGCCGAAGAGAAGCAACCGCTGACTCTCGCGGTGGATGACAATCCTGGCACGGCTTGGCGAGCGAACCAGGATGTCGGGCGAGACAACGCCGCATTATTCGAGATCGAAGGGGGCTTGCCCGGTTTCGCGGGCGGCGCCGAGTTGACGTTTGAATTGAAGTTCGCGGGCCCCGGATTGGGACGTTTTCGCCTGTCGATGACTACCGAACCGGGGACGGTCACCTGGGCGGGCGAAGTAGCGCCGCAGAACCTGGGGGAATTACGGGCGATTGCCGCCGAACATCCCCAGAAAGTTCCCGAGTCGTTTCTGACCGCCGCCGCTCGTTGGTTTGCCCCCTACGACGCGGACGCCGAGCGACTACGAGCGGCGCTCGACAATCACCAGCGAGCGACTCCTCGGCCGCCGCTGACAGAGGTTTATTCCACGGTGGCGGGCGGCCAGGATGTGTTTTTGTTGCGACGCGGCGAAGTAGACAACAAAGCGGGTAAAGCGGAGCCCGGTTATCTGCAAGTCTTGACCCGCGGGGCGTCGCCGACTCCAGCGGCGGCTACTCCTGAAACGCCGACTCCAGCGTCGGCAGCGCCCAGCGATCCGCGGATCGCCTTGGGTCAATGGTTGACGGACGTTGAACGCGGCGCCGGGCCGCTGGTCGCCCGTGTGGCCGTGAATCGTTTGTGGCTCCACCATTTCGGCGAGGGAATCGTGGGCACGCCAAATGATTTTGGCTTTCAGGGCGAGCGTCCGACTCATCCGGAGTTGCTCGAGTGGCTGGCGGGAGAACTGGTCCGCGGCGGGTGGCGTCTGAAGCCGCTCCACAAAACGATCGTGATGAGCGCGACCTATCGGCAGGGGAACGACTTTCACGAAGAGAATGCTCGTCGAGATCCCGACAATCGCCAGCTTTGGCAGTTCCGCCCTCGCCGGCTGGCGGCTGAGCAGATTCGCGACGGATTGCTGGCGGTCGGCGGCTCGCTCGACGCCGCCATGTATGGTCCGAGCATTCTCGACAATACGCCTCGCCGCAGCGTCTATCTCCGAGTGAAGCGGAGCGAGTTGATTCCGTTCATGACGATGTTCGATGCCCCTGAGCCGACTCAGAGCATCGGCGAGCGGATTAGCACGACGGTGCCGACGCAGGCGCTCGCCCTGCTTAATTCGCCGTTTGTGCGCAGTCAATCCGACCGGCTGGCGGCTCGCCTTCAGCCGATCGCCGACCGTTCGTTGGCGGAAGCGATCGATACGGCCTATCGCATCGCTTACGCTCGTCGGCCCACGACGGCGGAAAGCGAGCTGATGTTGCAGTTTGTATCCGATCAGCAAAAATCGCTCGGCGGCGACGGCCCAGCTCAACGCGCGCAAGCGATGCAAGATTTCTGCCACGCGTTACTGTGCCTGAACGAATTTGTTTACGTCGACTAAGCTCTCGCGGAATCACTCGTCATGCTTCACTTGAACCTGCCAGATCGTCGTCGTTTTCTCCGCGAGTCGGGTCTTGGCTTCGGCGCGCTTGCGCTTGCTGACCTGTTGCATCGCGAGTCGCCAGGAGCGCCCGCCGCTGATCCTTTGGCGGCCAAGTCGCCTCACTTTCCTGCCAAGGTGAAGTCGATAATTTGGCTGTTCATGACAGGCGCCCCGTCGCAGGTCGATACTTGGGACTATAAGCCCGAGTTGCAGAAGCGGGATGGCGAAACGTTGGCAGGCGCCGACCCGAAGACGGGTTTCTTCACGACCAGCGGCAAATGTCTGAAATCGCCCTTTGCGTGGAAGCAGTATGGGGAGTCGGGGAGTTGGGTCTCGGATCTGTTTCCTCAGTTGTCCCAACATGTCGACAAGATGACGTTCCTGCACTCGATGTATCTCCGGCAAAACAACCATGCGCCGGCGTCGATCGAGCTGATGTGCGGAACCAACCGACCTGGGTTGCCGGCGCTCGGCGCGTGGATGACCTACGGACTGGGCTCCCAGAACCTCGACCTGCCATCGTACGTGGTCATGCATGAGACGCGGCCGCGAGGGGACGATCAGATCTGGTCGGCCGGTTTTCTCCCCAAGTCCTACCAAGCGCTCGCACTCGACGCTCGCCGCAAGGAGGCGATTGACAATCTGGCTCGTGACGCTCGTCGCACGGACGGCCAGCAACGCATGCAGTTGGAGCTGATGCGTCAACTGAATCAACAACATGCCGCGGAGCGCCCGACGCAGGCCGATCTTGCCGCTCGCATCAACTCGTTTGAACTCGCCTACCGCATGCAGTCGGCAGCGCCCGAGGCGATGGAGTTGGCTCAAGAAACCGCCGCGACGCAAAAACTGTACGGGCTCGATCAGCCCCATTGCGCGACGTTTGGCAGGCAGTGCCTGCTGGCTCGACGGCTGGTCGAACGGGGCGTGCGCTTCGTGCAGATTTTCGCGGGCAAGGGAGTTTCTGGGGACGGCAGCGTGAATGACGTTCCGTGGGATTGTCACTCGGATGTGGAGTCGAATCACCGCTCGTGCGGGCTTTACACCGATCAACCGGCGGCCGCCTTGCTGACCGATCTGGCGGCTCGCGGACTGCTCGAATCAACGCTGGTGATTTGGGGCGGCGAGTTTGGGAGAACTTCGGATAGCCAGGGAGCGAAGGGACGCGACCACAATCCGAACGGCTTTACGATTTGGCTGGCGGGCGCCGGGGTCAAAGGCGGGTTCCATTACGGTTCGACAGACGACTTTGGCTACAAAGCCGTGCAGAACAAGGTCCATGTGAATGATCTCCACGCCACTCTGCTGCATCTGCTCGGCCTGGAGCACACCCGACTCACCTACCGTTTCAACGGCCGCGACTTCCGCCTGACCGACGTCGGCGGCAATCTGATTACGGACATTCTGGCCTAACGCGTTTTCTGACATACGACGGACTTCCAGTCCGTAGCTCCTGTCGGCATAGAGGCGCATGCTGGGCAACAACCGGTGTGCGACGCGACTTGGCGGACAGCGATGGGCGCTCGCGGGCAACGCGGCTATCCGCTCACGAAGTGAGCGGGCTACACATGTGTGGATTGTCCAATCTCAAGCCCTGAGTAGGAGCCGCAAACCAATAGAAGGATTGGGTTGGTTGCGTGGTTCTTGCAAAGATACCCAGAGCGAAGCAACGCGACAGTTGCCTTTTGCTCCGCAAAAGACGCATAACGTTCGGCCAGCGAGCGCCGCCCGCGAGTGGAAACAATTCTCTTGGGGGGCGTCTGCCGCTTGCCCCTTCACTCGGGCGCCATCAAGAGGCGGCATTCGCGGGGCGACGGATTATGCTGCTTTGCCGGAGGCAAAGGCAACAGTCGTGGAATTCAAGGTGAGCGAAGATCAGCGAAGCTCCGTGTTCCCAATGCTCGCCCCGCGTTGGTCGCTCATTTGCCTCCCTGCTTCTTGGGCAGAGACTCAAGGTAATCCAGCAACGAGGCCAGTTCTGGCAAGGTGATTTCCTTGGTGAGTCCTTCCGGCATGAGGGAAATCGTCTGCTTCACTCGCTCGTCAATGTCCGCCGGTTTGAGCACTATCTCTTGAGCATCGACGTTTCGCAGGATCACTCGCTCGGCTCCCTCTTGCACGACGAATCCGGTCACCGTGCGACCGTCGTTCAGCGCGAACACTTGAGTAACAAATCCCTGCGCTAACGATTTGCTGGGGAGCAGAATCGACTCGGCCAATTCCTTGCGCTTATACGTGTTCGCAATCGTCCCCAAAAAGGGGCCTCGAGGGGGTTCGCCCGTCTTCACCGTATGGCACTTGGCACAGCCCAATCGACCAAACAGTTCTTCCCCTAGTGCCGGGTCGCCCTTCATCTCCACCACTTTGGCGACCACTTCCTCAACCGGTAGCTTCCCCACGGCCGGGCCGCTCGGCTTGACGGGTGAATTGACCAAGAACTTTAGTTCCTCGGCCGCTCGTCGAGCCGCCGCGGCGACTTGTGGGTCCTTGTCGATCAGCATCGCCAGCACTTGAGCTCGAAATCCGGTCTGACGAGCCCAGCGAACCGCCTCGATCAGACGTTCGCGACGCGCGGGCTGGTCGTTGCCTCGTTCCAGCGCTTGCTGAGCAGCCAAGCGAGCCTCGGCGCTGCCGCCGGTTCCCACCACAATCGCTGTCAGGGCCGCGTCGGCCCCGACGGCTTGATCCTTATCTCCCGACGACGACCATTTCGACAGCGCTTCGACATGTCGGGCCAAGTGTGGGCTTGCCAACCAAGCTTGTCGAGCCGCATCGAATTCGGCCGTTGCTTGCGAGTCGTTCGCCAACCCGCGCAAGCCTTCCCACGCCCCGGTGAGGGCATCGAGCGAGTCGAGTTTAGCGAGCGCGGTCACACCTTGGGCTCGCATCGCAGCCGACGACTTCGCATCCTTGACCACATTCGTCAAAAACTTCACGGCTTGAGCGGGCGGCGTCGACTCGCGTGCAAGCTGCTCGACCGCGGCGGGCACGACCGCGGGATTGGATTCGGCGAGCCGCAAGAGCAACTCGCTCACTCCATCCATCGCCACGCGATGTCGAGCCACTTGGCGCACCAGATGCCGCGCCTCGTCCCCATCCGCCTTGGCGAATGCACCGCGCAAGGCGGCCACCGCAGGCTCGCTCCCTTCCCATTTCTCGCCCTGATAGTTGGGGCCCGAGGTATCGGGTCGAGTTCCCCAGCTGTCTCCCTTCCACTCGCCTTCACGCAGATACAGACGACAGAGGGCGGTTTCGATGGCCATTCGGCGAGCGGCATCTGGTTGTTGGGCTAACTTGGCGGCCAGCGCCTCCACAACCGACTTCTTGGGAATCTGCCCCAGCACTCGCATGGCCGCATCGCGTGCGGCCGCGGGCAGGTTTGTATCGTCAAGCGCCGCGAGACACGCCTGATCGGCCTGCAACGCAATCAACGCATACAGCGACGAATGAGCGACGATCGGATCACTATCCACCAGCAGCGGCACGACCGCCGCCGCCAATTCGCGATTCCCCAACCGTGCGATCGACTCGGCGGCTTGCCGACGCACTCGCGGCAAAGCGTCTCGAGTGGCCTCGGCGAGCAGGTTGGCGGGCACTTCCGACAATTGGTCGAGTCGATCGGTTAGCGCCTTCAAGGCATGCTCACGGACGGCGGGATCAGCGGCGAGTTGAACCAACTGTGGGTGGGAAGCTGCCCCGAGCGCCTGTTTCAAGGTAAACAGAGCGGCGACTCGAACATTGAGAGACCGCTTGCTATCGGCCGCCAAAGAGAAGACCTGCTTCGCTGCCGCTTCATCAAGCCCCTTGCGCACCAAGACTCGTTGGGCGGCCAGCCGCCGGCGATGACTGGGCGAGGCGAGTTGAGCGACCAATTCCGCCGTGGCGAGACGGTCGAAATCGGGCAACGTCTCGGCCTGGTAACCGGTCGGTGCAACTTGGACGAGATACCCAACTTCTTCGCCCGCGTAGTTGAAAGTCGCTCCCTTCCAACTAGCGACGTACAAGCGACTGGAGGCATCGACGTCGAGATCAGTGACGCGAGTCACGCTGACAAACTCGGCCTGGTCCGCGGTAAACGTCGCCCCTTTGGCCGCCATCCGATGGCGATAGACCCACTGCCGACCCCAGTCGGCGGTGTAGAGCGCGTTGCCGTATCCCTCGGGAAAGCCAGGCTCGTCCAAATACAATCCCCCGCAACCTGATCCGCCGCCGTAGGTGTCGAGCGGAGTGCGAGCGTCCTCGGGGAAGTTGCGGAAGAGGGACGGATAACCGTGGTGATCCAATCCCGTGAAATGATGCAGGCGAATATCCCACCCGCCGCCATCGTTGGTGTTATCGCGAGCGAACCCGTTCAGTTGCGGATCGACGGAGACTTCGAGAATGTTGCGAGTGCCGCGGGTCACCAGTTCCAGCCCCGTGCCATCCGTGCGGACTCGAGCGACGCCGCCCCCCCGCAATTGCAGTTTTCGACCGTCGGTCCCTTCGGCTTCCATGAAACCGAAGTCGCCAATCGCCATGTACAACCAACCGTCGATACCCAGGGTCACTCCATTGCTGGTGTGATCCGCGGGCCGCTGCTTGAGATCGAACGCGATGTTCTTCACCAGCACGCGCTGCTCGTCCGAGACTCCGTCGCCATTGGTGTCGACGAACGCACTCAGATGCGGCGGATGCAGTAGGTACAGTCGGTCTTGATCCCAGACAAGTCCGCGGGGCGAGTCGATATCCGACACAAACAGCTTGACCTCGTCGGCCCGGCCATCGCGGTCAAGATCACGCATTCGCAAGACGCGTCCACGATGCGGATCGCGCCCCAACGAACCGTTCCCATCGCTCGACACATACACAGTCCCTTCGGGCGCGGCCGCCACGAACACGGGATAAGTTACAGCAGGGGGAGCGGCAAAAACTGTCGCCGAGAATCCCTCGGGAACCTTCACTTCGGGCAGCAGGACTTTTTCCTTCTCGAGTCGACCGTCGAGCGGCACTTCCGTGGTGGTCTTGTCGCCGAACACCTGCACTTCCCACAAACTGCCCCACAGTTGTTTGTCGCAGCCGAGATACGTCACCTTGAGGTGTCGCAGCCGCGCGTCGAATTGCGATTCACTCGGACCCGGCTGTTTATTTTGTTCGCCGTCCGCAAGCAGTTTCCAGGTCTTGCCATCCTCGGAGCCTTCCACGCGGTAGCGATAGATGGCGTCGCGTCCTTCCCAGTCCAGTCGACAACCTTTAACAGGTTGAACGGCGCCGAGGTCGATCTCCAACCATTGATTCAGCGATCCGTCGCTCGCGCACCAGCGAGTCGCGGGGTTGCCATCGACAGCCAAGCGAGCGAAGTTGTTCTTGGGCTTCTCTTCCGACGACGCTTTGGCCGATTTCCCTCGCGCTAAATTGACGGGAACTTGTCGTGGCTGAGGCTTCTTGAGGTACGAATCCTCGAGTTTGCCGCAAACCCAAAGAGTGCCCCGCGCCAATAGATCTAAATATGCCGGGCTCGATACGGTCTCGTTATGGTGTCCCAACGTCGTGCCGAAGACCCGCGTCGACCCGTAATCGTTGGTCCACACGCAGACTTCCGAGCGACCGTTTTCCTGGTTCTTAGCCACCGCCAACGGCTTGGCGGTCGGCCAGAGTTTTTCGATCCAATACAGTTCGCCCGCCGGGTTGTACCAAGCGGGTCCAAAGGACCTCATGATGGGATGAGCACCATCGACATTCAGCACTTCGTGCGGATAGTGCTTGCCGTGTGTGCGCGACGTAACTCCAAGAAACTTGAACCACTCGTCGGAACCATCGCGATAGCAGTGCATCGCGCAATGAATGACGACCGCCGGCAGTCCTTCACGATGCGGCTTCAAGATGCGATCCGTCCATGCTCGATCCTTCACGTCCGCGAAACACTCGTCGTGCAACACGACGTCATACCCTTGAGCCCAATCGGCTCGTTCGTAGAAAGGGATCTTGGCATTCGTGGCGGAACCTCCTTGATGCACGACCGTGACATCAATCCATGCTCGTTCGGCCAGCCCCTTGGCCAACAGGTTCTTTTGTGAATCATAGTCGTGACAGCAGCCGCCACAGATCAAGAGCGCTCGCACCGGTTTCGGCGTCGCCGCGTTGGCCTGCGCCGCGGCAGTAGTCTGATTCGCGGCGTTGTTTTGAGCCGCGGCGTTATTTTGAGCGGCGGCGTTCGTTGACGGCGAAGCGGGCATTTGCGCCTTACATTCGCGATTCAAGACGGCGCCCACGGCAACCAGCAACAGGAGCCCCAGGGAGCCTCGACAGCGACGGATCAAGGCCAACGAGCTGGAAGGCAAAAACGACACCGCACTTTGGTGGGTGTCCACCGGAACAGAACGAAAAGTCATCGGACCGATCACTGGGTTGGAGGTGAGGAAGGCGAATCTTGGGAGGATAAACCGGACGGCGGCGGGGTCAAGGTGGCGGAGGAATCGAGGCTACTGGGAGGCGGCGCTGATCCGGGCGTGGGGAGGCTCGCGCCGCCGACAGGCGGCGGTTCGCCCGTGGACGAGCCGGCGGCAGCCGCCCCCGCCGTCTGCGGATTCGCCGTCATGCTGGGAGCAATCGAATTCGGAGGGAATATCACGAGCGATTCGAGCGGCGCGGGCGGCGGCGTGACGCTCGGATCGTGCGGGGAAATCCAAGCTTCATCGGGCATCGCCGGCGCTCGAACTCGCAGGAGCACCATCGATCTCCCGATCATTGGGTACTCGGTCATCTCGGCGCTCTCAGGTTCTTCGCCCGCCGGCCGTCCCGTGTCGAATACCACTCGCCAACGCAGATTCGCGGTCGGTCCCAAGCGAAACGGGATGCGATCGTAGTGCGCATTGAACAGGAGCAGGAAACTGTCGCCGCGAATCGGTTCCCCTCGTTCGGTCAACTCGGGAAGTTGCGAACCGGCCAACCCCATGCCAAAGCAGCGGACGAAGCCGGAGTTCCAATCGCTGTCGTTCATGACTCGTCCGGCCGAGGAGAGCCAATAGAGGTCGTTAATCGAGTTACCGCGGATGGGCCGACCTTGGAAGAAGTTGCGCCGTTGAAACACAGGTTGACTCTTCCGCAGCTGTAACACTTCCCGGACGAACTCCAGAAAACTCTGGTCTTCGGGCGACAGCTTCCAATCCAGCCAACTGAGTTCGTTGTCTTGGCAATACGCGTTATTGTTCCCCGACTGCGACTTGCCCATCTCGTCGCCGGCCAACAACATGGGAACTCCCTGCGACAGCAGGAGAGTCGCGATCAGATTGCGACGCTGACGAGCTCGCAGGGAATTGATGGTCGGGTCATCGGTTGGGCCTTCGTGCCCGCAATTCCAACTATCGTTGTGCGACGAGCCGTCGCGGTTCTGTTCGCCGTTGGCTTCGTTGTGCTTGTCGTTGTAACTGACCAAGTCGGTCAGAGTGAAGCCATCGTGACAGGTCACGAAATTGATGCTGGCGGTCGGCTGACGACCATCGCTTTGGTAGAGGTCGGCGCTGCCTGCCAACCGCGTGGCCATTTCGGCGACGGTGCCTCCCTCGCCTTTCCAAAACCGTCGCACGCAATCGCGATACTTGCCGTTCCATTCGGTCCAGAGCAAAGGAAAGTTGCCGACCAGATAGCCGCCCGGTCCCAAGTCCCATGGTTCCGCGATCAGCTTGACCTGCGAAATGACGGGGTCTTGATGAATGATGTCAAAGAAGGCGGCGAGTCGATCGACTTCGTGCAGTTCTCGAGCAAGCGTGGCGGCCAAGTCGAAACGAAAACCATCGACATGCATCTCTTGCACCCAGTAACGCAAGCTGTCCATGATCAGCTTGAGGACGTACGAGTGCTGGACGTTCAAGGAATTTCCGCAACCCGTATAGTCGACGTAATAGCGTCGGTTGCTATCGACTCGATAGTAGGCCGCGTTGTCGATCCCGCGAAACGAGAGGGTAGGTCCGGCCTGATTCCCTTCGCCCGTGTGGTTATAGACCACGTCGAGAATGACCTCGATGCCCTCCTTATGCAGGGCTCGCACCATCGACTTGAATTCTTGCACCACCCATTCCGGTCCCCACGCCGAGTAGCGTGGATCAGGGGCGAAATACCCGAGCGTGTTGTAGCCCCAGTAATTGACCTTGTCGCGTTCGATGAGGAACCGATCGTCCAAGTGGTAATGGACCGGCATGATTTCGACGGCGGTCACTCCCAGGTAGACCAAGTGACGGATGGCCGCGGGAGTGGCCAATCCCGCATACGTCCCCCGCAACGTTTCGGGCACGCCTGGGTGTTGCTTGGTGAAGCCCTTGGGATGAAGTTCGTAGATCACCGTCTTGTGCCACGGCGTGCGCGGCAGTCGGTCGTCGCCCCAGCTGAACGCCGTTTCGACCACGCGGGCCAACGGGGCGTACTTGGCACTGTCGCGATTATCGAACGACAGATCTCCCTGCGAGTTACCCACTTGGTAGCCGAACAGCGAGTCGTGCCACTTCAGGTCGCGGCCAATCACTTTGGCGTAAGGGTCCAACAGCACTTTGTTGGCGTTAAACCGTAATCCGTTCGCGGGATCGTAGGGCCCGTGCACTCGATAGCCGTACAACTGACCAGGCTTGATGTCGGGGAGGTAGCAGTGCCACACTCGGTGAGTGCACTCGGGCATGGTGATCCGCTGAACTTCGCGGAATTTCGAGTGCTCCTCGAACAACACCAATTCGACTTTCGTAGCGTTCTCGGAGAAGAGGGCGAAATTTACGCCCATGCCATCCCACGTCGCGCCGAGCGGGTGGGGAGATCCGGGCCAGATCCGCATGACGATTCTCCTGATTACGCCGGGATTTTCCGACCCTGAATCTACCTGATGCACCCAGCGAGCGAAACCGAGCCAGACAATTCCCTTTACGGCGCGGCAAGCGCGAACCATGATCGAAGGGAACTTACCGGAGAATCCCGCCGTGAACCAAAAGCCGCTTGATTGTCGCCGCGAGGCGTACGAGCTGTTTCGCGCACAGATTCCGCAACTCGACGCCACTCAGCATCTTTGGCGAGCTGCCGCGGCGATCGCCATGCACGCGCTGGAGGACGTATCGGTCGAGGATCTCGACCAACGTTTCGAGGCGTTGGCCCAGCGAATTCGGCAACGAGTCCGTAGCGGCCGCGAGGTCGCCTTGGTCGCCCACTTGCACGCGGTGCTTTTCGAGGACGAGGGCTTTGGCGGCGACTTTGACCGCTACTCCAGCCCACTCAACAGCTACCTACCCGTGGTTCTGGAGACTCACCGCGGATTGCCTATTCTCCTATCGCTCGTTTACAAAGTAGTCGGAGAACGCATCGGATTGCAGGTCGAGGGAATTAATTCTCCCGGCCACTTTCTGACTCGCGTCGCGATGGATGGCCAGTGGATGATCGTCGACCCCTTCTTCCATGGCCAGGCGCTCACTCGCGACGAGGCGCTCGAACGACTGACTCATCTGACGGGACAAAACTATTTCGGCCAAGAGCAATTGCTCCAGCCCGCGACACACCACCAATGGCTTGCCCGCATCCTGAACAATTTGCAGAACAGCTTTGCCGCGGAAGGTCGCCAGAACGATCTTTCCGCCATGACCGAATTGCAAAAGCTGCTGTGGGATTCGGTCTGATAACGGCGTGTCTCGGCATCGGGTGCAACTCGCCGCGAATCGATGCTTGGCGTGAGGCAGTCGAGGCGGTGCGGCAAGGCCATTCGGATCGCATCGAAGTAGGCGACCGCATGGTCGGCGACGCGGAACTCGCGGAACTTGCCGACTGTAGCTTTCTCCGTGAACTCTTGCTCGAGCGCTGCAATGCGACCGACGCGGGGGTGGCCTCTCTCGGGCGCCTTTCGCAATTGGAACATGTACGGTTGAGAGGCGCCGTGATTGGCGACGCCGGTTTCGCGACGCTGATTCAGCTGCCCCGATTGCGGTTCCTGAACTTGCCGAACGCGGATCTGACCGACGAGGGGCTAAAGCAGATAACTCAGTCGTCGACCCTGGAACTCTTGCGAATCGGCAGTCCCCGGGTCACCGACGACGGGATGCCCGTCTTCTCAGAAGTACCATCGCTGCGTTTTCTGCACCTGATTCAAATCCCCTTGACGGATCGAGGTTTGAAGCATCTGGAAACCGCCCGTTCCTTGACTTCGTTTTACATTGATGGATCACAAGTCACCGACGCTGGCATCGAGCGACTGGTCACGGCGTTGCCTCAATTACATGTCCACATCGACCAGCGTCATTCGGACCTCGATCCCAACCGCCACGCTCATTAATGGTGCAACGTCCTTTCCAGCCGATCCATAGCGAAGTTGTTTCCAAAATCGCGCGCGATTGCTATAGTCGTGTCGGAAGCGAACAGGGCGGCTCAAGGGATCACTCGGATGGTAGATCGACGGGATGGATGGCCGTCAGGAAAGGCTTCTGAGCGGCTCAGCCCACAGACGCCAAACCACTGCTTCGCACGGGCGCAACGGGCTAAAACTCGTCCAGCGCAAGGTGCTGCATTCGGTGGGTATAAGCCTCTATTCGCCGTCTGCCTCGCCGCCATAGCGTTGGCTGGCGGGTGGCTGGGGTCAAGTCAGTCAGCCGCTGACAATTCATCGGCGGTCGTTGATCAAAAACAACTCCCCATCCGTTGCCCTGCGATTGAACTTGATGATCGCCGACGAACTCGACATCCCGGCGAACCCTCCCGACCGGTAGATCTTGTGGTGTTGGCCCATCCGATTGCGGAGAGCGAAGCTCACGAGTACCGCCTGGAGATTCTGCGAACGGTTTACGGACATGCGCCCGCTGCAAGCCTGAAATGCCGCTCGTACCGTATCCTGGAAGTCGGCCAGCCGCAAATCTTGGCTCTCGTAACGGCGTGGCATGCGGGAGTATCGCCGTACGAAGTGAAATATGTGGCGCCGGCAAGTGAGTTGAAGGCGCATGAAGCCCTCGCGCGAGCGCGACTCGATTACCATGCGGCGAGTGCCATGGCCGTCTTCGTGGGTCGCGATCAGCCCCAGCCCAACTCGATTGCCGAACCGAATCACGAAGGGGCGCGCGAGTTGGGACGGCGGTTTCAGACTCGGCGAGTAGTCGTGGACGAGTCGCTCGGAGGTTTGCCGCTTGCAAGTGGTCAAGCCTTGCAGGTTGAGTTGCTGGGGATCACTCGCAACAGCCACGACAAGGCAAGTCGCGAGGGAGCCGAGATCTATTTTGCAACGGAGCGAGAGGATGCGGATAGTGACGAACCGGCTCGTTGGCATATTGACCATCGGCTGCCCGCCGAGGTGCGAGGCGCCGTCGTGGAGGCTCTGCAACGAGCAGCTCAACATCCTGTCTTTCCGCGGGTGGACGTTGCCAAACCAAAATCGTCCCAAACGACGTCGACGCAGGACTCGAGCAACGCATCAGGCACTGGGACTGCTTCTTCCGGCGCGAGCGAAAAGCGTTCGTCAGGCAGTGTGACGACTCACCGGGAGGTGCTGTTCGCGGGGACGCTCGCGCAAGCGCTCGATCTACTGACGTCCGCCAGCGAGCCTGCCGTCTTGTTGGGTAATCGTCGTTTACTCCATGAACGGGCGGCCGCGATCCCCCTAGTTCTCGAGCGACTCGACCGTCGTCTGCTGGAACAGCCGCCCGCCGACATCGCCGTCTCCGAAAAGCTGGAAAACTATCGGACTCACGCGCGACTCTGTCGCATTCTCGCCGAGTTGGAAGATCGGCGAGTGGATGGCGAGGCGGGACGTCGCGTGAGGCGGCTACTAGATGCCATTCGCGAAGGCCAGCTACCGGCGCCTCCCGGAGTGGCTCCGTCGCAAACATCGTCTCCTTTTCAAGCGAACCATAGCTTGCGTTGGCTCATCGAATCGCTGGACGCCGAGGCAGTGGCGCGGACCTTTGGCGCCGACTTGACGACGCTCGCTCATCAAGCCCACCCAGGTTGGCAAAGCGAATTACGCGAACTCCTGGAAACGACAGGGGTGGAGCGTTATGTGGAGTGGCAAGCCGCCGCTGCTCGCGCGAAGGATCTCACCCCCATTCGTTCGCGAGCCGCATTGTGGCACGACGGCCGTTATTTGGTCGCCTATTCGCCATCGGGCAAGCGATTCCTGACAATCGGGTCGGGCGCCGCTCGTCTCTGGGACGCGAGTCGTTGGACGCTCGTCGCTGACTGGAATTGTGCGGGCGAAATCGAAGCCGTGCAGTTCTCGCCCGACGAACAGTTCGTATGGATCGCGGGCGAACGCGACGAGGAAGGCTTGATCGAGCAGCGGAATGTGCTGACAGGCGAGGTGACGAAGCAATTGTCGTCTGAGCGTTTACCTGTCGACGCCATGACTTTGTCAGCAGACGGACGGCGTTTAGTGACATCCAGCGATGAAGAGCAGCGATTACACGTTTGGGACACGGCGAATGGTTCACTCCTACACAAAATAGAACTTGAGGACGCCTCAGCCCGATTCGTGTTGCATCCCTTGGGGAGATTCTTACTGCGAGAGATTCGCGCCGAATCGTGGCAGGGCGAAGAATTGGAGGTGGCGCCGAAAACCTCGCTTCGACGAGCGACGCGGCTGCCAGTGCGCACCGCGACCTACAATGGCGACGGCACGGTGCTGTACGCCTTGGAACATGCGGCGGGCGATGCCGTGGCTGGCGACGATTCGGACAATCCCACGGCCGAAGGGGTAGGGTACGTCGTGAGTGCTCGCCGCGGCCAGGGAGATTTCGCCTGGCTTCCTCAACGTTCGGCGCCGTTGGCAGGCAACGAGCTGCGACTGGCGGCAGGGGGAAAAAGGTTGGCGGTGCTCGCTCCACGCGAGACGCAGTGGACCTTCACGCTGCTCGACTTACCGTCGCTCCGGACGGTCTCGCGCTGCCAGCTGCCTCAGAGCGCTTTGGCGGGTCACTCGGAGAGTTGGACGCTTTCGCCTGATGGGCGAGTGTTAGCGGTAGCGCTGGAAGGCGAACCTCCCGCGCTCTTCAATACCGACACCGGCGAGCGGTTTACGCCGGGGCTGGGCCATCGCAGTCGGATCGTCGACTTGGAGTTCTCGCCGGATGGCCGTTTGATCACGACTCGGGATGAGGAGGGAGGCGAGTGCGAGTGGAATGCCGGCAATCTTCGCATCACGCGTCGCTTACCTGGACTGGAAGAGGGGCGTGGTGGGACGCCTCGAGCCGTGCAGGAGGGGCCCTATTCGGAAGATGGGCGAACCGTTTATCGGCTGCAGGTCGACGCTCGGGGGCGTCAATTAACCGTGCTGACGACTGATATTGCGACGGGTCGCCAGCGGAAAGTGGGAACCACGACATGGCCTTGGATTCCCGACGGTCCACGCGGCTTGGTGCCGGGCGGCAAGCTCCTCCATTGGGGCACGGTGATTCTCGACCGTGAATCGCTGCGACCCATCTCGTCTAAACCATTACCTGGCTGGAACATCCAGCGAATAACCTTTCAGCCCGATGGCAGGCGATACGCCGTAGCTGCTCATCGCCTGGGCGAGGCGACGGAAGAAGAGGGCGAGCAGGACGAGTATGTCATGACGATCCACGAAACGGAGACGGGCAAGCTCTTGGCAGTACTCCCCACTACGGCTCAGGAGGTCACCGCCATGGCCTTCAGTCCTCAGGGCGACCGGTTGGTTTTGGTGTTCGAGGATAACGAATTGCGCGATTGGCCCGTCCCCGATTCGCCGCGTCCGGCTCGTTAACCGCGCCAGAAGTTTGTGCCGGTTGCACGTCGCAATTAGAATCCGCAATGGAACAGTAGAGCTAGCGGTGCGCCGTTAGCTCGGCACGGAACAATCACGGATCGTCGGGCGTGCGTCTTTCCCTGTCTCAGGTTTCCCTGGCAGGGGCGTACGTTACGGCGAGCCTTCAAGGGTTTTGCGCGCATGAATCGTCGCGACCAAAAGACTCGTCGCAAGTCATTCCAGCCTCGATTTGAATCGCTCGAACGACGTGAGTTGCTCGCCGCCGATCTGGAATTGCAAACTCTACGCTTCGTCGACGCCGACAATCGCCCCATCACCGGACCGGTGGTGGGCGAGCAGGTGCATTTGCGAGTGGACTGGACGGCGACCGATGTCCCCCTGAATTCCACTTTCCGCCTGCGTCTGACCGACACCACGGCGGGCGTGCGTTCGTTGACACTCAACTCCGCCAATTACAACGGCGGCGGCAATGGCACTTTCACCTACACCACTTTGTTCGAGGGTTGGTTTGCGACGCCGGGGCTGCACACGATTGTGGTCGACCTGGACAGCACGAGCGTGGTGACCGAGGGGAACGAGAGCAATAACCAGAAGCTAATCACCTATACGCCGACGGCCCCCGCCACTTTGCCGTCGAAACTGCTGCAGCCCCTGGCGGGTCAACAAAATGTTGACTGGTCGGTCGTACGGTACTCGGACCTTGATCCCCGCGTCGACGACGGGATCAACCCGCCCGAGATTCGCGATTACGCTTGCGACGATGCGTTGCTGCCCAATCGCTTTAAGTGCGGACCGGTGACCGAGGATCAGTTCGTGGGAATGGATCTCCAACTGGCGAACTTCGCCGAGTTGGACGCGGGCCAGATGGTCTATGCCGTGGCGGACGGCACGGTCACTCGACAGCTCGAGGGCTCGGTGCTGGAAGGCATTGATGCGGGCGACAACGCTGGCTTGAATATCCAAGCCATCGGCGACTTGAACGACGACGGACTCGACGAGTTCATTATCACAGCCCCGGGTGGAGACAGCGACACCGTCGATAATGTGGGCGAAGTGTATGTGGTATACGGTCGTGCGGGCGGCTTGCCGCGCGACTTTGAGTTGAGTGATCTGTTGCCCGAGAATCTGGGAAATGGCTCGTTGGGGTTCGTGGTGCGCGGCATCGCGGCGGATGACGCCATCGGCGTGCCGTCGGCGATCGGCGACTTCAACGGCGATGGAATCGACGACTTGGCGATCGGCGCGGCCAACGCCGACACGAATGGAACTCAAGCGGGCGAAGTCTACCTGCTCTTCGGACAATCGCTCGGTTTCGCCCCCGTGGTCGACGTTAGCAGCCTGTTGACCGTCAACGGCGGCGACGGCTCGTTGGGCGTGGTGCTGCAAGGTTTCTCGTCGTCGGATGAATTTGGAGCCTCGGTGACGAATGCGGGCGACTTGAACGGCGATGGGATCACCGATCTGGCCGTGGGCGCTCCGGCGGCCGATGGCCTCTTTCCGGCATTCTTCTCCGGTCGCGTCTATGTGTTCTATGGACAGACCGATCCGCTGCCCGCGGAATTTCAAGCGGACGATCTGCTGCCGAATGGCAACAACGGAATCGCCGGCTTCTTTCTGGATGGCGAGACTTTCTTTGACCGAGCTGGAGCGACAGTCGTTGGCTTGGGCGATGTGAACGGCGACGGCGCCCCGGACCTCGGAATTGGCGCCCCGGGCGCCGGCACGAATAATCAGGGCGCTGTCTATGTCTTGTACGGGCATACCAGCGTCGAAGAGACCAACAATCCGTTTCCCCTGGTAACTTCCCTGGGAAGTTTGCGGGAAGCCAACGGCGGAGATGGCTCGACCGGTTTCATTTTGAACGGCGCCACCAATAACGATGCCGTAGGCTCGGTGCTCACAAGCCTGGGCGACCTCAACGGCGACGGCCTGGGCGACTACGCGATCGGCGCACCGTCGGCGGACGGCGAAGCAACCGGTTCCGGCGCCGCCTACATCCTGTACGGCTCGTCGACCCCCGCGCCCGCGGAAAAACAACTCGACTTCCTGCTGCCGTCACGCGGCGGCGATGGCTCGGAAGGGTTCGTGATCCGCGGCGCCGTGGCAGGCGACAACGCGGGAACCAGCGTGTTGATGGCGGGCGACTTGAATAACGATGGCACGCAGGATTTCGCCGTCGGCGCCCCTGGTCTGCGAATCAATGGCAACACGCTGGGCGCCGTCTACATCGTGTATGGCGACTCCGCGGGTCACTCGGCGACCGTCGATCTCAGTCTGTTGGGAAAATCGGGCGGCGTAGGCGGGTTCCAGTTGACCGGCCCATCGGCTGCCAATGGCGTGGGCAGCTCCATCGGCGCCCCCGGCGATCTGAACGGCGACTCGATCGACGATTTGTTACTCGGTCTGCCCACCACGGGCGACGCGGGGGAAGTTTATGTAGTCCATGGGCGTAGCTTGCCCTTCCGCCCCGTACTCAGTCTCGATTTGGTGACTGCCGTCGATACGATTGAAATCGACCACGGCGGCGGCTGGACCAGTATCTATGAGAACTTGGAGCCATCGTCCATCACCGTGCAGCCGGGCGATGTCGTGCCTCAAGGCGCTTCGCTGGGGCTGGTCGGTGATCGCGCCACGAGGGTGGCGCTCTTGCACTTCGAATTGCAATACCGCGGCAGCCCCGTCGAGACGTATGTCGATCCCACCGCTTATTGGTTGAAGCCGCTGAGTTATCAGGGACAGACCGAGCGTTCGGTGTTGGCGGCGGGAGTCACGAATCTCGATCCAACGGCCGACTTGCAGGAAGAGCCGTCCGCCATCACGCGTTTGCATCCGACCTATCAAGGCGAAGTGTGGTTCTGGTATCGCGTTTCGCACTTGAATCCCAACGACGAATATCAAGTGATCTGGCAGCGTCCCAACGGGACCGTGATCCGCGAATCGTATCACTGCATGCTGCCGAAGCTCAGTCCGATCTTCTATCCCTTCTGCGAAGCGCTCGATGCCGCTCCGGTGCATATGGGAATGAATGTCGAGAGCTTGATTCAGCCGTGGGCCGATCATGTCGGGCGCTGGCAAGTCAGTTTGGTGGTGAATAACCAAGTGCGAGCGGTCGAGTTTTTCGATGTGGCGTCGTCGCCGATCGAGCCTGAGATTCGCATGGAATTCGGCCCCGACGCGGTCGGCAATCCGATCCTGCTGAACGGCCGTTCGACTCCCATTGATTTCGGGGAATCGCTGGTCAACGACGTCGAACCCACTCAGGATTTCGTGATCGAGAATCATGGATCGACCGCGTTGCAGTTGTCGAATCTGGCGTTGCCCGACGGTTTCCACGTGACGACTCCGTTCCCTAGCTTGGTGAACGTCGATTCGCGAGTGCGCTTCACGATCGCCATGGACACGTCGGTCCCTGGTCCTCGTTTTGGCGAAATCTCTTTCGCGACGAACGATACCGACGAACAGGTTTACCGATTCTTGGTGTCGGGAAACGTGCAGGGTAATTTTGCCGTTGGCAGTCCGCTGATCGACATCGGCGAACGTACGGCGGCCTATCAGTGGCTTCAAACGCCGCAGTTGATCGCCGGCGACGCGCTCGTGTTCGATTCCGATTCACAGTCGTTCAACAACGGTGAGTTGGAAGTAGAAATTGTCGCGAACGCAACGGCGGCCGACCGGCTCGGCATCCGCAACGTGGGCGCCAGCGGCGGCGAAATCGGCGTGTTGGGAAATTCGGTCACCTATTCTGGCGTGCCGATGGGCACGTATTCAGGCGGCGCCGGTTTGACGCCTTTGACCGTTCAGTTCAACGACCAGGCGACCATCGCGGCCGTTCAAGCTCTGTTGCAGAACTTGACTTATTCGAACACTGCGGCCGACCCAGGCGGAGCATCGAAGCACGTGGCCATGCGGTTGACCGACGATTCGGGAAAGGTTGGCAACGTAGCGAACCAACAGATTGCGCTAGGCCCCTCGAATTTGAATCAATTGCCGATCGTCACGAACCTGTTCGCTGTCCAGAATGATGTCATTCAACCGGCTCAGGTGCAGTTAGTCGCGAACGGCGTATTTGATCCTGACGGATTTGTATCGGAAGTGCGGTTCTATATTGAAGCGAACAATCTACCCGGACTGCAAACCGGCCCCGGCGGCGATCAATTGGTCGCTAGCGATACCAATGGCGCCGATACTTGGTCGGCCACGTTCTCCAGTTCGCTATTGGCCCCCGGCGTGAAGACCGCTTACGCCGTCGCGGTGGACGATTTGTTGGCGGAGAGCAGCCCGGCGGAAGTTCAGTTTGGCGTGTTTCCGCCCAATATCCCGCCCGCGATTGTCTTCCTGGGAGTGAACCCGGGCGTCGTCGTCGCACCGGAAGCAGCCATCCTATCGGCCAATGGCGTGAGCGACGCCGATGGGTTTGTGACCCGAGTCGATTTCTTCCGTGAGTCCAACGGAATCGCCGGTTTGCAACTCGGCGTGGCGGGCGACCAGATCTTGGGCAACGACTCGAATGCGGCAGGCGGCTGGACTCTAACGGTCGGGACAATCGGCTTCGCCGAAGGGGTGCACTTACTGTATGCCCGCGCAATCGATAACGGAGGCGCCGCGAGCAACGTGGTGTCGGGTACGCTGCAAGTCGGCCTGCCACCCCCGATCGGCTCGGTCTTCTACCTGCAAGATCTGATTCCTCCCACCGGCAACGGCATCGGAGGATTCGTGCTGACTGGCGATGCGATCGACGATCAATCGGGTTACAGCGTCAGCGGCGCCGGGGACGTCAACGGCGACGGTTTCGACGACTTGTTGATCGGGGCGCCAATGGCCGATGCGGGCTCGCCCGCTCGCGTGGATGCGGGCATCACCTATGTGATCTTTGGCAAGAGTTCGGGTTTCGACGCCGAGATTGATCTGGGGTCGCTCGACGGAACCCTCGGCTTCAAGATTTTCGGAGCAACCGCGGGCGACCGGGCGGGATACGTGTCGTCGGCGGGCGATGTCAACGGCGATGGATTTGGCGATCTGCTGGTCGGAGCACCTGGGTTCGACACACTGAACGCGACTGACGCAGGCTCGGCGTACTTGATCTTCGGCAAGTCCCAGAGCTTCGGGGCGACCTTCGATTTGTCCGCGATCAACGGCGTCAACGGATTCCGGCTCGATGGCATTGGCGGCGATGATCTCACGGGTCTCTCGCTCAGCGGCGCCGGCGACTTCAACGGCGATGGCTACGCCGATCTGCTGATTGGCGCTCGCTCGGCCGACCCCGGCATCCCCGCTCGCGTGGATGCGGGAGCGGCCTACTTGGTTTACGGCAAGTTGGGCGGATTCGCCCCGATCATTGATCTCAACACATTGACGTTGTCCGAGGGCTTCCGTGTCGAGGGAGTTGGTCCGGTCGACTTCCTGGGGCAATCGGTGCGTTGGGCGGGCGACATCAATGGGGACGGCCTGGGCGACTTCATCTTGGGCGCTCAGATCGGTCTGCCTGGAACCGGGACGGCTCGCGGCGCGGCATTCGTGATCTTCGGCGACGCGAATCCGCAAGTCAGCCCGCTACTGGTCGATCAACTGAACGGGATCAACGGGTTCCGCATCACGGGCGTCAATCAAGACGATTTGCTTGGCTTCTCGGTTAGCGGCATCGGCGACTTCAATGGCGATGGCTTCGGCGATTTGGCCGTTGGCGTTCCCAACGCAGACCCCGGTGCACCTCCCAAGGTGAACTCGGGTTCCGCCTATTTGATCTTCGGTAACGCGGGTCCCTTCGCGTCAGTGTTCGACTTGCTGACACTGAGCGGCAATAACGGTTTCCGAGTCGATGGATTGCGAGAGGGCGATTCGCTGGGGATATCCGTTGGCGCCGCGGGCGATGTGAACGGCGACGGGTTCGACGATGTGATCCTCGGCGCTTATCATGCTTCGGTGGGCAACCCACCTCGGTCCGAAGCCGGCGAGACGTACGTCCTGTTTGGTTCCGCTTCCAACTCGTCGGCGACTTTCCCCCTGTCGGCCATCAATGGCCAAAACGGGTTCCGGCTCGAGGGCGTGGGCGCTCAGGATGAATCGGGTTGGTCAGTTGCCGGCGCGGGAGACATTAACGGCGATGGCTACGATGATCTGGTGATCGGTGCGCCGGGCAATGGAGCAGGCACTGCGTACGTCTTCTTGGGGCGTGATTTCACGGGAACCACGACGCAAGTCGGCACAGCAACTCTTGATGTGCTGAATGGATCGCTCCTCGCCGACATCCTCAACGGCAAGCAGTCGCTCGATGCGCTCACGGGCGGCGGCGGAGTCGATGTCTTAGTGGGTGGCGAGGGCCACGATGTGCTGGGAGTCGGCGACCTGTTGTTCCGTCGAGTGGACGGGGGGCGCGGAGTGGATACTCTCCGAGTCGATGGTTCAGGGCTGGTGGTCGACTTGACCGCGCTGGCCGACAGCCGTCTGACGGGCATCGAACGCATCGATCTGACCGGGACCGGAGACAACACGCTGATCTTGGATCTCCGCGAGTTGTTGAATCTCTCGGATGACTCCAATCAACTGTTCGTCACTCGCAACACTGGCGATGTCGTTGACATCGGACAAGGCTGGGTCGTGACGAGCATCCAGCAGATTGGCGGAGTGACCTTCTACGAGTACCGTCAAGGAGCGGCTCGGCTGATGGTTCAGGCCGTGGCGGAGGGAACTCCTTGGCAGAATCCGGTCGACGCGCTCGATGTCGATAACAGCGGCGGCGCCAACCCGATCGGCTCGGCGGATGCCCTGCGAATCATCGAGTTGATCAACAACAATACGCTGGGGAACAATCCACTTCCCAACCCACCGACGGCCGATTTCGCACCGCCGCCGGCAGGCACGCAGTTCTTCTACGATGTCAATGGCGATGGTTTCGCCACGCCGCTCGACCCGCTGATCGTCATCAACTTTCTGAACAATCGACCGCAAGGGGAAGGAGAGGGCGAATGGCTACAGCCGGACGAAGTGACGTGGGTGGTGGAGGTTGCCACCACCTCGGTCGCCGTACCCGATGACGACTTCTTACCGTGGGCCGACGATGTCGATGGGAGTTCGTCGGACGAACCTGTCTTTGTTTCTCCCGATTCAATCGATGCCTTGGCCGGCGACGTAGCGAGTCTCTGGGAGGATGCGAACGTCATGGGTGACGAGGTAGTCGGCGGGGATGCGGCGGGTGTTGCGGCCGCGAGCGACTCCACGAAACTCAATGGCGCACTCGATGGGCTATTGAGCGAGTTCGCCGACGAAGTGGCGAATTCGTGGCTAGACTAACTCACGTCTCCACCGATCAGACCTGTGCAAGTCACGCCAAAGCTGCTTCGGCCGGTCGATCAATGTGAGGCGTTGAAGGTCTGCTAGGGCTACCAACGCTAGGGGGGGCGAAAAGCCTGGGAGCTTTTCACGGGAGACGGCAGCGAGCCACGCAGCCGAGAACGGGCCGCAAAGCCCGTTCAGCACCGTGGCCAACGACGGACCGGAAGTCCATCGTACTTTTGTCCTCGATGAATCCTGGGCATGCTCATCCCTTGAGGAGTTCATCCACTTTGTTCATCGCCTCGTCATAGGTCTTGTGAGCCGCGGCATTCTCCTCGACCCATTGGTTCAGGTAATCCTCGACTTGCTTCAGACTCTTGCGAACCAACTCGATTTTCTCGGCGATCTCCCCAACCTGTGATTCCTCGGGGATCCCCTTGATGATCTTATTGATCGCTTGCTCGGCCGACTCGTAGATTCTCTTCAACTGCGTTTCTAGTTCATCGACCTGGTCGCGGCGTTGCTGTGCCCGAATCTTCCCCAGCCGAATGAGCTCAGCTTGTTTCTCTTTGTCCTTTTCCGCTTCAATGCCTCGAAAAAAGCCTCCCATCCAGGAGTCTCTGTAGGCCACCGACTTGTCGCCCAAAATGGATTTGGCGATGAACGAGCCTTTGACCTTGGCGCCGATGTCGCCATACGTTTTGGCGAGATCGGTAGCAACCTTAAGATACGCCGCGGCCTGGTTAGCGCCTTTGAGCGTCGTGGCCTGGGCTTCTTTAGCGCTGGCAATAGTCTCCTGGAAGACCGACTCGACCAGCTTCATGAGTTCTTCGAGTTCCTTGCGTAAGTTGTCGGCCTCGGTGAAGACCCCCTTGTAGTCATCCAGGTCGGATTGCTCGAGCTGATGTGTGTCGGCCTTTTCGGCATTCGACCGATGCGGCTCGAACAGTTTGAAGTACTCGGCGAATTCCGACTTCATCGTCTTGTGGATTTCGTTCACGCTGACGGCGTTTTCAGCGAGTGCCTTGAGCACTCGTTTGGCGGACTCGGGATCGCTGGGAATGTTCTTGGCCAGTTCGTCGCTCTGAGCAGCCAGTTTCTTGGCCGTCTTGAGGTACTCGTCGAACTCGCCTTTGGCCTTCTTGAACACTTTCAACAAGTTGTTCTTGCGTTCGATCCACGCTTTCAGCCGCTGTGGGTACTCGGCAATCACACGGCTGTTCGCAACCTGATCCAGACTACTTTCACAAAACTCGAGCAACTCAGCGCCCAGTTCTTTGGCGAGCTTAGCCATCTCCTCCAGCAGCTTTTTCGTTCCCTTGTTGGTCACGGCCTTCATGGTGGCGGCTTGCTTTTCCGCCAAACTCTCAAACTCGCCACAAAATCTCTTGAACTTTTCGACTTTCTCCAATTCGGCCTGTGCGAGTGGAAACTTGGTGTCGTACTGCTTCTTGCTGACGATCGTTTCCAAATCTTCGAACAGTTTCCACTGAATCGAATCGTAGAGCTCAACGAGTTTTTTCAGTTCCTCGCCAATCCCGGTCTTACCGGCGGTAACACTCTTCTTCTTCTGCCAAACGGCGTTCGTCAATTCGGTCGGATAAGCGCGGACTTTTCCCATGGCTCGTCTCAGAATCTCCCAGAAGTACGAAAAAGGATAGTGATCACGAACTCAACCGCCGCCGAAGTCGCCTTAATCTTCGCCTCATGGCGGCTTCACTACCCAGCTTTAATCGTACTCTAACTTCGCAAATAATTCTTCAGAAACCGGGGAACTTGGCCCTCCCGCTTTGCGTCCAACAACTCATGAAAAACGTCTCCCCGTTCATCGCGCTGTTTTGTCTAGTCTTGGGTATGGTCAGCCTTGGACTCGTCTTCGAGTCGTCGGCGGACGACCACCCTAACGCAAAACTTAACCCCACCGAAATTCGTGCGATTCTGGAGAAGGGGGCGACGGCCGGCGAATTGCCTGCCGGGCTAGTGATCCGCCTCAGTGCGTGCCTAGGAGCACTTGAGAAGGTTGCCGACGACGACTCCCATCCCCTCGAACTGCGAGAAACGTGGGAGTTCAGCTCGCGCCAAGTGCATCGAGTGACGTGGGACTCGAACATGGAGAAGCTCGTTTATCGTCGCTCGGAGTCCCGCCCTTTTGCATCGCAAGGCCTGTGCAAGACCCTCTTGGACGGCCAAGCGATCGAAATTCAGAGCAGAAAAGGTCAAGGTCCAGAAACGGCTCTGGTCGGCACACCCTATCAACTGGGCTCCCGTTCCATCGAGGTGATTTGGGAGGGCCAAACGATTCTCGATCTGCAGGAAAGTAGAGCAGCCGGGCTCTTGCTTTACCGCGAGTCCGACGCGAGAGCATTTGGCGCTCTCTACGAGACCTTGGCGACTCAGGCACGAAACGCATTCCGCTCGCCTCCTGCCACGAAAAAGTAGGCTGGCACAATCGTACGACGGACTTCCAGTCCGTCGCTCTGTGGTACGACGGACTCGAAGTCCGTCGGTCTGTGGTACGACGGACTTCCAGTCCGTCGGTAAATCCGCATTGACCTCGACGAGCGCCGCTTCACTGCACACACGTGTCTCGCTCGTTCGCGATACTGATCGACGGACTAGAAGTCCGTCGTACAGATTCTCGTTAGATCGAGCATCTCAAACTCTTCCTAGCCGTTGGCTACTTCCCGCGAACTCGCGCGAAACAGTAACCTACCGCAAGGCAATCGCAGCGTAAGCGGGGTGCCGTCGTTGGAAAGTGCTTAGTTCCCACTGCGAGAGGTCTCCATGCGAGGTTTTTGTATCGCGCTATTCGTCTTAGCGAGTGTTGTTAGCGCAGGGGCGGCGGAGAAACCCAATATCATTGTCATCATGGCGGACGATTTGGGATACGGCGACGTTTCGTGCAACGGCAGCCAGACGATCGCCACTCCGCACATCGATCAATTGGCCGCGGGAGGACTGCGATTCACTAGCGGCTATTGCTCGGCGGCGACCTGCACCCCCACGCGCTACTCGTTTCTCACCGGCACCTATGCGTTCCGAGTGAAGGGAACTGGAGTTGCTCCACCCAACTCGCCCGCGCTGATCCAGCCAGGCACGCCTACGATCGCTTCGATGCTGAAGCAGCAAGGCTACTCGACGGCCGTCATCGGAAAGTGGCATCTTGGCTTAGGTCGCGAAGCGCCCGATTGGAACGGCAAGCTGACGCCGGGTCCGCTGGATGTTGGCTTTGACCATTGCTTGCTGTTGCCGACGACCAACGATCGAGTGCCGCAAGTGCTTGTCGATGACTATCGAGTGAGGAATCTTGATCCCAACGATCCGCTGTGGGTGGGTGACAAACAACCTTCGCCCGATCACCCGACCGGCGTTAGTCATCGCGCGGAACTAAAGATGGATTGGCGAGTGGGCCATAACGGCACCATTCACAACGGGATCAGCCGTATCGGCTATTACACGGGCGGCCACAAAGCTCGCTTTCGTGACCAGGATCTCGCGGACATTTGGGCCGAAGAATCAAATCGCTGGATCGAGTGCCAACAAGCCAAGCCCTTTTTTCTGTTTCTGGCGTCGCACGATATCCACGTGCCGCGGGCCCCGCACGAGCGGTTTGTCGGCAAGAGCGGGATGGGGCCGCGAGGCGACTCGATTATCGAGTTTGATTGGTGCGTGGGCGAAATCGTCAAGACGCTCCAACGCTTGGGGCTCTCCGAGAAGACATTGGTCGTGATCTGCTCTGACAATGGTCCCGTGCTGGATGATGGATACAAAGATCAAGCGGTCGAATCCTTGGGTAATCACAAACCAGCCGGTCCGTTCAGCGGTGGGAAGTACACTGTTTTGGAAGGGGGAACTCGCACGCCATTCATTGTCTCCTGGCCGGGGACAATCAAGCCGGGGACCTCGGATCAAGTCGTCTGCACCATCGACCTGGCCGCCAGCTTTGCCGCGTTGACCGGCGCCACTTTGCCCGACGACGGCTTTCTCGACAGCATCAACGTCATCGACGCACTACTCGGTCGACCGGGAGCGCAGGGGCGAGAGTATCTGTTGCAGCAGGATAATGGAGGCGGAAAGTTCGGCGTGCGAGCGGGCCCGTGGAAACTGGTGCATCAAGAAAAGAAAGGGGCGAAAGCCAAGAACAACGCCCCAGATGCGCTGTACCAAGTGAACGAAGATCCGGCGGAAAAGAACGATGTAGCGAGTGCTCAGCCCGAGGAACTAAAACGACTGCGTCGGTGGCTTGATGATGCGATCGCCAACGGGCGCACTCGGCCCGCCCAGCGCGAGAGGAATGGGAACACTAATCGTCGCTGATCTTCACTAATCAAGTCAGTCCCTATTTGGTCGAGTTAAGCGGAAGGAATCACCGCTGGGTCCCCGACCTCAGTTCGCGAGTCAATTGTCGGCTGTTGTTCGATTTTGCATGGTTGATGCAAAGCCTATATAGGGGAAATGATGTCAAGACTCGCCATTCATCATCTTTGTTGCCTCGCTTGGACTTTTCTTTTGCTGAGCTCAGTGAGCGTTGCGGACGAGTCGACCGAGCGTCCGAATGTCATCTTTATTCTCTCGGATGATCTAGCGCAAGGCGATGTCGGTTGCTACGGTCAGAAGCGAATCAAAACGCCTCGCTTGGACGAGATGGCGAGCGAGGGGATGCGGTTCACTCAAGCGTATTCGGGGACGAGCGTCTGCGCGCCATCACGCACGTCGCTCATGATTGGCAAGCATATGGGTCACAGCCCGATTCGCGCGAATCGCGAAGTGCAGCCCGAGGGACAGAAACCTCTTCCCGCAGGCACTTACACGGTGGCGAACCTGTTCAAGGATCACGGATACTCCACCGCCTGTGTCGGCAAATGGGGCATGGGGATGTTCGACACCACGGGGAGCCCCCTGAAGGTCGGGTTCGATCACTTCTTTGGCTACAACTGTCAGCGGCACGCTCACAGCTATTTTCCAACGTACCTCTATCACGATGATGCTCGATTCGAGTTACCCGGCAACAATGGAAAAACGGCGGGAGCGATTTACGCGCAGAACCTGATCGCCGACGAAACCGTGAGATGGGTAAAGGCGAACCACGATCGCCCGTTCTTCTTGTACTACTCGATTACGCTTCCCCATGGTCGCCACGAGATTGATGACCAGGGAATCTACAAGAATGAACCGTGGACGGAACAGCAGAAGAACTATGCCGCCCAGGTCACTCGACTGGATGCCGACGTAGGGCGACTGCTTGATACGATCCGCGAGCTGAATCTCGACAAGAAAACCTTGATCATGATCGCGGGCGACAACGGATCGTCGTTCGCGGGCAACTCAGAGATCGGCCGACTATTCGATCAGACCATGGGGGGGAAACTCCGCGGCTTCAAACGTTCGCTCTACGAAGGTGGGCTGCGTCAGGCCTGCATCGCCCGCTGGAGTGGAGTGATTCCGGCGGGGAAGGTGAGTGACGATCCGTGGGCGTTTTGGGATTTCTTGCCGACCTGCGCCGAGTTGTTAGGGGCGAAGTTACCGACGCACGTGAAGACAGATGGCGTGTCGATCGTCTCGTTGCTGAAGGGCGGCTCGGCGCCGCGGCGAGACTACTTCTACTGGGAATTGCATGAGGCAGGCCCCAGTCTGCAAGCCGTACGGTTTGGCGACTGGAAAGGCGTGAAAACGGGAGAATCGGGCGAGTTGGAACTGTATGACCTGAAGTCGGATCTCGCCGAATCAACCAACGTGGCGAAACAACATCCGGACGTGGTTGCTCGGGCCAAGAGACTGATGGAGGAAGCGCGCGACGAGCACCCGGACTGGCCCCTACGAGATCGAGCTGCCAAGAAGAAGTGAGGCGACTGAGTGCTTTCGGTCTGATCGCCCCGCAAGGGGCATGACATGATAGCGCAGCGCCGCCCTGGGTCAATGCATACCCGCAAGACCGTCGCCCGGAAAGAGCCCAGCAACCTATGCGTACCAGACCCCCAGCCCAGTCCTTGTCTTGGATTGCTACCGATCACCGGGAGGCGAGGAATGATTCTCGAGGGCCGATTCGCCCGCCTTCGCCGCTCCGGTGGATTGGTTTGTTCGTCGGGCTGGCAAAATCACGCGGCCGGACTCCTCTTGACGGGCCTGTAATCGCGCAACCAATCCGGGCAACGTGCCGCCTGCTTCAGCCAAAAGCTTGCGACGCGTGACGTGCAACTCGTCAAGAATCGGGTTCATTGTCATGATCGAGATTTCCGAGAAACTCGGCGGGCGTGCATATCAGCCGTTGGCCTAGGCCTTCCTGATCCAGCAATCGGTAAATTCGCGGCAGTTCATGAGCATTAGCGATGTGCTTGCAGTTCAAGGTCAGCAAGTAGCTTACACCAGCCAGCGCGGCTGCCGCAACGTGAATCGCGTCGGCGGCCGCCTTTTCCGGCATCACGTGGGCCTGCAGGAGCCGCTGTGCTAACGTCTCCACGTCCGCACTGATGTCAACCAACGGCAAGTCGGCAAGCAGCTTTAGCCGCTCTGAGGCCGCCTCGGGATCACCGTCCGCCGCTTCTTCAAGCGTCAGTTCCGACGTTACCAGCTCAAATCTGTGCCGTTCGTATCTCCACCAGTCCCGCGCTTGCTGCTGAAGCCCGGCAACTGTGACATCTCGACTGGGCCGAGCCGACACGTGACTCACGATGGACGTCTCGATGTATAACTTATCCATCACAACGTCTCATTACGCCGAACGACGTCCATCACCGAGCACGCGCCCGTAAGGCCATCACTTCAAACACGCCGGATCGCGTGCTCCGGTGGATGGCTTTGTTCAAGTAAGCCGCTGCGCGGCAGACATTATCCTAGCGTTTTCTCTTCGCTGCCGCCACTTTTGCCTGGCCGCGCGACTCGAAGCACAGTGCACCGGACGGCGGCCGTCTTTCCGCCTTCCTCCATGGTTGGCGCGGTTCGCCGCGTCCTCCGTCGGAGTCTCCGGCCATGGCTACGAAGCAGTTGCCCGAATCTCGTCTTGGTTCGTCACCACGCAATACTCGCCCCACCTCTCCGCCCGCTCGGCGCAAGAACGTTCCGCTCTCGCCACTCGCGCTGAAGATGCAGGCCGACCTGCAACTGGCGGGGTTCGGCGAGCGCACGCCAGAGTCCTACTTGCGCAGCGTCCGCAAGTTCGTGCAGT
This sequence comes from Pirellulales bacterium, assembly GCA_046349915.1. Taxonomy (GTDB): domain Bacteria; phylum Planctomycetota; class Planctomycetia; order Pirellulales; family Pirellulaceae; genus CAIXSC01. Next base: position 78,447 of record JAXMBL010000008.1, on the reverse strand, counting down.
GGCTCAAGCGAGCCCCCGACCAAGCCTCGGAGAACGATCTGGGTCATTGGTCATTGGTCATTGGTTACACGAGGGACCTGACCAGTGATGCACGACAGTGCGTTGTCAGCACCCAATCAAACGAGCGCGCGGAAGACACCGCGTCGCTCGACCGAGGAAGGTCCGCGCCGTCGTACGCCAACGCCCGCAACGAGCGACTCTTCACGCCAGAAATCCATCGCCCCAACAACGCTCAACAGGAGGAAACAACACTCGAAAGGCCCTTCCGCGCATCGTCGATGCTTCAAGCGATCGCATGAATCGCCGCATTCGAACGCCAGGAGACAATGCGGAGGAAAGCAATCCCCATAAGCAACCCGCGTACCAAGCTCGGCGATTCCACGCGGTATCGGTAAAGAAACATCCCTTAAGCCGCCACGGGCTCCCTGAACAAAGGACTAGATTGTGGCTAGGCCTCTCGCTCGCCACCCCTCACGACTCAACTCGCGTCATTGTGCGCCCACGTCGTCTCGTTCCGCCGCCGCACAAACTAATCCTTCATAGGTTCGTCGCTGGACTGCGACTATTCATACGACCTCCTGGACTTGCGACGGCGCCAAGCTTAGGTACTCACGGACCTCCAGTTGCATTCGATCAACCTCCGCAATGAACCCTGACACCGAAAGTCGGTAGTTCGCCGGGTTCGTTTCTAACTTGCGGAGGTGCCGAATTTGAGCCTGGAAGTGCCGAATTCGGTCCAGGATCGCGTCAAGTTCCTCGTCGTTCTTGATCATTCGTCTCCTCGACAATCTCGATGATGCCCCGTTGCCCGCCACCGCGTTTGACCTGCCAGTATTCTATCGTGGACTGTTCGCCACCCAAAGCCGCGAGACGACGCACCCAAAATACACTCGCCCCGAAATGAACATCGGCAGCCGCATGATCAAACAGCAGGACCGATTCACCGTGCAGCTTGTTTCCGTCGAACGCATCATCCATGATCAGGAACACGTCTACGTCGTTCGGAGCGGGCTTGCCCGTCACGAAGGACCCGAAGACGACGAAGCGAGCCAAGTACCCGGTTGCCGCGGCCACGCGGTAGATCCGTTCCAGACGTTCCCCAATGGCGATGCGCCGCGGGTGTCCAACCCCGAAACGGTCAAGAGTCTCCCGCAAAGACGCTCGATGCACGCCCAGCGGTAGGTCACCGGAGTCCGTCAATTCGGGCAAACGCATCGAGCATCCTCCCGCCGCGACGAACGACCAAGGTAACCCGGCGGCGGCCACGAACCATTGTTTTCAAAATCCGCCCGATCCGCGGCTCGGGTGCATTTTATTGTTCAAGTAAGCCGCTACGCGGCGGACAGTATCCTAGCGTTTTCTCTTCGCTGCCGCCACTTTTGCCTGGCCGCGTGACTCGAAGCACAGTGCAACGGACGGCGGCCGTCTTTCCGCCTTCCTCTATGGTTGGCGCGGTTCGCCGAGTTCTCCGTCGGAGTCTCCGGCCATGGCTACGAAGCAGTTGTCCAAATCTCGCCTCGGTTCGTTACCACTCGCCACTCGCCCCACCTCTCCGCCCGCTCGGCGCAAGAACATTCCTCTCTCGCCACTCGCGCTGAAGACGCAGGCCGACCTGCAACTGGCGGGGCTCGGCGAGCGCACGCCAGAGTCCTACTTGCGCAGCGTCCGCAAGTTCGTGCAGTGGCTCAAGCGAGCCCCCGACCAAGCCTCGGAGAACGATCTGGGTCATTGGTCATTGGTCATTGGTTACACGAGGGACCTGACCAGTGATGCACGACAGTGCGTTGTCAGCACCCAATCAAACGAGCGCGCGAACGAGACCGTGTCGTTCGACCGAGGAAGGTCCGCGCCGTCGTACGCCAACGCCCGCAACGAGCGACTGTTCACGTCAGAAATCGAGAGCCCCAACAACCATCAACAGGAGAAAACAACACTCGACAGGCCCTTCCGCGCGTCGTCGATGCTTCAAGCGATCGCATGAATCGCCGCATTCGAACGCCAGGAGACGACGCGGAGGAAAGCAATCCCCATAAGCAACCCGCGTACCAAGTTCGGCGATTCCACGCGGTATCGGTAAAGAAACATCCATTGAGCCGCCACGGGCTTCTTGAACAAGGGACTAGATTGTGGCTAGGCCTCTCGCCCGCCACCTCTCACGACTCAATTCGCGTCATTGTGCGCCCACGTCGTCTCGTCACGTCGCCGCACAATCTAATCCTTCATATGTTATCCGTTTCCTCGGTCTATCGCTTAAATAACACGCCACGCGTCACCAACGCGTTTCGGCTAATGTCCTCGCCACCAGCAATCGTAAGCATTGCCTTCAACTCAGATTCGGTAACCCTAGGTGTGATACAGAAGACTTCCAGGTCAGCAAAACACACGAGTGCACCCGACGGATGGAAGCTGGAAATCGAGGGTCTAGCCGCAGAATTGATTATGAAATCCATAGTCTCGAAATCCAAATCTCGGGGTTCAGTCCAATCTGGAGTGCAAGTGACTGATTCGACAACGAGAATCGTATTGTCAAGACCGTCCGCGATGTCGGTTAGCTTTATCGGAGCCGATTTCGGGAATGCAGTCTTTTCGCCTCGCACAACAACATAGTTGATGCCGTTCGCATTCCAGGGAGCACCTTTTGGGCACGCGAAACACCGCGGAATCCGTGCGAGCGAGGTCATCGTTGTCGTCCCATCCTTATGGCCAATTGGTATGGGCGTTCCGTTTACTAAGCGCAGGTTTGTCTGGGAATCCCAGGCAGTATGGGTATCATAAACATCCCCCATCGCGACCATGAATGTTGGATAAACATGCGTCCTCCAACTTCGCCACAGTTTGCCGTCCTGTGTTACTTCTATCGCCAGCGGAAGACGACTGTACGTAGACTCGTAATCGCGCAGAGCGAGTCCAATCTGCTTGAGGTTGGTGCGACACTGTGTTTCCATGGATGCGTCTTGTAAAGCCCGAATTGCCAGAAACAATGTCGCACACGCCGCAGCAACACCTACCGTGACCATCACCAACGTGCGTGTGCTGAACTTCTTCATGGCTGCCCTCGGATAACGACGGCGATAACGGCGCCGCCGCCAAAAATCTTTGATTCAAAAACTCGCGTCATCGGCAGCTCCCGTTCACCGCTTCGCTATCCGCTTCTTTGGGTGTTAATATTTGATCGGTCTTGCGGACCAAACCCGAAGCCGTGTCAAAGTTAATTATTCGTTCGACATGCAGCACACGGCCCCGTTTCATCCAAACGAGTTCACCCCAACCATGTATCAATGACTGCCCGTTGGATTCCAATTCTTGCCATCCGGGGAGATTTCGCAATGGCGCATATCCGCTTTTAAGTGGAGTGCAATCGACATAGTGAAACACAAGTGAGTTGATGGGATGTTTGCGTTGGTATTCGATCATGAATTCCGCGAATTGTCTTCGCTGAGGCTGCATTATTGCCCAATCAAGATTCACAAATAGAATAGCCTGCTCCGATGCCGCAGCGTTACCAACTACGCACTGAACGTCTTCTGCGGATTCAAGGCTTGCATTAGCAAATGACGCCACAATCTCATCGACGCTAATCTCCACGGGTGGCTCAACCCTATTGCAACCTATGCACGCTGCAATGCTTAGCATCACCACAAATCGGCATTTCATTGTCGCATGAATCATGGGCTTGAGCGGCGAACGAATGCAATCACCCGGTCGCGACGAGAGATTCTCCATTTTCAGAACGCCCGATTTCGCGACTCGGGTGCATTGCTTGGTTACCCGCTCGCGATCATCAATCGGTGGAGCGTCACCACCGAGTAGCCTAATGCCATTGTGAGTAAGTAGACAAGTAGTTCCCACGGATTGGGAATGATTCCGTCATAGAAACCTCCGCCAACGATCTTCAGTTCCCCACCGCATTTTGGACAACGTTTCGAGCGCAAATTCGAAGTTGTCAATCGATCGAGAATCGAATAAATGCCCCATAGTGTCATGAAGGCGATTACAAATCCGACGACGTTCATCGACCAATGATCAAATGACGTTTGCCGAATCACGCGAGCCCAGAACGCACCTGCGACCGCACAAGTAAAGCCGATTGGGATTATCGACGTGGGCGAAATGTTGGAGTATCGCTCCTCACAGGCGGTGCATTGGTAATCGGTAAATCCTGCGCTGAAGAGCATGGGGAATCTTAAGGCGGGTAACGTATAGGGTTTTATCGATTGTCGCGCAGCGATGGGCGATAAAACCTCGTTGAACTGAGCCGCGGAGCTGACGCGCTGGGGCGTACCTGTTGGGTCGCCGCGACTATGGGGGATTGTATCGCGGACCGAGTCGTTTGGCGAATGAAAAGCCGCTCGACCTGGGGAGGCTGCGGGTTGCTTTTGGCGCGGCTTGATCGGCTGGTCGCTGGTGAAGCTGGCTCTCGGGTGGTGGGGAGGCTGTCACGAGTAATGGTCGAGTTGTCGCGGGCCGTTTCGCGCGCAGCAGCCCGCTGGTTCGTTGCGCGTCGGCGTAAAACGAATGCGGAGGAATTCGGTGGAACAGCGGTGGACGGTTTTTCATGAGGCTAGGAAGTGTCGTCGTAGGGGCGGAGCTGAGGCGCGGGTTCGCTCGGGGATGCGAGCGCGGTTTGTCGCTGGGGCTGCGGGAATTCCTCGCTCTGCAATTCCCGCCCGCAACGTGGGCAGCGCAGGACTTCCACGCCCACGATCTCCCGCAGCCATGCGAGGTTGTTCGATGGTCGTTGCTGACCGGTCGTATACGCCGAGCGCGCGGCGAATGTTCGCCAATCGCTCGGCCTTGCCCCGGTTCGCCAGGAAGCCGTAGTGCCGGACGCGCTGGAAACGGTCCGGTAAGACGTGAGTGATAAACCTCGCCAGGAACTCGGAGGCGTCCAGCGTCAAGGACTTCACTCGGTCGCCATCCGCCCGATCGCGGTAACGAAACGTCACCCTTTGGCCGTCGTATGCCTGCAGCCGTTCGTGACCGATCGCCGCGCGATGCGTGTAGCGTCCCAGGTAATCCAACAATTTGCTGGGACCCGCGAAGGGAGGCTGCGCGTAGACAACCCACTGACGACGACGCCAGTCGCGCAGCCAAGCGTGCGGCGGCACGCCGGGAGGGAACCGGAGAGTGTCGGGCGAGTCCAACTCGCCCGTTGCCCATAGCCGCTCGAATCCGTCCAGGAACTTGGCTCGGAACATGCGACTCACTCCGTGCACGGGAAAGAGAAACTTGCGTCCTCCCGCGATCCAGCGGCCGGTGGCGGCCTGCCAAGCGCCGGCTGGAGTAAGGCCATGGACATGGTAGTGCGGACGCAGTTGCTGATCCCACGTATGCAGCACCAGGGTTACGCCCAACTGACCTCCCAGGTGCTTTCGCCCGAAAGTCAACAACGTTTGGGATGCCGCCTCGAACAACAGCCCCAGCAGCGCCCGCTGATTCCGATCGCTCGTCAGAAACCAGGGATTGAACTCGTGGGGCAGCGTGAAAACATGATGGAAATAGGGCGTGGGCAGCAAGTCGCCACGCCGCTGTTCCACCCACTCGGCGCTGTCCCGCGCCTGGCATTGCGGGCAGTGACGATTGCGGCAACTGTGGAACACGAAGTGTTCGTGTCCGCAGTGCGCGCACCAGTACCGTTGACCGCCGAGTTCGGCGGTTCGACAGCGGGCGATGTCGCGCAGCGCCTTCGTCTGGTGCCGCGACAGCGGTCGTCCGCGACGAAACTCCGCTAGGTGGTCGCGCACGATCTTCGCCAGCGTGAGCGACGCTGCGGCCGGTGTTGCCATGTCCCGCTCCGACATCGACGACTTAGGTCGCGAGGTCGCTGTCGGTGGGCATCCGCAGCAAATCCAGGGGACTTGTGAGCCGTTGCAAGTGCTGATTGGTCACATGCAAATAGCGGGCGGTGGTGCTGAGCTGCGAATGTCCCAAGAGTCGCTGGATGGTCAACAAGTCCACCCCGGCCTCCAACAGATGCGTGGCGAACGAGTGACGCAACGTATGGATGCCGGAGCCGTGAGTTAAGCGGGCGGCGCGCCAGGCGTGCTGATAGCACTTCTGCGCCGACGCGATCGCCATCGACTCGCCGGAGCCCCCCGGGAACAGCCACTCGCCCGGACGATACAGTCGCCAGTAGGCGCGCAGCTCCGACAGCATTCGCGCGGATAACAGGGTGTAGCGGTCCTTCTGCCCTTTGGCGCAGTTGATCCGAATCAGCATCCGATCGGACAAAATCTGCTCGGGCCGCAACCGCACCACCTCGCTGACACGCAAGCCGCCGCCATACGTGATCATGAGCAGCACGCGATGCTTCGGGTTATCCGCCGCCGCCAGCAACTGTGCTACCTCGTTACGCCCGAGTGGATCAGGAATCCGGCCGCTCCCCTTGAGCGGCACGCGTGGGACGCACTCCGGTCGTTGCAGCACATGGCTATAGAAGAAACGGAGTCCACAGATTCGCTGATTCACGGTGCTCCGCGCGAGCCGCCGCTCGACAATCAGATGATGCAGGTACTGGCGTACGTTCGCGACCTCCAACTGGTCCGGGGAACGGCGGAAGAACTTAGCCAGATCGGCGACCGCCGCCACGTAGGCTTCGATGGTCGAATCAGCCTTTCGATGCAGTTGCAGTTCCTCAATCAGTCGTTGACGCAAGGGACTCATGGCAAATGCTCCTCAGGAAAGAAGTGGGAAAACCAACCCACCATCCTGATTCGAGATCCGCCATGATCACCCCCGCGCGCAAACACCCGCTAAGACGACGAACACGAGAGAAAGAAGCGCCACACACGTGGGCAGATGACTCACACGCAACGACGACAGCGATCCGCATCGCCCTGCCGCGGAGCGGCTTAGTTCAACTCCACATTCGACCGACGTTGCCCAAGTTGCTCGGGCGGATGGGGCGGCCTTCGAGCGTCGCTACTCAGGCTCGTCGCGGCCGCTGCGGCGCGAGAGGGCGTATCTCCGGGTGGCGGTTCGCGAGTTGCCGGTCGCGACGTAGATTCTCGCCGACAACCCCGAGACTCGCGGGAGCCTGGGAGTCGACTACAGCCGAGTCGATCCCCGCAACCTACGAGTGCTTCGGCTGAAGATGGTGAAACCGGATGGCGGTCAGCGCTTGATCGACCGGTTGGAGTTCGTCGACACAAAGTAGTGGACCACTCCATGGTCCATCTTTCTTCCACTCTCTGCGAGTGTCCCAAGGCGGCTGACCGCTTGTGCAACGTCAACTCGCCCGCAAGGTGCGTCTTCACCGGGCGGTGGGGAACTGGTTCGTTGAAGCCAGCGTAGTTTTCCGCCCGGCTCGACGCACCCTACGAATGCATCGAACTCGACGTCACCGGCAAATTCACGCATGACGCCGCCGAGGTGCTCGATCTGGAGAAACGCAGCCCGCAAGTGTTATCGAGATTGAGGCGACAGAGTGATTTCGGTCTGATCGCCCCACAAGGGGCATGACATGATAGCCCTGGGCAGAGCGCAGCGCCGCCCTGGGTCACGGCTGGGCTTGAGGAACGTGTGGGATTGTCTACCCAGGGCGGCGCTCCACGGCTGCGCCGTGTCGCTCGGCCCTGGGCTATCTTGTCGCTGCCCCCTTCGGGGCGGAGACCTAGTCTTTTCTGGACGATTTGCGGGTAGACCATGCCTGAAACCAAAAAATGAGTCGTCTGGCTAGGCACTCGTGAACAGCCAATAGTTTTCCAAAAAGTCTGTGCGTTCGAACGTGCACCTTACGTTCTTCTAGGTGAACACTTCTCTTCACCTTCTCTTCTTGGAGCACGAAACATGTCTCTCGAACCGCAGAAAGCTGCTACAGGCACGGAAATGCCGCGACGCCCATGGAGTACCAGTCGAGCCGCTTCATCGTCGGCTGAGCGAGTTCTTCCAACCCGGCGGCATTCACCGCTTGCTCGGCCCGTCTTGGTCGTAACGTTGTGTCTCGCCGGGTTAATGGGAGCGGGCACGCTCCATGCCGAAGACCCGCCTCATTTTGCGACAGCCAACACGCTGCTCAATCAAATCTTGGCCTGTCAGGACGCGGGAATCCTGGTCGACGAGCAAGGGGTTTTCCTCAATCGCTACGGTGGAAGTTGGTCCAGCAAGACCAATCCCTCCTTTTATCGACTCGGAAATGAAGAACAGGGCATTCTGCCAGCGAACAACACCAAATGCTCGTCACTCGTGACGCATTTGCTGAAAAACGTCTACAACTGGAACTGGAAGAACTACTCGTTCGTCGACCCGATTTCGCTGTCGATCAAGTCGACCGCCAGTCCCGAGGCATACCAGTATGTCGCGCTGATCAAGCAACAGCAGGGGTTCGTCGAGATTCCGTTGCTGGCCGATGCCTTGCCAGGGGACGTGCTGTCGTGGTGGGAAGTTGGCAAAAGCAGCGGCGACCACACCATGCTGATCGCCCATGTCGACTGGGATAATGCCAAGCCCTACCCGCTGGGTTACGCCAATTCCAACCCCGCACTCGCCGGAACCACCTACGTCCCGGTCACCGTGATCGACAGTTCATCCGATACGCACACCGACGACTCGCGTTTCGTCGACGTTAACGGCGTCGAGACTCATATCGCGGGAATTGGTACGGGCGTGATTGGGCTGTTGATCAATGACCAGGGGGTCATCATTGGACGGACTTGGAGCCTGCCGACCTCCGACTACGAAACGCAAACCAACACCTGGGTCGGAAGCTTAAACAACCGACTCAAATTGGCCCCCATCTGGGAATTCGCCATCGGCCGCGTCCCGCCCCTGCCGTAAGTAGGCAGCCGGACGAAAAAACTACCAGCAGACCCACTCCTGGGTAAGCATGGCTGGGATGCGGGATTGGGCGGCTAGAGGTATTTCGGATGGGCGTGAGACTGTGACCGCCCAATCCTCCTTTCCAGCCATGCTTACCCAGGTCGGCCCGACCGTAGCGCGGAGCGGTCGGTTCCGAGCAGATCTTCGGCAGTATGGACGAACAACGCTTGTCCGTGCAACGAAGGTGTGGCAGGCGCCCTGGCTGCCTGTCTCTATTCCGCGGGCGCGGGACCTGCTCGTAACGGTTCGATCAGGACGCTCCAACGCGATAGCGTCTCGGAATGTTGGAGGCGTTGCGCCAGGGGAGCAAACGCCTGGCGGCTGATTCGCTTTCCTCGTTCGTACTTCGTGGTCACCCACTGCACGTGAGGACCATTGTCTAACTCGATCAAAACCTTCTTCACTGCCTAGCGACACCAGCCGAACATCGACTCGGCGCGCCGCGGACTAGCCACATCAGACACCTCCTTGTCGAGGAGCTATCTTGGGCGTTCGCCTTTCCAGGGCCAAGGTCGATTCTGGAACCAAGTCTGGCAGGTTGCAGAGGCCTCGCGCAGTGCTTTATCGAACAAAGTCGAAGTTGCGGAAGGTGGTTACAAGTCACTCGCCAAACCGCCTCTTTCGCCCGCCTTCCGCAACTTCGCCTTTGTTCGATAATGTGGGTCTGCTGGTAGTTTTTTCGTCCGGCTGCCTAAAGCAGGTGCGAGCATCACAGTGACGTTTCCGTCCGTGATAGTGGCGGGCGTCAGTCAGGTTTAGAATAGGAGCTTCGAGCTAGGTAGCGTCGAGGGTTGCTTGCTCATCTGTCGCTGTTCGTGCGAGGCGTTGGATCGCGGAGCGATCCACGACAATGTGGCCACCCAGGTTAGCGGCGCCCCAAGCACGAAGCTCTGGAGGAAAGATGACGCGACGGGCAATCGGCAGGCTGCTGGCCTGGGGATCGATGTTGATGATGGCGAGCGGCGTCAGGGCCGACTCGCCTGATTTCATTCCCGCGGGACACTCGCAAAATATCGTTTGGTGCTCGTGGAGTCCCGATCAAACTCGACTGGCCACGGCCGCTGACGATGGACAAATCCTGATTTGGGACGTGGCGACCGGCAGAATCTTGCAGCGAATGCCGTACAAACAACAGGGCGCCTATCAACCGAAATGGAGCCCCGATGGGAAACGGCTCCTGGGCAACTCGTCGAGCACCTATATGGCATCCGTGTGGGATGTCGACTCGGGTCGCCAACTCATCAAAATCTACGACGGCGATTTGCATCCAGCCGTCGGTGCTTTTAGCAGCGATGGCGCCAAGGTCCTGCTCGGGTGCGGTGGCGGAAAACTCGCCTGGTGGAATCTCGCCACGGGAGAACTGCGGGCCTTCGGCAGCGGAGGCTCGAGATTCGCTTTTCGGCTCTCCGCGGACGCTTCGCTGCGACGAGCGGTGGCGTTGAACGGCGAGGGCCATGCGGTCGTGTTCGACGTCGAGACGGGCAAGCAATTACATACGCTTTCCTCGGGGACCCAGCCTTTCCGCAACGTCATCATCTCGTCTCAAGGACATCTAGCCGCCACCCACGGGCAAGGCCCCCAAGTTTCCCTCTGGGATCTGGAGACGGGGCAGCGAAAATTCGAGTGGAACGAAGCTGGAAATTGGATCGAGAACTTGGCGTTTAGTGAGGATGGAACGCGGATAGTGACGACAGATTCCCGGACGACGGTCATCTGGGATACTCGCTCTGGCGAGCGGATCGCGATGTGGAAAATCGATCGCTCGAAACGTGGACAACCTGAGCGAACGGCCCGCATTCTGGCTTCGACCGATGCCTTGTGGCCCACTCTCTGGGACCTGGAAAAAGGCGTCCCTCTCCGGTCGCTGAAGCCTTCGGTCGCGTCCGTGAACGCTCTCGCCGCGATCAACCAGGGAAACAACCTGCTGGTTGGCGATGCCGATGGAGTTATTGCCAATTGGGATATGCTGACAGGTCGACTCGCTCGGGCCTGGCAAGCGTCCCCGAACTCCATCCAACAAATCAGCGTGAACCAGGACGGACAACGCCTCGTCATAAGTCCTACCGACGAAGCTTTGTCATTGTGGGCGCCGTCGTCCGGTGAGAAGATTCGAGACATTAACGGACCTCGACTGTCCGGCGCCCAAGTAAGTCTCAACCCCCAGGGGACTCGCCTTATTGCGAGTCAAAACCAAAGTGAAGTCGTGGTCTATGACTGCGAGACGGGCGAATCCACACCGTTGTGCCGCGGCCGGTTCATCCGAGCTTTGGGATGGAATCCGGCTGGCGACAAATGCTGGGTCGGTTCGTCTTTTGACCATCTTGTGGCACTGTGGGATGCCGCCTCGCTGAAACCGCTGGGCGAGCTGAAAAGTCCCTTTGAATCCGCGACTTCCGGGGCATTCAGTCCCGATGGCCAGTCTCTGCTGGTTGGGTATGATAGTTCCCCAATGAGCCAAACGATCCTCTGGGATCCGACTCAGAAGAAGCCGACGCTAACGTTCGTGGGACATCGAGAAGCGGTGTCGGCGGTCTGTTTTCGAGCCGATGGCCAGCGGATCGCCACAGCCTGCGAGCAGGGTATTGTCTGCATCTGGTCCGTCGCGGATGGACGGGAGTTGGCTCGTTTCCAAGCTCATCGACTCGGCATCACTGGCATCTACTGGCAGCCGCAAGATCGCTGGCTAGCCACCGCCTCCCACGACGGCACCGTTCGTCTGTGGGACCCGACATCGGGCCAGGAACGCTGTCGCCTGGTCGTCATTGACCAAGGACGCGAGTGGCTAATACTCGCTCCCGACGGACGATACACCGGCTCGCCACAGGCGCTAGAGAAACTCAACCTGCATCAACAGCAACAGTTCCTCCAGAGCAGCCAACCGAATCTCTGGCAGAACCTGTTCGGCTCTGCACCTTGATTTCGTTGAAACCAAGCGGCCGCGTCCGAGTGCACGATCCGCCCCACACTCCCTTCGCATCCAAGGTAACCTGTGAGCGCACCTCTACGTTCTTCGATCACGATGTCTTGCGTGCTTGGACGCCTGCTCCAACGTTGCGCGATTGGGTGTGTTGCCTTCGCCTTGGGAATGGGCGTCGCCGTGTCTTCCGCAAACGCATGGCAGCTATTTCTCGGGGTTCCTCCCGAGGGATTCACCCAAGATCCAGCGAAGACGGCCGCCCGCGAAAAGGAGTTACGAGCCGCCTTGGCCAAGCCGGGTTATCTTCTGAGCGAGCGTCACAAACAGACTCTTGAGCTAATGCAATTGTTGGTCATGACCAAACAACTGCGCGAAGCGGTAGCGATTTGGGAGCCATACGTTGAGCAGCAGCGGCGACTAGGTTTGCTGGAAGGAGATTCGTTTACGTCGCGCGACTTGTGGGATCTTGCCGAGCTATACCAGCAAGCGGGCGACTTCGAAAAGGCGATAGCGATCTACCGCGAGCGAATCGACGAGATGACTCGCCATTATGGTGCACTCAGCCCCCAAACGATGCATCATCACGAGCGTCTTGTCCGCGTTTACTTGCGCGCGAAGAAGCACGCGGAAGCGATCGACGCGTGGGAGAAATTGGCGAGCGTTTTGCCCAAGCACCACTCGGTGCGGAATGCTCTGCAAGTCAACATTCTTGACGCGTATCTAGCCCTCCCCGATGAAGAGCGTCTGGATCGGATCATCCAAGGTTATTGGAAAACCTACGAGTCCGATCCTCAGTCAAGTTACGTCCTTCGTCTACAGTTGTTTGTGAAGCTGCACCAGGCGGGGCGAGCCGACAGGGCGCAAGCCTTGTTGGTCGAAGAACTGGAGTCGTTAAGGAAAAGCAAAGGACCGGAGGCGCCAGAAACGATCAAGATGGTCGAACAGTTGGGGAATAGCTGCCTCGCGATGAAGGCCTTCGACCTGGGTCAGAAACTGTACGTCGACGCCGTTGAACAGTTGGCACAAAAGCTCGGCGTCAATCACGAACGAACTCTGGGACTGCAAGCCCGTCTCGCCCATCAACTGGCGTTGGCGGGACAAACCATGTCTTCCCTTCAGCGTTTCGAAGAGCTCGTTCCGCGACTGAAGATGCACCTGGGCGTCGATCACGAACTGACGCAATCGACCCTGAATGACTGGGCTTTCGCGTTGGAAGCGAGCGACAAGTGGAGCCAAGCGGAACCGATCCGACGAGACTTGCTCGCACAGAGAGAAAAGTCTGGGCTTGAGGCCCATCACCCGCAACGAATCGCGGCGCAAGCGGCGCTGGGCGCGAACTTGCTCAAGCAGTCCAAAGGCGGCGAGGCAGAGGCGATCTTGTCGAAGGTGCTGGAACTTAGCCGACAGAACGAGCCTATGGATTGGACCACCTTCGATGCGGCCAGCTTGTTGGGCGAGGCTATGCTGCAGCAGAAGAAATACGATCAGTCCGAGAAGCTCTTGAAGGAAGGCTTTGAAGGCCTCCTGCGAGCAACTGCTAACGCGCCGCTGGAAGTTCATTCGCGAAGAATGAATGCGGCTCAACGATTGGTCAATCTGTACGAGCAAACAAACCAACCCGCGGAAGCCCAGAAGTACCGACCGTATGCTCCGCGAGTTTCGCCCATCAAGCGTCGCTAAGACGGTTCCCACGCATCCCTTGGGACCGCCGAACCATATAACGACGATTCCACTTCGCTCGCAATCGATTCATTACGGAGCGAGCAGCAAGCGGCCAGGCGCCTTGAGGTAGCCGATGACATCGTTCAAGAAGCGAGCGGCCGCGCCGCCGTCCACCAAACGATGGTCATACGACAAACTCAAGGGCATCATCAGCCGCGGCACAATCTGATCATTGACAACGACCGGCAGCTTGCGGGAGCGTCCCAAGAGCAGGATCGCCACTTCCGGGGTATTGATGATCGGCGTCGCATATGTGCCGCCTACCGCACCTAGATTACTGATGGTGAACGTGCTCCCTCGCAACTCGTCAATCGTGAACTGATTGTCACGCACTTTGTCGGCCAGCGTGGCGACTTGCCGAGCAATCTCGGGAATCGACATCTGGTCGGCGTTCCGCAGCGAGGGAACTACCAGGCCTCGATCGGTATCGACGGCGATGCCGATGTGGACGTAGTCCTTGTAAATGATCTGGCCGTTTTCCAAGTCGATCGAGGCATTGATGACGGGGTTGTTTCGCAAGGCCATGGCGACCGACTTGATGACGAACGGCAGCGAGGTCAACTTGATGCCGCGAGCCGCGTAGTCATCTTTGCTGGCCTGCCGAATTCGCTCTAACTCGGTCACATCCGCGTCGTCCATATTGGTGACGCGAGGAACGGTCGACCACGACTCGTGCATCTTCGCCGCGATCGTCTTGCGAATCTTTGTCAGCTTCTCGATTCGCACGGGTCCCCAACTGTCCGCGGCTCGACCATCGGCCGCGGGAGCAGAGGCGCTGGAAACAAGTGTTCCGCCCGCTGGCGCAGCCGCCGTCGCTAAACCGCCACGCATGACTTGACTGGCCTGCCGCACCGCCTCGAGCACATCCTCGCGAGTGATACGGCCTCCTTCGCCGGTGCCCTTCACGAACGTAAGGTCGACGCCCACCTCGCGAGCGAATCGACGGACTGCCGGCCCCGCGGCGACCGGCCCGCCAGAGGGCGCGGCGACGACGGCGGCCACGGGTGCAACAGCCGCAGGCGCCGGAGCGACCGGTCGCGGCGCCGGGGCCGGAGCGACTGGAGCAGGTGCTGGTGCGACTGGTGCGGGAGGAGCAGCCGCAGCGGGAGGCACCGCAGGTGCGACTGGTTTGGGTGGCGCCGCAGGAGGCGCCGCTTGGGCCTTGGGCGCCGCGGCGGGAGCGGCCGCGCCACCGGCGGCTTCCAGCACAACTACCGTCGCCCCGATCTTGACGCTGTCGCCCGCCTTCACCAACACCTTGGCGACACGCCCCGCATGGCTGCTGGGCAACGTCACGGTTGCTTTGTCGGTTTCGACCTCCAGCAGTCCTTGATCCTTCTTCACCTCGTCGCCCACATTGACGAGCACTTCGAGGATGTCGCCGGACTTAATACCATCGCCGAGTTCGGGCAGAGTGACTTCGATTTCCATGGTGGGCGTATCGCGTGTGGTCTGGAAGGTGCAAAACTACTTCGCTCCCCGGTCGACAAACTCGCGACTGACGGGGCAAGCGACACTCAAGCGAGTCCAACTCGCTCAAGCAAAATAGGCGTCGATCTTCTCCGGGTTGATACCGAGGTCCTGAATGGCCTGGGCGACAATGGCGGGATCGAGTTGTGCGGTGCGAGACAATCGGTAAAGCGTGGCAATGACGATGCAGGCCGCGTCGACTTCAAAATGTCGCCGCAACGCATGCCGTTCCTCGCTGCGTCCCATGCCGTCGGTGCCCAGCACATAGTAGTCGCCAGGCACCCAGCGAGCGATCTGTTCGGGCAACGCGCGAACGTAATCGGACGCGGCCACGAACACGCCGCTCTCGCCCGCCAACGCCTGTTCGACGTACGACCGTCGCGGCGGCGCCGTGGGATGCAGCATATTCCAACGTTCGCAGGCATGAGCGTCTCGACGCAACTGCGTGTAGCTCGTCGCGCTCCACACGTTGCTCGATACGCCATACTTTGTCGCCAGAATATCGGACGCTTCGAGCACGCAGCGTAGAATCGCCCCGCTGCCGAACAGGTTCACCTTGTGAGCCTGCTTCTCGGCCGTCTTCGTCGTGAACTTATAGAGCCCTTGGATTATGCCTTCCTCGGCGCCCGCCGGCATCTCCGGCATCACATACGGTTCGTTCTCGACCGTGATGTAGTAAATCGCCGTTTCGCCATCCTGATACAGTCGCTTCAGGCCATCCATCACGATGACGGCAATCTCGTAACCCCACGCCGGATCATAAGCCCGCACGGTGGGGAACGCGATCGCGTTCAGCAAGCTGTGTCCGTCTTGGTGCTGGAGACCTTCGCCGTTCAGCGTGGTTCGACCCGCGGTGCCGCCGAGCAAAAAGCCCTTGGTTCGCGCGTCGGCCGCCGCCCAAATCAAGTCGCCGATGCGCTGGAAGCCGAACATCGAATAGTAGATGAAGAACGGAATCATGTTGATCCCGTGCTCCGAGTAGGAGGTGCCGGCGGCGATGAACGACGACATCGAGCCCGCTTCGTTGATCCCTTCCTCCAGGATCTGACCGTCCTTCGCTTCCTTGTAGTACATGAACTGGTCGGAATCGACCGGTTCGTACAACTGGCCGCCGTGAGCATAGATGCCGACTTCGCGGAACATGCCCTCCATGCCGAACGTGCGCGACTCGTCGGGTACGATCGGCACCACGTTGCGACCAATCCGCTTGTCTTTGCAAAGCTTACGCAGCAAGCGAACGAAATCGAAGGTGGTCGAATTCTCCTTGCCCTTGCTGCCGCTCAAGAAATCCCGGTACTCGTCCAGCGACGGCACTTCGCTCTTGGGATGCGTCGTCGGGCGACTCGGCACCGGCCCCCCCAACGCCGCTCGCCGTTCCCGCAAATAACGCATTTCGGCGCTATCCTCGGGCGGCTTGTAGAACGGAGTCTTGACGACATCGTCGTCGGACAACGGGATATTGAACCGCGTCCGGAACTCCCGCAATTCTTCCTCGTTCAGCTTCTTCTGCTGATGGGTGATGTTCTTGCCTTCGCCCGCTTCACCCAGACCATAGCCCTTGACGGTCTTGGCCAAAATCACGGTCGGCTGCCCGATGTGGTCGACGGCCGCCTTGAAAGCCGCATAGACCTTCTCGGGATCGTGTCCGCCGCGACGCATGCGTTGGAGCTTTTCGTCCGAGAAGTTGCCGACCAACTCCATCAACTCGGGGTACTTGCCGAAGAAGTTCTCGCGAATGTACGAACCGCTCGACACCGTGTACTTCTGGTACTCGCCATCGACCACCTCTCCCATGCGGCGAGCCAACAGGCCCGACTTGTCCTTGTCCAAGAGCGGATCCCAGTCGTCGCCCCAAATCACCTTGATCACATTCCAGCCGGCGCCTCGGAAGATGGCTTCGAGTTCCTGGATGATCTTGCCGTTGCCGCGCACGGGTCCGTCGAGCCGCTGCAAGTTGCAGTTGATGACGAAGATCAGGTTGTCGAGCTTTTCGCGGCTGGCTAGCGTGATCGCGCCGAGCGTTTCCGGCTCGTCGGTCTCGCCGTCGCCCAAGAACGCCCAGACGTGATTCCCCTCGGTGCGCTTGATGCCGCGATCTTGCAGGTAGCGATTGAACCGCGCTTGGTAGATCGCCATGATCGGGCCGAGCCCCATCGAGACCGTGGGGAACTCCCAGAAGTCGGGCATCAGCCAGGGGTGCGGATACGAGGACAAGCCGCGGACCGGCTGAAGTTCGCGACGGAAGTGTTCGAGATTCTCTTCCGACAAACGTCCTTCCAGGAACGCTCGCGAGTACATACCGGGCGAGGCGTGCCCTTGGAAGTAGATCTGGTCGCCGTCATAGCCTGATTCGCCGCGACCACGGAAAAAGTGGTTGTAGGCCACTTCGTACAGCGTCGCCGAGGAGGCGAACGTCGAGATGTGGCCGCCGACGCCCGCGTAGTTCTTGTTCGCTCGCACCACCATCGCCATGGCATTCCAGCGAATGATGCTCTTGATGCGTCGTTCGAGTTCGCGATTTCCGGGATAAATCGGCTGGCGATTGGCCGGGATCGTATTGATGTAGGGCGTGTTCGTCGCGATGGGGAGATCGACCCCCAGTCGACGAGCCTTATCCTGCAGGGCGGCTAGCAGGAACTTCGCCCGCTCCGGCCCTTTGCTGTTGAGAATGTAATCGAGCGCCTCCATCCACTCGGCCGTCTCCGCAGGGTCGCAATCCCGAGCCTGGGGCGCGAACGCCTCCGACGACAGCTCTTCCCGCTCCGACACCGTGCGAATATCCGACATGCATCCGTCCCTTTAGTGCAAACTTCTGAATGCGCTTACCGCGTGCGATTCGTTTCAACGCTATTTGTGGTCGCTTCCCGCAGAACTTGGTCTACCCACGGTCGCTGCTCGGCAGGGCCGCAGCGAACGCGGAGGAAAGTAGAAACAATCTTGCTTGGATGCAAGGGTGGTTGCAACGTCAGGAACACCCTGAACCGCTGGCTTTTGTGCCTTCGGCAACTCCCCCCCCGCAAGTACGTTCCAATTCGGCAATTTTCTCCAGCCGCCGGGAATGCCGCCCCCCCTCGAACGGCGTCTCCAGCCAAATCTTGAGCATCCGCTCGACTTTTCCCGGCTCCGTCGGCGATCCCGATAAGCACAGAACATTGACGTCGTTATGTCGTCGGCAGATTTCGGCCGTTGCCTCATCCCCACAGGTGGTCGCCCGGACCCCCGGCACTTTATTCGCCGTAATCGACATGCCGATGCCTGTGCCGCAGATCAGCACTCCGCGATCGGCAACGCCGCCCGCGACCGCCTGGGCCACGGCCGTGGCAATATCGGGATAGTCGACTCCCTGGTCGTCATGAGCACCGTGGTCGGCCACCTCGTGACCAATTCCGCGCAAATAGCTAGCCAGAATTGACTTAAGACCGACGCCCCGATGATCGCTTCCGATCGCAATTCGCATTTCACGAGCCTTTGGATGAGTCCGCCGCTGGCCCCGTCCGCAACAGGGGGAGCGAGTCCCACGCAATTTCGTCTTCCCACGCCGCCAAATAGCCGTCAATCTGATCCGCACAGCGCCGATACAGTTCAAGCGGCCCGCCAATCGGGTCCGACACGTCGGCGCTGGCACGACTCAAGAGTTTAGTCCGAGTCGACGCCTCCGGCCATTGGGCCAGCAAAGCGTCCCGATGACCTCGCGTCATCGTGACAATTAAATCGGCAAAACGAACCAGCCGGTCCGTGACCGGCTGACTTTCATGTTGCAAGAGTTCCAAGCCGCGGGCCGCCACCGCTTCGTGTGCTTCGGGAGACGCCGCGCTCCCCGACATGGCGGCGATGCCCGCCGACATCACTAAGACGCCTCGGTCCGACAGTTCCGCCAACTCACACCCAATTTTCTGGGCCGCTCGTTTACGCATCAATACTTCGGCCATCGGGCTGCGGCACGTGTTTCCCGTGCAAACGAACAGCACCATGAGGCTGGCGAGACGGACGAGCGTTGCTTCATTCAACACACCCGCGCGAGTGATTTCGAGCTCTCGACCGTGCACACGGGCAATCGAAGCCGGGGCGGCGAAGCGAGTCCGGCCGTCGTCCAAGACGAGCGCCACTTCGTCGGCCACCGCCGTCAGCACGTCGCTGGCCGAAACCGCCACTCCCGACGAGGCGCCCGCCGACCCGTTACCAGCCGAAGAACCGTGGGCGACCACCGTCCCCAAAACCAGCGGCCCGATGGCAAAACGCATGGCCGATTGTAACAGCGGATGCGCCGGCACTCGCAGCTTCAATCGCCCTTCATGGATCAGTGCCGTTTGAGTTTCGCCGGGGAGCCGACTCATCAAGCTTCCCTCAAGCGATTCCTCGACATCCAATGTCAATGGGCCGGGCCAACAGCGACGAGCGAGCCGTTGGCCCAAGAGGGAGAGCCGCGGCGCATAGTCCAGCGCCTCGTCGCAACTCCTTATGCCAAGAACACATGAATGGAGCGTATTACTTGACGCAAGGCGGGATAATCGCTCTACGGCAGCTCCTTGAAGAGCAGAGGCGGCGACTTCATAGGCAGTCTCCGTCGGAAATGCGACCAGCTTGCCTTCCGCAAGCGCCTGCACAGCTCGATGCACGACATCGCGCGGATCGTCCGTCTTGCTGACATCAATCACCGCAGGCATCGACCGAATTCCCGGAGCTGCATCGAGTTTCAGAATGTCAAAGTTTAAAGGATGTTGCGCAAATCCGACAAGGGGCAGCGCGGGTCGAGTACCAGGAACACTGATCTTCGCTCAACTTCACTGATTGAATTCACTTTCGATCTCAACTCAACTCGCCTACAATCTGGCGATACCATGCCCACTTTCGCGACTCGTCGGGCCGTATTTCAATTACCGCCGCAACTTGTCTCGTTACACCTCGTTGAGTCTTCGATGAAGCGCCCATTCCTCGCCGCCATCGCCTGCGGGCTGGCTTGCCTAGCAGGCTGTTTTGCGGGCGGGACGTCGAGCGAGCCGGATTTGGTGTGGGGAAGACAAGGCTACTCGGAGGGGCGATTCCAGAAACCGCGAGCGATGACGATCGACGCGGAGGGCCGCGTTTATGTCGTCGATCTGACGGCTCGCATTCAAGTCTTCGACTCCGAGGGAAAATTCGAGCGATTTTGGAACACGCCGACCTCCGAGTTTGGTCGGCCCGTCGGGCTTTCGATCGATCGCGAGGGGCGGCTCATGGTCGCCGACACCCACTACTACCGCATCCTGTTTTACTCGCCCGAGGGACAACTACAGGAGGACCTGACGATCGGCGGCGTCTACGGCGGCGCGCCGGGGGAATTCGGATTCGTGACCGACGTCGCTCAAGACTCCCAAGGAAACTACTATGTCGCCGAATACGGCGAGTATGACCGCATCCAGAAATTCACTCCCGAGCGAAAATTCGTCTGCCAATGGGGGCGGCACGGCAGTGAACCGGGCGAGTTTTTACGGCCGCAGAGCATTGCTGTCGACGAGCAGGATCAGTTATGGGTGGCCGACGCGTGCAATCACCGGATTCAAATTTTCAACCTCAAGGCGGATCCGCCTGCCGTGGTCAAGATCTGGGGCGAGGAAGGGAGCGAGCCGGGCAAGCTCTCGTATCCCTACGGACTGTTGCTCGGACCTGACGACTCGGTCTACATCGCCGAATATGGGGCTCACCGCATTCAAAAGTTTACCCGCAGCGGCCAGTCGCTGGGGATTTGGGGAGGTCCCGGTCGACGGCCTGGACAACTTTACCAGCCTTGGACCTGTGCGCTCGATCCTCGCGGCCGACTCCATGTTTTGGACTCCCTCAATCATCGGGTTCAGCGAGTCCGCTTTTGACGGTTCCATCGCGTCGGCTACAATGCGAGCCGTCCTCGCCGGAAAGTAGGGACATAAAGTTGGAGTTGATCCGGCGGCTATCGCTTGTCTTGCGCCTCGTTGTCGGCAAATTAAGTGGCTGATCGCCCCAGAAAAGGTTCGGCATGTTCGGCTGGCAAATCACGTTCGATAAGCCGTGGTATCTCTTGGCCCTGCTGCTGTTGCCGTTGCTGTGGTTCTTCAGTTTCCGCAGCCTGGCGGGGCTCGGCCAATTCCGCCGGCTCGCCGCGCTCACTCTACGCACCACCGTCTTAGCCATCTTCGTACTGGCGCTGGCCGAGATACAATTGCTGTGGACCAGCGAGCGGCTGGCCGTCATTTACCTGCTCGATCAATCGCTCAGCATTCCCGAGGAACAACGGCGAGCGATGCGGGATTACGTCACGCGGGAAGTGCGCGAACATCGCAAGCAAGAACACGACGATCTGGCGGGCGTGATTGTCTTTGGACGCGACGCCTCGATCGAAGTGGCGCCGTTCGACGACGACATCCAGCCCGCGGGTCAGTTTGAATCGTTGTTTCAGGTGCCGCGAGACGCCACCAACTTGGCCGCCGCCCTGAAACTCGCCAACGCCGCGTTTCCAGAAAACGTCGCTCGACGCATCGTGATCGTCACGGACGGCAACGAGAACTTGGGAGACGCGCGCGCGGAAGCGAAAGAACTCGTCGAACAGCAGGGAATCGGCATCGACGTCGTCCCCGTGCGTTTGCTCGCTCGGGCGGAAGTGGCGGTGGAGAAAGTTTCGTTGCCGCCCGACATCCGCCAAGGCCAGCCCTTCGAGGCGCGGGTCGTCGTCAACAACTTCGCTGAATCGGGCGAGTCCGAGCCGCGAGCGGTAGCGGGGAAACTGCGAGTGCTCCGCCGCTCGGGCCGAGTCGAAGAGGCGATTAGCGAAGAGGCGGTGCGGCTAAAGCCCGGCAAGAATGTCTTTTCGTTCCAACAGAAGTTGGATGATCCGGCCGTCTATACGTATCGAGCCGTATTTGTGCCCGACGATGCGGTCGACGACGGTCTCACCCAGAACAACGAAGCGACCGCCTTCACGCACATCCGCGGGAAGGGGCGAGTGTTGTTAATCGAGGACTGGGAAAAGCCGGGCCAGTTCGACACATTAGTTCAGCGTTTGCGCGCGATGAATCTCGAAGTCGATATTCAACAGAACAACAATCTCTTCACCAACCTGGCCGAATTGCAGGCGTACGACACCGTGGTGCTCGCCAATGTGCCGCGGGTCAGCGGCGAGCGAGGGGACGAGATCCATAGTTTCAGCGATGAACAGATTCGCATGCTGGTGCGCAACACGGAGCAGTTGGGTTGCGGGTTGGTGATGTTGGGCGGCGAGAACAGTTTCGGCGTCGGCGGTTGGGCCAATACCGAAGTCGAGAAAGCGCTGCCGGTGGACTGTCAGATCAAGAACGCCAAGATTCAAGCGGTCGGCGCGTTAGTCATTATCTTCCATGCCTCGGAATTAGCCGATGGCAACGGCATGCAGAAGTTGATCGCTCGCAAGTCGCTGGAAGTACTCGGCCCGCAGGATTATGCGGGCGCCGTCGCCTTCGGCAACTTTAGCTCAGGTGACACTTGGATGTGGGGAGCGGGACAGGGGGGGTTGATTCGAGTCGGTCCGAACAAGCCGCGGATGCTGGCCTCCATCGACCGCATGGTCCCTGGCGACATGCCCGACTTCGATCCGGCCATGCGGCTGGCGTTGAGCGGCTTTAACCGCGTGAAAGCGTCCGCGAAGCACATGATCATCATCAGCGACGGCGATCCGTCGCCGCCTAGCGGAGCGGTGAAGAGCGCCTTCCGCAAGGGAGGCATTACGGTTTCGACCGTGGGCGTCGGCACGCACGACGCGCCCAACCGTCGCTTGTTGGAAGCGGTGGCGGTGGAAACAGGCGGTAAGTTCTACGACGTGAAGGATCCGCGAGCCCTACCGGCGATCTTTATTCGCGAAGCGCGGAAAGCGGCTCGGCCGTTGATCAAGAACTTGGACAACGTACCGCCGCAGGTCGTGTATCGCCACGAGATGCTGCAAGGGGTCGACGGTCCGCTGCCGCCGATCAAGGGCTTCGTGATGACGACGCTGAAAGATAGCCCACTGGTGGAAGTCGCGATGCGGTCGCCAGACCCCGATGACCCCGAGAACTCGACGGTGCTCGCCAGTTGGACCTATGGCTTGGGACGCACGGTCGCGTTCACGACCGACACGGGATACAAGTGGGCGGGAGCCTGGGAAAGCTGGTCGCATTACGACAAGTTGTTCAGCCAAATGGTGCGTTGGTCGATGCGGCCGTTGGGGGACTCGGGTAAGTTCACGGTCGCGACCGACCACCGCGACGGTCGAGTGAAAGTGACCATCACGGCGCTGGATGAAAACGACGAATTCTTGAATTTCTTGAATATCTCGGGCGCCGCGCTCAGCCCCAAGCTGGAACCGATCGACATCAAGATCGAGCAGGTGGGGCCGGGGCGGTATGTGACCGAGTTCCCTGCGAACGCGGCGGGCTCCTACTTCGTGACGCTGAATCCGGGCCCCGGTTTTGCTCCATTGCTGGGCGGAGTGAATGTGCCCTACTCGCCCGAGTTTCGCGATCGAGAAACCAACGAAGCCTTGCTGACGTCGCTGGTGCGTCTTCGACCCAAGGGAGGCGGCGAAGGCAAATTGATCGCGGGCCAGCTCCGACCCGGCGCCAAGTTCGACGACTTGCTGGCGGTCGACACCTTCCGTCATGATCTGGCCAAGGCGATCAGCAGCCAAAACATTTGGCCCTGGGTATTGTTGGTCGGCGCAGTGCTGTTTTTCGCCGACGTGTTTGTGCGGAGGGTGCAAATCGGCTTGGAATGGCTCACGCCCGTCGCAGCTTGGATTCGCACGAAACTCTTGCGACGCGCCGAACCCGAGCCCGAAGACACGCGACTCGATCGACTTCGTTCCCGCAAGGCGGCTTTGTCGGAACAGTTGGACGAACGACGAGCGGCAGTGAAGTTCGAACCGGGACAGGAGGCCGATGCGGCGACTCCGGTCGCGCTAGATGACGTGCTGCGCGACGCCGAGAAACCCGCCGCTCCCAAACCTGCTTCGACCGCGAGCATCACGCCCACGGAGGTCGAAGGGGAAACGTATACCAGTCGCCTGTTGAAGGCCAAACAACAGGCCCGTCGCGACTCGCAGAAACCCGACGAATCCTAAGGCGAGCCGCCCACTACCGCGCGTAACGCATCCCAGTTAGGTTGACGACACGAATCGCTTTTCTTGTTCGCTCGTTCGAGGAGCATCTATGAGTCAGGGCAATGACCTGCAAGCACGGGCCGAGGAATTTCGCAAGCGTTACCAGGCGGTGCGCGACGAAGTGGGCAAGGTGATCGTGGGGCACGATGAAATCGTGCACGGCGTTCTCACGTGCCTCTTCATCGGCGGCCATTGCCTGCTGGAAGGAGTGCCAGGACTGGGAAAGACGCTGCTGATTCGCAGTTTGGCTCAAGCGCTCAGCCTCGATTTCAACCGTATTCAATTCACCCCAGACTTGATGCCATCGGATATTCTCGGCACGAACATGGTGGTGGAAACGCCCGAGGGGAGACGGACCTTCGAATTCCAAAAAGGCCCCATTTTCACGCAACTATGCTTGGCGGACGAAATTAACCGCGCCACGCCCAAAACCCAATCCGCGCTGCTCGAAACAATGCAGGAAGGGACCGTCACCGTCGCGGGCGTGCGGTATGAGCTTGCCAAGCCCTTCTTCGTCATGGCGACTCAGAACCCGATCGAACAAGAGGGAACCTATCCGCTGCCCGAAGCGCAGCTCGATCGCTTCTTCTTCAAACTGGTCGTCGGCTATTCGACTCGCGACGAACTCGCCACCATCGTCGAGCGGACGACGCGCGGCGTGAAGGTGGAACCACAAGCCATAATGGACGGTACGGAAATCCGCAAGTGGCAACAGCTGATTCGCGAGGTGGTACTGGCCCAACATGTCCAGGATTACCTGGTGCGACTCACCCTCGCCACTCATCCCGAAGGCCCCTACGCCTTGCCCGCCACGAACAAATACCTGCGGTGGGGCAGCAGCCCGCGCGGCGCCCAGACGCTGGCGTTGGCCGCCAAGGTCCGAGCGCTACTGGAGGGGCGATACAACGTGAGCTTCGAGGATGTCCGGCGAGTTTATTTGCCAGCGATGCGGCATCGAGTGATTTTGAACTTCGAGGCGCAAGCCGAGTCGATCGACACGGATCGCGTGCTGTTGGAGATTTTGGAGCAATTGCCGGAGAAATCGGATAGTGCGCCGGTGACCGCTTCGCTCGCTCGCTAGCCAACTAACCTTCACGTCGGAGGCGCGTCGGAGGCGAGCGGAAAGCGTCGCCCCGTTCGCGGTCGACGGCTTAGAACGCGCAGTCGGCTTGACATGTCGTCGACGCCCCAGATGTGCCTCGCTTGTTTCAGGTCGTTCCGATAAGGTGGTCCGATGTCGCAGACCTCTGCCTCTTCCCCGCTGCTGAGCCCACAATTGCTGGCTCAGCTCGAACGACTCGAATTAGTCTCGCGCAAGATTTTCCGCGGTCGGATGAAAGGGGAACGCAAGAGCAAGCGGAAGGGGCAATCGGTCGAGTTTTCGGACTTCCGCAATTATGTACCGGGAGACGACCTGCGCTTCATCGACTGGAATCTTTATGCGCGACTCGATCGGTTGTTCTTGAAGTTGTTCCTGGAAGAGGAAGATCTGCACTTCTTCACGTTGATTGATTCGAGCGCTTCGATGGACTTCGGCGAACCAACGAAGTTGCAGTTCGCCAAGCAATTGGCGGCGGCCTTGGGGTTCATTGGTTTGTGTCGAGCGGACCGAGTGAAGATCGAGGCGATGGGAATGCCGCGCGATCGACCATCGCCCGTGCTGCGCGGCCGCAAGAGTTTGTGGCGGATGGTGGAGTATCTGGAGGGCTTGGAGCCCGTGCGCAACGTGCCGCTGGCTCAAGGCGTGCGCGACTTTTGCTTGCGGAATCCCGGCAAGGGAATTTTGGTGCTGATCACCGACTTGATGGACAAGCAAGGCTACGAGACTGCCTTGCGCTGGTTGGTCGCCCAACAATTGGACGTTTATGTCGTGCATGTCTTGTCGGACGCCGAGTTGAAACCGGATTTACAGGGCGACTTGAAACTGATCGATAGCGAGGACGGAGACGCCACCGAGTTGACGGTGAGTCGCCCGTTGCTGGATCGCTATGAAAAGACGTTGGCGGCGTTTGTCGGGGGGGCCCGCGAGTTCTGTACTCGGCGCGGCATGAACTATGTGATGACCAGCAGTTCGACCTCGGTCGAGCAATTGGTGTCGACGTATTTGCGCAAGCGGGGTTTGGTGCGATGAGCGATTTGATCAGCAACACGCTCCACCCGTGGCAATGGGCGGTGTTAGCCGCCGTCCCGCCGCTGATCGTGCTGCTTTATTTCCTCAAATTGAAGCGGCAGCCGGTCGAAGTCCCCAGCACCTACCTGTGGAGCCGCGCGATCGAGGATCTGCATGTCAATTCCATTTGGCAACGGATCCGACAGAACATCCTGCTGTTTCTGCAACTATTGCTCGTCGCCTTGGTCATGCTCGCGTTGCTGCGGCCCGGTTGCCGAGGCACGTCATTGACGGGCGATCGTTTCATCTTCTTGATCGATACCTCGGCCAGCATGAGCGCGGTCGATGGCCGCTCCTCGCGTTTGGAAGAAGCGAAACGTCGAGTGACCGCGTTGATCGATCAGATGTCGCGCGGCGACGTGGCGATGGTGATCAGCTTTTCGGACGAAGCGCGGGTCGAGCAATCGTTTACCGACAATCGCCGCTTGTTGCGGGAACGAGTCGCCGCGATCCGCCCCACGTCTCGTCCGAGCGATTTGGGTGAAGCGCTGCGAGCGGCCGCGGGGTTGGCGAATCCTGGTCGCACGAGTGAAGCGGGGAACCCGACCGACGAACAGGTCGCGGGCGCGTTGCCGGCGACGCTGTACTTGGTTTCGGACGGCGGCTTCCAACCCGTGGTCGGTTTTTCCCTGGGAAACCTCGACCCACAATATCTGCCAATCGGCACGGCGGTCGACAATGTGGGAATCGTCGCCTTCACCACCGAACGCAACGCGGAGAAGCAGGATCAAGTTCAAGCATTCGCCCGGCTGGAAAACAGCAGCGCCCAAGAAACGACCATCGACGTAACGCTGCATCGAGGCCAACAACTGCTCGACGCGCAGCAAGTCAAATTGCCTGCCCGAGGCGTTGGGGGCGCTCGCTTTGAGTTACGCGACCCCGAGCCGGGCGTGTTGCGGCTGGAGATTTCCCAGTCCGACGCGTTGGCAATCGATAACACCGCCTATGCCGCCATCAATCCTCGACGTCCGGCCCGAGTGCTGTGTGTCACGCCTGGCTGCGAACCGCTGCGAGCGGCTTTGGAGACTCCCGCTTCACGATTGATGGCCGAAGTGACTTTTGCCGAACCCGAGTTTTTGGAGGGGGACGAATATGGGCGGACGGCGGGAGCGGGCGACTACGAGCTCGTGATTTTCGACCGCTGTGTTCCCAAGCAGATGCCGCTGGCCAATACGTTGTTTATGGGACGAGCACCACCGATCGAAGGCTGGTCGCTCGGCGAGAAAATCTCGCCCGCGCAGATTATCGATACCGAACGAGCTCATCCGTTGGTGGCGATGCCCGATTCAAGCAACGTGCGAATCGTGGAGGCCAACTCGGTGAAGGGGCCCGGAGGAGCGCAGGTGCTGCTCGATTCGCAAGGCGGACCGCTGCTGGCGATCGCCCCTCGGCAGGGCTTCGAAGACGCGGTGCTGGGATTCGTCATCGTGGACAAGAACCCGCGAGGCGAGGCGAGTTACAACACCGATTGGCCTCGCCGGTACAGTTTTCCCGTGTTTTGGCAAAATGTGCTGATCCATCTGGCGGGCGGCGGACGGTCGGAGGCGGCCCCGAGCGTACAGCCGGGCGAACCGGTAGGACTGCGCAGCTTGACTCCGGTGAATGCTCTGCGAGTGCGAACGCCGCAGGGAGAAACGTTGGATGTGTCACGGTCGGGGCAGAGTCTATTCCAGTTCTCGGGCACTGATTCCACGGGAACTTACTCGGTTCTGGAAGGAAATTCGCCGGAGCCGAGTCAGTGGTTTGCTGTGAATTTGTTTGATTCGCGGGAGACCGATTTGACGCCGGTCGAGGCGGTCTCGATTGGCGCCAACCAAGTGAAGGCGGCCCAGGGCGCTCAGTCGACTCGCCGCGAATTCTGGAAAACCCTGCTAGGAATCGGTCTCGTAGTGCTTGTTTTCGAGTGGTACGTGTATAATCGGCGAGTGTACTTTTGAGGGTCCGCGGTCGAGCGGAGCTTTTTTTACTATTCAGGAGCCGGGGATTGCGCATGAAGGTTGCCACGATTGTTACGAACCGCGGGACGATTCGGGTGGAGTTGTTTGCGGACAAGACGCCGAAGACCGTCGCCAACTTCGAAAAGCTCGCCAGCCAAGGGTTCTACAACGGGCTCAAATTTCATCGCGTGATCGCCGACTTCATGATCCAGACAGGGTGCCCCTCGGGCACTGGCGCGGGTGGGCCCGGCTACATGTTCCCGGACGAATTTCATCCGGAACTGCGGCACAGCGGCCCCGGCATTCTGTCGATGGCGAATCGTGGTCCAAACACGAATGGCTCGCAGTTCTTCATTACGCATGTCGCCACCCCATGGCTCGACAACAAGCATTCGGTATTTGGCCGAGTGATTGAAGGGCAGGATGTGGTCGATGCGATCAAGCAAGGCGACGAAATGAGGCAGGTGACTGTGACCGAAGAGTCGAACTGACGCTGCATTGGGCGATCAGTCCGCACCCGACGCTTGCAGGCCGCTAGGTAACGGCGAATCGAAGGGGCAGGTCGATATGAATCGTTTCGACGATCCCGCGGGTGATGACGCACGGCAACCAGACGCATCGACGAACTTGTCGTTCTCGTTCGACGATTCGTTGAAGGCCGTTGCGTTGGAGGTCAACTCCGTCAAATCCCTGGCTGATTCGCCCCTGCCACCGGAACTTCCGTCGCCCCCAGTTTCTATGACCGAGTCGATGACCGCCGCTGGCGCAACGGAGTTGCCGGATCACAGTCCCACTAACGATACGCCCCAGCCAACTCGCCAGGGCGTTGAGTCAGCGAGCGAGACGACGAACCGGTCGCCCGGTTCGCGAGCGGTCCACCGTTTGACTTGGAGCTTGACGATTCTGGGGTTCTTATTGGTCTTGGTCTCGGGTCTGCCTCTCTTGGTGGAAGAGATCCAATATCGATTGGAACGAGGTCGCCAGCGCGCACAGGTCGAGATCGCGACCGCGGCGTTGGGCGACATGAATTTGTCCGATATCTCGCGAGCGTATCAGATGGTCTCGCAGCGAGTGGGTCCGAGCGTGGTGCACATTAACATCGTGGAAGGGCCGCGCGAGCAGAACGAAGAAGGAACGACAGAGCCCGAATCGGATTTACCGCGTCGCTTGCGACGACGATTTGACTCAGGCCAAGGCTCAGGCGTCGTGATCGACTCCGATGGTTACATTGTGACCAATCGGCACGTGATCGAAGAAGCTCGCCAGATCGAAGTGGTGTTGAGCGACGGGCGACGACGGCCTGCCAAGGTTATCGGCTTGGACGATCCGACCGACTTAGCGGTGCTGAAGGTGGACGCCACCGGCTTGATCGCCGCCGAATGGGGAGACAGTGAATCGCTGGATGTGGGCGCGTTGGTGTGGGCCGTGGGCAGTCCCTTTGGACTCGAACGCAGCATCACTTTCGGCATTCTCAGCGCCAAGAACCGCGCGGGGGTAGCGGGAACTCCCTTCCAGAATCTCATGCAGACCGACGCGGCGGTAAATCCTGGCAATAGCGGCGGCCCGCTGGTGGATGTTCAGGGGCGAGTGATCGGGATCAACACGGCGATCGTCGGCCCTTCGTATCAAGGAGTCAGCTTTGCGATCCCCAGCCGAGTGGCTCGGCGAGTGTACCAAGACCTCAAGACTCGCGGCGAGGTGACTCGTGGTTGGCTGGGTGTTGAACCTCAGTCGATCGACGAGGAGACCGCGTTGCAGCATAGCCTGACGGAACGTAAGGGAGCGTTTGTTCGACGGTTGGCGGACGGCCCCTTTGGCGAGAAGTCGCCTGCGCGAGCGGCCGGCATCGAGCCGGGGGACATCATTCTGAGATGGAATGGCGCCGAAGTCGATTCGGCAGGCGGTTTGATTGCTCGAGTGAGTCAAACTCCCGTGGGTGAAACAGTCCCGGTAGTCGTGCTGCGAGCGGGGAAGACCCTCGATCTCGAAGTGACCGTCGGCGCCCGCCCCGTGAATCTTGAGTAAAGCCAGAGATTCACCCTCTTTGCGAATCCCTCCCTCTGCATTTCAACCCTCGCACATCAGACACGCAAACCAATATCCCGAGGTTCTCTTCCGTGTAGTTCCGTGTCGTTCCGTGGCTAATACCAAATGCGGAACGAGTACGCGGTGCGGCTGATCATCTCGCGAAGCGAGATGGCTACGTCGTGGCCAACAATTCTCCCCATTTCCCACCTTCGAGAGCGGCGCGATGCACACTCTGCGACTATTCGTGGCATTGAGTTTTTTCTATGGTGTGATTGCCGATGCCGCGGCGGCCGAGCCTGTGGCGCCTATTGCGTTGGGACAGCGACGCGAGTTGTTTATCGACGACTACCTGATTGCTCAATTGAACAACGCTCAGTTGCTCGTGCATTCGCCGACGCCGCAAGAGATCGCCGTCCAGTGCGACGCACCGTGGGAGGGCAATGGCTGTGGCTATTTCACAGTGTTGCACGATGCTCGCGAAAAGATCTATCGCATGTATTACCATGCGTGGCAGATCCCCACCGGGCTCGAACCTGGCGGCCCGTTAACGATCGGCTACTACGAGAGTGACGATGGAATTCGTTGGCGACGTCCGAACCTGGGACTGTGCGAATTCAAAGGGTCCAAGGACAACAACATTGTGCTCGACAAGCTGGCCGACGGTGGCCGCTGCCACGATTTTTCGCCCTTCATCGATGCGAATCCGGCTTGCCCCCCCGAGGCGAGTTACAAGGCGACCGGCGCGGGCTTTGATACGCAACGAGGGATCTGGGCCTATCAGTCGGCCGACGGAATCCATTGGAAGCCGATGGCGCCTCGCCCTGTGTATACGCAAGGAGTGTTTGACTCGCAGAATATTTCGTTCTGGTCGCCCACGGAAAAAAAGTACGTGCTGTACTACCGGATCTTTTCGGAGAAGGGGACGACAGGCACGCGATTGGTCAACCGAGCGGTCTCGGACGATTTTCTGACGTGGAAGGACGAGGGGACGATCCGGTTTCCGGAGGGCGAGGGACCACAGCCGAAGGCGCAGTTCTATGTGAGTCAGATTAAGCCTTACGAGCGAGCCCCTCACCTGAGCATCGGTTTTCCCGCTCGCTACGTTGATCATGGCCTGACGCCGTCGGCCAAACTGCTGCCCGAATGGGACCTGCGCGAGAAACGCCTGACCGTCTCGCCGCGTTATGGGACCGTGGTCACCGACTCGGTTTACATTACGAGTCGCGATGGAATGAATTTTCGCCAAAGCAATGATGTCTTCCTTCGCCCCGGACTACGAACTCGCCACAACTGGTCTTACGGTGACAACTATCTCGCGTGGCATGTAGTCGAAACAGAATCTACTCGCGATGATTCACCGCGCGAATTGTCGCTCTACGCGACCGAATCGTACTTTACTCGGCGCGACTCGCGTCTCCGACGTTACACGCTCCGCATTGACGGTTTTGCGTCGGTGCACGCCAAGTCGCGCGAGGGTGAATTGCTGACCAAGCCGATTACCTTCACCGGCAATGAACTGTCGCTCAACGTCGCGACCAGTGCGGCGGGGATGGTGCAAGTCGAAATCTTGGATCAGGAGGGCCGTCCCATTCCGGGTTTTACTCGCGACGAGTGCGACCTGATTTACGGCGATTCGTTGGACCGTCGGGTGACCTGGAAGGGAAACGCGAGCGTCGCGGCGTTGCGAGAGCGAGTAGTATCACTGCGATTGACGCTGCGAGAAGCCGACGTTTATTCGCTCGTGTTTACTCCCTGAGCTAGCAAAACACTGAAATGCCCAGAGGTGTTTGACGAGAAGCCCACGGAGAATAAGCGTCGATGTGCGCACAGCAACAGATTCACCGAGTACTCGTCCAGTATGTCGTCGCCTGTGTCCTGGCGCTGGAAGTACTCCTGGCGACATCGACTGCCTATACCCAAGGACTCTCCGCCGACCAAGCCGTGCAGCGAATGAAATTGGCGGGAGGTTTTGAGGCGTCGGTGGTCGCGAGCGAGCCGCTGGTGCGTCAGCCTGTGGCGATTGAGTTTGATGATCGAGGCAGACTGTGGGTCATCCAGTATCTGCAGTATCCTAACCCTGAGGGACTGAAGCGGGTGCAGGTCGATCGCTATTCGCGGACGAAGTACGATCGAGTGCCCGAGCCTCCGCCGCGGGGACCACGAGGAGCCGACCGAATCACGATCCTCGAAGACACTGATGGCGACGGGCGCATGGACCGTGGCCGCGACTTCGTGGAGGGACTCAACCTCACGACAGGCATCGCCTTCGGCTACGGCGGCGTATTCGTGTTGAATGTTCCCTATCTGTTGTTTTATCCCGACCGCAATCGCGACGACATTCCCGACTCGGCGCCCGAAGTGCTGCTGACTGGTTTTGGAATGGAAGACGCCCACAGCGTCGCGAATTCGCTGACGTGGGGACCCGATGGTTGGCTGTATGGCTGCCAAGGCAGCACGGTCACAGCGAACATTCGGGGGATCGAGTTTCAACAGGGGGTGTGGCGTTACCATCCGGCGACACGAGTATTCGAGCTGTTTTGCGAGGGCGGTGGAAACTCGTGGGGACTCGACTTTGATCGCATCGGCCGCTTGCTATACAGCACGAATTTCGGCGGACATACGCTGTTGCATGGCGTGCAAGGCGGGTACTACGTCAAGTCGTTTGGCAAACACGGAGCGCTCCATAATCCTCACGCCTACGGTTACTTTGAACATGCGCCTCATCGGCACTTTCGTGGCGGCCACGTCACGGTGGGCGGCGTCGTTTACCAAGCCGATGCGTTCCCCAGCGACTTTCGCGGCAAGTACATTGCGGGCGATTTGCTTGGCCATGGCGTGTATTGGCACTTGGTCGAGTCGCGTGGATCGACGGTGCAGACCGCGCACGGCAGCGAGTTGCTGTTGGCGAACGATCCTTGGTTTGCCCCGACCGATGTAACGGTAGGTCCCGATGGCGCAGTTTACGTAACCGACTGGCACGATGCTCGAACCGCTCACCCCGATCCCGACGCCGAATGGGATCGGACAAACGGTCGCATTTATCGCATCGCCCCGCACGGTCGCCCAAGAGCGGCCGCGATCGATTTCTCCACCGTCGAGCCTCGCGTGTTGGTGGAATTGCATGCTCACGCGAATCAGTGGTATGTGCGACGAGCTCGACAGGAATTAGCAAGACGTTATGCCGCTCCTGTCAACGATCCGATGCTGCAAGCCGAGGCGAAACGGCTTGCAAATCTCTTCCGCGAAACTGCCGCCAACGCCAACGATGAAACTCGTTGCCTCGAAGCACTCTGGTCGCTGCACGTGCTGGGTGGGTTCGACGAGGAGACTGCTACTCGACTGTTGACGAGTCGACATGCGGCCGTAAGGGCCTGGACCATTCGCCTGCTGGGCGATAATGGCCGCCTGTCGCCGGAGTTGGCGCATCGACTCGATGAATTCGCTGAGCATGAACCGGAAGTTACGGTGAGGCAACAGATCGCTTGCAGCGCGGCTCGCTTTCCCGCGCATCAAGCACTGCCGATGATCAACGCGCACATCAATCGCGACGTGGAATCCGACTTGAGCGATCCTTTCCTACCATTGCTATGGTGGTGGGCCGTGGAGAAGCATAGCGTGTCGGGGCGCGAGGAAGTGATGCAGCGTTTTGTGCGTCCCACCCTGTGGAAGTCGCGCCTCGGTCGCGACGTGCTTCTGCCCAAACTCGGGAGGCGCTACACGGCCGAAGGATCAATCGCCGGTCTTGATGCCGTGGTCAGGTTGCTGCGAGCCGCCCCTAGCGTCGAGGCTCGCTCGTCGCTCTGGTCCGCGGTGCTGCTGGGCTGGCGCGAGCAAGCTCGCGGTCAGGGTGCAACTGAGTTCCGTAATTCCGCCTCCCGTCACGAAATCGCCACGATCGTCCTAGAAGCATGGCGAGCTGCCCCTAACGACGATACACTTTTAGCCCTGGGAATTAGCTTGGGGCTGGAAGCGCCGAAGCAAGCGGCGATCGAGCAAGCGTTTCAGACTCAAGCGAACGTGAACCGACGAGTGGCTCTGTTTGATCTCTTGGCCATCGTCGTCGACCCCGCGCTTCGCGATCGTTGCCTGGAAGTGGTGGAGTCCAATCAACCGGAACCAGTGCGGAGCGCGGCGTTGCGCTCGGTAGCTCGCTGGGATGAACCGCGTTTGGGCGAGCGGTTGGTAGCACTGCATCAGCGAGAGACTTCCGCCGCCTTCCGTTCGCAATTGAGGGATACGTTGCTGGCGCGTTCCACCTGGGCCCTGGCTTGGCTGCAAGCCGTTGATCGTAAAGCGATCCCGGCGTCAGAAACGCCATTGGAGCAGATCCGTCGAGTGGCGCTTTTGGGCGATCCTCAACTCGACGCCTTGGTATTCAAACACTGGGGCAAACTTGATGGCGCTACTCGCGAGGAAAAACTGGCCGAAGTTCGTCGGCTTAACAACGACCTGCGAGCGGGCGTGGGAGACGGCGAGCAGGGCAGGGAGCTGTTCAAGAAACACTGCGCGACGTGTCACGCTCTGTTTGGCGAGGGGGCCAAGGTCGGCCCCGACCTGACGACCGCCAATCGCCAGGATCGCGACTTCCTGCTGGTGAGTCTTGTGGATCCTAGCAGTGTGATTCGCAAAGAATATGTCAGTCTCGTCATTGAGACGACCAATGGCCAAACATGGACGGGTCTTCCTATCGCTCGCGATGATGCAGCCGTCACGCTGGTGGATTCCCGCGGGGAGCGGCGAGTGATCCCGATGGCGGAGATCGAGGACATGCACGAGTCGCCTTTGTCGCTCATGCCCGACAACCTGTATCTGCAATTCAAACCGCAACAGCTGCGAGATCTCTTCGCCTACCTGCAATCGAAACGCTAATTAACTCGACAAGGGGACAACCAAACAGCTTGGCGCCAGTCCCGTAACTCCATTTCCCATGAGCTCATTTCCCAGCATTTTTCCTTCGCGAGTAGCCCTCATGCGTTACGTGATCCAACTCATCGCTTTCTGCTCTATCTTTCTAAGCGTCGACCAAGCGTCCCGCGTGCTCGGCGAGCAACCCGCGTCGCAGCCGCGAACGTATGCGAATCAACTGCGACGCATCGAGTCGCCTCGACCCTTGCTGGCCGATTATCCCGAGTACTTTGAACCGATCATCGAGGAGGCTCATTTTGAAGCCCCAGCGATTGTCAACGACGATAACGCCGACCTGCACGTGCGAGCTTGGAGATTCTCGTACAACGCACGAGGCATTATCGAAATGCCGAATCATCTGCGAGCGAAGGAGACGGCGGTGATCATGGTCCACCCCTGGGCCATCGACGACGATTGGGGTTGGGTTAGTCCCGAGCCGAACGGCGTCGCCGATTTTTGCACCCCCACGAAGAACGCGCTCGCCGCGGGCCACACTAAGAAAGTGATCGATCCACTGCTGAAGCGTCTGCGCGATCGAGTTGGCTTTGTCATGTACAGCCTGCCAGGCCCGGCCGACGACTTGAGAACGAAAGTGTATCGCTCGTTCGGAAAGACTCCCACCGCGGCCGAACGAGCGGCGGGCGAACGAGCACTGCGCGAAAAGCTTGCCGCGTTCCCTTACCGAGGCCAACCTTTGCCCGAGACTTTGACGTTGGGCGAAACGACGCCGGTGATCGACTACTTTCGGCAATTCCCGGGGCTCGACGCGGGCGCTCGCTATAACGGTGCTGGTTTTTGGGACTTGCCGATCCCAGTCAGCACTTCGGTAAGCGTCGATCCGAGCGATGTCGTCATTTTCGACACGGAAGGCTATCCACCGCTCCGCGACTTCTTGAAGAAGAATGGCGTTCGTCACGTGCTGTTGACGGGCTACGCCACCGACATGTGCTTCTGCCGCACCACGGCGGGCTACGAGAATTTGTCGAAGGACTTCAACGTCTTTCTGGTCGCCGACGCGTCGCTCGCCACATTTCCCTCGAACACGACGCCGCGGTTTGCCGTGAACGCCGCGATCTCATTTGCGGCACTGAACCAATTGATTACGCAAGTGTCATGGATCAAGCTCGATCCACCGAAGAACTCCAAGCGTTGAAATGTACGACGGACTTCTAGCCCGTCGCTCTGTCGCAGCCTCGCCGACTTCCGTGCAACCCGTTCGGTGCGGCACGGTTCGACGGACTGGAAGTCCGTCGTACTTTCAAAGGCTAGTGCTTCGAACCCAGCACTTCACCGACGGCTAAGCCGAGTGGCTTATAGGCGCCAATGAACTCGGCCACCGGTCGCACCTTCTTCTCGGTCACGATATTGTGCCAAGCCTGCGCCACGCCCTCGCAGGCGGCCGAATCATGGAGCACCAGGAGTGCTCCGGGACGACAGTACGGCAATACCAACTCGATGTCTTGCTTCACACCCTCGTAGCTGTGGTCGCCGTCGATAAAGGCGAGATCGAGTGGTTCGCGAACCATGCGTCGCATGTATTCACTTGCCTCTTCACCATGACTGTCGCCCAAGAAGCGATTGCAGCGAGGGATCTGTGAGAAATGTTGATCTTGCAGCCACGCGTCGCGATGCTGTCCATCATCCAAGCTGGTGACATGCCCGATGTCCAAGCATTGAGTCAGGAATAGACACGTGCCTCCGCTCGCGGAGCCGATTTCGAGATAATTCGGAAACGGTCCACGATCTTGCAGAAAGACGATCAAGGACGCGAATTCATCAGGATGCTGTTGAATGTATAGCCCGCCTTCGAAATCGTACCCATTTTCGAAATGCGACAAGCTAGCCGTACCAGCGCCGCGAATTTTGCGAATGACTCGCGCGAAATCCGGATGGACTCGCATCGTGTCGACAGAAGCAGCGGTCAGGGCGTAACCGTACCGCAAACGTTCCATCTGCTTTCGAAAGCGTCGCACTCTTCGTTTACGCAGGAACTTATGTGCGTACGAAAGGAGGCTCATTTGACGGTCCCTTTGCTGCGGATGGATAACGAGGCGTCCAACGGACGGTTACCGAGTAAGCTGATGAGAAACGACAGATGAAATCGCAGGTTTTCGCCTGCAAGTCAAGATCAAGTACGACGGACTTCTAGTCCGTCGAACCTCTACACGCGGCTGCAATCCCTGCCCCAGGCAAGCTGAGACAACCAACGACGTTCGTCGTCGCCCGCATGTGCGTATCGCTCGGTCTGATTGTCCGCCACCAACAAATTGGCTTGGTCTTGCAGCCGGAACGTACGACTTTCCGGCCACTCTTCAGGCTCAAACCCTCTTCCCGAATGATCGACCACGAGCGTCCGCAGCCCTCGTCGCTGGACCTGGCGAGTCAGGCCATTGCGACCACTCTCGAAGCGCAACGACACTTCTTTCGTCTCGTCCCGCATCGGAAATAAAGCTCGCAGGAGATCGCGTCTCCCCAAGAATGCATTGGTGCGCAAAGTGGGATTGGGAAACGCGGGATAATCCCACCACATGAGGCCGAGTCGCAGCAGAGCGCGCAATCGACGGCGACGAAAAACGCCGCGGATCGAGCGTATCTCAGCTCGCAGATTCTCGTAGGTACTCTCGTACGACCCTGTCGCCCCTACCAGCCCTACGTTGGGTTGCGACAAACAGGCATGCAACTTCGCCAACCAATCGGGCGCGAGAATCACTGAATATGAGTGCAGAAAGCAATACTCGTCGAACTCCGTCCGATCGAGCGCCATTCGATACGAACCGAAAGCAAAGCCTTGGTCGGGAACATCCAATCGCTGGTGCGGAACACCCTCAATCAGCCGCGAGTACTCGGCAAACTCCTCTTCGCTCGTAAAGCCTTTGCGCAGCAGCACCAACTGATGCGCAACACCGGCGGGATGTCGTCGATAAGAATCAAGAAAGGCACGAAATGCGGACAGACCACTCGCTTGTCGCACTAAATGAATGACGGCAATGCGTTTCATGAACCACCTCGCCGCCCATCACTAGCCACGGAGATCGCAGCCCAACTTCGCCATCTCGCGTGAAACCCACCGGAGAAATGTCCCAGAAAAACGGGATTTTCGTCAAGATCGATTCGAAATCCGACGGAAAGCTGGCGCCTGTCAGGACATTGGTATTGACCCATCCAAGTCGCGCCTGATACACCACCGTCATCAGTTAGGTTTCTCATCACCAACCTGAAGGGATGCAGGCAAATGGTGAAGGTCGCAATACTCGCAGGCGGACTGGGAACTCGGCTAGGCGAAGAGACGGTCGTGAAGCCTAAGCCCATGGTGGAAATTGGTGGACGCCCCATGCTGTGGCACATCATGACTCACTATGCGAGTTATGGACACAACGAGTTCGTCGTGGCGCTGGGTTACAAGGGCGAGGTGATTAAGGATTACTTCCTGAACTATCACAGCCGACGTAGCAGCCTGACGATCGATCTCGCACGAGGGGACTTCCAAGCTCACGACAGCCAGTGCGAGGACTGGCGAGTGCACTTGGTCGACACTGGCGCTCACAGCGAAACCGGTGGGCGAGTGAAACGCCTGAAATCCTGGCTGGGCAAGAGCACCTTCATGCTCACCTACGGCGACGGAATCGGAGACATCGACCTAAGCGCCGTACTCGCTTTCCACCGGCGACACAAACGTCTGGCCACGATCACGGCTGTCCGACCGCCAGCTCGATTCGGCAGCATCGACTTCCACGGCGATCAAGTTGCTCGTTTCGTGGAAAAGCCTCAAACCGGCGAAGGCTGGATCAACGGCGGCTTTTTCGTCTTGGAGCCTGAGGTGCTCGACATGATCCCCGATGACTCGTCTTCGTTCGAACGCATTACTCTCGAACGGCTGGCGGAAGAGGGCCAATTGATGGCCTATCGTCACGAAGGATTCTGGCAATGCATGGATACACTACGCGATCTGCACCTTCTGGAGAAACTCTGGAGTAGCGGAGAAGCGCCTTGGCAACCGCGCCCTCAAACGCTCCTCCCCTTGCGGAAAGCAGCCTGACGCAAACCGACAGGCAACGGGCGCGACGGATGAACCCAAGGCGTTTCTTCGGCGACACGAAGCGCGGACAATCATCAAGGAAGTAACGGCGATGGATCGCAAATTCTGGCACGGCAAGCGAGTACTGGTCACGGGACATACCGGCTTCAAGGGAAGTTGGTTGTCGATGTGGCTCCAACGCTTGGGCGCGCAAGTCTGCGGCTTCTCACTCGCCCCGCCCACCAGCGCCAACATGTTTGAGCGAGCGCATGTCGGTCAAGGACTCGTCGATCTCCGCGGCGATGTGCGCGACGAAGCCGCCGTGCGGCAATCGCTCGAAAGACATCAACCCGAAGTTCTTTTCCATCTGGCCGCTCAACCCCTCGTTCGACTTTCCTACTCGGACCCCGTCTCGACCTACGCAACGAATGTACTCGGCACAGTCCACATGCTGGAGGCCGCTCGAAGCATCCGCTCGCTCCGCTCGATTGTGATCGTCACCAGCGACAAGTGTTATGAAAATCGCGAGTGGCAATGGGGATATCGCGAGAACGACTTGCTGGGCGGCCACGACCCCTATAGTTCCAGCAAGGCCTGTGCGGAAATCGTCACCTCGGCCTACCGACGATCCTTCTTCTCCAACCCCGCCGAACCTGTCGGCATTGCCACCGTGCGGGCAGGCAACGTGATCGGCGGCGGCGACTGGGCCGCGGATCGCATCGTCCCCGACATTTTGCGAGCACTGCAAAAAGGCGAGTCGATTCTGGTTCGCAATCCCTCGGCGATTCGTCCCTGGCAACATGTGCTTGAGCCCCTGCGAGGCTACATGCTGGTGGCGCAACGCCTTCACGAAGACCCAGCGAGTTGGTCCGAGCCTTGGAATTTCGGCCCTTCCGAAGCGGACGCTCGCCCCGTCCAGGAATTGGTGGAACTCGCCATCTCGCTCTGGGGCGAAGGAAATTGGCACGTTCCTATCGATTACCGAGCACTTCACGAGGCGCGTCGTCTGAAACTCGATTGCAGCCAGGCCCTGGCACGCCTCGGCTGGCAAACTCAACTTAATCTCGAAGCCGCACTCAAACTGACCGTCGAGTGGCATCGGGCCGAACAGGCAGGGCTCGACATGCGCGATTTTACGTGGCGACAAATCGATGAATACCAGTCAGACGCCGAACGTGGGGAGCCGCTGACGCTGCGCCCTTTCTCTTCCTCAAACCTCGAGTCGGATTCATGTCTTCCAACACTGCGCATTGCCGATCATGTGGCCAAAGCGGGCTGAAGGAGATCTTGTCGCTCGGCAAGACGCCGCTCGCCAACGCACTGCTCCAAGAAAACGACCTGAGCCAACCAGAGCCAACCTACCCCTTGGATTTGGTTTGGTGCCCTCAT
The DNA here is from genome assembly GCA_046349915.1 of Pirellulales bacterium. Classification (GTDB taxonomy): domain Bacteria; phylum Planctomycetota; class Planctomycetia; order Pirellulales; family Pirellulaceae; genus CAIXSC01. The sequence continues at coordinate 37,959 of JAXMBL010000008.1, read as the reverse complement.
TGCTCTCTCGTGCAAATCACGGAAACAGTGGCGCCCGAGGTGCTGTTTCGTGACTACGCCTACTTCTCGTCGTTCTCCGAGACCATGCTGCGTCATGCCGAGGAACTCTCGACCGAGATGCGCGAACGCTGGCAACTAGGGTCGCAAAGCCTGGTGATCGAAGCGGCGAGCAACGATGGGTATCAATTGCAATATTATCAGCGCGCAGGCGTCCAGGTGTTGGGCGTCGAACCGGCGCGCAACATCGCTAAGGTCGCCAGGGAACAAGGCATCCCGACGATCGCGGAGTTCTTCGGCGCCGAGTGTGCCCAGCAACTCGCCGACAACGGACAATTCGCCGACGTCTTCCACGCCCATAACGTCCTGGCGCATGTGGCGGATTTGAATGGATTCGTCGCGGGCATCGCCACCGTGCTGAAGTCGACCGGAGTCGGCGTGATTGAGGCGCCTTACGCGAAGGATCTGTTCGACCACGTCGAGTTTGACACGATTTACCACGAGCACTTGTGCTACTTCTCACTTACGGCACTTCATCGGCTCTTCCTCCGGCATGGGTTGGAGGTAATTGACGTGCGCCGAGTTGCCATTCACGGTGGGTCGCTGCAAGTTTACCTGGCGCCTGTGGGCCAGCGTGAGCCCGCCGCCGCAGTGGCGGAACTGCTGGCCGAAGAGGCGGAATGGGTCATGGACGAGGACTTTTATCGAGCATTCGGCCAGCGAGTGGAGCAGTTGCGACAAGGTTTGATTCAGTTGTTGTCGGTGTTGAAGGCCGATAACAAGCGTATCGCCGTTTATGGCGCGTCCGCTAAAGGCGCAACGCTGCTGAACTACTTCCGCATCGGTCGTGACGTGCTCGATTACGTCGTCGATCGCAGCACCGTCAAACAGGGGCGCTACACCCCCGGAACTCGACTGAAGATCCACGATCCCTCGCGACTCGTAGAAGAAATGCCCGATTATGTCTTACTGCTGACATGGAACTTCTCCGAGGAAATTCTGCGACAGCAGACCGAATACCGTGAACGTGGCGGGAGGTTCATCATTCCCATCCCGGAACTCAAGATCGCCTGACGCAAGGGGAGTGGCGTGAAGTTCTTACCGATTGAGTTCGTAGGCGCGTACGTTGTCGAACTAGAGCCATTTCAGGACGAGCGAGGCTACTTCGCCCGCACATGGTGTCGACGAGAATTCGCTGAACACGGTTTGGTCAGCGATCTAGTGCAGTGCAGTATCTCGTACAACCGTCTCCGCGGTACGCTACGAGGCATGCACTATCAGCGAGCGCCGCACGAAGAAACGAAGATCGTGCGGTGCAGTCGCGGCTCTGTCTACGACGTGATCATCGATCTCCGTCCCCAGTCGCCCACTTTCAAACAATGGGCGGGCTTTGAATTGACGGCGACCAATCATCGCATGCTCTATATCCCGCCAGGATTTGCGCATGGGTTCCAAACTCTTGTCGATGACTCCGACGTTTCCTACATGATGAGCAACTGGCACGAACCGTCGAGCGCCGCGGGGGTTCGCTGGGATGACGCAGCCTTTGGCATCCACTGGCCGCAGCCTGTTTCTGTCATCTCGGATCGAGATCGCAACTATTCGGATTTTCTACCATGAAGCGAGTACTCGTCACGGGCGCGCGAGGATTTATCGGACGACACTGCCTGCTTCACTTGCTGGAACTCGGTTACGAAGTGGTTGCCGTATCGACCATGCCGACTCCGCTTCAGTCGTTGGCAGCCACGCATTGTGCTGACGGCTCCGTAACGAACGCCGGTTCCAAGATCGAATGGCGAACGGCCGACTTACTCGATCCACAACAGACGCAGCGGCTACTCGACGAAACCCGCCCCACTCACCTCCTGCATCTTGCCTGGTACGCGAAACCAGGCGCCTATTGGAACTCGCCCGAGAATCTCCGCTGGCTCGAAGCGAGCCAGGACTTGCTCCGCAGGTTTCAGGCACGCGGCGGCGAACGAGTCGTGGTCGCGGGCACCTGCGCCGAGTATGTCGAGACCACGGGCATCCATCACGAAATTGAAACACCAGTTCGTCCCAAGACGTTGTATGGCAAATGCAAACACGCTCTTCATCAGTACCTCGATTGCCTGAGCGAAGTTACCGGCTTGCATTCCGCGTGGGCTCGCATCTTCTTGCTCTACGGCGCCGATGGTCCTCCTGAAAAGTTCCCGCAGACCGTCGTCGCTTCGGTGGTGCGAGGTCAACCTGCGTTGTGCTCTCATGGCCGACAAGTCAAGGATTTCTTGCACGTCAGTGATACGGCCGACGCACTAGTTGCTCTTTTGGAAAGTCCCGTCCAAGGGGTCGTGAATATCGGCTCTGGTCAAGGTCAGCAACTTGCCGAGATGGCCGAACGACTGGCTGCGCGCTGCGGCCGTCTTGATCTCTTGAAACTGGGCGCCTTGCCCGCGCGACCCAACGAACCCGCCGCCTTGATTGCCGACATCAGCCGTTTGCGTGATGAAGTCGGTTGGTCGCCGCGCATCGACTGCCACGCGGGACTTGATCAGTTGGCCGACGCTTGGCTCCGGAGCATGGCGCATGAAGAAGCCGCTTGAGTCGATTTGTCCGGTCTGCGAAACCGACGACACCGAGTCTTTTCTGCAACGCTCCGCCGTTCCCGTTCATCAGAACCTGCTGTGTGATTCGCCAACCGACGCGCAGCGGCTCGCGCGCGGCGAATTGCACATGAGAATCTGTCGACGCTGTGGGTTTGTCTACAACGCCGCGTTCGACTCATCCCTTCTTGAATACGGTCGGCAGTACGACAACACCCAAACCCACTCGGCGATGTTCCAAGACTACGTGGGCAAGCTAGTCGAACGGATCGTAAAACGTCCGGAGGTTCGACGAGGCTCGATTGTTGAGGTAGGGTGCGGCAAAGGCGGATTTCTTCGCCAACTCGTCGCGACCGCGGGCCCTGATTGTCAAGGCCACGGGTTCGATCCCGCATACGAAGGGGACGAAGTGGATGAAGCGGGTCGAGTTCACTTTCATCGCTGCTTCTATGGCCCGGAACAAGCCGCTCAGGCCGCCGATGTCGTCGTGTCGCGCCATGTGATCGAACACATTCCGCAGCCCATGTCCATCTTGCGCAGCGTTCGCCAAGCACTTATCCACTCGCCACGCGCTCGAGTCTATTTTGAAACTCCCTGTGTACATTGGATATTGAAGAATCAAGTCATCTGGGATTTCTTCTACGAGCACTGCTCGTTGTTCACCGCGGAATCACTCGCCACAGCCTTTCAACGAGCAGGCTTTCGTGTCGAGTCGGTCGACCATGTTTTTGGCAACCAATACCTCTGGCTGGAAGCGGTTGTCGATGACCAGCCCTCCGCTGTCTCCTCGAATCCCACCACGTCAATCGCCGAATTGGTGGAACTCGCCCGTCAATTTACGATTGGCGAGGCGCAATGGATCGACCACTGGACTCGCTGTGTCGAACGCCTTGCGAGCGAAGGCGGGGTCGTGATTTGGGGAGGCGGCGCCAAAGGAGTGACGTTCGCCAACCTGGGCGATCGCGATCGACGTTGGATCTCGGCCGTTGTCGACGTGAATCCCAACAAACAAGGGCATCTCCTGCCCGGTACGGCTCACCCCATTATCGCTCCCGCCGCACTCGTCGGTCGCTCCATCAAGACAGTCATCCTGCTAAATCCAAATTACGAGAACGAAGTGCGCGAGCAACTGAGGTCGCTAGGCCTTCACGTTTCGCTGGTGGTTGCGTCGTAGCGGAACTCGCAAGAGTTCCGTCGTCACCGGCGAGTTGCCTGGCCTACGGGAACGGCTGGTACACGGGGCGACGATCGGAATTCTTGCGAATTCCGCTACAGGAAAATCGCCTACGATGAAGTACGACTGGCGGCCTGAACCTTGGGTCGAGGCGATCGCAAGCGTAGAAACTCGATCCACGGGTACACTCGACGGTGCTTCCAACGCCTCATCGAGTCTTTCCAATAGACGCGATTCCAACGCATCAACGACCTCAACACAGCGGTCGTCTTGGGGATTCTGCCGTCGCTCAACAAGGCCCAAGTGAAGGGAAGCATCGGGAAACGGCGTCCCAACCAATTCTGGTTGTAGCGAGGAATATTGCGTTCCGCGTCACTCGACTCCCCGCGACAACGACGGCGCATCAGCGGACGCGAGACGAGCGCGTGCTGACCGTAGGTCAGCGTTCGAGCGACAATGGCCCAATCAAACGCCCAGTAGGCGTCCGACGCGAAAAACGACCGACGGAGAACGTCCGTGCGGTAGATGCCGTAGATCCGCGAATTGGCGCCAGGCTCTCGAAGATAATTCATCAAATTTGTTTGGCAGTCACCAAGCAACGGCTCAGTGCCAGGCAATAGGGGTGGACAGAGCTTCGGAGGATCAAGCAATTCCACTTCCGACACGCTACAGACAACTTCCGGCTGAGCCTCCAGGACCGCCAGGTTGGCCGCGATGTATTCAGGCGACCAATCATCATCGTGCGCGGCCCACATGAAATAGGGCGTCTCGGCCAGAGACAGCAGATAATGAAAGTTGAGAATCGGACCGATGTTCCGCGGCTGGCGCACGTACTGGATACGTTCGTCTTTGGCCACCCAGCGCTCGCAGATCGCTGGCGTACCGTCCTGCGATTCATTGTCCGAGATCAGAATTCGCAGATTCCGCTGAGTTTGTTGAGTCAACGCGGTGAGGGCTCTATCAAGCGAAGCCTCGCCATTTCGGACCGCGAAACCAATGGTAATTGCCGGTTCCTTAGATGTCTCCGCCATCAGGATCACTCGCGTGTTCGCGTTACGGCCCTCTAGTACCCACTAGCTTGCGCGCGAGTGTAGCGTCTTCTCCCGGCAATAACCAAGTCCAATTCTGAGCAACCAAGGGTGGCATTTGTGCGATTCGTGGTCCCCAACCTTCCGTGTCTCGCGTCTGCTCACTCCGGTTTACCGGTGATGCGTAAACTCCCCGCCGCTCCAACCGCGGCATAGAGACGCTTGGTCGACCCAAACGACGCCTCATCCACTCGCTCGATCTTCACAGGCCGCGGAGCAATCAAGCCCACCAAGTCGGGCACATCGCCCAATCGCATAACATTGAGAATCGCAGGCGAGTTTGCGTGCATGTGAGAAGCGGGAGGGGAGATTAGGCGAGCCTCGGCGATGCGTGGTTCGAGCAGCGCGGCATAGGCGGCGATCACCGCCAGCGAATCGGCGCCCGCCGCGCGCACCTCCACTCCCGGATACTCGACCTTCACCCACGCCGCCACGGCCAGCACATCGCGAATCCGCAGCGTGTCGGCGGTCGTTCCCAGGAGCGCCAACGCACGTTCAACATAATTGGGCGGATTGCGACGCGTCCAGCGAGTGGGCCCCAGCCCGCGAGGAATCACCACCATGCGGTGCTCGTGTTCGTCGGCTTCGCCCATCGGCATGCGGTCAACGCCGTCACCGACCCAAAGTGTCACGACACGAGTTCCCGGGGGCAGGGGACCGCGAGCCTGCTGGACAGGGATCTGTATTCCCGGCTCGGTTTCGAACAGTGTAGTCTTGGCATCAGTGTCGGACATCGGACGCGCGGGCGGAACTTGAGCAGGGATCGCTCCGAACGACACTCGGCGCAGATTCGCCAACACGCCGTCGCGCCAGGTCTGCCATTCAGACGCCCCAGGCGGCATCAGTCGCCGCGATGGAACAAACGACTCATCAATCGTGGTGTTCCTCGCGTCGCGAGGAATCTCCTGGTCCGTCGCAAACACTCGTAAACGTTCGGGCGGAATCGGATGACTTGCCGGTTTGGATCGTTCATCCACCAAATCGATCTCGCCGTCCAACACCATCCGGCCATCGCCAACCAAGTGAGTATTCAAGAATCGATAGATCCCTTGTCGGATGTCGGCCCGATAGTCGTGACCACCTACACTAACGAACGAGTCCACGCGGTCGCCTGCGCCGAACAAGCTATAGGTGCGTTCGAGCCGATTTTGAATTCGCTCGTTCGCGTCCATGGGGAAAATCGGATCATTGTCGCTGTTGACGAAGAGGAGCGGGCGAGGCGCGATCAGTGCAGCGATGCGAGTCCATGGCCACTGAAATGCGTTGTAAAGAAACATGCAGTCGCAGTGGCCATTCGCGACTCGATTGGTCACGTATGCTTCCAGATCGGCCATGCCACTGACGGGAACCGCCACCGCGACTCGCGGGTCCGCCGCGGCAATCCAGAACGACGCCGCGCCGCCGCCACTAATCCCGGTCACTGCGATTCGCTCGGGATCAACTTCCGGCCGACTGATCAAATAATCGACCCCGCGCACACCGTTCCAGCACTCGACACCCGCCGACGTATAGCCTCGCGAATGCCACCACCAACGTCCCAGGTGGTAAGTGCCATGATGAGTGGCGGCGATTTCTCCCAACTGCAACGTGTCGACGATCAAGCAGACGTAGCCGTGGCGAGCGAACCAAATCCCGTGCGATTGGAACGCCGTTTTGTTGCCATCGCGCCCACGTCCGGAATGCCCACAGACATAAAGCACCGCGGGCAGTTTACGGTTCGCAGTCACTTGGCTCGGTCGGTACAGATTCGCCGTGACGTACAACCCCGGCATGCTCTGATAGTGAAGCTTCTCGACGACATACCCCGTCCCCTCCACACTCCCCGTCACAGTGGCACGCAGCGGCGAGCGTTCAGGCACGGGATCAAGGCCCAACATATACAGGTACTGTTGGTGATACGACTCGCGCCGAGACTGCCAAGTCTCCCGTGAGCGCACATCGTCGGCCCACGCCGACTCGATGCGAGCCGTTTCGCGAGCGAGATAGCGCTGGATCATTTCGTCCCCTGGTTCGCCTCGGTCCGCTTGCCCCAGTGGCTGAGCCCACGCGCCCCGCAAGCTCGCCAGCACGACGACCCCAATCAACACCATGGAAAATCGAGTTCGTGCGGTCATCGAGTATCGCCTCCATGAGTACAGTGCCGTAATCTATGGATCAGCATATCCCATCACATGAGCAGCCGTGAGCGCCGAACACGATTTCAGAAGTCGCCTCCCTCCGGGACATCCTCATGAATGCCAAAGCGGGAAACTATCTGCCTGATGACCTTGCATCGGAACTCAATCGATTGGCCATTCAAGTCCGGACGACTCGCCGCGAGCAACTCGGGGGACTGATCGTCGATCTTGATCGACTGTCGTACACGATTTCCAGCGAGTTGCAGATCGATGAGGCGATCCTGGAACAAGAGAAAACTCGGTTCAGACAACAGTTCAGCTTCCTTGACCGCATCAATCCGTTCAACACCGAACGTCGCGAAGCGCAACAGCGCGACGTCACGCCTATCCAGGAAGAAGTCAAGCAAGATCGCGTTTTGTTAACTCGTTGCTGTGAGTTGCTGGAATGGGTCCGAAACGCCAGCCAACCGATCGAATGGCGCACGAACTGGCATGGCGGCATCGCCGGCGTCTACAACGAACATACGGGACAGACAGAATGGCGCGAGTCGTGGCATACCGGCATCGCAGGGGTCTATCATCCTGACCACCAGAAGATTGAGTGGTGCGAAGAATGGAAGCATGGCGTCGCCGGCGTCTTCAATCCGGTGACTCGCAAGATTGAATGGCGTACGAATTGGCATGGCGGCGTCGCCGGTGTTTTCCATCCCATCAAGCAAATGGTGGAGTGGCGGGAGAGTTGGCATCACGGAGTTTCCGGCGTGTTCAATCCACTCACCGGAAAGATCGAATGGACGGAAACCTGGAAAGCAGGAGTCGCCGGCGCATGGTCGCCAAAGACTCAAAGTGTGCTCTGGCGCCAAGTCTGGCACCACGGAGTCGCCTGCATCTATTTCGACGGTACAACTTACCGATCTACCGGCTCGTACTATGGCGACGAAGATGACGACTAGCGAGTTGTCACAGCGAAGAACGTGGGTTGTCAAGACCTAGCCCGAGTCGCTCGGCGCGTATTGTAGCCCGCTCACATCGTGAGCGGAACAGCCGCGTCGCCCGCCTGCGCCCATCGCCGTCAGCCAAGTCGCGTCGCCAACCAATCCAGACGCTGCATTCGCCGTGAGAACAAGAGGATCGACGGACTAGAAGTCCGTCGTACGGTTAATTCCCCTCGCCTCAATTCGTGTGATTCGAGCAATTCGTGGTCCCCCAACTCCGTGGTCCCCCATCGAGTGCAGGCTACATAAACGCCTGGGGCGGCGCATCAGCCTGATAGTCGTTGAACTGATCGAACTCCTGCAATCGATCAGGCGCACGATCTCCGAAGCGAGTGAAATCCTTCTCCCAGATCAAATTGACGTTCCCCACCGGCCCGTTACGCTGCTTTGCGACAATGATCTCGGCTTGACCCGCATACGCATCGCGGTCCTCGCCTCGGTGGTAATACTCTTCGCGGTGCACGAACATCACCACGTCCGCATCTTGCTCGATCGCGCCCGATTCGCGGAGGTGACTCAACTTCGGAATATGGTCCTTCGAATCTTCGGCTTGGCGATTAAGCTGCGCGAGACAGAGAACAGGCACCTTCATTTCACGCGCTAGACCTTTCAGACGACGAGCGATGCGAGCGACTTGCTCTTGGCGAGGATCCTTGGGATTATCCGGTTCGATCAACTGCAAGTAGTCGATGACGATCAGTCCCAAGTTGTTTTCGCGCCGGCGAATGCGTCGAGCGGCCGCCGCGATTTCGGTCACCGTTCGACTGGGCGAGTCATCGACGAACAATGGCGCTTGCGAAATCTCGGCTGCGTTCTGCACCAGCCGCTGGCGGTCTTCCTTTGAAATCGTCCCATTCCGCAAACGATGTCCGTTCACACGAGCGACGCTGCACAGCATACGATCAGCCAATTCGATGGCCGACATTTCCAAACTCACGAACAAGGTCGGAGCATGCTGCTTCATCGACGCGTATTCGGCAATATTCATCGCAAATGCGGTTTTGCCCATGGAGGGGCGAGCCGCAAGAATGATCAATTCCGAATTGTGCAGACCTCCCATGAGCGAATCGAGTTCCGTGAAGCCTGTGTCGACTCCACCTGTCGAGTATTCACCGCGGAGCCTCGCCTCCATCCGATCCATCGCCAGGTGCAGCACCTCACTGATGCTGGTGATCGTGTTCGAGCCGCGATTATCCAAGATCGAGAAGATCTTCTGTTCCGCGCTGCTCAACAACTGCTTGGGCTCCAGCGTCTCATCGTACGCCTCGCGCAAGATCTCCGTGCTGGCCGTGATCAAAGACCGAAACGTCGCCTTCGCTCGCACGATGTTCGCATAGTACGTCGCGTGCGCGGCATTCGGGACCGCGTGGAAGATCTTCGTCAGAAATGCGGCGCCGCCAACCACTTCGTAATCGCCCGCGGTATTCAAGCGATCGGCCAACAGCACCGGATCGACCTTCTGCCCTGCATCGTGCATGGCGATCATGTGCGAGAAGAGTCGACGATGAGCATCGTCATAGAAATCGTCGGGACGGAGCAACAGCGCGACGTCGTCAATGACGTCCGGCAACAACATCATGCTGCCCAGAACCCCGGCCTCGGCGTCCAGATCGTACGGCGGCTGACGCTCAAGCAACTCGGAAGTCGGCGGAGCAGGGGGACGCTTCTGAAAATCACCACGACGAGAATTGGCCATCGAAGAACGCCCCTCCTGATTACGTCCCATGACGAAGAAACCCGGCTTGTTGCCAAGCCGGGTTTCTAAATTGTTTCGCAAACTTCAGCAGCGACACTGGACAATGTCGCCAAGCCGCATGAAGGAAGCCCGAGGCAACGGTTACTTGCCTTCGGCCGCCTTCTCGCCACCTTCGTTGGTCACGGTCGGCACCACCCAGACCTTCAATTCGGTCTCAATATCGGTGTGCAAGTGGATGCGAACCGTGTAGAGGCCGAGTTCCTTCAGCAGACCTTCCAACCGGACTTGGTCGTTGGTCACATTGAAGCCGACCTTCTTGAGTTCGGCCACGATGTCGTTCGGCCCCACCGAGCCGTACAAATGCCCTTCGTCGTTGGCATTCGCTTCGATCGTGATGCTCTGCTTGCCCAGCATATCGGCCAACGACCGCAGGCTCGACAATCGCTGCTTCTCGATCTCCAGCAGCTTCGCCTTGTGCTTCTCGACCATCCGCTTGTGATGGTTGGTGGCGATGGTGGCGAGCCCTTGCGGGAGCAGATAATTGCGAGCGTAACCTGCCTTCACTTCGACGACATCTCCCTGCTTACCCAGGTGGTCGACCGATTGAATCAGCAACAGTTGAACGCCCTTGGTTTCGCCCTTCGGGAGCGGCTTGAAACGGGCGATTTGCGTCTTGGACTTTGTGTTGGACATGAATCTCTTCCGTCGCTTTCGATTGATCTTTCCAGTCAGATACGGGTTCCACTTCCCTGCAGACCCTGGCGTGGACGCCGCTTGCCGTCGCCGCACGCCTTGTCATGCACAGTCACTTTACTCAATCACACCTGTCTTATTCGCGTCTTACTTTTAGGCCTGTCGGATTGAGGCCTATCGGTGAGTTCGCTATCACGCGAGTCCCCGATGAACCACCGACGCCCCGCTAAAACGGGATATCTTCCTCAGGTACACCGGCTTCACCATGCGAGTCTGGCTCGGCCGACATTCCGTACTCGCTGGCCCCCTGGTCCGCCGCGGCGTTCGACCGAGCAGTCACAGGCCGTTGGCCCGGTCGATTGGCAAAGTTAGGCCCCGCGCTGCCGCTTGCCCCCCCGCCCCCGCCTTGACCATTTGCCTGCCCGCTTGCCTGACCACTTGCCTGCCCAGCGCCTTGTCGGGCGCCAAGCATCTGCATCTTGTCGCCCACAACCCTGAGCTTCGAGTACTTCTTACCTTCTTTTTCCCACGTGTCGTACTTGAGTCGCCCTTCAATCAGTACAGGCGACCCTTTTTGCAGGTACTCGCCGGCAATCTCCGCCGTGCGTCCCCACAAAGTAATGTCCACAAACACCGTCTCATCGACCCAGTCGCCCGCGGCCGTCTTGCGTCGGTCGTTGATGGCGAGCCCAAATTCGCCCACCGCCGTCCCGCTTTGCAAGTACTTCAATTCCACGTCCCGCGTCAGATTCCCGACGAGGATCACGCGATTGAAACTAGCCATGCATCACCTCCCACCTGCCGTCAAACACCCCCACTGTACAGAGCTACAGATACCGTAACAGATTGGGCTATGGCCAACAAGCCTGGGGCGACTCCCTGACAACGGACAGGATCAGCCCCATCCCTTTCAGGACTATTCCCTACCTAAACCCTACTCGAGGGATTCCCCCTCAACTCCATCAACCCCCTCGGGCTCATCCGTAATCACATCAACCACAGTCGGCTTGCGTACGGTGGCGTTCCCCAGGGCGTGCTGCACCAGCACATCCGCCAAGCGAGGATCAACCCGCAAAGTCAACTGCCGAACAATGGCTTCGTTCAGCTGGCATTGTCGATTCCAAGTCGAGAGCTGCTGGCTATCGAGCTTGAAGTAGGTGAGCCAGTAGGTGCCTTTGCGGTGTCCATCGACTGGATAAGCCAACTTCTGCTCGTTGAACAGACGGCTGGCGAGCACCTCGCCACCACACTTCAGCACCAACTCGCCGATCCCTCCCGAGACCCCTCCGGGATCACGGGCGTACTTGTTGGAGTCGAGAATGAACAGGGTTTCGTAAACGTTTTGGGCCAAGCGATTCTCCCTTCCGCGCAGGACTAATTCAGGACGGTGTTTGCGGGACGACAGTCGGCGTCCGCTGCCAGCAACTGTCACCCGCGATGTATCTCGTATTCGATCGTGTTTTAGTAAAGGTTCTCTGTATCGCGATCTGCAAACTGACTCTACAGCAATCTGACTTGACGACTGTCTGCCCTAGCTGGAGGGTGGAATTTCTTCCTCGACGACTCGGTTATGCGTTGTACTTGTTCATACTGAACTCAATTCCGCGAGTCGCCCAGTCGTGGGCCGCATCGGCCGCTCGTCCGACAACCTCTTTCACCACGTCTGACTCGTCCGCAGTGAACTTGCCGAGCACGTAGTCTGCTGCATCCCAACCCGGAGGCGCGGCGCCAATCCCGATCCGCAGTCGACAGATCGCGTCGGCGCCTAACCGCTTCAAGATGTCATCCAACCCCTTCTGGCCTCCCGCCGACCCCTTGGCTCGCAGTCGCAACTTGCCGACCGGCAGCGCCAAATCGTCGCAGATCACCAGAATCTGATCGTTCGCCACCTTATAAAAATCTCGTGCCGGTTGCACGGCCTGACCACTGCGGTTCATGTACGTCAGCGGTCGACCGAGCAGGCACTTTTCTCCGTTCCAAGTCACCTCAAACCACTCGCCATCAAACTTGGCCCGCGCCATCGGCTCGCCCGCTCGGCGAGCCAACTCGCGAATGACCGCAAACCCAATATTGTGGCGAGTATTTTCGTATTGTCGCCCAGGATTTCCCAAACCGACGATGATTCGCATGGCGGATGACCGGCGGTTCGCTCAACACGAGACCCAGACAAACACTAAGCTTCCTCGGCGCCTTCTTCGGCCTTCTTGCGAGCAATGACTTCGGGTTCGCCCGGTTCGCCCGGCCCCGCCCCTTCCACCATGGCCTTCGGCTTCACGCAATGCACCACGATCTCGTCCGCATCGCCGACGATCGAGGCGCCCGCAGGCAACGTGACATCGGCTAACGTCAGTTCGCCGTCGAGGTGCAGATTGTTGATATTGATTTCCAGTCGCTCCGGCAGGGAGACCACCGGGCACAAAATCCGAGCTTCGTGCTTCACATGCTCGACCAAACCACCCTCGCGAGTTCCTGGAGCGGAACCCTTGAGTTCGATGGGGAGCACGATTTCAACGGTTTCGTCCGCCGATACTCGGCTCAAATCCAAGTGCAGCACTTCGATGCCGAAGGCATCCCACTGGACTTGACGAATGAGCGCCGTCTCAGTGACGTCCCCACTCAAGTCGACCAGTTTCGCCCCCACCTTGACGGCATGCAGCACCTGAGTACCGGGAATCACCAGATTCACGTTCTTTTCGCCGTGTCCATACAGAATGGCGGGAACTTGGCCACCTTGCCGTAGCTTCCGCGTCTGGCGCGTGCCGACGCCTTCACGAATCTTGACCTGCATTGATTCCTTCATGGACTACCTTTCCGCAACCAAACTGGAACCGGGAAACGGGGTATTTTGACAAGATCGGCCAAGATTTCAAGGGGAATCGCTCAGAACTTATGTCCTGGCTGCGGTCCCAGCTTCGTTCGCGTCAAGATCTCTGGCCCATTTTCCTCCATCAGGAGGGTGTGTTCGAACTGCGCCGACAGGCGGCCATCGCGAGTTCGGACGGTCCAGCCGTCGGCGCGGTCGAGCACCGTTTCCTTGCCGCCCCCGTTGATCATGGGCTCAATCGTAAAGCACACCCCCGGCTCAATCCGCTCGGCTCGTGCTTGACGAGTCGGCACGTGCGGAATGTTCGGTTTCTGATGGAACTCGCGACCCAACCCGTGGCCAATATAGTCCTCCACCACGCTGAAGCCGCGGCGAGTTGCTTCGCGGACGATCGCGTCGCCAATTTCCGATATCCGACTCCACGGCCGAATCGCCTTGATCGCCAAATGCAGACAATCGAACGCACATTGAGTTAACGCTCGAGCCTCGTCCGACACCGCCCCGACCAAGAACGTCTCCGACTGATCTCCGTGCCATCCGTCCACTTTGGTCGTCACGTCGACATTCACGATATCCCCGTCCTTCAGCACATACGAACCGGGAATCCCGTGGCAAATCACCTCATTCACACTCGTGCAACAACTCTTCGGATACCCTTGGTAGCCGAGCGGAGCGGGGACGTGGCCGTGATCGACGGTGTATTCGTAGACCAACCGGTCGATTTCGCCGGTCGTGACGCCAGCCCGCACATGAGGCCGTATGTAATCGAGCAGCTCCGCGTTGAATTGGCCCGCGCGGCGCATCGCGTCTCGCTCTTGACGGCTCAAACGAAGCTTCTTAAGGCTGTACAGCATGGAAAGCAATGACAGAATATCAGGGAACGTTTGAACCGCATCGGCAGCGACGCGTCCAAGACCGCCAGGACACGCATTCGCTCGACGCCCCGCGGCCGCTTTCGAAAACCGCCCGAGTACGCCAGCGAGCGCGAACCCAGAGCCGCACCAACTGTCGTCACTGTAGCATCCCTCAACCGATCCAGGGAGTGGGACCGGACGAGGTCGCGACTTGTCCCCCGCGACGCCCCTCCTTAGAATCGGCCCCTTGCCTGCGGTGCTCGCAGGTCCACCGTTCTCTTCTTCGCAGCACAGGGTCTGCAATGCCGCGCTACAATCCGGCCGTAATCGAACCGAAATGGCAGCAGTTCTGGGAACAGAACCGCACCTTCGCCACTCCCGACCTGCCCGTCGGCGAGAAACTCTATGTGCTCGACATGTTCCCCTATCCCAGCGGCGACGGCCTGCACGTCGGCCATCCCGAGGGTTACACCGCAACCGATATCGTCTGCCGATTCGCGCGGATGCGCGGCAAGAGCGTGCTGCATCCCATGGGATTCGATTCGTTCGGCTTGCCCGCCGAAGAGCATGCGATCAAGACCAACACGCCTCCCAAGGTTCAGACCGACAAAAACATCGCCACCTTCCGTCGCCAGCTGAAGATGCTGGGCTTCAGCTACGACTGGGACCGAGAATTGGCGACGACGGACATCGAGTATGTCCGCTGGACTCAGTGGATCTTCTGCCTGTTGTTCGACACCTGGTTCGACGAGACCACTCAACGCGGTCGCCCCATCGCCGAACTGCCGATTCCCGCCGATGTCGAGGCGGCGGGCGCCGATGCGATTCGCCGCTATCGCGACGAACGCCGTTTGGCTTATCAATCCGAGGCGCTGGTGAATTGGTGCCCGGCGCTCGGCACCGTTTTGGCCAACGAAGAAGTGATTGACGGACGCAGCGAACGGGGCTCGCATCCCGTCGAACGACGTCCGCTGCGCCAATGGATGTTGCGCATCACCGCCTATGCGGAGCGACTGGAAAGTGACTTGGAACTCGTCACCTGGCCCGACAGCACCAAGAAACTACAAGCCGATTGGATTGGGCGCAGCGTCGGGGCCGAAGTTGATTTCTTCCTGGGCTCGGCCGAGCAATTCCCCGACTGGCGGACCGCTCGTCAGGCCTCGGGATTCCCGCGCAAGCCGGGCGCCGACGTCCTGCGAGTCTATACGACTCGCCCCGATACCCTGTACGGCGCCACCTACATGGTGATCGCCCCCGAGCATGCGTTCGTGGACCGAATCACCACGCCCGCTCAGCGCGAGGCCGTGACGGCTTACTGCCAAAAGGCGGCGTTCAAGAGCGATCGAGAACGGCAGGAAGACACCAAAGCAAAAACCGGGGTATTCACAGGCGCTTACGCGATCAATCCCGTGACCGGCCGCCCTGTTCCGATCTGGATCGCGGACTACGTGCTGGCCAGCTACGGCACCGGCGCCATCATGGCGGTGCCGGCACATGATGTGCGCGATTACGAATTTGCTCGACAATACAATCTCCCGATCATCGCGGTCGTCGATCCGGGCGATGCTGCGGGAGTCGATCGCGAAGAGGTGCTCGCGGGCCGTCAGTGCTTTGCGGGCCTGGGCCGAGCGATCCATTCGGGGACCCACGATGGCCTGCCCACGGATGAATTCAAGCCGTTGATTACGGCGCAGTTGACGGGGCAGGGGAGTGGTCGCGCGGCGGTGAACTTCAAATTACGCGACTGGTTGTTCAGCCGTCAGCGGTTTTGGGGCGAGCCGTTCCCGTTGTTGCACGAATTGGACGACGCCGGTCGCCCCACGGGCGCGGTCCGCACGGTGCCCGTCGACCAACTGCCGGTCGCATTACCTCACCTGGATGATTACAAGCCGCATGGACGCCCCGAGCCGTTGCTGACCAAAGCGGGCGACGAGTGGCTCTATCCGATCGTCGAAGGGCGAAAGTACCTGCGCGAGGCGAATACGATGCCGCAATGGGCCGGCTCGTGCTGGTACTACCTGCGTTTCATCGATCCGCGCAATGGCGACGCCTTCGTCGATCGCGAAAAAGAGCGAGCCTGGATGCCGGTCGACTTGTATGTGGGCGGCGCCGAACACGCCGTACTGCATTTGCTGTACGCCCGGTTCTGGCACAAGGTGCTGTACGACCGCGGCTACGTCAGCACGCCCGAGCCGTTCAAGCGGCTGGTCCATCAAGGTATGATTTTGGGCGAGATCGAATTCACGGGCTATCGCGCCGCGGATGGCACGATGGTGTCGTCGGCCACGGTCGACGAATCGGACGACGGCCGCATCGTGGTGCGCGGCTCCGGGGCGCCGGTCGAAGCGGTGAAGCTGGCCGCGGACCAGGTCGAGAAGTCGGGCGATGTCTTCGCCCTGAAGTCAGATGCCTCGATCCGCGTCGAAAGCCGGGCTCACAAGATGTCGAAGAGTCGGGGCAATGTCGTGAACCCCGACAAGATCGTCGAGGAATACGGCGCCGATTCGCTCCGTTTGTACGAGATGTTCATGGGACCGCTTGAGGCGGTGAAGCCGTGGAGCATGTCGGGGGTGAGCGGCGTGCGGAATTTCTTGGATCGCGTCTGGCGAATGGTGGTCGACGATCGTTCCGAAACGCCCGCTCTGAATGCGTCGGTGGTCGATACGCCGCCCACTCGTGAACAAAATCAGATCTTGCACCGCACTATTTTCGCCGTAACTCGCGATACGGAGAAAATGGAGTTCAACACGGCGATCGCGCGAATGATGGAATTCGTCAACTTCTTTACGAAGGAGACGGCTCGTCCCCGGTCCGCCTTGGAACGCTTCGTCTTGCTGCTGGCCCCTTACGCGCCCCATGTGGCCGAAGAACTTTGGCAAGCCTTGGGTCATACCGAATCGCTGGCGAAAACTCCCTGGCCCGAGTACGAAGAACAGTTCCTGAAAGACGACACGGTCGAGATTCCCGTACAGATTCTGGGGAAATTGCGCGGCAAGGTGGTCGTCCCCGCCGACTCGCCGGCCGACGCACTCGAAGCGGCCGCTCGAACCGACTCGCGCATCGCCGAGTTGTTAGCGGGCAAACAGGTCGTTAAGGTAGTCGTCGTGCCAGGCAGACTCGTCAATTTTGTCGTCAAGTAACTATCACCTCCATCACGAAACCAGGGCGAGTCGCTGCGTCAACGACCGCCTCAGGCCCTCGAGAGTCACAACATGCGAAACGTTATCTCCTTGGTCCTCGGCGGCGGCCGCGGCACTCGTCTCTACCCACTGACCAAATACCGCTCGAAGCCCGCGGTGCCGCTGGCCGCGAAGTACCGGCTGATCGACATCCCGCTCTCGAACTGCTTGAACAGCGGCTTGAATCGCATCTTCGTGCTCACCCAGTTCCTCTCGGTCAGCTTGCACCGACACATCCGACAGACCTACCGGTTCGATGTCTTTGGCGGCGGCTTCGTCGAAATCCTCGCGGCCCAGCAAACGATGGACGAGGGGGGAACCGATTGGTACCAAGGAACGGCGGACGCCGTCCGGAAGCAGATTCGCTACATCCAACAACCGGGGGTCGATTATGTCCTGATTCTGTCGGGAGATCAGCTCTATCGCATGGATTATCAAGCCATGCTGCGCACTCATCAGCAATCGGGCGCCGACGTCACCATCGCGGCGATGCCGGTCAGCCGCCAGGCGGCTCGATCGCTGGGAGTGATGCGGGCCGACGAGACGGGGCGAGTGGTCGGGTTCCTGGAAAAGCCCAAACGCGATGAAGACATCAACATGGTGTCGATGGATCCCGCCTGGATCGATCGCCGCGGAATTCCTAGCAAAGGACGCGACTGCCTGGCCAGTATGGGCATCTACATCTTCAACCGCGAAACGCTGGACGACGTCCTCACCAAGACCGACTACCACGACTTCGGCAAGGAGATCTTTCCCACCTCCATTCGCACTCGTAAAGTGCAAGTTCACCTGTTCGATGGCTACTGGGAAGACGTGGGAACCATTCGCAGCTATTTCGATTCGTGCCTCAGCTTGGCGAGCCCGACGCCGCCCTTTGAATTGGCTCAACCCGACGCCCCGATTTACTCGCGACCCGAATTCCTACCCCCCTCGTTGTTGGAGGGCGCCTCGGTCCGCGGAAGTCTGATCGCCGACGGTTGCCGAATCAGCCCCGACGCGATCATCGAGAACTGCATCATCGGCGCTCGCTGCGTCATCGGTCGCGGCGTCACCATTCGCAATTCGATCATCATGGGCGCCGACGAGTATGAAACGGCGAGCCAACGAGCGGCGGCGGCCGAGCGAGGACTGCCAACCATCGGCATTGGCGACGGCGCCGTGATCGAAGGGAGCATCCTCGATAAGAACTGCCGCATCGCGGGCGGCGTCCGAGTGGTGAATGAAAAAGGCTTGGAAAACTCGCATGACGCCGAGGACTGCGTCATTCGCGACGGAATACCGATCGTCGTGAAGGAAGCGTCGCTGGGCGAAAACTGGCGCATGCCCTCCTGAATCGAGGGCGTCGGCATGGATCGCTCCGTGGTGGTAAGCAACTGGCCATGATTGCCTGAGCGGGGGAAATCCGAGTTAAGGCAATGACGCCCAACGGCTTCCTCCTCTCCGCCCCTATCCGTGTCATCCGTGATTGACCGACTTCCGTGTCTGACAGCGGTTAACTCGACAAACCTGGCGCTGTCCAACTAAGCGGCAGGGCAAGAAACGACAAGCAGTCCAACTTGACGCGAGGGCAGGGGACCGATACAAGTCGCCAGTGATTCGCTGCGCCCAGGATGGGCCGCAGGGGTCGCGAAAAGGAGTTCGCTCGATGGCACGCTGTACGGCCGCATTCGCCCGTTTCGCCCTGTTTGCACAACTTGCCATCATTTGGACTGCGAGTATGGCGGTGGCGGCGCCCACGGCAAACGCTGATTCGCCCGTTTCCGAGGTCTCATCCACGAGCGCAAAGGGTCAGCGGCCTGCGGAGGCGTCGTTCAGTCAAACGCTCGAGCAACTGACTGATTTTTCCGATCCGACAGCTTGGTGGCATGGCACGGTCGAGTTGGTAAGCCACAAGGGGATCGAACTCGCCATCAACCTGCTTTCGGCGATCGTGATCTTCGTGGTTGGCCGCTGGGTGGCGAAGATCTTGACGCGAGTTATCAGTCGCATCGCGGTCAAGGCCAAGGTCGACGAAACGCTGGTGAAGTTCTCAACCAACCTGTCCTACGCGGCGATGTTGGCCTTCGTCGTCCTGTCGTCGCTCAACCGGATCGGAATCGACACCACTTCGTTCACCGCCGTGGTCGCCGCCGCGGGCTTGGCGATCGGCTTCGCCCTGCAAGGCTCGCTATCGAACTTCGCCGCTGGCGTGTTGCTGATCGTCTTCAAGCCGTTCAAGGTGGGAGATCATGTGTTGGCGGGCGGTTCGACCGGGACCGTGGAAGAGATCCAGATCTTCAACACTCTGATCCGCGCGGACAACAACGCTCAGGTAATCGTTCCCAACAGCGCGATCACCGGCGGCACCATCACGAATTACTCGGCCGAGCGAGTGCGGCGAGTCGACATTACGTTCCGCTGCAGTTACGACAATGATCTGCGGGCGCTCAAGAGATTCCTGGTCGAAACGCTGCAGGAAGACGATCGCATTCTGCAATTGCCGCCGCCGGTCGTCGCCATCGATCAATTGGCGGACAACGGCGTGAGTTTTGTCGTCCAGCCATGGGTGCGAACCGAGTACTTCCAGGCGGTGCGGACCGATCTGCTGGAGGCGATCAAGTTGGGCTTCCAGGCTCAGGGCTTCAAGATGGCGGGACAGGCCGCGAAGCCAGCTGCAAGTGCGCCGCCTTCCGCCGCAGCGGCGTAGTGCGACGGACTTTCAGTCCTGCGGCAGACCAGACGTTGGATCGCGGAGCGATCCTCGACTATGTGAACCTCCCGCTGCCCTCAGAAGAAGGCTTACCACATGAGCCGGGAATCCCAACTACATCCCGCGGAACGCTTCGCGGCCCCTGGCTCGATCCAACGAGGCCAACCGCTCAAGGATCTGATGAGCCCACGCCTCATCCAACTGATTGGTGAATCGCTGGCAGGCGCCGCGCCGCGTTTCGACGCCGCGCGATTTCGGAGAGAAGCAGCGGCCGGTTTAGACGAGTTGGAGCTTAAGGAACGAGCCGCCTGGATCGCCTCGGCCATGGCGGCGCAGCTGCCGGCCCGTTTCTCTGACGCCGCGTCAATCCTCATTCGCTCCTTCGGCCCCGAACTCACAGCTACTCAAGACAATGGACTGGCCACCTTCTTTTACCTCCCCCATTCCCAATTCGTCGCCGCGCGCGGGGTGGAGTGCTTCGACAGCGGCATGCGAGTGAACTATGAATTGACGAAAAGGTTCACCGCGGAATTCAGTATCCGTCCCTTGATCGCAGCTCAGACTGAAAAGAGCCTCGAACTGCTTGCCGCCTGGACCTCGGACGCCAATCCACACGTACGACGTTTGGTCAGCGAAGGGACTCGCCCAAGGCTCCCCTGGGCCATGCGACTCGCAGCATTTCAATCGTGCCCTGAACTCACACTTCCTCTGCTTGAGCGACTCAAGGACGATCCCGAACTTTACGTGCGACGATCGGTCGCGAATCACTTGGCCGATGTGCTGAAGGATCATCCCGAGTTTGCGTACGCGGTCTGCGATCGTTGGCTTGACGAAGTCGACTCGCCCCAGCACGACCGCCAGCAAGCCGCCGCTCGCCGTTGGATCGTTCGTCATGCCGTGCGTCTACCCGCCAAAAAGGAAGAACGACGAGCGTTGCGATTGCGAGGCCGCGCGAAGGACTGCTGAAGATAGCCCGCTCACTTCGTGAGCGGAACAGCCACGTCGCCAACGAGCGCCCTTTGCCGACTTCGTTTGGCGCCGCAGGCAACGCGGCTGATCGTCTCGCGAAGCGAGACGGCTACGTAGCCCGCTCACTTCGTGAGCGGAACAGCCGCGTCGCCCGCGAGCGCCCTTTGCCGTCAGCCGAATCGCGTCGCCAACCGATAAAGACGCTGTTTTCGCCGCTGGGACGAGAGGATCGACGGACTAGAAGTCCGTCGTACATGAGCGGTTAGTCGCGTGCGCCGACCGCCCAACTTACCCCCGTGCCGACGACGATGCCCACCGCCAACGAACAGGGAGTCATCCACACGAAGCTCAACCCAATCCCCAGCCCCAGGTCTTCGGAATAGGCTATAGCGATCGCCGTGACCACGCTCGCGGTCAAGGCGAGCCATGCGGCTAACGGGGTGGCTCGCCGAATGAACAGCGCCAGGAAGAACAGCACAAACAGCGGCGCCGTCAACAGATTCACCAGCTTGAAGCAGCGTTCAATGATGTTCCCTTCGATGAAGGAGTTCAGAATACTGAGGGCGACGGCGGCGAGTGCGACGAGCCAGGTGAGGACCTTGAGTCGCGTAATGGAAGTGTTCGCCGCGGCGTCGCCGCCCGCGGGTGCGAGAAAATCTCGTTCCAGGACCGCGCACGAAGAATTCACGCCCGACGACAGACTCGACATCGCCGCGGAGAGGATGGCGGCCAGCACCAAACCGGCGGGTCCGCCAGCCATTTCGGTCATAATGAACTTGGGGAAGTACTGATCGCCCGCATTCGCAAAACTCAGTCCGGCCGATGCGGGCAAGGGATTAGCCGAGTAGTATCCCAGGATGGCGACTCCCGCGAGCGCCAACAGTATGGAAACCAGGACATCGGTCGATTGAGAGATGGCGAGCGTGCGGCGAGCGGCCTTGGCGTCGCGAGTGGACAGGAACCGCTGAATCGACATTTGGTCCGAGCCATTCGTGCAGACGTACCACAGGGTGGTCGAGAGCAGCAAGACGCCGAACGACAGCCGCATGTTGGGATCGAAGCCCCAACTTGGCGTCTGCCAATGCTCTGGCCATTGATCGGGCCACCAAGCCGATACGCCGCCCATCTTCCAACTGACAATCGCCAGCGTCAGCAGAGCGCCGCTGATCATCATCAGCGATTGCAACGCATCGGTCATGACGACGGCGCGGATGCCGCCCGAAGAGGAGTAGACTGCGGTCAGCACGCCCATTCCCAGGCATAGCCAGGGAATCCATGACTTGTCGAGATTGAGCAGCGGCACCAACACGACTTTGCTCGTGGCGTACAAGATGGTCGCCATCCAGCCGAGTCGTAGCAAGAGAAACACCCCAGCGCCTGCTCGACGGATTCCCAGTCCCAACCTCTTCTCCAACAACTCATAGGCGCTGGTCACAGGTTGCCGCATAAGCAACGGGATCAGACCGTAACCGACGATGACGAAGATCAGGGGATGAGCGGCCCCTTGTGTGATCAACATGGGACCATGGGCGATCATCTCGCCAGGATGAGCCAAATAGGACAATGTGCTCATGAGCGTCGCGAACAAAGACAAACCAACCATGATCGACGGCATTCGACGACCACCCAACAGGTAGTCGTCCGCCGACCGATTAGCTCGCGAATAGTACGCGCCGATGCCCAGCATGACGACGGCATAGGCGGCGATTAAACCCCAATCGACTATTCCCACAAGCGGGTCTCCTCGAACCATGGGCCTCTGATCATCCCAGCTCTAGCCCGAAACTCAATAACCCACCCACTGGCAGCACCCAAATTGGCATCCTCGTACGGGCCAAATTAGGCTAGTGTTTGCCACGCGGCACAGACAGGAGCGGCGGACTGGAAGTCCGTCGTACAAGGAAAGCTCCCGTACGACGGACTAGAAGTCCGTCGTACATCGCGACAGAGCATTCGACTCATGATTCAACAAATTCGCGAGTTTATCCGCAAAGTGGCGCACGGGATTGAACGAGCGGTTCGTCAACCGCGCAGTGAACTCGATCGCTGGGGCCACTCGGTCCGGTTCGCTTACGATCTGTCGCGAGTCGGCGCTCGCCAGCTGACTCAAGATCGAGCTCCCGAAATGGCGGCCGCGCTGGCTTTCCGCACTCTCTTCGCGCTCGCTCCCGTCCTGGTCGTCGTCACGATTTTGGTTCGAGCGGTCTCGGGCGTGGACGAATTCTTGAAACTGAGCGGTCAACTACTCGACGCCGCGGGCCTGGGCGACGTTCAACTTGTTTTCCCCGTCGCGGGCGACGTCGGCGAGGCGGCTCGCACCGAAACACTCAAGGAATGGCTCGCCGGCGTCATTGAGCAAACAACCCATGTCACTTTGCCCGCCGTCGGCTGGATTGGGTTCGCGATGATCGTTTACGCGGCCATCAGCTTGTTGAGTACGATCGAGAGCAGCTTCAACGTGATCTATCGTGCTCCCTACGGCCGCCCACTCACTCGCAGCATCCCCTTGTATTGGTTTTTGCTGACGGTCAGCCCGTTGGCCATCAGCGTCGCGGCTTGGCTCCACGCCGAACTCGACAGCTTCGGCGCGTCGCTCGCTTGGAGCGAATGGATGGCTCACTGGTTCGGACTGACGTGGAACTTTTTGGTCACTTGGCTCCTGTTGGCCATGACGTTCGTGCTGGTCCCCAACACGTCGGTCTCGGTGCGAGCGGCATCGGCGGGCGCGTTCGTCACCGTGGTACTGCTCGAAATCGGCAAACGCACGATCGGCAGTTATCTGGCCAGTTCGTTCGGCATGAGCCAACTGGTCACTTCACTGGGCCTGATTCCGCTGTTCATGTTCTGGGTTTACTTGATGTGGCTGGCCGTCTTGTTCGGCCTGCAAGTGAGCGCCATTTTGCAGCAATTAGGCGGTCGTGAACTGGAAGAGATGGAACGAGCCGCCGAGTCGATTGGGGTCGCCGACCCGTCGATCGTCGTCACGTTGATGCAAGAAATCGCCCGTGATTTTCAACGCGGCCATTCGAGTGTCACGCTAGAGTTGGCCACCCGCGCTCGACTCTCCGAGAGACAACTCGAACAAATCGTCCATCGCCTGATCGCAGCAGGTCTGCTGCATCGAGTGGCAGGGAACGAGCCGCGAGTCTGCTTGGCCATTCCCCCGCGCGATATCGCCGCTCCTCAATTGCTCGACATCGGCTTCGAGCTGGCCGACACCGGCCGAGTCGGCGAGACATCGCCGACAGTGGCCAGCCTAAGAGCAGCCCAACGCGAACGAGCCTCGAGCTGGACCCTGGAGTCGCTGGTCGCTGGCTAAAACGTCATTCGTCACTGGTCATTGGTCATTTGTCACTGGTCATTTGTCACTGGCCATTCGTCACTGGTCATTCGTCACTGGTCATTCGTCACTGGTCATTCGTCACTGGTTTAGAGCCCCTTGGGGTTCTCTTTGCGGAGCGAAACAACCAACAACCAACAACCAACAACCAACAACCAACAACCAACAACCAATGACCAATGACCAATGACCAATGACCAATGACCAATGACCAATGACCAGTGACCAATGACCAATCAAGGCTTCGCCTTGGGGCTCAGCTTCTCAAATTCTTCTTCGGAGACTTCGCGAGTCTCTTGGATGAAGACGAATTGGCCTTTCTTGTTGCCTACCAGCACGTCGGGCTTTCCATCGCCCGAAACGTCGGCGGCGATCACTTGAGTGCCAACGCCTGAGTCGTTGTCGATCTGGAAGGGAATGAACTCAACTCCCTTGTCCTTGGTGCGTACGGTTTTGAACCAATACAAGACGGCGGGTGCGTCGGGTTCGGCGTCCCCCTTGGGACCGTGCGCCCAGTAGCGTTTGCCCGTGATAATATCTTTCACTCCGTCGCCATCCATGTCGACGAGATCGACGGCGTGGAGCTGCGAGAACTTCACCCCGTAGCGATTTTCTTCGGGCTTGGCGCCTGTGATCAATCGCTTCTGGAACTGCGGCTTGCCCGCACCATCTTTGGACTGTTCGAACCAGGCGAGTCCGAAACCATGCGCCTGGAGGCTGGTGATGATGTCGTTGTCGCCGTCGCCGTCTACGTCGTAAACATGCATTTGAGCGCCGCCGCCGCCAAAGTCGACTTGGTGAGTCTGCCACGGTTCTGTCGGCTTGGTGCTCTCAGGATGTTGCCACCATCCCTCACGCAGCAAATAATCGACTCGACCATCGCCATTCACGTCGCCGATGCCCAGACCGTGGGTGTACATTCCCCAGCCGCCCTTGGACGAGATCGGCTGGAAACGCCAGGGACCACGCGGGTCAGCCCAGTTCACTTCGACGTATCCCAAGACGCCGTCGGTGTGGCAGATAATCTCTGGCTTGCCGTCGCCCGTAATGTCGCCAAACCCTGGCGACTCGTTGTCCACTTTGGTGAACGCCAGGAATTGCTTCCAGTGCCCCTCTTTCCCTTGCGGGTTCTCGTACCAATACGATTCTTTCCCTGGCCAGCCGATGACCAAGATGTCGGTCCAACCGTCGCCCGTGAAGTCGTGAGCGAACATCAGGAACGCGTTCGAGTAGCTATGGGGATCGAATTCCTTCGCCGGAAAGTACTCAACTCGCTGCTGAAAGTCGGGGCCTAAGTAGTAGTAGGGTCCGGCGGCGACGTCGAGCTTGCCGTCGTGATTGAAGTCGCCGTGATACATTCCTTCGCTGTAGAACTTGTCCGACAACTTGATCTTCTTGAACGACCGCACCACTCGTTTGGCATCTTCGGCCGACGCGTTTCCAGCGAGCAGAGCGAGCATTAGGCCAAAGATCAGCCCCATGAAAGCCGAACTGCGCACGAACGTTGACCGCACACCCGACTCCGCCCCAACTCTGCGGCTCCACAACTTCGTCATCTTGCACCTCGCGAAGGAGAAACTTTGCCTGTATCTCTGGCAAGGTAGCCGAACCCTCGCCGAGTCGCAAGCTTGGGTACTGGCTCAACATCGAGCCCTAAACTCGACGGGAACGCCTTGAGTGACGTTTTGCGACAACCAATTCGCGGAGGAAAAACTCCCGTCGAGCAGGATCGTCGATCAGCGCGCGTGTGTCACGCATGATTGACTCGCACGATTTATCAAAAGTATCATCGACGCAAGGTAAGCGAGTCGCGTCGCCCCCAATCCCGCCTCCCAAGCCACCGTACCGATCGCCACGACTTCACTCAGCGGCGCTAGGCAACGCCCTTGGTTTTTTACAAGTCCGACGATTCATCCCAGTACGTGTGCGAGGCCTCGAAGTTGGAGGCGCGAGGAGAGTCCATGAGAGTTTCGATCGCACGGTGGATGATTTGGACCAGTCTGTCGCTCGCGCTGGTGAGCTCGTTGGCGAGCGGGTGGACGACGACTTCCGCGGACGACGGCCGCGATGTCGACTTTGAACGAGATATCCGTCCGTTGCTGAAGGCCAAGTGCGTCGCCTGTCATGGCCCCGACCTCCAGGAAGGTGGACTGAGACTCGATGCCCGCGAGTTTGCGTTTCGTGGCGGCGACAACGGTCCCGTCATCGTCGCCAAGCGAAGTGCGGACAGCGAGTTGTTACGGCGAGTCGCCAGCGACGACCGCAACATTTTCATGCCGCCCAAGGGAGACCGCCTGTCGGCCGCCGAGATCGCTCGCCTGCGACTGTGGATCGAGCGGGGAGCAGAGTGGCAAGAGACCGATGCCGACCGTGGAGCGGCCGCTGACCCGCGACGAGCGCATTGGGCGTGGCAACCACTCGTGAAGCCCACAATTCCCGCTCGCCCCGACATTCCGCCCGCGACATCTTCCGCTCCCCACTCCGTCAACTTGCCGGGCCCCAACGAAATCGATGCGTTTCTCTGGCAAAGGTTGACCGCGGAGAAGCTGGGCTTTGCCGCCGCCGCCGACCGACGCACGCTCTATCGCCGACTCTCGTTCGACTTACTTGGCCTGCCGCCTGATCCCGTCGCGGTGGAACGCTTCGCGGCGGACCCGCATCCCCAAGCGTATGAGCAACTGGTCGATTCTCTCCTGCAATCGCCTCGCTATGGCGAACGCTGGGCTCGCCATTGGCTCGACGTCGTCCACTACGGCGATACGCATGGTTACGACAAGGACAAACCGCGTCCTCATGCTTGGCCCTACCGCGATTATGTGATCCGAGCGTTGAACGAGGACAAGCCGTACGCTCGGTTTATCGAAGAACAAGTCGCTGGCGATACTCTGTTCCCAGGCACTCGCGATGGCATCGAAGCCATGGGATTCATCGCCGCCGGGCCGTGGGACTTTATCGGCCATGCCGAAGTTCCCGAGACCAAGATCGACGGCAAGATTGCTCGCCATCTCGATCGCGATGACATGGTGGCCAACACGCTGGGCACTTTTTGCAGCGTCACCATCCACTGCGCTCAGTGTCACAACCACAAGTTTGATCCGTTCACGCAAGAAGATTACTATTCACTGCAAGCCGTCTTTGCGGCGCTCGATCGAGCGGATCGCAGTTACTTTGCGGACGCGGAAACGGGCCGTCGCCACGCCGAATTGAGCGAACAACGCCGGGCTATCGAACAGCGAATCGGCGTCATCGACAAGGTCGCTCGCGACAAGGCAGGTCCCTCGCTGATCGAACTCGAAAAGCGCATCGAGTCGGCGGTGAAAATGAGCCGCGGCAACACGGCGGTCGAGTTTGGATATCACAGCGGCATCGCCCCGACGGCCGGCGAGTTGAAGTGGGTCCAGGTCGATTTGGGCAGCAGCGTGACGCTTGACCGCGTCGTCCTCCGCCCTTGCTATGACGATTTCAACAACATCGGCGCGGGATTCGGTTTCCCGGTACGCTTTCGAGTTGAACTGAGCGACTCACCCGAATTTCCCGATCAGCCCACCACGCGTCGTTTACTGGACCAGACAGCCAGCGATTTGCCGAATCCAGGCACGACCCCACAGACAGTTGCCGCGAAGGGCGCACAAGGCCGTTATCTGCGAGTCACCGCGGTTAAGCTCGCACCGCGACAGAATGACTTCATCTTTTCGCTCGCCGAACTTCAAGCTTACGACAGCCAAGGTACGAATGTCGCTCGCGGTCGCCCCGTCAGTTCGCTCGATTCGATCGAAGCCGCGCCTCGCTGGCGACGGTCGAACTTGGTGGATGATCTCTACCCGGCGGCCGATGAATCGGCCATGTTGCCGACGCTGCGGGCGGAGCGGGATCAATTGTTCCGCCAGTCGTTGACCGAGGCGGAGTATCGTGAATGGAGCGAGTTGCGTAAGAAACTAGAAGCAGTTGCCGGCGAGTTGAAGAAACTCCCCGCGCCCAGCGTCGTCTATGCGGGCACGATCCATCAGGGATCGGGGGCGTTTGTCGGCACGGGTGGCTCGGGCGGCAAGCCGCGTCCCATCCATGTGCTCCATCGAGGCAATGTTCTGCAACCGGGCCGCGAAGCAGTCCCGGGCGCACTGGCCGTCCTCACATCTCTACCAGCTCGATTCGACTTGCCGCCCGATCATGCGGAAGGGCAACGACGAGCGGCTTTGGCGAAGTGGCTCTCGAGCGTCGACAACCCGTTGACGTGGCGCAGCATCGTCAATCGAGTCTGGCAGTACCATTTCGGACGGGGAATTGTCGAAACCAGCAACGACCTGGGACGCATGGGCGCCGCTCCCTCGCATCCCGAGTTGCTCGATTGGCTCGCATGCGACTTCCGCGACAATGGCGGCTCGCTCAAGTCGCTCCATCGCAAGATTGTCATGAGTATGGCGTATCGCCAATCGAGTAACGCGGTAGACTCTCCCCAGGGTGAACGCGGCCAAGCGATCGACGCCGAAAATCGGCTGTTGTGGCGGCAAAATCGGCGCAAACTCGAGGCCGAAGCAGTGCGTGACGCGGTGCTCGCCGTCAGTGGAAAACTCGACCTCGCCATGGGCGGTCCTGGCTTTCAGGACTTTGTGGTTGAGCATCCGGAACACTCGCCCCACTATCAGTATCATTTGGCGGACCCTAAAGATCCTCGAACCTGGCGACGCTCGATCTACCGCTTTATCGTGCGTTCGCAGACCCAGCCATTCATGACGTCGTTGGATTGCGCGGACCCTTCGATGCGAGTGGAACGGCGTAATGAGAGTGTGTCCGCAATCCAGGCGCTCACGCTGTTAAACAACGGTTTCATGGTGGTGCAGGCGTCGCATTTCGCCGACCGAGTCCGACGCGAAGCGGGGATGGAGGATGTTCGACAGATCGAGCATGCGTTTCGACTCGCAACCGCTCGCGCGCCCACTCCGGATGAGCTCAAGCTTTTGGTGGAGTTTCACAAGCAAGAAGGCTTGGAAAATGTCTGTCGAGCGTTACTCAACCTCAACGAATTCACGTTTGTCGACTAACCGACATCGCAACCGCCAGCGATTGCTGACACATTGTTCGCTCGCACACACAGCCCCTACGATTTTCCCATGACGACTCGACGCGAATTCCTCGGACAGACCGGCGGCAGCTTCGGCGCCTTGGCGCTGGCGGCTCTCTTACAGTCGGAGGGCCAGTTGTCAGCGGCCCCTCGTGACGCTTCGCCGGTCAAGGAAGCGGGACCGCAGCCAGCGGAACCTCGCGACAACGCCGACTCGGCGCCCACGCACCCCGCTCGGATTTATCCGGCGAAGGCGAAACGAGTGGTGCAGTTGTTTATGGGGGGCGCGGCGAGTCACATTGATTTGTTCGACTTCAAACCTGCCTTGATTAAGCATCATGGCCAGCCGAGCAACTTTGGCGAACATGTCGAAGCGTTCCAGAACGGACTGGGTCCCTGGCTGCGCCCCGTCTGGGACTTCAAACCCTATGGTCAGACAGGGAAGATGCTCAGCGAGGTGGTGGCGCCTCTCGGAGCGGTCGTCGACGACATGGCCTTCGTGCACGACATCGTGGGCAAGACAGGTGTTCACTCGCAGGGAACCTTTCTCCAAACAACCGGTTTCCTGTTGCCTGGGTTTCCTGGCATGGGCTGTTGGGTCAGTTATGCGTTGGGATCGTTGAACGACAACCTTCCAACGTTTGTCGTGTTGCCCGACCACCGTGGTTTCGCCTCGAATGGCGTGAAGAATTGGGACGCCGCCTTCCTGCCGTCGCAGCACAGCGGCACGACGATCTATCCAGGGGCCGATTCGCCGATCGCCGACCTTTTCCCGCATCGCACGGCATCTTATGTGACCCCGGCCAGCGAGTCGGCGACTCAACAATTGTTGGCTCAATTGAATCGTCGTCACGCGGCGCCGCGAGCGGACGACCAACGACTGGACGCTCGCATCCGCAGCTATGAGTTGGCCGCGAGGATGCAGTTAGCAGCGCCCGAGGCGCTCAGTCTGAACGACGAGCCGGAACATATCTTACGTCTTTATGGTTTGGAACGCGGAGCACGCGAGTGGCCGAAGGAGATTAATGCGGACGAAGAGACGTTCCACTTCTCGAGAAAGTGCCTGGCCGCTCGCCGGCTCTTGGAACGCGGAGTGCGATTTGTCCAGATTTGGAGCGGCAACGACAACGGATTCCCTCGCCGCAACTGGGACTCGCACGAGGATATCCAGCGAGATCATGGGCCGCTGGCGTTGGGCATGGCTCGAGGCGCCGCGGCCTTGATTCAAGACCTCAAACAGCGAGGCCTCTTGGACGACACGGTCATTCTTTGGACAACCGAATTCGGCCGCATGCCATCTTCCCAGGGAGGCAAAGGACGCGACCACAATCCCTACGTCTTCACGAACTGGCTCTGCGGCGGCGGCATTAAACCGGGCGTTACCGTGGGCGAGAGCGATCAGTGGGGCTACAAGCCGCTCGATCGAGATCACCCCACGCAGGTTTATGACATCCACGCGACCATCCTCCGTTTGCTTGGCATCGAACATACGAAATTGACGTGGCGCAACAACGGCATCGATCGTCGCCTGACCGACGTCCATGGACATGTAATCGACGGATTGATCTAAGTCCATCGTCGCTCCGATCACGGGCGACGCCCGCAACGAATTCCTCCCGCCGTCACCTCCGTCCCCAGATTCGTGGGATTCGTGCGATTCGTGGTCCACACTTCGTATTCCGCAGCCGCGAACTCGACTCGCGACAACCGGGTCCGTTTCCGAGACGACCGATTTGTGGCACAATCAAACGCCAGACGACCGCAAGTTACCCGTGCGTCCCTGTTTCTCGCCTCTACTCCAGACGATTACTCCATGCCAACCTCCTTGTCACTCCGCTGGCTCGTCGGTCTCCTGTGCCTTGTCGTGGTGGGATCGGCCGCCAGCACCACCACTACCAACACCAGCAGCGCGGAGGACGGCGTCGAGTTTCCTCGGCCATTCAACACGCAGGACGCGAAGGATGTCTTGGTTCCTCCAGAAAAACTGGTCGAACGCATGACGGCGCCTGAGGGTTTTCAGGTTTCGCTATTCGCGGCCGAACCGCAGGTCCAACAGCCCGTTTGCCTCACGACCGATCGTCGCGGCCGACTGTGGGTCGGCGAAATGTACACCTATGCCGAGAGCAAGGTGAATTTCGAAACCAAGCTGCGCGACCGCATCGTGATTCTCGAGGATGAAGACCACGATGGAAAATGCGACAAGCGCACCGTGTTCTGGGATGAAGGAGTGCGGCTGACGGCGGTCGCGGTCGGCAATGGCGGTGTGTGGGCTCTGTGTGCTCCGTACCTTTACTTCATTCCCGATGCCAATGGCGACGACGTTCCCGATGGCCCCGCCGTGATCAAGCTCGATGGCTGGAACGACTCGGCCGTCCGCCACAACATCGTGAATGGTTTGACGCTCGGCCCCGACGGCTGGCTGTACGGCCGACACGGGATTCTGGCCACATCAGTCGTCGGCAAGCCCGGCACGCCGGAGAGTCGACGCGGCAGAATCAACTGCGGCATCTGGCGGTACCATCCCGTTCGCGAAGAATTTGAAGTCGTCTGTCACGGCACGACTAATCCCTGGGGATTTGATTTCGACCTGTACGGCGAGATGTTCTTCATCAACACGGTGATTGGACATTTCTGGCACGTCATTCCCGGAGCGCACTATCGCCGCATGTATGGCGAGCACTTCAATCCGCGAGTCTACGGCATCATCGAACAGCACGCGGACCACTTCCATTGGGATACGACCGAAGCGTGGTCGGATGTTCGCAAGGGCGTGACCGAGAGTACGAAAAAGGCAGGCGGCGGCCACGCGCATGTCGGACTGATGATCTACCAGGGAGACAATTGGCCCACCGAGTATCGAGGGGATGTGTTCACGTTGAACATGCACGGGCTGCGAGTGAACCGAGACAAGCTCCATCGAGAGGGTTCGGGCTATGTCGCCAAGCACGCCGACGACTTCCTGTTCGCGAATAATCCTTGGTTTCGCGGCATCGAACTTCTGTACGGCAACGATGGCGGCGTCTATATCGCGGACTGGGCCGACGTGGGCGAATGCCATGAAAATGACGGCGTTCATCGTACGTCGGGCCGGATCTACAAGGTCGCCTACGGCAAGACGAATCGCCCGACTGTCGGCGATGTGTCCAAGCTCACCCCCGAACAACTCGCTGAACTCACGCTACACGCCAACGATTGGTATGTACGCCAAGCTCGCGCCGTGCTTCAAGAACGAGCGGTTGCGAAGGCTGACTTAACGGCTGCTCATCGCCGCCTCAAAGAAATCCTCACGGCACATCCGGATGTCACGCGACGTCTGCGAGCGCTCTGGGCGCTCTTTGTCTCCGGCGGCACGAATGAGCAACAGCTCCGGGAACTCACCAATGATAAAAGCGAATATGTTCGCACTTGGTCGATCCGCTTGTTGGGTGACGACGGCGTCTATACCGCCGACGACTTGCCGATTCTGAAGAAACTAGCCACCACCGACCCCTCGCCCCTTGTCCGTCTGCATCTGGCCTCGGCCTTGGGAAAGATGAGCATGCCCGAGCGATTGGCGATCGGCAGTCAATTAGCTCGCCATGGCGAAGACGCCGCGGATCACAATTTACCGCTCATGATTTGGTATGGTATTGAACCGGCTGTTGGCGAATTACCGCTCGAAGCCGTGTCGATCGCCGTCAATTCTAAAATCTCACTGCTCCGTCAATTCATCGCTCGTCGACTCGCCGAGGATGTCGAGTCGCGTCCCGCGCCGCTCGCCGCTCTGCTGGTCAACCAAACCTCGGACGGAACCTTGGCATCGGTCCAAGAAGTAACGCTCGGTTTAGCCGAAGGCCTGCGAGGCTGGCGGCGAGCTCCACGACCAGCGAACTGGGAGGCATTTCAAAAGCAATGGTCGGCGCGCGGGGACGAAGCCCTACAAACTCGACTACGCGAGTTGGGCGCCGTGTTTGGCGACGGCCGCGCGCTCGATGAATTGCGGCGCATCGCGCTCGACGGAAACGCGGACGGCGAAGCGCGACGAGCGGCTTTACGCGCGATCATCGAGAGCCGACCCGACGATCTGGCTGCTTTGCTGCAAAAGCTACTGAATGATCGATCCTTGGTAGGCGTGGCCGCACGAGGCTTAGCGGCCGTGGGAGACCCCAATACTCCCCGCTTCCTGCTCGATCGCTGGCAGACACTGTCGGCGGAAGACCAACGAGGCGCTTTGGAGACCTTGGTTTCTCGTCCTACCTACGCACTCGCGTTACTCGACGCCATCGAGTCGGGACGCTTGCGTCGCACCGATGTCTCGGCCTGGCACGCTCGCCAGATTCGCGGCTTCGACGACAGCAAGCTCAACGAAAAACTCGGCAAACTCTGGGGCGAAGTTCGCGAGTCGCCCGAGGAAGCTCAACGCCAGGTCGCTGAGCTTCGGACTCAACTTACTCCCGACATCCTCGCGAAAGCCAATTTGGAAATCGGTCGACAGTTGTTCGAGAAGTCGTGCGGCAATTGCCACGCACTGTTTGGGAAAGGGGCCGCGATCGGTCCTGACTTGACTGGCGCCAACCGCGGAAATCTCCAGTACGTGCTTGAGAACGTAATCGACCCCAGCGCCAGCGTCGCGACCGATTTCCGCAGCTCGACCGTGCTGCTTCACGACGGACGCACTTTGACCGGCGTGGTCAGCTATCCGACTCCGCGAACCGTCGCCATCCAGACGGCCACCGAGAAGCTGACAGTCCCGAAGGATGAGGTCGAACAGATCAAGGCCACGAACCTGTCGCTCATGCCCAATGGACTGCTGACGCCGCTGACTCCCGAGCAAGTGCGCGACCTGATCGGCTATGTGATGACTCGACCGCCGGGGGCTAAATAGGGACTCATTACGGCAGCTTTTTTGGCGTCAGCGAATGCCAGGTTGTCGCCTCTTGGTAGGCCCTGGCGATCGCCAGCAACTGTAACTCGTTGCGTGCACGACCCACCAACTGCACGCCCGTGGGGAGTCCACGTTCTCCCAGCCCATTGGGCAGGGTAATCGCGGGCAGTCCGGCCGCGTTCCCCGGTCCGCCGATCCCCGAGGCTCGATACGGCGCATGGTATTCGCGAAAACTACCAGCAATGGGCGGCGCGACCGTTGCTAACGTTGGCGTGACGATGGCATCGACATCCTTCAGCAATTCGTCGAGTGCTCGCTGTAACTTTTTGCGAATGCGAAACGCGTTGATGTAGTCGACAGCTGGGATGAGTTGAGCGGGAAAGACGCCGAGTCGATCTTCGGGCGCAGTCAGCTCCCAGATATCTCCACTTTGAATCATGGGACCGAAGTTGGCCGCCATTTCGCACGAGATAATGGCGCCGGCCACGAGATCCGCAGGCAAATCGGGCAACCGAATCTCCTGAAACTTGCCCAGTTGTCGCAACACTTCCAACGACTTCAGATAGTTCTCGTTGACTTCACCTTGCAACTTCAGCGAGGGTTCCACCAAGGTGGCGAATCGAAAGGGGCGAGTCAGCGGTTTTGGTTCCGGGTAAGCGAACGCCTCGTCGAACGTCGTTTCGTCTCGAGCATCGACTCCAGCGATCTCATTCAGCACCATCCCACAGTCGTCGGCGGTGCGAGCGATCGGGCCAATCTTGTCCATCGTCCAACTTAACGCCATGGCGCCCGCTCGACTCACTCGGCCATAAGTCGGTCGCAGCCCCGTCACTCCGCAGTACCCCGCGGGAGTCATGATCGAGCCCCATGTCTCGGTGCCGATCGCGAAGGGAACCAATCCCGCCCCCACTGCCGCCCCGCTGCCACTCGATGAACCTCCAGCCCACGAATCGGTGGCCCAGGGATTGAGTCCTGGTCCCGTGAAAGCCGCGTTGGCTTGGCGGTAGCCCAAGCCGCCGGCGAGTTCGACCATGGCGAGTTTCGCGGTCAGTACGGCCCCGGCTTCGCGGAGCTTACTGACCACCGTCGCCTCGTCGTCGATCACTCGCTCGCGATACGGCGCGGCGCCCCAGGTGGTTGGCGCCTCGCGAGTCGCCAGCAAGTCTTTGGCGCCGTAGGGAATGCCATGCAGCGGGCCGCGATCTTTCCCCGCCTTCAAGTCGCGATCCGCGGCTTCCGCTTGTCGCAGAGCCAGCTCGCGAGTCACCGTGACGACGGCGTTTAATCGCTTGCCGATCGTCTCCAATCGCTGCAAGAAGAATTCCGTTAACTCCACAGAACTGAATTCGCGAGCCCGCAGTCGCTTGCCTAATTCGCGAATCGTCGCAAACGCGAGTGCTGGATCGATTGCCATGGTTGAGTTCCTTAGCGTATTGCGCGTTCGGTCGCGGGAGGCTTCGTTGCTTAACGTTCCATGGCCTCAGGGCGGCGGTAAGCGGCGAACAAGAATCCTGGTTCATCGCCGTTCGCCAGCTCCACTTGTGCCAGCGTGCGGGAACGAGCTTGATGGCGCTCGATATCGATCAAGAGCGACGCCTGGGCGGCGGGATCCAGCCGATCATCAGGAAATCGTGCCAGCAGCAAGTGCAACGCCAGTTCCGCCGCCGTGGGCGCGCCTACGGCCGCTGGCTTCTCTTGAGGCTCGGCTGCTGGGGCATCCGCTTTCGAGTCCTTGGCGGGGAGGGCATTCTTATCGTCTGCCGCCGCGAGAACGTTGGCCCCCGATGAGTTCGTCGACAACAGCGCCCACGCGGAACTTGATGCCGCCAGCAGCGCCGTGAAACTTCTCCGCGAGAGTTCGTTTTCTGTTGCCATCCGATTTACTCCACGGTGCTCTCTTTGATGCGTTCAACCACTCGACCCGAGCCTTTGTGTCGCAGGATCAGTTTGACGGCGCCATCGGGCATTCGCTCTTCCTTCAGCAACAAATGCTCGGCGTCGAACTCGCGTAACGCCGCGACGTTGGGGACGTTTTCTCGACCTCGCCAGACGGCGAGTTTTACGGGTTCCCAACGTTTCGTCTTCATTGACTCGTACGCGGCATCCATGACGGCGTTGACCACGTAGCCGTCGTAGAACGTCTCGCGGGGCAGGGCGCCGGCGTCCAGCGAGTTGAGCATATCGGTGAACATCTCGACGTAGCCCAGCGAGCCCGCTTCGTCACCCACGGGGAACAACCAACCGGTATTCCCCTCGGCTTTCTCCGCCACGTAATCGCTAGCGCCTTTCGCCGTGAACATTTCCAGTCCGGTGCGCAGCCAGTGATTCAGGAAGATCGTTCCCTCGGTCCCCGACACCTCGTCGCGCAAATCCATTCCGCCGCGAAACGTCCAACTTACTTCGAACTGCCCCACCGCGCCGTTTTCGTAACGAACCATACCCACGGCGTGATCTTCGGCCTCGATGGGGTGCACCTGAGTGTCTCCCCAGCAGACCACTTCGACCGGCCGAATGTCCTTGCCGATGAAGCTGCGAGCGATTTCGATGCAGTGGCAACCGAGATCAATGATCGCGCCGCCGCCCGATTGCGATTTGTCCCAGAACCAAGCGCTGTGTGGCCCCGGATGCGTTTCTCGCGAGCGAGCCCAGAGGACCTTGCCGAGCGCTCCTCGATGGACTGATTCGATCGCCTTCAATGTTTTTGGGGTATAGACCAAGTCTTCGAGGTAGCCAGCGAAAACGCCCGCTTTCTCCACCGCCTCGAGCATGCGTAAAGCTTCAGGGGCCGTACGGGCCAGCGGCTTCGTGCAAAGGACGGCTTTACCCGCCTTGGCGGCTTCCACCACAGCTTCTTCATGCAACTGGTTAGGCAGGCCCACGACCACGACATCTGTCTCGGGATCATGAATGACGTCACGAAGGTTGTTGGAGTGCCTGGGGATCCCCCACTTCGTCGCGAATTCTGCCGCTCGTCCTTCGGATCGAGAATAGACATTCATCACTCGATCTCGGCTCCTCTGGCCCTGGAGGACCATGGTGTAGAACATGCCGATCAAGCCGGTTCCCAACAACGAGATTTTCCGCATAGCGAACCATTCCCCGAGCGAATCGTGACAGTGGCAAGACGACGAGCATCTTGGCGCGCACCGAGCCTATTCGCAAGAAGTCCGCTCGTCGCCCTGTAGCGGAATTCGCAAGAATTCCGACCGTCGCCCCGCGAACAAACTGCTGCCGAAGAAGAGACTAACTCGCAGCGCGCCTTGTAGCGGAATTCGCAAGAATTCCGACCGTCAACCCCTGAACAAGCCGCTGCCCAAAGAGAGACCAACTCGCAGGCAACGACGGAACTCTTGCGAGTTCCGCTACACCAGATCTCCCCCATCTCCGAATTCGCAAGAATTCCGACCGTCGCCACTGACAAAGCCGCTGCCCAAAGAGAGGCCAACTCACAGGTGACGACGGAACTCTTGCGAGTTCCGCTACACCAGATCTCCCCCATCTCCGAATGGGCAAGAATTCCGACCGTCGCCCCGCGAACAAACCGCTGCCGAAGGAGAGACCAACTCGCTGGTGACGACAGTCTTGTAGCGGAATTCGCAAGAATTCCGACCGTCAACCCCTGAACAAGCCGCTGCCCAAAGAGAGACCAACTCGCAGGTGACGACGGAACTCTTGCGAGTTCCGCTACACCAGATCTCCCCCATCTCCGAATTCGCAAGAATTCCGACCGTCGCCCCTGACAAAGCCGCTGCCCAAAGAGAGGCCAACTCGCAGGTGACGACAGTCTTGTAGCGGAATTCGCAAGAATTCCGACCGTCAACCCCTGAACAAGCCGCTGC
>JAXMBL010000007.1:0-577361 GCA_046349915.1 Pirellulales bacterium | reverse complement strand
CGGGGTGACAGGATTTGAACCTGCGACCTCTTGGTCCCGAACCAAGCGCTCTAGCCAAGCTGAGCCACACCCCGCAACATACGAGCGCAGGATTGTAACGGATCGACGATGTCCGTCCAAGGGGGAATTCTTGAGCAGCTCGATTTGGCTTGACAAGGGACATACTTTTCGAGTCCAACCGGGCCGGAAATGCCTCGTATTCACCGAGTTCCGCCAACCGCC
This sequence comes from Pirellulales bacterium, assembly GCA_046349915.1. Taxonomy (GTDB): domain Bacteria; phylum Planctomycetota; class Planctomycetia; order Pirellulales; family Pirellulaceae; genus CAIXSC01. The sequence continues at coordinate 577,139 of JAXMBL010000007.1, read as the reverse complement.
CTCTCCTTGCCCATGGCTCCACTTTCACTCGCTTCTCGCCGTGCCTACCTCCTGATCGCCGGCGGGCTTCTACTGCTCGCCCTTCTGGCTCTTACGATCGATATGCCGGTCGCTCGCGCCTGTCGCCCGAACCCTGAATCCAAACGCAGCGTCATCCCCAAAGATGTCCAAAAGTTTCTCGCACTCTGCGAGACCTTTTCGCATGGCGCTGGGGTGGCCGCCATTCTCTTCTCGATCGTTCTCTGCGACCCGCGCGCTCGACGCCATGTCTGGCGACTGCTCGCCGCCTCCTTCGGCGCTGGCCTAGCCGCTGACCTCGTCAAGTATCTGCTCGTCGCTCGCCAACGACCCAACGGCGGCTCGCTGGACCATTCCGCCATCGAGTCGTTCGTCGCGCTGTTTCCACTGCTCTCCCAGCGGTTCGCCGATCAACCCTACTCACGCGCTTATCAGTCTTTTCCCTCAGCCCACTCAGCCACCGCCGCCGGGCTCGCCGTCGCCCTAGCCGCTCTCTACCCCGCGGGCCGCTGGTGGTTCACGACACTCGCCGCCCTCTGTCTCTTGCAACGCATCGACGCGGGTGCTCATTACCCCAGCGATACGCTGGCTGGTGCGGCGCTCGGTTGCTTCGTGGGAGCGATCGCCATCGGCGCTTTGCGCATGCGCGGCTCGACGCCTCAAGCTGGCGAGGCGTTGGTAGGAGGACGCTTGTAGGGTGCCGTCAAGCCGCAGGCGCAGACTCACCATGTGCACCGAGTGATTCTCCAACCCGCCGAAGCGTTGCACAAACGTCCGCATTATCGAAGCGGCCGGGCGAACTCAACCATGTGGCGCTTCGGCGCTACGGAATCGACGGACTTGAAGTCCGTCGTACGGCGGAGTTGCACACGCGTCGGCGTTTTCCACGCGGCCACGCGTAATCAACGATGTGGTGCGTCGGCGCCGATCTGGTAAAGGTTGCTCGCTGGGCCACGAGTCGTCTTGATCGGCTTGACGCACCCTACTCTCTCGCTGCGGGCTATGGTGGTCGGTTACGCACCGACGGAATCGACGGACTGGAAGTCCGTCGTACCACGGAGTTGCACACGCGTCGGCGTTTTCCACGCGACCACGCGTAATCAACGATGTGGTGCGTCGGCGCCGATCTGGCAGAGGTTACTCGCTGGGCGGAAGGTGTTCTCGATCGGCTTGACGCACCCTACATCTAGATAGACTACAATAGTCGGGCTCTGGACCTCTCTTCTCTGTCGGCTTGGCACATTGCATGATCTCCTTGCGGCACCTCACGCGAACTTTTTCGACCTTCGAGGGTCGCATCACGGCGGTCGACGATGTATCACTCGTCGTCCAGCCGGGTGAAGTCTACGGTTTGCTCGGCCCCAATGGCGCGGGCAAAACTACGACTCTACGCATGATCCTCGGGCTGCTCGCTCCCTCCGCGGGCGATGTTGAAATCCTGGGGTTTCGCGTCTCCGAACACCCCGATCAAATCAAACGACACATCGGACTCGTGTCCGCCAGCGCGGGGCTCTACCAATGGCTCACGCCGCGTGAAATCCTCGAGTACTTCGCGGCGGGCTACGGACTCCCGCCCGCAGTCGCCAACGAACGCATCCGAGAACTCGCCGAGCGCATGGACCTCGGCGGGTTTCTCGACCGCCGCTCCGCCACACTTAGCACGGGTCAAAAACAGCGAGTCACACTCGCTCGCTCCCTCGTCCACGACCCACCCGTCGTCCTCCTGGACGAACCCACTCGCGGACTCGACGTCGTCGGCGCTGAAGTTGTATTTGAATTCGTGCGACATCTGCGGGCCGCCGGCAAAGCGATCATCGTCAGCACTCACCAATTAGATGAAGCCGAGCGACTATGCGACCGCTTCGGCCTGCTCCATCGAGGTCGCTTGCGCTACGAAGGGACGCTCGCCGACCTCCGACTTCAGACTCAGCGAACCACCCTCGTGGAAATGTTCCTCGACTTGCTTCATTCTCCAGCCTCCGAGCAACCCGCATGACGGACTCTCGCAACGCAACGTCTTGGTGGGCGGGTCAAGGCATCTTCATCCGTAAAGAGCTGCGCGAAACACTGCGCGATCGACGCACGATCGTCACATTGCTCGCCATGCCGCTCTTGCTATACCCAATGCTCGGGCTCGTCTTTCGCCTTGTCGCCACGCCGACCAAAGGCGCCCCCGGTTCTTCCCCCTCGATCCGACTCGTCGTCGCATCCACGAAAGAGGGAACCTGGCTGGCCGAGGCACTCGCCATCGGCGAACGACTCGAGCCCACCATTCAACCAATCTCTTCACAGACCCCAGTCTCCAAAAATGAACCGCCCCGTATCGAGCTACTACTCGACGACCGCGGCGCGTCCACCGATTTGAGTCAACCGTTGCTCGCTGGCGACGTAGACCTCGCCGCACGCGTGTTTTTTACGGAGTCCGCAAATGATACAACAGCAAGTGTGCGGGTCTCCTTGATCCACTCGCCCGATTCCCCCGCCAGCGTATCGGCCCTACGACTCGTGGAACGACGGCTGTTGCGTTTCAACACGGAATTCCTGCGAGAGCGTTCTCAAAATGCAGATGGACCGCGGCAAGTTCCGGTGGAATTCACACTGTCGGCGGTCGCCGGCACAGCAACTCGTTCCATGGGACTCGTCAGCCTTCTCCCGCTGGTCCTCTTGCTAATGACGGTCACTGGCGGCGTCTATCCCGCGATCGACTTGACGGCAGGCGAGCGAGAGCGCGACACCTTGGAAACATTGTTCGCATTGCCGGTCCCACGCGTCCGTCTCTTGCTAGCCAAGTACGTGGCCGTGCTGGTCGTCACTCTACTGACCGGGCTGATGAACCTGCTGGCCATGGCCGCTACCGTCTTCTCCTTGCGACTCGACGCACAATTGTTCGGCGAGTCTGGCCTGACGTTCAGCTTGGTAGCAAAGCTGCTGCTCGTCTTGGTCGTCTTCGGCATGTTCTATTCAGCGGTGCTGCTGGCGATCACCAGTGCGGCTCGGAGCTTCAAGGAAGCGCAGGCCTACTTGATTCCGCTGATGCTCATGTCGCTCGCGCCAGGGCTCGTCATCCTCTTGCCCGGTTGGCGACTCGAAGGCTGGACGTCGGTCGCTCCGCTCCTAAACATGCTGCTGCTCGCTCGCGAAATGTTCGAAGGAACCGCGGAAGCTCTGCCGGCCTGCGGGGCGCTCCTTTCCACATTCCTCTACACATTGAGCGCCCTGGCCGTGGCCGCTCAGTGGTTTGGCACGGACGCGGTAGCGGTCGGCAGCCGGGGCGGCTGGGGCGAGTGGACTCGGCGGTCCGACGAGCGTTCGCTGACGCCGTCCATGACCGCCGCGGTGGTGGTATTAGCCGCCTTGTTCCCCCTGAACTTTTTCGCCTCGGGAGTGCTCGGCCGACTGTTTGACGAATTCCCCGCCGCTCGCCTGATCGCCGCGGGCTGCTTGACGCTTCTCCTGTTCGGCGCCGTGCCAGCGATCGCTGGCTGGTGGCGGCGAGTGGACGGGCGACTGACCTGGGCATTGAAGGCGCCTCGCCCGACAGTGCTCCTAGGAGGAGTCATTCTCGGTTTTGGAACCTGGCCTTGGGTCTATGAAGCGATCCTGGCGACGCAGAACCTGGGCATTGAAGCGATCGACGAAGAAAAAAAAGCCGTGGTGGAGAAATTACTTGCCGCCTGGGCAGCCGTCCCACTCCCTCTGATCGTGCTCGCCATGGGAGTGATTCCGGGTGTGTGTGAAGAGCTGTTTTTTCGGGGATATTTCTTCGCGGGCCTGCGGCGATCGCTGGGAGGCGCCGGCACGGTCATCGCCACGGCGATCGCGTTCGGGATTTTTCACATCGTACTTGCGGGGGGAGCGGCGCCGGAGCGAATCGTCCCCAGTACGATTCTTGGGCTATTGTTGGGTTGGGTGAGGATTCGAGGGGGCAGCATCTGGCCGGGAGCGGTTCTGCATGTCTGCCATAACTCCACCCTCCTCGTCATGACTCGCTACCGAGAACAATTGGCCGACCTACCGCTCACCGCCACCGCCGCAACCCATTTACCCCTGGGGTGGTTGGCCGCGTCGGCGGGTGCGATCGTCATTGGGATCGTCCTAGTGGCCTGGGGTTCTCGCGAGCTTCCGCCCGCAGAGGAGAGTCGGGCCGAATGACGGGGAGCGTCCATTCACTTTCGCTCCAACCGAAGGTTCGCTCATGACATTCTTTCCACAGATTCCCACAACCTTAGCGGAAGCTGGCCATACCCTGTGGGATCTCCAATCCCTGATCCTGAAGCACTTATTCCACCGCCGCACCGCCTCGGGGCACGAAATCAGCAAGCACCTTTGCTTGCCGTTTCAAATTGTTGAACCCGTGCTGGGTGAACTCAAGAAAGAGCGACTGATCGATTTCCGCGGCGCCTCGGGATTCGGCGACTTCGTCTACACCATTCTCGAAGATGGCGCGAAACGAGCTCGCGAGCATTTGGACGAGTCGATGTACGCGGGCGCCTCGCCCGTTCCGTTCGACGTTTACGCGAAGAGCGTACAACTTCAGTCGCTCGACAACTGCCAGCCTTCCGCCGACGCACTGAACGAAGCTCTGTCCGACCTGATGGTGGATCCCGGCGTCTTCGAAAAACTCGGACTCGCCCTCACAGCCGGCCGAAGCGTCTTCTTGTATGGAGCGCCAGGTAACGGCAAGACGAGTATCGCGGAACGCGTGATGAACGCGTACACCGACCACATCTGGATTCCCAAAGCGGTTGATGTCGGTCGACATGTCATGCGCATCTACGACTCGCGTTACCACAAGCTGGTCGAAGTGAAAGACGAAAGCATGCTGCGGCAGGTGGATCGTCGGTGGGTCGCCGTCCGTCGCCCCTCGATCGTCGTGGGCGGCGAACTAACGCTCGATCGACTGGAAGTGGTCGAGACGTCGCGCGGAGTGTGCGAAGCGCCGATTCAAGTGAAGGCAAACTGCGGCGCGATGGTCATCGACGACTTCGGTCGTCAGCGAGTCGAGCCGCACGCGTTGCTCAATCGCTGGATTATGCCGCTCGACCGTCGCTTCGATGTGTTGACGCTTCCCAATGGTCGTACGGTCGAAGTGCCGTTTGAACAATTGACGCTCTTCTCCACGAATCTGGACCCCGAAGAGCTGGTGGACGAAGCGTTCTTGCGCCGCATACCGTATAAGATCAATGTGCCAAGCCCGCGCGAAGATGAGTTCATTTACTTGCTGAAGGAGGCCTGTGACGGATTCGTGATTGCTTACAATCCTGATGCGGCCGAATACCTGTTGCAGCGACACTTCCGGGATACGGGGCGAGCAATTCGCTTCTGCCATCCGTTCGATCTCGTGAGTTTAATGGACGCTCGCTGCCGATTCTTGGACGAACCACGACAACTCACCACCAAGATCATCGACGCCTGTGTCGCGACCTACTTCACCTCGATGCTGGGGCCGAAGAAAAACGTTGCACGCGAGCCGGTGTTCAGTGGCTGCGGGAATTAGTGCTTCATCCGGCAGCCTAGCGATTGGCGGAGACCCGCAATACACTTGAGAACATGGCCCCTCGGAAAACGCTGCTCACAGTCGGCGCCACGCTGCTGGCACTCACTTCGTTCGCCGGCAATTCGTTGCTCTGCCGCCTAGCCTTGCGTCCCCAGTCGATCGATGCGGCTAGCTTTACCGCGGTCCGACTGGTCACTGGCGGCATCGTTTTGCTGTTGATCGCCTTGGTGCGTTGGAAGTCGTTGGGAAGGTTTGGTTGGGGTGGATCATGGCGGGCGGCATTGGCCCTGTTCGCCTACGCCGCCGCGTTCTCCTATGCCTATAACGGATTAAGCGCGGGAACCGGCGCCCTGCTGCTGTTTGGTTCGGTCCAGGTTTCCATGATCGCCTGGGGGATGTCGCGTGGCGACCGCCCGAGCATTGCCGAATGGATCGCGATCCTCACTGCGTCGACGGGATTGGTGGTTCTCGTATTTCCGGGACTGGCAGCACCTCCACTCATGAGCGCCGCCCTCATGGTCCTGGCGGGCGCCGCTTGGGGCGCCTACTCGCTGTTGGGGCGAGGATCGCCGGACCCGATCGCGGCCACAACGGGAAATTTCGTGCGAGCCGCCGCGTTCGCCCTGCCCCTGGTTGCTGTTCCTCTCTCAGCCAATTGGATCAATCTCCCGTTTGAAGCAAATTGGCATGCCGACCGTCGCGGCTGGATGCTCGCCATGGCTTCCGGGGGACTCACTTCGGCCATAGGGTATGTTATCTGGTACTACGCGCTGCGAGGGCTGGCATCCACCCGTGCCGCCTTGGTTCAGTTGGCAGTGCCCGTGCTAACCGCCGTCGGCGGCGTGGTGTTACTGGCCGAAACGGTTACTCCCAGGCTGTTCTTGTCCGCAGCGTTGATTCTAGGTGGAGTGTCGCTGGCGTTCTTTCGACGCAAGTGAATAGGTTGCTTGATGGTTGATAGGGTGATGCGGGCTAGCCGACGGACTTGGCACTCACTGGTACGACGGACTTCTAGTCCGTCGATTGAGGTGGATGGGGAGTGGGATGGTGAGTCACGTTGAATTTCGACGGACTGGAAGTCCGTCGTACAAGTTCACCTACGGCGCGGCGGCTGGCAGGGGAACTTGGCCTTGTCCGCTCAAGTAGGCGATCAGGTCGCGTGCTTGTTCGATCGACAGCTTCTGCAAGACCCCTTCGGGCATCAACGAGAGGGGCGAATTCGTGCGTCCCGCGATTTCACCGCGAGGAATCACCAGTTTTTCATTGAGTGTCTGCACGGTGATCGAAGCAGGCGTTTCGTCGACAACCAATCCCGTCACAACTCGACCAGCTTCGGTCTCGATCACCTGCATCTGAAAGTCTTTCGCGACCAATGCGCTGGGGTCGATCAAATTTTCGAGCAAGTAATCTAGATTGAACCGCTGCGCCCCGGTCAATTCGGGACCGATCGCGCCTCCCGCATCGAACAACTTATGGCAATTGGCGCAGTTTGCTTGAAACACGATTCGCCCGGCCGCTCGATCCCCGCCGCGAATCACCTGCGGCGTCAATCGCTTTTTGAAATCAGCAATCGCTCGAGCTTTGTCCGCGGGCGTGGTCCGCAACTCACCCCACAACGCTCTCACTCGCGCCGCGAGTTTCGCGTCCTTGAGATTGTCGAGTTGCCGAGCGGTGTAAGCGGTGATTTCCCCGCGAGCAATTCGCTTCGACTCTAACTCATCCAACAGTCGGTGCGCCCAGGCCGGTCGCGAGGCGAGCGTTTGCAGGGCATCTTGCTTCGTCGCTGGATCAAACTTGACATAGTGCTCCAGAAGCGTCGTCACCGTATCGGGATGATCAAACTCGGCCAGTCCCCGCACCGCCTCGGTGCGCAGATCGGCGTCGGCGATCAAGTCCAACAGCATGACAGCGACGCCCTCGGATTTCTTGGCTACCAGAGAACGCACTGCTCGCCGACGCAAGTCGACGGGCACGGTATTCGAGGTCGCTTGCTGACGAAGTTCAGCGAGTGCCGTTGGATCGTCAAAGAGGAGCGCCAATTCGAGCGAGTCTTCCCGTACCGACTCGAGCTCCGACGTGCGCAATTTGGCGTACGCACCACTCCAACCGTTCGGCCGTTTCACTCGCCGCCGCCCTTCCAGCCCGACGAGCACACCGTCGAGCAAATCGCGTTGCGAGTTGGGTTCCAATTGCGGCGATAGTTTGACGAGTTGTTCCAAGGCGTCCGTATTGTCGATCAATGACGCTGATCGTCGCGCGATATGACGTATGACCAAGGGCTGGCGAGCGATCTTTGCGAGATTCACGAACCGCTCGAGATTGTTTTCGACAAGCGGTTCAATCGCGTACCAATTCATGAGTGGCAGATTCTGATCCCCAGCGTCCTCGGCGTGAGCGATCAAGGCTTCGGCCATGGGCCATCGCGAGTTGCTAGGGAGTCGTTGCAGCGCCGAGGCGATTTGCAGACGGACATGCGAAGATGAATCGCTGGCAGCCAGTTGGCGAAATCGGTCGAGCGCCTCGGCGGGCGGCTGTCGGTCTTCACACAAGAACCGGATGGCCCAACCGCGTACGTATTCGCTTGCATGTCCCAATTGCTGGAGCGAAAACGTATCGTCGACCCCAGCCGTGGCGTGCAGCGTCCAGTAGGCTCGCAGCTTGCGGCTCTCGTCGGGATGTTCTTGGAAGAGTTGCTTGAGGCGGCGATGAACTTCGGTCAAATCGCGTCCCGCCGCCTGTCGCTCTTGCAACACTCGACGAGCATGTCGAACAAACCAATCGTTGGGATGGAGATGAAGTTCCACGAGTTGAGCATCGTCCAGTCGGCTGACGTCTTTGGGTCGTTCGACTGAAGGCGACTTAGTCGCGTCATCTTTGCGGTAGACGATTTTGAAAATTCGTCCGGTGTGTTTGCGAGTATTTCGCACGCTGTGGCATTCGCCGGTGTCGGACCAATCGAGCAAATAGACGCCGCCATCAGGGCCGTACGCGAGTAAGACTCCCATGAACCACGGATCGCGCGACCGCACGAGATCTTTGCCGTGAGTGGCAACGTAGCCGGAACCGGCGCGGCGCGGGATGTCGTTGTTGATGCGTTTCCCGTGGATGTTGTGCATGAAGATCGAGTTGCGCAGGGAGGCGGGCCAATTGTCTCCGAGATAGACCATCGTGCCGCAGTGAGCATGTCCTCCGCCCGCTTCATCCTCTTCGCTCGAACCTAACCCATCGCGCACGTTGGCTTCTCCCACGAAGTGGAGATGATCGGCGATACTGGCAATCCGCTCGTAGGCATAACGGCTCGATTCGCGATTCCGCCACGGCTCGTAATGCGCCCCTTGAATGACGTGAAACAGATGAGGGTTAACGCAATTGCAGACAAAGGCTTCGCCCTGATCATTCCAATCGATGCCCCAGGGATTGGTCGTCCCGTCCGCATAGGCTTCCCAGATTTGGCGAGTGGGGTGATAGCGATAGACGCCGCCATCGAAGCGAATTCGTTCCGATTCGGGCGTGCCCGGTTTTCCGATCAGCGACCAATTCGTACGGCCGTGGGTGCCGTAAAGCCAACCATCGGGTCCCCAGGCGAGAGCGTTGGCGAGGTTGTGCGAGTTAGCGTGAGTGCCGAAGCCATCGAGCACCACCTGTGGCGATCCATCGGGCCGATCATCGCCATCTCGGTCGGGAATAAACAGCATGTAGGGAGGCGTGACGACCCAGGCGCCTCCGAATCCCACTTCAATCCCCGTGACGTAATTCAGTTGATCGTAGAAAACCGTCTTGTGATCAAACTTGCCGTCGCCATTCTGATCCTCGAAGATCACGATGCGGTCGTTGCCTGTCGTGGAGTGCTTCGGATAACTAAACGCTTCCGCCACCCACAGTCGCCCTCGATCGTCGATACAGAACGAAATGGGTTGCCGCACGTCAGGCTCGCCGGCAAACAAAGTCACTTGAAACCCTTCGGGGACCGCCATGGCGGCCGCGGCTTCCGCTGGCGGCAAAGGAAGGTCGACCTCAGGTTCCGCCGCCTGCGTCGCGCGACTCCCCTGCCCTGGCTCGGGTATCCACATCGCGGTGACCGCAGCCGTGACGACGACGCTAGCGACTAGAAAAGCACAAGCAAGCGTCGACTTGTGACGAACAGGCACGGCGGCGGCGGGAGTACGAGTCATCGGCGGCGTGAGCTATCCAGGAAGTGCTGGGGGGGTTATTTGTCTTGATCTTCAGCGATGGCGGCGTTCGAGGCAAGTCTGCGCGGCCCGTGGGTGGAATTCGAAACAATGTCGGGGCTATACTGCGTGGTTGGGATGGAGCAAAGTCAGAAGTTCCTTAAGTCCGAGAGTGGGAGGATCGGCCATGCTGGGAATAACGCGAGCAGTACAGTCAATCATTCCGGGAGGTTGGTCTCGGCGTGAAATGCTGGCCCGACTAGGCGGCGGTCTCGGCACGCTGGGACTCGCTCAACTGTTGGATCAACAACAGCTACTCGGCGCCAACGGCGAATCTTCACCCGCTGCGACCGGCAAGCTCACTGGGAAACGTCCAAGCGGCCCCCATTTCGCGCCGCGTGCCAAGCGAGTCATCCAACTTTTCATGAATGGTGGACCATTCCAGGCCGACTTCTTCGATCATAAGCCCTTGTTGAACCAACTGGCGGGACAACGCCCCAAGGAAGTCGATTTCCGCACCGAGAATGCGACCGGCGGATTGATGGCGGTTCCCTACGGCTTCACGCCGCGGGGTGAGTGCGGTTTGCCGGTCAGCGACATCTTGCCGCACCTAGGCGGCTGCATCGACGACCTGTGCGTTCTGCGATCACTGCATTGCGACAACCCCAACCATGGGCCCGCGTTGTTCCAAATGAACAACGGGACCATCACCCCGACTCGTCCCAGCATGGGTTCGTGGTTCTTGTACGGACTAGGCGCCGAAAACGCGGATCTCCCAGGGTATGTCGTTCTCTGCCCGGGCCGACCCGTGCGATTTTCGGAGTTGTGGTCGAGCGCCTTTTTGCCGGGCGAGCACCAAGGGACGTATATCAACCACAGTCAGCTCGACCCGCAAAAGATGGTCCCCTACATCCGCAACGCCACGTTGTCGCTCGACCAGCAACGTAAACAGCTTGACCTGTTGCGTTCGCTGAATGAAGAGCACGCCGCCGAACGGGGTGGCGACGCGGCGCTGGAAGCTCGCATCCAAGCGATGGAGACAGCGTTTCGCATGCAAACGGCGGCGGGTGAAGCGTTCGACTTGGGGCAAGAGAGCGCGGCGGTGCGCGCCCTCTATGGCTCGAGCGCCTACGCGAATTCGTGCCTGCTCGCTCGACGGCTGGTGGAGCGAGGCGTACGGTTCGTCCAGATCTACTACGGTAACGGTCAACCCTGGGACACTCACCGTAATCACAATGCCTCGACCACCAACCTGGCCAAGGACATCGACCAACCGACGGCCGCTTTGTTGAAGGATCTCAAACAGCGAGGGATGTTGGAAGACACGTTGGTGATCTGGGGCGGCGAGTTTGGTCGAACGTCGACATCCGAGAGTGGCGACGGTCGCGACCATAATCACTGGGGCTTCACCATGTGGCTCGCGGGCGGCGGCGTGCGAGGCGGCATGGCGTACGGCGCGACGGATGACTTCGGTTTCCGCGCGGTGCAGGATAAGATGCATGTCCATGACCTGCATGCCACGGTGCTTCATCTATTGGGACTCAATCACGAACGTCTGACGTATCGCCATGCGGGCCGCGACTATCGCCTGACGGACGTCTCTGGTCGAGTGGTTTCAGAGATCATGGCCTAAGACGCGGCAACGGCATAAACCCCACGTGACATCACACCGGATGCACAAGCCTCAAGATAAAGTCGTTCAGTTTACTATCGACTCGTTGTAGCTGTTGTTCGGCTGCGCGGAGGCGACTTTCGTGTTCGGCGACTTGTTGAGCACCCGCTCTTTTCACTTCGAGTACTGCCTCGACCTGCTCCTTGACGGTATCAATTTCTCGATCCAGTCCAGCGCTAACTGCCGTAACCAGACCTTCGGTTTGACGAAACGACTCGTCGGCAATCTTGGCTGATTGGCTGGGAATCTGCGCCACGATGTGGTTCGCCAATTCCGCCCCCACTTGCTTCTTGACTTTATCGGCCAAGGCATCGCCTTGCCGAAACGCGCGGAACACGCCCAGTGCGAGGATGGTCGGCAGAATGGTAATTGGATTCAAGTGCAAGAGCAGGATTGCGGCGATCACCATGATATTGGGAATCAGGCTGCGCAGCATCGCCTGATACCCCATCGTCGCTCCCTCCAGCGCCATCCCAGGCCCTCCCAGGAAAAGACCACCGGCGGTCGACAAGACTCGTTCGACCGCGCTAACGCGAGCTTCTGGGAGGATGTTGCCGCGAGCGGCGCCCGACAGTTGAGCGCGAATTTCCTCCATGTCGATCATGAAGTCGGCGACGGCGGCATGCGCCTCCGCATCGAAATCGGCCAAATGATGCTGGATGAGCGGTTTCAATCGTTCTTCTTGCCAGCGATAGGTCGCCTCTTCGACCATGGGCGCCACGCCGTTCACGACTTCCTTCGCCACGGCTTCCACTTGAGCTTCGATGGCCCACACCTTAAAGACACTGACAGACTTGGTGACCGAAACACTCGAAGCCCACATGGGCAGTTGATCGGAAACCTCGCGCAGGTGGTTCGTCGCCGCGTCTCGCACCGCATCCCGCAAACGCATGCGGCAACGTTCCAGCGAATCCACCACGGAATTCCGTCGTCGAGTCGCTTCCTTGAGCTTCGGCAGCGCCTCGTTGTAACGCGACTCGAGTTGTTCCAAGTTCGCAGCCAGCATGCGTCGTTGGTCGGGAATCGTCTCAAACAACGCGGTTTTGACTCCCTGCGCTAATTGTCGAGATGGCTGTAACAACTTGATCCTTCCACGCTCTTTGACAAGAAAGTCAGCCAGCGACTTTTCCAAATGGGGCATTCCCGAGCGGGTCAGTAGTTCGGGACGTCCTTCCTCGCGCCCAATAACGGCATCGAGCGCGGAGACGAAGAACACACCTTCACGACCAAACGCGGTTCTCCCCGCCAATTGCTCGTAGGCGTACTGCGTGACTCGATCGCGATCCGATTGTTTCCTCAATTCATCGAACCGATTGCAAACAAAGAACAGATATTCGTGGCCCGCCGAGCGTAAGTCGTGATCGATGACCGAAATCTCGGTCTGGCTGGCAAGTGCATGGACGGAAAACAGAAACACGACCGCGTCAATCTTACTCAAATACTCCATCGTCACCTTGGTGCGACTGCCATGCTCGTTCAATCCGGGCGAGTCGATGATTTCCACCGAGTTACGGAGCAGGTCGAGCGGCCAGAAAATCTCGGCGAACTCGTACGGCGTTTCGGCGATCGACGTTGATTGGTCCTTCGTGGGATCAGGAATGACGACGTACTTCTCGAGATCCTCGACGGCGACGGGCAGCGGCGGCAACGGTTTTCCTCGATGCTTTTCGAGATGCCGCATAACCTCACCCGGCATTCCGGCTGGAATCTGCACCGGCAGGGGGTTCTTAAAATGGAGCACTGACCGCGGCTCGTCTCCCCACTTCAATTCGTTAATGATCGCGGTGCACGGGGTGACGAAGGCCGGCAGAATCTCGCGTCCCAGCAGCGCGTTGACGAATGTGCTCTTCCCTCGCTTGAACTCGCCCAGCACGATCACTTTGAATCGCTCAGAACTAAGTCGTTGGAGCAACTCGGCGGATGTTTCCGCCCAAGGCTGCATGTCGACCTCGGTAAACGCTTGCTTACCCTCCTCTAAGAGAGACGAGAGTTCCGTGCGGGCTGACAGGAAGGAGGCATATTGATGATGCGAGTCGGACATAAGGAGCAACCAATCTGTGTTGGAATCTACGTTGTCAAACGACAGTAAGTTGAATCAGGATCACTCGCTATAGGCTACGTATTTTGGCGCGGACATTGGCAAGTTCTGTTTGCTTGTCGGCGATGGCGGACAAATCGGCTTCGATCACGGTCCTCACGTGCGCCAGCCACGCTTTCTCGTCGGCATCACGCTGCCGCATCTGTTGCACGAGATGCTCGTATCTTGGTTGATAACTGTAAATGGTCTGCCGTAATTCGTTCAACAGTTGGTCGGCGCCGTTCGACACGGCTTGCAAGGTTGCTTCGTGCATTCCCTCCAGTTGTTTACGAACCGCGGGCTCCAGGTCGTTCCAGCATCGTGTCTTCAATTCATCCAGAGATGGACCGAACAAGGTTGACAAGAAACCGCCCAAGGCGCCGCCGATCACGGTCCCCACGCCGGGAAAAATCATGGTTCCCACAACGGCGCCGACGGCGCCACCGCCCAGCATTTTCCCCGTGCGGTCGCTGCTGATCGACTGCAATCCGGCGGCGATATCGAGACTGACCGCCGTGGTCGAATTAGCAAACTGCCCGGTCGAAGCTCTCACTTCGGCGCTTTGTGCTTCGAACTTGCCCCCCAAGGTTGCCAACGATCGATAGCGATTTTGAAAATCGTGATGAAACAGTTGCAACTCGTGCTGCACGGCTCCCGTAACGGAAACCATGGTCCTCTCCACATGTCGACGCAGCTTCGACTGACCATTTTCGATGTCCGAAGGTATGGTAGTCTTCATTACCTCGGTCAGTTGCGATCGATTCGCGGCCCCCTTGATGCGTCCCAGCAACGACCGCAATATCTCGCCATACATGTCGTTCAATTGGTAGGGCAACGGTCGCAAGACCTGCTCGATCGCACCCGTCGCACGCTGGACATGCATATCGCACTTGCCAGCGATGAACTCGCCCACGTCGGGGATCACAATCGCTTCCAGTGCTTCATGTCGGTTTCGATAGCCGACCAAGTACGATTCGAGCGTGGACTTCAGTTGATGAAACAGTAGTTCCAATGATCGACCAATGTCATCCGCCTGTGCCTGAAGGCGTTTGTCGACCAGCAATACAGCCAAATCCGCTTCCATCTGCTCGAAGTGTCGAGTCCATTCGTCGATCTCCTCGGCCGTGTAAATCTCTTCTTCCTCTCCGCCACCATTCTCCGCCCGAGAATCAGGCGCCGCGAGTCGTAGTTTTTCCAGCACGAACTGGGGCGCCGCCGCGAGCACTCGTGGGCTGGCGATGCCCAGTTGGTCCGCTAATCGCTTCCGCAAATTGTCGAGGACCATCGAACGATCTCGTTGACGGCGAAGCAAGTCCACTTTGGTGACCAGGAACACGCAGCGATGCAGCACATCTCCTGCATGTGTCCGCAGATAATCCATCAAACTCTCAGATCCCGCCGCCGTCGCAGGGATTGTGACGAGTGCCGCGTCGCAAAGATCGCGCAACGCGCCGGCGGTCACCATCCCATGCCGTTCATTCGTAGCATTAGCTCCAGGCGTGTCGACGATCACGATCCCCGTGCGGAGCAAGGGCGCCGACAAAGTGACGTTCACCTGCACGACATCTTTGGCGAACTTCTCGTCGCTGGTCGTTTGGTGCAGGATCTCCAACAACTGGGCGCGCGTCGGTGGATCTTTCGGCTTGCTGAACCAGCCTGCCACGGTTTTCACGCCGCTGGCAACCGCCTTCGCAGAGCGAATCAAGACGTTCTGGCTCTTTCGGACCTGAACGGAAAGCTCCGGTCCGTAGGAAATCAACGTGACGGCCGCCGTCGTCCCTTGCAGAATATCGGTCCGCAACAGGTTCTCGCGGATAAGAGCGTTGACCAGCGTACTCTTTCCACTCGAGAACTCTCCGACTACGCCGAGAAAAAGCCGCGTTTCCTGCTGTCGCGCGATGATCTTCTGTCGCAGTACGTTAAACGCGGTCAAGGTTTCCGGATGTTTGTGCAGTTCATACTTGGCGACCAGCGCCTGAATCCATTGGAGCCGACCGTCGACGTCTAATTCGGCCGCCAACGGATGTCCTTGCAGAGGAGAGACATTGGACCAAGGCAAGCTGGTTGGCAGCGGCGGCCGCTCCAAGGGCGCTATCGCCGTCTTGCGACCACTCGACGAGGCAATTGGCAACATTCAGCGACGCTCCCACTCAAGAGTCTCTTGTTCGACTTCCGTAAGCCGCTGCCGGATGGCGTCCAGCAGCGTCCCAGCGAGCAATTGCGGCAACTCACAGCGCGACAGCGCCGCTTCGACGCTGGCGTGCAACAAACGTAACGGTCGCACTCGACGCAGAAAGTGCTGGCGAGCGAGCGGTTGATCTAAGAGCCATTGGTGAACAGTTCGCAAGGAAGCATCACCCACGGCTGACACGGCATCCGTTTGCGTCGTGTAAACAATGTCGCCGCCAAATTCCGAATTTAGTAACACCTGACGAGCATACGCACGCAGTCTTTCGGCGTCGCGGCCACGACGCAACGTGTCCATGCGATGCAAAACCCAAAGGGGACGAAGGTGGACTGTTCGGCGCAAAGGAGACAGAAAATGATCACGAACGTACGTGGGCGCCACACAGTCCGGACTGAGCATGACGATGGCCAGATCGGCTTCAAGCCAGTGCTCCAGCACATCACCATCAAGGGCTTCGCTCGCCGTAAGCTCAACAAGCACGAATCCTCGCGCGAGAAAATCTGCGGGAAGCGATACCTGCGTTCGTTCCACCTCAGTTTGCCCTGGGAGACCGTTATTGCTGGTTGGCAAGTCAAGTCGCGCCTGAGCGGCATACCGGTACTCGACGGGACGCGAGTCGTTGTCAAAGGTCGGAAAATGCCCGCCGATTTCCGGCAACAGCGTCTTCACTAATGTAGACTTCCCGACTCCGCTTGTCCCTGTCACAAGCACTCGTGTTTCCCGCCTAGCGAGCGTGCGCGATACCGCCTGTCCTACTTGCCGCAACAGAGTGTTCTGATGTTGATCCGCGAGAGTTTCGACTTCTCGAGCCAAACGCCGCAATTCCTCGTCGGAGACAGACGGTTCACGCGAGACTCGAGGTCCCATAAAACTCGCTGCCACAGGCTTCGCATCCGCTTGACGATCCACGGCAACCGGGAGGTTATCCAGGGCGATTTGTGCGGACGCAAAACGATTACTAGCCTCTTCGGTCAACAAGTTCCGCAGGTAGGCGACCCATTCGAACGGCAAGTCGGGGCGTAGGGAAAGAAGAGGTAAATCTCCATCGACTCCGCAGCACAGCGATTGACTGGCGCTCGATATTGGGCGTCCAGGCGGTTGTCCCGTGAGCAGAAACACCAAAGTCCAGCCGAGGCTGTAGAGATCTGCTCGTGAGTCGCATGTCGCGAATCGAGCGATTTGTTCCGGGGCCGAGTAACCAGGCGTTCCCAAAGCGCTCCACGGACTCGTCTCGATCGGGTCGACATCCGGCAGAAGGGTCGCCTCCGCGACCGTGGCTAGCCCCCAGTCAATCAGTCGAATGCGACCATCACGAAGTCGAAACAAGTTGGAAGGTTTCAAATCGCGATGTACGGCGCCCATCGAGTTGAGGTAAATGAGCACAGAGAGGATTTCACGAGCAATTCGCGTCACTTCACCGAGCGGCAGAGGACTGCTTCCCGCGACGACTTGCGAGAGCGGCTGCCCATACAAACGCTCTAACGCCAAGTAAGGCGTTTCATCCACCCAGCCATGGCCGATGTATTTCACTAACGCAGGGTGCCGCAAGGCTCGTACGACCAAACACTCGCGTTGAAACCTAGCCAGCAGGCGAGGATTGGCGAGAACTTCCTTGCGGGGATACTTGAGCACGCAGTCCTCGCCGTTGGCGAGACAACGTGCGGCGAAGACGACGCCGAAGCCCCCCTGACTCAACAAAGGCCCGCGCTCGTACCCGTCCGGTTCTGGGTAATCGCCAGCATTGATTCTTGTGCGTACAGGGGCGGCGACGAATGACGGCGTCAATTGCCGTGCTTGATGCGAGATCGATAGGGTAAGTCGCTCCCAGCGTCGACTAAGCTCGACGTCCATCGTCGGTGGCACGACCACAGGGAGATCGAGCAAAAGAGGGTCGCGCAATCCATCAAAGTGACTGGTAGTGACTTGGCACGCCTCGCAAGACTCGACATGCTCGCCGATCGATTCCAAATCGGCAAGCGGCAAATCGCCGAGCACGAATCGAGCCAACATTTGGCGATGGGGGCAGAGAGACGGCATACCAATAATCTCATCGCAAATTCCAGGAGAGGTCCCTAGTCTACCTTACGACCATCATGAAGAAACAGGTCCGAGGCATCCTTACCCAGTACGTTCTCGCTTGCGACAAGCCTCGGCTTCCCATAGGTTATGAACTGGGTTACTTCCACCTTCGCTGTGTGGCGGCGTCGTCGACGCCTTGACTGCTACGAGACATGACCATCCCCCCTTCACAAGCAGTAGCTCTGTCGGATTATCAGACTCTCCGCGGATCACTGCTCGCGGAACTGACACGGCTGGAGTCGCTGGCTCAATCGGTGGGCAACACGGGCGCTCAAGCGCAAGTTGCTCGCTTGCGATCGCGCCTTGAGAGCCACTGTTTTCGAGTGGCCGTAATTGGCGAATTTCGAGTGGGAAAGAGCAGCCTGATCAATTCGATCCTGGGCGAATCCGTTACGCCCGTTGGCGTGATCCCCACGACCGCATCGGTCGCTCGCATTGGCTATCGCCCCACGCGAGGCGTCTCGGTTCGCATGCAAGATGGCTCGTCGCGTCCCATTGAGTCCGCGGATCTCGAGTATTGGCTCACGAAGTGGCATGATCGCGAGCAGGTCGCAGCCGTCAAGGAATGTCAAGTCTTTGTTCCGTCACCCCTGTTGTTGAATGGCGTTGAGCTGATTGACACTCCCGGAATCAATGACGAAGCGTCGCTGACTGACATCACGATTGACATCCTCTCTCAAGTTGACGCCGCGATCCTGGTGATCTCCGCCTTGATGCCATTTTCGGAAACGACGCGTCACTTCTTGCAGACGCGAGTGCTTACCAGCGATCTGGGAAAAGTACTGTTCGTGGTGACTCAAATTGATCGCGTGCGAGGAGGCGCCCCAGCATCTTCGCGAGTGATCGAACATGTCACGAAGATTCTTCATCAGCAGTTTTGTCAACGAAGGGATTTCGTTGCTGTTTCGCCGGAGTCGAGTCAGGAAACATTGGCAAAACTTGGCGATCCGCAGGTCTTTGGCGTCAATTCGGTACAAGCATTGGAGACTCGCCTGGCCAACGATTCGGTCGGCTTCGCCGCCAGCGGTTTCCAGGATGTCATGACGAGACTGGAGCGATTATTGGTCGTCGAGCGAGGCCAGTTGGCTCTCACCGCTCCCTTGGGCGGCGCACACCATTGGGTCCAGGAGGTCTCCTCGTACATCGCCCTTCAGCAAGAGGCGTTGACATTTCCCTCGAAGACAATCGCTCAGCGGAAAGCGATGGTGTTAGAGCAACTCGAATTCTGCGAACGACAACGCACCGAACGTTTGCAATTGTTTCGGTTACGTCGCAAATCGCTACGGGACGGAGTATGCCAAGCGGTGGCAGGATTTCAACAACGAGCGCTCGCCACGGCGGCTTGGGCCATTGAAAATGCAGAGCTTCCGCCGGACGCGATTGCCGATCCCGAGCGTCAAGCCGCGGCAGTGCGTGAACTGACAGCAGCCGCCGAAGCAGCGCTGCGAACGGAAGTCGAGCGGCGAGCCGAACAAGTTCAAACACTATGGGCAGCCGAATGTGCGGCTGCCAATCGCGAGTCATCCGCTTTTCAGTGGTCCTTAGAAGCGCTGCTTCCAGTCGGTCGATCGCCAGAACACGCGACTCGCCATGACACAAGCGCGACAGAGGGCGGCGAATCGCTGGTTAACGAATCGCTGGTTCTTAGGTCGCGAGTTCATGAGTCGCTGTCAAGCGACGACCGCTTGTCGAGTCGTCGGCAAATTGGCGCAAGCAGTCTCGGCGCCGCGGCGACGCTCGTCGGCGGCGCCATGGGAATGGCTGCTCTGCATATCGCCGTGACTCCTCCCATCGCCATGGGGCTGATTGCCGTGGGGTGGTGGGCGGGACGACATGTGGCCCGATTCGTGAATGAGCCTCGCAGCCTGAGTGTGCTGCGCAGCCAGTTCGCTCGCCAGTGGCTGCGGCAGTGGGAAGGACGAGATCTCGAAGCAGAGTTAACCGAGGCGTTCGTCAAATCCGCGGACGAAGCGTTGACGAACTGGGAGGCCGAGTTCCTCGCTCAATCCAACGCAGCGCTCGCCGATTGCCGCCACGCGTTGACGCAATCCGAGATCGATGCTCGGTGTGACGAAACGGTTCGTGAGGAACGCAAGGCTCAGTTGTCGCAGATCGCCTCGCAACTGTACGAACTATCACAGCGGCTGTCGGTACTGCAACAGCGATGCGAGGCGCTGGCCGCTCAATCCGACTCATTGTCCGGCAACTCGCCAACAGCATCCGTTCGCGACTCCTCATCTCGAGTTTCCGAATCTGCGTCATGACCGACCCCACACTCGACATTCCGCTCGATTTCGCCGCCTATGTGCGTGAGCGTCACGAGTTTGCTCGCCAAACTACCGTGAACGGTCACCCGGATTATGCGTTCGCCGGGGACACTCGATTGCGAGCGAAGCTCGCCGCTTTGGGACCCTTGCGAGTGGTGGCCGAGATGGTGACGGCGACGGCCGCTTCCATGCGTCGTCAAATCGCACTCATGAATATGCTGGCGGTCGGTCCGTCTCAGTTTTCCAGTCTGTACGAGATCAATCGACATTGCGCGCGCACACTGGGAATCCCCGTGCCAAGTTTATTCGTGGAATCGTCGCCACATATCAACGCCTACACGATTGCGACCGACGACCGAGCGCCAATCGTGATCGTGTCGTCGTCTACGATCGACGCGCTGGATGAAGACGAACTGCGTTTCGTGATCGGACACGAATGCGGTCACATCCATAACCTGCACGGCGTCTACAACACGATGGGATGGATGGTAAGTCGGATTGCGTTGCAGGGAGCACTACTCGGCGCGTTGGTCGGCAGCGTTCTGATACCGGTCATTTATGCACTCGAACGAGTCAGCTCACTGGGACTCGCCGCTTGGTCGCGAGCGGGCGAGATCACTTGCGACCGAGCCGGATTGCTGTGTGCCGAGAATCCCCGAAGCGGCGAGACGGCGCTGGCTAAACTGGCCGCTCCCTTTGTCTCGCGGAAATTCGGTGCGATCAATCCACAAGCCATCATGGAACAGACCAAACGTGCCAGTCAGTCATTGGCTCGGTGGGAAGAGTCCATGCACTCGCATCCCATCCTCGGCAAGCGAATTCAGGCGGTGCAATGGTTCGCGCAATCGACGCTCTTCGCGGAACGTCGCCCCGATCTCCAACTGCCTTTGCCCGGCATGTCGCTTGACGTGATCGACGCCAAGGTTAGTCAGCTTCTCGCGGTCTTGTAGGGCTATCCCATGACCGATTCACATCCTCTGTCGCCCTCTCCGGCTGCTCAGCCGACAACTGGCTCATCGTCGCGCGGTCACTCGATGACATTTGCCGAGGAGTTGACGGCATTGAAGATCGAGTTCGAATTACTTTTGCAAGCGATTGAGGAGGCGAATGCCGTGCCCCCCGCCGAATTGCTCGCCCTGCGCATCGCCTTGAAGCAGCAGGAAACCGTCAGCCCACTGAGGTTAGCGGTTGTGGGTGGATTCAAGCGTGGCAAGAGCTCTTTGATCAACGAATGGTTAGGCGCCGACGTTTTGCCCGTTGATCTCTTGCCCGAAACTATCACGATCAACGAGCTAACCTATTCGGATCGAACAACTGCCGAGATGCAGTTCGCCAGCGGCGCCGCCGCGGGCCTGGAGCTGCAAGATCTCAAGCGAGAACGACTCTCCCCACTCTTACAGCGACAGCCCGAATTGCCTCGCCGGATTCGCATCAGTTATCCATCCCCTTTGTTGCAATCGATCACGATCATCGACACGCCGGGAATGGGCGATCTTTTTCGTCAGTTCGACGACCAGGTCGTCGCGGAATTAGCTCGCGCCGATGTCGTGATCGTGGTGGTCTCGGCGATCGCGCCCCTGTCGTCCGACGAACAGGAGTTCTTGCAGCTCATCCGCTCCACACAAGCGATCCCTAGTTTGGCGTTCGCCATTACGATGCTCGATTTATTGCCCGACGGCTCCTCCGTCTCGGCGGTGGTTCGCGAAGTCGCCAACCGAATTCAACAACACTATCCGGCGGCGCCCGTGTTTGGCGCCGCTGGGCCGTTGTCGTCGAGCGAACCGCTGCCAGACCATTTACAACCGTTCGCGGCTACGCATCTGAAGTCGTTTCTCGAACAGCTCTCCGCTGTCCGGCTAACGCTTGTCGACAACCTTCGCGTTAGTCGGCGGATCATCGCCTTGACTAGGCGACTTGCATGTCGACTGAACTTCCCGACGACGAGTGTGCGGCAAGAACAACCTACCGCGCATGGCTCTCGCACTGACGACCAACAGGAGCCTTTTGCATCTCCAGAAACTGGCGAACAGCGTCTCATTGAACTGCGTTGTTTGTTGATCGAGAGTGAAGAGCAGACGCAAAAGTGGTTGGAGGGCTTCCTGGAGCGACTCGATCGCGAGGTTCTTGCCACCTGCGCGACGCAAGCCAGTGCTCATGACCTGCAGAAGCACTTGCACTTTTTCCTCGTCGATCGCATGAGTCAAGCGACAAGGGCTTGCATCGCCGCGCAGTGGCCGCGATTCGCCGCGTTCGAGGTAGAGGGAGTCGCTGAATCCGATTACTTGGATGAAGCAAGCATGCTCGCGGAGTTGCCTCTCGCCACGGAACTCGCGTCGTGGGTGAAATCGGACAACCTGGAGATTGTGCATAAACACACAGCCGGCACTTTGTCACTCATGCCGCCTCTCTGGGGCACGCTGTCGTCGATCGGCCTTACCCTCACGACTTACTTTGCCCGGGCCTTTCGATCGCAGGAAGTCGACAATTCCGTACGCAATTCGGTCGATCAGTTGCGTGAGCAGATTCCAACTATCAAATCGGAGTTGCGACAACGCCTGAAATCGCTTTACGAACGGCTTGGCGCGGAAATGCTCGCGACACTCGAAGCCCGAATTCGCTCAACTGACGCTCAGCGAGAGCAGGAGGCCCGAGAGCGTCAATTCGCCGCTTCGGCGGCGCACGTCGCCCGGGTCGAAAACGAAGAGCGATTGAACCGGTTTCTCGAACAAGCCCGAGATCTGGGAAACCGTGCAGAAACCCTCTTTCAGCGAGCGCAGGTCGACCTTGAGCGTCAATTGCAAAAGGATGAGCCCTTCGTAGGATCGACCTCATGAGATCGTCCCATCCCACGAGCAGTGAACTATTCGCACGCCTCCAAGCGGTCGATCAAGAGGCCTTTCACTTGCTGGTGCTTTGGGCAAGCCCGCTTGTCAGTCGCTGGCTTCAACCACTGGAACTATCGGTCGCTGATTTCGACGAAGTATTTCAAGAGACTTTCCTGTCGGTCTATTCGAAGTTCGATACCTACCAACAGACTTCTGGCGAGAGTTTTCGCCAATGGCTGAGAACGGTTGTCCAACACCAGGCAATCGAATTACAGCGCAAGCGTCAGCCAAACTTGCCGGAATCGCAATGCGCGGCGATCGCCGAACGCTTGGCCCACGACGATGCAGATCATGCCGAGAACGAATCCGATGTGCGACGGTCAATCTGGCTTGCCTGTCGAGTGGCCGAAGCGCAATTCAGTCCCAGCGTTTGGCAAGCATTCTGGCAGACGTCGGTCTTATCAAAATCGACCGCGGAAGTTGCCTCGTCGCTCGGAGTGTCTCCGGTCGCGGTTCGCAAGTACAAGTCCCGAGTCTTGGCAGCTCTCCGTGCAGAGCTTGCATTCTGGGGATAGGGCTTTGTCTCATCAAAAAACGGAGCACGCTGGGCCTTCAGTTCGTCAGTCCCGCATGCCATTCGTGCCAGCGCGACTCGACTTGAGCTGGCGTAGCCGTTCCGGTAGTGCCCAGTTGCTGAACCGTGATCGAAGCCACCAGATTGCCAACTACTGCTGCCTCTTCAGCGTTCGCGCCTGCCAATAGCGACATCACTAATCCGCTGGTCGCGGAATCGCCTGCGCCGACAATGTCGACTGGTCCCGCAACGCGGTAACCGGGAACAAGAGTCGTCGCACGAGCAGGCTCGGCGACCAACATACCTTGGTCTCCACAGGTGCAGAACGCGGTCTGGCCCGTTCGCAGCGCGAGAGCCTCGAGCGCTCGGCGAGTCGCGGCATCGTCTTCGGTAGGCATGCCCGCGGCCGAAGTCACCTCGCTGCGGTTTCCTTTTAACGTTCCAAAGTTGAATCGATGCAGGTGAGCTCGACTGTCGACGTAAACCAACTTGCGTCGGTCGCGGGCCGAGAGGTCGGCCAGTTGCTCCCGGACTTGGTCGTTCACCACTCCCCAATTCGACTCGACCAACTGATCGAGCACGATGATCCCGTCGCATTCTCCCCAGAGTTGCTCCACTCGTTGACACAACGCAGCCATGCTCGACTCTGTCAGCGGCCCACGATTGCGAATATCGAGCCGGTTGAGTTCGAGCACTTTTCCATCGGCTTCGCGACGCAGCGGCTTGGTGTAGGTCGGGGTGAGCCGTTCCGGGTCGGAGAGGATGTGGCGAGGATCCACCGGCAACGCTTGTAGCGCTCGACGCAGATCGTAGCCATGTCCATCGTCGCCGATGACAGTGACCGGGACGAGCCGCCCCACGCCGAGCGCGGCAAGATTGTTGAGGACCGTCCCCAACGCACCAGGCGAATTGCGAATGCGAGTGATCTGATAGGCCTCGAGACCCGTTTCGATGGAGAGTTCGTGAACGCCCGGTTCGAGTTCGAGGTAGCGATCGAGGAATAGATCGCCGACCAAGCCGATCGTCAATCGAGGAAACTGGCGGAGGAATTGCTGAAGGCGGTCGAGCGTCAACATACGAGTCGATCAGGCCAAGTGGGTGTAAGTAAGTGCTATGTCACATCCAAGAAGTAAAGTACGACGGACTTGCAGTCCGTCGATCGGAAGCGTGCAGAACGGGCTTAGCGCCCCATCCACAACTCTGGCCCCTAGTTCTTAGATCTGACAAAGCACTAAGTTACCACGCTATCCAATCTCCTCCCATCCGGGCCCCTTTGGGCGCCCATCCGAAACAACGTCCATGGTCGTTGACTGAATCCAGCTTGTTCGGCCGACCGACAGACCTATAATCGAGTCTTGATGCGATCCGCATGTCGACCTGGGAGAGGTTTTTCATGGAACGGCAGGAACAACCGGAAAAGGCGGGGAGCGACGAACTCGTACATCGAGCGATGACGCGAGCGTCGTGGGCGTCGCGCCGTTCTTTTCTGGTGGCGTCGACTTGTGGGCTGGCCGGGATGACTTTCGGTCGGCCTGTGTCGGCGGACAGCGGCACGCGGGCGCCGGGACGCGCAAAGTCGACGATTTTGTTTTTCTTGAGTGGCGGGGCGTCGCACATCGACATGTGGGACATGAAGCCCAAGGCGCCGGCCGAGTATCGTGGACCGTTTCAGCCGATTGCCACATCGGCGCCAGGCGTCATGCTGTGCGAGCATCTGCCCATGCTCGCCAAACAGGCCCATCGCATCGCATTGGTCAACAGCATTCGTGGATCGGTCAGTACGAACGATCATCACGCGGGCTACTACTACAACTTGACGGGGCACGTTCCCGACCCCACGTTCCTCTCCCTGGGCAACAGTCGAACGCCCTATCCGGATGACTGGCCGTGCATGGGAGCAGTCGTGGCCGCGAAGCGACCGCCTCACAAGTATCTGCCGAACTTCATTACGCTTCCTCAGAAAGAAGGAGCGCCCGCGTACACTCGACCGGGCCAATTCGCCGCTCGACTCGGTTTGGAATTCGAACCGCTGTACGTCGAAGGCGATTCGAAGAATCCGCTCAACTTCCAAGTTCCCGCGCTTGCCCTTCAACAGGGAATCACAGGCGATCGATTGACTCAGCGCCATTCGCTTCGCAACCAATTGGCCGCCGCTCGCAGGGAACTCGACGCCTTTGCTGTCTCTCGTACTTGGAACGCTCAACAAGAACGAGCCATGTCGTTGTTGTTGTCGGCGGGCACGACCGAAGCGTTCGATGTTTCGCGCGAATCCGAGGCGCTGCGCGAGCGGTATGGCAACAACGTCAATGGAATGAGTTTGCTCGCCGCC
The DNA here is from genome assembly GCA_046349915.1 of Pirellulales bacterium. Classification (GTDB taxonomy): domain Bacteria; phylum Planctomycetota; class Planctomycetia; order Pirellulales; family Pirellulaceae; genus CAIXSC01. The sequence goes on along the minus strand of JAXMBL010000007.1, from coordinate 551,444 downwards.
CGCCGGCTGGTCGAAACCGGCGTCCCCTTCATCACGGTTTTCTGGCGAGGCGATCCTGATCGCTTGAACAAGAAATGCGCCAGCGGCGGCGGTTGGGATACGCATGGCAACAACTTCAATTGCCTTAAGGAAGATCTGTTGCCGATCTTCGATCGGGCATTCAGTGCGTTGATCGAAGACCTCGAACAGCGAGGACTCTTGGACCAAACGCTATTGCTGGTGACCAGCGAAATGGGACGGAAGCCCAAGATTGGCGACCCTCGCAGCGGCGGCGTCAGCGGAGCCGGACGAGACCACTGGACTCACTGCTTGACCGACGTGTTGGTTGGCGGCGGCATTCGTGGTGGACAGACTTATGGGGCCAGCGATCGATTTGCCGAGTACCCCGCCATCAAGCCAGTGACGCCCGCGGATGTCACGAAAACGGTGTACCGCGCGATGGGGATCGATAACCTGGAAGCGCACGACAGCCAAGGTCGCCCGTACAACTTGCTCGCGGAAGGCGCGGTGCTCGACGAGCTGCTTTAGGGAGTGGCTACGGGATGAACTCGGACTGCTGGGGAGTGGCCACGGAACGACACGGAAGGGCACGGAAATTTTGGGATTGAGAGAAGTGAATCCTACTCTGAGTGGACCGCGTTAGGTTTAGTCGCTCTGTCCTTATCCGTGTCATTGGTGTTATCCGTGGTGGACCGATTTTGGTGTCGGATGAGTCGATGGGGAGACTTTGCGATGCTGGGCAGTTGGGTTCGAGTGGGATTGCTCAGCACGATCATGGCATGGTGGGCCGTTAGTTCAGCGACGCTACGTGCGGACGAGCAAACGGAGCTGATCGAGTCGGCGAAGGCGATTCTCGAATCGAAGTGTTTTTCTTGCCACGGCCCTGAAAAACAAGAAGGCGGCTTGCGACTTGATTCGCGCGAGGCGATTCTGCGCGGCGGTGATCGTGGGGCCGCGGTTGTGGCTGGCGATGCATCGCAGAGCTTGCTCGTACGTTCGGTGCGTTTTGCGGACCCCGATCTTCAAATGCCGCCGAAGCAGAAGCTGACCTCGGTGGAAATCGAAACACTCGCTCGCTGGGTTCAATCGGGCGCCCCTTGGCCCCCGCCGGTGGCCGTGTTGTTCGAAGACGATCCCAAGTTCCTCGCCGCCTTAAGCGGAGGAAATGGCAAAGCACGGCTGGTCGTCGAGAGTCCGTACGCGGGACGAGCGTCGCTCGCGGTCACTCCCTTGCAACGCGACAATCCGAAGATCCCTGGCTGGTCGTTTGTCATTCGCGAGACACCACAGCCAGGAGAGTATCGCTACTTGCGACTTGCTTGGCGCAAAAAGGGCTCTGGCGGCGTCATGCTCGAGCTGGCCAGAAATGGTCAGTGGCCCGATGCCAAGGATCCGAAAGGTCGATACTACGCGGGATCGAATCAAACAGGTTGGGCCGCCATCGCGGTCAGTCCTGAGGCGCCCGCCTCGTGGACCTTAGTGACTGTCGACCTTTGGAAGGATATGGGCAACTTTACGCTCACGGGCTGCGCGCCCACTTGCGATGGCGGCGAAGAGGCGTATCTGGATTCGCTGATCCTGGGTCCCACGATTGAGTCGCTAGACGCCTACCGACCAGGCGAATCCGCCAGCACCTCGAGCATAGCGGAACCAATTCCCCAGGATGTCGGCGATGCCTTCACCGATGCTCGCAACCCGATTCGCAAGCTGTTTCGCGGCGAGCGACTCGACTTGTGGTCGCTTAAGCAACCTTTCGCCGTTGATCCACCAGCGACGGGTGTCCCCGCGAACGTCAAGCTGCATCCGATTGACGCATTTCTGCGACCCAAGCAGGCAGAAGCTGGACTCACTCCCTCGCCCGAAGCCGACGCGCGTGAATTGATTCGACGAGTGACCTTGGATTTGACGGGGCTGCCGCCCACGCCTGAAGCCGTCGATGCATACGTCGCTGATCATTCACCAGCCGCCTACGAAGCGCTCGTGCAACGTCTGCTCGACTCGCCAAGCTACGGTGAACGACAAGCTCGCCTGTGGCTCGATGTGGTGCGGTACGCGGACACGAACGGTTATGAGCGAGACGAGTATCGTCCGTTGGCTTGGCAGTACCGAGACTACGTCATTCGTTCGTTCAATCAGGACAAACCGTACGATCAGTTTGTACGCGAGCAATTGGCGGGCGATGAGTTAGTATCGGGGACGCCGCGCACGGCGGACGAGGCCGACTCGCTGATCGCGACGGGGTATTTGCGACTGGGACAATGGGACAGCACCGCGTCGATCTTTCAGGAAGACGTTCGACTGCGGGCGGAAGTGCTGGCCGACCTGACGAACACCACCGCGTCGGCCTTTCTCGGGCTGACGATGTCCTGCTGCCAGTGCCACGATCACAAGTACGATCCGTTTTCCCAAGCCGATCATTACCGTTTGCGAGCATTTTTCGCCGGCGTGACGCCGCGCGACGACCTCTCGATCTCGCTGATGGACGAACAAGCGGAGATCGACCGAGTGAACCGCGAGATCGATGCTCAGGTCGCGCCGCTCAAAGCCGAAATGGAGCAACTCGCCAAAGACTCGGGTGCTCGACGCGATGAACTCAAGAAGAGGATCGACGCGAAGGAGCAAGGGCGTCGTTCATCCAAGAAGGCGATGGGTGCGACCGATGGCGGCGCCACAGCGCCGGCTGTCCATCTGCTGTTCCAAGGGGACCATCTGTCGCCGCGTGATGAGATTGATCCGGGATTCGTATCGGTGCTAGCGCCGCGCCCCGCCGCCATTCAATCGCCTCGCCAAGACACGACCGGCCGACGACTCGCGCTCGCTCGCTGGATCACATCCCCCACCAATCCCTGGACGGCTCGAGTCGCCGTGAATCGACTATGGCAGCAGCACTTTGGCGTGGGGTTGGTCGCGACACCGAACGACTTTGGCTACACGGGCGCTCGTCCGACCCACCCTGAACTGCTGGATTGGCTCGCAGTTGAACTGCCTCGACGGGGTTGGTCGTTGAAGCAAATGCACTTCCTGATGGTGACATCGGCTGCGTACCGGCAGTCTTCGCGCGAGACCTTGGAAGGCAAGAACGCCGATCCAGACAATCGTCTTGTTTGGCGGCAGAACATGCGACGATTGGATGCTGAAACTCTGCGTGACGCGCTGTTAAACGTATCGGGCCTACTCAAGCCCTACTCGGCGGGCAAGCCGCTTTGGCCGCCAGTGCCGGAAGAGCTGTTGAAAGCCCAACCCGCGATTCTGGAGGCCGAAAAAGGGGGCGACGGCGGTCGCATGCAGGGCTGGTATCCCGATCCCTTGGAGCAAACCGACGTCCGGAGTGTTTTCCTGGTTCGCAAGCGCTGCCTGCCGATCCCCTTCCTCCAAGCGTTCGACTTGCCCGATACCACGACTTCCTGTGCACGACGAGACACCACGGTCGTCGCTCCCCAAGCTCTGATGCTGCTCAACAGTCCCGAAGCTCATCGCTACTCGCAAGCCCTCGCGGAGAAGGTCCGCGCCGCGAGTGGTGGATTTGATGGCCGGGATGAAACATCGACGGAGCGAGTCGTGGGGCAGTTGTTCCGCATCGCTTTGCAACGGCAACCCGACGCCGAGGAGAAGCGGTTGGCAAGCGAGTTATTACGTCAGCAGGCAACAGCGTTACGCGAGTCCGCCGCGGACCGCGCGGACCAGTTGGCGCTGGCTGAACTTTGTCGAGCGGTACTGAATCTGAACGAGTTTTCGTATCTCGACTGACGTGCTCTGCCATCCTCAGCGTTTTGGGGCCTCCATGCATACCTTGGATCGTCGAAATTTCCTGTCGAACGCGGGCGGCGGCTTCGCTGGCTTGGCCTTGGCCGCACTGCTGGCCGACGAGTTACGCGCGGCCGGCCCTGGGCGACTGGACCCGCTTCGTCCCCTGGCAGAGCGACCGCCGCACTTCGCGCCGAAAGCCAAGAATGTCATTTTTCTTTTCCAGTATGGCGGTCCCTCGACATTCGACTTGCTTGATTACAAACCGGAATTGGCCAAGCTGCACGGCAAGCCCGTGCCCGCGGTCTTCAAACAGAATCCTGATCGAGTGGGAGGCGTCTTCAATCACTGCAAGGACGAACTCATGGCGGGTCCCTGGAAGTGGGCTCAACATGGCGAATCGGGGCAGTGGGTATCCGAACTGCTGCCGCATACGGCTCGTCACATTGATCGCCTATGCCAAGTGCGGTCGATGATCAGTGAGAGTTCGAACCATGCGCCGGCTACTTACTTGATGAACACCGGCGCCATCTTGGGAGGCAAACCCAGTTTGGGATCTTGGATCACCTATGGTCTGGGATCGCAAAATCAGAACTTGCCCGGATATGTCTTGCTGTACAAGGTCGGCGGACTCGGCGGTTCCGCGAACTGGAGCAACGCGTTTTTGCCGGCGGCATTTCAGGGAACTCAGTTTCGCCATGAAGGTCCGCCCGTACTGAATCTGCAACCGCCCGCCGAGTTGGCCTCGTCCCAACGAGCCACGCTGGATTTTGCGCAAGCTCTGAACCGCCGGCACGCCGAGGCTCGCCCCGGAGTCTTGGATTTGGATGGACGCATTGCGTCGTACGAATTGGCTTACCGCATGCAAGCGGAAGCGATCGATATTGGCGAGCTTAGCCAAGAGACGCAAGAGACTCAGCAAGCATATGGAATTCAGGACGGGAATAGTTCGAAGGCGCTGTACGGCCGCATGTGCCTGCTTGCTCGCCGCTTGGTCGAGAAAGGCGTACGCTTCGTGCAGTTGTACAACGCGGTCGACAAGTTGGGTTGGGACGGCCACGATAACAATACGGACTACCACCAGCGCAATGCTGCTCAAACCGATCAACCAATTGCCGCGTTGCTCACCGATTTACAACAGCGTGGCCTGCTTGAATCGACTCTGGTCGTTTGGGCGGGCGAGTTCGGCCGCACTCCGATGATGCAGGGCAACCAAGGGCGAAATCACAATCCCTACGGGTTCACGGTTTGGATGGCGGGAGGCGGCGTCCGCCCGGGAACGGTGATTGGCGCAACGGATGAGATTGGATTGCGTTCGGTGGAACAGATTCAGCCCGTCAAGAACTTGCATGCGACCATCTTGACCGCTCTGGGTCTCCATCCCGACGACTTGTATTTCGATCACAACGGTCGTCAGGAACGCTTGACAGGAGTCGCTCAGAGCTGGAAGGTCATCCCTGGCGTGTTGAGCTGAAGGTCCACAGCCAGCCGCGCACTACAAACCCAACCCCAAACTCAATCATCCAATTCGCAAGATTCTTGGTGAAAGCTCTTTTGAAGTGGCCCATCAGTTCCAAGTCTCGGCCATTTTCCAGAAACCTCGAGGTCCGACCGTCTGACCCAATTAGTGAGGATCAGTGAAGATCAGTGTTCCCTTTTCCATAGCGCAAAGCAGGAAGAGTATTGAGAACATTAATCTTCACTGATCGTCACTAATCGATTTCATTCCTGTCGGTTCAACCTTACGCTGTCCAATTAGCGTAACGACGGCGGCGGGCGGAGATCGAACGAACGCTCGGCCCCTTCATCGGATGTGGGATAGCGTTCCACGTTGGGCGTGGGAGGCAGCCGTTCGGGATAACAGACATCGTCCGCGAGGCGACCGAGAGGACCGATCGAGCCGTAGCGTTCCTCGAAGAATGTGACCCCATGAGTCTCGAGGATTGAGCCGCTGGTGCGTTCAAGATTCGCGAGCTGAATGTTGAATTGCAGCAACGAACTGGCCTCTGCATTGATCGTGTTCCCCCAGTCCGTAATCGCTTGCAGGACGTTCAGAAAGATCACGCGATCGGACCGGTATTCGGCTTGCTGCTGAGTTAGATTGACGCGTGCGGCCGCTCGAGCTTCCTGAAACGCCAAATACTGCTCGTAGGTTTGGTCGATCGCACGCACGTTGGCGGCCAATTCGTGCACCGCGTTGTGCAGCCCCTGCTGAAGATTGGCTCGGTCACGGGCGAGCAACAACTCTTGGCGGCGCAAACCTGCTCGCGATTGCCGTAGTCCGAGCGGCACCGAGAAATTCACCCCAAGGCTCCAGTCGGTGAACTGTCCAGGGTCCGATCGTACAATAGCGCCGCCCGGGAGTTCCCCTTCTAGCCCGTTCCAACGATAGAGAGCGACCGCATCGAGTTGCGGGAGCGCCCGATTTCTCGCGAGCATCAATGACTGTTGGTCGGCTTCCAAGATCAGTTTCAGTTCAATGATATCGGGCCGCTGACGCTCGGCCATTTCCAGCAGTCGGAGCCAATCGGGTTCAAATCGTCTTGTCTCCGGGGGGGAGACTGGAATCAACTCGGCGCCGTCCGCGGGAGGCAATCCGAGTATGTTCCGCAACGCCGCTTCTCGCTGGAGCTTGTTGGCTTGAGCCGCGACGAGATTCGCGCGGAAGTTGGCCAACGACAGGCGAGCCTGAGCCAGTTGCGACGCATTGTTGATGTCGGCTCGCACCAGTGCGGCCGTGTATCGCTCCGCCAACTCCGCCTGCTCGACTTGCTGTTCGCGCGCCCAAACCTCGGTGCGAGCAAACACTAACTGCCAATAGGCCTCGATGACGCCCCGCACCAGTTCTTGCATCGAGTCCTTGAACTGGAAGAAAGACCGCTCGGTATCGAGTCGAGCCAACACCACCGATGCCAGATTAGGATCAATTCCCGCGCCCGCCAACAACGGCTGAGTAAAGCTCAGCTGAAACGACGATTGATTCGCGGGATTGAGAACTGGGAATAAAGGATCTTGACGAAAAGCATTTCCGCCAAATCGATTCGGATTGGTCAGTAACTCCATGGCCCCGACGCCGCCCGTCGAGACCATCTTCGAGAGCCCCATGTCAAATCGATAGGCGTCTGTTTGGAACCCTTCGATCACGGGTGGACCGCCGAGTGGGTTGTAGCGTGGACCATCGAGATGCGAAAAAGCTTGGTCCACTCGCAGCACCGGATCAAACTTCGCCTGTTGATCGTCGATCGTCGTGTTAACGACCGCGGCATCGAAGACAGTCCGCCCACTGGTCGTCGCCGACACTCCCGTAAGCACTCGCACCACTTCCGTGTTTCCGAGCGCGGTCAGAATGGCCTGATCGAGTGAAAGTTGCAGAGGCTGTACGTCAGCCTGCTTGCGATAGACCGTGCGCGGGATGTTGGAGGGAAAAGGGGTGCGCGGCAGATTCTCGGGATCTCGTACTTGGATGGTGCGTTGCTCGGGCCGCCACAGACGCGTCAGGGGTTGCGCGACCGCCCACGGCGTCATAGAGACGCAGCATAGCGCCACCGCCATTTGACAGGCGGCGAAAAATAGGCGATCTGGGCGCATGGCGGAACTTTTGACTCATTGCGAACCGGGTGACAGTCTTGTAAGTGAATCGGCGAGATTTAACGGTTGTTCCAATGAATCCGGTCGTAACGATTATTCCGCGGTGCCTGAGGGGCAGGCTATCTTGCCTAAGCTGCGTGGAACGCCGGGAGGAGCGGGCGGGGGGCGTACGAAGGCTAAGTACGACGGACTTCTAGTCAGTCGATCCGAGCCCGGCGCCCCGTTCCGGTGGCGTTCTAGGCCGCCATCGGTGAGCAATGCGACTTGGCTGGCGGCGAAGGGCGCTCGTCGGCCACGCGGCTGTCCGCTCACGAAGTGAGCGGGCTACTCCCTACGACGGACTGGAAGTCCGTCGTACGTTAGATGTCGAGCGTTGAGACGGCGTGCAGGGCTTGCAGCGCCTGGTCGACGTCGGTCGTGTCGGCGAAGACACTGCCGTCGCGTAGTAGGATGGCTCGTCGAGCATGGCGGGCGACGGCGTGGTCGTGAGTGACCAAGATCACGGTGATTTTTGATTCATCATTGAGTCGTTTGAAGAGTTCGATCACCTCGCGGCTGGTCTTGGAATCGAGGTTTCCCGTAGGTTCATCTCCCATCAAGATCGACGGGCGATTCACGAGTGCTCGCGCAATGGCGACTCGCTGCTGCTGACCGCCGGACAATTGACCGGGGTGGTGATCGAGTCGATCGCCGAGGCCAACCAGTCGCAGCATCTCGATCGCTCGTTGTCGACGTTCACGTGTCGAGATCCCGCCGGTATACATCAGCGGCAGCTCCACGTTTTCGATCGCCGAGGTTCGGGGGAGCAGGTTGAAGTTCTGGAAAACGAAGCCAATTTGGCGATTACGGAGTCTTGCTCGCTGGTCGAGCGACATGGTGACCACCTCGACGCCATCCAGTCGGTAGCTGCCACTGGTTGGTCGGTCGAGACACCCCAGGGTGTTCATCAGGGTCGATTTGCCCGAGCCTGAAGGACCGACCAGAGCCACGTATTCACCCCTTTCGATCGAAAGACTGGTGTCTTTCAGCGCCTCGACTTTCACCTCGCCGAGGTCGTAGATCTTCGAAATATGAGTGAGTTCAATGAGCGGCATGGGGTGGCAACGCGACGCGAAAGGTCTGAAACTGCCGCATCATAGGACATTCAACTCGCCGTGACCACATTCGTTGGCGGCGTCGACTCGGGTTCGAATTGATCGAGGTGACAGCGAGAGCTGACAGCGGCTTGGCTTGTTGGGATACAATCGACGCGGCAGACTTCACAGAGGCCGCCATCATTCCCAGGATTTCGTTGACGATCCCCCCGGGATGTGGCGACGCGCAGTAGACGGAACTTGGCATGAAACGTTTGATTCGCTGGCTCATCATTCTCTCCATTCTCGCGGCGATCGCCGGCGGTGCTCGGCTGGCCTTCACCCCGGTGCGTAACTATCTGCGCGAGCGGAGTCGACCGCAGTGGCGTCTCGCGGATGTCGAGCAGGGAGCGATCGTCGCCGTGGTCAACTCAACGGGCACCATCAAACCTGTCTTGGAGATCACCGTCGGCTCCTTTGTGTCGGGCCCCGTTATCGAATTGCACGGCGAATACAACCAAGAGGTGAAAAAAGACGAGTTGTTGGCGAAGATCGACCCGCGCATTTACGTCGCCGCGTTGCAGCAGCAACAGGCCATCATGAAAACTCGCACGGCCGAGGTAAAACGCGTGCAAGCGCAGTTGCAGCAGGCGATCAACGACGAGAAGCGAGCGAATCGACTCCGGGAAGAAGATTCAGGATTCATCGCCCAAGCGGAACTCGACAAATACAAATTCGCTCGCGAAGCGCTCGAAGCTCAACTGTTAGTCGCGGAGGCCGCGGTGGAGCAGGCCGAGGCGACTGTCGCGAACGCTCAAGCTCAAGTCGATTACACCGACATTCTCTCTCCCGTCGATGGCATGATCATCAATCGCAAGATTGGTCGAGGCCAAACGTTGGCGGCTCAATTCCAAACGCCAGAGATGTTCATCATCGCGCCGGAGATGCGCGAGAAGATGCATGTTCACGCCTCGGTGGATGAAGCGGACATCGGTCAGATTCGGGCGGCGAAAATTGAGAAGCGGCCGGTGAAGTTCACGGTCGATGCGTACCCCGACGACTTGTTCGAGGGAGAGATCGAGGAGATCCGACTCAGTTCGACCACGACGCAGAACGTGGTGACTTATCCCGTGATCGTGGGCGCGCCCAACGCCGACTTGAAGCTGCTTCCCGGCATGACGGCAGCCATTAGTTTCCAAGTCGATCGCCGAGAGAACGCGGTGAAGATCCCCAACGCCGCTTTGCGGTACTTTCCCGACGAGCGATACGTGCGAGAACAAGATCGAGCACTGCTGGAAGGACTTGCCCCGACTCAGGAAGAAGAAAACGCCGCAACTTCGGAGCGGCAGCTATCGGCGGAAGAGCGGTCCCAATCGCGTCGCAAACGAAACCGACGACACGTGTGGGTTGTCGACGGGGAGTTCTTGCGGGCGGTCGAAGTGGAGACCGGTTTGAGCGACAGTCAGCACACGGAAATGATCACAGGCGACTTGAAGCCAGGCCAACAGGTCGTCACGGGCATTCAGGCCAAAAAATCGTTCGGAAGTTAGCGAAAAAAGCGAGCTTGACTCAAGTTTGGAAATCGTCACAATGCCGCACACTTCGAGTCCACGGAAGGAGCTCGAAGGGATCTTGTTCGCGGTTCCCCTGTGAATCGCGGCTGAGTTCCAATTCGGACTGATCCCGAGTCGCTTGTTCTAAGGCAAGGAGGCCGATGAACATGCCGTCGATGCCAGATCGCGCTACCGCCGTAAGTTTGCGGAGTGTGTTGCCCCAAGCCCGATTCCTGGGCGGTTCCGACATTGAAGTCGCTTCGTGTTCCACGAACGCCTCAACGTGCCGTCCTGGCGATTTGTTTGTGGCGATGGTGGAAGCGGAACATGATGGTCACGAGCAGGTCGCCGAAGCCATTGAACGTGGCGCTCGGGGAGTGCTCGCCGAGCGTCTCGTCCCCGCCTCCGTTCCCACCTGCTTGGTCCGCGACACTCGCATCGCCCATGGACTCCTGTGCCACGCCTTGTCGGGGCAGCCGAGCGAGCAGCTCCGCATCGCCGGGATCTCGGGAAGCAACGGCAAGACAGTCACCGCCCACCTCTTGTCGGCCATCCTCCGTCAAGCTCGTCTGGGTAATGGTTTGATCAGCAACCTCTCCGCCGTATCGCCCTATTCGCCCTCGTTCGACGACGCGACTCCGCCCGCCTTCGAACTCGCTCAATCGTTGCGTCGAGTCTCGCTGCTGGGCCATTCGCATGCGGTGGTGGAAGTGAGCAGCGCCAGTCTGGCCTCGCGTCGCACGGCGGGCCTGATGCTGGACGCCGCGATCGTGACCAACGTGCGGCGAGATCACGCCAACGAACATGGGTCGATGTTGCAATACCGCAGCATCAAGGCTCGACTTTTCGAACACTTGAAACCAGGCGGCTTCGCGGTTGTGAATACCGATGATCCCGTCAGCAGTCAACTGATCGGACATCTGAAGCATCCCGTCTTGACGATTGGGATGCGCAGCGACGCGGAGATTAGCGCCGAAGTGTTGGAGCGTTGCGAGTCGGAGCAGACGTTTTTGATGCAAATTGGTCCCGAGACAATTCCCGTTTGCACGTCGATGATCGGCGACCATCACGTCTATAACTGCTTGGCCGCGACCGCGGTCGCGCTGGCGTGGGGCGTCGACGTCAACACGATTGTGCGGGGACTCGAGTCGGTCGCTTCGCTTCCTGGCAGGTTGGAACGCATTGGCTGCGGCCAGTCTTTCAACGTTTTTGTCGACTCGGCCCGCACCCCCGATGCACTGACCGCCGCCCTTCGCTCCGTCCGCCAAGTGACTCGGGGACGAGTCATCGTGGTGCTGGGCGCCGAGGGTGAACGCAACTCGGACCTACGTCCCCAACTGGGGCGAGTCATTGAGAAACTGGCGCATGTTCGCGTGCTGACCAGCGACAATCCGCGACAGGAAGAACCCTTGGAAATCGTGCACGGCATCCTGGATGGATTCCAACGCCCCGGACAAGCGTTAGTTCGTCCCGACCGGCTGGCTGCCATCGACTGGGCTCTGCAACAAGCTCGCCCCGGCGATTCGGTCGTCATAGCGGGCAAGGGTGATGCGAAGTTCCAGGAAGTCGGCAGTCGCCGACTCGAGTGGGACGACCGCGAGATTGCTCGACAATGGCTCTACAACCAACCACAAGCCGAGGCGCCGACCACGACGTCGAGGCCTTCGCTCCGCATATTTGGGTAAACCGCAACTCCATTTGCCGATCGAGTTCGTTCGTCGGCGCCCCACGATCATGTCGCACTTGTGCATCCGAGACCTCGTTGAAATCACAGGCGGCCGCCTGCAACTCGGCGCCCTCCCACCGCTCGGCGGTGAATTGGAGCCGCTGGGGCGCGTGGTTGTCGACTGCCAACAGGTTCGTCCGGGCGACGTGTACTGGCCCATCAGCGGCGAGGGCTGCGAGACCGCAATGCCGGAAGAAGCGTTTGCTCGTTCCGCACTAGGTGTGGTCACTTCAGGCCGGCGAGTGGAGCCGTGGGCGGGTAAATTCGCCATTCAAGTGGATGACTGCCAAGCGGCGCTCCGTCAACTGGTCCGAGCCGTGCGTTGCCGGTTCATGGGCTTCGTCGTATCGGTCGCTGGCTCGACAGGCAAGACGACAGCCGCCTCTTGGATGGAACAGACGCTTGAAGGTCGCGGGCCCGTCTTCCGTCCCACTTCCGAAGACTCGGCGAACTTCGATCCTCGTTCCCTACTTGAATTGGGCTCCGAACATCGATTCGGCGTCTTCGAGATAGCCTCGGAATCGACCGACACCTTCACCGAACAATCGCAATGGATCTCGCCGCACTGCACCGTGTTACTGAACGCCGCTGGCGGCTGGAACGAGTCGATCGACCTGGATCATGCCGCTCGTCGCATTCAGGCCCTACGCGATTCGCTTCCCTCCCATGGCTCGCTGATCGTCAATGGCGACGACGATGTGATCCATCGGCTAACGCCGCGTCGCGGGGAGTCGATCATTCGCATCGGTCGAGGCATTCGTTGCGACTGGGCGGCGAGTAACATTCGTCTGGCCGACGGCTGGCTCCAGTTTGATGTCGAGGGCACTCCCTTGCGAGTGCCAGCGGCTGGGCGTCATCAGTTGTATCCCGCCCTGGCCGCCTACGCCGTGGCCCGACTTGCCGGCTTATCGGTCGCCGAAATCGCTCACCGATTTACTCGCCTGACTCATACCGATTCGACGTGTATCGCGATTCGACGAGCGGAGCATACCTTGCTGTGCGACTGGCCTCGTTCCAGGCCCCTCGCCGCCCGCGCCTCGCTGGCCGCGCTGCGCGACGTCAATACGCTGGGGCGGCGCATCGTGGTTGCTGGCGAGTTGTTCCGCCACCATCCTCGGCAACACCAGATGACACGAACTTTCGGCGACGCCGCCGTCACTCGGTACGGCGCCGATGTAGTGATCGGACATGGTGCGACAGGCGAGTGCCTTGTTGAGGCCGCACGTGCCGCGGGGCTAGGCCATCGCCAGACCTTGGTCGCGGGAAGTCCCGCTGAGGCGGTCGAGTGGCTTCGACGCACTTGGGGTCCGCAAGACGCAGTGCTCGTCACCGGCGCCAATTGGGAAGAATCAAGTCGCTTGCTCGATCAACTTGTTCCGCAAAGTGAGTCGGCCGCTGCGTAGCCATACCGCAGTGGTACACAAACTAAAGACGCTCATTCAAAGACAAAGCAGATTCGCAGGTCGTTACTTCGGAGAATCAATCCATCGCCCCGCGGCGAACAAACCATTGGTGAAGCCCCGTCGTCGGTGTCAGGTTTTGCGGGAAATCGGCACCACCCCCCCTCCTGGGTCGAAGCAACAAACTTGCCGGTCGCGGTTTCTGGGTCAACCGCTCCGGCGAGCGCTTCACGACGGGGCTGACACTGCGCACCGGGGTAGCCCGCAAGGGCTGCCCCGGTGCCAGGGATCACGAGCGTTTTCGACATCGACGCGACTCAGGCGTCATCCAGCGGCCTCGACAAACGCCTCCACAGTCAAGCCAGCGGATCGGATCAAGCTGCGCAGCGTACCGAGGGAGACCTCCTTATGATCGGGGACCGATAGCGTGACTGTGCGTCCCGCGCGAATAAGGATGATGTGACTGCTACTTTGCCGCGCCTTTTCCCAGCCGAGCGACTCGAAAATCTTGACCACTTCGCGCCCGCTCAATCGCGGCAACCGTGCCATTATGCGATGACCTCCACTTGCCGCGTCTCAACGGTGAGCGGCATTCCATGCTCTGATCGTACGGCGAGGCAAGCCGCAATGGCATCCTTGATATTTTCCAGGGCCTCCTCCCGAGTCGCACCTTGGCTGACACAACCAGGAATCGAGGGACATTCGACGACCCACGCCCCGTCCTCATCACGATCAAGTGTTACGGTGAATTTCACGCGATGTTTCTCCGCTACAGAAGACGAGCTCAAAATCACGGCGTCCCAACAACTCGTTAGACCATTCTACCGATCAGGAGCGACTTGGGAAAACACGACTGGAATTGGGCGGCCCAAATTCCACGCCCATTCGAGGCAGTTCTGGCCGCCCAATCCTGCACTCCAGTAGTTTTTTCTCAGCGGCTCGCCTAACATATGCAGCAGTGTTGATTGGAGAGTATCCAATCCAGGTTTCTTCACGTCAGGCGTGTGGACCCAGTGATCCTATGTGGCAACTTCACGATTCGGGACGAATCGCGGCGCGAGTGAACCGGCGAGTGGCGGTGAAGGCTGGCTTGCTCGGTCTCAGCGGCATGTCCTTGGCCGAAATGCTTCGCCTGCGAGCGTTTGGGGCGGCCAAGAACACCGGTAAGTCGGTCGTGCTGATTTGGTTGGATGGCGGTCCCAGCCAACTGGAATCGTATGACCCCAAGCCCGACGCGCCTCCCGAATTCCGCGGGCCATTTGCGGCGACATCGACGAGTGTTCCCGGCACTCAGTTTTCTGAGTTGATGGAACACCAGGCGAAGATCGCCGACAAGATCTCCGTCGTCCGCTCGGTACATCACGGGACGGGCGACCATTTCGCGGGCGCTCACTGGATGCTGACCGGCCGCTTTGGCGCCACCACCGCCAGCCCCTACATCCGCTATCCTTCGTTTGGCGCCTGCATTTCAAAGATGTGCGGTCCGCGACGCGACGGCTTGCCGACCTATGTGGGGCTTCCCTCGGCCGAGAGCGTTTTCCTGTTTCCTGGTTATCACGGCGCCGCCTATCTTGGCGGCGCCTTCAATCCGTTCGACGTCGATACGGAAAGCAAGTACCTGCATCATTCATACAAGACGAACATCGGCCTCCCCAAAATGTTCCAGGGCATGGCCACTGTCGACGTCGAACGCCTGCGCTCGCGAGGTCAACTGCGACAGTCACTCGACCAGATTCGTCGCGAAGTGGACAGCAAACGAGTCATGGACTCGCTCGACAGCTTTCAACGACAAGCGATCAGCATGATGGCTGATGGCAAGGCGGCGGAGGCCTTCGATATCGGCAAGGAATCCCCAGCCACCATCGAGAAATACGGCGACAATCCCTGGGGAAAATACACTCTCATGGCTCGACGCTTGGTCGAAGCCGGAGTCACCTTCGTCACCGTGGACATGCCGCACTGGGATCACCACTCGAGCCTCGTGGAAGGCCACGCACCGAACATGCGAGCGATGGACCGAGCAGTGGCCGCGTTGGTTACGGACCTTCATGAACGCGGAATACTGGACCAAACTTTGGTCGTTGTCATGGGTGAGTTTGGTCGAACGCCCAAGGTGAACACGGGACAGCCGGGTATCCCGATCCCGGGCCGCGACCATTGGGGCGACGCCATCTCGGTGATGCTCGCGGGTGGAGGATTGAAGGGTGGGCTCGTGGTGGGACAGACCAATGCTCGCGCCGAGCACCCAGTCGATCGTCCGTTAGAGCCGCACGACATTTTGGCAACCGTGTATCACGTGATGGGCGTCGACAGTCGCACGTCATTCCCCGACCACGCCGGTCGCCCCATTCCGATCCTTTCCGCGGGAGAACCTATCCGCGAACTGGTTTGAGAAGACGCACAACGACTTGCGAACAACGTTCGGAATGCGATGAAAAAATCCTGGGTTAGCAGATCCTTGGCAAGGGAGCACCCAGAGGTTCGTCGAGCGGCTGTGGGCGGCCGAGTGCACGCCGCACCATGACAGGCGAAACCACTCGTCGTTCCACTCGCCCGATGACCGCGGTGTGTTGGGAAACATCGACCGCTCGCAAGGCCTGCAGCGCTGATTCGACTTGATCCTCGGCGACCGCGACGACCATCGTCCCTTCGTTCGCCACATGGAGCGGATCGATTCCCAACAGTTCGCTCAGGCCTCTCACCTCGGGCGTGATCAGGATCGCGGATTCATCCACAATCAAAGCATGCCCGCAAGCCTCGGCCCATTCGTGCAGCACCGCGGCCACTCCACCCCGGGTCGCGTCTCGCAAAGCCCGCGGAATGACTCGACGTGCCCACAACGACTCTACTGCCGGCCATAACGACGCGCAATCGCTGCTGGGCGACGGTTCGATTGCCAGCGGTTCGCGAGCGGCGAGAACCGCCATTCCATGTCGGCCTATTGGTCCAGTGACCAGCAACACATCGCCCACCGACAAATGGCTGGGGCCAACGAGCGGCGGCGCGAGTTTTTCGCCGAGCCCCGTGGTCGTCACGAACAACAGGTCGGCGGCGCCACGCGGCACTACCTTCGTGTCGCCCGTCACCACTTCGACGCCCACTTCCTCAGCCGCTTGGCGAACACTCTCCAACACGCGATCTAAGGTATCCCAGGCCAGTCCCTCTTCGATGATAAGCGCTAGACTGATCCAACGCGGACGAGCGCCCGACACAGCCAAGTCGTTGGTGGAACCAAACACGGCAAGTCGTCCAATGTCGCCGCCGGGGAAGAAGAGGGGCGAAACGACGAAACCATCGGTGGTAAAAACGGGATCACCATTCAAGGGCGGCAAGATCGCCGCATCGCCCAGCGGCGACAGATGTCGACTCGTCAACTTCGACAACACTCGACGCTTCACCAACTGCCGCGTGA
This sequence comes from Pirellulales bacterium, assembly GCA_046349915.1. GTDB lineage: Bacteria > Planctomycetota > Planctomycetia > Pirellulales > Pirellulaceae > CAIXSC01. The sequence continues at coordinate 534,948 of JAXMBL010000007.1, read as the reverse complement.
GTCGGCCTCCTTCACCATGAGCAAGAGTGATGGCGGCGGAGGCGTCGCGGCCCGGCGACGGACATGCAAATTCACTCATCGAGTCTGCCCTGCACCGTAACGGTAGTAAGCGGCACACGCGCCTTCGGCCGAAACCATGGGCGCTCCTAAAGGCGACTCGGGCACGCACGACTTTCCAAAGTGAGGACAATCAGGCGGCTTGAGGCGACCGGCGAGCACTTCACCGGCCGGACATGCCTCGGTCGCTTCGGTTGAGTTCGGGTCATCGGCACGACGCAAGTCGACAGCGACATTTGGCCAACGAACCGCGGCATCGAATCGCCGCCAAGGTTCTCGCAGGCGAAAGCCTCCCTGCGGAATCACCCCCAAGCCGCGCCACTCGAGATCCCACGGTTCGTACACTCGTTCGACCAACTCGCGAGCCGCAAGATTGCCTTCGGGTCGGACCGCTCGCCCATAGCGATTGCGGACACCTGCATCTCCACGTTCCAACTGATCGACGCAGTCCAGAATTCCCTCCAGCAGATCGGTCGGTTCAAATCCCGTCACCACGACTGGCTTGCGATACTTCTCCACAAACGGCTCGTACGAGGCGTACCCCATCACCGTGCAAACGTGACCGGCCGCGAGAAACCCCTCGACGCTCGATGCTGGGTCGCTTGCCAAGAGCTCCATCGCGGGTTGCACTCGCACATGGGAGACCAACAGCAAGAAGTTCTTCAATCCCAACTGATCGGCTTGCAGTACGGCCAGGGCCGTGGCAGGCGCCGTCGTCTCGAAACCGACGGCGAAAAACACCACCGTCTCGCTTGGCCGCTTCCGCGCCAGCGCCACAGCGTCTAGCGGCGAATAGACTGGCAGTACTTGAGCCCCTGCCGCGCGTGCCGCGAGCAGACTCATCCTCGACCCGGGCACGCGCAGCATATCCCCAAAGCTGGTCAAGATCACGCCAGGCTGTTGCGCCAGCTCAATCGCATGGTCAATCGCCCATTGGGGAGTCACGCAAACCGGACACCCTGGACCATGGATCAACTCGACACAACCTCGCAGTTCTTCATCGATTCCGTGTCGCAACAAACTATGCGTTTGCCCGCCGCACACTTCCATCAAGGTCCGCGGCCGAGTCACTCGAGCACGTATGCACTCGACCAATCGTCTGGCATCTTTGGGATTTCGAAATTCGTCGACGTAGCGCACGCTCAACCACCGCGCGGTGTGAGAACAATGATAGGGAACACTAATTTTCACTGATCTTCGCTAATCGGATCAGATTGCCCGGCCCGTGATTATTCGCAAAAGACGTCTCAGTGTTTTCACTGAGGGTCGATCGCGGGACCCTGAGCTTCATCGCTTGGTTCGCCAGCCGCCTTCAATTCTTCTAGCAGCCGTTGAGCTTCTGCGACATCAAGTCGGCTGATCGCAATCCCCGCATGGACGATGACATAGTCCCCTTCAACCGCCTCGGGCACGCAGGCCAGATTGCACGCGCGGCGAACGCCATCGAACTCGACCTCCGCGCTCGCAAACGGCGTCTCCCGCACTAACCACCGCACGACTTTACCCGGCACTCCCAAACACATACCAGAGCCCCTCGCCCAATCGTTACAGCACTTCTTGAATCACTTTGCCTTCGGCCAACTTAATGGGGCGTCCCTCCTGGGAGATGTTCTCCTTGTCTGGCTTCAAGCCCAACGCAGCGCACAATGTCGCGAGAATGTCGCCGACGTCCACCTTCCCATCCTTGACCTCGGTTCCATCGTCGCTGGTGGCGCCATGGACGGTTCCACCGCGAATTCCGCCGCCTGCAAGCGCACAAGTCCAGGCGACCGGGAAGTGATCGCGGCCCGCGGAATTGTTGATCTTCGGAGTCCGACCAAACTCACCCATCCAGGCGATCGTCGTGTTTTCCAAGAGTCCACGGTCCGCGAGGTCGGACATGAGTTGGGACCAACCGGCATCGAGTTCGCCGGACAATTGCTGCACGGCCGGAAAGTTATTGGTATGAGTGTCCCAGCCAAGTTGGTTCTCGGCGGAAGCGGCGAGCGTCACTTCAACGAACGGCACTCCACGTTCAATCAAGCGACGAGCGAGCAAGCAACCTTGCCCGAAACGCCCCTTGCCATAGGCATTGCGAGTTTGGTCACTCTCTTCGGAGAGATCAAACGCCTTGACGACCTCGTGGCTCATCAAGTCGATCGCGTGTCGGTACATCGTGTCTTGCGCGATGGCGCCCGCGGCAGCTCGAGACGTCAGAAAACGGTCTTGCATTTCGCGCCACATGGCCAGTCGAGTCTGGAATCGATCGGCGGAAACCAGACTTGGCGGCGACAAGTCGTCAACTCGCAGCCGAGCGTAACCTTTGTCGTCGGGCCCTTCGGTGGCTTGAGGTTGATCGAGTGCGCCGACGGTGAGGGGCGAGTATCGCGGCCCGAGAAACCCTGGACTGAAAGCGGCCGGATTGAACGCTCGAAACGGAGAAACGCTGACGTAGCTAGGAATGCCGCCGCCACCCATCGGCTTGGTCTCGGCCAATTCCTTACCCAGGAACGCACCCAACGCGGGATAGCGAATGGGTCCCTGGGGTGGTCGTCCGGTATGCATTAGATACGTCCCGCGACCATGGTCTCCCTCTTTGGTGCTGACTCCGCGGAGAACCGCCAGGCGATCGCCTTGCTTCGCCAGCCGCGGCAAGTGCTCGCTGAATCGCAAACCCGGTGCAACGGTGTCGATTTCCTTAAAGGGTCCACCGTTGGCATGTCCTGGTTTGAGATCGAAGGTATCGAGTTGCGAGGGACCGCCGGCCATCCAGAGCACAATGCACTGGCGCTGCCGACGAGGATCGTCCGCGGCAGCTTGAGCAATCCGCGGCAACCACCCGGAGAAACTGGCGCCCATCATGCTCGCACCCACCGCTTGGAGCCAATGACGACGATTCATCCAAGCGAATGGGGAACTCATGACCGCCTCAGGGTTCTAGGTGGAGCGTGGAGGATAAAAACGACAGTGTATCGGTCGACGCTTCGATCAGCTTGTTCGCTGGCATGCCCGATCCATGTCCAACTCCCGTATCTACTCGCAGGAGGATCGGCCTAGCCTGTGCGGCCCCATTCGTCTCGCTTAGCAACCGCACCTGAGCCGCCTGCAACTCGGCCGCGAACTTGAAGCTATGAGCCGGCACGACTCGGTCGTCATGATCGGCCGTCGAGATCAGCGTCGCCGGATATTCTCGCCCCGGACGCACGTTATGCAAAGGTGAATAGGCTCGCAAAATCGGAAAATCCGCGGGATCTTCCGCGACGCCATACTCGGGGATCCAAGCCCGTCCGATCGTGAATTTCTGGTAGCGCAGCATGTCGAGCACACCGACGCCCGGCAGGGCGGCGGCGAATAGCTCGGGACGCTGCGTCATCGCGGCGCCCACGAGCAGCCCGCCGTTGCTTCTCCCAGCAATTGCCAATCGCCCCGCATTTGTATAGCGATTCTCGATCAGCCACTCGGCGGCGGCGATAAAGTCGTCGATCCCATTCTGTTTGAATTGCCGCCGTCCAGCGTCGTGCCATTCCCGCCCATACTCGCCGCCCCCACGCACATTGGCGATGGCGAGCACTCCCCCCATTTCCAACCAAACCAGATTAGTGATGGCGAAAGCGGGAGTCAGACTGACGTTGAAACCGCCATAGCCGATCAGGAGCGTCGGGCGGTTGCCATCCAGCGGCAGATCGCGTCTCGCTACGATATGGAGCGGCACTTGCGTCCCATCGCGACTCGCATAAAACAGGCGACTCATCTGATAATCGTCCGCGCGATACGGAAGTCGCGGAGAATGAAACGGCGAGCATTCACCGGTGCGGGCATCGAAGCGATAGATGATCGCAGGATGCAAGAAATTGGAGAACGCAAAGAACGATTCCGCATCTCCTCGTCGACCCGCGAACCCCTCAATCGAGCCTGCTTGAGCAAACTTGAGTTCATACTTTCGTTTGCCGGCCAGATCAAAGACCAGCACTCGATGCTCGGCGTTATGCAGATACTTGGCAACCATGAGGTCGCCAATGACATTGGCGTCTTGGAGTACATCTTCCGTCTGAGCGATGACGGTAGTGAAAGCCGCCTCTCGGGCATTTTCGACGTCTTGCCGTGGCTGCAACTCCACGTCGGTCGCCTTGGACGACGCCTTGCTGCTTGCCTCATTCTCCGCCAGATTCACCGCAATCACTCGTCCCCGCGGCGCCTGGTAATCGGTCAACAACCACAGAACGGTCCCTTCGCTGCCTATCAGGCGAAACTGGGCCTGCACGCCGTCCAGCAATTCCACCACGGGCGAATTCGTTACGCTCAGATCCTTGACCAGCAGGCGATGATCCCGGTCCACTCCGCGCCAGACTCGAATCACGAGATACCGTCCATCGTCCGTCACTTCCGCGTCGTACGAGTAGTCCGTTAAATCGGGGCGTTCGTAGATCAGCCGATCCGACGATTGCGGCTCGCCTAAGCGGTGATAGTACAACCGTTGGCGATCATTGATCGCCGTGTGTTCCGCGCCGGCGAGGGGCTCGGGAAAGCGGCTGTAGAAAAACCCCTGTCCCTGAGCGTCCCAGGCGATGTCCGAGAACTTCACCCACCGCAGCGTATCCGCTAGGTCTTGACCGGTCGTGACGTCGCGTACTTGCAACGTCCGCCAATCCGAGCCCGCTCGACCGAGCCCGTAGGCCAGGTGCCTGCCGTCGCCACTGACCCGCCAGCCCGAAAGGAAGACGCTCCCTTGGGCGTCGATTCGATTGGGGTCGAGCAAAACACGTGAAGCGGCGTGTAGCGACTCGGCGACATGCAACCTGGGCTGACTCCCCTGACTGTCATTGCGCTGAAAGAAGTAGCGTCCGCCACGCACCGCGGGAATGCTCGTTCGGTCATACGACGACAGTTCTTCGATGCGTTGCCGAATCCACGACCGACGAGGGTTTCGCTCCAGAAAACTTCGCGTCAATTGATTCTGAGCCGTCACCCACTGGCGAGTCTCAGGGAGCCGCGAATCCTCGAGCCACCGATAGGGATCGGGCACAGCGATCCCATGGTACCAGTCGACTTGATCGGAGCGACGTGCGAGAGGATACGCGAGTCTCGCCGATGAGTTGTTTTCCTCGAAGCGATCGCGATACGACTCCGCCTCCGCGTGGCTCGCCGCGAGCCCTGCGATCAACCCCACAAGAACCGTCAGCCGACCCGCCACGTTTTTCGTGCCAGTCGCCGGGAAGCGGTTAAGGCGAGCATTCGCAAGCATGGAAATCACAGCGAAACCTTCGCCCAGAAGGGATGTTGCCGATCACCGCGAGTACGCACATCCTCGAGCAACGTCTCGAGCGACGGCGCGATGTTCATCCCCTTGCCGTTGACTTGCACCCGTCGACTGAAATCGACCATCTCGGGCGACAACCAGAGGGTAGCTTTGCCGCCGCCAACGTCGATGTTCACGCCGTTGTTCTCGGTGATCTTGCCACCGAAACCAGCGGGATTGGAATTGCGAGGAGGCGGCCACACGGCGGGCAACACCATCGTCTTGGGTGGAAACTCCCGAAACTCGGCATACCAAAAAAAATTATCCCAGGGACGGAACGACACACACTGAAACTCCTTGGGGAAGAAGTCTCGTTGATGCAATCGCATCCATTCAAAGATTCGCAATTGATCTTCCTGAAAGTGCTCATGCCCACGCCCTAAGTACTCGGTCACCATGACGTCGTAACCGACGAACTTGAAGTAGCGATCGAACTGTTCGGAATTGCGCGACATCCGATCGCCATCGAGTTCCCCCGCCACGAAATACATGGGCACTCGCCGACCATTCGTCCAGTAACGCGAGACATACTTGTCGGCCGTCGCCACCACCGGAATGACTCCAGCCCACAAATCGGGATGTGAGAAGGCGATATCCCAGGCTGCATCGCCGCCCGCCGAATGGCCGCTCAAAAAGACGCGATCACTGTCGATCGAGAAACGACGCAACGCGTCGCGCAGCGAGTAAAGAATGGCGGCGTGCTCGCGTGCTGAATACTCGTAGCGCACCTGTTTCTCGACCGACCATTCGGGCGCCACGATGATGTATCCTTGGCGAGCCGCCTGGCCCAAATGCATCTTCAGATTCGGATCAAAGCGTCCCGTCCACCACTGCATCTGGTCGCGCGCCGCCAAACTCGGATTTCCCAGCGTGACGACGCAGGGGTATCGGCGTAAAGGATCGTATTCGGGTGGAAGCTGGACGTGGTAAACGAAGTCCGAATCGCCTGGCAGACCCGTCGCTGTCAGATGATGCATTCCGGGAATCTCTGCGTCTTCAGTCTCCTCGGGATTGAATTCGAGCGGCGGCTTCATCTGCGTCAGCAACTTGGCGACATTCGCGGGAGTCGCTCCTTCCTTGCTGGTCAGTTGATCCAGAATCTCGGCCCTTTCGCCGGGATTCTTGGCTCGCAAGTACTTCGCGACCAGATCGCGCACCTCAACGAGCGAAAGGGAGACGGACAAATTGTCCGAGCCGGCGCCAGGCCCCAGGATCCAACCACTGATCGCCAGCGAGATTTTCTGATCGCGCGACAGATTGTCCGCGTCGGCCAACCGCAGAAAGTCTCCCAGTCGAGCCAGGGTGTTGAAGTTCACTTCCCCTTTGATCTCGAGCACCTGTTTGGCGATCCGCTCGCGATTCACGCCATCCTCGAGCGACTTGGCAAGTTCCTCCAGCGTCTGGATCGCCTTCTGTCCCTGCTTGTAGCGATCATCGTACTCCTGCAAAGTCTCGCGCACCTTGACCAGCGTCTCGCCGGCGATTCCTTCCGTGGGGAAGTTCTTCAGGAGTTCGATCGCGATACGATGTTGGCCCACCGACCGGCGCAGATCGGCTTCCTGAAGCAGTCGGCCCGCACTCAATTGCAGCAATTCGCGTTCTTGTTTCTTGAAATCGGCGAGTCCAGGAAAGTCACGAATGATCTCCGCGAGTTCCAGGCGAGCGTCCTCGTAGCGTTCGGCTTGCGTGAAGAGTCGCACGATGCGTAGACGCTGGTCGGGATTCGTGGCGTCGATCTGTCGCCTTAAGACCTGGCTTAGGGTTTCGCGAGGCACCGAATTCGTGGAGACTCGCATGTCCCACATCAACGCCCCCTCGACCTGCAACCCTTCGATCTTGGTGTAGAGAGGAGTCACCTCGGTGATTCCCTGAATCACCGTCAGCGCCCCCTGCCCTGTTTGCATCGTGTAGGTGCGGTTGCCGAATTGATCGAACGGAGCGATCTTAAGGACTGGACCGACCGCGCCCACTCGCTTCGTTCCGTTAGCCACCCGCTTATTGATCCGAATGCGTTCGACCACCGGGTTCTCGGCGACATAGCCGTCGGCCCGCACTTGCTTGCCCGGGAAGTAGGTGCGCCGCAATTGGTCGTCGACAAAAACCACGGGCGTGGCCGCGGTGGGGTCCGAGTTGCTGGAGAGTGGACTGCCGATCGATGCGATCTTTCCCACGCTGCCGCGAACCTGCATCCCATTGCGCAGAGTCACGGTGTCGGCGAGTCCACTAGGCAGTGGCCCGCACACGACCGCGACAAACACCGCACAAGCTAGGGTTAGCGTCTGGCGCAAAGCGGGTGCATTAGCCATCGCCAGGCGACTCCAGAAAGAGGAAGATGAGATTCGAGGAACTCTTCCATTGTGCCGGATCGCTCGGCTTCGTCAACAAACGACCCAAGTTGTTGACGTTGATTGGCATGGATTCTCGGGCACCGCAAAATTGCGACAACCGTTGGGATCGGAACAGATCGACGGACTGGAAGTCCGTCGTACGGAGTAGCCCGCTCACTTTGTGAGCGGACAGCCGCGTGGCCGACGAGCGCCCTTCGCCGTCAGCCAAGTCCCGTCGCCGACCGATGGCAGCCTAGAACGCCGGGACGGGTCACCGGGGCCAGATCGACGGACTGGAAGTCCGTCGTACTTGGAAGGCGCCACCCCACCTCTGGAGCTTCTTGCTTTGGTCCGCCTCGCAAGAACACTGGCGAGATCCCACCTCTGCCAATTAAGCTGTCTGTTGCCGTAAAGGTCATTATCTTTTTGAGGGAGGTGAGGAGTTGTCTGCGGAAGATCGTAGTACGTTAGTGCGCCGAGTGCTCACCCCGCTTGTTCTCGCCTTGCCGGCGCTTATCGTGGCGTTCTCCGTGGTGATGGCTGGTTTTTTGTTTGCGGAAACGCTGGGGGACGCCATCGCGACTCGAGCCTTGCGAATCGCCGGCGTCATCCTGCTGCTGTTGATGGCCGTTGTCGGCACGTTGTTGGTATCCGCCCTCGGCTTTTTGTCGCTATCGGAACGTGAACAGGCCGCTAACGAGTCGCGGCCGGAGGATAGGTCAGTAGACGAGCCAGGTCCCACTGCCGCTAACCGAGCAGAATTAACCGATCAGAATCGTCCACCCTTGAGCCACTCTTAAGTCCCTGACGCCGTCACTCGCTCCGAACCTACCTAAGATGCCAATTCGGTTTGCCTGTCAACATTGCGGTCAAAAGCTCAGCGTCCCCGACGAAAAAGCCGGGCTCTCGGCTCGTTGCCCCAAGTGCCGCCAGGTCTTGCGAATTCCATCGCCTGCGGGAGACGAAGTCGGAATGACTGGCGGGGGCAAGTCAGCCGCTCCCTCGCCTCCACCTCGCCCCGCCGACTCGACGGCCTCGCCGCCGCCACAAGCACCAGCCCCCCCGCCTCCTCCTCAACCAAAGGCTCGTCCGCCCGCTCCACCACCGCCCCCTGTGGCGCCGCGTGTTGCGCCGCCAGTCGTGCCGCCGATTGCTCCTGCGTCAACCAATCCGGTGGCAGGTCCTCCGCCCGTTGCCGCCGCTCCAAGAACGAACCCACTCGCGGTAGATCAGGTAATTTTCGAGTCGGTCGTGGTGGTGGGCGCCCCCACAACCACCGCCCCGCCAGCTACTTCGCCGAAAAAAGCGCCGACAATCGCCCCACCCTCGGTCGCCACTCGCCCTGATCCCACAACTCCCGCCGCGGCGAAGACAGCGAGCACGAAGCCCGACGCAAAGCTACCGGAAGCATCACAGCCCGATGTCGTATCCGCGATTGTCGCCGAGAAAGTGGCTTCAGACAGTCCGGCGGCGCCTGAGCCCTCGAGCAGTCCATCGACGGCGAGTCCATCGACGGCGAGTCCGTCGACAGCAAGTCCGTCGACAGCAAGTCCGTCGACATCTGCATCACGCCCCAAGACGCCCACACCACCCTCGACGACATCCCCCAAACCTCCCACTTCAGCGGCCCCTTCACGCTGGAAAACAGATCCCGGCGGCGCAGAAGGGACGTCGAGTCACAGCACCAAGCCAAAGTCGTCTGCTTCACCTTCGTCTTCTGGACAACTGGTGGCCGATTCGAGCAATCTCGTCGAATCACTACCCCGTGAACCTAGCCCTACTCCCTCGCTCGAAGACGGCGACATTGGTTGGTTGTATGCCGATACCGAACCTCGCCCGCGCACGTCGAACACGGCGTCCCGCGAGTCAAAGCCACTCGCCAATGGACTTGTTGTGACACAGGTCGTGCTGTTGGCCGTCATGCTGGGAGTTGGTTTTGGATTGGGGCGGTTGAGTCGACAGAGCACTGGACCAACGAGCGAGGATGCGGCAAGTCAGCCCGCGGTGGTGACGGGCCGAGTGATGTATGCGACCAGCGGCGGGACGAGTTTTCCCGACGAAGGGGCGGTGGTCATGATTCTGCCCGCGAAAACTCGTCCCGCGGCCGACGAGAAGATTCCCTACGAGGGACTCCGTCCGACCGACTTACCACCCAACGCTCGCAGCACATCCATGGAACGCTTACAAGTGCTAGGCGGCGCCTATACCCGCACGGATGCTGGCGGAGAATTTCGCGTAAATTTGCCCAGGGGCGGCGAGTATTACGTGCTGATCGTCTCGAACCACGGAGTTCGCAAGTCTCAGACGATCCCCAATCGAACCGATTTAGCCCAATTGGGCCGCTATGTGTCGATGGCCAGTGAGTTGCTCGGAGATCGTCGCTATCATTGGCGTTTAGAGACTTTCAGTGGAACTCGCAGGATCGACGAGTTGCTTCCTTAAGGCACGGAGTTAAGCATGCCCTTCTCCTTCCGTCTATTTTCGACGACATGGATAAGAAGGCGTTCGATCGTTCATTTCTTGCTGTTTTATGGAGTGTTGTGCGCAGGTGGGTCTACTTGCGTGTTCGCCGCCCCGCCTGAACCACTTCGCTTCAATCGCGACGTGCTGCCCTTGCTCGCCGATCATTGCCTCGCGTGCCACGGCGTCGACAGCGGCAAACGAGCCGCCGGCCTACGACTCGATAAACGTGATGCAGCCGTCGGAATCTTGGATTCGGGCCAACGTGCGATCGTGCCCCGTGATCTCGCGAACAGCGAAATCTGGCGACGTATCAACTCGACCGATCCTAATACTCGTATGCCTCCGCCAGAAGCGGGCGATGCGTTGACGTCGGCGCAGCGCGACACACTAAAGCGGTGGATCGAGGAGGGCGCCGAATACGAACCACATTGGGCGTTCGTTCCAGCAACTCGTCCTCCCCTTCCCACACAACCAACCGCCGACCATCCCGTCGACCGATTTGTCTTCACTCGCCTGGCACGCGAAGGTTTCACGCCCGCGGAGGAGGCCCATCGCAACACGCTGGTGCGACGTCTGTCACTCGACCTCATCGGGTTGCCACCCACTCCCGAAGATGTCGACGCATTTATTGCCGATACCAGCGAGGACGCCTACGAGCGACTGGTCGATCGTCTCTTGGCTTCGCCGCACTTCGGCGAGCGCTGGGCGCGTTGGTGGCTCGATCTGGCCCATTACGGCGACAGTGATGGCTACCTCCAGGACTTCCTGCGCCCCGTCGCCTGGCGGTATCGTCAATGGGTTGTAGAAGCCTTCAACGAAGACCTGCCGTTCGACGAGTTCACGATCCACCAGTTGGCGGGAGACCTCTTGCCCAGCGCGACCGTCCAACAACGTATGGGAACTGGGTTTCTACGAAACACATTGAGCAATCGCGAGGGAGGAGCGGATCTGGAGGAGTATCGAGTCAACCAAGTGCTCGACCGCACCGTCACACTCGGAGTGACTTGGCTGGCACTCACCACCGGTTGCGCTCAATGTCACGACCATAAGTTCGACGCGCTAACTCAACGCGAGTTTTATGGACTGTACGCATTCTTCAACAACGCCGACGAAGAGAACCTGGACGCTCCCCTGCCCCACGAACGAATTGCCTGGGAGGCCGCTCGCGATGATTATCAGCGGAAACGAGCAGCATTGATCGCTCCCTTGGCGGATTCGCTAGCGGAATTGCAGGCGGACTGGGAGAAGAAAATACTGCATACCGAAAGTCACCCGAACGAGGACTTCGCTTGGGATCGGACGCTGGAACTTCTCGGATTGCAGTGGGGCCAGAACTTGGGCGAAGGCCAACTGGAGGGCCTGAATATCATCAAAACGCCGCGCGAGCGGCGGCGTCCCGACCAACAAGATCGCCTGCTCGACTACTTTCTGGCGTCCGCGCCGGCTGAGTATACGGAGCGGTTCAAGGCGCTGAAGGTCGACGCTTTGCGCAACCAACTCGACGCTCTCCGTAAGCAGTTGCCTCCCGTGACGCGAGCGCCAGGCATGGCGTCTTCTCCCGTTCGACGCTCGACGCATGTGTTCATCCGCGGCGAGTACTTGCGTCGAGGCGATGCGGTGACCGCGGGGACGCCGGCCGCACTACCTCCCTGCAACTCTCCCGGAGAACCCGATCGCTTAGCGCTCGCTCGCTGGCTAGTCTCCGGCGAACACCCACTCACCGCTCGCGTGGCGGTGAATCGATTGTGGCAAGAATTGTTTGGCCGCGGTCTAGTGGCGACCAGCGACAATTTTGGCGTACGGGGCGACCGACCGACTCATCCCGAACTGCTCGACTGGCTCGCCAGCGAACTCGTCCATCAACATTGGAGCATTAAGGCGATGCTGCGACAGTTGGTGTTGTCGCGGACGTACCGACAATCGTCGGCGATTCGGCCTGAGCTGGCCGTGCGCGATCCACTCAATCGTTGGTTGGGGCGTCAAGCGAGAATTCGCTTATCCGCGGAACAGGTTCGCGACTCGGCGCTCGCCTCCAGCGGCTTACTCGACCGCAAGCTAGGCGGCCCGAGCGTCAAGCCGCCACAGCCCGAAAGTGTCTCGAAGGAAGCCTATCGCAATCTTTGGGAACCAAGTCCGGGCGGCGATCGCTACCGTCGCGGTCTCTACACGTTCATTCAGCGCACTAGCCCGTTCGCGCAGTTCGTAACTTTCGATATGCCCGACACCAGCCGCAGTTGCACTCGGCGCGAACGATCGAATACACCGCTCCAGTCCCTACAGCTATTGAATGACCCAGTTTTCCTCGATGCAGCAAGCGCACTCGCGACCGTCTTGGTTCGTGACGGAGGCTCAAGCGATCAGGACCGCATCCACCACGGGTTCTTACTCGTCCTCGCTCGCGCACCCACCGATTTGGAAAGTAAGCGACTGCAGGAATATCTCCAAGAGCAACGCCGCCTCTTCGCCTCCGACCAAGAGGCGGCTCAACCGTTGGTCAAGCAGCTTCCGTCGCAAGTCGAGCCCGCCTGGGCGGCGCTCGCCAGCGTTCTGCTGAATCTCGATGAGTTCATCACGCGTGAGTGAAGGTCGCTCAGTCGCTAAGATCCTCGGCCAGAAAGAGACCTAGTCATGCAGAACATCCCACCGCTCCGTCACGATGCCGTGCGAGATCGACGAGATTGGCTCCGGCGAAGCACGTACGGATTGGGCGTCGCCGCTCTTTGGCATCTGCTGGCCGCGGACGGCCAGGCAGGCGACGGGACGAATGCGAGCGATTCCAACAAGAGTTCCCTGGCCGTGAGCGAATCGCTCCGACGCGGGCTTCATTTTGCCCCGCGGGCTAAGAGTGTCATTTTCTTGTTCATGATGGGCGGCCCGTCGCAGGTTGACTTGCACGACCCCAAACCCAAGATGTCCGAGCTTCACGGGAAACCATTGCCCGCATCGCTCGTACAAGCAAAGAAAAGTGCGACGGGCGGGGTGCTCGAGACGGTGTTGGCGAGCCCCCGCAAATTTGCTCGTCATGGTCAGTGTGGAATGGAGCTATCGGAGCTACTGCCCCACACGGCTCGCATCGCGGACGACATCTGCCTGATCCGCTCGATGCGCTGCGAACAAAGCAATCATGATCCGGCTCAGTTGCTGTTTCACTGTGGAACGCCTCTGTTTGGCAATCCGACCATGGGCTCATGGGTCAATTATGGACTCGGCAGTGTTTGCGATAATCTGCCTGGCTATCTGGTGATGCTGTCCGACGATGGCCATGGATTGGAAGGAGCAGGCAGTTCCTTATGGGGCAGCGGCTTCATGCCATCGAGTTATCGCGGAGTGTCGTTTCGCAATAGCGGAGATCCCATCCTGCACATCAATCGTCCGCCAGGAATTTCGACCGCCACCCAGCGAGTTCGACTTCAAGTGCTGAATGATCTGAATCAGATGCGTCGACAGCAAACGGGCGACTCCGAAATTGACTCACGGATCGCGGCTTACGAGATGGCATTCCGCATGCAGACCGCGGCGCCCGAGTTGGTCGACATTTCGCACGAGTCCGCGGAAACTCGAGCCCTCTATGGCGTCGATGCCGAGAAAACTCGCCTCTTTGGCACGAATTGTCTGCTCGCACGCCGCATGGTGGAACGCGGCGTACGCTTCGTACACTTGATTCACAGCAGTTGGGACCATCACGGCGACCTTAACGCTCGTCTCGCACACAACTGTGAAATGACCGATCAGCCGGCCGCGGCGCTGGTGGCCGACCTGAAGCGACGAGGACTACTGGACGAGACATTGGTCGTCTGGGCGGGCGAGTTTGGACGCACTCCGATGGGCGAGGTCCGCCGCGGTTCCACGGCGGGCAAAGAAGGGCGCGATCACCATCCATTCGCCTTCAGCATCTGGCTCGCGGGCGGCGGCATTCGCCCCGGCTATGTCCATGGCGCCACCGACGATTTCGGATTCCATGTGACTGAAAACCCGGTCCATGTGCATGATCTCCAAGCGACTCTGCTTCACCTCTTGGGAGTCGACCACCAACGACTCACCTACCGCCATGCAGGCCGCGACTATCGCTTGACGGACGTGGCGGGACATGTCGTCCCGCAGATTTTACGGTCCTGAGCCTCAACCCAAGATCTCGCGTTTTCGTTTGATGTAATCCCAAACAACGAAGCGATCCAAGTCGCGGCCCGCGGTAAAGAACACGCGACCTTTCGTGCCCTCGGCCAACCGATACGCGAACCGAATATCCTCCTCGCTTTGCGACCAACTGGGAATAAGAAACAAGTTGATCGTGATCCCCTGTTTGTGACACAACTGAGCTTCTCGCAGCGTCTCGCGTTCGGTCCGAGGATCAGGAGGGTAGAGAAGATAGAGCCAAGAGCCTTCAAAGTGCGCCGTCGGCAACCCGTCGGTAATGACGATCACCTGACGATTCAGCGTATCGTGCGTGGCCAACGACTGTCGAGCGAGCCGCAAGGCGTGTTGAAGATTCGTAAAGTGCGGCGGAATGCGCGACTCGGACACCTCTTCGCGACTCATGTCGACCTTCAGCCGCACCACGGGATCGAACAGCGTGACAGGCTTGGGCATCAACTGCACGATCTCGCCGGGACGACATGCTTTCGCGAACGAGTACATCTCGAAGAACGAAAGAAAGTCCCCAGGGTATTCGCTGCGGATCAGCCCCTCGAGCGCCAGGGCCATGCGCTTCACGTTGATGTACTGGCCGTCGTACCGCATCGACCCGCTCATGTCCATCACCACCACCGTGGCGCACTTGGGCGTATTGCGAGTCTGATGGACGACGATATCTTCGGACCGCAACCGAATCGGCAATTCGCCGCCCGTGCGCAGGAGAGCATTCACGAACGATTGAGGAATATCCATGTTCGTCAGCGAATCGCCGAATTCGTAGGGGCGAGTTCGTTGGAGCTCGACCGCCCCTTCGCCGACGATGTCGCCTTGATGCCGTCCCGAGCGAGCGGCTTGCAGGTCGCTGAAGATCCGCTCAAGCAACTTCCCTTGAAATACTCGGTAGGCTTGGGGAGTCACGTGGAAGGCGCCGCCGCGGTCCTGCTGCAAACCTTGACGCTCCGCCATCTCGCGCACGTAGTTCTCGACCATCCGCTGCATTTCTTCCAACTGCGTGATGTCACCCGGCTCGGTGAACTCCGACAACAGATCGAGGTCGACGATCGCGATTTGCGCCGTCTTGCGAGCCTCTTCCAATTGCTTGAGCAGTTTGTCGATCTTCTCCAGTTCCTGTTTGACGTCGAGCGCCTGGGGGACCGTGAGCGCCTGGTTCCCCGTGAATTCATACTTGGCCGCTAATTCCTCAACCTGATACTTCTCGCCCAATGACTCGATCAAACGCACGACCTGACCGGCCGCGGGCGACTGATCGTCTCCCAAGGCGTACCAAATGCGTTCCAGATCGTGAAGCTGTTCTTCCTCGACCGCTCGCCGAAACGCCTTGCGCAACGTATCAGGCACTTGAACGCCACGACTCGTCTTTTCCACCGCTCGTTTCGCGTCGCGAATCGCCGAGCGTGGTTCGTACCGTTCCAGGATCTTACGCTTGCGTTCCAACAACAGAGCGAGCAGCGCGTCGAGGCTCGGCCCGAGACCCGCGATCTGGCTGGGGTCGATCCGAACGGCTCGAGCGAGTTCCTCCTCGGTCAATGGCCGGTAGGAACCGTACTGCAAGAGATGCTCGAAGGCGGGCGATACCAAATCAGGCGGCGGTTGCGTCGGGCTGGGAAACTCGCGCGGATCAAACTTTTGATACGTGTGAATGACTCCGCCCACGGGTCGCCGACGTTCAGGCGTTTTCGACGATTCCGGCGATTCCGGCGATTCCGGCATACGGCGATCTCCTATTCGATCGAGTAAGTGATGCGTCCGTGTTGCGTGCCGCGTGAGATCTTGTCCATCGCGTAAAGCCCCGCCAAAACGAATTCGACGCACGACGCTCGCACAGCCGGGTCGGTCGCCGCATTCACCTCGAACGCCTTCTCCCACACCGGCGGCACTCGCTGAATCCGCTCAGCATAAGCCGCCGAAGGCAACATATCCCCCACCTCGATCTTCACCCCGCGCGAGAAGATCTGCGCGATTTCATCGAGACCATGTCGATCCACATACTCTTCAAACACCACTCGCACCGCCTCGGCCACCACGGCATCCAACACTTGCCGCTCGTTCATCTGGTGACTTCCCATCAGGTCGAGTTCGAGCTTACCGAGTGAAGAAGCGTACAAGTGACCCAGATCACTAATCCGCGGCACGGCCGGTCGCTCGCCCAAAACCACCGATCGCTGACGAGCACTCGCCACCATCGTGCGATAGTTGGCGATGCTGAACCGAGCGCTGACGCCCGACTGGTGATCGACATACTTCGACTTGCGAGCCTGAACGGTGATCTGTTCGATGATCTCGTTCATGAAGTGGGGAATCACGACGGGATACTTACCGCCCAGATCGAGTTCCGATTCTTGCTGGAAAATCTGAATGCCTAGCTCGCGATCACGCGGGTAGTGCGTATGGATGACCGACCCGATTCGGTCCTTCAATTGCGGAATCACTTTTCCGCTGCGATTGAACGTCGAGGGATTCGCGGAGAAGAGCAGCAAGACATCGATATCAAACCGGACCGGATACCCGCGAATCTGTACATCTCGTTCTTCCAAGATGTTGAACAGCCCCACTTGGACCAGTTCGTCCAATTCGGGAATCTCGTTCAGAGCAAAGATGCCGCGATGCATTCGCGGTATGAGGCCGAAATGGAGCGCCTCTTCGGCCGACATGCTGACGCCGCCAGCCAGCTTGGCGGGATCGATCTCGCCGATAATGTCGGCGAACTTTGTCCCCGGCGCCAGCCGCTCGGCGTACCGCTGATCACGAGCCCACCAGCCAATCGGCACATTTTCGTCGCGATGTTCGGCGACAAAGCGTCGACCCGCGAGACTGATGGGATTCAGCGGATCATCATGCAGCGGGGCGTCCGGTATATCGAGATACGGAATCTCGGGGTCCAGAAAACGAGCCAGCGTCCGCATCAGGCGGCTTTTCGCTTGTCCTTTCTCCCCCAAGAACAACATGTCGTGCCCGGCGAGCAGCGCGATGTTGACTTCGGGGATGACCGTGTCTTCGTAGCCGACGATTCCTGGAAACAACTCGTCGCCACGTTCCAGGGCGGCCAAGAAGTTATCGTGGAGTTCCTGTTTGACCGTCTTCGAGATCCAACCGCTATCGCGAAGCTCACGCAGATTGGTGGGTTTAGCAGACATGCTGTCGCGCAGTTCCTAAGGTCCGAGAAAACACAATGACTGGGGCGAGACAATGCAGTATAGCGGCCCCGGCGAGTGCCCTGGGGGGAAAATCGTGGCTCGCGACTTTTCCCCGTACGACGGACTTCCAGTCCGTCGGGGTTCTGTCTGTGGTACGACGGACTTCCAGTCCGTCGAGCAGCGACTCCTGCGTATCAATCGGCCCACCACGCGGTTTGGCTAGCGGCGAAGGGCGCTCGCAGGCCACGCGGCTCACCGCTCACGAAGTGAGCGGGCTACCACCGTATGACGGACTTCTAGTCCGTCGAGCAGCGACTCCTGCGTATCAATCGGCCCACCACGCGGTTTGGCTGGCGGCGAAGGGCGCTCGCAGGCCACGCGGCTTACCGCTCACGAAGTGAGCGGGCTACCACCGTACGACGGACTTCCAGTCCGTCGAGCAGCGACTTCCGCGTATCAACCGGCCCACCACGCGGTTTGGCTGGCGGCGAAGGGCGCTTGCAGGCCACGCGGCTTACCGCTCACGAAGTGAGCGGGCTACCACCGTACGACGGACTTCCAGTCCGTCGGCCGGCCCCGAGCAGTTTAGCCCGCGCAAAACGACGTCAAGTGCTTTGTCAGTGCGGAGTAACGAGGGGCGTCATTGGTCATTGGTCATTCGTCATTGGTCATTCGTCATTGGGAACTCATGGGTCCTGACCTGTGATGCGCGACCGTCCGTTGTCAGAACTCCATGAGCCTATTGCGTGGAAGAGACCACGTCGCTCGACCTGGGAAGGTCGGCTGCTTCGTACGGCAACACCTGCGGCGAGCAGCTCTCTTCATGCCAGAAGTCAATCGCACCGACAACGATCAACCTACGGAAACAACTCTCGGCGGAAACTTCCGGGCGTCGGCGAAGCATCAAGCGAGTGCATGGACCGCCGCGCTCGAACGCCAGAGGACGACACGGAGGGAGGCAATTCCCCAAAACAACCCGCGTACCAACCTCAGTGATTCCACGCGGTATCGGTAAAGAGACGTCCCGCGAATCGCCACGGGCTTCTTGAACAAGGAACTCGATGGTGGCTAAGCCTACCCCTCACGACTTCACAGGCGTCGTTCATGCGCCCACGTCGTCTCGTCCCGTCGCCGTACAATCTATACCTTCATACGATATCCCGCATTTACGCGTCGCCGATTGCCTCGCGCTCAAGAATACGATCAGGATCATTGAACCTTAGGATCGTGGAAGTTGCTTCGCCAATTGGAGTCAACGGCAGGATCTCAAAGCTCACGAATCGAAAGTGTTCGAACCAATTATCAGTTCGCGGGTTATAAAATCGGACGTATTCACCGGTGGACTTAGCAATCGAACCAATATCTGATCCGGCAATACTCGCATCTACCTGCGGCGCGTTCGATCACCAAGCGGCGAAGATCAAACGAAATGCAAGACATCATTCGGAAACGAGTTTCCGAGCTTTGGCCTTTGCCAATCTCATAATGTGCTCAATCTGCAAATAGTGATCAAGCTCAGAGCGTTCTTCCGCGGAAAGCTCGGAAGCCTTTTCACGGGCGATCAAGTCAGCCACGCGGTCTTTTGATTCCTGTGAGGGGCAAAACGATACAACGGTCTGCGGAGTTGTCCCAGATGCAATCAAGTCCACGATGTCCGTGTATGCTCGGCTCATGACCGTATTTTACGGAAAATTGGAGGACAAGTAAACAGCTTCGTCTCCCGTGGTATAACGACCGCCATCACCGGGTGGCGCGAGTTCACCTTGATTGCAGACAATCGCCAACCACCGCCAAGTGCAAGGCATGGCTCAAGTAAGCCGCTCAGCGGCGGACGTTATCCTAGCGTTTTCTCTTCGCTGTTGCCAGTTTTGCCTGGCCGCGCGACTCGCCGCGTTCTCCGCGGGAGTCATTGGTCATTGGGAGCACGAGGGGCCTGACTATTGATGCGCGAGAGTGCGTTGTCAGCACTCAATCAAACGAGCGCGCGGGAGGGTAACGTCACTCGACCGGGGAAGGTCCGCGACGTTGTGCGCCACGGGCTTCTTGAACCAGCCCCCCCGGCTGCCGCCAAACGACTTTGACTTCACAACCCATGCTATCGGCCGCGCCGGTTCACGGCCTGGTTATCCGAAGTCAGCCCATGCCAAGATCTTCGATGAAGCGTGCGGTTGGAACAACCTCAGACGCGTCCACGCCAAGAGCATCAACGACGATTGGCTTTACTTCATTAAGTATCTCCTCAAGCGACCGAAGATGCAATTGCTTGGTGGCGACGGTCACGCCCGCGATCCGTTGTGATATCGCGCCGAAGGTCGTGAGCCCATCGGGCGGAACGATCCGAAATGGAAGAGTAACGTAGTGGAGAACGATCGTGAAAATCGCGGTGAGTGCCAATGTCAAAGGTAGGACAGCCAAATCAATCGCCGCGGCGGAAGCCATAGCCGATACGATGGACGCGAGAACGAGGAACAAAAGAATCTTCCGCATCACTCGTGGGCGTCGCAGACGAGGCGGAGCGGCGCCAAGAAACTCGTGAAGACGGTTCCAAAGGCGTTGGCGTTCCGATGACGAGAGCGCATCAACGACCCGCGTGCTGGTGCGAACGCGGAGTCTATCGTCGTTTGCGATTTCGCGGACGCACGAACGCAGCAGAAGGAATGATGACAAAGTTGGACAAGTTGCAGCGTGGGCGGCGTTGACTCGGGATTGAACTAAGGCAACGAGATCGCCGACCGAGCGTAAACGCTCAGCCTCTGAATTCTGGATGGAGATGCCGAAGTGGTCTTCGACGTCCATTATGAGTTGAACAGCGTCAAGTCCCATGGTTCATTCGGATAACGCTTCCACTCACCGGGCCGCGGCGAACGACTTTGATATCCGATTCCGCGCGGCCCGCGGCGCCGTGTGCAACGATCCTTTAGCCCTTGATCGTCCTCCCAGCGTTCTCTGGCGCGGGCTTGCGGCGAAACCAGTCCTTCATTGCCATGAACAGGTTACCTCAGACGAATAACGATCAAGGCAACCCGGCGGCGGCAGTTGGCAGACCATTTGGATACCGCATCATTACGCCGCTCTCCTGCAACCGATTATTCTGGGTCGTTCCGGTTTGTTGTGGGTAGCTGTCGAGGAGGTGCTAGGTGCGGCTATCGCCGCAGGATTTTTGGAGGCATAACTCCGGTGTCCAAAAGGTGCGGAGAGAAGAAGAGCCTCTGGCGGCGCTGAACCACCAGAGGCAGTATACACCATTTGGCGCACCGTCGACCGGGATATCCCTTGTCAGGTTGCTTCCCCGCAGAGCCCAACTCCGTTTCTCACGGACTCAATAACCTTCGCAATAGTTGGCCCCACGGTTTATGCACTCGTGGAAACCTGCGCCATGCCTTCGAAAATCGTGCGGCGACAGGCGCACTCGGTGCCTTCTTCGCTGGCCGCCTACGGGAGAAATTCAGAAGGACCAGACTCATGACGCTCGACGGAACGACGCTGCGGAAGAAATGCGATGAGAACGGGAGAACGGGAAACCGACGGGCCCAGCGATTCTTCGACGGACTAGAAGTCCGTTGTACATCAGAATCGACGGACTGGAAGTCCGTCGTACAGGGGGAGGGGTTCTAGCTGGGAATTACTAATTACTTGGGGAGTTTCAGTTGGCGTCGCGTTTGTTCCGACTGGCGGAGGATGGGCTGCAATTCGCCTACGAAGTCACGCACATCCTTAAACTCGCGATAGACGCTGGCGAAACGGACGTAGGCGACTTGGTCGAGTCCCGCGAGATGAGCCATCACGATCTCGCCCAGAGCGCGGCTGTCGACCTCGTCCTCGAATTGGCTGTAGACCTCGCGTTCGATCGCCGAGACCACCGTGTCAATTTGTTCGTCCTTGACCGGTCGTTTCCAGCAGGCCTTTTGCAGGCCTTGGCGGATTTTTAGTCGCTGAAACGGTTCGCGAACACCGTCCTTCTTCACGACCTTGATCGACATCTCCTCGACGCGTTCGTAGGTCGTAAAGCGTCTGCCGCACTTCAAACACTCGCGACGACGACGAATCAATTGCCCGTCCTCGCACGTCCGAGAATCAGTAACTCGGTCGTGATCAACTCGACAGAAAGGACAGCGCATGCCATGACTCCGGAACGGGCCCACCTTGGCCTAGCCACCGCCCAGCATGATACCCGATATGGCCGCCTAAGAAAGCCGCAGGCGAGAAAAACTGTCCCTTACGACCTCCCTTTCGCGGGGGAGTCGTGCCTATAATCGGCCTTCTCGTACGAATAAGTGCGATTATGAATATGAAGCGGAGTTCAACGGGGGAGCGCCATCGATGAAGTGCCAGGCCTGCGGTGCGGACGTAGCGGACGATGCTGCCTTTTGTCACAAGTGTGGAGCCCCGATGAACGGGACGGGGACGGCGACGGCGACCTCCGCCGCCCAGGGCATTCGGGCCGCGGCCGACAAGGCCAGCGGACAGAACGACGTCGAAGAGAAGCTGTGGGAAGGCGGCTTTTCCGCCAAGGCCATGGTCGGAACATGGCTCCTATGCGCCGCCCTGACCGGCGTGCTCGCCATCGCGGGCTTTTTGTTGGCGGTGACCGGAATTGGCGCCGTTGTGGTCTCGTCCTTGATCGTGATCCTGTGGGTTTATGCCTTCGGCTACTACCTGTACCGCCGTCTCGGCGTTCAGTACCAGTTGACGAACCAGCGGTTCATGCACATGTCGGGCATCCTGGTGCGCACCACCGATCGCATTGAAGTGATCGACATCGACGACGTCACCTTCCGGCAGGGCTTGGTCCAACGAGCATTCAACGTTGGGACCATCATCCTCTCGTCCAGCGACCGCACTCACCCCCAATTGACCCTCCCGGGCATCGACGATGTCCAGCGAGTCGCGGGGATGATCGACGACGTGCGTCGCAAGGAACGCCGACGCCGCGGCATCCACATCGAGCAAATCTGACGAGGCTTCTGTGCCTCCGAGTTACACTGGAGGCAGGGCTTCGGAGTTTTTGAGCTTCAGGGGTCCAGGATTTCCGGGTTTCGAACAAACTTGCCGATCGGACAAGTTCCATGGCACTAGGTACCTCGCGGGCGGCGACTCGGTATCGGCGGCTTGGTTTCGACCTGCTGGAACGTCGTCAGATGCTGGCGGCGGTTCCTGAGAGATTACTGGACCTCAACCAGGACACTCGCCCCTCGTCGCCGCAAGAGCTGGCAAGTTCGAACGGCTCGATCTACTTTACGGCTTTTCCGGGCGTTTGTCGGTCGAGCTGCGACACAGACATTCGGCAAGTGTGGAGGACGGACGGAACGGCCGCTGGCTCGCAACTGCTCGCGGAATTCTCCTCGCCATCCGCCAATCTAGCCATTGGCGAATTCACTCAGGTGGGGACGACCACCTACTTTGTCGCCAACGCCGATCTGTGGAAGACCGACGGCACAGCGGCTGGCACGGTGAAGGTCCACGACTTCAATGCGTTCCCTCCGCCCCGCGAGTTGACCAACGTTAACGGCACATTGTTCTTCGTGGCCAGCGATGGATCGCAAGGAACGGAACTCTGGAAAAGCGACGGCACAACCGCTGGCACGGTTCTTGTCAAGGAAATTGAAGCCGGCTCGTTTGGATCTGATCCTCGTGAACTGACCGTGATGAACGGCACGTTGTACTTCGTCGCATCCGACATGTATCGAGCTCTTAATCGAGATTACGAATTGTGGAAGAGCGACGGGACCGCCGGCGGGACCAGCGTCGTCGCCGATCTGATTCCAGGCGCCACCGGCTCGCAACCGTCGTCACTGGAAGCTGTTGGCAATCGGCTGTTCTTCTTCGCCACCGATGGCGTGGTGGGCAAAGAGCTGTGGACGACCGATGGCTCGGTTGCGGGAACGCAATTGGTGAAAGACATTAATCCCGGAGTCAGCGGGACTCCTTCTAGCAATAGCATCGCAAGCGGAGACATTTATTACTTCCGCATCGGAATCTCGCTTTATCGAAGTGATGGGACCGCGGCTGGAACCACGGTTGTCGCGGATTCCTCGGGAAACATCTTGAATCCAATCGACCAAGTGGATGCAGGCGGAGTGCTTTATGTCGGCACAAATTCCGGACTGTGGCGCACCAACGGAACGCCTGCGGGCACGATCAAACTGAGCAGCAACTCAGCCAATCGACTCACCCGCGCAGGCAGCCAAGTCTTCTACACCGATTTTGACGAACTTTGGGTGAGTGATGGCACGGCCGCCGGTACACGTTTGGCAAAACCGTTCCCCAATGTGATTGCCCAAACGATCACCATGGCCGGTCTGGGCAATTACGTCTACTTCGATGTCGACGATGGAATCCACGGCGTCGAATTGTGGCGCAGCGATGGCTCCACAGCAGGGACCACGCTCGTCAAAGACGTCAACACGATCACCACCGATAGCACTCGGGTCGACTTCGGCTACAAGATTCAGTTCACTGAGTACTCGCGACAAGCGTTGTTCAGCGCGAGTTCGGGCAATGGCGCTCAGGGACACGAACTGTGGCGTACGGACGGAACCGCGGCAGGCACCATTCTGCTGGCGGATTCAGTCCCCGGTTCAGGTTCCACGGGACCGAATGAGTTGCAACCGCTATCCCGCGGCGTCGTCTACGCGGGCAACACCTCGTCTGCGGGACGTGAACTCTACCTGAGTGACGCGACAACCGTTGGAACAGGTCTCCTCAAGGACATTCGCACAGGTGTGATCACGGGCAGTCCCGCGTCGGGTTCACCGAGTTCGTTGGCCGTCTTGGGCGATACGGTGTACTTTTCGGCGAGTGGGGACAGCGCATCGATCCCGGCCAGCAATTGGTTGGGGATCGAACTTTGGAAATCAGATGGCACAGCCGCAGGCACGACGCTGGTCAAGGACATCAACACAGGATCAACCAGTTCGCTTCCTCGACGTTTGACCGTGGCGGGAAACAAGCTGTACCTCTTCGCCAGCTCGTCCGTAGGCGCCGAGCTTTGGGTGTCCGACGGAACCGCCAACGGAACCGCTCTTGTCAAGGACATCTATCCCGGCACCGGCGGATTCGGTCCCGGCTTTTTGACCCCAGCAGGGAATCTCCTGTACTTCGCCGCAGACGATGGTTCGAACGGCACTGAATTGTGGCGTACGGACGGCACGACCGCGGGCACTACGCTGGTTAAGGATATTCGCGCGGGCGGCACAGGTTCGATCGTCGCGCAGATTGAGAATGCCGTAAACCAAGTGGGAATGAACTGGGCCTTCGTCAATGGCCTGCTCTACTTCATCGCCGATGACGGAGTGAATGGCGAGGAACTCTGGCGGAGCGACGGCACCGCGGCGGGCACTGTCTTGGTTAAGGATATCGCCGCGGGCGCCACAAGTTCCTCGCCGCGCTACCTGACCGCCTTCGGCAATCAACTTGTCTTTACTGCCGCAACGTCGGGCAGCGGCCGAGAGATCTGGATCTCTGACGGCACGAGCGCTGGCACGACCATGGTGAAGGAGATTTTCCCTGGCGTTACCGGTTCCGAGCCAGCTTACTTGGCCGCAATTCACGATTCGGTCTACTTCTCCGCCAATGATGGAGTCGCGGGCTACGAACTTTGGAAGACCAATGGCACGGCCGCGGGGACTGTGTTGGTGGGCGACCTTCGTCCCGGTCCTTTCGGCTCGGACCCCAGCGATTTCAAATTCATTGATGGCACGATGTACTTCACCGCCGACGATGGCGTGACTGGCTACGAACCGTGGACCATCGATCTCGTCCCCGTGCTCGACGTGGTCCTTTCTCCCACATCGATCGCCGAAAACTCGGGGTTCCACGCCACGCTAGGCACAGTCACTCGCCGCAAATCGGCCGACATTTCCGCGCCGCTGCTCGTCACACTCTCCACTTCTGACTCGACCGAAGCCCTACCGGCCGCAACCGTTACCATCCCCGCCAACCAAACCTCGGCACCCTTCGCGATCACCGCCGTCGATGACCTTCTGCTAGATGGCACGCAGACGGTGCGAATCACCGCGACAGCCTCGGGTTTTGCCGCGGGATTCGCCGACCTCCAGGTCACCGACTTCGAAACGCTCTCGCTATCGTTCAACAAGTCGTCGATCGGCGAAAATCAAGGCGCCGCTGCCGCCACGGCAACCGTTACTCGCAGCAACACCGACCTGTCGGCGCCGCTCGTCGTCACCATTGCCGGCAGCGACTCGTCCGAGGCCACGGCGCCCGCGACGGTCACCATCCTGGCGAATCAAGCGTCCGCAACGTTCGACATCCAAGCGATCGATGACTCGTTGTTGGATGGCGAACAAACGGCAAGTTTCACGGTCTCGGCCGCGGGATACCAGTCAGCGATGGCTTCGCTCGTCGTGACAGACCATGAAACGCTCACCGTCGCGATCGCACCAGGCAGCGTCGCGGAAAACGGCGGCGTCTCGGCCGCCTCGGTTACGGTCACTCGCAACAATACCGACCGTTTCGCCGCCCTGATCGTGTCGCTCGCTGGCAGCGATGCCTCCGAAATCTCCGTGCCGACGACTCTCACCATCCCAGCGGGACAAGCATCGGCTTCAATCTCGATCACCGCCGTCGACGACTCCCTGCTCGATGGAACTCAAACGGCCACCATCACCGCCACCGCCGCCGGCTACGTCGCGGGGTCGGCATCGATTTCAATCACCGACGTGGAAACGCTGTCGCTTACGCTCGATCAAGGCACTTTTGCGGAGAACGCCGCGAGCCCTGCCGCGACCGCAACGGTCACTCGCAACAACACCGATATCAGCCTGCCGCTAATCGTCAACATCGCCAGCAGTGATGCCAGCGAAGCGACGGCGCCAACCACCGTGACGATTCCCGCCAACCAATCGTCAACGACCTTTGCGATTACGGCCATCGACGACGCGTTTCGCGACGGATCGCAAACTGTCACGTTTACCGCCACGGCTGCTGGATACAACTCGGCCTCCGCCCAAGCGACCGTGACCGACCACGAAACGATTGTCGTAACCATCAATACCGCCTCGATCGCCGAGAACGCGGGGAACGCCGCCACTACCGCCACGGTCACTCGCAGCAACACCGACCGCGCCTTATCGTTAGTCGTTACTTTGTCGAACAGTGACACGAGCGAGGCGCGCGTCCCCGCTTCCGTGACGATCCCCGCTAACCAGGCATCAATCACGTTCAACATCGACGCGATCGACGACACGTTGCTCGACGGCACTCAAGCGGTAACCATCACGCCATCGGCCAGCGGCTATGTCGCCGTGGGAGCGGCGCTCAGCGTCACGGATGTTGAGACCCTTGCCATAACTGTGTCGCCGTCCAGTTGGGCCGAAAATGCTGGCGTAGCCGCCGCCACGGCGACCATCACCCGCTCCAACACCGATCGCACATCCCCACTGACTGTCACGGTAACGAATCCCGACTCGAGCGAACTCTCCACGCCCACCACCGTCGTCATCCCCGCGAATCAAGCATCCGTCACCTTTCCCATTGATGCAGTCGACGACAACTTACTGGACGGAGCTCAAAACGTCACCCTGCAAGTCTCGGCCGAAGGCTATGCCGGCGCCAGTCGCGTCGTCACCGTTACAGACCACGAAACGCTCCAGCTTCAGTTCGATTCGAGCAGCATCGCCGAGAACGGCGGCACGACTCGAGGCGTCGTCACTCGAGCTAATTCAAATCTCTCACAACCTTTAATCGTATCGCTGGCCAGCGCCGACGCAGGCGAGGCCTCGGTTCCCGCATCAGTGACCATTCTCGCGGGCGAGACATCCGCCGAGTTCACCGTGACGGGAGTAGATGACAGCCTGTTGGATGGTACTCAGAGCATCTTCATCACCGCGACCGCGGTTGGATATGCCGGCTCTAGCCAGTTGCTTTCGATCAGCGACCACGAGATTCTGACCATCTCCATCAGCATCCCCACATTGTCGGAGCGAGGCGGTACGACTACCGCCACCGTTTCGCGCGGCAACACTGATCGAGCGGCGCCTCTGCACATTTCACTCGTCGTTGGCGATGCCTCCGAAGCAACCGCGCCGTCGACAGTGACAATAGCGGCTAATCAAGCGTCAGCCAGCTTCACACTCACAGGCGTCGACGACTCGCTACTCGACGGTCCCATCCTCGTCTCGATCTCGGCAACCGCCGCTGGTTACGTCGCTGGCGAGGCAACCTTTACCGTGACCGACTCCGAGGCGCTCACGCTGACGTTCGACACTAACGTCACTTCCGAGAACGGAGGACAAGCCACCGCCACCGTCACTCGCAGCAACACCGATCAATCCTCGCCATTGACCGTCACTCTCACGAATTCGGACTCGACCGAAGTCGAGATTCCGACCAGCGTCGTCATTCCCGCGGGTGCGGCGTCTACCACATTCTTGGTGCAAGGCGTCGACGATAACCTGCTGGACGGCGTGCAATTGGCGACTCTACGAGCCCTCGCGGACTCTTACGAAACCGCCACCGCGTTCTTCCTGGTCACCGATTGGGAGACGCTGCAGATCGATATTCCCAACACGCCACTGATCGAAACGGGGGCCGCGGTGCTGGCGACCGTCACTCGCAGTAACTCGGATATTTCGTCCCCTTTGACCGTAACTCTGATCAGCGACGATCCGCTTGAGGCAGCACCGCCAGCTACTATTGTCATTCCTGTTCAACAATCGTCCGTCACATTCCCTCTCAACGCCTTCTATGATGGTGAAGCCGACGGCACATCTACTGTCGTCATTCGCGCCGCGGCCGATGGTTACCAAAGCGGCGCCGCGACAGCAACGGTCGAAGACTGGGTTTATCCGTGGAGCAATGTGCTCAATCCACTCGACGTCAGCCGCGATGGCGACCTGACGCCGCTCGATGCCCTGGAAGTAATCACCGATCTGAATGAACGCGGAGCGCGAGTGCTCCCCGCCCCGACCCCTCAAACCACTCCGCCTCCGTTCATCGATGTGAATCAAGATACGCAGGTCACGCCGATCGACGCGTTGCTAGTCATCAATGCTCTGAACGAATTGCCGGCCTCGGAGGGCGAGGAAGCGACAATTCTGACGCCCGAGAGTTCTTGGATTGTTTCACCGCCCTTACAGAGTTTGGCTCTCGTTGCGTTGGATATTGAAGTCGCTGATGCACACGAGGCGTCTGCGGTCGAGCGACGCCTAGATCTTCCTGTTTTCGTGATGCCAATGGGTGCGTCGTCTACGCCTGCGAGCGCTGCTTCCTCGAAGGTTCGCGGCAACGAAACGGGTATCAACGACGAGTTGCTTGAGTTGTTGGCGGATGGGATTGTGAAACGAAGGTAGTCGCGCTGGTCGCGAAGTTCTTGGCCGCGCTGCGTGGTGGCGCGGATTCGTCGGGTTACGGTCGGAATTCTTGCGAATTCCGCTACAAGGACGGCTGCGCGACGCGGGCTCGTGGGGGTGACGCTGGTTCCTGGGGCGAAGGTCGGAATTCTTGCGAATTCCGCTACAAGGACGGCTGCGCGACGCGGGCTCGTGGGGGTGACGCTGGTTCCTGGGGCGAAGGTCGGAATTCTTGCGAATTCCGCTACAAGGACGGCTGCGCGACGCGGGCTCGTGGGGGTGACGCGGTTCGTGGGGCGACGGTCGGAATTCTTGCGAATTCCGCTACAGGAATGGCTGCGCGACGTGGGCTCTTGA
The DNA here is from genome assembly GCA_046349915.1 of Pirellulales bacterium. Classification (GTDB taxonomy): domain Bacteria; phylum Planctomycetota; class Planctomycetia; order Pirellulales; family Pirellulaceae; genus CAIXSC01. Next base: position 505,874 of record JAXMBL010000007.1, on the reverse strand, counting down.
GGGTGGCGACGGTTCGCGGGTCGACGGTCGGAATTCTTGCGAATTCCGCTACAAGGAGGGCTGCGCGACGCGGGCTCGTGGGGGTGACGCTGGTTCCTGGGGCGACGATCGGAATTCTTGCGAATTCCGCTACGCTGCGCGACGTGGGCTCGTGGGGGTGATGCCGGTTCGTGGGGCGACGATCGGAATTCTTGCGAATTCCGCTACAGGAATGGCTGCGCGACGTGGGCTCGTGGGGATGATGCCGGTTCGTGGGGCGACGGTCGGAATTCTTGCGAATTCCGCTACAGGAATGGTGCGCGACGCGGGCTCGTGGGGGTGATGCCGGTTCGTGGGGCGACGATCGGAATTCTTGCGAATTCCGCTACAAGGATTGGGCTCGTGGGGATGATGCCGGTTCGTGGGGCGAAGGTCGGAATTCTTGCGAATTCCGCTACAGGAATGGCTGCGCGACGTGGGCTCTTGAGGGTGGCGACGGTTCGCGGGTCGACGGTCGGAATTCTTGCGAATTCCGCTACGAGGATGACGCTGGCGCGACGCGGGCTCGTGGGGGTGACGCTGGTGATTCGTGGGGCGACGATCGGAATTCTTGCGAATTCCGCTACAAGGAGGGCTGCGCGACGTGGGCTCGTGGGGGTGATGCCGGTTCGTGGGGCGACGATCGGAATTCTTGCGAATTCCGCTACAGGACGGCTGCGCGACGTGGGCTCGTGGGGTGACGCTGGTTCGTGGGGCGACGGTCGGAATTCTTGCGAGGGCTGTGCGATTCTGGCTACAGGAATGGCTGCGCGACGTGGGCTCGTGGGGGTGGCGCTGGTTCGTGGGGCGACGGTCGGAATTCTTGCGAATTCCGCTACAAGGACGGCTGCGCGACGTGGGCTCGTGGGGGTGATGCCGGTTCGTGGGGCGAAGGTCGGAATTCTTGCGAATTCCGCTACGAGGACGGCTGCGCGACGCGGGCTCGTGGGGGTGACGCTGGTTCGTGGGGCGACGATCGGAATTCTTGCGAATTCCGCTACAGGATTAGGCCAACCAGGGTTTTACTACTTGGCCCGCGACGTCGGTCAGGCGGAAATCGCGGCCTTGGTAGCGATGAGTCAACTTGAGATGATCCAACCCAAATAGATGCAACATCGTCGCGTGGAAATCGTTGATGTGCACCGGATCCTTCGCCACTCCCCAGCCAATCTCGTCCGAGGCGCCGTACACTTGACCTCCCTTGATGCCGCCGCCCGCCATCCACAACGTGAACGAAAAAGGATGGTGGTCTCGGCCCGTGTTCGCCTCGCGTCCGTTGCGATTCTCGCCCAAGGGAGTCCGTCCAAACTCAGCGCCCCACACCACCAGCGTGCTGTCCAGCAGACCTCGTTGCTTCAGATCTTTCAGCAAGGCCGCGATCGGCTGATCCACCACCCACGTGTTGTAGCGCAGATCGGCTTCCAGATTGCTGTGTTGGTCCCACGCCTCGTAAATGATGTTCACGAACCGCACGCCACGCTCGACCATTCGTCGAGCCAACAGGCAATTACGAGAGAACGACAAATGGGCATTGGCCACATTCCCTCGCCCGGTGGCTTGCGGATGCTGAGCCCGCCCCACGCCATAAGAATCCAGCGTCGTCTGTGACTCGCCCGCCAAATCAATCAACTCGGGCGCCGCCGACTGCATGCGAAAAGCCAACTCGTAGCTCGCAATACGACTAGCAATCTCCGGATCGCCCATCGCTTCGAGCCGACCCTCGTTCAACTTCTTGAGAGAGTCAAGGCCGCGGCGTTGGAGATCGGGTCCCAGCCCCGGCGGATTCGCCAGATTCAATACCGGCTCGCCTTCGTTACGGAACAAAACGCCTGCGTAGTGCGAGGGCAGAAAACCACTCGACCACAGCGACGCCCCGCCACTCGATCCGCGTCCGCTGGTCAGCACGACGTATCCCGGCAAGTTGCGGGACTCGGAACCTAATCCATAGGTGAGCCAACTCCCCATCGTGGGCAAACCGAAAGTCGCCCGCCCACAACTCAACAGCAACTGACCCGGATGATGATTGAACTGCTCGGAGTGCAGCGAACGAACCATCAGGATATCGTCGGCGCACGTCGCCAGGTTCGGCAGGAAATCAGAAAAGTCCATGCCGCACTCCCCGTGCTTCGACCACTTGCGGGGAGATCCCACCAACACCGCGCTCTCTTTCTTGATGAACGCAAAGCGGACTTTTTCGAGCAGTTCCTTGGGCAGTGGCTTCCCATCGAGCTCATTGAGTTTGGGCTTGGGGTCGAACAGGTCGAGATGCGACGGCGCGCCAGCCTGAAACAGAAAGATGCAGTTCTTCGCCTTGGGAGCGAAATGAGGCGGCTTGGGCCCCAGCGGATTCGCCGCGGCCAGCATGTCGCCCGACGCCGCGGGTTCCTCGGCACTTGCGGTCTGTCGCGTCAACCAACCGTCTTGGTTGAGCAACGAGGCAAGCGCCGCCATTCCCAGTCCGCTCGCGGATGTCGTGAGGAATTCTCGACGAGCCTGATCAATGAACTGTTGCGTGCGAAACATGGTAGGTTCCTACGAAGTTACTCGCGGGTAATGAACTCATCGAGATTCAGCAAGACTCGAGCGGTCGTGATCCAAGCGGCATTCACGTCCAACGGGACCTGAGCGACCGCGTCGGCATTCACCAGCAGTTTGGCTTGATCGGGATGGGCCGCATACCACTCACGAGATTCAGTCAATAAATTCCTCAATTCGGCCGCTTCCGCATCGGACGGATTACGCGCCAAACAAATCCTGAATGCCTCCACCAGTTTCAGCCCGTCATCCTGGCTGGAGTTAGCGAGCACTCGCTTGGCTAACGCCCTCGCCGCCTCGGCGAAGGTCTCGTTATTCAAAGTCGTCAACGCTTGGAGCGGGGTATTGGAGGCCTTTCGTTCCACGCAAGCGATGTTCGCGTCAGGACAATCAAAGGTCGTGAGGTTGGGGTGAGGCGCCGTACGCTTGAAGAAGGTGTACATACCGCGACGATGACGGTCCGATCCGCCAGAGACGTTCCACTTGAAGTTCCCCGCGTAACTCAATTCAGCAATGCCCGGAGGCAATGGCGGAAACACACTCGGACCGCCGACTTTGCGAGACAACAATCCTGCCGCGTCCAAACTCAGGTCGCGCACGATTTCCGCTTCCACTCGCAATCGATTCTGTCGGGCCAACAACAAATTTTGAGGATCAACCTCGCGCAATTCGGGGCGATGGCGCGACGACTGACGATACGTGGAGGACATGACGATCCGCTTGATGAGCGTCTTTCGCGACCAAGGTCGAGCAGAGCCGATTCCTTGAAAATCTCGCGCCAGCCAATCCAGTAATTCGGGATGAGTCGGCCGTTCGCCGCGCACTCCAAAGTCGTTGGGCGTTCGAACCAGACCGGCGCCAAACAGCAAACGCCAGACATGATTCGCCGCCACTCGCGGAGTCAGTGGATTCTCAGGGGCGACTAACCAGCGAGCGAGATCGAGTCGATCCGCGGACGCGCCTTCGTTTCGCGGCTTGAAAGGTGGCAAAATGCCTAACCCACCCGGCGCTGCCTCCAAGTCTTTGATGGGATCAAGAAACTCGCCACGCTTTAGCACGTAGGTCTGGCGAGGGTTCTGCGTTCTTTGAGCAAGCACTCGCACCGTTAACTCGGGCTTCGCCAGCGCCTTCTTGCGTAACTCTTCACGCTCGGCGATCAACTCCTTCGCGGGCGACACCTCAAGGCTCACCTGATCCACAATCGCCGCTCGCTCCTTCTCGCCACGCTTCTCATGCGGAGTATCGAGTGCTTTCACGACATCTTTTGGGAGATTCAGCGACGGCTCTCGCCCCGATCGAAAGGTCGCGCGGAAGCGCCCCACCGCATGCTGCTTTCCATACTGGTGGCTCAGTCGCAACCGTACGAACTGATTCACGTCCCCCTTCAGCGCTTCCTTGAGGTCAAGCGAGATCCAGTGTTCCTTCCCAAACTGAGGCGCGATCGCCCAACCCGTCGCATCGTCGCCATCAATCACGCCAGTGGCCTTCCAAGGTCGATCCGCCTGCTCGAAGTCCGCGCGAGCTCCCGCAAACTCCACTCGTTTCGCATCCGAGAAATCGGCCTGCGATGCGACCTCCAACGTAACCTCCGAGAGCACAAAATTTCCATGAGCCACTCGCCCCGGTCCTTTGGCTGGCAGCGACGGATCCGGCAGTACGTCGAGACGCAAGGAAGTCCACTCGCTGGCGCCTGGTTGAGCCGGCAGTTTCGCCTGAACCTTATAGACCACTCGTTCGGGATTCGGCCCCTTCACGAGTACGGAACCATCCTTTTGCGACTCGAATTCCACGCCGCCATCGCTGGAGTAGCTTGCGACTTCCAATGCCTGCGTTCGTAAAGGTTGAGCTCGATCGGCCGCCAATTGCTTCTGAGTGCGTTCTTCCCAAGCAGCTATTGCCGGTTCAAGTTTTCCCTGCTCCGTCTGGATTCTAGCGTCGAGTGCGGCGAGTTGCGCATCGTGAGCCGACTTGGCTCGACCATACTCTTCCACTTCCGCCACCGACTTGGGAACGACAGTCGTTTGCTCATCGCCGTTGTTGAAGACCGCAAACAACTGATAGTACTCGCGCTGGCTGATCGCCTCGTACTTGTGCGAGTGGCAACGGGCGCAGGTCACCGTTAACCCGAGCCAAACGGAACCCGTAGTTTCGGTGCGATCAAAACACGCCTCTACCCGAAACTGCTCCTGATCGGTCCCTCCCTCGGTATTCGTCAAGGTCTGGCGATGAAATGCGGTCGCCAGCTTTTGCATGGGCGTGGCGTCAGGCAACAAGTCGCCTGCCAACTGTTCGATCGTGAATTGGTCGAACGGGAGATCGTTGTTGAAGGCGTCGATCACCCAATCTCGCCAACGATAGGCATCGGGACGAGCGTTATCCTTCTCGTAGCCATCCGAGTCGGCGTAACGAGCCATATCGAGCCAATGTCGTCCCCAGCGTTCGCCAAAATGAGGCGATTGCAAGAGTCGGTCCACCAACAGCTCGTACGCGTTGGGTCGGGCATCCTGAACGAACGCCTCAACCTCCTCGACCGGAGGCAGAAGCCCGGTCAGGTCGAGCGAAAGGCGTCGAATCAGTGTGGTACGAGGCGCCTCGGGCGAAGGCGAGATCGCCCGCTTTTCTAACTCCGCGAGGATAAAGTGATCGATCGCATTGACCGGCCAGTCCATTCGCCTCACCCGCGGCGGCATTGCCTCGCGCAGCGGCTGATAGGCCCAATGATCGTTCTTCGACTCGGGAGTTTCGTCGGCGGCGGGCCAATCGCAGCCCTGATCAATCCACGCACGCAGGAGACCAACTTCGAGGGGCTTCAGCGGCTCGCCGTCGGGCGGCATGACATTCTTGGGATCAGTCGCCGCCACCAAGTGGATCAAGCGGCTTTCTGCGCTCTTGCCAGGAACGACTGCTTTCCCCGAGTCTCCGCCCGCCAGCAACGCAGCGCGACGGTCGAGTCGCAGTCCCGACTCCTGTTTCTCAGTCCCATGACAAGACCAACAGTGTTTCGCCAGGAGGGGTTTGATGTCCCGCGTGAAATCCACCTTGCGATCGGCGGGCGCTGGCAAATCGGCCGCGCGCAGAACACTCACGCCCGCCAGTATCACCCCGGCCATCAATAGATTATTCGCGGTGCGTTTCCACGGAATAGTCGTCAGTCGCATTCGACGTTGCCTCGCTTCAAACCTCTCGCAGCGGCGATCGAACTACCGCCTCAAGTCACATCCATAACCACTTATCTTACACCAAGCGTTTTGCGAACTGCCACCCGAGTCCCCTGGTGTTATGCCTCCGTCGCTTCCCGTTTCCCCCTTCCCCGCGCTGTGCTGTCAGATCCTCACCCCATCCCAGAACGCGACCGGCGAGGGGTTGACGAACAAAGGGGTTTCATCAAACTACGCTTCGATCCCAGTTCGCCACTCGTAGTCGTTTGGATTCGACAAGGATGCGACACAGGGATTCGACCTCGTCAGACGACTTACAGCCACGAAATACACACCTTCTCGCTTGGGAGTCCTCCAATGGCCAAGAAAAAGTCCGCATCGAAAAAGAGCCGCCCCACTACCTCCGCCAACGAGCGCATTGTTTTGCGAACCGGCGAGGCACTCGTGGAAGGCGAACCTTCGTGGTCGGCGGCCGAACCGGAGGTTGTGATCGGCGAGCTTGATGGGCCGGTGGGTTATGCGATCGCCAACCTGCTGGGCGATCAGGTGAAAGGACACACTCGCGTCTTCGCCATTCTCAATAGCGACGTGCAAGTGCGGCCGACCACTCTGATGGTCAGCAAAGTGACCGTGAACAACGAACGGTACACCAATTTGCTGATGGGGACCGTGCAGGCCGCCATCGCTCACGGCGTGCTGGACGCAGTCCGCGCGGGCGACATTCCCAAGAAGAAAGCCAACGACCTGGGCATCATCGTCTCGGTCTGGCTAGACCCCTCGGTGATCAACGAGGATATCGACGCGGAGCTTCTGTTCCAAACCAATCGCGAGGCGACTGCCAAGGCGATTCGCAAAGCCATGAATCACGAGCCTTCGATCGACTGGCTGTTGGCCAACCAGGACAAAGTGCAACACTATTTCCACGGACTGGCGGTCGAGAAGAAGATCTAGTTGGTCGGCGATCCACGACTATATGAACATCACGCTTTCCAACTAGGCGCAGCGAGCAACAAGCAACTCGAAGGCCGCTCGATCTTGATCCGAGCGGCAGGAAAAGTCGAACCGTCGAGTGGTTTCGCCGGTCACGACGATGTCGACTTTCCAGCGTTCGCGCGGCAGTGCATCATCGACTCGGTCGGCCCATTCGATCAAGGTAATGCCTGGGCCAGCCAGAAACTCCTCGACCCCCAACGCCAAGAACTCGTCGCTATCTCGTAAGCGATAGGCGTCGAGGTGATAGATCGTCCTTCGCCCGTGATATTCGTGGCACAGAATGAACGTGGGACTGACGACCTGTTCGCGAGGGATTCCACATGCGTCGGTGATGGCTTGAACGAGCCGAGTCTTGCCGGCGCCGAGCGTCCCACAGAGAGCCAGGGTAGCGCCATCAGGCAACGCCTCGGCCAGCGCAGCCCCGAGACGTCGCGTGTCTTCCTCATCGCGAGCGCGAAAGGTCCATTCCCAAACCGGTTCGTCGTCAAAATCGTGGTGCATACTCAGTGTTCATAGCCACGTGGCACAAGCGGCTCGGGCGTTCCCTCTTCGACTCTCCCCCATAGGCCGCGACGCTCGGTAATGCGACCAATAATCCTTACGGACGCCGCCGCTTCTCCATCCCCTCGCAGCACCGGATCTTCGCATAGTCGATCTGCTTCTGGCGCCGAGAGAATCATGACAAGTTCGAAATCCTCGCCGTCCCCCAACGCCCGGTCAAGCGGAGTGCGCGAGTTCTTTTCGCGATCCGCCATTTCTCTGGCGGCCATCGCGATCGGAATTCGTTCCAGGTTCAACAAGGCGCCACAGTTGCTTTCTTCCAGAATATGGTTCAGATCCAGTGACAAACCATCACTGACGTCGGTCGCCGCGTGCACTCGATAGTGAGCCGCGATGTGGAGCGCCGTGTCGACTCGCGGGATGAAGTCGAGATGTTTGCTCAAAATACTCCCACCGAATTCGCCGGTGACGACGATGTGGTCGCCGGGCCGAGCGCCTGCGCGAGTCCAGACTCGCTCAGCCACCGGCTCGCCAATCGCGGTAATTGAGATGACAAGCGGCCCATCCCAGGTATTCGTATCGCCGCCCGCGATGGCGACCTTAAAGCGTTCCGCCAGCGGCAAAATCCCCTCGTATAGTCGCTGAGCAAGGGGCAGGGCGTTGGCACGGGGCAGAGTGAGTGCGACCAGTGCCGCGACGGGCTTGGCCCCCATGGCGGCCAAGTCGCTGAGATTAACGGCCAACGCTTTGTGGCCCACTCGCACGGGATCAACTTCCGAGAGCAAGAAGTCGGTGCCATCCATCAGCGCGTCGGTAGTCACCACGGCCCGCTGGCTAGGAAGACTGACGACCGCCGCGTCACTGCCAATCCCCAGGGAAAGCTGAGGATGAGCAGGAATTCTCGACCGAAGCCAACGAATCAGTTCGGCTTCCATTACCGCGTATTCGTTGAAACTCGAAGATGACCGTACAGCGTTTCGCCGCCTCGCAGAATGTAGAACTTCACGGGCTGCGACTTCGCGAACTCGGAGCTATCAAAAATAAATTTGACGTTATCGAGCGTGACGGTTTCCCATTTGTGCATGCCAACCAGCACGTCGCCGCGACGAATTCCCTGGCGGGCGGCCGGACCGTCGGCTCGCACATCGGTCACTTTCAAACCACCGTTGTAACGCGAGCTTACACTTTGCACTCGATCGGGCGGCAATTGCTCCAGCCGCACGCCAATCAGTTCCCAAGCTCGCTCTTGCAGGCCGCCGCCGCCGCGTCGGTTGAGGTCGACCTTCATCGACAACTTAACACGCTCTTGTCCTCGCCGCACTTCGACGGCCAGTTCTTCGCCGCTTTGACGACCAATCAACGCTCGCTCGAAGTCGAGCGCTCGCTCCACTCGAGTGTCGCCTACCGCCATCACAACGTCGCCTGGCTGCAACCCCGCATCGGCCGCGATGCTCTCATCGCGAAGGGATGACACGACGAATTCAGCGCGAGCATTCCCCGCTTGCCAAATGGTCTTACCAATCAAGCCGTGGGAGAGTTTCTCAACTCGCTCGGTGCTCATCAACTGAGCCGCGACTTCCATGGCCGTGTCGACCGGGATCGTAAAGGCGATTCCCTGAGCCCCCACTCGCACGGCCACATTCACGCCGATGAGGTCGCCGTCGATATTGAGCAGCGGTCCGCCGGAATTGCCGGGGTTAATGTCCGCGTTTGTTTGAATCACGTCGCGATAAGTTTGTTCGTCGCTCACCTGCACCGTGCGATGCAGAGCGCTGATAATGCCGCTGGTCACCGTATGTTCGTAGCCGAACGCGTTGCCGACCGCGATCACTGTCTCGCCAGGCATCAGGTCGCTGGAAGTTCCCACGCGAATCGTCTGGAAAGGCTGATCCGAATCGATCTTGATCACCGCCAGATCGGTTTTGAAATCGTAAGCGATCAGGCGAGCGACAAAGCTTCGTTGATCATGCGTGGTAACTTGAATGCGACTGACGCTATCCACCACATGATGGTTGGTCAGAATGAAACCGCGTTCATCCACGATGATGCCCGTCCCCATGCCGTTAACTTGGCGAAAGTTCTCGCCTGTTCGCTGGGGGTCTTCACTGCGCACCGTCTTACGGCCATGGATATTCACCACGGCCGGTCGAGCCTCCGCGACTGCTTTCACAATAGGCGTACGGCGTAACTCGGAGGCCTCGCTTGCCCCTGGCAACGTTGCGAGCAATGCCGCAACGCCCGAACAGGCGACCAGCAGCCAAAGAGCCAGTTTACTGCGCCGATGACACACGTCCTGGATCATGAAGCACTCAACGGCAGAGGATTTGGACGGATACGAAAAGAAAGATCGGTCCCATCACCAATCCGATTGAAGCCCTATCCCGCCCCCGTCAAGGTCTACCTATTCTTCCAAGGCTTTCCGCATCCCGAGCGATTTGCCCCCCCCATGCGAGTCTTCCTTGGCAAGATTCCTTGGGAATTCACTCAAGTTTCCGCGAAAGGCGTGGCGGGAGTTGAGCGACGGACTAGAAGTCCGTCGTACAGAAGTAGCCCGCTCGCTTCGCGAGCGGTTAGCCGCGTGGCCGACAAGCGCCCCTCGCCGCCAGCCAAGCCGCGGTGTGGACCGGAGCGACGGACTAGAAGTCCGTCGTACGATGGTAGCCCGCTCACTTCGTGAGCGGTTAGCCGCGTGGCTGGCAAGCGCCCCTCGCCGCCAGCCAAGCCGCGGTGTGGACCGGAGCGACGGACTAGAAGTCCGTCGTACGTTCAGAGTGGACGACAACTCGCCCCAGGGCCTTGCTCTTTTTTGTCGCGAACACGAAGCGCAACAATTGCAGGGCGAGAAACACCAATAAAGGGGCTACCAAGAAGTATGGCCAGAGCGGCCGAGATGCACTAGTCCGCGCGGAATCAGTCGAGCCATTCATCACCAAGCGAGCGGAGGCCGCCTTCCCGTCGTCGCTTGGCGAAGAATCGCTCCCAGTGACGACCTGATCCTTGGAGTTTGACAATGCGCCCGCGGCTGCCGGCGATTCTGCCGCGAAACCGTTCAGGTTGTTGTCGAGATTGGGTCGAGCCAACAGACCGCCGAGAATGGCGGCGGCGATCAAGACCAGCGGCACGACCATGACCAACAGACACCCGAGAGCGGCCATCACTCCCTTGAAGGTATCTTCCTCCGTCACTGTCTCGTGGTGCAATTCAATCATCCGACCTCGTCGCAAACTCAATTCGACGGTGTCGGCCACCTCAAGATCACGACAGATTCCTGGCCATTCTGGTTCGTAGACGCCGCCAGCCCGAGCCGACTCCAAGGCTGCGAGCGCGGCGAGTTCCCCGTTCCAGTCGGGCCATTTCTGTTCGCTCGCGACGTCGCCGTTGACTCGCAACGCCCACTCCCGCGGCGACTCCGGCATCGTCACCACCGCTTTGCCCGCGGAACCGATGACAACCAGCCGCGCAGCCGGCGGGCCCTCGGTCGGTTCGACCGACCATCGAGCCAGCGTTGGAGCGTCTCCGGCGAGTTGAACTCCTAAATTGCCCCAGGACGTATCGTCGGGCGAGGGGCCCATCGCACTGATCTTGCTGACGTTCCCAAGCAGCACCCGGATGATGTCGGCGTCGCGGGCCAACTGAAAGGTCACCGCCGCTCGATCTCGCGAGTTCATCTGGCGTTCGAACACCAACTGCTCGACTCGCCCCAACGGTCCTGTTTCTCCCTGCTGAATCCAATGACGAAGCAGATCCCAGACCGGATGCCGGCAACCCGGATAATGGGCGACTAACGGCCCCTGGCCATCGCTCCGAATCATCTCCAGTTCCAGCGCCAAGAGCGGGTCGCCCACGGGGTGGATCATGAAGAGCGGGATGCCAGTTTGGGCGAGTTTCTTCAGTGATTCGACATCGCCGGGTCGGTCGCGCCCGACGAGCACGGCATCCAAATCGGCGGCCGCCAGCAGCGACTCCCAATCCCGCACCTCCGTCGCACGCGGCGCGAGGCGACGTACCGTATCGCGCCACCGCTCGGGCACGCACGCCGCCTGCACCGAGTGGCGTTTATCGGCTATGGCGGCAGCCGCCACCCGTTCAAGATCGGGATCGAAACCTAGCAGTGCGATATTCATGGAAAATAGCGGCGACTTCGTTCATTCCTATTAGGGCCAAGCGTTGAGCGTTTGGGCGAATCCCGAGCTTCGGGAAGGTAACCGCATTAAGGGCGTCGAGTTCACGTTGAGGCGTTTCAAAGCCGTCGGATATGGTAGCCGCCGTCCACATGAATCCGTTCACCCGTCGAAAATGCAAACTCGCCGCTCACCAACGAGGCGACCGCGCGCGCGACATCCTCGGGTTGTCCCCAACGGCGAATGGGCGACAGGCCATCGGCGATCAATCGGTCGTACTTCTCTTGCACGGGGGCCGTCATGTCGCTGGCAATCACTCCAGGACAGACTTCGTAGACTCGTATCGACTCTTCGGCCAAGCGAGTAGCATAGAGCCAAGTCATCATCTGCATGGCCGCTTTAGCGATACAGTAATCAGGGCGATTCGTGGAGACGGCGAAAGCGGAGATCGACGACACGTTGACGATAAATCCGCGAGCGATTTCGCCGGATTGAATCTGTCGCACCATGTGTCGAGCGGCTGCTTGAGCGAGAAAAAATGGCCCCTTCAGGTTGGTCGAAAAGACTTGATCCCAAGCCTCTTCCGTCGCTTCCAAAACGTCCCGCCGACCCGGAGAAGTGATACCCGCGTTATTCACCAAGACGTCCAATCGTCCCCATTGGTTCAGACATGCTTGCACCAACCCGTGGCGGTCGGCGGCAACCGCGACGTCTCCGCGGACGGCGATCGCCTGCCCTCCCCGCTGTTGGACGGCCGCAACCACCTCCTGGGCAGCCGCTTCCCCCCTCACGTAATTCACGACCACCGCATGTCCGCGGCGCGCAAGCTCCTCGACAATCGCCCGGCCAATGCCGCGCGAAGAACCGGTTACCAGGGCGACGGGGTGCTCCCACATAGGTCTCGATGATACCATGTCCCCATGAATCGGGAACACATCCACTTTGTCACGGGGCGGTTAGCCGAGCCGGCGTTGCGAACGCAGGTCGAGCGACTCGCGCTCGAACTGCAGTTTGACTTCTCGATTGATGTGCTTCCGATCACCGTCGCGGCCCTCATGACTCCCCGCTGGGTGGGACGCCACTGGCGTATCCCCGCCGCCGCAACTCGAGTCATTTTGCCGGGATACTGCGCGGGGGACCTGTCTGAACTCCAGGCCACGACAGCGACTCCGATCGAGCGGGGCCCGCGAGACCTGCGTCAACTCCCCAAGTACTTCGGTCGCCACGACGAGAGCCGTCGCGACTACGGCGCCCACGACATTCAGATCGTGGCCGAGATCAACCACGCCCCGCGACTCCCGCTCGCCGAGATCGTCCGCATCGCTCGTCAACTGGCCGACGACGGCGCCGACTTAATCGATGTGGGCTGCGAGCCAGGCGGCGGATGGACAGGCGTGGGAGATTGCGTGCGAGCGTTACGCGCGGAAGGCTTGCGAGTTTCAATCGACAGTTTGTCGCCTGCCGAGATCGCCGCAGCGACCCAAGCTGGCGCCGAGCTTGTCCTCTCCGTCAACTCCAGCAATCGAGACGCGGCGTCGGACTGGGGAGCCGAAGTAGTCGTGATCCCAGACCAAACCACTTCCCTCGACTCGCTCGCAGAAAACTACGAATGGCTGAGCGCACGGGGAGTTCGTTGCCGGCTGGACCCCATTCTGGAACCTCTCGGTTGCGGTTTTGCCGCCAGTCTCGGTCGCTACCTCGAGGTGCGGCGTCGCTACCCAGAAGCCGAAATACTCATGGGCATTGGCAACATCACCGAGTTGACCGATGCGGATTCAGCGGCCCTCAATACTCTGCTGTTGGGCTTTTGCCAGGAGCTTGGCATTCGGAGCGTACTCACAACGCAAGTCATCAATTGGGCGAGGTCGAGCGTGCGCGAGTGCGATCTGGCACGCAGGCTTGTCCATTTCGCGGTGCGCCATCGCATGCCTCCCAAGCACCTTGCCCCCGAATTGGTCATGCTGCGTGATCCGCCGGTGGCCGAGTTCGGAGTGGAGTTCTTGGATCAATTGGCGTCACAGATTCGCGACTCAAACTATCGGCTCTTCGCCGAACAAGGTCGATTGCATCTGATTGCCGCGGGCGTTCGACTCGAAGACACCGACCCTTTCCGGCTCTTCCAAAAACTACTAGCCACTCAACCTCGCAATGTCGACGCTTCGCATGCCTTCTACCTTGGCTACGAACTGGCTAAGGCGACAACGGCACTCACCTTATCCAAGGAATACCGACAGGATGAAGCGTTACGCTGGGGCTTTCTGACGGTTCCCGAGACTTCGCATCGCGGTCGTGCTGCGAACGATCCATAAACTCCGCTGACAACACTCGCCTTGTTCGCTGGAACATCGCGACTTGCCGCGTCACCAACATTGATGATCGACTCGAACTCACTCCCTGCTCCCCTTTTCGAACCGCTCGACGAACCACTCGACGCGGAACAGGCATGGCTGCGTCTGATCGACCGTCCACATGTCTTGTTTCTCGACAGTGCGGTGCGGGACGGCGATCGTGGGCGTTTCTCTTTTGTCACCGCGGACCCCTTTGACTACGTCGAATTGCCCGCCGATGAACCGCGATCGATGGCCATCCTCCGAGAACTCGCCAACCGTTGGCGATCGGCGACCCTAAGCCACTTGCCGCCTTTCCAGGGCGGTTGGGCGGGAGTTTTCGCCTACGAGTTAGGTCGGTCGCTGGAACGACTTCCTCGACCTCGGTTCAATGAGTTTCAGTTTCCGGCCGTGGCACTGGGCGCTTACGACGTTGTCTTGGCGTTTGAACACGCGACCGGGCGAGCTTGGATCATCTCCCACGGTTTTCCCGCGGCGGACGAGTCGTCGCGACGACAACGGGCTCAAGCGCGAATTCGCGAATTTCGCCGCTGGCTGGCTCGATCCGAGGCGGAAGTCTGGCGATCATCGCGAGTGGGCTCTTCCCTCCAGGTCGCGTCCGGCGTCCGCGGCCCCAGCGTCGCGCCGCGAAGTTGGATCTTGGCCGAGGAGCTGGCGCCGCAATTTCCGACGGCGAAGGCAGCGGGCCTGACGAGCAACTTCTCGGAGCAAGACTATTTGCGAGCCGTGGAACGAGCGGTCGAGTACATCCGGGCGGGCGATGTTTTCCAAGTCAATCTATCTCAGCGTTTGTTACATCCCGCCGTCACCGACTCGGTGCAGCTCTACCGGCGGTTGCGGCAACGCAATGCAGCTCCCTTCGCCGGGTATTTCGACACGGGGGAGTTCCAAGTGGTGAGTGCTTCGCCCGAACGATTTTTGAGCGTCCAGGGAGGGCGAGCCGAGGCGCGTCCCATCAAGGGAACTCGTCGCCGTAGCCCCAATCCCCAAGCCGATCTGTTTACGGGCGATGAGCTCTTGGCGAGCGAGAAGGATCGTGCGGAGAACATCATGATCGTCGATTTACTTCGCAACGATCTGTCGACCGTTTGTCGCCCCGAGAGTTTGCGAGTGACGAAACTGTGCGGACTTGAGGTCTATGAATACGTGCAGCACCTGGTGTCGATTGTCGAAGGAGAACTTGAGCCGGGCTGCACCGGCATTGATCTATTGGCGAATGCGTTTCCCGGCGGATCGATCACCGGGGCGCCCAAGGTTCGCGCCATGGAGATCATTGCGGAACTAGAGCCTACCGCCCGTGGTCCTTATTGTGGATCGCTGGGATATCTTGGATTTGACGGCTCGCTGGACTTGAGTATCCTCATCCGAACCATTACCGCGGGCCGTGGTTGGTGGCAGTTGCCGGCGGGCGGAGGCGTGGTGGCTCAATCCGATCCGCGACGCGAATATGAAGAGACCTGGCACAAAGCGGCAGGGCTGCTGAAGGCGTTGGCCGAGTAGCGATCAGTGACCTGAGCCGCAGCGTGGGAATCACTCCTTTGATCTTGTTGATCGATAACTACGACAGCTTTGTCCATAACTTGGCAAGGTATTTTCGCCGGCTGGGCCAGCCGACTCGCGTCGTCCGCAACGACGCATTGACGATCGACGAGATTCGCGCGTGCCCCCCCGCCGCGGTCGTCATTTCGCCAGGCCCCTGTGGACCCGCGGAAGCGGGGATCTCGCTGGAAGTCGTGCGGCAACTGGCCAGCGAGTTGCCCATTTTGGGCGTCTGCTTGGGACATCAGACGATCGCCGCGGCCTTTGGCGGAAAGATTGTTCGCGCTCGCGAACCGGTTCATGGTCGCGCCAGTTTAGTTCGCCATCAGGGAACGGGACTCTTCGCGGACCTGCCAAGCCCAATGCGTGTGGGTCGATACCATTCGCTGGTCGTTGAGCCATCGTCCTGCCCCGAGGAACTCGAACCTCTGGCCTGGACCGAAGACGGCGCCGTGATGGCTCTACGCCATCGTCTTTGGCCTGTCCACGGGGTGCAATTTCACCCCGAATCGGTGCTAACCGAGCACGGTTTCTCTCTACTAGCCGCCTTCCTCCGCATTGCTCAACTGCCTGTTCCCTCCACGCTGCCGACATGGAACGACGAATGCCCGACGCAAGCCCCTGGCGCCAACGACGCTCCGTTAGGATCGGGAGCATTGGGGCCGGGCGGCCGCCCCGTGACATTTTGACGGCAACTAGATTACGATCACGGAACGCGTTTTGTCTCCGCCCAGCCACCTTTGTTCCACTCGCCGAGTGACTCGGCGAGTCCCGCCCCAGGACGGCCATGATCGTTGAAGGGATCGTCACGACTCGAAATGCCGACGGTTCGGTGAACATCGCGCCGATGGGCCCGTCCGTATCGCGCGAGTGGCAGCGGCTCACCCTGCGTCCCTTTCCCACCGCGACGACGTGCGCCAATCTCTTGCGCGAAAAGATGGGAGTGTTTCACGTCACGGACGACTGTGAACTCTTGGCGCGAGCGGCGATCGACCAACTAGCTGGCCAGCCTGAGTTGGCGGAGATTGAGCAGTTTCCGGTCCCTCGTTTGGCCGACACCTGTCGCTGGTATGCGTTTCGCGTTGAGTCGATCGACGCCGCCGGTCCGCGTGTCTGTTTAGAGTGCTCGATCCATTCTTCCGGACGGGTGCGTGACTTTCTTGGTTTCAATCGAGCAAAGCATGCCGTTTTGGAAGCCGCGATCTTCGCGACTCGAGTTCATCTGCTGTCCGCCGAATCGTTACGGGGCGAATTCGATCGTCTGCGGGTCATTGTGGAGAAAACCGCGGGAGATCAAGAACGTCGAGGCTTCGCGGTGCTGGAAGAGTTCGTTCGGGCGAGGCTCGCATGAACCAAGCGTTCTCGGTCGCCCCAACCGCCGACAGCCGCGCAAGCACGACCATTCGTCGAGTGGAAGTGCGTGCATCGAGCCGCTTGCATTTCGGACTCTTTTCGTGGGGACAAGACGCGCGTCAGTTTGGCGGCATCGGTGTGATGGTCGAACGGCCTGGCTTGCAGCTCGTGGCCGAACGTCTGCCGTCGTTCGCCGCGGCGGACGAAATCGCATCCGCTTCGGAGACGAATGCCGAAGCGCAGGTGGAAGTCATGCGCCGCATCGCCGACTTTCAGCGAAGTTGGTTGCTTCACAATCGAGTCTCCGAGCTGCCCGCCATACGCTGGCAAGTCGTCGAGGCGCCAGCCCCGCATGTGGGGCTGGGAACGGGCACACAACTGGGTCTGTCGGTCGCCGCTGCTCTCTACCATCTCGCGGGTTTCGCCGTACCCAACGTCGAGCAACTGGCGCAGAGCGTGAAGCGAGGTTTGCGATCAGCGATCGGCGCTTATGGATTTTGCCTGGGAGGGCTAATCATCGAGCCGGGCAAGTTCGCGCATGAGACTTTGTCGCCGTTGGAGCAGCGAGTCGCGATTCCCGACAGTTGGCGTTTCGCGCTCGTTCGGCCTCGGGCTCCCGCTGGCTTGCATGGGAGCGAAGAGATCAAGGCGTTTGGTCGCCTGCCTCCCGTCCCGCGCGAGACGACCGATCGCCTACTCGAATTGGCTCGACAAGAAATCGTCCCGGCGGCGAAAGCCGCTGACTTTGACCGGTTCAGCACGTCGATTTTCGAGTATGGCTGGATCGCGGGCAATTGCTTTGCGCCGGTCCAAGGCGGCCCATTCCATGGACCGACGCTGACCGCGCTCGTTGAATGCATACGCGGACTCGGCGTGTGCGGCGTCGGGCAAAGTTCTTGGGGACCGACCCTATTCGCCGTCTTGCCGAATGAAGCAAACGCGAGACAATTCGCTAAGGACTTATCGGAGCAGTTCCCTGAACCGCTCGACATCGTGCTGACCGCCGCCGACAATCATGGTGCGCGGATCGATGTTGCTTAGGCGAGGGGACGAGTTATCTTTGTCCGCGTCGCTCACCCTTCTTTCGTTTCCCATTCGACTCGCGATCACCTCCATGATTGAACTCGGCGTAAACATCGATCACGTCGCCACGGTGCGCCAAGCCCGCCGGACCTACGAACCCGATCCCATTTGGGCCGCGGCTCAAGCGGAACTGGGAGGCGCGGATGGCATCACGGTCCACCTGCGGGAAGATCGGCGACACATCCAGGATCGCGATGTGCGACTGCTCCGCGAAACAGTCTCGGTGAAACTCAACTTGGAGCTAGCGGCCAGCCCCGAGATCGTGGGCATCGCGTGCGAAGTTCGGCCCGACCAAGCCACGCTGGTCCCCGAGCGGCGAGAAGAGGTCACCACCGAAGGCGGACTCGATGTCGTTCGACACCAGGCCGCGATCGCGCAGGCCGTCGACCGCTTGCGAGCAGCGGGGATCGTGGTCAGTTTGTTTCTTGACCCTGATCCGGCCCAGATCGAGGCGGGCGCGAAACTCGGCGTCCAGGCGGTCGAACTGCATACGGGGCAATATGCCTTGGCGAAAGGGGAAGAGCGTCAACGGCAACTCGCGGCGCTCGTCGCCGGCGGGCAATTGATCCGCCAGCTCGGCATGTCGCTGCACGCGGGTCACGGGCTGAATTACCTGAACGTGGCGCCAATCGCAACGATTCCCGAGATGAGGGAGTTGAATATCGGTCACGCAATCATCAGCCGCGCGATTTTCACAGGGCTGGAAACCGCGGTCCGCGAGATGAAACGACTAATGGTCGAGGCGGTCGCAAACCGCCAATAGGGCCTTGTCGGAGCGAACCACGGCTCACACGGATGACACGGCTGGTTGTGGACCACGAATCGCACGAACGCCACGAATCTAGAGGGAGAGAGGGAGCAGTTCGATGTCCTCGCAAACAATCGGCTCACCCCCTCTTAGGCGGACGCGGCCAATCGCGCATCACGCCTCACCCATTCGTACTTCCGTGCCCTTCAGTGAACTTCCGTGGCTAAATCCATTCGCGGCGAATACTAGGACTTCGCGGCGGGAGGAGTGGCGTTCTCACTGTCCGGCGCGGGCGATTCCGCGAACTTGATCAGCGCCTCGGGCAGTTCCACTCCGCCGATGTCCTTCATGACTTGCATCATAGGTGGCAACGTCTTGGACATGCCGTTCAGAAAGTCGCCGACCGCTCCCCGACCGCTCGTTTGACCGCCGCCATCCCACACGACGATCTTGTCGAACTTGATGTTCGAGATCGCGCGGCTGGACGCTTCGGCCAGATTGTCGAGGTGTTCGAGCATGAGGAGTTGGAATGCTTCCTTCGAGCCACCGCACGCTTCCACGATTTGCTTGAGACCTTCGCCCTTCTTGGCGAGGATTTCGAAGTTACCACGAGCCTCGGCATCCAATCGCAAGAAGATGGCATCGGCTTCGGCCTTGGCTTCGAGTCGTCGGCGTTCGGCCGCGGCTTCCGCGTCGACGATTTGCTTGGCCTTCTGGGCTTTCGCGGGCGCTTCCAACGCCGCTCGTTGTTCTTGTTCCACGCGTTCCGCTTGAGCGGACGCGGCTTTCGCCATGGCACGGTTTTGTGCTTCCAACACGGCCGCCTCCGCTTCGCGTTTCTTGCTCTCACCGATTTGATACGCTTCGGCTCGCTTCACCGCCAACTCGGCCTGCGACGCCGCAATCTTGGCCTGCGACAAGTTTTCGCCCTCGATGGCGACTGCGTCCGCTTCCGCGACGCGGATACGCATTTGCTGTTCGGCCTGCTTCACTTGCGTTTCGCGTTCGAAGGCCGCTTCTTTCTCACCGACGACTTGTTCCTTCTCCAACGACGCGATGCTGACCGCCTGTTGGCGTTCGGCGGCACGTGTTCCGATCGCCTGCTCTTTTCGAGCTTCCGCGACCTGGATCGCCTTATCGCGGTCGGCCGAGGCAACTCGAGTTTCACCCATTCGCACGTTGTCGGCGACATCGCCACGCGCCTTCTGGATGGCTTCCGAGGCAGCCTTCTGACCAATCGCGTCGATATACCCCGACTCGTCGGTGATGTCGGTAATATTGACGTTGATCAGTTGCAGACCAATCTTGCTGAGTTCCGGCTCGAGCGAATTCTGAATGTGCGACAAGAATTTATCACGGTCGCGATTGATCTCTTCGATGTGCATCGAAGCGATCACTTGTCGCAATTGACCGAAGATGATTTCTTCGGCTTGCTTACGGATTTCCCCGACCGAGAGGCCGAGCAAGCGGACCGCGGCGTTTTGCATCACGGCGGGCGTGGTGTCGATCGCGACCGTAAACACGCTCGGCACGCTCACACGGATATTCTCCGCCGACAGAGCGCCGCGGAGAGGAACTTCAATTTGAATCGGTTCGAGACTGAGATAGGCGTAGTCCTGAATCAGCGGCACGACGAACGCCGCGCCACCGTGGATGGTTTTCGCGGCGCTGCCAGCTTTGCCAGTTTTTCCGTAGATCACGAGCACGCGGTTGCTGGGGCAGCGTTTGAACTGCTTGATCAGCAACACCACGAACATGAAGAAAATCAGCACGACCGCCAGGCCGGTCAGGGCCATCAAGATGGGCGTCACATCGGCGTAGAGCACAGGCAACTGCATGTCACGATTCCTGAATAGGGAGTCGAAAAGACGTAGCAACACTCAACCGGGCGGTCTGCGCGCACGCTGGCTCGCAAACCCTCCGGGGGCACATCTGTCAGGGACCACGTCCGCGACCGTCGACTCGTTGAGATCGACGGCAGCGGCGGTAAAGGGCCAGACCCCGGTTATGAGGCAACCGGTTCCGATTCGAGGGGACGCACTTCCAGCGTGTCTCCCCCGTGTATGGCCACCACGAGAACTCTAGCACCTGTTCCGAGCGACTTTTCGGCTCGGGTAAAGGCTGCGTATTCGACCAACCGGTCTTGCACCTTCAATTGCACTTTTCCTCGGCCTGAGTTTCCGGCGGGTACGGGGATGTAAACCTTCCCCTCACGCCCGATCGCACGGGTTAAGCGGACTGTGCCGTCCTCGGACAACTTGAAGAACATCCGCATCACCCCGTGCACCACGAACATCGCGATCAACCCACTCGAGATCGCGATGAACAACGTAGTTCCCATTGGCAGTTCGGCCGACATCGAGGTCAGGCCAGTCAAACCGAAAAAGGTGCAGGCGGCCACCATGGTTCGTAAGGAAATGACTCCGAAAAGCCATGTCGACCCATGGTGTCCCCCGGCGTCGTGCCCTTCCTCAACCCCAGTTCCCCCATGCACATCCAGCCCATGATCACCGGGGACATCCAGATGGATGTCGGTCACATCGCCGTGCGAAATGTCGACTTCGTGGCCTCCGAGCCCAACCATGCTGAGCACCACTTGGCACAGCAGGACTGATCCACCAACGACCGCGCAAATCAAGAAGACGGTCCACATTGCGACGATTCCTCAAGTTTTGGCCGCGAGAATTCGCGCCCATTTTGGCTGGGTATTCGGACCAGCCTCCCCAATCTTGCCACGAATCGTGGCAAAACCTGGATTTCATTCTCCCCTTTTCGGGGTGGCTTGTCAAAAGTCGCGAGCCTCATAGAGGTTAAGCGGCGGGACGAAGGCGCTCACTCGTTGCGAGCAATCTCGACCAGCGTTCGCACAAAAAGTCCGCTGGCGCCCGCATCCAACCAAGGCTTGGGAGCGTCAAAAAACGCGGGGCCCGCGATATCTAAGTGGGTCCAAGGCTTTCCCGCCACGAACTCTTCCAAGAACTTGGCGCCGGCAATCGCTCCGCCCCAACGGCCATCGCCGATGTTGCGAATGTCCGCGACTTCACTCTTGATGTGCTCATTGTATTCCGGCCACATCGGCAATTGCCAAAGAGGCTCGCCGCAGGTGCGAGCGGCCGTCAGCACGGCGTCGCACCACGACTGGTCGTTCGCCATGGCGCCGGCGACATCCGTCCCCAGTGCAACGACGCACGCACCGGTCAAAGTCGCCAGATCGACGATCTGGGAAGCGCCTCGTTCGACAGCCACATCCAACACGTCGGCCAAAACCACTCGCCCCTCCGCGTCGGTGTTCAGGATTTCGATCGTTCGACCATTACGAGCCTTGATGACATCACCCAATTTGTAGGCATCGCCGCCGATCATATTCTCAACGAGCCCGCACAGCGCAATCACGTTGACAGGCAGTTTCAGCCGAGCGATCGCTCGAATCGCCCCGAGGACCGTCGCGGCGCCTGCCATGTCGCACTTCATCGTCTTCATGCTGTCGGAGGGCTTGAGCGACAAACCGCCCGAGTCGAATGTGACCCCTTTGCCTACCAGGGCGAGCCAAGGGGCGTCCGAGGAAGCCGCGCCTTGGTACTTGAGAATGACGAGCCGAGGGGGGCGCGAGGAAGCGCGGCCGACCGCCAACAGCGCCGCGCAGCGTTCGGCCGCCAGGCGTTCTCGGTCCCAGATCTCGCTCTCTAGCTGACACTCTTCAGCCACGCGCGCGGCCACCACCGCAAACGCCTCTGGGTACATCTCGTTGGGCGGCTCGTTCACCAAGCGTCGAGTCAGCAGGATACTCTCGCCGATCACTCGCCCCGAGTGCAAAGTCGCGTCGTCTGCGCCGCTCCAAACTAACTCGCCGAACGGATGTCTCTTCTTCTCAGCTCGATAAAGATCCTGCCCCTGACAACCCGACATCGCGCCGCAGATCGCACTCTCCACGATGTCGGCTCGCAGCCCTTCACTCAAATAGAACCCCACGCGTCTTCGCGATTTTCCCGCCAATTGTTTTGCGGCCGCCGACGCAGCTCGAAACGCCACGCCGCGATCGACTTTCGCTGGGTCGCCCAGCCCAATCACCAGGACTTGAGGCGCCTTCACTCCCGCAGGCGCCAACACGGCCGTAAGTTCCAACACCTTGCCCGTCAGTTCGCGTGCGTCGCGTAGGCGAGTGAGCGCGCCGCCGGTGGCGCGATCGATCTCCGCGGTCGCGCCCGAGAAGGGTTGATCCGCGAAAACAGGCACGACGACGGCATCGGCGTCAAGTTGCGAAGCGGGAAGGTCGGTGGATACAACCTGCATACAGTTCCTCGAAATGTTGGGGACGAACGAGGCGAAGTAGGAAACGAAAAACGGCCGCGGAACTCGTGGGCGAGTTACGCGGCCGCTCATTCTAAGGAGATTGTTGTTCCTCGCGGAGCCCCCAGAAAACTGCCTGAGGGCAGAAAACGGAACTACTCAACCATGGCTCGTCGGCGACGAGACACAACCATGCCAATTCCCGCCAACACCGACCAAACAGCCAGGGTCGCGGGCTCGGGCACGGCGGGAGGCGGATCGCCAGGAGGCGTCGAGCTAGGCACATAGGCCAGTTGGCTTTGAGCCGACGTCGAAGTCGTGTACAGTTCGCCATCCCACAGATTCAACACCTTGATCTCGCCTTGCAGGCCAAAGTTGGCCAAGTTGGCGGCGTTGGCGACCGCGAAATCAGTCAGAGCGGCAACCTGATTGCCAGCAAACGAAGTCGTGTCCTCGAAGTTCCACAAGGTCTGCTGCAGGGCGTCCGCCCATGTCTCGTCGAAGTAATTGAAGCCGACCACCGCGTCGTCGAGCCGACCTTCGACATACAGGCCATACAGCAGCTTGGTCGCATCCAACAATGGTTCGGGCGAAGTGCTACCGGGTCGAAGATTCTTGCCGTAGTAGGCCGCATCATCGATCGAGGCATTGTAGGTCTTGCCCATCACCAACGCCTCGCCGTACTCGATGCAGAAAGTCTTCCAGATGAACGAGCCGGTCACGTTCGTCTGGTTCAGCGTGGAATCGACCGGTGTGTAGATCACGGATTCCCAAGCCGACGTCGTCTTATTGTACGACTCGACGCGGAATTCTCCGCCGCCACTGATGTTGCCGTAGGTTTGGCCTTGGCCCGATGACGCATTGTCACCCAGCAGGCGCACCTGCACCGGATCGGGTCCGGTAAACGATTGATTGACGAACGTGCTCAGTTCGATGGCGGCCGAAGCTTCTTTCGCTTGGCTCCAGCAACCACAAGCCACAAGCACCGCTAGGGGGATAGCGAAGTACTTCATGACGGTCCTCTCGGATAAGGTACGCACAATTGGCGACGCGCACGACTGCGCGCCTTCACCGGTTCCGATACTAATTGCCGAGTTTGCCGATTCTAGAGTCTGGGAAGAATTTTCCGACTTTTTTATTTTGACTTGCCAGCGGCGTGAGCTATGGCCAACTTTTTGCAGCAATCATCACGGGAACCCTCCATAGGCTGCCGTCACTCTTTCGTTGGACAGCGTCAGCTTCACCCGCTTGAGTCAGCCATAACCATCTACAGAATAGGGACTTAGAACTTACTGATCAATCTACAGCGTCGGCATGGATCGCTCCGAGAGCAAACATCAATCAGACGACGATTTCTCTTCGCTCAAAAAGGAACTCCATCAGTGACGATCAGCGAAGATTAGTGTTCCTAGAACTCGTCCCGCCCCGTGCCCAAGAAAAGGGAACACTGATCTTCTCTGATCTCTCCCTCTAATTTCGTGGCATTACTGCGATCCGTGGTCCATAACCATCTAACGACATCCCCCCCACTATTCTCATCCGTGTCATCGGTGTTATCCGTGGTCGACCGAATTCCTTGTCTGAAATCCGTGATTTCGGCGAACCTGGCGCTGTCCAATTAGACACGAAGTTTCTGGGAATCCCCGTTAAACAGTGATGGGACCTTTCGGCTAGAGTACCCACTGGAGGATGCAACAGGATGGGATATCGGAATTTACGACAGTGCGTGGACGATCTCGAGCGTGGGGGACACCTCGTTCGACTGGAAGATCCCGTGGACGCTCGACTTGAAGCCGCCGAGATCCATCGGCGGGTCTATCGTGCGGGTGGACCCGCGATCTTTTTCGCGAACGTTAAGGACTGCCGTTTTCCCATGGTGTCCAACTTATTCGGCACCCTTGAGCGTTCCCGATTCATGTTTCGTGACACGCTCGAAGACATGCGGAAACTGGTTGCTCTCAAGATCGATCCGATGGCGGCTCTTCGGCATCCCTGGGAGTACTGGAAGGCTCCTCTGACCGCCTTCAATATGCTGCCACGGATGAGCCATACGGGGCCGTGCGTCCGCCATCAGATACGTCTGTCCGAGTTGCCGCAGTTGCAGTCCTGGCCCGCGGATGGAGGCGCCTTTGTCACACTGCCACTTGTCTACACCGAGAACGTCGACCGACCGGGGCTCATGCAGTCGAACCTCGGGATGTATCGCATTCAGTACTCAGGAAATGCGTACTCACCAGATCGCGAAGTCGGTCTGCACTATCAACTTCATCGAGGGATCGGGATTCACCATCAACTGGCACACGCTCGCGGCAAACCCTTTCGCGTCAACACTTTTGTGGGTGGCGCCCCGGCTATGACCCTGGCAGCCGTGATGCCGCTTCCCGAGGGACTTGCCGAACTGACCTTCGCCGGCGCACTCGGCGGCCATCGCATTACGATGGTCGAGCGGCGGGATTCATTACCCGTCTACGCGGAGGCCGACTTCTGTATCAGCGGCGTGGTTGACCCCAAAAAAATGTTGCCCGAGGGACCGTTTGGCGATCACCTTGGCTACTACAGCCTCGCTCACGATTTCCCTGTCCTTCAAGTCGAGAAGGTCTACCATCGCCCTGATGCCATTTGGCCCTTCACCGTCGTGGGGCGACCGCCTCAAGAGGACACGAGCTTCGGCGCCTTGATTCATGAGATCACGGGCCCTGTCATTCCCTCGGTTCTGAAAGGCGTTCAAGCGGTGCATGCAGTCGATGCCGCGGGAGTGCATCCGCTGTTACTGGCGATTGGGAGCGAGCGTTACACTCCCTACCAAGAAATTCGATTCCCACAGGAAATCCTCACTCAAGCCAATGCCATCCTCGGACAAGGCCAACTCTCGCTCGCCAAGTACCTCTGGATCGCGAACGGCAGCGACGACCCGACACTCGACATCCATGACATCCGCGGATTTTTCGAGCATATGTTGCGGCGAGTGGACTGGGGGCGCGACCTGCATTTCCAGACCAACACCACCATCGACACACTCGACTACTCGGGTTCAGGCCTGAATCGCGGCTCGAAACTGGTGATCGCGGCGGCCGGTCCCGCGCGGCGAGAACTGCCCACGGCATGGCCGCCTTCAGGCTGCGACGCGCCGCCGGAAATCGCAGGATTTCGTTCCCCCCGAGTCTGCTTCCCGGGAGTGCTCGCAATCGAGGGGCCCGCCGTCCCCCCTCCCCCCAGCTTTACGCCTCGAAGCGACGCCGCCGACGGCAAACTGGCGAATGAGTCGGGCGCCCCGGAATTGCTGGCATTCTGCCAACAAATGTCGAGACACTCGGCATGGGAGAAATTCCCGCTGGTGGTGGTCGTGGACGATAGCCAGTTTGTCGCTTCCTCCTTGAACAACTTCCTCTGGGTCGCGTTCACTCGCAGCGATCCCGCGACCGACATCCATGGCGTCGATGCAAACGTGCTGCGTAAGCATTGGGGCTGCCGCTCGCCGCTCGTGATCGACGCTCGAATCAAGCCGCACCACGCGCCCGCATTATCGGAAGATCCCGAAGTCACTCGGCGAGTTGATGCGCTAGCCGCCCGTGGCGGCCCGCTCGCCCGCTGGCTATAACCCAAGATTGACACGTACTTGCACCCCGCATTCCACGCCTAAGATTCGGCATGCTCCACACGTTGTTCGCAGCCACCGATTGGCCACACATTCTTTCCTGCGCCGAGGCAGGCGGGAGTTTGCTGTCAATGGCTGCGTCGACCACTGATTTGGCGATGCTGGCGGCCGTCGACACTGAGCGGAGCATTGAACTGTTGCAATGGGCCATGTGGTGGGTGCTCGTCCTCTGGCTGCTCGCGGTAGGCGGCTGCTTCGGCAGTTTTATGAACGTGGTGATTTATCGACTGCCGGCCGGCTTGAGCGTCATGCGACCACCCTCGCGCTGTCCCTATTGCCTGAATCGAATTCGAGGGCGCGACAATATTCCGGTGATCAGTTGGCTCGTTCTACGCGGCCGTTGTCGCGACTGTGGGACCAGCGTCTCGAAACGCTATCCCGTGATCGAAGCAGTCGTCGCCTTCAGCTGCGTTGCGCTTGCCTTGACGGAAGTCTTTCCTGGCGGCGAGGGCTTACCCAACGCCGTTCGCACCGACCTTCACGACAACCCGTGGCAACTCTGGACGATGTTCTCTGGTCACGTCTTGCTGCTGTGCACGCTGTTTTGCGCCACGATGATTCAGTACGACGACCACCCAGTTCCGTGGCGTCTGTTTCTGCCGTTGGCCATCACGGTGCTCGCCATGTCGACGATGGTTCCCGAAGCATGTCGTATTCGCTGGACGGTCAGTGCTCCAGGAACCTGGGCGGGCAATCTGGTGCAAACCTTGATGGCGGCTGGTTGCGGCGCCTTCGCAGGCGCCACGCTCTCGTTGGTGACTCGCGAGTCTGATCGGTTTGCGCGGGGCTCGGTGGGCCTCGGCCTATTCCTCGCGATTGTGACGCTGTTTATCGGCTGGATCTCCGGCCTCTTGGTCGCCGTCGCCAGTGGGTTGTTGTCCTTGGTACAGACGCGAGTCGCTCGCAGGTATCCCGCCATGGAACGCATCCCCACCTTAGCCTGGGTTACTCTGTCGACTTTTCTGCTGCTGCTCGCCTGGCGTTGGATCTTGCCCTACTTTCCGCTGCTCGCACTCGACTCCGCCTCGTCGTTCGCCGTGGCAACGATCGTGGCGACCTTACTGATCTCCGCCGCCGCTTGGTGGCTTGGCCCCTGGTCGCCACTGCATTGGGAGACAGACGAAGAAACGTTTGACGCCCAAGGCGTACGGCGCGCGGGACGAAGCGAATCGGGCGATGGAGTCGACAATACGGTTGAGAATACAGTCGACGCGACGGCACGACCGTCAGCATCTTCCCCCCAGACGTCATCCTCCGAGACGTCAACCTCCGGGACTTCGCCTGACCGGCCGAGAGACCGTGCGGCAGATTCTTCTGTTTAAAGCGAGACATCCCGATGATGGACGATGAACGCTCACTAAACTTAGCAGCAATCTTGGGCTCGCCGAGTTATCGATTGGCTGAAGACGACGCCGCCTTGATGAAGCGCCCGGAATTGCGGCCGCTCCGACTGCAACTCGAGCTGCAAAAACCGGAACTCACGCTTGCCGCCCACAACATCCATTCGACCATCGTCGTTTTCGGCGGCACTCAGGTGGTTCCCCAAGAGGCCGCGGAAAAGCGTTTGGCGGCCGCTCGCGCCGCGCTGGCGGCCCTGCCGGGCGACCCACTGCGAACTCGCGCCGTCGAACGCGCGGAGCGACTGCTGGCCAAGTCTCACTACTACGAATCCGCTCGACAATTTGCTCGTTTGGCGTCCGAGGCCTCCCAGAGCCAAACCGATTGCGAGAATGTCGTGGTGACGGGCGGCGGACCAGGCATTATGGAAGCCGCGAACCGCGGCGCTCACGACGCAAAAGCCAAGTCTATTGGCCTGAACATCACGCTCCCTCACGAGCAAGTTCCTAATCCCTACATCACGCCGGAACTTTGTTTTCAGTTCCGATACTTCGCCCTGCGCAAGATGCACTTTTTGCTGCGAGCCAAAGCACTGGTCGTTTTTCCCGGCGGCTTCGGCACGTTGGATGAACTATTCGACGCTCTGACCCTCCGCCAAACCGGCAAGCTCCAAAAAATTCCGATCATCCTGTTTGGGCGCAGCTATTGGAACCAAGTGATTCAATTCCAGTTTCTCGCGGATGAAGGCGTGATCGCCGACGATGATTTGAAATTGATTTCCTACGCGGAAACTCCCGAGGAAGCGTGGCGAATCATCGTCGATTTCCACGCTCAACTTTCCCCCGAGGACGTATGTCGTCCACAGTAGGTGATTGGGATGACCGTATGCAGCAGTTTGTTTGATACGCCCCATCCAGTTGCTCTCGTTACGGGCAGCGGAGCCAAACGCGTCGGGCGAGTAATCGCAGAGACGTTAGCGGCCCGCGGCTATCGAGTGGTGACGCACGCCAACCGCTCGCAGGCGGACGCCCAAGAACTTGCCGAACAGTTCAATGCCACCGGCGCGGGTGGACACTGGATTGTGGGCGATCTTGCCCAGGAAGCGGTCGCTCGTCGCATCGTCCAAGAGGCTTATCGACGCTGGCAACGGCTGGATGTCGTGGTGAACGCCGCGGCGATCTGGGAGCGAATTCCGCTCGAGTCCACCACCGCCGAAGACGTGCTGCGGCACTTTCAAGTCAACACCCTGTCCACCTTCATCGTCAGTCAAGAAGCGGGTGCACTGATGGTCGCTCAACCAACGGGCGGCGTGATCGTGCAGATTGGCGACTGGGCCGTTGAACGACCCTATCGGGACTACGCCGCCTACTTCCCGTCCAAGGGCGCCATCCCGACTCTCACACGGACGCTCGCGGTAGAATTGGCGGCAAGAAATCCGCGAATTCGCGTCAACGCTGTTCTGCCTGGCCCTGTTATGCTGCCTCCCGATCTGCCAGCCGCGGAACGTGATGCGGCCATCGCAGGCACTTTGGTGCAGCGCGAAGGTTCCCCTCAAAACGTGGCCGATGCCGTCGTGGCACTGGCCGAAAATGATTTCATCACCGGCGTCTGCCTGCCAGTCGACGGCGGACGTCGGCTCGCTTAGGCGTCACCTCCACAAGCCTCCCGAGTATCTCGCATCATGCAACTCCAACGCATTCTAGTCCCCACCGACTTCTCTCCCCCCAGCGACACGGCCCTCCGACTCGCGACTGCTCTGGCGCGCGACAGCGGCGCCACGCTGCTTATCGTGCATGTGGCCGAACCACGGCCGGCTTACACGGTCGCCGGTGTTTTTGCGAGTCTTCCGGCCGGCAATGAATTCGAGATCGAACACGAACAACTGCAGAAAACGCAGCCTCCCGACCCGGCAGTTCCCTGCCTACATCGTTTTCTCGTCGGAGTCCCTGCCGACGAGATTGTGCAATGCGCGACTCGCGAATCGGCCGACATGATCGTCATCGGCACACACGGTCGGAGCGGCCTGATGCGTCTTTTGATGGGCAGCGTCGCCGAAGCCGTTTTGCGAAACTCCCCTTGCCCAGTGATGATCGTGAAACCGGGCGAGCAATTGCCGGCAGGTTGAACCTGCTCTACGGTCACCCCAACTCGCTGAGCGGCGAGGTGCTCATTCCGAACCGATCCGACTCAAAGCCCAGCTTTTGCAGCATCCGGAGATAGAGGTTGGAGAGCGCCTGATTGCGCTGCGCATCGAACGCAACATGTCCGCGATGAGCAAATCCTCCGCCCGCGAGAATCACGGGCAGGTTGTCACCTGCGTGCGCCGAGGCATCCCCGAGATTGCTCGCGATCAGCACTTGCGTCTGATCCAAGAGCGAACCTCCCGCTTCGGACGACGAGCTTAATTGATCCAAGAAACTCGACAAATTCGCGTATTCCTTCTCTTCATAGCGTGCGAACTGTTCGATCTTGGCCGGATCTTTCCCATGATGTGACGCGTCATGGTGACCGAGCGACAGGTCCGGAACATTGTGAGTCCCCTGCTCGCCTAGCCCGAGCACCACGACGCGTGTCGAGTCGGTTTGTAGAGCCAAGTGAATCAAGGAATACCATTGCTTCTGGGATGCTACCCAATGTTCCGTTTGATCGTATTCGCGAGGCTCGCCAGGCGCCTTGGGTTTGGGCTTCGCCACCCACGCCTCGTCCTGCTTCAACATTCCTTCCGCTTCACGGATGGAGGTGGCGAGGACCTCTAATCGTTGCCGATCAGCGCCTCCAAGTTCGCGCGACAACGACGCTAACTGATCGCGAATCTGGTCGAGGATGCTTCGACCATGTTCGAGTCGCTGCAATTCACGTTTAATCTCGTCGGGCGTCCCATCGAGAAACAGCCGTCGAAACAACTGCGAACGACTTCTCTCCCAAGGAATGGGCACTCCCTTGCGATTCCAGGAAAGCGAAGCGCAGTTGGCCGTGTTCAAGGTCAGGCTCGGAACACGCGTATGTTTCCCCCACTGCTCGGCAACGACTTGATCAAGCGACACCGTATTGTGGATGTCGTCCGCGCGAGCGATCCCCTCGGGCGCCACTCCCGTAAAAATCGCCGACTCGGTGTGATGCGAGTTGGGGTAGCCGAGGTGCGAGATTCCCGAAAACAGCGTGAACTGTCCTCGGTGTTTCTCGAGTGTCCGCAAGTAGCGAGTCGTCTCGTAATCGAGCCCAGATTTCTGGGGCACGAGATACGGATGATAGGTTCCCAAGGGGCGATGAATCAGCACCATTCGCTTAGGTATCGCGTCACGCGATTCCGCCCGCAAGCATGAACGGCCAAGCATGGCGTCCAGAATCGGCAACCCCAAGGCAACGGCGCCTGAGCGCAGCAACGTTCGTCGAGACAAACTACGCATTTCCCGCTCCTTCGCGCACCGTTCTCTTACTTATTGCGAAACATTCGACTCTGTACCACTTCATGGATCAAGGTACGTAGCCCCTGATCCGTCTTACGTGCTTGCGTCACCATGCGTTCCACCTCGCTCCGATCCGCAAACTGGACGGGCGCACCCGTCGCGTAAGTCAACAGTTTTTCGATCATATTACGAGCCAGTTGATCACGATCGCGCAACACGAGTCGACGATACTCGTCGATATCCACAAACGACTCGCCAGTTTCCAGTTTCCCCGCGGCTTCAACAGGCCGAGCCAACCACACTTTTCGCCCTGGATAGTGCTCCAGTTCGACATACTGATTTCCCTCCCCTCCTTGCTTGGCGCGGTAACGATCGCGCCAGCCTCCTAGAACATCGAAGTTCTCGAGAGCGAATCCGGGGGGATCGATTTGCAAGTGGCACGAAGCACACGCCGCGGTGGCTTGGTGCTTTGCCAGTTGCTCGCGGATCGTTGTGGCGCCGCGAATATCGGGCTCGATCGCGGCCACATTGGGCGGCGGAGGCGAGGGAGGCGTCCCAAGGATTCGTTCCATCACCCAGACGCCTCTTTTCACGGGCGAAGTATATGTGGCATTTGTCGATAACTTCAGGAAACTCGCCTGAGTGATCACACCGCCTCGATGCGACTCGGGAGGCAATGGAATACGCCGAAAGTCGAGTCCTTGCACGCCCGGAATTCCGTAGTGTTTTGCGAGTCGCTCGTTCAGCATCGACCAATTCGAGTCGAGCAGTGATGCGACCGGCAAGTCATGATCGAGCATCTCCTGAAAGAACCGACGCGTCTCTTCGGGCATCGACCACGCCAACAACTCGTCGTATTCCACATACATGGCGTCAGGCTTCATTTCGTGAATCCGCCGCAGCTCAAGCCACTGGCCAGTAAATGACTCAGTAAAACGACGCGACTTCGGATCAAGCAGCAACCGCTCGGTCTGGTCCCTTAAGGCGGTGGAGCCGACTCGAGTGAGATCGCCGCGAGCGGCCACGGCGAGCAGCTGCTCGTCCGGCGTCGAATCCCAGAGGAAATAAGCGAGTCGCGAGGCGAGCGAGAAATCGTCAAGCGGCCCCGGCTTTTCGATGAGCATCCAAAAGCGCGGCGAACTGAGGACTTCCTTATACGTCTTGACCAATGAGTCCTCTAACGGTTCTCCGTCATCGAGTCGCTTCAGCGCGGCTTGCACGTAGGCATCGACCACCTCCGACGGCGCCGCTCCACGAAACGCGCGAGGCACAAAGCCGCGTACGAGTCGTTCGGCGTCGCCCCGCACATCCCGCGACACTAACCGCAGGCGATTGTGCGGCTTCAAGAATTCGTTGGGATGCCACTTGCTCCAATCATCCTTGACGGGCTTTCCCGCAATCGCGACGTCGTAAAAGCGATTGGGGACGCGGGGAAGCCCACCATACATTTGTCGGTAGGCCCTGCCTGCATCTAGAGGCCCCTCGATTTCGATCCAATCGACCACGAGTCCAGGTCCATCGTAGTCGTCCCCCACAGGCCGTTTATCGCGCTGACGAGACAACTCGCCGAAAAAGATCAGCCCCAACCCCTCCAAATAGACCTGCTCGCCTTCCCCCAAAATCGCTTCCGCTTCCAGTATCCGCCGCCCCTTCGAGGGAGCATCCTGGATATCGATCAAGTGCTCCAAACGCTCATGGGCAAAACGATCCGAACTCATCCTCCCCAACAACACGGGAAGCGGCTTGTCGGCGTTCCGTATCGCCCCCACCGACGCTCGCACTCGATATCGCCCTCGGGCAGGAGTTGGTCGAGTGGCCACGCTGCCGTGCTTGTAGAGCGTGGCACAGAGGACAATCGAATCCCCCACGAACTGCACGAACGGCTCGGTTCCCTCGCGATTCGGCTTTGGACGACTATCGAGGAACTCACGACCTGTCCAACGAGCTTGCCACGGTTTTTCCAGCATGATTTCGGGCGGCAGCGCATCGGCGAGTGCTTTGTCGATGGCCTGTTGAAATCGAACAAGGTGCGTTGCCGAGACTTCAAGTCCCCCGCTCGCCTTATCGAATCCACCCACGATATTGTCCTCGGGTAGCAGCGAGCGAACGTCGGTGGTCACTCCCAGTAGATCACGCAGCGATTGTTGGTACTCGGAGCGATTCAACCTTCGCACCAGCACTCGCCCTTCGCGAACCTGACGTGCCAACGAGGCAGACTTGAGCGATGACGCGAGAGTTTCGAGAATCCTCCGTCGTTCAGAATCAGGGAGTGGTTCGGCGTCGCGAGGCGGCATTTCTCGCTTTTCCATGCGATCATGGATGCGAGTCCAGACCGCGAATAGCTTGGCGTCCGCGAGATCTGGGGCAAGTTTGTGGATGTCGAGCCCCCCTGCCGGCTTCTCCGACTGATGGCAATCGCCGCAGTGCTTGACCAGTAGCGACCTCCAATCGGCCGGGGTTTCAGCGCAGGCGATGAGAGGACCACCAAAAAAAAGCTGGCCGGACAATAGGCCGCACCACAGGAAATGAACCCAGTGGCGGGAGACAGCAGAACGATGAGACAGGGATTTCAACATGAACGAACACGAGAGAAAGGTGCACGATGTCGAAAAGAGCGGCCGACAAGATTCTAGAAAACGCGACTGGTCGAGTGAAACGAGTTTATACGAGGGGACCACGAATGACACGAATCACACGAATTTGGAAAGGAGGAATTCAGAGAGGCGAGTTGGTGGGAGAACTAAAGAGAAAGGAAGAAGGAAGAGAGAAAAGAGAGAAAAGAGAGAAGCACCAGCTTGGGGTCGAAGGGCAATGCCACCTGAACCGCACTCCGGTCCTGGTAGCAAGTGCGAACCTCATCTTGCCTGGTCGCGTGCCCCGCCGTTGGCTTACCGCCTTGCTCAGAATGCATCTGGAAGACCGAGCAGCGCTCTTCGTCCTTCATTCGTGCGATTCGTGGTCCCACCCCTTCCGCTGGCTGCGCGGAATTCGTTGAGCGCGCAATAAAACCCATTGGAGCCGGGCGACTCCAATGGAGCGCTTTGTTGAACAAATCTGGTAGTGTGCCGATTAACTCGGCTGACCTTCCGCAAGCATATGGTTGTGTCCACTAGCGGACATTCACCGAAGTGAAATGTCCAATCAATCCCTAGAAAGGAGGTGATCCAGCCGCAGGTTCCCCTACGGCTACCTTGTTACGACTTAGTCCCAATCGCGGAGTTCATCTTCGGCGCTTACCTCCCTTGCGGGTTGGATCGGCGACTTCGGATGCCCCCCACTTTCGTGGCTTGACGGGCGGTGTGTACAAGGCTCAGGAACACATTCACCGCGGTATTCTGACCCGCGATTACTAGCGATTCCAGCTTCATGTAGGCGGGTTTCAGCCTACAATCCGAACTGAGGTACATTTTTTGGGGTTTGCTGGCTCTCACGAGTTTGCATCCCTTTGTGTGTACCATTGTAGGACGTGTGCAGCCCTAGTCATAAAGGCCATGAGGACTTGACGTCATCCCCACCTTCCTCCGGTTTAACACCGGCGGTCTCGCTAGAGTCCCCGCCATTACGCGCTGGCAACTAGCGACAAGGGTTTCGCTCGTTAAGGGACTTAACCCGACATCTCACGACACGAGCTGACGACAGCCATGCAGCACCTGTGCAAAGGCTCCCCTGAGGGCACCCCGGCCTTTCAGCCAGGTTCCTAAGCATGTCAAGACTAGGATAAGGTTCTTCGCGTAGCCTCGAATTAAGCCACATCCTCCACCGCTTGTGTGAGCCCCCGTCAATTCCTTTGAGTTTCAGCCTTGCGACCATACTCCCCAGGCGGAGCACTTAACACTTTCCCTACGACCAAAAGGATGTGGAGGTCCCTTCGATCTAGTGCTCATCGTTTAAGGCTAGGACTACCGGCCCCCCCCCCCCCCCCCCCCCCCCCCCCCCCCCCCCCCCCCCCCGGTATCTAATCCCGTTCGCTCCCCTAGCTTTCGTCCCTCAGCGTCAGAAGAGACCCAGTAAGCCGCTTTCGCCACCGGTGTTCCTGATGATATCAACGCATTTCACCGCTCCACCATCAGTTCCGCTTACCTCTGTCTCTCTCAAGCTCGGTAGTTTTGAATGCAGTTCCTCGGTTGAGCCGAGGTATTTCACATCCAACTTACCGAGCCGCCTACGGACTCTTTAAGCCCAGTGATTCCGAATAACGTTTGGGTGGTACGTCTTACCGCGGCTGCTGGCACGAACTTAGCCCACCCTTCCTCCGAGGATCAGTCAAGCCGATGGGAGTACCCACCGGCATTTCATCCCCTCCGACAGCGGTTTACAACCCGAAGGCCTTCATCCCGCACGCGGCGTCGCTCGGTCAGGCTTTCGCCCATTGCCGAAGATTCTCGACTGCAGCCACCCGTAGGTGTCTGGGCAGTGTCTCAGTCCCAG
Organism: Pirellulales bacterium; assembly: GCA_046349915.1. GTDB lineage: Bacteria > Planctomycetota > Planctomycetia > Pirellulales > Pirellulaceae > CAIXSC01. The sequence continues at coordinate 470,362 of JAXMBL010000007.1, read as the reverse complement.
TGACGCAGGTCGTGCTCTCACACCTGCTACCCATCTTCGCCTTGGTGAGCCGTCACCTCACCAACTAGCTAATAGGATGTAGGCCGCTCCCTGGGTGGAATCACACCTTTGGTCCGGAGACATCATCTAGTATTAATTGCAGTTTCCCGCAGCTATCCTAGACCCAGGGGTACGTACCTACACATTACTGTCCCTTACGCCGCTCGAGTGCCCTTGCGGGCCTTTCCGCTCGACTTGCATGCCTAATCCACGCCGCCAACGTTCATTCTGAGCCAGGATCAAACCCTTCAATTGTTGTTTGCTTAACCAACTCACGCGAAACAAACAAAAGGCTTTCGCCTCTCGCTCGCTCCTCGCAAGCCGGGGTAATAGCGAACCAAATGACAGTTTGAAACTGTTCGGGACTTCCGGTCAGAAGTCCCATTTTTTGTTGCCCGATTCAGCACAATCACATGCTGTTTCAAATAACGGAAGGTCACTACCAAATTGTCAAAGAACAAATGTTTCGGTCGCTAACTCGCTCGGCTCGATTGCTCTCGCCTTGCTCATCAGCAGGGTTGGGAATCTTAGCAGAACCTCGAACCGAGTCAACAGTAGGGGAGCGAATTTTTAAAAAACGAAGAATCGATCGCTCAACGTCGCCGCGTTGATCACTCCTCACCACCAATATTCAGCGATAAACCACCTTCTGACCGCTGATCGCGAACACACCCAAATCAACCATCCCCCTAACCACCTCATCGGCCTGCTTGTCGGTAATTTCCTTCCGAAAATACGAGACAATGAGTTTTTTGAGCGACGTTACCGAGTTGGGCTTTCCTGGCTTTTTCTCCCGCAGCCGAGCAATCAACAGTTCCATGCGTTCCGCCGTTGTCTTCGCTCGTTCAGCCCCCAGCGAACCCGGCGCCAGTTGAGTTCCAACCAAGGCCGGTTTCTCGGACGGTGCAACTTTTGCCTCCCTGGATGGTTCCAACTGAAGCGGTATCTTCTCAACCGCTTCTACGCGATGCACACATATCCGCTGCGACTGCAAATGAGCAATCAGGAGATCGAAGCCCGTGTCGCGAGAGACAATCTGGAAACACGCGGCCGAATGAGCGGACGCAATTTTGCCGACGTAAAACGCAATGTGAAAGTCGAGCGCATTGCGGCCACTACTGGCAATCCTGATGTACTCGGCACGCCCTCCCATCTTTTGCAGCGACTCAGCGATCTCGAAGGAAATCTTCGCCTGATTGGCGCCGACAAAAACCAACACATGAAACCGAGCATCAGCCAAACGGCCGATACCGTCTGGCTGGACATTCTCGAGGTCAATCAGGACAAAGGTCTTTCGCATGAACCAACTCGCCGATCGATCCCAACCATTACCCCAAAACTGGGTAAAGCAATCCGCCCCAACTAGATTCTAGACCAGAATCCGACCACGACGGGGATAAAGCCCGCAAAACTGCCGGACGGCTATCAGCGACCAACCGAAAGCGAGCCACCAAGCGATGCTCTCGCATGAATCCTGTAAGGACCACGAATGACACGAATCGCACGAATGGGAGAAGGAGGAAATTAGAGAGGCGAGAGTTGGTGGGAGAACTGGCAAAAGGAAGGGAAATATCGGATCAAGGCCGACGGGCACTTCTACCTGCCCCCCATCTGGTCGTGGAATCGAGTGTGGAATCCACCGCGCAAGATTGCTTGACCAACCGTTGGCTTGCAGCCTCACCCCGAATCACTCAGGATCACGCGGGAGATCCGAGCGACCATCCCGGTCCTTCATTCGTGCGCTTCGTCTGATTCGTGGTCCACGATTCCTGAAGGGGGGGGGACCACGAATGACACGAATCACACGAATTTGGAAAGGAGGAATTCAGAGAGGCGAGTTGGTGGGAGAACTAAAGAGAAAGGAAGAAGGAAGAGAGAAAAGAGAGAAAAGAGAGAAGCACCAGCTTGGGGTCGAAGGGCAATGCCACCTGAACCGCACTCCGGTCCTGGTAGCAAGTGCGAACCTCATCTTGCCTGGTCGCGTGCCCCGCCGTTGGCTTACCGCCTTGCTCAGAATGCATCTGGAAGACCGAGCAGCGCTCTTCGTCCTTCATTCGTGCGATTCGTGGTCCCACCCCTTCCGCTGGCTGCGCGGAATTCGTGGTGAGCGCGCAACAAAAAACCCATTGGAGCCGGGCGACTCCAATGGGCCTTTGTTGAACAAATCTGGTAGTGTGCCGATTAACTCGGCTGACCTTCCGCAAGCATATGGTTGTGTCCACTAGCGGACATTCACCGAAGTGAAATGTCCAATCAATCCTTAGAAAGGAGGTGATCCAGCCGCAGGTTCCCCTACGGCTACCTTGTTACGACTTAGTCCCAATCGCGGAGTTCATCTTCGGCGCTTACCTCCCTTGCGGGTTGGATCGGCGACTTCGGATGCCCCCCACTTTCGTGGCTTGACGGGCGGTGTGTACAAGGCTCAGGAACACATTCACCGCGGTATTCTGACCCGCGATTACTAGCGATTCCAGCTTCATGTAGGCGGGTTTCAGCCTACAATCCGAACTGAGGTACATTTTTTGGGGTTTGCTGGCTCTCACGAGTTTGCATCCCTTTGTGTGTACCATTGTAGGACGTGTGCAGCCCTAGTCATAAAGGCCATGAGGACTTGACGTCATCCCCACCTTCCTCCGGTTTAACACCGGCAGTCTCCTTAGAGTCCCCGGCTTTACCCGCTGGCAACTAAGGACAAGGGTTTCGCTCGTTAAGCGACTTAACGCGACATCTCACGACACGAGCTGACGACAGCCATGCAGCACCTGTGCAAAGGCTCCCTTGCGGGCACCCCGGCGTTTCTGCCAGGTTCCTAAGCATGTCAAGACTAGGATAAGGTTCTTCGCGTAGCCTCGAATTAAGCCACATCCTCCACCGCTTGTGTGAGCCCCCGTCAATTCCTTTGAGTTTCAGCCTTGCGACCATACTCCCCAGGCGGAGCACTTAACAGTTTCCCTACGACCAAAAGGATGTGGAGGTCCCTTCGATCTAGTGCTCATCGTTTAAGGCTAGGACTACCGGGGTATCTAATCCCGTTCGCTCCCCTAGCTTTCGTCCCTCAGCGTCAGAAGAGACCCAGTAAGCCGCTTTCGCCACCGGTGTTCCTGATGATATCAACGCATTTCACCGCTCCACCATCAGTTCCGCTTACCTCTGTCTCTCTCAAGCTCGGTAGTTTTGAATGCAGTTCCTCGGTTGAGCCGAGGTATTTCACATCCAACTTACCGAGCCGCCTACGGACTCTTTAAGCCCAGTGATTCCGAATAACGTTTGGGTGGTACGTCTTACCGCGGCTGCTGGCACGAACTTAGCCCACCCTTCCTCCGAGGATCAGTCAAGCCGATGGGAGTACCCACCGGCATTTCATCCCCTCCGACAGCGGTTTACAACCCGAAGGCCTTCATCCCGCACGCGGCGTCGCTCGGTCAGGCTTTCGCCCATTGCCGAAGATTCTCGACTGCAGCCACCCGTAGGTGTCTGGGCAGTGTCTCAGTCCCAGTGACGCAGGTCGTGCTCTCACACCTGCTACCCATCTTCGCCTTGGTGAGCCGTCACCTCACCAACTAGCTAGTGAAGCCGCTCCCTGGGAATCACACCCCTTTGGTCCGAGACATCATCGAATTGCGGTTTCCCGCAGCTATCTCTGGACCCAGGGTACGGCGTACCTACACATTACGCCAGCTCGGTGCCCTTGCGGGCCTTTCCGCTCGACTTGCATGCCTAATCCACGCCGCCAACGTTCATTCTGAGCCAGGATCAAACCCTTCAATTGTTGTTTGCTTAACCAACTCACGCGAAACAAACAAAAGGCTTTCGCCTCTCGCTCGCTCCTCGCAAGCCGGGGTAATAGCGAACCAAATGACAGTTTGAAACTGTTCGGGACTTCCGGTCAGAAGTCCCATTTTTTGTTGCCCGATTCAGCACAATCACATGCTGTTTCAAGTAACGGAAGGTCACTACCAAATTGTCAAAGAACAAATGTTTCGGTCGCTAACTCGCTCGGCTCGATTGCTCTCGCCTTGCTCATCAGCAGGGTTGGGAATCTTAGCAGAACCTTCTTTCGAGTCAACACGACTCAAAAAATCTTTTGAGCTGATCGACTCGCAACTCGCGACTCAAGGTCGCTCACGACTACCGGCCCACTGTTATCGGTCACCCGACACGGTCGACTTGATAGTTCGTCTGAGCTGCTTGGCTCCGTGACTTCCAACGAGGGTGTAGCATACGAATTGTTTTCCGGTCCGCAAGGAGGTCGGAATAAGATTTCATTTTCGGCACATGGAAATCTTGACTTGAGCCTCTCTTTCCACGGCCTGTCGCGAATCGATAAGATCGCCTCAAGCTCATACAGAAAAACGACTTGCATACAAACAACAATCTCCCGAGACCGCCTTCCACTCGGCGGAAAAAAAATCATCTTCACACGCCGCTCGCGCTGGTATCGCTCGCCACTTGCGTTATGCTAAGCCCGCGCAACAGGTCTGCGATTCCGCTACTTCGGTGTCGACCCAGGCCGCGACCGACCCTTTCCAGCAGACGCCATGAGCGTCCCCCCTACTGTTCGAGGAACGAATCGCATGTGGTGTCGTGGTGTAAGAGGTGCAACCACTGTCGCGTCAGACACTCGCGAAGAAGTGCTTTCCGCGACGAGACAGTTAGTCGCCTTGATGATCCGCTTGAATGAAATCAACGCCGAGGACGTCGGCAGCGTCATCTTCAGCACCACCGAGGATGTGAACTCCGAGTTTCCCGCCCTGGCCGCCCGGCAACTCGGCTGGCATGACGTGCCCCTGCTCTGCACTCATGAACTCAACGTCCCTGGCTCGCTCCCCCTCTGCATCCGCGTGCTCGTGATGTGGAATACCACCAAGTCCCAGCAAGAGATTCGACACGTCTACATCAAGGGCGCCGTCAAGCTTCGCCCCGACCTTTCGCAACTTCCACCGGTGGATTTCCAAGAGCTCGAATCCTGGATCACCGAACAAATGCAGGCCCTCCGCAAATCGCCTTAACTGACCGAGTCCCATCGGCCTCGTTTTCCGCATGAAAAAGCCATCCCCACCACGCCTCGCCAGTATTCTCGGCCCACTACTACTCGCCACCCTCGCCGGAGGCTGGCTCGGCCGTCAGCACTTCGTGCAATTCACTGAGCCCACCGGAATGCTGCGAGCCGCAGACCCAGCTCCTGCACCAATTCGCCTCCCGTTGACGCCGCGAGATTTTGGGGCCGTGGGGGACGGCAAAACCGACGACACGGTCGCCTTGCGCAAAGCCATTGCGTCAGGCAACTTTCGCCTCACGCGCGGCGCCTATTTGATCCGCGAAACGCTCGAGATCGACCTCGCCGCCAACGGCTTCCTTTCGCTCGCGGGCGACTCTTCCGCATCACTGATCATGGCCGGCCCGGGCCCCGCCCTCCGCATCCGAGGGACTCACGGCGGAACGGCTGATCCGACTTCCGTGAAGCCCGAGATCTGGCGGAACGAACGATTTCCGACGGTGAGCGGCATCGAAATCGTCGGGGCTCACGAAGAGGCGGATGGGATCGAGGCGGTCGGCACGATGAAGTTGACGTTGCATCGACTCTTGATTCGCCAAGTACGCCACGGCGTCCGCTTGCGGGACCGGAACCGCAACGTCTTGATCGCCGACAGTCACATCTACGAAAACCGCGGCATTGGCGTGTGGCTCGACCACGTCAATTTGCACCAAACCAACATCAGCGCCTGCCACATCAGCTACTGCCGAGGCGGGGGGATTGTCGTGCAGGGAGGCGATGTGCGCAACATCCAGATTTCGGGCTGCGATATCGAAGGAAACATGTCGCCCGAGACGCCGCCGACCGCCAACGTTCTCTTCGATTGCGCCGACGGGTCGGTGGCCGAAGCGGCCATTGTCGGCTGCACGATCCAACACAATGCCAAGTCGCCTGAATCGGCCAACATCCGTTTTCGCGGCCGTGGCAAAGTGCCTCGACGGGGAGAAGTCCTGGAATTTCAGTGCGGAAATGTGACGATCAGCGACAACGTCCTCTCCGATGTCCACCACAACATCGAACTCACGGGAGTCCGAGGAGCCACGATTGTCGGCAATACTCTGTGGCAAGGCTATACATCCAACCTGACGATCGACGACTGCGCTCAGGTCGTGATCAGCGGCAATGTGCTTGAACGCAACCCGCTGTACGGATACACGACTGAGGCTTGCAACCGAGTCTGCGTCAGAAACTCACACGACCTCACGATCCAGGGGCTCCACATTCACCAAGTGCGCGAAACGGAAGCGGGTTTTCTGCTGGATAATTGCGATCGAGTGCTGATGACTGGCTGCTCCATACTGGACTGTGACGGCCCCGAGTTGTTAGTGCGAAATGTGCGACGGAGCTTGATCGCGCACTGCCAACTACGCGACGATCGCCCAGCCGGGGATCGCGCGGCGAGCGAAGAGGGGGCAAGCTCCCTGGAAGTACAGGGAAACAACCCGGGAACCCGTTTTGAGCTGAACAGCCTGGGAACTGCCGTGTCTCCCGGGAAAAACTGAAAATCCTTCCCAGCAGCACTTGCGACCGCTATACTACCCGCTTCGCTTGTCAGCACTTACGACTATCAGGACGATCAAATCGAATGACGGATTCTGGAAAAAAATCTCATTGGTCCTATCTCGCGGAAATGCTTGGCGCCAAACCGGCTGCCCCCGCGAACTCGGCCCCCGCGAACTCGGCCCCCGCGAACTCGGCCCCCGCGAACTCGGCCCCCGCGAACTCGGCCGCCAGCATACCCGCAGCTAGCTCCTCCACGACTCCCGTGACTGACCTCGAGGCAAATTCGTCGAGTGCGCAGCCTGCTCGCGCCGACGAAAGCGAGCGAGCGACGGAACCTGTACCTGCCGGAACTGCAGCTGGCGGAACTGATTCCTCCGTGGAGGTCATTTCGGCGTTGGCGCCCAAGGCGTCTTCCAAGCCCGCGGCCAAGGAAAAGGCCAAGCCGCCTGCGGCTGCCCCGAAGAAACGCCACTGGTTCAGCCTCGCATCTCAGTTGGGACTGGCGGTCCCCGAGCCGCCTCCCGAACCGGCAGCCGAACCGGAGACGGTCGAGGAGCCAGCCAAGGCGCCCACCACAGTGGAGAACGAAGTTGTTTCGCCAGTGGAACCTGTCGCAGCGTCCCCTGTTGCGGCGCCCTCGGCGGACGTCCCCTCGCCCCCGGAGCCTGTCGCTCGCCCCAACCCTCGAGCACGCAGCTTCGGCGCGGGTTTGGTTCCCGAGAGCCAGCTTCCGCCTGCTGCTGGAGCGGCGGAAAGTCGTCGAGACTCGGCGCCGCGCGGCGAAGCACCACCCGAGGCAAGTGGTCGTCGTGGTGAACGAGGATCTCGACGAGATCGTCCGGCACGCGAAACTGAGCGTGGCGAGGTTGTGAAGCGAGCTGATGACCGTCGAGATGATGACCGAAATTCCGGCGAGCGGCAGGAATTAGAGCGAGCGGAAAGTCGCCCAGCGGCTGGCGAACCAGGCGACTTAGAGCGGCGAGAACGCGAAGGGGAACGTCGTCCCGAATCGCGTCGCGACGACTCGCGACGTGACGAATCGCGACGGTCCCCCTCCCGCCGAGAAGATGTCCGCCGAGAAGACACTCGTCGCGATGACACTCGTCGAGGCGAGGGACGACGAGAGGAATCGCGTCGCACCGATTCACGCTCAGTTGATTCGCGATCCGACGAGGCTCGACCAGTCGAAGCTCGTTCAGACGAGCCCCGACGAGGCGAATCGCGACGTGACGAATCGCGTCGTGGTGATGTTCGACGCGAGGAGCCACGCCGTGAGGAGGCGCGGCGAGAAGAAACTCGCCGAGACGAGGGACGAAGCGGCGGGCGAGGCACGGCGGAGCGAGGGCGTGGCGCGGCGCCAGCCCAAGAAGATTCCGCCGTGGGTGAGCCAGCTTCCGAGTCTGTGCGTGGCCGAGCCGACGATATCCCCGAACAGGGGGACGAGGTTCGTCGACGACGTCGACGACGTCGACGTCGCGAACTCGAAGACAGTGAAGGTGTAGCGAAGCTTGAGCGATCCCAATCCGCGAGCGACTTGGGCGACGAGTTCGAGTCGGACGAGGTTCCAGCGAAGGAACGCGGCGCGGGTCGGTCCGAGCGAACAGGAGGCGGGCGAGGATCTGTCCCGCCCGTTGGCTCGCTTGATCGCCTCGTCGACGATGCCATCCACGAAGCAGATGACGACCTGATCGACGAAGTGCTGGACGAGAATCGCGATCCGTTGGAGGCGGGAGAGCCAGCTGGCGAAGAGGACGACCGTCCTCGACGACGGCGGCGACGACGTCGGCGACGCGGCGGACGTCGAGATCGTGAGACGACGGCGGCGCCTGCGGAAGCCGAACACGACGAGGATGAAGGCGAGATCACAGGGGTACCGTATGGCATGACCCTCGATGCCGACGAAGAAGCGGCTTTGGACACCGGTTCCGACGATGACTTGGACGAAGATGGCGACTCGTCACTCGATCCATTGCGGCCGCGAAAGATCCCGACCTGGGACGAAACCATCGGGATTCTGGTGCAAACCAACATGGATTCGCGGGCGAGGAACCCTAATGCTGGTCGTGGCTATCGCGGTGGAGACCGCGGACGTCGCGGTGGTCATCGGGGTGGCGATCGAGGCGAAAGAGGCGAGCGTGGCGGTGACCGCGGCAGCGATCGCGGCCAAGGGCGGAGCGACCGGGACGGCGAGCGTGGCGGCCGTGAGGGCCCGCGCAACTGACCGCGGTTTCACGGAGGGAAGCAAGCCAGACGAGGTGCGTTTGCATTGCATGAGGAGTGCAAACGCGAGTTGAGAGGCGGTAGGGCGAGCAACGAGGCGGAATCATGCGTCGCTTGAGGAAGAGTCGGGGCGGGATCGTTTTTTGTCTGGCGGCTTGCTTGGCCCTTGTTTCAGGGTGCACTGACAGCAATGGCTCGCTAAGTTCCGAGTCCAAGGGCGTTTCCACTTCGTCTCCGGACGGATCGCCTAGCGACGACGCGGGCGTGGGCGTGATACTTTTGCGGTACACGCCCGGCAGCGAAAGCACTCACCAGCGCGAGGAAGGTTTTCTCGAAGCGTTGGGCGGCCGCTCTCACATTCATGTTCTTTCCTCCGATCAGTATTGCGGCACGACGCCCGAGGAGTCGCTCGCCAAAGCTCAGCAGGTCCTGCAAAAATATGGCCCGCGGGCACGCGGAGTTTTCGCGGTCTGCGAACCGAACGCGAATGGCACTCTCGGCGCCCTGGAAGAGTTGGGCTTGGCGGGCAAGGTGAAATTCGTCGGCTTCGACCCGAACGAACGCATGGTTCGCGCCATGCGAGAAGGATCGATTCATGGGATCGTCCTGCAAGACCCCGTGAGCATGGGCGAGCTTGCCGTGAAAGCCATGATGGCTCACCTGGACCCCGGCTCCGTTCGCGACGCCGACCGTGAAAAGCTGTTAGAAGGCGAGCAGGTTCGTAAGCGAATTCCCACGGGCGAGTACATTGCAACTCCGGAAAATCTTGATGAGCCGCGCATGCAGGAATTGCTGCATCCACCTCAGGCGACGGCGCCGGAACCCGCGGCCGAACCGAAGAAATTTCGGTTGGCCGTGATTCCGAAGGGAACGACGCACGAGTTCTGGAAATCGGTCCACTTTGGCGCTCTGCGGGCGGCCGAAGAGTTGGGTAATGTCGAGATCTTGTGGCAAGGACCGCCGTTGGAAAGCGACCGCGGAGAACAGATCAAATTGGTGCAGAACTTCATTACCAAGAAGGTGCACGGGATCTGTCTGGCGCCGCTGGACTCGCAAGCTCTGGTGGAAGTCGTCCGCGAAGCCAAGTCCCAGGGGATTCCCACGGTCGTCTTCGATAGTGGATTGGAAGTCGATCCCAGCGAGTACGTGAGCTACGTGGCTACTGACAATCGCAAAGGCGGACAACTTGCCGGTGAGCGGCTTGCCGACCTCCTTGAGCCAGCCACCCCGTAAGTTCCTCATGTCGACGCCACTCTTGCGAATGCGGGGCGTGACCAAGCGATTCGGCGCCACTCAAGCGCTGCGCGACGTTCAATTGGACGTTGAGCGTGGCGAAGTGTTGGCGTTGATCGGGGAAAATGGCGCCGGCAAAAGCACTTTGATGAAGGTATTGAGCGGCGCCATATCGCCCGATGGCGGCGCCATGGAACTGGATAGTCGCCGGTTTGCGCCGCGCGGGCCCGCGGATGCTCGCCGCGCGGGCGTCGCCATGATCTACCAAGAGCTGACGCTCTGTCCTGATCTTTCGGTCGAGGACAATATCATGCTGGGCATGGAGCGCAGTTGGCTGGGTTTCCTGCGGAGGGGCGCACAGCGAGCGCGAGTTAGCGAAGCGCTCGCTTTACTGGGTCATGGCGACTTGCGCCCCGAAACGCTCGTGCGTCACCTGCCTCTTGGCGCCCAGCAGTTGGTCGAGATTGCTCGCGCCTTGGTGCAAAACGCCAAATTGGTGGTTTTCGACGAACCAACGAGTTCACTGACCGGTCAGGACGTGACCCGCCTGTTCGAAGTGATCGAGCGACTTCGCCAGCGTGGCCTGGGCATTATTTACATCAGCCACTTCCTGGAGGAAGTTCGGAGGATTTGCGATCGCTACGCTGTGCTGCGCGACGGTCAGTCGGTGGGGACCGGCCAAGTCGCCGGCATCGACGAGTCGGACGTGGTGCGACTGATGGTGGGCCGCGGGGTCGAGGAATTGTTTCCAACCGTGCCGCATAAGCCGGGCGACGTTGTTTTGCGAGTCGAGCGTATTCGTGGGCGCCGTTTACCAACGGACGTCAGTTTTGAACTGCGCCGGGGGGAAATCTTGGGGATCGCCGGACTTGTCGGCGCTGGGCGAACGGAGACGCTGCGAACGCTTTTCGGACTTGACGCCCTGCGTGACGGCGTTGTGCAAGTGGGCGAGCGGCAGCCGGCCGCGCATCCGCGCGCCCGCATCCTGGCGGGGTTGGGTTTTTTGTCCGAGGATCGCAAGCAAGAGGGACTCGCCCAGAATCTCTCCTTGGCCGACAACTTGACATTGAGTCGACTGGAACCTTATTCGGTCGCGGGTTGGTTGCGACTTGGACGTCGCCGCCAAGTGGTCCAGGATTGGCTGCTGCGCACGCAAGTGAAGGCGACTTCGATGGAACAGCCAGCCCATACTCTGTCCGGCGGCAATCAGCAGAAGGTCGCGTTGGCCCGCGTACTCCATCAGGAGGCCACGATTCTGCTCCTGGATGAACCGACTCGCGGCGTCGATGTCGGCACCAAAGCCGAGATTTATCGCCTGTTGGGACTCTTGGCGGCTGAAGGACGCGCAGTCGTCTTTGTTAGTTCCTATTTGCCGGAATTGCTGGCCGTCTGCGACCGCATTGGCGTCATGGCGCGTGGTCGGCTACGAGAAATCCGCAGCGTAGGCGAATGGACGGAAGAGTCGATTATGGCATGTGCGGTGCGAGTAGATTAGCTCGCGGTCTCGCGGGAAGCTCAGGGCGCCTGGCGACCTAACTGGACGATGACGGACGGCGGCGGTTCGCAACGAGGAGAAGCAAACAATGGTCGAGCCGAAGAGCGCTGCGTGGCGGCAAGTAATGGAACGCATTGCTCGCTGGCTTGGTCCTCTGTTCGCCCTGGCGGCCGTGACTCTTTTTTTCGCCGTCGCTGATCGCTGGCTGGCCGATGGAACTTTTGCAACGGGGCTGAACTTTCGGACGGTCACCGTGCAGACATGCGTCGTGGCGGTGGCGGCGCTCGGCATGACCTTAATCATCATTGCGGGTGGAATCGATTTATCGGCTGGAACCGCGCTCGCACTCTGCGCCACCACCCTGGCTTGGGGATTACGGGAGGACGCCGCGTACTGGCTGGTCAAAGGAGACAATTTCGCCAGCGCATCGTTGCGGTTGGAAAGCTCGCAGAAACGGCTGACGGCGGCGCAACGGGCTAATGGGAAGGACGTCGAGCGGCTTGGGGAAGATGTTCGCGTATCGAGGGAGCGATTGCGGGCGGTGCTGGAAGATAAACTGCGGGATGCCGAGCAACAGAAATCACCGCCCACGGGCGACAACCAAGCGTCAACGCGACGCAAGCCTGGCAGCAATCCGACGTCACTGCTGCAAGCCAAACTGACTCGACTGGAAAATCCCGATTTTCAATGGCGATCCGATCCGCAATGGCTGGACGGAGTTCCCAATTGTCGCTGGACGCCGCTGGCCGCACTTGGCCTGTGCGTCACGACGGGACTTCTCGCGGGATTCTTCAATGGTGCGTTGATCAGCGGCCTGCGGATGCCTCCTTTCGTCGTGACGCTTGGTTCCATGACCATCTTCCTGGGACTCGGCAATCTCCTTTCCGGTAACGTGCCGATCCGGCCAGCCTTCCATCAAATCCCCACGTGGCTAGCCGACCTTGATGGCAACACCTCCGAGGCGCTTTGGTGCGGATTTCCGACCGGAGTCTGGCTCGCCGGCTTGCTCGCCATTTCCGTGGCTCTTGTGTTGGGATACACCGTCTTTGGTCGCTATGTGTTCGCTTTAGGTTCGAATGAGAGTACGGCTCGATTGTGCGGAGTCCGCGTGGGACCAACGAAAACCGTAATTTATGCGTTGGGCGGCGGCCTATTTGGCATCGCGGGCATCTACCAGTTTGCTCGACTCTCCACCGGAAACCCGATGTCGGGCGCCGGTCTGGAGCTGGAAGTAATCGCGGCCGTGGTGATTGGCGGCGGGAGTCTGAATGGCGGACGCGGCACGATCCTTGGCACGCTGGCGGGTGCGGCCATGACCGCCGTGATTCGCAGTGGTTGCACTCAATTAGGACTAGGAGATGCATTGCAACGGATAATTCTGGGCGTCATCATCATTTGTGCGGTCATGATCGATCAACTGCGACAGCGGCGAATGGCCGCTGGAGCATGAGGCGGAAAGACCACCGTAAGTCCCGGACTGGCATTCTTGGGGAGGGCTTCAGCATGCGGCACTCGACAGCGCTTCCAGAACGACCGGCGAGCACGGACGGCTGTTTCTCAAGGGGGCGAGTTCGCTTGTCAGTTCCTCTCAACCGCGGCGTACGACGAGTGGCGCTGGCGACGTGCATTGGGCTGATCGCTATTCTCGGCGGAGCGACGTTCGTCCTTGGACAAGAGAGCGCCGCAATCGCTCCCGGCGAGGCATCCGACCTGTCGTCGGAGCGAGATGCTCTGCGCCAGGCGATCGTCGTCACGATCGATCGTGTGCTGTCGGACGGTTGGCGAAAGGCGGGCGTTGCGCCAGCTCCCATGGCGGACGATGCCGAGTTTGTTCGTCGTGTCTACTTGGACCTAACGGGGGTGATCCCTCGAGTGTCGGAAGTACGCGATTTTCTCGCTGACACTCGTTCCGATAAGCGTGACCGCTTAATCGATTCGCTGGTCGAGTCGCCGCGTCATGCCACGCATTTGGCGAACCACTGGCGCAATATACTGCTGCCAGGCGGAGTATCCCCCGAGAATTTGCCCAACGCCGCGGGCGTGCAGAACTGGCTCCGCGCACAATTCGCGGACAACATTCGCTACGACCGCTTGGTTTCGGACTTTTTGGTCGTCACCAGCGGAAGCGAGACGGGGCCGGCGTTGTTCTACACGTCGCTCGAACTGAAGCCTGAGAAACTAGCGGCCGCAACCGCTCGGATTTTCCTGGGACTGCAAATCGAGTGCGCCGAATGCCATCACCATCCTTTTGACAAGTGGAAACAGGAAGAGTTCTGGGGATATGCGGCCTTCTTCGCTCGTTTGCGGCAACCTCGCCTGGAAGGACAGCCGCTACGCGTCGGGATCGAGGACTTGGAAGCAGGCGAAGTGAAGTTGCCGGGAACAGACACCGTGATTGCGCCGGCGTTTCCCGACGGCGGTCGGCCGCGAGAGGCCGAGATTGGCACACGTCGCGAACAACTGGCGATTTGGATGGCTTCGCGCGACAACCCGTATTTGGCTCGAGCCGCCGTGAATCGAGTTTGGGCGCATCTCTTTGGGCGAGGTTTGGTCGAACCCGTGGACGACTTGAGCCCGCAGAATCCGCCAAGCCATCCCGAGATCTTCGACGAATTGACTCGTTACTTCGTCAGTTCAGGCTTTGATCTGCGCGAATTGTATCGAGCGCTGACGCGCACGCGAGCCTATAGACAATCCAGTGGGAGCGTGGGCGATGCGCCGGCGCCCGAGCTTTTTGCACGCATGGAATTGAAGCCTTTGTCCGCGGAACAGATGTTCGACTCGCTCGAGCGACTCCGTCTTACTTCCGCCCGGCTTGCAACCGGCAATCCTCTGAACTCGCCGCTTGCCGATCCCCGACGACAGGCGTTTCTCGCCAAGTTTCCCCCTCCGGGACGATCCGCGGTGGAATATCAATCGGGAGTCTTGCAAGCGCTGACCCTGCTGAATGGCGAGGCAACGACAAGTTTGGCGCAAACCGACAATGGCGGCCTGCTGGCCGCCATCAGCTCCCCGCTTTTTGATCATCGGGAACGAGTTCGCATTCTGTTTCTCGGCGTATTGGCGCGGCAACCGAACGACGCCGAACTCGCACGCTTTTCCGCTCACCTGCAACATGGTCCACCGGCGCCTCAAGCCGCCGAGGACATTTTGTGGGTGCTAATCAACACGGCGGAATTCGCCTTCAACCATTGACGCGAAGTTCCCGAGTCTAATTTCACGAGGAGATCGGGATGAAGGCGCCAACCACATCACGGCTGAAACGCGTTCCTCCGTTCGTGGTCGCGACCATGACCGCCATCTTGGCCGCGGGCTGCTGGGGAACTTCCACACCCGCGCCGCCTGCCGTGCCGCCTGCCGTGCCGCCTGCCGTGCCGCCTGCCGTGCCGCCTGCCGTGCCGCCTGCCGCTCCGACTGCTCACGAAGACGTGAAGTCGACGAGTCAGGAAGAAGGCATTAAGCAATCGAGCAGTCAGCCTCAAAAGGTCGATGCAGCCAATGACTCACCGGAGAAGGCGGAGCGTGGTGCACCCGCCGATACGGTTGCTACCGACGCCGCGGCCTCTTCCCGTTCAGCCGCCGAATCGCGGACACAGGCTCCACCGAGTAGCGCTGGAAGTAACTCGGTCGCGGGATCACGAGTGTTAGTGCTCGCGGAGGGGGGGCCGATCCTCCTGGAGTTTGACCTGACGCTGGATGGACGCCCCTTGGTCGAGGCATTTGATGAGATCTTGGCGGGCGTCCAGCGAGACGCCGATTCCGACAAAAACGGAATGGTGACGTGGGACGAGCTAACGAAATTGCCTCGCATACGCGATGGCTTTCTCGGCAACGCTCGACTGGAAAGTGAACGCGAGCGTCGCGAGTTTGTGCGGCAATACGACGTGAATCGCAACGGACAGGTCGATGAAGTCGAATGGGCGCGAGTTTTTCGCGAGGGGAGTCAGAGCGGCAGAGCGTTCTCGGTGGAAAATCGCGACGACCACCGCGATTGGAATCGTTCTGCTTCCCCTTTATTCGGCCTGCTGGATGTCGATAGCGATCAGTCCCTGAGCGCCGCCGAGTGTGATGCGGCGAGTCGGCGCCTACTGCGACTCGACGCCGACGACGATGAGCATTTGCAGCCGTATGAAGTTTCGGCGACGAGGATTGAAATGCCCGGGATGGAAAATCCCACGCAACGACGTTCCTCGGGCCCTAAATTCGCCTGGCATTTATCGTCCCGATCGGACTGGAACGCCGTCATTCGAGCATGTCAGATCAGCTATGCGGTCGGCGGCCCACTTGCCAGCGGTTGTTTCCCGCAACGTCCCGGCCTCTTCGAACGACTCGACTCCGACGCGAATGGAAGGCTAAGTCTCGTCGAGTTTCAGCAATTGTCGACCATCGAACCTCATGTGCGATTCGCGGTCCGTTGGGGAAGCGACTCGACTTCTTCTTCGTCCGCGGATGACAACTTCGCGTTTGAGTTAACTCATTGGGCGCCGGAATTGGGTGTGCGCGAGGAGAGTTGCGTGGCAACCCCGCGCGGCGTTCGACTTCGCCTAGGCAACTCACTGCTCGAAGTTTTTGCGCGCGAGTCCTCGGGAGAGTCCGCGAGTCGCCGGGCGGCTCAAATCGTATCCCAGTTCGATGCCAACAAGAACGCCTATTTGGATGGCGACGAGATTCCTTCCGCGCTGTCACCACTGATGCTGACGACGACTGACGTGGATCAGGACGAGAACGAGCAGATAACGACCGCGGAACTCACCGCCGCGTTAGGATCGCGTTTGGAAGCTTCGGCGGCTCAAGTGCGCGTCGTGGCAAGTCATCCAGAAGACGCGGTGTGGACGCTGCTCGACCAAGACCTTGATACGCAGTTGAGTGGCGGGGAACTCGATTCCGCGCCGCGGCGACTACGAGCGCGAGATAAAGATGGCTCAGAAACGATTACCGCGGAGGAATTACCGGAGGTGGTGTTTCTGGCTGTCGTGCGCGGGGAGATTCCCACGGGATTAGTGCCGCCTGAACCCCAGCCGATGCTGCCGCCCGCGAACGCGCCTACTTGGTTCTTGCGCATGGACGGGAATAGCGACGGCCGCTTGAGTGGCCGCGAGTTCTTGGGCGAGCGAGCGCAGTTCGAGCAATTGGACGTTGACGGAGATGGTTTCCTCAGCGTCCGTGAATCAGCGCCCCAGCAACCTTAAGCATCCGTGCCACGTTTGCGGGCGACGGAGTTGACGGGCGACGGAGATCGCAGGCGACATCGTCGCCAGAAGTCCACACTCTCGTGGGTGGATTACCCAGAACTTGAGTTAGGGAGCGCGCCGCAAATTGGTCGATTATGGGGCAAATTCACGCACAAAAAGAGGCTTTGGCACGCAGCCAACCCCTTGTGAGTTAATCCTTCGTGAATACGATCAGAAGATAGCAAGCAACTCGCGAGTCGCGTCGTGAATTGCTTGCTCGTCGCCTCTCACCTCTGGTTTGCCTCGTGATTTTCAAAGGTCTGCTCGGTCATGCGAAACAGGAAAGCTGGTTTCACCCTCGTCGAATTACTGGTCGTGATCGCGATCATCGGAGTCCTGGTGGCATTGTTGTTGCCGGCAGTGCAAGCAGCTCGCGCCGCCGCTCGCCGTATTCAAAGCACCAACAATCTCAAGCAACTCGCCCTTGCCTGCCACAATATTCACGACGTGCGAGGCGCATTGCCGCCCGCATACATTGAGGCGTGGGTAAATCCAGCCGCGGGTCATCCGTACTATGGTCCCTTCGCGACCAATCAACAGGGAACGGGTCATTTCTTCTTGCTGCCCTACATCGAGCAGAACAATAGTTACGAACGAGCTATTGATGCCGCGGGCGTTATCAGCGTGTACACGAACAACGTCCACACCGAAATGTTCAAAGCGTTCCAGTCGCCAAGCGATCCCACATCTTTCGAACGCACCCACGGTTGGGGTCCGACCAGCTATGCCATGAACTATCAAGTGTTCGGCCGCCCAGCTCATCCGTCGGGTTGGGCTTGGGGTTGCATGGGCGCTACCACCATGGCGAACTTCACCGATGGAACCGCGAACACGGTTCTATTCGCGGAGAAGCGAGCCGCCTGCCAAGGTGGCGTGAGCGGCGCTAACGGCACACTATGGGGCCATGGTTGGTGGAATGCCGATTGGATGCCGATGTTCGCCAACACCGATATTTATGGCTCGGCCGCTTGGGAAGTTCCTCAGTCGAACTCGACAAACGCTACCTGCGTCCGCTACCGTCCCACTTCGTTCAACGCCGGCGTCTGCATCATCGCGATTGCTGACGGTAGCACGAAAAATGTAACCAACACCGTCGACCAGTTGGTCTGGCAAAGCGTGCTGACCCCCGGTTCGGGCGAAGCGACTAGCCCTCCCTGGTAACGCTCTTTAGCTCGCGATGCTCTGCATTGAGTTGAGTCTTCACGGCCGTTTTCCCTAGTGGGAATCGGCCGCCTTGTGGGTGCGTCGTTGCCTCACTGCTTGATGAACTAGCAAGCAACGACTGGCGAGTCCCCTGCCCTGGCGAAGCGCCAGTTCGAGCCAGCGGCTTGCGTCACCCTTTTTCTCCAATCATTGATCTCGACGGAGTTACTACCGTGAAAAAAGCCCTGGCACTGCTCGTTTGCATCGCGTTGAGCCCGTTGGTTGGTTGTGGCGACGGCGCCCCGCCGACCACCGAACTCAAAGGGAAAGTAACTGTCGCCGGTAAGGGCCCGCTCACCGGCGGTACAATCGTCTTTGCACTGGCAAGCAATCCGCAAGTGACCGGCAGTGGGATGATCTCTCCCGATGGCACTTACACCGTGCCACTCGCGCCTGTCGGCGAATGCAAGGTGACCGTCGATAACACTCACCTGCGTATCGGTGGGAACATGATGACGCCCATGGGGCAAAAAATGAACACGGCCCCGGCGGGTCTCGCCACTCCCCCCGGAGCGATGCAAGCCCCTAAGTATATGGCGATTGACTTAACCTACACCAAGATGGACACCACGCCGCTCAAGGCAGCGGTCGCGGAAGGCTCGCCCGTTGATCTAGAAGTCAAGTAAGTTCGGCTGTTTCACAAATACATCCCGACGAAGCCACCCGCTTGATCCGAAGCGGCTTGCATTTTGGCAAGTCGCTCGCGAGTCTTCTCCAAGTCGCCCGCCGCGATGTACCGATCAAACTCGGCCCTCACCGCAAACGGCACCGTTTGGTGAAACCACTTCAACACTGCTTCGGTTAACCAATCGCAATTCTCGTGCGCCAGTTCGACTTGCAGATCGGCTCGTGCCGTCTTCTGATCTGACTCGTCCGTTAACACCGTTCCTTCGAACCGAAAGTGCAAGGCGCCGCTGTCTGGATTGTTGGTGAGGTGAAAGACGCAACGAGCGTTGTAGAGAAAATACGAGTTATGCGCTCCATGCGTCTCGATGGCTCGCTTAATCGACTCGCACAACGCCTGAAACTTAGGCGAGGCGTCGATCGGCACATCAACTCGAGGGACTGATCGCAGCGGAATGCAATCAAACGTTACTTCGACCCAACGATCCATGTCCTGAGTGTCTCCAGCGAGTGGGATGCGTTTCTTGCTTACGCGACGCTTCCCTAGCGTAGGCCAGCATCACGCCGTAATCCAGCCACCCTGCTTGGTGGTTGATTCACAACAACTTCGCATCGGTTCCGCTCAGGGCGAATCCGATTGGGCCACTTCGATCGCTGCATCTGCATCCGCTGGCATTTTGCCCGCGGTCGCCGGTGTCTTTTCTGTCGTTTCATCAGCCGATCGAGGCACAAGATTCCAAGCCACCGAGATCCACTGCTGAGCGGCGTTAAAGTCGATCACTTGCAGCTTCCCCGCTTTCTCCCAACGGCCAGGCAACTTGATGTCCTTAAGGTCGATCTCCGGCTTAAAAAGTGCGGCAAACTTACGACTCATCAGCGGCTTGATCCCCACGGCAATCCCCACTTTTTCCGCCGCAAAATCGACCGCCACATCGCCTTGCCGAATAAACTTCGCCCCTGTCGGCGTCTGTTCATACTTGTAGGTCGCCGACATCCGCAATTTATCGGGGACATGTCGGTCGTTTCGCGTGAACGAATCACCGTCGACCGTCACTGTGATCATTCCATTTTCCAAAATCCGCACGCTCAAGGGCGACTTCTCCGCGAACGTGATTGACCAGGCATCCTTGTCGTCGTCAATCCGCAACTCTTCGGGGACCTCCCCGGTCGCTTGCTTCACTAATTCAGCCAGTCGCTCATCCGTCAACTTCATTCCGCCGATCACCGCAGCCGAAAAGTTGCTTACGTACGACTGATGCACACGAACGGCTAAATCGGCCTCACCCACGAACGGCGGCGGCGGCGTATCCGCCCCCAACTCGTCGGGCCGTCGTTGCAACCAATGGACGAGCAGCTTGTCGACAGTCGTTCCCAACCGCAGCGACTTCGGCAAGCCGTCTCGTCCAATCAATGGTCGCCGAAACTTGTCGCGAAACGACTGGTTCGCTTCCGTGAACATTTGCTGGGCTTGCTCATCCACCCGCTGCTCAATGCGAGCCTCCGCCTTGGAAGAGGCCAACGCCTCGGCTTGCCCCTGGCTTTGACGCGCCTTTTTCCAGGCCAGCCTCTCGACCAGACCACACTTCGCATCAATGCCATCAATGGAGCTAGCCGTCGCGCAAGCCGCGACCGCCGGCGAGCCGCTAAGTCCCAAATCTGTAATCGACAGCGACTTTCTGGCACTGATTGAGGTCGTGCCCGTCGACATGACCGTCACGCTGCGCTTGCGTCCCGTGTTGCTCGAATAGGCGTGACCATTCAACAGCAGTTCCAATGCGGCATGCTCGGTGCTTGGAGTAAATTCCAAGGTGACTTGCCCCGTCATGCGGGCCACTCCCTGAATACTCACTCCCAGCATCACATCACTAATCGCACTAGTCTCGTCGACGGGCTGCTCAATTCCCGCGGCCACCAAGCGGCGAGACGCCTGCGCCAGAAAATTCTCGCGATCATATCGAGAATCAAACGACGCCAACAATCGCGGAGCTTGCCGCGCCCGTCGCAAAAACCGCACGTCCCGGCTGATTTCGGCGGCCGTAAACGGCGATGCCGTCTTTTCATAGTCAACCAACTTCTCGCGAACTCGACCTTGCAAGCCCGCAAAGTACTGTGGCAAGTCGCTCTGACTCGTCATCTCTCGCAAATCGCCAAAGTCAAGATACGACTGACGCAGAGCCACTACGGGAGAAAAGTCGAGCCCCGCTTTGCCACTGAGAATCCGCTCACGGATCTTACGTTCTGTCACCGCGTTGATCCGAGTCGCCGCTAATTGACGCTCCATGGAATCGGTCAGCATAAAGCTGATCCATCCCTCGCGAATCTCTGCCGGATCACGCGCCAGCCGCTCCTTGAATGCCGCAATTCGCTGTCGGACGTTGGCTCTCGCTTTCTCTAACTCATCCTTCGAAAAATCGTTAAACCCTTCCAATTCTTGACCTTGCAACTCACAAACGGCAGCCATTCCTACCCAGGCGACCGCCGCGCAAAGGGCCAGCGGGACTGCGATCTTTCGAAGGTTCCAACCACGCATCGAGCAACTCCTCGTGCCAACTGCCCACGCCACGGACACTCCGCGTCCCCGTTCGCAAACAAGTCACATCTTCCACATCCGTCGTAGTTTATGCAACCCTTATTTCCCTCCCAAAAGCCCGCCGGGACCGGCTACAATCCCCAGTCGCCGCAAACAACCCAAACACCTCAACCACAACAATCCTTGAAACTTCATGGTGCAGTCGCAACATTACCCGTTCAGCTCTTTCCCCACGGCCACACTTGGCCGAGCCCTCGTTGGGCTGATGCTTGCCCTTGCTTTTGGTGCGCAAGCCAGCAGCCAAGAGGCGTTATCGCCGCCCTCGGCGGCCAATCCACCCAAGGCCAGCCTGCGATGGCACTCGGACTACGAGCAGGCGCGCGCAGAAGCCGCGGAACGGCATACACTCCTGCTCGTGCAATTCCATACCTCTCCCGCCCAAGAGCGAGCCGCCAAGTCATGGCAAAACTCGCTGACAATTTCACCGTCGTGCGTGGAGAAACTGAGCCAATTCACCTTGGCAGATGTTTCCGCCGACAGTCAAGTCGTGGTCAACGATCAGCGGATTAGCTTGGGCGAGCACAGCGCTTTCGCGGAGTTACAGCAAGGGCCTGGGCTGGCGATCGTTGACTGTCGCGACCCGAATAGCGAGTCATTCCGTTCAGTCATCAGCTTGATTCCTTGCGCGGACACAAACGCGGAAAGCGGCTGTCGCTATCCCACTGCCAGCGAAGTGGATGTCCTGCTGAACCTCCCCGAGGGCAGTTTGACTCAACGAACCTTGGTGTATGCGGTGCGGATTCACCCCGAGAGTCCGCGCAGCGCCGATGGCGAATGGCATCCCGTGTTAGTGGAAGAGGTTCGAGCACACGCCGCTTATCAGGCGATGATCCGCGTGCAAGGGCACCACGCCTGGGAAAGCCGATTTCACCGGATCAATGGTAGACTCCCAGGCGACGTCGTGGCTCAGGAGGTATGCGCCGAGAGTTGGCCCTCGCAGGGACTTTGGGCGGCAGCGCGCGAGTGCGTCCGGAGTTGGCGGCAATCGTCGGGACACTGGAGTGCGGTCTCGGCGTCCCATCCTTACTTTGCCTACGACATGCAACGGGGCGCCAACGGAGTTTGGTACGCCACCGGCATTTTTGGTCGACGACGCTAAGAGACGACCACTTGCACAATCGTCTCGATCACTACAAGCGTGACGAGTGCCCTGGCGAAGCCAAGAATGTCGCTGTTTCGCCTCATCCCATGTGGTGAAATGTCCACAAGGGCCGCATGAACGTGCTAGGTTTCCACGGAGTCGACAAGGCGCGGAGTTAACCGACGGCAGCACCGATCGGGTCGTGCGAGTCGCTCCGAATAGGACGCGATGGCATGGCGATGACGCGGCGAACGGCAAGCCGAACGAACGCGACCGACAAGGTTGTTGGTCGCGTCGCGCGCCCGTTGTCTTCAGGCATCCCGCCAACCCTTGTCGGGTTGCTCGCCCTAATGAGTCTGTCGTTGGGCTGTCAGAGCATCCGCTTGCCCGCGATCGATCCTTCGGGCGAGCGAATCTTTTCACGCACGACAACCACCACGCTCGAGAGTTGCACTCCGAAGCCTGCTTTCGTCGCGCCTCCCAAGCCGCCTCCGTGCGCCGCGACGGAATTGGGCGCGACAGCACCGGTCGCCATGGCGCCTCAAGCCGCCTGCCCGCCGCCAGCCGCGCTAGCAGCGACGCCCGCCGCCTGCGGTCCCAACGATCCGTCCGCGCCAGGCGGCGTCAATCAATTGAAATTAACGCCGAGTCGAGTCGTGGCGCCGGTAGGCACGGATGTAGTTTTGCTCGCAGGTTACTGTGGCGCGGACGGCCACTTCATCATGCGCCAACCGGTCGAGTGGATGATGTCGCCCGACAGTGTTGGCATGATCGTGGAAGTAGGCGATGTCGGGGCTGACTGCGTCCAGCGTTGGCGTCAGGAGTACCCGAAGAAACTCACCGGCGATTTTGCCGTCGGTTACACATCTTATAAACCTCAGGTGATCACGCGTGGAACTCCCATGCCCCAGGACGACGTGCGAGTCGCCAAGGGGCAGACCTGGATCAGTGTCACGTCGCCCACCGAGGGAACCAGTCATGTGACGGTCTGGGCTCCGCGCGCTCCAGGTTGGGATCGCCGTCGCCAAACGGCCTCCATTCACTGGATTGACGCTCAATGGGCCTTTCCAGGGCCCGCCGTTGCTCGAGCCGGCGAGTCCTCGATTCTGACCACGACCGTCTCCCGCTCATCGAACTCCACGCCCCATGTGGGCTGGCTGGTGCGATACGCGGTCGAAGGCCTTGATGTGCGTTTCGCCAACAATGACACACAGATCGAAGTCCCCACGGACGCCGAGGGGAAAGCGGCGGTGGAAATCCTACCCCCGGCCTCGGGCGGAGGAACGGCTCGAGTCACCATTGAAGTCATTCGACCGGTGAGCGATCAATCGCCGCGCATGACGGTGGGAACCGGTGAGACGACCGTGACGTGGAGCGCTCCTGGCTTGTCCATGCAAGTCTTAGGCCCCGACACCATCCCGCTCGGGACCACCGGCGTCTTCCGCATTGTGGTCACGAACCAAGGCGAGTTGCCGACACGCGATGTGGTCGTCACCGACGCGCCTCCTCCAAGTTTGAAATACGTAACCAGTTCCCCGCAGGGGCAATGGTTCGGCGATCACCTGGAATGGCGACTGGGGGATCTTCCCGCTCGCGGTCAACGAATTCTCGACGTCACTTTCCAAGCGATCCGGCCCGGCGACATTCGCTACTGCGCTCGTGCTCAGTCGGCGGACGGATTGAGCGCGGAAAACTGTCTCGACCGGGCTCGCATTTATGCCCCCGCGTTGGCGATCAACATGTCGGGCCCCTCCCAGGTTCCGGTAGGAGCCGAAGCCCAATTCCGCATCGAAGTGACCAATCAATCTTCGACACCGCTGACCAATGTGCAGTTGATGGATCGCTTTGACGAGGGCCTGGCCCACATTCAAGGCGAGCGTAGTCCGTTGCAGTGGAATGTGGGGACGATGGCGGCGGGCGAAACGAAACGAGTCGCGTTGACATTTATCGCGCGACAACCGGGGCAACTGTGTCACGTGATTGACGCGACGGCCGATGGCGGTCATACGGCGACCGCCCAGGGATGCGTTGTCGCGACCGCTCCACCTCCTGGGACCGTTCCGGGCGGCAACGCGCCTTTACGAGTCCAGATTTCGGGCGCCGGCCGTCAACAAGTGGGGCAGGCGGTCGATTACACCATCAGCATCTACAACGCGGGAGCGGCACCCCTTTCCAACGTCCGACTTGTCTATCAGTTCAGCCCCTCGCTTCAACCGATCGAGGCCTCGGCTGGCTTCAATGCGGCTCGCGGCCAATTGGTCTGGGATGTTCCGCAGCTAGCACGCGACGAACGTCGCAGCTTCGTGGTTCGCGCCAATTGCCTTCAGCCCGATCCAGCGGCGCTAAATCGCGTGACCGTGTCCGCCGATCAATCGGCCTCTCAGTCCGCGGAACTCGCCACCGAAATCACGCCTCCCGGAGCCGCGGGGCCTCCGCCCGCCGACTCCACGACGCCTCCGCCGCCCCCCAATTTGCCACCAGGCGGAGCAAACGCCCCCGGTGAATTGACCGCGTCGATCGCCGAGTTGGCCGACCCGGTCAAGGTCGGGCAAATGATCACCTACATCTTGCGAATTCAGAATGATCGCGACGTGGCGGACCAAAACGTGACCCTGGCGCTCGAACTACCGCCCGGAGTCGATTTCACTCGCGTCAAAATCTCCAATTTCCGCGCCCGAGGACTCGCCGCCGACGGCCGCACGCTGGAGATGGAGCCGATCGCGGAACTGCGAGCTCGCGAGGCGCTGCGACCGTGCCGCATTGAAATCCCCGCGACTCAACCGGGCAAACTTCAAGTTCGAGCGATTGTGCGTAGCGTCCTCCAACCGGCAGGCGTTACGATCGTCGAAGAGACCACGGTTACGGCCGACTAATCGTGCAAGTTCCCCAGCGCGACGAGCGTGAGCCGAGCGATTTCACTCGATGGACGATTCTTCCGACACCCAAGGCAATCGTTCCCACACAGGTCGCTTCGTGCTCTTGCGACACGATTTGCCGCCTGACTCGACTCGTGCATCCCACTGGGATCTGATGATCGAAATCGGAGAGATCCTTCGAACCTGGGAACTCACGTCGCTCTCGCATCTTGACCAAGCTTCACCGTCCGAGACCATCGACAACAACGAAATCGATCTGCGCCCGATAACTCGGCCTCTGCCCGAACACCGCCTCGCTTACTTGGATTACGAAGGCCCCGTCAGCAACAATCGAGGCGTGGTGCAACGTATTGCCATGGGAGTTCACGAATCGTTCGAAGACCCGAGTTCGAACGTTTGGAAAGTCCAATTGACCGGCGCCTTCGCCGATGGCCGCTATTTGGCCATCAGCGTGGTTCTGCCGATAACTTAGTGATTCGTCGCGGCGTCGATCTCGCGAAGCGAGATGGCTAAACCTACTCACCCACGAGATTGCGGCCAGTGATCGAATGGCAATCTCGTATTCCTCAATCTCCGACCTATTCCTCTTCCGTGATTTTCCGTGCCATTCCGTGGCCAATTCCAAGGGCGGCGTTTGTACGCGGTGCTGCTGTTCATCTCGCGAAGCGAGATGGCTACGCCATTCCGCGGCAAATTACTTGGCGCCGCCGGTGAGGTCAAAGTTGGCGGATGTAGTTCCTCCATCCGGAACCATGAACTTCAGCTTGGAGTCGGCCGAGGCAAACTCGGGCGGGACCAATTGTCCCTTCGGAGCGTTCGCTCGACCTCCAGTCGCCGCCGCTGCCGCGGCCAACTGTCCGGCGTCCATCCCGTTGGCGGGATCGTCAACAAACTTGGGATCGTCAATTTTGCTGAAATAGACGATGTTCTCGCCCACCACAGCGCCGCTCACCAATTGAAACTTGCCATCTTTGTCGGTCTTACCGTAGCCAGCGTGCGTCTTGCTGACGAAGTTCACGTCGGCATCCGCCAACGGTTTCCCGTCCAAGGTCACCACTCCCGAGACCTTCACGGTCGGGGGGCCTTCCGAACCACCGCAGCCAGTTAGAACAAGGGCGAGCGTCAGCAGGCCAGAGGCCAGAGTTGCGATCGAGCGACGATTCCAGACCATCATTGGTAATGAATTAACTTGAGTGCGCTTCATGATGTGCTCAAAGGGGA
This sequence comes from Pirellulales bacterium, assembly GCA_046349915.1. Taxonomy (GTDB): domain Bacteria; phylum Planctomycetota; class Planctomycetia; order Pirellulales; family Pirellulaceae; genus CAIXSC01. The sequence continues at coordinate 444,011 of JAXMBL010000007.1, read as the reverse complement.
TGCTTAAACCAAGAGACAACCGCCCGCGGCGACGAGATCTCGCCGCAGGCATAGCTAAGAAACCCGCCGCCAAGTGAAACGCTATCTAACTTTCACGCTGGTCAGAGCGGAACGCTGAGGACTAGTAGTTTCCGACCGGCTCGCCGTCGCGAATGAAATTCAATCGCAAGAAGATGCCGTAGTCAGTTGTCTGAGCGATGAAGCGGACCGAGCCATCCGCGAGACAGAACTGAGCACCACCGGGATGCAAGCTATTGAACACCCAGGCATAGCTCTGCTTGAGCGTATTGCCACTGTAACGACCGTTAATGTGCCAGTCTCGTGCCTCGACCGCCGTAAAGGCAATCGCAGTGGTGCTGGTTCCTACCACGCGACCATGGCAGCAGGTGTGGGTGCCCGAAAGTCCCCAGGGACCATAGACCGTCGACGTCTTGTCACGACCGCCCGAGGCCTCGCCCATGGCGATCGTGTTGCTGGTGCCGTCGGTCAGAGCCGCAAAATTCGCCGCTCCGTCGTTACCAAACGCACCTCGTCGGATGTCACCGCTCAGATTTGCCCAAGGTTGGTCGTAATCGGTGAATACCCCGGTCGCGAACAGGTAGTTCGTCCGCTTCGCGTTATTCATCGTGTAGAAGTCAGTCGGGTTGTCCACGCGATTCATATTCTCGCCCGCAGCGGGCGAAGAAGGGCATTCCAGCACTTTCAGCCGCAGCGACGTGACGGGAGCATTGACCGTCGAGTTACCCGGAGGCGCCAAGGGCAAGCCATAAGGACTCGAGACGCTGCTAGGCCCTAAACAAGCTTACGCCTGCGGTTAGATACCGCACAAAACTCCTGAAAACACGAAAACCTCCGTGAGTTTCCGGGGTTTATTCTGGTACACGAAACAGAAGAACCCACACGCACACGGAGGTTTTCAAGTGAAGGCCAGTATCGCCCGCGAACTCAAGAAACGCAAGCGTCGGATCGAGGCTCGTCTTGGCCAACGAGAGATGGCGCCTCAGGAGAAACCGGCCTTCACCGCAAGCAACGTTGAGTACGAAGTGTCGGGGCGTGGTAACGGACTGGCAGCGGGCGGCATTGGCGCCATGCACTTGATGGCGCGCCGCCTTGGCCTGGTCGACGCGATTGACCAACGCATCTCCGTCCTCAAATTGCATCGCCCCTACCAAGAATCCGACCACGTACTGAACATCGCGTTCAATGTGCTTGCGGGCAACAGGCGGCTGGAGCATCTCGAACGGTTGCGTAACGACGAGGTCTATCTCGACGCGCTGGGCGCCGAACGAATCCCGGACCCCACCACGGCTGGCGATTTCTGTCGCCGCTTCGTTGCCGAAGAGGTGGACGAGTTGCAAGCGGTCTTCAACGACACCCGCGTGAAAGTGTGGCGTCAGCAACCGCAGGAGTTCTTTGATCGTGCGGTAATCGACGCGGACGGCACGGTGTGCGAGACGCTGGGAGAGTGCAAGCTGGGCATGGAGTACTCGTATAAGAAGGTCTGGGGCTATCATCCGCTCGTTGTTTCCCTCGCGAACACGAGCGAGCCGTTGTTTCTGGTTAATCGCCCGGGAAACGTTCCCTCGCACGCGGACGCTGCCGAGTACTTGGATCGCCGTGAAGCTCTGCAAGGATGCCGGGTTCCGCGAGATTCTGTTGCGCGGCGACACCGACTTCTCGCAGACCGAGTTTCTGGACGGCTGGAATTCGCAGGGCGTCAAGTTCGTCTTTGGAATGGACGCCAGCGGAAAGCTCAAAGGTCTCGCCGATGATTTGCCCGAATCCGCCTGGAGAAAGCTGAAAAGGCCGGCCAAGTACCATGTGGCCACCACTCCGCGAGCGCGCCGAGAACTGCAAGCAGCCGATCGTCGAAGCACGCGGTTTCGAGGACGTTCAACTGGTGGACGAGGATGTCGCTGAGTTCGATTACCAACCCGTGGCGTGCAAGAAGTCTTACCGCATCGTCGTTATTCGCAAGAACCTGACGCGAGCGAGGGGCGTGGACGGACAACGCGAGTTATTCGACGAGATTCGTTACTTCTTCTACATCACGAACATTGTCACGGTATCGCGAGAGGAGATCGTCTTCGAGGCCAACTCGCGCTGCGATCAGGAGAATCTCATTGGTCAACTCAAGGGAGGCGTTCACGCCACGAACATGCCGTTGGGTTGCATGGTGAGCAACGGTGCGTACATGGTCATGGCGGCGTTGGCATGGAGCTTGAAAGCCTGGTGGGCGTTGTTGATACCGGTCGATGCTCGCTGGAAAGAGAAGCACGAGAAAGAAAAACGCACGCTGCTACGCATGGAGTTCGACACATTCCTCCACGCGGTTATGCTCGTTCCTTGCCAGATCGTGAAGACCGGGAGACGTTTAGTGTTCCGCCTCCTCTCTTGGAATCCCTGGCACTCGGTGCTCTTCCGCCTCCTCGACCGAATCGTGTCACTGCAATGTTGACGCGACGCATGTGAAGCCGGGGTCTGGATGCTCCGGTATCTCGATTGACGCCTTACCCAAGAAATTATCGACAATGAAACACCGACAACCTGGACGACCGTCATGCCACCGATTTCGGTTCGCTGGGCTGCGGGTCCGCGCGTTGCGTTCGAGCGCCGCGGCGTCGAAAATCACGGCAGGCATGAGCTTGTTTTGGGGCTAGGCGCACCATAGTTGTAATTGTTCGCCGCCGCAGTCTGTTCCATGAAAGGCAACAGCAACACGAATCCCGTCGTGTTTTTCACGGTGTTGTTAGGCGTCGAGTAGTACGCGGAGCTGTTGTATCGCCCTGAACCAATTAACGCGGGCGGAAAAGTGCCTTGTACGTCGTGATAATTGTGCAACGCCAACCCTTGTTGCTTGAGGTTGTTGTTGCATTGAGACCGTCGAGCCGCTTCGCGGGCAGCCTGAACAGCTGGGAGCAAGAGTGCCACCAGTACGCCGATGATGGCGATAACCACTAATAGCTCGACGAGCGTAAAGCCCGCGCGCGAGCCCCTACGGAAGACCGTTCCCATACCATTCTCCCCAAAAAGAAAATGAAAAAACGCCAGCGAACACCCTCGAACTTCGTCGAAGGCGACAAAAAGCGATCGGTGGAACGACTAACCAGAACCGGCGAACGAAAGAAAAGACCCTTGCCTGGGTTTTGATAACCGTATCAGGGTTGCATGAAGAAATCAAGCAAGCTTTTTGGTATTTCTTCTATTGAGGGGTCAAGGTCACTCCGTCGACAACATCACCACATGCCTGACCCAGGCGGGAGGCAAATTGAAGAACACCGTCTCGCGAGTCGCCTGATTACCTTCCCGGAGCGTCGCCATCCATCGGTCCACATCACGCACGCGGGTCGAGTCCCTCCCCAAGGTGATGGCCAGTCGCACCGGCCGAATATACGCATACTCGAAATAGCTGAGCGTCCCGCCTTGACGCAACAGCTTGCGATACCCCGCGACGATCTCTCGAACCACATCGGCGGGTAAATTGATATGTGGAACCCCTGAGACAATGTAGTCGTAACGCGTCGTGGGATCGAAGTCCTCGATGCGAGTCGCGTGCACGGTGGTCATCGCGGCGGCCGCTCGCCACAGTGGATCGTGTTGCAATCGCCCGCGCAGAAACTCCGCGAACACGGAATTCACTTCGACAAGATCAAAACAGTCGCCCTCGCGCAGATAAGGCAAGATTTGTCGAGTCATGGCGCCCGTGCCTGGCCCACATTCCAAGACGCGAATCGGTTCAGCACCACGTTTCGCCACTCGACTGGCCACGGCCCGCGCGAGCGCCGTGCTACTCGGAACCAGGGAACCCGTGGATTCAAAACGACTCGTGAATTGTCGCACGAACAAGGCTGCTTCGCGCCATGAGTCTTGCATACCAATACCTCTCGATTGCCATTGCCCCATGCGCCGGTTCGCGGGCGAATGACACGATGTCGTTAGACGAGAACCTTTGGGTCACTCATTGGCCAACAAACCTAAGAGGCGGCCGTGGTGACGATATCGTTCGCGGACGATGCTAACTCACAAACCTCCGACTCGACCGCGCCAGCCGAGAAAAACGACTCCAGCACAAGACGTCCGTCAAGTCGTTCGACCAGGGCCGTGCAGTTCTCAACCCAATCGCCCGAATTGAAGTAAGCCATTCGTCCCAGCATCGCCGCTCGAGGAGTATGCAGATGACCGCAGATCACGCCATCGCACCCGCGTTCGCGCGTGTATCTTTCCAACTGCTCTTCGAAGTGGCTAAGAAACCGCACGGCCGCCTTCACTCGATATTTAACCGCCGCGCACAGGGCGTAAGGTCCTCGCGGTTCGCCGCGCCACCAGTTGGTCCACGAGTTCAATGTCAACAGCGGATCGTAAGCGTGCGTTAACGCGTGCGAGAGCCAGGGGAAACGAGTTTCCACGGTGTCGAACTTGTCGCCGTGGAAGGCCAGAAAGCGTCGACCGTCGAGCGACTTAAAAACAAATTCGTCCCGAATGCTGACCTGAACGCCGCTCTTCGACAGCATGTCCGACAACTCCGGGCAACGCAGGAAATCGTCATGATTTCCCGGCGTGTAGAACAACTCGACTCCCGACTCGGCCCAGTCGAACAGTCGTCGCAAAATCCCCGTGTACTCTCGACGCCAATGCCAGCGAGCACGGAGTTTCCAGCCGTCGAGAAAATCGCCCAGCACGAATACTTGCTCTGGACGAATGGTATTGATGTAGGCGAGAAAATTCTCCGCCTGCGAATAGCGGGCGCCCAAGTGCAGGTCGCTGACGATTAACGTGCGAACAGTGCGTTCCTGGCTGATTGCATCCATGTCCATGCAGGCCTCACTGGCGATTGAGAATGGGATCGGCAAGACGCGGCGCGGCGCCGCGTGCTCGCCGAGACAAACCGACCGATTGAGCGACTGATACGGCGTGAAACGTACCCACGAGCATGCGTACCACGGCGGGAGCGAGCTTGCGACGCAAGACTTGGTGATTTCCCCTGCGCGCCACGCTTTCCATCGTACGCAAATAGGCTTCTCGCACCTGGGCGACGGAACGCCGCCATCCACACTCGGCGACTGCTTGGCGAGCTTTTCGACCCAAGGCGTCGCCGGCGATGCGATCGTCGAGCGCCCGCCGAATGGCGGCGCCGCACTCCTCCATGTCGCGAGGCGAGTACAGCAAGCCCGTTCGCCCTTCGTCGATCAGACTACGAATGCCGCCCGCGCGTGGAGCGACCACGGGCAAGCCGGCGGCCATGGCTTCCAACACGACATTCCCCATGGTCTCCGTCTCCGAGGCGTAGACGAACGCATCCGCGGACGCATAAGCCCGCGCCAACTCCTCGCCTCGCAGATATCCAAGAAAGCGAGTCGGCGTTCCTTGGAACACCACTTCCAATTCGGCTCGCTGCGGGCCATCTCCGACGATGGCAAGTCGAGCGTTGGGGACTTGCACCAGCACATCCGCCAGAAACGCCACGTTCTTCTCCGGCGCCAGCCGCGAGACGGTGAGCAACAATCGATCGTCCGATTCGCCGCCCATCAGCCGCAGCCGCATCGACTCGTCATGCCGGTCGGGTCGAAACAATTCACCGTCGACGGCTGGCGGCCACAACTCGACTCGTTCGAACCCCAAACTCTCGAGTTCGTCGCGCATCACCGCGGAGACTGTCAGATTGCAGTCGGCCGTATTGTGGTAATCCCTCATGAGCCACCACAGGGTCTTCGAAAGCGGACGGAGCAACGGATACTGCTTGACGAATTCGCCGTACAACGTGTGGAACGAAAAGACTGTCGGCCAACGTCTTTTCGACTTCGCGAGGATATCCGCGCAGCGAAAGCCAAAGGCGAATGGATTGATAAAATGCACGATATCAGGAGCAAAATCATCCAGCCGCTCGACGAGGCGGCGATCGGGGATGCCCACGCGGTACTCGGGATAAGTTGGAAAAGGAAAACTGCGAAACTGGCAGAGTTGCGTGGGGGACGTCGACGCTGGCCCCGCGTCGGGGCAAATGACGAGCACTTCATCGCCGCACTCCAATAGATGGCGAATCAGGTTCACGGTGCGTCCGACCACGCCATCCACTTTGGGCAGAAACACTTCGGCGATAATTGCGACTCGCATGTGGAACCTCGTCTGTGACTCGATTTGAGCAGTGACTCGATTAGATACGACGAATCCTCACTCCTAGGCCTTCGCCTTTCGCGCCAACGCGATCACGATGCGATGCACGTCGGACACCGGGAACACCAACTGGTCGAGCAGGAACCGCTTGAAGCGACCGGCCTGATGCAGGCCGAGACTTTCGACATAGGGAGTCAGCCAGCCGCCGCGCCAGGCAAACGCCATGAACTCGTCGAAATTCGTAAACTCGAGCCGCGGTTCGAACGTTGCGGCCTCCACGACGGTAAAGCCCGACTGCTCCATTAACTTGACGACTTCGTCCACATTCTCGGGCGTGTTCAAGTCAGAGAGGTCGAGCGTGCGTCCGCCGGCCAGCCAGCGAGGAAGGGCGGTATTGGCGAGTCGACGCAGTTCGGGATAGCCATCGCTAGCGCCTCCCACGAACGACCAGACGCCGCCCGGCTTGAGCTTCGCATGGACCTCCGGCGCGATGCTCGCCAGCGGCACGAACCCCGTGACGAAGTGCGTGCAGATCAAGTCGAATGTCGTGCCGACGAAGTGCTGGGCCAGCCGAGCCGCATCATCGACTTCCGCCGACAGATCGGGCAAGCGAGTGCGAGCGATATCAAGCATTCGCGGCGAGATATCGAGGCCATATGGCACGATGCGTCGATCCGATTCGTAACGTAGTCGTTCGAGAAACGCCCCGGTTCCCAGTCCAATATCAAGAACTTGCAGCGTCGGCAGAGCGGAATGCAGAGTGCCGTGAGAGAAGAGTTGTGAGAGGGCGAGCGTGAAGGCGTCGCGCACGACGGCGAATGGATCGAGATCATAGTGTGGAGCGATTACTTCATCATATTGACGTCTAATCTCCGTCATTAGCATTCGAGCATCCTTGGTTGGCGGTGGATACCATTCACTGTTGATCGCCTCGACATTGCCAACTATCGGCGGCCATTCGTCGAGTTTCGTGAAAGACGATTGAAAAGTCAGCGATGTTGGCGGCGAACATCGAGCGCCTTCACGAATTCTCCCAACCAACCTTCGCTCGGTCTTCATCCGCGATCGCCACAATCGCCCGTGGCCCAACTCAACTTGCCAATTCAGCTCGCTAACTCTGCGAGCTAATTCAATACGCCGACTTCCAGGCAGAATCGGACTGAAGTGGATGGAAATGGAATTCGATGTCATCGTCGCGGGTAGCGGCGCGGGAGGCGGCGCCTTTGCTCACGTATGCGCCGCGGAGGGAAAGCGAGTCTTGGTGGTGGAGCGAGGTCGCAGTTTCTTGGGAGACAATCTTCCTCTCGACGAACAGTCGACGCTGGTCGACAAAATCCCCTACGACGATCGTACGATCCAAATCAACGGCTCGCCCGAGCGACTACTAATGGGAAGCGGCGTGGGCGGCGGAACGCTGGTCTTTGGCGCCGCCATGCTTCGCCCGAGTCCGGCCGATTTTTCTCCAGGGCGACATTATGGCGATCGGTTGGAGCGCGAGTTGTGGGACTGGCCGCTCAGCTACGAAGAACTCGCGGCGGACTTCGAACGAGCCGAACGTCTGTATCAACTCGCGGGCGATGAACTCGACGACTTCGCGCCCCTCCCCCGCCCGGTTCTCGCCCCAACTCCTGGTCCGCTTGCCCTGGCGCCAGTGAATCAGCAACTGGCCGCCGCCAATCGCGCGGCCGGACTACGGCCATTTCGTTTGCCGCTGGCGATCAATTCGAACCGTTGCGCTCGTTGCGCCTCATGCGCTGGTTTTCTTTGTCCCCATGGCGCCCGCCGTTCGTCGGCCCAGATCCTGGTCGAGACATCTCGCCTTCATTCAATGACCATCTTGGAGAACAGCGACGTATTGCAGCTGGAGCGATCCTCGAAAGGCCGAATCTCCGGAATCGTCATTCGCAGTCGCGCGACTGGCATCGCCCACGTTCTACGCGCTCGTCAGTATGCGCTGGGCGCGGGGGCAATCGGGTCGCCCGCGATACTCTTGCGGTCGGGCTTCTCGGCGCCGCACCTCGGCCGCAATTACATGACTCATTACTCGCCCGTCGCCCTGGGGCTATTCGCGAGCAGCACGGGAGGAGCCGACGAATTCGTGAAACAGCTGGGATTCGCCGACTTTTATTTCGGCACGCCCGACCTCCCACAAAAAATGGGGATCGTACAATCCTTGCCAGTTCCCGGTCCGCTTCTGTTGCGCAAGTCGGGGCTGCGACGCTGCCCCGAAACCGTGCTGCGTTTCGTACGCCGACGCTTGTTGCCGCTGGCGGGAATCGTCGAAGACCTCCCCGATCCGCGCAATCGAGTCACGCTTAAAGGGGACGGCGCCATCGAGCTTCGGCATTCGTTCAACGCCTTTGATGAAGAGCGAGGCAGAAGTTTAGGACGAGCGATGTGCCGTATTCTTCGTCGCGGCGGCGCCATCGCGTGCGTCTCGCGTACTTTCCCCAAACTGGAACATGTCGGCCACCAGTGCGGCACTCTCCGCATGGCACATTCTCCTCGGCACGGCGTTGTGGATCGAGATTGCCGAGTATTCGGAACCGACAACCTGTTTGTCGTCGATGGCAGCGTCCTTCCGACGTCGCTCGGCGTCGGTCCATCCTTGACGATCGTCGCGAACGCCATGCGAGTTGCTCGACAGGCGCTACAAAATCACTAACCCCTGGGAAGCGGATCTCCGGATGACTTCTCCGATGCCTTCAAGAATCAGCGCACGCCGCGAGCAAACACGCCAAGCCAGCCTCATTCACGGCGGCACGTGGCGCATGTGCCTCGCGGCGCTCGGCGTGCACTTATCGCGCGTGCCCATTCCAACGAGGACGCTGCGGGAGCATGTTTATCGCACGATTTACGGAAAGAAGTACTCGCCGCTCGCCGAACACGAATTGGACCGGCCATTGGCGGACTTCCGATCCGTCAATGAACTGTTTACCCGCGGCGTTCGTCCCGAACTCCGCCCCATCGCCATGCTTCCCCATTCGCTGCTCGCCCCCTGCGACGGCCGAGTCCAAGAGATTGGCGAACTGACTCCACACACGACGTTCACGGTGAAAGACATCGAGTACTCGGCCAGTTCCCTCTTGCCTGGGTTCAACACGGAGCCTTTTCGAGGCGGTTGTTTCGCCGTCATCTTTCTCTCGCCGGCGGATTGCCATCGAGTATTTGCGCCAGCCGCCAGCGAACTGCTTGAGATCGCACATGTGCCGGGTGGACGCCTGCTGGTCCATCCACCATACCAGCGGCGCGAGTTTCCTGTTTTCACGCTGAACGAGCGCATCGTGATGAGGATGCGGTCGGAATTCGGCGAATACATCCTGGTTATGGTCGCGGGCTGGGGAGTGGGCCACATCACGTTTCCCCTGGGAGTTTCCTGGCGATTCTCGCGGCGCAAAGTCACTCGACGCCAGTGGTCCTCGCCCCTGCCGTTGGACGCGGGGCAATGGATCGCGACTTTCGAGTTGGGATCGACCGTGATCCTACTTGCCGAGCGCGAGGCGGCCCTCCGGCCGCTGTTGGCCGCGAACGACCAAGTCATCTACGGGCAGCCAGCGTTTGCGTCAACTGTCCCATCGGAGCGATCGTCATGAACGCCTCTTCCTTGGCGGATACTCTCTCGCCGCGTAACACTCCCGCGATGATCGCCGGAACGCCTCCCCGTTACGACCTCATCATCGTCGATCCCACGAATTCCCTTGGAATCGGCTTGGCCTCCGCGTGGCCTGCGACTCTGGGCACGACACTCGTCATCGCGGACGACGCATCCGCCGCTCCATTGAACTCCACCGCCCCTTTGAACTCCGTCGCCTCGCGTCCTCTCCGGCAAGCCGACTTGATTGCCGTTTCCGCTGACAAGTGGCCGATGTCGGACAACGTGGCTTTGATCCTTCCTTCGGCGCCATCAAGTTTCGCGCGAGGGTGGCTGGCCAGTTGCCGCGAGATCGCGAAGAACGCGGGCGCGCGGCGGATTTGCGTGCTTAGTTCCTGCGCGGACTACTGGCGCGACGAGGAATCGTATGCACGCTGGGAGGCGGAGTCGGTGCGAATCTTGGGAGAATCCTCGGAAATTGAAGTTGGATCATTGCGGGTCGGCCAAGTCGTCGACAGCTCTCGCCAGTACCCCGGCTGGCTGGCCAGTTGGTCAAACTTCGCGCCGCTCGCGCCGAACAGCCTCGCCAGCGTCTTTCCTACCCTGGAAGAACTGCGCGAGACGCTGGCGTCGCTGTTCGCGGCCGCGCCCAGTCGATTTGCCGTCCCGCGCGCCTTGCTGGGCGCCAATCGACCTGTAGGCAAGGTGCTGGACGAGTTCGCGGAACGACGCGCCCAGTCATCGCTCACAAGGTCGCTTTGTCAAGTCGCGGCCTACCTGGGGGCAAGACAAGTGCTCGCGATTCTGTTCGCCGCCCTCATGGTTGTCATGCGGCGAGCGAGACCTTGGCGGATTTCCACGTTGTCCCCCAACAGCGTGGCCGAGTTGCTCAGGTGGTATCGCGCCCCGAATCATCGCCACGTCGCCCTCGCGGGTCACAATACGGGCGTCGTGCATTTCGGTTGGAAATACCCTGGTCGCACGGTCGTGCGCACCACCCAGTCGGGAAGACGCCTACGCGTACGAGGCAATCTCCTGACGGTCGATGCCGGCGTGACTCTCAAGCAAGTAACAGAGACGCTCCGCTCGCACGGCAAGGAACTCTCAGTCGTCCCCAACTACTCGTACATCGGCTTGGGGACCTGCTTCATGGTTCCAATCCACGGATCGGGAAGTCAGGCCTCCACGTTGGGCGACTCCATCCAGGAAGTGCTCGTTTATGACCCGACTGTCGATCAAATACGCCGCGCGCGACGGGGCGACGGTCAGTTCGAACAATGGATGTACCATCCCGCGAGCGGCGTCTTGGTGCTGCGGCTTCGCCTGCGAATTCGCGACCAATCACGATTCCACGTCCGACGCCGAAAACTCGATATTCCCGACGCACGCGATCTCTGGAAACTGCTGACCCAGACCTCCGCCGACAATATCGAATTGCGCAAGTCGCGTGGGCGTTCGACCGCGGTCGAGGTGAATGAGTATTTCGCCACTACGGCGGCGGCGCCCGACGCCCTGGAAACACCGCGTGACGGAATCGGACGAATTTGGGATCGCATCGAGGAGACCCCCGGCGCCGCTTGGCTGTTCCACTGGTACGTCCGTGAGTTTGGGCATCATGTGGAACTGTTTCTGAACGAGTCGGAATTCGTGGCATTCTGGCAAGCTCACGACACGCTGCCACTCGCGAAAATCCAACTCCGCGTCGCTCGTCGCGATGGCCTGCCTCACTCCCCCTTCGGCGACGGTGATCGAGTATCCGTTGACTTATTTCTCAAACGCTCGCAAAGAGCCTTGTTCGCGGCTTTTCTCAAGGAGCACTTGCCCCATGCCCGAATCAACCCTGGTAAGCACAGTCTCTAGCGAGGCCGCCCCAAGCGCGAGCGTCCCCCAAGAAGATCCGCTGATTCCGGCGCATCAGGCGGTCGAGGCGGTCGCGGACACGTGTGATCGTCTGATACGCGAACGAATCCCGAACTTCCTTCGCATCTACCTGAACCCGTACGTCGCGCAAGCGTGCCACTGCCTCAACGCAATGATCCAAGAAGCGTGGCCCACGACGCGAGACAGCGAAGGTTATCAGGTATTCCTGGCCAACAGCGGCGAGGAAGCGCTCAGCGGCGCCATCAAACTGCTTCGGTACGCCGCGAATCAAGAGAGCCTGCCCGCCGTGGGACTCGTCTTGGACGATGCGGAGTTTTGCCCCTACTTCTCCGAGACAATTATCGACTCCGCGGAGGATCGCTCGCAAAAGTTGCGTCTGGAGTATTTGCCGGGAATTGAGTATCGGCGATCCCAACGGCTGCAAACGGAGTTGCCGACAGCAGAGAATCATCCCCTGGGTTTCGTTGTCGCCTCGCGAACCGCGTTGAAAACGGAAGACGGTCGCGTCGTCGCTCCCTTCGACAACAAATCGAGTGGAAAGCCAAGACCACATCTTGTCGTGCTGGCCGACACCCAGATGACCGATTCCGCGTCGCGAGTGGCAAGTCGCCCTCCCGACGTGGTTGTGTTCGACGACCGATTTACCGGGGGCGAACTGCCGTTCGGCGCCTTCGCCGCGACCAAGCGGCTCTTTCGTCATTGGAATCGTCGAGGCATGGCGACGTTCCATTCCACGACATTCCAGCCGAATTCCGTGGCGGCGATCCACTTCCTGCGCTGCCTCGGTCAACGCGATCCGGAATTCATGGCGAGCCAAGCGGCGACGCTCGCCCGCATCGAGTCCGATCCGGCGTTCCGCCGGTCAACCTTCGAGTCGCTGTTCAGCCGCTCGCTCGCGCGATTGGCCGCCGCCACGGGCGGCGACCGTGAACCCGTGCGAGCAGCGGGGCATTACTTTTCTTTGCGCGGCTCGCGAGTGTTTGACGCGGTCGCGGGCGTCGCATGCAGCATTCGCGGACATAACCCGCCAACCTACTCGCGGGAACTCCGAGCTCATCAAGAATTCGCGGATATGGAGACGGAACTGGCCGAACGTCTGCGGTCACTGACGGGCCTCGAGCACGCGGCGCCAGCGGTCAGCGGCGCGTCGGCGGTCGAAAGCGCCCTGCGAATGGCGTTGGCTAGCCAAGCGCCGCGCGATTACGTCCTGACCTTGGAAGGAGGATTCGGCGGCAAGACCCTGATGGCGCTCACCGGTACTTCCAAGGCATTCTACAAGCGCCATGTTGGTCCGCTTTATCCCAAACGCGTTTGCGTCGATCCCTTTCGTCATGACTCGCTGCAAAAGATCGAAGCGGCGTTTCGCGACTATCCGATTGGCGTGGTGCAGTTGGAGTTGATCCAAGGAGTTGGCGGAGTGAAGCCGCTTCCTCCCCTTGTCATCCAACGACTCGTCGAACTACGCGAACGCCACGCTTGCTTGTTGTTCGTCGACGAGATTCAGACAGGACTCTTCCGAACGGGGCCTTTTCTCCGTTGCGAAACAGTGGGCCTGAAGCCAGACCTGGCGACGATCGGCAAAGGCGCCTCGGACATGATGATTCCGACCGCATTGACGCTTTATTCTTCCGCCATTCAAGAGCGGTTGAAAGAACGTGGTTGCGATCTCCCGGACTGGCTGCGCCGCCGTTATCGCTACGAGGCCGCCGACCGCACGCTGCTCAACACATTGCGTCGAGCATCAGCGTCAGACCTTTCGGCGGAAGTCATGCGGAAAGGGCTGCGATTGGAACGTATCATCAGCGGTTGGACCAAAGAGTGCCCGCGGATTGCTGGCGTTCGTTGCTACGGACTCCTGTTAGGGATTGAAATCTCGCTCCCGACTCCCTTCGTCCCACTGTCGCGGTCCTTGGTCGCTCAACTGTATCTGTCCGAGCTGCTGAACAATCCGCGATTCCCCGTCTTGGGCGGTTTCTGTCAATACGAGCCCAACGTGTTGAAGTTCACCCCACCGCTCACCATCACCGACGACGAAATCGATCTGTTCAGCGAAACACTAATTTCAGCCTTGAGTCGGCCTCTCTATCGAGTCGCCCACTCGGCCCTCCGTCAACAACTCGGCATTCCCAGGCTTTCGATCCAACGTCAAGCAAACGCCTGCCAGGAGGCTCTATGAATCCGCTTTCCGTTCACTTCATGGAACTCTACCGTCGCCACCTTCGACGCCACTCGGAATTCGGCATTAATGTGCTGCATCTGGCGTCGGTCGTGGGCATCTATCTCTCGCTCCTCGCGCTCGGCCTGATGTTGCCGTACGCTTCCTTGATTGTGGGCGGGCTCCTCGTCGCCTATCTGCTGATGCTCTTGCCTAACCTACCCGTCCGCACATTCGCGGTCACGGCGGCCGCAATCGTCGCGCTCACTTTGGCCGCCAGCCAGCTTCCCGCGGTCTCTATCTGGCTCTATCTCCTGATCATCCTCGCGAGTCATCGACTACAAATCTGGCAACATCGAGTTTATCGCCGGGAACTCGACATGAGCGAGTTCGCGGGCAAATACCGCAAGGGGCCCGCGCTCGCATTCATGCTGGCGTTGTATGAGCTTCCCCTGCTGTTGCATTATCTGTGTTTTGATCGCGGTGTGACGCTGAACGAGTCGACGGACGAAGCGATGCCCGTTTCGTGAATGGCGAAACCGCGGAAGGCGGTCAACCACGGATCGCGCGGATGACGCGGATAAGGACGGCTGTCTCAACCAAACCGCACGGGGTTCGCCGCGTAGCGACGCCACGTCCAATTGTCAGTTCGATCAAACATGGCCGCCCCCAGCAGCGGCATCATGAGGTTTTCGCGGACGACCTGTCGGACGCCGATGTAAGAAGTGGTGATTCGTGGATTCACTTCGATCACCACATCGTCGCGACCATCGTCCGCCGAGCCCAAGACCAAATCGAACCCCAGATAACCCTGGTATGGCGGCAAAGCCGCGGCCGCTCGCAGCGCCAACCCAATGGCTCGCTGATTCCATGGCTCGGGGATCGGCGTCGTACCACCGCAATAGTTGAACGTTCCATCATCCGTCAGATGCTGCCAGGCAGCGGGAAGAGCAAAATGGCCCTGCGGTGTGCTGAGCACAGATACGCTCGCAGCACGCCCTTCGCAATAGCGTTCGAGTCGCCATCCACTCCCATCGCGTGGTGCGTGAGTGCATTCTCCCTTGCCGCTCAGTCGCTGAATTCGATGCGACCCCGCTCCATCCACTGGCTTGAGCACCGCGGGGTAATTGAATTCAGACGGCAGTGATTCGCCAGGCGACAAGCGAACTCCGCGCGGTGCTGGGACGCCCCGAGCAAGAAGCCACTCCGCCGTTGACTGTTTGTCCGAAGCCAAGCGTACGACTCGACTATCGGGACTCAACAGTCGCCCACCCGCTTGCTCCACCCGCTTCGTCAAATCCTCGAGAACTCCCCCGCACTCGGGAGCAATCAACAGCGTTGCGTGCGCAAACGCCGTCAAGGTGGATAGACGATCGAGCATTTCTGAATGAGACCCGACGACGACTCGCTCGATGGGCCGATCGCTCAATACCGTCAGTCGCCGGTCCAACAACACTGTGACCCGCACGCCAGGGCAAGCCAACAAATCATCGACCGCGGCCGTCAGCATCAAAGTCCCCTCCCGTAGGAAAGGACTGTCGCTCGCGATCACCGAGGGATCTTCATATCCGCCGCCGCCGGTCGCGTATTCAAGACAAACGACATCCACGACAGACGCCAAACATAGTGACGGGAACTAAAGAGCCTGGGCAACGATGGCCGATGTCAGGCCAACTAAAAAATTCCCAGATGATCCCGCGCCGCATCGGTCATTTTTTCCGGCGTCCAAGGCGGGTCCATCACAATCTTGACTTCCACCTGCCCCACGCCCGCCATCTGTCCCACGAACTGCTTGCACTGAGCGATCAGCTGCGGGCCCGCGGGACACATTGGACTGGTCATCGTCATGTCGATCTTGACCTTAGTCCCTCCCTCGGGAATTGGACTCAAATTGATATCGTAAACCAAACCAAGGTCGACGATGTTGACAAACAATTCGGGATCAATGACTCGCTTGAGTTCCTCGCGGACATGATCCTCGCAAAGCTGGCTAGCGTCGCCAGTCGTCGCCGCCGAGCAGGCCGACGAAACCGTCGCGCCGCTCATCGAAGACGCCGAGAGAACCGTCGAGGTTCCTCCGCAACATTCGCCCGACTTTTCGCCGGAGACGGCCTGATTTGACGACGCGGCTTCCGAACTCGCTCCGCCGACATCCCCTAAATTCTCGCGAATGCGGACAAAGATCTCGCCGCCATCCACCTTCACGTCATGCGAAACGGTGTTTTCGGTCGCCGGCATCGTCTTCGCGCAGCCATTACGCACGTCGAATTTAGCGCCATGGCGCGGGCAAGCGATCTCGTAGCCTTCGAGCGCCCCTTCTCCGAGAGGCCCGCCATCATGCGTGCAGACATCGTCGATGCAAAAGAACTGGCCACCGACATGAGCTAACACGACCAGCCGTTCGCCAATCTCCAGCATCAACTTCCCAGGATCGGGAATATCCGCAACGGAGGCTACTTTCACAAAATCCGCCATAATCGCCGCCCTTCAAGCTCTTTATTCGTACTCGCGCACTCGCCGTCCGATCGCAAGCCCTAATGCTTCGCGCACACTCTCGATGGTAATTCGATCGAAGACTTGCTGGAAAAAACCCGTGACGATGGCTCGAGTCGCTTCGCGTCGAGTGAACCCGCGGCACTGGCAATAGAAAATAAGTTCTTCGTCCACCTTACTGGTCGTCGAACCATGCGTGCACCGGACATCATCCGCTTCAATTTCCAAGCCCGGAATGGAATCAGCTCGCGACGACGCCGACAACAGCAGATTATCGTTCCGCTGATAACCGTCGGTCTTCATCGCTCCCGGATCGACCTTGATCAGCCCGCGCCACACGGTTCGCGATTGGTCTTGCAACGCCGACTTATACAAAAAGTCGCTGCGGCAATGCGGCGCTTGGTGATGCTGCAAAGTGTGATACGAGAGATGCTGTTTTCCTTCGGTGAACAACACGCCATTCACTTGGCATTCCGCGTCCGGCGCGGCCAAGGCGACTTGCTGGTTGACCTTCGCCAGCCGGCTGCCCATGGCGGCGCTCGTCCACTGCAGCGATGCATTTCGCTCCACGACTGCCTTCTGATGGGCAAAGTGCCAGACGCCCTGGCCCCAATCCTGCAAGTGAACGTACCGCAAGCGAGCCCCTGGCTTCAGCAGAATCTCCGTCGCTCCGCAATGCAAACCGCTGGAACGCGTCGAGTCGCTCTGCGTTTCATTCAGAACGGTCGCCTCCGCCCCCTCCTCCAGCACGATCAGCGTGCGGCCCAAGTCGACGCCGCCCTCGCTGAGCGCGGCGAGCATGTGGAATGGTTCTTCGATGCAAACGCCGCGAGGCACATACAGCACGTGACTCGCCGTCCAGCAGGCCGCATGCAGAGCCGCGAAACGATCTCGTTTTCCATCCAGTGATCGTCGCTCCAGATAGGGCCGCAACAGCGACTCATGCTCGCGCAACAGATCGTCCAACTCGCCGAACACCACCCCTCGACTCGTCCAACGAGCGTCAAGTTGCGTGGCGTGCGCGAAGCCATTCAGCGAGGCGGTCGAGCCGGCTAGCGTAACGCCGTTGCTCAGTAGCGACGCGGGGCAAGCAGCGGCGGATCGCTCGAAGGGAAGAGCAAACTTATCGAGCTTAAACAAGCGGATGTCGGTCCGAATCCACTCTTCGTCCCGCCGATCCGGCCAATGCATCGACTGAAAATCAGCCCACGCGGAGCGCCGGATATTGGTCAGCCAATCGGGCTCGCGTCGCGCTTCCAGGAAAGCCGCAAAGGTCTCCTCGCCGAATCCCACTGGTTGCATCGTCGCGCCGCCCGTCTTCATGCCGCTCATTATCGTCCCTCAGTCGTTAACCGACCGAACCTTCCATTTGCAGCTGGATCAAGCGATTCATTTCGACCGCGTACTCCATCGGCAGCTCCCGCACCAACGGCTCGATAAAACCGTTCACGATCATGGTGCTCGCTTCCGCTTCCGTCAGCCCACGACTCATCAGATAGAACAGTTGCTCTTCGCCGATCTTCGACACACTCGCTTCATGCCCGATCGATGCGTCCTGCTCGGCCACTTCGATGTAAGGGAACGTATCGCTTTGGCTGCGTGGATCGAGAATCAGGGCGTCGCATACCACGTTGCACTTGGCGTTCTTAGCCCCCTTCTCCACTCGCACCAACCCTCGATAGCTCGCTCGTCCCCCGTTCTTCGAGATCGACTTCGAGATGATCTGGCCCGTGGTGTTCGGTGCACAATGCACGAGCTTCGCGCCCGCGTCTTGATGCTGGCCATTGCTTGCGAACGCAATCGACAGAATCTCGCCTCGCGCCCCTGGCTCCATCATGTAGACGGCTGGGTACTTCATCGTGAGGCGGCTTCCCAAGTTCCCATCGATCCATTCCATGGTTGCGTCGGCGTAGGCGACCGCTCGCTTCGTAACCAGGTTGTAGATGTTGTTCGCCCAGTTCTGGATGGTGGTATAGCGGCAGCGAGCCCCACGCTTGACGATGATCTCAACCACCGCCGAATGCAAACTCTCCGTGCTGTACATCGGCGCCGTGCAACCTTCGACGTAGTGCACTTCCGCCCCTTCGTCGACAATGATCAGCGTGCGTTCGAACTGCCCCATGTTTTCCGCATTGATGCGGAAGTAGGCCTGGAGCGGGAAATCGATCTTTACACCCTTGGGGATGTAAATGAACGACCCACCCGACCAGACAGCCGAATTGAGCGCGGCGAACTTGTTGTCTTCCGGCGGAATGATCGTGGCGAAATACTCCCGCATCAAGTCGGGATGTTCGCGCAACGCGGAATCGGTGTCGGTGAAAATGACTCCCTTCTCGGCCAAGTCTTCCTTCAACGAACCGTAGACCACCTCGCTCTCGAATTGAGCCTTCACGCCCGCGAGGAACTTCTTCTCGGCCTCCGGGATGCCCAGCTTGTCGAACGTGTCCTTGATCTCCTGCGGCACCTCTTCCCAGGTGTGGCCCTGTTTGTCGGTCGGCTTCAAGTAGTAGTAGATGTCTTGGAAGTCGACCGCGATGTCGCCGCCCCATTTCGGCATCGGCTTCGATTCGAAGATCTTCAGCGACCGGAGCCGGAAGTCGCGCATCCACTCCGGCTCGCCCTTCATCTCCGAAATCTGCCTAACAATCTCGGCGTTGATGCCTCGTTGAGCACGAAAAACTGGCCGCGATTCCGTGCGGAAGTCGTACTTGTTGATCTCGCCAATCTCATCTTGTGCAGGCGAAGCCAATAACTCTGATGCCATGGCAATGACTCCTCAGCCTGAGGCTGAACGAGGAAGACTCATCATCCGCGGGAAACCAGCTCAAGCCACTGGCTGAGCTTCGTCCTTTTCCAACATCGCACGATTCTCCGCCTCGGCGGCGGGATAAGCCTTGCGAATGCGGTCATACCCGTGGGAATGCAATTCGGCAGCCAATTCCACGCCGCCCGTTTCCACAATCCGACCACCCAGCATCACGTGCGTGAAGTCGGGCGGATTGTGCTCTAACAGTTTGTCGTGGTGGGTGATAATCAACAAACCCATGTTCTTGCGGCCAATCTCCGCAATGCTCTCGCTGGCGAGCCGCACGGCGTCGGCATCGAGCCCGCTGTCGGTTTCATCGAGAATCGCAAACTTGGGCTGCAGCATGGCGAGTTGCAGAATCTCGGCCCGCTTCATTTCACCACCCGAAAAACCATCGTTCACATACCGTCGAGCAAACTCGGGGTCCATCCGCAAGTGCTCCATCTTCGATCGGAGCTCCTTGCGAAAATCTCGCATGGCGATCAACTCTTCGCCTTCCTTACGATCTGGGTTCCGCACGTTGGTGGTTGCGTGCCGCAGGAAGTCGGCCAGCTTCACGCCCGGAATAGATACCGGCCGCTGGAAGGCCATGAAGATGCCCGCGCGTGCGCGCTGGTCGGCTTCGAATTCAACCAAGTCCTGACCATTCAGTTCGATCTTGCCTTGCGTGATCTCGTAATTCGGGTGGCCCATGATGGCGAGTCCGAGCGTACTTTTGCCCGAGCCGTTGGGTCCCATCAAGGCGTGCGTCTCGCCTCGCAACATCCGCAAGTTCACGCCCCGCAGAATTGGCTTGCCATTTACGGAGACATGCAGGTCGACGATATTCAGAACGTCAGTCATGGAATCGCTCATGCTGGAATAATTCTCCAGCTCCTCGTAGGCACCTTAACCAGTGATCTTCTGGTGGCTCGTCAGCGGCTTGTAATCCTCGGGCACATCGACGTACCCCGAGTGATGCGGAACCGGCAACTCGTCATCCACCTTTTCTCCCGCCACCAACCAACCACGCGATTCATCGCTGCGGCGCTTGGCGATCTTGTGTCCGCGAATCTTGTCTTGAATCCGCATGAGGCCTTCCAGCAAGGCTTCGGGGCGAGGAGGGCAACCCGGGACGTAAACGTCGACCGGCACCACCAAATCAACCCCCTTCACCACGTGATAACCCCACTTGAAGTACGGGCCGCCGCCCACGGTGCAGGCGCCCATCGCGATCACGAATTTGGGGTCGGGCATCATGTTGTACAACCGCCGCACGCGACTCGCCATTTTGTAAGTCACCGTCCCGGCGACAATCATCAAATCCGCCTGTCGCGGCGTCGCTCGAAACGCACCGGCGCCAAAGCGGTCCATGTCGTAACGACTGGCGCCCGCCGCCATCATTTCGATCGCACAGCATGCCAGCCCGAACGTCATCGGCCAGATGCTGGACTCGCGAGCCCAGTTAATCCCCTGCTCGACCGTCGTCACGATCACATTTTCTTCAAAGCGACCTTCAATCCATGGCTGTGTCATGTTCGTCTATCCACGCTTCGCATTGACGGGTAAGGACTTGAAGCCGTTAAGATACCACGCCCGTCCCCGCCTGCTAACCGCCCGCCCCGTTTTTGAGCCAAATCCGCCGAACTGCAAAACCGCGAAACCTTCGCTCCAACAACGGCCGCTCAAGTACCAACGACCACTGAATTGGCAGATGGCTCGAATCGGCAGCACGCATCCCCATCCAATCGACACTCAGTCAACCGCAAAGTCTCGCCAGCCAACTCGGAAAACAACAAACGCTCCAGCGAGCAAATCGACCGATCCTTTTCCGCCAAATCGGGGTAGGGACAGGCCAACGCATTCAGGACTGGCAACCCGCCGTGCGATTCGACCTCCAACGGAATCCGCCGCTGCTGAAACAACTCGGCCAGCGACGCCATCCGTTCCCCGACACTCTCGCCCTTCACTTGATCCGAATAACGCTCAGCCAACCGCCGACACAACCGCTCCAACAAGCCTCGCCGCACCTCCAGATCCTTGACCTCTCGCAACTCCTGCCAGAGCACGATCGCTAGATCTGAAAAATTGGAACCTGCTTGCTTCCGCCCCAGCCCCGTCAACTCGTACGCATGACTGGGTCGGCCCCGGCCCGCTCGCACCAGCGAACGCTGCACTAACCCTTGGCCCATCAATCGGTTCAACCGTTGCCGCACAGCCGTCGCCGTCACTTCCAGCGCATCCGCCAACTCGCCAATCGACAGACTGGAATTTCGCCGCAACAAATCGAGCAGCGTGGAGTCGGACGGGAGCGTCTCGGCGGACATACAACAACCTTAATGAAACCGTGGCCTCAGCCTTGTTCCGCACGTACTGTATACCTTTTCGCATTTTTGACAACTGGATATTTGAAAAATATCCAACCGCCCGCGTTCCACTTCTTTTTCGCGGCCAAAGCGATCATGAGAAAGCTGGCGTTTCGTCGCTACGTTGACTTCCCCCAGCGGCTCCGACATAGTTGTCACCCACAGAGGCGAAGCAGACAGAGAAAAATCCCCTAGACCCTCGCAGGAATGGTTCGATGGCAAACAAGGAACGTTGGGCGTCGCGAGTGGGACTGGTGCTCGCCATGGCCGGCAACGCGGTCGGGCTCGGCAACTTCCTCCGCTTCCCCGCTCAAGCTGCCAAGAATGGCGGCGGGGCGTTCTTGATCCCCTACTTAGTCGCACTCTTAGTCATGGGCCTACCCCTCATCTGGGTTGAATGGACCATGGGGCGATACGGTGGTCGCCACGGCCATCACTCGACGCCCGGTATCTTCCAATCGATGGGACGGAGCGGCATATGGAAGTATCTCGGAGTCTTTGGCCTCTGGACCAATCTGATTATCGCGGCCTACTACCTCTACATCGAATCGTGGACGATGTCGTACGCGGGATACTCGTTGATCGGTGGTTTTGCCGACAAGAACCCTGTCGAATTCTTCAACGAGATGACAGGCGAAAAACCGGGCCAGCTCTTCGCCATCAGCTGGTGGGGCCTTGGCTTATTCTTCTTGTGCATGCTGATCAATGTCTTTATCCTCTCACGGGGACTCGCCAAGGGCATTGAGCTCATCTGCAAGATTGGCA
Organism: Pirellulales bacterium; assembly: GCA_046349915.1. Lineage (GTDB taxonomy): Bacteria > Planctomycetota > Planctomycetia > Pirellulales > Pirellulaceae > CAIXSC01. The sequence continues at coordinate 421,863 of JAXMBL010000007.1, read as the reverse complement.
TGCCCTTGCTGATCGTCTTCGGCATCCTTCTAGCCATTCGCGGGTTGTTGATTGTTCCCGGCGGCGAAGGCGCCACGGGGATGTGGGTAGACCCCGAGGCGAAGGCCAGCCCGTGGCTGGGTTTGAATTTCGTCTGGGAGCCCAAGTTTGATTCGCTCGCCAATCCCGCCGTTTGGCTCGCCGCCGCCGGCCAGATCTTCTTCACTCTCTCAATCGGCATGGGATCCATCCACTGCTACGCCTCGTATCTTCGCGAGCAAGACGACGTCGCGCTGACTGGGGCTTCGGCGGCGTTCACCAACGAGTTCTGCGAGGTGATCATCGGCGGCTCAATTCTGCTGCCCATCGCCGTCGCCTATCTGGGACTCGACACCGTGGTCGCCAAGACGGCGGGCGGTTCGGGGTTCGAACTTGGCTTCCACGTCTTCCCGACGCTCTTCCAGAAATGGCATGGCCTAGCGCCGTTCGCCGGATTCATGTGGTTTGGGCTGTTGTTTTTCGCGGCGATCACCAGTTCCCTGGCCATGGGCCAACCGATCATGGCGTTCTTGCAGTCCGAGTTCCGGATGAGCCGCTCCGCGAGCGCCTGGACTTTTGGCGCCATGCTGCTCCCCTTGGCTGTTCCCGTGGCCTGCATGCGTCAATCGGTTTTCTTCGACGAATTCGACCACTGGGCGGGTACTTTCGCGCTGGTGGTGTTCGCCTTAATCGAGACGATTCTGTTCGCCTGGGTGTTTGGCATGCGCCGCGGTTGGGACGAAATCTCCAAGGGAGCGGAAATCGCGGTTCCCAAGATCTTCTACCCCGTCATCAAGTATGTCACTCCAACGTTCTTGATCGTGATTTTGATCGGCAGTTTTTTTCAACCCCAAGCCGGCTGGGATGCGTACATCAAAGCACTCGCGAATGGGCGCGAGACGCCCGCTTGGGAATGGTCGGGCTCGAGTATCATTGGAAAACTGACGCACGCTGATATTCGAGAAAGCCAGCAAAGCAAAGTCGCAAAGCTGAAGCCGTTCGAGGATCGGCTGGCCGCCGTGGCGAGCAACGCGGAGAACGCGGAACCTCTCACCGAGGCGGAACTGGATCAAATCAAGCTGCTCGAAGCCGAACTCGCCATCGACGAACGGCTCCCCTTCTGGCGAAATCTCGATCGGATCATTCTGGTGCTGGTGTTTCTTGGATTCGCCGCACTCGTCTCGATTGCGTGGAAGAAACGCCGCGAGGCCGGCATTTCCGACACGCTTTCCTAGCCCCAATAGAGCGAGCTAAATCATGTCCTATTCAGCCATAATCTGCTTGCTGATCGTCTGGACGTTCATCGCGTCCGGCACCTTCTTTTGCTTCTACAAACTCATGACCTCGAAACGTTCGTTCGATTCCAACGACGAATAGAGACTCGGCGAACCACGAATTGCGCGAATTCCACGAATCCGGAAGGAGAGTGGAGAACCGTTGTGGGTCATCGCACGTGCTCGGATCGCACCGACGGACTAGAAGTCCGTCGTACCTAGTTTCTTGTTGCGACAAAGCACTTGCTTGGAGAGGCGAAACGCATCGTCGCGTCAAATCAACCAATCCCGCTCGTTATTCCGCGGGCGTTTCGAAGGCGTCGGGATCGATGGGCGAGTCCGCCGTGTTCTTTTCGGCCGAGTTATCGGCCTCGGCCGCGACCAACTTTTTTTCCGGCTTTGCGGCGGTCTTCGGCTTGGGCTTTTTCGCCTTTTTGTCCTTGGCCGATTCGGGCGCGGCTTCCGCTTGCAGCAGTTGAGCGGTCCGGCGCAATTCGGCCAGCCGCATCTCCGTCGCCTCGATCTCGGCGGCCAACTTGCTCAAGAGTTCCTCGCGTTTTTCGAGGAACACCTGTACTTCCTCGAGAATCGAATCATGTGACGAAGGTTCCTGCTCTTGAGATTGAGACTCGGCGGTCGTCGACTCGAGACTTAGTTCGCCTCGCGAATCGGCATCTACTTCCGACGCCAGCCGGTTGTTTTCAGGGACTGGGGCAGTGGTTTGTTCAATCGCCTTCTTGCGGGCCATATCTGGATGCTCGTCAAAGTAGAGAAAAATCGTTGGAATCAGCGGACTACGCAGCGCAGGTCGACTCAATCCCCCGCGGTCTTGGCTACGGTCGAACTGGACGCACTTTCGACGCCCTCGGTGCGGTTCGCCCCACGCTTCCCATCGCCTTCCATACTGGTCATTTCACGTTGCAGAATCTTGAGCAGCGTTTGCAGGAACACGACGACCATGGGACCCACCAGAATACCAATGGGCCCCAGAGCCTTCACGCCTCCCAAGATACTCAAGAGCGCCAGAAGAGGGTGGAGATTGGAGTGACCGCGGAGCATCATCGGCTTGATGACGTTGTCGGCTTGAGACACGATCACGGCGCAGTAGGCGGCCAAGCCAATGGCGGTCCCGATTCGTCCCTCGACCAAGCCCAGCCAAGCACAAACGGGAACCCAGACCGCCATGGCGCCGACGAAGGGAACCATCGCAAACACCATCGTCAACAACGCCAAGAGCGCGACCGAATCGACGTTCGCGAACCAAAATCCCAGGGCGGCCAAGACGCCCTGCCCCAAGGCGGAGACCAAAGTCGCCATCACCACCGCTCGGGAGATGCCGACGAAGTCGTCCAGCAATTCTCGTTGGTGACGGACGTCAAGTGGAATGAGACGGATGATCGTGGCCACCATTTCCGGCCCATCCAGGAAGAAAAAGAACACCGACACCACCATGATGATGGCGCCAAAAGCAGCTTGAAAGATAAACCCTGCCGTCGCATTAGCCGCCGGCAGCAGCCAAGCCTGAGCCTCCTCGGCCGCGCTCACTCGCCATTCGTGCAGTTGCTCGGGCGAAGGGTGCAGCAGGCGTTTGGCGTACAGCCGCACGGCGCCGCGCGGCAACTGTTCGCTCCAAGCGAGAAACGCCGCTCGCGCCTCGTTCGCGGCGGCATCTTCCGCCGTCGCCGCCGCTTGCGGAGCAGTCGCCCCTTCCACCGCGACGATACGGGAAACTTGCTGAAGTTTCTCGCGTACTTCGGTCAGTCCGGCGTGCAGTTCCTTCGCATCACCTCGCTTATCGTCCGAGGTATGTTCGGGAAATTGTTCGACGATCGCGTTCACGCGACGAGTGATTTCCGCCAGCGTCGTCGCGCGGTCGGCCGCCGCTGGTTCGCACAGGTCGCGGTAAAGCGGCGCCAAGTCGACCACTTCTTCGTAAAGAGGAACATCCAGTGCGAGAGTGTCCCGCAGCCGGTGAAGTTGACGGCTGGCTTCGCGCACATCCATCCGGCGAACGATGGCCACGGACTGCGACACCGCCATCGAAATGGTCCAAAGGACGGGCAGAAAAATACAACCGACGACAATCACGGTCGATATCCCGGCGGCCAGCCTGGGTCGCGGTCCACACCACAAGGCGACTCGACGATGAGCCGGTGCGAAGAGAATCACCAGCAGCGCCGCGAGGAACAGCGGCAGCAGAAACCCGGACATCACGCGATAGAACAGCAGCGATACCGCGACAATAATGGCGACCAGCAGCCAAAACGAGACGATTCGATTCAAGGGACGCGACTCCTGTCAATGGCTCGCCGCATCGGGTCCGCACGAAGCCGACGGGCCCGGCTTGTTCGCTCGCGGTCGGGCAACCAGAATAGCGTGCATGGCTAGAAACTGTCGAGTCACGGGACGAGTCTGATCCGCGGAGTAATGGGCATTGGAGACGTCAACGCGAGAGGATGCGGAAAGCAAACCGCGGAGTCGGCCGTGGTTGCGCTGGGCGAAAATCGCCTTCCGCGTCGCGATCTTCGCCGCCGTGGCTCTCGGTATCGCGCATACGGTGCGTAAATCGCTGTCGCAATTCGAGGAACAGCGATTTCGACTCGATGAATTGCGGGTGGGTTGGTTGTTGTTCTCAGGCCTGCTCTACTTGGTCGGCTCGTTGCCCACCTGGTGGTTTTGGCACCGAGTGCTGGTCGCGATGGGGCAGGCGCCGGGCTCTCGCACGAGCCTGCGGGCCTTTTACATCGGGCACTTGGGGAAATACGTCCCAGGAAAAGCCATGGTTGTCGTCCTTCGAGCAGGAATGGTGGGCGGCCCTCAAGTCAGTCGAGCCGTGGCGGCGACCGCCGTCTTCGTCGAAACGCTCACGACCATGGCGGTGGGCGCCGTCGTCGCGGCCGCTATCCTGGCCTGGCGATTCCAACACGACTGGCGCCTGCTGGCACTCGCTTTGATCCTGGCGATCTGCGCGGGCGTGCCGGCTTGGCCGCCCATCTTCCGCCGAGTCGTCAGGCTATTACGTCTGCATCGGGCGAGCCCCGAGATCGAACCCGCTCTCCGTGCGCTCGACTTTCGCCTCATGGCCAGCGGCTGGGGGGCGCTCAGTTTGAGTTGGCTGGCGTTGGGGGGCAGCTTGTGGGCGACCCTGGCCGCGATGCCTCGAGTTCCCGAGTCGCTGTTTGACCTGCCCACCAGCCTGCCGCTACTCACCGCCTGTGCGGCGCTCGCCATGGTCGCCGGTTTCGTTTCGCTCATCCCCGGCGGAGTCGGCGTGCGGGAATTCGTCGTGATGACGTTACTGGCGCCCGTTTTCGGCGAAGCGACCGCCGTCGTTTCCGCCATTTTGCTGCGATTTATCTGGCTGCTCGCGGAACTCGCTTCTTCCGCCATTCTGTACTGGGTGCGCGACTCCGTTCGCGACGCGCAACTCGAAGAGGGAACCTCATGATTTCCGTGGTGGCGCCAGTCTACAACGAGGCCGCGAGTTTGCGACGGCTGCGCGATGAATTGGCAGCAGCGATGCGGGACGGCCAGGTCGCGTTCGAAATTCTCTTCGTCGACGACGGATCGACCGACGGCTCATGGGATGCCATCCGACAGTTGACTCAAGAAGATGAACGAGTGGGAGGCATAAGATTCCGGCGTAATTACGGCAAGGCGGCCGCGTTGCAAGCCGGCTTCGCCGCCGCTCGCGGCGAGATCATCGTGACGATGGACGCCGACCTGCAAGACGATCCTCGCGAGTTGCCGCGGTTTATCGACACGCTCAACCAAGGATTCGACGTCGTCAGCGGCTGGAAAAAAGTTCGACACGATCCGCTCGACAAAGTCCTGCCGTCGCGCATCTTCAATTGGCTGGTGAGCCGATTATCGGGGGTCGTGCTGCACGACCACAATTGCGGCTACAAGGCCTATCGTCGCGAAGTGATCGATGAATTGCGGCTCTATGGCGAAATGCACCGTTTTGTACCCGTGTTGGCGGCCGCTCGCGGCTGGAAAGTGGGCGAATTAATCGTTCAGCACCGCCCCCGCGAGTTCGGTCGTTCGAAGTACGGTTTTTCGCGCAATATCAAGGGCTTTCTCGATCTCGCGACCGTCCTCTTCTTGACTCGTTTCGAGGAACGACCGCAGCATGCCTTGGGAGGCGCCGGCCTGGTCGCCTGCCTGATCGGCTTTTTGTTGTTAGCCGCCGGCATCCTCGGAGAACTCGGCGCCAAGCTATTTCCGCCGCTCGCCGTGGTTTGGCGGATGGCGCCGAGCCCCATGTATGGGTGCTTAGCCCTTGCGGTGGGAGTCCTCTTGCTCGCGCTCGGCTTAGTCGCGGAATTACTGGCTTCCTCGCTGCACGGGTCAAGTTCCTCGCACGCGATACGCGAGCAGTGGTCGCCGTGCATTCCGGTTGATTCTTCTGCTTCGGACAGCGCAAGCCAACCCTCCGATGATGTCAGCGCGACTGAGCAACGCCATACTCCCAGCGAGTCGTTGGAGGCAGGGGGCGCTGGGGGGAGCGCCGAGTCATGACGGGAGCGACCACCGAGCCCGCGGCGTGGTATCGTCCCGTCGTTTGGATCTTGATCGCCGTCTCGCTCGCGACCCTGGCGGGGCGGCTGGTGCGAGTGGAGTCGAAGAGCGGTCGCACTCCGTTTTTAAGCGCCAACGATCGCAGTCGCTGGTCGACGGTGCGGGCTCTCGTGGACCACGGGACCTATGCACTCGACGAGGTGATCTTCCTGGAACCACCGCCCGAGGACGACGGCCGCCTGAAGCCGCCCCGCTTGCGGCGCGACGGCGACTGGTACAGCATAGACTTGGTCAAGCATCGAGGGTCGGATGGGCGCGAGCACTACTATTCCAGCAAGCCGCCGCTCTTGGCGACGATCGTGGCTGGCGAGTACTGGATCTTGCAGAAACTGACGGGCGCGCGCCTCGCCGACCAACCGTTTTACGTCGCCTTTTGGCTGTTGACGATCACGAACCTATTGCCCATGGGAATCGCCTGGGCCTGCTTGTCACGGACGCTCGAATCGTGGGGACGGTCCGATTGGGGGCGAGTGTTCGTGATGGCGAGTGCGACGTGGGGCACTTTGCTGAATCCCATGGCCGTGACTCTGAACAACCATACGCCCGCGGCGCTCGCCGCTTTGTTCGCGACACTTTCCTTGCTGCATGTTTGGCGTCGCCCAAACGTTTCGCCCCTCTGGTACGCCAGCAGCGGTTTTTTCGCCGCTTTCGCCGCGGCCAACGAGTTACCCGCGTTGTCGTTGTTGGCCGTGTGCGCGGCGGCGTCGGCCGTGAGAAATCCACGGCTAACGATCGCAGTTTTCTTGCCCGCGGCGTTGGTAGTCGCGTTCGCCGCGTTCCTCACCACTTACTTGGCTCACGGGACTTGGCGTCCTCCCTACGCGCATCGTACGGATGGCGCACAAGTTGCGAGGATCTCTAGTGAGACTTGGAGGAGTTTGGCGATCCCGGGGCAGCCTCGCCCGTCCACGCAACTCCGCCATGAGCTGTCGGCTCAGCAAGTAACCCTCTCGGATCGCGCGACACTGCGGCCCGCTCAACCGGGAAAAGCAGGCGAAGAGCGCTGGGTGCTGTGGGATCCGGCGAGTCAACAGCGCTGGGCGCTGGTGGCCGCGAGCGAAGGCGGCGTGTGTCGCGAGTGGGATCAGTGGTACGAGTACGAGGGGACGTATTGGGTCCCGGAAAAACTACGAGGCGTTGATCGCGGCGAGCCGTCGCGCATCGTGTATGCGTTCCATGCCCTGCTCGGTCACCACGGCATTTTTTCGCTCACCCCCCTTTGGCTGCTCGCGGTGACGGGAGGCGTCATCGGTTGGCGCCAAGGCGACCGCGTGACCCGTGGTTTTCTCGCGGCTCTGTTTCTGCTGACAGTAACGTGCCTGGCCTTTTATTTCGCCAGGCCGTTGATCGACCGGAACTACGGCGGCGTCAGTTGCGGCTTCCGCTGGATGTTCTGGTTTTGCCCCTTGTGGCTGCTGGCCGTTCAACCGGCGGCTGATGGCGCCATGGCGAGTCGCTGGCGGCAATACGTCTGCATTGGGTTGCTGACAGCCAGCGTGTTCAGCGCTTCGTGGTCGGCGTCGACTCCGTGGGCACATCCGTGGATTTACGACTACTGGATGCGGCTCGGCTGGCTATCGTCGGACGTTGCCGTTGGCGGCGTTGGCCCGCATCGCTTGTTCAACGCGAGGCACGACGGCGTCAGGGTTCTTCCAGAATCGCTCGAGCGAAGTCTCGTCGGAGAACAGGTACATCTGATTGTGGAACCAGACTCCATGTTGGCGACGACCGTCGACTAGCTGACCTTGTTCGAGATAACGGACCGGATCGTACCCGCTAAGCATCGGTGCGTAGCGATCGGGATTTTCGAGGAAGCGGCGTTGTTCTTCCGGCCCCGCGAACAAGTAGGTGCGGTCTCGATGAATGGCGCCCCAGCGAGCGTCCGCTCGCCGCCACCGACGAGTTTCTTGCAGAGTGACGGGGCAAAAGCCGTCGAGTCCCAGGGGGGCTTGCGAAGCCGTTTCCACGGACGCCGCGGGCTGCTGTGGCCGCGAGCTGACCGGGACGCCCGCGACTGGCGATCGCGCTGGAGGCGGAGCGGCCATGTCACGTGCGGTTACGGGTGAGTTCGGCGGAAACGCGGATGGATTGGGGGGCGAGTTCGCTTCGGGCGTTGGGGGAGCAAAGCCTCCACCGAAACGGTTGGCGGTCGGCGCAGGGGCCGCCGGCGGTGCACTCGCCTCGGCCGGAGAGCCCATGTCGATCTGAGGTGGGTTCATGGGGGCGGCATCGGGTTGGAACGATGACCGCGAATTGAACGCACCGCCCGGCGCACCGGAACTTTGGAAGTTAGCCACTGCCCCAGTCGGCGCGGGAGGCGACGCGGGAGGCGACGCTGGGTTCGCGGCGAACTGCGAGCCTGCTCCTGGAGCGGGCGCGGCGGCCACATCCGCGGGACCGGCGGGCGGCGCCCCGTTGAAGTTCGCGGGCGTATTGGGAGGCGAGTTCGTCGTCGGGGCGGCGCCGAAGTTCGGAATCGCTCCCGCCATGCGATCGGCCCAGCTATTGGCGGATCGAGTCACGTCCTGGACCGCGGAAGCGGCGCCTCGAGCAGTCGTGGCGATCCGACCAAGGATCGCCGTGTATTGGCCGGGATTCTGGCTGCTGACGTTCCGATAAATCTCGGTTCCGTCGGGACTGAGCACAACGTCCATGGGCCAACGGTCGACTCGGAAGCGGCGAGCGGCATCGGGTTGATCGTCAACTTTGATCTTCACGGGAATGAAGTTCGCGCCGATCGCCTGCTGTACCTCCGGACGACTCAAGACCGCCTTCTCGACGGCGACGCACGGAGGACAATTGTCATTCCAGAAGTGAATGAGCACGAATTTGCGCTGGCTGGCGGCGAGTCGCAACGCCATGTCCACGTTGTCGTACCACACGAGATTGGCCTGCGGACCAGCGCTGGCGGGCCCGTTCGCAGTCGCCGTCGGACCGGCTGCGGGAGAACTGGCCGCGGGAGAACTGGCTGCGGGAAAACCGTAGCCAGCCGGCCCGGCCGTCGGTTGCTGGGCGAATAGGCCAGGCAGACCGCAATTGAGGATCGTGACGCCGCCTACCAGCAGACTTCGCATGACGGTTCGCATGGGTGCTCCCAACCATTTCCGTGAAAGGCGTCGCGGCATGACAGCGCGGTCGCCCCGCCTCACTGAGTGTCGGTATCGGATGGCGGAATGGAGGAATTGGAGGAATTCTCGCGATTTTGACGATTCTCCCAGTCGTACGGATCAGGCCGGAAAAAAATTCCCCGAGATGGCGCTTGACACATTCGCTGAACTGGGCAATACTTCCGCACGAGTTTGATCTTTCTGGAAAGCATGTAGGCGCTGCTCGCCCGTGTTCCTTTGGAGTAAACACTCTCCAGGCGATAGTCGTTTGTGAAGAAGCAGACGATGGGCGGCAACTCGGCCAACTACCTCCGGGAAATCCGTGGTTATTGTGTAGCTCGAAGACACTGATCTTCGTAGCTCTCTGTCGCTCGGCGACCGCAAGAGGCGGGCCGCGACAATCCAATTAGCTGCGGTTTCCGGGTTGGCGCGATTGCGATTTTGCACTCGATCCCGTGTGGCGTAGGCGTGATGTGAACTTGTTCGCAGCTCGACGCGCATGCAGTGGGTCGCCGGTTCCAGAAACAGGCTGGGGCTAGGATTCGTCGGCACTTGGTTTCGCTGGCCGCAACGGTTTCGTGCGCGTTGGCATCGATCGCTGGAACTCGCCAGCATCATGCTTTCGAACGACGTTGCGGCATCAACCAGTGTCTCTTTTTTCTCCGCGGCGCGACCGCGGCCAGTATTCGTCTGTGGGTGAAGTAATGGGGAAGAAGCGGTTTCGGCGTCAGGGTGGCGGACACTCCATGGGTCGCGGCGGCTACGGAGGTGGCGGCGGCGGTCAAGGTGGAGGTGGTGGTGGCGGAGGTGGCGGCGGCGGCGGCCGGATGCGTCGCCGACGACGTCCGCACGACATGCGTCCCCAAGATGGACGCGGTCCCGGCAACCGTAACGACGGCCCGCCACCTGGCGACGATTTCGGTGAACCGCACGACCCCGACGCACCTCGCACACTCGGCCCGAATGGCGAAATCGAAGGGCAAGAACACTCGCAAGGCCATCCCCAGGGCCAGGGCGGCGGCTGGGAACCACCTCCCGAGCAACCGCTCCAAGAAGGCTTCGGATTGCTCGAAATGCATCCCAACGGCTACGGTTTCTTGCGTAGCCCCGACAATTTCTACTCGCGGGAACGGACCGATCCTTTCGTACCCGCGACGATGATCGAACGTTTCGGGCTGCGACAAGGATTGATGATCCGCGGCTTGGTACAACACGCGCGGAAACAGCAGGGCCCCCGCCTGAAAGAGATCACCGACGTCGATGGCCTGAAGCCCGAAGATTACATCAAGATCAAGGCCTTCGACCAACTGACGCCGATCAACCCCGAACAATGGTATCGCCTGGAGACAGGCGCTCAACCACTGACCACGCGAGTGATGGACCTACTCACGCCGCTTGGTCGCGGTCAACGTGCGCTGATCGTCGCGCCGCCTCGTACCGGTAAAACGATCATGCTCCAACACATCAGCCACGGCATCGCGACGAATTATCCCGATGTCAAGTTGATCGTGCTGCTGATTGACGAACGACCGGAAGAAGTCACCGACATGCGGCGCAATGTGAAGGGCGAAGTGATCGCCAGCAGCCTCGACATGGACGTCGACAGTCACGTCCGCTTGTCACAGCTTGTCATCGAGCGTTGCAAACGCTTGGCCGAAATGGGTCGAGACGTCTTCTTGCTGCTCGACTCGATTACTCGCCTGGCTCGCGCCTTCAACAAGTGGGTCGGCAACACGGGGCGCACGATGTCAGGCGGCGTCGACATCAAGGCCATGGACATCCCCAAGAAGTTGTTCGCAACCGCGCGAGCCTTCGAGGAAGGTGGGTCGCTTACCATCGTCGGCACCGCTCTGATCGATACCGGCAGCCGCATGGACGACTTGATTTTCCAAGAGTTCAAGGGAACCGGCAACATGGAGCTGGTGCTCGATCGCAAGCTGTCGGATCGTCGAGTGTTTCCGGCGATCGACATCACGCAATCGGGAACTCGCCGCGAGGAATTGCTGCACGACGCCGATACATTGCATGCGGTCACCATGCTGCGACGCACGCTGACGTCGATGCACCCCGTCGACGCCATGGAACAACTCACCAAACAGCTCGGTCGCTTCAAGTCGAACGGCGAGTTCCTGAAGTTGATCGCTGGTGCTCGCAATATGGATTAGGGCAATCCGAAAGTACGACGGACTTCCAGTCCGTCGATGAAGGGCGTAGCGACGGACTAGAAGTCCGTCGTACAGGGGGCACAATCGGCGGACTAGGAAGTCCGTCGTAAAGAAGGCAGAATCGCCGGACGCGAGGAGCCACAAGCCTTGTGATCAAGGGCTCCATCAGCGGCGTCTCGAGCGGCTATGGCGTCGCGCAGCCACAGCCAAATGAAGACGGGCGCAAGCGCGAGCGCGGTCCACTGATAGCCCGTCAATCCGCCCAAAACGGGCGGCTCTGGACGCAGAAACTCGCTCACGAATCGATAGGCGAAGTACGCCAGGATATAGAATTTCACCCATTGTCCGCGCAAGTATCGCCCCATGCCCGCGGGGCGACTCGCCATCCACCCCACCACGATCGCCATGACGAAGTGGAATGCCAACTCGTAGATCTGGGTCGGATGCCGTGGCATTGGATCGGGCGCCGTGGGAAATACCACGCCCCAAGGCAGAGTTGTTGGTTTCCCGTAACAGCAGCCGGCTTGAAAACAGGCCAGGCGCCCGATTGCGACGGCGAGCGCGACGGGAACCGCAAACGTGTCGCCGGTCTTTACGTGAATGTCACACATCCACTTCGCGATTTCGACGCCCAGATAACCGCCGGCAAGCCCCGTCATGATGGTCTTTCCATGAGCAAACCAAGCGGTTCCATCCCATAGTCCATCCCAGTCGCTAAGCACAAACGGCAACTTGGCGCCGATCATCGCGCCGAGAAAGGCGCCAACGCCGATGGCTAGTTTTTGCGGGGCCGTGAGGGGCAGACGACGTTGAGTTCGGCGCAAAGCCCAGCCGCTCGCCAACATCGCCAGCAGTATCAATACCGGATACGAGATCATTGCGAAACTTGTGAATCGCCGCAAATCGCCACGTTCGACAGACCACCGAGTGAACGCAGTTATCGAGCGAGTTCCGGGAGAGGGACCACGCCATTACGGTACAACACGTTATAGGCGCAAAACGGAATGACATGACCCGACGGGAGCACGTGATGAGTGCAGCACTTCATCACTCGCCGTACATCAAAGTTGTAGACATCCAGGAAAGAGGTAATCGTAATCCGAAACAAGTCGCGAGCTCCCAGGTCATGCGCCAAGGCACGTCGAAAGAACTCCGCGGGCAAGGACTCGCCCGCCAAGTCTGACGAGTTCGTTGGCGCCGACGTGTTGACTGACACGTTGTTCGCGGCCGCCTTCGCCATCGAGTCGCTCTGGATGGCGTCGAGAGACACAAAGGCGCCAGGCGACGCCAGGGCGCCGCTGCTGGAATCCGCATTTGCCCCCAGCGGACCGCAACCACCGTCGCAGCAAGCCTGTCGAGCCAAATAATGCTGGATCAGCTCCTGGGCGCGTGCGCGCGTGAAGCTGATGCCGTTGGCCAAGAGATCGAGGTTGGCGCGTCCATCGATAAAGCGAGTGAGCGGCAAGACTCGACCGCCCGCTCGATACGCAATGGCCAGACTATGGCAATTGGGATGAGCACATGGAAGCGGGAGAAAGTCGTCAACGTGAAACAACCCTTGAGTCTGTTCGGCGACTCCCTGGATGACATCGGGAAAGGTGACTCGCCGCTCAAGCTCATCAGGCAGGAAATGCCGTCCTGAGTAGGTTGCCGGCTGAAAACTGACTCCGGTGACATTGGGTCGCCCCAGACCGAATTCAACGACCGGTCCCATCTGATCTTCGTTGACGCCGCCTTGCAAGGTGACGACGAGCGTCGCGTTGATGCCCGCGGCGGCCAGGGCATCGAGCGCGGCGAGTTTCGCATCGAGCAAGTTTTCGCCTCGCAACGCCCGATAAACGCCATCGTGAAGTCCGTCGAATTGCAAGTAGACTTCGAGTCGGTCGCGATGGCGAGCGAGACGTTCGACCAGCCGGGGATCGCGTCCCAAACGCACCCCATTGGTGTTAATCATCACGTAGTCGATCGGGCGTGACATCGCGTAGTCGAACACCTCTTCGAACTGCGGATGCACGGTAGGCTCGCCGCCCGATAACTGCAGGATCTCGGGCCTCCCCTCCACCTCGACCAGTCGATCGATCGCTCGTCGGCAATCTTCCACGGACGCGTGTTTTCCCCCCGGACCGCTGACCGAATAGCACAACGGGCAGGATAAGTTACACGACTCGGTCAACTCCACGATGCCGATGCATGTGTGCTGCTCATGCTCCGTGCAAAGCCCGCAATCCAACGGACAACCGTGTTTCGGTTCGCTGCCAAAACTCTCAGGCAGACGAGCTGGCACGGAGTACTCGACGCGATCGTAGTACTTCACGTCCGAACAGACAAAATCTTCGCGTTGACCGTGAGTCGGACACGTCTTGCGAAAGTATACCCGGCGTCCGCGAACGATGATTTTCGTGGGCACCACGGCCAAACACTGAGGACAGAGACTCTCCGTGGTGGCAAGAAAAGTGTAGTCGCGAGCCTTCATGGTCCCATTTCCCTATTACCAGCTCACCAGCTCTACCAACTCATCAGCTCGTTACCCCTCGATGTTCACGATATGCGGCTTGGGGGCATCGGAGCGGGGTTTCCGCGTGTCCTGCCATTGATCTTCGCGGAAATAGCGACCATAAGTGCCGAAGTCACTGAAGAAGTAACGTTTGGCGAGTCGATAGGCCAGGCTCTTTTCGGGAATCTCGTGACCGGGGTTGTATTGCGACGGGTGGCTTTCAATGGCGACAAGTTCGGGAACCGCCGAACCACGAGCCGTGGTGTCGCGTGCCGCATGGCGATCAACGAGTTCCTTGAGTAGATCGGGACGTTCGAGAATGATGCATCCGCGAGTCGCTTTCGCCGCCGTTTCCCGGAAGTCTCGCAGAAAATCCGATTGTTGAAACGTTTCCTTCAACGGGCGGAAAGACCCATCGTCTCGTTGGTCGTAAATCGATTCCCGGGCGAACTGAATCACCGGGCACGGTTCGATATCCCCCCACGGGCCAATGTGGTGAGTGAAGCCGGTCGCGGCCGGGCAGAGCGCCTGACCTTGGCCATCGTAGTAGGCATCGATGATGATGATGGGCTTGCGAGCTCGCATTTCGACGACGAACTTACGAGCTTCCAGCTGCTGCTCGGGCGTCAGGCACAACGCGGGATTCGGCTCGGGTCCGACCGCTCGATAGATGTGGAACCAGCAGTAAAAAACCCCCATCTCAATCAGTCGGTCGACCCACGATTCGCTCAACAACTCGTAGTTCGTCTGACAGAGACTCGTGCACACGCCCGTAAACACCTTGTGCTTCAGGCAGTTCCGCAGCCCCTCCATTGTCTGACTATACACTTGGGGCCGACCACGGCGTTCGTCGCTGACGAACTCATTCCCCTCGACGCTGATCAACGACGTTACGTTGCCCAATTCGCGAAGTCGGCGAGCCACCTCGTCGGTGATGAAGTGCCCGTTGGTGAAGACTTGAAAATAACAGTCGGGATGCCGCCCGAGGATTTCGAGCAGGTCGGGATGCATGAACGGCTCGCCGCCTAAAATCCCGAAGAACGAATTTCCCATTTCCTTGCCTTCGCGGATGATGCGGTCCATGGCATCCACTTCGATCCGCGATTGCTTGGCGGCGACGTCAACCCAGCACCCCTGGCACCGCAGATTGCAGCTATTGATCAACGAGACGTAGATGAACGGCGGGAAGAACTCGCCTCGCTTCAGCCGGGATTTATGCCTCATCACCGAGCGCATTCCCTTCCACCCCATGTTCCAGGCCAGTTTCGCCAACAACCGCTTATCAGTTTCCGCGAGGACTCGTTTCGCCATCCGCAAATACATACGCCCGTCCCTTTGCAAATACACCAGCTTGAAGCTTACCCAGTATACCCGGGCGCAACGGCGAGAAGTACGACGCGGAGGAACTATCGTTGGCAGTGATTCGGCCACGAATCGCGTGAATTGGACGAGTGGGGTGATCAGATCAGCCCTTGTGGCACACGATTGGCCGTAGCGGCCTGAAAGGGGCGAAATACCAGTATGCGAGATGCCCACAATGACTCCCCTCCTCAGTCCGGATTCGTGACATTCGCGAGATTCGTGGTCACCCCCCCCCTCCCAAATGACCAGCCACATAGATTCCGTTTGACTGACTGGGGAAATCCCCCCTAAAATGACGACTTAAATTTTGGTTTCCAGACTCCTCCCTTTACGAGTCCAGTCATGACGCGTCGCGCACGTCTGATTCTTGTCCCTTTCATCGCGGCTTGGCTCGGCATTCCTCTTGGGGCGTCGGCTCGCGAGTGGACTATTCAGGGACAAAGCGTCGAGGCGACGTTGGACGCTGTGCGAGCGGACAGGGTGGTTCTACGCCAAGGGACAACGAAGCTGGAAATCCCGCTCTCCGATCTCGTGGGTTCGGATCGGCAATTCATCGAGCCACTGCGACGGCCGCGAGTCTGGACGAACCGAGCAGGCAAAGAGATTTCGGCGACTCTGATTGGCCGCGAAGAGGAGCGAGTGATCCTGCTGAAGGATGACCGGGAAGTACGCATCGCGATCGAACAATTGTGCGACCAAGACCGACTGTTCATCTCCCAGGTTTTTGGCAATTCGAACGCAGGCAATTCGACCTCAGGCAATACGCCAGCAGCAGGCTCAGCGACCGCGAATGCCTCCGGCGCTCCCCCCACGAACGTCGATATCTCGCCTCCGGCCGAGTTGCGTGGGGAACGAATGTGGCAACGCTGGAATGGGCCAGGAATTCGCGGGTCGCTTGTGAAGGTCCGGGACGAGATCGCATGGTTTACCGTCGGCAATTCGACCGTCACTGTGCCGCTCGCTCAACTCAAACCGCAGGAACGGGCGGCCATTCAAGCTTGGCAGACCACCTTGGAAGGGCAGATGGCAGCCGCTGAATCGGCCCGAGCGGTCGAACGAGCGGAGCGAGAGGCAAAGGAACAGGCTGCTCGACTAGTAGCCGAAGAGCAAGAGCGAATTGCCCGGCAGAAGGCCGCGATGGAACGAGCGAAGGCGGAGAAAATCGCCGCTGCGGAACGAGCGGCTCGCGAAGCCGAGGAACGAGCAGCGCAAGCGGCGGCAGCGGCGTCCCCGACGCCTGCTCCGACCTACTCGGCGCCCGCCAGCCCCTCATACGCTCCCCCCGCATCCAACGCCTCGGCGACAGTAGCCGCGAATACGCCGATGCCGGGGTACTCGCCCATGCCTGGCTACTCTCCAATGCCGAGCTATTCTCCGCCAGGTTCAAGTCCGATGCCGGCTTACAGTCCGCCGCCGAGCGTCACCTCCACACCCGAATACGCATCAAATTCCACCTACACTCCCCCCGACTCGTCGATGGCTTATTCGCCCCCGCCAAGTTCGTCGACGAACTCCTACACATCGTCGACCTCTAGCTATGGCACTACCGACGACAGCAGTTCCGGAGGCAGCATTCGCTTTCGACCGCGGCTGAAGGGGATCGTTGGCATTGTCACTCTTGTCTGTTCATTCTTCGCATTCCTGTACCGGAAGTTGAGCGGCTCGGAGCAAGAGCAATAGACACTCGCGTCCTTGGGCAGTCGGACGAAGCACGAGTTTTTCATTTTTTTTCCGATTCGCTCGATAGTTCGTCTGTCTTGGGGAGGTAATCTCAGATGAGGTCCTCCCAGCATGAACGATCCCCAAACAACTCGTGTCAGTCTCCTGCTTCGCTTGCAAGACAAGCGGGACGAGCGGACTTGGCGCGAGTTTGTCGAACTCTATTCGCCGCTCATCTACGGATTCGCTCGTCGGCAAGGTCTGCAAGATGCTGACGCGGTGGATGTAACGCAAGAAGTCCTGGGCGCGGTCGCTCGTTCGATCGAGCGATTTTCCTACGACGCGACTCGCGGTTCTTTTCGCGGCTGGCTTTTCACGCTCACTCGCAACGAGCTCTGTGACTGGCGAGCGCGACAGCGTTCGGCGGTCATCGGCAAAGGGGGCTGCGAGGAAACAAGCGACGCTCGAGAACCGGCCCTGGACGAATTCGAAGAGTGCTGGGAAGACGAGTTCCAGCGGCACGTATTCTTGCGAGCTTCGGAAAGGGTGCGTGCCGAGGTTCGAGAATCGACTTGGGAAGCCTTCAGACGGACGACTATGGCAGGCGAGTCGGGGCGTGAAGTCGCCCAGGCTCTTGGCATGACGATCGCCGCCGTTTATCTCGCCAAAGCACGAGTCTTGACGCGGCTACGCGTTCTGGCTCGCGAGATCGCCGAGGAGTACACATGAGCGACGCATTTCCTTGTCCCAACCTCGAAACGCTACGACAATACCTGGTCGACTCGGTAGCCTCCGATGCATCTTCGTCTCCTTCGCAAAGAACGAAAATTCCAACGCCAACGGACGCCAGCGTATCGGTCGGCGATTCGACAGATTGGGACGCCAGGGCTCTTGAGTTACACGTCGATGGCTGTGAACATTGTCAACGAAAGTTGGAGTCGTTGGTCGTTTCGCTGACAGCGCCCGAGGACTCTTCGGATCATTGGGCCGTTTTGCCGCAACAACTTCCAGCAGGTTCGAACTTAGCAACTCCGTCGCCAGCGCTCGCGGCGCTGATGCAACGGGTTGGCGAGCAACTACCCCGTACGCAACTGGCGGGAAATACATCGGAGCACCCTTCCCTGGAATCGGTCCCGCTCGATTTCCTCGCCCCGTCCGACACACCGGGCGTCCTGGGACGATTGGCGGCCTACGACATCCTGGAAGTCGTAGGCCATGGCGGCATGGGGATAGTGTTCAAGGCGTATGACACCTCGCTGCGGCGAGTGGTCGCGATCAAGGTCATGGCGCCGCATCTGGCGTCATCTGCCGCCGCTCGCCGGCGATTCGTCCGCGAGGCCAGAGCGGCGGCGGCCGTCAGTCATGAGCATGTAGTGGCAATTCATGCCGTGGAAGAGCAACATGAACCACCGTTCCTCGTGATGCAGTTCGTTGGTGGCCGCACGCTTCACCAGCGACTCAACGCCACCGGTCCACTGGCCCTCCCCGAAATCCTACGCATCGGCGCCCAAACCGCTGCCGGACTCGCCGCCGCACATGCCCAGGGGCTCGTGCATCGCGACATCAAGCCAGCGAATATCTTGTTGGAGAACGGCGTTGAGAGGGTGAAGATTACCGACTTTGGGCTCGCTCGCGCCGTCGACGATGTGGAACTTACCCAAACGGGAGTGGTAGCGGGTACGCCTCAGTTCATGGCGCCTGAACAAGCCAACGGCGAGCCGATCGATCATCGCACCGATCTCTTCAGTCTCGGGAGCGTTCTCTACACGTTGTGCACGGGACGTCCCCCCTTCCGCTCGACGACGACGCTCGGCATGTTGAAGCGAGTCTGCGAAGAGACGCCCAGGTCTATCCGCGAATTCCAACCTGAATTGCCCGAGTGGCTTGATGCGGTCATTTTCAAGTTGATGGCGAAACGGCCCGCGGAGCGGTATCAGTCGGCGGCCGAGGTCGCCCTGCTGCTCGAACAGTGGCTTGCGCACATCCAAAACCCCGCCGTGGCAGCTCGACCGGCAGCGCCACTGGTCGACTCATCGCACGGGAGCTTGCCCCCTCAGGCGGCCGCAACGCCTATCGCCAGTCCACGAACCACCGAATCACCGGATTCGCCTGAGCGATCCCAGCCGAATTCTGTAGGTCCAACTTTGTCATCGTCTCGTTTCGATTGGCGTTCGATCAGCCGAGCTTTTTTCACTCCTTTCCAGCAGAACAAGCGACTCAGCGACGTTTACTCCGGTCCCGCTCAGTGGTTATTGGTTTTGGTGTGGGGATCGTTCATGATTCCCTGGATCGCATCCAGCACCACCTCCTTACGTTTCCTCGAGATCGCCGCGACCTTCCTGGTGAGTGCTGGCGTATTTCTACCCTTGGTGATTCTGGGCATTTCAGCGTGGCAGTTTCGCCGCACTCGAGACTGGGGGCGCACGTTGCTGCGAGCCCCGCCGATTCGCTTGCTTTGGTTTCCAACGCTGACGCCATTCGCCTTGAGTGTTGTGTATTGGGGCTATCGCCACACCACGACGGGAGTCATCGAATTCGACATTGACGATCCGCAGTTCGCCGTGACGATCATGGGGCCAGGATTCCCTCAAGCACGCAGCTTCGCGGCGAATTTCTATCCACTGCGAGTCGCTCCGGGAGTCTACTCGTGGCATGTCATGACCGGTGGCGGTTCCTCGCCCATTCAAGCTGGCCAGTTGAAGGTCGAACCCCAACGACGCTCGTCCATCATCGTCCGTTCGCCACACCCGCTCGGACAAGCGGAACTCGTCTATTTGCCGGGAAGATGGGAGCTGAAGAACTTTGGCGAAGTGAACGGCATGCCCCAGATCGTTCCGGTCGACGAGCAGGCGCCCATCGAGTTCATCGACGTTACTGAGGGAATGGACATGGTGGTCTCTTCCGATCACTTGTCGAAGCTGTGGAGCGAATGGTCGGCAACGCGCGGCGAGGCCGCTCCACAACCAACACCGACAACTCAAGCCAACACACGATTCCGACTCGTGGCAACTCGCCCTTCCGCGACGGTCCGCAGTTGGATGATGGTCGATGTTCTCACAACCGGTTCAAATCCTCAGGTTGTCGCGCGAGGCATTTTCTCGGCCGACCAGCATCGATTGAACCTACGTCTCGCGCCTCCCAACTCCCCACGAGTCGACTCATGGGGCGCCTCGCCCACTACCGCCGACGCTCGCTCGCTGTCGTTTGAACGCCCCTCCGATTTAGCGCTATTTCAAGGCGAATGGGTGCTCGAGGGCGACCACCCCATGGACGCTCCCCCCGACTCGCGACCTGTTCTGGAAGTCGTTCAACGAACACTGCGTTGGGTCGCGAAAACCGGAGAGACTGCTGGAGTCGACTCCACTTTTACGGAGTGGCACAAGGCATTTGGCGCCGACGTCCCTGATCCCGTCGAGTGGAAACTTCAACTTGATCCAACCAGCAAGCCCAAACGAGCTACTTTGACGACGCACATCAAGGCCTCGTCGCCACAGGCCGCGCGAATTCTCGAGGTGGAGTGTCTCTATGCAGTCGACGCAAACACCATGACGCTGGCAGTCGGGAAACCTGGAGTCATTCCCAGTTCGCTCGATCCCGATTCGTCGGGCGCCTATCGCGTACTGCGGTTTCGTCGATAATCCTAATGATCGAAGACTTGACAGCCTCTTGCGTTGACCTGGCCACTACTTTGTCAGGCGAGAGATGGAGAGACGTCGTGCGAGACTGGCGATTTGTAGGCAAGCTTGGAATGTGCACCTTCTGCTTGCTTGAGGCTCTAATACTGGGCATCTCCATATTTCGCATTCGCCCACTAGGGATACCCAGCGGCGTTTACGTAGTTGCCGCGATTGCCGGCCTCGCCGTAGTGACACTCTTCGCGTCGGCGACCATGGGAGTAATGTTATGCCTGGCTAGAAAACCCAGGTTTCACCTGAGTACTTTCATGCTGTGGCTTACCGCCTATGCGATCGGACTAGCTGCATTTTGCAACGAAAGCACTCGTGCAAAGAGACTACATGACATCTCGAGTTCACTTGAGGTTGGATACGATGATTGGCTGTGGTCGGAGCAATTGAGTGGCGGCGGACTTACAATCCAGGCCCTTCGGTTTCTTGTCGGAGTCTTGGGAAGCGACTTTTTTCGAGATGAAGTAGACGTCACCATCAGCAAGAGAAGTGATGTACTGCTTGCCAGCAAATTGCCCGAGATTCACTACATATATTCATTTCCATACGGCTATCAGATGAGCGACGACGATGTGCAGATTCTTCGCCAATTGAAGAAACTGCATACAATTCACATGGGGAGAAGCGTCATAACCTCCAAGGGCGCGGCCGCACTCAGTGAGATTCCTAGCTTGGAGTGGTTGGATCTCGACAGCGACTTAGTTTCTGATGACGCTGGCATCGGTTTAGCGAAGAGCAGGTCGCTGCGTAATCTGCGAATGAGGAATTGCGACGTTGGTGATCAGTTTGTTCGTAACATTACAGCTCTCTCGGAACTTCACACTCTAGAGATAAGTCGCGCGGGCATTTCAGATGAGGGTATAAACTGCCTACCGAGATTTCGAAAGTTAAGCCGCCTTTTTCTTGACCACACGTGCGTGGGCGATGAGAGCGCAACGACGTTTCACCGACTTGAATCACTAGAAGAGCTATCGTTGCGTGGGACGTGCATCACAGACAAAGGCGCAGCTTTAATCTCGCGATGCACCCGACTTCGCAAGTTAGACCTGAGAGAGACGTCGGTATCAGACAAGGGAATTGCCTCGCTTGCCGATCTTACACTTCTTGAAGACGTCTTACTCGACGACACAGATATAACGGACGCAGGCCTGCGAACACTTGAACGGTTTCCAAGCCTGAAAACAGTTCATTTGAGTTCGAGAGGTGTATCGTCCATGGCGCTTCAACGACTTAAGCAACGACCAGAGTTAATGGTCTTTATAGATAACACCTGGCCTTTGTAAGTGCGATGCCTTAGACAGCGGCGGTGGCGATCCGAGTGGTCAGCGACAAGATAGCCCAGGGCAACACGCAGCGCCGCCCTGGGGCGATGCACGCCCGCGTGTCCGTCACCCGGAAAAGGACAAATAACCTACGCGAACCAGATGCCCAGCCTAGTCATTCTTTGGGATTGGGCCGCGCATTCAGGGCTTGAGGAGGGTGTGGGCTTGTCTACCCAGGGCGTCGCTCCACGGCTGCGCCGTGTCGCACAGCCGCTGGGCTATCTTGTCGCTGCCCCTTCGGGGCGGAGGCCGGTTCTTGCCTGGACGATTCCGTTCTCGTGGTCTGCGGAAGCCCCAATTAAATTAGCCTTAACTGCCGGCCGGAGTTTCAGGCGCAGGAATCCCGTGCTTCCAACGGCGACCGGCGATGGTCGGCTCGAAATCAGGTTGCTCGCCAAGGATCGCCAACTGCTTGTAGACTTTGAGTGCCAGTTCCGCGAGGAGTCCTTTTTCCTTGCGTCGCGGATAGTATTCGGACAAGTCGATGGGCTCTCCCATCACGACTCGCGTATGGGCGCGACACAACAGCGGGCTCCACGGCCTTCCACCATAGGGCGCATCGAAGATGAAGACGGGCACAATGGGGACTTGCGCCCGCAGCGCCACCAGAATGGGACCTGGGCGACAGGAGAGCAACAAATCGGGAGTATGATTGATCCGCCCCTCGGGCAGCATGCCCACCAACTTCTTTTGGCAAGCCGCTCGATAGGCTTTGAGCGTCGCGGCGGTGTCGATGCCGGTGCGATTGGCGGGGATCACGTTGCACGTTCTCAGAAACCACCCGAACATCCAATGCTCGACATATTCCCGCGCCACGATCCAACGAGCAGGACGATCCAACATCACTTGAATAAAGAATGGATCAACGCTGCTGCGGTGATTGCAGATAATCACCGCCCCGCGTTCCAAATCGAAGGTCGGTTTCTCGGGCAATTGAGCTCGCCATTGCCACAAGACCAAAACGCGAGTCGCTCGATAGAGAACGTACTGCGAAAACGAGTACTGAGTGCGTCGCCAGTCCAGCAAGCATCGGACAATTGCCCACAGCCCCATCAGCGCGATGAGCGCAACGAGCGTCCAGACTATCGGCATCCACATCTCGCCCCTCACTCCCGCCAGCGCGACCCACAAAACTCTCGGTAGGAACACGTTTAGCCAAGGGCTCTTTCACGAAGCCGGCCAACCCGTGCCTACGCGGCAGGAATCACTCGCGCACCCCATGGCACGCGAACGGGTTCGGCCCGCCGAACCCGTGAATTGGGAGGAGCTTACACTTGGGTCAGCTCGCACGTCGACGCGCGTCGTCGACCAATTCATCCGCCGCGGAGGGCTCGTACTGGAATTGCATCAAGTACGCGTCCTCTGGCGTATCTTCGTAGAATTCGCGCAAGAGGGAAATAGCCCGGAAGCCGCTGGAACGGAAGAAAAGTTGAGCTGGGAGGTTGGTTTCGCGTACTTCCAGCAGGATTCGATTGCGGCGTTGCTGCGAGAGCTTCCCAGCCAACTTGCGAATCATCTGCGAACCGACGCCCCGTCGACGAAACTCGGCCCGCACGGCGAAGTTCAAAACATGCAGGCGGCTCTTGTGAAGTTCGTAAATCATGAACCCCACAATCCTTTCGTCATGCTCGGCCACCATGCCGATGCAATTTCGCTGCCGCAGGCAACGGACGAACTCGTCTTCCGACCAGGGGAATTCGAAGCTCTGCCGCTCTATTCCCAGCACTTCCGGCATATCGCGTCGAATCATCCACCGGATGTGCACGCAGATCGCATCCTTTCCGACCGTCGCCATTCCCCACTCCTTAGTCGCTCGCCGTGCACTCGCTCACGCCCGCCCTCCGAGAGAGCCAACGTGTCGCGTCAGGTTTCTCAGGAGGGGGAAGAGTATCAAAACTGGTCCGACCTTGCCAAGGCGAATTAGGCGGCACTTCGTCGACTCCCCGTGCTGCGAGCCCCCCAATCGCCGCGCAACGCCGCCAAAACGCCCAGAGCCACCAAGACGAGCCCGCCAAAAGGCAACGGTCCTCCAACCCACCAAGCCAGCCCAACGAGTACCAAAACCACCTGCGGCCAACGAGCCCAAAACTGCGACGCTCGTCCGCCCGCGGACATTCCCAACCAAGACAAGCCCACCAGAACCACTCCGAGGCTCCACCCCCAAGGCTCCCAACGATTTCGCACGCTGGAAGTTTGCCAACGAGTGGTTGCGGAGAGCTCCCCAGACTCACGCCAAACGACCGACGTATCTCGGTCACCCTCTCGCCGACTCAAGACGGCCAGTCTCTCCTCCCCCAGCCCTAGTTCGCCCGCGTCATACGGTCGTGGTTCCACAATGTCAGGCTCGCCGCCATCAACCACTCGCAGCCTCCCCCGAGCGATTCGCCACCGTTCACGGAGGGACGCGAGTTGCTCTTCCAAGCCATCGATGGAGCCCCTGGATTCAACGACCCGTGCGCGCAATTGTCGCTCCAACCACTCAAAGCGGTCTCCCCAAGCCAACCACCACTCGGCGGCGTCTTGCGCCGGATGCGAAGCAAACGAATCGGCCGCGGTCTCCGCCGTCTCGACTAAGGCATTCAATCGATCCCAGGCCGACAACACCGAGGCGTCCAGGTGGTCCGCCCCCCCAGCGACCGCTCGGACGAATTCTCTCGCGGCCGAATCCTCCGCTATTCCCGGAGATTCTCGCGACCCCGCAGCCTCCAATAACCGACCCGACTCGCCCACGCCAACCGCCGCGGCCAGGGAGTGCACCACGGTCCAGTCCACCACGCTCGCCAATGGCAATGGTTTCTCGCCACCACTCGCCGACGATTCCCCATCGAGCGCATAGACCACTTCAAGGCGTTGAGGCCAATCCGATCGCGCCAACTCCACTCGCCATCGTCGCGGACCGATAGCGAGTCGCCGGGCCTCGCGACCGTCGAGCGCCAGGCGTACTAGACGGCTGGCGTCGGGCAGAGCCAAGACGCAATCCGCTCGACCGGCAGGCTCCAGGTCCAGTACACTGACTCCCCATCCTGTCGAGCGATCATCGAGCAAGAGTCGATGGTCGGCGAGCCGCACGCGTGGCACTCCTTCGAACTCCTCCGAGTCGCGAGGAACCGCGCGGAAGCGAGCTCCCACCGTGCGATAGGTCGTCCCCTCCTCGACATCAGGCCCGGTGACAGCCGAGATATCGAGCGCCCCGCGTCCGAAAGGAAGTCCCTGCGGCCAGCGAGTGGCCTGGAGACCGCTTGTCTCCCAGGTCAAGGAACGAGCACCGCCTCGGCGAGGCAACCAGACATAGTACTCCGCGTCATCGAAGTCGATCGCCTTCACATCCGGAATGCCCCAGCGCTCGCCAGACATCTCCGCATCAATTCCACTGATACGGAATACAAAGGAAGTCTTCCAGGGATTCTCGGGGCGAAGCACCAGAACTTTGCGATCTTGCCCCGGCCATTGACGCCACAGATAGGGAATCCGCGGCTCGATCGTCAGTTCACTCGGCCATTCAGCCGGCGTTTCGAGTTTCAGTGAATCGAGTTCCCCCGATTCCAACACCACATGCCCTGTAACCTCGCCTACCAACCCATCCGACGACTGCGCAATCGCCATGCCAATTCTGGGGCGAGCTCGCACGACGTTGGCGGCCGTCCGTAACATGGGCGCCACTTCATCCATCACTGCGGGTGAAGGCGGTTCCCAAGCCGCGATCCGTCGGCCCCAACCCGCTCGGTATTCAGACGATTCCGCCAAGACAAGTCCAGGAGGCAAGGGTTGTTCAAACTTGACGTTGGCCGTCGAGCGGCGATACACCAACTGGCGTTGCGAGATCGCCGTTGCTCCCTCCAGCGACAGTTGGGGCAGCCGCCAAGCGGCATTCCGAGGGACCGGCATGTCTCCGGAAATGGTCAGTCGGTGAGGACCGTCCAGCGGCGCATTCAAAAGAACTTGAATACGGTCAGGCGACGGCCGCGACCACAATAACACTCGACTCTCTTCCCGTGCTCGATCGACTAATGCGACATCATTCACCTGCAAGTTCGGCGGCACGATCACGGTATGCTGCCAAACAACCCCCTCCGACACTTCCAGGTCGGCGCCCCACAACAAGTTCACTCGAGCCACATCAACACTTACCTCCGCCGTCAAAGTCGCATGGACGCGCGGCTCGCGCACGCGAGTTGCAAAGCCCCAAGAGCTGTCTCCAGGCGCGAGCTGCAGCGTTTGCCGCGGCGTCGACTCCGCCTCGCCCCAAGCCTCCAGGAACTCGGCGACCGGGATTGGTTGCAAGGAGGCGAGTCCGGTGCGTTGTGTTTCCAACGTGGGGACCGCCGACAGGGCCAGCAGGCGTCGCGCCCAGCGAGCATTCCAGGGTTGCATGCGAGGCAATTGCCATTGGCCAATCCCGGACGCCCCCGCCAACAGAAATGAAAATCTCACCTTCCCCGTTTCCACCACACTCTCATCCCACTCCCACTGAATCCACGGACTGCCTGGCTCGGGCTGAGTCACCCCCGTAACAGGTTGCCCCGCCGCCAGCGGCAACAGTCGAAGGCGAGAATCGACCGATAGCCGTGCCAACCGCGGTAGCTTTCCGGCGAGGGTCGAAAAGGTCCATTGAGTCTCCAGCGTGACGGACCCAGGACGAATATGAAACCAAACCAGTTGCTCCACATCGACCGGCATGGTCGGATTAGAATCCGCTCCACCTCCCACCCCTTCGACCACCAACTGCTCGACAGGTCCCAGATCGGCTCGCCACTCCTGCGCTGCTGCATCACGAGTAATTCCGCCGCGAGCCGCGGGGAGATCAAGCCAGCGGAAGCCGTCGGGGAATTGAATGCTCACGCGACTCTGAGGGATGCGCGGCACGGCCTGCGCGATCCCCCAGCGCTCGCCCAAAGGCGAATTCGCGGTCGTTGCATCGTTCGTTACCGCTCCGGCCATGGGAGTCGCGCGTCGCCGTAAAGTGGGCCGCCAAGCGACCTGCAACTGGTATCGCCCAGGATTCTCGAGCGACAACGTCCAGCCTTGCGCCGTGGGCTCCCAGGGCGACTCCAACAGCCGCCCGTCCATCATTACTCGTTGACTGATGAGCACCGTCCCGGCCAGACCTGGCAGCACAATTCGCTGATTAGGAGCGAACGTTTCAAGTTCCCAGTCCGCGGTAAGCGAGGCGATCTCCCAGCCGGCATTTTGCGCCGCCTGCTCCCCCATCGCATCCAAGAGCTCGGGCGCCTCACGCACGACCAACCGATAATTCGCGGACAGCCAAAGCGGCCCCGCGAGCGAGCCGCTATCGCCGCGAGCTCGACGGCGCAGCTCTTGGTAGAGCGGCTGGGGAACATGCACATAGTCGCCCGCGGGCCGACCTTCTTCGTCCACCGGATACAAGACCTGATAGTCCTCGCGGGACGCCGAGCTTCCCTCTTGCGCCTCGACTTTCACCCAAGCCGCCAGCGAGCAAGAAACCACCGCCAGCAGACAACCAGCCACCGGCGCGACGCCCATCATGCGACGAGTCGATCCTTCTTGCAGCGGCCGCCCCGGCGAATTGCCTGGCACTCGTCGTAACGCTGCGATCGCGGCGCCAAGTCCCAGGCCTAGAAACAAGCCGCTCGGCAAGGGATCCCAGCCCGTCGAAACCCACGGGAGAGCGGCCACGAGAAACGCCGCGAGGCACGGTAGCACGCGGAGTTGTCCACCCTTTGGCCAAGCGACCGTGCCAGCAACGATGAGTAAGAGCAGCCAACCCGCGCCATCCATCCACTCGCCGTCGACAATCATCACGGCGGGCGGCGACGTCTCGCCGCCTCGCCATACCCACTTTCCCCAAACTTCTTGCGAATCGACAGGACTCGCGACGCTCTCGCGATCATCCGCCGACTCGCCCGTAGTCGCCAGCTTGTCCTGACCGCGATCTCCCCACATCCCCTCGGAACGATATCGCCCCGAAAAATCGCTGCCTGTGGTGATCAGGCCCACCAGTCGGCGAGCCGTGGACTGCGCGATCTGCTCCCAGAGATCACGGCCTGACTCTCCGGCCCACGGTTTCTGATTCCAAAGGCGAAAAGCAGCGGGAAACCGCGCAATCCAGGTTTTCGACAACGTCGGAATCGCCAACCGCGGCTCCATCGCTCGCAAGCGCGCGGTGACTCCCAGAGTTTCTCCGCCCGTTTGAAACGTGATACGAGCGACCACGCGCCGTTCGGTCTCGGGCAACGGTATCGCGGCGACGACAATCTCCCCTCGACGCTCGACGCGAGCCGATCGGGGCAGCGCGTTCACCGTGATGGAAACACGAGTCGCATCGGCGGGCAGTTCGAGCAACGTTTGCCGCGCCCCGCGATTTTCAATCCAATAAACCAACTCGTGAAATCGCTCGCCTCCCCGCAGGTGGTAAGTCGTCAATTCCTGGGACCACGCCCACGCGGCGTGCACATCCTCGGCCACGACTCCCCGCGCCACGGTAATCGCGGGCGACTTGGCGGGATCGTATCGATAGGCCGCGGCCCATCCCTCGCCATCACTCGCCACGCCGCTTTGCGCTGGCACTCCCTCCAAGCCTGTTTGGCCCACGACAAGCGGTTCTTCGGCCGACTCGAAACGTACGACGCCCCGTTGCGTCTCGCTTTCTGGCAACGAGATCAGCGATACCGGGAGTTTTTCCGTCCAAGGCGACACACGTTCCGCTCGCAGCGTGAAGGGGCGGCTGCGAGGCGAACGGAGCACAACCTCCCAACCTTCCGCCGCCGCTCGCGTCACCGCGGCCACCTCTTGATCCGATAGTCTTCTCGCTTGAAACAACGCCTCGTCGTCCCCTTCGACTCGCCATTCCAAAGGGGCCGTGCGCGATTGTGAGAGAAGTGCGATCAGACGAGTCACCGGCGCTCCACGCGGCTCGCAGGTCACTCGATATCGTTCATGCAGTCGGTCGCGCACCGCGCGGACGACGACATCAACGTCCGCGGAATAAGCATCGGGCGCCCGTCGAGACACGCCGCGCAGACTACTCGACTCGCGATCATCAACGAAAAGATAGTCGGCCTGTTCGTCCAGCAACTCGGCCTCGGGCCCCGCCAATTGATCCGCGGTCAACCACGTCATGTCGCCTTCCCCTCGAAAGCGCAACGGTGCTCCAGGCTCGGCGCGAGCCGCGACCAAATAGCGACTGTCGAAAGTCTGACGTTCATCCTCGACGAACTCCACCAAACGGAGCATGGCGGCCGTCAAGGCGGTGCCGCCCGCGGGCCGAGGACGATGAGCCCGCATCGCCAATCGCAGTTCACGATCACGAGTCAGGGGACCGCGCAGTCGAATCGAGAGGCGGCGTTGATCTTTTCTTGGCGCTGGCCCCCAACTGAAGTCTTCCACCAGCGACTCGGGCGTTACTTCCACCCCATCCACCAACCATGCTTGCGGCACATCGGCGGCAACCTGAAAGGTGCGTCCTTCCGCCGCGGTCAGCACCGCCTCCACTCGCCCCGTCAGCGAAGCCGGCTCAACCGCCACGGTGGTTCCCATCAAGACGCGAATTCGAGCCGATGGAGACGCAACCAATAATTCGGCGAGTCCCGACAAATCATGGAATTGCGCGCTCCAAGTTACGCCCGCCACGGGACTCGCCAGACTGCCGATGCGAGTCTGCCGGCCTTCCAAGATCTTGAGCGACTTCATCTGCAACGGCTCGGCTACCGTCGTGCTGACCGTCGACTCCTGCCAAAGCCCTCCCTTGCAGAGGATTCTCGGCAACGCCCAGATTTCGCCTAATGGCGTTGGGCTAAGTCCGGTGATGGCCACAACGCGGTCGCTCCCCTGCAACTCGGGCAGGTCGACCTGAATCACCGCGCGACCTGGCTCTTCCCCCACTCTTGTCGTCCAACTCAGAGCGGCGTCGCCCCAGCGTACGGAAGCAATTCGCAACGAGTCTGGCAACTCAAAGGAAAGATTGGACAACGACTCGGACGTCACATCGACGCGAAAGGTCGCCCGCACCTCCGTACCCTGGATTCCGATATCGTATTGCGTGTCGTCGCGCCACACGAAAGGCGCTTTCCAGGGCTCGCCGGCCGGCGGGCTGCGCGCCGTCCACTCAAACTCTCCCTTGCCTCCCAATTCCACGCACCACCAAGCTCGACCCGGCGTGGAACGTACGGCCGACGGCACGTCCGCGACCAAGTTCTCGGCGCCGGGACCTACGACGACGGCATCCGTCACCTGCGGCGCCAAAGGGTCGGGTAACTCCATCCACCATCTCTGTCGCGCACACTTGGGAAGTTTGACGCGGAAGCGAGTTCCTCCTTGGGATTCGGAGTCCGCTCGGAGCGAAAATCGCCACGTTAAATCGCCATCGCGTTCGACCACGACGCACGCGGCGCCCGCCGTGGTAGCACCCACCAACGCCTCACGCCCGGGCCCGGACTCGCCGGTGCTTTTCCATCGAGCTTCCGTGACGGGTAAGTCGCAGGGGTCGAGCGACAACAGGGTGGACAGCGAGCCTTGGCGCCGGATCCGCAAATGCGTTTCGCCAACCAATTGGCCGGGGCTCTCCCAGCGACTGACGTAATCCGCCTGATCGATGCGAGTGGTTGGGGCGCCCTGGGGCGAGAAACGCTGACTCGCCGCCAAGAGCCGCTCAAATTCATCCCGCGCAATCGGGAGATGCCCGCGAGACAACTCGGGAACTTGCTCTTCCCGCACCAAAACTCGCCGAAAGGGAGGCTGACGCTCGCCTTTGCCCCCCACGGCGCCTCCCGGCCCCAGAGCCGCTCCGGGGAGCGCGGCCGTCCCAGGGGCGAGAGGCACGGTCGGCGATACTGGCGCTGCAACCTGAGCCGACGCTTCACTCATCCAGCCGCCTACGACCAACAACAACGCTCCAACGGTGGGCGGCAACGAGGGAGGGAGGGTCGCGGTCGTGGCTTGCATCCCGCTATCGGCCCGCCCCTTGCGAAAATCGGAGATTGGTTTATCGGCAACGCTGCCCGAGACTCCCCGCACCACGGACCGTTGCCCCTGTCGTCGACGCACGAGGCGGTGGAGCGCCACGCCACACAGGGCCAGCGCGACGCCGAGCGCACCGGCTTGGAGGACGAGCGCCGCCAACGCCGGCATGATCATCGAAGTGGAGACCCCAGCGACGGCGATCAACCACAGCATCGCCGGGTGACGCAGGCGAGGCATATACAGGGATGCGAGGCCGCAAGCGAGCACCGCGCCCGATGCGATCAACACCAAGGTTGCGCGATCCATCACCCGCGCTTCCACCACCGGCCCCGGCGCAAAGGAACTGAAAAGATACTGATTCGCCTCGGGTGGAGGCTCAATCTGCGGCGACGCCCGAAAGGCTCGCTCCAAATCGCCTTGAGTTCCCCCCATCAAACGATCTAGAAATCCGGCTCGCCATATCCAACGACGCTGCGGCACCCAGCCACTCGGCGCCACGACCAGATGTTCTTGTGGAGGCAACACCAGCTGCCACAACCAACGCTGCTCGCCGCGAGCCCCGGAAACCTGCGGCAATCGCACTTCGATTTTGCCGGCCGCCCCGACGACTCGAGGCGCCAAATACGACAACTCGATCGTCTTCTCACGCGACTCGTCGCCCGCTTCCGCGGGCCACTCGATCCGCATCACGCCGTCCGCGGAAACCGCCGGATCGACTCGACGTCCGTCCACGGCCACCAGCAGATCTTCGCGATCAATGTCTCCGGGAAGCGTCAAGGTCGCTCGTCCTTCACTGGACTGCACTCGCAGCGTCACCCGATCCTGTCGGTAATCGGGGCCCATCCAGGACTGCACCCAAGCTCGTCGGACAATCGTTCCCAGTTTCTCGTACGACCGGACGGGAGTGACTTCCAGGGTCGCTGTATCTGTCCAACCCGCGGCCGCTCGCACCAGTTCCGGAGCAGCCCCGAGGGTCTCGGCAGTGCGTTCGCCGGCTCGCAAATCAGGAACCCAGGACGCATCGGGCGCCTCCACTTGCCAGTCGGACTCGCGAGCCACTCGCAACGTATTGGTCGCGAGACGAGTTGAGGGCTCCTCGAACGGCAGAATCAAGGGAACTTGCACCGCTGTCGTCCCACCCCCATCCAACTTGGCTTCCCACGGGACCGTATAGCGCGAAATCAACACGAACTCGCCGAGTTGCTCCGGCGACAAATCGACCACTTGCGTCCGGGTTTTCGCCGACAGCCCTTTCGGCTCTTCGTCGCTTAGCTCTTCTTCTTCCCTGGGAGTCAGGAGGTCGAGGTCGCCCGTCGCTCGTTCAATGAAGAACTGAAAGCCTGAGTCCGCGACCGACGACGGAACCGCTAAACGCAGGCGAGCCAATGGCTCGTAGGCGACTCGGCACGCCCAACGTTGTTCCACGATCAGCCGCTTCGCCTCCACTCGCACTCGATGATCGAGTGCGACGACGACTTGTCGAGCACGGAGTTTGTAGTCGGCGACGAAGCGAGGTTGGTCGACATCCGCCCGAATCTCATACGTCATCACGTTCCCGAGACCACTCAGCCCTCCGGGAGTGGCAGGGCTGCTGGCCGGTCCCGGCAAAGTCATTTGCGCAATTCCGCCCGGCATATCGCGCATCCGCGGGCTCAGACTGACGTTTTCAGCAGGCGCCACGAACAGCCGCGCGGGCGCCATCGTGTCCACCTGCGGGCGAGGAATCGGGATCGTCAACAGATCACCTTGCGGCATCGTGGGCCGCGAGGCCTCGATCTTCAGTTCGAATTCTTGCGGCGCCGCCGGATCCGTGGTCAGCGGCAAAGTCAGGACGCTATTCGCAACCTCGCGGACCATGTCGCGATCGACCAACGTCTCGGGCTGAACGCGTTCGAGTTTCCAGCCAGCCAATTCAATCAAGAGCCGCTCGGCTTGCGGCCCGCGCACTCGATAACGCAAAGACGCGGTGAGTCGCAGATTTTGGGGCCCCACCTGCAAGGCATATTCCGGCTCGCAGTGCACTCGCGTCTTGCGAGGTTGAACAAGCACGCTGAGCGAACATGGTTGTCGAAAATACTCGAACCTCGCCGCCACTCGCTGCTGCCGCAACGCATCCGGAACTTCCACTTGCTGCACATTGTCGCGGTCCGGCCAAGTTACCGCCCAGTCGCCGTCGATGACGAAGTCGGCTTGGCCGAACTGTCGCACGGCGCCCAAGACCTCGAATCCCAGCGACTCCTGCCGCTCGTCCGCCAACGCCTCGCGAGCGGGCGTCACCGCTCGCAAGCGGACATCCGCCACATACCCCTGTTTATTTTCAAGGGTCACTTCGACCACGCTAGTGGGCGGCTTCCCCTCGGTCCGCAAGGTCTCCACCAAAGCAACGCGGTAGCCGGGCTCATTCAACGGGAACCAATCGAGTCCTGCGGGAAGCTTGACTCGAAAGGATGTAAGCGGCGAGCCATAGCTTCTCATGCGCAAGCGAGCATCCGCAGTGATGCGGCGAGGTCCCTCGATCCGGACCGCAATCGAGGCGCTGGCTTCCAGGGTCGTCGGCGTCCCCGCTGCTTCGGTGGGCGAGTCCACCCAATTCAATTGAAACTCGCCGCCAATTCCCGCCACCTGGATTTCGGAGGTCTCCCCCCCCTTGGCCTGCACCCCCAGCAGTCCCGCTCCCTCGCTGACCGTCGCAGCCACCCGCTGGCCCGGCACAACGACTCGAAGTTCGGACGTGGATGCGTTGGGGCAACTCAATGCCAATCGCCTCGACGCCCCGACTCGCCGCAGGGGAACCACCACCTCCAGCGTGAATTGCCGTGGCTTATCGCCGCCACCTTGCAGCCAAACAATGTAGCCATCCCGCTCGCGATGATACTCCACCATCACCTCGCCGCCGCCAGCAAGCTTGGGTTCGCCGCGGAGGACCGCGCCGGCGAGACGCAAGGGGACCTGAATCCAACCTTCGCCCTTGGTCACCAAGCGCACCTGAACGGTCAGTTTTGCGAGTTCATTTTCGACCTTGCCTGTGACTTGTAATTGCGACAGGATGTAACGCGGCGGGGCGGCGGCGTCGGCGAGTTTTTGGTCGAGATCGTAGAGGCGTCGAAAATCCTCATACGTAAAGTCAGGAACCGGAACGAGTTTCCCGTCCTTGTCGCGGAGGTAGTAGACGTCGGGCTTCGAGGGCCGGAAGTCCCCGCCGGAATCGCCGTTCGCACGAGGAACCGCCGACGGCTTCGCTTCGGC
This sequence comes from Pirellulales bacterium, assembly GCA_046349915.1. Lineage (GTDB taxonomy): Bacteria > Planctomycetota > Planctomycetia > Pirellulales > Pirellulaceae > CAIXSC01. The sequence continues at coordinate 388,012 of JAXMBL010000007.1, read as the reverse complement.
GGGCGTGGGAGACGTAGGCGCCACTCGCGGCGGCGGCTCAGGATTGGCCTGGCCCCAAGCCAGAGCGGCGCAGAGCGGCAGCCACCCGAGCAGCCATGCCGCGCGGATGCCGACAAAGCGCGGCAAGTCCTGAGTGCGCCAGGAGTTCAACGTAGTATCCTTTCGACTCCGCGGGCGAGTCAGTTCGAGTGCACCCCAGAACGGGACTGTGAAATCACAGGTCGGGCCGCCCTGCCGCACAGATAAGGATATCCAATGCTTATATTTTACCCAGTCGTTCCGAATTCACAACGCACACCACCCGCGAACTGACCTGACGGCATCCCCTACGAACCCCGCAACAGGCACGTCCCTCACATCCCCACCCCTCACGACTTACCCAAGGACTTCCGCATGGTCGAGTCTTCTTCCAATTTTCTGCGTCGCGTCGGGAAGCGCGTAGTGCGTCCTCTCCGCCATGCGGCCGGATTTTTGGGACGAGTCGCTCGGCGAGCACATCTGTCGGAGAACGAGCAGCATCGGATCAATAACGCCGTGGGCTCGCTCTTGATCGCCGTCATGAGGGCCGATGGTCGCGAGACGCCCGCGGAATCTGAATTGCTCGATGGACTCTTCCAAACGAACTTTGGTCCCCGCGAAGCCGCTCGCATTCGCGAGTCGCTCGCGGGCTTGACCGAGGTGAATGCCGACGAGTGCGTTCAAGCGCTTATACATCTGGAACGCGACGAAGCCCACGAACTCGTTCAAGGCATGTACGAGATTGCTTACGCCGACGACGAGTCCTCGCCGCGAGCGCTCGATTTCATTCGCGAAGCGTCCCGAGCATTGGGGGTTGACGATAACACTCGGGAAGCATGTCGGCTCGAGATCCTGGACGAGCGAGGCAAACGCGCGGCGCTCGTGAAGTCAGGGGCGGGCATCGTCGTCGCCCTGGTGGTGATCGCCGTGTTCGTCTTTACCGCCACGTTTCTCAAGTCGGTCCTATTCGGCTTGATGCTCGCCTATTTCTTCCTGCCTCTGCAGCGTTGGTTTCAGTTTTACTTCTACCCCAGCAGCATCGTCCAGCAGGCGCTTGCTTGCTCCGCGAAACTCGAACGCCCCTTCATCGCCATCGCTCGCTCCGTCAAGACGAGATTCGGCAGGAAACGCGTCGTGCACGAGGTAAGCGATCACGACCGCCGAGTGACGCAGGCGTGCCACGCCACCCTCACCACTCTGGCGATCGCCGCTCTCCTGATCGCGGCGAGTCTGACGTGGGTGTCGTCTCGCTACTTGGCCGCTTGGCAAGGCAATTCGCCGGCAGAGGCTTCCGAACGCCCCGCCTCGGCGCAATCATCCACCGACACCTCTCCTCCTTCGGCCTCCCCTGCCGAACTAGCACAGGAAGCGAACGCAGAGTCCGATAACGACGACGCGATCCCTGCCTACATAACTCCTTCTCCCGCGCCAGTCCGAGTGAAGGAAGTCGCTTGGCTGGAACGGTATCGTCCTTTGCTGGAGCGCAGCGACTTTCTCCGTATCTCCTCCGAAGTCGTCAAAGAGTATCTGACCGACGACGGCAAGAAGAAGGAATTGCTAGGGATGGTGGTTCACAACCTCCAACCCTTATTGCTGCGAGCGAGTGGTTTTCTCGGTACGCTCGCCAATCTTCTCCTCGACGCGCTTATGACGCTGTTTTTCTTCTCTTTCTTTCTCCAAAGGATTGCGGCTGGCCAAACGTCCGAATCGGGGCAAGGGAAACCGACGAGTCGATATTTGGTGGAAACGATTTTCCAGAGCGGTTGGTTGCCGGCCGCTGGCGCCGACGCGATGCATGAGGCTCATCTGATCCTGGCCGAGATCCTGCACATGCTGCAAACCTGGGTCAAGGGTTACTTGTGGATCATCATCCTCGAGTCGATTCTGTATATCACGGCGTTCGCCATTCTGGGCGTGCCTTACTTTCCCATTCTCGGCATCCTCGCTGGGATGACCGTGTTGCTTCCCTTCATCGGCCCCATCGCCAGTTTCCTGCTGACGCTGATTGTCACGTTCGCCTTTCAGTCCCCCAGCGTGACGACGCTCGTCGCGATCAGCGTCGTGTACTTGGTTTGCCACGTGATCATCGAGCAATTGATTTTGTTTCCGGCGTTGATCGGCGAAGCCTTGGGACTCAATGCGTTGGAAACCATCATCGTGGTTTTGCTAGGCGGCGTCGTGGCGGGATTGGCGGGCGCTGTCTTCGCCATTCCCGTGGCCGCCGTTCTGAAGTATTTGATTCCCCACGTCTACCAATCAGTGGCTCGCTCGCTTCGCGGCTCACAAAGCGAGCGGGCGACGTAGCCCTCTCGCTTCGCGAGAGGATCAGCCGCGCAGCGTACCCAGCCAGCCACCTCGAACACATCCTCCCTCATCAACGCATTCACGCCCGGCAGGCGCCTTTCGCAGGGCGGCTTTTCCTCTCGCGAAGCGAGAGGGCTACTTCGCACCCCTCAGCGATCGCCAAAAATCGGCGAGCGATGACTCGCGAGTTTGGAACACTCGCAAATACTCGCGGATGGCCGACGAGTCTGGATACTCGTGCGTCGCATACGGATAAGAGGGCATCGCCTTGAACGGCATCGGCTCGACCGTTTGGCCATACACCGTATGAATATCCGCATCCTTGTCCCAGCCAACACTGTGCAACAGTAAATCTCGCTTCCAGCCGTCAGGGACGGGTGGGCCAACGTCAAACTCCAGGGCCATTTCATCGCCCGCGGCCATGACGACCATGCGGTCATCCCAATCGGCGAGCAGTTCGCGGACGTCGCCATAGCGAGTGAATCGGCCTTTCATCGGCGGCCATTTGGGGTGAGTATCAACAACATTGTAGTCGTACCGGTCAGGCTCTGCGGCCGACCGTCGGACCAGTGGTTTCGAAAACCCACGGTACCGCAAGTCCGCGGACCGCAAGTTTAAACTCGTCTCCCGCAACTCCACCGTCGGTTCGTCAACCGTGAAAAAAGCTTCGTCCCAGCGAATCTCGTTGCTGGTCGCAATCCTCAGACGCCCATCGCCCGGCGCCAAGTGCGGCGTCAGATCGATGGCGATTGTCTTGGTTTTTCCTCCAGGGAATCCCGTGAAACCAACCGCCTCACGCCATCCACCCTTTTCATCCGGTACAAGCAGATAGGGCGGCCGAGGTCCGTCGAGTTCGGGGTTTTGCGAGAAGCCCACATTCAGGGATGTGTCAGTGGGATAAATCCAGCCAGTCAAGAACAACGTGACTCGCCGACGACTCGCCGCCGTATCCGTGGAACTCGCGCCTCCCAACTCCGTCCCTAAATCTAACTCAAGAAAATGCGGCTCCGCCAACCCCTGACGCAAGGTCCGTTCATAGCATTGAGCGTACTTGTCGTCGCGTTGCAACACGAGCGGCAAGACGTCGCGGCCACGCGTATCTCGAGCGGCCACGGGCGAGCGGCGTTGTTTCACCGTGTGGATTTTCTTGGCGGCGATTTCGGCCGGCCCTACTTTCTCGTTGGTAAACACTTCGACATCGGCCGGATGATCCACGGCGATCAATTCCACTCGATCGAAGTACCCCGCTTCCCATAATTCTTCGGTGATTCGCAACCGGTAGACTCCCTCCGTCGCTCGCAGTTTCTCTCCCTCCACTTTGAGATATTCCCAGGGACGATCTCGCAGAATCACGCCGTCGGCGATTTGCAGACCGAGCGGCGCATTCCAAAGCAAGTCGGTGAAGAACTCGAACTGTTCGCCGTTCCACACATAAAGGTATGGGCAAGAACCTTTCAAAGCTTGGGCTTCGCGCACGACATGGTTCGCTTGCGGCGCCAATACCGACTGCGGAACGCCATTCGTGAAGAGGACGCGCACGACTTCAACTTCGTTGACTCCCGCACCGAGCCCAAAGTGGTTGCGTGCTCCCGTGACGACTTGAGCCTGATATCTCCCGCCGTTCTTGAGTTCCACCCAACTCCCGATAGCGAAATGACTGACGCGACCACTCAACGGCTCGTCGAGCCCGCGCACGAGCACGTCGAGCCAGGGATTGCGATTTCCACCTTCGTTCTTCCAGAGGGCGATCTCCGACCCGAGCAGAGCAATGACGTCGAGGTCGCCATCGCCATCCAGATCGGCCGCCTCGCAGGCCCGACAGGCGCCCGCGACCGCCGTGGGCTCGACGACGATCTCCGCGCCCACAGTCACCGCAAGCGTGCCGTCTCCTTGCCCGCGGAAAAGGCGGATGCCGGAGTCCCCCCAGGCGATCGCATCGACATAACCATCATTGTCATAGTCCCACGGCGCCGCCCCGCGAAAATTCCCTTCGCCGAGAGTCAATGAGCGCAGGGGCTGAACCACGCCCGGCGAAGATGTGCGAGTCAAAAGCAAACGCACCCCACGCTCGCCAGCAGCCAACACATCCCACGAAACGTTCCCATCACTTTCGCAAATCGCCAACGACTGAGCGTGACGGAGAGCTTCGACGTCTCCCTCCACGGACCGCCAGCGAAATTCAATGTGTCGCAAGTTCTCCAGGTAACCAATCGCCTGCCCGGAGGCATCGGCGACGAGAATATCGATATCGACGTCGCGGTCCCAATCGACCGCCGTCAATGACGCAATTCGCAGTTCCATGGGAGGCGGCGATGACGACGACGTGACGTCGTCGAACGTCAAGTTGCCTCGATTAATCCAAAATCCCACGCCCGACTCGCCCGCTGTCACCAGATCAACGTCGCCATCGTGGTCGAAATCCGCGATCGCGCCACTGACGATCGCCGTCGCCTTCTCGAGTCCACTGTCTTGCGCGACGCTCTCGAGGCGACGAACACGAGTGGCCTCGTCGAGATGGTTCTTCAGGACGAGCACGCCGGCAGGTCCGTAGACGATGAAGTCAAAGTCTGCTTGAAAGAACGTCGCGTCGGTTTCTCCGCCCGGCTGTCCATCTTTTGCCGCCGCGCCAGCCTGAGGAGTTGCGGGCAAGGGCACGTTCCCATGCTTGTCGTCGCGATCGAAGTCAGCCGCCAGAAAATGCGTGTATCCCTGGCCCACGTTGTGGCGGTGAAGCACTCGCCAATCATGCAATGTGGGAGAGGCCTGCGGGGAAGCGGCGTCTTTCCCTTCGGCAGCGACCGCTCGCGATTGCGAGTAGACAATCAACTCCTCGCCCGCCAATAACACGATGTCCTGCTGTCCGTCGACATCAAAGTCGAGAATCTGCATGTCGGTCGCAGCAGCTTCCCCCGTCTTCAACTCAGGCGTCTGCACTCGCGTAAAACGCACATCGATCGCGGGCGGCGGCGTCACAGGAAGCGACTCGGCCTCCACGTGCACAAAACTGTGCACCAACAACTCGAGCGGACTGGGACGAATGCGTCGATGATCGCTCTGCGCCACGTCCTCCGACCGAATGAACCCGAGCCGTCGTACGATTCCTGTGGCCTGCGGCCAAGCTCCGAGTTCGGCCTGTCGCACCGCCTGGCCGATAAACTGGGCGACATCGACGCGAGCACGACGTTTGATGCCCGCGGCAAGCGGCTTGATCGTTTGCAGAAAAGCATCCACGACTTGCGGGAAAGTCTCATTCCGCGTGTCAGCGGCCACCTCCAGCCAATCGAGCGCGATGAAAAGGTTGGCGGGGGCGAGTAGATACGCCTCCTGCAATGCGACTTGTCCCTGACGGACGAGTTTTTCGTCCTGTGAGAGTTTCGCCGCTTGGTACAGTTCGAAGCGAGGAACCGCGGCTTTTTTGTCGATTGCCGCGGCCCGAGCAAAAGCGGCGATCGCGGCCGCTGTTTGGGCATCTTGCTTCTCGGGGGTCTCTTGACGATCACGATCCAGCAATCGCAGCCTTCCCTCCATCCAATAGGGAATCCAAGAGTCTGGCTCCAATTTCTGCGACTCACGGATCGACGACTCGGCGTTGGCAAACGCCTCGGGAGTCTTCTCTTGAGTCGCCACTAACAATCGCCCTAGTGCTCGATTCCGTCCAACCAACGGCTCGCGGGGAAGTTGAACAGCCAACTCGTTCCACAGTGGTTCCGCTCCCTGCGGATTCTCGTTCTCCAAGAGCGCGATCGCTCGGTCTTTCAGCTCCCGCAATTTTTCGTGTTCTGCGGCGGTCAACCGCACAGGTTTGGGAGTCCCAGGTGGAGCCTTGCCAGAATCGCCCGCCGAGTGTCCTGGATCGCCGTTGCTTTCGGGAACCGGCGTGGGGGTGGGCGATCGTCGAGTCATAACGACGACGAGTCCGATCAAGCAGATCACGGCTGCTAACGCGATGACGTATTTTCCCTTGCCACCACTCGATGGTTGCGAGTGAGAAGATTGGTCAGCCGGAGAGACGTTCATGGCGAGGACATCCTTGCGAACGGATAAAAGCAATGTTCACCAGTTCGACTTGAGTCTATGGGCTAAAGAAGAGCGAAGGTAGCCCTCTCGCTTCGCGAGAGGATCAGCCGCGCAGCGTACCAAGCCGACCACATTCGCCAACCAGCTTTTCCGCTCACGAAGTGAGCGGGCTACATCGTAGCCCTCTCGCTTCGCGAGAGGATCAGCCGCGCAGCGTACCAAGCCGACCACACTTGCCAACCAGCTTTTCCGCTCACGAAGTGAGCGAGCTACATCGCAGCTTTCCCCTCGCGAAGCGAGAGGGCCACTGCCCCCCCCTACCCTTTCGCGGCGAGGATGTGCAAGATGCAGCTATGATTCGCCCCAACGACACCCCGGAACCAACCACCGCCGCTCCTGGAAACGGCTGCGTTCCGCCGTTGAACTTGAAGCCCCTCTACATCGGCCCGGTACACGTCGACCCGCCGGTTCTTCAAGCGCCGATGGCGGGCTATACCAACTATGCCTACCGAGAGATCGTCCGCGAATACGGCGGCGCGGGGCTGCAAGCGACCGAGATGGTCAGCGCGAAGGGTTTTCTGTGGCTTGACGAGCATGAATGTGAACATCCCGAGCGACTGTGGGGCGTGAAGGAAGAACCCCGGCCGCTCGCCGTTCAAATGTGGGACAACGATCCCGAGGTGCTCGCCAAAGTGGGTGCTCGACTGGCTCATGAATACAAAGTCAGCATCGTCGACATCAACTTCGGCTGCCCGGTCAAGCAGGTTACGGAGAAGGCTCACAGCGGTTCGTACCTCCTCCGATTTCCCGAGCGGATGGGGCAGATCATCGAGAAGGTGGTCGCGGCCTGTCGGCCCACGCCGGTCACCGCCAAGATCCGCCTCGGCTGCACTCGCGATCGCATCAACGCGATCGATGTCGCTCAAGTCGTCGAAGGCGCAGGCGCCGCGGCACTGACAGTCCATGGTCGAGTCGCCGAGGACTTCTTCAAGGGACACGCCGATTGGGACCGGATCTCCGAGATTCGCCCGCATCTTCGTCGCATTCCGTTGATCGGAAATGGCGACTTGGATTCTCCCGCGAAGGTCATCGAGGCGTTCCGTCGGTATGCCATTGACGGCGTGATGATCGCCAGGGCCTCGCTGGGGCGACCGTGGCTTTTCCGTCAAGTGCAGGCGGCGCTTCGCGGCGAACCGATTCCCTCTGATCCAACGCTGGCCGAACAGCGAGCGGCGATGTTGCATCACTACGAGTTGGTGTGCCAGCGATTTGGCGATCAAAAAGGGACGCTGCTGATGCGGATTTTCGCGTGCAATTACGCCGCTGGCCGTCCGGGCGCTCGTCAGTTTCGCGGACTTGTCGCCCGCGTGGGCACTCGGGAAGAGTTCTTCGACGTGGTCAAGAAGTTCTTCCCCCGCGAAACGCCGCTCGAGACTCAGCACCACGAGTCCGAGTTCAACCCCATGGCTTCATCGACGCCAGCCGCTGATCCTCTCGCGAAGCGAGAGGGCTACGAAGACGACGAGCCGTGTGAATCCTGCGAGTAACCTGGAATGAGATCCGTCGAAGCCCAGCCCGAGATTGTGTTTGACGCACGCGGGCTGACGAAAGCCTATCGGCTCGGCGAAGTGGAGGTGATGGCATTACGGGGGGTCGATTTTCAGTTGTCGCTGGGCGAGTTTGTCGTATTGCTGGGGCCTTCGGGGAGCGGCAAGTCGACGTTGCTGAATATTCTCGGCGGACTCGACACGCCCACCTCGGGAACCGTTCGTTTCCGCGACCACGACCTCACCTGCGATGATGATGACTTATTGACGCATTACCGCCGCGAGCATGTCGGATTCGTCTTTCAGTTCTACAATCTGATCCCCAGCCTGACTGCTCGTGAGAACGTGCGTCTGGTCACCGATATCGCGACTCACCCTCTTTCCGCGGAAGAGGCGCTCGAACTGGTTGGACTTGGCGAGCGACTCGATCACTACCCCGCACAGATGAGCGGTGGAGAACAGCAACGCGTCGCAATTGCGCGAGCGATCGCGAAACGTCCCGACGTCTTGCTGTGCGACGAACCCACGGGCGCGCTCGACGTGCATACGGGCATCCTGGTGCTGGAAGCGATTGAACGAGTCAATCGAGAATTGCGAACGACGACCGCGGTGATCACGCACAACGCGGCCATTGCGGCGATGGCGGATCGAGTTGTCTTGTTATCGGATGGCCGCATTGTTTCCGAGCGAGCCAACGCGACGCGGATTCCCGCGAGCAAGGTTGAATGGTGAGGCCCAAATGCGAGCCCTCCATCGTAAACTCATCCGAGAACTCGTTCAGTTGCGGTGGCAAGCGTTGGCCATTTGCTTGGTGTTGGCGAGCGGCGTTGCGACCTTCGTCATGTCCTTGACGACCCTTGATTCGCTGGTGGCGACGCGTGCCGAGTATTATGCCAGAGCGAATTTTGGCCAAGTGTTCGCCTCGCTGAAACGTGCCCCCCGAGCCTTGGAACCCAGGTTGCGCGAGATTCCTGGCATCGCCGACGTGGAAACTCGAGTCGTCGTCCCAGCGTTGCTCGACGTCGAAGGACTTTCCGAACCTGCGACCGCCTGCCTCGTCTCGATCCCCGATTTCGCCGGCCCGCAAGTCAATCGTCTGCATGTGCGAGTCGGCCGACTGCCTAGCGGCGCAACTCGCGGCGAAGCCCTGGTCTCGGAGGCCTTTGCGACAGCTCAGGGGCTCAAGCCTGGCGATCAGGTGCGAGCGATCATCCATGGCCGATTTCAGGTGTTGAAGATCACGGGAATTGCGTTATCGCCCGAGTACATTTATTCCGTTCGCGGCGGCGAATTGCTGCCCGATGACAAGCGATTCGGGGTGTTTTGGCTGACTTACAGCGATTTGGCCGCCGCATACGATATGGATGGAGCGTTCAATGACGTCTCCGCCACATTGCTCGCCAACGCCCGCGAACCCGAGGTGCTCGATCGCATCGACCGTTTGCTCGAACCGTACGGCGGCGGGGGCTCATTCGGCCGAGACCACCAGCCGTCGTACCGTTTCCTGGAAAACGAATTAATTCAACTGAGAGGCATGGCCGTCTTGCCTCCCGCGATTTTTCTCACGGTCACCACGTTTCTCTTGCAAATCGTGCTGTCGCGGCTCGTGGCGACGCAGCGTGAACAGATCGCCACCTTGCGTGCCTTTGGCTACACGCAACTCGAAGTGCAACGGCATTACCTGGCGTTCGCTTTGCTACTTATCGTTGTGGGAGCATGCCTGGGAGTGATGGCCGGATGCTGGCTCGGCCAAGATCTAACGAATCTCTATGCCAAGTTCTTTCGCTTCCCCGAATTCCATTATCGCGTGCGTCCTTCCATCCCGCTCGGGGGCGTGGGTGTGAGCGCCGCCCTGGGCTTACTCGCCACTTGGCAAACCGTGCGGCGCGCCGCACGCGAGCGCCCCGCGGTCGCCATGCAACCGGCGGGGCCACCTCGATTTCGCCCCAGCCTCTTGGATCGCTGGCGTTGGGGACGCCGAGTGCCTCCGGCGACTCGCATGGTTTGGCGTCACCTGGAACAGCGCCCGCGACGAGCGCTCGCGACCAGTCTGGGTGTCGCTTTCGCCGTCGCAATCCTCGTCCTGGGGAGTTTCGCGGAGGACACAGTGAACTTTGTCATGGACTTTCAGTTCCAAAAATCCAATCGGCAAGACATTACGGTGACGTTCGTGGAGCCCAGTTCGGGACGAGCATCGCACGCGCTGCGCCGCTGGCCCGGAGTACTGGAGGTCGAACCGTTTCGAGCAGCGCCGATTCACATACGCTTCGCCCATGTTTCTCGCCGTCTCACACTCTTGGGCATCAGTTCCGACACACGACTCTTCCGCGTGCTGGACGCCCAAGCTCAACCAATTCACCCGCCTCCCCAAGGAGTCGTAATCTCGGAAAAACTAGCGGAGATTCTTCGTTGCGAACCGGGTGACGCCGTCCAACTCGAAGTACTCGAAGGCGCACGGCCGATCCGAGATGTGCCGGTCGTGGGAATTGTTCGCGACTTTGTGGATCTCAACGCCTACATGCATATTGATGCATTAAGGGCCATGTTGCGAGAAGAGGAAACGACGAGCGGAGCGTTTCTTTCGGTCGACCCTCGGACCATCGACGAAGTCTACCAGCGACTTAAGCAGGCGCCACGGATCGCGTCGGTGAGTCTCCGCTCGGCGCTGCTGGAAAGCTACACTCGCACGATGGGCGAGAATCTTCTGCGAATGCGAGCCATCAATCTCTTTTTCGCCGCCGTGGTCGCCGTCGGCGTCGTCTACAACGCGGCTCGCGTCACCCTATCGGAGGAAACTCGTGAGCTCGCAACCCTACGAGTGCTCGGCTTCACACGGCAGGAGACCTCGTTCATTCTGCTCGCCGAACTGGCCCTTCTCGTCGCCATCGCCATCCCCTGGGGACTGCTGTTTGGATACGCGTTCGCCTGGCTCTTGGCCTGGTCGCTCGCCACCGAAGTCCATCGCTTTCCCGTGATCGTCAGCGGCAGTACATTAGCCATGGCGGTAGCGGTGACAGCGATCGCCGCGTTCGGTTCCGCTTTGATCGTGCGCCGTCGAATCGATCATCTTGACCTTGTTTCCGTGTTGAAAGCCCGCGATTGAGCCTCCCATGAAGCGTCACCTGCGAGATTCGCTTCCTTGGCTAAGCTTCGCGGCGTTAATCGCCGTGCTGTTGGGCTACTTGATGTGGCCCGCCGCGATCGCAGTGGACGTCTCGCTGGCGGCTCGAACTTCCATGCAAGTGACCATCGACGAGGATGGTCGCACTCGAGTCAAGGAAAGGTACATCATCGCGGCGCCCCTCGAGGGAGAGTTGCTGCGAGTACCGTGGCATGCGGGCGACCCGATTGTGGCGGGCGAGACATTGCTGGCGGCGATCCTTCCGCCCATTCCTTCGATGCTGGATGCTCGAGTTCGCTCGGAAGCCGAAGCACGAGTGCGAGTCGCTCAAGCGGCACTTGCGCAGGCCGAGCGGCGAGTTGCTGAAGCGCAAGAGTTGCTCGCATTCGCCAAACACGCGTTCGAGCGAGCTCGCGATCTGCATACTCGTCAAGCGATCACCACCGAAGAGTACGAAACGACCGAGCATCGGGAGCGGATCGCGATGGAATCGGTGAGAGCCGCCGAGTTTGGTCGACAGATGACGAAATTCGAGGTGGAACTGGCTCAAGCAGCCCTGCTCCGTTTTCCCGCTGATGAATCCACTCAAACCAAACCAACCGTCCTCCCCGCGGTAGCCGAACGATTTGAAATCCGCTCGCCGATCACCGGCAACATTTTCCGAGTGCTCCAAGAAAGCTCGATGGTGGTGCGGAGCGGAACACCGCTCATGGAGATCGGAAACCTCCAAGACTTGGAGATCGAGATCGACTTGCTTTCTTCGGATGCGGTGCGAGTTCGCCCCGGCGCCAAAGTACTGTTGGAACATTGGGGCGGTCCCACGCCTTTGGAAGCACGTGTGCGATTGATTGAGCCTTCTGGCTTTACCAAAATCTCGGCGCTGGGTGTGGAAGAACAGCGAGTCAACGTGATCGCCGATTTTGTGGAACCTCCGGCGAAACGTCCCCGTTTGGGCGATGGTTTTCGCGTGGAAGCGCGAGTCGTGGAGTGGGAAACGGACGAAGCACTCACCGTCCCCGCGGGCGCCCTGTTTCGGAGCGGTGAAGGTTGGGCGGTCTTTACCGTGGGACAAGGGCGAGCTCGTCTCACTCCTGTTCAAATCGGTCACCACAATGGCCGTCAGGTCGAGATTCTAGGAGGATTACAAGCTGGTCACCCCGTCATCGTGCACCCCAGTGATCAAGTAAGGGATGGCTCGCGAGTGCGGTAACATCAGGATCGAATAACCACCTCAACCGCGACTCGCCGCCCCATGTGTCGCGATCTTCGTTGTCAGCCACCTGACAAAAAGTAAACCGCATCGAATTGTCTCCAACTCGATGCGGTCCCCCAGGGCCGATTCAGCACGAGCGGCCTAGAACAGGCGATCCAGGTCCTCGAAGAACCAATCGAACGAGACGTGATGGCGGCGGCCATGATGATCACGTCGGCCATGATGTCCCCAGTCGCGGTCGTCCTGAACTAGCGAGTTCAGATCAACGCCGCAACCGTATTCATCGCCCGCGAACGGATCGCTGTCGTCAATCACCAGCGGGTCGTCGACCACCGGGTCGACATCGGTCGAGCCCCCGCCGTCTCCCGATTCTCCGCCCGTCTCGCCTTCGCCGCCGACATCAACCGCGCCGCCATCAACGATCACGCCCGCCAGCAAGGTCACCGTGACGACGTTGCCGTCCGACATTCCGTCGTTCACCTGATAGCGGAATGAATCCGCTCCGCGATAACCATCTTTCGCCGAGTATAGGAACGAGCCATCGGGTCCGAGCACCACGGCGCCGTGGGCAGGCCCTTCGACCAGCGTCGGCGTCAAGGCGTCTCCCTCGATATCAACGTCATTCACGAGCACGCCAGCATCTGCGGCGACGGAGAGAGTTCCATCGCTCCCCAGTTGGTACTCATCGGGCATGGCGGTTGGAGCGTCATTGATCGTCTGTACGACGATGGTGACGACCGTCGAGACGCTGGCGCCCGAGCCGTTATCGGCCGTGTAGGTAAACCAATCCGTGCCGACATAGTTCGCGTCGGGCTGATAGCGGAACGAGCCATCCGACTCCACGACCACCTCACCATGTTCCGGCGGTGTGTCGAGCAAGGCGGTTAACGTCAAGCCTTGGGGATCAACGTCGTTCGCCAGGAGGCCTCGATCGGCCCCGACGATCAGCACATTGTCCTCGCCGACGTTGTAGGAATCCCCGCGAGTCGACGCGATGTCGACCAAGTCATTCACTTCGATGGTCACGCTGGCAACGTCACTGGCTAAAGTCCCATCGCCCGCGAGATAGCTGAAGCTGTCAACTCCCGCAAAGTCGGGATCAGGGGTGTAGGTAAACGAGCCATCGGCGTTCAAGGTCAACTCGCCATGCAGTGGCGGGGTAACCAACGTTGCCGTCAGCGAGTCGCCGTCGACATCCGAATCGTTCGACAACACTCCGCTCGCGGCAATCTCGAGCATCGAGTCCTCGTCGACGTTGTAGACGTCGTTTTGCGCGACAGGCGTGTCGTTTACGGCCGTCACTTCGATCGTCACGCTGGCAGCATCGCTATCGGTCGATCCATCGTTGACGTAGTAGCTAAAGCCGTCGATGCCCACGAAGTCAGCATCGGGCGTGTAGACGAACGATCCGTCGGCATTGAAGGTTACCACGCCATGAATCGGAGAAGTCACAAGCGTCGCCGCCAGTGAATCGCCATCCGCGTCCACGTCGTTTCCAAGCACTCCGTTGGCGGCGACCTCCAGGATCGAGTCCTCGGCGACCGTGTAAACATCGTTGTTCGCGATCGGTGCGTCTTGAACCGCGGTCACCTCGATCGTCACGCTGGCGGCATCGCTATCGGTCGAACCGTCGTTAACGTAGTAGCTGAAGCCGTCAACGCCCACGAAGTCTGCTTCGGGTGAGTAGACAAACGAACCGTCAGCATTGAAGGTCACCACACCATGGATCGGCGGGGTCACCAAGATCGCCGCAAGCGAGTCGCCATCCGCATCGGTGTCGTTGCTCAACACTCCGCTGGCCGCCACTTCCAGGATCGAGTCTTCCGCCACGGTGTAAACATCGTTGTTCGCCACCGGTGCGTCGGCGACCGGAGCGACTTCGATCGTCACGCTGGTGACTTCGCCATCGAGCCCGCCGTCGTTCGCCACATAGGTGAACGTGTCGACGCCCGTGAAGTTCGCGTTCGGCGTGTAGGAGAACGAGCCGTCTGCGTTCAGCGTCACCGTGCCGTTCGCGGGCGGGGCGACTAGCGAAGCACTCAACATGTCGCCATCCGCGTCGGAGTCGTTGACCAGCACACCGCCCGCGGCATCAACCGTCAACACGCCGTCTTCGTCGATCGAGTAGGCATCGGTCGCCGAGAGCGGTGCGTCGGCGACCGGAGCGACTTCGATCGTCACGCTGGTGACTTCGCCATCGAGCCCGCCGTCGTTCGCGATATAGGTGAACGTGTCGACGCCCGTGAAGTTCGCATTGGGCGTGTAGGAGAACGAGCCGTCTGCGTTCAGCGTCACCGTGCCGTTCGTGGGTGGGGCGACCAGCGAGGCACTCAACATGTCGCCATCCGCGTCGGTGTCGTTGACCAGCACACCGCCCGCGGCATCGACGGTCAATACGCCGTCTTCGTCGATCGAGTAGGCGTCGGCCGCCGAGAGCGGTGCGTCGGCGACCGGAGCGACTTCGATCGTCACGCTGGTGACTTCGCCATCGAGTCCGCCGTCGTTCGCGATATAGGTGAACGTGTCGACGCCCGTGAAGTTCGCATTGGGCGTGTATGAGAACGAGCCGTCTGCGTTGAGCGTCACCGTGCCATTGGCGGGCGGGGCGACCAGCGAGGCACTCAACATGTCGCCATCCGCGTCAGTGTCATTGGCGAGCACGCCGCCCGCGGCATCGACGGTCAACACACCGTCTTCGTCGATCGTATACGCGTCCGCCGAGGAAATCGGGGCTTCGGGTGCATCGGCGACGCGCAAGGTGACGGCGCCGAGCAAGCTCAAGCTGACTCCGTCGCTCGCCCGGTATAGGAAAGCATCGATACCCGAGAACCCAGGATTGGGAGTGTATTGAAAGGAGCCATCCGCCAGCAGCGAGACCGAGCCATTGGCTGGGCCGGAGAACAGTTCCGCGGTGAGTGAATCCAGCTCGGCGTCAGTGTCGTTCGCGAGCACACCCGCTGCGCCAACAACCAGCGGTTGGTCCTCGGTAGCAAGGAACATGTCATTGATGGCAACGGGAGCATCGCCAGCAAACACTTCGCGATTCTCGAGTCGTTCGAGAGTCATGTTTTTGCGAAGGGTATTGCGGCGGCGAGCCTGAACGCGGCGTGCCTCGGCGCGTTGAGACTGGGAGGAGTTGTTCTCGGTCTGACGGTTACGGATCGACTTCTTCATGTCCATGGTTCCTGTGTAGGGTGGATGACGAACGGCATCGTGTGGTTCGGGGTGACGAACGGGCGCGCAGAGAGGCCGGTTCGTCACGAACGACAAAAAGCGGCGGCAGCCAGCGTCGGGCCAACGACGACTGGAGAAAGGCTCGGAGTGGAGCACGCACTTCGGCCATCAAATGGCCAAGCGAGACAACACGCCGACGCGACGAACGGAGCGGGACATGCACCGCGTCTCTAGATTCCTTGAGCGGTGCGGGGCGAGGCGATCCATCGAGCCTCGTTGACAGTCATATCGATCAGCCTTGAACTCGAATCCCCCCAGGGACCAGACAACTCGGTTCGATCGGGCCGACCTCCTCCCGCCGCGAATCGTTGGCCGCGGGAAGGTTGTGGTAATTATCCGTTCCCAGAAATTTCGTCAAGCAATTTCCTCAAAAATTCCCTAACGCAACCCGTCGACGTTGCTTCCAGAACGACCTCAAGTGGTTGCCAGAACGACCTTTGTCATCGGTCGGAGCAATCAACGTCGTTGTCGCGTGGCGTACGACGGACTTCTAGTCCGTCGCCTCACCGTACGACGGACTTCCAGTCCGTCGATTCCGAGCCGAACGCATGGTCACAGCCGAGAACTTGGTGCGCCGAAATCGAAACGGCTGACGCGAGACCCGATCGGTGCGGAGAAGGTCGACGGACTGGAAGTCCGTCGTACGGGGCTTTCTATGTACGACGGACTTCCAGTCCGTCGCTTCAATCCTTCTTGACACACGTACAGATGTACGCCTAGAATCCCGCACGTACAGATGTACGCGACCAACGTTGCGAGACCCGGAGCACGCAGGAGGCAAGGCAGTGACGGAACGACCGGCGCTTTCGAAGGGCGAAATGGAGGTGGCTAGGCTCCTGTGGCAGCTCGGCCCCGCCACGGTTCGGCAGGTGCATGAGTCGATGCCTGCGGACCGCGCGATGGACTTCGCCACCGTGCAGACTTATTTGAGACGGATCGAGGCGAAGGGATATGCGACGTCGAAGCTAGAAGGCCGCACTCGTATCTATTCTCCCAAAGCGAAACCTCAAACCGTCATTCGCCGCACCATCGACGACTTGGTCGAGCGATTGTTTGGCGGAGAAACAATGCCGCTGGTGCGGCACTTGATCGAGGAGCGTGGCATACGCGACGACGAACTGGCCGAATTGCGGCAATTGGTCGAGCGTCTGGAGAGGGAGGGTCGCGGCGATGATCAGTGAATCGTTCGCTTGGCTCCTCTGGACCCAGACTTGGCAGGTAGCCGTGGTCATTGGGTTCGTCGCCGTCGCTCATCGAGTACTAGCTCGACAGCGCCCACACTTGGCTCAAACGCTTTGGTTGCTGGTACTCGTCAAGTGCTTGGCGCCACCGATCTGGTCGAGCCCCAGCGGCATCTTCTGTTGGGTGCAAGCGGAGTTGCCGACGAGCGAATCGGTCGACCGATTCTCTTCCAGGCCCGTCACAGCTGTCTTCAATTCTTCTTTGTCTGACCTCACGGCAGCCGAATTGTTCCGGGACTCGGGTAACGAACGCAAATTGTCGCGACCATCAGCCGCTATTTCTCCAACCTCTCATTCGCCTTGGTCCCGAGCCTGGGAAGGACTCGCCGCCCTGTCGTTTGCTCTTCCGACTTGGGGTCGTTGGATTGTTGCGAGTTGGGTGGTTGGCGTGCTATTCACGGCCGGAACGCTCGTCGGACGCTGGCTTTTGTTTGCGTGTCGTCTGCGACAGAGCGACTCGTCGCTTACCCATCGACAAGCGAGTGAACTTTCGCCAGCGATGCTGACGGTGGGGTCGCAACTTCAGCGACTCGCGGCCCGACTGCGGATTCGGCGGAAAGTACGAGTGCGAGTCGTTGAGGCCTCGATTGGCCCGGCGGTCGTCGGTCTGTTTCGCCCGACGGTGCTGCTTCCCGGGGTCTTGGTCCGCGAGTTGTCGCCAGAGGAGTTGGAACCGATCTTGGCCCATGAACTCGTCCACATCCGTCGGTATGACTTGTGGCTTTGTTTGGCCCAATCGCTGACTCAATCACTGTGGTGGTTTCACCCGCTGGTCTGGTGGGCCAATCAACGACTGAGCGAAGAGATTGAGCGTTGCTGCGACGAGGAGGTTGTGGCGAGCTTGAGTTATGAGCCAGCGCGTTATGCGCGAAGTTTGTTGGAAGTTCTCGAACGCAAGCGGGCGTTGCGGGCGGCGCCAGCGATCCCCGGTGTTCGCCCGCTGCAAGTGACAGCCAATCGATTGGAGCGAATCATGCGTTTAGGACAAGGAAGTCATCGACGTACTCCGCGGTGGTGTTGGATCAGTCTCCTGTTGGCCGCGGTGTTTCTCGTGCCCGGCGGCGCCTTTGTCGCGGAGGGACGCGAGAAAAAGCGAACTCGACGTTCGGGTCCCACAATGCAGTTTGTGCCAGGCAAAGACGCCAGCACTCGCGACCTACCACAGACGCTCCCCTTGCCCTCGGCAGTTCAAACTCAAGCAACTTCGCCCTCGGGATCGAGCGTCGCGGAATCGCCGAAAAGCGTGCGAACGTATTCACTCGCGGCAGCCATATCGACTATCAGCAAACTACACTCGGTGTCGCCAGCGGTCGCTCAGGCAGAGCTCTTGCACCACTTCAAGCAGATGTATCCGGCTTCCGCGTTCGCATTGGACCACGAACGACTCGTAGCGCGTCTGAATGAGGAGACGCATGGGGGAGTGGCAGAGGAACTGACGCGAGTCGCCGAACATGGCTTGCGACAAGTTCGCATTCTCACAAGGATCATGACCTTTCCCGCGAACGCCCCACTTCCAGTCATGACCTCGGCGACGATTCTGGATGCGAAATCGACGGCGGAATTGATCACGTCGTTGCAAGGAAATCCCCGAGCCAATATTTTGCAGACCCCCAGAATCCTCGCCTGGAGCGGCCAAGTTGCGACTGTCACCGACCAAACGCAACGTCCCTTCGTGATCGGTTACCAAAATTCAAAAAATGCAAAGGTGAATGCCGACATGGTGAAGGCTCAATGGCAGCCTCAGGTGCAGGTCGTCGATGAAGGGATCGCCTTGAAATTCCGCCCCAAAGTGCTCGACGCCCATCAGGTGCAACTTGGCATAGAACTGCAGTTTCAGCATATCCAGCGAGTCGATTCACACATGGTGATACCGGCGCCAGGCGAGGCGCCTCGAGCGATTCAGATGCCAGTCGTCGACTCGAAACACCTTCAGACAGCGGTCGTCTTGCAGCCGGGAAAGTCGGCGATTGTCGGTGGCCTCCAAAGCAAGACCATGCGTGGCGAGTCGACCCAAATCGCCATCCTCGTGGAGTGCGAAGTGATCGAACCGGCGTTTGAATCGAACCAAGCTGGTCGCGTCACCAAGGTGTATCAGGTGGCTGATCTCGTGGTTCCCATTCCCCACTCCACGCGACTCAGTTTCAGCCCCAATCCTGTATCCAAGGCAGGATATTGGCAAGCCGTTCACGATGGCGCTGAGGAGAGTCTGGCAACGCCGCCGCGTCCCGCGCCTCAGTTCGCTCCGTTGATCGAGTTGATCCAATCGACGATCCAACCCGACTCGTGGTCGGGCGCCTCCGCCACATCGCGAATCGAAGCCAACGCGAGCAATTTGGCGGTGGTGGTGTCAGCCAGCGAGGAAGTCCATGAACAGATTGCCGATTTATTCGCTCAATTGCGGAAACTTCAAGGGACGCAAGTCTCGTTAGCCATGCGAGTGTTTCGCACGAAGGGGGCCGAATTCCTTCAGGAAATTGTCGACGACACCCGGTCGCCAGTCGCCTCGCTCTCTTCCCAACGATTACTGACCTATGTGCTCAAACCCGCCCAGATCGAGAAGTTGCTGGCTGGCCGAACGCCCGTCCAACTGCCCAAGGTGACGCAATTCAACGGTCGCTCGTTGGCGACCGAAATCCTCTACGACGAATCCGCGGCGACGCCCAACCCGTGGTTAATGCTGGTCCCGATCGCCTCGGGAGATCATCGACACGTGCAGTTGCGTCTCGCGACGGGCTTGGAGGATCCCGCCGAATTACTGTCAACGGCCACCGAACGCACCCTCGCCACTGGCGACTCTTTACTGGTCGATGTCACGCGGAAAGTTCTACTCACGCAAGCCAGCCGCAAGGACGCAGCCTTTCCTACCGTGCCGCTGACCGAAGAGTTTGTGCCAGGGGTCGCGGAAATGATCCGCGAACGTAAGGCTCAATTGGGAGAGGAGAGGTACTGGATGCTGATTACCCCAACGATCATCGTGCAGCCGGACGGGGAAATGTAAGGCAGCCGGATTTAGAGACGCCTAGCACCTTGTCAGACTCCAGAGATGGAGTACGACGGAGTTCCAGTCCGTCGGCTCACTGTACGACGGACTTCCAGTCCGTCGGTTTGGAAGCGAGGAGGATCGACAAACCCGCGTCACTCGTCGAGAATACTGCCGCGTCGAGAATACCGAGGCGTCGCGATACAAGCGTGGGTTACGCTTGGCAGCCTCCGAGTTGAGGGACAGCGAAAATGATGCGATCTAAGTCGATTCTGATGGCGGTCCACTTGGCACTCGCCCTGTTTTTCACACTCACGCTGGCACTGGTCACGCACCAGCACGCGGCCGCTCAGACCCGCGAGGAAAAAGTCCGTAACGACAAGGCGAAGGTCGAGGCGGATGGATTCTGGATCTACAACGATCTCGCTCGAGGAATCGCGGCGGCGAAAAAGTCGGGCAAACCCTTGGTGGTCGTCTTACGCTGCATTCCTTGCGAGGATTGCGTGAAGCTTGACGACGACCTTGTGGATAAGGACGAGCGTCTACGCCCGCTGCTCGAACAATTTGAACGGGTGCGCATTGTCTCCACGAATGGACTCGATTTGTCGCTCTTCCAGTTCGACACCGATCAGTCTTTCGCCGTGTTTCTGTTGAACGCGGACGGTACGATCTACGGCCGCTTTGGCACTCGCTCGGACCACAAGGAATGGGTCGACGACGTTTCGGTCGAAGGACTCGGCAAAGCACTCGAGGGTGCGTTGGCGTTGCATCGCCGCTATCCCGAAGTCAAATCATTGCTCGCCGCCAAGCGCGGACCCGCCCCCGACTTTCCCGCGCCCGAACAGTACCCCACGCTCAAAGGCAAGTTCGGGCCGAAACTCGATTATTCCGGCAATGTGGTGCGTAGCTGCATCCACTGTCACCAAATCGGCGATGCTCAGCGGGAACATTACCGCACGAACGAGTCGAAGATTCCGGAAAAAGTGCTGTTTCCCTACCCTCATCCAAAGGCGCTCGGGTTGGTGCTCAATCCTCGCGAACGCGCGACGGTGCTGCGAGTGACCGAGGGGTCGATCGCGGAAAAAGCAGGATTCAAGGCGGGAGACGTCGTGGAACAATTGGAGGGTCAACCCTTGCTGTCCATCGCGGATGTGCAATGGG
Source organism: Pirellulales bacterium (assembly GCA_046349915.1). Lineage (GTDB taxonomy): Bacteria > Planctomycetota > Planctomycetia > Pirellulales > Pirellulaceae > CAIXSC01. The sequence continues at coordinate 367,176 of JAXMBL010000007.1, read as the reverse complement.
TGCTGCACCATGTCGATCCCCAGGGCGGGACGTTGATCGCGAAAGTCAAACGCGGCGATGCCAAAGAGGAAATCAAACTGACTTTGCCCGCGGGGTGGCGAGCGAACGACGACATTTCGTGGCGAGCCTCGACATGGGGACTGCGTCGTTTTGGCCTGGGCGGACTCAACCTCAAGCCGCTCACGGACGAGGAGCGAGCCGAGAAGTCGTTGACGGGCGTGAAACTCGCTCTGCGAGTTCACCATGTGGGGGCTTTTGCTCCGCATGATGGCGCAAAACGAGCGGGCTTCTTGAAAGATGACGTCATCATCGAGTTCGACGGGAAGTCAGATTTCACTCGTGAGACCGAACTGCTAGCTCACGCCTTGAACCAGCGTAGCCCCGGTGATTCGATTCCCGTGAAAGTGCTGCGAGGCGGCAAAACACTCGACCTCAAAATCCCCCTTTCTCGCTAGCCTTCCAATGCCTCGCCTTCCATCGTCCGTTTGAGCGACAAATTTAGTACTGGATCAGTAATGGCGCGAGTGAAACACTGTCACATCATGCCTCGCGATTGCCCCGCCTTGGGCCTGCGAGTCGACAAGGTGGTGCAGAGCATGTGTGGGGCCTTGCCCCGATCGCAAATCGTGGGGCTTTTCGAATCCGGTTGCATTCACGTCAATGGTTGCCTGTGCGTCTTCCCTGGCCAGCGAGTGATGACGGGCGACCAGATTCAAGTCCACTACGACGATTCGCAACGGTATCGCCCGAAAGAACGCCAGCGTCTAAGGCTCGGATTCGATCTGGTGTTTGAAGACCGCTATTTGATTGTGGTTCAGAAGCCAGCGGAGCTGCTGACCGTGCCCACTCACCGTGAAGAAACCGACACGCTGGTGTCACGAGTCGCCAAGTATGTACGGGAGACGACCGGGGAGCGTCAGGTGTTTCACGCCCATCGACTCGACCGCGAGGTCTCGGGCCTCTTGGTCTTGGGCAAGACGGAACCACTTGCGAAAGCCCTTCGCGATCAGTTTGCCGCGAATAAGCCCGAGCGGTTGTATCAAGCCATCGTGGCAGGGCGAATGGTCCAGGAAGAGGGCACCTTTACTTCTCTGCTGGCCACCGACCGGGAACTGAACCGCTATTCGACGGACGACCAGGAGATTGGCCAGCGAGCGGTTACGCATTACCGCGTGTTGCGACACTTGAGCGATACGACGCTGGTCCAGGTGTGGCTCGAAACGGGGCGACGAAATCAGATTCGAGTCCATTTCGCGGAAGCGGGTCATCCGGTGGTGGGCGATCCGCGGTACGAGCCTCGCTTGGCGACCAGGCGAAACTGGCCGTTCCGCCGCATCGCGCTCCATGCCAAACAGCTAGGCTTTCTCCATCCCGTCACCCGCAAGCAGCTCAAGTTCAGCTCGCCTCTGCCAGCTGAAATGGAGCGTTTTCTTATGGCCGAGGAAGAGCCAGTGCAGGACGACTCGAATGCCCGTCGCCGCTAGCACGATAGGTGCTCTACCACGGAAGGTGGTTGACCACGAATCGCGCGAATGGCACGAATCCGGGAAGAGGAACGGGGAGGGAAACCGTTGCGAGTGATCGAACTCGCTTGGGCCGTCTCCCCCTCAAGCAGCCTGTCGCCAGTCGCGTGGCACAAACGTAGCTCTGCCCTCATTCGTCCGATTCGCGTGATTTGTGGTCCCCTCATCACCGACAGGCTCGCGGCGGAGTACGCCGAGGCGAAACACGGAAGGTGGTTGACCACGAATCGCGCGAATGGCACGAATCCAGAAAGAGGAACGGGGAGGGAAGCCGTCGTGAGTGTGCGCACTCGCTTGGACCGTCTCCCCCTCAAGCAGCTTGGCGCCAGTCGCGGGCCTCGAACGCAGTTCTGCCCTCATTCGTCCGATTCGTGCCATTCGTGGTCCCCTCATCACCGACAGGCTCGCGGCGGAGTACGTCGAGGCGAAACACGGAAGGTGGTTGACCACGAATCGCGCGAATGACACGAATCCGGAATGAGTAACGGTAGGGGAAACCGCTGCGAGTGATCGCGCTCGCTTTGGCCGTCTCCCCCCTCAAGCAGCCCGTCGCCAGTCGAGTGCTACGAACGTAGCTCTGCCCTCATTCGTCCGATTCGTGCCATTCGTGGTCCCCTCATCACGGACTGCCTCGCCACCAAGTGATTTGTGGTCAGACTAGGCGAAATGACGCGGAATATCAAAAAGAGAACGCTCACCGCGAAACTTTGCGTGCTCTGCGGTGTTCCACCGTGGATGGCCAACGATCCTCGGGCCAAATCGCGAAATTCTCCCTTCTCAGGAACTCCGTCATGTCCTTCGATTCCGTTACGTCGCGCCGTGAATGGGTATCCCGCAGCAGTCGTTGGCTGGCGGGCGGAGTGGTGGGTGGCGGGATTTTAGACGCGACGTTGGCTCAATCGCCAGCCGCGGACTGGTGGCGATTTCGTGGTCCTAATGGGTCGGCCGTGGTTGCTGAGAAGATCCCGGAAAGCTGGGGCGACGAAAAGAACTTGGCTTGGAGGGCCGAGTTGCCGGGACCGGGTAGTTCGAGCCCGATAGTGGTGGGCGACAAGATCTTCGTCACTTGCTATACGGGGTACGGAACGAACACAGAACGAGGCGCTGCCGAAAACTTGACTCGCCATTTGCTTTGCCTTTCCCTGAAGGACGGTCAGATCCTCTGGAACAAGTCGATTTCGGGTGGATCGACGGAAGACGGCTATTCGGGATTTTTGCGCGAACATGGGTATGCCACGAGCACGCCGGTAGCGGATGGCCAGCGAGTTTTCGTCTTTTATGGGAAGGCGGGAGTGATTGCTTATGACTTGAACGGTCAACAACTGTGGCAGGCTAGTGTCGGCACGGGATCGGCCGCCAATCGCTGGGGCTCGGGCGCCAGCCCGATCATCTACCAGGATTTGGTCATCGTGAACGCCGCGGCGGAAAGCAAAGCGATCGTAGCGCTCGACGCCGCCACGGGAAAACAAGTTTGGAAGTCGCCCGCCGACAACATTTACCAGTCATGGTCCACCCCGGTGCTGGTCGACCTGCCCGATGGAGGCGTCGAGATGGTCTTGAGCGCGCCGTACGAACTGTGGGGGTTCGATCCAGCCACCGGCAAGTTTTTGTGGTATGCGGACGCGATTGAGGACCAGACGATCTGCGGCAGTGTGGTGGCTCGAGAGGGCGTGGTCTACGCCGTCGGGGGACGAGGCGGGAGTGCGGTGGCCGTCAAGTGTGGCGGCAAGGACGATGTTTCCAAGACCCACACGCTGTGGAAGGGATCGTTGAGCGCCTACGTGCCGTCACCGGTGTTAGCTGGCGAACGGATATTCTGTGTGAGTGAACGCGGCATCTTGGGCTGCTTGAACGTCAAGGATGGCAAGCAGGTATTTCAATCTCGCCTGCGTGATGCGGGAGGCATCTACGCATCGCCGGCCGTCTTTGGCGATCGCTTGCTCATAGTCACTCGCCGCAACGGCACTCTGGTCCTGGACGCCCATGGTTCCGGAGAAATACTGACCACCAACAAATTCACGGACGATAGCGATTTCAACGCCAGTCCGGTCGTCGCCGATGGACGCCTGCTGCTTCGCTCAAATAAGGCGTTGTACTGTGTTGCTGGCGGTTAGGACAGTTGATGCAAGAGGGCGAGCGCCCCGACAACCACGACGATGACCAACCAGGCATCGGGTTCGATGATTGGGATTCGGCGATTCGACTGATACAACTGGCCGATGAGTACGGCGGAGGTGGCGAGAATGGCCGCGAACACTGAAACCACGTGAATGGGACTGGCGTCGACGAGCAGATTTCCAGGCGCCGCGAGTTCAAGCGGCACTAGCAAGAGCACGTTAAAGGCGTTGCTGCCGAAGACATTGCCCACCGCCAAATCGATGGCGCCCAGGCGAAGAGCGGCGATCGAAGCGACAAGTTCGGGCAGCGAGGTGCTGAAGGCGACCAGCGTCGTGCCGACGAACGTGCCGCCCAGCCCGGAAGACTCGGAGATCTGCCCCGCGGACTTCGCCAGCCAAGGTCCTGCCACAATGACTGCTAAGGCCGCCAGGATGAATTCGCCTCCGATCCGCCACCAGGGCCGATTCAGCGACGCGGGTGGACTGGCGACATCGGCCACGGATTTCCCGAGAGCATCCGCATCGGATCGGACCGCGATTCGCTGATCGAGGAACACGAGTCGCACGCCGAACAGATAGACAATGCCAATGCCCCACAAAAACAAGTGAATGCCTCCGAACGGCGCTTGAGGGATTTGCCTGGCGACCAGCAGAGCGAGCCCGGCGAGGGCCAGTAGCCCCACGCTCAACAGTCCCCCCAAAGCATGCGCGGCAGCCGTGCGGGACAACAGCTTGCCTTGCCGATTCTGGCACAAGTCCAGTAGGGCGAGAATCAGAAGATTCATCAAGCAACTACCGAGCAAATCGCCGACCGCTATGTCGGTGAGCCCGGCACGTACGGCGGTGATGTCGACGGTCAATTCCGGCAGCGAAGTCACGCCTGCTAAAAGAACGCTGCCGACCACCAGCCGACCGAGTTTCGTGACTTCGGCGATTTCATCGGCTCGCTTTGCGAGTATCGTGCCTGCAATTGCAATCACGATCGCCGACACGACAAACTGCAAGACCTCTCCTCCCATGGACGTCAAGCCTTTTCCTGAAATACACGGACCCAATAGAACGGAAAGCCCAGGAACTCGCCGAGCTCACAGGGCTTGTGAGCGCATAAAAACCCGACCCGTCGCGCAACCCACTTTCGCGGGGTCCCATGCGCACGACGGGCCGGGATCGAGCGCAAGACGCGAGTGCGGCGCGTCTCACGCGAGTCGGTTCGCTAGTTCCAAACGAAATGCAGTAAACGTCCGAGCGCGGTCGAGTTCGCAGTTTTCAACTTCGCCTGCTCCGCCTGCTCAGTCGAGGAATGGCCGTCCTCGGCGTAAATTCTCTGCTCGAACGACGCGGGTTGAGTCGGCTCTGGTGATTCGGACGACTCGGATAAGGCTCTTCCTTCAGCAAACCGCGCCGAGTTCTCGGGATCAGCGCCCGCGAGCCACATGGCGTAGTGGGCGGAATCCATGCCGCCTAAGCCAAGCGCACTGAAATCTGAAATAGGAAACATGGGCAAACTCCGTTATTTGGGCCCCATCGAGTTCCATTCGCCACGCAGCGAAGCGGTAGCAACTCGCGTGCCCACGTTGGGTCGAGTTCGGTCGATGGGACGAAACTCCCCGTCTACATTTGTGTTGGGGCGAGTGGTTGGTGGGTGGCCACACCGAGCGGCAGGGGGCATGACTGGAAACAAACTTACCAAGGCACGGAAAACCTATTCCCTTGGGGGAGTAACAGTAGCCGCGTAAGGCTCATGACGTAGCCCGAGAATTAGAAACATTCGCCTCTGACGGGACTCCGGCGCGCCGCTTGCCCTGCTAGAATCGCGGACACGAGGACCGTGGCGACATGAACAATATGCCAAGCTCGGCAAGACGCCGAGGCCAGAGCCATTTGAGGGTATCGAGCGGGGCGGTTAAACCGCGGGCGGTAGCATAAGTTATGTGGAAACGCGTGGCCTTACCGACACTTGTCGTCGCCCTGTTGTGGCTCATTGCGGGATCGGCGACGACGCTTTATCTGTTGTGGTTGGACGCTTCCTATCAGCGAGTGTTTCGCGAGAATGTTGCACCGCGTGAATTGATCGCGGACTTAATGGAAGACCTTTGGCGAGTGGAAGCGGACGAGTCGATGCGGACATCGCTCCCTTCCGACATGGATTACCGCACCTCAAAACCGGACCGATTGCAGCATGATCTGGAGCGCATCGCCGATTGGATGACTTCGCATGAAGAACAGACCGCGTTTACTGAACTGCGACGGCTCATTCAAGACTATGAAAACTCTTTTGAAGGGCAAGACAATCTAGAACCAGCCGTCCGAGCAACTCGACGCCGGGCGATCGTCGAGGAGATTGACCAACAGGCGGAGACGATTCGTCGCATCAATCAGCAGGTGATCGACGATTCGGCGGCCAGTCGTCAGCGTACGACGACTATTGTGTTGTGGATGCGAGTCGCGACTCTGATCATAGGTCCGGCGGGCGGCGCGGCATGCGGATGGTGGATGGCCAAAAGGCTGCACCAAAAAGTGCGCCGCATTCGCGTAACGCTGGGCAACGACACGGGGCTCTCGCCGACCACTCCCGAACTAACTGACCTAGGCACGATCGCCTTGGCGTCGGATGACGATTTGGACGACATCCGTGGACAAGTGGAAGGACTTGTCGAAAAACTGCATGCGACGACTCGCGAACTCGCCTCCGCTCGGGAAGAGGTTGTCCGCGGCGAGCGGCTAGCGGCGATCGGCGAACTCGCGGCGGGCGTTGCGCACGAGATGCGGAACCCACTGACATCGGTCAAACTACTACTGCAACACGCGGCTCGAGGGGATGCTCGATCACTCGCGGGCCCCAAGCTACGGTTGATTTTGGATGAAGTGGAGCGGATGGAGACCACGATTCAGGGTCTGCTCGACTTCTCCCGCCCCCCCTCCCCTCGCCAGATCCGCCACGACTTGTTGGACCCGCTCCAACAGGCCGTACACTTGATTGAGGGTCGGGCTCGAAACCAAGGAGTTCGCGTGGAGTGGACATTGAGCGTCGGCCCCTTATTGTGTGACGGAGACCCCGGTCAGTTGCAACAAGTTTTCGTGAACCTCTTGATCAATGGAATCGAGGCCATGCCGGAAGGCGGGTTGCTCGAAGTGCAGGCTCGCCGTTCCCCGGACTGCGCCTGTGAAATCGAATTTGCGGACGAAGGCGCCGGGGTTCCCGCGGAATCGTTGGCTCGTTTGTTCGAACCGTTTGTCTCGCTGAAGGAACGCGGCACTGGTCTGGGTTTAGCGATATCGCGTCGCATCATCGAGTCTCATGGGGGCACGATAACGGTGGCCAACCGGGAGACGGGTGGAGCGAGGTTCACCATTCGCCTACCTCTGGCAAAGGAACTCGATCCCCAGGAACTCGATCCCAAGGACTCGGCGGCGCCACCGGAGACGCCGCGAGCTAGCGGGACTTTACAGGAAGCGACGAAATAACCGATGCAGACGTTGATCGTAATCGATGACGAGCCGGGCATCGGCTTTACCTTGCAGCAGGTGCTTGTCAACGAACAACTGCGAGTGCACACGGCGGCCACCGCGGAAGCTGGACTCGAACTGGTCCGACAGGAAGCACCGGATGTCGTCTTGCTGGATGTTCGACTCGGACATCGCTCGGGCTTGGAGCTCTTTCACCAACTCCGCGCCATCGATTCCAAGCTGCTCGTGATCTTCATCACGGGGCATGGCACGACGGACACGGCCATCGAAGCGATGAAAATCGGCGCCTTCGACTACCTTGTCAAGCCGCTCGATCTGACACTGCTCCAGCAAACCGTCGAGCAGGCTCTGCGGATCAGTCAACTGATGCGCACCCCCGCCGCCGTCGATTCCGTGGAAGAGGCTGGCGACGCCTCGGATCGCCTGGTGGGCAAGGGGGCCGCCATGCAATCGATCTGCAAGCAGATTGGTCGAGTGGCGCCGCAAGACATCAACGTGCTGGTGTTGGGTGAAAGCGGCACGGGCAAAGAACTGATCGCCCGCGCCCTGTATCACCATAGCCGCCGCAACCAGGGGCCGTTCTTGGCCATCAATTGCGCGGCGATTCCAGAGATGCTCTTGGAGAGCGAACTGTTTGGGCACGAAAAAGGAGCATTTACCGGCGCGGATCGGCAACGCATCGGCAAATTTGAACAATGCCACAACGGCACGATTTTTCTCGACGAGGTCGGCGACATGCCGCTGGCGACCCAGGCCAAGATCCTGCGATTGCTTCAAGACGGCCAATTCCAACGGGTCGGCGGCAATGAGACGCTGCGAGCCAACGTTCGAGTAATCGCCGCCACGAATCAAGATCTGGAACGAATGATCGCCGAAGGAAAGTTCCGGCGCGACCTCTACTACCGGCTCCGAGGGGTCACAATTCACTTGCCGCCGCTGCACGAACGAGTGGAAGACATCCCTGAACTCGCCTACTACTTCCTTTTCCGTCTCAACCTCCAATTAGGCACTGCCGTCCAGTCGATCTCTCCCGAAGCCCTCGATCGACTCGCCAAGCACCGCTGGCCGGGAAATGTCAGGGAGTTGCAAAGCGTGATCCGCGAGGCGCTCATCGCGTCGACGGGGCCGACGTTGCTTCCCGAATTCATTCCACTCGAATCCACCAGCGACGCATATGCGGAGATCGCGGGCGAACCCGAACGTCCCACGCCATTGCCCAACGTCGGTTTGCCCGATTGGGGTTCCCTGGCACAATTCGTCGAGGACGGCTTGAAGGCCAAAGACGAGAATCTGTATCGACACGCGCTCGAGCACTTCGATCGCTTGGTCATTACCATGGCCATGCGGCATGCCGAAGGCCTGCAATCCCGCGCCGCCGCGGCGCTCGGCATCAGCCGGCCTACGCTACGGGCGAAGCTGCGAGTCATCGCTCGTGATACGGGCAAATAAACAATGTCCGGCTGCACTGCCTGGAATGGATGATTTTTTCCCGGTTCATGAACCAACGGCGGTCGCCCTGCGTACGATGCGTAACCCGAGATTGCGAGACGTTCCGCCCTACGCATTGCAACTCAATTGCATTAACGTTTAGAATCAGGTCTGTGACGGCTCCCACAATGTACGGGCCAAGCGTTGTTGTCGGTCCTCTTGAATCCCTAACTCCAATTTTGACGGAATGCCACCCATGCGAGTCGGTGCGAGCGGTCTGGGCGTTGTCTTGCTAGCTTACTTGTTATGCGTCGCGACTGGCTGTGGCAGTTCGGACCAGGGCCCCGCCAAGGCGACTGCGACAAAACATGATCATGATCACGCGGAGCATGACCACGACGGTCATGATCATGGGGAACACGACCACGACGGGCACAGCCATGGCCCGGCGGCGGCAAGCGACAAAGACAAGACGGCCGCCAAGCCAGCCGCGAAGGCGGAATCTTTCACCGACGCGGTCGCCCAATTAGGCGGGCTCCATGCGAAGATTCGCGATGGCTTCGAGAAGAACGATGTCGATTCGGCCCACGGGCCGCTGCACGACGTCGGCCACTTGCTGGAACAGATTCCCGCACTGGCTGGCAAGGAGACGCAAGACGCGGCGGTATTGGAAGAGGTGAAGAAGCAAGTCGACGAGTTGTTCGACCTTTACGGGAAGGTTGACGAAAAGTTGCATGGCGAAAAGGGGGCCGACTACAAGGACGTGGCCGAGAAGATCGACGCCGCTATGGAAAAACTCAAAAAGATCATGCTTCCTAAAGCCAATCCGTAAAGAAAGCGTCGGAGGTTTTGACTTCCGTGGCATGACATGACGCTGGCCAGAGCGTCGCTCATTACCAGTGACCCCGCTCTCTCACACCTGCTGGCGAAGGTGGCGAGTAAAGTTGTTCGCGAGTTGCCTGCCATGAATCGTCTCGTTCGACCGTTATGTGCCGCATTCGCCGTCGCTTGGCTGGTTGGCTGCTCGCAAGCGCCCGAGCGAGCCGGAAGTTCAGCGAGTACGGCGGACGCTCGTGTGGTCGAGTTGCGACGGAAATACGTACTGACCGAAGAGCCGTCGGGGGCGATCGCGATCGCCGACGCCAAGAAGGGCTTGGAAGGTCAGCCTGAGATTGTCTTGGCGGGTCGCATCGGAGCGGGCAAGCACGATCCTTGGGAAAAGGGAAAGGCCACGTTCGTCATTTCGGACGCCATCACCGACCCGACAGGCCATGCCAACTCGCCGGGCCACGACGCGGAGAATTGCCCCTTTTGCAAGCGTCGCGCTTCCTCGTCTGACTCGACGGCGATCGTCCAGTTCGTCGACGAAGCCGGCCAAGTTTTGCCTGTCGACGCTCGCACTCTGCTCGAGGCAGAGAAAGACCAAGTCGTGGTCGTGAAGGGGCGGGGCGAGGTCAACGCCCTGGGGACGCTGGTCGTTTCCGCGCAAGGCATCTACCTGAAGCACTAGGCTCGCCACTGGCCGGATTCGCGGACGCGTTCTATTCTACCGGGATTGCAGGTCCCTGTTTCGCGTCCGAGCAACCTGGCGGAACTCCTTATGTTGGCGGAAGTCATTTCGATTGGCGACGAACTAACCAGCGGTCAACGGCTCGACACCAATAGCCAATGGCTCGCGGAGAGACTGGGCGAGTTGGGGGTGCGGACGCTGTACCACACGACGGTCGCGGACGACATGGCGGCGAACGTGCGAGTCTTCCGCGAAGCCTTGGATCGCGCGGATGTGATCGTGGTGACAGGCGGATTGGGACCGACCGCCGACGACCTCACTCGCCAAGCCTTGGCGGAGGCGGTCGGCGTGGAGCTCGAACTTGACCCCGGTTCGCTTGAGCACATCCAAGCCATGTTTGCTCGACGCAAACGCGAGATGCCGCCCGCTAATCGTGTCCAAGCGTTATTCCCGCAAGGGAGCCGCGTGGTACCGAATCCCCATGGAACGGCGCCTGGCATCGACCTGACGGTTGCGCGAGCGAATCGATCGACGTCGCGAGTCTTCTGCCTACCAGGCGTTCCGGCCGAGATGCGGGAAATGTGGACAGCGACCGTCGCGCCAGCCATCGCGGTCGGCCTGGGCGGAGAGCGTCAAGTGATCCGGCACTACTGCGTCAAGTGCTTTGGCGTCGGCGAGAGCGATCTGGAGCAGATGCTGCCGGACCTGATTCGTCGCGGCCGCGATCCCGTGGTGGGGATTACCGTCAGTAAAGCCACCATCACGTTGCGAGTTACCGCGATCGCCGAGTCAGCCGACGCCTGCGCCGCCAAGGCAGCCCCCACCTTGGAGACGATCCATCAGTGTCTGGGCGATCTCATTTACGGCTACGGCGACGACGAACTACAACAAGTCGTAGCGCGTCGGTTGCAGGCGTTGGGGCAAACCGTCGCGACCGTCGAGAGCTTCACGCGTGGTTTGCTGGGAAGTTGGTTAGCGGATGCCGCCGTGGGGAGCAACTCGTACGCGGGCGGAGAGTTGGTCCAAGATTCATTGCGCCACCCTGCTCTGCCTGGCGGCCAGTCCTACGACGTGGGCGAGTGGGCGATCGCGGCCCGCGCTCAGCGAGGCGCGGACTACGGTTTGGCCATTGGCCCACGCCGAGTTCCATCGGTATCATCGGCGCAAGAATCAAACCTCGCGGCTGGCATTTCCCTGACTGAGTCCACCTCCGCGCGATCGACAGCGGCGAGTCCCGGCGAGGTCGAAATCGCCCTGGCGACGCCGCGGGAAGTGCAGCGAACCACGTTTTCGCTGGCGGGTCACCCCGACATTCTGGCGCCCCGCACCGTCAAACAAGCACTCAACATCCTGCGTCTTGCGCTGCCCAGTTAACGAGGTGGCGTGAGGCCATACTTTTGGATCTTGCGATCCAAGGTCGTGCGTTCGATCGCCAAGATCGTGGCGGCGCGGGACTTGTTCCAACCGGTGGAATGCAACGTGCTCAGAATATGCCGCCGCTCCACCTCGTCCAACGTCAGCGGCTCGTAGACGTTGCCGCTGGCGGGAGCGATTTCGCCCGTGTCGCCCACCGTGGACAGGGTGCTCAACATCAAGTCATCGACATCGATGAAGTCGCGGCGAGCGAGCACGACGGCGCGTTCCACCACATTCTTCAACTCGCGGACGTTTCCTGGCCAGCGGTATTCGCGCATCCGCTGCAGGGCGTCGGTGGTGTACCCCTGGATCTTCTTGCCTGTCTCTTGATTGAAACGCTGCAAGAAGAACTCGGCGAGTTCCCGGATGTCGTCGGGTCGACGGCGCAAGGGCGGCACCTGCACCTCCACCACTCGCAAACGAAAGAACAAGTCACGGCGGAATTGACCGTCCGCGACCGCCTTTTCGAGATCGCGATTGGTAGCGGCGATCACTCGCACATCGACCTTGATCGGATGATTCCCGCCCACACGTTCGAAGGGATGCCCCTCGAGAACTCGCAGAAACTTGGCTTGGATCGCCGGACTCATTTCGCCGATTTCGTCGAGCATGAGCGTCCCTTCGTCGGCCGCTTCGAACTTGCCGATTTTTCGGTCCGTGGCCCCCGTGAAAGCGCCTTTTTCGTGTCCAAACAACTCGCTCTCCAACAACGACTCGGAGAGCGCCGCGCAATTCAAGCAAACGAAAGGCCCCTTCTTTCTGGGACTGTTGACGTGGATCGCTCGGGCGACAAGTTCCTTGCCGACGCCGCTCTCGCCACGGATCAACACGGTCGCTCGACTGGGCGCCGCTTGCGCGATCTGTTGCTGCACCCCGAGCATCGCGGCGCTCGAACCAACCAGATCGCTTTCGACTCCCAAACGCGAACGTAACTGCACGACTTCGCTGCGCGACTGCGACAGGCGTTCGGCGAGTTCTTGTTGGCGGGCGAGATTACGGAGCGCGAGGGCCAGATTGTCGGCGACCGCCAGCGTGAACTCTAAGTCTTCGGGATCGGGCGTCTTCTCGGAGGCGGTCGAGTAGAGATGGATCAGCCCAACCACTCGCCCGTCTTGCCGAATCGGCGCGCACAAGACGCCTGTCGACTGAATCTCTCCCTTACTGTCTTGCACGCCGAGATTGCGGTCGTCCTCGACGTTGCGGGCCAACACCGCCTCGCCCTCGCGCAGCACCATATTGGCGAGAAAACGAGGGACGCGGTGATAGCTGGGTTTGCGATCGCTGCGCGACGCCACCACCTGCAATTCCGTTCCCGTGTACTCGCCGCGATAAGCAGGCGTGATCAGCAGGATCGCGCCCGCGTCGGCATTCGTGGATGCGAAGAGCCCATCGAGCGCCACGCGAGCCACCGAAGCGACGTCAGGCTGAGCGGCCAGTTCGAACGCGAGCCGACAGAGTCGCGCCGCGGCTTGTCCGAGTCGGCTGCCCGCCAGTTCTTCATTCGGCTGGCCGCCCCGCAATAACCGCGTCTGACCGAAACGGTGCGTGATAGTCGCCGGTTGATCCGCGTCATCCAGATCTTCGACGGACGGCTGGTCCTGTGGGTCGACGATCGGCAGTGCGACCGTCGGCTCGTTGCTGACGCCTTTGGCGCCGGTCGGCTCAACGAACGCTTGAGACAATTCGTGGACAAACGCCATCTGAATGTGCGCGATCGTGATGATGTCGCCGGGATGGAGCGTCGAATCGCCGCGTACGCGTTGGTTGTTGACTAACGTTCCGTTGCGACTATCCAAATCCCGCAAGATCCACTCGCCTTGCGTCAGAAAGATCTCCGCGTGGTAACGGCTGCACCGCTCGTCCTTGATGACGATCTGATTCGTGGCGGTGCGACCAATGGTCACGGTCCGGCCAGGCGTGAGACGGAACACATCCGTCCCTTGAGGACCTTCGCGAATCACGAGATAAGCTTGCATGCGCCGTGTCCGACCGAGCAGAGCGATCCGTGGCGCTCCTGGTTGCGACGACAGATCGAGTTGCCTTCCGTTCGAGCCCGCTTGTGCGGGCTTCACCGCTCCTGCGACCAGCCACAGAAGACGCGATCTCGGTTCTATCACGCCCCAGCCACGCTCGCCAGAGCGGCAACCCGATGCGAGTCGGAGAAGTCGACGACACCGGATGCCCAGTCTGTGACGCGGTTGCGTCGCCCCGCTTCTTTTCGCTAACCCGCAAGGTTGACGGGTCCCCAGGATTCGGCATTTCTAGGACCCTGCTGTGTGCGCTGTCGGTATCGCTGGCGAGCATGATTTTCTTGCGGAATTCTGCCGCGTCGACTAGTTTAAAGGCGTCTCCGAGAACCGACTGAAAGGTTCTACGCAGTTCGTATTGTGTCGCGACGCAGTTGTTTCTCGGCAACTTCGCTCGCCAGCAACGTTGACGGGATTCCCAAGGAGCTTACTTATGTCGCCCCAGTCTCGCGTTCGTCCCCGTCTGCACAATTCGTGGCGTTGGCTGCTCGCAGTTGGGCTGCTGTTGGCCGTGCCGTCGACCTTGGTCTGGGGCGGACATCGGGGATTTCGCGGTGGAGCGGTCGGTGGTATCGCGGTCGACGCCGAAGGCGTTGTCCGGAACGTCAACGTCGATGCTCGCAATATGTTGCGACAGGCGTTGCTGAAGGAAGTGAAACCGGCTGGCGCCGAGATGAACGCACCGGTCGAGCTCCGCAAGGTCTCGCTCAAAGGCCTTGAAGCGGCTCTCGCGGACGCTCAACAAAACAACCTGGGCCAGATCCCCGACGAAGTGAAGTATCTCGCCGGGCTCCAGCGAGTGCAGTACATCGTCTTGGTCCCTGAAGAGAACGACATCCTGCTGGTGGGTCCGGCCGAAGGCTGGAAGATCGACGAGAACGCCAATGTGGTCGGTGTAACCACGGGACGCCCCGTGGTGCAACTGGAAGACCTCGCCTCGGCCTTCCGCACGGTTAATAAAGCTCGCGAAGCGGGGATCAGCGTTTCGATCGACCCCACGCAGACGGGCTTGCAGAATCTGCAGCGTTTCCTACGCACACAGAAGCAGATGAATCCCGGCACGATCGATGGCATCCAACAAGCTTTGGGCCAACACGACATCAAAGTCACGGGCGTGCCCGCCGACAGCCATTTCGCTCGCGTGCTGGTCGCCGCCGACTATCACATGAAGCGTTACGCCATGAATCTTGATCCGGCGCCAATCAAGGGCATGCCGGGTTTCCTCGATCTAGTTCGCGCTCAGAACGCGAAGATCGACAACATGATGCCGCGATGGTGGCTGGCGTGCAATTATGAGCCGATCGGCGTGAGCGAAGATCGCTTGACCTGGGAACTTCGCGGGCCGGGAGTCAAGGCGTTGACCGAGGACGAAATCGTCAACGCGGACGGCACGCTGACCCAAACGGGCAAGAAGAGCCCAGTGGCCGAGAAATGGGCCGACACGATGACCGATCGCTACGACGAGTTGTCAGGGAAGAATATCGTGTTCGGCGAGTTGCGTAACCTGATGGACCTGTGCGTGATCGCGGCGCTGATTCAGAAGGAAGGCTTGCTCGAAAAAGCTCAGTGCCAGCTTCCCGTGTTGAATGACGCAGGCTTCGCGGTTTCGGACTTTAAGTGGCCCGTGCCTCGCAAGATCTCGACTCAATGCAGCTTCATCAAGCGTAATCGCGAATTCGTGATCACGGCTTCGGGTGGAGTGCAGATTGACTCGTTCGGCGTGGCCGACAAAGTGGCGGTCGATGATTCGCTGAAGTCGATTCGCCAAGGCGCCCTGACTCGCAATGGCAGGGTTTGGTGGTGGAATTAGACAGCCTGACGAATCCCTACCACGGACCCGCCAGACAAAACACAAACCCAAAGACAGCAACGACTTAAATAGCACCAGCCACCCGACGCAGCCCTGTGCGACATTCAACACAACTTCCGCGACCTAGCGGGAGCCGCTTGGTCTTGTTAGCTCGCAAGGTTCACGTGCCCCAGGGATTGGGAGTGCCAGGGACCATGCTGATTGCGCGGTCGGTATCGCTGGCGAGAACTGTTTTCTTGCAGAATTCTTCAAGGTCGACTAGTCTAGGGGCGTCTCCAAGAACCGACTCAAAGGTTCTAGGCAGTTCGAGTTGTGGCGCGACGCGGTTGTTTTCGACAACTTCGCTCGCCAGCAACGTTGACGGGATTCCCAAGGAGCTTGTGTATGTCGACCCGGTCTCGCGTCCATCCCCGCTTGCGCACTTCGTGGCGTTGGCTGTTTGCAGCTGGGCTGCTGTTGGCCGTGCCGTCGGCCTTTGTGTGGGGCGGCCATCTTGGATTTCGCGGTGGTGCGGTCGGTGGTATCGCGGTCGACGCCGAAGGCGTTGTCCGCAACGTCAACGTCGATGCTCGCAACATGTTGCGACAGGCGTTGCTGAAGGAAGTGAAACCGGCCGGCGTCGAGATGAACGCACCGGTCGAGCTCCGCAAAGTCTCGCTGAAAGGCATTGAAGCCGCTCTCGCGGACGCTCAACAGAACAACCTGGGACAGATCCCCGACGAAGTGAAGTATCTGGCTGGGCTCCAGCGAGTGCAGTACGTCGTCTTGGTCCCGGAAGAGAACGACATCCTCTTGGTAGGGCCGGCCGAAGGTTGGAAGATCGACGAGAACGCCAACGTGGTTGGCGTAACCACGGGACGTCCGGTGGTTCAATTGGAAGACTTGGCGCTGGCCTTCCGCACCGTAAATCAAGCTCGCGAAGCGGGGATCAGTGTTTCGATCGACCCCACGCAGACGGGCTTGCAGAATCTGCAGCGATTCTTGCGTACTCAGAAGCAGATGAATCCCGGCACGATCGATGGCATCCAACAAGCCTTGGGCCAACACGATATCAAGATCACGGGCGTGCCCGCCGACAGCCACTTTGCTCGCGTGCTGGTCGCCGCCGACTATCATATGAAGCGTTACGCCATGAATCTTGATCCGGCGCCAATCAAGGGCATGCCGGGTTTCCTCGATCTAGTTCGCGCTCAGAACGCGAAGATCGACAACATGATGCCGCGATGGTGGCTGGCGTGCAATTATGAGCCGATCGGCGTGAGCGAAGATCGCTTGACCTGGGAACTTCGCGGGCCGGGAGTCAAGGCGTTGACCGAGGACGAAATCGTCAACGCGGACGGCACGCTGACCCAAACGGGCAAGAAGAGCCCAGTGGCCGAAAAATGGGCCGACACGATGACCGATCGCTACGACGAGTTGTCGGGGAAGAATATCGTGTTTGGCGAGCTGCGCAACCTGATGGACCTGTGCGTGATCGCGGCGCTGATTCAGAAGGAAGGCTTGCTCGAAAAAGCTCAATGCCAGATTCCCGTGTTGAATGATGCGGGCTTCGCGGTTTCGACCTTCAAGTGGCCCGTCCCTCGCAAGATTTCGACTCAGTGCAGCTTCATCAAGCGTAATCGCGAGTTCGTGATCACGGCTTCGGGTGGAGTGCAGATTGATTCGTTCGGCGTGGCCGACAAAGTGGCCGTCGACGATTCGCTGAAGTCGATTCGCCAAGGCGCACTGACTCGCAATGGCAAGGCTTGGTGGTGGAACTAGCCGCTCCCTCGTAAGTTGATCCAGCGAATGCGTCGCAAGCGAGGCGCGAGCTGGGGAAAATAGTGATCGACATGGCCTGAACTTGCGAGTTCAGGCCATTTTGCTTGAAGGACTTCCTGTTCCTGTCCTCGACCGTCAATCCAGTTCTGTTGCCCTGGATCGCAGGATTTGAGCAGCACCAGCTCGTCGGCATTCAAACGGCAAGCGAGATCGGCGGCGATGGAGTCGGACGTGACGCTCCAATCACAGGGGAGCGGGTCGGCGTCTTGTGGACAGATGGTGAGCAAGTAGCGACCTGCGTCAAACACGACGAGTCTTCCCGTGGAGTCCTCGCGCGACTGTAATCGCCTCGTCAACTCGACGTATTCCTCGATTCGCTCGATTTCCGCCCACTCGGTCGCGGCCTGCTTGAGCATTTTGGCGGCGAGTTCCGCGGACAGGCTGAGCAACTTGCCACAGAGCTGATGACAGAAGGCCTCGCCCAGTCCAAAGTGCTCATCCCACTGACGAACGGCGTCTCCCCAGACTCCTCCGCCCACGATGAGTACGGAGTTCGCCGGCGGCTGGCCAGCGAGCCAGTGTTGAAGTGCTTGCGGCCAATGAGACCAGTCGAGAAGACTCCCGCCCAGCTTCAATACGCGGATGGGGAGACCAAGACGTTTCGCTCTCGTATCGCCAGCGCCCAACACGGTCATGCGCCGCTCGCTTCGCGAGCGAGGACGGCGAGCGAGTGGGCGGGACCGCATTGGGAAACCACGCGACCCGCGAGTTGTGCGAGTGATACCGTTTTGAGCGGCTTCTCCAGCGTCGCGAGTACTCGCCGAACCAGCGTCTCCCCTTGCCCTGCCATCACGACCGTGGTCGGAGCTTCGCGCATGCTCGCAATGACCTTTTGCAAGGCATCGGCGATGCGACTGGTCTGCGCGTTCACGATGGCCTCTGCCACGATCCGTGCATCGTCTTGGCTAAACTGGTCAGCGTCGGCGCAAAAGAGTCGAGCCAATCTCGCGCGAGCGGCGAGTCGCGTGGCGGGTCGACCATCGGCCGTATTGTCGTCGTGCGGATCCTCGGGTGCGTCTCCTAAAATCAGGTACGCATCAAGAGCCGTGGCGAATAGTTCCATCGCGATCGTGTACTCATGACCGCGGTAGGGAAGTCGCGGTGTAATCGCGCAAACGGGACTTCGCTCGACTCCCGTGTAAACCAGCTCTTGGTGTTTGAGTCGTTCGATGTCGGTCGTACCGCGAGCCGCCGGCTTCCCGTCGACCAGGGGAATAATGTCGCAGGTCGTCGAGCCAATATCGATTAAGACGGCGGGCTCGCGTTTCACATAACGGCAGGCAAACGAGGCCAGTGCATGCCAGTTCGAGGCCGCGGCCAACAAGGGACGTTGCAGGGCGACTTGCGGCGTCACCAGACGTCCATCCACCAGATAGACTCGAGTGTGTCTTCCCGAGGCAGCCTCCGCGACCGCTTCCAGAATCGAGGCGACTCCCTGGCGCCGCGATTCATAGCAGTCAGCCAACTCGCCCGTCATGGTCACGGCGAGATGATCCGAGACCGGCGCCTCGGCGAGCGCGATGCGAAGTCGCTGGGCGAGTTGTTTGTGCTGCTTCCACAGGGGAAACACGATCGAGCGAGCGAATCCCAAGCCATCCGCCAGCTTCAGGTTCGCGCCGCCGACATCGATTGCGAGCCACTTCATGCCGAATCGCCAACAACAATTTCGTGCACCGCCTCGCCCTGCACAAGAGGGAATTAAGCGTCGCGGCCAGCGAGGCGGCAAATCGACCGCGCGAAAACGAAAGCTAGCAGGCGGAGCATCTTAGCAAGGGAAACTCCTATTGAAAGAGGCGACCGAAAGCACCTCGCGTTACTCGATTCGAGTCTAATCGGGGAGTGTCTCTCATCGCAACGTAAGCCCCGAAAATGTCTGTCACGATGACATCGGACACACTTCTCCCTCCTTGCAGATTCGTGAGATTTGTGCGATTCGTGGTCCACTACCTTCCATATCTTAGTGGTTCATTGAGGGAACGAAAAAAGCCACGCTCGTACGAGCGTGGCTTCTCAAAGGGCTCCCTAAGTGTTGCTAGATCATGTCGACCACGTCGCTCGCATCGGCATAGACGAGGTCGGCGAGACCCGCATACAAGTGATCCGCGCCCGCCGCGCCGAATAGCACGTCCACTGAGTCGTCGTCTTGGTCGGCGGCCAGACCGCCGATCAGCAAGTCGTTTCCGTCGCCGCCTCCCATGCGATCGGCGCCGAGTCCACCGATCAGGACATCGTTGCCGGAGAAGCCATCGAGACAGTCGTCGCCATCTCCTCCCTCGAGCGTATCGTTCCCCTCGCGACCATAGAGGAAGTCGTTCCCAGCACCGCCCAGCAAGTGGTCGTCCCCGAGGCCGCCCCAGATTCGGTCGACTCCATCGCCGCCATCGATTCGGTCCGCGGCCGAGCCGCCGGTGATCCGATCGTGTCCCGCTCCGCCGTAGATCGCGACTGCTCGCGCCATATCGGTCGCATAGATTTGATCGTTACCATTGCCGCCATAGACCGCGGCAACTTTGTCCAACGCCACGAAGAATGAGCCGTGATAGACGCCGTTCATCCAGACGCCCACATGATCCGCCGACTGGCCGCTCCAGAGGTAGACCGTGTCATCCCCGTCGGTTCCCGAGACATAGAGGTTGCCATCCTGCATCACCACCGAGTTCGGCGCCAACTCGAGTTGGTCCAGTAGATGGATTGAGAAGACGCCGAGAGCACTCGCCTGCGGCGAGCCATTGTCAGTCACTTCGACGGTCAATTCAAACAGCGACTGCGTTTCGAAGTCGAGCGCCAAGGAATCAGCGACGGTGATTTCTCCTGTCGCGGGATTGATCGAAAACGCCCCTGCTTCGTTGCCGCCCACGATCGAGTAGGAGAGTGTTTGGCCCGCGTCGGGATCGTTCGCCGCGGCAAATCCGACCGTGGTTCCCGCCACCGAGTTCTCCGCCAGTTGGAAGTCAGCCGCCACCACGATGGGAGCCTGGTTCACCGGCGGTGGTTCCTCTTCGCCACTTCCACCCTCTCCGCCGCCTTCGCCACCACCTTCCCCACCTTCAGCCGCGTTCGCAGAGGCGATGACTTCCTGGGCCACCAGTTGCCCGAAGTACAGGGCCGAATCGTAGTTCTCACCGGTAATGATCAGCCCATCGACCAGCGCATCGTCCTCGACGGTCGTCACATCGCCAATCCCACCGCTGACTGGCGTGGGAATAGCGCCATTGGCCACCAGTTGCTCATACTGACTCAATTCGAAGTAACCGTACCAAGTGTCGTTGTAGTAAACGATGGGCGAACCGATGAACGGGGTAGCCACATGCTTGCCCTCAAGAGGGCTGGCGCCGTCGACATCGGCCCAAGCGAGCACGGTGACCGCGTGGCACAGAGCCGCCACTTGCTTGTTGTCCGCCAGGAACTCGTTGATCAGATTGTTCACCACTTGCTTCGTCGCGACGTCGCCGTCGTAGAGATCATCGGCGTAATCTCCGGGGAATGAGTATTGATACATCGACGATCCCCAGCCGCCGATGAAGACGATGGCCGAGTAGTTGTCGGCGTCAACATTCGACAGGGCGATATCGGGCGTGACTCCGCCATCGGTCCACCAGGGCTGACCGGAACCCGCATGAGGAACCGAGTATTGGGTGGTGGTCGCCGCGACGACGACATCCAAACCCGCCGCCTCGATCGAAGTCCGCGTGTCGTTGTACTCCTTGAAGTAGAAGTCGCGTTGGTCGGCGACCACCAACAAGACCGGCAGCACATCCGCGGCCATCATGCTGCGATTCTCCAGCGATTCGAGCCGTAAGGAGGAGCGGACGGTCGAAGTCCGCCGCTCGGCTCCATTGGCACGTGACTTGTTGGAACGTGACTTGCGCGCAAACAGTCGCTTCAGGAAATTCATCGAAGGCACTCCCCAGAAAGATAAGTGGCGCCAACGAGTGTGGGGCGGAACGAGCCGCGACGATTCAACTGGGAAAAGTCGGGGCCCCGCACGGTCGCGGCGACGAGTCACAAGGGGCTCGTCAAGTCGGCCGCTGCTGCGACAAAAAAACCGACAAAAAAAGACCGCCCGCCCAATCCCGTACGGTTTCAGGGGAAAGAAGAAGTCTCCGGGATAGACCTGGATCTGCTGACGAGGGCGGCGCCCCTACCCCTGGAATCGATCGCGTTCGGGGTCAATCCATGGCCACAAGACGGCGCCCAACAGGCACAACACGCTGGCGACAGCCAACCCCCACTGCCAGCCGAAGCGTTCGCTGAACAGTGGCGTAACGATGGGAGCGACCAAGCCGCCGGCGTTTCCGACCGTATTCAGAATGGCGGCCGAAAGCCCGCCGCGTCGCCCTCCCAGTTCCACCCCCGCTACCCAGAACGGCGATTCACTCGCCCCTAACGCCCCCATCGCCAAAGCAAAACATGTGACCACCCACCACGGCGGACCAAAGAAGATGCCGGCGAGCAGAAACAGGGCGCTGCCGATCATCCCGAGCGCCGGCACCAGCGATCGCCCGAACCAGTTGGGGAACCGAGCGGTCGCATGATCGGCTAACCACCCGCCCGCCGCCATGCCCAAAGCCATCGCCACCAGCGGAATCGTGGCATACAACCGTCCATCGGTCGTCCCCAGCTTGAGTACTTTATCGAAGTAGTACTGCATCCAATAAAAGAACAGGTACTGAAAGTAACTGACCGTCGCGTAGCTGATCGTCAGTAGCAGCAGACTGCGATTCTTCAGCAGGCCCCAGAAGTCAGCCCAAGACAAGTGACTCGCCTCGGAAGACTCGGCATCGACCGGCCGAGCCACTCGCCCCTGCTCGATCCACGCCAATTCCGCGGTACTCACCGCGGGATGCGTCTCGGGCCGATCACTGCCATACCATGCCCAGACCAACGCCAGCATCAGGGTGACGACGCCCGCCGTGACGAAGGCCCAAGGCCAACTTAACGCATCCATGAGTGAACCGAACACGAAGTAAGTCGCGGCGATGCCAGCGACCGCGGCGCCCGTCAGCAATCCATTCGCCATTCCTCGTTCACGCGCCGCCATCCAGAACGATGCCGCTCGCGCTGTTCCAGGATGCAGCGGCACATTGATCGCGCCCAAGAGTCCGCGGATCACGATCAGCCAGGTCAACACGAGCGTGGGAGGAATGAGGGCCGTGGCGCCGGTGAGTGGCACGAGCAGGGCCGACCCCGCGGCCAACAACAACAGCGTTCGCTTCGGTCCGATCCGATCGATCAGCCAGCCGCCGGGCGTCATCAGGCAGGTGTAGACGATGAGATAGGCCGAGTAGACCCATCCCATGGTCGTCTCCTCAATGCCAAACTCGTCCATCAGATGTTCGGTCCCCGCAACCGACATACTGATGCGATTGAAGTGAGTCAGGCCGGTGAAGGCCATCAACAGGGCGAGAATTCGCCACCGAGTATTCGAGGAGACTGTCTGCGTCGCATTCATGGAACACCGAGTCGCTTTCACGAGGCTCGCGGGGAGCCGGAGGGGGGAAGCATGAGGGAGGAGTCGACGCGACAACGAGGCGTCAGGATAGCCAAGCGCCAACCGGCCGTCTAGAATTCGAGGTATGTCCAAACACGACTTCACTGTTGCCGAGTTCGCCGACCGCAGGACTCGCGTACGTCAGGCGATGACCGCCGCGGGGCTCGATTGGCTGGTCGTGATCCACCCCGTTTCCATCCATTGGCTGACCGGTTCCGACGCGAAAAGCTACCAGGAATTTCAGTGTTTGTTGATCTCCGCCGCTCCTGGGCCGCTGTGTATGCTGACGCGCGAAGGAGAAGTGAACGAATTCCGAGACGATGCGTTCGTGGACGAGGTCCGCGGCTGGGGCGGAGGCAACTCCGATGATCCGCTCGATGCGTTCGCAAGACTCGCCAGCGACTACTCACTGCGTGATCACCGGGTCGGCCTGGAGACCTGCGCCTATTATCTGCATCCCCACCATCATGCGGGCATTGTCAAGCTGCTGGCCTCGGCGCTCGTCGCGGAACCAAGTCAGTTGATCGCGGAACTGAAGATGGTCAAATCGCCGCAAGAGATTGCCTACATTCGCGAGGCGGCTGGTTTCGCGGATCTCGCCATGGGCGTATTCGCCGACGCGCTCGCTCCGGGTCGCACCGAGTTGGAACTGGCGGGCGAGGTGTACCGTGCGTTACTGACAGCGGGGAGTGGCTTGGCGGCCAGCCCCATCAATCTCGTCTCTGGTGAACGGTCGGGCTTCAGTCACGGCGCGCCGACTCGCCGTCGCATGCAAAGGGGCGACTTTGGGAGCATTGAGTATGGTGCGACCAGCCATCGATATACGGCGACGATTGGGCGTCAATTCTGCTTGGGTTCACCCAGTGCGAGAATGATCGAACTGTATCAAATAGCACGCGACGCGGCCGATGCGTGCGCCGCCGAAATACGCCCCGGAGTTCCCACGGTTGTGGCGCACCGAGCGGCTTGCCGCGTAATCCAATCGGCGGGGCTGGAACGTGGGCGAGTCCACACCACGGGCTACGGACTCGCACCCGGCTTTCCTCCAACCTGGGGCGAACCAATCCATATGATGGAAGGCAATCCCTACTCGTTCCGAGCCGGCATGGTCGTGACGATTGAACCACCGATATTCCTTGGCGATGAACGTCTGGGGGCTCGCTTGATCGACAATGTGCTGGTCACCGACAATGGTATCGAGTGGCTGACTCGGTTCCCTCGTGATCTCATGGACGGCAGCAGGGGCTCGACGTAAGTCGCTGGGGAGGATCGTTACACACAAAGCAACTAGCCTTGAGTCGGGTGTTGTTATGCGGCGATATCGTTCCAGCAAAATGCGGGCCACCAAACCTAAAAGGGTCGAGCGATGCAGCCATTGATTCCCTCGCGACGCACCATGTTGCAACAGTCGGCCGTTGGCTTTGGCTCTCTAGCGCTCGCGTCGCTGCTGGCCCACTCGCCAGAGAAGAGTCGAGCCGCGGAGAAATCCGTCCATGCGTCTCCGGCGGCCGATCCCTTGGCTCCCAAGTCGCCGCATTTTCCCGCGAGAGCGAAACGGATCATCTTTCTGTTCATGAGCGGAGGACCCTCGCAAGTCGATACTTTCGACCGAAAACCGCTGCTCGATCGCGATGATGGCAAGCCATTGCCATTCAACAAGCCGCGAGTTCAGTTTAACTCGACAGGGAACTTGCTGAAGTCGCCCTGGAATTTCCGCCAGTATGGCGAGAGCGGCTCGTGGGTCAGCGAGTTGTTTCCGCACTTGGCTCAGCGAGTGGATGACCTGTGCTTCATTCATTCCATACATGGTTCCAACCCCGCGCATGGCGGCGCGGTGATGAAGATCCATACGGGCAGCGACAATTTTGTTCGCCCTAGCATCGGGTCTTGGGTCAGTTACGGCCTGGGAACCGAGAACTCGGATTTGCCGGCGTTCGTCACGATTTGTCCGACGCTCGCCTTTGGCGGGATCAACAACTGGAGCTCCGCGTTCTTGCCAGCCGTGTATCAAGGGATGGCGCTCGGCGATGCCAGTATTCCCTCGGAACGCGCTCGAGTGAAATACATCTCGAATTCGCACCTGAATCGCTCGCTGCAACGACTGCAACTCGATCGTTTAAAGCAGATGAACGTCGAGCATCTCGAGCGTTCCGGCCCCGACGCGACGCTCGACGCCCGCATCAATTCTTTCGAGCTCGCGTTTCGCATGCAGTCCGAATTGCCCAAGGTCGAGGATTTGTCGAGCGAATCGCTGGCGACGAAGAAACTGTACGGACTGGACGATCCCGTGACCGCGAACTTTGGGCGGATGTGCCTGATGGCTCGGCGGTTCGCGGAAGCCGGGGTGCGTTTCATCCAAGTCACTCACAACGACAATAAAGTGCAATGGGACCAGCACTCGGACCTTAAGGCTGGGCATGAGAAGAACGCCCGCGAGGTCGACTTGCCGATCGCGGGCTTCCTGTACGATCTCAAGCAGCGAGGCCTGCTCGAAGATACGCTCATCTGGTGGGGCGGCGAGTTTGGTCGGACCCCGACCGCCGAGGGGAACAACGGTCGAGATCACAACCCGGAAGGTTTCACCATGTGGTTGGCGGGCGGCGGAGTGAAAGGCGGATTTCATTACGGCGCCACGGACGACTACGGTTATTTTGCGGCGGAAAATAAGGTGCATGTCCATGACCTGCATGCCACCATGCTTCACCTGCTCGGTCTCGACCACGAGCGTCTGACCTATCGACACGCCGGTCGCGACTTCCGCCTGACCGATGTCGAGGGCCATGTAGTGCAAGACTTATTCGCGTAGCCGCGAGGACGTCAGGGATCTTTGTACGACGGACTTCCAGTCCGTCGTACAGACTATGCATCATCCCACAGAGTGCGAGCGTCGCTGCCGTAACGTCGCAGATAGCCTTTAACGTCTACCTTGCGAGCCGTATTGTCGGAGCTCATGTAGCGGATCATGCCGAATATGGGTCGCTCGGGCCCCCACGGCCGATCGTATCGACCCAACACCCAGAAAATGCCACAGTAGGAATTCGGATCGCGTCCATCGAGTGCGTACTTGTTGTTCAACTCGATCATGATCGCCAAGGCTTCGTCGGGGCGAGTGGTCCATTCGAGGATTTTCTTTCCCCACAGCATCCGCAAATAGTTGTGCATTCGGCCTTCGCGAACGAGCTGTCGTTGAGCGGCATTCCAGAGAGGATCATGCGTTCGTGATCGTTCGAATTCGTCCAGTGTGTAGACGTGCTCGCGACGGTCGCGCACATGTTCGGCGAGCGTGGCGCGGACCCAATCGGGCAACGATGAATAGCGATCGTAGTCGCGAGGCCGGTGGCTGCTGAAGTTAAATCCAATCTCGCGCCATACCAGTAGCTCCTCCAGGAACGACTCCACCTCGGGACTCGCCCCCCACCACCCCTGGGCTTTGCCGTGAGCCACGGCCCCCAGTTTCGCCGGAGTCCACTGGTCGCGTTGAACGACGGCTTGGAAAACCTGATGAGCGCCGATATGTCCGTAGTGAAGATAGGGCGACAGGCCGCTCGCCACCTCCTCGCCGGGCTGGTTGCGTTCGGTCGCATAGCGCGGCAAACGCTCGCGAAGGAACCGATCGAGCACCCGCTGGGCCTCGACGGCGCCCCCACGTATCGACGATACGTTCACGGCGTGGTCGATGGGAAACTGCGGCAAAGACGTGGCGCCTGTTAAGGCGTCGAGGTCGGCGGCTGGCCACCGTCGAGCAATTCGTGAGGGAATCTGGGACAAGCGGGGCAGCTTCACTCCCTCCCAGGGAATCTCGCGTGGCGCCTCTTGAAGATAGGGGCGGACCTCTCGTTGGAGATGGCGACGGAAGGAATGAGCCATCGTGAATACGCGGTCGGTCGCGTAGAGCGGATACAGACCGTTGCCATCGACAATTTCCAGTCTGACGGAGATTTTCCTCGCGGCGACTCGCACCAGCGAGGGGAGGAAGAAGCAGGGATAATCGTCCGTGACAACCACACACGCCGATTGGGCGAGTGAATCGAGTAGACCTTCGGCTTCCCCTTGCGCTGGCTCTAGGTACGGAAAATACGTGATGGGCGAATCCGCGAAACGAGCTCGATTGGCCGCCATGCCATCGATGATGAACTGGTGGTGTCGGTCGCTCGCCCACCGATACCCCACTCGCAGCGGTTCGAACACAAGCAGCGGCTTACCCAGCTGGCTCGCGATTTCAACCGCCCGCTGCAATGCGTAATTGCTGGCAGCTCGCCGTTGCGCCACCATCCAGTACAGCACGTAGTCTCCGCCAGGGTTAACTTGCGAGGAATTAACGGAGCGAACTCGCAGAGCGGGAACAGAGGTCATGGAGATGGTCGGGAAGGAGATTCGAGCGAAAAAATGGCGTGCAACGCCGATTCACGCACGGCGAAGCAATTCCAACAAAACCAATTACCGCAACAACTTACACAAGTTTTCACACGTGAAAATCACAATCAAGTTCAGCTCGCCGTGAAAATGAGTAAAGCCAGGATGCGGCGCGGCAGACTATAGGCGAACTGCGAAAATCGGCCACGGGAAGACGGCGAATCTGGGTTATTCAACGAGTGACCCACAAGAGTGGTCACTTTCCCGGATTTCGCGGACCTCGAATCAAAAAACGGGGTAGGGTAGTGGCACAAAACCAGCAGTAAACTACACTTAGCACTTAAACCCACCCCACAGCCGCGTCCCGGGATCGCAGGAAAAATCGGGGGTGCTCCGCGGCCCAAATGTCGATACAACTCGCAATTCCTGCCTAACCGGACTTATCGCCACTCGGCGACTTGCCCGATAGGCGATTAAATACAGCCCCGAGGATCGCGGCACGGAGTGTCGTCACCGCGAGCCTCGACCATCGAATACAATTCGACGATCGAACACCTCCAGAATACAGCGATCGTCCACGGATTACCGCCATGACGCAAACCGCCCATGACTTGGATTGTTTGAGCGCCGCTTACATCGAGTCGCTGTTGGAAGAGTACTTGCGCGATCCTGCTCGAGTGCCGGAAAACTGGCGAGGCTATTTCGCGGAACTGGCTGAAGGCGTGAAGCGAGCGAGCGGCGAAGGGAATGGATCCGCTCTGTACGGTGCGGGCATGGGCGAAAAAACTCGCTTTCGCCCTTCGTTTGGCCCCAGCACGCTTTTTAATCCGCCGATTGCGATCGCCACGACGACGACCGAAGGACGTCCGCGTTTGCCGGGCGGCGGCGCCGCTTCCTCGGCCAATGGCAATGGCTCGACGCACGCGCAGCCCGCGAACCCGGGCTCATCCGGAAATGGGCCTATCGGCTGGGGCGACCTGCAAGCGATTCGCGTGCAGGAGAAGGTGGATCAGTTGGTCCGTGCCTACCGAGTCCGCGGTCACTTGTCGGCCCACATCGATCCACTGGGCACTGTGCGACAAGACCACACCGAATTGTCGCTGGCGTTTCATGGCTTAAACGACGCCGACCTGGGACGTTCCATTTCGACGACGTCGATCGGCGGTCCCTCGACGCAGACGTTGGGCGCGATCATCAAGCGGATGAAGAAGACGTACTGTGACAAGATCGCGGCGCAGTTCATGCACATCGACGATCTGGCGGTCCGCGATTGGCTGCTCCATCGGATGGAGACCACGGAAAACCACATCAAGCTCTCCCGCGCCGAACAAATTCGTATCTATACGCGGTTGGTGGACGCGTCGATCTTCGAAGAGTTCGTGCGACGCAAACACATCGGCGCGAAGACGTTTTCGCTGGAAGGCGCCGAGAGTCTGATTCCGCTGTTGGACATGGCGATCGAGAAGGTTGGCTCGCAAGGAGTCGACAAGGTGGTGATGGGGATGGCTCATCGCGGCCGCTTGAACGTACTTTCCAACATCTTGGGTAAGCGTCCGCAAGAGATTTTCTGGGAGTTCAAGGACGCGACTCCTAACCTGTATCGCGGCGGCGGCGATGTGAAGTACCACCTGGGTTACAACAGCGAGTGGACGACGGCTCAAGGCAAGCAAATTCATTTATCGCTGTGCTTCAACCCCAGTCATCTGGAATATGTCAACACGGTGGCGATGGGCCGGCTGCGGTCGAAACAAGATCGCACGGGCGACTCGAATCGCGAAAAGGGACTCACGCTGCTGATCCACGGCGACGCGGCGTTCGCGGGCGAAGGAATCGTGCAGGAGACGTTGAATCTCAGTCAGCTGCCTGGCTATGAGGTCGGGGGGACGCTCCACGTCATCGTGAACAATCAAGTGGGATTCACGACGATGCCCGAAGAGGCTCGTTCCACCACATACGCTACCGATGTGGCGAAGATGTTGCAGATCCCGATCTTCCACGTCAATGGCGAGGATCCGGCGGCCGTGGCGCAGGTCGTCAACCTGGCCCTCGACTTCCGCCAGCACTGGAAGCGCGACGTTGTGATCGACATGTACTGCTATCGACGCTGGGGGCACAACGAAGGCGACGAGCCCGGTTACACTCAACCGCAGATGTACAAGCTGATCGAGAACCGCGACTCGGTCCGAGTCCACTATCTCGAACACCTGCTGTTGTTGGGCGAGATCACCGTCGACGAAGCCGATAGAATCGTCGAGGAACGACGTAAGCAGCTGGAAAGCGAGTTCGCGACCGCCCACAGCCAGGACTTTAAGCCGACGGCCAAAGTGTCGACGGGCAAGTGGCGCAATTATCTAGGGGGTCCCGAGCCGTTGGATGACGAGCCGAACACGGGAGCGCCAGTGGACCAGCTCGCGTCACTGCTCGAGAAATTGAACGACGTGCCTGCTGGTTTCACGATCCATCCCAAATTGAAGAGAACTTTCGAAAAGCGCTCCGAAATGGCTCGTGGCGAGTCGGCGCTCGATTGGGCCGCTGGCGAGGCATTGGCTTTCGCCACGCTGGTGCAAGGCGGCAGTCGAGTTCGCATTACGGGGCAGGATTCCGAACGCGGCACATTCAGTCACCGACATTCGGTGCTGCGCGACTACCAAACCGGCGTTCGCCATTGCCCGCTGGAGCACCTCTCGCCCAATCAGGCCGTATTTGAAGTGCGCAACAGCCCGCTCAGTGAATCGGGCGTGCTGGGTTTCGAGTATGGATACAGCCTGGACTCGCCCGATGCACTTGTCGTCTGGGAGGCCCAATTCGGCGATTTCTGGAATGTGGCGCAGGTTCTCGTGGATCAGTTCATCGCCAGCGCCGAGGACAAGTGGCGCAACCTCAGCGGCTTGGTGATGCTGCTGCCGCACGGTTTCGAGGGGCAAGGACCGGAGCATTCGAGCGCCCGGCTGGAACGTTTCCTCCAACTGTGCGCCGAGGACAACATGCAGGTCGTCTGCCCGACGACTCCTGCTCAAATCTTCCATCTGCTGCGACGTCAGGTGCTGCGCAAGTGGCGTAAACCGCTGGTGGTGATGACGCCGAAGAGTTTGCTGCGACACCCGCGAGTTGTCTCGCCGCTAGATGCGTTGGTCGAGGGCCGATTCCAGCGAGTGCTGCGGGACGAACGACCTGGCGTCAACCTCCCGACTCGACGAGTACTGCTCTGCACGGGCAAGGTGTA
Organism: Pirellulales bacterium; assembly: GCA_046349915.1. Classification (GTDB taxonomy): domain Bacteria; phylum Planctomycetota; class Planctomycetia; order Pirellulales; family Pirellulaceae; genus CAIXSC01. Next base: position 336,989 of record JAXMBL010000007.1, on the reverse strand, counting down.
TTACGATCTAGTGGAGCAGCGAGAGAAGCACAAGATTGACGATGTCGCGATCGTGCGCATCGAACAACTGTATCCACTGCCGCAGGTCCAACTGCGGCAGGTGATGGACGAGTATCCCGCGGGCACTCCCGTCTATTGGGTGCAGGAGGAGCCGGAGAACATGGGCGCATGGCATTACCTGCGCGTGATATTCGGCGAGTCTCTCTTCCAATCGTATCCCTTCGCGGGTATTTCGCGGTCGGCTTCGGCGAGCCCCGCGACAGGCTCTCACGAAGCTCATAAGCTCGAACAACAAGAGATTTTGGCCCAAGCCTTGACTGGCCAGTAGGTGAAAGGACCCTGGATCCATGGCGATTGAAATTCGCGTCCCCGCGGTTGGGGAATCGATTAAGGAAGTTCAGATCGGGAAGTGGCTGAAGAAGCCCGGCGAGAAAGTCGCGCGCGACGAGAACATCGTCGAGATCGAGACCGACAAAGCGTCGGTTGATCTCCCCTCGCCAGTAGCGGGCGTAATGGGGCAGATTCTCAAGGGGAGTGGCGAGTTGGTCGCGGTCGGCGACGTGATTGCCTTGGTGGAGGAAGCTGGCGCGACAACGAGCGTGCCCGCGGCCGCTCCACCGGCGTCCGCGTCAGCCCCGACTCCCGCAGCGGCCCCAGTCGCGGCCGCGCCCGTCGCTGCGCCGCCAGCTCCCAAGCCGGTCGAGCCAGCCGCGACGCCGCCTGCCGCCGCCAAGCCCGAAGTCAGCAAGGCGGAAGCCGCCAAGCCCGCGGCGGAGAAGACGGTGCCTGCTATCGTCGAGACTCGAGCCGATCAGCGACTCGCCCCGCGCACCGCGGAAGTGACTCGAGCCGTGATTGGCGAGTTGGAAGAAGTGGTGCCGATGAGCCTGATTCGGCGTCGCATCGCCGAACGACTCGTTTCCGCTCAGCAAACAGCAGCTCTGCTCACCACCTTCAATGAAGTCGACATGTCGGCCGTCATGCAATTGCGAGCCGACTTCCGCGACGCCTTCCAGCAACAATATGGGGTGAAGCTCGGCTTCATGTCGTTCTTCGTCAAGGCGGTCGTCGACGGGTTGAAGAAGTGCCCCGAGTTGAATGCGGAGATTCGCAACGATCGCGAGATCGTGTACCGCAACTATTACGATATCGGCATCGCGATTGGCGGCGGCAAGGGCTTGGTCGTCCCGATCCTGCGCCGCGCGGAGCTGATGAGCTTTTCGCAAATCGAGAGTGCGATCGCGGACTTTGGCCGTCGAGCTCAAGAGAACAAGATCGCTCCCGAAGAGTTGATGGGGGGGACGTTCACGATTAGCAACGGCGGAGTTTATGGCTCGCTGTTGTCGACCCCGATCGTCAATCCTCCGCAAAGCGGCATCTTGGGAATGCACTCGATTCAAGAACGCCCGGTCGCTCGCGGCGGGCAAGTCGTGATTCGCCCCATGATGTACATCGCGCTGACGTACGATCATCGCATCGTCGACGGTCGCGAGGCGGTTGGCTTCTTGAAGCGAGTCAAGGACGTGATCGAGGAACCGTCCCGCATGCTGATGGAAGTCTAAGCGATTGGCGCGGGATCGATGTCCACGACACCAGAATTGATCGTCGCCCAGCAGGCTGCCCGTGCGGGCGGCGACGTGGTTGCGCGCTACTATCGCGACGGCGTGGTGATGCGCGGCAAGCAATCGTTCAATCTAGTCTCCGACGCGGATTTGGAGGCGGAACGTACTATTATCGAGGTGATTCGCCGGGAATTTCCCGGCCATGCGATTCTCGCCGAGGAAACTCATCGCGACTCCGTCGACGCGGAACATCTCTGGATCGTTGATCCCTTGGATGGGACCAACAACTTTGCTCACGGCATTCCGCAGTTCGCGGTATCGGTGGCGTACTATCGAGCTGGCCGGGCCGAGTGCGGCGTGGTGTATCAACCGTTGCTGGACGAGTGGTTCGTGGCTCGTCGCGGCTGCGGAGCATTCCATGATGGCCGAGCCGTGCAAGTTTCGAAGGCCGCCAAACTCGATCAAGCCTTGTTGGGCGTCGGCTTCTTCTATGATCGCGACAAGATCATGCAGGCCACGCTCGACGCCATCGGCGATTTGTTTCGCCAGCAAATCCACGGCGTCCGCCGGTTTGGCGCCGCCTCGCTGGACCTGTGCTGGTGCGGCTTAGGTCGCTTCGATGGCTTCTTTGAGTTCGAGTTGGCGCCGTGGGATTTTGCCGCGGGGCGCCTGTTTGTGGAAGAAGCAGGCGGACGAGTCACGACCTGCGAAGGGCGTGAACTTCCGTTGGAAAAGTCGAGCGTGCTCGCGTCCAATGGGCTTCTTCATGACGCTCTCTTGCCTATCGTTCGTGATCGCTTGCCCCGCAAGTGATCCCTTTTTCCTCGACTGCCATGCGCGATTGGATGCAGGACGATGCACTGTGGATGACGCGATTGTTGCGTCGCGTCGAAACAGAACCCGACCGTGGCGCCTTGTGGACTAGTCTGCCAGGCGGCTCGTGGCAGGTACGCGGCTGGCGCGAGCTAGCCGACGACGTGATCCGAGCGGCGGGACGCTTGTCCCGACTGGGCGTCGGCCCGGGCTCGGTCGTGGCACAATTCGCGGAAAACAGCTACGCCTGGATCATCGCGGATCTGGCCTTGCTCGGGCTCGGCGCGATTCATGTCCCGATCCATACGGCGTTGGGATGGCGACGCGCGGCCGAGCAACTGCGGCACTGTGACGCTCAGTGGGTCCTCACGTCTCGCGTGGACGCCCAAGCAACGCTCCAGGGGCCTGCAGCCTCCGTGCCGCCGACAGCATCCGTTCCACTCCCCTGCCCCGAGATCGACCTGACGACTCTGGTCGCACCCAAGGAGGGAGTCAACGAAACAGGCGAGCACGACTGGGCCGTGGGTCGCGCAGCGCTCGAACAGGCGACTCGAAAGATCTCATGGGATTCACCCGCGACGATTCTGTACACATCAGGCACGGTCGGCGAGCCGAAAGGGGTCGTCCTCAGTCATGGCAACTTGGTGTCGAATACGTGCAGCGTGCTGCAAGCATTCGTCGAGCGTGAGACGGAGCGACGTTTCTGCCTCTTGCCGCTCAGCCACATCTACGCGCGAACCTGTGATCTCTACGTGTGGCTGGCGGCTGGCACGGAGATGGCGTTAGCCACTCGTCCCGAAACAGTAGCGGACGAAATACGCTCTTACGGCCCAACGTTCATCAACGGCGTGCCTCATTTCTTCGACCGAATTCGCCGTCGACTGATCGATGTCGGCTTCGCCGATGTTCCAGGGGCGCTACGAGCCGCGTTGGGCGGCAAAATCGAACTGTGCGTCTGCGGAGGCGCGGCGCTACCCGATCTCCTGTTCGATTTTTATCAGGAACGAGGCGTTCCACTCTTGCCAGGCTATGGATTGACCGAAGCCTCGCCTGTCGTGACCGCCTCGACCATGCGGCATTTCGCGCGAGGCTGCGTCGGTCGTCCGTTGCCTGGCGTCGAGGTTCGCATCGCGGCCGATGGTGAAATCCTGACTCGAGGCAAACACGTGATGAAGGGCTACCTTAACGCCCCAGAATCCACGCAGGAGGTGCTACGAGACGGCTGGCTCCATACGGGCGACTTAGGACGTTGGAGTAACAACGGTCTGTTGCAGATCACGGGCCGAAAAAAAGAACTGCTCGTCTTGGCCACGGGCAAGAATGTCGCTCCAGCAAGCATCGAACAACGACTGGCGCTCGAACCTTTCATCGCCCAAGTCGCGGCGGTCGGCGACGAACGCCCGTGCGTCGCGGCGATTGTGGTGCTCAATTCCGAGGCGGTCATGGCATGGGTTCGAGCCCAATCGCTCGACATCGCCTCCTTTCCAGCAGCTATCGCGTCGCAACCATTGCAGGACGAGCTTGCTCGTCGAATCGCCCAGGGAATGTCCGACTTTGCTTCTCACGAGCAAGTACGAGTGGTCTGGATTTGGGACCGTCCATTCTCGATTTCCGCGGGGGAATGCACTCCCAAACTGACCATCTGTCGCTCGCGGATTCAAACCCAGCATGCGGAGGCGCTCGCTCGACTTTACGAACGACTGGCCCAGCGGCCTCACAGCGACTGGCCCTTGGTTTCGGTGGGAGGTCCGTCATGAGTGAACCCCGTTGGGAGAATGAAGCAGGCCGTCGAGCGGCCCCTCGGATCAGCCCGGTCGCTCAAGCCGTACTGGGCTTCCCCCTGGCGAGCAACGACACAAGCGATTGGCGACCGCAACGGATGTCCACGGCTGGCGAAATTCACGCAGCCGGTTCGAGTGCGGCGAGCGGCGGACAGGAGAAGGCTTCCCTCGTGGATGCTTCTTGGCGGCTGGTCATGCGGAATTCGCTGCAGGTGGTGCGCGGCCACCGCGATTCGGGCACTCTGCATGATCGCTCGGAGAAAGTCTCGGCCGAAGTTCTGCGGAGCTTGGCGGACGCCGGATACTGGGGCCTGCGGGCGCCTTGCGAGTTTGGAGGATCGGCGGCGCCGCTAGCCGCATTTTATCCGTTCTTGTCCCAAATGGCGCATGTATCGGCCACCGTGGCCGGCCTGGCATCGGTCCATGGATGCATCGGCGCCGTGGGCGCCCTAACCGCGTTTGGGACCGACTCGCAAAAGGCTCGGTGGCTTCCTAGCCTGGCCCGCGGCGAGCGTCAGACCGCGTTCGCTCTTACGGAACCGCACACGGGCTCGGATTTGACGGCCATCCATACGCGAGCCGAGCGGGTTGAGGGCGGCTTTCGCGTGACGGGCGAGAAGCGATTCATCTCGAATCTGGCTTGGGGCCGCTTGATCGTACTGATCTGTCGCCTGGACGGCGTCCCGGCCGCACTGATTTGCGATCTTCCGACTCAGTCGGGTCAGGGCTTTGAGTTACGGGAATACGGACTGCATGCCTTGCGACGAAGCGTTAACCGAGGCGGGCGATTTACCGACTTTCCCGTACCGTCCGACCATCTGCTGCAACTGCCTCGCGGAGACGGCCTGACCGTCGCTTATCACGGGCTGAACCGTGGGCGAGTGGCCGTATGCGCTGTGGCCGCCGGTCAGATGCGGACCATGTTGGCTAGCCTAGTCCCTTGGGTGATGCAGCGTCAGACGTATGGCGAGTCGTTGGCGAAGCGAGGCCTGATCCGCCGTCGCTTAGCTCGACTGGCGGCGTTAATCGTGGGCTGCGACGCATTGGCGTTGTGGTGCGGCGGACTGCTCGACACAGGCCACCGCGGCGAAATAGAGTGCACGATCGCCAAGGTGTTTGGCAGTGAGTCGTTGAAGGAGGCCGCTGTCGAACTGATGATGAAGACGCATGGCGGTCGGTCGTTCCTTAAGGGGCATCTGTGGGGGGACAACCTGCATGATTACTTGACCCCTTGCGTCTACGAGGGAGAAGGCGAGATCCTCAGCCTCGCCCTGTTCCGCGGCTTAGCCAAGTCCGCGATGACCGCCCCTTCCCTCAAGTCAGCACCTTCCGCCAGCCATTCGGTGGAAACTCAGGGGAACGCCAATTTGCGGGGCGACGGCCTCGACCAGTGGAGCGCTTGGGCCGACCGCGAAATGGCCGCGGTTGGACGGGAAGTCGTCGAGTTTATACATCGAGACCGTGGTCGGACTGACCCAGGGGAAATCGACGGGCAGTGTGAAATGGTGGAGCTGTCGCAGCGAGTCCAGAAACTCACCGTGCTGCGAGTCGCCTGTGGCTTCGGACAGGATTCGACGTCCGAAATTGAACGCTTGGCGGCACAAGTCCTGGCCGCCGATTTGGCTCGCGAATTGAGCGGCCGCCGAGCCACTTTGACCGAACGCCAGCAGTGCGACCGGTTGGGGGAATGGCTGGCCGACGGCGGCCATTCCCATTGGACAGCCGAGCCGCCGCCGCCGATTCTGTGGCTGGACGACGACGCCTCGTGTTGACGCAACCGCGCGAAGTTGCGAGATTATCCCAAACTATTGGCCGTCTCACCCTACCTAAGTTGCGAAACTGAACCGTGTCCAAGTTCGCTGTGATCCTGCCGGCTGCCGGGCGAAGCAGCCGCTTTCGCGATCAGTACTACAAAAAGCCGTTTGCGCCGCTCGAGAATCGAGCCGTGTGGCTGCATGCGGTGGACAAATTCCTTAGTCGCAACGACGTTAAGCAAGTGCTGCTGGTGATTTCTCCCGAGGACCGCGAGGCGTTCTTCAGCAAATTCGGCGCGAACATCGCGGTGCTGGGGGTCGAGGTGGTGGAAGGAGGCGTCGAGCGAACCGATTCGGTAGCCAACGCGTTGGCTCGAGTGCAACCGGACATCGACTTTGTGGCCATCCACGATGCGGCTCGACCCTGTATCGCCGATACCTGGATTGATGAAGTGTTCGCCGCGGCCGTGAAGACTGGCGCCGCCATTTTGGGGACGCCAGTCACCAGCACTTTGAAGCGAGTCGCGAAAGACCAAACGATTCAAGAGACCGTGGCTCGCGCCGACTTGTGGGAAGCGCAAACTCCTCAAGTCTTCGCTCGACAACTGCTGATCGACGCTTACGCTCGGCGCGGTCGCGAGCCCGCGACCGACGATGCTCAATTGGTCGAGCGACTGGGGCGCAAGGTGGCGATCGTGACAGGTTCGCCCATGAACATCAAGATTACGACGCGCGACGATCTACGGCTCGCCGCACACTTGCTGAAGGCGCTCCCCAAACCCAAGGGACTGGGGCAACTTCACCCGTTCGCCGAGGACGATCTGTGGAAGTAGCCGATCGTTTGGCGAGCGCTAAGCGCGGCCGAGAGAAGCGATAGTACAAATGTTGGCGGTGAGCATACGAGATTGAGCGAGCGTGGGCGGACCTTTGGGTCCAGCGCGAGCAGGGCAGGCGGATGTTCCGCTTGCCTCGATGTTTCGACTTTTTCCTCTAGCAACGACGCAGTCGAGTCATGTCGGGCCCAGGATTCCACATTCTGCTGAATCGTGAAGACTCTAAAAAACTCTTCGGCTTCCGCGAACCGGATCAGATCCGAGATTTCGTGCGCCAGTTGAGCCAATCCCAGGACTATCGAAAACGTGGCCGAGTTCTCGAACTCGGCGCCACCTGGGACACATTGCATCGTTGCCTCACGGATGGCACGCTCGATCCCAACGCCGGCGATCCACCGCTGAATCAGTGCTTTCTGGGCGGGCGGTCTCTATATGACCGCGAGGATGCCATCATCTCGCTCGTGCGCCCCGACATGGCGCCTTACGTCGCCGAGGCATTGGGCGAGGTGAAGTTCGAAGACTTGCAGAAGAAGTACTACGAGTTGGATGCGGCGACATATGGACGGCCCCTGCACGAAAAAGACCTGGAAAAGGCTTGGGTCGTGTTTCAGCAGGTGCGAACCTTTTACGAGTTCGCATCCGAGGATCTCAGCGCGGTTCTGTTTTTCGCGAATCGGAAAGGTTGATCTTGCATGGCTGTCGCGAGCGACATTGTCGCCGAGTTGAGTTGGCGTGGCTTGATTCATCAGAGCACGGACGAAGCAGGACTGGGTAAGTGGCTTGCCGCGGCCAGTCGCACTCTTTACGCCGGTTTTGACCCGACCGCCGACAGCTTGCACGTGGGCAGCTTGCTCCCCCTCATGACTCTGCGTCGTTTTCAGGCTGCCGGCCATCGCCCCATCGCCCTGGTTGGCGGCGCGACCGGCATGATTGGCGACCCGAGCGGGAAGAGCGAAGAGCGAAACCTCTTGTCGCTCGATGCGCTCCGCGCGAACGTCGCGGGCCTGCAGAAACAGATTAGTCATTTCTTGAACTTTGATACGGGCGATGCCCCGGCACGACTGGTCAATAATTTTGACTGGATGAGTGGCTTCAGCTACCTGGAGTTCTTGCGCGATGTCGGCAAGCACTTCCCCGTCAACGTGATGCTGGCGAAGGACTCGGTCAAGAATCGCATCGAACGCGACGACGCGGGAATCAGCTACACCGAATTCAGCTATATGCTGTTGCAGGCCTACGATTTCGTAAAGCTCCACCGCGAATACGGGTGCGAGCTGCAGATCGGTGGCAGCGACCAGTGGGGCAACATCACCGCGGGCATCGACCTGGGGCGCCGCATGTTTGGCGCTCAGTTGTTCGGTCTGACATGCCCATTGTTGTTGAAGTCCGATGGCTCGAAGATGGGCAAGACCGAAAAAGGCGCCATCTGGCTTGCGAAAGAACGCACCAGTCCCTATGCGTTCTACCAATACTGGATCAACGTGGCCGACTCGGACGCCGGCATGTGCTTGCGTTTCTTGACCGAGTTGAGCCGCGAGGAAATCGAGTCGCTCGACAAGTCCCGCGAGACGGAGCCCCATGCGCGGGCGAGCCAAAAGCGACTGGCCGAGTCGTTAACGCAACTGGTGCATGGCGACGCAGGGTTGGCCGCGGCTCGACGCGCGACCGAGATCTTCTTTGGCGCCGAGATCTCGGAGTTGAATGACGCTCAACTGGGCGAGATCTTCGCGGATGTTCCGAGTCACCAGGCGACGCGAGACCGCTTGGCGGCGGGCCTGGGACTTATCGACGCCTTCTGCGAGACCGGATTGGTAAAGTCTCGCGGCGAGGCCCGTCGAACGATCGAGCAATCGGGCGCTTATGTGAATAATCGCTGCATCTCCGACTTACAGTATGCGTTGACTCCGCGTGATCTAGCCAGCGAGTCGGTGATTGTGCTGCGTCGCGGCAAGAAGAACTACGCCTTGTTGCGATTCGAATAGTGTGTGAGCCAATCACCAGCGTTGATGGGCTGGCAGGTTTAGAGTGCGGCGACTTGAACCGACGTAAGAATCGGCGGAAGGGAGTGCCGCGTGGCTGACTCAAGAACGGCTCGTCCTTCTGTCGATCCGAGAAAAGCCGCGGCGACCAGTCGTGGCAAACGTCGTCGCTCGCTGCTTCGCGCCCTTCTGCTGACCATTGCGATCATCGGATTGTTCATCGTACTAGCGGGCGGCTGGGCTTGGTGGGCGTTTCATGCTTCGCCGGCGTTCTATGCCGAAGTCAAGGACATCGATACGACGCGAGCTGCCGCGGAAGGCGACGAGTTGGAGCGTCGCGTGCTGGAGGCTCGCAATGTGGCCAGGCGGCCCGGCGCGTGGAGCATGACGCTGACAGAGGACCAACTGAACAGTTGGTTCGCAATCAACCTGCCCAAGGAATTTCCCGATGCGTTGCCGCGCGAGGTGTCCGAACCACGCGTATCGATCGAGTCGGATCGCGTCTTGATGGGATGTCGCTATCGAGAAGGTTCGATCGATACCATTCTGTCGCTTGACGTGCGTTTGTATCTGACCGACGAACCGCGAGTCGTCGCGGCTCAACTGCGATCCGTGCGGGCGGGTCGCTTGCCCATACCTCCCACAAAAATCCTGGAGCCCTTGGCCGCCGCCACTCGCCGCGGCAATTCCCCCGTGCGCTGGATTCAAGAGGGCGGCGATCCTGTCGCGTTATGGACGATGCCCGAAAAGATGCCCGAGTTGGGCAACCGCAAGGTAGTGCTCGAGAAGATCGAGTTGTCCGATGGCAAAGTGGTCTTGAGCGGTCGTAGCGAGTAGCCTCGCCGCGAGTTCAGATATCACGCCCCCCCGACTGGAATCCACGTGGGGAATATCAGCGACTCACCCCACTCGATAAGATCCCTCACAACCTGAACGCAGGGACATCCGAGGTCGTCGACCTCTCTCTTCTCTCACTTGCTGCGGAGAATTTTTCCATGGACAGCGGTCGCCATTCCCGATCGATACTGGGGCATTTCGGGAAGTTCGGACTCACAATCAGCGTTGGCGTTGTGCTAACCATGGCCACGTTGTCTGCCGCGTCCGTGCATGCCGCGGACAACCCTCGACACATCGATCTCGCGCCCGGCCTGACCGGACCGATTACCGTCGAGCAGAACTGGACGGATGCGGAATCGAACGATTTCTACAACAAGCCGCAAGGCTCGCGAATCCTGCCTTACAACTGGTTTCTGCATCTAGAGCAGCCAGGTTCAACCCAGAAGTTCCGTGATAATGCACACATTCGCTCTTTGGGCTACCTTGCCCGCACCTCGGCGCCTGACAATCCCGATGGTCTCCCCGTGGGATTCATCAAGGATGCATCCTACGAGGATGGCACTCCGGGACTCGGCCTGACCTGTGCGGCCTGCCACACGGCTCAGATCAATTATCAGGGCAAGGCGTATCTGATCGACGGCGCGCCAACGCAGGGCGACTTCGAGCGACTGATGAAGCGATTAGCGGCAGCCTTGACGGAAACTGCACAAGACAAAGACAAGTTCCAACGCTTCTCGCGAGCCGTGCTCGGTGACTCGGCGAACATCCTCCGCGTGGAGCGACTTCGTCGGAAACTCAAGTCGGTCGCGAGCGAGCGGGAAGGCTACAACCAACGTAACTTGCCCAAGCAAGAGCGAGATCATTTTGGTCCTGGGCGAGTGGATGCGTTTGGAGCGATCTTGAACGAGGTCTCGTCAACATTCTTGGGAATACCCGGGAATTTGGCGGTTGCGAATGCGCCTGTTAGCTATCCATGTCTATGGGATGCGCCGCAGCATGAGGTGGTGCAATGGAACGGCGCGGCAAAGAATCGAAAGAGCCCTCCTGGACGTGAAAGTCAGATCAGCAGAATCCTGTTTGGCACCACCGACGTCGGCGCCTTGGGGCGGAATGCAGGGGAAGTCCTGGGAGTCTTTGGCTCGGTCGACATCAATAGCGTTGAGGTGCTGATCCCCCTGCCGTACCACTCGACGGTCAATCGAGCAAACTTGATCGACATTGAAGAATCACTCAAGCGATTGTGGTCTCCCGAGTGGCCCTCAGGTTTCAATAAACCGCTCGACGCCCAACTCATCACCCAAGGGCGAGCCCTATTCAAGACGCATTGTATTGATTGCCATGCGGATATCGATCGCAAGTCAAGCGATCGCGTCGTCAAAGAAAAACGCGACCATGTCGGTACAGACCCGACATTGGTGATCAACTTCGCTCGCGAAGTGAGCACCGGTCAACTCAAAGGGCGCCGAGCGACGCTGCTCGACAAGAAGAAACTGGGGGCGAAAGAATCCGCTGGCGTCGTTCTGCGACATGTAGTGGAGCGAACCATTCTTCGGCCTCAATTGCTGATCAGCGACCTCGAAGACGCGATCGACGAAGCACTCCATCTTCCGCGGAAGATGGAAGGTAATTCATTCAATCCTGGTTTCCAACAGTCTTATCAGATCGAAACCAGGGGCGGCAAAAAACTGAGTGGATTGTTTGACTCGGTGCGGCAAGAGGGAACTCAATTGCGACTATCGGGTGGGCAAATTCAGTCCCGGGGAGACGATGGACTCGAAAACGTCGCGGCAGCGCCGTTGGATTTGGAATCCCTCCAGAATTTGCGCACCGCGTTACCGCAGATCCGCCGAGCACTGGGCGTCGAAGCTGACGCCCAGGAATCCACCGAAGACAACTCGCCCCAGCTCGTCATCAACGACGCGACCCCGCAAGCTAAATACAAGGCCCGCCCCTTGAATGGCATCTGGGCGACCGCGCCCTACCTCCATAATGGCTCGGTTCCTACTCTCACCGAACTGCTGAAAAAGTCCGCGGACCGCAAAGCAACCTTTCATGTCGGTGGTCTGGAGTTCGACCCGGTGAATGTGGGATTCGTCGAGGACATGACGAAGCCGCTCTTTGATACTTCGGTGACAGGTAACTCGAACAAGGGGCACGAGTTCGGCGTCGATCTTCTGCCCAAGGAGAAAGAGGCGCTGATCGAGTACCTCAAGTCGCTCTGATGCTTCGCTGTTAGCGAGCATGTGCAACATCTCGGCGCGAGGCTCGCTGGCGAGCCTCGCGTTGACGAACTTCAACCACTCACGGCCAACCACATCACTCGATACGAGCGGAGAGCAACCAATGTCCAAGGCCGAACAGATCCCTACCGAGGAAGCTCGACAAATCCAGCACATCGTCGAGCTAACGATTCGACAATTGCAAATGCGTTATCCCGACAAGCGAGTCTTGCGAGGTGTTCACACGAAGGATCATGGCTGCGTCGAGGCTCGGTTTGAGATAGAGCCGGAAATCGATGCGGACTTGCGAGTCGGCGTGTTCCAGCAACCATGTCGCTGTTATCGAGCACTCGTGCGATTCTCCAATGCCGATACGCTAGTCCGCCCCGACTCGACGCCAGGCGCCAATGGCGGTCCTCCCGCGCACGGCAGCCGCGGCATGGCCATCAAGTTGCTCGATGCGCCGGGGCCTTTTCTGGAAACGGGCGCCGAGCCCTCGCAAGATTTCTTGATGATCAACCAACCCGTCTTCGCGTTCGCCAACGTGGAAGACTATGAGGTGTTGAGTCGCGTGGTGGTGGATCACAAGGACGATATTCGGCCGTTCTTCGCGGAACGCCTACCGCCGCCAGGTACGGACACGCCGTCGCCGTCTCAACTGCGAGCTCGAAAAACCGGGGAGATAGCCGCGAGAATACGCTCGAACAGCGCAACGGACGTCAATGTGCCGGCCTTCCAACCACCCCCCGCGAGTCCCGTGGACAACTCGTATTTTGGCGCCTCGTCTTTCCAATTCGGACCAGATCGAGTCATGCGATTCCGAGCGGTCCCTGCGGCGCCGTCTAGCGACGTGCCCGATGTTTCCGACCCCAACTATCTCCGCACAGGCCTCGCGCGACGCTTGCGGGACCAGAAACAGGGGCCGGTCGTGTTTCACTTCGAGGTGCGAGTTCGTAACGTCGACTCGCTCAATCCGGCCGTCGATATCGAGAATGCGAGCATGGACTGGACCGACTCGTCCACGTTCCGCCGGGTCGCGACTCTCACCATTCCCCTCCAGGAATTTGACACGCCGGAATTGCGTGAACGGTGCGAGCAATTGGTATTCACTCCTTGGCATGGACTGGTGGACCACCGCCCGTTGGGCGGCATCAATCGCTTGCGACGCGCCGTCTACGAGGCCTCCGCCAGATTCCGAAACCTGCCTAAGTTTGCCTGATCGCAAACTCTAAAGACAAAGGCGCTCGCGGCGGCTAAGCTATTACGGTCGTTCCAAGGAATGAAACCGTGAAGCAGCCATCGTTCTATCGCACCGTGGATGGGCGAGTATCCATCCACCTTCGCACCGTCGCGACTTTTCTTCAGATCCCAGCGATCAAGCGAGGCGACGTGCTGGGCCTCGCGAACTTGCTGGTCGCGATCGGGACGCTCGTTTTCCCCTGGCTCGCCGCGAGATCCGGCGCCGCGGCCGAGCCCGATCGTCCCGCCCCGACGTTTACGCCCGACGACGCGGGGTTTCGTGAACACCTTGTGCCCTTCCTGAAATCGCACTGCCTGCGGTGTCACGGACCGGCGAAGCAGGAGGGCGAATTTCGAGTGGACCGGCAGCTCAAGACGAACTTCCTCGATCCCACCGTCAAGGAGAAGTGGGGCGAAGTGGTCAATGTGCTGAACAGCCACGAGATGCCTCCTGAAAAAGAACCCCAACCCGCGACCGACGAGGTGGCTCGAATCGTTGATTGGATCACTCTGCAGATGACCAAAGCCGAACTCGTGCGACGAGATCAGGTCGTGGTGCTGCGGCGACTCAATCGCGAGGAATACCGCAACACGATCCGCGACCTCGTGGGAGTTGATTTCGATCCTGCCGGATTTCCTCAAGATCCCCCTGCGGGCGGCTTCGACAACAACGGCAAAGCCCTGACGCTCTCGCCGCTGCATACCGAACTGTACCTCGAGGCGGCTCGTCGCATTCTCGATCGCGCATTGGTCGAAGGCGAGCAACCGCCCGCGATCAAATGGCGATTTGAGCCTGAGACAGGGAACTCGGATTCCAACCGCGTACGCTATGGTCGCAACAACGCCATCGTCAACGGCGGCAACAATCCGGTGCGCGACGGATTCAAAGTGCTGCATCACGAGTCGTGGGATAAGCACTTGAATGCTCGCGACTTTAAAGTGGAGCATTCGGGCGAATACATCGTGCGGATACGAGCCGCGGGCCGTATTCCCTCGCGCGACGAAGTGGTCGAGTCGGCTCGTAAAGCGCTCGCTCACCGGCGCGACGAGCAGATTGGCAAGAATCCTCAAGGTAAGAAGTGGCATGACGAGCAGTTCGAGCGCGATCTCGCGCATTTTCGCGCCGATCGCATGTATGACTATGGACCGCCGCGGCTGAAACTCATCCAGGCGTTGGGCGGCCAACCTCGCACGATCGCGGAATTCGACGTCCCAGCGCCCCTGGAGAAACCGGGGGTCTATGAGATTCGAACGTTGATGACCACCGAGTCGGCGGGGTTCACCATCGAATATGCCTATTCGATCCCCAAAGTGCTCGAGAACTTCTGGTTTCAATCGCACGATGTGTTCGCTCGTCCCGAGTTGTTCGTCGATTGGTTTGAGATCGAAGGTCCGCTGGTCGATAGCTGGCCGCCATCGAGCCATCACAAGATTCTGTTCGACTCGCCGCTCGCGAAAACGGACGAACGGGCTTACGCTCGCGAAGTGCTTGCTCGCTTTATGCGTCGAGCATACCGGCGGCCGATCGCGGATGGCGAAGTTGACGACAAGCTCCGTCTGTTCGATCAAGTTCGTGCGGAGTCGCCGTCGTTCGTGCAGGCAATCAAGACGCCGTTGACCGCCGTCTTGGTTTCGCCGTTTTTTCTTTACCTGACCGAACCGGCGGTGGGAGATTCCAACAATTCAGCATCCGTCACCGCTTCGCTCCCGGCACCGAGCGAGCAGCCGGTTTCGAGTGACAATGTTAAAATCTCTGCGCTGCGACGGCTGAACGATCACGAATTAGCCTCGCGTCTTTCCTTCTTCCTTTGGTCGACCATGCCCGACGACCAATTGGCTCACGCTGCCGACGAAGGGCGATTAGGAAAACCCGCTGAACTCGCCAAACAGGTGGAGCGACTTCTTGCCGATCCTCGAGCGGAAGCTCTTGAGCGGAACTTCGCCTCGCAGTGGCTGGGCTTACGAGAGGTAGGCGCGAATCCACCGGCGGCCGATCTCTATCCCCAATACGATCGACATCTCGAAGTGTCGATGGTGGGTGAGTCGCTGGCGTTCTTCCGCGAGATTTTGCGACACGACCTGAATGTGGTGAACTTCGTCGGCTCGGATTTTGTCGTGATCAACGAGCGACTCGCTCGCTATTACGGCATCGACGGCGTACGCGGCGATGAGTTTCGGCGAGTGACGGTTCCGACGAGCGTTCATCGCGGGGGACTCGTCACCCAAGCGTCCATCCTCACCATCACTTCCAATGGAACTCGCACTTCCCCCGTCAAACGCGGCGTCTGGGTCATGCGTAATCTCTTGGGGACCGACCCCGGGCTTCCCGTGGCGAACGCCGGCGATATCGCCCCGAAGGTTCCGGGCATTGACAAAGCTACCGTGCGGAAGAGGCTCGAGATTCATCGCGAGCTACCGCAGTGCGCTCGCTGCCATAACAAAATTGATCCTCTGGGCTTTGCACTCGAGAACTACAACGCGGCGGGCCAATGGCGCGATCAAGAGGGATTTGGCTATAAGGGGCGGATCGAGCGCAACGATCCGGTGATTGACGCGAGTTCGAAGCTGCCTGACGGAACGGCCATCAATGGCGTAGACAGTTTGCGAACGGAACTGCGAGCTCGCGAGGATCTCTTTCTGAATAACTTGGCAAGCAAGCTACTCACCTATGCACTCGGCCGAGAACTTGGCGTCGCGGACCAACCGACCGTGAGGGCGGCTGTCGCCCACTGCAAGAAAAACCAATACACGCTTCGTTCGCTCATTCACTTCATCGCGGCGTCGGAAGCGTTCGGAACCAAGTAAAGCGACCGCACCACATAGCTCCACCTCAAGCGTCCCATTGGACCTCAGGCCAGCAAATAACCCACGATCGCTCTCGTCGAAAAGAGGAATTCCCATGTCATTCTATTTCGGCCAACCACTCTCACGACGTCATGCGTTGCGGGCGATCGGAGCATGCGTTTCGCTTCCGTTGCTGGATGCCATGTTGCCGAGAAGTTTGGCAGCGCCCAGCAAATTTGAACCGATAGCGAAGTCGCTAGCTCGACAACCTCGGCTGATCTGCTGCTACATTCCCAACGGCGTGAACATTTTGGAGTGGATGCCCGAGACATCGGGCAAGGAATATCAACTCTCGCCAACGCTCCGGACGCTCGCCGATTTTCGGGACGATTTCACGGTGTTGACTGGGCTGGGCCATCCCGCCTCGCCCGGTGGACATAGCGGCGCCGACACTTGGCTGACCGGCGCTGACTTGAAATCGACGCCGGGCAGCGACTACACCAATTCGGTCTCCATCGATCAATTGGCCGCCGAAAAACATGGCAAGCAAACTCGCTTCCCATCGCTGCAACTTTCCGACAATTCGGGCACGGGTGGAGCGGGCCATAGCCATACGCTGTCGTTCGATCGAGCGGGAACCCCGATGCCCGCGGAGAACTCGCCAAGGCGGCTGTTCGAGCGACTGTTCGTGCCCGAAAGCCAATCCGATCGTCAGGCCACCTTGAAACGCTATGCGGAACGCCGGTCGATCTTGGATGATGTGCTGGCCGAAGCCAAATCGCTCCAACGCAAGCTCGGGCAACAAGACCAGCGGAAACTCGACGAGTACCTCGGGTCGGTGCGAGAGACTGAGCAGCGAGTGGAACGGTTGGTCAGTTGGGTGGATGTTCCCAAGCCTACCGTCGACGCCAAGCATCTCCAACTTGCCAGCCAACCTGGAAATGGGCACGATCGCCCCATGTGGCTCGACGTGATGCTGGAACTTTCTTATCTCGCGTTCGTGACCGATACCACTCGAGTGATCAGTTTCGAATGGTCGCGAGAAGCGGGCGGCTATGGCGGCGGCGGCGAGAATCACCACGAACTTTCTCATCATGGCGGCGACGCCGAGATGCTGAAGCGGCTGGCCAACATCGATCGCTTTCATCTCGAACGACTGGCTCGCTTCTTGCGTTTCCTGAAGTCGACGTCCGACGGCGAAGGCGTCATGCTGGACCACACAATGATCTTGTTTGGCTCGGGCATGAATTCGGGCAAGGGTGGCGAGCATTCCCCGAAGAACCTGCCCACGCTTGTCGCGGGCGGGCGCCGTCTCGGCTTGCAACTCGGTCAGCACCTGGCGCACAACCCCGACCAACATCCCCCCTTGTCCAACTTGCTGCTGACTTTAGTTCAGCGCATGGGGGTCGAAGTGGAGCAGTTCCACGATTCCACGGGCACTGTCTCGGGTTTGACCTAGCTCACGTTTTTCCGGCCCTCTCTGCTCAACGGCTACAACGCAAGAGATAGACATGACGAAACATCACGGACGCGACAGCTACGGAAACCGTTGGCCCTCTTTCATTGCCTGCGTTCTGCTTGCCGTGTCGCTCGAACAATTCGCCCCGCGATGGGCGGCCGCGGATGGAAACGACTTTGCCGCACAAAGCCAGAAGCAATGGCATCAGTGGCGAGGCCCCTTGGCGACGGGTGTCGCGCCGTTCGGCAACCCGCCGGTGGAATGGAGTGAAACCAAGCATGTGAAATGGAAAGTGGAGGCGCCGGGTCGCGGCGGCTCGACCCCTATCGTGTGGAATGGCAAGATCTATCTGGCAACCGCGGTCAATTCCGGCCGCGTGATCGAGACGGCGGCGAAACCCGAGGATCAGCCAGAGCGACCGTTCGGAATCAAGTACCCGAACACGGTCTATCAGTACCAACTGCTCTGCTTCGATCTGGCGACGGGTGAAAAGCTGTGGGAACGGACTGCGACCGAGGAACTACCGCACGAGGGACACCACGGCGACAACACGTTTGCCTCGTCGTCTCCCTTCGTCGACGGCCAGTCGGTCTACGTATCGTTCGGCTCCCGCGGTCTGTACTGCTACTCGCTGGATGGCGACCTGCGTTGGAAGCACCCACTGCCGAATGTGAAAACTCGCCTGAGCTTTGGCGAAGCCAGTTCGCCGGTAGTTGCTCGCGGCCGGTTGGTGTTGGTGCGAGACAACGAGGAAAGTTCTCGCATTCTGGTGCTCGACGCAGCGACGGGCGAACTGAAGTGGCAAGCGGATCGGGAGGAAGTGAGCGCCTGGGCAACGCCATTGGTGACCGAGTACCAAGGACGTTGGCAAGTCGTCACAAACGCCAGTGCTCGAGTTCGCAGTTATGACTTGGAGACGGGCGAGTTGATCTGGGAGTGCGGCGGGCAGGTGGCGAACGTGATTCCGTCACCGATGCGTCATGGCGATAATGTCATTTGCATGAGCGGTTACAAGGGGAGCGCCGCCTTCTCGCTCCCGCTCGATGCCCGCGGGAACATCACGGATACGGACAAAATCGGTTGGCGTTACGATCGCGACACGCCGTATGTGCCGTCCGCTCTGTTGTACGACAATCGCCTCTATTTTCCCAAGCTGAACACGGCGATCTTCACCATGCTGGATGCGACCACGGGACAGCCGATCGTGGCCGCGTCGAGACTACAGGGAGTAGCGAATGTCTACGCGTCCCCCGTGGCCGCGGCGGGGCGAGTTTACATCGTGGGCCGCGATGGCTCGGCGGTTGTTCTCAAACAAGGCGACGAATTGCAGACGCTAGCGACCAACAAGTTGGACGATGGCATTGACGCATCTCCCGCGATCATCGGCAACTCACTGTTGTTACGCGGCCACAAGTATCTGTATCACATCGCCGAGTAGCGTCCCGCGCCTATTGGTGAAATGCAACTCAAATGTCTCAACGACATCGGGTGGGATGGTTGCTGCTGACTTCGATTACGATCCTGTACATCCTAAGCGTTGTGAATGTAATCGGCTTCCAGGTCTTTTTTACACCAGGCGATGGACGCAGTGTTTTCGGGTGGCCATTCGAGTACGCGCAGGGCGACCTGACCAGGGTTCAATTAGGTCACTACCATCACTTTCGTGAGACCAAATCGTTTACTTCCACGCCAGGTCCGCCGGTTTGGGCTGCGGTCTCGTTGCAGCCAGTGCGGACGCCAGCACTATTGGGCAACCTCTCCATCGCCTTGCTGATTACCGTTGTGGCGTGTGGCTATGTTACATCGGGAGGCAATACTGAGGGTGCTAGCGCATACGCATCAACACTCCACCTTTTTTGCGTTGTGTTGTTCCTGGCTGCATTCACCGCTCTATGGCAAACCTCGACCGTTGGCACCCTGGCTATCTTTTACCGCCCCTTGGCTGTTGCCGTTTCTCTGGCACTGCCGGTAAATCTACTTCGAGTTATGCGGCTACAGGGTATGAGTCGTGGATTCGTGGCCGAGAGAACAGTTCTTGACATGGAGTCGAGAGACACTTCAAGGGCCATAGACCGTTCGAGCATACGACTTGGCTGGATAATTGTTCTTCTCTTCGTTGCATGTTCGGCGCATTGCTTCGCTATTTCGAGGGTTTTCTCGCCTCCATTATTGCCCTGGTTTGTCAGAGGGTATGATCATGAGTTGTGGCTTGACACTGTTTCTTGGGCAGGGGCACTCGCAATCTTGCAATGGAGTGTCAGCCTCTTGCAACGTCCTAGGTTGAGCATGACGTTAATGGTGAAACTGTGTCGTTCCTGTTTCCCGGCATTTGCCTGCGTCGCTTACGGGTGGTTTTCGCAAGCGGCGTTCAAGGTTTTTAGGTCCTGGGAGCTGGCACAAAACCCTGCATTTGATGTTGGGACATCATGCTTCCTTGCGATCTTGTGGAGTGCGACGATCCACTTGACAGGACATATGCTGTCTCCTTGGATTGTCTACAACTCCCACTTGTGTCGATGTGAAACCGGTGCATTGTCCCGAGACCACTGGAGAGACTAACCGCTCGCTCGCCGAAAGGACACGTCTCAAGGCGACTGCCCGCTTGTGCCAAGTCAACTCGCCCGCACGGTGCGTCTTCACCGGGCGGTGGGGAATTGGTTCATTGTCGCCAAAGTCGTTTTCCGCCCGGCTCGACACACCCTACGGAGGGGATTTAAGATCTCCTGGAGCGTTGGGCGTTCTTGATGCTCAATGCCCACCAAATTGATGCCGATGAATTGCGTCGCCTGCTGCCGGAACCCGAATTCCACGACGCGTTGGGAGTATTGGAAATGATCACGCGAACCCCGGAAACCCGCGAACTGTATGAAGCTCGGCTAAAGGCGAAACTCGATGAAGAGGCCCGCTTGGACTACGCCCGCGCGGAGGGCGAGCAGATTGGTCAGCAACGCGGCGAGCAGATTGGTCTGCAACGCGGCGAACGGATTGGTCAGATTCGGATTCTCGAAGAACTCCTGACAACTTCGCCGACTTCGTCGGAGGAACTGGCCAGATTGAGCTTGGAACAGTTGGACACGCGACTCACTGAACTCCAACGATCGCTTCGAGAGCAAAAGAAATAGCGATCGTTTCTTCGGGACAGCCTATAAGACAGTTAGCATGCCCACATTCAGGAACGATTCGGTCGCATGCACTCTTCGATGTCCTGCGTGTCTGCCGAATCAACCTCCCCGGCGATTCTCAGCATCTCTTGCCAGATCGACTGTTCGCTCGCCGCAAGTTCTCGGCCGACGGCAAGGTCGCCCGCTCGATCACAGGCGGGCGCCGCAATCGGTGTTCGCAAAGTGCAAACGGGCCAGCCTGGTTCGAATGTCGAGCCCACCAGGGGAATGTCGGCGAAGGGAGTCGGCGAGTTCGGTACGCGGTCGTGCCATGCGAGTCGCCAGCGGTCGTGCGCCTCAGTCCATCGGAAACTCTGGTTCGCGTAGATGATCCACTTGGCGAAAGATTGCCGCGGGACAAAGCGACATTCCTCGGGCCGCGGCAGACTGCCGGCAACACAAGCCGCAATGTGTCGCTCGACGACCGAAGGCCCATCCGCCAGGTCAAGCAATTCGGCGGACGATGGATACCGGGGATTTACTTCCAGGACCCACGCGAGTCCATCCAAAACGGCGACATCCAGCCCGACGACTCCTTGAAGTTGGAAGGCTCGCGCGACAACTTCCCCCGCGCGCAAGATGGCCGACTCGTCCCATGGATCGAGTCGACAGGTGGAAGAGCCGCGATAGAGGAAGTCAGCGGCGGTCGTTTCCTCCGCCTGTGGCGAATCCAACGACTCGCGCCCCAAGTTCCGCCCCGAATGCAACGTGCTCGCCCCCAAATAACGGCACTCTCCCCTCGCCATCACGAATACCGCGCCCACGATGCGAGCGTTGGGGGGGGCGGCGAGTTGAAAATAGTGGCTTGACGACTTTTGGGGAGGCGAATTCGCACAATCGACAAGCCGAACTCCGATCCCTCCCCCTGAACGCAGCGGCTTGAGCATCCATCGTCCACTTGTCGGTGGCGAGTCGCCCGCGACCACTCGCAGTGATGGCAAACGAGCCGCAGTCAAAGCTTCGGCCAGCAACTGGGGATCGCGGATGCGTCTGAGAACCGAGCCGGGGTTCCCCAGCAGCGGTCGCACCTGGGCCATTTGGTCGACCGAATCGGGATGATTCTCCAGCCCGCCGGTGTAGATCCACGGTACGCTTGGGGCTTCCGCGATGGCTTCGAGCAAATCGGCGGGGAAGTGGTTGATGCGACGAGTCGCCCCGAGGGCGGCCAGATCCGCGTCGGCGAATTGGTCGCAAGTCCAAGGGAGGTAACCAGCTTTGCGAGCCGATTCAGCCGCGGCTCGAGCGCTGGCGCCAACAACGATCAGGCTTTGGCTGCTGGTCGCGGAGGGTTCTCGCATGGCTTTCCTCGGAGGGGTACGGGGTTGCAAAGTGGGCCTGAGTTGCTACCCTCTTTGCTTGTCGTAAACACACGAATTCAAGGCGCAAGGAGATTCTTGGCATGTCGATGTTCATCGGGGAAGCCCTGGCTGGCGACGGTAACGAAATTGCCCACATTGACCTCTTGATTGGCAGCAAGGACGGCCCGGTCGGCAACGCGTTCGCCAACGCCTTGGCCCGTCAGAGCGAAGGGCACACCAACCTGCTGGCCGTGCTGACCCCCAATCTGGCCGTCAAGCCCGCCACGGTCATGATCACGAAGGTAACGATCAAGGGAATGAAGCAGGCGGTGCAGATGTTCGGACCGGCCCAGGCCGCCGTCGCCAAGGCCGTCGCCGACGCCGTCGCGGAAGGCATCATCCCGAAGACCCAGACCGAAGACCTGGTCATCGTTTGCGGCGTGTTCATTCACCCGGCCGCTGCCGACGACAAGAAGATCTACGATTACAACTACGAAGCCACCAAGCTGGCCATCGTGAACGCGATGGGCAACAAGCCGAGCGCCGACGAAATGATCAAGGGCAAGGACGCGGTCCATCCGTTCCGCGGTTTCTAGTCCGCAATTTCCCGTAAGTGGTTCTTGGGCGCGAGCCTTCGTTCGCGACTTGAGTACCGCATTGGCGACTTGATCAACACTCGCTTTCCAGGACTTCCGTCGCTTGGCGACGGAAGTCTTCTTTTATTGAGCCATGAGCAAAAGAAAAATTCTGGTCCAACTCGACAGCGATCCTCACGCCAGTGTCTTCGATGCGGTCGTTGCCGTGGATGCAGGCGTCGATCACCTATTGCAGTATGGCGGCGTGGCGGCGGACCGAGTCCGCGAACTAGTGTATGGCGCGATGTTCACGCGCGGCGTGACCGATTTAGCCTCGACGGCCATCTTCATCGGCGGTTCCAACGTCGCCACGGGCGAACAGTTGCTGAAGAGCGTCACGAAGTGTTTTTTCGGACCCATGCGAGTCTCGGTGATGCTCGACGCCAACGGCGCCAACACGACGGCAGCTGCGGCGGTATTGGCCGCGTCCAATCATTTGGATTTGTCGACGATCCAAGCCACGGTGCTGGCCGGCACGGGCCCTGTGGGTCAACGAGCCGCTCGGTTGTTGGCTCGCGCGGGAGCTCGCGTGCGGTTAGCGTCCCGCTCGCTTGAGAAAGCTCAAGCAGCGGCCCGTTCGCTCAGCGAACAAGTGCCAGGAGCTGTCGTCGAGCCGTGCGCGACAACGTCCGCGGCCGAAACGCTCGCAGCGTTGACCGACAGCGCCTTGGTGATCGCGGCGGGCGCCGCGGGGGTCGAGTTGCTGCCGGCGGATGTTCGAGCCCAGTGCCCTCAGTTGCGAGTTGCCATCGACTTGAATGCCGTGCCGCCGCTCGGTATCGCTGGCGTCGAAACCCTGGACAAAGCCAAAGAACGATCAGGCGTGATCGGCTATGGCGCTATCGGCGTTGGCGGCACGAAGATGAAAATTCACCGCGCAGCCATCCAGCGTCTGTTTACGTCCAACGATCAAGTGCTCGACGCCGAAGAGATCTTTGCGATCGGCAAGCAACTCTAGTGCGGCGCTCTGGCTGTACGACGGACTTCCAGTCCGGCGCTCTGGTGGTCCGTCGAGCGGCGACTACCGCCGTCATTCGGCCCACGACGCGGCTTGGCTGGCGGCAATGGGCGATTGCCGGCCACGCGGCTAACCGCTCACGAAGTGAGCGGGCTACCATCGATCGACGGGCTAGAAGTCCGTCGTAGATTCAGCAGTACCTACGAGCGTAGCATCTTTGCTTGCGAGGGAGTCAGTTGCTCGTAGGCCGATGCGTCAAAACGCGTCGTGGAGTCGATGATCGCGGGACCGAGCTGAAGTTCTGGCGGCGTCTCGGGCCCGTCGCACAGGACGACTCCAAGCAACGAGGCATCTCGGAAATCGACTCCACGTAAGTCGGCTCCGCGAAAGTCGACCCCTTCAATGTCCGCGGCCGCGAACGAAGCACCTCGCAAATTCGCTCGCCAGAACCTTGAGCCCGATAGATTGGCTCGCGAAAAATCGGCCTCGACCAATTGGCAGTCGGCGAAACTGGCGTCGCGCAACACGGCGCCCATCGCAATCAACTCGTTGAGCGTGCGTTGCGAGGCATCTAAACCGCGAATCACTTGGCTCGACCAATCTCGGTTGGACAAGATACTGGCCGCCTCGGCCTTTGAAAGATCGGGTGCGACAAAACGTTGCTCGAGCCATGGGTCAGCGCCGTTGTGGTAACCCGCGGCGCCCTCCCAGTATCCCAAGCGGTCCTCGGCGAGCAGCTCGATTTCGTCCAGCCACTTAACGCTCTTGTAAAAGTACTTGCCGGGCACCACAATTCGCAACGGTCCGCCATGAGCGACCGACAGCGGCTCCCCTTGCCAACTCCAGACGATCAGAGAATTCAGACGTAACGCCTCGTCGAGCGGCAAGGAGGTGCTGTGGCGGCGAGCGCTGCGAGCGACGAACGAAATAAAGCGGGCGGCCGCTGTGGGCAGAACAGCCTCCAATACGGCGGACAACTCGACGCCCCGCCAAACCGTACCCGGCATCGACCAGCGAGTGACGCAGTGGATGTCGACGATTCGTTCGACGATCGGGAATTGGGTCTGTAGCTCATCCATCCGCCAGACGTGGGGGATCTGAGCAAGCCCATGAACCTGAAGCGTCCAATCGCCGGGACCGGAGTCCTGGGGGGACGCGGGCAGGCGTTCACCCACGACGGGCCATTTTCCAGGGGCCGCCAGCTGTTGGCCGGGGGGAAGTACGGGACGCATGCGTAACGGCTCTTTCGACGCTAAAGTCGCTGTGGTTGGATCAATCTTCACTGTATCCCATGTCGGGAGGGCCGCCAGACGGGGCTGGCGGATGAATCCACACGATCGGCAAGTTAGAATGTGGGTCGGCAATCGCCGAAGCAAGAGGTTCTACGTACTGGGGGCTCGTCGCAGAAACATGTCATCCGTCCACTTAAGCTGCCCACACTGCGCCGGGATTCTTCAAGTCGATACGCAAATGGCAGGTCGACAGGTGGCGTGCCCCACTTGCCATGGAGTGGTGACGATTCCCGAATTCGGGCCGGAGATGGGTGGCGCCATGGCGCCGCCATCGCCTCCTCCTTCTTCGCCAGAAGTGGTTCAGTTGGCCTGCCCCCATTGTTCGGGTGCTTTCCAAGTTTTGACTTCGATGGCGGGACAACAAGTTGGCTGTCCTCATTGCCAGAACGCCATCACCGTGCCGGCTTTTGCACCTCCCGGAGGTTATTCACCGCCGCAGGTTCCTGGACCTCTCCCCCCGCAGCCGCCCGCTCCGGGGCCGATGCCTTCCTTTGAGCCGCCCCCAACTCCTTCGTTTCCCGCAGGACCGTCGTATACCCCGCCGCCTTCCTCGCCGGGGCCCGCCGCGACCTCGCCCGCGAACGTTCCCGCTCCCGGAATGGGGCCGGCGCCAGGAACTCGCCCCAACGTTGTCGCTGGCGGGGGAAGTCGCCCTGTGCCTGTGACGCCGAAGCCCGTGGAAGGAGGCGTCGTGCGCCCGGTCGAAACCAAGTCCAAGACGGTCGGGCATGGCGCCGAAAAAGTTGAGTTGCGAAAACTAACGCCCGAAGAGAAGGCTCAACGGCGTCGCACTCGCAATATCGTCATGGGCGTGTCGTTCGTCGTCGTGCTCTTTATCGTCTTCGCGGTGTTGCTGGCGCTCGAGTGAGATGGGTTTCGTAAAGTTCGAAGGACACCTAGTCCGTCGACCTTCTCCGCACCGAGCGAGTCTCGCGTAAGCCGTTTCGATTTTGACGCACCAAGTTCTCCGCCGTGGCCATGTGTTCAGCTCGGAGCGACGGGCTAGAAGTCCGACGTACAGCCAGATCGACGGGCTAGAAGTCCGTCGTACGTTTGGACCAGGCGTCAGCGTTTCTCGTCCGGCTGCCTTACCGACCGAATCCGAAGAAGAAGCTGAAGTTCTGAATGTTGTCGGTGTCGGCGTGAGTGACAGGGACAGCGAAGTCGAGTGCCAAGGGTGCGGGGCCGAGTGCGGGGATGTTGATCCGCAGACCAAAGCCGGGCGCCACGCGGAAGTTGTCCCAGTCAATCTCGATGTCCTTTTCCACGGTGCCGAAGTCGCAGAAGACGACGCCCTTGATCATGTCGTCCGCGGTCAGCGGGAAGAAGTACTCGGTCGACCCCAAGAACCGGAAACGACCACCGACGATCACGCTTCCCGTAATGGGAGACGCTCCGCGGAAATCGAAACCGCGTAAGGTTGAGTAACCACCGGCAAAGTAGTTCTCGTACATCGGGGTATCGACGCCCGAGAATCCGAGTTTGCCGCTGAATGCCAACGTGTGGCGTCCCGATCCATCGGGACGTTCTCGGATCAGGAAGTAACGACGGTAATCGAGTTCCGCGCGGGGGTAATCAAAGGTGCCGAACGCCTGTTCGTAGGCCATCTCAAAGTAGTGCCCTTCCGTGGGGAAGAAGGGGATGTCGCGAGTGTCGTGAGTCAACGTGACGCGTCCGCTGTAGAGTTCGCTGTTGCCCACGATACGATCGAGTTCCGGAACACCAATCACGCGAGGGTCGGAGATGTCGACGCTCTCCGCTCGCAACGCACCACTCACCGACAAGTCAGGACTGAGGCGGTATCCCAGGGCGACTCGTCCGCCAAGTCGCTCTTCGTCGTAATCGAAGTAGCCTCGGTTGAAGTAGAACGCGCTGAGGTTCAAGCTGACAGGCGAGTAGCCAAACAGGTAGGGTTCGGTAAAGCTGACCAAGTAACGTTGGACTTGGTTACCCGGCATCGCCTCCATGCGGAAGCCTTGCCCGGCGCCGCGCCACGCCGTGCCATTGATTACTTCATCGAAACTCGTTGGCACTCGCTGCCAATCAAAGTTACGTTCGTCGATCACGATCTGGCCCGTGACGCCCGCGTCCGAGTTCACACCCACGCCAAATTGAAATCGCCCTGTCTGCGTTTCTTGCACGTTAGCGACGATATCGGCGAAGCTACCGGGAGGCTCCATCGATTCGGTCGGAGGCGTCGGCAAATTGCCGTAGGGCCCCGTGCCGGGAGCAGGCAGCGTGTAGTTGGGAACAGTGCTGGAGGGTGGCTGGTAGCCGGGCGGCTGATAGGTGGGAACCGCGGCGCCGGGGCCGAAACCTGGTCCCGAGCCGGGATCTTGTCCCCGCACAACCATGCCGGGCGGGGAGCGGTTTTCGCTGCCAGGAGCGCCTGCCCACGGTGCAATCGCGCCAGGCGGGGATGAAGTGGGCGATGCCGGGCCGTTGGCCCCTAGCTGTGCCCAGTTCGCTGCCGGAGGCATGGACGAATTCGCTGGCGGGTACGACGCCACGGGCGGGACCGTCGAGTAGGGCTGACCTGACGGTTGAACTCCGGGCCGTCCAGCGAAGCCCGAGTCGGGCGTCTGTCCGGGAGAAAAAGCTGCACCCGCGGAAGCGGGCGCGGTCGGATTCGCTGCCGATGTGGGCAACGCCCCGTTAGGCAATGTCGTGGGCGGAACATAAGGAGGAATAAAGGGCGGCGGAGTCTGCCCCTGAGCGTTGGCAGGCGAGCCAGCTTGCGGAGTAGCTTGAGCCGGCGCCGCGGTAGCTGGCGCGAGAGGAAGTGCGGAATTTTGTGCGACTCGCGCGGGACCGGCGCAGCCACTCGCGCTCGCGACGAGCACGATGGAGACGAATGCGAGGGTGAGCCAGTTGCGGGGAGTCAAAACTTGGTTCCTGACAATCAAGGGCCTTCGGATTGGGCCGCCTATCGGACAAGGCGTTCGAATTGGCTGCGTGGCTAGATTGTGCTTCCGATCGTTACGACTGAACTACGGGGATTGGCCTCGATAGGAGCGTGAACCCGAGCGAGGCTTGGGCTTATCCACCACCGACGTGCCGGCGCCCAGAAGATCTGGGGGAACAACCACTAACTGCGGCGGAGCCCCCTTCGAGGGGTCTACTTCGAATAGCTGCGAGGCCTTCAATCGCTGCTCGCTGCGACGCAATTCGCGTACATCCAAAATGTCGCCGGGTCGCAACGAAATTCGATTCATCACTACGCTCTGTCGAGTGTGAGGGAATTCACCGTCGATGTTGACGTCGATTTTGCCGACGCGAAACACGTCCCCTTCCTGGATGCGATACACCAGATCCAACTCGCCCGGTTCCTCTAAGAACCGCGGGTCGGCCTGCACATCCGCGAAGATGTGCCCCTGGCTGCCATAGGCATCTCGCAGCGACGTCAAGTCTCGATTCATCTTCGCCTGGTTGAAGAACTCGCCCGGCTTCATGTCGAGTTGCTGCATGAGCGAGTCGGTTCCGAACTTCTGGTTGCCGACAACCGAGACGTTGCGGATGACATAGCGAGGCCCCTCGTCGATCACGAATCGCAGCGTTAGCCAACGCCCCGAGTCGTCGAACTCAAGTTCTCGTCCGATGCGAGCTCGGAAGTATCCCAGACTGCGGTAGTAAGCGGTCAATTTTTCGATGTCGGCATCGATCTTTTCGCGATCGACCTTGCCGCGGAAGAAGTACCACAAGAATCCCGGCTTCGACTCGACCTGCGTCTTCAAGCGTTCATCGGACGCGATGGTGTTCCCGACGAACTCAACCGACGAGATGCGTTCGAGCATGCCTTCGTTGACGACGTAGACCACTCCTTCGTCGGTTGGCTTGTTCCCTTCCAAGATGGAGACGTCGGCTTTGGGGTAGCCCTTCGAGCGGTAGTGTTCTTGGATTTTGCGGCGCCCCTCTTCGACCGAGTACTGGTTGAGCGATTCGCCCACCTTCAGTTCGGCTTCCTTGATGAGCGTTTTGTCGCGGATGCCGCGATTGCCAATGAATCGGACGTAGCCAATGCTCGGCCGCTCAAAGACTTCGAAGCGCACCACGACTCCGCCTGGCACGTTGTCGGTAAAGGTCCGCACGTCGCGAAACAATCCGGATTGAGTGAGTCGTCGCACGTCTCCCTGCACCAGTTGCGGGTCGAATTCACGCCCTTTGCGAGTGCGGAGATAGGAATTGACTTTGCTCGCGGGAGTCTTCTTGTATCCCTGCACCAAGACATCAACCACCATGGCGCCGGTGGCGCCGGGGGTGGGGGGAGGCCCCGGGAGACCAGCCGTCGGTGGTGCGTTCCCAGGTCCCATGAAACCTGGATTACCGTAGCCAGGATTACCGTAGCTTGGCCCCTGTAAACCACCGGCTTGTGGCGGAAGCGGAGTTACGGGCGGAGTCGCGGGCCCATTGGCCGGTTCGCCTGACGAAACCGCCGGGTTATAGGGAGTGAAGCCACCTTCCTGTGCCCACGACGGGGAGGCCGGTGAGAACGCGGAAGTGGCGAGCACCACGAGCACCAGGGCGTACGATTTTGGCATCATGCCTTCGAAGTCCCTATCAAGTTTCGCCTTGCATCCATGCAACAAGTGACTTGCCAGCAGCCTCAGACACGGTCGCACGATGGAAAAACCATCCTTTGTTACGTGACTTGGGCGCTGGCAGGTCAGTGGGCCGGGAAGGAATACAAGAATGCTCACAGACCGGCAAGGTGAATTCCGTGAGATTTCCAGCGGATTGACTCAAGTTTGCCGCTGATAGGTCTTTAGGAGTCGCGATAGGCGGTATTCGTGAAGCCGCCGGCGTCACTTTCCGCCCAGAAAATTCGTCAATTGGGGGAACTGAGGCAATTCAGGCGACTTTTTGTGTATTTGTACGACGGACTTCCAGTCCGTCGATCCGGTGCGTCGAGCGGCGTTTTTTCGCATCTCTCGGCCCACAATGCGAATTGGCTGGCGGCGATGGGCGCTCGCTGGCCACGCGGCTAACCGCTCACGAAGTGAGCGGGCTACTACCGTACGACGGACTTCCAGTCCGTCGATCCGGTGCGTCGAGCGGCGTTTTTTCGCATCTCTCGGCCCACAATGCGAATTGGCTGACGGCGATGGGCGCTCGCCGGCCACGCGGCTAACCGCTCACGAAGTGAGCGGGCTACCACCGTACGACGGACATCCAGTCCGTCGATCGACATTCGTAACCATCGCGACCAGCAGACAGTCTGGAATACCGCTCTGCCTTGCCACAATCAACGGACTGGAATTCCGTCGTACAGAGATCCGAACTGGCCCTTTTTCCCGCGATTCGCGAATTTCCCCAAAAAAGACACGAACCTCGCGAACCTCTCTCGTGATTCCCCTGTCCCCCCACACATACACGGCTCGGTGGAAAGTCGAGCCAGGGTGTCAGTCGAACTTGATGTTGCTACTTTTTTGGACATTTTTTCGAAAGAAACTGCCGCTAAGCGATTCTTTTCGCGAGTACATTGCGGGGGGAAGTCAGTTTCTTGTCGGGAACTGGACAAGTGGATAGGATCATGTTCATCGTCGGGAAGTGATTCCCGGAAACAAAAGTTAGGTTCTCTCTCATTCTGCGTGGAGCCACGCAGGGGGGTCTACCATGCGTAACCATGTCAACGCCATTGCGAACGTCAACGTACAGGTCGGAAACCAGGCCATCGTACGCGTGATCCGCAATCTCGAAACGCGTTGCTCCATGAAGCGTTGCGCCATGTCGGGACGCGATTCGCGTCCGGTAGACCTTGAGGCTCCACGTTTTCTTGAAGCGGGGTGCTTCAAGGGATGGCGATCGGCGTATTCCGCTTCGCATTCACTCGCTTATTGCGCGCTGTCGCTGCGTTCAGCAGCACGGCACGCAGCAGCGAGTAGGAGCGAAACGGCATTAGCCGGGATGCGCTCGGCGGATGCCGGGATGAGTCCGGCGTTTGCCGGCTCGCAATCGCCATCGTGCGCGGCACGCCATACAGGCTCGTGCGCGGCACGCCATACAGGTGCGAAACGGTTGGGCAACCCAACCCGACGCGCCCCGCATGGCGTCCTGGGCGTCCTCGGCGAGGTGGGCACTCGAGGGTTCGGCAAACGATTCGGCTAACGCCGATCGCACGCCTCGAAAACTCGGGAAGCAACGCCAGCCAGGTCACCCGGCGCGGGTCGAGCATTGCTCGTCGCGCCGCAGGAACTGGCGGTTGCCATGACCACGCCCGGCTCGCTCCGTCGCTCGCGCTGCGGAGGTTGGTACGGCGAGCGTTTCCCCGCATATCCCCGTCAGATCAGAGAGAACACAGTCATGGTTACGATTCAGGAAGAAGAGTCTGCGCTCACGGTTGTTCAGCTCGTCCGAGCTGCTCAAGCGGGTGACCGGGAAGCGTTCGGTCAGTTGTTCCAACGCTTCCAGCGACCCGTGCTCGCCGTCTGCCGGCGGCGAGCTCGGTCGGAGGCGGAAGCCCAGGAGCTTTGCCAGGACGTGTTCGTCCAGGCGCTCCGCAAGTTGCCGCATCTCCGCGAGCCGGAGGCGTTCGTCGGCTGGTTGCGCTCGATCGCTAACCGGTTGGCGATCAACGCGATGGTCCGCAAGTCGCCCGTCGCGACCGCTTCGCCCGAAGTGCTGGATGTCGAGGGTCGCGAGCCCGACTCGCCACTCGACGAAATCCTGCACGCCGAGCGGCGTGAGTTGCTGCGGGAGGGACTAGATCGCCTCAAGGAGCTTGACCGAGAAACTCTGGTCGCGTTCTACGTCCAGGGTCGCTCGTTGATCGAGATGTCCGAGGCGTTCGATGCGCCGTTGGGGACCATCAAGCGACGTCTGCACGTCGCGCGACTCCGGTTGGCGGCCGAGGTCGACCCGGCTCCCGCGGCGTAAACGGTTGGACGATGAAACGACCAACAGAACCACTCCTGGGTGAGCGTGGTTGGAATATTGGATTCGACGGATTGAGTTACCCTGTTGATTCACATGGAACTCTCGCTGCCCAATCCCGTGTTCCAGCCACGCTTACTCCAGGATGGCCGCTCGACGGACTGGAAGTCCGTCGTATGATGTAGCCCGCTCGCTTCGCGAGCGGTTAGCCGCGTGGCCGGCGAGCGCCCATCGCCGCCAGCCAATCCGCGTCGTGGGCGGCATGATGGGCTGAATGCGCCACTCTACTGACCAGTTCGACGGACTAGAAGTCCGTCGTACAGACGGAGCGACGGACTCGAAGTCCGTCGTACAAGAGACGACTCAGCGCTAAGCTACTCCACAAAGCCGTTTTCCTAGGGGCGTCAGCACGATACAGCCAATCAAATAGCTGACCATCCAGGGGGCGAGTCCTATCTGCGGCCACCCGGGAATGAGGCCTAGAAAACGGTACTCTTCCAATACCACCAATGTCTCGAGAATAGCCTTGCTGTCGTGACGTTGGTTTAGGGGTTCATACCTCCCGTCACCGACGCGAAGTGGATGCCAAGCCCGCTCCCCTGCATGGCACACTTCCAGTATCAAGGGTTGCTCGCGAGGAATCTGATCTACCTGGAATTGCCATACCGCCCTGCCTCGGTCCGCATCATCAGGGTCGCTCACGACCCATGCGACCCAACCTGAATTCGTTGACAGTTCATCCGCCGGAACCAAGTGCGCTCGTCTTTCTAACGAAGCGGATGGAGTCGACAACCGGAATTCGATCGGTTCTCCCACGACCAAGGGAAGATAGGCAATCCGTTCCGAAGCCCAAATTACGAGCCCGCCGATGGGAACGATCACCACCAGCAACACGCGCAAATCAGCCATGAATTGAATCCACCTGACCTGCAAGTCTGTTTGCACGAGTCGGTGTCGTTCTTGTTGATCTCCCGACTGTTTCGCCTGACGAATGAGTTCGGAGAGTCGCTTCAGATCGTGCCGACATCGTCGCAACCGATCTTGGTCGGTGAAAAAACGACGAGCAATCACGGTGAGCGAGATAGTCGCCAGCACGAGCAGCACTAACGTGACATCGCGCGGGAGCTCCAGCGACCAGCCTAACGCGAAATCCATCGCGGATAAGATCGCCGGATGAATGGAAAAGGTCCATGCCAACATCATGTGGGGGACTCCACAATCTCCACTCGCCCATTCGTTCCATCAAGTCGCACTCGCACGCCACGAGGTATCCTCATTAACGCATGTTCGCAAGCGACCGCCGGAATCCCCATATCACGCGCGACAATGGCGCCATGCGACAAATCGCCTCCTCGTTCCACAATCAATCCACGCAGGTGCACGAACAGCGGCGTCCAGGCGGGATCCGTACTGGGACAAACCAACACACAATGGTGAGGTAGTTCGTCCACTTCCTGCGGATCCGTGACATGCACTGCAATCCCTTCCGCCGATCCCGCGGACAATGGGCGAGCAGGCCAGGCAAACACCTCTTGTCTCTCAGCATCTGGCATCATCACTTCACCACGAGCTGCGGAACGCTCGCCGCGAATCAGTGCCTTCATTGAGTCGCCTTGGTCGGAAACAAGATTAGACAGTTGCCGTGAGTCGATAAGTTCGGGGAAGGCGAGCAATTTTCGTGCTTGCCACTGCCAACGACGTCGTGGCACTTGCGCGAGGATTTCCTCGCGTCGCAGTGAGAACTCTTCGATCTCCGCTTCAGTCAAATGATAAAGATCAGCGCCGAGTCCCCAGCGTCGCGCCCACTCCTCCGAGATGTTCCTCAAAACGGCGTACCCGCGTAGCCAATGATACTTGCCCAGTTCGCGATACGGGAGAAGCATCCGCGCCTCATGCAATTCGTCGCACAAGTTTTCGTAGAGAGACGACGCGCCCCGTTGGGCGAGCAGGTCTGGCAATCCCCCTTCCGCCTCGTGACGAACCGCGACTTGCGCGGCATGACTGGAGGCCGGCGACGCTTCTCCACGAGCATGGCGGCGTTGAAGGTGCTCAATTCGCTGAAACAGGTAGGTCGAATCTTCACGCCAGCGCGGTCGCGACAGTTCCATTTCACCCACGCAACGATGTCCAAAACGTTCAAGGAATGCGGCAAGAGTCTCCTCGCCGCGAGCCACTTGCTCTAGCATTCGACCAGGGGCGACGGCAATGTCGTCCAGTAAACCAGCAGTCAGTCGAGAGCGAATCGCGATACCTTGTTCGTCCCCGAAGATCTGACGTAACTGGGCATCAAGTCGCACGAAGGCAAGTCCCCCGAGATAGCCCGGCAACATCGACTCCGCCGCAAGCTCGCCCAAAACGAAATCGCGACGAATCAGCCATTCGTCCCACAATTGAGCATCCGAGAGGGTCGGCAACTCTTGCGCCTGACATCGATCCAGAAAGGTCGTCGCGGCTTGAGCAACTCGTTGTTCGAATCGCGCAATCGCCTCGTGCTTGAGTCGCCGCACGGTGCGTGAGATTCGCCAGAAGATCACGGCAAGTTTTGGTAGCCGAGCGAATAGCCATGGATCGATCTGGTCCATGTTCCAATGGCCGGGTGGTCTTTCCAGAATCTCTCGTCGAGCAACCAACTCATCGGGATCATAAATGAACGGAAAGTTACCAAAAAACAGGCTTGCTTGGCGACGAGGATCGACATAAGGTCGGCCGGCGATCCACTCAAGAATCGACTTGTCACTATCGGCGGGCTCGAAACCCAGGATCGAATAAAGTCGCCCCAAACCGCCGCGAGCACTCAGCCAACGTTGCATGAGTTGGGCGGTGAATGGAGTCGCATCGGGCAGCGTTTCGCTCAGATTATGAGCGACCCAGACGACTCGTTCCGCGCCAGCCAATCTTTGCAATCGCTCAATCTCTGCCTCGCGCTGCCCTGGGACCTCACGAGCGACTTCCCAGCCCTGGATGGGGCGGGCTTGCAGTATCGCAAATTGTCCATTCGCCCAGGCCCACTCAACATCACATGGATAACTAAAATGCTGTTCAACGCGCTGTCCCCAATCACCCAACTCGATGACTTTCTGCTCGGTCCATGCAACTCGTGAATCGGGTCTATCTCCCGGCGTCGCGGCGAGTAGTTTGCGTGATCGGTAATCCCATACGTAGCGATCGGGAGTGACGCGGCCAGACACCACGGAATCTCCGAGCCCCCAGCCTGCTTCTATAATGCTCTCGTCGTGCGCAGGTGCATGCGGATTACGCGTAAATAAAACCCCGGCTCTTTCCGCCTGAAACATGGCTTGCACGTTCACTGCGGTGCCCTGCCCAGCGCTAGCAGGCTGTCGCCTTCGGAACGCCAACGCTCGAGGACTGTTCCATGAACGCATTACGGCGTCGATCGCCAACCATAATCGCCGAAGTGGATCTTCGGGCAGCGGCTTCCCAGTGCATGGTTCCCACGCATCGAGTAGCCTGAGACAGGCTGCTTGCGCCGTCGCGACGTCCCAGGATCCGCATTCTTTCTCGCTGCGAGTCGTGGCGAGCCACTTTTCTGCCTCCGTGCCGCCGATCGACGCGAACAAC
Organism: Pirellulales bacterium; assembly: GCA_046349915.1. Classification (GTDB taxonomy): domain Bacteria; phylum Planctomycetota; class Planctomycetia; order Pirellulales; family Pirellulaceae; genus CAIXSC01. The sequence goes on along the minus strand of JAXMBL010000007.1, from coordinate 301,936 downwards.
ATTCGCAGGTGGCTGGCGTAGCAAACCCAAAACTCTCGCGGAGAAGCGAAGGCATTGATCAAACCGGGATGCATCCCCACATTCAGCACGGTATCCATCATTCCGGGCATGGACGCCTGAGCCCCAGACCTTACGGCCAACAGCAATGGCGACGCACCGGCCGCGAACCGAGCCGCCACTCGAGCCTCTAATCGCTCGAGTGCGGCGGCAACTTGCGTTTCTAGATCAGGCGGTCTTCTCTCGTGACGCTGGTAGTAGTCGCAACACTCGGTCGAAAGCGTGAAGCCCGCAGGGACGGGGAAACCCGCGCGGCTCAGCGAGGCCAAGCTCGCCCCTTTACCGCCCAAGAGATCAGTGCGAGCCGGGTCTCCCGCGGCTCCTCCCGGCCAAAAATCGAATACCAACGGCTGGCGACCGACCATCAGCGATCTGCTCCCGCAACAGCGATGATTCGCCGGTCTTTGGTTCCGTAGTACAGGCGCCCTTGCGACATGCGCAACATCGTCGCGGGCGCATCTTCGGCACCGCCCCAACGAAACCACTCCGAGACCTCTCTCTGTTTCAGTGAGCAGCGATGCATTGAGTCAGCCATTGGCAAGAGCACTTGATCACCACCGATCACGGGCGTCAAAACCCGCGACAATCCCGTAACGTGCAACAACTCGACGCCGTCTTTCGCGGAGAGAATGCGAAGGTCTTTCTCCATGTCGGAGAAGCTGAGCATGGCCGCTCCCAAGTCAAGCTGACGACGATCCGGCCTACCGCTCCACAGGCGAGTGACGAGCCCTTGGACTGGATCAATCAGCGAGACCTGCTGAGTGTTCGCGAAGCGAAAATAACCGCCAGCCGGCTGAACACTCCGAATCTCATGTGGCGCCTGGCCTTGACTCAACTCTCGCCCTGACATGGCATCCACCAGCCACCAACGACGATCGCAACCGACGGCCAAGATGCCATCGGCTACAGCCAACGAGTACGAGTCACGCTTCACTTCTTGAGACGCATCGTTAGTCACTGTTGCTTCTCGATCCTGGAGCAAGCGGCGTTGATGGAGTAGCTCGCCCGACAGACCGTCGATCGCGAGCAGCCTGTCTTGTCTCAGGCCAAAAATGCAATTACGTTCCGTGACACAACGGAGCGGCAGGTCCCCCTCGTCCCAGGGCAACTCAAGTCGCCAGAGTTCACGCATCGACTTCAGATCAATGCCGACGGCTTGCATCCCAGCTCCCACGCGGCTCAACAAAACCGCCTTTCCCGACACCAGCAATGGCAGATGCAGCAGAGAGCCATCCAGGGCAAGTTCGCCTCGTCGTCGGGGCTGTGAGGGATCTTCAAGATCGAAAACGACCAGCGTCATCTGGTCCGAGTCGAGTCGTGCGGCTACGAGGAAACTCCCTTGGCATACCGGCGTTGCGACTCGCGAGTTCGCGGCGCCCCCCAGCGACTCCGACCACGTGATTCGGCCGCTCGATGGCCAAGCATGGTCATCTACGCACCCACCGAATTCTCCATCCGTCCAAGCCGTTCCACGCGGCGCATTGATAACGCTCGCCAAGGCCGTTTCAACCTGCCGCGACTCGTTACCGAACATCGCCTGATAGGCCCACGAAACAGCTCGAGACGGGTAGCCCGACCAGAATATTGCGATCGTTACCGCCAGAAGTCCCAAGAGAATCGGCTGACGCCCGAGAAACCGCAGAATGGCTCGCGCCCCACGCGGTGAAAACAACACCATGAGGGCGGCCATCATGGCGAGAAAAATGACGGGGGCGAGCGCGATGAGCGTTTGCAGCGGGCCGACAAGAACGGGAACAACAGCCACAATCATCGAGATGTATTCTCTGGCAATGACGGAGACGAGTGCTTTGTCCCATCCACGAAAATGTGGTCCACTGCATAGACAATTGTACGACGGACTTCCAGTCCGTCGCTCAATCCCGCGGAGACCGCGTTTGGAGCCCCGCACTCCGTAGAGAAAACTCTATTTCTTGCTCCGCAACAAAATAGCAGGCATCCATACCCGACAGCGCAATTATGGGGGCTTCCGCGGGAGAGTGTCAAGCAAGCCAAAAGTCTTGACCGATACTCAACTTGCAATGAGTCCTCAAGTCGGTTATCGATAGAGTATCCGCTTGCCGCACCTACCAACCTCCCGCCTTATCCGAGGCTCGTTCGCCATGCTGAAATTGTTTCAACGCGGCCCACGTTTGTGTGACGGCGTCGACCGACGCGAGTGGATGCGAATTGGCGGCGTAGCGCTTGGCGGGCTGACACTTCCGACCCTGCTCGCTCAACGCCAGAATTCCGCGGCGAGAGGCGCCTCCGCCGAGCGCGAGCCGGGATTAGGGCGAGCTAAGTCGGTCATTGTGCTCTTCAATTCGGGCGGGATTCCTCACCACGAGTCTTGGGATCCCAAGCCCGACGCGCCTGCCGAGATTCGGGGGGCCTATGGCACGATCGCCACTCGCACGCCCGGACTGAATGTCGGCGAACTGATCCCCCTCACTGCCCAGCGAACGGACCGTATTGCCGTTATCCGCTCGATGGTCACGGGAGACAACGCCCACTCGACGAGCGGCTATCAGATGTTGACGGGGATCCCGCATGCTCCCTTGCATCGCGAGAACGCCAAGCCCGGTCGCCCCAACGATTGGCCTTCGTACAACGCGATCGTACAAGCGTTGAGGCCGCCGCGAGGAGGACTCCCGGCTTCAATCTCGCTTCCACGCAAGATGGCCAACAACAATGGTCAGGACCCTTGGCCTGGCACCGACGCAGGTTTCTTGGGACGCCAGCATGACCCATGGTTCTTGGAATGCGACCCATCGGCGGCCGACTTCACCGTTCCCGGAGGCCAATTCCCCCCTGGCCTCGATCCGGCTCGCGTCGAACTTCGGCGTTCCTTGCTCGATCAACTGAACCAACAGGCGGATCGATTCGAACGCAGCGCGGCCGTGACGGAGTACTCGAGTTTCCAGCGTCAGGCGATCGACTTGGTCGCGGGCGGAGCGGCTCGCACGGCTTTCGACTTGGCTCGCGAGAACGACAAGCTTCGTGAGCGTTATGGCCGCCACAAATTCGGTCAAAGCGTTCTACTTGCTCGACGCTTGGTCGAGGCGGGCGTGTCCTTGGTTCAAGTCAATTGGACTTCGATCATGAAGGACAAGCCCAACGGCGGCGGCTGGGATACTCACGAAAAGCACAGCGAGAGCATCAAGGGCTGGCTCCTGCCGGTCATGGATCAGACCTATACCGCATTGCTCGACGATCTCGCCGAGCGTGGCTTGCTGGACGAAACGCTCGTCTGTTGGGTCGCGGAATTTGGACACACCCCAAAGTTCAATGCCAAAGCAGGTCGTGATCATTGGGGACGAGCGTTCTCGATCGCGCTCGCGGGTGGCGGCATCCGTGGCGGAATGGTCCTAGGCGCCACCGATAAGCACGCCGCGGATCCGGTGACATCGGCCGTTCGTCCCTGCGATTATTTGGCGACCGTCTTTCATTGTCTCGGCTTTCCGCCAGACACTATCCTGCACGACCAACAGGGTCGTCCGCTGCCGATTAGTCGCGGCCGAATTCTTACAGAGCTCCTCACGTCAATTCAGTCATGACGGCGTTCACGACATCGTCGGGCGAGTCGAGCCAGTCTTTCGCGGTAATCGTGAGCACTCGCCAACCAAATACTCGCAGCAATCTTGGCCGCAGAAACTCTCGTTCCATCGGCGACGACTGTTCGTAGTCGGCCATTCCATCGACCAGTATCCCGACCTCATGCTTTTCTCGGCCTGGGCGACGCACCGCCAAATGGACCTGAAAATGCGACTGCCCCACTCCCTGCTCGACAATCAATCCACGCGAGACCAATCTGTCTCGCAACAGTTCCGCCACGATCCCTTGCGGCCGTTCCAGCAATTCCGAAGCATCTTCACGCCAACGAGGCAAGCCGTCCAACACGCGTCGAGCCGTATCGAGATCCCCTCGCGACATCGCCTCCGCATAGCGGAGGTAGTTCCGTAAGCAATTCGCCCCCACATTGAACTCGTTGGTGATACGAGTGTGATCGATCGACGAAACAACGGCCATGAACTGCTTAGCCCGCGAGAAGGCTACGTTCAAACGCTTCTCTCCGCCCGTCTTATTGATCGGCCCAAAATTCATCAGCATCTTGCCATTCGGCCCCGGGCCGTAGCAGACGCTCAAAATGACCACATCGCGTTCGTCCCCCTGGATGTTCTCGAGGTTCTTCACCAACAGCCCAACGAATTGTCCATCGACCTCACGCTGGATCTCCTCCTCGTAACGCCGTCGAAACTCGTCGTCTTCCTCCGCAAGACGTCGCAACGCCGACTCAATCTCGTCTTGCTGCGCCTCCGAGAACGCGATGATGGCGATGCTGAGTCCTTTACCTTCACGCAACAAGTTGCGCACCAGCTGGGCAATATACTCCGCTTCCGCACGATTTCGCCGATCCTGGTAAACTCCCTCAGCGACATGATGAAATGACAAGGGACGGTCCAGCAGGTGAAGGAATCCCGAAACTCGCCGCTCGTCCGCAATCGGCGACTCCACTGGCTCGCTCGCCGCATTCGCTATCGAAGACGAAACGGAAACGGGCAGACGACAGTCGGGCGCCGTCAACAAGCGCCCGTCATAGAAGGCCCAATTTGAAAAACTAATCAGCGACTCGCTGCGACTGCGATAATGCCACCCCAGCATGGTCGACGCGAGATTTCGGCCGGCGTGACTGAGAAAACTATCGCTCCGTAAATCGTATCGCACCGACTCGCCGCTTTCGATCACCACCGCCTCGTCTTCATTTTCTTCCTCCGGCGTTTTCGACGAGAAGAAATCAGTAGGCGGCAACTGCATCTCATCGCCCACGACGATCACCTGTCGTCCGCGGAACAACGTGGGCGCCGCGTCCTCCAATGTCACCTGGCTGGCTTCGTCGAACATCACCACGTCGAAAAAATCGCTACTCAGCGGCAACGCGTCCGACACGCTCAGCGGACTCATCAGCCACACGGGCTTGAGATCACGCACCACGACGCCGGAGTCGCCGTCGACAAGTTCTCGGATCGACTTAAAACGCATCGACTTGCCGAACTCATTCTCCAGAATTCGGCGTCCCTGAGTGTACCGACGCTTGAATTCCCGTTGTTCCGCGGTCAGCCCCGCAATCGCGGCGCTCGCCAGACGCACGTTCTCGAGAAAACGACGTCGCGCTCGAGTCATCACTTCACCGGCGTTGGACTCGAGCCAACGATCGTAGATCTCCGCGAGATTTCCGACGTGCAGGTTGCGAGTCGCGAGATTGATACGCGACAACTGCGGATGCTCTTGCAACCAACGATCCCAACCAGTCGCGACGATCGCCGCCGTTGCCTGCCCAATCGTCCAGGGTTGTTGCTGAATTGTCGCCCGAACTTGCTCAGTCACTTTGTCGAGTTCCGCGACGAGCGTTAGTGCGCGAGGAATTTGGTCCGATCGCTGTACGATTCCTCGCAACTCGGCTTGTAACGTTGACCAACTCAGTTCTCGATAGCCGGTGGCGAAACGATCCATGCACTCATGCAACTGACGGTTCACCGATTCACAGGCCAACCCATTTTCCACGATTGCTTGTGCACTCCGCTCATCTTCCTCCATCAAACGGACATGGAGTTGCTTGAGCCAGCGAGGCGCCTGGGACAAAGCTTGCACAACTTGCTGCGTCGCGCGAGCAAGATCATCGACCGACTCTTCCCAGCGAAAGCTCTGACAGAATTGCAGCGATTCCTGATTCAAGGCCGCTTCGGCAGCATGTTCCCGCGATAGCGATTCGAGTGCCTGCGTCCACGTGGGCCGAATGGCTGACGCATGGAAATCGAAAGCGCGATTCATGACGCTTCTCAAGCGCCACCACCCCAGCGACAGCCACGGCATCGAACGGATTGCAAACTGCTTGGCTTGCTCCAAGGCCGCAATCGTATCGGTGGGCGATAGTTTCATTCGCCAGCGATGATTCTCCGCACGAGCCGCCTGGAAAGCAGCTTCGCGTCTCTCGAAGGCAGCCGCCGCCTCGGCAAACTTCAAGGATTTCGCTGACCGAGGATCGGCCAATGAAAGATTGCCCGACTTCGCCAGTCGCTGAACGCCGTGCAGGTAAGCGAGCAAGTGTGAAAGACGTTCCGGGGACTGCTTGGCCTCGGCTTCTACCTGGCACGGCGCGAGCAGTTGTTCAAGCTCTGCCAACATCTCCAAGGATTCGCGAGCCGCACTGACTACCCACTCAATCGGGCGATTCTGCCGCGAGACGCTGGGTGCGAGCAATCGCAAGGGATGACGCGCCCAGACGCCGTCTGTTGTCAAATCCCCCAGTAGTTGTCGAATCGCAGCCAACGTCTCTGGACGTTGATTCCACTCGGAGAAAGAGGGGAGTCGCTCGGCTACTTCAGGAATTACCGTCGGGCATTCTTCCACGATCGACAATCGACGTTCCAGGAAATCGCGCACTGGTTCGCCGAATTCCTCGGGCGTTTCGCGCATCAACCTGTCGAATTCCTCGAGCGGGTTGAGGCTGTCATTCAAGCGTTCCAATAACCGAGCGCGGTCCTTGGCTAACGACTTCTCTTGGCGGTCGACCCGCTCGTCGGAAAACGCCTCATAGGTCGTCTTCAGATCTTGGACGAATTCACGTTTGTCGGCTTGCGAATCATGGATGAGACAGGCGAGCGTGCCGAGGCCCGCTTGCTTGAGGCGAGCGTAGACGACATCGATCGCCGCCCGCTTCTCGCATACAAACAAGACACGCTGACCGCGAGCGACAAAATCGGCGATCAGATTCGTGATCGTCTGGGACTTTCCCGTCCCCGGCGGTCCTTGGATGATGCCGTTCGCACCGTGACGAGCTTCCGCGATGGCCAAGGACTGCGTGGGATCGCAAGGCACCACTTCATAGCGATCTTCGAGCGGCGGTACATCAATCAGCGATCGATTCAGAGATCGAGGTTCCAAGGAGAACGTCGCATCAAAAGCGGGATTTACAAGATCGCGATCGATGACGGCCTCGTAGTCACGCACCAAGGACATGCGACGATAGTGAAAATTGGCAATCGTCACCGAACACTCATCGAAGCTCCAAAGATAGGGATTCTCTTCCCCGGCTTCCCGCAACTGAAAGAAAGTACGTTCCTTCACCGATTCGTCGGGAGTATCACTCGCCGAGGCCATATACGAGCGTGGTCGGGGACGCTCTTCCACGATCTCCCTCAGCAGACTCGATGGCGTCGTCACCAGGCGCGAGAAGAGCTTCACGCCTAGTGGATGAAAATTCGCGGGATCGTAACTGTAGTCGAGTTCGAGGTAACTGCGGACGCCTCGTCCCGAGAGGCGCGCGGTGCGACGATACTGGTCGACTCGTCGCTTCGCTCGCTCATGGATCAAGTCGATTCGTGGGCGATTGATTCGCTGTAGCGAGACCGCTGCCTCGCTCGCCCGAATTTTGGCTTCCAACACTTGATGAAGTTTGGCAAGATCGACAGCGCTCAAGTCAATCGTTTCCGGCAACTCGATTCCATAAAGTTGCTTGAACTGGTGCCGCAAGACGGGATTGATCTCGGCCTCTGGAGCGAGCGCCTCCAGCGAGTAAGAATCGCGCACACCTTTCGTCTTCGTGAGTCGCACGGGGAGCAACACGAGCGGCGACTCGAACCGCTCGATCGGCTTCTCTTTCAAGTTAGTCCAGGAGAGAAAGCACAGCACCAATCGCAACTGAGCAAAGCCATACTCTTGCAGATCGCGACGCGAGTCGATGATGATTCGGTCGAGGCTCGGCGGCAAATACACCATCTCGGCAAAATTGAGATACTTGTTCAGCGGCAAGGGCGCCCCGTCGGCTAACCGACGGCAAAGCGTGTCGCTCGCAAATAGAATCTGATCCTCGCGAATGTTCCGCCAGTCAACCACCAGCGGGATCGAGGCCTGCGTCAGATTGATGCTGCGCGCGGTTGCTCGGAAGTGCAACAGCGAATTCCGCCGAGTGAGATCAAACAGTCGATCCCTGAGCTTGGAGAGAATGACCTGACGGCGTGAAGTTCGGTCGCGAGTCGAGAATCCGGGAATGCGAGCGAGATCGATTTCAAAGGTCACTCGCTGGTCGCGATAGTTCTCGAGACCATGGATCACACCGGCGAGATCTTGAACTCGTCGACGACGATCAAGTTCCGTCATGTCAAGAATGATGCGTGCCAACGCGGGATGCAGATCGCTCCGTAACGCAAACAGATTCCGTCGATGCTCGACGAACTGCTCCAGCTCGCTTGGTTCCGTAAGATCGAGCCCGCAGGCAAGACTGGCGAGAATCAAGCCGAGACAATAGATGTCCGTCAGGGGATCGTGATGCCCTAATTCATGTTCCCAGGCGACGTATCCCGCTAAGAAAACAGGCCGCGTAATTGGTTCACCTCGCGCACCGATTTCCAGGCGAGCTAGCCGTTGCCCTTCTTCCTCTGATTCAGCCGTCCGGCGTCGTTCCTCCATGACCTCGACACTCGCCAGACTTGTCGCTTCGATTCGTTTGACTTGTTCGGCCGCATCCCGAGGCTGTCGGCGATTCGCCTCCTCGAACCAGATTCGAGGTCCAGCCAAATTCAAACACTCGATTCCTTCAAACGGCGCGACCAGCCCCGTCGCGTGTGCTTGCAGAGTTTCCCTCGCTAATGGCAGAAAGCTCGCCAGCACGTCATCCGTCGCGAATCCCTCGCGAACTCGATCCGAGCGCAGATATTCCTGAAGATTCACTTCGCCGCCTCCTCCGAAGACGATGTCGCCTGGGTCAGCAAGGCTTCGCGGTTTTGATCAATGCGGTCAAGTTGCGTCTTGCGGAGTTTCAATTCGCGCCGGGCCAGTTCGATGAATCTCGCTTTCAGATCGAGCTCGTCGGCGATAACCAGCGCCGCGGCCAACGCGGGCTCGTCGAGATCACGATCGGCCGCGACAAAATCGAGCAGAACGAACAGGAAGTAATCTCCCACACTCTCCGGCGTTACCCGAAGGGCATTGGCCAAGGAATCCTTGGCGCCAGGCGAAGGCGAAATGTAGTCGGGAAAGTACAAACGCGAGTGAGCCAACGTCGCGTCACTTTGAAACCACTTGTACTGAAATATTCGATCGATCAAGCGTCTGGTGGCGACTTGCAGGCGTCGTTGTTCGAGCAGGCAAAGCGAATCGAGTTGCGGCTGCCCTTCGATCATCGACGCGATGGCTCCATTCGACTCGTCGCCCACTTCTGCCCACATCCGTAGAGCTCGCGCGCGAATGAATGCTTCGGGATGATCGTAGCCCGCGGACGATGTGGGACCAGCCGCGAAAATCTCATCGGCCTGCCGCAAGTAAGCTTCGGCGTTTACCTCGCGCACTCCCGTCAACACCTTCACCAACATTGAAACCGCCACGTTGACATCGCCCGTGACGTGATAGGCGCCCCGATCGCAGAGTATCTCATCGTACAGTCGCCACAAACGGAGAGTCGCAACGTGAGCGGGATGAGGACTGGCCATAGCATCCCATGACTCGAGGATTCGTCGTGTCGTCCAGAATTCACCGCCCCAATCCTCGAACAACAGGAAATGCGTGAACTCGTGACCCAACACCCCTCGCAACTCGCTGTCGCCTAATTGTTCTCCAATCGGACCATGCAGGACGACATGCGGTTCCCCCGGCAGGTAGACCAGCGACGCGTTCAGTCCGAGAGGACTTTGGGCCTGATAAATCGAGATCTCCGCGCCAATCCCCAGCTTGCGTGCCACTTCGTCGGCGGCATCGTACAAGCGAGACTGCGACTTGCGATCGACTCGATAAGTCGACTTCAATAGCTCAAATCGTTGAGCCTCGACTTCGGCGACCCGCCTCTCCCCACGCGAAAACCAATGCCAAAGATCGGGCTCCTCCCCCTTGAGCCAATCGCGCAGCTCAACGTGATACGGCAACGGCTTCAATACGGGTTGCTTGCCCAGGCCGCTCGAATCACCGGCTGGCGATGACTCGACATTTTCAGCGGCGTTCGACGACGGAGTTGCCGTTGAGTCGGACGGCTCATCTTCACTTTTCGACATAAGGGTCACGTCGCTGCCGCAATGCGAGCGGCCGCAAGGTCTCGCGGATGGGGCTTCACCGCTTGTGCCGGCAGCGAAGTAAGTACTACACAAATCGTACGCGTCGACGGGTCGGCCCAAGCAATCGTCCCTGTCGAGCCGGTGTGTCCAAAAGTCGTTTGACTACAACCAGGACTGGCAATCGAGGAACCCACGGCGAACCCAAGTCCACGAGAGACGAAGCCTGCCGGGTTGTGATTGGCAACCATACGGCGCGCCGTAGCGGGTTTCACGGCCGCTCCACGCTCGTCCAGGAACTCGGCCAGAAATCGTCCCACATCGGGCGCCGACGCATGAGTGCCTCCCCAAGGGGCGCCGAGCTTTCGCCAGTAGGGACTATTCCAATCCCAACTCTTCGCCGTGGGATCACCGCCGCCTGCCTCCGGCGCCGCTCGCTCGGTCTGCATCGCGACCAATTGGTCCAAGGAAAATCGCCCCAACCCTTGAGACGAGTGCTCCATCTTCAAGGGACGCAACACTCGCTGCTCGACGAGCGTCAAAATATCAGCGCCTCCCACGATTTCCGCAACTCGGCACGCGAGCAAGATCGCCATGCTCGAGTACATGTAACGAGTTCCAGGAGCGAAGTGCAGCGGCGTCTTGATTGCTCTCAGCACAAACTCCGACAGGGGAGCATGCGACTTTCGCAAGTCTCCGTTGTTGGGCAACTGATCGGGCAACCCCGAGACGTGAGTCAGCAAATGCTGGAGCGTCACTCGCTCACGCCCCTCGCCCGAGAAAGCGGGGATGTACTTATGGAGAGGGTCCTCCAACTTCAGCTTCTCTTCATCCAGTAATGTTATGAGCGACGTAATGGCGATGGGCTTGGAGATCGACCCGAGCAAGAACATCGCATGCTCGTCCTTCGCGGCGCCGAAAGCGCGAGCCAACGTCTCCCCTCGCTGCTCGACATACAACGTGGCCGCCGCCACCTGTTTTTCATCGACCGCATGCTGGAGAGAGGCGATGGCTTCGTCTACTCGTTCGCGTCGCAGGGCCGCTATCAGCGGCGTCGTCATCGTCATCGCCAACCCCGTTTGCAGAAAAGTGCGTCGCTGCATGATAGACCTCAATCGCGATCTAAGCGAAAAGCCGTCTCGCCGTATACGGGCAACCCTCGATGCGTCGATTCCGCCTTGACCGTGAAGACGGCTCGTGGAGGAAGTACGACCTCCGCCGCGAACCGCAGTTCAAGGCGAGCCTGTGTGACGCCCGCGGAAACCACCACCGGTTCACACTCTACCCCACGCACGCCCGCGGGTGGTTCGAGCCGAAACGAAATCGATTCTAGCGGGACACGCTGAGTCCACGACAGTGCAACGCTTACCTGTCCGCCCGGACGCCAAGACGCCGGCATTGGATTGGCCAGCAGGGACAGCCAACTTGGCTCACACCCCATTGCCATGGCGCCAGGAGCGACGTGAAATACCTGATAGCTTTTTCCGTCGGCTCCCTTTACCTCCGCGATCCCCATCACTCGACAGCGGTGAGTAGTCCCCTCGGTTACTCGATGTTGGATGACTAGAGGAATCGCGCCCGTTGATCCTTGGGCGAGGATTTCACCAGATAGTGGTCGAACTGTTCCGCGTCGATCGGGTTCGACTCCCACCAGCTTGATCGGGCCGACAAAATCACCGAGTCGTTCCACCTGGACCGGGAAGGGGAAAGCGGCCATTCGCGGCGCTTCGAGAATTGTAGTGGTGGTCTTCAGAGTAAAGGGGATGCCAGGACCCGCGGCCACCCAGAGTCGTTGAGTTGTCGGCGAGGTCGGCGCAGGCGATTCAGCAATCACCGCCTCCTTCTCGATCGCAACTCCCTCCCCCCCACGCACCACGACTCGTGCCAATCCACCCGCCGCGCCTCGCACATTTTCGGCGCTGATTTGCAGTGTCACGGTCGCGGGCGTTTTCTCCGGTACTTTCTCCACCGTGGCGGTCATCCCCATCGGCAAATCGACCGCCGTCACCTGCAACTCGCCCGAGTATCCATCGAGTCGTTGCACAACAACCGGCAAGCTTCCTTTCTTCCCTTCCTCGACATAAAGCGACATCGTGTTCACTCGAGCCTTCACGTCGGGACGTGGAGCGTAAACCTGGATCTGATAGGCATAATCAGGCCCGCCGCTCCATGAACGTTCGTGAATGGCGAGTCGATATTGTCCATCGGCGGGCGGCGTGAAGCGAAGCCATGGGTCGCGCGATCCCTCGAAGTCATCTTGCTCGATCAACTTCTTTCCCATCGCATCGAATACGGTCAGCACGGCATCGGCTGGCGATTGCATGTCGGCCGCATCGACATCAAACACAATCGTTTCGGCCTTCTTGGCCGCAAACTCGAATAAGTCTTGGTCCCCCTCATCACCGCGAGAATCGAAACGTCCCAGAATGCGAGTCGGCCACTGAACTGCCTGTGCCTTATCGATCGCGTCATTGGGCTCAACCTCTTGAATGCTCGCACCTTCGCTGATGACGACCTTGAGCGAGTTGACAGCACCAGGAAAAGAAATCGCGGCGTTCCCAGGAGTCCGCGCGGAAACAACGTGTGAAACCGACGTTTCCGCACCAGGAAAATTCCAGCCCTTCAACAACACGGGCGATTCCTTCCCCGACTCCAGAGTCCAGGGGAAAACCGAATCGAGCCACGGGCCATCCGTGACCAGCAATTGATACAGATGAGCGGGGCTGCCGTTGCCTTGAAAGTCGAGCACTTGCAGCTTCAAGGATTCAGACGCTTGAGCGCGATAGGTCAGCACCGCATCGGCGCTGCGAGCATCCACGCTGACAGCGACCACTCGCCCCGTCGCATCTACCAAGCGCAGAATCGGCTCAAGGGGCGAACGCAACGGGCGAGACTGCACGACGCAGACAATAGTCTGGCCCGCCTTGAGGACCAGCGGATACTCATCCACCGCGGACGGAGACGTAAGTCGTCCTTGAATCACCGTGCGCAACGGCAAAGAGTTCGCGGCCGATTCTTTCAGGGCACTCTGCAAGACAACGGGTAAGTCGCCAATCATGAATGGAAACGGAGAACTGGCGCCTTGCGTGGCGACGAGACGCAGTTCGCGCGGACCAGGCGTCGCGTCCGATGCGACTCGAAGCAGGTAGCGAAGCCGCCCCAAAGAGCGCACTACCTCCAGGCCAGGCCCCTCTACTTCGAGACTCACGTCATCGGGTACGAATTCGCCTGCTACCTGCACCTCGACCTCGCTCCCACGCACGGCGTCAGACGGCCATACGTAGTCGATTCGTGGTGTTGTCTGGGCAGCGGCAAAGCCACCCCACCAAGCGACCAGCATCCCCACACAGATCGCGGCCTGTCGCTTCCCACAAACCGAACGCGTACCCCAGTCGTTCATGACGAAAACTCTCAACCAAACAGCTCGGGGATCGGTTTGCCGCCATTGACCATCCGCACGGGACGGCCTTCGGGCGTGATGAACTCCTTGTGAGGATTCAAGCCCAGTTTCGCATACAAGGAGCAAGCAAAGTCCTCGACTCGCAAAGGACGCTCGCTAGGAGCAGCCCCATGACTATCGGTGGCGCCGACGATCTGGCCACGAGGCACACAGGCGCCCGCCCAAACGATCGACATGGCGCCTGGCCAATGATCCCGACCGCCATCCTTGTTGATCTTGGGCGTTCGCCCAAACTCGCCGAGCGCTACGACCAGCGTGTCTTCGAGTAGTCCGCGAGCATTAAGATCCAGGATGAGTTGTGAAAAGGCTTGATCAAATATGGGCAGCCAGCGAGTCTTCAGATAAGTGAAGATATTAGTATGGTGATCCCAGCCCGCATGTTGCACCGTCACGAATGGCACGCCTGCTTCAACGAGCCGTCTCGCAAGAAGACACTGTTGGCCGACCATCGTCCGACCATAGGCGTCGCGAATCGTCGCGGATTCACGCGTCAAGTCAAACGCTTCCTTCACGCGGGGCGAAGTCACCAACCCCACGGCTCGCTCCTGAAAGCGGTCGAACCCTCGAGCCGGATCGGCGGCCGCCTCATCCGCCATGCGTTGTAATCGATCCATCGATCGACGCAATTCCATGCGTGAACGAGCTCGCCCCTCTCCCACGCCCGCGGGCAGCGTCACGTCGGGCAACGTGAAGTCGGCGTTATTGGGGTTGTTCGCCACTAGGAAAGGAGCATAAGCGCTGCCTAGAAAATTGGGGCCGCCCGAGCGCAAAGGGGACGGCAGGGCAAACTGAACATAGGCAGGCAGACCAACGGTAGTGCCAAGTTCACGCGCCACAAACGAACCAATGCTCGGGTGAAAGCTGGCTGAGTCGCCACATCCGATCGGTACGGGAGTGGGGCTTCCGGTGGTCAGGTAGTGATTTCCCCCGCCATGCCCAGGGTCATGATGGGCGACGGAACGCACCACCGTGACTCGATTCATCACCTGTGCGATTCGCGGTAGCAATTCACCGATCCGCTGGCCCGGCACATTCGTCGCGATGGCGTCGAATTCCCCGCGAATCTCCGACGGAGCTTCCGGCTTGGGGTCGAACGTCTCATGGTGACTAGGGCCGCCGTCCATCCAGAGGAAGATGCATCGTTTGGCAGGCGCGTTCGCGACCTTCCCTGGCGCCTCTAAGAGGGAAGCGGCTTGCGGTCCCTTGGCATCGCGACCGACAGCGGTCATCGGTTCGCTGGCCGCCGTCATGCGCAGGCTCTGAGCCAGCCCGAGCCCCGCAGCCGTGCCGAGCCCAAGTCGCAAGAGATCGCGTCGCGAGCGCCCATCGCAGTAATTGTTGTCCATACTTCTTATGACTTCCCGGTTGTGGCCTTAGGTGACGCAGCCTCTATCCATCCCCCACGCCATTTCCTTAATGGTTCAGGACAAACTCGGCGGAATTCAGTAAAGCCCAAAGCAAATCTTCCATCACCTGTCGCCGGTCCGCGCCAGCGGCCTTCAAGGCGGAGCGAGCCAATTGTCTTTCTTCCTCGCGAGGATAACGCGAGTACGCGGCCAGGTAGAGTTCGTCAATTGCCTTGTCGTCATTCAACTCGGTCGTCGCCAAGCGAGCAGCTCGCCCTGTCGGTGAGGAGATCTTTTCATTGACTCCAGGTGAATTCAACAAATGGAGAATCTGCCCCAGCGTCGCCTCCGATACTCGCTCGCACTGACATACCGTCTTGCGTTGGGGGCGACCGAAAGTGTCGAGGAACACCGACGGCTGTCGATGGTCCCACAATTGGGTCGCACGAGTGCCTGGCGGCACGCCCGCGAATGACTCGGCTTCTCCGGTTACGTCGCACACGGCGTCGAGCAATACTTCGGCACTCAAACGTTTGCGGTAAGCCCGCGAGTGGTTACGAGTGTCGCGCACATTCGTATCATTCGGCTCGGAACTCAAACCATAGACGCCGGAAGTCACGATTCTCTTGATAAGGCCGCGAATGTCGTATCCTCCGACGACAAAATCGTGCGACAACGCAGCCAACAGCGGCTCGTTGCTAGCCGGGTTCGTCGCCCGCATGTCGTCGACAGGCTCTACCAGCCCGCGACCCATCAAGTGCGCCCAAACTCGATTGACGAGCGTCCGGGCGACCCAGGGATTCTGTCTTGAGACCATCCAATCGGCGAGTTGTATTCGTGGGTCGCGAGTATCGGTGGACTCACTTGACTCGCCCAGCAAGACTCGCGGCCGCATCACCTGCAGAGTCTTCGGGTGCTTCACCTCGCCGACATCGCCCACATAGACGGTGAACGCCGATCCTCCCGCCGGCTTACGGACAATCCGCGGAAAGAACGCCGCAAAGCCATAGAAATCATCCTGGCTCCACTGTTCGTAGGGATGATGATGACAGCGAGCACACTCCAACCTGACGCCAAGGAAGACTTGACTGATGGCGACCGTCAGGTCGTTCGGATCCTTGAACGCGCGATAGAAATTTGCAGCGCCATTGCGGTCCGTATGTCCGCGAGCCCCGATGAGTTCTCGCACGAACTGGTCGTAGGGGACGTTGCGTGCGACAGCGTCCCGCAACCATGCGTGATAGCGAGCCGCTCCTTGGGCGCCAAGTTCTTCGCGATTAATCCGCAACAAGTCCGCCCAACGTAGCGCCCACAAATCGGCGTACTCAGTTCGCAGCAGGAGCTGATCGACCAATCGCTCTCGCTTGTCTGGCCGACTGTCCCGCAAATATTCCGCGGCCTCGAGCGGAGTTGGCAGCCGACCGATCAGATCGAGGTAAAGTCGTCGAAGCAAAGTCGCCTCGTCGGCAGGCGAGGAAGGAACTAGTCCTAGACGCTCCCACTTTTCGGCGACTAAACGATCGATCGAGTTTGCACGATCCCAACTCGCCGGACGCGATGTCAAAGACACCCCTTGATTCAAGGGCACGGTAATCAAACTGGCCGTGACTTGGTCGGCGTATCGCACGACAATCGCTGATTCCCCAGCTCCGCCTGTCGTCGTCACTCGCCCGGTTCGATCGACTTCAGCGAGCGTTTCATCATTCGAGTGGAACAACGCTTCATGCGTTACGTCGCGAAGCTGACCATCCGAGTATTGAGCGGTGACTGAAAGTCGCTGGACTGCGGCAGCGCCCAACGTCCGCTGTTCGGGAAAGACACGAATCGCCGTAACATGGTGCGCGTCATCATCGCCCCAGGGCATGCCGAGTGAAATCCAGCGCAGCAGTCGACGATGTTCGGGCGAGTCCGGCACGAGCCGCTCCCCTCCCCCGTGCGGAATCTGATGAAGCGCCTTTCCTAGGAGTAAAGATCGTTCGGGTGCACTCGGAAATAATCGTCGCCCTCGCCCTTCACTGACCAGCGCGTGATAGTCGCTTCGGGGATCATAACCAAAGACCGAAAGCTGAAACCCCTTTTGTCCATTCTGCTTGCCGTGGCAGCCGCCGGAATTGCAGCCAGCTCGCGTCAGCAGCGGGACAATATCCCGGGCGAAATGTAATTGGGATAGCTGATCCGCATTCGTCACCCGCAACTCGACCGACTTCGAAACCGCCCCTAACTTGACTCGAATTTGCGTTACGCCATTCGCTCGTGGAGTCACTACCCCCGTTGAGGAAACACTCGCTACCGAGGCGTCAGCAATCGTAAAGCGCACCCTCTCCGTCGCATCCACCTCGCGCCCATTCCGCAATTCGGTCACGATCAGTTGCTGGCGAGCCTCGGCGCCATCCAAGACAACTTCCGCGGGCTCGATCGCTAATGGCAAGTCGTCTGTGGATTGCGCCCCAACTTGGCCAATCCCCAGGAGTATCGCAACGGCAATCAAGCGAGTGAGACACATGGTGACTCGCGGAGATGTGTTGGCGGGTGAAATCGGCGATCAGGTACTCGGCGTTCGGCAGGCTGGATCAGCCTTGCAGGGTATCATCCCGCGACGGTGGGATCAATCTTGCCCAATGGGTTCCCGGCGAGTCTTACACAGACGTCCGTTCCGGACGGCAAGGCCGTCTTGATGACGAAAAGCAATGCGGACCATAGTCGTGGATCGCTCCGCGATCCAATGCCTCTTCGGTCGGAGCGTTGGATCGCGGAGCGATCCACGACGATACGTCCCACTAACGCGGCTTGAGACCGGCGGCGATTTGGCCGAGCGGGATTTGCAAAAACCAGAGTGCAGGCCCGCCGGGTTGGCTGGGCTCGACATCATAAAACACCACGCCTACCGAATCCTTGTCGAGTTCGACCGTGCGGGGGCATGCGCGACCGCCAATGGCGCGGCCCGGATTGTAGTACTCGTACGCTTGATTCCAGGTCACACCGTCATCCTGGGAAACGACATAACGGATCTTCTCGCCTCCCACTCCAGGCCCAAGTATCTCCGACGCCATCAGCCAACCGTTGCTTAATGCGATCAACTCGTGACGCCAACCTTGCGTTTTCAGATCGGGGCAGTTGGCGATGGTTTGCCAAGTAGCGCCATCGTCGGTCGAACGGAATCCCGCCCCGCTGACCCACGTCCCCTTCGACGTGCGCACAAGGGGAGTCAAGCCGTGGTTCCGTTTATCGCCAAAGGGCTCGCCGACTCCTCGAATCGGATCGAAGATCAGCGTTTGGTCACTCAGCGAAACCAACCAGCCTTTTCCCGGCCACTCCACCACAGGGTGACGAATGACGCTCATCTTCTCCGCATTTCTGGGAAAAGGCTGAGGCGCCGACCAGGACATCCCTTCATCCCGCGAGATTGAGTAAAGCACCGAGCGCGGCTCGTTTTCTACCGTATCGCCGCTCCAGCGATTCCAACAATGCACGATGGAGCCATCGGCCAACGTGGTGAGCGAACCTGGATAATAAGTTCTGCCCACCGTATGAGGAAATGGCTCGGGCACACTCCAAGTCTTTCCTCCATCCGTCGAGCGCACCACACGCAAATCCCGGTGATTCACTCGCCCAAACGAGACGACCAAAGTCCCATTCTTTCCACGACAGAAGGAGGGATGAATATGCCCTCCCACTGGATCGCCGATACGCACGAGATGCGGCGTTTCGCGTTCAACCGCCCTAAGCGGCGAGTGTAGGCAGAGCCCCAGCCACACGCACCCCATGGCCCATAAAGTGAGGATGCCCTGGTTCATGCCGAAGTCTCCCTCAACGATGCCACTCAACCGAAGCTAGATTTCCGGCGTAGCCGTGGCTTGCGCGGCGTCTTTCGACGGGATCTCGATGTCCTTCGTATTGTCCGTCTTCTGGATGTCCATTTTGAATTCGTATTCTGTCAGCAGCTTACCATTCGCATCCGACAGCGCAGTGACTCGCACCACGACCGGCCCGGCGGCAACTCCAGGCGCTCGCGAACCGGCCGTGTCGTACCGCCCATTGGTAATCGTGGCAATCCCCTGAGCGCCTGAGTTCCCTTGAGTCGCGTCGGGCGTGAACAACACTTCGCCAAAATTCACAGGCTGGTTATCGTAAGTCACCTTGCCGCTCACACGGAAACGTTCTTGAGTGTCTTTCTCCGCACAGCCGATCAACAGCAACGCTAGAATACCGCAATAGTACGCATATCTCATCATGAGATGGACCTTTCTAGGAGGTGGCAAAACGAGCAAAGACGTGTCGCGAGGACTGTCGTGACAACCGGCCTCGCGCATAGATTCCCCATCGACGGCGCAGAGGCGCTCGTCGATTTCAGGATCAGGTCGAACGATGCTGGATTGACGTTCGTCCGTTAGTAGTTCGGAATAACCTCGGTTCCATTCCGGCTGGCAAGCGGCAACAACACTCGATTGAGATCGACCGTCTTCGAGATGAAACGCACGCTGGCATCCGCCAGCGTCACCATGCAGCCGCCTGGATGGTTGCTGCCCATACTGATGCTGTTGAAGTTTCCACCGCCGTTGTACCGCACGACGTTCATAGCGTTTTGCACGTTCTTGGCCGCGGTCGCATCATTGTTCCAGCCAACGCCTCGCACCCACGAGCGATACGAATTCGGGCTCAATTCCAAGCCTTTCCATGACATCTCAATCACCGCCAGGGTATTCGAAGTGCCGTCCGTGATGTCGGCAAACGTTACACCCGTGGGCGCCGTGGGATTGCTGGTCACCACGAACGGATGCAGGGGTAGGACTCCTTGAACCGCGTTCGCTCCTTGGGTTGACGGGTTGACCTGATAAGCGGCGCCCGACGAGGGATTCGTCCCCACGGGGCCCATGTTTCCCACGTAGTGAGTCGTAAAGGCATTGCCAAAACCAGTGACGTCGTCGATCGTGCTGCCCGAGGTCTGGAAAATCGCGCTCGGGCACATGATGGTCGGCACGCGATAACGTCCCAGCACTCGGTTCGCATTCTGCCCCGCCGCATAGGAAGCAGCATTCGGCAGCACCTGATCCCCCATCGCCGTCTGCTCAATCTGAGGCAGAATCAACGCAATCCAACTCACCCCAGTCGCGCCGCCCGGTGAAGCATGCTTCGGGAACGACCCTTGGATGTCGTGGAAATTATGCAGAGCCAATCCGAGTTGCTTCAGATTGTTGCTGCAACTCGATCGTCGAGCCGCTTCGCGAGCCGCTTGGACAGCTGGCAACAGGAGTGCCACCAACACGCCAATAATGGCGATCACCACCAGCAACTCAACCAACGTAAACCCTCGAGCCCCGCGTGAGCCCCGCAGTGCTTGACTGCCCATAAATGCCTCGCTTCGTCGAAAAAAGAAAAAGAAGTGGGAAAAGAAAAAACGGTTCACACCCAGCCTTTGTGAATACAGAATGGCTGGGCGATCAAAGCCCAGAAGTAACCGAGAATTACTGAACAATAAGACAAGAAGCCTTCTCTGGAATGCCGACAACTTGACCGGTTAAGATCCCAGGAAGGCTCGGTGAATCATGAAATTACCGTAGTGGTCGAGGAATTTCAATCTAATTATTCACGGTCTCTTCATCCTTAGTTGGACAGCGCCCGGTTTAACCACTTGAGGCAACACGAAACAGTGACAGAGCGAATACTTAGCATCGCTCCGCGATGACAAGTATTCCCAAGTGATTGCACCTAGGCAGCCGGACGAAAAACTACCAGCAGACCCACATGAAGGCCCTACTCGAGGCCTCTGCAAACTGCCAGACTTGGTTCTAGAATCGACTTTGGCCAAGGCATGGCGAACGCCCCAGATAGCTCCTCGACAAGGAGGTGCCTGAGGTGGCGAGTCCGCGGCGCGCCGAGTCGATGTTCGCCATTCCCTACGCTTGGAGCTTGGCAGCCCAGGCGGCAAGATCGGCCTGGCCCTTGCGGTGACAAAAATCCCCTAAGGTCTCGTTTTCCCAGCGTTCCTGCTTGTAATAAGTCAGCACGGGGCGCAAGGTGGCGACCACATCCTCCTCCAGCACCATGTCTTGATACTGAAAATTGAGGCGATCCCCCAGCAAACGGCCACCAAGAAAAATCGTGTATTTCCCCTTGGCTCGCCCCACTAGGCCGATGTCCGAGTTGTAGGGTCGAGCGCAGCCATTGGGGCAACCTGTCATTCGCACCGTAAACCGCTCTTTCGACAGCCCTAATCGCGCGAGTTCGACTTCGAGTTGGTCAATGAGACCGGGCAAGGCTCGCTCGGCTTCGGTAATCGACAAACCGCACGTTGGCCACGCCACGCAGGCCATCGACCAACGACGTACTTCCGAAACATCTTCCGTCAAAGGCACTCGGTGTTTTTGCAGTATCGCCGTAAATTCGGCGCGATCCTCGGCTCGGAGATCGCAGAAGAGAATGCTCTGATGAGCCGTCAGGCGAATTCCCGGCTTGAATCGTGTGCAAATCTCACGAATGGCCGTCTTCAACGACATGCGGTCGTCGTCCTTGATCCGGCCATTCTCGATGTTCAAACCATAGAACCAACGACCGTCGCCTTGCTCGTCCCAGCCCATGTGGTCGTTAAAGTCGTGGACATCGTCCTCGGTGCACGGCGGCAGCGGTGCACCAAAGTATTCCTCCACCTTGGCCCTGAATTTCTCGATTCCCCAGTTGGCAATGACGTACTTGAGCCGCGCGATCTTGCGGTCTTCACGGTTGCCGAAGTCACGCTGCACCTTGACTACCGCCGTCACGACATCCAGAGCTTGCTCTGGCGTGCAATAGCAGAGCTTCTTCGCGAGAGCGGGAAATGTTTTTTTCGCGGAAGGGGTCACGCCAAGTCCTCCGCCCACCACGACGTTGTACCCAACGACGTGATCGTCCTTGACAATCGCGATCAACCCCAGATCATTCGTGTAGACATCGACGCAATTATCAAACGGAAAACCAATCGCGATCTTGAACTTCCGCGGCATGTAGTGCTTGCCGTAAATCGGCTCGACGTCAAAGCCGTCTCCCTCGCCGCCCCCGACTAACTGCTTTTCACCCGTCGCAATGTCGGTTAACCACAGGTCGTGGTAACTCGTGGAACGAGGCGCCAAATGCTCGGCAATTTGGTCCGCCAACTGTTGAGTTTCCGCGTAGCAGGGACGCACGTAAGGCGCGGGGCAGCACATCACGTTGCGATTGACGTCGCCGCAAGCGCCCAGCGTCGACAATTGAATTTCGTTAATGCGGCGAATCACCTCTTTGAGATTTCCCTTGGTCACGCCGTGCAATTGCAGACCTTGCCGAGTGGTGCAGCGGAGCGTCGTGTTACCCAACTCGTCCGCCAAATCCAACTCGGCAAGCAACTGTTCGCTCGTCAGTTTGCCGCCCGGAATCTTGGTACGAACCATGAAGATGTACGCTTTGCCGCCGCCCGAGTCGGTCTTGGGGGCAAGTCGAGCATCACGGTCGTCTTGCTGATAGGTGCCGTGAAACTTCAGCAACACCTCGCTGTCCTTGCCGAAGCAAGCGTTGCCGTCCGTCAGTTCGACGCCAATCGGCCCGCGCAGGAACGCACTGTTTTCCTTCACCACCTCAACCGGACTGACCTTGCGTTCTTCCGACATCTGCCCCTCGCTTCCCACAAATCACGTTCGATTAGCCCACTTCAGACCACGAACCAAGTAATTGTCGTTATATCCCGATCACGCGCACGAAACTATCCACGTAGCGAGAGATCTTGCTGGCCCCAAGCTCTACGCCGCTCGCCGCGAGACAACGGGAGATTCCGCGACTTCTCCGACTTTCGTCGTCGCGGGACCGCTCCCGGCCGGTGCGCGAATCGCAAACGATTCCCAAAGGACTCGCACGGCGACCGACGTTCGCTTCGCTTCCGGCTCATTCACTCGACGAGCCATAACCACGGCAAACAATCGAAGCGTCAAACTGAGAATAAAAACGATGTGAAAAGGTCCGATTTCCTTGCCGAACAACTCCGTCTCCCACTCCCGAAAACTACTCAGCCCCCACCCCGTGACAATCGCCGTCAGACCACCAATCAAGCCTGCCACGGCATTGCCCGCGGCCAAGAACATTGTGCGATTCTCGGTAGGCGAGTATTTCAGCAGATAACCTTGGTTCGCAATGTTGATTCCGGCGTTGAGCTGTGCATCCATCATCAATACCGGGACCATAATCCAAAACGCAATCGTCGGATCACGCGGGATCAGCAGCAATGCCCCCATATTCACCGCTTTCAGCATCGTGCAAAGCACCAGCAACGGACGATGCCCACAACCTTCCGCAATGGCGCCAAACCGCTTAGACAAAACGGCGCCGCCAATCCAGGAAATCGCCCACACCAATAAAACTCGGTCCAGAGGCATCCCGATCTCTTGCAGCAAGTACATCCCGATGAACGGGGACCCCACCATCGCCGCGAAATGCCAAAACGATGCGTATTCAATGAACGAACGAAATCGCCGGTCACGGAAAGGCGCCAAAAGAGACAGACGCCAGTCCTGCAATTTAGATCGAGTCGCTGGCGGCTCTTCCACCTTGAGAAACAAAAGAATGTCGACAATCCCGAGTAGTGTTGCCAGCCCCACCAGTCCGCCAAAAGATTCCCAGGGCCCCCACCCCGACCGATGGCAAACTAATGAACAAATCACCAAACTCCCCGCCGCTGTCCATTGCTGCCAAAAATGTCGCACCGCCCAAAACTGACTCAGTCCCTTGTGAGGCAGATAATCGCCCATCCAAGACAGCCACAATGGAGCGCCAAAATGAAGCAGCCCATGATTCAACACCGTGGCCGCTACCAAGAGCCAGACCCATGTTTCATCCGACCAGTCCGGGAAAAACCACGGGCCGGCAGCTAGAGGGAGATAGGAAACTCGGTGCAGCAGCGACGAAACAAACCAAACTCGACGTCGATACCGAGCTCTAGACATCACGACCGCCGCGACAAATTGCATGAAGAACAAACCGGTCGGCGCGGCGCCAAGAATTCCAATATGTAAACCGGTGGCCCCCAGTTGCCGAGCAAATTCGACCAACAATGGACAGGTAGTAATCTGGGTGTAAGCCATCGCCAAGCAACCGCCGACCACCACGGCTCGGCGAGCCCCATCTAACGACCACTTTTGCATATCACCCTTCCATCCCGCCAGATTAGCACCTGAACCAAGCGCGGAGTCTAGCGGCGACGAACGATCGTGGCGAGGCAGAAATCGCGTAACATGGAATGTACAGCAGCGAGTTCCGCGAGGCGCTTTTCAGGACAGCATCCGGCCGGGCAAACGGTCAGCCATCGGGAATCAGTCGGGAACTAACCGGTGGTTCAATGCGCGCACGAAAAAAGGCCCTTGGGCGAACCCAAGGGCCTTTTAGCGTTAAATAAATCCCGGCGATACCTACTTTCGCACCTTCAAGCACTATCATCGGCTCGGAAAGCTTAACTACTGTGTTCGAGATGGGAACAGGTGTGGCCTTTCCGATAACTTCACCGGGAAGCAACCTGAGCGGCGATGAAACCGCGTCAGGTCGAATCTGTTTGTAGAGGCAAGATGAATCTTTTTGTTCAGAGCATGCGTCTGTCGTTCACCGTCAGGCTTTCGCCCGGACTATCATCGGCAACAGCACAGATCATGTTGAGTGGCCCAGCCAGCCAGTTCACCGAAGTGAACTGAAGAGCCTTGAATATAAGTGGCCAAGCTTTCGTCCATTAGTACCGGTTAGCTTAACGAGTTACCCCGCTTACACATCCGGCCTATCAACCTGGTAGTCTTCCAGGGGACTTTCGAGCAATTGCTCTTACGAAACCTCATCTTGGAGCGGGCTTCACGCTTAGATGCTTTCAGCGTTTATCCGTTCCGTAGTTAGCTACCCAGCCGTGCCGCTAGCGCGACAACTGGTAAACCAGAGCTACGTCCTTCTAAATCCTCTCGTACTAAAGAAGAATCTCCTCAAGTTTCGTACGCCCACGGCAGATAGGGACCGACCTGTCTCACGACGGTCTGAACCCAGCTCACGTACCACTTTCATTGGCGAACAGCCAAACCCTTGGGAGCTTCTTCACCCCCAGGATGTGATGAGCCGACATCGAGGTGCCAAACCGCCACGCCGCTGTGGACGCTCGGTGGCGATAAGCCTGTTATCCCCAGAGTACCTTTTATCTGATGAGCGATGACCCTTCCATACGGGATCACCGGATCACTAGGACCTACTTTCGTATCTGCTCGACTTATGGGTCTCGCAGTTAAGCACCCTTCTACCCTTGCGCTCGTCGCCTGATTGCCAACCAGGCTGAGGGTACCTTTGTACTCCTCCGTTACTCTTTTGGAGGAGACCGCCCCAGTCAAACTGCCCAACTGACACTGTCCTTTGCCTGGTTTCACAGGGTCAAAGTTAGAACTAAAGCACATTCAGGGTGGTATTTCAACGTTGGCTCGACGATGGCTGGCGCCACCGCTTCATAGCCTCCCACCTATACTACACAAAACGTACCTCAGCCCGATATCAGCCTACAGTAAAGGTTCATGGGGTCTTTCCGTCTAACCGCGGGTACGTGGCATCTTCACCACGGCTACAGTTTCACCGGGTCCCTCGTGGAGACAGTGCTCCAGTCGTTACGCCATTCATGCAGGTCGGAACTTACCCGACAAGGAACTTCGCTACCTTAGGACCGTCATAGTTACGGCCGCCGTTTACCGGGGCTTCGGTCGCGAGCTTCGCCTTGCGGCTAACCCTCTTCCTTAACCTACCGGCACCGGGCAGGCGTCAGTCTCTATACATCCTCTTACGAGTTAGCAGAGACCTGTGTTTTTGATAAACAGTCGCTAGAGCCGATTCACTGCGGCCTCCCGATGCGTAAACAAAGGAAGGCTCCCCTTATCGCGAACTTACGGGGTCAATTTGCAGAGTTCCTTAACCACCGTTCTCCCGAGCGCCTGAGACTTCTCGTCTCGCCTACCTGTGTCAGTTTTAGTACGGTCACCATGATTTTAGCCTTTAGGAGCTTTTCTTGGACATCCTTCCAGTGACTTCGAGAACTTAGATGCTCTCGGTCCCACTTCTTGATTATGAGGGTGCATTTGACTACCCCTCCTCTCAAAGTGGTCCACGGACATTTCTAATCGTGCCGCTCACTATCCAGATGCCGTCCCTCCATCAGTTCACCATGGTGGCGCAGGAATGTTGACCTGCTGTCCATCGTCTACGCCTTTCGGCCTCGACTAAGGTACCGGCTAACCCTGGGCGGATTTACCTTCCCCAGGAAACCTTAGGCTTTCGGCGAGCAGGATTCTCACCTGCTTTATCGTCTACTCATTCCGGCATAATCACCTGTACGACCCGGCACCACTCCTTACGGTATGGCTTGTATCTGTCGTACAGCGCTCTCCTACCATTGCATTGCTGCAATCCATGGCTTCGGCGTGATACTTACTCCCGGTCATTATTGGCGCAAAATTGCTCGACCAGTAAGCTGTTACGCACTTTTTAAATGGTGGCTGCTTCTAAGCCAACATCCTGGCTGTCACTGCAACTTCACTTCCTTTGTGACTGAGTATCACTTAGGGACCTTAGCCGATGGTCTGGGTTGTTTCCCTCTCGACCGCGAAGCTTATCCCTCGCGGTCTGTCTCCTGAGATAGTCGTCATGGTATTCGGAGTTTGGTTCGGCCGGGCAACCTGGAAGGGCCCCCGTGCCAATTCAGTCTCTCTACCCCCACGACGTAGTGGCTCAAGGCTATACCTAAATATATTTCGGAGAGAACCAGCTATCTCTGCGTTTGATTAGACTTTCACTCCTCCCCACAAGTCATCCCACCGGTTTTCAACCCAGACGGGTTCGGCCCTCCACGCAGTATAACCCGCGCTTCAGCCTGCTCATGGGTAGATCACGCAGTTTCGGGTCTACCACCAACAACATAGTCGCCCTATTCAGACTCGGTTTCCCTCTGGCTACGGCCCTAAAAGCCTTAACCGGGCTGTTGACGGTAACTCGCCGGATCATTATGCAAAAGGCACGCCGTCACACATTAACGTGCTCCGACCGCTTGTAAGCGTATGGTTTCAGGTTCAGTGTCCTCCCCTTATAGGGGTTCTTCCCATCTTTCGATCGCTCTACTTAGTTCACTATCGGTCGTTAGAGAGTATTTAGCCTTACGGGATGGTCCCCGTTGATTCAGTCGGCGTTTCACGTGCACCGACCTACTCAGGTACCCCTCGAGAGACCAGCTCAATGCAGCATACGGGACTGTCACCCTCTATGGTTCCGCTTTCCTGCAGGATTCTGCTATCGACTGGTTTTGTAACTCCCATATGAGAGGCCCTACAACCCCACCGGGAAGATCCCGATGGTTTGGGCTATTCCGCTGTCGCTCGCCGCTACTGACGGAATCGAGTTTTCTTTCTTTTCCACGGGCTACTGAGATGTTTCAGTTGGCCCGGTTTGCCACTTGCACCTATGGATTCAGTGCAAGTTAATTCAGGGATCTCGGGATCAACACTCGTTTGACAGTTCCCCCGAGCTTATCGCAGCCTTCCACGCCCTTCATCGCCTTCTAACGCCAAGACATCCCCCATACGCCCTTAGTAGCTTGACCACCTATATTCAAAGCTCTCAAGAACCTCCTGAACCTTATTTCCAGCCATTCGACTTTCGCCTCACAGCCAGTCACTCGACTCAAAAACTTCCGAAGACCCCAAATAAAGGTTGCTACCGATCCGAGGAAGTGCTCCGAAAAAGCACCTCCACGAGTTCGACGATATTCATCTCTATTACCTAGACGGGTCACTGCTTGTCGCAGATCCACTCACTCATGGCTTTCGCCACCCGTTCGCTTCACCGCAATTCGCGGCAACCATCTGAGGCGCTAGCTGGGATTGCAAATCACCGTCGAGTTTCCTCGACAGGCAACTTGCTCCACAAGATGCCATCTTACCTCTACACTCAGATTTTCAAAGAACAAAGGCGAAGCACACGCATCGCGTGTCCTCCGCCCCGCCACTTATGGGCAAGAGCTGGGCTCGACTCTCGCAGAGCCAAGCTCTTGACCATCAGCTATCCGGGCCACCAACTATCGAACCCAATCACCACACAACTTTAACCGCGTCTTTCGCATTTCTCTGCGTCCGTAGCGTTCAGGAGAGGGAAGATGTTAACCGAGGAGTCTTTCACTGTCAACTCCCCGTGTGAATTCGCCGTGTTTTTTTCTTTCCGGCTTCTTCACACCTGACTTGCCACACGCTTTCGCATTTGGCTCATCAGCACCTTCACTCACCTCGTACTTCGCGTTGTTGTCCGCGTCGCACTTGGGATAGTTAACCATCCCTTGATCTGCTCCGCAAGGCCTCTTCGACTTTTGCTTCGCATTTCGTTTTCGACCACCAACCGCAGCCGTCAGTAACTTACCTTTGATTAACTTTTCCTCTACCGGACGGGTCTAAGCCGCGTCTTTCGTCTGGCCAAGTCGCTCGAAGGATTACTAACTTCGGTCGCTGATTCTATCGAGCATGAGCTCGAGCACAAGGAGTCTGCTGGCAAAACTCGGCAACGATTTATTAAGTGGCGTAGTGTCATAGTGTTACGATCTCAAGAAATCCCGAGAACTCGTCCGACTGCCCCGGTTTTCGCCCTTCCTTCTGGTTTCCGCTGAGTCGCTAGATTCTCCATCTGTGGTAGATTTCGCCCAATCATGTCCGGCCCAGTCATACCCCACTCTCACTTACGGAGCCTCTCCATGCCGCGCGTCTTGGTTACGCCCGCCGTCTACTCCTCTGGCACAGGCCCCTGGCGCGACGTGCTCGACGCCGCGGGTTTCGATGTCGTACTCGCCCAAGGAGATCTCGTTCAACAATCGGTTTCAGATCTGATCGACCAGCTGCAAGGGATCGATTGCACCCTCGCGAGCGTCGAGCGGTATAACGAGGAGGTTTTTGCAGCCGCGAAGCTCCGTGCGGTTGCTCGCGTGGGAGTGGGATATGACGCGATCGACGTGAATGCCGCGACACGGCACGGCGTGGTGGTCGCCATCACTCCAGGAACCAACGAACATTCCGTGGCCGAACAAGCCATCGCCTTGCTCACTGCCGTCTTTCGCGACACTCATACCCGTGACCGAGAGATTCGACAGGGAATCTGGCGACGCGACTGCCCTCGTCGGCTGGCGGGAAACACCATCGGCCTCGTGGGATTAGGCCGCATTGGCAAAGCCATGGTCCCTCGTTGTCGCGGCCTGGGCCTTGAGGTGATCGCCTACGATCCCTTCCCCAACGCGCAATTCGCCCAGGACAACGGCGTTGAATTGCTGGAACTCGATGAACTTCTACGGCGAGCCGACATTGTCAGCCTGCACATGCCCTGCACGCCAGACACCGTCGATCTAATCAACGAACGCACTCTGGGACTCATGAAGCCGAGCGCCGTGCTGCTCAACACGTCCCGCGGCGGCCTGGTGGATGAGGCGGCTCTGTGC
This sequence comes from Pirellulales bacterium, assembly GCA_046349915.1. Lineage (GTDB taxonomy): Bacteria > Planctomycetota > Planctomycetia > Pirellulales > Pirellulaceae > CAIXSC01. Next base: position 272,569 of record JAXMBL010000007.1, on the reverse strand, counting down.
GTGGCCCTGGCCAACGGCCGACTGTTCGGCGCGGGACTCGATGTGTGCAAAGTGGAGCCGCTCCCCAGCGACAGCCCGCTCCGTCAATTTGACAACGTCGTATTCGCTCCCCACCTGGGCGGCATCGACCAAACGGCGCTCGACGCCATGGGAAAACTGGCCGCTCAGTGCCTCGTCGACCTCTCCCGCAACCATTGGCCCAGCGGCTGCATCGTCAACGACTCGTTGAAAACCGACTGGAAGTGGTAATGACTCCCATTCCTCAGGAACCGCCGCCGACAAGTCCCGACGACCGCCTGATCGCCCTCACCGCCCAACATGTGCGGCAACTCATGGAGGGCGATAGCTCGGGCCATGACTGGTGGCACATTTGGCGAGTCTGGCAAACGGTTCGGCGCCTTGCCTCGGCCGAAAACGCCGACGTCACTGTTTGTGAACTCGCCGCACTCCTGCACGATATCGCGGACTGGAAGTTTCACGATGGCGACGAGACCGCCGGCCCACGCGAGGCAGCTCGCTGGCTAGACCAAATCGGCGCGGCGGCGGCACTGAGGGATCACGTCTGCGAGATCATTGCCGAAGTCACTTACAAGGGATCTGGAGTCGCCACGCCGACTCGCTCCCGCGAAGGCGCCGTGGTTCAAGACGCCGATCGTCTCGATGCGATCGGCGCCATTGGCATTGCTCGCGCCTTCGCGTACGGCGGCGCGAAAGGGCGAGTTCTGTATGAACCTGCGATTGCGGCCGAGCAACACGCGTCATTCGCCGCTTACCATCGCAATTCCGGCCCCACGCTGAACCACTTCTACGAGAAACTACTCCTGTTGAAGGACCGCATGCAGACAGCGACCGGCCGGAGCATCGCCGTGGAACGCCACCAGTATCTCGAGCAATTCCTCGCACAATTTCTGGCGGAATGGGCGGGCGAAGCCTAGGCCCAGCGAATTCGCAAGCAATGGTATTCAGCGATCCGAAAGGCCGAGCAGGCACGATCATGGCGATCAAACCACTGGCTCGTTAATCCCCGCGTCGCCAAAGTCGATGGAAACGCGGGTGCCAGCGATCGCCCTGGGTCAGCGATCCAGGCCTCGCCGTCCGGGGCCAACATCTCAGCCAACGTGTTCGCCAAGGCCTCGTGAGCGGCCGGCTGATAGAGCACATCCGAGGCGATGATGCGAGAAAATTGCAACCCTGCGGGCGGATTCCGCCAATCGAACACGAGGCCGGCGACCTGGTCGGGCCAATGGTTGCGGCGGGCGTTTTCCAGGGCCAACTCGACGGCTTCGGGAACCAGGTCGCTCCACGTGACAAAATGCCCGCAAGCACGCGCCGCTAGCCCGGCGAGTCCAATGCCGCAACCCAGCTCCAGCACTTGCCGCGGGCCATCCCAATCCGCTCGCAGGATTTGTTCGGCCAGCGGTTGAGCCGACGACCACAAGTTGGCCCAGTAAGGCTCGGAGCGCATCACGGGAAGTGCGTCTGAATCGCCGCCCTCCAGCTGATTGATGAACTCGTCGGGCGCCGCGGGCAAGAGCAGGCGAAACGTCTGACCGCCGAAACTCAAAATGCGTTCCGTCCAGCCGCCTGGGATCTCCATCCCGGCTAGTGACGTGGGAGCAACGGACTGCGAGTCTGGGGAAGGCTGCCGAGGCGACATTTCAGGTCTCAACGTCCGGCCGCATGGCTCGACGCACGATGTCGGCGTCGAAGTAATTGATCGCCATCCCCGCATCGACCACCAACGTCTGAGCATTGATGCCCGAGGAACGAGGACTGAGGAGAAAAACGGCCGCACTGGCCGCCTCCTCCGTCTGCACGGCCTGCTTGCGGGGAATCACCTGTTCCGCGAACAAGTAACTATCGACATACCCAGGAATCCCCGCGGATGCCGACGTTTTCAGCAAACCAGGCCCCACGGCATTGAACCGGACTCTCGAAAAACGACTGAAAGACTTCGCGAGAAAGGCGAGTGACGAGTCGAGTGCGGCCTTGATCGGCGCCATGTACCCGTAATTCTCGCTGGCCATGCGAGTCGTGGAAATGGACAACGCGACGACCGAGGCGTCGGGGTCGAGTCTGGCTTGAAGAGCATTGGCTAACGCCACCAGCGAATAGCAGGAGATGTCGACCGCTCGCAAAAACTGTGCTTTGCCGGTCTCGTGAAAGGGCTTGAGGCCATCCGAGTAATCGGCAAAGGCGATGGAGTGCACCAGTCCATGAAAATTCCGCCCCTCGGCGCTCAACAGTTGGGCCAGACGCTCGATTTGGTCCGGGTGCTCGACGTCGCAGACATGAATTGTAGCGCCTGCCAGCGTCTTGGCGAGCGAATCTCGCCTTTGCGAGGAGCGGACGACGTAGACGACTTCGGCGCCGCACTCGGTCAGCTGCTTGCCGATGTGATAGGCGACGCTCTTGCGGTTGGCCACGCCAAAGACCAGGAACGACTTACCGGCGAGTTGCAGGAAATCCATGGAGGAAAAGCACCTAGGGACATTTTGATGGCAGTTCGCGTCCGCCCCGGCCGCTAATCAGGCGAGTCACGCGAGCGTACTAGACGGCTTCAGTGTACCGAGTTTGCGGGAGAGCCAGGTTGCTCGACGAAGCAAACCGTGCGCGGTGGGGTAGTCGGATAAAAAACTACTCGCAGACTCGCTGGCCCGCGACGCCTTTTCCCAAACTAAAGCCTGTGATACACTTCCGGGCTTTCCACGAAATTGGACGCCGGTGGCGGAATGAGCGGAGCGTGGGGAGCAACTGCGAGGGATTCAGCGGTTAGCTTCCCAGGGCTTGGCCGTTAGCGGCGTTTTCCGAGGCATCAGCACAGTCGAGTTGGCCGTGATCATCGTACTTAACGCGGGCGTAACGGACGAACAGATTCAGCATGTCGTTGATCGGATCGACGAATTAGGCATGCGAGCGCATGTCAGTCGAGGCACCTTTCGAACGATCGTGGGCGTGATTGGCGACGAGCAGAAGTTGCAGCAAGAGCCGCTTCGCGCTATTCCAGGGGTCATCGACGTGATTCCCGTATTGCCGCCGTACAAGCTGGCCAGTCGTGAGGCTCATCCGCAATCGAGCGTAATTGACGTATCGGGCGTGAAGATTGGCGGCGGTGCGTTAGCGATGATCGCTGGACCGTGCGCGGTCGAGGAACCAGAGCGGATGCTGAATATCGCTCGGGCCGTGAAGGCCGCGGGCGCCAATATCTATCGCGGCGGCGCGTTCAAACCGCGGACAAGCCCTTACGCGTTCCAAGGCCAAGGCGAAGAGGGGCTGAAGATCTTGCGCGATACTGGCCGTGAAGTCGGCATGCCGGTCGTGACCGAGGTCATGGATCCCAGGCAGGTGGAATTGGTCGAGCGCTATTCGGACATGATCCAGATCGGCGCGCGGAACATGCAGAATTTCTCGCTGCTGACCGAAGTGGGACGCACTCGCAAGCCCGTGCTGTTGAAGCGGGGTATGAGTGCGACGGTCACCGATTTGCTGATGAGCGCCGAGTACATTTTGTCGCAGGGTAATTCCCAGGTGGTGCTGTGTGAGCGCGGCATCAAGGGCTGGGACCCGGCGACTCGCAACCTGTATGACGTGGCCGCCGTGCCGTTGGTCAAGGGTCTTTCCCATTTGCCCATTATCGTCGACCCCAGCCACGCGACGGGCCGTCCCGACCTGATTCCCCCATGTGCTTTGGCGGGAGTCGCCGCGGGGGCGGATGGCGTGCATATCGAGGTTCATGACTGCCCCGAGAAGGCCAAGTCGGATGGTCCTCAGGCATTACTGCCCAGTCAGTACGCGGAACTGGCGGAGCAGATTCGGAAACTGGCCGCGTTATTCGGCCGACACATTTCACCGCTACCCGGAGTTGGTTCATGAGAAGGCCGTTTATCGCGGGCAACTGGAAGATGAACTTGAGCCGCTCGGAGGCCGTTGCGCTGGCCGAGGGCTTGGTGGCCAAGGTGGGGACTTCGAGCGCGGTGGAAATCGCCGTCTGCCCGCCAGCCGTTTATCTGAGCGTCGTCGCCGATGTCCTGCGAGGCTCGGCGGTTGGACTCGGCGCCCAAAATCTGTATCACCAGCCCAACGGGGCCTACACGGGCGAAATCAGCGCCGCAATGCTAGTGGATATCGGCTGCCAATACGTCATTCTTGGACATAGCGAACGACGTCATATCCTCGGCGAGACGAACCAAGACGTGAACGCGAAAGTTCACGCGGCGTTGGCTGCTGGACTCACTCCGATCGTGTGCGTCGGCGAGACGCTGGCGGAACGAGAAGCGAACAAGACGACCGACATCGTCCAAGAACAATTAGCTGGTTCGTTGGCCGGTCTCAACGACTCGCAGGCCACGCGAGTCGTGATTGCTTACGAACCGGTCTGGGCGATCGGCACGGGCAAGGTAGCGACGAAAGAGCAGGCGGAAGACGTGCATGCCAATCTCCGCCAGATGCTGTCCGTTCGCTACAATGCCACCGTGGCGGCCTCGGTGCGAATCCAATACGGGGGCAGCGTCAAGGCGGATAACGCCGCGGACTTGCTCGGCCAACCCAATATCGATGGGGCGCTCGTAGGTGGTGCGTCGCTGAAGGCCGACAGCTTCCTTGGCATCGTCGCCGGCGTAAAGATGTAGGTTTTTGAATTAGGGAGTTCGCGGCGGAGCTATGTGGTCGACCCACGGTGTTTGGCACACGATGGTCGGTACTCGAAGCCCCAGCAGATCGACCTCGCGGGAACGGAAGCCATACTCATTTCGGAGCACGATAGGCACATGAATCCCCTTCTCTTCGCGTCGGCCCTCCATTGGCTGTTTGGCATCCTGCTGTTTATCAGCTCGGTGTTTCTGATCTTGCTGGTTCTGGTGCAACGTGGTCGTGGCGGCGGCCTGACCGGTGCACTCGGCGGCATGGGCGGCCAGAGCGCCTTCGGAACCAAAGCGGGCGACTTATTCACGCGAATCACGATGGTGACCGCGGCCATCTGGCTGATTCTGTGCCTGGCTTCAGTGAAAGTGCTGACCTCCTCTGCGTCCGGACCTTTCGGCAAAGCCCCGACATCTCGGGGTGACTCTGTCGAGAAGGGAGCAGAGAAGGGGAAGGCGGACGATAAATCCAAGTCGGGAGACGAACCGGCAAAGGAGAAGGCCGATAGCGAAAAGTCGGCGAAGGACGAGTCGGCGAAGGACAACGAGAAGCCGGCAGATGCGAAGCCAGCTGACGAGAAGCCAGCTGACGAGAAGCCGGCGGAAAAGCCAACCGAACAACAACCGGCTGCTGACAAGCCGGCGGAGGAAAAGCCGGCGGATGCCAAGCCAGCAGAAAAGCCAGCAGAAAAGCCAGCAGAAAAGCCGGACGACAAGCCAGCGGACGACAAACCGGCTGCCGACAAGCCTGACTCGGGCAGCTAGCGTAATCAGTAGCGGTCGCGGGCGCAGCTCGCGACCGTCACGGCTAGTCTTGAGTCTCTCCTTGCACTCGCTCGGCGGCGTCAAACCCACTCGCACCCGTTTTCGCGGAGGCCGCATCCTTGTTACTGAGCATGACTGGGCACGGCGAGTCGCATGGAGCGGAGGGTGGGCTCGCGATCGCCGTGGAAGTGCGGACGATCAACAACAAGTACTTCAAGTTGTCGGTGCGGGCGGGCGATCGCTACGCCTCGTTGGAGCCGCAGATCGAAGCCTTGGTGCGGCAACACATTCGGCGTGGGACTGTCCAAGTGAGTGTGTGGGTCGATCGGGAACCTTCGGCCGACGATTTTCGCTTGAACGAGGTGGTTCTCGCGAGCTACCGCCAGCAACTTGAGCGCATCGAAGCTCATCTGCGCATGACCGAGCCCATCCGTTTAGAGTCCTTGCTCGCATTGCCGGGCGTGGTGGACGAGCGGTTGGAGCGGCATGCGGACGTCGAATCGGACTGGTCGGCGATCGAGCGGGCATTGCGGGCGGCGCTGGCGAATCTCGAACGGATGCGACGCGATGAAGGACGAGCGATGGCGGCCGACTTGCGGTCGAATCGCGAGTCGGTGGCGGCGGCCTTGGCGGCGATTGAAGCTCGGGCGCCCGCCGTCGTCGATTCCTATCGAGCCAAACTTGTGGAACGAGTGAATAAGTGGTTGGCGGAATACGAGTTGCGAATTTCAGCCAGCGATGTCGTGCGCGAGGTGGGACTGTACACCGACCGCAGCGATATCTCGGAAGAGATTGTTCGTTTGCGAAGTCATCTCGGACAATTTGACGAACTGCTGGAGGGGGGGGATTCGAGCGGGCGGAAGCTGGAATTCCTGACTCAAGAGATGTTTCGCGAGGTGAACACGATCGGATCAAAGGCCAACGATTCCGAGATTGCTCGCCATGTCATCGAAATCAAGACGCTTGTCGAGCGGATGCGCGAGATGATACAGAACGTGGAGTGACAGCGTGACAGGCCGAAGGTAGACGGGAAGGTGGCGGTTTTCCTTAGGGTGAGGCGAGTTTCGGGGGCGAAATGTCAGCGCCGGCGCCGGGTAAAGTTGTGATTATTTCGGGACCGTCTGGAGCGGGCAAGACGACAGTGGTCCGCGCCCTGCTGGACGTATGTCCGCTGCCGTTGACCTTGAGCGTCTCCGCGACCACTCGTGCGCCCCGACCGGGGGAAGTCGAGGGGCGGGAGTATTACTTCCTGAATCACGCCGAGTTTGCTCGACGCCGATCCCTCAAGGACTTTCTGGAGTGTAAAGAGGTTTTTGGACGGGGAGACTGGTACGGAACTCCTCGCGAGCCCGTGACCTCTGGCCTTCGGGAAGGCAAGTGGGTAATCTTGGAGATTGACGTTGAAGGGGCCATGTCGGTGCTGGAGCAGGTCCCAGACGCAATTACGATTTTCCTCCATCCGGGGACGGTCGAGGAATTGGAGCGGCGGTTGCGGGGTCGCGGGACCGATTCGGAAGAAGCGGTACAGCGGCGACTGGAAGTGGCGCGGCGCGAGTTAGCGAGCGTGGGTCGGTATCAGCATCAAGTGATTAATGATTCGCCCGCCAGGGCGGTGCAAGAAATATGTGAGATCCTGCGAATTCACCAAGGCTGAGTATGACCTTGGCAGAGCATGGCCTTCGCGAGCTGACGGGCGAATTGAGCAGGTTAGCCGTGGGTCGCGAGGGTGGTTGAGAGGCCGCGCGGGAAGTTCGAGAGCCAGAGAGAAACGGGAGCCATTCATGCACGAAGAACTGAAAGAAGAAGAAATCGTCAACAAGGTAGGGGGACGATTCAAGCTCTCGACGCTCATTCAGAAGCGATTAGTGCAGCTGAACCAGGGGAGTCGTCCGCTGGTCGTCAGCCAAACTCAGGACAAGATGAAGATCGTGCTGCAAGAGATTCTGCAAGACAAGATCTATCTCGATTCCTCGAACCAGTTGCGAGTCACAGGCGACTTGCCGATCACCCAGGAAGCGCCTGACTTCAGCTTTGGCGAATAATGAACGGTCACGAGATCGTTGTTGGAGTGAGCGGCGGCATCGCCGCCTTCAAGACGGCGCAGATCGTCAGTCAATTGGTCCAAAGCGGAATCAATGTCACGGTGGTGATGACTGCCGCTGCGGAGCGTTTTGTGGGCGCCGCGACTTTTGCCGCGCTCACTCGCCGTCCGGTGGCGACCCAGCTTTTCGACGACAAACAGTTTCCACTCGGCGCACATATTGAAATTGCACGACGAGCCTCGTTGTTGGTTGTCGCGCCGGCGACGGCCGACTTTCTGGGAAAAGCGGCGAATGGCTTGGCGGACGACCTGCTTTCGACTCTTTATCTGGCATTCATGGGGCCAGTCGTCATGGCGCCGGCGATGAATTCAGAGATGTGGTCCAAGGCCGCGGTCCAACGCAACGTTCAACAATTGCGAGCTGACGGGGTACGGATGATCGATCCCGAAGAAGGCTGGCTCTCGTGCCGCACGCAAGGCGTGGGACGGATGGCTAGTCCGGAAACGATCCTGGCCACCGTGGTCGAAGCGTTGCGAAACCTCCCTACAGCCTAACCCTTTCGCTCATGGCTCGCATCCTGATCACATCCGGCCCGACTCGTCAGTATCTCGACCCGGTGCGTTATCTGACCAATGGTTCGAGCGGTCGCATGGGCGCCGCCTTGGCTCGAGCCGCGCTCGCGCTGGGGCACCACGTGGTCATAGTCACGGGCCCGGTTCAGGTGACTTATCCCTCCGAAGCCGAGGTCGTGGAGATAATTTCGACCGAGGAATTGTTGGCCGAATGTCAGTCGCGATTTCCGACTTGCGATGGACTGATTGGCGCCGCGGCGCCCTGTGATTATCGCCCTGTCAAAGTTGCCTCGCAGAAGATCTCCAAAACAGGCCAACCACTCGAACTCCATCTTATCGAAACGCCCGATGTCGTGGCCACGCTTGGCGCCAGCAAGCGAGCCGATCAATGGGTGGTGGGATTCGCGTTGGAAACCGAGGACCAACGCTTCCGAGCCATCACCAAGATGGAACGCAAGAGCTGCGACCTGATGGTGCTCAACGGCCCCGAGGCCATGAACGCTGCCGATAATCACGTCGAAGTGCTGGCCAATGATGGACAGGTGCTCGCCGATCTCAAGGGCGCCAAAGAAGAGGTCGCGCACGGTATTCTGGCGATTATTCAGCAGCGGCTGGTTTCTGGGGCACGCTGATACGCATGGCGACGGTGGTTCGCCCGGAGGCACGGAACTCTTGCGAATTCCGCTACGAGGCGATTAGTTCGCGATAGCAGTCGACCAACTCCTGCGCGGCTCGGGTCCATGTTCCCTCTCGCTCTACTCGCATTCGGGCGGCTTGAGCTAGCGATTGAGCCAGCCCGGGCGTGTCGATCAGACGAGTGATGGCGTTCTTCAGGTGTCGAGCGTCATGGGGGCGTACCAGCAACACCTCGAGTTCGGGCGTTGCCAGCTCACGAATCACTGGCAAGTCCGAGGCTACCACGGGACAGCCTGCCGCCATCGCTTCCAGCAACTTGAGCGGGCAACAGCCTTGTTGAGCGTTGCGGTCGACCGGCAACAGCGGCACGGCCGTCATGTGACTCGCGTGCAGCAGCCGAGCCACATCGGCCTGAGTCCCCGTCCCGAGAAACTCAACGATATCGTCCAAGCGAAGGCGTCGCACTAATCGTTCAAGTTCCGCGCGACGAGTTCGCGACGCTGGTCCCAACAATCGCAGTCGAACCGCTCTTTCGCGCCGCAACAGTCCCACCGCCTCAATCAACACCTCGACGCCCTGCCACGTGGCGAGCGTGCCGACATAGGCAATTTCGACGGGACCTTCGCCAACATCGAGCGGCGATTGAAATGGGAACAACTGAGTGTCGACGCCGTTGCGAATCAATCGAATGCGTTCAGGCGCCACGCCGCGCGACTCGATCTCGAACTGATTCACTTGGCTAACCGTGACCACTCGGTCGGCCGCGGTCAACAAGTCCAACTCTTGGCGCGTCAGCTTGTCGAGCAGTTGGCGATTATCGATCACGTTGGCGTAGTGATACTTGAGTTCGATCGAGGGAAATCCATTGACTTCGTAGAGCAACTTGGACGAGCGGCGAACCCGAGGATCAACAAGCGGGATCCCCTCGAAAATCGAACGCACGTGAAGAACGTCGAACGAGCGGGGCGCGAGCCAGTGGACCATTTTTTCGCGGAACGTGCGAGCTCTTCCGATCGGATTGCCATCGGGACAACCGAGCACAATCTGTCGAGCGTCGCAATCGAGCAGCGTTTCGTCGCGGTCTTCGCGCCCTGGCGTTACCAGCCAAACCTGGGCGCCGGCGGCCGCGAGGGCGGTGACGTTTGCCAGCACATGCGTGCTCGCTCCTTTAGGACCAGGGATCTCGTCGAACGTCGCATAGAGGACCTTGAGTGATTCGAGCGGTGGCATGGGATCATCGTAAAGCACGGCGAAATCGGCGGCGAGTCGGACAAGATCGACTCGCACGAAAGTTGACGGGGGAATTCTGGCGGCTTTCCGTGTGGAGTACATTGGGCGGCGGTCCGTGGATCATTGGCGCCAGGAGCCTCGCGATGTCGCAACACGATTCCCAGCCCGACCCTCGCCAAGATATGGCTCTCTCCTGTCAACGGGACGCAACCACTTCGGCGACGCCCCAGGGCGTCAAACCAAACCAGGAGACTCGACGCGATTGGCTGCGGGAGGCGGCCGCCTGCTCGCTGGCTGCCGCGACCGGCCTGTGGGGCCTGGGGCTCGTGCACGGCTCGCATGCAGACTCCCAGGCGGAGGAACCCAAGCCCCCCATGAACCAAGCGGGGCCAGCCAACGCAATCCAACTCGAGAACGCCAAGGAAGGCGCGCGTGATTGGCAACTGACCCGAGTGCGGTTGGACAAGAACCTCGGTTTTCGCTGTCCCACGATAGAAGGCTATTGCTCGCGTCAAAGCGTTGCGGCGGGCGAGACGCTCGATTTGTTCGTTTCGACCAATCCCGCCGCCCCCTTCAAGATCGAGATTTTCCGTACAGGTTACTACGGCGGTCGCGGCGCGCGACTCATGACCACGCTCGGCCCCTTTCCTGGCAAAACTCAAGAAACGCCGAAACCCGGCGAGAAGAATCTCCACGAATGTCGTTGGGAGAAGACGACGAGCATCAAGATTCCCGCGGATTGGACCAGCGGCGTCTATCTCGGCCGCCTCACACTTACCACCGAAGACCCGTCGGACAACTACTGGCAAAGCTATGTCGTGTTTATCGTGCGCGACGACCGTCCCGCGGATATTCTCGTGCAGTGTTCGGACAACACCTGGCAGGCCTACAATCGCTGGCCCGACAATTACTCCGTTTACACTCACCCCAAGGGTGTCGAAGGGCCATGGGCCGACGTGAGCTTCGACCGGCCTTATGCGAAGTATGCTCAGATCTACGAACATCCGCTGTCGATCGGTTCGGGCGAGTGGCTTTGCTTCGAGTTCCCGATGGCCTATTGGCTCGAACAGCACGGCTACGACGTCACTTACTGTTCGAACAGCGATTTGCTGACTCCCGAGCGAGGGCTGAAATGCCAAGCGTTCTTGAGCGTGGGGCACGACGAGTATTGGGACATCCGGCAATACAAGAGCGTTGTGAAGATGCGTGACTCGGGCGTCGACCTGTTATTCTTCTCAGGTAATTCGGTTTGCTGGGTCACGCCGCTGCGCGAGGGGTTTGATGGGCGTCCTCATCGGATCATGTTCCGCGGCGGACCTTATGGCGGAAAGTACCGCTATGCGGAGTTGCGCGAGCGTTTGAACGGTCCTTTCCCGCACCGCGGTCCCGATGAAGGGTATCTGATGGGCGCGCGCAACGTCGATCCGGTTAATGGGGGCGGCGACTGGATCTGTGCGAAGCCCGAGCACTGGATCTTTGAAGGGACGGGCATGAAGAAAGGGGAGAGTATTCCGGGGCTGGTGGGCTGGGAATATCACGGCGATCCCCCGGCGGATATTCCTGGACTGGAGATTGTGGGCGAGGGAAAAGCGTATCGCGGCGGCGTTCAACCCCAGCACTGGACAGCCACGATTTATCCCGGACCGCGTGGGAACTTCGTGTTCAACGCGTCGACCATCTTCTGGTCGCAGGGCTTGTCGAGTCCGCCGGGACACATGTTGCCTTGGTCGCACTGGAGCCGCCCTCATGGACCCGACGAACGAGTGCAACGGATGACTCACAATTTGCTCCGGCGAGCGATTAGCAAGCCTTAGAATTGCCAGAGAAATAGTCTCGCCGCTTGCAAAGAACTCGCTGGGGCGTTTAGATCAACAGTCAAGAAAAACAGGCGTAATCATCGAGTTTCGCGCGGAGAATCGTGAGATGGGTCGGGCAGTACATTACGCCTTGAGTGGACTTTGCGGAATGCTGGCCTGGGGATTGCTAATCACAGTCGCCAGCCGAGCAGACGAACCCAAGTATCCCAATCACTTCGAACTTAAGGTCGTCTTGGACGAGGCGGGCCAGCCCCAGCCCATCAAGACAGTCGCCGACTGGGAACGTCGTCGCGGTCACGTGCTGAAAGCCATGCAGACAGTTATGGGAAAAGTGCCCAGCGAGGCCAAACGAGTGCCGTTGGAGACCAAGATGCTCGAATCCGTGATGCTCGACGGCGTCACTCGCCACAAAATCGAGTATCGCACGGAACCACATGACGTTGTTCGAGCATATCTGTTTCAACCGCGGGCCGGCACGGGCGGGGGCAAACGAGCCGCCATCTTGTGTCTGCACCAAACGACCAACATCGGCAAGCAGGAACCCGCCGGACTCGGCGGCAACCCCAATCTCCATTACGCATTCCATCTCGCTCAGCGGGGCTACGTGACTTTAGCGCCCGACTACCCTTCATTCGGCGAACATGCGTTTGATTTTGCTGATGCGAAATTCGGTTACATCAGCGGGTCGATGAAGGCGATTTGGGACAACATGCGAGCCATCGATTTGCTCCAGTCGCTCCCCGAAGTGGATGGCGAACGGATTGGATGCATCGGCCATTCCCTGGGCGGTCACAACACCATGTTCACCGCAGCCTTCGACCCGCGCATTAAGGCGATGGTGTCCAACTGTGGATTCACTCGCTTTCACAAGTACTACGAGGGAAAACTCGCGGGCTGGACGAGTGCTCGCTACATGCCGCTAATCGCTCAGTCGTACCACAACAACCCCGATGAAGTGCCGTTCGATTTTCCCGAGATCGTGGCGGCATTCGCACCTCGTCCTTTCCTCGCCAGTGCTCCTGTCGGCGATGGGAACTTTGAAGTTTCAGGGGTGAAGGACTCGATCGCGGCGGCCAAACAGATCTACGCACTCTACGGCAAGGAGGATCACCTCCAAGCTAACTTTCCAGCGTGCGGACATGACTTTCCCGAAGACGTGCGCAAAGTAGCGTACGACTTCTTTGATAAGCATCTCGGCGGAAAGTGATCACGGTCTCTTCGCTAGTAAATTTCACGGGCTAGCAAAGTTCACGGGCGAGCTGCGCACAACCCAATCTCGCGTGTCAAACTCTTCAACGGGTCGTGGCGGACCAGCGGACAGCGACCACCGCACGAAGCGACAATCGAGTCCCGAGGTCATGAGCTCGTGGTCGGTCAAAAAGCGAGCACAGATCAGGCGACTTTGGTGGGCGATAAAGGAGTGCTCCATCTTCCCCGTCTCGACTTGCCAAACACTAACGCCCCAACTGTCGTGACGACCGATCTCGTGCACGATCGCAAATGTTCTCCCCGAGGGAGTGAGCGAAATGACCGGCGAGAAGAACGGGATGGCGATGCGAGTGATCGACTCCGTACCGCGCAGCGACTTCCCCCACAGCACCTCGCCCGAATGCGTGTCGACGACCTGAAGACTGCGATCATGGCCGACGATCACTAACCGGCGTTCGTCGGCGGACAAAGCCATCACGAACACTCGACCGGTTTTCGCGATTTCACGGATCTCCTTGCCTGTCCGCGCATCGCACTCAACGACGTGCTCCAATCGGTCGCAATAAAACGAGTTGCCACGTGGGACCAGAGCAGCCGCATTGAAGGTTCGAGGAAAACTCCCCACTCTTCGACGATTGGAGAGATCCCACACACAAGCGCTGCTCCCCCAGGTAAGAAGCCACTGTTGGTCGCTGGAAATCACGGCGGTCAGCACATGCCCCGACGAATGCCGGCCGATGTCCACTGGCTTCGCCCCGAGCGGAAACTGTCGAATTTGTCCATCGTCGAAGGCGACGATCGGCCCTTCTGTCGCCGAGACCATGCAGGTCGGCGAGGTTTTTGTTTCGACAGGCTCGCCACGCAGCAAGCCATCGGAGTTTGACACTTGATACAGTTGATACCTGACCGGCAATCGGTCCGATTGAGGCTCGCCGCGACCAATCACCCAAGCCAACTGGCCTTGCGGATTTCGAGCCCAGTCATCGACGGCCACCAGGTACGGTCGCCGCTCTTCCTCGATTTCGCGAGGCAAAAGCAGGACGCCGACGAGCAGCGAGAAACCGAGCGTCGCCGTCACGGAAATCGCCAGGGGCCGCAGCAGCGACCTTTGCGACTCGAGTTGAACTTGCATCGACACATCCTCCATCGAACTACTCCTGTCCCCGCTCGATCGAGCCAGACCGCTTGAACCCTTTCGGGAAGCGGTGTTTTCTCGGACGATTGGGGCGAGGGAGTCGCTACGTGAACGTTTCGGGCATTGCGTGCCTATCGAGCGCGCAAAGCCAGCCTAACCCCTAGGGGTTAGGGGACCTGGGGAAACGTTTTTCGGGCGTTCCCAGGGATGACGCCATAGAGGGCAAATGTCGCACCAAGTCGAAAGAAAATACCCACCCCCCCCCCCAGAGCAGCCAGAGGAGAAACACCAGTAGGGCCGCTACCTGGCTGATTCTTGCACGGCAACTCAATCGAGCTTCAACTGGCGGTAGATAGGGGCATGGCGGTAGTAGACTTCCAGCGAGCAGACGGAGAGCGACGTGACGAAAATTCGCCCGCCAGCGCTCCCCCACCGATCTCCTTCGGGATGCCAACTGCCCGCATGCGGTCCTTGAGTCACCTGGGTATCGACAAGGATGTCGCGCATCCGTAGGTTCCAGCGTTCCCATTCGGGCCCGCCGTAATGGTGAAAAACCTGAGTCCCGTAGTACCAATAGTAGATATTCGGCTGGTGTTTTTCGGGAAGAAATTCGGTCGATAGCACTTCGACGCCGCGAACCAGTCCAGGAGTATCCTTTCGCCAGCCCAAGTACATGCGGCACAGCAAACCTTCCGCCGTCATCGTCGGCGTCGGGCGAGATTCGCCGCCTTGTCGCTGATAAGAGTAAAGTGCTCCCTCCTCATGCGAAACGGAATCGAGGTATTGGTCGGCGAGTTCGAGGGTTTCCGAGGGGACCTTGAGTCCGGCCATGCGTCCGCTTTGCAGAGCCATCAGCTGCCAGCCGACGACGCTCAAGTCAGCATCCTGTCGGGGGAAGTAACGCCACCCTCCGGCATCATTTTGAGCGGCCACAATGAAGTCGACGGCCAGTTGGGCCGGTCTTCGCAGAGATTCGTCGCCCGTCAAGGCGAAAGCGTCGCACATCACGATGGAAGCGATGCCGTGAGCGTACATGCCGGGATGTTGCGAAGCGCCGCCTCGCAAATCGCCATCGGTCTTTTGTTTGTCCTTCAACCACCTCAACCCTTTGGCCACGTGATTGCGATAGGGCCCAACCGTGGGCGTTTGGCCAGCGCCCAGGAATGGCATGAGAGCGAGCGCCGTGTTGGCGGTGTCGAAACCTGGATTGCCATTGGACCAGCCTCCATCCGCTCGCTGCTGGGACGCCAGCCAGCGAAGCCCGCGCGAGACGGCCGCTTCAGTTAACGTCGTTCCTCCTTCTTGCTTGACCACTTCGACTCGCAGTCGAGGGTCGCGGACCGCAATCGAGCGTCTGACGGGATCATCCGACGACGCCAAGTCACGCACTCGGTCCAAAGCCGGCATGTTGGGCACGGGCAGCTCGGGGTCGATTTGCAACTGGCGAGCGTCCTGGTTCGCGGCAATCAGAGCGTCGCGAGTTTGCTTATTCTTGAGGTCCATGTTGTCGGGCAGCGGCAAATTAAAGGCGACTTCATCTTTGTCGTCGACTTCGATCGTAAACTCGCCTTCCGCCTTTTCCCGACTGACGGTCGTGGAGATCGTGATAAACGGCGCCTCGGTCTTCTCCTGGATGTTCAACAGCCCTAACAGCAAGAACAGCAACATGTGCAACAGCAAACTGATCAGCCAGGCGGGCATGTCGCGGAGGAGATCGCGAATCCAATCGCGGCGGCGACGACGCTGTAACTTCCGCGTGGCGACTCCCGGCGCCGCGGCGGAGCGAGCGACCGCGGGCGGAGGTGGTGGAAGAGTGAACGGAGGCGAAGGCCTTGCTACCGCAGGCGGCGGACTTGCTGGCGCGGGCGGCCTCGCCGGAGAGGGCGCGGACTCAGGTCGAGCAGGTTCATGGCGAACCAACGGCGCCGGGGCCGTGCTGGGCTTGGGCGCGGCGGGCGCATTCGTCGGCAAAACACCTGCCGCGGAATTGCTTGTCGGCGCAGGCGTCGTCCCTTTCTGCAAAACTCGCTCGATCTCCCGTTCCTGCTCTTCGGTCAGTTCAATCGTGGCGCCACAATTCCAGCAATCGGCGATCCCCAGCCACAGCCGCACGGACATGGGGGCGCGACAATCGGGACAGGCGCAGAGCACCGCCCCCTCGACGACCCAAAACGAGGCCGCTCCAGCCGAGACGCGTGAATCTGAGGGAACGGGTGCATTCATGGCGAGTCGAGGGGAGACGACAAGGACCGTGTCAAGCTCGGCGGCGCCGCACCGCGCATCGCTCGCCTGCTTTCGAGGCGACGCGTCGGCCTCGCAGCCGTCGGGGGGGGCCGAGACGCAACACATGGCCTAAACCTTTCGACCACGCGTATGGCCACTCCCCTCGCCGGACGCTAGCGTAATAGCGTACCTTCCGCCGAGACCGCCTGCGATAGGGATTTGCCTGTCTCTACTTTGCTTTGCCCGAGAACTCATTACGATACTCGCATGACTCAAGAGCACCAGACACTCGTCCGGACGTTGGAATCCAATATTCGCGGCGTGGTATTGGGCAAGCCGGAAGTCATCCACATGTGCCTCGTTGCGCTTTTGTCGGGCGAGCACATCTTGTTGGAGGACGTGCCGGGCGTCGGCAAGACCCTTGTGGGGAAGGCCTTGGCCCGCAGTGTGTCGGGCGATTTCTGTCGCCTGCAGTTCGGCCCCGACTTGCTCCCCAGCGACATCGTTGGCAGCAGCATCTTCAACACCAAGACGTCGGAATTCATCTTCCATCACGGCCCCATTTTCGCCCATATCATACTGGCGGATGAGATCAATCGAGCGCCCCCACGAACTCAGAGCGCTCTGCTGGAAGCGATGAGCGACGGGCAAGTCTCCGTCGACGGCCACACCTACCGCTTACCCACGCCCTTTCTGGTGATCGCCACGCAGAACCCTTTTGAATTCGAGGGAACCTACGCATTGCCGGAGAGTCAGCTGGACCGTTTTTTGCTGCGGATTTCCATGGGTTATCCCTCGCGCGAAGATGAACGTCGAGTACTTTCGTCGCATCGTCGCGGCCAACCAGTCGAAGAGTTGCAGGCGGTGCTGACTCCCGAACAAGTCGTCCAGTTGCAGAACGCGGTGCGTGAAGTAACCGTTGACGACTCGCTGTCCGACTACTTGCTCGACATCGTGGCGGCGACGCGATCCTGTGATGAATTGAGCGTCGGAGTGAGCACTCGTGGGGCCTTGAGCTTGTATCGAGCATCACAGGCCGCGGCTCTCTTGGCGGGACGCAACTTCGTCATTCCGGACGACATCAAGCAACTCGCAGTGCCCGTCCTGAGCCACCGTGTGATTGCTCGCAGCTATTCCCAAGGTCAGCAGCGAGCAACGGTTGAGGCGTTGATTCGACGTCTGCTGTCTGGAATTCGCGTCCCCGTATAAAACGAATCGAGACGTACTCGAGCCGATTTCGAGGCGATTCATGGCGGCGGTCAAGACAACGCAACGACGAGTGCGGTTAAGCCGCGAGGGGTGGTTTTACGCCATCGTGCTCGGCTTTATCGTCTGCGGCGCCGTTTTGCGCGAAGTCAATCTACTCTTCATACTCGCCGCCGTCATGATGGGCCCTCTCTTTCTCGGGTGGCGTGTCGCGCGAGGCGCCTTGGGAGAGATCACGGCGTTCCGCCACGGCCCCCGCCGCGCACACGCGGGAAATCTAGCCCCCTTGGAACTCGAGATTACGAATGGGCGAGGCAGTTCCTCCAGTTGGATGCTTGTCGTCCGCGACTCGCTGATTGCCCCCACCGGCCGCGTCTCGATCGCCGCCCTTCCGACTTCCACTGATCGGCTCCAGGGAATAGCCTTTTTCCCGCACCTGCCTCCCCATGCAACTCGCCGGTCGCCCTATGCCTGGCGGCCCTTGGTTCGCGGTCGACACCGCCTGGGTCCGCTTGAGCTATCGACTCGATTTCCGCTCGGGCTGGTCGAGGCCTCGGCCAAGGTCGACTTGCCAGGCGAACTGATCGTTGCCCCCGCGCTCGGACGATTGCGACGAGATTGGCAACGGTGGCTGGAGCGAGTGGGCGAGGGGGCGGAAACCGCCAGTCAACGACGAGGCATCCGGGAAGGGGATTACTACGGGCTGCGGGAATGGCGGCCGGGCGACAGTCGACGTTGGATTCACTGGCGATCTTCCGCTCGCCAGGGCAGTTTGACAACCCTCCAATTTGAAGACCAACGTCGCGACGATGTAGTCATGATCGTGGACCCCTGGGTTCCTACTCGCCCCGCGTCGGCAGACTTGGAACGCGTGGAGTTGGTGTTGAGTTTTGCGGCGACCGTGGTTGTGGAGTTAGCAAGGGGAGGCAGTAGAACTCTGCGAGTCGCATTGGGTGGACGTGCGCCTCGGCATTGGAACTCGGCCCAAGGCAACTCGCGCGACGAGATGCTCGATGCACTGGCCGAATTGGAAGCGGCGACCCAGTACGACTTGGCGGCGCTGTGCGGCCGCTTCGTCACGGCGCCCGCCAGCGCGGGGCCGTCGCGACAACGGCTTATCGTCTTGAGTACTCGGCCACAAGCCAGTGCGTCGTTCGCAACGTCGCTCGCGTCGGTTTTCGCGAACGCACTCTGGATCGAGGTCGGAAGTTCGACATTCCACGATTATTTCGCCTCCCCCAGCGAATTAGCTCGCAAGTCCGAGTCGCCCGAAGAACTCGCCGCGGCCAGTTCAGGGGATTCGACTCCAGACGATCCGACGGCGATCACTCTGAAGGCGAAGTCAGCGCCGCGGGGAGTTCCGCGATGAAGCTGGAAAGATGGCTTCAGATTTCGCTCGCCGTGCTCTCGCTGCTGGGCACTACGCTCTTGGGACTGGCAGAGGGAAATTCGCTGGCCGCGCTCGTGATGCTCATCGCCGCGCCCGCCGCCGTTCTCTTCTCAGATAGCCTTGGTTGGATTCGCCTGACTCGCCCCCTGGCCAATCTCGTAGCGTTAGCCGCGGTGGGCTACACCTTTTTCGATTTCTTGAGGCACGGAACACAGAATCAACTCTTGGCGATCGCCAACCTTTTGCTCTACCTCCAACTTGTCTTGCTCTACCAGGAAAAGAACCTCCGCATCTATTGGCAGTTGCTGGTTCTGAGCCTGCTGGAGGTGGTAGTCGCGGGCGCGATGAACCTGAGTTTTCATTTTGGATTCTTGCTGGTGGTCTATATGGCGATTGCGCTCGCCGCCCTCGCCCTGCTGTCGACGATCCGCGAAGCTCGACTGTGGTCGCCCTCCCCCGCCAAAGCCCTGGACGAAGTCACGCAAACCAAGCCCTTGCGCCCCGTCGCGGTCATTGGCTTGCTCACGCTGGTGTTCGCCACGGCGTTCTTTTACGCAACTCCGCGAATCCAAGGAACTCAGTGGATCGGCCCCGGAGGGCAACGTAGTCGCCAAGTAGGTTTTTCGCGCAGCGTGTCGCTCGACGAAATGGGCCGCATTCTCGAAAGCAACGAACTCGCGCTGCGAGCTTCGTTTTACGATCCGGTCAATCAGACGCCCTACGACATCGTGGGACAGACCTATTTCCGCGGCGCCGTCCTCACTCGCTACAGCGAACAGGTCGCTGGACGCTGGAGCGGCAGTAGTCGTCGAGAAACTCGCCCCCTGCCTTGGCCGCCCGAAGGTTTGGTCAATCTGGTGACGCAGGAGATGTGGCTCGAACCCACCTCCACCCCGACGCTCTTCGCGATCTCGTCGGCGTTCCGCCTCAACGAAACTCCTCGCGAAGTCGTTGTCGACCCCAAGTCGGGCGAGATTCAACGGTCTTATGCTCCTGGAATCGGTTCGCGCCAGCGCTGGCAGTATCGACTGTCCACATCGGCGTTGATCAATGGTCGAGCGATGCCGATCATTCCCGACCAACCGTGGCCTGGCGCCCTGCGGAAGCCCGAGTTGTACGCGGAAGTCCGCGATTGCGAACGATTCAATCGCCGTCGTTTTCCGGAAATTGCGGCCGCCGCGGAACAAATCCTGCGCGACGCCAACGCGCTCGATGCGGATCGCGTGCGTAAGGCGAAACTGCTTGAAAATCACTTCTTGCAATCAGGCCTCTACAGCTACTCGCTCGATTTTCGCTTCCCTCGCCGTCCTAATGTCGATCCGATCGAGGACTTTATTGCTCGCCATCGCACGGGACATTGCGAATACTTCGCCACCGCGCTCGTACTCATGCTGCGCAGCCAACACATCCCCGCTCGACTCGTCGTGGGATACAAAGGCGGCGAATTCAATGGAGTGGGAAACTACCTCCTGGTGCGTCAAAGCGACGCGCATGCCTGGGTCGAGGTTCACCTGGAACCCGATGAGATCGACTCGCTGAATATTCCCGGTTGGCATTACCGCGACTCGGGCGGCTGGTATCGATTGGACCCCACGCCTGGCTCAAGAGATCCAGAGGCCGACGAAACCTCTGTACGTGCGATATGGGACCAGTTCTTGGATTACGCCGAGTTTATTTGGAGCGACTACATCCAAGGCATGGGGACCGACCGGCAACGGCAGGCGGCTTATGAACCGGTCGCCGCGAACTGGCGCGAATGGGCCGCCAAATGGCTTGACTTCCGCCTGTGGCCTCGACGCTTCGCGGAAGTCATGCAATGGATGCGAGCCCGACTGCTCGCCAATCCCTTCGCCTACGCGGCGCTAGTCGCCTTATTCTCGCTGGTCGCGTGGCTCGTACGTCGGCGTTGGGCCGCTCGCGTACGACAATTGTGGGCGGATCGCCATCGGTTGCTGGGAAACGCTTGGCGAGCGCTCACGGCGTTACTGCGATTCGGTCGCTCGACCTCCGCTCGATCATCTGTAGCGTTCTACGATCGATTCGAGCGATTGCTAGCTCGAGCAGGCCAAGTCCGCCCTCCCGGAATTACTCCCAGGGAATGGCTGACTCAACTGGTCTCGCTGGTTCCCCAGCAACCCGGCAACCACGACGGGAATCCAGACGGGAATTCAAGGAGTTTGCCCGACTTCACGGTCGCCGCAACGTCGATTATCGAAGCCTTCTATCGAGCTCGATACCATCAAGAGCCACTACAAAAAACGGAACTCGAACAACTCGAACAATCGCTGTCCGTCGTCGCGGAATACTTGCAGCCCCGCGGCACGGCGGCTAGCCACAGGCAGGGCTAGGATTTCAGCCGTGAGGATCCGTGTTCCCTGAACTGGACCACGAACCCGTCGGTCGTGACTGGACCACGAATCGCTCGAATCAGACGAATGGGCGGTTGGCGAGACGTCCGTCGTACGCGAATGAACGGCGGCGGCCGGAAACTACAGCGCTCCGAGAGAGCGACCTCACGTTCCACGGAATCTCTCCTCCCTCTGGATTCGTGGAATTCGGGTGATTCGTGGTTCACCACTCTCCGGCGACCCTAATCCTCCACGGCGGCCGTCACTACCAACTCCACTCGGTAGCCCGGCGACAACCCCGCCTGCACACATGCTCGCACCGGAGCATGCCCGGCGGAAACCCACGCATCCCATTCGCGGTTAAACGCTTCTGCGTCGGCCAAGTCAGCCAAGTACACCAGAATCTGCAGCAGCGATTCACGGTCGGACCCGATCTGGGCAAGAGTCGCATCGATCTGGGCGAGTGTTTGGCGAGTCTGTCCGCCCGCGTCCTGCGAGGGGTCTTCGGCCACCTCGACCCAACGAGCGACTCCGGCATGAACGACCACATCGGACCATCGTTTCAAGTCACCCCAGCGCTGAATACGCGGCATGCATTGCTTCCCTTGGTCCGACTATTCGCCCGACTATTCGCCCGACCATTCGCGACGTTGTCGAGAACTCGGAATGTTCATTTTCTGACGATACTTGGTGATGGTGCGGCGAGCGACCGTGAGGCCGTGTTTCTTTAGCTCATCCACCAAGTCATCATCGCTGTAGGGCGACTTCTTGTCTTCGTGGTCGACAATCTCCTGGAGCTTGATGCGAATAATGTCCCAGGCGACATCTTCGCCGTCTTCGCTTTGAGTGCCGCCGACGAAGAAACGCTTGAGCGGCATGATGCCCCGGGGCGTTTGCACCCATTTGTCGTCGACCGCGCGACTGACCGTCGTCACGTGCACGCCGACTTTGTCGGCGATTTGCTGCATCTTGAGCGGGTGGATATATTCAGGCCCCTCGTCCAAAAACGCCGTCTGATGGTCGACGATCGCCTGCGCCACCTTGATCAGCGTACTGCGTCGCTGTTCGATCGATTCGATGAGCCATTGAGCGGCGTTGATCTTCCGCTTGATGTACTCCTTCTCCTCGGCCGTCGCCTCGCCGCTCGCCAGCCGCTGCCGATAGTGCTCGCTAATGAACAGCGTTGGAGTTCGCTCGTCTTCCAACACCACTTGGTACCGACCGTCCGACCCTTTTTCGACTACGATGTCTGGCGTGACGACAGGGACATGTGCTTCGGCGAACACGGCCCCAGGTTTCGGGTTCAGCTTTCGCAATTCGCCCCAAGCGGACTTGATCGTATCCAGCGAATAGCCGGTCGCGCGCTGGATCTGCGGCAGGCGATTGTCGCGTAGATCCTCGAGATGGCTGGAGATGATCTTCTGCAATTCCTCAAAGTAGGGCTCGCCCGGCTTGAGTTGCAACAGCAAGCATTCGCGTAAATCCCGCGCGGCCACGCCGACGGGGTCAAGGTGCTGTACGACTTCCAGCGCCCACTCCGCGACTTCCAGCTGATCCACGGTGGCGTCGGGCGGCAACAGGTCGCGAAGCGAGCAGCGTAGGTAACCGCCATCGCGAGCGTCAAGCGTCGAGATGATGCGTTCGGCAATGGTCCGAATCTCGTCGTCAATATCTTGCTCACCCAGTTGCGCGAGCAGATGATCGTTCAGCGTTTCGGGCCGAGTTTCAATATTGGCGATGGCGTCATGCTTGCGATCCGACTCTTCATCCGCCCGATTGACCGACCGGCGAGGCGATTCGTCGAAGTAATCGGGAACATCGCGATCGAGATCAACGAGTCGCTCGAAGTCTTCCGCCCCTTGTTTGGCGTCGACCACCATTTCCCGCTCCCCCTCCGAGCGTTCATCGGCGGGGGCGGCTTCGGGCGGTGGAGCATCGGGTTCGACCGCCGGTTCGGTCAACTCGAGCAAAGGGTTTTCAGCCAGCTCTTGTTCAATACGCTCCTGCAAAGCCAGAATCGGCAGCTGCAGAATCTCCATGGACTGGATCATCCGCGGCGCCAACTTCTGGACTTGTACCTGTCGAGCTTCCAGGCCAAGTGACAATCGCATGGCGTTACTCAGAACTTCTGCCGGCCAGACAAGGCGTCGGCGAGAATCTCCTTGTTGGTGTACTCCAAAATGCTGCCGGTGGTGATACCGCGAGCCAATCGAGTTAGTTGTACGGGGAATTCAGCCAGTAGGTTCGACACGTAAAGTGCCGTTCCATCCCCTTCGACCGTGGGATTGGTCGCCATAATAACCTCTTTGAAACTACCTAACCGCACCCGCTCGACCAAGGCCTCCAATGTTAATTGATCGGGACCAATCCCCTCCAAAGGTGCGATTTTGCCGAGTAGGACATGATAGAGGCCCTTAAAGACGCCGGATTGCTCCAACGCCATCAAGTCCCGCGGCTGCTCCACGATACACAACAGAGTCCGATCCCGCTTGGGGTCGGTGCAGATTGAACACTCCTCCCCTTCCGCCAGATTGTAGCAGATACGGCAATAGCGGACGTTTTCCCGCACGTTGCGGATTGCGTCGGCGAGCGCCAACGCTTCGGACTTGGGGACCCGGAGCACGTGATAAGCCAGCCGCTCGGCCGACTTACGGCCAATCCCTGGCAGCTTGCAGAACTCGTCGATTACTCGAGATACCGATTCAGAAATCTGGGCCATCGTCGCATCCTGCTGCTATCCACCCGCCTTCAGGCCCCATTAGCCCTTCAGCGATCCCAGCATATCTTCCATGCCCGGCAGGTCGAGCCCGCCCATTTGTCCTCGCATCGCCTCCAGATGAAGCTCGCGAGCCTTCGCGGCTGCCTGATTGAAGGCCGCTGGCAACAGCTCTTCGATCTTCGCTCGCTCGCCCCGCACCACTAACCCGGGATCAATTTTCACTCGGAGGATTTCGCCTAACCCGTTCGCTTCGACCTCCACCAAGCCGCCCTCCGCCGACCCCGTCACTCGCCGCGACTTCAGCTCTTCGCCCATCGTCTTCATGCGTTCGCCCATCTGCGACGCATTCTTCATCATGCTCGCCAGATTGCCCAGTCCCTTGAACATCCTATCCTCCTTCACCACGCGGTTCGACGACGTCGACAATCTCGGCTTCAAACATATTCTTCGCTTGCTGGACTAAAGGGTGCTTTTCGCGTTCACGAATTCGCACCACTCGCGAAACAGGAGCCGCTCGACGCTCCGGCGCCTTGGACTCTCCCGCCACCATCTCAAATTCCACCTTCACCGAGCGACCCACCACCTGAGCCACGGCCTGTTCAAACTTCTGCCGCCGCTCAGGCTTTTCGCACTGCTGTTTTTGCAGAGTATACTCGGGGCGAAAAGTGACCACTAGCCGATCCCCGGCCGGGACCGACAAAGCCGCAAAGAACCGCCCAAAGTCGGCCGTCATGTCTTCCATCAGATCAAGCGCCGCCTCCCAGACTCGGCGAGCCGTAGCGGGTTGAAGTGCGATACGAGCGGCGACGGCCGTCTCGACGGCGCCCGTGCTATTGGAAGCAGAAATATTGGAAGCAGCGATATTCGCGCCCAAGCCATTCGCGCCCGAGCTATTCGCGGCGATGCTCGAGCTTGCCTCCTCTGCCTCCATCCCCGTCCCATCGCTCACGGGCAATTCAACCCATTCCCCTGCCTGACCACGCGAAGAGCCCGCTGGCGAAGGCCGAGCCTCGGGAGGCGTTTGCCCCCCCACGTCTGGCGTCCGCGAGTCCGGCCTCCGCGCGGAAGCCGCACTCCACGCCGACGGCAAGCTAGCCAAGCCCGGACTAGCTTGGCTCCCCGCGGTGCTTACCGAAGACGCTAACTCATGGGGCTTTTTTTTTTCGTCACCGCCGCCGTTCTGGGGAAGCGGCGGAGCTTTCACGGCCATGGGTTGAATGCGGGCGCTGGTCGCTGTCGGCAGGGGACCGCCCGCTTGCAGGCGAGCCGCCAGTTGGGCCAACTCTTCCAGGTTTTCCAAGCGGCTGATACGCACCAGGGCGATTTCCAGCAGCACTCGAGCGTGCACGCTGTGACGCATCTTGGTCACCGCGACATCCAACACCTGAACGGCCGCCAGCGTCGTTTCCAACCCAAAACGTTCCGCTAACTCGCGCAGCTCCTCATGATCCGACGCACTCGCGTGCAACAGCAGATCCGACGAGCACCCCACGGAAACAGCCATGAGATCTCGGAAATATCCCAGTAGCTGTTCGGCCAACTGCCCCGCATCGATGCTCTGATGCAAGGCCGATTCCAACTCGGCCAAGGCGCCTGCCGCATCACGATCAATGAGGTGGCGAGCCAGTTTGGCAAGTCGATTGCCGCCAGCGGTCCCCAGCATGCGATGGACATCGTCGACGGTGATCCGCCCGGAGGTAAAGGCCAATAGTTGTTCGAGCAACGATTGGCTGTCGCGCATCGATCCGGCGGCACGGCGAGCCAACAAACGCAAGGCCTCGTCGTCCGCTTCCAGCCCTTCGCTCGCCACGATATGGCGTAGCCGGCCGATGATCGAGTCGGCCTCAACGGGAGGGAAATCGAAACGCTGGCACCGCGAGAGAACCGTGATCGGGATCTTCTCGGGATCGGTTGTGCAGAAGATGAACTTGACGTGCTCGGGCGGCTCTTCCAGCGTCTTCAACAGAGCGTTGAAGGCCGCGGTGGTGAGCATATGCACTTCGTCGATGATGTAGATCTTGAAGCGAGCCCGACTGGGACGCACGCTGACATTGGATCGAAGCTGACGAATCTCGTCGATGCCCCGGTTGCTGGCGCCGTCGATCTCGATGACGTCGACATCGCCTCCCTGAGCCACCCCCTGACAGATGTCACAACGATTGCAGGGAGTCGGCGTGGGACCTTGCACGCAGTTCAGGGCTTTCGCGAAAATGCGAGCCGTCGAGGTCTTTCCCACCCCGCGGGCGCCCGTGAACAAATAGGCATGCCCCACTCGATGCGTATTGATGGCATTACTGAGGGCCTGCGAAACTTGCCCTTGCCCCACTAGATCTTCGAAGGATTGGGGCCGATAGCGTCGAGCAACGACGACATATTCGCCAGATTCTTGAGCAGCCGGGCTAGCGTTGGACATGGAGTCGGAGGACATGCTTGCACCCTGCTCGGACGAAAGTCGGCGCGACAGCTTGAAGGAGAGCGGCCCTCACACAAGAGTACCTCGCTTAGGGCTGCTCCGGTTAAGGCCTGACCCGGTTCACGGCTCCCCCTCGCAAGGGCCGCTCTCCGCCAAGACGCCTACCGCATCTCGCGACTCCCCAATCTAAGGATTCGACGGCGCGACGTCAAAGGGTGGGACTCGCTTTCGGGACATTCGCAAGCCCGAGGCAATGCCTAGCGGTGGCCACGGAGTCGCCTTCCCTGCTTTTTTGCATGCGAGCGACGTGTTACCGTAACGTCCGGGCTATCCTGGCCCGCTAAGCGTCCGTCTGAACTTTCCCACCTTTCGCCGGAGCCCCCCTTATGTCTCGTTTCGCCCTGAATTCGCTGCTTGCATTTCTTGCCTCTCTGCTACTCGTAGCCCCCGCCGCCCTTGCCGAAATCAAGGAAGGCGACGCCGCTCCTGCCTTTGAGTTGCCAGGGAGCGACGGCAAGACTCATAAGCTGTCGGACTATGTCGGCAAACAGGCAGTCGTCATCGCTTGGTATCCCAAGGCCTTCACCGGCGGCTGCACCAACGAGTGCAAATCGTTGCGTCAACACGGCGAGGCGATTCGCAAGTTCAACGTCGCCTACTTCACCGCCAGCTGCGACGACGCGGAAACGAACAAGAAGTTCGCTGAATCCCTCGAGCTCGATTACCCCATCTTGAGCGATCCCAGCCGCAAGCTCTCCGACCCGCTCGGAGTAACCGACGCCCAACAAATGCGTCCTCGCCGCTGGACCATCTACATTGGCAAGGATGGCAAAATCCTCCACATCGACAAAGCCGTGAAGACCATGTCGCACGGCACCGACGTCGCCGCCAAACTGAAGGAACTCGGCATCGACGCGAAATAGCCGTCTGCCCAACTGTACGACGGACTTCTAGTCCGTCGAGCGTTGATTTCCGCGCCTCATTCCGCCACCAACGTGGTTTGGCTGGCGGCGAGGGGCGTTCGCAGGCCACGCGGCTTACCGCTCACGAAGTGAGCGGGCTACTACCGTACGACGGACTTCTAGTCCGTCGAGCTGTGATTTCCGTGCATCATTCCGCCACCAACGTGGTTTGGCTGGCGGCGAGGGGCGTTCGCAGGCCACGCGGCTTACCGCTCACGAAGTGAGCGGGCTACTACCGGACGGCGTCTTCGCTTGCAGGAGCGCTAACGCATCGCGAGTTGCTCGCTCGGTGTACTCGCGCAGCGAATCCAACTCGGCGCTCGTCGCCGGCTGAAACGCCGTCCTCTCCGCCACCATCAACTGCAAGAGCATCCCAGCCAATCCATGGAGCGTCGCGGTGCTCGTTTCATTCACTCCTCCTTCAGTTCCACCGCCTCCCACGCCGCCCGATACAAAGACCCGCTCCGGAACCAGCGGCTGACTGCTCTGGGACAACTGAGCCGCTGTCTGCTCCAGAGCGTAGAGACGCGGATCACCGTAGGACGAGATTTTCCGCATTAAAACCGCCGCTTCCGAAAGCCCCACTTGCATCACTCGTTGCGCGGCCCCTTGGCCCGCCAACACTTCGCGACGGCTATCAGCCTCCGCCAGCACCACCGTCTGTTCCGCCTTCCGTCTTGATTGAGCCAAGTCGGCGTCGGCCATAACCACCTGTTTCTCCGCCAGCTTTTTTGCTCGAGCCAATTCAGCGGCGCCTTCGCTCTCCGCGATCTGAGCGCGGACCCGCGTGTTCGTCAACTGCGTCTGCATTTCCGCCAGCGCCTGCGCCTCGTGCAGTTCACGTTTCTTCTCCGCCGCGGCCCGCTGCCGTTCGTAGGTTTCCAACTGTTCGAACGAAAGCTGACGCGTTCGCAATTGCTCCAACAGCGACTCGATCTTGTCATCCTTCGCGTCGGTATCGGGTTTGCCAATCAATACGTCGACGCACTCGATATCAAAGTCATGAAACTTCCTGCGTAATTCCTCGCGCGCCTCCGCTTGAATTCGATCGCGGTCGTGCAGCAATTCGAGCATGGTCTTTTTGTGAGCAATATCGCGAAAATAGGCTGACAGGAGCGGATCGAGCGTCTGAGTGATCAGCTTCTTCACATCGCCAAAGCGTTGAATCACGTTCGGTGCGCGCTGATAGTCGATATGCACGACCACCGACAGCGGCAACCGCGGCTCGTAGGCGTCGCGTGTAACGAGTTCGATCGATCGCAGACTTTCGTCGTAACGATGCGACTCGCTCTTTCCGGTGACCCAATGCAGCACAAAGTTCGTCGTGGGGACGAGCGCGATGTTCCCTGCATAGGTGTTGAAGGCATACTTGCCGGGTCCCAAAGGACGTTGCCAGACGCCTCGATTCCCTTCGGCGACTCGTTCGCCGTGACGAAATGTCTCGCCCGATACGTCTTGCCCATCTCGACCGAAGTAACTCACCACCACTCCCACATACCCGATCGGCACAACCGTCTTCGGCAAGTGCTCGACTGTCGCGAACCAACGATTGATGAAATAGGTGCCATCCGTCAGTGTTTGGAACTGTCGACCGCGTCGTCCCCCTGCTTCGAGAAACGCGGCCGGGCTCTGGAAGTTATTGTGATAACTCACTAGCCCGGGTTGCTCCCCGACAGGCGGCGCAATGATCTCGCCCGGCGGCAACGAAGGTCCATCGTGTACCGTAACAATACCAATTCCGTCCACCTCAATGGTCTGTTCAGGATGAAGGGGGTCGCTGGTCGGCAGCAATTGGCCGATCACCACGGCCGCGAAACCGTTGCGTTCGACCATCTCCGCATGCCAACCCTTGACCGTTTCCGCCTCTTGCCGTGACAGCAGCGACGGCAGCGCATAGATCGCATCCTCCGTCATCACCACGAACAGTGCGGGATTGATGGCATAGACGCCTTCGCGCAAGATCGCCAGCTGTCGACCTCGCTGGCCCCGAGCCGACTCGGGGGAAGACATTCCCAAGAACGCTTCCGCATCCTGAAAGTGGTTACAGTCGACGATCCGCGCCAAGGTCTGAGCGGGCGACAAAGGTTCACCATCCCGCGCGTAAACGTAGCCAATCTTGCCTTGCGGGATCGTGACCAGCGATGTCTTGTGAATGCGATACTGCCAGCGCCAATAACCCCAATGCAGACCACCTCGCAGCAAATTGGTCTGATAGCCGGCTTCGCCCTCGAGCGCCAGAATTCGTCCCTCGCTCACCGAACCGTTCTTCGACCAGAGCTTTTCGACCACACCCACGCGGTTGTTGGGAATAAACCTGACCGTAACCACGGCCACAATCAACGCGGCCGCCAGCAGTGCGATGAGGGTGAAGCCCGCCCATGCCCCCGCACCGCCGTCAAGAGCCCCCCAAATCAAAAGTCCCTCTCCTGCATTCGTAAACATACATTCACCCCCAGCCATTCCGACTCATCGTGGTCGGTTGGAACGGCGCATAAATCGGCATAGAGCGTTGAGCGAGTCGTGGCGATTCCGCGTTAAGGCACGGTTGAAATCCGCTAACGTCGAACCGAGCCGCCAAAGTAGACGCTGGAGAAGCCGAGCAATTCGCAGGGCGACATGCGTCACAGACGATCGGTCGACGATATCCCCCACGGGATCAGCGCGAGGGAAACGGCGCGGTTACGTCGATTTACGACGCACCTTCGGCTCACAAAGAACCGCACGACACAACATGCTGACCACGATCCACCATGGATCGGCTCAAACGAGATGCCCTTCCAACTTGGATCGACACACGTGGTCGGTCCGCCGACGAGGTTAGCTGACGGGCTAGAGCTTGAAAGTGCCCCGATCCACTCGACGTTTGTCTCGCGGATCTGCGCCCCGGCATCCCTTTCACGTCGCGAAAAATGCGACGCCGAGTGATGCAATTGGTTCCCCCGCTCCTCGGTCATTTGCGACCTTAGATTAGGCTGCGTTACACCAGCATTATAACGATCGCCACCGGCTCGCCGTCAACGGCAACCGACGAAACGACCTGCAAAGATCAGCGAGCCAAAGACTTACGGAAAATCAAACATTACCCAAACAGCGCTCGCACAGGTTCCCCTTCACTGACTCGCCGCGAGATATCGTCGGGAAAGCGAGTGGGTGCGCCCAACGCATGATAGAGGGTCGCGCCAAAGTTCTCCGGAGTCACGGGCGACTCCCTCACAAAAGCCCCCTCCTTATCCGAAGCACCGTAGACCATGCCGCCGCGAATACCAGCACCCGCCAACAGCGCCGTGTAGGCATTGGGCCAATGCCCTCGTCCTTTGTCGCCATTCTCGAACTTCGGCGTCCGGCCAAACTCGCCAACCATGACCACCAAAGTGTCCTCGAGTAAGCCGCGCTCGCTCAAATCCTCCAACAAAGTCGACACCGCTTGATCGAGTCGCGGCAGGACAAAGTTGAGACCATAGGCCGAGTTACCGTAGATGTTGTCGCTACCCGAGTAGAGCACCGCATGCATATCCCACGTCTGCACATTGCGAAAAGCCTCGCCAACGGGAACGCCACACCAAGCAGTCACGTTGACCGTACGGACGCCAGCCTCGATCAAGCGTCGAGCCAGCAGGAGGTTTTGTCCGAGTGGATGCCAGCCATAGCGCTCGCGAGTTTCCGACCGCTCTCGTTCCAATTCAAAGGCCTGACGTGCGGTAGCGCCGGTCACCAACTCCAACGCTTGCGACTGAAAACCACGGAGCGCCGCCGCCGGATCGACCGTCGCCAATCGCGGCGTCGCCGACGCTGAATAACCGCCAGCGGTAGCCTGTAATTGATCGAGCAAAGCGAGTCGCGTATGCATGCGACTGGAATCCAATCCTGGCGCGGGCTCAAACCCTTTGAATCGAAATTCTCGCTGCGCCGGGTTCTCGAGATCCTTTCCTACGCGAAGCGGTGCGTAGAGCGCCCCGAGTCGCCCGCCTCCCTCGTATCGGAGTCCGACATCTCCGGCTAAATTCTGGACCCAAACATAAGATGGAATGTTGCTGGATGCAGGAAGGAGTTTCGACAGCATCGAACCGAAATAGGGTGAATCGTCTTGATTGCTGCTGTTCGACTGCCCACTCAAACAGACATGCATGCCATCCATATGACCGCCGCTGCCATGCGTCATGCTACGCACCAGGCAGTAGCGATGCGCCAGTTGAGCTAGTCGTGGCAGCATCTCACTCACGTGAACTCCAGGCACGCTCGTGGCGATGGGTTGGTAGAGGCCGCGAATCTCACGAGGAGCATCAGGCTTGGGATCAAGCGTATCGTGATGAGGCGCCCCGCCGTATTGCACGATGAAGATGCACGACTTAGTGCGAGCGGATGAACCAGTTCCGGCGTTCGCCACTCCAGCCGACAACAACTGCGGTAACCCCAACCCCGCCAGTGTGACCCCACCCAGTTGTATCAACCTCCGCCGCGACGGACGATCGCAAAAGTTGGCCACGCGCGAGTGCGAGATTTCGGTGTTGCCATGATCCCGACGATCCATGCGACGATCATTTGGTTGAGCTTCGTCGGGAGATTTTTGGGGACTGTGCATCTCAATCGCTCCTGGCAGCGTGCAACTGCCTCACGAACCCGGCTCACATGGGCTTAACCCGCTACCATGTATCGTTCTACCCCAATCCGCGACGCATCTCCACTGTAGCTGCTTGCAGACCCCAGCCAACTGTTTCACACTACAGCCTCGACGATATAACAAACTCGACCCGACGCCCGTCGCCAGTTCGTCGCGTCTCACCTTCCAAAGTGAACTCCACCTCGCCCACGGTTTATTCCTTCCACGCAGTATTCCTAATGTCGGAGAGCCACAATGTCCGACCCGATTCACCTTCCCGCGTTTCGCTCTTTTCAATCCCCGGCGGGCGAGAAAACGCTGGCCGGCATCAAGTCGTTGAGCCGGCGATTGATTACGAGCGCCTTGATCGCCGTGGTCGCGATGGCCGTCCCGTGCGTGTGGGGCGTCGAGCCTGACGCGGCAAAGAACTCCGACTCAACACTGCCGACTCCAACCCTCGCCGCCCCCATGGCGACGGTTGATTTGAAGATCGGCGAATCCGCGGATGTGCAGGTGACGCCGGATAAGAAAGTGCGAGTCACTCTCTTGGATTTGCGGGAACAGCGAGATTCTGTTCGCGGCGCGGTGCGGCGAGCCGTCGTGAAGGTTCAGGTCGACGACGCAACGCTCGAGTTGGTTTCGGCCAACTACCGCTTGCCCGTGGAGGTGTCAGGAGTCCGCATCGATTGCCCGATCACGGCGGGCTACCCACGCAATTCCACACAAACGTCCGCTAAGCTCGATCCCTGGGGGCTCGACAAAGATGCTCGCCTTCGCTTGTGGCCCGCGCACGGTCCTCTGATCGATCCCGAGACGTTTCAGTATCCCGTCGATCAAGCTTGGTTCGCCAGCGCCACGCAAATGGCGAACGAACCAACTTACGTGGACGGCGGCGAGAAACCGGGGACTGGCGCAGTCTACTACCACTATGGACTCGACATTGGCGGCGCGGAAGGACGAGTCTCCGTAGCGGCCGCTACGGACGGATTGGTCGTTTCACTAGGAGTGGAACGATTGGCCGGTTTTGAAAAAACTCCCATCGCCCCTCGTTACGACGTCGTCTACCTTCTCGATGCACGGGGTTGGTATTACCGCTATAGCCATCTTCAAACCATCGATTCCAATCTCAAGCTGGGCGCCCGCATACATCGGGGTCACCCCATCGGCGTACTGGGCAAAGAAGGAGGCAGCGGCGGCTGGTCGCATTTGCATTTCGACATCAGTGGTCGTCAGCCGTCCGGGAAATGGGGAATCATCGATGGCTACGCCTTCTTGTGGGAAGCCGCGATTCGGCAGCAACAGTTGGACTTCATCGCCGTCGCTCGTCCTCATCTGTTTGCAGTGACAGGCCAGCCCCTCACGCTCGACGGCACGCGCTCCTGGTCCGCCGCGGGCCCGATTGCCAAGTACGAGTGGCGTTGCGGGGATGGCCAAACTGCGTCGAGCGCGACCTTCGAACGCCAATACACTCGCCCTGGCGTCTACAGCGAGATCCTTGCGGTTACGGATGCTCGCGGACGAGTCGACTATGACTTTGCGATCGTCCATGTACTCGATGCTCAACAACCCGATCGTTTGCCTCCTTCGATCCATGCCGCCTTCGCCCCTTCACGAGGCGTCAAGGTGGGCGATGAGGTGACATTCTTCGTGCGCACCTTTCGCACGACAGATGGGGAAGAAACGTGGGACTTCGGCGATGGTTCGCCGCCCGTCAAAGTTCGTAGCGACGGCAACGCCGTGATGCTGGCCAAAGATGGATACGCTCGCACTACGCATCGCTTCGCCAAGCCTGGCATCTATCTGGCGAAAGTCGAACGCACCAATCGGCTCGGCTATACCGCCGTCGCTCGATTGAAGATTGTGGTTGGCGAGTAGCCGTGGTTTGGCCCGAATCGACGGACGGGAAATCCGTCGTACAGGGCGGAGCGACGGACTAGAAGTCCGTCGTACTTTGTTTTCTCGTCCGACTGCCTGGGAAGATGAACGGCGTCACTTGCCGCGAACACGGCGTTGGAGACGTAGATCATTGACGCCGTGATACGTCATCAATAGAGCGCCGTCGGACGCGCACTGGTTGAACAGATTCTCCCAAAACGCTTCTTCGCCGGGCCAGGGGAAAACGAAGACGAGGTCAAAGTCGTCGATCTCGAGCCCGAGTTCGCCGTAAGCGTCGGGAGTATCGGTGTCGACCAAGGATTGCTCGACCAAGTATTTTTCCAACTTGCTCTTGCCAGGAGGAATGGCGCTGCCATGCCCGAACTGCGCCGTAATGTCGAAGTCTTCGGCCAGCAGTCGAGCTTGCTCGACAAGTTCCTCCTCCACCTCGATGCCACACGCGTCGAAATCGTGGAGCGCCGCCAGGAGAGTGATCACGCCAAAGCCGCTCCCCCACTCGCAAAAGGCGTGACCGGGCGCCAATTGGCGTTCGACAATCCAACGCAGGCAGGCGTCAACCATGCGAAAGTCGCTGGGGACGAAGCCATGGATGAGCGGTCCTCGTCGATGGTGAATGAAATCGTCAATGCGTCGATCGGCCTCGCGCAACAGCGACATCGCCTTGGACGAAGGCGGCGCGGCGATCGAGAAATCGGGGAGTTCAATAGGAGTCAACATGGCGCGGCATTGTATCGTCGACCCTGGCGATCAGTCACCCGGGCATCAATCCGCCTTGCGGGGAAGTTGGCGGCGCGCCCATGATGCGTTTTCGTCACGAGTGTCGGACTGCTCAATTCGCAAGGATTTGTTCATGGATGCCCTTCGCCTCTCTCGGACCTCGCCTTCCTACGCCAGATCATTCTCCCTTATCTGGCTGCTCGCCATGTTGGGTGGAATTGCGTCATTGGCAGCGCCCTCGCTCGCCAAGGGACAGCCAGCGCCCGATTGGCCGCAATTCCTCGGCCCGAACCGCAATGGAATCTCCCAGGAAAAAGGCCTACTCGAGACCTGGCCGGACGGCGGCCCGAAAATCGCCTGGCGAGTGAAGGGAGGCGTGGGCATGTCGGGCATCGCGGTCCGCGGACGTTACGCCGTGACCATGGTCCAGTCCGCCGGCAAACAATGGCTGCTCGCCCTACAAGCCGACTCGGGAACCGAACTCTGGCGCACCGAACTCGCCCCCGAGTACCGCAATTCGATGGGCAATGGTCCTCGAGCCACTCCGGCGCTCACCTCCACACAAGCGTTGGCATTCACCGGCGAGGGAATTCTGGTCGCGGTCAACTTAGCGGACGGCAAGAAACAATGGTCGCGTAACGTGGTGGAAGAGCTGGGTGGTAAATCGGCCGAGTATGGGATGGCAAGCTCGCCGCTGGTCGTCGGCGAGAATGTACTGGTGCTGGTAGGCGCGCCCAACGCCTCCGTCGCCGCCTACTCGCTCAAGACAGGCGAACTCGCGTGGAAAGGCGGCAGCGATCCCGCGGGCTATTCTTCCCCGACGCTGCTCGAATTGGCAGGCCGTACTCAAGTGGTCGTCGCGACCGGCGCCTCGATACTCGGACTCGACCCGAAACGCGGGGAACAGCTTTGGCGTTTCCCCTTTGAGACCGACTTCTATTGCAACACGGCCACCCCCGTGACGGTGGCGGACGGACTGTTCGTCTCGTCGGGCGAGAACCATGGCTGCGTCTTGCTGGGCTTGGAGCAAGCAGGCAAAAAGTTCACCGTGGACGAACGCTGGGCCTCGTTGGGACCGAAAAGCGTGCTGCGCAGCGAGTGGCAAACGTCGATCGCAATCGACGGCTACCTGTACGGGATGGATAACGTCGGCGCGGCGGGCCCCGTGACTCACTTGACCTGCGTCAAAGGGGCGACGGGGGAACGTGTTTGGCAAAAGCTACGTTTCGGCAAAGGGAATCTGATTGCCGCCGATGGCAAATTGTTCTGCTCGACCATGGAGGGCGAGTTGGTCGTGGTTCGAGCGACGCCGAAGGGCTATGAAGAGTTGGGGCGGATGAGCGTGCTGGGACCGACGCGTCAGTCCGCCGCGCTCGCTCAAGGACGACTATTCCTCCGCGACGACGCTGAAATCGTCTGTGTCGATGTGCGGAAGTGATTGGCGACTTGGGCTGCTCAATTTGTGAGCGGGTCGCTGGGCCCGTTGTGCACAGACCCAAACGACGGACTAGAAGTCCGTCGTACGGTAGGAACGGATCGACGGACTGGAAGTCCGTCGTACAACTTTGTGGTGGTCCGTTCAGGAAATCAGCCGCCGGCGACTCGTTTTGGAATCGTGAACGAGTAGAGCAGGACGACAGCGCCGCCGGTGATGAACCCCCAGGGCGCCCATTCGGGCGGCGTGATCACTTGCGGCGGCGCGGAAACGACTTGCCCCCAGGTATTCCGCTGAGCGGGCGGGCCAGCCAGCGTCGCCTTTTCAACGACCAAGCACTCCAGCCCAAGAATGAGCGTCGACAGTCCCACGGCCAGGAACAAGGCGCGAATCATGGCAATCTCCCCGACAATCCACGAACTCGACCGGCGCCGCCGGCCGCTTCTCCTCCCCGGATCATCGGTCCCACGAAGGCTCACACTGGCGTCCCGCTAGTAAGATGCCGATGGCAACTCCTTTACCGATTGAGGCGGCGCTAGCGACGAGCGGACCCGTATTTGGCCGTGGTCAACACCCGAACTTCCTTCCCTCCCGAATCAAACTCGACCACTCGCTGAGCGGTGGTGACCAATGTATGGCCACTAGGCAGCCGAAACGCATCGCTGGGCTGGGGTTCGCTGATCTTCCACACCACCGCTCCAGCGTCGTCTAATTCCGCCACTTCATTGGCCCCGTAGTTTGCGACGAGTAGATGCCCGCTGGCGAGCGCCTGCAAGCCGTTCAATCGCCCTCGCACCTGCCACTGCCAAACCACTTCGCCAAGCGGCGAAACTTCTTGCACCAGGTTGGCGCACGCCACCAATGTGTGGCCGCTAGGCAGTCGTTCGGCGTCGAAGCAGGGATCAGGCGCCTGATATCGCCATGCCACTGATTGGTCCCGCAGCAGTTCAACCACTTGGCCAGCTGGATAGTCGACAGCAAGTACTCGCCCCCCAGCCAATGGCTTGGCTCGAGTCGCCGCCAACGAGTGCATCCAAAGAACTTGGCCCGCCGTATCGACTTCAACAATTCGCTGCTCGTCAAGCGACGCAAGCAGAGTCAGACCGTTCGACCGTCGTTCGGCGCTCCAGGCGCGATAGGGGAGTCGCCAGCGAGTTACACCGGCGGCGTCAATCTCGAGCGTGACACCGCGAGTCCCCGTAGCCACCAAAGTATGCTCACCCAACGTGGCACGGTCATAGATCGCGAGCCAAGGGAGCGAGCGCAATTGAGGTTGCGGCGACTTCTTGGACTCGCGACGCCCCGAGGGAAATTGCTGACGGACGAACGCGATAAGGGACGAGTCGGTCGACTCCCGTACCAACGACTCGACAAGCACCTCGGCGTTCTCGCTGGCAAGCGGCTCATCGACCGTGGGCGTCGCGGGGACTGCCCGGTCGGAAGGTGCTGGCACTGGCTCAGGTGCTGGTGCGAGTGGAGATGAAGCGAGGGATGAGGCTGCGGGCCCCCACGCAATCACGCAGACGGCTCGCAGTGTCTGCGAGTGCCGAACTCCCGCTTTAGCAATCACTTGCGACGCCCGCCATTGAACTTCGGGGTCGGCCGACGCGGCCGCTCGCCGCAACCACGGCTCGGGAACGTAAGGCTCTTCGCTCAGCCGTTGAGTCGCCGTTTCGCGCTGTGAAAAATCAGCGGCCCCCAGACTTTCTAATAACAGATCCAGTCGTCGAGTCGCGGTTCCGGCGGGGGCGAACCCGGCGAGGAATCGGCGAGCACCGAGGGACGTCGGCTCGATCCCGACTTGCTTCAAGTGGGATTCCATCGCCGATCGCTGCCGAGCCACTCGGTCCACTCCATGCACGGGAGGGATGGGCGGTTCGAAGGCGACGACTAGGGTAAACAGACAGAGTAACGATGACATGCGAAGCGACGATAATTGGGGTGGTGCGGTGGGGGAGAGAATTGACTACGGGGGACTCTGGGATGGTTGGTGAATTTATGGAGCAGGTGTATCCGATTCAACTCCTGCCAGGGGAAACCGCAATTCCATTGTTCCACTAGGGTGGATGCCCTATAATTCCGTGTCGGCTGGTTTTTCCTCGCATAACGGGGGCAGTAAGCTCGCACATGACACCGACGATATCGCAGGAACGGATTCTAGAATACATGCCGGATGGCGTGGTCGTACTGGACTCCGACCATGTGATCCAGTGGGCGAATCAACAGTTTCGCCGTTGGACGCAATGTGAAGACCCGATCGAGCGTGACTTCTACGAAGTGCTCGACAACCCCGAATTGTTGGGCCCCGACTACTGTCCGTTCAATACGGCGTTGGTGATGGGCGAGGCGAGCGGCGCCCGGATCAGAACCAAGGACAATCGCTTCTTCCACTTCCATGTGGCGCCCGTGCGACACGACTTCCTGACTCCGCAACAGTTGATCGTCACCATGCGGGAAGTCACTCAAGAGGTGCTCCAGCTCCAGATGATGGAGGCTATCCATAAAGCTGGCGCGGAACTTGCCAAGATGCTGCCCGAAGAAGTGGGCCAGATGACGGTCGATGAGCGGATCGAGCATCTCAAGCAGAACATTGTCCATTTCACTCAGCACCTACTGCATTTCGACGTCATTGAGATTCGCCTGCTCAATCCCGCCACTCAGGTGCTGACCCCTCTGCTCTCCTTTGGACTCGATCGAGCGGCCGCGGTTCGGGAACTCAAGGCGGAACCGGTCAAGAACGGCGTGACAGGATTCGTCGCGGCCTCGGGGAAGAGTTATTTGTGCGAGGACACGGCTCGCGATCCACTGTACATCGAAGGCTTTAAGGGCGCGAAAAGCTCGATGACCGTCCCGTTGATGCTCCACGAACAAGTGATCGGGACCTTCAACGTCGAGAGTCCGAATCCGCGAGCATTCATGGAGAGCGACCTCCAATTCCTGGAGATTTTCTCGCGGGATGTCGCCAACGCTCTCAACACCTTGGACCTGCTGCACGCGCAACAGATCGACACCGCTCTGCAAAGCGTCGAAGCCATTCATCGCGAGGTGGCCAAGCCGATCGACGAGATTCTCAACACGGCCGTACTGGTCATGGAGCGATACGTCGGCAAAGACTGTCCTGATTGGGCTCGTATGCGGGAGATTCTGGAAAACGCCCGTACTATCAAGAAAGTGATTTATCGCGTGGGGCAGAGTTTGGCGCCCGCCGAAGCGATTCCCGCGACCACCCAATCGCAGGAAAAACCTCGCCCTCGGCTTCGCGATCGCCGCATACTCGTCGTCGACGCCGACGATACGACTCGCAAAGACGCTCACAACTATCTCGAGAAATTCGGCTGCGTGGTCGAGACGGCTCAGAATGGCACCGAAGCCAATTTGATGATTCGCAACTGCGGCCCGCTCGATCAATACGATATTGTCATGTCCGACATTCTCTTAAGCGACATGACGGGCTACGAGTTGATGCAGAAGCTCAAGCCGATCTACGCGACCGTACCGCTGATTCTCATGAAGGGCTACGGCTACGATCCTCGGCACGTGGTCGCTGACGCCCGTTCGGATGGTCTCCACGAGAAGGCCCTGGTCGCCAAACCGTTGCGACGCGACCAAGTGATCGACGTCGTGGAAATCGTGCTGGAGTGGCTGGACAGGGGAGCGGCCTGAGTGTGGTCGCCGTCCTGATCATTGGCTGCGGCATCGCCTTCGCGCTCGCGGGGCACGTGGTTCTCTGCGTGGCCATCGTCAATCGACTCCACTCGACCGGTTATCACTATCGATTGGTGAAAGCGGTCGAGCAGCCCGTGGCGATGTGGTTGCTCGTCGCGCCGCCAATTTGGTGGCTACTTATCGGTCGCGGTATTCGGTTCACCGACCTTGCCGCATCAACCGTTTCACTAGAGTCGCTTGCCGCCTGGACTCAATCGCTCTCCATCGTCCAGTTCGAGGCGATGACGTACGCCGCGTTTTGCTGCGGACTCTTCTGGTACGCGGCGGTTCAATGGGCGAATCGTCGGCGTCGTCGCCCTCGCTCGCTGCGAAGCAGCCAAGGGACGCTGATTAATGTGGCGCACGAACTACCTGTGTCGCTGGTAGGCGAAGGCGTTGGGAAGTGGTGCGCCGCCCTTCCCGGCAATCAACTATTCCATGTCGAAGTGGTCCGGAAGACGCTGGCGGTCCCCACACTACCCGCAGCACTCGAGGGCCTGACCATCGCCCATCTTTCCGATCTACATTTCACGGGCCGGATCGCTCGCGAGTATTTCGAATATCAAATGGATCGCGTGAACGAATTCGACGCGGACTTGATCGTGGTGACAGGCGACATCGTCGACAACTGGTCGTGCTTCAGTTGGCTTGAAGGAACCCTGGGACGTCTGCAAGCTCGCCAAGGAAAATTCTTCTTGCTGGGCAACCACGATCTGCGACGAGGCGACCCGATCGCACTGCGCCGCGAATTAACTCGACTTGGCTTCCGCGATGTCGGCGGCACTCAGCAAACAATTACGATCAACGGGCACACCATCGAAATCTTTGGCAACGAGTTGCCTTGGTTTGGACCGGCGCCAGAAGTGCCTCCGAGGCCCCAACCACACGCACTCGACGCAGAGCACTCGCCCTTCCGAATTTTGCTCTCGCATGCCCCTGATCAAGTACGTTGGGCCATCGACCGCGAATTTCCATTGATGCTGGCCGGTCACACTCACGGCGGCCAGATTGTCTTTCCGTTGCTGGGACCCGTGGTGGCGCCGAGCCGTTATGGGGTGAAGTATGCGGGCGGAGTGTTCGACGAACGCGGCATGGTGATGCACGTCAGTCGCGGCATGTCGGGGGAAGAACCTCTACGTTGGAACTGCCCACCCGAATTGCCGCTGCTCACCCTGTGCCGAGACGACGGCTCGGGATAGTGGGGACCACGAATCGTACGAATTCCACGAATCCAGACTGAGAGGGAAGATGCTGGATGACAATCGTCCGCGCGCGTGGTCCCCATGTCAGGCCGCCACAGCCAGTCGCGCATGCCCCAAACAGGTCAGACCTCTCATTCGTCCAATTCGCGCGATTCGTGGTCCCATCATGACCGTATGGCTCGGGAGCAAGTTCGCAGTTGGGAGTCACGGAAGGTGTTGGACCACGAATCGTACGAATTCCACGAATCCAGTCTGAGGGGGAAGATGCTGGATGGCAATCGTGCGCGCACGTGGTCCCCATCTCAGGCCGCCACGGCCAGTCGCGCATGACCTACCCAGGTCCGACCTCTCATTCGTCCAATTCGCGAGATTCGTGGTCCCATCACGGCTGTAGGGCTCGGGAGCAAGGATGAAAGCCGACTTCACAAACCTCGCGCTGTCCAACTAAGCGAGGATCTCCTTCACGACTCGTGCACCGCCTACGCCCGTCAACTTATAATCGCGACCGCCGTATCGATAGGTCAGTTTTTCGTGGTCGAGCCCCAGCAAATGCAGTAGAGTGGCTTGCAGATCGTGCGGATGTACTTTGTTCTCGATCGCTTCGATCCCGTAATCGTCGCTGGCGCCGAAGCGTAGGCCGCCCTTGACGCCGCCGCCGGCGAGCCACATCGAGTAGGCAGTGGCGTTGTGGTCGCGACCATCCTTCTGCTTGACGTGCGGCGTGCGTCCAAATTCGCCGCCCCAAAGCACCAGCGTTTCGTCCAGCATCCCGCGTTGCTGGAGATCGGCCAGCAAGGCGGCGAGCGGTCGGTCGATCGCCCGCGAATTTGATTCGAGGTTCTTCTTCAAGCCGTTGTGTTGATCCCAGTTCGAATGCGAAACCTCGATGAACCGGACGCCGGCTTCAGCCAATCGTCGAGCCATCAGGCACTGACGTCCGAAGTTGTCGGTCGGTCCGCCGCCAATTCCGTACGCATCCAGAGTCTCGCGAGTTTCATCGGTCAGATCGAGCGTCTCGGGCAGCGCCGACTGCATGCGGAAAGCCAACTCAAACGACTCGATCACCCCCTCCAACTCCGAACTGGCCGATTGTTTGGCGAGCAGGTCGCGATTCAGCGTCTGGACCAGGTCTAGTTGTTCGCGTTGCAAGGTAGCTGGCAGCGGCGGCTTGATGTTGCCAATACCCGCATCCGCCACTCGCTGTCCCTCTCGGCCAATGGGAGTTCCCTGGAAGATCGCGGGCAAGAATCCGCTGGCATAGTTCTGTGCGCCTCCCAAATTATTGGGCGGGGCGATCGTGACGAACCCTGGCAGATTCTGGTTTTCGGTCCCCAAGCCATACAGCACCCAGGCGCCCATGCTTGGTCGAGCGAATCGAAACTCGCCCGTGTGCAACATCATGAAGGCTTGCGGATGATTCGGGACATCGGTCCACATGCTGTTGACGACACACAACTTGTCGGCTTGCTGGGCGACTTGTGGAAACAGCTCCGAGATCCACTGCCCCGACTGCCCATGTTGAGCGAACTTCCAGGGGGAGCCCAGTAGTTTGCGTCCCTTGTTCTTCGGCGCGGCCTCGCCATCCTTCGCCGTCAATTGCGGCTTGTAGTCAAAGGTGTCAACGTGCGAAGGTCCGCCTCGCATACAGGCAAAGATCACTCGCTTCGCTCGCGGGGCGAAATGCGGAGCGCGCGGCGCCAAAGGGCTCGCTGGTTGCTCGTCGGCACGTGCCGACAAACTGTTTCCAGCCGTAGCAAAAAGGCCCGCGAGCGCGACCGTTCCCATCCCGCCCGCCATATACTCGAGCCATTGGCGGCGAGAATGAGCGGGAACAATCCTTGAAGCGGTGGACATCGCGAAAGCTCCTGAGTAAGGCAGAGGTTCCAAGGGTGTCGCCGACTCAACGCGACACGGCAAGTCCAAAAAAAGTCCAAAATCAAAAACAAGTCACAGGTCAAAACAAGTCACAGGTCACTCGACATAGCGAAATTCGGCGGATGCCAGCAGCGCTTGTGTGAAACAGCTCCACGCGGCCGTCTCATCCATCGCACCACTTTTGTCGGCGCCCGCGCCAGTGGTCAAGACTTTCTGAACAAAGTCCACGACGCGATGCTTCTCGTCCGCGGTCGCCGCGCGACCGAGCGCCAGCGCGAACGCCAGATCGACGCGGGCGTCGGGGGTCGAGGGTTCCGCGGAGATCAAACGTTCCGCAAAGTAACGCGATTGTCGCACCACGAACGGGCTGTTCATCAAGTAGAGCGACTGCGCGGGGACCGTCGTCACGTCGCGCGATCCCACCACCAAGCTGGGATCGGCGGCGTCAAACAGTTCCAACACCTCGGGCATCGCATTTCGCAAGATCGGCAAATAGGCGCTGCGATGTCGCAATTGATCGACGCCTAAGTCGATTTCTCCGCGTTTTCCGCGTATCTCTCGCTCGCCCAAGCCCGCCACTACGGAAACTCCCGGCGAGTCTGCTTGCAACTGTCCACTCACCGCCAAAATCGCGTCTCGAATCGACTCGCCATCCAGCCGCCGCGGAGCATGCCGCCAGACGAGCACATTATCCGGGTCCTTCTCCAACCGCTCGACATCCGATTCGCTGGACAATCCGTAGGCGCGGGTGAGCACCAGTTGGCGGATCAGTTGCTTGATCGACCAGCCGTCCGCCACAAAGCGAGCGGCAAGGTAGTCGAGAAGTTCCGGATGGCTAGGGGGCTCGCCTAGAGCCCCGAAGTTATCGACCGTCGGCACGATGCCGCGTCCAAACAAGTGTTTCCACACTCGATTGACGAAGACACGCGCCGTCAGCGGATGATCGGGAGACGCCATCCATCGAGCCAACTCGAGTCTTCCACTCTGGTCGGCGGGAATCTTGACCGACTCGCTGGAGGGAATCACCGACACCACGCCTCGTGGAACCGCGGGGCCGCGTTTCTGCGAGTCGCCTCGCAGGCACAGCTTGCAGTCG
The DNA here is from genome assembly GCA_046349915.1 of Pirellulales bacterium. Lineage (GTDB taxonomy): Bacteria > Planctomycetota > Planctomycetia > Pirellulales > Pirellulaceae > CAIXSC01. Next base: position 228,742 of record JAXMBL010000007.1, on the reverse strand, counting down.
GCGACTTGTCGAGCATCGCGAACGCCCATCGCCACCGCCCCAGGCAACGTATCGCCCGACGTCGTCGTGCGGTTACCGGCCAGTTGATCCATCCGATCCACCACTTCGCGCCATTGGCGTTCTAGGTTGGCAATGCGACGGCGAGTGGCTTCGTCGGCGTTCGCGGGCGTCTTCACCTCGTAAGTCGGCTTGGCCGCGGCCGCCTGGGCCGCTTGTTGTTTGGCGGCTTTCTTCTTGGCCTTTTTCTTTGCTTTCTTTGCATCGTTTGAGTCGGCTTGGTTAGTAGAGCCCTCGTCGGACGAGTCCGACGTCGCGGGCTTGTTCGTCTGGATGATCTCCGCCCCCTGACGACGCAAACGCGTTTCCAACCCCTCGCGCTCAGCTCGCAATCGCTCGTACTCGTCGCTCGACTCGCCCGTCACCGGTTCCGCGGCCGTCGCTCCGCCTACGGTCGTCAAGGCGTGAAAGCCAGTGTTCCGCAGCTTTCCATTCCCCTGCCCTCCCCCGCCGCTATAGAGCGTCGCCGTGCTGGTGAAAATGCCGGCCATCGAGTAGTACTCTTCGATCGGAATGGGATCGAACTTATGGTCGTGGCAGCGAGCACAAGCGACGGTCAACGCCATGAAGGCCGTCGTCGTCACCTCGATTTGCTCAGCCACCACATCCATCTCGAAGTCAGGGTTGTTTTGCGCTCGTGGCTTCGACCCGAGGGCGAGGAAACCGGTGGCGATCAGTCGAGAGTCTCGTTGAGCGGGCGAGTCCGCGGGCATCAAGTCGCCCGCCACTTGCTCCAGCAAGAACTGATTAAATGGCTTATCAGCATTGAGCGACTCGTACACGTAATCGCGATATCGCCACGCATGCGGATACGTGACGTTATCCGTGTTGCCGTTGGACTCGGCATAACGAGCGACATCGAGCCAGTGCTTTCCCCAGCGTTCGCCAAAGCGAGGCGACTTCAAGAGGCGGTCGACAACCTTCTCGAGGGCGTCTGGCGTCCGGTCCGCCTCGAAAGCGGCCAACTCGTCGGGAGTCGGCGGCAACCCCGTCAAGTCAAACGTCAAGCGGCGTAACAGAGTGCGTCGGTCCGCGTCGCCAACAGGAACGACTCCATCCGCCTCCATGGCGCTCAACAGGAAACGATCCACGTCGCTACGAGGCCAATCGGCGCGCGCCGGCGAAAATGTCTTCGGCGGTTCGACCGTCGCCACGGGCTGAAACGCCCAGAATTTGCGTCCTTCGGCAATGTCAATCTTGCGAGCACCCGAGTTCGCTTCTCCTTGCCTGGGGTCAGGCGCCCCCAAGCGTATCCACGTCTCGAAGTCCGCGATAAGATCGTCGGGGAGCTTACGTTCGGGAGGCATCTCCAATCCGTCATGGCGCAACGCCTCCAGCAACAGACTATCCTCGGGATTTCCGGGGACAATCGCGGCTCCCGACTCGCCGCCCTCCAGAAGCCCCGCTCGTGAATCGACGAGCAACCCTCCCTTGGGTTCTCCTTTCTCCTGCGAGTGACATTCGTAGCAATGCTGCACTAATGCCGGCCGGATGCGTTTCTCGAAAAGCGCCAAGCCACGCTCAGTCGCAACCGCCCCGACGACGGCGCCTGCCGGTGCGGGCGAGTCCGTGGGCTTGGGAGTCAGCAACGCCTTCAAAATCGCTTTCTTCTTGGCCGGACTCTTCTTGGCTGGACTATTCTTGTTCGGACTCTGCTTGCCCGCATTGCTCGCAGTTTGCTGAGTCTTGTCAGGCGGTTGACTGTTGTCAGCCGACTCGTCCACTCCCAGCGCCGAACTTCCCGCCCAGAGCAACAGCCCTGCGACGACGGCCCAGACCGGCGTCCCGAGACGACGTCGCGGTGAACGATCAGCGATTGACAGCCATTGAAACATCTCTTTCGCTCCCCCCAAACCGATTAGCGACCCTGATGACAGGCCGCCCCGAGCCACTCTCCCTAGTCCACTAAAGACAACAGATGCGCAAGGGACGTTAATTATTGGATCGTCGTCGCGACTTGCCGGTCATTCGAGCACACATTAGAATGACGCCGCTTCGCGCCGTCCCATCAAGAACTTTGGATATGGATTCGCTTCGATGGCCCGCTCCGCAGTCCAGCCCGCCATGGCCGCCCCTTCCGTTCGCCAGCGACTGTTCGCCGAACTGCTCGGCACATTTATGCTGGTGTTCTTCGGCTGTGGTTCCGTGCATACGGCCGTTCTGCTGGGGGCTCAAAGTGGGCTTTGGCAGGTCGCCGTCGTCTGGGGCTTGGCCATCATGTTGGCCATCTTTACAACGGGCGCGGTCAGTGGCGCTCACATCAATCCCGCCATGACTGTGGCGTTCGCGGTTTTTGGGAGACACCCCTGGCGACTCGTCGGCCCCTACGTCACAGCTCAACTGGCCGGCGCCATCTTGGCTTCCACCATCCTCTACACCCTCTTCGCGGGATTTTTGGCGGCGAAAGAAGCTGAGAAGGGGGTGGTGCGAGGCGGACCGGGGAGCATCGTCACGGCCATGTGTTATGGCGAGTACTTTCCGAATCCAGGTGTGCTGGCGACGAGCGAGGGTCCCTACGACCCGGAAAAGCATGCGCTGCTCCGAGCGAGATTCTCGCATGGGGCTGCATTTCTCGCCGAACTGCTCGGGACCGCGATTTTGGGATGTGTGGTGTTCGCCGTCACCGACTCAAGCAACTCGGGGCGTCCTGCCGCCGGCTTGGCCCCCGTCTTCATTGGCCTGACAGTTTCTGCATTAATCTCCGTGCTCGCTCCACTCACGCAAGCGGGCTTTAATCCCGCCCGCGACTTCGGCCCTCGCCTGTTCGCTTATTTCGCTGGCTGGGGGAGCGTCGCATTTCCTTGGTTTACAGACCTTTCCTGGCTGACCGTTTACATCGTGGCGCCAATCGTCGGCGCGACGCTAGGCGCTGGCATCTACGAGAAGGCGATCAAACCCGCTTTGGCCGCCGACAGGGAGGAAACATGAGTCCCTGCATGCCATTTCGCCTCAGTTCGCTTGATCGCTTGCTCAGCCACTGGGCGATTTTGTCGTTCGCGCGCTGGGCTGCCGCGACGATCATCGCGACGATCGCGGCTGCGTCGACGATCACAGCCGCCGCACAACCGCCCGCCGCAACGCCGCCTGCCGCACAGCCAACCGATTCCTCACCGGCACTAACGCTCGACCCTCAACTGCCCTATCAGGCCGAGCGTCGTTCGCCGGTGACCTACGACGTCGACTTCTCTGTCGTGGTGACACCCCCTTATCAGACGAAACGATTGCAAGTCTGGATCCCTTCCCCTCCCAGCGATGCGGGACAAGAGGTGAGCGGCAGCGAATGGTCGAGTTTCCCCACATTTGTCGAACCGCGTTTGGGAGTCGAGCCGAAGTTTGGCAATCGATTCGCATACTTCGAGTTTGTGAATCCTCAAGGAGCGCTGATTCTTCGGCATCGATTTCGCATTCAGGTGTGGGAGCTCCGCTGGAACATCGAACCAAGCAAGGTCGCAACGGTCGAGCGCTGGCCGTCTGCTTTCGACGCCTATCGCATGAGCGAGTCCCAGGGAGTCGTGGTGGATGAACGCGTGCGTCGACTGCTGGGCGAAGTCGTAGGCAAGCCATCCAATCCCCTTCATGGCATGACATCGATCATGCATTGGGCCGATTCGAACTTGACCTACGACCACGTCGATGCCTCGCTCGCCGCCAGCTCGATCCACGCGTTGGAGAAGCGCCGCGGTCACTGCAGCGACTATCACGGGCTTTGTGCGTCTCTCGGCCGAGCACTCGGCTACCCCACTCGGATCACGTACGGCATCAATCCCTTTCCCAAGAATTCTCCCTCTCACTGCAAGCTCGAAGCCTATCTGCCGCCGTATGGCTGGGTCAGCTTCGACGTGTCAGAGACTCAGAAGTTAGCGGCTTTGGTTGGAAAGCAAGAAGGGCTGAGTGAAGACGAGCGACGACGGCTGCGAGAAGCCGCTTACGCGCGACTTGCCGGCGGCTTTCGTGACAACACGTGGTATCTGCAGACGCGAGGGTCCGACTTTGACCTCGCGCCGCCAGCCAGCCGCCGAGCGGCCGTGGTGCGGACCGCTTACGTCGAAGCGGATGGCATTCCACTCGCAGACCCAGATCCCGCCAACAAGAAGCAAACGGCTCATGCCTGGATGACGGTTCATTCGTACCGTCCGAACCGCGTGGTCGCTTACCCCTTCACCGATCTTCAGTCCTTAGACATCGCCCGATAAATAACTCGCTTTTCGCATCCATCACACGAACCTGGGAACACTCGACTCATGTCTACAACTCCTCCCCGTTTCATCATGATTGGCGGATTTCTGGGCGCGGGAAAGACGACGACCGTCTCGCGACTCGCCAAACACTTCCAGGACCAAGGTCTGCGAGTTGCGATCGTGACGAACGATCAAGCGGCCGATCTTGTCGACACCAACTCGCTTCGCTCCCAAGGTTTCGACGTGGGCGAAGTGGCTGGCGCCTGCTTTTGCTGCAACTTCAATGAATTGACCAGCGTGGTTGAGAAACTAGGCGCCGACGGCCGGCCCGACGTGATTCTGGCCGAACCAGTGGGCAGTTGCACCGACTTGGTCGCGACCGTCATACGACCGCTGGCCCAGGTCTACCAGCAACCACTCGACGTCGCCCCCTACGGAGTCATTCTGAAGCCCAGCCACGGGCAACGAATCTTGCGATCCAAGCCGCAAGCCCGCACCGGTTTCTCCCCGCAAGCCGAGTACATTTTCCGCAAACAGATCGAAGAAGCCGATTTCGTCATCATCAACCGCGTGGATGAGCTGCCGGAAGAGGACGTGCAGGAACTGGCCGAACGGCTCGCGGACGAATATCCAGGGCGTCCCGTCTTGCGCATGTCGGCTCGCACGGGCACGGGTTTCGGCGCCCTCTGTGAAGTGCTCGAACAACGCGGCGACTTCGGCCAGCGCGTCATTGAACTCGACTACGACCTCTACGCGGCAGGCGAAGCTGAATTGGGTTGGTTGAACGCACAACTGCGAGTCACCGCCGAGTCGCCCTTCGTGCTGGACGACTTGCTGCTCGACCTGATTCGCGAGCTCCAACAGAGTCTGGCCGCCGTTGGCGCCGAAACCGCTCACCTCAAGACCATCGGACTCGCCGAAAGCGCCTACGGCGTCGCCAACTTGGTGAGCAGCTTTACTCCGCCCGAACTGTCGATCGCTTCGCAATGTCGAGTTACGGACGCGCAAGTCGTGGTGAACGCACGAGTCGCGGTCGATCCCGCAGAACTCGAACAATTCGTGCGTGCGACGGTCGACCAAGTTTGCGGTCGCTACGGCGCTTCGGCCCAAATGAACTCGGTGCAGAGCTTCCGTCCCGGCCGTCCCGTGCCGACGCACCGCATCTTGAACTGAAGTCGCTGCCAGAACAACGACTCGTCTTCAACCAGAACGACGTACGCGAAGTACGTCGTTCTTCAGTTTATTGCGTTTCTTTGCCTCGCCTATTCGCACTCGCGTCTAGACTCGCGAGCTATAGCGCCGACCTTTTGAACCGCGACCGAACGATCGTTGGCGATGGCCCGCGGGATGAGCCGCTGGCTGATGTCCCTGCCGAGCCGCGTCATTCCCTTCACTCGCGCCGTTGGCTCGCTCCTGCCCACGTGCCTGGTTGTTGGCGCCTGAGCGTTGCTGCTGAGGGCGTCGCTGTTGCTGGGAACGCTGTTGCTGCGGGCGTTGTTGAGAATGCGAGGACTGTGAACGCGAGTCGTCCTGCCGCGGGTCGGCAGGCGGCAAGTCGTACGACAAGACCTGAATGCGACGTCGCATCAGTCGTTCGATCTGTCGCAGATATTCGCGTTCTTCGCCGCCGCACATCGATACCGCGATACCCGTCGAGCCAGCTCGCCCCGTGCGTCCGATACGATGCACGTAGGTCTCCGGCACGTTGGGAACATCAAAGTTGATGACATGCGAGATTTCGTCGATGTCGAGCCCGCGAGCCGCGATGTCGGTCGCCACCAACACCGGAGGACGCTGCGATTTGAACTCGGCTAAGACTCGCAGGCGAGCGTTCTGGCTTTTGTTGCCGTGGATCGCGGCGGCTCGAATCCCTGACCGTTCGAGAATCCGCACAACCTTGTCCGCGCCATGCTTGGTGCGAGTGAAGACGAGCGTGCGGCCAGTGGCCTGACTTTGCAGGTACTGCGCCAGCAGTTGCGGCTTGTCGCGCGGCTCGACCATGAACACCGACTGCTCCACCAATTCCGCGGGAGTCGCCACAGGGGCTACTTCCACGGAGACCGGCTTTTGCAGCCATTGATCGGCCAGCCGACGAATCTCGCCGGGCATCGTCGCCGAGAACATCAAAGTCTGCCGGTTGCGGGGAACTTGAGTGACGATGCGTCGCAGATCGGGGAGGAAGCCCATGTCGAGCATCTGGTCGGCTTCATCCAGAATCAACATGCTGACATCCGCGAGACTGATGTATCGCTGTTGCATCAGATCGAGCAATCGCCCGGGAGTTGCGATCAACGTGTCGACGCCCAGCTTCAAGGCATCGACTTGCCGACCTTGTCCCACGCCGCCATAGATGACGGTCTGGCGCAGGCCCGAGAAGCGTCCATAGGTGTCGAAACTCTCACCGATCTGTCCAGCAAGTTCACGAGTCGGCGCCAGCACCAAAGCGCGGATTTTTCGCCGCGACATGGGGCGAGCCGACGGCTTGACTCGGGACGACCCGTGCGCGGAGATCGACGGTCGATGCGACGCCTGTTCGTGCGACGGGGCTGGCCCGGTGACCGACGCAGGAATGGCCGACGCAGGAATGGCCGACGCTGATGTGGCCGCCGCTGGGTTGGAACGAACGGTCGTGGGTTCATCGATGATGACGGTGTCCGCCATCAGGAGTCGATGCAATGTCGGCAAGGCAAAGGCAGCCGTTTTACCGGTGCCCGTTTGAGCACACCCCAGGAGATCGCGTCCTGTCAGTACATGCGGGATGGCTTGCAGTTGGATGGGGGTGGGCGTGTGATAACCTTGTTCTTGGATCGCCCGCAGCAGTTTTTGATGCAAACCCAGATTTTCGAACTTCATTCTCAATCACTTTCCGAATACGAAAACTCCCCGACTGAGCGCGCAAGCCCGCGGGTCACTTAACGCGGCTCGGTCGACGACAAACACTGTCGACGCCAGGGTCGGCGGTGGGGCGAACGCATCGCACGCCATCCGCGGACGGATTACTCCGCCACGCCAGGAGCAAGAAAACCCATCGCGGTCGAACGCAAGAAGCCGAGCTGCAACGGGTTGCGACTCGCAAACCCGGAATTCTCGGTACCGCTAATGATCGATAGCTGATGACCTCGGCGTCCCTAAGGATCTTCGCCGGTCTCGCACCTCATGTTGTTCAGAAGTCTAACACGGTCCCGAATTTGGTCAAGGCTTGTTTATCCGACATTAACTGTTGCGACCTGGGCCGCCAAAGCACTTAGGCCAACTCTCCACTATTTTTTCGCCTGCTCGACTTGTCCCGTTTGTCCCGTCAACGATAGGCTGCCCAGCATGTTTGAGGTCTTTGAACACACAGCCGATATTGGACTGCGAGTCCGAGCAGCGACACTCGAAGAACTGCTCGAGGACGCCGCTCGCGGTCTCTTTTCATTGCTGGTCGCGAACCTCGACGCCGTCCGCCCTGTCGAGGAAGTGCGTATCGAAGTGAGCGGCGACGAGCGGGAATTCCTGCTATTCGACTGGCTGAATGAACTGCTCTACGCCTTCGCAACGCAAGGTCGGCTATATGCCGACTTCCAAGTACAGATCGTCTACTCGGAAGCTGGCGAACCGCAAGCATTAATCGCGCTCGCTCGGGGCGAGCCCATCGATCGCGACCGCCACCAACTCGACCATGAAGTCAAAGCCATTACCTACCACGGACTCCGCTGTGAACCGACCGCCACCGGTTGGCTCGCCGAAATCATCCTCGATATTTGAAGAACTCCGATGTCCAAAGAAGCTTATCGCGGTCCCTTGATCCGCGTGAACGACTGCTGCTGGCGAATCCCCAAAAGCTACAAGCCTGGCATGCGAGTCGACGGATTGATCTACGCCGATGACGCTTTGCTTGAGCTCATTCGCGGCGATCAAGCTCCCGAGCAGGTCGCGAATGTCGCGTTCTTGCCGGGCATCCAACATGCCAGTCTCGCCATGCCGGACATTCACTGGGGATACGGCTTTTGCATCGGTGGAGTCTGCGCGACCGATCCCGCGGACGGAGGCGTTATCTCGCCGGGCGGGGTCGGCTACGACATCAATTGCGGCGTTCGCCTGCTGCGGACCAACTTGCGCGAGAGTGACGTGCGCCCCCATTTGCCGGCGCTCATGGACACATTATTCAACAGCGTCCCCGCGGGTGTGGGACGCGGCGGCAAGTACCGCTTCGCCAAGAAAGAACTGCGACAATTAATGGCCGAAGGCCCTCGTTACCTCCAAGGCCGCGGGCTCGCCACCGAAGGCGATATTGAATACACCGAGGCGCACGGATATCTCGAGACGGCTCAACCAGACAATGTGTCCGACCGCGCACTCGCTCGCGGCGCCGACCAGTGCGGCACGCTGGGCGCTGGCAATCATTTCCTGGAAGTACAAGTCGTCGACGAGGTCTTCGCGGCGGACACTGCGCAGGTCCTGGGACTCGAGGCGGGACAAGTGTGCGTCATGATCCACTCGGGATCGCGCGGCCTGGGATACCAAGTATGCGACGACGCCCTGCGCGACATGCGGCGAGCGCCCGACAAATACGGCATCGAACTTCCCGATCGTCAACTGGTTTGTGCTCCGGTCCACAGCCCCGAAGGCCAACACTACCTGGGCGCGATGGGCGCAGCGGCGAACTTTGCCTGGTGCAACCGCCAACTCCTGATGTGGCAAGCTCGCGAAGCGTTCGCCAGCGTCTTCGGTTGCGACTGGCGCGAACTTCAAATGAGCCTGCTGTATGACGTCGCCCACAACATCGCCAAATACGAAGAACACACGACCGGCGGAACTCGACGCAAAGTCTGGGTTCATCGCAAAGGCGCCACGCGAGCGTTCCCCGCGGGCCATCCCGAAATCCCGGCTCAATATCGAGCCGTGGGACAACCGGTCATCATTCCGGGAGACATGGGGCGAGCGAGTTGGGTGTTGGTGGGACAGCCCGGGAGCATGGAACAAACGTTCGGCACTGCTTGCCACGGCGCAGGTCGACTCTTAAGCCGCACCGCGGCCGTCAAGAAAGCCGAGGGGCGACGGATCGACAAAGAGCTGGAGCAACGAGGCGTTATTGCTCGCGCGCATAGCTGGAAGGGATTGGCCGAAGAACAACCCGACGCCTACAAAAACGTCGACCTAGTGGTCGATGTCGTCCATCGAGCGAACCTGGCCAGCAAAGTCGCGCGGATGCGGCCGATTGGCGTCGTCAAGGGTTAAGGCAGCCAAGCAGCCAGACGAGAAAACTCAACGTTTCAACAGCGACTCGATGGCCTCGCGGGCATGCTGCGAGTGGACAACGACAGAAATACCCAGGGGGTAATGAGCCACTCGTTCCTCATACAACGTCTGGATCTTCTCGTCATTTCGCACCTGCCCCGAGACAATGCCCACGACCAGCGGCAACTGCTCGCGTTCCACGCTCACGGAACTCTTTTCCTCATTCGCGGGATCGGAGGTCGTGGGCTGCACCTGCTGACCTTGGACGTTGCCATTCTCCTCGACCGACTCGATCTGAGACGGAACCCAGTAAACAGGGCCGCCGCTGTCGCCCGCGAAGGCCGTTACGTCGAGCAGAAAGACGGGATGCTTGGCCACGGGCCATAAGGGAAAACTGGCGATGCCGCCGTTGCGAGTGACGGGAAATCCCGCGGCGTTGGCCTCGAAGCGAGCCGGATAACAGGCGGTCAGCAGCCGACCTCCCACCGAAAGTTTGGCGCGACGCAGTGCAGCCTCGTCAGCCAGAGTGCTGTATGGCAGTGGAACGAGCGAGGTGTTTTCGGGCAGCGTCACAAGTAACGCCGCAACGTCGGCCGTTGAGTGAGCCGCCCACAGCGGCTTTTCTTTCTCGCGAATCGGAATCGTATGGTCGCGCCGCGAATAGGCGCCATCCGGCTCTTTCTTACGGAGAACCAAGACCATCGTTTCACCCACCGTTTGCTCGAAGACATGCTTGGCCGTGACGATGATGCACTGACCTGGCTTCTTCTCTGCGGAATCGGGCAGAGCCACTAAAAACCCCGTCGCCGTTGATCGCGGGTGGAACAGTTTGACCGTTGCATGCACCACGCGAGTGGGCGCGTCGAGCACCTCGTTCGTCAATTCGACCTGGGCTGATTTACCCGCCTGAGCAGCGACCGCCGCGGCCACATCCGCCTCTTGCGCTCGGAGCGGTTCACTACCAGCCAGCGGGAAGACGGCGGCAAGCAAGCCAGCGGCGAATAACATCGAGGCCTTCAGGCGAGGCATGGCAACACGCGAAAACTGACTCATGGGAAATGACGCATCCAAACAAACGGTTCGGGACTCACAGGTCGTCGACGGCACGCAAGCAAGTTGAGATCGTAAGAGCCTAAAGAACAAACGGTAACGCCGCAATCAGGCCGCTCACGACGTGAGCGACGTAGCCGTCTCGCTTCGCGAGACGATCAGCCGCACCGCGTACCCAGCCGCAATTCAAACACACCCTCACGAACACCAAAGCCCAGCACACTCGCAACGCGGAAAACCCGCTCGCGAAGCGAGCGGGCTACGGTCATCACTCGATCCACCCGCCGCCGAGCACGCGATCTTCGTCGTACAGCACGACGGCTTGCCCAGGCGCGACTCCGTGCCGCGGTTCGTCGAACCGCACATGCACACGCTCGTCCGGCAACACGGTGTATTCCGCGGGAACCGGCAACGCGTTGTAACGAATCTTGGCCAGACAGCGAGTCGGTTGATCGGCCGGATCGACCAGCCAATTCGTTCGATCGGCCGTCAACTCCAACCGAGCCAGTTCGTCGTACCGTCCAATGACCACACGCCGGGTTTGCGGTTCGATTCGCACGACAAAGTGCGGTTCCCCCAAGGCGATGCCGAGTCCTTTCCGTTGACCGATCGTAAATCGCTCGATCCCCGGATGAGTACCCACGACACGGCCATCTGTCAGCACAATTTCGCCCGACAAATCGGTCTCGCGGCGACCACGCACAAACTCGTCGTGCTTCCCCGATGTAACGAAACAGATCTCCTGGCTGTCTCGCTTTTCGGCGACTCGCAGGCCGATTTCCGCCGCCAGTGACCGGATCGCTGGTTTTTCGTAGTCGCCGACTGGGAGGAGCATACGACGCAACAACCGTCGCTCGACGCCAAACAGTGCGTACGATTGATCCTTGTGGTGATCGACGCCTCGCCTGAGCGCGGGCTCTTCGCCTCCCTGGGCATTCAGGATGGTCGACATGCGAGCATAATGGCCAGTTGCCACAAACTCGGCGCCCACGCTGTCCGCGAAGTCGAACAATCGTCCGAACTTGAGCCAGTTGTTGCACATGACGCACGGATTCGGCGTCCGGCCTGCACTATACTCCTCCACGAAGTAATCAATGATGTCGCGGAATTCGGCCTGCAAATCGAGCGGGTAGAAGGGGATGTCCAGCCGCTGAGCCACTCGGCGGGCATCGTCGGCGTCCGACGCGCTACAGCATCCTTGCTTGTGGTCCGCTCGCCCTTGCAAGATCGGCAGCAGAGGCGACGAATCGGGGGAGTCGGAGGTTGAACAGGCCCGCGTTGACTCTTCGCCGTGCTTCATGAAGACGCCGGTCACTTGATGACCAGCGCACAACAACAGATGGGCCGCGACACTGCTGTCCACTCCACCCGACATCGCCAACACGACACGCGCCATAACTTGGCAGTCCTCCCCCAGACAGTTTTCACCGTGAAGGGAGTTTAGGCAGCCGAGTCCCTGGAGGCAATGCTCTTGGAGGCAACGCACTTACCCGCACTTCCCTAAATGCCTCGGGATCGTCTAGGATGCGGGGCTGGAATGCGGGAAGCTCAAGTCCACGCACTCCCCTCGAACAGGATTTAGTTTCCAGGACATCGTTATGGATTCGGAACTCGTCAATCGCGCCGAAGCAATCCGTGTTCGCCTCACGCAGCTGCGAGACAGTCTTTGACCTCGAGTCTAAACAAAACACTCTGAGGGAACTTGAAGACCGCATGACTCGGCCTGGCTTTTGGGACAACCAAGAGCGAGCCCAGGGGGTCGTCGGTGAATTGAAAGCGATCCGCATGGTCGTCAAACCGCTGGAAGATGCACTCGCATCCTCCAACGACCTTGAGGGCCTGCTGGAGTTGGCAGGCGACGATGCGACCGCCCTGGACGAGGTGCGCCGCGAAATCGAGCGGTTGGAATCGATCCACGCCGAGCTGGAATTGCGAGCACTCTTGAACGGCCCGCACGATGGCGCGGGGGCGATCATGAGCATTCACGCTCGTGATGGCGGCACCGACGCCAACGACTGGGCCGAGATGCTGCAACGCATGTACATGCAATGGGCTCAGAAGCATGAATACACCGTCGAGATACTCGACCGGGTGCCCGATGATGTCGCTGGTATACAAAGCGTGACAATGGCGATCCGCGGCCCCATGGCTTATGGATACCTGAAGGGCGAGATGGGGATTCATCGCCTAGTCCGCATCAGCCCGTTCAATTCGGAAGGAAAAAGGCAAACTAGCTTCGCCGCCATCGACGTCTCGCCCGAAATTGACGACAGCATCAAGGTCGAGATTAACGACGAGGATGTGCGTGAGGATGTCTTCCGCGCCAGCGGAGCGGGCGGTCAGCACGTCAACAAAACCAGCAGCGCCATCCGATTGACTCACATCCCCACAGGCATCGTCGTCCAGTGCCAGAACGAACGGAGCCAGCACAAGAACCGGGCGTTCGCTTGGAAGATGCTGCGAGCTCGCATGGTGCGTGCAGAAGAGGAGAAGCGGGAGGCGGCAGGCGCGGAAAAGTACAAAAACCAGGCTCGTACAGGCTTTGGGTCTCAGATCCGGAACTACTTCCTCCACCCCGACCAACGAGTCAAGGATGCTCGCACGGGCCACAGCTCAACTCAATTCCACGATGTGCTGGATGGCAACATCCAGGGCTTTCTCGACTCAGTGCTCCGCTGGCGAGTGGGGCAAGGAGAAGGCCCCGGCGACGACGACGACTAGTTCGGCCAGGTACGACGGACTTCCAGTCCGTCGATTCCATGTACGACGGACTTCTAGTCCGTCGATTCGGGCCTCGCGTCCCTTCTGCTACAACTCGACAACCCACGCTCTTCGCTTCAACCACTACGGGCTAGCTTTCCAAGTCTTCCACTCGCCTTGATCGCGAAAACGTAAGATCGCGTCGACCAGTTCGTCGGAACCATCGCGGATCACGTCGCAGACCGGCAAGCCGAACTCCGCTCGCACTCGTTCTCGTTCCACCGCCGCCTCGGCCGCCGACACTCGACGGCTATTCATGGCAATTCCTAGAATGCGTGATTGGAAGTTAGCGTTCGCCATCATGTCGTACATCTTGAGCAGCGGGGCCAGGGGGGGAATTACCACATGGTCGACTCCGGTCACCACTTCGCGGCCGATTTCGTAGACAAAGATCAAACCGTGAGGCACGCAACCGTGTAACAGGCTGAGAGTCACCCCTGAGTACGACGGGTGAATCAGACTTCCCTGCCCTTCGACGACCAACACTTCATGATGCTGGTGCTCGAGTACCATTTTTTCGGCGGCGCCGGCCACGAAGTCCGCCACGACGCAATCGAGTGGCAAGCCGTCCCCTTCGACCATGATGCCCGTCTGTCCCGTGGCGATGAACTTCGCGTCGACTCCGCGTTGTTTGAGTCCTAGGGTCAGTTCCACCGAGGCCACCATTTTGCCGATGCTGCAATCGTGTCCCACGGTGTGGATACGCAGGCAGTCCGAGCGGATGCCTTGACGACGAGCCACCTCGCGTTCGTTGTTTTTCCGTACGTCGATAATCTTCGCTCCGCCGCGAGCAGCCGCCTCCACGAATTCCGCGTCCGCCGAGACGAAGTCGTGAAGCCCCGACCAAATCGTCATACCTCGCCCCAGAGCTTCCAGAATCACTGGCCGCCAAGCTCGAGGAATCTTCCCCCCTGGCGGAGCAATCCCCAACAGCAAAGTGTCAGCCGAGGGCGCCTCGGAAAGCGAGGCAATCACCGGGATACTCCCGCCGACACCCAGTAAGTCATCCGTCGTTCGTCCACGCTGGGTGCCGTCCAGCAGTGCGACGATTTCCTCGGTCTTGTACCGCAGCATGCAACTCGCGGTCTTCGCCGTGTGGGGGTTTGTGTGGCCTTCCGTAAGGATGACAATGCGTCGAGCCATGGGAGTTTCCAGCGAATTAACGGGCTAAAGTACCGATCCAGCGGAATGTGGACAGCATACCGCTCCGCGCCGCTCACGCAATCCGCTTACGGAATCTCGCGACGCTGGCCGACAGAATCACCAAGCAGCAGATGGCGAGTCCCAGGGCCCAGGGCCACAGATCGACCAGGTCGGCGCCGCGCAACACGATCCCCCGCAGAATCTGAATGAAATAAGTCACCGGAATCAGGAACGTCACCACATAGATGGGCAACGGCATTTGCTCTCGCGGGAACATAAATCCCGACAACAAAACGCTCGGCAACATCACCACAAACGCAAACTGCAAGGCTTCGACCTGCGTGCGTGCGATGGTTGACACAAAAAGGCCAAGTCCCAAGGCGCAAATGATGAACAGACAGGACATGGCGATAAGCAACCACAAACTGCCGCGAATCGGCACGCCAAAGACGTAGGTCATCACCGTCAAGACGATCAGCATCTCGAACATGCCGACCGTGGCATAGGGGAACAGCTTCCCCATCAACAATCCCGTGCGTCCCACGGGCGTCACGAACAGTTGCTCAAGCGTCCCCTGCTCCCGTTCGCGCACCACGGAAAATGAGGTCAAAAAGAGCGTCACCAATTGCAGAATAATGCCCACCAGCCCCGGCACGAAAAAGTGAGCACTCTCCAGATCGGGGTTGAACAACAGACGCGGTCGCACTTCAATCGGCACCGCTAACGTCCCTTTTGCATCGCGCGAAATCTGCACCTGCTGCGCTTCGATCCGCGGCCGACTCGCTCGGAGCGAAACGTTCATCCCCAAGAGGCTCGCCGAATTCATGGCGGTCGTCGCCACCTGCGAGTCGCTACCGTCGATCAAGACTTGCACCGCGACCTGCTCGCCACGCAACGTGCGATCGGTATAGTTGGGGGGAATCCGCACTCCGACTCGCGCACGCCCCGAAGTCAACGCTCGCCGGAAACTCTCGTCATCCCCCACTCGCTCGACAATCTTGAAATCCCTCGTATTCACGAACGCGGCCGTCAGCTCACGCGAAGCGGACCGCCCATCCATGTCGTACACGACCGTCGGTATGTCTTCGATTTGCGTATCAAGTGCAAAACCAAAGATCAGCGTCTGCATGACTGGCACGACCAGCATGAAGAAGATCGTGGCCGGCTCGCGCCGCAAGTGAAAAAACTCCTTGATCAAGACGGCCCAAAAGCCATCGGTGGTCCGATGCCTACGAGTGCCGCCATCCCCATTCGCACTACGGACGGGCAGAACCGTGGACGGCAATTCTGACTCGGGCGCAACCTCGGTCCCCTCGGACGCATCCCGCGGACGCTCGGGTTCCGCGTCGAGCGAGACGAGTGATCCCAGACCTTCCCCCTCCTTCCCCATGCCGACGGTCAGCTCCTCCGCTCGTTTCGTCAAGGTCACGAAGACATCTTCCAGCGAGGGGCGAATGGCTCTTATCTTGGTAATCGCCGGATCGAGTTGCGCGGCTCGGACGATGGCGTCGGGCGACAGGGAATCTTCGGCGAGCAGATGAATCGTTTCGCCGAAAAGGGTGGCGTCGAGCACTCGCGGATCGCCTCGCAACAACATCAAGTGCTCGGGCGGATTCGCCGCCGTCAATTCCCAACGGCTTGTTCCAGGCGGCGTCACTTCTGGGAGTTGTTTCAGTTGCTCCGGCCGGCCCACCACTAACAACTTGGACTGGAACAAATAGCCGACCTCGCCGCACCGCTCGGCTTCATCCATATAGTGAGTACTCACCAGCAACGTCACGCCGCGGGCGGCAAGTGCGAACAAGAGATCCCACAATTGTCGGCGAGCCACGGGATCAATCCCGGCGGTCGGCTCGTCGAGAAAGACCAGTTCTGGTTCATGGATCAGCGAGCAGGCAAGCGCCAAACGTTGTTTCCAGCCGCCTGAGAGCGTTCCTGCCAACTGATCGAGGCGATTGTGCAGGGAGGTCAGATCGAGCACCGCGTCGCGGCGGTCGGAGAGTTGCTGTCGCGACAGACCGTAGACTCGTCCGTAGAAGTCCAGATTCTCACGCACCGACAAATCGGAATAGAGACTGAACTTCTGCGACATGTAGCCGATGCGTCGCTTGATTGCCTCGGCTTCCTGCGAGACATCATGCCCCAAGACTCGAGCCGTGCCCGAAGAAGGCGTCAAAACCCCGCAGAGCATGCGGATAATGGTCGACTTACCCGACCCATTTGGACCCAGCAGACCAAAAATCGAGCCGCGTTGGACGGAAAAGCTGACATCGCGCACGGCGGTCAGCGAGCCGAACGAGCGGGAAATGCCGTCGACGTCGATCACCAAATTGGCAAGCGTTGCTACTCGAGCCATACGTCGGCCGCCATCCCGGGTCGGAGTCGTTCGAGCCCCTCGCGCAGCGTGACCTTCACGCGAAACACTTGCTTCGATCGCTCCTCAGGAGTTTGCACGTTACCGGGGGTAAACTCCGCCTGCCGAGCGACAAAAGTCAATTCGCCGACGAATCGCTCGCCAGGAAAGCTGTCGACCGTGACCGCGAGACGCTGCCCCAGTTGCAATCCCAGGCGATTCTCGGGTACATACGCTCGCACCCAAAGCTCGGAGGAATCGACCAAGGCGAGCACGGGCGCGTTCGGCGCGACGAGATCGCCTGGTTGCAATTCGACGGCATCGACAATCCCCGCGACCGGCGCCTTCACCAAGAGTTCACCGCGTTGAACTTCAATGGCCGCGACCACTGCCTCGGCGGCCTTCACTGCCGCATCGGCTCGCTCGATATCCTCGGCCCTTGAACCGTTGTACGCCAGCCGCCAAGCCGCGTCCGCCTCCGCCAATTCCGCCTTGGCGGCGGCAAGATCTTCCGCCCGCGTTCCCTGTTCCAACAACCGCAGCTCCTGATCGCGGACTTCGCGCTGAGCCTCGGCTACTCGTAATTCCTCGTTCGAGCGATCCAGCGCATCGCGGCTGATCACATTGGCATCCTTGCCGGCGAGCGCCGAGTTGCGTTCGTGCGCGAGTTTCGCGCGTTCGAGTTGTGCGACGGCCAGACGTTGACGAGCACGAGCGGCTTCAATTTCTTCTTTTCGAGGTCCTGTTTCGAGCGCTAAGAGTTTTTGGGCGAGTCGCTCTTTTCGAGCAGCCGCCTGGGCGACCTCCTCTTCGCGAAAGCCGCGCCGCAACCGAGATAATTCCGCTCGCCGCCCCGCTAACTCGGCTTGAGCCTCTTCCAGTCGTCGTCCGAGGTCGAATTCTTCGAGCCGAACCAGGGGCGCCCCGACCTCCACCCGAGCTCCTTCGGCGACAAACACCTCCGCCACTCGGCCGCCCAATCGCGAGCCCACTCGGATTTCGTCCGCTTCCAGGAAGCCAGAAACTCGGAAGGGCCCCGTCTGCCGTTGTCCGTATAGCAGCGCGGCGACCAAAATCGCGGCTAATAACACGACGGCTACTACCCGCTTGGTCATTGACACACGCTCCGGTCCCCACCTACAACCGATGACCGCGACCTGAATGAGAGGACGACGAGAACGGCTCGCCGTGACATTCGGACCGCGAATCCGGGCATTCTACCCCTGAATGATCGGTCGCAACAAGAAGCATGCTTGTGCGAAGACTCCCGTCCGAAGCTTTCCGACAAACCATGAAATCATCATCCCACTCCTCTGCGGCCCCTTCCCATGTGGACGTTGGCGGCGTGCGTCTCAAACTCAGTCAGCCCCACCAGTCGGTCGGCAAGTGGATCGGCCAACAAGAGGTGCTGAAACAACTACTCGCATGTTGGCTGGTCGTTGACGACCAGGACTTGCCGCTCGCGCCGCGACTGGTCGGCTCTCCCGGTATCGGAAAAACGGCGTTGGGCATGGCGGCCGCCGAGGCTCGACGACAGGAACTTTACATCTATCAGTGCACCGCTGACACTCGACCAGAGGACTTGCTGGTCACTCCCGTGCTCGCGGAAAGCGGCAAGATCGCTTATCACGCGTCGCCGCTGGTCACCGCCATGATTCGCGGCGGCGTCTGCATTTTGGACGAAGGCAATCGCATGAACGAGAAGTCGTGGGCCAGTCTCGCCCCGCTGCTCGACCATCGTCGCTATGTCGAGTCGATTGTGGCGGGCATCACCGTGCCTGCTCATCGCGACTTCCGCTGCTGCGTCACCATGAACCAGGATGACTCGACCTACGAAATCCCCGATTATATCCTGAGTCGCCTCCAGCCCACGCTCAACGTCGGCTTCCCGAATCGCCAGGACGAGCTATCAATCCTGCAGTATCATCTGCCATTCGCCGAACCGCAGATGCTGTCTATGACCGTCGACTTCTTGCAGCATGCCCACGAGTTGAAACTCGATTTCTCGCCGCGCGACGGGATCAACCTGTTGCGGTTTGCGATGAAGCGACTGGCGCAAGATCCCCAGCACCCGATTGGCAAGGACAAGGCCTGGCAAGAGGCCCTCTTGCGATGCCTTGGGGAAGACGCCGCCGACCTCGAATCATTGGCTCAACGCCGCAGCCGCACGCTGGGCGGCGACTCCGTCCCCCTAGGGCTCGGCGATTTCTTTTTCTCGCCCGATGATCCCTTACACCCCGATCGTGATGACGACGAGGATGACGACGATTAAGCAGCGAGTTGGTCTTTCGGAATCGAGACGCGTCTCAACACGTCGAGCGGTATATGAGTTCGGTCCTGGCATTTGATTCGCGAGTGACATGCTTTCCTGTCGTGCATGGCAGCGGCGATTGCGCGTTTGAGGTACGAAGGCTGCTCTTAGAGGGCCGGTTTGATTGCCTCGCCGTCCCGTTGCCGCCTTCGTTCCAAGCCGATGTCGAACGAGCAATTGGTCTGTTGCCGACTCCCTCGTTGGTGACTCAGCGCGAGTCCCTGACGGAAGAAGAGAGTTGGCTGCCACAGAATTCCTGGCGTCCAGATAATGACGACGAGCAGGACGGCGAGTCGCGTGGTGAAGCGGACGATGATGAGCCAGCGACGTTGAGCTATGTGCCGATCGACCCGTGCCAGCCCGTCATCGCGGCCTTGCGTTGGGCGCTCGAGGAACGCGTCACTCGCGAATTCATCGACCTGGAAACTCGCCCCTTCGTCCCCTACAGCGCCCCGCTGCCCGATGCCTACGCCTTGAAGCGCACGTCGCTCGAGAAGTTCGCCGCGGCCATCTTGCCCACGTTGCCGCGACCGCCCGCCGGTAGTCAAGCGGAACAACGCATCCGTCACATGGCCGCTCGCTTGCGACGACTCGCCGCTCGCAACCGATCCGTTCTCTGCGTCTGCTCGCTCCTGGACTGGCCTTGGCTGCGGGAGGCGTACGTCGAACGCCATGCGGACGAAGCGGTCCCCGCCGAAGTGGCGGAGACGGAGACGTTTCAAGCCGACCCGCAGACGCTGCTCTTTCTGCTCGGCGAACTCCCCTACATCACGGGGCTCTACGAACAAGCCCGCGTGCAACTCGATGACGACGCGAATCTCTCGCTCGACGGCGTCAAGCAATTGCTGCTCGCCGCGCGCGACGCTTATCAAGCCGATTTCAAGGGGCGCGCACGTCGCATCACGCCGCTGCTGCTGCGTCAACTGCTCAAATACGTTCGTAATCTCTCGCTGGTTGATCATCGTCTCACGCCCGACTTGTACACGCTGGTGGTGGGCTCGCAACAAATCGCCGGCGATCAGTTTGCCTTGCATGTGGCGGAGACTGCTCGGGCCTATCCATTCCCGGCGATCTCGCCCGATCCGACGATGCAACTAGGAATTAACCGCGGGCGATTGCCCGAGGGCGAAGTGGTCGACTTGGTGAACCGCCTCGCGGGCCCGCCGCTCGAGTGGCGCACCTGCGAACTCCGCCGCAAACCGGCCAAGTGCGAGCTTGATGAATGGCGAATGCGTTGGAATCCGTACCAGCAATGCAGTTGGCCGCCCGAGGACGAGAAGATCGAGAGTTTTCGGTCGCACGTCTTCGACCGCGCCAAAGCGATACTCGGCGCCGACTTGGCCCGAACCGAGAAGTTCACGACCAGCATTCAAGACGGCATCGACATTCGCGAAACGATGCGTCATTGGCACGATGGTGGACTCTACGTCAAGGTCCTCCCGCCCAACCGCGGACAACTCGACTGCGCCATCATGCTCTTCGATTCCCCCGCAGATCCCCGCGACTATCCCTGGCGATCGACTTGGTTCGCCGAGCATGTGGAAGAGTCGACGCTGGCGTTCTTCGCGACCGACTTTTCCAAAGAGCTGGTTGGACCTGGAATTTGCCTGGCCACCTACGGCGGCGCCTTGTTCCTTTTCCCACCCATCGCGATTCCCGATATCTGGACCGACCCGCGGCTCGACTTTACCGATACCCTTGAAGAACGGATCGTGGCGGCGGGCTGCTTGCACAGTCGCGAACCGCACATCGCCTTGTTAAGTGCGTTGCCGCCCGGCGCGGGTTTCCGCCGACTCGCTCGACGCTACCACAAAAAGCTGATCCACGTGCCGCTGGCGCAATTCAGCGACTCGACCATTCAGCAACTGCGGATGCTCCACGTGCTGAACGGCAAACAAGTTCGCAGTTACGCCGCGCACTTCATTCGCAAGGCATAGGGCAGCCGGAAGACATAACGACCGGCTGCTCCACCGAGGCAAGATTACGAGACAAAATCTAGAGGGGAGCGGAACAGCCAGTCGAAGCGTCCGCCTCCCACCAGGATATCGATGGCTCGATCATCGCGAACGGTCGAACCGGCCACTAATCGCACGGGCCCCTTGGTCCCGGCGAAACCGCCTTCCAAATACGCGTGTCGCACCGGCAACGACTGCGATGCAGCCCACGCGTCGCGGATCGCGGCCAGCGAATCGACGTCGGCATCATAGCTCGTCGTGCCGCCGATCATCAGATCTTGTTCTCGACCTCCCAGCAACAGATCGCTGCCGCCGCCGCCAATCATCACCGCTCGCCCGTTTCCGGCCAAGATCCGATCGGCGCCAAGCCCGCCCGACAGGACGGTCGCTCCCGTTCCTCCTTGCAGCAGGTCGTTGCCCATACCGCCGAGCACAATCGAGTCGCCTCCGCCGGCTGTCAGGTAGTCATTTCCCAAGCCGCCTTCCACAGTCGCCGGAAGAGTGACTCGTCGTTCAATCCGCGCGGTATCATTGCCGTCACCCAGCAAGAGGTAGATCGATTCGATTTCCGCGGCGGGGAAGGTCTGACGCTGCGGCGACAAGAAATCCGCCTCCACAACGACTTGACCCGCGACAAGGTCCACGCGCACTCGATCCACTTCCGGAGTGCCCACGATTTCCAGCACTCGTTGCTCCGTCACTTGCACGCCGCTTGCGAGTCGAATCGCGAAGGCGGAAATGGTTCCGCTGATTTCATTAACGGAAAGCACCAGGGGTTCGCCGGTTGGGCTTTCTTCGGCCGGTATGAACTTTAGGTCTTCCAGGCCGAGATCCAGCGCGGCATCACTCGTGGTAGCCTGAGTGAAATCGCGATGATTCACATACTCAACGAACTCGGGCGCCGCCGGATTGGTGACATCGAAGACGACGATGCCGCCGATCCGCTCCAGTCCCACGAACGCATAGGTGCTCCCGCCAATCTCCGCAATCATGACCGCTTCGGGTTCAGGTCCCTTGTTGTCGCTGCGGCTGTCGAAGTTGTTGTCATCGTTGCTGGCGTTGAAGTTGGCCGGGAAGGCCGCGGCGGTAATCTGCTCCAGCGAGTCGCCGCTGTCGAAGATCTGCTGACCGTCAGTGTTCCAGATGCTGAACGAACGGGCGCCGAACGCGAAGAGCCTCTCGAATTCGGCATCCGCGTCGTCATTGCCCAAGGTATTGGTGACGTTCAAACGTCCGAGATTATCGGCGTGACGCAAGCCCGTCACCGCGGTGGATACATCCGGAAAACCGGCCGCGCCGAATGTCGCCGCGTCGAGCGTGAGCGTCGAAACTCGAGCTTCCTCGTTGAACCCCGTGTAGTCGCGAGCATCACCTTCGTTCGCCGTGATCAGATAGGTCTCGCCATTCACGACGAACGAAGCGATCGCGTCGGGTTGGTACATGCCCAACACGGGCCAATTGCGAATGTTCAGGATGCCCACGTTGCTGGAACCCGGAGTGTCGCGATCGCTGGCGTCCAACCGATTCGCCGCGAGCAAGTGATTCTTGAAGCCCAACGGCATAATGTCGACGACGGTGGCGGTGGCGACATCAATGCTCGCGATCGCGTTGTTCTCTTGGAGGGAGACATAAGCGATCGTTCCATCTGGCGACAGTGCAATGTACTCGGGTTCCAAATCCTGAGCCACCGTCGCATTGGGGCCAAAGATGCGCACCCCTTCCGCGCGCAAGCTTGCCGCTTGACCGTTGAAACCACTGAAGCCGGCCGTCGCCACGGTTGCGCCGCCCACACCGTTCGTCAAGTCGATGATGCTGACCGAACCTTCGGGATCGACGCTGCCGACCTGGTTGTAGCTATTGGGCTCCCCCTCGTTCGCAACCAGCAATTTACTACCGTCCGGGTTGAATACCAACATGTCGGGCAACGCTCCCACGGGAACTTGCCCCAACCAATCGCCGCCCGTCGTAAAGAAGTGCACGGCGCCGGGGTCTGTTTTTGCGAACGCCTCGACAGCTACCGCGACCAGACCATTCTTCACGGCCACACTATTGGGACCGCCGCCCCAGGGTGAAAGATCGATCGTCGCAAGATGAGTTGGCGTGGCGGGATTCGAGAAGTCGACGATTCCCAAGGCGTTACTTGTCGCGCTGGTATAGAACACACGTCGGCTGGCAGCGTCGTACGCTCCTATTTCCGTCGTGGCGGCCCCAGGCGCGAAGTAAGTGCCGAGCACATCCAGTTGCAGTCCCGCCATGAGGTCGCGACGTTCAAGAGGCTCGCAGATCATCTGGCGAGTCGCTCCGCTGCGTGAGCGTGGCTGGGGGCGAGCCGAAGGAACACCCTCTCGACGCATGAACCGAAGCAAGGCGTTGGTAACTGCGGGCATCATGGATTACCTTTTCTCATCGTGGGCTGTTGCTGTACTGGAGTCAGTCAATGGTGGGATCTACCTATCCGCTCAAACAACTGGCGAGGGTAACGGCCTTTCGTGACGATCCGGTAAGCGTATTGCGAAGGGACGATGGAGAAACGGTGATGACACCGTGAAGACATCATGGAGAACGGTGGTCAAGAATCAAACTTCCAAGTGCGAGTCGCACGGAGTGATGACCTGGAGTTGTATCTCGCGCACTCGCGAGCCGCACAGCAGCGCATTCGGCAACGAGGCCTCGCTCAATACGTTCCCGCGGCGCATGATGCGTATCGCGACGCCATGCAACAACGGATCGATCGAGGGACCCTGTATGTGGTTGAAGACGTCTCGCCGTTCGCTTGCGTCCCCACCTTTCCCCCGTCCATGAGTGCTGGCTTGGGGGAGAGCGATTCGATTAACCACGCAACGCTACGAGCGGCGGCTTTCTTCAACCTTGAACAGACTCGTTCCGAGTGGTGGCAAGCGGACCTAGTCCCAGCCGCTTATCTGGCGGGCATGGTCGTAGCGTCTCAGTGGAGCGGGCGGGGCGTAGGGCGTTGGGTCGTCGCCTGGTGCCTCGCCCAGGCCGTCCAATGGCGATGCTTCGCCTTGCGACTCGATTGCCACGCGGGAAACGCTTGGCTAAGGAACTACTACGAGTCGCTCGGATTCGAGCTGCGTGGGTATGTCGCCATGCAGCCCGGATACGACGGGTGCCTTTACGAACGCCCCGTCAGTGGTTTCCCTGCCTCCTTCACATCCTGACCCGAATCTCGCCGGTACCGTCGCCTACGCGGTCGCATCCCTGTCCCTGCCACAGAGCGTGACGCGGGTCCGCGAATGGCGGCGAAATCGGGCGCCTTGTCGCGTAAATCCGAGTCATCGTCAATACTCTCGACCAAGGGCTTTCGCGCCGTTGCCTCGGGAGCTTCTCTTCGATCTTCGCAGGCCATTGATGCGGTTTTCTCCACTCGCATCCCGAACAGCGCGATTCCCAGACGACGTCGATCCTCGCCACTCGGCGCAGACGGTCGCAGGGGGACACAGGCAAGCGTGAGGAGCTGTTCCGCGGCTCGACATTCCGCGGCAGCGACTCGCACCCGCAGCCACTCGCCTTCTTGACGCACGTCGGCCAACGACTTCAGGCGACCATTCCAGAAGATTCTGACTCCGCGCTCTCGAGCCGAGGTCAAGGTATCGCACCGAAGAGCCATCCATCCGTCAAACGGTTGGCAAGCGATGCGCACGGAAGCGAAGGGGGTCGACCATCGGCAATCTTGTCCTCGCCATGATTCGAGAGGTAAGAAGCCCAGCAGCGCCGGGGCGGGGATCGAGTCGACGAGCGTCTCGACCATGTCTTCCCATTCTTGCCGCGGAGGCTGAAGCCCCGTCCGCAGGAGATGCTCCCACTGTCCTACCTTGGTCCAAGCGACTCGCGTCCGAAAGAACCCAGGCAGCAGCGGTTTCATTTCCTCGCGCGAACGACCTGTTTTCCAACACAACCGACAGTGAAGCATGAGCCCACGCAAATGGGCCTTGAGCACGGCGAGCAACCACTGAGCTCGCGTCCCCAACAGCAACATGACGACGAGCAGGGGCAGTTGGGCGGCGATTTTGCGATTTCGTCGCCCGCAGCCTCGGCGAAAGAGATCGCGAGTCAAGGTGATCCAACTCGCAACCAGCAGACTTGCCGCAATACGCGGATTGCCTAGCGGGCGTTCCTCGTGATGAGCAAAGGAACCCAGGGCGGTCAGTTGCTCAGCTGTCGCTCGTTCGCGAAACGCCGCCTGTCCGATCGCGCAATTCCTCAGATCCTCACCCATGTTGCTGAACGTCTGAATGTTCACATGAGCGAGGCTTGTTGTTTCAATCCAGCCGATGCGACGGCCGGCATCGCGAAGTCGGAGCCCGAACACCGTCTCGGCGAATCGTCGACAATCGACATCGAAGGGGCCGTAGTCTTGGAACGTCTGCCGCTTGACGGCGAAACTTCGCAACGAAACCCAGCGCCAAGACTCGGCGCGGAGCACCTCGGGCAACTCTTGCTCAAACAGACACTCGTCCAAAAGAGCAAGTCGGTTTCGCGACGAATGCGAGCTCGCCACCGCTGCCGCGTCGTCGCTGCTCGACTGAAAATGGCGCACGACCTCGCGCACGACATCGGGGCGAGGCAGGACATGCGACTCGGTGAAAAAGATCAAGGCCGACGAGGCCGCGGCCGCGCCGGCGTTGTACAGCTTCGCTTCGTTCGCCGAGTCGATTTCCACCCAGCGATCATTGGGCCGCAATCGCTGCTTGACGGCATCCGCGAGTGGGAGGTTTCGCTGCCCATCGACAACAATCAACTCGTAGGATCCGGGCGCCGAGTCTTGGGCGAGCCAAGCGGTAAACGCTTCGACTCCGGCGTTTCGATCATCGACCAACGGAAACACGATCGAGATTTGGGGAGCGGCCTCGGCAAGCTCGGCTGTCTGGGGCGAGCGACCTGGCATTACGAATTCCTCCCGCAGCAGGCGGTCGTAAGAATACTCGCTAGAATTCCCTCCGTTAAAGATCGACCATCGGATCGGAGCGACTGTAACGATTTTGCCGATTATGCGGCGCAGCGAATGGTCGAATTTATGGATGAGTCTAGACCCAGGCAGCCGGACGAAAAAACTACCAGCAGACACACTCCTGGGTGAGCGGGGCTTTGCTAGCGTGCGTGCGACACGTTAGCATCTGGAGGTTCCGCGATGTCACCGCAAGGGGGGATTCCCGATGTCTGAACCAATTGAGTGCCCACCTCACGAGACGTTGAACGCGCTCGCTCAAGGCCGGCTTCCCGAGACCATGGCCAGTCAATTGGAAACTCACCTGGGTCAATGTGCTGCTTGTCACACAAAGTTCGAGAACCTGGACCGATCCCGCGTAGCGCCGCGCCCGGGTTCGAAGGAAGGCGACCTGACGACTTGCGAATTCGCGCAGAAACCGGGGGATCGCGCGGCCGCCAAGCCTGTCGGCGCCGAAGCATTGCTGCCCACTCGTCTGGGCCCTGCGGACCCTGCCCCGCACGACGATGACGAAGGCCCTTCCTTGACGCTCGACACGGCTCAGTTGCTCGCAGTCCAGCTGCTCACCCGATCCGACACTCCCGGATCGCTCGGCAAGCTCAAGGAGTACGAAGTCATCTCGATCCTTGGGCAAGGCGGATACGGCATCGTATTCGAGGCCTGGGACAAGGTGCTCGACCGACGCATTGCGATCAAGGTGCTCACGCCTGATCTTGCGCATCAAGCCATCTCGCGCCGCCGATTTATCCGTGAGGCGCGAGCGGCCGCCGCGATCAATCATCCCAACGTCGTGACGGTTTTTGGCGTGGAGGAGTCGGGAGCGTTTCCATTTTTGGTGATGGAATTGCTGCGCGGCAGGTCGCTCCGAGAACGACTACGGCGCGACCCCAAACTCGATTTGCTCGACATCCTCCGGATCGGAGTCCAGATTGCCCAAGGCTTGGCAGCCGCTCACGCTCAGGGAATTGTGCACCGTGACGTCAAGCCGGGAAACATCTTGCTGGTCGACGAAACACCTCGAGTGAAGATCACTGATTTCGGCCTGGCGCGAGTAACGGCGGACAACATCGACTTTACGTCAGGCGGGATTGCGGTAGGAACACCGGGCTACATGTCTCCCGAGCAAGTGCGGGGCGAGGAACTCGACACTCGCTCCGACCTCTTCGCACTCGGGTGCGTGCTCTACGCCATGTTCACCGGCCACTCCCCTTTCCATGGTCGCTCCATTATCGACATTGCCCGGCGGATCGACTCGTTTGAGCCGCCTCGACTGCGGGAACTCGGTAAAGCGGTTCCCGAATTCATGGACGCACTCGTTTTTCGCTTGCTGCGCAAGCGGGCCGAGGATCGCTATCAGTCCGCGGCGGAGGTGGCGGATATCTTGAATCGCCACCTCGCTTTGCTGAACCAAACCCCAACCGATCGGCTGCCGGCCGCCTTTCAGCGACAACTATTGGAAGAACAAAAGGTCATGGCCTCCCGCTCGCAACTCTCCACCTTGGCGATCGCGGCGGTGGTGGCCGCCGTCGTGGGAGGCGGCGTGTACCTGGCGACCAATCGTATCGCCAATCCGCCGCCCCATCCCGGCATGGCGCTGCTTCCCGCGGGGACGGAGCTAGGGCGGAACCCAAACGGGGCCTCGGCCGTCGAGGCTCCCGCGCCGCGTCTCAAGACCGTGAGCGTCGCCCAAAAAGGCGAGGCGGATTGTCGCACGCTGGCGGAGGCGATCAGTCGAGTGGCCTCGGGTGGAACCATTCGAGTCACCGATGACGGGGTCTACGATGAACCGTTGCGATTGTCCGACGGCGAGAATTTAGCCCAGGTCCGCATCGTCGCTGAGCGAGGAGCAACGATACGCCAGACAAACGCCGCGGCGGTGCGCATCGACACCATTTCAGGACTCACGTTGGCGGGCTTCACGATCGAAGTGCCCCAGAATCAGTGGGGCTTGGAGGTGCGTGGAGAGTGCCCAGGCCTGACGTTGGATGGCCTGAGTATTCAGAAACAAGACAATCCGGATGGAACCTCGACCAGCATCGCCGCCGTCGTCTTTCGCAGCGGCGCCTCGGGGGCCGCCGAGGCGCCGATGCGTCTGATACGTTCCAAAGTTGAAAATGCGATCGTGGGAGTTGTCTGCGGCGTCGCCAGCGGCAAAGAAAAACTCACCCAGCATGTCCTCGTCGAAGACTGCCGCATCCGAGGCAATGGGAAGAGCATCGCAACGCTGATCGCCATCATGGCGACCGCGGACCACATTGTGCTGCGACGCAACATCGTCCACGAAGGAATGACTGGGATCAGCTTTCAAGCCGACGCCGATCGCGGTCCCACCGATTGTGTGATTGAGCATTCCACGTGGTTCGCCGCCAGCAATTGGGCGACGTGGGCAGGACCCGCTCCCCAAGAAAACGCCGCGATTCAGTTTCGCAACTGCCTCGTCGTCGACACTCAGGCGATTTCCCCCGTCCTCCAGCAGTTCGCCGCAACTCATCCAACAACGTTCGAGGGGAATATCGCCTCGATCCAGTCGCCGCCCATGGGCCGTTCCAGCGAGAGTCTGTTTGGCGCCTGCGCCGCCTATGATCCGGACTTCCCCTTGCAGTCGCGCGATCCCAGTCAATCAGGATTCCTCCGACCCGACTTCGCAAAACTAGCCGAACGCAATCCTCCCTTATCGCAAGTGCCAGGCGTCTATTCCTCGCCCACTCAGCCTTGAGCCGGCTGCTTTACCAAGAATTAACTGAAGCCATCCCCCCCAAAGGTCTTGAAATACCAACGTGGGCAAACAGACTGGGAATGTCAGGCGAGTTTCCTCCCCCACATCCCCTGCGCGAGTTACCCATGTCGCCAGACGCTGAAGGTCCCTACTTTTCCGTTCCCGGTGGTGATCCTCCCGCGGGCAGTTCGGATTGCTACCCGTATAGCTCGGATTGCTATCCCTACTCGGATCAAGCCGGCTTTCCCCGGTCGGCTCAGTGCCAAAATCCCTACGACGACCACGGAGATTATCCGTACTCGGCGACACAGCAATTCGAGAATGCCCTCCGCCTGACGAGCGACCTCGTTCAGCGCCCGAACTCGCGGCCCTTGCGAGTGATTCATGTCGGACAGTACATGGTGCGAGCGGGCATTGAATCGTGGCTGAAAAGCTTGGTCCGTTATGCCGATCCGCAGAAACTGAAGTTCGTCCGCTGCGTGGTGACCAGTCCGTTGAGCGACCCGCGGGTCATGCGCGAGATGCCCATACCAGTCGAAGTCGGAGGGAAGGAGAGCGTGCGTCGAGCGGCTCAAGACTGTGACATCCTGTTGGTCAGTGGACCGGGGGAAGTCGGCGGTTGGCTCCAAGGAATCCGACCTGCCGTCTGTGTGGGAGTCGCACACGGCGACGCCATGTGGACTCAGAACATTCTTGATCGCTGTCGACCGGCGTTCGATCACGTGATTGCAGTCAGCCGAGCCGTCCAGCAACGAGTCTGCGCGGGTTTTCCCAGCACGGTCATTTACAACGCCATCGACACGGCTCACCTGATACGCACCAAGAATCGCGGCGAATCACGAGCTCGTTTTGGTTTCGCTCCCGACGATTACGTCGTGGGCGGAGTGATGCGGCTCTCGTCGGAGAAGCACCCCGAGTTGCTGATCCAGGCGATTGCCAAACTCCCTCGTCGCTTCAAACTCTTCCTGGTCGGCTGGGGCGCTTTACGACAAAAACTGCTCGATCTGGCCAACGATATCGCCCCGCTCCGCTGCGTGATTACGCCAGCCGAGGATAACCTGGGGGACTATTATCAAGTGCTCGACGCTTTCTGCCTCCCCTCCGAATCGGAAGGTTTTGGACTCGCGACACTCGAGGCCCAATTTTGCGGGCTCCCCGTGATCACGACGCAGACGGGCTATGCACCCGAGTTGCTGGAAAATGGCGTGCAGTTTCTGCAATGCGAACTGAACGCCGACTCGATTGCTCGACAGGTCGCTCTACTCGAAGCCAATCCTCGCTGGGCTCAGTCCATTGGCCTCGAAGGACAACGACGGGCCGAGGAATTCGGTTATGCGACGCGGATGTGCCGCGAATACGAAACGCTCTTTGCGCAGTTATTCAGTCGTCGCATGGCCGCTCGCCCCTGAGTCGCTTCCGCTGTCGCCGTCTTGGTCTCGCACAGTTTTCGCCGGTCGCCGGAGATAGGGAACACGCATGCCAATCGGTTCTTACGCCGCGATCCCCTCGTTGGCGCAGACGCTCATCGCGGCTCGCCCCCGCTCCGTGCTCGATCTGGGTCTCGGGTTTGGCGGCGGCGGCGTGGCGGTGCGCGAATGGCTCGATCTGGGCGTTCGTCCGTTCAA
The DNA here is from genome assembly GCA_046349915.1 of Pirellulales bacterium. GTDB lineage: Bacteria > Planctomycetota > Planctomycetia > Pirellulales > Pirellulaceae > CAIXSC01. The sequence goes on along the minus strand of JAXMBL010000007.1, from coordinate 198,408 downwards.
AACCTACTTGGTTGGAGTCGAATGCTGGGCCGATTATCGCAACCCCGTTTGGGATCTGTACAACATCGTGCATGTGCAGACGATCGAGTCGTTCCTGCAGCACTGTAGCGAACGCTTCGAATGCGTGCTTTTCTCGGACGTGCTGGAGCACTTTCCCAAACAAGCAGGACGCGGCGTCATCGAAGCCGCCAAGAAAGTGGTCGCATCCCCAGGATTACTCGTCGTCGTCACGCCCGCCGTGTACTTTGCCCAGGACGCGGTTTACGGAAACGAACGCGAACGCCATCTGTCGTATTGGTCGAACGACGACTTGGAACAGTGCGGGCTGCGAGTCGAACGAGTAGGACGTCGCGATTACTTCTGCGGCGAATGCTGGTTCGCAACGTGGAGGAACTAGCGTGACCACCCCAGAGAACTTGGTCTGGGCGCTTTGCACAGTGGCTCGCTCGGGCAGTAGCTGGCTCTCCCAACTGATCGCCTCCACGCATCGCCTCGGGTATCCCGACGAGTATTTGCTTGAATGGCCCAAACGGTGCGCCGAGTGGGGACTTTCTCCTACTCCCTCCTTCGAACAGTATCTCGCATTGGTGGTTCAAGCCAAATCGACGGCAAACGGCGTGTTCGCCGTCAAAGGTTCGGTCGATGAAATGACGCCGTTCTTCTCCGTGTTTCCACAAACGCCCTGCGTCTGGCTGCGTCGCTCCAATCGACTGGAGCAGGCCATCAGCTGGTATCGAGCTCACGACGGCAAACTGTGGACTCGCACTAGTCGCACGGCGGCCAGATCCATCTCGCTCCCCTACTCGGCGTCGCGCATCGCCTATTTCCTGCAAGAAATCGCACGTCGTGAACATGCGTGGGAAGAGTTCTTTCGGCGCCGCCGTTCGCCGCCGTTGACCTTGACCTACGAAGACTTGACCGCCGCCCCGGCAGCCGTCGTCCACGCGATCGCCCAGTATCTCGGCGTCGACGCGACCGACTTGTCGATCGCCGAATCTGACTTTCGAGTCGTGCGCGATCAGACCACTCGCGATTGGCTCGCCCGCGCCGCCCAAGATCTCGGCGTCGCGGAGATCCAAACGATCACTTCGTGATTCGGAATGACTTGAAGAAGATATCCATGTCTTCCTTCAACGGCATTTTACTGTCGAAACCACACATCAGCTGATAGAACCGCTTGCCATCCAGAATGTAGATGGCGTGGTAGCGAGCCGCCACGTTGTCGTCGACTTTCTTGAGAAACGAAAAACGGCAGGCAGGTAGTCCTGCAAAGAGATAGTCGAGTTCTTCTTCAAGCTCGATCATCTGTCCCTCGGCGGTCGCCTGTCGAATACGTTTGAGCTCCTTGAAGGCCGCTTCGAGGTTTTCGTCGCTGGCTGGACGATCGGTAATGGCGACGCGAAAGTCGGCGTCTACCCCCTCGGGGCTGGCGGAAAAGTGCGTCGCATTCGCGCCCCGCTTCACCGAAACCTTCCCTGGAAACTTCGCCAAGAATCGACCTTCGTCCGATGTATAGGTCTCCCAATCCGCCGCGATCAGCTCGCGTCCCATCCCGCTCAACAACAAGAGGCTCAGCATTACCCCGACAACTCCATACATCGCTCGTTGTCGGAAATTCGTGGGATTCGTCATTGGATAGCACCTCTTGGCAGAGCGAGTAACAAGTTTTGAGTTTCGAGTTTCGAATCATCCTAATCGATCAAGGTCGGCTGCTGACAGTAGCAGCCGCTCAGTTTACTCCAACTTGGGCTTGCAGTTGCGTTTATAGCCGCGAGAGACAGACGGTGGTGAACCACGAAGCGTACGAATTTCACGAATCTGGATGGAGGGGGAATTTGTCGAGGGGGCGGCTCGCACTGGCTCGGCGAGCCCCACCCCAACTTCTCAAGCAGCCGCGGCCAGCGGGGACCACGAACCCATCCCCAACCATCGATTCGTCCGATTCGCGCGATTCGAGGGCCTATCACTGCCATTCCCTCCCGAGCGTCGGCTGGACCAAGGCGGCGACCAGCAAGAAGTGAATGGCGACCGCCAGTAACACGAAGAAAATGCTGGTTTTCATGCCCAATCTCCCCTGAAAGTCGACCCATTGGCGGCTGTCGAGCGACCGCGTGGAGCCCCTTGCGTGTGGCTCTCCGACTCCCAGCGAGAAAACGTGACAGATGTTACACGACTTTCGCGAGTCTTCGTGGAACTCGGGGTTTGGTTTGCCCTTGCCGGTATTTCCCAAGCCAGCTATACGTCCAGGCAAGATGTTGACACGGTGGGTCTATCCGTACTCCCCCAGGTCGATGCGAGCCCTTTCATTCCAGGATGGAATCGATGCGTAAATCACGACAAAACAGCCAATTCGCCGCCGCCCTCGGTTGGGGCGTGATGTTCGGAACACTCTGGGCGCCCATGAATGGCGAAGCGGCCGACCCACAAGCAGATTGCCCGAAATCTCAGAAAGCCGCATCCGTGGCGTCCGTGGGCGAGTCGATTCAGGCGACGCAAGTTTCGGCGTTCTTGGGCAACGAAGCGACATGCGGCGCGGATTCAGTTAATTCCATCCTCTCGCGCATTCCCTATGTGAGCCGGCTTTTTGTCAACGTACCGCTCGAAAACAACTGCGGCGATGATTCAGTCGAACGTATCGGCGTCGATTTCGATTTCGCCCACGAAGGCCCACAGACTTCGCGTGGTATTCGAGCCGTCGCGGATGTGGCTTCTCCGACCTGCCCTGCTGCGCGTCCAACGCGGGCGACGAACGCCTGCCCAATAACGCCCGACGTCTGCCCGAACGAATGCCTCCTGGTGGAGCAACTGCTGCAAAAAGAGCTGGAAAGCTTGGACTGCGACACGGATGGGATCGGCGTGTTGGCCGAGAACCGGGAAGAAGGGTCGATCCGCGAACGACTCGCCGCCGTCTCGGCCCAAGCCACGATCCTGACTCACTTGAGTGAGATGCAGACCGAGCTGGTGGAGGCTCGCATGGAGATGGCCGAGAAACTGGTTGAGACGCGCATGGAGTTCGTCGAGCAGTTAACGCAACTCACGATCGAGAACGAACGGCTCAAGGCGAAACTCGAATTTCAAAAGGAACGCGAGGAGTTCCAGGCGAAGATCGCTGAGCTGACCGCTCAAAACCAGACGGCGAGACTTCAGGCCGCCGCCGAAGTCAAATTGCACGAGGCTTCTCACCAGCTACAACAAACCTCGCAGGCTTACACCCAGCTGTTGCAATCGCATCAGTTGTCGCTCCATCGCATCGCCGAGCTCGAGGGGAAACTCAAGCCTCAGCAACCGGCCGAGCGTCGCGAAGAAGTCGCCGAGCGAACCGACCGCGCCACGCCGACGCGTTCACAGTACTAGCCCGTCGCTCCGTTGTACGACGGACTTCCTAGTCCGTCGATTCACCGTACGACGGACTTCTAGTCCGTCGATCGAGTCCTTGCGAAACGCGCCCTCCGACGCGGATTCGCTAACGGCAACGGACGCTCGCTCGCCACGCGGCTGACCGCTCACGATGTGAGCGGGCTACTCTGTACGACGGACTTCTAGTCCGTCGGTCGAGTCCGTGCGAAACGCGCCCATCAACGCGGATTCGCTAACGGCAACGGACGTTCACTCGCCACGCGGCTGACCGCTCACGATGTGAGCGGACTACTTTGTCCGACGGACTAGGAAGTCCGTCGGACATATCTGGATTCCACGCGTCACGAACGCCGCGTGGACGCTGCTTCCAATGCCTCGCGAGCCAGCGCAATAAAGCTCCGCATCAATAACGGATCTTTCGAGCCTACGGAAGTTTCTACTCCGCTCGCGACATCCACGCCGTCAGGGCAAGTGGCGCGAATCGCGTTCGCGACGTTTTGCGGCGTCAGCCCGCCGGCCAGCAACAACGGCGTACCGGGCAACAATCTTCGCAACTCGAAGAAGACCGCGGGGTCGGCCAACTGCCCCGTGCCTCCATACTCGCTGGGATGAAACGCATCGACGATCACCCCGGCGAGCACTCCGCCGCCGCGACGACATTCGGCGACCCAGCGAGCGGCATCGACCGCTTCCTCAACGCCGCGACAGCGCACGCCGCGAATGATCGGCAAGGGCGCCAACTCGGCGGCCAACTCTGGAGTTTCGTCCCCATGCAATTGCACGTAATCGAGTTGAGTCGCGACCTGAATCGCGCGGATCTCCTCGGCCGAATGATTCACAAACACTCCCACTCGAGCCACGCCGTGAGGAAGCAGACTGACAATGGTCCGAGCTTGTTCCAGACTCACGTAGCGTTTGCTCTTCGCATAGAAGTTCAGACCGATGGCGTCGACCCGTGCGAGGGCAGCCAACTCGGCATCGACGACTCGCGTCAACCCACAGATTTTGAGCTTAAACATAGGCGCCGAACCAGTCCGTTGGCGGAAACAACTTGAGCAGAAACCACTTGGCCAGAGATGACGCGAAGGCCATTCCGCATACTTCATCCCTAGCCTCTCCATTCTCCGCACATGCCCCACGGCGACAAGAGCGCGATTTGCAAAATACGTTCAGGGATCACCCCCATGCCGCTCGCCGGACCACCCACAGCGATTTACACTAGTGCGCTATCACAAATGGTGCGACGGACTTTCAGGCCGTCGTTTGAAGCAGTGATGAACGGGCCTGGAAATCCGTTCTACAGGTGAACAACCGTTCGAGCTTCTGTGGTCGACAGGGCGCAGGGAGTGGACAGATCGTCCGGCAAGCGATGAGTGAATTGACTTGGTACTGCCGCGTGGGTGAACAACAGATCGGCCCGCTGACGCTACAACAACTCCGACGCTTGGCGGCGAAGGGCGAGTTGAAACTGACCAGCCTTGTCCGCCGGAGTGATGTTGCATCGTGGACGGAAGCGGGTCAGATCCCCGATCTTTGGCCGCGTGCCGCCGCTCTGCCGCCAGATCCTACGGACGCAACCGCTCGACCTACAGCGCCGTCCGCAGCGCCGCCCACAACGTTGCCCCTCAGAGCGCCGCAAAGTCCACTTGCGGCGCAGCCTCGCCCCCTTGCGCCACCCCATGCGCCTCGTCCGCAAGTAGTGCCCGCTCAAGCAGTGCAGCCCGCTCAGCCACACGTGGCACCTCCGCCGCCTCCTCACGCCTTGCCATCGGGCATCCCGCTCACCCCCGGACACGCTCCCGCCAGTCCTTCAAACTTTCCGGTCGGCGCCGTTTTTCCCGGCTCACCCGTCGTCCGGCCCGTAAACGCTCCCGTTCCCGTGACGCCAGGCGCTAGTCAGCGAGACTCCGCCGAGGGGACGAAAACCAAGCAGCAACTTCGGCGCGAACAGGCCCGCCGCAAACTACTGATTCTGTTGAGTATCGCTGGCGGTTTCCTGTTAGTCTTGATCTTCACGGCCATATTCGTCGCCACTCGCTCAAGCAAGCCGACCGTAGCGAGCAACTCAACGTCCTCGACGGACGCCACAGCCGCGAGCACCACCGTTACGCCAGCCGCGGCGCCACCCGCCGTCGCCGCTCCTCGAACTCCAGCGACTTCCCCCGCCTCCGCAACGCCCGCCAGTCCTCTAGTTCCTGCGCCCGGTGTGCCGCCTGGGACGAGCGAAACAGGCACTACCGCCGCAGACTCGTCGGCCCCCCCCGCCTCCCCATCTCCCACCATGCCAGGCGGAGCGGAATTCGACGCCCTTGTCGCTTCGGTTCGCCCTTGGAGAACCGTGAACAGCGTTTCTAGCCCAACGGCGCGGATCCAATGGGTCGGCGCCTGGTTGACCAACGCCAAGCCCAATCCAACTCAACCGGGCGGCCAGACATTGTCCGAAGCTGGAGCGGCAACGCCCGCCAAGGTCGACGACGCCGCCCCTTCGGCCACGGCCCCTTCACCGCCCGACGCAACGCCCGCTGACACGACGCCGCCGAGCATCGAGAGTACTCCGCGGTACCTCTGCGTCGAGTTGAGAGTAACAGTTCCCGATCGGGCCGCCGCGCCGGTCAATTATTCCGGCTGGAATACTCTTTCCACCAAAGCCAGCCTACCGACTGCTTTTCTGGTCGATCCCGCGGGCAAGCCGCTGGCCTTCATACCTCCCAATCAATTCGCGGACGCATCCCGTCAAACCAAAGCGATAAGAATCAAACCCGGCCAAGTCGTCTCGGATCTCTTGGTATTCGCGGCCCCAACGGGTGACTTCGAACATGTACGCCTGGGACTCAAGATGAGCGTTCTCGGTCAGGGTGATCGCTACTTGGGCTTTCAATTGACTCGCGAATCGATCGCCAACGAGCGTCCCGTGGAATTGGCGGAATCCCCGACGACTCGAGCACGCCCCACGGCGGCAGTCGCGGCTCAAGAAGAAATGGCGGGCGACGCCCCGTCGATGCCCGCGACCGAAGCGAGCCCGAAGCCGCCGCGAGAAGAGACGATCCTCGACCTCAAAAAACAGATTGAAGAGATGGCGAAAGAGACCAAAGCCGCGAAGGATCGCGAGCGCAAGAAACAGGAAGAGGAGGAAAAGAAGAAATCCGACATGGAAGGGCAGAAGAACGAGTCGCCATAACGAGGGTAAGTTCGCTGACGCAGCGAGAGTTCCCAGGCAGCAGCCGATGACCTATTTCCAGTGCCCCCATTGTCGCTCGCTTCAGGCCGTCACGCCCTCCATGGCGGGTCAAACGGTCGCCTGCTCCATTTGCGGACGACCATTTGTCGTCCCCGCGTTTCAGATTCCAACGGTTTCTAGTTCGTTTCCACCTACTTCATCTCACCCCGGCCTCCCACCGGCCGCGCACTCCTCTCATTCCACCTCGCCTTCCGCCCCCACGTCCGCAGCGGGCGAAGATCTTCCGCCCCCCGCGCCTCCCCGTCGAGGCATGGCTCTCGAGCTGATCTTCTTTCTCACGTTTCTAGCGTTGTTCGCAACCGCGGTGATCGTCGTCTTCATGGTCGTAGGCAACAAACGCATCGGTGGAAACAGGGACTTGGCGGAAGTCGAAGAAGTGGTCTTCGACGCCGACCTCATGCCTCAAACCTTCGAAAGACCTCACTGGTCGGATGCTCGACGCTTTACACTCCTGAAGAACGAGGTGAAGACCAAAGTGCGGGAAGTGATCTACGGGCCCGTGCGGACCCGCGACCAAGCACGACGAGTCGTCGAGGACGAAGAACAGAAGTTTCTGACCGTCTATCTCTCGTTACGAAACACCGGCGAGACGCCTCGCCAATATCGCAGTTGGTACGGCAGCTTGTTTCGAGTCGAGGGAAAACAGCGGACGGCGGAATTGGTCGATGACTTAGGCCAAGTCTACCCGTTGCACAAGTTCACCGGCGCCACGGCCGTCCAAGGACACGTTTCCGAAGCACCCCTCTATCGATCTGAACAGATGCGGGACGCCATCGTATTCGCCGTGCCCGAGCAAGTGGATCGAGCAGAGATCTCGTCGCTTCATCTCGAGTTACCCGCGGCAGCTTACGGAGGCGAAGGAATCCTGAGATTCGAGATTCCTGTCGATATGATCCAGGGTTGGTAGTTTTTTCGTCCGGCTGCTTTAGTCGGGAAACGAGTGACTTCATTGCGGATGGCATCGAGCCTTACCACAGCAAGTACAATCCGGTGGAACGTTGTTGGAGCTGCCTGGAACGACATTGAAATGGGGCGCTGCTGACCGATGTGAACACCGCGCTGCAGTGGGCGCAGACGATGACTTGGAAGGGCCTTCATCCCATCGTGCCGTGGGTGACCACGACGTACGAACGTGGAAAGCGAATCAGCCGCCAGGCATTTGCTCCCCTGGCGCAACGCCTCCAACGTTCCGAGACACTCCCGCGTTGGAGCGTCCTGATCGAACCGCTACGAGCAGGCCCGGCGCCTGCGGAATAGAGATAGGCAGCAACGGCGCCTGCCACCGCTTCGTTGCACGGGCAAGCGTTGCTCGTCCGCACTGCCGAAGGTCTGCTCGGAACCGACCGCTCCGCGCCACGGTCGGGCCGACCTGGGTAAGCATGGCTGGAAAGGAGGATTGGGCGGCCAAAGTCTCCCGCCAATCCGAATTATCTCAGGCCGCCCAATCCCGCATTCCAGCCCCGCTTACCCAGAAGTGGGTCTGCTGGTAGTTTTTTTTCGTCCGGCAGCCCTAACGGCGACGTTGGGAGCATCCGCGGCCGATAGCGGATCGGGAAGTGTTTTTAACCAACCGACGACGCGTGCGAGCACATTGGCGTCCTTGGGCACTCGACCAATCTCGCGAAAGTCGCCAGCTTCCATCCGCGTGAGCAATTCGCTCAGATGACGTCGAGCATTCGCGAGCAATTCTTGGCTCGCGGCAGCATCCAGAGGTGTTCGAATCAGCGCAACCTCCGTCTCGCTCCGCTGCCGATCCATGATGACCAAACAACGGCGTTCTGCCTTGATTAGACGTCCACGGAGATATCCCCGACGCAACTCGCTATGCAAGTTGAACTGATAAACAGGGTCGGCGCCAAAATACACCGATCCCTCGCCGCCGCGTCGAAATCCAACCACCACCGGATCAGGCCAAGAATCGACCTCGATCTCGATTCGCTCCACCAGCGCCGTTGCTTCCCTCAGCAGATCCTCGCGATCGACTTCCTGTCGAGCCATAACTTAACCGCGAGGCCCCGAGCGGCTCCCCATGCCAAACCGATTTCGATAACGAGCACTCGCTCGTTCCAACAGGGCCCGCTCTTCGGAGGTCAACTTCTCGAGCCCCACTTCATGCAAACGCGCCAGCACTTCATCGACGCGTCGTTCCTCGTCAACCTCGCGATCGGGCTCTACAGATCGCAGTTCCCATTCCTGTTGCATCACTTCCATGAAATTGGATTCGTCGATCTCTTGTTCGGCCTGCTGTCGACGACGCGCCGATGGAGCGGGGCGAACCATCGCTTCGTAATGCGTCAGCCAAGTCGGCGAGGTCAACTGGGACATGAGGCGACGCTCGTACTGCTTGCCCGTGAACCACACAATTCCGGCGACGACAGTCAGGGCAAACCAGGGCGCCACTGGGCCCTTGAGCGGCTCGTTATAGACCAACACCGCCGTGATTAGTAAACCGATAGCCGCCACGCGGGCCAGTCGAGCCACCAAGAGACCTGAAAGTTCACGTCCCAACTGTGGCCGCGACAGGCGAACCGTGGCTCGCAATATTCGTCCGCCATCAAACGGGTACGCGGGGAACAGATTGACGACGAACAACGTCCAGTTAATCCAGAAGGCGATTCCCGCGACCGCGCCCCATGTGACGCCTTCGCCGACCGGCAACCCCTCCGGCTCCAGCGGATCCAAAATTCCCCAGACCGAAATGCCCGGGTTCGTCCACCGCAAGACCGCCAAGCAGGGAATCAGGGCAATGGCTAAATTGACCAATGGCCCCGCCGCATGAATGGCGATTTCCGAACGAGGATCGTCATCCAATTCCCACTCGTTCAGCCCCCCCAGCGGACCGACGACAATCGCCGACGCCTGCCCACCGTGTCGCCGAGCCATCCACCAATGGCCAAGTTCATGAGCGAGCAGGCTGAGATACAGCACCAGCAGACTGACCGCCACCAGCAGCAGGAATCCCGCGTCGAACTTGCCCGAGGGCGAAATGCTCGACACCTGAGCCATGTACAGCACGGCGGCGCAAAACAGCAGGAAATGCGCGTGCAATCGCAGCGGCATCCCATGCCAAGTTCCTAATGGAATCGTCCAGTCGATCTGCTCGCGCATCGCAAACCTCGACCACAAAAACCGCGGTCCCCGCCCCACCGCCTCAATCCTAACAATGTCCTTCCGCGCATTCAACGTCGTTGTCAGCCAGCCCGTCGTACTCTTGCACCACGCCACGTCACCGCCTAGGGTGAGTGACGACGGTCGCCCATGTTTCCACGGGAAAACGTCCAATCCACGAACGTTCACGCGTTCCCACCCCCGATCCAATCCGCCACCCTCCTGCCTTACATGAATTCCTCGACATCTTCCGCGGATTCGTCCGACAAGCATTTTCCCTACTCGGAACCTGCCGAACCGGTCCTGCTGCGAGGCTCGCGATTTCAGGTCGTGCGAGTCCAGCAACCGCTCGCCGCGGGCGGCTTCCGCGAGCGAGAGGTGGTGCGTCATCCGGGCGCTGTCGTCCTCTTGCCGATGGTTGACGACAATCACATCTGCCTGATCCGCAACTACCGTATCTCCATCCGCAAAACGCTCATCGAACTTCCCGCTGGCACTCTGGAACCTGGCGAACCTCCCATCGAGACGGCGGCACGCGAACTGGTGGAAGAAACCGGCTTCGTGGCTCAACAGCTCCAACTAATCCATACCTACTACCCCTCCCCCGGTGTATTGGATGAGCTGATGTACCTTTATGTCGCCACCGGGTTAACGCCCGGTCCGGCACAGCGCGAAGCGGGCGAGGAAATCGACAACCTGATCGTCTCGTGGGACGAGGCGTTGGCGATGGTCGACCGCGGTGAAATCGTCGATTCGAAAACACTGGTTGGACTATTGCTGTTCCAACGTTGGCGACGCCACGGAACGTTTCCACGAAGGGAGTAAACATCATGGCCTGGATTCGTACCGCAGCCTGCTTTTCTCTGGCCTTGCTTTGTGCGGCGACCACCTCGTGGATGACCGCGACGGCATTCGCCCAACCGCCGGAATTCTCGAGCGAAGACATCGAGTTTTTCGAAAAGCGAATCCGTCCCGTCTTGGTTAAGCGATGCTGGGAATGTCACGGGGCTGATCCCGCCAAATTGCGCGGCGGCCTGCGGCTCGATAGCCGCGAGGCGATCTTGCGGGGAGGTGAAACAGGCCCCGCCGCCGCCGTCGGCGACGTCATGGCCAGCCTGATCTCCGAGGCTATTGGATTTGAGAGCAGTCAGATCGAGATGCCGCCCAGCGGCAAGATGCCCGCTCAAGAAATCGCCGACTTGCGCGAGTGGATTCGACGCGGCCTGCCTTTTCCCTCGGCCGAAACGACCGCGGCGGCCCGTCCGTCGGTTGATCTGGAAGCGGGGCGACGTCATTGGGCGTTTCAATCTCTGCCAATTCACTCGCAAGAAACGCACATCGACGGCGCCGCGGCAGCGATCGCGCCGGTCGATGGCGGCGAACCGGCCTTATCTCGCGTCGACCTTCATCTGCGATCAGCGCAACACCGCCTTGGCCTCCACTCCTCCCCGCCCGCGGACCACATTCGACTCCTGCGTCGACTCAAGTTTGACCTGATCGGCTTGCCGCCTACGGTCGAAGAGATCGACGAGTTCTCGCACGACATGGCGCCGGACGCCTACGCGCGTTGGGTCGATCGCTTTCTCGCCTCGCCGCGACATGGCGAGCGATATGGTCGATTTTGGCTTGATCTCGCTCGCTACTGCGATGTCCCCGAGCAATGGCGGGAGGGGGAGGCGAAAGCCTACCTCTATCGCGATTGGGTGGTAGGCGCCGTCAACGCCGACCTACCCTATTCTGACTTCATTCGACGCCAATTGGCCGCGGACCAACAGCCCGGCGCGCGCCCCGAGGATAATGCGGCCCTCGGTTTCCTGGGCCTGAGTCCCACCTACTGGAAAGAACTCAAACTCGATCCCACCGTGATCAAACAAGTGGTCGCGGACGAATGGGAAGAACGCATCGAAGCGATCGGCGCCACTTTCCTGGGTTTGACGCTCGCCTGCGCTCGTTGCCACGACCACAAGTATGACCCGGTCTCGATGAGCGACTACTATGCGCTCGCTGGAGTACTTGCCAACACGCGTCAGCAGGATGTCCCCATTATCGCTAACGACTTGGCGGCGACGGCCGCCGCCGCTCGCCGCAAAGTCAAGGAACTCGAGGGGCAAATCGCCAAACTTCGCGCGAATAAGACGCCCTTGGACGAGGATCAACGCAAGGCGGCGGAATTCGAGTTGGAAGCGGCCAAGCTGCGTACGACCCCGTTCTTTGATCTGCCGCCCGCCTTCGGCGTCACGGATGCTCGCTTGCATGTACTGCCCGATGGCCCGAATCGCACCAAACTCGAATATCGTCCTGAACTCCAAGACATCGAACTACAAATTCGCGGCAACCCGGCCAAACCAGGCGCCGCCGTCTCGCGACGATTCCTGACGGTCCTGTCGCCCTCCTCGCCGCGTATGTTGCAGCAAGGAAGCGGGCGACGAGATTTGGCGGAGGCGATCGTCCAGGAGGCAGGACCGCTCGTCGCCCGCGTCGCGGTGAACCGAGCCTGGATGCGACACTTCGAACGCCCCCTGGTGGCGACTCCCAGCAACTTCGGATTGCAGACTTCGCCTCCGCTGCATGCCGCGTTACTCGACGAACTGGCCGCCGATTTCGTCGCCTCCGAATGGTCGCTGAAGTCGCTGCATCGCGAATTGGTGCTGACCGCGACGTATCGGCAGACGAGCAACACCGATGCCGCTCGACTCGCGATCGATCCAGACAACGCGACGCTCTGGCGCATGCCCGTGCGGCGTCTGGATGTGGAAGCATGGCGAGATAGCTTGCTGGCGGCCAGCGATTCGCTCGACCTGCGCATGGGAGGTCCGCCCGCCGAATTAAACGAACTGAACAATCGCCGTCGCACCCTTTATGGATTGGTGCGACGCCGCGAGTTATCCGATCTGCTGCGACTGTACGACTTCCCCGATCCTGTCTCTCACGCCGCCTTGCGCGACCCCACCACAACTCCCCTCCAGCAACTGTTCGTGCTGAACAGTCCCTTGATTGCTCAATGGAGCGAGTGGGCGGGGAAACGTTGGGCGGGGATGCAGCCCGGCAAACCCGATGACTCCATCCGAGCCGCTTATCGCGAATTATTCTTGCGCGACCCAACCTCGACACAGTTGGCTCGCGGTCAAGCGTTTCTCGCCGACGCGCAAGCGGCAGGTCAATCCGCGGAGGCGGCATGGCGTCAGTATGCGCACGCACTTTTGGCGAGCAACGAAATGCTGTTCGTCGACTAGAGCGAGAGTCGAACGGTTGCCTTGGGTGGGGGAGGAATTGCGTTCGCTGCGGATTTGGAGAGTTCGCGGGACGCGGACGCAATCGACGGACTGGAAGTCCGTCGTACGAAGGAGATCGACGGACTAGAAGTCCGTCGTACTTTTTTGATGGGGAAAAGGTGCTAGGTTCCGGCGAGTTCCTCGGACTGGATCTGGTATTTCTCGACGAGTCGATAGAGTTTTCGCCGATCGATGCCCAGCGCTTTCGCGGCCCGCGTCTTGTTGCCGCTCATCCGCCGCAACACCTCAACCACCTTGCATCGCTCGATCGCGGCCAGATCGTCGCTGATGACGAGATCAACGGGGACGGCGACCGAGTCATTCACTTGGACCTCGCGCGGCAGGTCGTGACCGCGGATCAAGTGATCGTCGGCCATGATTTTGGCTCGTTCCAAGGCATTGATCAACTGACGCACATTCCCTGGCCAGTGGTATCGCTCCAGCATGTGCACGGCCGCCTCCTCAATCTCCCAGGCGGCGCCGAGGAAGTGGCGAACCAGCAGCGGGATGTCGCCCTGACGCACTCGCAGGGGAGGCAGTTCGAGCGACATGACGTTGATGCGATAGTAGAGATCTTCGCGAAACCTGCCTGATTGCACTTCCTGAGCCAAATTGCGATTGGTGGCGGCCAGCAGCCGCACATTCACCTGCCGCTCCTTGATGGAGCCGATCCGACGCATCGAACCATCTTCCAATACTCGGAGCAACTTGGCCTGCAACGAACCTGGCATCTCGCCAATTTCGTCGATAAACAGGGTGCCGCCGTCGGCAACTTCGAACAACCCCGGCTTGGTGCTGAGCGCACCGGTGAAAGAGCCTTTCTCATGGCCGAACAATTCACTTTCCAGCAACGTCTCCGGCAGGGCCGCGCAGTTGATCACCACCATCGGCTTGTCGGCTCGCAAACTGCGGCGATGTAGAGCGCGAGCGACCAACTCCTTGCCCGTGCCGCTCTCGCCTTGAATCAATATCGCGCGTTCGCTCGGGCCCGCACGGTCGATCAGACGATACACTTCCTGCATCGCAGCCGACTCGCCAACCAATTCCGAGACCGCCTGGGAGCGTTCCAGCAACTGGCGAAGCTGCTGATTCTCTTTCGCCAGCCTGCGGTGTTCCTGGGCCTTTTCGACCAGTACTTCGAGTTCCCGCAGCGGGAAGGGCTTCATCAAGTAGTCGTAAGCCCCTGCCTTCATCGCGGCGACCGCGGTTTCGACCGTCGCCTGCCCCGTCAGCATGATCACTTCGCATTCGGCATGCAGCGACTTGAATTTCTCCAACAGCGCGAGTCCCGTCATGCCAGGCATCAGCATGTCGAACAGCGCCACGTCGAACTCGCGTCGCTGGACTAACTCCAACGCCTGCTCGCCATTGGCGGCCTGCTCGACATGAAATCCGCGTTGCACGAATCGCTTCACCAGCGTGCCGCGAAACTCTTCGTCATCGTCAACAATCAACAGAGATAAATGGGATGTGCTCGACATTCCAAATGCTCCTTTTCTTGTCAGGGCCTCCGCCGACCGCGCCTAATTGCGCGCGCGACCGTGACCGAAAAATGTGCTCTCCCGCACACTTCCAACACCAATCCGCCTTGGGAGAGCCACAGCCTCACTCAGAGCAAAACTCGTCCCAGTGGCTGGGAAATCGAGTTCTCATATTCTAGCCGAAATCTACTCGCCCGAAGCGCCCCTTGACGCATTCGCCCGCCCGTTGGCATCCCTTTTGCACCCTCCACCATCGGCAACTCGATCCGCTCCCCAGCCGCGCCCACCTGGATCGGGCGTTGTGTTTCGGCATCGGTTGCACCACGTTGGCGCGCGTCGTCGACGCACTCGTTCGGGGAGGTGTTCCATGCAGAGCGCTGCGCATTTGACCGACGAATCGCTCGACCGAGTCAATTTCCTCCGGTCGCCGCTGGTTTACCCCGATCACCCGCTCGATGTGCAAGTCGTCGAGACCCACATCTCGTGGGTCTTCCTCACCGATCGACATGCGTACAAGCTGAAGAAGCCCATCGCCTTCGATTTTCTGGACTACAGCACCGTCGAACGGCGACACGAGGCCTGCTTGGAGGAGCTCCGCTTGAATCGCCGACTCGCGCCTGACATCTATCAGAGCGTGATGCCCATCACGCTTGATCGCCAGGGGCGTCGACGTATCGGCGGCATGGGCCGCATCGATGATTGGTTGGTCCGCATGCGACGCCTGCCAGCCGAGTGCGACCTTGATCGCATACTCGAAGTTCGCGAACTGACCAGTCGCGAGATCCACTCGCTCGCCGATAAACTCTTCCGCTTCTACGCCACGCTTCCGCCGCTGCCCGTGAAAGCGCAGGAGTTTCGGCGCGGCATCGAGCGGCATGTTCGAGAAAACTGGGAAACACTCGCGCAATACGCATCGCCCGACTCGCTGGAACTAGTCGATCGCGTCCACGCGGCTCAATGCCGTCTACTCGCCCTTTACCCGCACTGGTGGGATGAACGGGTTTGTGATGGTCGAGTGGTCGAGGGACACGGCGACTTGCGGTGCGACCACGTGTACTTCGCCCCGCGACCGATCGTCATTGACGCACTTGAGTTCAACGTCGATCTGCGTACCGTCGATGTGCTCGATGAACTCAGCTTCCTTGCCATGGAGTGCGAATGCCTGCACGGTTCAAGCGCGGGTCGGCAAGTGCGCGAGCGATACTGCGACGCCGCGGGCGACCATCCACCTCGCGCTTTACTTGAGTTCTATGAAGCCTACCGGGGCTGTGTTCGCGCAAAGGTGGGAACGCTGCGAGCCGCTCAACAGTCGGCGAGTGACGCCGACAAGTCACTCCAACGAGCATCGCAGCTACTCGCCTGGAGCGACGAACGAATCGCTTCCGCGACGCCTCCGCTGGTCGTGGTCGTACGCGGCCGTTCGGGCGTAGGCAAGTCACGACTGGCGGAGATGCTCGCTAACGCACTCGGCGCGAAGATCTTGAGCACCGACGGAATACGGCACGAACAACAGGCCGAAAAGTCCCCGGCGACTCGCGAGGCGTTCGGCGAGGGGCGATATACGCCGGCGAATCGCCAAGCAGTCTACGACTCCTTGATTCAACGGGCGCCAGCCGCCCTGGAATCGCGCCGGACGTTGATCATCGACGGCGTCTTCCCGCAACGCGAGCAGCGGCGACGTCTGCGAGAGCGAGTCGAGGCGATGGGCGCGATCTGGGTGCTCTTCGATTGCCACTGTCCCGCTGCGATCGCTCGACAACGCATCGAGGAGCGAGCGGCGGCGGGACACGGCCTATCCGAGATCGCGCCCGAGATGTTGGAACTCCAAGCCAGGGAAGACGAACCACTGACAACCTCCGAGCAAGGCGTGTCGCTCGATACCCATCAGTCCTTCGATCATCTGGTCGATCAAGCTCTGCTGGCGATTCGGTCGGCTTGCGAGGCGGCCGAAAGGCGGCCCCAAGTCATTCCTCATGAGAACCAATCCAGCGCAGCGGACGTAGAATAAGTGGAAGCCAAAGTTCTCCAGAGTCGAACTGACGACGGGAGAGACTCGCGCGAGCGTCCGTGGTTGGTGCGTCTCTGGATCGGCATAAGGAGACGTGTCATGTTCCGGTCGTTGACTCCCTGGTCGCGCAGGGTGCCGGGCTTGACCAGCCTGGAACAGGAATTTCCCACCCTGTTTGAACGGATGTTCGCCATGGAAGAATGGCCTTGGGGAGAAGGGTTCGCGCCTCGCACCAATGTTTCGGAGACTGCCGAGGCATTGGAAGTGACGGTCGAACTGCCGGGAATGAAGCCCGAGGAATTCCATGTCGAGGTACACAACCACGAATTGTGGGTTCACGGCGAAAAGAAAGAGGAGAAAGAAGAAAAAGGCAAGACGTTTCTGCGAGTGGAGCGACGGCATGGCGAGTTCAAGCGAGTGATTCCGTTGCCTGAAAACGTCAACGTCGAGAAAGTGGCGGCGGAGTTTAAGGAAGGCGTCCTGCGGATCGCCATCCCGAAGACGGGCGAAACCAAGACCAAACAGATCGAAGTGACCGCCGCGTAAACTCCCCGAGCACCGTGCTGCTCGATCCGCGACATGAACGGGCGGGTGGTCCCTCCTGGGAACACTCGCCCGCGATTTATTTGTGGCGTAAGTTCGTTGAGTGAACGGCGAATTGCAATGCTCCACCTCTTGGCGAATCGCGGGGGCGAGGTTAGTTTCGAAGGTAGGGAGGCGGCTTTTCTTGAGTGCTTGTTGAGCGGATCACCGTAGACGAGACACTCTGCTTCCTTCCTCACTTTTCGCCTTGGACTCTCATGTCGCGCACGATCATTAATTTCATCCTCGACGCCACTCTGCTAGTCGCCTTCATCGTCTTGGTCTGGTGCTCGGTCGTGATTCGTTTCGTGTTCCCACCCGGCCCCAACGCCGATGGTTGGAAAATCTGGGGCTGGGACTACGACCAATGGTCTGGCTTGCAGTTCGGACTCGTGGGAACCTTGGCCGTCGGTTTCCTGGTCCACGTCATGCTGCACTGGACTTGGGTCTGCGGCGTCATCGCTTCGCGACTAGCACGCGATAAGAAACAGCAGATTGACGACGGCATTCGCACTCTGTACGGCGTCGGCCTGCTCATCGTATTGCTCGGCGCAATCGGCGTCGGCGTCGGCGCCGCAGTGCTCTCGGTCCGAGCGCCTTACTAGTTGTCCTGACTCGTGTAAAGAGAGAGCGGAACTAAACACAGGGGACAAAGGTGGAGTCGTGAAGGGTGGCTGGCGAGAGGCTTAACCACAATCTAGTCCCTTGTTAAAGAAGCCCATGGCGGCTCGACGGTCTATGCTGCTTCGCCGGAGGCAAAGGCAACACGAGTGGAATCCGAGGTGAGAGGTGAACGAAGAGCTAAACTGGGAACCGGTGGTGTCGCTTCGCTCAACCACCGGCTAATGGCTGTCAAGCCTCCGGCTTGAAGAACAACACCTGACCTCTTCAAGTCGTTATTACAAGAGAGCTCCTATCGCCGCGGCTCGTTCTCTGAAACGCTGAAAACGGGCCAAAACTCACCATAGCACCCACGATGAAGCGTCCAATGACACCACAACTAATGACTAATGACTAATGACCAATGACCAATGACAGCCGAAACCTCAGTCGTCAGACAGGAAAATCCATCGACTGAAAATCAATCACCGCGGGCGCACCAGACCAGGTTGAACGTCGAGGTCGAGTGCGTCGCATTGGCCGGCGTTCAGTCGCTCGAACGCCAACGCGCCCATGACGGCGTTGTCGGTGCAGAGATCTGGCGGAGCGATAACGAGTTCGCAGCCGCGCCGAGACAAAGCGCTCGCCAGCGACTCGCGAAGTAAACGGTTCGCCGCGACCCCGCCGCCCACGCATAATCGCGTTAAGCCCGTTCGTTCGATTGCGGCGAGCGACTTTGCAACCAAGCAGTCGACCACGGCTTGCTGAAAGCTGGCAGCAAGATTCGCCACCGTGGGTTCGTCGAGTTCTAGTCGTTCGAAATCGGGACGGCCAGGCCCGGCAATCGCGTAGCGAACGGCCGTCTTCAGTCCGCTGAAACTGAACTCCAAGCGTTCAGGCTCGTGCAGGAACGATCGCGGGAAGCGGTAGGCCGCCGGATCACCCAATGTCGCCGCTCGAGCGACGGCGGGTCCACCGGGAAAACCGAGTCCCAACATGCTGGCGACTTTGTCGAATGCCTCGCCCGCCGCGTCGTCGATCGTGCCGCCCAAGAGATCAAACTGCAACGCGTCACGGCAGCGATACAGACTGGTATGACCGCCGCTGACAATCAAACCAACGCAGGGAAACACGTCGTAGCCCGCCGCCATGCGACAGGCATAAATGTGAGCGTGCAGATGATTGATGCCGACCAGAGGTTTGCCGAGCGCAAGACTAAGCGTCTTGGCGGCGACGACTCCGACTAGCAACGAACCGGCGAGTCCTGGCGTGTGGGCGACCGCGATCGCATCGATCTCGTTCAAGGCCACGCCAGCTTGCCGCAAGGCTTCGTCGATCACCGGCACGATGCGTTCGACATGAGCGCGGGCCGCAATCTCGGGCACGACTCCCTGGAATCGCTCATGCAAGTCCGTTTGCGAAGCGACGACAGATCCCAAGACTCGCAGGTCATCCGTCACGATCGCCGCGGCCGTCTCGTCACACGTCGATTCCAGAGTCAGCAAACGTCTCACGGTCAGGGTTTTCCCGCCGCATCGGCGTCGGCCGTTGGCTTCTGGGACGTTGTTTCTTTCGACTTGTCACTCTTGCCATCGGTGGCCGAAGTCGCCTTGGTCGCGTCCTCGGGCCTATCCTTCTTCGCGTCCATGAGCTTCGAGGAGATCGTCTCCAGCGCCTTGGCAAGTTGACGATCCGAACGGATTGCGTCCGCCACCGAGATTTCGCCCTCACGCTTCTTCACGATGTCTCGATCACGACGATCGTCCAACATCTGCCGCATTTCGTCATCGGTCAGCTTGACTTCGAATCCAGAGTTCGGCTTCACTCCCCATTCGTCTTCTTCCGTCGCCCCTTCGAACCGATTGATGTTGCGACCGTTGGGACGTTGGTAGCCAGCCGTGGTGAGTTTCAAGGCGCTGCGTCCCCCTTCCAACTCGATGATGTTCTGGACGCTTCCCTTCCCCCAAGTCCGCTCGCCAATCACGATCGCGCGACTGTGGTCCTGGAGGCACGCCGAGACAATCTCGCTGGCGCTGGCGCTAAAACGATTCACCAACACGACGATGGGGAAGCCGGTGTATGTTCCCTCTTCCTTGGCATAGACGACTTGTTCATCAATGTTCCGTCCCGCCGTGCTGACGATGCGCCCCTCGGCGACAAACAAGTCACTGATCTCGACCGCCGACGAGAGCAATCCGCCGGGATTGAAGCGCAGGTCGAGCACCAACCCGCGCAACTTGCGATCGGCCAGCGATTTCATGGCTTTGCGCATCTCATTGGTCGTGTGCCGACCGAATGAGGTGATGCGGATGTAGCCAATCAAGCGTTCGGGGTCGAGCATATAGTCCCAGGAATCGTCGGCGTTGCGACGATCGCCCAACACCGTTTCCACTCGCACCACCTCGCGAGCCAACGTGAGCGTCTCGGACTTGCCGTCCCGAGCGTGGACGACGGTCAGCTTGACGGTCGTGCCGATCTTCCCCTTCATGCGTTTGACCGCTTCATCCAGCGTGATCTCGCGAGTCGTCTTGTCGTCGATCGAACTGATCCAATCGCCCGCCTGGATGCCCGCGCGATAGGCGGGAGTGCCCACGAGCGGACTGATGACGACGAGTCGTCCCCCTTCGATGCTGACCTGAATTCCGATCCCGCCAAACTCGCTCTCCACCGACCCCTTGAAACTCTCCACGTCGTCCGGGGAGATGTAATTCGAGTGCTGATCCAGCTTGGACATCATGCCGCGGATCGCGGCCTCGTACAGTTCGCGACGACTGACATCCTTGACGTAGTTCCGCTCGACCTGATCCAAGGTGTCGATAAAGAGCTTCAGTAATTCTCGTTCCTCGCGTCGAGCCGCCTCGGCCGCCATCGGGTCCTTCGCTTCTTGGCCCTTCTCGACTTGCTGCGTGGGAGCTTGCTCTTTCGCATCACGCTCTTTCGCGTTTTGCTCCTTGGCCTCTTGACCTACGACCTCGCGAGCACCAACTACGAATGAAAGCGCACTAACCGCCAAGCACAGGCGGAAAATCACTTGTACGATGCCAACACGTCCCATGTTTTATGTTCTCCCAAGTCCAAATTGCGGAAGGACGAATCGTCATCCCACCAACGGCTGAAGAGCTTGCGTGCGGTCGCGCAGTATCACGCATTGCACCACGTTTCGCAAGCGTCGGACTGACGTCGCGTCGCCTCCCATGCAGCGAAACCTTGTGCCCGGACTGGCAGTCTGTTTCAATAGGGCCTGCATCCTAGATTCGGGGGGAGCGTACATGTCGGAACAGCGTTCTGCATCATTGAAATCAATCGTCCAGAAGCATCGGCCCGTTGCGCTGCGTGTTTCAGTCAGCGGCGGCCAGTTTCGTGACTCACTCACTCACCGCGATAGCGGCGCACTTTTGGTAAATGAAGACAATTCTAGCAATTACGAGATTTTGAAACGCTGGATCGGCGCGCGTGCGGCGGACCCGGAGCGCGAGATTATTAGCGGCCAGCGAGTGATTAGCTTCGCGGTCCGCGTCTCGCGAGATCCCAACAAATTCGACATGTCCGGTCGACTGACCCCGCTCTCGCCCGACGAAGTCCGTTCCGGAGAATACCGCCGTCAACTAGATAAGTTGCGGGTGGACTTGCAGGCAGTTCAAGAACGCGACGCCAGCCTGTTAACGCTAAAAAATGGCCTGCTCCAACATTTCGATGCGATCATTCAGCAGCCCGAGACGGCCGGTTTCTACTTCTTCCGCGACCAGAATCGACGAGTGGTTTGGTGCTGGGGATACCATCGGTCGGCACGCGACCACGTTCCTGGACCTCAGGTTTGTCCACGCTGCCGCCTCCTGGGATTGGCTGGCGAACCCTGCTCGCTAGCGCCGACTCATAGTTCGGAAGTCGTCACGGCCGGCGTGCCTCGACGACGTAGCTGGTTGTGGGCCGTGGCGGCTGCGAGCTTATTGCTGCTCGCTGGCGTGGGCGGGTGGTGGCAATTTGGTCGAAACGCCGCAGATCCTGCGGGGACCAATTCGACCACGGCCAGCGCGGAAACGCCCGTCTCGAATACCGTCGCACGACTTGAGATTACCCCCTCGGAAGATCTGACATTGCCGCGAGGCGGCCGTCAGGCATTTCGCGTAGAGAGAGTTGAAGGCGAAAAGCGAACCGATGTGACCCCCTGGGTCCGGATCGCCGTGGATGATCTGCGAGTGGCCCGTATCGCCAGGGACTCGAGTACCGTGGAAGCAGTTGGCGCGGGACGCACGAAGATCCGTTTTGATTTGGGCGATCTGAAAGCTCAACAAATGCTCGCAGTGACGCCGCCTGAGGAACCAATTTCCATCAAGTTGGTTCCGGAACGACTGGAAGTCGGCGTCGGCACCACGGATCATTTCCGCTTGCTTGCTCGCTACGCGGACGATCGAGAGATCGATTTGTCGTCTTCGGCCGAGTGGAGTTCGACTCAACCCGAAGCGATCTACGTTTACTATGGAGGCGTGCAGGGTAAGCGCCGCGGCAGCGGCGAGGTGATCGCGACCTATCAGGCGGGGACCGACTCAAAGCGTTGGGAAGCACGGAGCCCCGTGGATGTCTTGGATGAACGCTACGTCTCGCTTGATTTTGACTCGCTGCCCGAGACGTTGGAGGTGGGTGGAACACTGAATCCTCGCCTTTATGTAGCGACGGCAAGTGGACAGCGACGCAACGTCGGCGGCTCGACCGAATTGCAGTGGAACGTCTCTCCACCAGGGAAAATGGAGTTGGAGAATGGAACCTTTACGGCTCGGTCCGTGGGCCGAGTGCGTCTCGCGGCGGTTTTCCGCGAGTTGCGAGCCGAGCGCGAGATTCAGATTGTCGCGGCCGCTCACGCAACGTCCTTCGCCGTCTCCCCCGCTTCGTTGGAAATAGCGGTGGGCGAGGAGGTGGAATTGACGATCGACGGCGCCACGAGCGAGCTTAGCGTTGAAAGCGACCAACCCATGATCGCCTCCGTCCGTGAAAAGAACCGCGTTGTCGGACTCGCTCCCGGCGTCGCGCAAATCGCCTTCGTTAGCGGAGGTCAGACCGCCGCCGTTCAAGTCGCGGTGGTTCGCCAGGATTTCAGCCAGTTATCGTTTAATCCGTCGAGGTACGCGGTGCCGTTACTGGGACGAACGTCCGTACAGGTCTTTGCTCAGACCTCGCAGGACCCCGCGAGATCGGTTCGCGTCGCGCCCGAGTTGTTGGAGTGGCCGCAGCTCCCGGATGTGGACAGCGTTGAGTTTGACGCGGAGAAACTCGAGCTTCGCGGGCTGCGTGAAACGCCCGTCCCCAGCGCTCTTACCGCTCGCTGGGAAAACTTGGAAGCAACGGCGGAAGTTTCTGTCGTCGCCCTGCCACTAGCTCTCGAACTTACTCCCCAGGGCGAGTTGACATTGCCTGTTGGTCAAGTATTGCCGTTGCAGGTTTGGGCAGCGAGCTCCGCGGGTGAACGAGTCGAGGTAGCGGCCTCCGATGTGGAATGGCGGCTCGAAGGGGCGACAGAAGAGACCGTGCGTTGGACCCCCGGCGCCCTCTCAGCTCTGCGCCCCGGCGCCACCATTCAACTCGAAGCTCGCCTTGCGGGACAATCATCGAATACAGTTCAGGTCAAGACGGTTGATCGCGATCCTCAGCTTAGTTTGCAACTGGCGCCAATGCTCGACGTCGTTTTCTTGGATGAAACCGGCCAATGGAGTCTGCTCGCGGCTAGTGAGCAGGGCCCGGTTGAAATTGACGCGCAGGCAACTCGCTTCAGTAGCTCGGACCCTGCGCTGTTGGAAGTGAACGAAACCACGGGCGAGTATCGAGCCCGCGGTGTCGGCGAAGTCGCGGTGACCGGCGTCAACCCCGCTGGCGAATCGGTTTCGCGGACCGTGCGCATTGTTCGCCTGACCGAAGGCACGCTGACCTTCGAGCCAGCTATGTTGCGAATTCCCGTCGCAACTCAACACCCCGTCCGACTCGTCTTTCGCTCCCCAGGTCATGAAGACATCGATTGCACGGACCGCGCGGGCGTAACTTGGGCGTTGTCGGCGGCGCAGAATGTGACGTGGAACCCGCCCACGATTTCCGCGGTTCGCCCAGGACCACCGGTCACGCTGACCGCGCGATTGGCGAACGCCTCCGCGAACGCGACAATCGAAGTGGTCGCCAACGAAGAACTCGCCAATCTCCTCGCGGAAGCTACGAATGCTGCTCCTGCCGCTTCGTCGACATCCTCCGCAGACGCCTCGGACGCCACTTCGAGTCAAGCCAATAGCGAAATGCCGGCGCCGGAGACGGCAAACGTCAACGAGTCGTTGCGGATTGTTCCCAGCGAAGTCGCCTTGCGAGTGCGGGAATCGGCCGTGTTACAAGTTGAGCAGTTGGTGGACGAGCAATGGCGAGTGGTCCGGCCGGGCGACGTCACGTGGACCGTGCCCGAAGGTTTGGAATGGACTCCACCTCAAGGCGATCTTCCACCACGGTTGACCGCCCCCGTGGGCAGTTCCGGCCCCGCGCAATTGACGGCTCGATTTGGTCGAGCACGCGCGACAATGACGGTCGTGATCAATGAAGCGTCGACTCCCTTGCCCGACTTGGCCGATCCCTCGACAGATTTATTCGTCGAACGCGATCCGCCTGGCGACCGAATCGCCGTCGGTGGATCGCAGCGAATGATCGTCATGATTCGCACGCCGGAAGGCAATTTGCAGGCGCCCGCGGAGCAGGTGAATTGGCCAGCGGCCTTCTCGAACGAGTTTGTGCGTTGGAATCCTCCGGTGCTCACCGCGCTACGAGCGCCGCATCGCCAGCCATTGCGAGTGGAAGCCGGCGGACGATCGTTGTTGGTAATGACCGATCTGGTAAACGCGGACCAATCCGCGTCGCCGTCGCCTTCGCTGGCAGACTCGCTTCCCTCCGGACCACCGACATCGGTGCGAGTGACCTCGGATCAAGGAGAAACAATCTCGCTGGCCCGCGGTATTCGCTATTCGCGAATCCAGATTCTTGCCGCCTGGGAGGGGACGCCCGAGCGTGACGTTTCGGAAGATGCATCTCTTAAACTGGAATCCAGTGGAACGACCGTCGCAATTGAAGGGACAAGCATCGTTGGCTTGCAACCAGGCGACGCGACCCTGCGTGCTCGCTATCGCGATCAGGTCTCGGGCAATCGACTCACAGTCTCCGTCGCCGAACAATTGGCTCTGACGCGTATAGAATTGACTCCACTTCGAGCAACGCTCGCGGTCGGCGAATCAGCTCGCCTCCACGCGAGCGGCTATGTGGGCGATCAGTTCGCCGGCGATTTGGACGACCACCCAGAATTACGTTGGCAATCCCTGCGTCGAGAAGGGGCCGAATCGGTGGTTGTGATGAATGGCTCCACGGTCACGGCCGTAGGGCTCGGAACCGCGGGCGTCACCGCGCAAATTGGCGACATCGTGAGCGACGCCGCGGAAGTCACGGTCGCCTCCACGCCGCCGCTCTCCTCACAAACACGCCTCTCGATTTCACCTGCCACCATCACACTGCGCGTTTCAGAGACGCGAAGACTAGATCAGACCGTTCAGATTACTCGTGATGGCCTGGATCTGCTGAATGCCGCGCGGTTAGCGTCGAGCGACGACGGGATTGTGAGTTACGATCCTGAACGCGGCGAGTTGCGAGGGAATGCTGCTGGCACGGCCAGTCTGGCGGTCAGCGCCGGCGCAGCGCGAGGCGAGATACGAGTCGTGGTGGTCGCCGACGCTCCCGCAGCATCACCGGCCGGCCGGCGAATCATGCTCGACCCTTCTCGAGTCACATTGTCTCCTGGACAAACACAAGAAATTCGCGTGCTCGAATTGCTCGAAAATGGCGAGACGCTCGATCGCACAGGTCAGGCGACGCTCGTCAGCAGTCAACCAGCATTGGGTTCTCTCTTGGGAAACACCGTCCGCGGCGAAACAGCGGGCGAGGCGACGGTGGAAGCACGAGTCCCGGGGGTTGCCGCCCCCGCGACGGCGCTCGTCACCGTCGTCGACGATCAGTTGCGAGATTTTATCGTCGAACCCTCCACAGTGACGCTCGCCCCAGGACAATCGTCTGCTCTGCGAGTTTCCGCGGTGGGCGCGGGCATACGTCGCTCCTTGGTCGGCCATCGCCACTTGGTCTTTGCGGTAGCAAGCGGCGGCGAGTCGATCGTGCAGGTAGATTCGCAAGGACGGCTTTTTGCGCAACAACCCGGCTCGGCGCAAGTGTCGACGCACTGGGGCGACCGCGCCCTGGGACAAACGACGGTGGTCGTCACATCGGGCGAGTCAGATCGTCTGGAAATCCATCCCTCGTTGCTGGAAGTGTCGCGCGGCCAGACTGGCAGCTTCCTGGTGTATGTCTGGCAGCAAGGCGCTCGTAGGCCATTGGGCGCTAGCGACGGAGTGCAGTTGGCAATCGGCAATCCGTCGGTAGCGGACGCAGCCGGAGGATTGCGAGTGCGTGGGCGGGAAGCGGGCACATCTGAAGTGGCTGTATCTTGGGGCATTCATCGAGCGTCCGCGAGAGTTCGCGTAGCGCCCGACTCGCGATCCAACTCGCCGATGACCAGCCCAACCAATTCCGATAATCCGGACTCTGGTTCGTCGCCAACAGCGGCACGGACGGAAAGGGTCGAGTTTTCCACATCCGTACTGCGTTGTGCGCCCGATCAGATTGCTCGCCCCTTGACGGTGTACGCCGTCGACAACCTGGGGCGACGCCGAGACGTCAGCCTTGCCGCTCGCTTGCAGTTGACCTCTGAGTCGCCCGCGGACGTGGTGGAATTAGCCGCGGGATCGACGGCGATTGTCCCGAGATCGGCAGGCGTTGTCCACGTCCAAGCCACCTGGGGAGAATGGACGACTTCGCCGCCGTTGCGCGTGGAGGTCGCTGCGGCGGAGAATACGCCGCGGCTGCGAGTGTCGCCCAACCCTCTGTCTTTGACTGTCGGTGAAACTCGACCATTTCAACGAGTGGAATTGGTGTTTCCTGGCGAGCAGGCCGCATTGCCCGTCGACGCGGACATGACATCGAGCAACCCCGAAGTGGTCTCCGTGACCGGTTCGGTGGTCCAGGCGCGACAAGCAGGTCGAGCGACGGTGCGAGTACGGTCGCGGTCGTCGCAGATGAACTATGAGGGAATAGAGACGACGGTGTTGGTCGATGTGCAGAGCCTGGCATCGCCCGTCGTGGAGAACGCATCGAATCCCGCGCGCGAGTCGCGTGCTCGACTGATTTTGAGTGGTCCAGAACACACGACCGTCGGCGCCCAGATCGGTTTCGCCGTCAATTTGGTGCAAGGAACTCGCGGAATCCCGGTAACGGAGGAGGCGGAATTGCTGGTCACGCCGATATCGGGACTGGCGGGGAGTGGAGGGCCGGCGCAAGCCCGGGTGACGAGCGGCGGGCTCCTGACAGCTATTCAACCGGGCATCGTCCATTTGCAGGCACGGCATGGCGGCTTGATTTCCAACCCCATGCGTTTGCGAATCGATCCTCCGGCCGCTCGCTTTGCTTCGCTACGCATTGAGATGGACGAGCAACCGATGCGAGTGGGCGAGTCGAGGGGATATCGCGTCTGGGGAACCCCAATCGGAGAGACCGCGGCGCAAGATATCACGGGACTGGTGGGAACAGAACGTGGCGTATCGACCGTACTGGTCGCGGTGCGCAATCGCGAGCGAGTCGTGCATGAACCGCCTCGGATCTCAGCAAACGAAGCCGGCTCCATCGAGCTATTGGCTGTCCACGGAGAGACTCGCAGTAATCGAGTGGCGATCGAAATTGTGTCGAGTTCGGACACGGCGCCGACTGCGATGTGGGCCAGTCCCACTCGTTTGACGCTGCGGCAAGGCGACACAACCAGGGCGCCGCGAGCGACGGTTCGCTTCAGCGGCGACGCCGCCGTGCGAGACGTTCCAGCGGAATGGCGCAGCGACAATTCAGAGGTGCTGCGGCCGTTGGAATCCGACCCGTCGTCGTTTGTCGCTCAATCGCCAGGCGCCGCTCGCTTGGTCGCACAATGGAACGGAGCCACCACGGCGGTCAACGTGACCGTGGTCGGCGGCATGTTCGGCGGCGTGGAGATTTTGAGCCAACAGCAGCAAGGCGAGGACTTTACCGTGACGTTGGAAGTGCGCGGCGCGGCGCCGCGCGCCGAGTATCGGTTGGTCAAGCCGGGCGAGGCGATTCCAGGCGAGTGGCGCGGGGTGACGCCAGCGGCCAACCAAACCACGGTGCGTTTGACGAGTCCTCGATTCCGCATTCAATTGGACAACCTGTATCAGTTGGTGATTGAAGCTCGAGTTGGCATTAGCGGTCAGGTCGAGCGATATCCGTTCGTGTTCTTGTTCCGTCCACAAGTGCCTCGAGATTCCGGCGGGACGACGCCGACTCGGTAGATCGACCGCGGCAGCGGCTGGCTTCCCGCTGGCCTGGCTTGTTTTTCTGAAATACACCTCCTAAGCGAAATTAGACGACTGTATGCCGTTTCCTGAATCCCGCGACCTGAAACTAATCCTGGAAGCCGCTAGCCTCGCGAAAGAGGCGGAGCAGTTGAGCGACTGGGTTGGCCGCTTTGCCAAAATGCGGACCAAGGGCGTGAAGCCGATTTCAGCCGACGGCCAGTTCGAATTGCTGAAGTTGCGCCGCAAGTCTCGGGCGATTCTTGCCTCCGCGCGCGTCCCGGTGGCGGCGGGAGTGTATGGAATGTCCCAGGTAGGCAAGAGCCTGCTGATGGGACGCGTGTTGGCGGCCGAGCAAGCAGGGCAGTCGACGTTGGGTCGAGACGGCATCGTGGTTGGCGATGGCCCGGAACGGGTGAGTTTCCATGAGGATTTGAATCCGCGCACGGTCGACTTCGAAGCCACCGCTCTCGTCACTCGCCTGACTACCAAGGACCGCATGCCGACCAGCGGCGCCGCCTCCAGCTTGCCCGTCATGGTGCGCGCCTTGACTCGTGCTCAATGGTTAAGCGTCTTGGGTCGTGGTTTCCAGATGGAGTGTGCGGAACCGACGGTCACGTGGACGGAATCGGCGATCGAGAAGTGCTTTATCGAATTAGCGAAGGACTTCGGCGCCGTCCAGGTCGATCCTGCGTGGCGCAGCGACCTGCTTGACACCTATAGCTATCTGCGTGAAGAAAAGCCGCGACTCTACGACGCCAAGGACGAGCAGTTTTTTGGCTTATTGAGTCGTTATCCCTTGAATGAGCAAGGTTGCATCCGCTTGGCGGCGCATTTGTTCTGGGACAATTGGGACAAATTGACCGGGCTCTTCGATCGAGTTTGGCAGTTCCTCAGAGTACTGGAGACTCAGGGAGGGAAGCGGGACGAGTCGGTGGATTGCAGTTATGTCCATTTAGATTGGCGAGCCGTCCGCTTCTTGCTGGACTCGCAACGTAATCCGTCTTATTCGACCGACAACTTTGGGGAAGTCTGCTGGAGTGATTTTCGTTTATGCATCGGCGACAAGTCGGTGGAACTGCGCAAGTCGCCCACGGGCGACTCGGTGGAACTCGGCGTCATTCAAGCCGCAATGCTCGAAATGATCGTCCCGGTCCTTCCCGATACGCTGACTGAAAGTTGGCGGCGAGTGCTCCAAGGGATGGATCTGCTCGACCTGCCAGGCTGTTTGCCCGGAAAAACCTCGGACGGAGGCAAGCGGCAAGCCAGCGAAGCACTGGGCGAGAACGACTTGCAGCAAATCGTAAAGCGAGGCAAAGTCGCTTATCTGTTCGAAGGCTATTCGCGCGACAAACAAATTCAGACGCTCTTGGTGCTGGTGCGCGGCGGCAATATCAGCGACGGCGGAACTCTCAAGAACCACATTGGCCGCTGGGGCAGAGCTCGCTATGAAGAACTTTGGCATGAACGGATTCCGGCCGGCAAGCGTCCCTCGTTGTTCATCGGCTTGACGGGATTCGACCAGCCGTTTCGCAATCTGAGCCACTTTGTCGAACCCTCGCTGTTCGACGCCAGATTCTCGGCGTTGTCGAACGCCATCAATCCGATCATGGACGAGTTTGGCGGAAAGGACGTTCCCTTTCGCAACACTTATCTGGTCCGCTATCCGGGCTCTTGGGATGCCGACACGGAGGGACGCAGACGGGACGGCGCGGAGAAATGGGAACGCGCGTACGCCGCGTTTCTGCAGTCGACGAAGGTCCAACAATACATGGAAGACCCCGAGACCAAAGTGGCTCGGGCGAAACTAGATCACGACGGCGGTCTCTCGCTGATCAGCGAACATTTTCTCGAAGTGACCGACTCGGACGCCAAGCAGGATCAGCTTCAGCAAGAGATTCGCCAGTCGCAATTGCGGCTCCGGCAATTGGCGGAAAGTTGGTATGTCCCGAAGGACATTGGAGCGAAACGCAAGGAGCGACGCGAGTTGGCCGACAAGGTGCTGCGGTGGCTCGATTCCCCCGAAGCGATGTTCCGCGTGCATGCCATCATCGACTCGCTCAGCCTGCGCGACGGCGAGGTAACGGTCTTGGCGGACTTAGCCGATCCCACGAGCCCGCACGACATCGTGCAGGACGCCGATCTGGAGGAACGAGTACTGGCAAGTTT
Organism: Pirellulales bacterium; assembly: GCA_046349915.1. Taxonomy (GTDB): domain Bacteria; phylum Planctomycetota; class Planctomycetia; order Pirellulales; family Pirellulaceae; genus CAIXSC01. Next base: position 168,184 of record JAXMBL010000007.1, on the reverse strand, counting down.
GCGCGATGTACTGAATCAATGGTCCTTGGAGTCGGCGCCGAAACGTTGGTCCGAGCATTTGGCGGCCCAAGCGCGGATGTATCCCAAACATCACGAAGGCCGCTATGCTCCAGGGCAGTTCACCGCCGCCGATTTCGGTCACTTGGTCGCCTACCTGAAGGACTACCTTGCTTCGCCGTCGCTCCAGGAGTGCTTGCTGGAGGTGCTGTTGCCGATCGTCAACCTTCAACTCGGCGCCGACCGCAATGTGCTCCAACAAAACGCTCGCCGGCGTTTCACTCGCATGCTCCTCAATGACTTTCTGCTCAACCCAGGCCCGAATCGCAGCGAGTTGGAGGTTGCAGATCGAGAGTTGGCGTCAGCGACGGGCGGGGCGGCCGATTTCATCCAGCGTTGGCAACGCCGTTTGCCCGCCGCGTTGGGCGGCGGAGGGCGCGACGATGAACTACCGCCTGGCAATGACGAACTGGCGCCGCTGGTAAAGCAGCAAATAACGTGACTTGTGTTCCCGACGGATCAGCGGTCATTAACCGAGATTCGTTTGCCCCTGATTCGCCTGAACCTGTGGAAATCGTGACCTATGTCGGATGATGTCTTCGAGTTGTTTCCCAATACGGGGATCCAGATTGTGGCTCGCCTGCCGCGCGGGCTCGTGAAGACGCCGCTGGCCAATTGCGGTTGGCAATATGCCTTTCGCAAGGAGAACGGCCAACTGACGCCACTGCCTTGGTGTCAGTGGCAAGTGTTGGACAATCAGTGTTTTTTGGCCGTTGATACCACGACCGGGGATCTCCGCGAGGGGTATGTGCGAGAAACCGCGGCCTCGGCGGCCGAGTTGAAGGTTGTCGACGGGCTGGTGAACGAAACCGGCGACTTCATCCCCAATTTTCCCTCATTCAGTTTGAAGTTAATGGCCGCGGCCGGTTCAGCCCCTCGCGATGTCCATCTGGTCGTCGATTTTGGCAACAGCCGCACGGGCGCGCTGCTGGTCGAGTCGCACGATCGAGTCTATCAGCGATTGAACATGCTGCCCTTTGAACTGTGCAATCGCTTCTCGCTGCGGCACTGGCGCGAAGGCGAATATCAATCGGAACCGACCACTCGCTGGTTCAGTTCCAGGACGACATGGTCGGAGTCCCCTTACCGTCCGCCGCAAAGCAACATCGTGGTCGAAAAGGTCTCGGTGAAGGAGGGTTGGCGCACCGTGATCAGGGAGGTCGGACGCCCAGTTACTCCCAACCTGTTTGAAGATTGGTCCATGGCGCGCATGGGACGCGAAGCGGATGACATCCTACGCTTCATTCAAGCCGATGTGTTGTTGTCGGTCAGTTCCCCGAAGCGTTTCCTCTGGGCGGATGACCGGGAGTGGCTGGACAATCGCGTCTGGCAAAAGGCGATGCCTTATGACAATCGCCCAGAACGCCTTTACTACGGTCAACTTTCCGGACGATTACTGTCGTTTCTCAATGCGGACGATAGCGATCGAATTCTGGAGGTCAGCGACAAGGCGGCGTTCGAGCGTGAACCGGTCCAGGCGCTCGCCACGCATGTTCCCCGGTCCTTGATGGTCGTAGCGTTGTACGAGTTGCTCGCACAAGTCTACTCCCATGTGAATTCGATTCCTTATCGCACGAAAACCGGCGAACGCAATCTACCCCGCCGTATCGCGACGCTCACACTGTCCTATCCCAGCGGCATGGTTTACGAGGAACGGCAAAGATTCGAGAAACAAGCCCGCAAGGCGGCTCGTATTTTCGCTTGGACGCTCGGCCAACATCAAGGCCCTGAACCCGAGGTGCATTTGACCGTCGACGAAGCGACCGCCGCCCAGCTCTCCTATGTCTGGGGCGAACTGCAAATGGTGGGACTCGATCCGCATCGCTTGTGCCAGATCATGTCATGCGACCACGCGGCCGACCCTCTGCCGCCCGAGGAGTCTTCGCCCGCCGAGACGTCTGCGCACGACGGGCATTCCATGGACAACCCGCTGGCTCGCGATGACGCGGCAGGCGAGTTGTCGGCAAGTGACACGTACGAAGACGACGAAGTCGAGCCCCGCCCGGTCCGTCACCAAAGCACCAACAGTTGGCGTATCGCCTGTATCGACATCGGCGGCGGCACGACCGATCTGATGATCGCCAACTACACTTATAAATGGGGAGACGGACGCGTCGCGCGGACGATCGAATTCGAAACCTTGCATCGCGATGGGGTCTCCCGAGCAGGAGACTTCTTGATCAAACTGCTGCTGGAACGCTTGATCGTTCCTGAATTCACGCGAGTAGTAGGGCTCTCGAAACACGATGCCGTCTACTGGTTTGGCGAGGAGACGCCGAATAATCGCGAATACCGGTTGGTACGCTCGCAATGGATCAATCGAGTGTTCGTGCCGCTGGCGCAAGAATACCTCGAAAACGCCGTGATCGGCGATTCCCAACGAGTGATCAGTCACTTCTTCTCCGACGGGAGTCAACTGGTCGATGAACTAGCGCTCCATTCGTTGACCGAGCATCTGAACGCGCGAGCGCCGGATGGTCAGTTATACAACCTTTCCGCCGAAATGAATCTGAAGTATCGCCCCGAGGAATTCGAACCTTTGATCTGGGAGTGCTTCGGCAAGTTGTTGCGAGATTTCTGCAAACGGATCACGGAATACAAGGCGGACGTCGTGCTGCTCGCCGGCCAACCCACAAAGCTGGCGGCCATCCAGAACATGGTGCGCATGTTCTTGCCGCTCAGCAGCTCGCGCATCATTCCCATGCACAAACACTACGCTGGCGGTTGGTATCCGTATCAGGACCCGAGTGAACCTGGAGTGATCACGGATCCCAAGAGCGCTGTCGTCGTGGGAGCAGCGCTCGAAATGGCCAGCAAGAGCATGCTGTTGAACCAGATCAAGTTCGCCGAGAAGCCGCGACGCATCGGAAAAGCGCGGCGCTACTACTGGGGCATGTTGGCCCCCGATCAACCGGTGATCCATTCCCGCGACGTTTGGTTTCGCGCGGACGATGCACGCAAGACGGTGCGAGTGACGATGGATTACAAACATGTGGTGGTGGGGCGCAAACTCTATCCCGAGGACGACGCGGAAGCGGCGCCCGTCTATCTGCTCCAAGCGGTTCCTCCCCCAGGCGCGCGACTTGATGCGCCCGTCAAGGTTGACATCGAAATCGAACGAAAGCCCAATCCCGAAGAGCCGACGGAAGAGATCCTCGTGCTCAAATCCGCCACTGGCTATGTCGCCGGAGAAGAACACCCCGCCGTGTTGGACGAGAACATCTTTCTCAAGACTCGTACACTCGGCCGCGAGACGTTCTTTCTCGACACCGGCGCGCTCGACGACATTCGCTTCGTGGAACCTCGACGCCAGAGGAGTCGGACATGACCACCCTCCCCATCTCCTCCGCCAATTCGACGCCCGCGGCGGCGGCGCCCGCGGCATCCTTGCCCGACTCTCAATCGACGCTCGAAGAACTACTAATTGACGCCTTACAGGGCTTCCGCGGCTTTGTGCGAGGAGTCGTTCGCAGCGAGCAGATCGCGGCCGCGCGGAATGGCGACAGCCTTGCTGTTCCGCCCTCGGTGGCTCCTTCGGAAGCGACCGATCCCACGACAACCGTGCCGCTGCCTCCCGCTTCGTCCCCCACAGCCGCTCGCTGGGAAACGTTGGAGACGGAAATCGTTCAATGTCGACGGCAGCTGCACCAATTAGGCGAGGCTTGGCAAACCTGGGTGCGCGACGAAGCAAACCGCGCACAACAGCTCCGCGAGGAACTTGGGGCGCTGCGTTCCGAAGTGACCACGCGTTTGACGAAACTAGCGGAAAACTCCGCTGGCGATCAAGCGGAGCTTACGCCAACAGGCATGACCAACGCGCCGTCGCCCGTCGTTGCCAGTTCCAGCAGTCCGCCGCCGTTTTCTCCGCGAGACATCGCCAACAGCGGCACGGCGCCGAATGTGACAGGGTTGCTGGGGCCGGAGTTCTCGCGGCAACCAGTTTTGGCCGCCGAGTTTTCGCAATTGCTGGAGGCCGTTTCGCGAAGCGAGCCTGCCGCCGGCGCTCTTGTCGGTTATCTGCTGCTGTTTCAAAACGCCTCCGCCGCGGATAAACCTCGTCTGTTGCGTCCCTTGGGAGAAGCCTTTTATCGGTGGCATCCCAAGCAGGAACAGACTTCAAATTTAGAAGAGGCGGTTGTAACGTGGGTAAACCGAGAGTGCCAAAGCTGCGGAGTTCCTACTCGAGTAGAATTGGTTTCGCTCCCCTGCCGCTTCGATATTGAACGGCACCAGTCACAGGGACGTCCGGGACGGGATGTCACGGAGGTATTTGGTTGGGTCGTCAGGACAGGCGACAGGATTTTTGATCGTGCCATGGTCGGCGCTCATTAGTCGCATTGGCCCCTTTGACTCGCCTTCTCATGAACCACATGGCTCCGCGTTTCTTCTCCGCTCTCCGACGAAACCATCGCCCTCTTTTTTCGTCGCTGCCGCGACAACAGGCGACTTTCTGGAGTATTCTGTTGTCACTGCTCGTCCTCCAGTGTCCCCAACTCTGGTGCCAAGAGTCGGGAGAGGAGACTCTGTCCGCGGGCAAACCTGCTGCGGCGGCAAGCGCCATCGCCGGTTCGCCGAGCGCTGATGCAGCGTCTAGCGCCGATGCCGCACCGAGCGCCGCCACCTCATCGACGCGAGCCGCCATGGATATCGCAGCGGATGTTCGCGAGGAGATCGAACTGCAAGTCGCGAGCGACCAGTACGGATTTGCGGAAGCCTGGTATGCCGCGGAAGCCGACCGCTTGAAATTGCAGAACGGCCAAGGCCCGCGGGCGGCCGCCCTGCTCCAGGAATTGCCGCAAGTCAGTCTCGCGACTCGTTTACAGTTGCTTGGTTGGTTGAATGTGGCCACGCAACGACTGTTGCCGATCTGGCAAGAGGCGAAACTTGACGCGCCGCCGCCTTCGAATCTACCGGCTCAGGGCATCGAGGCCTTGCCCGAAAACCGCCATCCGCTCGATGCAACAATTGAACAGTGGGGAAAAGTGCGTTCCGCATTGGCTCAACAGCGCACGGCGCTCTTGAACGAAGCCGCGGCCATGGCGTCCGCCCGGCAATGGGATCAGGGGATTTGGGGCACGCTCAGCCGTTGGTTCATGCCGACGCTTTTACTGGGCTTGTTCTGGATCACGGTCTGTTTCGCTCGCCTCCCCTGGTTGCGTCGACACTACGCTAGGCGCGAGATGCTCTGGGTATACGCTCCATTGATCTTGGGCATCGCTTGCTCACTAAGCCTGATGCTCTTCGTCGAATGGCGATTCGTACGCAACTCGTCAACCGCGGCGCCCGTCCTTGGCGAGCTCCCCGACATTCCGTTGACGACCAGTCAACTGCAAGAGTTACGGCAAAACTCGCTGCGAGCTCGCCAAAGACTCGATATCGCCCAGCAAGCGTATGAGGAGCAATGGCAGATATGGCGGCGGACGGTCGTGAAACAATTGCCCGAAGCCCAAGAATGGCTGACGACTTGGACGCGTTTGCGCGCCGCGGCTCGCGAGGCCGCGATCCATACCAACACGCTGGTACAAGTCGAAAATTACATTCAGCGAGACTCTAGCGAGCATGTTCGCTTGGCCGGCCTGCAATCGGGCTTGGCAATGAGAAGTTACTGGGTTCCTTATGCGAGCATGGTGGTCGCGGCACATTGGTGCTGCTTTGTCTTCCTGGCGATCGTCCGCTTTCGCGCTCGGTTGGCGCCGCGTTTGTTTGGCGTCTGCCCTCGCTGCTATACGGCTCGTCAATTGCGTCCGCTGAAAGAAGGGGACGAATATGTGTATGAGTGCCAGGCGGACGGATTCTCGAAGAAAGGCAAGTGCGGGTTTCGCATGAAGCGTCGCGAGTTGTCGCTACGCAAGCTGCATTTCCCAACCGTCGGCCTGCCGAGCACTGGCAAGACCATCTGGTTGCTGGGCATGTACAACTCCATGTTTGGCAGGTCGGCTTATGATGCGAATTCGCTGAACTTCTCGGAAACCGAATGTACGGCTCGTGCGGAGATTCAAGAACTAATCCATATGGTCATGAATGACTCCCAGGGGTTGGCGGCAGTGATGGCCACGACGGAAGCTCCATCGCCTCTGGTGATTCACTTTTACCGTAACCTGTGCGCGGCCAGCGAACTGCTGATGCACGTCTTCGACTACGGGGGAGAAGTTACGCAGTCGTTCACCATGTCGGACCCGTTGCGACGCCGCCAGATGAAGGCCGATGGACTGCTGTTATTTCTCGATCCCACCAAGTCAGAGGATGAAATCGAACGTCAAGTGAGAGCCATTGATAAAGTGCTGGCGGATGCCGGGTCGGCCGCGGCGCGCATGCCAGTCGCCGTCTGCGTCACCAAAATGGACATGATCCAAAAGATCATTCCGGGAGACGCGCGTGATCGACTGCAAAAGGAGTATGGAAGATTCCTCTCCACGCAAGATCCCAAATCGCTGTCGTGGGAAGACATTGACGTTCGATCGGCGGCCGTAAAGGCATACTTGCAAGAGTTGTGGCCCGATCGTCTGGAAGCGACCATCAGAAAACTGGGCGCTGATTACAAGTTCTTTCCTCTATCCGCGGCCGGAACGAAACGACCGCCGGGGCCCGGGCCCTTGATGCCCGAGTTCGTGCTCGCGCCGTTGCTTTGGCTGCTCACACTCAATGGCTTCCCGGCCCTTGAGTCGTTGCGTCGTCCGCCGTCGACGCCCCTGGCATCGCCCTCCTCATCTTAAAGGGAGCCCCAGATACTCGTCACGTTTCATTCCCGTCCTGCTTGAATTCACCACCAAAAACCATGACGACTGGTCAACCCTCCTCATCACTTGTCACGCTCTTGGCCGATCGCTCGCTGGCGAACGATTCCGGACGCTGGTACGAGTGTTTTTGGGGAATGGCCGATTTCGCGAGGCAGCGAGCCAGCGAAGCAAGCACCATCGCAACCTGGACGCCCGCCAGTTTGGTTATCGATGCCGCGGGAAAAATCCACGAGCGCCCTCCGGCCGGAGGCGACGAAGTTCAGTTGCCTCCCGAATGCGTAACGACTTGGCGCCATCCCGCTTGGGCGGAGAAGCATCAGAATGGACGAGGTGATGAGTTTTACTCGTTTATCTATCTACTATGCGTACTGCTAGAGGCTCGGCGTCCGAAGACTCAGTCTCGATCTTCTTCGCCTTGGTGGTTGGAAGAAGATCTTCGACGTCCCTGGAAAATCGCTCTCACGGCAGTCGAGCGGGAAGGAGCAGAAGCTCCCCCGATCAAGGATCCCATACTCCAGGATACGATACTCGCCAGCCTCCCTGCTCGCATGTGCGCCCTGCGGGAACAGCGAGCCGAGGACTTACCGACGATGGCGGAGTCGGCGTTCTTCTTCGACTTGCCCTCTTTCAGTCGTCTCTCCGCTCCCACGCCAGTCACCGACAATCCGCCACTCGCAACGCCTGAAGCCCTAACGCCCAGCGGTCCCACGCCAGGCCGATCATTGCCCCCGCCGCCAACGACAGTTCAGCCAGAAAGACCTCCCCACGGCAGAAATGAATCCACGGCGAGTGACGCAGCGTCACTTTTCGCGGATACGAAGAGTTCAAAGGAGAAGGGAGGCCAAGGCGAGGCGGCGGGCAGTGTCCAAGCGGCGGGCAGTGTCGAGTTAGGGGGCAAGCTCAAACCGATTAGCTCACCCGAGTCCACTGTCGCAGTTCCGCCACAAGATGCCAAAGCGGCGGAGAATGAAACTTGGGATACGACGCCCGACGCATTGGGCTTGATCGCATTGGGTCCTTCTTTGTTGACAGCCAACGATCAAGGGTGGTCATGGCGGAAGCAACTCACGGCGCCTGGTCGAGTCGAGTCCGCGGCGACGTCGACAGTACCATCCTCCGCGACCGTAAAGGCCGAATCTCAACTCGAATCGATCGAGTCTGGACGAGTTTTCGGCGATGCACGAGCGTCCAGACGCGACCTCGCGGTAACTCCAGAGGATGCCACAACGTCCGTGATCGACGCGGAACGGGAGCAAGCCAACGAGGCGTCCGAGGTCCGCGCCGAGGAGCGGAGTTCATCGTTCGATCTCAAGACAACCGGCATCCAGCGTCCCACGACGAGCGAATCCACGACGAGCACGTCTTTGCGCGACGTGCCGTCCGATCAATTGTTACTCCACCAGTTGATCATCTTAGGGCGAGACGAAGAGGCCCGCGTTCGGTTTAATATCAGCGAACTTCGCGAACGTTTTGCACTCGGCGATATTTCGATGGCCGAGCTGCGATTGATCCGAACTTGGCTCGGCACGCACGTCGGCAGCCTAACCGTTACGGGCCTCCGAGCCGCGTCGCCCACACTCGTGCCGGACGGGCCTCCCAAGTACCGAGTGCTGTGGGAGGGGCCTCACCCAACCATTTGCGGGCGATGCTGCGTTGCACTGACCCGCGACCTACCCGGGCGCACCAGCACGCCGGAATCAGTCCAGGTGGCGCGATCCTTAATCTGTTCTTGGAACAATGGCGAACGCCGAGGATTTACGCTAAGCGATGACCTGATGGATTGTCATCTGGCGATCTGGCCATGCCTGGATATTGGAGACGAGCCTTCGACCTGGGTTTATGGCGAACCGTTAGTCTTGGAACGGACTGTTCGCGAGTTACTTCCGCCCAAGAAGCCAACTCCCCCGCCTCCCGAAAGTCCTTTTCAGCGTCTGAAACGGCGACTCCTGGGCTAGCAAAAGGTGTAACTCGATGTCGACGAATGATCAGTGGCGAGTCCTTGGACGGCGAGCAATACGGCAATGAGCTATGCGGCAATGAACGGAATCGAGCAGTTCTATTGGACGTCGTGTAATCCGCGTACTCGCTTCATGGACGCGGGCTATGGCTACCATTTGCGAGCGGCGTCATGTGGGCGGGAAGGCGTCGACGCGACTTTCGTGGACACGCTGCAAGACTTGTTGTTCAAGAATCGATATGAGCCGCCGGCCGACATCGATCGCAACACTTGGCCAAAGCTGCAAGCCCGCAATATGCCGGTCCGGTTGATCTATCGCCCCAATATCGCCGGTATGTCGTTGCTGGTGCGAGACTGCTTTCGCACTTATGACGCTTCGGAAACTCAACGTCTAGGTAGTCAATTCGCGCATGGACTGCGCACGCGAGTGGGAAACGCGTGGCCGACGATCGACTGCCTCCGTCTTTGGGAGGCGCCTTGGTGGATCAGCATCGATCCCGCCGAACCTCGCCCCATTCTCGCGAACTTTCCTTCTTGGGACGATTTGCCGCCACATGCGGTTCAACCGCACATTGACGAGCGAGTTATGGAATCATTCGTTCAAGCGCCCGCGAACGGCGAATTTTACGATCCGGGGAACATTATTCCCGAGTGGCTGCGCCGCATCGCTCCGCGCCGTCGTCAAGAAATCTTGATTCAGCTCCTGCGCGGTTTCCTGGAACTCGACCTCAAGAAAGGGCAGTGGCTGTTGTTGGTCGCCGACCCCGAGTTGGCCGCCCTGCTCTTCTTCAGCTTATTGCGTTTGCTGCCGACGAATTATTTGGCCGAACCCATCGGCTTCTCGACCTACGAGCGGCATCTGATGGACTCGCCGGCGCCGTTGGTGGCAACCACCTTTCGCGAACCGCTCAGCCAAACCCTCGTGACGACATGGAGCAAGACTCGCCCCGCTCGCTGCGGCTTTATACTCGACGTTTTTCGCAATCGGGCGCAGCCGTTTCAGAACCAGCGTGATCAATACCCACGGCTCGTCGTTTCCACTTTGGCGAGTCAAGGATGGGAGGCCGTCGAGCAATTATTGACGCGATTCGCGGAAGTCCGCCTAACGACGCCTGACAAACTGGAAGAGTACGCTGGCGAAGAACAGCGGGTGCGCAAGCTGTTTCAAGAGGGAACAACTCCACCGCCGTCGCCAGTTCCGAACACGTCCGCGGCAGCTTATGCGAGTCGCGCGATCGAGGATCGTTTCCTGCATCCCGTAACCATGCCCGACGGAGCGACGACTTACGGCGATCCCGCGGCGATTGCAGCCGCGGCCGGGATCATACCGATCGCTCAGATGTTGATGACGGGTGAACGCGTGCTTGACAAGTGTCGGGCATTCGCCCCCGTCGTCCGCTCGCTCCGTGACAACTCGCTGGTCGCCCTGTCACTCGACGCTCGTCTGCCCGACGATTTCCGCCTGGGCCTGTTGCAAGAACACGTACGACGGCGGCGAAACTTCCCCTCGGCCGTTTTGCAGCAGGCGCGAGCCGCGGAGGGACGAGCGGCTGGCAAGCCAGCGCCGAACGTGGAATCGCCCCTCCACGATGCTTCGTTGCCGTCGTTGTTGGGGCGAGTTATCTCCCAATGCAACCAAGAAGTGTTGCAACAGATGCATGCGGACGCAGGCGCGGCCTATCGCGGCCTCATCCTTCGCTGGATCGCGGCCCAAGGAAGTTCGTTTACGCCGGGGAGCGAATTCCTTTGGAGCCTTGTACGCTCGGACCCTACCCTGACCATCGATTTCCTGATGTCCGAGCAATTGTTCGAGCCCATGGCCGACATTCTGCAACAGCAGATCGGTGATCGCGTGCCCACGGGACAGGAACTGCAAGGCCTATCGCAAGGCGGGAACGCGGGCACGGTCGCGCAGTTGCTCTTGCGCCATTCCAATCCAAAGTGCGTCGAGGTCGCCAGCCGAGTCTTGCGGCATCACCCAGAGTCAGAAGTCCTGCCGTTGGCGGACGTCGCCGCGCTCTCGCCTGAAGCCAGAATCAACCTGATCACTCACTATTTGAGCGCTCGTGAGCAACTCGATGCCGTCCAACTGCGTAGGTTCGTGCAAGGTATTCGCGTTGCTCTTCAAAGTCCCGAAGATGAGCGGAAGCGGCATCAAGTGATCCATGGAATTTTGTCGCGACTTGAGCGTAACAACCTGTTGCGGCTCGTCATCATCTGCGAACAGGGAGTCGGCTACAAGGCTCGCTTGGATTGGCTCGAGATTTTCCACCGATTCTTGGTCGCAACTTCCCAGTCAGCGCAGGGAAATTCGAATGTCGCCCAGTCGGCACGGGAGATCGTCAAGTCGTTTGAGAATAGTGCTCACCAAAGCGAGCTGCTCGACAGGTACGGCGCGGCAGTCGTGCCCTACGCGAGTCTGACACTGACCGACCAGTGGATTGAAGCAGAGCATCACGGATTGACGCAGGGGCCGTTTGAAACCGCGTGGCCGAATCACCTCCGCCGACTCACAGCGATTGTCACATCTCCGGTTAGACCCGAGGATCGGCTGAAGCGAGCCCGCGCTTGGCACCAGTTCCTCGAACAATTAATGCGAGCGAGCGAGTTCACGCAAAACAAGAAGCCTATCAAGCCCAACCTGATGCAGGAAATCACGCGGAGTTTTGTGACCGCGACCGATGATCTGAGTCAGTATCTTTCCCGCCGAGATTTGCTGCTGAGATATCTGCGGACGATCAAGGCGGCGAGCGACGATTTAGAAGGCGCAATCGCCTCCTTGGCTCGGAGGCATCGAGTGGCCGAGTACATTGGCAGCGTGAGGGCGATGGTCGATCCCGACTCACCGCCGAAACGATCCATTGACCATCGCCGTCTGTTTCGGTTTGAGTTTCCGCGGTACTTCTCGCCGGCGATTACCATGAATGTGCGAATCAAGGCGATGCAGAAAGGAAATTTGGTCGGCGAAAAAACCGTGACCATTCCTTGCGGGTCCTATGCGGAAGTCAATATTGAGCAAATGAAGGTCCAATTGGGCAAATTCAGTTCGTATAGCTTTACGATCTCCTGCGCATTCACATCGGCATTTTGGGAAGATGCCGTGTACTCCACGGGAGAAACTCACCTCGGAGAAGATGATTTCGAAGCGGGCAAAGCCTACGACAAAATCACATTCAACTACAATGTCCTCGACCAGAGCAATCACATGTTCCTGGATGGATTACTGCACACGGCTAGTGAATCGGTGCTAGACGATTCGATTTCCGGCTTCGACTCTTAAAGCAGAACGACTTCAGTAAGTGCTGTCGGACTAAAGGTGAATGATGACAAACAACCACGAAGATAAGGGCCGACAACATCGCGACTGGCATTTGTCATTGCTGTTCATCCCGCTTTTGAGTTTGTCGTGCGGGGCCGTCTGGGGTTGGCGGTCGCAAACGCAATCGGCCGCCAGTGCCGTGGCGCCTCAACCGACTCCCCTTGCGCCTCCTCAACCACTCGTGGGCGGAGAACGAGTCGCGCCGCGGGCAGCCGCCGAGAAAATCGTGCTCGCCTCGTGGCAAGATGCTCAGCCGTTCGTGTTGTCCAAACTAACGCTCGCCGACGAATCCCAGGCCGCCCGCACGCGACGACTCAGCGAGTTTCTCACGGCTCTGACCAACCTTCGGGAAAGAACTCAACAAGTCTTGACGGCTGAACTGAGCGAGCCGGTCGAGCGGCGAAGCGAGGCGTTGGCGAAGTTGTCCACGCAGTGGGAGTCGCTGAAGACGACGGACAAGTTTCAAGAACTGGTGGAACTGGGGCAATGGTGTGGGATTCGCGCTCAATTATGGAAGGCTCGAACGGTCGTTGCCAGTGAAATTGATCGGGCTCGCGAACTGGCGAAAGAAGAGCGGTTTGTCGAGCTTGATCAACGTCTTCAGGTCGCAAGCGACTCCCTGCAGCCCTTGCGCGATCAGCTCGGCTTCGAGGAAGTGCTGGGAGAATTGACTCCGAGATTAGACAAGTTGAAGTCCCAAGTCAGCGTGTTGGCGGCTTTCAAGGGCGCCTATGACGCCCTGCCCACTGCGCCGGAAGAGCGAGAACCGCGACTACTGGAATTGGTCAATCGATATCAGCCTGACCAACCTGAGGGCATGGAGTTCGACAGGAAAGTAGGTCCGAAAGGTCGCGATTTGATCGCCAAAGCAGCCACGGAACAGGCTCACCTGCACATCGATCTGCGATTTGGCTCTCGTCCTGGCGCAACCAACCCCATCGTCGGCAACTCGGCCGGACTGCCGGTGAGCGAACGGATTTCACTCGCGAAGGAGATTCGCGATCGCTATCCGCGGTATCCCGAAATCACGGCGCGACTGCGTCAGTTGACTCTGTCTTGGTTGCAACAGATCCTTGTCGAACGCTCGCTCCCCCTGCAGAAGCTCGATCCTGCCTTTCAAGAGGCTGTGAACGTTGAAACCAATGGTTTGGCGATCGGTTTGTTCATTCCGGATGCAAACGCTCCAGCAATTTGGAGTTACTGGCGTTCTAGCGCCGAACGGGTCAGGAATCCGAACGTGCCTGAACACCGACTGACGACGCAACTGGAGATTGGCGATCCGGGATTGAAGCGAATTGCCGAGCCGCCGCGGCCTCTTTTCTTGGTAACATCAATTGGCGATTTTAATTTGTCAATTCAGCAACTCCGAGCGTCCGAGAACTTGAGTTCACGTCAGAAATGGGCCATGCACGTACAGAATTGTCAAGTCTGGGAACTCGAAGCGGCTACCCTGCGAAATCGCGTCACCAATTTTGGCTTGAAGGGAGGCGGCATTCAGGCCGAGCAGGCTCTGATCGAAAAGGCGTACACGGAAATGAGCTTCGAAGCAGAATGGAAACAGGCTCAAGCAATCATGGCCGTTTTTCCCAGTGTGGAAAGCTTGCTGGGTGGGTCGCCTGGAACGGCGCCATGACGCACGACTCGCCGCTTGCCCGCTGCCTGATCTTTCTGGTCGATTGCTCCGAGTCGATGCGTCATCGCGTGGATGCGACGCAGAACACCAGTTGGCTTGAGGCAATCTCCAAGGCGATCGCCGACGACGTCGTCCCAGAACTCGTCAACCTCGATCCCTCGCAACTCGATTTCGCCGTGATCCCTTACCGGACAGATCGATGGGGCAAGCCAGTGGTGGGACCTTCCGCGTTTTCGTTCCCGCCACTCGTCCCAGCTTTTCCGGCGCGACTTCTGGTGCAATGGCAGCCATCAGCCGCGAACGAATTCCGGCTCCCCTGTGGCGGAGGCTCGCCTGCAATCGCCGCCTTGGAACACTGCGCCAATTTGCTCGACAAATGGACTCAGGATCATCCGACTTCCGCGCCGCCGGTTGTCGTGCATATTACCGATGGAGTCCCCACGGACGGCGATCCAGCGACCGCGGCGCGGAGAATCCAGTCCCTTCGCACTCAGCGTGGTCCTGTGCTACTGCTGCATGTCGTGTGCGATTGCAATGTCGACCCTAATTGCTGTTTCGTCGCCCAGCCGCCTGCCGTCTCATCCCCCGTTCTCGAAACCGTATCGCTGTGGCATGCTGCATCGTCGCCCATGGGGCGTTATCAAGAAGACTCTTGGAATCCCCTGGAGTTGTTGCATCAGTCGGGTTACTTCCCCCAACTTTCCCCGGAAAGCCCAGGTCTGATTTGCGCGTCGACATGGGATAAATTGACTGAATACCTGAAAGTTTTCGCCACTCTGTTACTGGCGAACGAATGACAAGCTGAGTGAATTCATGCCGCAGTGTTTGATCTTTATCGTGGATGAATCGGTCTCGATGTCCAAGCCTACCGGCGAATTAAAGCCGAGTTTAGTCGAAGGACTGGCCACCGGTCTGAACGAATTCCTATCCGACGGAGCATTGGCCGACGACTTACGAGTCGGCATCATTGGATACCGTCAAACAGCCGACCTCCCGGAGACGACTCTGGAAACTGGCTTTCGCGGACTTGGCAACACGGCCGGACTCGTTCCACTACATCAGTGGCGTTCGACAGGCGGAGTCTACCGCCCACAGCCAGCGGGCCAACCGAACTGCGTGAGCGCTTTCGCACTAGCTCTGGATTCGGTCAGGAGTCTCGTCAAGACCGCGGCGAGCGATTCGGTTACCGCAACGTTAGTGCATTTGTCGGGCGGCGGCACCTCCCAGTTGGGCGAAGCTCCGCGGCAGTTGGCTTCCATGGAGACGACCGGGGCCGCCTTGAACGTCTTTCACTTGGAGTTCTTACGACTGCCCGTTGGTAAACCGGCCGAGTGGTTTCCGGCTCGCCATTCGACTCAAACAACCCCTTTTGCTCAATGGATGCTGGCAACTGCCAGCGAAGTACCTACGACTTGGCCATCGTCGCCTGACCGGCCAACGACGGTAGATTCGCGAGCCGCGATCATTCGCGCTCGCAAGAAAGACTGGCTCGACTTTCTCGCCCAGCTGCGGTCCTATCTCGTGGAACAAGCGCGAGCGTCGCGAATTCCTCCAGCGGCAGCTTCTGGAAAAAACCGACGAGCGTGGCGATCGGCGCCGGTTCGCCCCGATTCGACGAAAGTGTATGGTCGAGTGGAATTCACTCCCGAGGGCCATGTCGTCGCCGCTTGCGACGCGTGCGTCACGGCCTTGGACGCGACGGATGGTCGCGAGATTTGGCGCTGGCAGTCCCCAGGACTGCGCCAGATTGCCTGCCAACCTGTTTGGGGACAAGATGGCGGCCTGCGAGTCCATGTCAGCGACGGCATGGTCTATTCACTCGACGCAACCTCGGGCCAGGAGCGGTGGCGAGTCAATGTAGGGCCGCCCAACGGTTGCTCCAGTCCACTGCTTGATGACCGCGGAAACACGTACATTGCGATTCGCGACGGCGGACTGATTCGACTCGATGCCACGGGCCAATCGCGGCCATTCCATGCCACGGCCGACCAATTGTTTCCCCCGCCCGCCACCTTCAATTCAACCGGTCTCATTCACGAAGAACGACTTTACATCGGCGCCGATGACCAACATCTCCACGCCATCGCCCTGGGCGCCGCGGGCGGCGAAGACTGCTGGAATGCCTGGGAGACTCAAGCGGGGCGCACCCGGGGTGCGATCAACACCGGAATCGCGCTGTCGCCCCGACGCGAACTGATCGTGGCTAGCAGCGACGACTATCTGTATGGATTCGACATGGACGGACGAGCGATTTGGACGCAACCACTGGGAGGCTTGGCCGCCGCTTCGCCGGTCATTGATGCTCGCGGTGGGGTCTATGTCGCCGTTAATCGATACCCGGCCAGTGGCGGGGCTCGCAAGACTTCCCGCATCGGCTACTTGCTGTTAATTGATCCCCAACGCCCCGAGGGAAAACGTGAAATCTGGGCCACTCCGCTCGATGGCGCCATCACTTCCACTCCAGCACTCGGAGACGATGGCATCGTCTATGTCGCCAGCGACTCAGGCCAAGTCTACGCCATCAACACGCATGGAGTTATCGAATGGACCGAAGCACTCGCAGTCCCGGTGCGAGCGGCGCTCTCGCTTGTCGCGCCCAACCTGCTGCTGGTTCCCACCACCGATGGCTCGGTCACGGCCCTGCGATGTGATTCACTCGATGCCGCCTCACAAGGCTGGCCGCAATTGCGTGGTCCACTCGCCGCCGCACTCGGTGAATTCTGAGACGATGGACGACTAGTAGTCGTACCAGATGGCGCCGCCGATCTGCTGCTCCCACTGATTGTAGAACGAGTACTGATTGCTCAGACCGTTAAAGTAGAAGAAGCCGATGCGTAGCAGGCGAGTGTTTTCGTCGCTGACCCAAGCCCAGCCTGTTTGAGCGACAAAGTGACCGCTGTAGTTCAACTCCTGCCGCAGGTGGCCGTTGACCGCGAAAAACGGTTCGCCCATAAACCCGGTCGGCGCCACCGGCGAATAATCGACGCCGAACTGAAACTCCCACGGCTTGTTCACATCGTTGTAAAACGCCCAGGCCACTTCGCCGTAAATCCGCAGCCGGTCGGTGAGAAACACGGTCTCGCCCAACACCAGGCAGTCACGCGAATAATTCAAACGGTTGTAGCCGGGATGCGCCAGCAAGAACTCGTCGCCCAAGTGCGAACTCAAGTGATAATAGCCGAACTTCGTCCGCCAAGGCCCTGCCCCATAGGTTAGCGGAATTCCGCCGCGGAAATCGACCGACCGCACGTCGACATCGTTCGTGACGTCCAACCGCACCTGAGCCGATCCCTCGAAGTCGAGTTGAAATCCATCGGGACGAATCGGATCTTGGTTTCCATACCTCAAAATCCCCACTCGTCCGCCCAAGACCGCGTCCCACAGCCAACCATCCTCTTTGATATTGATGTGCTGGCTCGCTAACCGCGACTCCTTCACCCCCGCCAGATACGACTTGTAAATCAAGCTGGATGGCATCAACTGCCACGTCCACTCGTCGCCGAAATAACCCGAGGGCGACAGGTACGAGTCCAAATCCAAGTGCGGCGATATCGGCTCGACCGTCGTGGCCGATCCCGTCATGGGGGCGCCAGGCATGGGAGCCCCCGTCAAGGGCGAGCCCGCCGGTCCCGTCACTCCAGGATTCAAGTAACTCGAAATAGGCTGCCCCGATCCGACATCACCACTCCCCCCATAGCCTCCATACGGAGTCGCATTGGGCGATCCCGTGGTGGCACGTGAATAACCGGGCGACGACGCCAAACTCGGCGCCTGCGCTGCCGCACGAGTCGCCATGACGATGACGAAGGTCCAGAGGGTGAGTTTCAAGATTCGAACCACAATTCCGCTCCTCGGTCATTTTCGGGGTGCGTAGTCTACAGAGCCTTCCCATCTGACTGAAGGCGGATTTCAGCCCTCATTTACCCTGCGCCGGGACTCTAGGCAAAATGGGCGCCCAAAATTCGGCGACTCACTGATTAAGATGGCGTGAGGTTTGGTCATTGGTCATTGGTCATTCGTCATTGGTCATTGGTCATTCGTCATTCGTCATTGGTCATTCGTCATTGGTCATTCGTCATTGGTCATTCGTCATTGGTCATTGGTCATTGGTTGTTGGTTGTTGGTTGTTGGCTCCTGGTCACTGAGGGGGGGATCTGGAGAGAGTGGGAGTTGGACATCTCAGGGGTTGAGGTTAATTTGAAGGAAGCCCCCTCAAACTAACTGAGGAAGCGAGCGAGCCGCGCCCAACGAATGACCAATGACCAATGACGAATGACCAATGACGAATGACGAATGACCAATGACGAATGACGAATGACCAATGACGAATGACCAATGACCAATGACCAATGACCAGCGGAGCAGAGTGTGATTCCTGACGCGGATGTGATCGTCGTGGGTGGGGGGATCGTGGGACTCGCGACCGCCCATCAGTTACTTGACCGATTCCCGGACCGTTCGGTGCTGGTCCTCGAGAAGGAAGCGAGTGTTGGCTTCCATCAGACTGGGCATAATTCGGGCGTCTTGCATTCGGGCATCTACTACAAGCCAGGCTCGCTGCGTGCCACCAACTGTCGCGCGGGCAAACTGGCGATGGAAGCGTTCTGTCGTCAGCACGACATTCCGCACGACATCTGCGGCAAGGTGATTGTGGCGGTCGACGAGCGGGAAGAGACTCGGCTGCGGGCGATTTTTGAGCGCGGCCAACAAAATGGCGTACGTTGCGAACTGATCAACGCCACTCGCCTCCGCGAACTCGAACCGCACGCGGCGGGAGTGCGAGCGATCCATGTCCCGGAAGCGGGCATCGTCAATTACCGACGAGTGACCGAGAAGCTGGCCGAATTGGTGGCGAGCGGATCGAGCCGAGTACTCACCGGCACTCGCGTCGAAGCGATAACGACTCACGCGGGACATGTCGAAGTAAAGACAACTGACGGCATTTTCACGGCCGCTCAGTTAGTCACCTGCGCGGGCTTGCACAGTGATCGCGTCGCGCGTCGAGCCGGCCAGCAACTTGATTCGAGGATCGTCCCATTTCGCGGCGAGTATTATGACATTCGACCTGAGTCGCATGATTTGTGCCGCAACCTGATCTATCCTGTTCCCGACCCGGCCTTTCCTTTCCTCGGCGTCCACTTCACTCGCATGATCGACGGCGGCGTGGAATGCGGCCCCAACGCCGTGCTCGCATTTGCTCGCGAGGGATACCGCAAGACCGACGTCAATCTGAAAGACCTCTTCGAGTCGCTCAGCTATCCGGGGTTCTTGCGACTGGCCGCTCGCTGCTGGCGCGAGGGCTTGGGCGAGATGTGGCGTTCGTGGAGCAAGGCGGCGTTCGTCCGAGCGTTGCAACGGTTGGTCCCCGACGTCAAGTCGGCGGATTTGATCCCCGCGCGAGCGGGCGTGCGCGCTCAGGCCTTGGCGCCCACAGGTCAGCTGGTGGACGACTTTCTGATTTTGGAGCAACCGCGAGCGGTGCATGTATGCAATGCGCCTTCGCCCGCGGCCACCTCGTCGCTGAACATTGGTCGCTTGATCGTTGACAAGCTGGCGCCACGTTTCCAATAAGGCAGCCGCGGTGGAATGCCTAGACATTCCACCGCGGCTTCATCTGGCTGTCCAATGTCACGCAGGCGTTGTTGCGACGTTCGCTTGCCCCGGCACAAACGGCTCGAACGTGAAACCATCCTCATGATGGTCCACTCGCACTCCGCTTCCTTCGCGAATCGTTCCGCGGAGCAGTTCCGTAGCCAGCGGGTTCTGAATCCGCTGCTGCACCACTCGCTTCAACGGCCTGGCGCCATAGGTCGGATCGTAGCCTTCCTGGGCGATCGCCGAGAGAGCGCTGGGCGTGACCTCGAGCGATACCCCTTGCTGTGCGAGCTGATCGGAGAGTCGTTTCAACTGGAGTTGCACGATCCGTCCGATTTGCTCGCGACGCAGCGGATGGAAAATCAGCGTTTCGTCAATCCGGTTCAGGAACTCGGGCAAGAACGCGGAACGCAACGCTTCGCCTACCGCGTCGCGCATTTCCTCTTCCGCCCCGCCTTCTTGGGAGATGCGCTGAATCGCCTGACTCCCCAAATTGCTCGTCATCACCACAATCGTGTTGGTAAAGTCCACCGTATTGCCGTGATTGTCGGTTAAGCGACCATCGTCGAGCACTTGGAGGAGAATGTTGAACACGTCGCGGTGAGCCTTCTCGATTTCGTCCAGCAGGATCACGCTATAAGGGCGTCGTCGCACGGCCTCGGTCAACTTGCCTCCCTCTTCATACCCGACATAGCCTGGCGGCGCGCCGATCAGTCGACTGACCGTATGTCGCTCCATGAATTCGCTCATGTCGATCCGCACCAGTGCGTTCTCGTCGTCGAACATGACTTCGGCGAGTGCCTTGCAGAGTTCCGTCTTGCCCACGCCGGTGGGGCCGAGGAACAGGAACGAGCCGATGGGACGGCGAGGGTCTTGCAGGCCGCTGCGGCTGCGTCGCACGGCGTTCGCCACCGCCTCCACCGCCTCGTCCTGTCCGACCAACCGCTGATGGATGCGATCCTCCAGGACCAGCAGCTTCGCGCGTTCGGTTTCGAGCATGCGAGTTACGGGAATCCCCGTCCAGGCACTGACGACCGTCGCGATTTCTTCTTCCGTCACTTCCTGGCGCAGCAGGCGGCGTTCCGAGGCTTGCTTGCCGTCCGCTTCGGCCTCCGCCTCGATCCGCTTGCGCAACTGCCGCCGCTGCACATCCAGTTCGTACAACTTCTGGAAGTCGCGTTCACTCACGGGCAACCCCGCGGACTGATTGTCCTTGATCGACTTTTCGAGTTGGGAGAATTCAAGATCGACGCGATCGAGATCTTGTCGCACCTTTTGGACATCGCCCAGCCCGAGTTTCTCCGCTTCCCATTGCTCACGCAGGCTCGCTAACGTCCGTTTCTGCTCCGTGATCTCGGCTTCGATCTCGGACAACTGGTCACGTGCCGACGACTCGGACTCCTCGGCCAGCTGGCGAGCGGCCAGTTCCAGCTGTCGCAGGCGACGTTGCACTTCGTCGATTTCCGTGGGAACGCTTTCCAATTCCATGGCCAGCCGGCTAGCCGCCTCATCGACCAAGTCGATCGCCTTGTCGGGCAAAAAGCGGTCGGTGATGTAGCGTTGCGAGAGTCGAGCCGCGGCGACGAGCGCCCCGTCGCGAATCTTCACGCCGTGATGCTGTTCATAGCGACTCTTGATGCCCCGCAGAATCGTGATGGTATCTTCGACTGACGGTTCGCCGACGTACACCGGCTGGAACCGACGCTCGAGCGCAGCATCCTTTTCGATGTGCTGGCGGTATTCGTCCAGGGTCGTCGCCCCCACGCAACGCAACTCGCCCCGAGCGAGCGCGGGTTTGAGCAAATTCGCGGCGTCAGCGCCCCCCTCGGCTTTGCCGGCCCCGACCACGGTGTGTAGTTCATCCATGAACAGAATGATCCGCCCTTCCGCTTCTTGCACCTCGCGCAGCACGGCTTTCAGGCGCTCTTCGAATTCGCCGCGGAACTTCGTGCCCGCGACGAGCGCGCCGAGGTCGAGCGAAATCACTCGCTTGTCCTTGAGACTTTGCGGCACGTCTCCCTGGACGATCCGTAGAGCCAAACCTTCGGCAATCGCCGTCTTGCCGACGCCTGGCTCGCCGATCAGCACGGGATTGTTTTTCGTGCGGCGCGACAACACTTGAATCACTCGACGGATCTCTTGATCGCGTCCGATCACCGGATCAAGTTTCCCCTGGCTGGCGCGTTCGACCAGATCGATGCCGAACTTGCGCAGCGACTGGTATTTGTCCTCCGGAGTCTGGTCCGTGACTCGCGCCGACCCACGAACCGTCAGCAGTGCCGAGCGAACGTCGGACTCGCGCACGCCATGCATTTGCAGCAGATTTTTGGCGGTCGAGTCAACTTTGGTGAGAGCGATCAAAAGATGTTCCGTGGAAACGAATTCATCCTTCATCGCCCCGGCTTCTTTCGCGGCCGCTTCCAACACTTGGCGGCAAGCGGCGTTAGGCTGGGGCGTGGCCCCTCCCGACACCTTCGGCTTGCGATCCAACTCGGCGTCGATCAACTTCTTCAATTGCGGAACCGGCGCCCCGATCCGCTCGAGCACCGGTCGCACCACGCCGTCGCTTTCAGCGACCAACAGCGCCAGCAAATGCAGCGGTTCCAATTCCGGATGTCCGCGTTCGCCCGCGAGCTGCTGGGCGCCCGAGACGGCCTCTTGGGCCTTGATGGTCAGTTTGTCGAAGCGAAAGTTCATGATCGCACCCTCCCGTCAAAAAAACGGGGTGGAGTTCACGCGGTCTCCCCGCGCGGACTCCACCCCTGCGTATCTTTCTCACTCGAGTCCTTGCGGACGTTCGTCTAGTTCAAGATCGCCGCGCGCCTGCGAATTCGAGTCCCTCGGAGACTGACCAGAAGGTTCGTACTACCGAGGGATGCTCTCCATGCTTGGCGGCGACGACCAAACTAATCCTTCTTCACCTCGAATTCGGCGTCGATGGCGTCATCCGCGGGCTTGGCCCCCTCGGCGGACGCTCCCGCCGCGTCCCCGCCAGCGGCCGCATTCTTCTCGTACAACTGCTTGCTGAACGCATGCGAAGCTTGTTCGAGTTCGTTCACCGCGGCGCGAATCGCCTCGACATCGTCGGTTTTCGCAACCTCCTTCGTCTTGGCGATCGCCTTTTCCAGCGGTTCCTTGTCCGAATCTCGCAGCTTGTCGGCATGTTCCTTCATCAGCTTTTCGAGCTGATAGCACATCTGGTCCGACTGATTCCGCAATTCGGCCAACTCGCGTCGCTTCTTGTCTTCAGCGGCATGCGATTCGGCGTCTTTTCGCATCCGCTCGATCTCCGACTCGGACAGCCCCGACGATTGCTCGATGCGAACTGTCGCTTCTTTTCGAGTGCCCAGATCTTTCGCCGTCACGTGCAGAATGCCGTTCTGATCGATGTCGAATTTTACCTCGATTTGCGGCACGCCACGCGGCGCCGGCGGCAGGCCTTCCAAGTTGAACTCGCCCAACAACCGATTGTCCTCGGCCATCGGTCGCTCGCCTTGGAAAACACGCACGGTCACCGCCGTCTGATTGTCCGACGCCGTGCTGAAGACCTTCTTCTTCTCCACGGGAATCGTGGTGTTGCGTTCGACCAACGCCGTCATCACTCGTCCCTCGGTTTCGATGCCCAAGGTGAGCGGCGTCACGTCGAGCAACAGCAGATCCTTGCGATCGCCCGACAGCACGCTCCCTTGAATCGCGGCGCCCACCGCTACCACTTCGTCGGGATTCACACCCTTGTGCGGCTCCTTGCCGAAGATGTCTCGCACCAGCTTTTGCACTTTGGGAATACGAGTCGATCCGCCGACGAGCACCACCTCATCGATTTCCGACGGATTGAGCTTCGCATCCTTCAGCGCTTGAACTACCGGCTTGCGGCAACGTTCGATCAGATGATCCGAAATCTCCTCGAACTTGGCCCGCGTAATGGTCACTTGCAAGTGCTTGGGACCCGACGCATCGGCCGTGATGAACGGCAGGCTGATGTCGGTTTGCGGAAGCGAGCTCAGCTCTTTCTTCGCTTTCTCGCACGCTTCCTGCAACCGCTGCAACGCCATGACATCCTTCCGGAGGTCGATGCCATTGTCACGTTTGAATTGATCCGCCACGTAGTTGATCAGTTCCAAGTCGAAGTCGTCGCCGCCCAGGTGCGTGTCGCCATTCGTGCTGATCACCTCGAACACTTTCGTCTCCGAACCGTCATCGCCGCTGCCGGCGACTTGCAGCACCGAGACGTCAAACGTACCGCCGCCCAAGTCGAACACGACGATCTTCTCGTCCTTCTTCTTGTCGAGCCCATACGCGAGCGCCGCGGCGGTCGGTTCGTTGATGATACGAGCCACTTCCAAGCCCGCGATCTGGCCGGCGTCCTTGGTCGCTTGCCGCTGCGCGTCGTTGAAATAGGCGGGAACCGTGATGACCGCTTTGTTCACCTTGTGTCCCAAGTACGACTCAGCCGCTTCCTTCAGCTTCGTCAACACCTTGGCCGAAATCTCCTGCGGCGTCATCTCGCGATCGCCCACGCGGACCTTGACATAGTCGGCCGCGCCGCCGGTCACCTTGTACGGAACCATCTTCTCTTCCGACTCAACTTCGTTGTGTCGGCGCCCCATGAAGCGCTTGATTGAGTAGATGGTGCGAGTGGGATTGGTCACCGCTTGCCGCTTCGCCGGCTCGCCGACCAAGGTTTCCCCACGATCGTTGAACGCCACCACGCTCGGCGTCAGGCGATTTCCTTCCGCGTTCGCGATCACCTTGGGCTCGCTCCCCTCCATGATCGATACGACGGAGTTGGTGGTGCCCAAATCAATGCCAATGATTTTCTCGCCTTGAGCCATGATGGTCACTCCCTCTGGATGGCGCTGGTTTCGTTGCTTAGGAAAAGGAGGATGTCGACGGAACTTGCGTCGCCATCAACGTTTGAACACTTGTCCGCGAACCAGCTGACCGTCCGCCAATCGTCAGTGCCGCACGTTGCCTACCCATAGAAGCAAAGTGCGTGCCAATGCGCAGTCAGCCCCAGCAGAAAAAACACAAACAACTGACATCAAACAACTTAAAACAAAAACATACGCTATACCGACATCCGCCAGTCGCGAAGTTCAGGTTCGTCTCTGCCAAATTGGCACGTGATTATCCCGACCCGCTCGGTTCGCGCCGCGGGATTGCGTACCATGGACATTCAACTCGCCCCAACTCACTACACCTTGGAGACGCGTCGTGGACCGTTTACATCGTTTCGTTAATCTTTTGTCGGTCGCGACGGCGGATGGCAGCCTGTCTGAACGCGAAGTCAAGTTCCTCTCGCAGCGAGCTCGCGAATGGGGACTCAGCGACCATCAATTCGCGATTGCCGTGAACCGCTCGCTGGAACACCCGGGCGAATTCGAAATTCCGCGTAGACGCTCCGAGCGCGAAGAGCTGTTGCGCGACATGCTCAGCATCATGGCCGCGGACGGCCGCCTGCAAGACGTCGAAAAACAGTTGTTCGCCATCGTCGCGGCGCATATGAAGTTCAGCGCCGCCGAAATCGATTCGATCATCGTGGACCTCGCCTCGAAAGTCCCGCCTGGCTTACCACCGACCGCTCCGTCCCTACAGGAACTTGCCGCGGGTGAGCAGAACGCCGAGAAGAGCGTCGAGTCGGCCAGCGAGCCGAGCGTTGAGTCAACACCGCGAGTCCCAACCAAACGATCGGCCAAGCCCTCGACCAAGCGAGCGAAATCGACAGCTCCGGCATCCACGGCCAAACAGTCCTCCGCGAAAAAGACTCCTAGCAAAGGAGCGTCTCACCAGAAAGCCGCCAAGAAGCCCGCGGCGAAAGCTGCGAGCCAGAAGTCCGCCCCAAAAAAGCCCGCCCAAAAAAAGCCCGCCCTGAAAAAGCCCGCGAAGAGTAAGCCCGTAAAAGTCGTCAAGAAGTCGACCCGCGTCGCCGCTCGCGCGAAAAAAGGAAAGCGTTCATGAGACATCCGGCGAATCGGGAGGAATGGGCGCCATGCGGCCCATCGTGCCGTTGGTTGCGGAGCGTTTCCTATGGCGTGCTCCTCATGCTTGGGTTCCTCCTGGGGCAGGAACAGCGAGGGGCGGCACGAGCCGATGAAGAGGACGACGAGAATCCCTATCGGCCGGGGCTCGTCGCTCTATATACCGATCAACGCGGACAAGAAGTATCGCGTGTCGACTCTGCTCCCACGTTCGCCGGCAGCCTTCCTGAAATCGATCCTCGACTGGCCGCCGGCGGTCATCGCATTCAGTGGCAAGGTCGTTTGTGGGTGCAGCAACCGGGGCCCCATCGACTGGCGGTCTTCGCGTCGGGTCGCACGCGTATCACCCTGAACAACTCGCAAGTCATCGAAGCTTCGTCGGCGCGGCCGAGTTGGTCGATCAGCGGTCCCTTGGCACTCGATTTTGATCGACATGCATTGACCATCGAACACTCCTCGGAAGAAGCAGGCAATCGCATTGCAGTGTATTGGACTGGCCCTCAATTCACACTCGAGCCGATTCCCGCTCGTTTTCTCGTGCATGACCGCGAATCAACGCCAGCCATGCTGGCTCAACGGGGCGCCGAATTGGTTCGAGCGTTGCGGTGCGAAGCGTGCCACGCGACGGCTTTGCAGCGATCGGTCGCGCCGCTCCGCGCCCCGTCGCTTGAGAAACTATCCGGGTGCCTTCATCGTTCGTGGTTTGTCGCGCATCTGGCTGCTGCCGGCGTCGCGAACGACCCGCGCGCCGCGGCGACCACCGACCCACGCGTTCGCCGCATGCCCCATTTCGCGCTCGAGTCGACGCAGATCGATGATTTGGCAGCCTATTTGGCGATAGACGTCCCAGCCCCATCGCCCACGACCAATTCGCAAGCTCCCGCTTCATCTCCGCCAACTCCTACGTCCACGAACAATCCCGCGTCGAGCCAGCGCCCCGCGAATCCGCCCAAAGGCAAGGCGCCCGCGCCCGAGCGACCATCGAGCGAACGAGGGCTGACGTTGATTCGATCCGTTGGCTGCCTGGCTTGTCATCGACATCAAGGACTGGGAACAAGCGATTTATTCGATGGCGGCGACCTCACTCACTTGGCGGCTAAACGTCCGAGAGGATTTGTAGAACGCTGGCTCGCTGATCCCGCGGCGGTGCAGCGATCTCACCGCATGCCTATGATGGAACTCACCCCGCTCGAACGAAACAGCATCGCTCTCGCGTTGGAAGCGATTCCAGCCTCCTCGTCCGCCAAGCCCGCCGCGAATAGCGTTCCGCTTGAAGGCCGCGTGGAGCGGGGTAAACAGCTGTTCATTAGCCGAGGATGCGTGACCTGCCATGCGGGCCCTGGCCTTGATGTCGATCGACGACGCGCAGCCCCCGTGCTGTCGCAAGCCAGTCGCTGGGACGCTTCGTGTTTACAGGAACCCAACCAAGAGGGAAGTCGGCCCGGCTACCGCTTGGCGGAAACAGACCAGCGAGCAATTCGCGTGCTCTTTCGGGGATTGGATAGTCCATTGGCCGCGAGCATGGCTCGTCTGCAACCGACGCCAGCGGGCCACAATCTTCTCCAAGAGAATCACTGCCTCTTCTGCCATGCTCGCAACGATCAAGGCGGGTTGAGTGGCGTGGCTGCGGAAGTGGTGCGACATTCACCCGAGCTGGCGCCGCTTCTCCCGGCGCTCTCGCCTCCACCGTTGACCCATGTCGGCGACAAACTACACGACTCGGCGCTCGAGGCCGCCATCCGTCGATCGGGAGCCTCGCGGCGACCATGGCTGGCGGTGCGGATGCCACGCTTTCCGTGGCAAGATTCGGAAGTCTCCGCCGTCGTTGCTCACCTCGTCGATCAGGATCGAGTTCCCGCGGGAGCGCCCGTCGAGGCTCGCGCATCGCACATTGCGAACCGCGAGTCGCTGGGGCTCTCCGAACTCGCCATTCGCACGACAGGCGGCCGCTTGGTGACGCCCGATGGATTTGGCTGCACGAGTTGCCATTCCGTGGGATCGGTCCAGCCTCCCCCGGCGCCGTTGAATGCCCGCGGGCCCGATCTATCGCTGGTGGGGCAGCGGATTCGCAGCGAGTGGTTTGATCGGTGGGTGCGCAACCCCGCTCGCATCGTGCCTCGCATGGAGATGCCTTCCGTCCAAATCGCCGTGCGCGGAACGCTCTACGAACAACTCGACGCCCAATTGGCGGCGGTATGGCACGCGTTGAATCTTCCCGACTTTGTCCCGCCCGAACCCAACCCCGTTCAGACGCTGCGTCTGTCGGGACTCCCCGAGCGACGCGACCGCGCCGAACTGATCACGGACGTCGTTCAAGCCGACGGACGCGTGTGGCTGAAGCCGCTGCTGATCGGCCTGGGCAATCGCCAGAATATTTTGTTCGACCTCGAACAATTGCGCATCGCTCGTTGGTCGCTCGGAGATACCGCGAGACAGCGTACCAAAGGGAAGAGCTGGCACTGGGAGGCGGCAGGAGTCGACCTTTTGAGGTCCCAGGCGACATCCCTGGAAGACGGCGCCGAATTCCTGCTCGAAGTCCAGGGAGAGCGGCAAGTCCCTTTGGCGGACGGCGCACGCTCGGGGCAGTTCCCCACCGAGGTTGATCAGTGGCGACATGTCGATGGCGGCCTGGAATTCACGCACCGCCTGCGGTTCCCAGGTGATTCGTCCAGCCCCGGCATTCGAGTCACGCAAACGTTTGCTCCTCTTTCGTTCGACTCGCTGACCCAACCCGGCGGCTTCCGTCGCAGTGTGCAGGTGTCGGGGCTCGCTCCGGGCTCGCGTCTGCGTTTCCGCGCCCTGCATGCGATGCGTGCTCGCGAAGCGACCGTGGTGGATGCGGGGAAGAGACTGCGGTTGGATGATGGAGTGGCAACACTGGAGTGGGCGACTCCAGGAATCCAGTGGGATGCGGACGGCTCCGCCTTGATCCCTATTGCCGACTCGACAAAGCCGCTCTCGCTTGAGCTTGTCTATCGGACGACGCTGGCCAACGATCAATTTCATCCGGTCGTGCCGATGAAGGACTCCGCGGTAACGACCACATACAAGCCGACTCGTTTACCGGTCGCGCCTGGATTCACGACGCATCGCCTGCCGCTGGATGAACGCCCGATGCCCACGGCGCTCGCTTGGCGTCCCACGGGTGAACTAATTGTCGCGTCGCTCAAGGGACGAGTTCTCTTGGCGAGGGACTCCGATGGAGATGAACTCGAGGATCAATGGCAAGTGTTTAGCGACGAGTTGGCGGCGCCGTATGGCGTCGCGGCGGCTGGCGACGCGATCGATGTCGCCACCAAATACGCCGTGCTGCGATTGTGGGATGACGATCGCGATGGGCGAGCGGACCGAGTGATGACGGTCGCGTCAGGCTGGGGACACACGACCGACTATCACGATTGGACCGTGGGACTCGTGCCCGACGGCGCGGGAGGGTACTTCTCGGGGTTGGCTTGCCAGCAAGACAAACGTTCCCCAGTCGCCGGGAAGCTCCGCGGGGCCGTGATTCACCTGACGCCTCCCGCGGGCGGCGTCGGCGAGAATCGCCCCTTCCTGGTGGAAACGGTAACCGCGGGCCATCGCTTCCCCATGGGACTCGCTCGCAATCGCCAGGGCGATCTATTCGTGACCGACAATCAAGGCAATTACAATCCTTTCAACGAACTGAATCATGTGCGGCCGGGGCTGCGTTACGGATTCATCAACTCGCTGGAACAACGTCCCGACTTCCGGCCGCCCGCGGAGCCGCCCGCGATCGCAATTCCTCATCCTTGGACCCGGAGCGTGAACGGCATCTGCCTGCTGGATGCCCCCAGCGCCTCGGGCCAGACAACTCCCGCATTCGGCCCCTTCACAGGTCACTTCGTCGGCTGCGAGTACGATACGAGGCGTCTGGTGCGTATGAGTTTGCAGAAGGCGGGGGATACCTTCCAGGGCGCCGTCTACCCACTGACTTACGATGAACCGCGGGGCGGCGAGTGGCTTTTGGGACCGATCACCTGCGCCGTTTCTCCCCGAGGAGACTTGTATGTGGGCGGCATTCGCGACAGTGGTTGGGGAGGCGGCAATAACCTGGGCGAACTCGTACGCCTGCGTTTCGATCCCCAGCAACTTCCCGCTGGGATTGCCGAGGTTCGTTCGCACGGCGATGGCTTCGAGATCGCCTTCACGCAACCGATCGCTCAACCGCTTGCCGTCGAGACGACTCACTATGCGGTTTCGTCGTATCGACGCGAATCGACGCCAGCCTATGGCGGCCCCGATTTGGAACGACGCGACGAACGAGTGACTCGAGCGATGCTTGCGGACGATGGCCGGACGGTGCGCCTTGAACTCGCCGCCCCCGCGCGGGAGGGCTACGTCTATGAATTTCGCCTGCGCGGGATGACCGCGGCGGGAGTTGAATTCCATCCCGCCGAGGCCTACTTCACACTCCGACAACGAGTGCCGCGTTAAGGCCGCCGGACTCACGCGTTCGTCGGCCAAGACGAACGCGAGCTGGAAACGCACAAGCTGGCCAAGCGCGAGTTGGAAAAGCAGCGATGCGAGTTAAACCTTGTAGAGTCGGGCCGCGTTGTCGTGAAGCAACTTTCGTTGGTCGGCCGCGGGTCGTTCGGCGATGATCTCTCGCAACGCGACGACCCAGTCGCGGTAGGAGGCGACAAGCGTGCACACGGGCCAGTCACTCCCGAAAATTACTCGATCCGGGCCAAAGGCGTCGAGACAGTGATTGATGATGGGCGCCAGGTCGGCGGACGACCAGCTTCCTTTGACTGCTCGAGCGATGATGCCCGAGATCTTGCACACCACATTCTTCCGGGCTGCCAATGCTTCGATATCACGCTTCCAGGGAGCGACTTCGTGTTGCGGCTCTTCCTTCCGCCGAGCGTCGTTAGGCTGGAAGAAAGCTTGTGGGTCGCCGTTGCCGCAGTGATCGAGGATGAAACGAGTCTCTGGGCAAGCATCGACCAACTTAATGGCGTCTCCCAAGTCGGTCGGCCGCATGCACAAGTCGAAGCTCTTGCCGATTTCACCCAGGAGTCGCACGCCGCGAATGTACTCGGGGCGAGTACAGGTTCCCGGTGGTGTTTCCGGCACGTGCAGGACTTGGCGCACCCCCTTGATGACCGAATTGTCTCGGTAACGTTCGATGTACTTCGCAAACCCCTCGCTGGCAGGCCGTCCCGAAATGACGGCGCCTACCGTCAGATTGGCCGGAGTTCGACTCAATTCAATCAAGTGCTCCGCTTCCATGACCTGCTGCGAAGGGTCGACATCGACTTCCATGTAGACCGCCTTGACGACCGGCAATCCCTTGACCGCCTCCAGGTAGTCGCTTGTCACGTGGCTCTTCGCGAGCGCCGGCGCCGAGGACAACCAGGGAAGTTTGAATTTTTCAATATCCCAAAGGTGCTGATGAGTATCGATGATGGGGATTTCCGTCATGGGAGCGGCTCCAGTGGAACGAGTCGTGACAAGGGGAAAGAGGCTCGTGGCGACAACCGCTTGCGCGGAGAGCCGCAGTAGACGCCGACGATCCAACGAGTCCATTGCCGCCGAGGCAAGCGAGCTTTCAGGAGATTTCACAAGGCGACTCCACGAGTAGGTCGAAAAGGAAAAAACGCGATACAAAGCGACGAGCGTGATCGACGCACGTTACAAGCGACGAAGGTACTCCACGGCCTGGGCAATTTCCACGAGTGGATTGGCCGCCGACTCGCGCTCGACCGTCAAATACCCCTGATACTGCTGCTCTTCAAGCACGGCGAGGATCTCAGAATAGTCGGCGGAACCGTGTCCCAGGGGAACATCGAGCCCTCGACCGCGGCCGAGATCTCGCACGGCATCGGTCGCGTGCACATGCCGCACGTGAGACGCCAAGGCTCGCACCGAATCGCTGGCCGAGAAACCATTGACGATCAGGTTCCCCGCGTCGAAATTCACATGCAGCGCACCAGGAGGCAACGCGGCGATCAATTTGGCGAGTTCCGGCCCATCTTCGCTCCCCGTCTCCGCCGCGAGCGACGCCCCAACTCGCAAGCCAAACCGCCCGAGATCCGCCAACACTTCGATCAAGAGATTCCACGCATCGCCATCGGGTTGAGCCGGAACTTTGCCAATTTGATTGATGACGTAGTGAGCCCCGAGGTCGTAGGCCAGTTGCATGGCTTCGCGAGTCGCTTCGACACGCCGGTCCAACTCATCGCGCACGTTATAGCCTCGCCGAGTTCGGAAGGAGACCGCGGAGACCTTGAGTTGCAAGTCGTCGAGCATCTTGCGAATGTGACGCCGTCCGGTGCCGGACAACGCCTGCGCATTGATTTCGCCTCGAGCATCGATTTCGACCGCCTCGGCCCCCAGTTGTTTGGCCGCACGGATGGCTTGCGCGAATGGCTTGCGAAGACTGGCTAGCTGTATCCCTACTCGAATCTGCAACATGTCGATCCTGCCCCTCAGCGTCCGAAAACGCGATCCCAGACACAAAAAAGTGAAAATTGTCGGCTAAACCTTGCCAAAACCAAGACACACCCCCACACTTAGGTATGAGGCGACCACTGCATCCGACCGATTGACAGGAAGAATCGGCACAGTTTAGCTTTTCGGTAATGTGGCTCGACTCCCCGATCTCCATGAGCTGCGTTGTCCTTGAAACGGTCCCCCTCCCCAGTGTAACAGGACTGAATCGCCATGGCTGTCTCTCCCAGTTTGGCACAGCGTAGAGTCGTGACGTTCCCCGTCACGCGTGTCCTTCTCTCGGGATTAGCTCGTCTGAAGAAGGCAGCAACCCTGAAAACGGTAATGGCTTTTACGGCGATGTCGCTTACGGGCGCCATATCAGTGAGCAGTCTGGCAGTGAGCAGTCTGGCAGTGAGCGCCGTCGTGATGGCGCCAGCGACAGTGTTGGCTCAGATGGAAGGCATGCCTCCGATGCCTCCCATGGATCCGCCTCCCATGGATCCGCCTCCCATGGACACTCCACCGATGGACACTCCACCGATGGATCCGCCGCCGATGACGATGCCTCCCATGGACACTCCACCGATGGATCCGCCACCGCCCCCCCCCATGGACATGCCACCCATGGACATGCCACCCATGGACATGCCACCCATGGACATGCCACCCCCCATGGACACGCCCCCCATGGACACGCCCCCCATGGACACGCCCCCCATGGAAGACCCACCGTTCTTTGAAGGGGGCCTTGATGGCTCGGGCATCATGCCGCCTCCGATGCCACTGGGCACCGAAATGGACCCCTTCATTTCTGTCGCGTTGGTAGGACCGAACTACAAGATCATTACGGAAACGTGGATGGAGTCGACGACAATCAGCAACCTCACTCCGATCCCCGAAGATCCGAACTTCTCCATTGGCACCATTGACGAGACAACCCACTTTGGCACTCGCCACTTTGGCTATCAATGCATCGGGATCGACTGGATTCTCGTGGACGTGACTGGGAGTTCGGACGTGAACAAGGACGTCGACTACCAAACCGTCGAGAAGACTACGACTCCTTGGTTTGAGTACATCTTCAGTAACGACTTGGTGCATGAGAACAGGATGTACTATGTCACGAAGCCTGCCGCTGCCCCCCCTGGCGCGGCGCCTGTCGATGCGGATTGGGGCACGTCGAGCATTTTCCAGGCGAGCGGTCGATTCTGGAATTCGAT
This sequence comes from Pirellulales bacterium, assembly GCA_046349915.1. GTDB lineage: Bacteria > Planctomycetota > Planctomycetia > Pirellulales > Pirellulaceae > CAIXSC01. The sequence goes on along the minus strand of JAXMBL010000007.1, from coordinate 135,232 downwards.
TGGAGCAGTCACCCAAGAGTCCGAGCTCGAGTGGAGTTCAACGATGCCCGGTATTCAAATTGGGTATATCACCAACTACACCTATCTCCCCACAGGCCAGCAGATCGTCAAGACAACGTACTCCCTGGGCTTCAACGCCAACGGCGAACCCATTCAGGTAACGTCGGACGAAACGATTGGCGGTCCCTAACGACAGTCTGAGCGAACACTTCCCCATCCGGACACCTCCCCTCCCGGATTAAATCATGCAAACTCCCCGCGTCTCCCCACAACGCGCTGTTGGCGCGTTGACGAAACTACGCGCCTTTAGCGCAATCGTCGGCACGGTCGCCAGCGTGTTCATCGCCAGTGCACCTGGTTCGTCTGCCAATGTATGGGCTCAGGCGAGCGATCTCGCGCCGAACTCGGCGGCAACCGCGCCAACTCCAACTACGCCCACTCCAACTACGCCCACTCCAACTACGCCTGCTCCAACTACGCCTGCTCCAACCAACCAAGGGCCGCTGAGGTCGGACGGGACAGCGTCTCCCTCGCCGCGAGCGATCGGTCTACCCGTGTCGCCGCAGCCCGCTCGCGGGCGTCTGCCGCTCGGCCAAGGAGCAGGGGGCCAGGCATCCATCGGGCAGTTGCCGCTCGGCCAGCAAGCGCCTGGCCAGCAAGCGCCTGGCGGAAAAACAAGCGACCCGAACATGGATGTAGTCCCGGTGATGGTTCTGGAGCAGTTTCTATTTCGCAAGGATGTCATGAGTGAACTTGGGCTTATCGACGAACAGATCGATAACCTGACGCAACGCCTTCGATCCGCGCAACAGCAACTGAATCTAGCCAGTCGCCTCACGCCCGGAGTGCAGCCAAACATTCAACAAATGCAAGAAAAGATGGTCCGAATCCATGTTCAGACTCATCGTGACGTCGAGAATGAATTGCTGCCGCATCAGCGAATCCGCATGCGACAGTTAGCGATTCAGATGCGATATCCTGGTGGAAACTTGCGAGTCTTCACGAGTCCCGAGTTTATTTCAAACTTGGAATACACGCCGGACCAGGAGGCCGCGATCAAGGCTCAACAAGAAGCCACCGAAAAGGAACTTCAACAAGCGGTCGAGCGAATCATGGCGGAGGGACGTGCGCGAATCCAGCGAGTGATGACCGCGGAACAGCGAGCCAAGAGCGAGGAGATGCTGGGAGCTCCGTTCGTTTTCGTTCGCGAAACTCAAGATGAGTTTCGAAACCGCATGCGACGTCGGTAACACAGTCGGGTTCGTCCATTCGCGAAATGGACTTCCCGTTCGGATCTAGCCGGCTCTGCACGACGGAACCAAAGTCCGTCGCGCTTTTTTTGTCATTGCGACAAAGTGCGAGCGTCTACCGTAGGAATGTCTGAGACGTGGGGCGACTCCACTCAATGATCACCTGTTGGGCAGGTTGTGGAGGCTGAGGTCGAGCCGCATGAATGGCGGGGCTCGCTGGCATCCGCGGCACTCCGCCGACTGGCTGACCGACTGCTCGAAGACGCGAGGGTTTATCGCTCTGCTCCTGCCTGGATGCCATCAATTCGGGATGAGCCAATCGATGTTCGTCGCGCAGACGAGCGTAGTAGCTCATCCCGGGAGACTGGGGTTCGACGGTCGAGTTCGATACTGGCAAGACGGTCAGAGGCGTGGTGGAGGTCGCGGGATTGGGCAGCGAGGTCGTCGGTGCGTTCACCGCCGCAATCGCCGTCGGATTCGCCGCCAGCTTTTCTGGTCCGAAGCGTGCCGCGACTCGTTCGTCGGCCCCCTTCGCCACCCAGCGATTCCAGCGGACTTGCAAGTCAGAGAGGTCATGAAAACCGTAGTTGCGCTGGATCGCCGCTGCCCAATTCTTCGTCTTGAGCCCCTCGCCCACAAACGCCACAAACCGCGGTTTTCCCTCTAATGCGATGAGGAATCGGGCCAACGAGTAACCTTGAGCGTAAAGCGGCAGCACATCACTCGGGTACTCGGTCATTTCAAACATGCGATTGAACGGGATTCCCCGGTTTGTCCGCAGGAAGTCGTTCAGCAGTTTCTCTTGCTTACGCCGCTCACTGACGTCCTCGGTTGTCGTACAGGCCCCTTCGTCGGCCCAACGAGGTAAAGGACGACCGAAATGAGTCGCGAAGACCGTATGAGTAATCTCGTGCGGGAGAACACTGTCCAGAACTCGCTCACGCGACCCCTGCACTCGCATCGTCCAGCCATAGGGTTGCCCGCGATCGAAATAGAACTGGGTAACCCCGCCGGCCCCGTTGGCTGGAACGACTTCAATGGGACAAATGTCGCGCCAAGGCGGCAACTCCCGCCCCAGCCACTCCTCGGCTAACTCGCGCCGCAATCGCTCGGCCGTCTCGCCGACTTCGCGAGCATACTCCGCCGTGGGGGCGCTCACGATAAAATGGGGAGTTCGGTAGCTGGCGGCGATCGCAGCCCCCGCGGTACTACCGCAGGCCACACTCACGAGCCCAAGAACGAGAGCGCGGCGAAAAGCGGAAAACTGTCGAGCTTCCATGCTCGGACCTCTTGGCAAAAAGCCGGAGGTGCATGGCCGCGTCCTGCGACCACTTCGGGGCACCATCACGCCAGCGAGAGTCTACCTCAAGTCCTCCCCTCCACCTATCCCAAAAAATCGAGTCGCACCGATAGGGGCGGCGCCGGGTGCGGCGAGCTCATGGCGGTTAGATACAGAAGTCGGTCTACCACGGATCGGACCAATGACACGGATAGGAACTGGTTTCCGATCATCGACCGGCCCGAGTTGTTGAAACAGGGGATGCCGATTGCCTGACCGACAAGAACCGGCCTCCGCACCGAAGCAGTCCAGTCGAGCGTCACACGATCGCACTACCGAAGGTCTGCTTGGAAGTGCCGCCCACTCGCTCGGCTGGACAGCGTAGCGGCGCCGCTGAGCAATACGACGGACTGAAAGTCCGTCGTAGTCGCAATCCAAACGAACCCCCAATCCTAGACTGCTGCGCTCAGCACTAGACAGATGCGCCAGTCTGCAGGGTTAGCGGCGAGCGCGACTCCAGCGCTTCCTCGACGGCATGCTCCAATTCGCGCCAAGATCGCGATCGCGGAAGGCAACGATAGGCGCCGCTTTCCACCGCTCGCTCGTAACTGGTCGTACGCAAGGGATCGACCAACACGATGACTCGCACGGGCGATGGAGCATCAGCCAATCTCGCCACCAGCGACACATCGCCAACGGCTGGCAAATCCTGATCGACGACCGCCAAGTCGAACGCTTCACGCTCCGCGTAGGCCATGGCCTCGAACAAGCTATGCGCTCGTCGAACACGAATTCCAAGTGGAGTCAGCCGGCTCGCGATTAAGTCGAGCAGATCGGGATCGGGACCAGCGACTAGTATCGAACGTTGCTCAAGCGTCATACTTAATTCCCCCCCTCGACAAACACAATCTACCAAGACGACTCGTCTGTCTCTCGGGCTTTGATTCGCTGCCCGACCAGCGATGACCACGGATCGGCGACCTGTTCGAGTCACGACCGTTGTCTCGATTGGGGCTCGCAGGCCGCTTCGCCTGGACCCAAGCCCTCTAGCGCACGCTGAGAACTTCCAACTGGTTATCCACCTGTTCGACGCCAGGAATACGGGCAACCAGAGTCTGTGCCATTTGCTTCAAGTAGTACGAGCCCACGGCGCCGGTGAGCACCAAGCGTCCCGCAGTGCACTCGCAGACGACATTCTTCAAGACAGGATAGGCGCCAGCCTGGAGCCTGAGCTCGGCGCTACGAGCAATTTCGGCATCGGCGCCGGCTTCGGGGAGCGTGTCGGGAAGTGTTGAGAACGACGCCATGTTTCGACCTCCTCCAAAAAACCGCAAGATCCTTTACGACTATCGATGCCGTTCCCATGCAGACGTCACATCGGAACGCACCACCAGCCGCGGCGTCCCTCGCCGCTTATCGCCTCGAAATCTTCGCTCCGCGAAGACGCCAGCCCACAACTCGAGGCAAGCATTACTTGATCGACCACGCCACTCGCCGTCCGCTCAATACCGTTCTGATTCAGGCGATTCCGCGCGACTTAGAGCGACTCAAGGTCATGAGCCTTCTCGGCTCTCACGCGTCCTTTCATAAGACGCGCACGGTTATCAGTCTAGGATACAGACGCTCAAAGTCAACACGAAATCTCCTCGCACGGCGAGTTGACTTGCCTTGGCCGCCATCAGCGGCTAGATTCATCACATCTGGACATTCATATCCAGAAGGAAGGTTTAACTGCCGACCGACGTCGGTTGACCTTCCCCGCGGTGGACTAGGCGGCCACTGCGAGCGTCCAGGCGAGTTTTTTCACGGTATCTACGGAGGCGGCGATGAATTGGAGACTGTTGCAGAATCGCGGTGGCAAGCGGCGAGCGCCGACACAGGTCGTTGGCGGATTGATTCTGGCGAGCGTGGCAATTGGCGGGTACTTTGCCGACTGCAATCTTCGCGCGGAGGAGCCGACGACGCAGTCGTCCGCGAAGGCGGATTCTGCCGATAAGAGTGCGGGGGACGCGGCCGTCGCCCGAACTCGAAAGCAGGTGCTGATGCTGGACGATCTCTACAAAACGGCCGTCGTCCTGATCACGGACAAATACGTTCAAAAAGAGACTGATCTATCGGCAGGCTCCGCCGCCCAAGCCCTCTTCGACGCCATGCGCAAGAAGGGGCATCACGACATCCGGTTGCTTGACGCTACCGGATCGCCCTATGATGACGAGAATTCGCCGCGAGACGACTTCGAAAAAGAAGCGATCAGACGGCTGAAGATGGGCGAGGCGACGGTGGAACGCGTAGAGAAACGAGAGGGAGGTCGAGTGCTGCGCATGGCGACTCCCATCCCCGTGGTGCTCGACAAGTGCGTCCTCTGTCACGAGGCTTATAAGTCGGCGAAAAAGGGCGAGGCGATTGGCGCCTTATCCTACACGCTGCGAGTCGAATAACGGCGAGCGGTATGCTCGCGGGAGGTTGCCATGCGTCCGTCCCTTAAGTTCCTTGTGGCGCCGCTAGAAATCATCTATGTGGCGACTTTCGTGATACTAGCCGCGTCGGCGGCGTTGGCCGCTCCTCCCGATAAACCCTCCAACGCGGCGAAATCTCCTGCCGCGTCGCCCGCCGCGTCGCCCACCTCGGCGGATGCCGCCCAACCGGCCCCGCAGGACGCGGACGAGGCCGCTCCACCCAACACGATTTGGATGAAAAAGAAACTCGACTACGCCCAACAGATTCTGGGTGGAATCGCCGAAGCGGACTACGACCGGATCGCGAAGAACGCTTCGTCGATGAAGGCGCTCAGCCGCATCGAAGGCTTTGTGCGGGGACGCACGCCCGGCTATCGCACTCAGCTACAAATCTTCCAGGACGCCACCGAAGAACTGCTGCGACAGGCCGAAAAAGAGAACGTCGATGGCGCCTCGCTCGCCTTCACTCAACTCACGATCAGCTGCGTCAACTGCCATAAACAACTGCGAGAATCGATGTCGAAATAAAAAATCGCGACTCGCCAATGAACCTTACGACGTTTCGCTGCGTAGATAAGCGTGGAAGGGAAAAGGTTGAGAGAAAAGAGACCGACATCGGGGCCGATCACCCGCCGGTTCGCTCCTCTCGACAGTCTTTCCGAAAGCGAGGTTTGGATCTAATGGCTAGACAGTGTCAGAAGGGAGCCTCGGGTGGCGGTTCGTTTTCGCCTCTTACGTGGTGACCAGTGTCGGAAGCCCATCGGTCCGACCGTCACATCCTGCCAACGGGGAATGATCGACCGAACCACATGGCTCGGGGCTCAGGGGGAATGAGGGGAACGCTCAAGGCGTTCCTTTTTTTTGCGCGCTAGCCGCCTCGGCCACGTTCTCGACGGTCCGGCAGCCTCAGCTGAGTTTGGGAGGACGCAAGCCATCTCGATTCCGTGGGTAACCCTATGCGCGGCGAAGCCGTATACTTCTATGCGTTCGATGTCGCGAACGAGATTGCGACGAACGAAGTCCGTGAAATCCTGGCGACTCCGACCGCCCCGTTCGAGCCTCGGGCCAGTCATTCGTTTCCGCGCGACTCACCATTCTATCGAGCTCTCACCGTTGAACCGACTCGAGAAGCTCGGCTGCAAGGCCAGGCCCTTCGCATCGTCGTCCGTGTCTACGAGGTGGGCGTCGTCAGCATCTCGATGCATGCGCCTTTCCATATTCACTCGCTCAAGGAACTACACCCCTACCATCGCCCCGTACTAGAATCTGGCGACTCGTTGGATCACTTGGCCCGCCGTTTGTGCGCCGAGGTTTGCGAGAGTTTAGGGTCGGCGTTGGTTCGCTCCAGCGTTCCGTCGCAACCCGAAGCTTACACGGTTTTTTGCCTGGGGGATCTGCCCGGCAACTCGACCGCGGAAGCCTGGTTTGCCGCCCAGCGTCGCGAGATCGCTACTTTGCTCGCCGAACACCCCACCGGCGAACTGAGCGATCAACAGATCGACGAATCGTTGCGCATCCGCCGTTCGTTTGGCCAACGAGATCTGGTAGTGATCGATTGGGATGCCTCGCTGGTCGTCGATTTGGACGGCTATTTTGAAGATGTACTCTACGTCCTGGAACTCGCGAATGTCCAACTGGAGGAATTCCGGGTGATGGACGAACGGCTCGATCGCCATCTGGATCGCGCCTACCGCGACTTGGAACACGCTCGCTCGGTCTGGTGGGGAGGTCCTGTGGGAATGCTCCATTGGCTCCGGCGTTTCCGAGTCGACGCCGCCAAACTGGCGGATGAGGTCACGCACATCACCAAGTTCTTCGGCGACTGGTATTTGGCTCGATTATATCTGGGCGCCCACGAGCGATTTCACTTGGGGCAATGGCAGCAGAGCGTCGAGCATCGATTGGGTCAGTTGGACCAAGTGTATGGGGTGATTCAGTCGGATGTGTACGAGCGCAGAATGCTCTGGCTTGAGGTCGCCGTGGTGATTTGCTTTATCGTGGACCTCATGGCGATTTTCTTCTGGAAGCATTAGCTGCTGCGGAAGTGTGACAATTCGCACGCCGCACGCGCTGCCGCGCGCTCCTGCACGCGGGCGCCCCAACCCATCCGCGCAGGCCACTGCGTTGCGGGTCGTCGATGACGCATCTTCTTGAGCGACGAGACTCCGGAACTTCTTCAGTCCGACCGTGCCAATTCACGCCGCTTTTCTCGCACGATTGGCGTCAACCCGTCCTTAGACGCCCGCGAGAAGTCTGAGCCAAACTTGCAACGGGGCGGTTCGCACACGGAACTTCACAGCTGCTCAACGTGTGATTCCATGGCTTGGCACGCGGAATGCTCTAACGGCCGCAGACGCGTCCAAACGCGTTTCAGGGAGACGGTGTACTTCGCGTTGGTTACGAATGTTCGTGACGCGAAGAAACGAGGTCGATCAGTTCGGCCGTTTAAGTCCCAAGAGTGAGGACGATGGAAAAACCAGCAATCAGTGGCGTCGTGCGTTTGCTTACGACCGGAGTCGCAATGACTCTGCTGTCGGTCGGCTGCTCCCGACAACCCGATTTGGCGTACACGCCGCGGGAGGAGCTCGAGAAACTACCCCAGAAGCATCAAGAGCAGATCGCCAAGTATCTGGAAGCCTACTTTGGCACGCCCAGTAATCCTCGGTATCTGCTCCCTGCACCCGAAGAAGCAGCGCCCGAGGAAGCGGCCCCCGAAGAAGCGGCCAGCGAGTCGGGCGAGACGAATGGGGGCGGCGAATCGACTGCCGCTGAACCGCCGAGCAAGATCAAGCTGAAGGACCATCCTGACTGGAATCGGTCGGTTCTGAAGCTGGGAGCGGCGGTCTATACCACTCAGTGCGCTCCCTGCCACGGCACCACGGGCGATGGCCAAGGTCCAGCCGGTAAGTACTTAAACCCACCGCCGCGCGACTATCGCCTGGGACGCTTCAAATTCAACTCGACTCCACGGGGTTATAAGCCGCGGCGAGAAGATCTTGTCCGCATTATTCGGCGTGGCGCCAAGGGTACCTCGATGCCCTCGTTCCGCTGGCTGCCGGACGACGAGTTGGAAGCGGTGATCGGCTATGTGATGGTGCTGGCCAGCCGCGGCGAGATGGAACTGCAGATGATGCGCGAGGCGGAGAATGAACTCGAGGAAGCAGACGACTTCCCCGAGGAAACCGCGGCCGCCTTCGCCACTCAATTACACGAATCGTGGGTCGAAGCCGCCTCGCAAGTCGTCAATCCCTTGACAACCGAACCCTTGAAGACGCCCGAAACCGTCGCGCTCGGCGCCCAGGCTTTCGTACAACTCAACTGCTACAAGTGTCACGGGAATGATGGTCGAGGCAACAAGGCGTTCAACGTTGGTAAAGACGATTGGGGTCGAACCGCCTTCGCCGCGGACTTGACGTCCGGCATGCTGCATGGCGGACGACGCCCCATCGATATCTACCGTCGCATCTTCTCGGGCATCAACGGCACGCCCATGCCCGCGTTCAATACGCCCGACGAAACTCGCGGCGAAACGCTCGAGCAACGCTCGCAGACAATCTGGCACTTGGTGCACTTCGTCACCAGCATCGTGGATGGCGAACCCATTCCACTCGACTTGATCGAAGAGACCATCAAGAGCTTGCCGACTCCTGGCGCCGAGACGCCGGCGACGGAAACGCCGCCAGCAACCGAATCGCCAGCGGCCGAGAAACCGGCCGCCGAACCGCCCGCGACCGACCCCGCGGAGAAACCGTCCGAGCCAAAGCCGGCTGAAGAAAAGCCCGCGGAAGAAAAACCAGCGGACGCCAAGCCGGCGGAAACACCCAGCGACAAGCCGTCCGAGCCGGCCACTCAAAAACCGGAAGAGAAACCCGCGGACAAACCGGACGACAAACCAGCAGCTGAAAAGCCCGCGGATGCAAAGCCAACGGAGGAAAAGCCCGCGGCGGAGAAGCCGGCGGCTGACGGCGCCAGCGGGTCGAAGGCGGATCAGAACTCGAGCGGCGGGGAGAGCTGAATCATGGATAAGTCGACACGCGCGGCGAAAACGCGCGAGCTGGAAGAATTGCGCAGCCGAGTAGCGCGGCTGGAAGAAGAACTGGCTCAGGCGAAGGCAGGCGGAGAAGCCGACTGGCGAACCTCGGGCTATTACCTCTCCTACTATGCGACAGCCGGCTTTTTCCTGGGAATCGCCGGGGCGTTGACCAGTTTGTTTTTCAATGTCATTGGTGCATTAGCAGTCGGACTGCCTCCGCTCAAGCTGATCCAAATCTATCTCACGTTTGGCATGGGCAAGCGGGCGATGGAGGCGGACTTGATGGAGAACGGCGGCCTGGCGCTGGCGATTGGCTGTTGCTTGTACATCGGCACCGGCATGCTGCTGGGCATCTTGTTCCATGTCGTGCTGACCAAGTACGCGGCGGGGGCCAGCTTGGGCAAACGCATGGCCATCGCATCGGTGTTGGCCATCGCGGTCTGGATCGTGAACTACTACGTGGTGTTGTCGTGGCTGCAACCGCTGCTGTTTGGCGGCAACTGGATAGTGACCGAGATCCCGCCGCACATCGCGGCACTCACTCACCTGGTGTTTGGTTGGACGCAAGCACTCGTTTACCCCTGGGGCCTTTACGAGCCCTATCGAGTCGAGTCGGCCAAGGCGACGTCTTGAACCGAAAGAGATACCCGACAAGAGTCGAATGAGCGGAGATTCCATGAGCGCAACGGCGACGACGACGGAAGTACCCCGTCCCGAAGATTTGGTTGACGAGCGATTAGTGCGGTGGTTCTTCTACGCCGCGCTGACCTTCCTGCTGATTTCCATGCTGGGCGGCATCCTGGTGGCGCTGCAACTGGTCCACTGGAACCCACTGAATGGCCTCGAGATCATGTCGGCCGGACGGTGGCGCATGATTCACACGAACGCGGTGGCATACGGCTTTCTCGCCAATGCGTTCCTCGGTGTGTTGCATTGGGCCATTCCTCGGCTCACCTTCCAACCGTGCGCGAGCCGGAAGATCGCCTACTTCATCTTCTTCGCCTGGCAAGCCATCGTGCTGGCCACCGCGGCCGGCATTATCTTTGGCCCCTCCTTGCAGGATTCTGCCTGGGTCGCCGAGATGAGCAAGAAGACGGGATTGGCCTTTAACCTGGGAGCTCAAGGACTGGAGTGGGGCGAGACGCCGTTCTGGATCGACCCGATCGCACTCGTCGGACTCGCTCTGCTGGCCTTCAATTGGATGGTTCCTATCGCCAAATCCAAGGGGCCGATGTACGTCACGCTGTGGTACTTCATGGCGGCCTTCGTGTGGACATTCTTGACCTACGCCATGGGCAACCTATTGCCCGAATATGCGGTGGGCGGAACAAGCGCTGGCGCCATCGGCGGTCTCTTCATTCACGACCTCGTCGGCCTTTTTGTGACGCCTCTGGGCTGGGGCCTGATGTACTACTTCGTGCCGATCATGCTGAAAAAGCCGATCTGGAGCCACGGCCTCTCGCTCGTCGGCTTCTGGGGACTGGCGTTCTTCTATCCCCTGCAAGGCATCCATCACTTCCTGTACACGCCCATCCCGATGTTCCTCCAGTACGGCGCCGTGATTTCCACAATTGCGGTCGAATTGGTCGTGGCGACGGTGGTGATCAACTTCCTGGGGACGCTCTGGGGCCAGAGCCGCATCATGATCGACAACCTGCCGATTCGCTGGTTCTACACCGGCATGGTCCTGTACTTCATCACCTGCTTCCAGTGCGCTCTGCAAGTGACCCTCACCTTCCAAAAACTGATTCACTTCACCGACTGGGTCGTGGGCCACGCGCATCTGGTGATGTTCGGCGTCTTCACGCAGTGGATCTTCGGCATGATGACTTACCTGTTTCCGCGGCTGTTGAAACGCGATTGGTACAGCCGCCGATTGTGCGAGTGGCACTTCTGGCTGTCGGCCTCGGGCGTCTTCATCATGTTCCTCGATCTCACCTTCGCCGGACTCTTCCAAGGCTATTACTGGGCGTCGCTGCAACCTTGGGAAGCCTCCACGCAAGGATCGTATCCATTTTGGGTGACTCGCGTCTTCGCGGGCTTGGCCATTTTCAGCGGCTTCCTTTGCTTCCTCGTCAACCTCTACCGGACCGTGAACGGAAACGCGCCTGCAACCGAAGGGCGTCGAGTGAAAAGAGCTGCCACTGCCTAACCAACGAACACGTTCAGCATCGCTCCATACCGGCGATGCGAGGAACTCGCATCCACTGACCAACGAGTAGAGACATGTTTGAGAGCAAAACGGGTATCGTGTTCATCGCGGGAATCGCCTTCTTCGCACTCGCTTTCCTCGGCAACGGCCTCGTGCCCATGCTGATGTACAAAGACCTTAAGGAAGAGACGGTCGAGGAGTTGGTGAAGCCGCGGATCATGACGCAATTCCGCGACCTTAGCGAACGCTATCCAGAACAATTCCAAAAGTACTTCGGCGAAGCGAACGAGGAAAACTGTGCGGCCGCCTTGCGGTTGGGACGACAGATCTACGTGGGCGAAGGTTGCTGGCACTGCCACAGCCAGTTCATTCGCCCCGTCTCCAACGAGTCGCTACGTTGGGGCCCCGTCTCGGAAACGAAAGAGTACCAGAACGAACTTCAACGTCCCGTGCTCTTTGGAACTCGCCGAGTTGGTCCGGACTTGAGCCGTGAAGGCGGCCGTCGCAGCAACGATTGGCATTCCGTCCACTTCTACAAACCCAAAATGGTCTCGACCGATTCCGTCATGCCCGAATACCCGTGGATGTTCGATGGCTCGCCAGACAAGCCCAATCGTCGTGGACTCGCGTTAATCACCTACGTCCAGTGGCTCGGCTCTTGGCTTCCCAGCTATCCGTACTATGAAGAACAGCGCGAGATGAAGAACGAGGAATGAAGAAGGAAGAAGGGTGAAGGGTGAAGAGGGAAGGGTGAAAAAGGAATGGCTTGCTCTTCTTGATTTGACGTTCCTCGATTTGTTCCGTGTCTGTGTGCTTCCAACGCCAACTCCCTTTGATTGGGGATTCGTCAACTATGAACTCGCCTGCGACCAATACTGCGATGGAAAAGACCTCGAAGACTTCGGCCTCCTCCTCGGCGAGCACGTCGCGAGCTGTTCGCGAGTCGCGATTGCAATGGCGCATCACAATGCTGTTCGCCGTCATGATTCTCATCCCCAGCATGTATGGGTTCGTGGGGAAGTTCTACGAACTGGTGCAGGTGTTTCGAGGCGAGCCGGGCGGTGAGTTTGCGATCGCTCCGATCTTGAACTATCTGCTCGCCAGCCTTGGTTTCCTGTGCATGCTGATTTGGGCGACCTCCAACGGCATGTTCCATGACGTCGAGCGTCCCAAGCTGGCGATGCTCGAACAAGAGGAACTGCTGAACCAGCGAGCTCGTGAATCGCGATAAACACTGACTTTCCCATGGGACGCCGCCCGCAGATGGCGAGCGAATCCATAGAACATTTCTGGAACTAGATCCATGTCCAATCCCGACTACCAACCGCCAGAAGTCGAACATCAACACCACGATTACACCGGAAACGAGATTCCGTGGTATGTCCGTTTGATCTGGATCGGCTTCTGGATCTTCACGTTCTACTACACTATCGTGTACTTGTTTCCGGCGCTCCAAGTTGAGTTGTTTCAGAAGCAGTAGGCGTGGAACGGTAGGCGGCCCGCTCGACGCGAGGAATTTCTCCGCATGCCAGCCCTCGACGGTGAATCGCTCGGTCGCGACCAGACCAATCCCGTGTTGAGTCAAGCCACTACTCACTTGGCCTGCGACTACTGTGGCTTGCCCGTGTATTGTTCGCCTGCGTGCTCGCCGGTGTTGAACAACCATCCCACAGGCAGCTCAGCTTCCGCGCCGGACACGGCACTATCGCTCCAGAGCGACGAATCACAGCCCGTCTACTGTTGCCAAGGTTGCCGGTTTGCAGCGTCGATCACGCGAGCGACGGGGGACGCGGGACAGGCTCGCGGCCTGATGGTCCGCCTGGGACTCTCTCTGTTCTTTACGATGAACGTCATGGCGTTCACGATGTATCTATGGACGCAAGAGGGTGTTCCCCCTTCCGCGGCCGCCGCGACCTTTTACGACATCGGTCGCTACATTTGTCTGTTGTTCGCCACGCCCGTTCTCTTGCTATTGGCGGGGCCGCTGGTCGAAGATGCGTTGGCCGAGTTGCGCCGCGGCACTCCCTCCATGAGCGGCTTATTGGTGGCGGGCGTGGTCGCGGCGTATGCCTATTCGGTCGCCTCCGTGATTCGCGATGAAGGACACGTCTATTTCGAGGTCACGTGCATGGTGCTGGTGGCCGTGACGCTAGGGCGATGGCTCGAGGCCCAAGGCAAATTGCAAACAACGGCCGCTCTCCGCTCATTGCAGAAGCTCTTGCCCGATGAGGTCCGGCTGCTGACAACCGGCGGTGAAGAACTAGTGTCGCGAGCATCCGTCAAAGCCGGGGACCGCCTGCGGCTGCTCGCTGGAGACCGGATCCCGGTTGACGCGACTGTGGAACGAGGCAGCGGCTCGATCGATCAACAGGCGGTGACTGGTGAAAGCGAACCGGTGGTGAAGCAGCCGGGCGACATGGTTTATAGCGGCACGCTGAATCTCGACGGCGAACTTGTCGTTGTCGCCGCCGGCGCATCGGACGAAGGGACCATGCAACGCATCATCACGGCGGTGGCGCGAGCGGTTGCCCGTGACGATCACTATCAGCGACTGGCTGTGAAGATCTCCACTTGGTTCTTCCCCACGGTGCTTGTCATCGCCGCCACAACCTTCGCCTGGCACGGCTATCGCTCGGGATTGGCCGAAGGACTACTGGCCGCGTTGGCAGTCGTGGTGATTGCTTGCCCCTGCGCCCTGGGGTTGGCGACTCCGATGGCGCTCTGGGCCGCCGTGGGCCGAGCCGCTCGGAATCATGTCCTGATTCGCGACGGCGACACGCTCGACAAACTGGCCCACGCGGCCGTGTTTGGATTCGACAAGACGGGTACTCTCACCACCGGCTCGCCGCGAGTCTGTGAGGTGGTGGTAAGCGACGGCGAATCGGTCGAGCAGGTAATCGCTCGCGCGGCCACGGTGGCTCAGGCTTCGAATCATCCCTTATCGGCAGCCATCGTCGAGGAAGCGCGACGACGCAACGTGCACATCATTCCCACAGCTCAAACTCGAACACTACCCGGTCGTGGCTTGATTGGCGTTGACGCGAATGGCGGCGAGACGATTGTGGGAAGCCCGCGACTGCTGCGTGAATCTCTCCCCGAGTGCGCGGTTGATCTCGGTTCAATCGAGCCTGCACCCGAGGGACCTTGGGTCGGAGTGGCCTGGGGCGGACGTCCACGAGGAGTGATTCGCTTTGCCGAGTCCATTCGCCCCAGCGCGGGAAAATGCGTCGAGTGGCTGGTTCGTCAAGGACTGTGCGTTGAAGTCTTGACCGGCGACCGCGCGGCTCGCGCGAATCGTCTCGCCGAACAACTGGGAATACCAGTTCACGGTGATCAGTTGCCCGAAGACAAGTTGGTTTGGGTCGAGTCGTCGCGAGGGCGAGGACGAGTGGTAATGGTGGGCGATGGAATCAATGATGCGCCTGCGCTCGCTGCCGCCGATGTCGGGGTCGCACTCGCCGCCGGCACGGATGTATCTCGGCACACGGCGTCCGTCTGCCTCCTCGGCAATGACCTGACTCGAATTCCTTGGCTCGTCCAATTGGCTCGCCGCACGAACGCCGTGATTCGTTGGAATCTCTTCTGGGCATTCGCCTACAACACGGTCGGCATCGCAATCGCGGCCGCTGGCTGGCTGAATCCCATCCTGGCCGCCGTTGCCATGACCGTCAGCAGTCTGCTTGTGGTCGGCAATTCGCTGCGACTGGGACGCGAACCGTTGGAAGGCGACATCACGGAGAGCACGGAGAGCGTGGAGAGCCAGATGTCAGACGGTCTGACGACAGACTTGGCAGCCGCTTCCTCGAACTCCCTCGATCGATACGCCGTTTCCGCGGCCACTATTGAATCAACCTAGGATACCTCCATGCTCGAATGGCCTTTCTTGTTTCTCGCCGGAGTGCTGGGCTCCGCTCATTGCGTCGGCATGTGCGGCGGGTTTGTATTGAGTATCGGGGCCGCGGCGGCGGGGCCTCGCGACAACTTCATTCGCCAAGTGCTCTATTCAGCCGGTCGACTGTTCACCTATTCCGTGTTAGGCGCAACGGCGGGTTTCGCCGGTTGGCGTTTGACTCGAGCGATTCCGTCGACCGTGCACCTCTCGGCCATCCTGGCTTTGGTAGCGGGCGCCGTACTAGTGTATCAAGGGCTGGCCGCGACGGGCATTCTGCGTCGACGCGGAGTCGCCGCGGGATCGCCGCCTTGTTTGGCGAGCTCCTTCTTTGGCGGATTTTTGCGAATGCCGGGACGTACTTCGGCGTTTCTCGCGGGACTACTGACAGGCCTGCTCCCCTGCGGCTTGCTGTACGGCATGCTGACGCTCGCAGCCAGCACGCGCGACCTCGTTACCGGTACTGCCACCATGTCCATTTTCGGACTTGGCACCGTCCCCATTCTGGTCGCGACTGGTTACGGCGGCTCTTTACTGGGCATGGCGACTCGCCGCCGCCTCTATGCCGTGGCCGCCTGGTGCCTCGTGCTGACGGGAGGCATCTCGATGGTGCGCGGAGCGGTCTATTTGTCACGCCCCGCCGCCCCCGAGTCTTGCCCCTTCTGTGCGGGGAATAAGTAGCGCAAGACGACATATGGCCAAGAAGTCGATAGCTCAAAGAGTGATCGAAGAGAAGACTGTCTGCATTTTGCTTGTACGTGGCGAGTCGCCCGAGGGGCGAAAAGTCTACTCCTACGTCGCCCTCCGCCAAAACCGGCTTGAGGAATTCATGGAGGCTCAGCGGAAAGGTCTATTCTATCCGGCAGACTTCGGGATGGTCATCGAATCAGGGGATGGAGAGCCCTCAGACGAAGTCAAGGAACGTATGACTCGGGAGTACGGATTTAATCATCAGTCGCCGCTGGACTTATCCGATAAGCCGAGCTAACGGGTCGATCGAGCCTTACGTTACTGCTGCAAGTAACTGACAGCGTCACTCTCCAGTTTTCGAGACGGAATATCGCGAGACCTAGATTGCGAGTGGAACTTTTTCACTTCCACGGTCGTCCAACTTTTCGATCTCGCCAATCAAGAGCGGATTGCTGTCGAAAATGCAGTAATGATAAGGCTCTAGGTCCATTCTTTCGATTCCTTGAATTCTCAAGGCCTTTGAGCGTTGGCAAGCTCAACGGGCGTATTGCCTGTTTTCCTAGACTTTTATTTGACAAGGTCGCCTCCATGCGAAAACTCTGGCTTGTGCTTGCAGTCGTGTGCCTAGGTTGCGGGTCGCCTCCGACGGACGTCGCCTCCAGCAGCTCCAGCAGCTCCTCCGCTAGTTCGTCGCCGACATCGCCGTCGTTCTTCGCGCTCGGCGACGACGTCTATCACGCCGACGAGCGATTGGCGGCGGAAAAACAAATCTTGCGACTCGTCGCTCAGCCTCGCTGGTTCACGGGTTTTCCCCGCGAAGTGTCGCGGGAGGACTACGAAGCTTGGATGAAGCAACATGCGGCATCCCAGCAACTAGAGGCGACCGCAGGAGAACCCGCTTATCAGCTTCCCTCGCAACCAAAATACCCGAAGTCGATCGAAGAGTTGCCACAGAGCGAGCAAGGTGCAGCGCTGACCTTGGCGGTCGACGCCACGCCCCAAGCAGTAGACGTTCCCACCGACGACACGAAAGCGGAGGAGACCAAGCCCGCCGAAAAGGCTCACGTTCTCACGTTGACGCTGACGCTTGCCGCGGGTAATCGAGCCATCCAGCGTGAGATCGAACATCGCAGGACGAATGTGCTCCCCTTTCTCTTTGCCTTTAAGGTCGATGGCAAACCCGTCACGCAAGAACCACTCGGCGGCGTGGGAGAAGGTGGAACTCAGAAATTCATCGAACTAACGCCTGCCAAGTCGCGGACGACGTGGAACGTGCAAATGGCAGTCGACTCGCTGGCTGCCTTGTTGCCAGCGGATGCCCAACAGATTGAAATGGTAGCCGTCTTTTCCGAACGTCAGCACGAGGGGTACAGCGAGAACGGCCCCGTTTCCGTTGGAGAAATATGGAGCACTGAGGCATTGAAGAATCGGCCACCGCAGATCGTTTTGCGGAGCAACGCCGTTCGACTTCAGAAGAAAGACGCACAATGGTTCGTCGAACAAGCCGAGTGACCCGCGACGTTCCAATGATCGCTAAGGCTGTTCAATTTAGTTGGACAGCCGGATGAAAAAACGGTCACTTCTTTCGCACAAAACGCAACCCCAAGATCGCCATGGCAATGGCGATAGCTCCCCCCGCGAACATGGTTGCTAGAGGCGCTCCCATCAATTTGGCGACGCCACCGCCCGAGGACTGAGTCGGCGGCGGGACGAGCCCTTGAGTGAACTTCACCCCCGCCTTTTCATCGGGCGACACGGTAATCACGTTGACAACCTTCGAGCGAGGATCACTCGACTTGATGTCGTAGGTCTCCCCCCAGGTTTCAAATACAACAACTCCCTCGGGGAACTTCTCCTCGTTCTCGCGACTCAACAGGTCAGCGAGTTTGTCGACGGAGCCAAGTTCCTCCATCAACTTGCCGGGAGCGGCGACGATGCCAGTTCGCACAGACGGAGAGGAGGAACTTCGCACCGGAGGACTTGGTTCCTTCCCAAGCTTCAACTCCTCGCCAATCTTCTCTTCCCCGCCAATTCCTAACCGTTCAAAGGCAAAAAATCGATAGCCCTCGATTTCATTGTCCCACTTCACCACATTCTCGTACGGAACTCGCTTGAACCCCCACTTCGGCGGCGGTGGAGGCACATCAGCGACCGCGGAAGAAGCCACACAAAAAACAATGATCGCAATACCAACCAGACGCTTCATGGCCTCACCTTTATTCGATTCCGCGCGAGAGAAGTTTCATCGTTATGACGGGTCGGAGATGGGGCGGCAACAACGATGGCACGAGTTTCCCCGGAAATAATCGGGCGATTGCCTGGGATTTAGCGGGTTTGGCGACCGTGGCCATGCCGCCAATCGTGAAGGCGGCGAATGTGCGCCGGGGTTGTCCCGCAACATCCCCCAAGAATCTGAGCGGGCCAACGTTCGGCGTACCGAACGTAGACCTCAGGATCGACAGCATCCGTATTCACCCACCCCTCCTTCGCGTCGGCGTAGCCAATGTTGCCATAGGCCACCAACGGAAACTCCGGACCACAGATGGCACGCAACTCTGTCAGCGGCTTCCCAAGTGAATCGGCTGGGCCGCAGTTCACTCCCATTGCCTCGATCCCAAGTGGCAGAAGGAATTCGGCAGCCAAGGTGAGCGATTCGCCTGACAGAATCCGCCCATCTTGGCCGCAGACAAAACAGACCCAAGTGGGCAGGCCAGTCGCGACTGCTAACTGAGCCGCAATGACCGCTTCGCGTATCGAGTTCATCGTCTCGATCAAAATCAGGTCCACGCCAGCGTCCGCGAGATGCTGGAGACGCTCTGCATGTTCAGCCCGACACGCTTTCTCGGACGGAACCAAGTCGGGACGATAACAGTCTTCCAGCGGCGCCACGGAACCGGCGACTTGTCCGATTCCTCCCCATTGCTCGATCGCATCTCTCGCAGCCTCCACGGCAAGTCGTGTCAAGGATTGCGAGTCGTAGCCGGTGTTCGCCAAGGCTCGACGATGAGTGCGAAAGGTATTGGCCGTGATAACGGTCGCGCCTGAATCCAAGTAGTCCCGATGAATCTGGCGCAGCGTCTGAAGCCCTTGATCGCTAGTCAACGCTCGAGCCGACCACAAAGGCACTCGAGTGTCGATACCTCGTCGATTTAGTTCCGTGCCAGTCGCACCGTCCAGCAAGAGGTTTTCGAGCTTCAATTCACCCAGACGACGGTCGCTCACTCGGCTCATTATCAAGGGTCCAATGGTAGGATTCCGCCATTTGCTGTTCTATACTATCGTCCCTGCGAACGCCTAGTAAAGGCGTCCGTCTTCTCTGCGGCCTCCTCGAGTGGATCTTTTATGACGGAACCGAGTTCAACTCACGGCCTGGAAGATCCTAGCCAATCGCCTGAGTCGCCCGCCACGCAGTCAAAGCAAGTAGATCAAGCGACAATGGCATTAGACGCACGGTCCCAGGCGACGCCTGCATCCCAGAAGACTCTTCCTCAACTCGCAGTCGGCAGTCGATTCGACACCTACGAATTGATGGAGAAACTGGGTGAAGGAGGAATGGGCGCCGTATGGAAAGCCCGCCACGTCAAGCTCGACAAATTTGTCGCTCTCAAGGTACTTCCTCCGCACCTCATGCAAGACCCCGAGGCGGTCCGAAGATTCGAACGCGAGATGCGAGCCGTGGGAAAGCTGGATCACCCGCATGTCGTCCGCGCCATGGATGCGCGTGAAGTCGGCGGCCTACACTTCTTGGTCATGGAGTATGTGGAAGGCGTTGACCTGTCGAAATACGTCAAGCTGCGAGGACCTCGCTCGATTGGTGACGCCTGCATGATGGTCCGGCAGGCGGCCCTCGGCTTAGCGGCTGCGCACGCTCAAGGCCTCATCCATCGAGATATCAAGCCTTCTAACTTGCTGCTCACGAATCAAGGGCAAGTCAAGGTACTCGATCTGGGGCTAGCTCGATTGCAGGCTGATGGCCCCGAAGCCAGGCAATTAACCCAAACAGGTCAAGTGCTCGGCACGCCCGACTTCATGGCGCCCGAACAGTGGGACGATATGAACTCGGTCGACCATCGTGCCGACTTGTACGCATTAGGATGCACCTTGTTCTTCTTGCTCATTGGTCGCGCGCCTTTTGGCGATGATCGCCATACAACGATGGGACAAAAAATGAAGGGGCACGTCCTCGAATCACCACCTCGATTGCGCGATTTGCGATCCGATGTGCCTGACGAACTTGATCAGTTGTACCTCCAACTGATGCAGAAGGATTCCTCCACTCGACTGTCGTCGGCGACAGAGGTTGCCAACCGGCTGAAAGAAATCTCGCGGCTCCACCCTCCCGAAGCGTCTCTCACCCACAATGCCGACATGCCTCTACTCGATCTAGAGTCCGCGCCAAACGAAAGGACGTCAACCAGTCCTGCGACCTCGGGTACGGTTGCCCTATCGACCACACCGGCAACGCAAGTTGATCTCCGAATTCCCTCGAATCCCCAAACCCAAACTAAGCCACCGCAGCGGCGCAATTCGCTAGGGCTGTTGGTCCTAGGAGGATCAGCCGCGCTGTTCGTGTTGCTCGGGGTGATTGTCATCAAGATCGTCAACCCCGATGGGTCGACTACCGAAATCATCGCACCGAAAGGGGCGACGGTCGAATTACAGCAAGATGGCAAGGTAGTCGCCAACGTGAGCGATGGCAAGGCGATCCAAGGTAAGGCGAGCAATGGCAAGACGCCTCCAACGAAAGACCGCATACCGTCAACCACGACGGGCCTTTCCTCTTCCGTCCCTACAAGCCCAGCACCAACCTTTGCAGTAGCCCCTTTCGACGAAGCGAAGGCGCGCGAGTATCAGGCGGCTTGGGCCAAGCATTTGGGTTTGCCGAGCGAATTCACAAACTCCATTGGCATGAAGTTCCGGCTGGTACCGCCGGGCGAGTTCACCATGGGCATGCCTTTGAACGAAGCCGAATCGATCGCTCAGTTGAACGCCAAAGACCCGGCCTACCGAGTCATGGCAACTAGTGCCTCTCCCACACACCAAGTAAGACTCACCCAGCCTTTCTACATGGGAACTCATGAAGTCACCCAGGCCCAGTACGCACAGGTGATGGGCGTTAACCCGGCGCACTTTTCCGCGACGGGCGGCGGCAAAGAACTCGTTAAGGACAAGGATACTCGACAGTTTCCTGTCGAAATGGTCTCGTTCAACGATGCAGCCGCATTCTGCATCCAATTGAGTCAGCAGGAATCACAACAACCCGTTTATTCTCTGTCCGGCGACCAATTGACCATACAGTCGGGAAGCGGTTATCGATTGCCCACCGAAGCCGAATGGGAATGGTCTTGTCGTGCGGGCACACTAACTTTGTGGGTCAACGGCGACGATCGACAAAAGTTGAGTGAAGTCGCGTGGTATGTGCCAAACGCCAATCGCGTTTCGAATGCGGTGGGACAATTGCGAGCCAATCCCTTTGGCCTCTACGACATGCACGGCAACGTGTGGGAATGGTGTCAGGATTGGCACGGCCATCAAACGTATGCCGAACGAAAAGACCGCGTCACCGATGATCCTCAGGGCCCCGAAAAAGGAAACCTGCGAGTCTTGCGGGGTGGCGGCTCAGGCAGCAGTCAACAAGATCTTCGCTCGGCGATTCGCCGAGCGATCGGCGCGAAGGGAACTCTACACGATTACGGTTTTCGCGTTGCCTTGAGTATCGATTCTGTCCGTCGGTCCATGAAATCTGCCTCATCAGAAACGCCAGCAGTCGCGATCGCCCCGTTCGACGCCGACCAGGCCAAGAAGTCACAAGAAGCCTGGGCTACCTACTTGCAGTCGCCCGCTGAACTGACCAACTCGATTGGGATGAAGTTTCAACTGATCCCACCCGGCGAGTTCACGATGGGCCTAGACCTCAAAGAGGCGGAAGCGATCGGGGCAACCCAGGCCGATGACCCAATCCATCGAGAAATGGCCCTGAGTTCCGCACCACCTCATCGAGTAAGGTTGACGAAGGCGTTTTACTTGGGCGCCTTCGAAGTCACCCAAGCTCAGTTCGAACAGATCATGGGCGAGAATCCTTCGCACTTTTCGCCAAGCGGTGAAGGAAAAGAACTGCTCAAGGATGAGGATAACCGCCAATTTCCCGTTGAGATGATCTCCTATCGCGCCGCAGTGGCATTCTGCAACAATCTGAGCCTCCACGAAATGCGCAGCCCCGCCTACGAGTTAACAAACAACCGGGTCACGCTGAAAAAGGGGAACGGATATCGCTTGCCCACCGAAGCCGAATGGGAGTGGGCGTGTCGAGCAGGCACGACGACGGCTTGGTTTCACGGCGACGATCCCAAGAAGTTGGCGAACTACGCGTGGTATGCAACCAATTCGCATGGCATTTCTCATACGGTAGGAAAACTGCCGCCCAACCCCTTTGGCCTTTACGATGTACACGGCAACGTGTGGGAGTGGTGTCAAGATTGGCACGACGCACAAGCCTACGCCAAGAGAAGCAATACAGTCGTTGATGATCCTCAAGGGCCGGAATCGGGGCGAGTTCGAGTGATGCGAGGCGGCGGCCTTCGAAGCGGTCAACAAGGCTGCCATGTTGCATTCCGCCGTTCGATTGGTGAAAAGGACGCGTTGCCGGAATACGGCTTTCGCGTTTGCGTGGACCGTCCGTCCACCTCGCCGTAAATGAGTCGCGAAGTCCAATCCAGGAACTGATCTCTTATGTTCATGAAAAACATGCGCCGCTTACCCGTGTTCTTGCTTCTTGGACTGGCGGCCGTTTCTGCGGCGGCTCCCGCCGACTTCACGGTGGAGTCGCCAACACACGGTACGAAGTTCAAGCTTTCGGGAGCCAAGAGCCAAGTCATCGTTCTTCACTTCTTGCTGAAGACCGAATGTCCCGTTTGCCTCAAGCACACTCGCGAATACGCCGCCAAGTCAGCCGCCAACCCGGAAGTTATCCATCTCTTCCTCAAACCTGACAGCACCGAGGAAATCAAGAAATGGGCTTCACATCTCGATGCCAAGGACCTAAAGCAACTGCCGGTCATCTACCGTGACGCCGATGCGAAGTTGGCTAAAGCCTTTAACATTCCCTTCGGTTATCAGTTTCATGGTCAGACGGTCCATTTCCCGGCGCTCGTCGCCATCGATCGCTCGGGCAAAGAACTCTTCCGTTACGTCGGCAAGAACAATTCTGACCGTCTCAGTTATGCACAGTTCGAAAAGCTGATGGCTGAGAAACTCGGGTCCAAGCCGCCGCGATGATCTCAATACCACCTTCCAAGCCTAAGACTAATAAACCCCAAAAGGAGACTCCGTGAAGAAGCTCGTCATTACTTTCTCCGTGATCCTTGCAGCCGCTTTGGCGTTCACATCGGCAGCCGTGTTTGCGCAAGACGCCGCTCCGTCGATTCCGCGGCCAGATGACAAACCTGCCGACATGACCAAACCAGTGCAGGTGTTCATTCTGCTCGGCCAGTCGAACATGGTGGGGCTTGGCAAAGTGAAGGGGAGCGAGATCTCGCTAGAGCATGCCGTCAAGGAAAAGAAGAAGTACCAGTATCTCGTCGACGACGCGGGAGCATGGGCGGAGCGAAAAGATGTTCGCTATGTGCAATACATGTCGGGCAGAGGACCGCTCCGCAATGAATGGATGAAGGTGTCGGGCGGTAATGTTGGCCCCGAATACGGCATCGGACATCCGCTGGGCGATGCGATTGACTCGCCTGTCATGATTCTCAAGTGCTGTATCGGCAACCGAGCACTGGGATGGGATCTCTTGCCGCCAGGCAGCGAGCGATCGGAGTTCGTCACGAAAGACAAGGCTGGCGTGGAACAAAAGCTGGTGTATGCGGGCTACAAGGATAAGCCCGAGTTCTGGGCGATGGATCCCGCGAAGGGGCTCCAGACCGAACCCGCGCCATGGGTGGACAAGAAGGGAAAACCAATCGACTGGTATGCAGGCAAACAGTGGGATTTCGACATTGGGGATGCCAAAAAGGCTCTGTCAGAGCTCGAAAAGCACTACCCTGGCGCGAAGTCCTACGAGGTCGCTGGATTCTTTTTCTGGCAAGGGGAGCGGGACGCGGGCAATGCGGGTCATGCCGCCCATTATGAGAAAAACCTCGTCGCTTTCATCAAGGCGCTGCGCAAGGAATTCAACTCGCCGAATGCCAAGTTTGTCTGTGGCACGCTCGGGGAAGCCGTAAAGGGGACGAGCGGCCCGACCGGCTTGGTGCTCGATGCTCATCTCGCAGTCGACGGCGCGAGCGGCAAGTATCCCGACTTTCGCGGCAACGTCGCAACGATCTACACCCACCCCATGGCTCAAGGCGGCAGCGGCAATGGCCACTACGGCGGCAAAGCGGAAGTCTACATGGATGTCGGCGAGGCGATGGGACGAGCCATGGTCGAACTGTTGAAGAACAGTAAGTAACGTAACGTCTCGTGCTGGGTCACAGCGCAAAACAAGAACCCCACATAATCGAATAGCGAGCTAATTCACCTGCCACGGAGCGTGCATCCCCATGAGCGTTTGTCGATTTCCTGCGTCGATCTTTCTCGCCCTGCTCTTCACTACGATCACGCTAGGAGACGACTTTGTCGTCGAGCCCGGCTTTACGTTGATTTTTGATGGAAAATCGCTGGATGGCTGGGAAGGCAACTTGCGAACGTTTCGCGTCGAGGATGGTGCAATCTTCGCCGGAAACCTTTACACGCCCATCGCACACAATGAGTTTCTTTGCTCGAAGAAACAGTATGGCGATTTCGAATTGCGTCTCCAGGCTCGAATTCGCGGCGATGGTCAAAACGCCGGCGTCCAGTTCCGTAGCCAGCGAGTTCCGAAGCATCATGAAGTAAGCGGATACCAGTGCGACATGGGCACGATGAACGATCGGCCTATCTGGGGAATGCTGTACGACGAATCGCGTCGCAACAAGTTTCTGGTCGAGACCAACCCTGAGACGGCCGCCAAAGCAGCTCGACCTCACGGATGGAACGATCTGGTCATTCGCTGCGTGGGCTCACACATTGAAATCTGGGTCAATGGAGTGCAAACAGTCGACTACACCGAAACCGATCCATCGATCGCCAAGCGAGGGATCATTGGACTACAGATCCACGGAGGAGAGCCGACGGAGGCCCAATACCGCAAGATCCGCATTAAGCCTCTCGGTTCGCCAGAATCGATTGAGGCGGATCAGGAACAGACCGTTGCACCCGAGACACTCGATGCGGTCGCGCCAACCGCCAACGATTTTCAATTAATCTACGCTGGCGACATCATGCTGGACGATCTACCGGGGAAAGCAATCGCGCGGGGCGTCGACCCGTTCCATGAATTTGCCGAACTGTTGCGTGCCGCCGATGCGACGATCGGAAATCTCGAGTGTGTCGTCGCGACCAAGGGAGACGAAGTTAAAAAGCCCTTCGCATTCCGCGCTCATCCGTCAGTCCTTCCTGTCTTGAAGCGTCACTTTGGCATCGTGTCGCTGGCGAACAACCACACGGGCGATTTTGGCCATGCCGCATTCCTTGAGCAGCTCGATCTGCTCGAAAAACAGCAGATCAAATACTTCGGCGGCGGTCGAGATTGCGCACACGCTCGCATGCCCTACATTCTGGAGATTAAAGGACTGAGGATCGCGCTGCTGGGTTACAACGAGTTCAAACCACGGGGATTCGAAGCCGGTCCCGATTGGCCAGGAGTCGCTTGGGGCGTTGACGAGCAAGTGCTGGCCGACATTCGTTCCGCGCGCACTCGTCACCGTGCGGATCTGGTGATTCCCTACATGCACTGGGGCTGGGAACAGGAGCCTGCAAGCGCTCGGCAGAAACAGTTCGCACGCATGATGATTGACGTAGGCGCGGACGCCGTCGTGGGCGCTCATCCTCACGTCACGCAAGAAGTCGAATACTACAAAGGCAAATTGATTGTCTACAGTCTTGGAAACTTCGTATTCGATGGCTTTGACGAAGGTCCAGAACGCATCGGCTGGGTCCTCCGTATGCGGATGAACAAGCAGGGAGTTGTCGCGTGGGACACCGTCGTTGCTCACATGGATGACGATGGTATTCCTCATTTAGAGCGAGAAGCCAGGAGCCCCTCGGGGCAAGCGGGCTCGCCGCGGATCGAAGAGCGTCGCGGGCTGATCGATTCGCCTCTCACCCTGCTCAAGGCGAACTAATCAGCCACGTTTCCCCGCAGAGCTTGACTTTTCCGCGACGCGCTTCGCCAACAATTGGAGGTCGGCTCCGCGCAGAGCCCCTTCTAGTAACTCGGGTAACCGTTGAGGAGTGCAGCCAAAACAAGGAATTCCCAAAGCCGCGAGTTTCTTCGCCAAGTTCTCGTCGTAGCTAGGGACGCCGCTGTCCGAGAGCGCGAGTAAACAAATGGCTCGCACTCCCGACGCACGCATCTCTCCCAATCGACGAACAAGTTGTGCTTGATTGCCTCCCTCAAACAGGTCCGTAATCAGAATAAACAGCGTTCGCGAAGGCTCTTGAATGAACTTCTCGCAATAAGCAACCGACTTGTTGATGTCCGTGCCACCTCCCAATTGCGTGCCAAAGATCATGTCCACCGGATCGTCGCCACAGTTCTCGGTCAGGTCGACAACTTCGGTGTCGAACGCCACCACGTGGGTTTCCAGCGCGGGGAGGCTGGCGAAAATCGAGCCGCAGACGGCGCCGTAAACCACGGAATCCGCCATGGAACCACTTTGATCCATATCTACAATCACCGTCCAGTTATTCGTCCGCTGAGCTCGCGAGTAGAAATAAACTCGCTCGGGAATCAGCGTCTTCAGGCTGGGGTTGTAGTTTTTCAAATTGCGTCCAATGGTCCACTTCCAATCGATCGAGCTGACGTGAGGCAGTGGTGAATGTTCACGGCGATTGAGCGCGCCCGTCACCGCCTGTCGGATCTTTTGCTCCAACGCCAACCGAATCTGATCGACGACGGAGCGAACCACCATTCTTGCCGTCTCTTTCGTCCGCTCCGGGATTTGTCCTTTGAGTGCCATGAGAGTACCGACGAGTTGCACGTTGGGCTGCACATTCTTGAGCAGCTCCGGTTCGAACAGCAACTGCTTCATTCCCTTGCGATCGATGGCATCCTGCTGAATCACCGTAACCACATCTTCCGTGAAATAAGTGCGGATATCGCCAAGCCACTTCGCGAGTCGCGGCGCGGAGCCATTCAGTCCCGCGGATCGTCGATTGTCCGCCGCCCCTTCCGTCTCGTCATAGATGGCCGCCAGCGCCTCATCCATGAGCTTCTGATCCGCACTCAGGCTCAACTGGTCCGCCCCGAGTCCGTTCAAGGAATCTTGCGCATCCGAACCCAGAATGAGTCGCCAGCGACGAAGCTGATCAGCATCCAGAGGCGCCTTGCTCGACATGTTCATGATCCTATTCGGAGACGCTTGCCAGCGCTGCCCGTCCATCGTTCAAACTGCAACTCGCAGCTTACAGATCGTCAAAATTGAACTCGTTTAGCTCTTCAACTGCCTTCTTCTCTTCCGTGGTCATTTCCTGCGCCAACAACTCGCTTGTCGTATCCGCGTGGACACCCCAATGCTCAGCGAGATTCTCGGCAATGTGGTTCTTTTCTTGCGGGCTAAACGTCCCAAACGCTCGACGCAAAAAGACCAAGGCACGCCGAAACTCCACGTCCTCAAGCGACCGAACGTACTCGGCAAGTTGTTCCCAGAGCGGCTGTCGGGCAAGCAAGGCATAGCGATTGCGTAGCGCTAACCCTTCAAACCAACCAGCACCTAAATCGGCCTCTATGCCTGGCGAAAGGCGGCGAGAAACCTCGCGCACCAACTCGTCATTCGACATCACGCCTCGTTCTAACAGGATCGCACAGGCGTAACCAGACAGCTTGGAGTTCCGGTCGTCCGACGCAGCAAGTTGATGTAGTTGTTGAACCCACAGCGACTCGGCAACTCGATCGTGGTACTCCAACGCAACTCTGTTCAATTCGTCGATCGCGACGAGCGCGGCTTTGGCGGCTTGATTGTCGCAAATCGCCGCGGGATAAAGCGCCAGAGCACCTTGAACGAATAGTTCATCGATCAATGGCAGTAACGAAGCAGCATCGAATCGACGCACGCTGCCGTATCGCACAATCATTCCCAATTGATTCGCCGCGTGAGCGATCGCGACAAATTCGGAACAGTCGGCGGCCAAGGACTGCAATCGCTGTCGAGCAAGATCCATCGAATCCCATAAGCCACATTGGCAAGCATCGCGGACCATTTCTGCCGCCTCGCCGACATTGGTCGTTTGCTCCAGCTTCGACTTGAAACGGTAAGCAACGGCAAGCTCGACGGTTTCCCCCAAAAGCACCGCCTCCACCAGCGAGATTTCAGCCTCCGGAGTCCATTGAATGTGCCAGTTCTCAGCCCAAGTGGCGCCCTGTTGCCTGGTCACCGTCGGGACAACGAACGGTATCTCC
The DNA here is from genome assembly GCA_046349915.1 of Pirellulales bacterium. Lineage (GTDB taxonomy): Bacteria > Planctomycetota > Planctomycetia > Pirellulales > Pirellulaceae > CAIXSC01. Next base: position 107,008 of record JAXMBL010000007.1, on the reverse strand, counting down.
AACACTCGAAGGCGATGGAAAAACGAAGAACGATTGAGATCAAGATATGCGGCCTCGACGGTTTTCGCTTGACGATTCTCTCGTAGGTCGAGTGACAAATCTTGCTTGACCGCCGTCCGGTACTTCTCCAGCTTCAGTTGATTGAGTTGGCGATCGAAATCATCCTGAATCGATGTCTTGCTGACCCCTTTGGGTAACGAACCAATCTGCGTGCCCACTTCGACTCGTGCAAGAGAATCCTGAATGCTTGCTCGCTCGCCATGGCCGATCAATGTGATGGCCGCGTCTTGCAGGTCCTGCAAGGTTGGAGCAAGACCGCCTTTCAACGCCGACAGCGTATTGGCGAGTCGCACTCCTTCGATCACTTCGGCCGTTGATCGGTGCGTCCCCTGTACACGTTGATGCCGAGCGACAAGCGACAGATATCGGGCAGGCAACGAAGGCATGCCGCGCGACGCCATTGCCTCCCATAGCAATTCGAAATAGGCCGGCGCGTGATTTCCCGCGCCATACCCCGACTGCGACGACAACCGAAAATAGGAATACGGCATGAGGGTGAGTTTCGATGACCGACGTTTCAGGCAAGCTAGCTCGTCATCGGTCATGGCGGGATGCGAGTTACCCAGGACTGGCGCATGATAAGCACCGACGACTACCACGATCTTCTCGGGACGGATACCGGAATCGATCGTCTCCTGGATGCGCCGCCGCATGAAGGCCTCGCGCACCAAGTTTTCCGCACGCCAGCGAGGCTGATCCTCCTCTAACTCGCGAATGCCGCGGCCAAACTCGAGCGACGCCAAGCGGTAGCTATCTTGGCTCAAGTTGTGCTCAAAATGCCGCTCCCAATAAGCTTCGTAGTTATCCTCGCCTGCTAGCCGAGCAAAGCGAGTGTATAGGGAGACCTGCTTCTCGGGCCCAAGCACACGTCTTGAGCCATCTCCCGATTCTTCTTCCGACTGCTCGCCGTCAGCCTGCGCGGTCGGCAACTTTTCCTCTTCGACAGCCGGTGTGTGAAGCGAGTTCGCAGCGGCATCCTGGATCGCCAAAAACACGTCGGAAGGCAAATCGATAAACTCGACCCGCACATCCTGTTCGTCTGCCCACTTCAACGCCTGATACTCTGGACAATAGCGAGCCAGCGGATACACAAGCGTGCGGACCGGCAGCGAATCGGTATAAGCCAGAATGGCAATCGGTGGATGAGTGTCCTGACGAACAATGTCGCGAATCAAGCCGCCAGCGTCGGTCAGCCCCTCGATCAGCACCGCATCGGGGCGAACTTCGTCCAGCAGCTTACGCAGATGCCACGCGCCGGCAGGCGACAAATGACGAACCCCGAAGACGTGAATTGAGTCGCGAGACATGATCACGCGTTGGCCTTTTCTTTATCCTTCTCATCGACCTTATTCGTTGATCCCAGATGTTCCATGCAAGCCGTATAGAGCGGCCGCCATTCGGCGCCTCGCTTCTTCAGGACGTTGGTCAGATACTCTTGCCAGACGATATGATCCTTCTCCTCGTCTTTCACGATCGCCCCTTGTAGCCCAGCCGCGATATCGTCAGGCGCGACTTGGCCAGTGCCAAAATTGCCCGCCAAGGCCATGCTATTGGCCAACAACGAGATTGCCTCGGCGGTCGATAGCACGCCAGACGGCGTTTTTACTTTACTCTTGCCATCCAGCGTCTGCCCGTTGCGCAGTTCTCGGAAGATCGTGACGACCTTCTCAATCGCGTCTCGATGCGGCACTTCTGCTCGAAGCTCAAGACTTACCGAAAGCTCGCGCACCCGCTTCCCCACAATCTCGATTTCCGTGTCGAGTTCCGAGGGGGTAGGCAAAACAATGATATTGAAACGGCGTTTGAGCGCCGCCGACATATCATTTACTCCGCGATCGCGAGTATTCGCGGTCGCAATGACGGAGAACCCTTTAGCTGCCGCTATCTCTGTCGCCAGTTCGGGAACCGAGATCCGCTTCTCGGACAACAACGAGATCATCGCATCCTGCACCTCCGAGGCACAGCGAGTAATTTCCTCGAACCGCGCAAGCGACCCCGACTCCAAAGCACGAAACACGGGACTCTTGATCAAAGCCGAGTGGCTAGGGCCGTGTGCGATCAACATCGCATAGTTCCAAGTGTATCGGATCTGCTCCTCCGTTGTCCCGGCGGTTCCTTGCACTACCTTGGTCGAGTCACCATTGATCGCCGCCGTCAGATGCTCGGACAGCCACGACTTCGCGGTCCCTGGCTCCCCTAACAGCAGCAATGCTCGATCTGTCACGAGCGTCGAGATGGCAATCTCGACCAGTCGGCGATGACCGATGTACTTCGGAGTGATATCCAGCTTCCCAGCTTTTCCACCACAGATGTACGTCAACACGGCTCGCGGCGACATCTGCCAACCCGCCGGTTTGTCATGCTTGTCTTCTTGGATCAGAGCCGCGATTTCCTCGGCGTAAAGCACTTCCGCGGGCTGTCGCAGTATCGCACCACCACTGCCTTTCGTCGTGGGTGCGCGGTCGTTTTCCAACTCGGCGACTAAAGCAGCAGCCGCCGATTCGTCGGGGGTTTTCTTCTTGGCCATAGGGACTTCCGTGAATTGTAGGTAAGCGATTTCTCAACATCCCCAGTGTCAAGACGACCCGAGGACGACGAAGACTAGTTAAGGTGATCAAGTCGCGGCCTTGGCTTGTTCCTTCAGTATCTGCAAGTAAGGCAGGATCTCATCCATCGTTCGTTCGGGCAATGTCGGCAACATTTCCTCAATCTTCGCGATGGCGGTGAGGGGCAACTGTGGAATGAGTCGCGTGAGCCAGTAAGTATGGTGGTACGCCGACTTCTTCTCTAATTCGTTCTTGATTGCCGCGATCAAGCTGTCCGCGCCGGACGAGTGACCGATTCGCAACATGGTCGAGACGATCTTTACCGCGTCGTGCGACTTATCCTTGGCGTCGAATGCCGCGGCGAGCGCTCGTTCCAGAAATGCAGCACACCCTTGATGACCGAACCGCGCCAGCGAGCATACCAGGTTCGCGTTTCCAGCCTCGACCGCCACATCCAGCCAGCGCGGGTCAAGAGCCGACTTCTGCGCCCATGACGACTCTGCTCCTTTTCCCGAGGGGAAGCCCTGACGCCCGCCGAAAACGCGTCGAAACAAGTGGTAATGGTAATACGATGCATCCTCGTCATCATCCAAGAGATGCTGTAAGTACTCTTCTAATTGCTCTCGCTTTTGTGCCGACACGCTCTTTTTCTTTTTGCCATCCCCTTTGGCGATCAGGAGGGGTGAGAGCGATTCAAACATCTCCGCGGGTTGCCGCACTCGCGACATGCCGATGATCGCGAACGTCAATACTTCTGGTTCCAAAGAATCGATTTGCGCGGCGAGTGCTTCATGGCATTTGGGCAAATTCGAGATGGCCATCAGGCGAACTACGGCTTGGTAAACATCCGATCCACTTACATTGTTTCCCTTGAGTCCACACAGAGCGTCGCGTTTCTCAAAGCAATCCATCAGCACGGCCTGCGTTCCCGCATCGTCACGCCCCTCGAAAACGCCCAGAAAGAGACGAAATCTCTCTAGCGCGAGGGCCAGTTTGGCTTTGTCCTTCAGCTTGAAGAGTTCACTGAACTGCGATTGAGCCTCAGACACGACGTGCTGCACGACCAACGGATCTCGACAGCCGCATACCGGCGCTACCACAATCTCGAGGTCTTTGCCTGCCAGCGCCTTCTTGAAGATGGCAAGAATGGCTTCGTCGGTGCGGCACCTGGCGAGTCCCTGCAACGCCGCCGCTCGCACATCTTTCGCCTTCGCGTTCGCGTGTTCCAGCAGATGAGGAATGTCTTCCTTCGAATCCCCCAAACATTCGATCGCGGCCACTCCAAGTTCCTTCGATCCCTCTTCGAGCGCCAACTCGACCAAGTCTCTGGTCCCTCGAGGATCAAGACGATACATCAATCGCAATCGGCGTGCGTCTCCCATCTTCCCTGGCGTCTTGAAAGCGGCTCGTAGCTCTGGAAGGATCGCCGTGCCGTAGATCGGCAAAATCTCATCCGCCACCAGATCGGCGATCTCCGCGTAAGGATCGTCGAGCGCCTTGAGCGCTGGGTTGACTAAACGCAAATCGCGAAACGAACCCTGAGTCTGCGCGTCGCGAATAATCTCCAGACGCCCAGCTCCCGTAGTACTGAGTGCTTCCAGCAGCGGCTTGAGAATCCTTGCGGACGCTTGAGTCGTATGCACTCCCAGATCCCTCGACTCGACGGAGACCACTTCGCCATCGAGTCCCGTTTCGCCTTGGGTATACAACACGGCGTTGACCAACACGCCCAGCTCCAATAGCGATGACGCCGACTCCTTCTCGGCCGATGTCAGGAGCTTCTCCGCGGCCTCCGCGATCTTGCCAAAAATCGGCGCCTTCTCAGCCGATTTCTTGAGTGGCTCCACCAGCTTCTTCAGCCGAAAATCTCCTCCAGCCACGACGCTGCCAGCAATCGCTAGCCGCCGCACCTCTTCGTAAACCTGAATCACAAGTGGAATACTCATTCTTGGCTCACACTACAAGAAGAATCGTACCGAAGGGCGAAAGAAAGACGAGAAGGACCTGCCACAAGCAGGAAAAAGAGCGTTTGGCTCGGCAACTCAGAACGTCAACCGCACAATCGAGTTTGGCGTGACAATACTCAAGGGCTTCACCTGCAGCTTACGCGTATCCAGGTCGTGCCGAAATCGCACGATCAAGGTTTGGTTCTCGAGTAGCTGCGTGGGAATCAGCCGCAACAGGTGGCAACTACGAGGTTCCTCGCTCATCCCCTTATCGGTCAAGACGAGCCGTGCACCCGCCGCATCCACAACGACCAGTTCATCGCCGATTTGCCCAATGCGCGCGTACCGCAAAGCGTAGATCGGATGACGGTCGGCGAGCGGTGCTTTGAGTTGCGTCTTGACTTCCTTCACGATCGTCGCGAATGAGTCCCGACTGTGCTGGCGTACGCGTTCAAAATCGCGAGCTTCAAGAGGGCGTGGAATCATCTCATCCCAACGCACGCGAGGATTCACGTCTCCGGGATAAACACCAAGCTCTTTCACCTGCGCAACCTGGAAAAAGCTGTCTTCGCTCTTGATGAACTTGACCGCTTTGTAGGGTCGAAAGTTCTTCGTGAGTTGAATGCGGCCCGATTCAAGGTTCATCCAGATTCCTGTATCGACATACTCACGTCGAGCGACGTGGTCGTGAGTGTTGAACGCTAACTGAACGAGTTCGACGTTGGCCTGCGTGAGACCCGCGTCTTTCAGCTCGCGTAATTGCCAGGCATGTCCCAGCCACGCAGCAATTGACGACTCCGTTTCAGGCTTCAGTTCGGGATCTTCCAACCGTTTGGACAAGTACGTGCGTCCCTGCTTGATGAGCGAATGCAGCCGCGAAAGATGATCGAACGCATCGCTGTAAATAGCTTCTCGCTGCCGCGCCGACATCTCGTCGTCGAATGATCCATCTTCGGCTAGAAAGAGCGAGGTATACTCCTGCAACGCAAACTGCGCACCCGGCAAATAAGCATCGCCAAGTTGCTTCGCCTGCTCCTCCATCTGCGACGCTGACTTCGCATTGATGTTGCCCATGCCGAGTCGCACCAGGTCGTTCGTCAGCGTTTCCAATAGATCAAGACCGGCTAACTGTGCCTTGATTTTCTTGGCCAACGCCGTCTTGTTGACTTGGCGAGGCTTTTCCTCGGCCTCGACTTTCTTCTCCTCTCGCAGTTGCGCCTTCTCACGTTTGGCTGCGAGTTCTTCGGGCACTTCGGCGACCGTAAACTCCTTGCCTTGCACATACGCATACATCAATCCCAGGCAGTGCTTGCAGGGGAATTGCCGACTGGGACACGAACAGCGGTGCGTTGGCTTGGCTGGATTGGCGAAATCACACGAGCACTGATAAGGATCTTTCCCGCTTCCCTGGCAGGCGCCGAAGATCAAGTCGCCATCCGCCGACTTATGTAACTTGACGAACTTCTTCTTCAGTACCAGCGCTCGCCCATTCTTGATCGCGTCCGAGTTCGGCGCCTGAGAATCGACCGTACTTTCGTCAAGTGAGATCATCGCTAAGCCATCCTGGTTCACGAAACGTCCGCCACCGTTACGAAGAGTCCCACGTCACGCCAGCGGCGGTCGACAACGAGGATAATGCCGACTCTCCGCCTTCGTATTCGGTGAGAAGCGAAGCCACGAACGACTTCCTAATGACTATCATGAGCAATTCTCCGTGCAATGTGCAACTATCGATCGGTATGTACTCGCCAGGAAAGTCACCACAAGCATGTCCAGGAAACGGGTAACGGCGCCTCTTCAACTAATCGCCTTCATGGCATTGTTTCCCGTGGTCATTGGGGCCAGCGAGCCACGCAGCATTTCGGGTATTTATCCCCATTTGGCGATGTTCAACGACGAAGGCGAATGCGGGACGGGCGCCGTCGTGCCGTGGGCAGATCGCTTGTGGGTAATCACTTATGCTCCTCACAAGCCAACAGGTTCAAGCGACAAACTGTACGAAATCACGCCCGATTTGAAACAGGTGATTCGTCCCGAGTCGGTCGGCGGCACGCCCGCCAATCGCATGATTCATACGGAGTCGCAACAGCTTTTCATTGGACCTTATGTGATCGACTCGAAGCGAAATGTCCGTGTCATTACCTCCAAACAGATGTTCGGGCGGCACACGGGACTCGCTCGCAGCCTCACGAACCCTTCCGAAAAAATCCTCTTTGCGACAATGGAGGAAGGCTTCTACGAGGTCGATGTCAAGACGTTGCATGTCAAGGAACTGTGGGCCGACGAGCAGCAGAAAGCGGGTCGAAAAGCCAACCTGCCGGGCTACCATGGAAAAGGCTTTTACAGTGGGCAAGGACGATACATCTACGCCAACAACGGCGATCACGCCCGCGAAGCACTCAGCAACCCCACTGTTCCGTCGGGCGTCTTAGCCGAATGGGACGGGATGGCGGATCAATGGACCATTGTTCGCCGCAACCAATTTACCGACGTGACAGGTCCAGCAGGAATTGAAGGCAATAGTCAACCCGACGATCCCATCTGGTCGATCGGATGGGATCATCGCTCGCTGCTTCTCATGGTGCGCGATCACGGAAACTGGCATGGTTATCGTTTGCCCAAAGCCAGTCACAGTTACGACGGAGCTCACGGGTGGAATACCGAGTGGCCCCGTATTCGCGACATCGGCGAAGACTGGCTGCTCATGACGATGCATGGCACATTTTGGAAGTTCCCCAAGTCGTTCTCGTCGAGCAATTCCGCGGGACCCACGCCCCGCTCTAACTACTTGAAGGTCGTCGGCGACTTTTGCCGTTGGCGAGAACGAATCGTGCTGGGCTGCGATGACACCGCCAAAAGTGAATTCCTGAATAAAGAGCCGCTGAAAGGGCCCCTCGGAGCGCCCGGAAGATCTCAGTCGAACCTTTGGTTTATCTCTCCCACGCAACTCGACCAACTCGGACCGGCGGTCGGCCGCGGCGCGGTCTGGATAAGAGATCCTGTAAAGGCCGGGGGCTACAGCGATCCTTTTCTCTTTCAAGGCTACCATCATCGCTCCTTGATTTTGTCGCATGACTCGCCCGACGTAGTTCAGGTGACGATCGAGGTTGATCGTCGAGGCACGGGCGAATGGGAAGAACTGCGGACCATCACCGTTCCTCCACGAGTCACGCAGTGGAGCGAGTTCAGCTCCGACGAAACCGGGATTTGGCTCCGCTTGAAGCCCAATCGCGATATCCGCGCCATGACGGCTCAGTTTCAATACCGGGCGGCAGACCCACGATCGACAGATGCGTCGCCCATCTTCGACGGGTTAGCCAAACCCGAACAAGCCAATGTGACGGGCGCGTTGCTGCTCACTCGAGGCGCCGATTTTAAGACTCTTCGCTGCGTTGCCCGCAATCCGGCTGGGGAACTGGGAGTCTACGACCTCGACGGCACTCTCCAACTAACTCATGCGGATGATCCCGCGGGAAAACAGTACACTTCGAAGCATGCCGCAATCCCACCGGCATTGATCACGTCCGACGCCGCCTCGGTCCTGTATATCGAGGGCGAACGTCGGTGGCGATTGCCCAGGGGCGATGCCGCGTCCGACCGCCTAGGTCCGCTGGGCGCCGAACGCATTTGTCGCGAAGTTTGCACCGAGAGAAATCTACTGAACGTTCATGGCACGTTTTATGAGCTGCCCGCTCAGAACGCCGGCGGCTTCATCAAGCTCCGCCCCGTTGCCACTCACAATCGCCGCATCTTTGACTATGCCAGTTACCGAGGTCTACTGGTGCTCAGTGGCGTAACCGATACCGCTCAAGGCGAACACATCATTCGCAGCGACGATGGCAAGTTTGCCGTTTGGGTGGGAGCGGTCGACGATCTCTGGCAGTTCGGCAAGCCGCGAGGTATCGGCGGACCTTGGAAAGATACGCCAGTCAAGGCGGGCGTCCCCAGCGACCCATATCTGGCGACGGCCTATGACCGCAAGAGCCTCACGATCACTCACGGCGCCGACAAACCGCTGACGGTCCGCATCGAAGCCGACTTTCTCGGCGATGGGACATGGTCGCCGCTACAATCGTTGACGATCAAGCCCGGCGAATCACTCACGCATCGTTTCTCCGACGCATTCTCCGCCTACTGGCTCCGACTAGTCCCCGACCAAGAAGCGACCGCCTCGGCCACGTTTGTTTACGAGTGATACGCTTGAGACTCGGCTGTCGTTCGTCTTCGCGAATTTCACGGCGAGACGTCGCAGCAGTCAAGACACTGGACGCGCGCCAGGCGCGCGTCCCAGCACGTTCAGTCGCTGCCTAGCGCTTGTTAAATTCTTGGAATTCGAGTACGACCGACTTACAGTCTGGCAATTTCGCCATCGACCCATCGAGCGAGGCTGCGACTCGATAAGGCTTTCGACCCACGCAATCTCCGGATGTCGTGCACGAATGGTGCGGCAGCCGATGCCTTGACTACTGGGCACGAGTTTTGCTTCTCTGCTCCTCTTGAATCGAACCTACTCGCCTTCAACAGGCCCCTTGAGCCAAGCTCTCCAGGGAGGATGCCAGCGATGAAGACGCAAGCACAGTCATTTACGTCCCAGATTTACAGATCTGCGGTGGGACCAAACCTGGTCTTACTCGTGGCAGCTTGGTGCGGCGCAGCAAACGCGCAACCGTACTTCATGGAGGATCTCGGAGCTTTGGGGAGTAGCTCGGCGGTGGCAATCAACAATGTCGGACAAGCCGTAGGTGGCGTGCAGCTTACCACTGGCGACAATCTCGCTTTCGTTTGGGACTCGGAAAATGGCATGCAAACGCTGGGTACGCTGGGCGGCAACTACAGCTCAGCGCATGACATTAACGACTTGGGGCAAGTCATTGGGTCGTCGGAGACGGCAAGCGGCGAAAGCCATGCCTTTGTTTGGGATCCTGTCAATGGCATGCAGGACCTAGATACTCTGGGAGGTCGCTACAGTCATGCGGAAGCCATCAGTGAGAATGGGCTGATCATAGGTTCCGCGGAGACTGAGTTTGGCGAGACCCATGCTTTCATATGGGACCAAGCCCATGGCATCCGAGACCTGGGTACGCTAGGTGGTGGTTTCAGTTCAGCTCGCGCGCTCAATGGCGAGGGATGGGTTGTGGGTGTTTCCAGCACAGCGACGGGCGAGGAACTAGCTTTCGTGTGGGATGCGATCGAAGGTATGCGGCCGCTCGGAACATTGGGAGGAAATTACAGTTCGGCTGCCGCGATCAACAATCTGGGGCAGATCGTAGGGTCCTCCGCGACGGCGAGCGGCGAGACGCATGCGGTGTTTTGGGACGTCGACCTTGCCATCGTCGATCTCGGCTCTTTGGAGGGCGGCTACAGTTCGGCGAGCGCAATTAACGAGATGGGACAAGTCGTCGGCTACTCCGACACAACAGGCGGAGAGGGGCACGCCTTTGTTTGGAGTTTTCCGTTGGGCATGCAAGATCTGGGAACTTTGGGAGGGAATTGGAGTTGGCCCGCCGCACTGAATAACGAGGGAGAGGTTGTGGGAAACGCAGTCAATGCTAGCGGCGAGCATCACGCTTTCTACTGGCATGCCACACGTGGCATGCAAGACCTGGGAACCTTGGGTGGGAATTTCAGCATGGCCCATGAAATCAACAACCGTGGGCAGGTCGTTGGCGGCTCGTTGACCACGAACAACTTGATCTTCCACGCCTTTATCGTGGCAACGATAACGGATAGCGATGGTGATGGAATTCCCGATAGCGAGGACGGTTGTCCGAATTCCGACCTTTCTCCCACCGTCGTGATTGATGGTCGTGATTCACTTGTGATCAATCACCTTCTTGGCAATGGCTGCACAATCGCCGACTTGATCGCCAAGTGCGCAATCAAAGCCAGAAACCATGGGGAATTCGTTCGTTGCGTCGCCCATCTGACAACCACGCTCCGAGACGAAGGAGTCATCACCCAACAAGATAAGAGCGCCATCCAACGGGCTGCCGCCATGGCGGACTAGCTGACGTCCCCAGACCGTCGCGATCTACTCGAGATCCCTATCGAATGCACCGGGGTCTTGAGCGACGTCGGTCTGCCAGTCGTTTCTTTTCGGTCCTTCCGGGTTTTGTTGTGGATAGCTGTAGAGGAGGAGTTCGGTGCGGCTGTCGCCGCAGGATTTTCGGAGGCATAACTCCGGTGTCCAAAAGATGCGGAAAGAAGAAGAAGAGCCTCTGGCGGCGTTGAACCACCAGAGGCAAGATGAACCATTTAACGCAACGTCAACCGGGATATCCCTTGTCAGGTTGTGTCCCCGTAGAGCCTAACTCCGTTTCTCCCGGCACCACTAAGGTACCGACCGGCCGCGACGCGGCCAATCAACATTTGGACACCTGAGAGATGCCTGGGAAAATCCCGCGGCGACAGCCGCGCCGACCAACATTCGGGCATCAAACCACAAGAAACCCGGAAGAACCTTCTTTTCACCCGCCAGCCTTAGTTGGCGGAAGGCGTAGTCAACTTTTCTTGAATCACTCGAGTGAACTCCCGCGCAATATCCTGGTACTTGACCGGAGTCGCTTCATCCTCGGCAATCTCCTGGAGCACCGGCAATGCCCGTGGATCACCAATCAATCCCAAGGCCCAGGCGCCATCGAAACGAATGTACGCGGGATAAGACTTGTCTCGGACGGCTTCAATCAGCAGCGGAACTCCAACCTTACCTGCCAGTGCCAGATCGTCCGGCCAGCCATATTTCAGTTGCATTCCACCTGGGACAAGCGTATTGAGCAGTCGAGTCGTTTTCGCAATCCGTTCCCGCTGGGCAACGTCCGTCGAGTATTGATGTAACAGCTCGTCAAGCTGAGTAGCGTTGAATGGTTTACGCGAGTAAAAGCGTATCAAGTCTTCCTCCATGCGAGGAGAGATTTCGGCCAAGAGTCGGCGTGCCAGGAGTTGTTCGCGGTATCGCTCCGCTTTCTTCCGTTCCGCTTCCAACCGCCTCGCATGTTCGGCTCGCAGTTGGGGATCGTTAACGACTTCCACGACGTTATAGATCTCGGGCAGATTCGACTCATCCCAATTCGGATCAATGACTCGACGCACCCTATCAACTTGTAATAGCCACAACTTCGCCTTCAACTGGCGCTGTGCTGGCCAGTCCGGCAGATTGTCAGTGTTCATCGTGAGTTGGGACCATGAGGCGAACTCCAACAGCCGAATTGCCAACCCCACGGGAATTTTGTCGACATCCGCCAAACCTGCCATGGCGCATTGGTGTTTGATGCGTTCAAACTGACTTCCGTCAAAACCAACGAGGCGATATTGCTCACGACCGAGCCATTCGTGCGATTCCATCATCAGGTTGAACAACAACGCCGCGCGGTAGCTCGGAGGTAGGTCCTCAGTCGTGCTGATGATTCGATGGATCGACTGCTCGAATTGATCGGAGGAACTCCTGTCGAGCGACTTCAAGGCGGCTTGAAACAGTCGACCGAAGGTTGCTCGCTCGGCTTCCGAATAACGTGCATCCCATTCGTCGATGTACCGCACCGAGACCAACCGCTCACCTTCGATGGGAGAGTGCTTCAAGCGAACGGGACTGAACCCCGCATGCCATTCCAATCCTTCTCGATCAGCTTCACGAGTTTCTTTCCTTTGAGCCGGCCTATCTGGCGACCGAGAGTCATTTGAGTCATTTGAGTCATTTCCGGCCTGTCCAATGGGCGCGAGTTCATGATGAGTAGTCCAATGTTCACTGATCGGGAGTTGAGTATGCTGGGCCGAGGGATTCGCGTTGCCTAGGTCCGTCTTCGTCGCATCCGACGCGACCGATGAGATTGTCGAGTTGTTCCCGTATCTGCTCGCAAGCCAACTAACTCCCACGAGCATCCCCACGGCCAGGGTGACAATTGTCAGCCCGAGCAGGAGCGTCCGACGAGTCAAGGCCGGTCGTTGCTCCGGCCCCCGATTCTTGACCAACTCACTTGATTTGATCGAATCCGTAAGCTGCGCCGGTAGCGGGTTGGTGGTCGGCTGTTGGACGTGAGCCAGACACGTTCCCAATAACTCCGCCACTTCCTGGGCCGAGGAAAACCGCCTGTCAGCCTCTTTCTCCAGCAACTTCAACACCAGTTGTTCGAACCAATCGGGGATCGACGCATTGAGTTCACGGATACCACGCGGTTGACTATCCGTGATGCGACGCAACACCGCCAAACTCGTTTCCGCTCGAAAGGGAGCACGCCCAGTGCACATTGCGTAGAGAACACTGCCCAAGCTAAACAGGTCGCTGCGGGCATCCACCGCGTCTCCCGCCGCTTGCTCGGGCGACATGTATTGCGGCGTTCCTGGATGAAATCCCGTACCCGTGATACTGGCGTCATCCGCGGCGCGAGCCAGGCCGAAATCGGTGATTAGCGCGCGTTCGAGACTTGATTCCAACAAGATGTTCGATGGCTTGATGTCGCGATGAACCAAGCCTTGACCATGCGCCGCCGCCAACCCCGACGCGACCTGCCTGCCGATTCGCAGAATCTCACATAGCTCGAGCGATCCATCCCGATCGAGTCGTGATTGGAGCGATTCACCCGCCACATATTGCATGACAAGATAGGGCGACGCCTGATCAGTTTCGACGTTGTGAATCGGGACCACATGCTCGTGTACGACCGCCGCCGCCGCCCTCGCTTCTCGCGCGAATCTTTGGCGAGCCGCGCCATTGCCTGACAAATGCGGCGCCAGCACCTTGATCGCCACGGAACGATTCAATTCCGTATCAAACGCCTTGAAGACGATTCCCATGCCACCAACGCCAATCAGCCGTTCGATATCGTACCGTCCCAAACGCCCGAGCATTTCTGGGTGCGAGGGTGGCGAGAACAATTGCCGTGACATGGATTCAGTCCACGCTGCGGCTGGCTCGCTCCACCGAGCAACTCGTTTGAGCGACTCCAGATCGTCCTGATTCTCCTTCAGTGTCTTCGCACCAGCCGACAAAGCTTCTCCGGCGATTTGCCACTCCTCGGCATCGGCTGCCAGCTCGTCCAGACGCGATTGGCAGCGCTCGCAATGCTCAACGTGATGCAGAATCGCATCGGGAGCGGCGTTGCCTGTTTGCCGCTGCAGGAGGACAAGCAATTGCTGATCATCACATAAGAAGCTATTTTCGCTCATGTTGCTCCTCATACATCCGCACGAATTCCTTGATTCTCGCCATCACTCGACTGCGGCCGAAGTAGATGTTGCCTGGGCGAGTTCCCAAACGACGGGCGGCTTCGCCCACGGAAAGCCCCTCGATATGTGTCAGCCAGAACGCTTGCCATGTCGCCTCTTCGACGGAACGACGGACTCGCTCACCCGCCCATTCAAACACGGCTCGCCTATACGCCAAGTCCAATTGCGTTGAGATTTCGTCGGGGTCCGGAAGTTGGTCGAGTATCCGCGAACCCGCGATTCCATCCTGCCCTAGGGGACGAGTCGAGCGGCGAGTGAGCATGTCGGCGGCTTCGAAGCGAGCAATCTTCAGCAACCAGGCTCGAAAGCTCCCGCGATCAGCGCGTGCCAACCAACCGTCGATCGACTGGGCCACCGCTAGCAGAACTTCTTGCACCAAGTTTTCCGCGTCAGCCGCCTGAAAGCCTCGCCCTCGTGCCACACGAAACAACACCGGCCCATAGATCTCCACAAACTCTTCCCACGCCTCGACATCTCGTGCGTCTCGCAGACGCAAGATAAGGCTGGCGCGAGTTTCAGGTGGATTGGCTGGCATCGAGCATTCTGCGGGAACATGGGAGCCACTAACTAGATAGTCTGGCCAATCCTACAGAATCTTGCGCGCCCACCAGAAAAAAATCGCCCCTTCCCTTAGGTCATGCGACCTGCAACTCTTCCTAGCTACGATGTCGCCCCAACTAGCAAAGCTTGGTCGGCGTCGACTACAAAGATCGTCGTAGCAACTGTGTCGCAGCCTGCCAAACACCCCACTGAACCGACGAAAGAAATGCCATGCCTGCCCTGCCTCGACTCTCCTTGGTCGTGATCGCAATCCTCCTTTTCATCCCGTCACTCGGTTGTTTTGGATCGAAGGCCGGCGGCCCTTGCACCTACTCTGAACATGCGGGCACGGCGACGATTACCGGCGTCACGCCCGTCGAAACAAGCCCCCAAGGAGCAGACGCTCCACCAGCCGAGTACTGGATCGAATTCAAAACCGAGCTCTCAGATCCTCAACCAACTCAAAGCTTCTATCGAAATGAGGGAAATCGTTTCAAGGTCAAGAACCCCGCAGGGAACACGGATGAAGCTTGGCTCGCCAGCCAAGGAATCGCCGTCGATGCTAAGTTGGATGTCAAAGTCTCCCTCATTACATCCGGAACCTGCTCGCCGATGATCTTCAAGTTCCCCACTCTTCCCGCTGGCGCTGTGAAAGACTGATCACAGCCACCCAACGGTGATTAACGGCGAACGTCCACAGAGGGTCGGAGAGTTTAGCTTGTGTCGTTCGCTCCCATCCGACGGCGTTAAAAGAAGCCGCCGCCCATGCCACCCATACCGCCCATGTCCGCTCCAAACGGGGGCTGGGCGTCGCCATGTTGAATCTTGTGCAAGATATCAGGGATCTCGAGGTGCACTTTTCTTTTCTGCTCGATGATCAAGGTCGAATAGGAAACGGATGAAGCCTTATCAGCTTCCCCAGTGGCCGGTTTGCTCCAAGAACGGAGCCGACGAATGACGCCAACAGCGGCGGGCTGCTTTTCTGACTTCCAACTTTCAGGATGCAGCAACGTGGGCAGCGATGTCTCCAGATCCTCCGCCACCTCGGTCGGCATGAGATAGTACTTGACGATGATCGCCTCGGGATCTTCCTCGGGCGAGATGCGTCGCTTGGAATTGCGGAGGGCAAAGCGATAGTTTTCGAGCAGCTCCTGGACTGAATCGAGTGCTCGTTCGGTTTGCTGCACCACCATGACGCCGGGCTTGGCGAATGCGATCCGCCCTGCTCCGCCGCTGCTCTCCCAACCGGGCGCATTTGCTTGTCGCTCGATAGCGTCTTGCAACAATTGCGACGACTTGCTGTCGGGACAAAGGTCGCGCACGTCAAATACAGCCGTCTTGAGGAAACCACTCGCGACGTCTTCGGTCGTGATCCACACCACGCCATCGCGCAAGATCCAAGACAACTGGTAGTGAGCCAGCAGCAGGTCGAGCGTGGTTTGAAGACTTTGATCTCGCAACTCGAATGTGATCGGCGTGCGTTCGTTGACCTTCATACCGCGCAGCTCCAACAGGTCGGTTCGCATGTCGATGCCAGCCGCTTTGGCCAACTCTTCGATGGCGACTCCGAGCGGCTTGGATTTCAACGAGACGTTGACAGGTTTGGACAACGCGGCTCGTTGAGCCGCATGGGACGCGGCATCATCCACCAGCACTCGACGGGATGGCGCTCGCCGAGCCGCGAGCAGGCCTGCAATGCGACGATGAGTGCGACTGTCCTGACGGATAAACAGTACGTCTCCCAACAGGACCATGTCGCCGGCGCCGCCATCATCCGCCCATCCCGCGGCGCAAGTGATGCCATTCCGCAGCGATTGCTGCAACGCCTCGCCTTCGAACTTGACGTCGAGCAGGTCGCCTACATTGTATTGCGTGTTGTACAGAACCCGCGGATCGTCCTGGGCATGCAGTTGCAACACGCCTCCCTGCAGCGTCCAACCAATCTTGTGCCGCTGTAATCGGTCGAGCAATTGATGGACGGGGTTGTTCTCCAATCGATCGGTAATCGGCGAATTGGCGTCGATGCCCACGGTCTCCAGCGAACGAGTGTCCAGCGAGACGTTGAGTCCCGTCTGCTTCTGTAGCCATTGCACAACTTCCGAGAATGAAGCTTCCTGAAACTGAATCGTTGCCAACTGACGCAGTTTGGGATCGACGAGCGTTGCGGAATCAATAGCCGTCGGTTCGTCAGAGATCTTGACGCCGGCGAGCGCAGAGCCTTGGGTTGCGGGAGGCGTTGACGGCTTCACCTCTTGAGCCAGCGTGAAGCACGGCAAAACCGCCGCACCGGCGGCCAACAATACGTAGCGAAACGCCTGCCAAGTCCACACGTGCTGATAATTGCCCGATGCCATGAACCGCCTCCAGTTTAGCCATTCATCTCGCCATGCCTCGCCAGTTTCATGGGTCTTATTCTACATGGACGACTTGGAAAGACAGCAAAATTGCCAGAACGCGGGAATATCCGACCGAACGTGTGGATCTTTCTTTTACCGGGAGGAGAACCATGGAGAACGACAATGATGTGGCGCCCGTACGTTGGCGATGGACGATCTTGCGTTGGCTGTTTGTGCTACTGCTGTCTCTTGGATGCGGGCAAAACGATCCCAAGCTTCCTGATGCAATCGCTGCTCGCACCTCGCTAAACTCCCCAGGGCAATCCGGCGGGACAGCGGATGATACGGGACATGGCGAGCGCGCCCTGGCAGCCCGCCGTGTCATTCGGCGCGGCGAGCTCAACCTGGAAGTCGAAGATTTTGAACCATTGCCCAAGCGGATCGAGGACGCCGTGCAAGAAAAAGGCGGATTCGTCTTCGCATCGAATATCAGCGGCAGCGGCAAGACAGAGATCCTGACGCCCGATTCCCGGTCGCTTCCGTCTCGAAGCGGAACATGGACATTGCGGGTGCCGACTGAACGATTCTCCGCACTTTTGGACGATTTGCGAAAACTGGGCAACGTGCGTTCGACCAAAACAAGCGCGGAAGATGTGACCGCTGATTACGCCGACCTGGAGTCGCGAATTCGCAACAAACAGCGAGAGGAGGATCGGCTGCTCAAGCTGCTCACGGATGCCACCGGCCGCTTGGAAGAAGTACTGACAATTGAACGCGAGTTGACTCGCGTGCGGGGCGAAATCGAGACAGCGCAGGGCCGAGCAGCAATGCTCAAGGATCTTACGGATCTGGCGACATTGGTGGTGGCAGTCGTGGAAGCGAAGCCTCTTCCTGCTCCGCCGCTTCCCCCGACCTATCTGGAAAAACTAGTGCACATCTGGAAGACGTCTTGGGAACGATTGATAGTATGTTTGCAGGAGGCTTCATTCATCCTGGTGGGCGCTATACCTTGGCTGTCGCTTCCCGTTATCGTCTTCATTTCCTGCTATGTCGTACATCTCTGGGTGCGTGCTCGCTACGCCACGAGGGGAATTTAACAACGAAAAGCAAAGCGGATGATGCGAGTTTCATCGACAGCGTTTGCGGTTCTCGCCGCAATGTTCGCCTGGACGCCAGCGCCCACTTTTGCTGTCGATCACGAGCATGTCGAACGTTGGCAAGCCAGGTTGCTGGTCGAGATGGGTTTGGGAGACGAACAAAGTCCTTCGTTTTGGAGCGACTCAGTCCTGCGGATCGTGACGATCCACGCACTCGCCGCGACGGGCCGCGAGCAGCCGATGATCGAACGGATCTTGGCTGCCCCGAATCCTTCAAACGATCACCTCCTTCATGTCGCCGCCGCACAGTCAACTGGCGATGACCTTCCCGGCGCGATGCGGACGCTCGCACTGGCCACGGAGGATTCTTGGCGAGAACGCATTTGGAGGATCATCGTCCTCCGGCAGGCTCAGCGAGGCGATGTTCAGGACGCCGTTGATCTGCTGACAGCGAACCCCAACTCCGAAAGCTCTCGAAAGGCGTGGCCACTCGTGATCGACGCCGCACTCGAGCACGAATGGTCCGACGAGGCTTTGTGGAGGTTGATTAACGGCGTCAGCGACAAGCCACTGATCGAGACGCTACGGCGCCAAGTTCGACGCTACCGCGATTATCGTGCCGTTGGCGACCCGCTGTTTCTGGAGAACTCGATCATTCGTACTCGCCATGAGTTGTCGCTGCTTGGATTCTCGCAGGAACACGAAGACCTGCTGCGAGAGCGATTGTCGGTTGAAATCGCTATCCACCAGCGGGACGAGGCGAGGTTCCAAACTGCGATATCTGGGTTTATTGAACAGATCAAGCGTCAAGCCGCCGGTCGCAGTGCGGCGGGGTGGGGAATGGTTGCTGATCTGTTCGCTCGACATGGCGACGTCGGAGAGGCAGTCAACTACTACCAAAAAGCGGCGAGGCATTTGGCGGATGCCGACTCGGTCGCTGTTACATCATTTCTTTACGCCGGTCCACAATTCTCGCGGCGAAACCACTACGACGGAATCATCGCCTACTTGCCACCCGAATCGCTGAGTGCTTGTATCGATCGAGTCGGCTCGTTGTCCACAGCGACGGGCGATCAACAGACGCGAAGCGAGATGATTATTAGTGATTTTTCCGAATCGCTGGGGAAAGTACAAAGCTGGGACCGGGCGGACCAACTTTATTCGGCTGCAAACTCTCCTCGCCAGCGATTGCTTGTAGCAGCCGGCGTACTGAGCGGATTCGTCAATTCGACTGCCGCCGGTCGTAAGCGAGTGGACTAGGGATGCTCGCTTAATTTCCGCTCAGAGTAACTTGCTCGCTCCGCTTACGTTTTACTCGCAGGCTCTCGCAATCACACGAACCAACCGCTGGTGCGTCGGATCGTATTTGTGTTGATGCCACCGCTGCTCCAATTGCTACCCGCGAGGTCACCGAAGTAATTATCTACCGTCCACTCGTCGATCGGCTCGTCGAACACCCCATCGTCCGCTGGTTGCTCGTCGCCAAACGCCACGTACAACTCGTCGTAGTTTTCCAAGCTCGGATCGCTCACGTCCTCAGCCCCAGCTTCGGACCAATCGGTGGGCGGAAGTTCCTCGGCTACGGAGGAATCGGTGAGTGGGTCGGCGTGGCTGAATGAGTCGCCGACCAACTGAATCGCGTAGAACTCCTCGCCATTCAGGGCTTCCAGCGGCGGTCTCTCCCACGTTACGGTTTCCCAGGTGACTTCGTCGTACAGCCATGAGGGAACTTCATCGGCGCTCATCGTATCCGCGATCGGCTGCTTGTTCGGCTGGGTGCGCGAGACCATCTCGAGCACGATGTTCAGTGCATCGTCGTAATTGAACGTGTCGCCATCGCTCGCTCGATAGTCGTCGATCTGATCCAGGTTCACGCCGCCATCGGCCAAACCCGAGAAGTTGATGTGGAACACGTCGCCTCCGCGCTGGCCTACGATGTAGTCGTAGTCCTCGTCGGGTCCGCCGTACATGTGGTCGGTGTTGTCGCCGCCGTATAGGAAATCGATCCCCTTGCCACCGTCGACATAGTCGTCCCCCACGTCCCCGTCGATCGAGTCATCGCCCCACTGTCCGTACAAGTCATCGTCGCCGCCAGCGCCGAAGATCGTATCATCGCCGTAGCCGCCATAGATCACGTCGTCGTGGGCGCCACCGTTCAGGATGTCGTCGCCGCCGCCGCCGACCATAAAGTCGAAGCCGTCGCCGCCCCACATTTGATTCACACCCTCGGTGCCGTACATCGTGTCATTGCCATCCTCGCCGAAGAAGTTGCCGTAGGCGAAAGGGCCAGCAGTCAACGTGTCGTCATCGTCGCCGCCAAACAGGTGCATTTCGCCGTTGCCGCCTTGCAGGTAATCGTCGCCAGCGTCACCCCAAGCGAACGTGCGAGCGATCGCGTTGCTGATCAGGATGTCGTCGCCGCCTTTGCCGTGAAAGAAGATCGTGGGAACTTCGATCGAGTGCGCCTTGGTCCACCATTGGCCGCCGTCGGCTTCGGTGACCTTAATCTTCAGGTCGCCGCCCGACTCGAAGATCTCGACCTTGTCGTTCCCTTCCGTGCCGACAATGTGCAGCCCAATCAGTTCAGGGTGATAAGAATCGTTGATACCCGCCCAATCGGCGATGAAGTTCCAGCCGTCGTCGCCATCGCGGTATCCATCGTCCAGGTACACATCGACCGCCGTCATCCGGCGACCTTCCAGTGGTTCGGCGCCCCAGAGCAAACGTCGCTGCCGACGTCCCGCCTTACCAATCGACTTCCGACCAGCCTGCCGCGTCCAAGACCAAAAACCGCTCATGGCGAACTCCCTGCGAGTAAAGTGAAAACCAGGGCAAACCCTGCCTTGGTAACTCTCTCAGCGGGGAATCACGCGAACTGTTACATCGTGAGACGAAGAAATTCGAAATTCCCTTTCGCGGCCTATTCCACCCGCGCACAAAAGCTCCGCAGCCATCGAACCAGCCGGGGATTCAATCGCACCACGCGCCCCTAGCACTCCATCCGGCAGTGACACGCAACCACCATCCATAAAACAACTTACAGCCACCAACACGCTCGCGGCAAAGGAGGCGATTCGCGAAAGTTTGGGGCCTTCTGGCAACGGCTCGTTCAGAACAATCCATCGCGCCAGCTTGGCACAATCGTGACGGCAATCGTTGCGAACAGGAAACGGGCACGATAGGCTGCCGAGATGATCTGCCATCTACGAGCATATGGCGCCGCGTTCATCGTCGCCTTGACGACCCTGCTTGTCGGTCGCTCCACCTTGGGCCAAGTGCGCGAAGATTCGCCGCAACCGCCTGACCTATATCGAACGACCTTACAACCTTTCCTCGCTCAACATTGCCTCGGCTGTCACGGCCCAAAAACCGCCAAGGCCGGTTACCGCATCGACTTGCTGGGGACTGATTTCGCCGCTCCACAGGTCGCCGAGCAATGGAAAGAGGTGATGGATCGGATTAATGCAGGCGAAATGCCGCCCAACGGCCAACCTCGGCCCAACGCCGAACAAACTCGCACGATCACAGCTTGGGTCGCCAGTCGTTTGAGCGACGTGGAATTGGCGGCTCGCAACGCGGGCGGCCGGATTCCAATGCGGCGGTTAAATCGCGATGAGTATGCCAATACCGTTCGCGACCTGTTGAAGTTGGACGAACGTATCGTACGGCCATTGATCGAAGAGTTGCCAGCAGACGGACAGGCCGAAGGCTTCGATCGGTTGGGAGTCGCGCTGTTCTTCGATCAGACTCAGATCGAACGCAACCTGGCGGTGGCGTCACAGATTGCAAACCTCGCGATCGTCACCGAGCCTCCCAAGACAAACCGCTTGGAGAATCGCTTCGAACTCGATCGATTGAGGCCGCCACCCGATCAAGTCCCCGTTTTTCCTGGGTTCGAACACACGATCCCGCGCGGCGCGAAGGATCGCTTCATACATCCAGATCATATCGAGATCATTCAAGGGGGCCCTACCTATCGCAAGGAGTACGAGGGTTGGGGCGTCGTCGCGCACTTCGCCATCGCGCGCGTCGTGACACAGGACGGTTACTATCGTTTTCGCATCCGCGCCAAAGTAGATGATCGCGGCCGAGCGGTCGCAAACAAGTTCAAGTTGCGTTACGCCCTCGACTCGCCGATTCAGGTCGAACAGGAGGCGCCGCTCGACCCATCGGGCGTTACCGAGACCATGATCTTTCTCCGCGGACCCATGAATGGAGAAGTCAAAGGTCCCCAGGTGTTCAACATGCTGTGGAATCATACGGAGAAAGCGGTCATCACCGAACCGAAGTACAAGGAGGTCTTCTCCGATTGGACGCGGCTGCGAGGCTTGCTGGAGCGAGCCGCAACCGAACGAGCTCCCCAAGCCAAAGTCGATGCGTTGAAGGCGGAGCGAGCGGAAGTAGAGAAACGACTCAACGCCTGGACTGGCGTGGCTCACATCTACAATCCGGCGATGGACGTAGACAAGTTGCCTCGTTTATTGCTCGAGTCCATTGAGATCGAAGGCCCTATCCAACAACAGTGGCCGCCGCCCAGTCACCGCATCTTGCTATTCGATGGCGATGAGCGACGCGACCCGGAGTATGTGCGCGAAATCTTCAAGCGTTTCCTGCCCCGCGCGTATCGCCGTCCAGTGACGAACGACGAAGTGGAGTCGGTCGTGGCGGTCGTACAACAAGCACAAACGACCGGAAAACTCGCGTTCCACGACGCGCTGCGCATGGGATTGCAGCGAATCCTTTGTTCGCCAGCATTTCTCTTCCTGAGTGAACCGGCCGGCGACCAGTCTCAGCGGCGCAAACTGAATGACTATGAGTTGGCCAGCCGACTCTCCTATTTTCTCTGGAGCACCATGCCCGACGATGAGTTGCTGGCGGTTGCGTCCCAGGGGAAGCTTGGTTCGCCTGAAATTCTCGATGCACAAGTGACTCGCATGTTGGCTGACGCGAAGTCGGCTGAGTTCGTTCGCAATTTCGCCGGTCAATGGCTGTCAGTTCGTGATTACGGCTCGATCAAGCCGGCCGCTGAGTATCGCGATTATGATCCGGCCCTCGAAGAGGCGGCTCGGCGCGAGCCGTTCGCATTCTTTGCCGAGGTGCTAGCGCATGACTTACCCATTACCAACTTCCTTGACAGCAACTTTCTTGTTGTCAATGAGCGACTGGCGCGACACTACGGCATCGACGAGGTCCAAGGGGCGGAGTTCCGTCGCGTGGCGATCGGCCCCGAGCATCATCGTGGCGGCGTCTTGGGAATGGCCGGTTTGATGACCTATCTCGCGGACGGCACACGCACGCTCCCCATGCGACGCGGCTCGTGGGTTCTTCGTGAACTACTGAACGATCCTCCGAACAATCCACCACCGAACGCAGGCGAGATTCAGCCAAACACCGCGGGGAAGAACTTGACGGTCCGAGAGCGATTCGAGCTGCATCGGCGCGACGATGTTTGCGCGTCGTGCCACGCCAAACTCGATCCCTATGGACTAGCTCTCGAGAACTACGACGCGATTGGGGCGTGGCGTGAACGATTCAACGGCGAGGGGGTGCATAACGCGAACTCGCCGCGATTGGATGTCAGTGGCGTGTTTCCCGATGGACGGCGATTCACAACACTTGAAGAGTACAAGGAAGGACTAATGTCGCAAAAGGACCGTTTCGCCCGAGCTTTCAGCACCAAAATGCTGACGTATGCGCTATGTCGGCCTGTTGGTTACACAGATCAGCGATTGGTAGACTCGCTGGTCGAACGTCTGCAAAAAAACGACTACCGCATCCAGGAACTCGTGCGCGCGATTGTGGCGAGCGAAACGTTTCAGGCCAAGTAGGAATGCTTTCATGAACCGCCCAAACCAGTCCTCTGCGTTGCCGCGTCGTGCGTTTCTACGAGGAGTCGGCATTACACTCGCGCTTCCCTGGTTGGAAGCACTGCATCCGTCGCGACGCTCGGTCGCGGCGGGAGAATCTACTTCGCAGGACCAACCTCCGCGTCGCGCGGTGTTCTGCTTTTTTGGCCTCGGCTTGAATGGTCGTGATTTCACGCCAGCCGACTCGGGCCCCGATTATGCAACGACGCCGATTCTCAAACCGCTCGAAGCACTGCGCCGCGATTTCACCGTCGTCTCGGGATTGAAGCTGACTCATTCCGGCGGCCATGTCGGCGATCGCACGTTTCTCACCGGCACAAACACTCGCCAAGCGGGTGTCAAATTGCGAGTCTCTTGCGACCAGGAATTGGCCGCGGCAGTGGGTCGAGAGACTCGCTTTCCCTCGCTCGTGCTGGGAATCAAACGGGGAACTGGGTTCGGCGGCTATTACGACCAGACTCTTTCCTGGTCGCCCAGCGGTACGCCGATTCCCGCCGAGAATCGGCCGCACGTATTGTTCGACCAATTGTTTCGCCCCGAGACGGCCGCTTCGCTCGACGCTCGTGAAGCCGAATTCGTGCGTCGCTCGAGCGTGCTTGATTCGCTGGTCAATGAGGCTCGACAGTTTAGCGACACGCTGGGTGCGGACGACCGCCGGAAGCTGGACGAGTATCTGACCGGCATTCGCGACCTCGAACGACGCATGCAGGATGAGAAAGACTGGCTACGTCGTCCCAAGCCTAACGTCGCAACACTCCAGTTCGGCAAAGAACAAGGCCTTGATCCCGACAAGTCCGGCTTGGACTATCGCCGTTATCAGCGATTGATGTACGACGTAATCGCCTTGGCCTTGCAGACCGACAGCACGCGAGTGATTTCGTACCTTGCCCGCATGGACGGTTCGGACGGTACGGGCGCCTGGCGAGATCGAGGAAACCCGTACAACTACCACGAGATGACTCATCATGGTGAAGACCCAGACAAGCTGAAGTGGTTCACCCAGGCCGATATTTGGTACATGGAAGACTGGGCCTATTTCCTGGAAAAACTGAAATCCATCCCCGAAGGTGAAGGCACGTTGCTTGACCACACTATGGTGGCCTACGGCAGCAGCGGTGGATCAATCAACGCCCACCACAACCACCATCTGCCTGCAATGTTGGCGGGTGGAAAAGCGTGGGGAGTTAAGCACCAAGGCCATCTCGTCAAGGAAGATGTACGCTTGGGCAATCTCTGGGCCACGATCTTCAACCGTATGAACGTCCCCCCCCCTGCTCAATTTCAAGGAGGCGAGTCGGATGGGATTATCAACGAGCTGGTGGGATAGCGCTAACGCAAGACCAGCGGCTCGCGGCAACTACGCGATGAGAACCGTTTCAGTGAAAGAAAGGGTGGTTACTTGGTTTGAGAAGTATTCATTTGGAACATCATCGTACAGATCGAATTGGTTGGCTGCGTGCGGCAGTATTAGGCGCCAACGATGGGATTGTCTCGACGGCGAGCCTTATTGTGGGGGTGGCAGCCTCGAATGCCGCTGGCAGCGAGATCTTGATAGCGGGTATCGCCGGGTTGGTGGCAGGTGCAATGTCCATGGCCGCGGGCGAGTATGTCTCGGTCAGCTCCCAGGCGGATACCGAGCAGGCGGACCTGGAACGGGAACGCAAAGAACTGGCTTCCGACGCGGATTTCGAACACGAGGAATTGGCGGCAATCTACGTAAAACGAGGGCTTGATGCCGAGCTTGCCGAACAGGTCGCCAAACAGTTGATGGCTCATGACGCGCTTGCAGCCCATGCTCGCGACGAACTCGGGATATCCGACATGACGTCCGCTCGACCTGTCCAAGCGGCACTCGCCTCCGCGGCGACCTTCGCCGTGGGGGCTGCATTGCCATTGCTGGTCGTTCTGGTCGCTCCGAAGGCAGCATTGATCCCAGCCGTCGTCGCCGCCTCGATTGTATTACTCGCGTTACTGGGTGGCTTTGGAGCTCAGGCAGGCGGCGCCCCGGTGATCAAAGCCGCGTTGCGAGTCACTTTCTGGGGAGCTTTAGCGATGGGCCTGACAGCAGGAGTGGGCGCACTTTTCGGGGCAGTCGTTTGAACGGCAAGGCGAGTACCCTCGTCCTTGATTGATAACTGAAATCGTCGATAATCCCCAAGCTGCTCACTTTCCAATGCTCCGTGGAGGTTGGTTCGGATGCCTGACGCTGAACTGGACAAGGACCTAGTTGCTCACCAGACAGTTGAGCATCCTCTCGGCAACACAGGAGGATCAGCAATCGCTTGAGAAAATGATGGCCGACCTCAATCGGAAAACAGTTCTCTTCATCGAGGCGGCTCCCGCGCCAGATTCACCTCGCTTTACAGTTTCCAAGCGACGAGTCGAACGGAGCAGCCCTGATTTCCTGGACGCCATCAAGGCATTCGTGGACAAATACTACGACCTGATCCTGTCGTAGATGGTACTGGCTGCCGACGAGGATCGTACCCCAGTGAGGGGCCCACCCGACGATGACAAAGCCCGCCCTGCCCCACTTTTTCGATTGGGAACCTTATTCCGGCCAACGTTTTGCGTCGCACAACACCGTCGCAATCACTACGAATCCCCGGATCGCCACAGGGGGGGTGCCTAGGCGTCAAATCCGCGCTGCGGGAGAGCACTTTCCGCAAACAACTAATTTGGCGAGCGCTTAGTTTTCACGGTTCGCGAGGGTATATTCTGAAGCATCGACATGATTCGATCCCTTCCTTGGCCTCCTTGATTCGCCCACCCGTTGCCATGCTTGCACTCCCTCCTCAACACTTCAAGTCGCGCCGCGACTTGCCGAGCGACGTTGCCCAACGATTGGAGCATTGTGCGTTCACCTACGGCGACTCGTACGATTCGTACCTTGCGATGGAGGGAGACCGCGAGTACTTCTTTTCATCGGGCCGGCGCGGCGTGGTCGCGTTTTGTCGCTGGGGATCGGTCATGCAGATCGCCGGCGGATTGCTCGCCGATCCAGCCGATCGCGAAGAGCTGCTGGTGGAACTGCTGGAGTTCGCTCGTTCGCGCCGTTGGCGAATCACGTTCTTCGGTTTAGGGCGAAGTGATTTCAAACTGTTCCGCGCGCACGGATTCCAGATGACGAAAGTTGGCGAAGAGCCACTCGTGTTGCTCGACGAAACGGAATGGCGAGGTCAGCCTTATGAATGGTTGAGACGACAGGAGAACGGTTGCCTGAAGCAGGGGCTCACAGTCAGTGAAATTAACGCCGATGTGGAGGCGTGTCATTACCGCGACGTCATTGCCCCTGAATTGCTGGAGATCTCGCGAGATCACTTGGCGGGAACTTTACATCGTCGGGAAATGAAATTCTTCGTGGGGCAATTCGATCCGCACGACCTGGGACGACGACGGCTGTTCGTAGCCAAGACAGGCGATCGCATCGAAGCGTTTGTAGTTTTGAATCCCTGCCTGAATGGATCGATGTGGGCCATCGAGATCTTTCGCAAGCGGCGTGATGCGGCGCGAGGGATCATTCCCTTTGCCATGCTTCAAGTAATGCGACAACTGAAGAAGGAGAAGGTTCAGTACGTTTCGTTGTCGATGGTGCCTTGGGTGCGCATGCATGCCACTGTCAGCGGCGACAGCTTCCTGATGCGTTTCTTCTGCAACACGTTGTGGAAGTACTGTAATTCGCTCTACGATGTTCGCGGCATGTACCACTTCAAAAGTCGCTTTCGTCCTCACTGGCGGGAACTGTACATTGCCTGCCAACCGAAGTTCGGCTGGTCGAACCTGACTGCCATCGGCATGACATGGGGCTTGTTGTACGTAAACCCCTTCCGCTTGCTCAAGCATTGCTGGCGGGACTATTTCGATCCCACTCGCAAGTCGCTGGCCGAGCCGCCATGGCGGCCGGAAAGGTTGATTCGAGATCTGAATCGCCCGGAACAAGTCGCCGAGGAGGCCGCCGCCGTCAGACCATCCGCGGAAATAGTCCCTGCCCAGATGACGCCTGACGGGGCGGTCCTATGACGGCGGAGGAGAAGCCTGCCGCGGAAAAACCTTCCAGCAGTTGGAGCGAGGGACAGCTCTTTTCCAGCATGTCGTTGCGTCCCTGGCTGCGACTGCTGGCCCGCAATCGTTGCGCGGTTTCCTGGCGATGCTGGCCGAAGGCGATGGGGATTTCGTTTTTTGCAGCCGCCAATTCGAGTCTAGGCTTGCTGCAATCGCTCGTCTACGGCGCCGGAATCCGACGTACCCCTGTGCCCGATAATCCTCTGTTTGTCCTGGGTCATTGGCGTAGCGGTACCACGCTCATGCACGAATTGTTGGCGATCGATCCCCGGCATCGCTGCCCCACGACTTATGAGTGCCTGGCCCCGCATCACTTCTTGCTTTCGGAGAAAATCGTCCGCCGCTGGCTGAACTTCTTGATTCCCCGCAAACGACCTTGGGACAACATGAAGTTCGGTTTCGATCATCCCCAGGAAGATGAGACTGCTTTGTGCGCATTGGGAGCGCACAGTCCCTTTCTCACGGTCGCCTTTCCCAATCGTCCACCGCAAGATCCTGATTACGTCGAGCTGTCGGCGTTGTCGCCTTCCGCACTCGCGGCCTGGGAACAAACCGCGCGACGATTCTATCAAAGCGTGCTGTATCGCCGGGCCGGTCGGTTGGTGCTCAAATCCCCGCAACATACTTATCGCCTGCAAACGTTGGCCAAGATGTTTCCGCGGGCGCAGTTTATTCATATCGTTCGCGACCCTTATGTGCTGTATTCGTCGACAGTACACTTCTGGCGAACGACGTTCGAGAAGTATGCGTTGCAGTCGCCGCCCTATTCGCAAGTCGAGGAAATGGTCTTCGAGAACTTCCGCCACTTGCACGAATCATTTGCAGCCGCACGCGACGCAGTGGGTGACCGTTTAGTCGAATTGAAATACGAAGATCTGGTTGCCAATCCCGTCGAGCAGATGGAACGCATTTACGATCGCCTGCACTTGGGAGATTTTGGAGAAGCCCGCCCAGGGATCGAGAAATACGCGCATCGCACTCGCAAGTACCAAACCAATCGCTATGAGTTGACCGCTGAGCAAACTGCCGAAATCTCGCGTCGTTGGCGGCCGTTCATTGAGAAATATGGCTATGAAGTTCGCGAATAGGCAGCTACGGGCTGAGAGCAGTGTGATCTCATAAGAAGATTGCTTCTTTACATGGAGACACGTTTGCCGAACCTTTCACGCAAAGGCTTGCGGCACTCTTTCGCGAACGGGTTACCCAACAGAGATAGACTCTCGAGCGACTCGAGCGACTGGGCTGTCGCGATGGCCTTCGCGCCGGCATTGCCGATCTTTGCGTCCCATAGTCCGAGACGCCGAAGTTTTGTCAGAGTTCGCGACTCGATCAGTGCGGCAACTCCGTCGTCTCCCACCTCAGCGGCATCGAGATTCAGGTCTTCCAAGTTTGCGAAGTAAGGCGACATCGCCATCGCTTTCACTCCGTCGAACCCCAGCGGATTGGCGCCGATGCTAAGTTCACGGAGAGAAGCCAGTTGTGGCGCTGAGGCGAGCGTCCTCACAGCGCTCGCACCCAATTGGTTGTAGGAAACGTCGAGCGACTCCAGCGTGCTCAATTGAGTTGCCGCGGCCAAAGCCACTGCGCCTTCATCCCCCATCGCGTTGCCTACAAAACTCAAGTTTTGCAGTCGTTCAGGTGCAGAACGGAACCATCGCGCACTCGACTCCGCACCGAGATCGTTGTTTCCCAGGTCAAACGACTGAAGCTTTTTCAAAGGGGCGGCGCCCGCGAGAAACTTGCCTCCCTCAGGCCCGATGTGATTGCTTCGTAGACTGAACGAGGTCAAGTTGCGAAGCGAATCGGATTGCGATAGCGCTTCGGCTCCTTCCGCTGTGATCCGGTTTTCTTCCAGTTGCAGCTTCCGCAGATTGACTAAATACAGCGAGGAGGCGATAGCGCGGGCCGCCTTCGCCCCCAGTCCACAGCGCCACAGATACAACCCCCGTAATGCTCCCACATGCGGTGAACTGACAAACCTTGAAAGCGAAGCATCGTCGAGCTTGCTGAACGAAAGGTCGAGCAGTTGGACATGGCGTAATTCGACCGAGTCACTCAGATGCAATAGTGACTCCGAAGTCGCCTGCATGTTCACTCGATAAAGCGGACGTTGTTCCACGAGCGCCGGCGCACCACGGATCCAGTCGCTGACCGTACAGCGGATCTCCGGAAACCCACGGTAGAAGCCGGGCGCATGGTGTCGTGCCCAAGCTGGCAACTCTTCATTCCACCGAGCCGCATGTTTCTTCAACAATGCCTGCTCGCGTAAAATCAATTTCTGTCGCCCGGGAGTGTTCGCGGCCTGTCGCGCTAACTCCAGTTGAACGCGAATGAACTCGCCGCGAGGATCTTTCCGCCCCTCCAACCACTGCGCATACTCTAATCGCGGCTCATCGCGATCTGGCTCAGCGACAATCTGTGCAAGAAAATCGGATGCTTTTTCCAAGGGAGATCAAACCTCCGTAATGACGTATCCGCCACGATTTTACGCTTTGGTAGATGATCTTCGCAATTCTTTCCGAGGCGGCTATGCAAACGTAAGGAACCAGTGTCGAATTCGGGCCAGGCCCCGTGCGGCCGTCACAGTGAGAAAACAAAAATTTGATCATGCCCCGCAGCTTCAATCGCCACGGTGGATTCTGCGATTTCTAGCAGGGAATTCGACACCGCGCCTATAACAATCATGAAACTCATTACGACAATTCTAACCTTGTTGCTAACCGCCTCAATTACCGCGGCCGAACCGACTTTGAAGGAATTACAAGAGAAAGCTCAGCAAGGCGATCCCTCCGCGCAGCTTTCATTGGCCGTTCGTTACCGTGATGCAATAGAGGTGGCGAAAGATGATGCCGCGGCGATGATGTGGGGGCATCGAGCGGCCGACCAAGGTCACCCCGATGCATTGGACTTCATCGGATTCGCTTACCTGCGCGGCGTGATGTTGAAACGCAAGCCGGAGGTTGCGTTCGGCTACTTCAAGGCGGCAGCAGACCAATCGGCACAGGCAGCCTATAACCTTGGTCAGTGCTACTTTGGCGCACAGGGTACAGAACAGAACTGCACCGCGGCCATCGAATGGTGGAAAAAGGCCGCTGCGAAAGGCCACGGACGAGCAGCGTCCACGGCGGCCATGGCGCTTCTTTCCGGCGAAGGGGTTCCACCCGATCCAGTGGAGGCACGGCGACTCGCCGAGCGTGCGGCAGAGTTGAACGACCCGTCCGGCCTCATTGTGCTAGGCGAACTGCAATTCCAGGCCGGAGATCTCGAGGGGGCTAAAGCCAATTGGTCGAAGGCCGCTCAGCTTTTTCCGACAACTGCCACGGGGCATCCTGCTCAACCGTCGGGCAACGCGTCCGCTCAGCAGGGCGCCGATCTCCTCAAGCTTATCGAATTCCGACGGCGCCGATCCCAGCCGGGCGAATTCGCCTTCGTCCAGATGCCGCATATTCATCAAGGCTACAACAACTGCGGTTCCACGGCTTGCGCTACCTTTGCGCGTTTTCAGGGTGGCAACATCAGTGGATGGGATTTCAAGAAACTTTGCCCATCGCCGCTCGGTACTGGCACCGACTGGTGGCACTTACTGGATGCATCCGCAAAGATCGGACAGCGATGGAAACTGGTCACGTTTACTCCTGACGACAGCGGATTTGATGAAGCCACCGCCATGCTGAAAAGTGAACTTGATGCGGGTCGACCCGTGGTCGTGGACTTCAAATACATCGGACCACAATACCCGGGCGGCTTCGCGGGCCACACTCTCAGCGTCTGCGGTTACGTCGCGGCCGAGAATCTCTACGTCCTCTGTAATCCCGCGGTCGCCACTCCAGGCCTCCAACTCATCACGTCTGACGACTTGAAGAACTTTTGGCGTTCGGACTATTACGGCGCCCGAGCCCAAGGAGTGCTTTCGCGTCCCGCGTTCGTGATCGAAAGCCGTTGATCTTCACGAGTCCATAGCCCATGACCAAGCCTTCGATCGGCAAACCGACAGTCTGCGAGAATGTGTGGATATCGTGTTTCACCGGTGAGCGGCGAGTCCAATGGAGAAGGATACGGGCCAGGCGTTTGCGGAAGCGAAGTTGGCGATGCTAAGAGGCCAGTGATGACGCATCTCTAGAAATGCGGCAATCGAAAGTGCCGCCATTGAGAAACGGCGTCGAGTCCGACCTACTCCTGGTCGCTCGACTTCGGCTTCTTGGATTTTTTGGCAACCGACTTTTCTTTCGCGGGCTTCTTGAGCGGCAGATCGTAGTAGGCGGCGCCAGCCGTTTGGCGACGGCCGTCCACGTGGAGCGTCAGGATGCGAATCTTGCATTTCTCCACGTGCTTTTTCGGAATCAGCACTTCCGCCCGAGCCGAACCGTCGCTCGCGACCTTGAGGTCAAGGGCCACTTTGACCAGGTAGGAACGGCCGCCGTCCGACAACGGCTGGCTGAACGCCACGACCGTCGCCGAGTGGATCGGAGTCAATCGACCGGCGTTCGTCAGCGTAAACGTGACGTTGACCTGCTCCTCCTCCATATCGCTCAGCACAATCTCATACTTCATCCCCCAATCGTCACTGGAGGGGCTCAGCGGAAAATAGACCGCCCACGCACTCGTCGGCGCCAGCAGCATGGCCGCCCAGACGATAACTGTGATTCTCCAAACAGATTGACGAAAGTCCATATTCGAGTGCCTCCCTACCTCTTTCTACTTTCGGATTTTCTCCCAGCGAAAGTTGAGCCGCTCCACGTTCCAAGGGACGCGAGAGTTCTAGGTTTGTGAAGACACAGCCAGGAGTTGCTCAATTCTTCATATAGCTGTCGCGGATTCCGTGCAGTTGATTCCAGATCGGCGCATTCCTGGGTTGAGGCGATACGCAGGCAAAGACATAGTTGCGACCGTCTTTGGTCCAAGTCTGAATTTCCAGAGTCAGTTTCTGCGGTTTCTTCGTGGCGAAGGGCTCGACCCAATCCAGGGTCGCCAGATAGTGAGTCATATCTTTCGCACTTTCACCTTGGAGAGCATTCGCATCGCGTTCCACTCGCTTCAAATCGAGTGTGAATGCCGCGGGATCGACGCCCGCTGGCTTGCCTCGCAGCACAGCGACACACAAGCCTCGGTAGTACTTGAGAAACTCTTCTTTGACGACCGCTTCCGACAGAGCTGGCTGCGGTTGGAGTTCGAACACGAAAGCGTAGCAGAAGAACGAATCGGATTCGGGGTCCATCATTCCCGGCGCAAATCGAATATGCTCAGCCCCCTTGAACTTCATCTCCGGAGCAAAACCGGGCGGAAGCTGGATGGTTTCCCCACTCCACCCCGCTGGCGCTTTTAGCTTAAAGGTTTCCGGCTCCGCGGCCATCAAGGCCGTCGTGGAAAAGAGCAGACCGACGGTGAGTAAACGAAGCATGAGGCATCTCCTGGCGGTGGGGTTCGAGTGAACGGGACGTCCGTACGATAATGAAGCGACACAAGCGTGTCACCAGTGTCACACGTTGGAGTTCCCCAAGCGAGTACGTTCACCCGACCATTGTTGATACACTGGCGGGTTGACCTGGTTATCGTGTCACTAACGGACAGGAATCGCCCGATGAAGTCTTGCCGCACAGTCATCTTGTTCATCGCGTGGGCGATCGCAACCGTGGCCTACGGCGATGACCATTGGCCCCAGTTTCGCGGACATGGCGGGTTGGGAATCGGCAGCGGCAATCCTCCCACGGAATGGGATGTGCAGACTGGACGCAACTTAGCGTGGAAAACCGCGATCCCAGGATTGGGTCACTCAGCGCCCATCGTGTGGGGAAATCGAGTGTTCCTGACCACGGCGGTGAATGCCTCGCAAGATAAACCCGCCCTGGAAACTGGCTGGTCGGGATTAATGGGCGAATCGGCCAAGGATACGGGCTCGTGGACCTGGAAGGTTTTGTGCCTCGAGTTGCGGACAGGAAAGATACTCTGGACCCAAGCCGCTCGTGTGGGCGAACCTGCGATCAAGCGGCACTTGAAGGCATCGCATGCCAATTGCACTCCCGCCACGGACGGACGATACGTGGTGGCGTTCTTTGGGTCCGAAGGTTTGTACTGCTACGATTTCGAGGGGCGTCTGATTTGGACTCGAGACTTCGGAAAACTACACAGCGGACCTTATGACGCCCCGGACCTGGAGTGGGGGTTTGCTAGCTCGCCTGTCATTCATGATGGCCAAGTGATCGTTCAATGCGACTGCCTGAACGACAACTTCGTCGCCATCCTGGACCTCAAGACAGGACGAGAGATTCGTCGGATCGATCGTAAAGGAGAAGTAGCCACGTGGTCGACGCCGCTCATCGTGACGACGCAAGGCCGACAGCAGATTGTCTGTAACGGATTCCGTCAAATGGCAGGCTACGACCTGAGGACTGGAGAACGAATCTGGCATTTGAATAACGGCGGCGATGTTCCCGTGCCTACTCCGCTGTATGCCAACGGATTGATTTACTTGACCAATGGCCATGGTCGCATTCCCACGTACGCCATTCGACCGACCGCGACCGGCGACATAACGCCTTCCGACGAGGAGCCTTTGACGGGTCATCCAGAGAACGAGGGACTTGCATGGTGGCAGCCACGGGATGGCTCCTACATGCCGACCCCGCTCGTGATGGACAAGCTGTTGTATACCTGCAATGACAATGGTCGGCTGGCGGTGCGCGACGCGCTGACCGGCGAGTTGATCTATCGCGAACGCGTTGGCGAGGGGGGAGGAACGTATTCCGCTTCAGCCGTAGCTGCCGGTGGACATATTTACTTTGCAAGCGAACTCGGCGAAGTCACCGTGATCGCCCAGGGGAAAGCGTACAAGCAGGTAGCGAGCAACGAGATGGGCGAGGTTGTCATGGCGTCGCCCGCAATCTCCGGCAATCGATTGTTAATTCGTACGGTCAATCATCTGTACTGCCTCGCTCCTAGGTAAACTGGGTGACGATGGCAAGCTCTCCCTAAAGTGCTCACAGCGCCAAGTGCATTCGGAGGACGAAATGGTGCGACGCCAAAGACCAACCTGGGCGAAAAAACGTGCCAGTAGACCCCAACGTTTCCCGGGTTTTGAACTCTTGGAAGATCGTCGCATGTTGGCCGTGGCCTGGCGTAGCCCCGCCGATTCACTAGACATCGACGCTAATGGTGACGTGGCGCCTCGAGACGCGCTGCTGGTCATCGAAGACTTGAATAACAACGGGTCGCGCAAGTTGCCCGATCTTTATGCCATTGGTTCGCCGTTCATCGACGCTAGCGGCGACCAGTTCGTCGCGCCGTTGGATGCACTCCTAGTTATCAATCAACTCAACGAATTCGGGCCCGGACGGCGCACGCTCCAAGAACAAGTAACACTGGATCAAGAAGCATTGGTGACAGTGACTGTTGGGCAGGCGACGGGCGCCCGCGTTTACCAAGTGCAATTGACGGCCGCGTTCGACCGCAGCGTTCAGGGTCCCATACTGGAAGACCTACTGGCGGTCTATGTCGTCGATGCCGCGGACACAAGCCGAACGATTCTCGACCGCGGAACCCAAGGCACGGCAGTGTTCACATGGGCGGGAGATGTGGTGGAGTTGGCGGAACCGATTACACAATGGGACGGTTCCGTCTTAACGATTGACCTGTCCAGCATCGACGACCGTGATACGGCCGTCCTAAAATTCCAATAGCTGAACAGCGACACGGATCTCGCGTCTCAGGTCACCATCACTCCGCTCTCAAACGAAGTGGATGCTGAGGCGTTGGCGATCCCTTACGAGCCCGTGGTCGTCGCACCAGAGTCTCCAGGGATGAGCCTAGACCTGACAGACCTCGTTCCGACAGACGACGTAGCGGTTCTCGCCACGAACCTTCGCTGGAATTCATCGACGGGAAGATATGTCGCCGAGATTAGTTTGCGCAACGACGGTCAGTCCTTAGGTCGCGGCGCTGCGGTGGCATTCGAGGGATTGCCTAATGGCGTCACGGTTGCCAATCGATCAGGCACGACCGCTGACGGCAAGCCCTACCTGAATCTGCGTCCTACCATCACCGCTTCCGGCTTGGTCAGCAGCGCGACCAGTCTCAAACTTGAAGTCACTCTTGACGATCCACAACATACGCCATTCGCGCTGCTGCCAAGGGTGCTCATCGACGCCGCGGCGCCGCCCGAGTTTGATCCTGTCGGACCGTTTGAGGTCACGCCAGGCGACGTTTTGGATATTGCGTTGAGCGCCCGCGACGACAATGGCGATCCCGTCGCAATCATGCTGGAAGGTGTCGACGATTTTCCCACCGCGGAACTTACTAGCAACCAACACCTCATCATCCGTCCGACACCCGATCAGATTGGCCGCTACGACTTCGTGCTCGTCGCCAGCGACGGTGATTTGGAAACCCGACGGCAAGTGCGATTGGATGTCGTCGCGGGAACGGGGAGCGGTACTCGCATTGCTGGCAAAGTCCTTGGAGTCGATCGACAACCGTTGGTCGGCATGCCCGTGTCGATCGGCAACGTTCAAGGGCTGACCAACGAGGAAGGATCGTTTGTTCTCAACCTCGGATCTGGACCACCAGTCTCGGACACGCTCAAGGTTCGCGGAGATCTGTATTCCGGTCCTGATAAGTATCCATTTATTGCCGAGCAACTCCCGCTCTTGCTTCAGCATCCGGTCTTCAGCGAAGTCGAGAACGTAATCGATCGGCCAATCTACTTGCCTAAGCTCGGAGCTGGTCAACCAGTCAATCCCACAGCGGATACGACGGTCAACAGCACTTCGGTCGCGGGTGCTTCCGTCTTCGTCGCCGCAGGCACATTATTTGACTTGACTGGAACGCCCTTCACGGACGACTTGAGTATCACGGAGGTTCCAGTCGATTCAACGCCGGCAGCGCTGCCGAGCAACCTGCTCCCAGATCTGGTCGTCACGATCCAGCCTGGAGAATTGGTGTTCGCGACGCCGGCGCCGCTGACATTGCCCAATCGCGCGCAATGGCCGGCAGGCGCCGTGATGGACCTCTGGTCCATCAACCCCGTCACTGGCCAATTCGATCTTGTGGGGATTGGCCAGGTGTCCAACGACGGCGCCCACGTGACAACCATTTCGGGCGGAATCCGCAACGCAAGCTGGCACTTCTTCGCCCCTCAACTTTCGGAACCGCGTAACGACTCGCAGGACCAAACATGCACCAGTTGCGAGGCCAAGCGAAACCTGACTTCGGAAGTTGAATTACATTCCGGCGTGCTGCGCGAAACTCACTCATTGGTAACGTATCAGTCGCTGGGAGTCACTCGAGGAGTTGTCCTCAACTACGACTCGCTTCGAGCCGATCCCAGGCCCGTGATTCGGTTCAGCTACAACGTCGATGGCTCATTGGCGCCGCTCAATTCTGTTGCCGCTAGCGCTCTACGAATCATGGGCAGCTCGGTCTTCCACAATGGTCAGTTTGCGTGGCGTTCCGCTGGAAATACCGGCGAAACCTCGACATTACTCACGGGGCAATCGTTCTGGAACGTCGACGATCTCACCTTAGATGACCGCTACCAGCGAGTGGGCGGTGGGCTACAGGTCGACTTCACACATGTACCAAGCGGTATTTACCCCTACGAACTAGCGACGGGACTCTACCGCTTCACGGACACGGCGAGTTCCGGCGGCACGACCACGTTGCCCAGCGCACTCGTGCATGTGAATTTGCGTTCCAGCCCCTTTGGCAACGGGTGGGGACTGAGCGGTTACCGCGAACTTGTGGAAATGTCCGACGGATCAATCCTGATTTGGGACGGAGATGGAACTGAACTGGCTTTTGAACCACCCCAATCGCCAGGTCAATCGTACCAATCGCCAGCCGGTCACTTCGGAACGCTTGTCAGCCTTGGCGCCAACGGCTTCACGCACACGCTAACCGACGGCACGGTCTGGAGCTACTCGCCCCAAGGGCAATTGCTATCCGTACGTGATCGTCATGGCAACGTCACCCGTTACGAATACGACCTGGGTCGATTGGTGCGCATCATTGATCCCGCGAATCTGACCACGACCTTCCACTATTCCGGCAGCCAGATCACCTCAATTGAAGATCCCACCGGCAGGACGACGGCACTGGACCTCGACGCCGCGGGCGACCTCGTACGAATCTCCGATCCCGATGGGGCAACTCGTCAGTGGACGTACGACAATCGGCACTTGATGGTCACCGAAATCGATCCACGAGGTTTCCGCGAGGAGGCGGAATATGACCAGTTCGGACGCATTACGGCGGCAGTGCGAGCGGATGGTTCGCAAGTCGCCGTCGCGGCGCCGGACACGCAGGGGTTATACCCTGCCGCCGCAACCAGCAGCTTCCAGAATGCGCCGCCCGCATTCGTCGGTTTGTCGCACCAAGCCGCGTATCGAGATGGCAATCAGGTTCTGGAGGTCATTGAACTAGACGCCCGGGGACAAGAACTATCTTCACGCGATCCACTCGGTGTTTCCTTCGAGGTGAAACGCAATGTGGACGGGCTAATCACACGTTTCACCAACGCTCGGCGGCAGTCAACCATTTTTCGGTACGACAGTCGCGGCAACCTGATGGAGACTCAGGAATTGCTGCCAGCCGACTCGATGGTTCATGAAGCGATCTACGCCGACTCAGTACTGTTCTCCAGCCAGAACTTCGAAGCTTTTACCGTCGCGGATTTGAACGAGGACGATATCCCCGACTTGGTTACCGATGGCGCGTCGATCTTAATGGGCATGCCAGATGGTTCTTTCGACACGCCTTTGAGCATAAGTAACGTGGGGCAGGGGCTCGTCGCCATTGGAGACCTTAATGTCGACGGCCATTTGGATCTGGTTGTTGGAGGCGCCGCTTTTCGCACCGCATCCTTGTTCTATGGCGACGGACAGGGTGGGTTTCAAAGTGCGACAGTCACCGTTCCAACGCCCAATTTCCAGGATCTGATACTGCGTCCAACGATTGCGGATCTTGATGGCGACGGCGTCCCCGAGATCATCTTCACAACCCAAGCTCACGATTTGGCCTACCAGTTGCGACGCCAACCAGATGGCCAATACGTCGCATCAGCTTTCAATCTGGGCTTCTCCGCGAACCCAGCGGGCACTAAGCAAGTCTGGGCGTCTGATTTGAACGCTGACGGCCGAGCGGACTTGGTGGTCAACAATTTCGGCAGCCAAGTCGGATTGGTCACATTAATCACAGACCCGACCGGCGTGCCCAGGACAAACGGCGTCTTGGCGTCCAGCCAAGACGTCAAAGAAGTGCTGGTTGCCGACGTCAACCGTGACGGACGCATTGATATCGCTACCCCACTCCAGCTTTATCTTGGCGCCGGCGACGGCACGTTTACGCAACCGCCGCTGACAATTTCCGGCGGCGATCGCTTTTCCAATGTCAATCTCGGCGATGTGGACGGCGACCAAATCAACGATCTCGTAACAACCGTCGGCAGTCAACTACGGTATTATCGCGGTCGAGCCGATGGCGCCTTGGACAGCGCCCCGACTGTCGTACCGGCGACGGTCAGCTACGACTTCCGCTTGCTCGACATCAATCGCGATCGAATTCTGGATCTCGTCTGGCACAACGGCGCCACACTTGGCGTCAGTCTCGGCCGAGACGACGGAACGTTCGAGGGACAAGCGCCTCTGAACTGGCGAACTCCCTCGAGATCCCCCTCCAACATCGCGTCCGCCGATTTCAACGAAGATGGATTGGCCGATCTTGTCGGCACATTCGACAGCAGCTTCGATGGCGAGCTCGTTCCGCAGGTGAAGCTGGCCACCGCCCCAGGGACATTTGGGCTCGCCACTCCTATCGGCTCGCTAGAATTCGGCGCCCAAGCCGGCCAGCAACTCAAAGTGCTCGATGTCAACACCGACGGACACATGGACATCGTCACCTACGGGAGCTTCAACGGCGTCTATGTGTTTAACGGACTGGGCAACGGCCAGTTCGCCTCTCCCTCGAGGATTCCTGGCTTCGTTAACGGCGCTGACATTGGCGACCTCGATAATGACCATATTCTGGATCTGGTCACGACGGATGGAAACGCCGTCAAGACTTATCGTGGACGTAGCGACGGAACGTATGACGCTCCCAACGTCATCAATCTCGGCGCCGGATTCAGGTCGGTTGCCATCGGCGACGTGTCGAACGACAACCAACCTGATCTGGTGTTGGTCAATCAATCATCGGGGCTCGTCACGTTGCTGGCCTTGGGGAGCGGACAGTTTTCCAGTCCGATCGCTTCGGCTGGAACAGCCACCGCGCGCAATGGCGTGATCGCAGACATGAATGGCGATGGTCGAGCAGACGTGCTTACCGTGGACGACCATGTGCAGATCTGGTTGGGGATGAACGACGGCACTTTCGTCTCGAATCAAGTTCTGACGGAAAAATCGACCAAGATAGTTGCCTTGGATCTCGACTTGGATGGAGACACAGATCTTGTCAACGGAGACCAGATCCTTGTAAACGATGGCGCTGGCCATCTCACGTCGAAGTTTCTCAAGTCGCCAGCCGCCGCGGCGGCCGACTTGAACAACGACCAACTGCCCGATCTGATTGGCGTCGAGTACACATCGATGAATACCGCCAACCGATCGAGTGTCCTCGCGATCAAGAAATTCGAGTACTCCCTGGACTTCTCGCAACTCGTCCGTTTCACCGATGAACGAGGGAACGTCACGACCTACGAGGTTTCCCCGACAAATGGCGATCGCTTGTCGACCACATGGGACATGGAAACGGCGTTCGACCCGATGTCCATCGAAACCTACACGTACACGAGCCAAGGATTGATCGCCTCCCGTCTCGACTCGCTCGGCCGAATGACGACTTACCAGTACGATGCGGTTGGGAGACCAATCTCCGTGACCTACGCGGCCGACAAGGAGGATGAATCGACCGAACGCTTTGAATATGACGCCGCCGGCAACCAAACTGCCTTTATTGACGGTAACCAGCATCGTTGGGAAACAACCTATGATGTGATGAATCGAGTCATATCGCGGCGAGATCCCTTGGGAAATGGGGTGACAACGGCGTACGATCCGATGGGGAACTCCATCGAGCAGCGGGATGCCGCGGGTTATGTGACTCAACTTCAATTCGACGCGCGAAATCGACTCATTTCGACTACCGATCCACTGGGCAATCAGAGGCTCTATACCCGCGACCCCGAAGGCAACATCGTCTCCGAGCGAGATCCTAACGGCGCAGTTTCAACCTTCGTATATGACGCGAGAAATCGGCAGATTCGCGCGACCGATCAGTTGGGAGCGACAACCACCACAACCTACGACCCAGATGGCAACCGCGTCGCGATCCAGGATCCCCTGGGCAACACGACGCGCTGGATCGTGGACAGTCGCGACCGTGTCACCAGTGAGATAGACCCGCTCGGAGCGAAGCTGCTGTACACATATGACGTAGCCGACCGACTGATTTCACGGACCGACCGAAATGGCCGAATCGTCAACTACGAATATGACGGTTTGGACCGAATGACACGCGAGACGTGGATTGATGTCTCGGGCGCAACTGTGAACGACGTGTCGTACACTTACAACTCGAAGAATCTGCTATCGATCGAAGACACATTCAGCCAGTTGTCATTTTCGTACGACGCACGTGATCGAATGGCAACCGTGAGCAATGTTGGCACAACTGAGGGGCCCGAGTTTTCTCTCCGTTACATGTACGATGGAGCGGAAAATGTCGTGGAGGTCGCCGACTCGATCGACAACGCCTCCGACGTCATCACTTCGTACGTTCGAGACGGCCGCGACCAGGTCGCCCAAATCTTGCAATCCGGCGCCGGCAGTCACGAAAAACGAGTGGACTTCAGTTACGATCCGCGCGGTGGAATCTCGTCTGTCACTCGGTTTGACGCATTGTCGGGTGGGCTGCCGAGAGTCGTCACGACGCAATCGTACGACTCGAACAATCGCATCGACCACATCCAGCACATGAGGCAACGGCCAGGCAGCCACGCTGGAAGCGTCGTGACCGAGCCGTTAGTGTTTTTCGGCTTGAGCTACGATCAGGTGGGTCGGCCGTTGCAGTTTTTCGACACCTCGGCCGGTGGCGTCAACGAGCCCCCTGAAGTTACACAATACGGCTACGACGCTCATGGTCAATTGATTAGCGTCGATCATCAGAGCACGGTGGGACTAGACGAAGAATACCACTACGACCTGAATGGCAATCGCCTGTTTTCGAGTGTGTCGGGAGGGACCTATGTCGTCGGTTCCGCGAATCGCCTCTTGTCTGATGGAAACTCGACCTACGAATACGACGGAGAGGGCAATCTCGTCAAGTCGACGGATCACGCGACGGGGATCGTACGTCATTTCACCTGGGATCATCGTAATCGGTTGATCGAGATTGTTGACACCGACGATCAAGGCGTCGAAGTTCAACGAGTGCGATTCTCGTACGACACGCTCAATCGCCGGATCAGCAAGGAAGTTACGACGCCGACGGGGCGAATCGTCACGTACTTCGTGTACGACCGAGAGGATGTGATCGCGACGTACGTCGATACGGACGGAGTCGAGGGGCCAGCGTCGATGGCATTGGACCAGCGTTTCCTGCATGGACCGGCCGTGGATCAGGTTTTGGCCCAAGAGGACGCCGCGGGCTACGTGCAATGGTATTTGACCGACCATTTGGGAACGGTACGAGATCTGGTACACGCTCCGACAGGAGCAATTCAGCAATTCACCTACGACACGTATGGCAATCCACTCGCCTACGGCGGGATTGAAGTCGGCACGCGATACGGCTTCACGGGGCGGGAACTAGATTTGGAAACCAACCTCTATTCCTATCGACTTCGCTACTACTCGAGCGCGCTGGGCCAATTCGTCAGCGAGGACCCGCTG
Source organism: Pirellulales bacterium (assembly GCA_046349915.1). GTDB lineage: Bacteria > Planctomycetota > Planctomycetia > Pirellulales > Pirellulaceae > CAIXSC01. The sequence continues at coordinate 64,459 of JAXMBL010000007.1, read as the reverse complement.
CGATTCAGCGTGGGGGAGACAAACTTGGACGAGTACGCGCATAATTCACCGGTGCAATTCGTTGACCCGATGGGACTGTCGGCGCTGGATTTTTATAACTCATTGACCACGGTGATCTCAGTTGTTGGTGGGGTTGCCGCGGGCGTTATGGTGAACAAGATTGCGTTACTAGCTGGGGCGACGCCAATCGGTGCATTCGGATGGGCCTTGTTCGCTGGTATCTTAGTCTACAAGACATTGTCAGATACTGAATTCGTGCCATCGTTGAGTCGAGCCAAGACAGCGACAGTTAGTTTCTGTGAGGTCTATTTCTCTGGCCCCTTCATTGCGGGCAGGATACTAGAAAAAGTCCGCAACGTACTTCCGGATTGATGTTCTCGAAGGAGTATCGAGTGGGAATCGCGTCCCGCCCGTTGGTGCGTAGTTGAGCGAGACGCCATTACGCGCTAGCTGCTCTAACGCTTCAAGGAGTTCACGACAGAGACGAATTGCTTACTCGCCGGGCCCTCTTTTTCCCGGCGGCGGCGGACGGCGTCCCGGTCCAGGTCGCTTGCTTGGCGGTCCTCCACCCGGCGGTCCGCCTCGTCGCGACTCGGCGACTCCCCAGAACCCGCCAATGATGTGCGGGAACTTCCCCGGTGTCACATGGTAGTGCGGACCTCGCGCCGAGTCCTCATGCAAATTGAATTCGTTCAGCGGATTTGTCGGCTCATCTTTGGCAAGCATGCCTGACGACTCATAGGGACCGTACACCGGGAAACCATCGTTCGCGAATCCGATTAAAGGCGAGTGGCCAGCACCATTGTCCGACCACGGAGTCTTCACGCAGACTGGGTACTTGTGGTAGTGGTACAGCGAGTTGGGCGACGGATGTCCGCAGCAACGATCGAGCCGCCAGACCGCGTCCTTATCCAACAGATGATCGAACGGATTGAAGAAGACGACTCCATTCACCGCCATGCCGATGGGCCCCATCGGCAGTGCATGGTCGTTGTTGTTCGAATTCTTCATGGCGACGTGTTGCGGGTTGACCTTCGGTTCCAGCGGGATTCTGGTGGTGGTCAGTCGTTCCTGGATGTAGTTGGGGTTGCCATCGAGCGAGCGGCTGCGGTCGGGGAACACGGCAGTCGGATGATTCGGCAAATTATGCGAGCGAATCACCAAATGCGTCTTCGTAAACGACACCACCACGTTGTCCGCGACAAAGCGGTCCTGCTTGACGACCTGCCCCGCCTGATCGAGATATCCCTTGCGAAGCCACGCCGACATATTGTCGGCGAAGGGCGATTCCAGGCGATCGCTGAGATACAGCAATCGGTCGCCATTGGCGTAGTTAAACTCGGCGGGCGGAGTCTGTTCACCCTCGCGCGGATCGTAGTACCAGCGACCTCCCAGCGGCAAGAGTTTCGGCAGTTCTGACTTGTCTCGCCCCAATGCTGGCGGCTTGGGCGGCGCATATTCCGCGGGCGCCGAAATCGGCGACAGCTCCCATTCCTGAATGAGGAAATCAGAGTTCGCGCCCGCTCCCTGACCGTGCCCAAATCCGACGCTCAATTGCAGCGTGTCGACTTCCGGAAACGGAGTGCGAAAGACCATGTCGAACGAACGCCACGTCGCCCGCCCCAGATTCTTGTTCGTGCCTTGGTCGGCCAGCGATTTGCGATCGCGTTCCACCTGTTCATAAATCGATTGACGAACATGGTCGAGCGAATTCGCGCCGCCGTCGCGAAAGAATTCGACCTTGAGGAACAAGTCGTCGCGCTCCACTTGGAAGCCGTCCTGTGCGAGCGCTCGAACGCGAAAACGAAACCAGCGGCCCAACTCGGGCGTTAGGTTCTTCACGGTTGTGGTCACCGAGCCCTCTCGTTTCTCATCGCGGTTCGCGTCGCTCCCCGCAAGAAGTCGCACCCCATGGCCGGCATATTCGCGGGCCGGATCGGCAAGCGCACCCCATTCCGAGTCACCCTTGAGAACCAATCCATCGGGCGCCTTGCCGTCGCTAGCGCCAACAAAATCGACGACGATGAGGTTCTTCGATGACGGCGCCCACGAGACCGCATCGTCGGCAAAGCTGGACAACCAACCTATCGCCAGCACGAGACAGGCAACCTTCGCACCGCATGCGTCAAACTTACAGATCATGTGGAATTTCATTTTCGAAGAGTGAGAAATCGCGAGTGCATCGAGTGGCAATGCGACAAGCGTGTGATGCCGCTTGGCGAGAGTTAAATTAACGTCTCAGTCCTCGACAATCATTCCACAGCGTGTCGGCTCCAACAGGCTGCTGCGCACGCAAACAGGTAGTCGCGATCAAACTTCGAGCTTCCATGGCGCGCGGTATTCGCGGCGCAGCATCTTGGACGCCTCGGCATCGTTGAGGATGATTTCTTTTTCCGGATCCCACTTCAGCTTCTCGCGCCCGAGCCGCATGGCGATGTTGCCAAGGTGGCAAATCGTGATCGAACGATGAGCAACCTCGACCGGGGCGGCAGTCGGCTTGCGCGAGATGACACAGTCGATGAAGTTGCGGTAGTGATTGTTGCTCTCGTAAAGATGAATCTCGTTCTCCCCGATCACGGTATCGAGAATCTTCTTCGGGTTAGCGTCGATGAAACCGCGATTGGCGGTCACCGATCCTTCGGTCCCCTCCCAAGTCACGCCGCCGCGTTCCTTGTCGGAGATGATGAGTTTCAGACCGTTGGCGTAATGGGCCTCGAAGTAGAACTCGGTAGCCGTATTCCATAGATCGTCCTTGGGGAAGACTCCCTTGGCAGCTCGAATCTCGGTCGGGCCGGTCAATTCAGTCCCCATTCCCCATTGGGCACAGTCGGGATGGTGTCCGCCCCAGTCGGTGACCTGACCACCGGAGTAGTCATAGATCCAGCGGAAATTGACGTGGCAGCGGGCAGGTGCGTACTCGGCCTGCGGCGCTGGTCCGAGCCAGAAGTCGTAATCAAAACCGTCCGGAACCTTCTCGGGTTGCTTGCGGTCGCCAGTCTTGCCGAAATCAGGTCGGCCGCCGGGGAGCCCACAGCGAACCGTGTGCAGCTTCCCAATACGTCCATTGCGGACCAATTCGCAGGCAAAGCGAAACTTCGGATCGGAGCGTTGTTGGCTGCCTGTCTGAAAGACGCGATTGTATTTCTTGACGGCGTCGCTCATGGCCCGCCCCTCGGCGATCGTCAACGACAAAGGCTTCTGGCAATAGATGTCCTTGCCGGCCTTCGCAGCCATAATCGTGGGGATCGCGTGCCAATGGTCTGGGGTACAGATCAAGACAGCGTCGATGTCCTTGCGAGCGAGTAATTCGCGGAAGTCCTCGTAGGCGTCGCAGCCTTTGTAAACGCCCGACTTTTTGGACTCGGCGTAGTGCGTCTCGACCAACCTGCGCCCCGGCTCGCGCCCCCCGACCTTTCCATTCCAGTAGCCCGCACTCTCCTTGTTGACGTCGCACACCGCCACGATCTGCACACGCGGATCACCCAGGAAACCTCGCATGTCATTGAAGCCCTGATTGCCCGTGCCGATGACGCCGAGCGTGATTCGTTCGCTGGGAGCAGGCTTGTCCTGCCCCAGCAACGTGCTGGAGCCAAGGACGAGCGGTGCGGCCGCCGCTCCAATCGCCGTCCGTCCCAGGAAGCTTCGCCGAGACAAGGCTTGATGACTACGCATAACGGTTTCCTTCGCGAGAGTGAATCAGGGGTTCCGACATTGTTTCAAGGAAAAGAGTATGTCGGTGGGACGAGTGCGAGGCAATCGTAGTCTCAGACATCCTGTGCACAGTGACGACGATCGTAGACAGGCTTGCCTATCTTCCATCAGCAGCCTTCACGCTAGACTACGTCCAAGATTGCAACTGCTTGTCGATTCCGACTAGACCTTTGGCAGTGCAAACAAGCAACGCTTGTCCATGCAACGAAAAAGACTACTTGCCGCCATCTGTTTCAAAGAGAACGCGGGCTTGAGTTGCCAGTTGTTCATAGAGTTCTCCAAAGGCTTTCGCATCGGTCTCGCGATAGACATGAAGAAAAGGTCCGTTCGTTTCTCCAAGTTCCAAGAGGGTCGCGCCGTTCCATTCCACTTCGATCGAACGCGAACCACGTTGATAAACAGTGCCCACCAGAATGGCGTCAGGACCTGTTCCCTTGCGGGCGTCAATTTCCAACGCTTTTCCATCCAGCAATAACTTGCAGAGCTTCGCGGTATCACACTTTCTTGATTCAAGTCGAGTATAAATGGCCTTGCCATCCTTTGTCTCGGACTTAACTCGATGAACCTCGGTTGGAGTAAACTCCCACTTTTCCACCAGCCATTGGGTCTTTCTGTCAATCGCAGCCCCCATACACGCACAGACGCGGACGACCAGTCCCTTGGGCATTGTGGCGGAATCGCGCCCCTGTTCCAGAAGGCGCCGAACATCAGCAGGCTTGTTGAGTCCGCTCTTCTGGGCAGTATCCTCCGGATCCCAGATTTTCTCTCGCTTCTCTCCAAATCTGATGAATACAGGCTTGTTCTTCGGATCGACCGTGATCGTTCTGGCCCTCGATTCCTTCTCGTAAGAGGCCGGATAATCAACGTCGGCCTTGTTCTTGTAAGGCACCCGTGGAAATGTCAGCTCCAATCCTTGTTCGCCCCTTTCACCGTTTGCTCCGGGACAATACCACATCGTTTCCACCAGCGTTTCAAACTTGATCTCCAACTGGCTTTCACTCTTAAGCTCCGTCTTCCCTATTGTGACTTCCTCGAGTGAGTAGCCTTTGCCGGCTTTATCAGTCGCCCTGTCGACAATGCGTTTAAAAGTCGCGATCGTTCGACCGTTCTTGGAATCAAAGTTCATGGGGCGAGGTTGCAGGTCTTGTGCCAAGCAGAGTCGCAAGGTGTTGCCTTGCAATTCATAGATTCCAAGTGCTTTCTCTCCTTTACTCACGATTTCAATGGTCTTTGGAGAAGCGGTCGGATCGAGCTTGAACTCCGCCTGCTTCTTCTTCTTACCGACAACTTGGATCAGCTCACGTCCCGCAAAGACATGTTGCAATTCATGCAGACCATCTTCCATAATCAGCTCGCCCTCGGACTCCACAGAAGTGACTTGCCAAGTCCCTTGGATATTGTTGGCATCGTCCGCGACTTTCTCCGCCGCTACTTGCTCATTCCCTGTCCAATCCACTGTCGTGACCAAGAATGCGGCCCCATTCCTGGAAGCCTCCACGATCGATTCCAGTGAGTCGTTAACTTCGCGTTCCTTGAGATCGTGGGCAAGCCAGCCCAACACCTCATCCCTGGCGACCGGACCACCGGTGGATTCGAAATGACCTTGAAAATCACCCGGAAAGAAGACCCTTTCGCCCGTCCCCGCCTTTGCCGGCCGGCCGTTCACGGAAACCGCCAGCGTGGGGATGAGCATCTTCCCGGGAAAAGGCATAGGCTCTCGCAGGTCCTTGAGTTTCAACTCAACTTCAAACCGTTGTTCGCCTTGAATTCGTCCTTGATAAACGGTTTCATTCACGACTCGCGTTTCGCCGTTCTCGATATGGAGCACGCGAATCGTTAGGGACTCCACTGACTCTCCTGTCAGCTTCCAGGTGTATTTCCCCCCTTCTCCACTCTCGTTTACTCCTTCGTTCTTTTGGCTTTCGATGCTTAGGCGAGACGCCGCAACGGGTTTCTTGGTGTCTTTCGTCTCGATACTTGCGGCAGGTGGCTCGGATCCAGGTTCGGTTAAACTTGGTCGATTGACTTGAGAAATAGTGACTACCGCCAGAATCGCAACTGAGGCCGCAAGGGACATGACAATGACTCCTATTCGACCCAGGGGAGATGAGAAGAAAGGGCGGAGAACAGGTTGAGTCCCCAGGTCCGGGATTTCCGGCAACGGAACGATTTGCGGCTGTTGCGTATGGCTTAAACATGCCTCCAGCAACTTATGAACTTCGCCTGCCGTGGCGAATCGCTCAGCTTTGTCTTTGGCCATGAGGCGAGCCACAATCGCCGCGAGCCATTCTGGGATCTCTGGATTCAAATCGCGGACCGGAACGGGAGCTTCGTCGATGATGCGCCGCATTACCCCATAAGAATTGTCAGCCCGATAAGGCGGCCGCCCTGTACATAACGCATAGAGCACGCTGCCGAGGCTAAAGAGGTCGCTTTTCTGATCGACCGATTCGCCTCGAGATTGCTCAGGCGACATGTATTGAGGTGTGCCAGCGATGGTTCCCTCACGAGTGACGGAAGCATCGTCAACAGCTCTTGCCAGTCCAAAATCGGTGAGCGTGACACGTTCGACACCCTCGTCCAGCAAGATATTCTCCGGCTTGATATCTCGATGCACCAATCCTTGTTCATGGGCCGCCGCCAAACCGGCGGCGATCTGCGCCCCGATCCGAAGAATCTCCACCGTCGGCAATGGACCTTCTCGATCCAATCGCTTTTGGAGAGAACCGCCTCGGATATACGCCATCACCAGGTAAGGAATGGGATCATGGCTGGAAACGCAATAGATCGGGATCACGTTGGGATGCAGCACCGCCGCCGCCGCCTTGGCCTCGCGCGCAAAACGTTTGCGAGCGGTGCCGCTGTGCGCCAGGTGAGGCGCCAAGACTTTGATCGCAATCACGCGATCCAGTGTTGGATCAAATGCCTTGAGCACCACCCCCATGCCGCCAACGCCAATTACACCAGAGATTTCATAGCCGCCCAGCCGCCCGAGACGATGAGGATCATCAGTCGGCGAGAGACCAGCGAGCACCGACTTGACCATTGATGACTGGCGTGCTTCGCATTCGCCATGTGCACCCGCGCTGAACTCGGCGGTGCTCGCTTGATCGAATTCAGACGGCTGAAGCATCTGCTTGGCTTCCAGCCATTGATTTGGCGAAGCAGCCTGGGAATCGAAGTAATGCCTGCACAACTCACAAGCATCAAGGTGACGCGCCAAGTCCAGGCCCACATCGTGATTCTCGCTCTGAAAAAAGTCGTCGATGCGACTTCGGTCACAGGGAATGGAATTCATGTCTCGTGTCGCTCCAATTCATCAATGACTTGGCGAAGCCGGTTCATCACTCGACCGCGAGCCGCGTAGGCTGCCCCCACGGACTTGTTCAACCGACTCGCGACATCCTCAATGGGAACACCTTCAACGACGGCCAACTGAAATGCCTGCCATGTGTCCGCGGCCACATCGGCCCTCACAACTGCCGCCGCGCGCAGAAAGAGTTCGCGGCGATACTCCAGTTCAAATTCGCGAGTCACCGATGGGTCCGGATCGGCGTATTCTTCGAGCAGGTTTTGCGCGGACGTACCGCCGCCCGCGCGATCCTTGGGTTGACGCGTTAAGGCGTTGCAGATTGCGTTCTTGGCAACGCGACGCAACCAGTGGCGAAATCGAACCGACTCGTCACTTTTTTGCCAGTGCTCAATGGAACGGGAAACCGAGATCAGGACCTGCTGAGCCAAATCCTGGGAATCGGCATCTTGCAGGCCGCGGCGGCGAGCAAGTCGATAAATGATCGGGCGATAGATCGAAACAAATTCAAGCCAAGCCTCCTGATTGCCACTGTTCTGCAATTGCAGCAGCAAGCTGGCATGAGTCTCCGGGAATTGGCTGTCGGAATTGGTCACTCGTCATGTCTCCGTGCTAGGACAAACACACCAGCGGGAGATAATTCGACGCCAAAACGAAAAAGAACACGGAATTTTTCTGCGAATTGCCCCACACGCCCCTGCAGCACATTTCACATAAGCCATTTGCCCATCGTACGTTATCGCCAATACCCGGTGGAGTGGGCGTGTGAGAGGCAAGCGGCGCCGGCTCCCGCCTCAAGTCGCTAGTCGCCACCGGTTCCCCGACCGGATTTCAGCCTCGGGGCCATGTCCTCCAGCACAGGCGCCTTTGACCGCTGGCTCTCGACGTCAGCGGCATAAGGCGTTGCGTCAGGGGAGCAAACGCTTGGCGGCGGATTCGCTTTCCGCGTTCTTGGGTCGTAGAGTCCTTCACGCTCAGTCGCGTTGGACTTCGCAACTGCTTGTCGATTCCGATCCATTCTCCGGAGGCGACTCCAGCGACTCAATCAATTCCTGCAACTCCCGTTGCAGTGGAACAAGCGATTGCTTGACGCCATGCTGATTCATCCGATGAATCACCCAACCTGCCAGCACGAAGATCACCAAGAATCCCCCCGCCGCAATCAGTCCCACCCACCAAGGTTCAAACAGTCCAAACACGAATACGATGGCGCCCGTGGTCAAAGGCGTCGTGTACCAGAGACTGATGCTTCGTAACAGCCGGATCTGCGCCTCCACTCGCTGGAGTTCCACACGAGCGCACTCCAAAAGCGAGTGATCGGCTGGAATCGTCGCTTGTCGCTTACGATTGCTGTGCAGAATCCAGACGATCCACAGCGTCGAGGCAATGATGGTTAGCACGCCCAATTTGGAGATCACGCCAAGCTGGTCGGTGAAAAACGACGAACCGAACATCACGATTACAAAAATCGCGGCGCAAGTTTCAATCCAATCCCTCCGCCAAAGCGTGTTTTCGAACTTTGCGGACTTCGCCATCATCTCCGTGGCCAAGGCTGACGACTGCGAGACGGCTGCCTGTTGATGATGAGTCTGCCAGACGGCTTGCAGCTTTTCCAGTTTCACGGTTCATCCTTCCAATCGGTCAAACGTGATTTGATGCGATGCAAGCGAACTCGAATGGCGCCGATGCTGGAACCCAACGTTTCGGCAATTGATTCCTCCGACAAGTTTTCCAGGAACATCAGCAAGACCGCCCGATCGATCGGGTTGAGTTCTCGCATGAAACGCTCGAGCAATCGAACGCTATCGTCGACTTGCGGAGCGCCCGGCACGGAATCGGTTTCGTTCGACACCACTTTCAGGCGATCGTTTCGGCGCTGCTGCGACCTCAGCCACGAGAAGGCCGTGTTGAGCGCAATGCGGTAACACCACGTGTCCGGCGACGAGCGGTTCTCAAAGCGATCCATGCTGCGCCAAACCTGCAACAAGATTTCTTGCAGCAGATCGTCCCGCTCCATGTCGCCGTAGGCCCGCGCGATCGCCAGCAAGCGGCCTCTATTCCGCGCGATCAAGCTTTCAAAATCGGCCTGGCGTTGATTCATGTCCACGTCTGGTTAGTCGCCAACCTGGCCCCTCGATTACACCGTCTAGGCACTTTTCTTGAACGATCAGTGAGGATCAATGTTCTAAGTACTCGTCCCGCCCAGCGGAAGAAAAGGGAACACTCATCTTCACTGATCCTCGCTAATTGAGTCAGACGGCCAGACCGAGAGAGGTTTCCAGGTAACGCCCAGATCACGCAAACAAGGCCAATTCAAGAGTGATAACACCACGATACCACGGGACAGCAGAATCCCTTTGACCCAATTGCCTCTGGCGAGAATTCGCTCTGTCCACGAATTCGGCGAGTTAGTGAGCACGAGTTGTCACAAATAGCTCGGCGCCGAGTATCGAAGGGAGATGACATAACAAAAAACTCGATCTCCCTAGGATGGAAGCCATGAAAGACCGTTCTTCGTCCCGTAACCGTCAACGTCCCCGTGCCAATCGTCCAGCAAAATCCCGTACGCTCGAGGTGCTGGAGTCTCGACAGGTGATGGCCGCCTCGGTGTCGCTGAACCCGGCTCTAGGCGCCATCGATATCAAGGGAACGGAAGGTCCCGATCAAGTTGTCGTCAGCTTGGTGACCCAGGAACGCGCGGGCGGGAAACTCGACTCGAAGGTCAAAGTCGACGTCGGAGAAGGACACGAGTTGAAATCCTACCTGTTTGACCTCAGCAAAGTGCAATCGCCGCATGGTCGTGGCGCTGCGACCCCGTCGAGGATTCTCTTCAGTGGCTACGGCGGCGATGACTCCTTTACCAACAACACCTCGCTGACGTCCAAAGCGTTCGGCGGCGCGGGCGATGATCAACTGACCGGAGGCTCCGGCAAGGATTATCTGGTCGGCGACCAGGGAGACGACCTGCTGACCGGCGATTACACCGAGCATCAAGGAGGCGACGACACACTGTTTGGCTACTCCGATGGCCCCGTCGTGGGCAACTTTTTCGAGAAAGACAACGATCAACTGTGGGGTGGCAAAGGCAAAGACACGCTGTACGGCGGTAAAGGGGATGACCGGCTGTACGGCGGCGAGGGGAACGACTACCTGGACGGCGAGTCGGGCAACGATACGCTCGAAGGCGGCAACGACGACGACCAGTTGCGAGGCGGCCCAAGCAGCGACGCCTATGACTCCCCAGAAGTCCTCGACGGTGGAAATGGGAATGACGTGCTGTACGGCGAAGGCGGCAGAGATCTCATGTACGGGGGTGAAGGACAGGACATCCTTTACGGAGGCGACGGAAACGACATGTTGTCGGGAGGGATCGGCAATGACAATCTCTACGGCGGAAAGGAAAGCGACCAGCTACTCGGAGATGCAGGCGATGACTATCTGTACGGCGAGGGCGGAAGCGATTTGCTGAAGGGCGGCGAGGACAACGATTACCTCGCGGGCGGCGCCGGCAACGACGAAATGCATGGAGAAGGAGGCCATAACAAACTCTATGGCGGCGACGATGACGATGAGATGGACGCCACCAACGGCAACGACTTCCTGGACGGCGGCGCGGGGAATGACACGATCAATGCCGGCTCTGGCCAAGACGTCGTGCACGGCGGACTCGGGAACGACAGTATTACTCAGTACGCCGGCCAGGGCTGGCTCGCCGGTGACGCCGGCAACGACACAATCCTGGGCGGCGCGGACAACGACACGCTGATCGGTGGCGCGGATGACGACTGGTTGGGAGGGTCGGGAGGCGATGACAATCTTCTCGGCAACTCTGGGAACGACACACTGATTGGCGGAAGTGGCAAAGACGTTTTGTCCGGAGGTGAGAATGACGACCAGCTATTTGGCGACTTCCCGCCCATCGAGGCTGCTTGGGGTGGAGTTCAGAACCCAACCCTGTTGGGGTTCATGTACGACAAGATCACGGGAAACCTCGTGTACGGCCTCCCGGGCAGTGGGGACGATAACGACGTCCTGTTCGGCGACGGCGGCAACGACCTGCTCGCGGCCGGTGATGGGGCAGATCTGCTCTTCGGCGGCCAAGGCAACGATGCCCTGTTCGGCGACGATGGCTACGACGTGCTGTATGGAGGCACGGAAAGCGATCACCTGTTTGGTGGCAAGGGCAACGATCAATTGCATGGCGAGCAGGGACACGACTGGCTGGATGGCGGTTCGGGCACGGACCACCTGTACGGCGGCCAGGGGAATGACCACCTGTTTGGCGGCGGCTACCGCGTGACGGAGGAATCATGGGACAATTGGGGCGAAGCACACGCTCATTCGCCGTACGATGACACCGTCGACTATCTGTACGGCGGCGATGGTTATGATTCGTTCATATTCGATACCATCCAGCGCTACGAACCCGACGCCCTGACCGGCATCTCCAACGACGGCTTTGTCGAATACGACGAGAAAGACGAGTCGGATTTCGACGACGATCAGGACAAGAAGGTTTACAACTTCACTCTCTGGTGGCTGTAAGCCTCGCAGCCGCAGGCTGATCCCAAATTTCAGACGAACGTGCTGTTCACGCGAGCGACTGGCCGTTTTCTCCGCTCTCTCTTAGTTGGACAGCGCCAGGTTCTCACGGAATTACAGGCTTTCACGGCGAACTTGGGCATTTGAAAAATCGTGATCGAAGGCATTTGCCCTTTCCAGTGGATGGCGCCAGTTGCTGACTGACCCGATCAGTGACGATTAGCGAAGATCAGTGTTCCCTTATTCTGCGGGCAGCGTAGGGCGAGAATCGGGAACACTGATCTTCGCTGATCTGCGCTGATGGAATTCGTCTTCCGGCAAAGGTGCGTCTCGGCCGACCCCTTGTAATCGGCAACCTCCGTTTCGCCGAGAATTCTGTCGCTTCAATAACCCTTCCAACGCACCGACACAGAGGCATGGGATCACGGAGCGATCCACGACTATGAATTGCCCCTCATTTCAAGGCTAAAATTCATCCCCGCAAATACTTGTTGTTGTCTGTCGCAGTGAACCTGGCGAAGTCCATCTAGGCGACTTTCCACGCCTGGGTTAACAGCTATAGTGACCTCGCCGGCTATGGCCCTTACGATCGTCTGCACGCTGTTCCCTGGAGTTCCATGCAATATATCGAGTTCATCTTTGTCGTAGGCATGGTCGGCGTGAACGCGGTCTTCGCGGCCTATGAAATCGCCCTGGCATCGGTGTCCGTGGCGAGACTCCAGGCGCTGTCCGCGGAAAAGCAAGCGGGCGCGGCCGCGGCGCTGGCGATGAAGGATGGGATCGAAAAGAGCCTCGCGGTCGTGCAACTCGGCATCACTCTGGTGGGGCTGATCGCCGGAGCGACCGGTGGCGCCAGCGCCTCCGAAGACATTGCCCCACACTTGACGAAACTCGGGTTCAGTGAGCTCGCCGCGGAAATTGCGGCCATTTGCGTGGTCGTTGTTCCTCTGACGGCGCTGACGATCGTGCTCGGGGAACTCATGCCCAAGCTGTTCGCCTTGCGAAACAAGGAGTGGGTATGCCTGAGGCTCTCGCCGTTGATGAGGTTCTTTTCACTAGCCGCTTGGCCCCTGGTCTGGCTGCTGGAGTTCGCGGCGTCTGGACTCATGGATCTCCTGGAGAAACTCTGGCGGCCGAAGCCGCATGCGAATGCGAAAGCCGAGGCAGCGGAACTTCAGGAACTCCGGGCGATCGCCAGCATGGCTCGCACATCACGCCTGATCGGCGATCGGGAAGAGAACATTATTCTGGGGGCGGCGCGTTTGGCGAGGCGTCCGCTTCGTGAGATCATCCTGCCCGCCGAGCACATCCGCATGCTGCGGCTGTCCGACTCGCTTAGCGAGAGTCTCATCGCGGCGCATTTGGACCTGCACACGCGATTTCCCGTCTGCGAAAAGAACTACGATCCACAGTCAATCGTTGGTTACGTGTCATTCAAGGACATCGTAACTGCCTTGAAACTGAGTCCGCGAGAACCGTCGGTACGCGGCGTTCTGCGACAGATTTCCAGCCTCGCGGCTGACGTGCCCATTTCCTCGGCGCTGGAGTTTCTGCTCAAGGAACACACGCACATTGCGCTGGTTCGCGACACAGACCAGCGAGTGCTTGGCATGATCACATTGGAAGACATCGTCGAGGAGTTGGTGGGCGATATTCAGGACGAGCATGATTTGCTGCCAGTTCATGTGATTCGTTCCGGGAACGGCTGGATTATTGGAGGCGGCGCGACGCTAGGGAAAATCCAGGAGCTGACGGGACTGCGACTAAGCGGAAAATTGACGCCTCAAGATGCGACCGGCGGAGGCCAGAGTCTGAGCGCATGGATCATTGAGCGACTGGGAAGCGTTCCGCAAGGGAGCGAAATCGTTCGTGACGACCAAGTGCGAATTCTCGTTCGCAAGGTAAGACGACAACGCGTCCTCGAAGCGGCGATCGAACAAGTAGGGGCCGGCTGAAACCAGCTAGACGCAATCGTTCGGCATCGCGCCTGGGGGAAATCGAGGTTTGTTAGCTGGGCAGCGCCAGGTTCGCCGAAATCACGGATGTCAGACACAGAATTCGGTCGACCACGGATAACACCGATGACACGGATGAGAATAGAGAGTGGATGTCGTTAAATGGTTGAGGACCACGAATCGCACTAATGCCACGAATCTAGCTGGAGAGATCACCATAGTCGCTCACCGTAATTGCTCCGCTTGCTGCTCACGGATGCCATCCGCCAACTCTTTGCCGTAGGTGAGTTCGATGAATTTCAGCCGAACTTCATCTTCCGAGAATTCCGGGTGACGCCTGCGGATCGCGTCAAACGCCATGCGACGAATCTGCCCCGACCAGGCGCACGCCCGGCGCAAACGCTTGTGCGGCGTCATTCGACGCAAACACTCCAACTGCACCGCAAGTGCGTCGTCCGAGGTGTCCGTAATGTCCGAAGGGGGTGCCATGCGTTGCGTTGAAAGAAAGGTGGAGCAAGTCCTCTCTTATGTCGTGTCCTAAGAGGCGAAATCCAGACAGCGTATCCCGCCGAGCAGTCATTCTACTCCTGGCCGCTCGCCGCGGGCAGCAGGAGAACGTCCTTTAGACCTCCTCTTGCGAGAGTCTCGGCGACTTCGCGTGTGTGCTCGGCATTACGCGACCATCGATCCAGCGAGTTGCGACGAGAAAAGCGCGAAGCTAGACTTTTTTCCCTGGCAGCTAGCGGAAACCCTTTGTTTCCGTTGTCGATAGGATGGCCAAGCGGACGTGGCCTCACGCACGGGATGTGTCCCCACCATGAATCGAGTTCCCCTGGTCTTCGTCTTCTGCATCGCTCTCCTCGCCAAAGGCGCGACGCCGGCGTCGGCCGATTCGGCCGTGACCTTTGTGAGAAAATTCCTCACGGGAAAAGCACTCGATTACATCTGGGATCAAGCGTCCGGCACTCCCGATGTGAAACTCCTGGATCGACGTCTGCACGAGCTCGAAGGGAACACCGCCACGCGTGTGGAAGTCCGCGACGAAGTGCGCCGATTGCGTCAGCGAATTCATGCCAAGGTTTCACGCGACGAGTTCCAAAAGCTGGCGGAAGAGACGAGTCAGCAGATCCTGTCCATTAGTCAGCGTCTCGACGAGTTAGAAGAGCGTGTCGAGCGGCTAGAGGTAGAGCAAGAGGACGCCAAGAAGGGCACGACAAACGCGAGTTCTCCCGCGTACTTCGTCAGTCGAGGCAATCAATTCGCCCAAAACCAACAACCTCATCGCGCCTTGGCCAACTATGCCCTGGCCTTGCGCCTTAATCCGGCCAACGAGTCAGCTCACGAGGCCCGCTGCCGCCTCTATGAGAACCTAAAGGCGTGGGACGTGGTGGTGGTCGCCGCCGATCAGGCGATTGGCGCGGTTCCGTCTGAATTCAAGGGACGCTTCTATCGCCTGCGCGCCCTGGCAGGGACGCAGCGTTTAAATCTCAAGTTGATCCATCTTGCGTTACGCCCGCAGGAGGACTTTATTCGCGGCATACCGCCGGAGGAAGGATTTGCGCACATCGGCAGCTTATTGTTGGCGCTCAATCACTACCCTAAGGACGCCGAGTTGCATCTTGGTCGCGGGATTGGGGCTCTTTGGATGGCACACACCGCCAAGCCAACATGGAAATTGCAGTCGTTGGCGGCTGAAGAAGTGAACCGGTTCAACCAGGAAAAATCCAAACTGCGGCAAAGCCTGCATGCACAGGCACGAACCTCTTTTGCATCTGCCATCGACGCAGACCCCACGTGCTACCGTGCCTATTGCGGACGGGGATTAGCCACTTACTTGCTTGAACCTACTCCAGCCGGTCGACAGGCCGCCATTGGCGACTTTACCCTGGCGATCAGCCTCGCGCCGCGACTGCCAGAGGCCTACGCATTGCGCGGCTGGGCCCGGAGCGGCGAGCCAGCCGGGATCGCCGATTTGACGCAAGCGATCGAGCTTGATCCCGACGACAAGTATCTGTTGTTGGAACGAGCGTCCCAGTACAGCTTGGCGAACGATCACCCCAACGCGATCGCTGACTGTGAGCGGATTCTGAAACTGAATGCAGAGTTCTCCCCCGCTCATGAACGACTAAGTTCGCATTACTACAGTCTCGGCAATCGCAGCAAAGGGCGGTATCACGCCGATCGAGCGGAAGAGTTCCGCGACCTCAAACTAGATTGATCACTCTGCTCGCTGCTGAACCGTTTTCTTGGCCGCTGGCCTGCGTAACACCGCCGTCGCTCACCTATGGGGCCGACGCTGACTTGATTTACCGGTTAGCAAAACACTTCCCTTGAACCTGGGGAACTAACTATGGGGCAGCCAGTCAAACTTTCGGATGAACGTGTCGACGATGTTCGAGAGGGCGTGCCGTTATCGCAACTCTTATCGGAAATCGAAACTGCCAAAGGTCACAAACGGCTTGAGGATACTCTCCACAAGCGTCCCTATCCGCACTACAAGCCTCTGCCAGGTCGTCCGGACCTGATCTGCCGCATTGAGGAAGACGGAACAGAAACAGTTGGTCGCTTAGTTGGTTGCGAGTTCAAAGAGAACGGGGTTGACCTCTGAACCTAACGTTTGAGTTTCTCGACAAACGCCCAATCGTCATCGCCTAGCTGGTTCGAATGAGGATTTGCCCAAGACAGCTATGCCCAGTCCTTGCGCTGCGGACGGGAACGCAATAAGTTCGCTTCTTCATCGCCGATAAACGTTTCGGTTTGCGGATCGATCTTGAGCGGACGTTGCAGCACCCAGGCCAGAGCCGCCGCGTGGCAGGCGACATGCGAACGCCGCATCACCGTGGAGTTTGCAGACGTTGGCTTCCGGGTTCTCATGCAATCGAAGAAGTCGCGGACATGATTCACGACATCAAACCCGCGCGAACGATCGCCGGATTTGTCGATCACAGTGGACTTGCCGTCGATCACGGAATGGATTTCACCCCCGTCACCCGTTTCAACCCAGCCTCGCTCGCCGATGAACCGCACGGGGCATGTGCCGGGGGATGTAATCCAGCCCGGGCGTTTGCCGAAGGGATCGTCGAGAAATTCAAGTTCCGCAACGAGCCCATCGGAGTAGCGACAGAGAATCGCTTTTTCCTTCGGAATGTACTCGACCGGGATCGTGTGGTCGGACTTGTTCGCCATTTGACAGAGATCGAGTGTATGCACGCCCCAATCCAAGAGGCGTGCGCCCGAATCGAAATCCCATTGCCCACGCCAATCACCCGCGACGTATTTCTGGTTGTAGGGACGCCACGGCGTTGAGTTCCCGCCTGAAAGACGCGGCCCGTTTTCCGAATCGTCTCATTGAGCCGTTGGCAATAATCGATTGTCAGTCCGCACGGTTTCTCGCAATAGATGAATCCGTTCGCTGGGCGGCGTGCTTCCGCCTCGCCCAAGCGCCGTGGCGGGAATGATGGTCGGCGCAGCTAAGACGATTGAAGCCTTGGCCGTCGCCGAAAAAACCGCGCGTCTTGTTAGCTTTGATGACTCTCGCATAGCGATCTCGTGGAGAGGGTAGACCTTCGGTAGAACGAACTGGCGATGCTCCTCTTCGCGTGGAGGTGGTGTCGAATTCAGACGCCTCCCACTCTATCCTAAGGGCGACAAGCCTTCCCCGCAGCGTTTTTTTCGATCAAAGGCGAGCAATGGAAGGAGTTGCGTGCGGCGTCAACGATGACAAATGGCTAGAGGCCGGTGTTGTTGATACGATTGAGTTTTTTCCCTTCGTGGATCGACCGTCGACCCAATCGCATGGAAAAAGTTCCGCTGCATCTCAATAACCATGAAACCGACTCTTACCCTCCTCGCTTTGCTCTAGGCCGCTCCACCACTCGAGACATGTGATAACACACCGACTCACTAACGGCCACCGCGCCACAAGGAACAATTCATGACCACTCCGCGATTACCAAAACGGCTTCTGATATTGCTTGCCGTCTGCTGCTTCTCAACCACGATCACCTTTGCACAGGGAAAGCCGCTCAAGGTCTTCATTCTCGCCGGGCAGTCCAACATGGAGGGGCATGCTGAAATCAGAACTTTTGACTATATCGGCAAGGATCCGCTGACGGCCCCCATTCTCAAGGAGATGCGCAATCCCGACGGAACGCCACGGGTATGCGATAAGGTTTGGATGTCCTATTTGACCGGCCCATATGATGGCAGTGCAAACGGGGAGGGCCTGGGTAAGTTGACCGCCGGCTTCGGCGAACGTGGAAATCAACCCACCAAGATCAGTGGCAAGATTGGTCCCGAGTTCACCTTCGGCATCTATATGGAGAAAGAGCTGAAGCAGCCGATCCTGATTATCAAGACTGCCTGGGGCGGCAGGTCGCTCAACACCGAATTCCGTCCGCCCAGTGCCGGGCCATACAAGCTGCCCAAGGAGATTCAGGAACTGTGGGACAAGCATCCCCAGGGTGCTCACGGGATTCCCAAACTTGAGGACAGGAAAAAATGGCAGGCTGACAAGGATGCCGCCACGGGTGTGTTTTACCGGATGATGATTGAGCATGTTCGGTACGTGACCAAGGACATCAAGCGAGTCTGTCCGGAATATGACGAGAAGGCTGGCTATGAACTGGCCGGTTTTGTCTGGCTTCAGGGCTTCAATGACCTGGTCGATGGGACTACTTATCCCGGCCCCAACCAACCTGGAAAATACGATCTCTATTCAGACTTGCTGGCCAAGTTCATTCGCGATGTTCGCAAAGACCTGTCAGCCCCGAAAATGCCATTCGTGATCGGCGTGCTGGGAGTCGGCGGTGAGAGCGAAAATGTGATTTTCCGCAAGGCCATGGCCTCACCGGCCGACATGGCCGAGTTCAAGGGCAATGTGGTTGCTGTTGAGACCGCCCCCTTTTGGGATCACGCCATTGCCGCCGCACAACCCAGGCAGAGTGAGTACAACAATATCGTGGGTACGGCTCACACATTGAAAAAAGATGGAACTTTAGACACGGAAAGGAAATGGGATCATTACTGGAAGCCAGTGGGCAAGCCTCTGCCCGCGGAACGGATCTGGCGCTTCGCGACGGTTGATCCCACTGAGAAAAAGGACAAGCTGGAGAAGTATGACGGCAGGCGATTCCGTGACATTACACTGCCGGCTGGGATGGAGAATTGGCACACGCCCGACTTCGATGACAGCCAATGGACGGAAGGCAAGGCCCCCATCGGAAAGGGCGTTTGGAAACACAGCGGAATCACCCTGGACAAATTCCCCTCGACATGGGGCGATGGCGAATTCCTGCTGATGCGGACAACTTTTGAAGTTGATGACCTCAACTACGATTCGTATCGCATCGCGGTTTTGGCAAGACAAGGGTTTCATGTTTATTTGAACGGACACAAGATACACACCTACATCTGGTGGCAGGACAAGCCGCAATACGGTTCCATCGTCCTCGGAAAAGAACAGATCAAGCATTTGAAGAAGGGGAGGAACGTATTGGCGGTCTATGCCAATGACCAATATGACCTTAACTCCCCGGAACACTATGCTGCGATCGATGTGTGGATAGAGGGTATCACCAAGGCAGACCAAGAGAAGCTCGACCTCGCCTTGGAGGAAGTGCTTTCGCGCAAGGACAGAGAGGCCCTCCAAGGCGCTTCTAATGCCGGTTACCACTATTTTGGCAGCGCGAAGATCTTCGCACAGATGGGCAAGGCGTTTGCAGAGGCCTTACTGCCTTTTCAGAAATGAGCCAGAAGGTTCGAGCCAGCGATTGTGAGGCAGCGACGCTGTCTCCTCGCTCGAAAAGCAAATTCTCTCAGTGACGATTAGCGCAGATCTGTGTTCCCACTACTCTTCTTGATGGCTACTCTTCTTGATGGGAAGCTCGACTTCGCAATAGCGCGAGTTGGCCGGGACTTGCGGGCTGTTGTAACCGAGCACACGCAGATTCCCGGCTCGTTCATAATCGGCCGCGTGTTCCGCAAGCCAGCGCTCGAGCCGCCGTTCGACTTCAGCTAGCTTTACTCGGCTGCTGTCCCCTTTCAATCCGATGGAAACGGTCGTGAGCGCGGGTATATCCTGCACGGCTACGCCCGCCAGTTTATCTCCCACTTTGCCTATCTTCGTATTGCCGTAGAGGAAAGCCATGTCGATTTGCTCGGGCGCCTTATCGTCGCTGGTGCGATACGTCATTTCCACCGGGGCGGTCATTTCGATACGGTTTAACGTGATGTGGGCGAAAAGCTTGAAGAACCCCGAGTTGTCTTGCGAGGCCGTGCGGGCCAGTCGATAGGCGGGATACTGTTTCACCTGGATTTCTCCCACCGGAGTTGGATTTGGAAATCCCGCTGGCAGGTCGGCCTCTTTCGTCATCCTAAACGTCAGGATCTCGTACGACCTGCGGAGTGCCGACTCGAGAGTTTCACTGGTGTTGGCGGATCGGAGCTGCTCTCCGATCAAAACGTTGTTGGGGCATCTCTCCTGAAGGGTCTTCGCGACCGCCTGGAATGTTGCCAGCCGTTCCGTGGCAGGCTGCTCTTTCGCGTGCTCAAAGGCGTCGGCGATCATTTTCGCGAATTGCGAATTCATCGACGCTTCACCTTCTGCCGGCTCCCCGCCGAACGAGGCAGTTGCCAGCGAGGCGAACAAAAACAAGGCTTGCATGCGTACCATCGTTCCCACTCCTGAAGAATCCAGAGGCGCACCTACCCTGTTGTATTCGCGGGAAGTCCGGTCGTGGATTCGTCTATTCCCAAAAAATCAGAGGGCACGCGGTCTCGGTTGTAGACGGCTCCGACCTCGGACGGGCCCGTCGACGCCGGCGGATTGAGTGGATCGTTTCCAAGGCAGACGAACTCGCCTGCGGTTTGGAATCTGTCGAGTTCTCCAAGTGCGGCCGATTCAGCGGCGCCGATGCTTAAATCTCCCCCCTCCGAGCGATTCAGGATTTTATTTGAATCCGCCGGCGACAGTTCAGCGAATACGTGGCTGAGCCGCTCAAGACTGTCGACAGAATCGTTGTTCTAACCTGGAAACGTCCGAACCAATCGCAAGGGAAATCCGAACATGAAGTCGTTTGTAGCTCGTATGTTGTCACTGGCATTCGTCGTGTGTGCGTCGGCAATCGCCGGAGCCGAGGAAAAGAAGGATATTGTCGACACGGCGGTGGGGGCCGGTAGCTTCAAGACGCTGGTTGCGGCCGTGAAAGCCGCCGACCTCGTCGACACGCTGAAAGGCAAGGGCCCGTTCACCGTGTTCGCTCCGACCGACGAAGCGTTTGCCAAGTTGCCGCCGGGAACGGTAGAGTCGTTGCTGAAGCCGGAGAACAAGAAGAAGTTGATTGCCGTCCTGACCTATCACGTCGTGCCGGGTAAGGTGATGGCCAAGGACGTCGTAAAACTCACCGAGGCCAAGACTGGGATGATAAAACCTTCAAACGTCGACGGGAATTCGTGTTGCGCGTTTTTTCCGCGTCGCCTTAGTCGAGCGAGCGTCCTTGTACATGTTGGTCCGTTGCGTGGCATAAGTCTCGGTAAGGACGGTCTTCGTCCAGGTGCGAAGCTCGTTGACGCTCACCTGTTCCAGAGAGTGAGTGACTTCGCTCGCGGTGACTGGGGCAAGAAGCGTGGGGAGGGAGATTAGCAAGCCGCTCAGTCCCCATTTGACGTGTTGGCGTATCAGTTGCTTGTAGCGAGAGAACGCGGATTCAAGCACCTCGGTACTCAAGGGAAGATGTTCGTCAGCTTTCAAGCGACGTTCTTGGAGGCGAAGGAAGAATCGCGTCTTGTCTACGAAGTGCTTGCTCAGCGCATCTGTCGCTCGCCGCCGGAAGCGCCGCCCAAAGTCACGCGCAGCGCCCCGATAGATGCCGCGCTGACGTACCCAGTCCAGAATGGCCCCGATGATCTCGTGGCAAGCCGTCCATGAACGAATAGCGGGCTCGAAAGCCCTCAGCCAGCCAAGCTTGTCATTCATGCGTTCGACGCTAATCTTGCGGCGACTTCGCGACTCCGGGTGCGCCAAGTGCCAGAGAACCGCGTGCGTCCATCGCAAGGTCAGCGCGAGGTTCATGAAGCGAGACTTCAGCTTCATGGGCGGCGGAATGAAGTGAGCAAGTTCCGTCTGCTGAAGCACCAAACGCAGGCCACTGAGCTTCCCGAGAAACTCCTGATAGGTCGGGTCCTTGGCCAGAGAGTTCTCCAATTGATTGGCCAAGAAGTGTTTCATGTCCCGCAACTGAAGCGGCCTTTTTCTCGCTGTTCCCAGCGTTTCCACGGGCTCTTGCAGTTCCACGGCGCCATCGGACAGCACCGCGCGGGGAGTGCCACGCAATTCAGCGGTCGCGCGATACACGTCGCCGACCTCTTTGCGCCCCCATTGCTGGCCAGGAATCACCGCGAGCACTTCCATGTCACGAAGCCGAAGCGGCGCCATCTTCTCCTGTTTGAATCGCTTGCGAGGACGCAGGATCGTGAGCACTCGATCGCGACCAATTTGATTCGTGATGTCCACGAGCCACACGCCGTCTTTGCGCTTCTTCCCGCGCTTCTGTCGCGCGAGCCCAATGCGTCGCATCCATTCACGAATCGATTGATAAGTGGGCACAGGTTGATCGGCGCCGAGCCAACGGAAAAACAACGACAGCGCGCGAGTTGTCGGTCGAAGTCCAACCTGTCTGGCCAAGTTGACGCTGAGAGCGATCAAGCCTGCACCGTACTGATGCCCTGGCGGCCGCTCGCCAACCGGAAGTTCAATCTTGCGTGGCTGCGCAAGTTCGCTTTCCAGCGACTTCACTCTTTCAACCAACTGCTGATTTGCGGACTTCAGTCGCTCAGTCTCTAACCTTGCCTGATCTCGTTCGCTACGGAGACCGCGCAACGTGGCTGAGAGTCGTGAGTATTTCTCGATCCAACGTTCGCGGCTCAAAAAGCAACTGCGAGCGATCGCCGATAGACGCGAACGGCATGACGAAAAGAACTCGGGCCAGTGGGAGAACATAGCGGTACTCCTTTTCCGCAATCCCCCCTGGACTTGGAATCTACTTCGTAGCGCAACAGATTCCCCACCTAAAATCAATAGGAAATGGGCAAGTTAGCCCCTGCTTTTATCATCCCAGGCCAAGACCGTGCAAGGATCAGCCGTAACAGTCGCGGTGAAGGATGGCAAAGTGAGTGTCGACGGCGCGAATGTTGTCAAGGCGGACATCGAGACGAGTAACGGCGTCATTCACGTGATCGACGCGGTGATCCTGCCAAAGTAGTTCGCTGGTACGAGTGTTGCGGTAAGGTGTGCGAGGTCGGTATTCTTACCGACCTCGCGGTATTGCGCGCCCCGCAAACGCCCCGCACGAGGAGGTTGATTTGGAAGATCCGCTGTTGCCGCGCATCGCGAACGGTGATTCGAGCGCGATCGACGAATGCATCGAAAGATATGGCGCCCTCGTGTGGTCGCTGGCCCGACGGCTCTCCCCGTCCATGGCGGACGCGGAAGACGCCGTGCAGGAGATTTTCGTCGACCTGTGGAAGAACGCCGGTCGGTTTCGCGACGAGGTCGCTCGGGAAGCGACCTTCGTAGCTCTGCTGGCGCGCCGTCGTCTGATCGATCGGCTCCGGAAGTCTCGCCGCGAACTTGAATCACAGCCCATCGATGAAACGGCCTTGCAATATGCGGCTCCACCGCAAACGCCTCCGGCCGAGTTGGCGGAGGAAGGTTTGCGTGCCACGGCGTGCCTCGAACGACTGCGGAGCGACGAACGGAAGGTCCTGGAACTTTCGATCTATCACGGCTTGCCTCAGACTCGGATTGCCGAGCAAACCGGTTTGCCGCTAGGAACGGTCAAGACGCACGCGCGGCGTGGATTGTCGCAACTCCGGGACTGCATGCAAGTACGAAGGCAGCGTCGTCCGAAAGGAGTTGAAGTGGCATGAGCGAACACGCCTCGACGGACTCCGATCGCTGGGAAGAACTGCAGGTCGCGCGACTGCTGTTCGGGCTGAACGCCGACGAACAAGCAGAGTACGAGAACTTAGTGCGCCGGATGCCAGCCGAAAAACTCAATCAGTTTGACGAAGTGGTTGCCGCCCTGGATGTAAGCTGGTCGGACAGGCAGGCGGAGCCGCTGCCGGAACATCTTCGACGGGCGATTCGGCTACGAGCCGAACAGGAAGTGGCGTCAATGCCTGTTGTCGAGCTGGCCAAGCCCTCGAGGGATGCCTCCGCGGCGAGTCGCGCCAGCAAGTATCTACCCTGGCTTGTTTCAGCCGCCTGCTTGCTACTGGCGACGTTCACCTGGATTTCCAGCCGGCCCCGGCAGCAAGCCGGCCCCGATGTCGCTCAACTCAGGGCGGAATTGATCGCATCCAACCAAGGTCTGGTGCGGGCAAACTGGTCAGCCGGCCCCACGCCGATCGGCGATGCAACGGGCGATGTGGTCTGGAGTGCTGCACGGCAGCAGGGGTTCATGCGTTTTCGTGGGTTGCCGGTCAACTCGCCCACGAAGGAGCAGTACCAATTGTGGATTTTCGATAAGAACCAGAGCGACAAGACGCCGATCGATGGCGGGGTGTTTGACATCCCAACCACGGGCGAAGTAATCGTCCCGATCAACGCCAAGCTGCGTGTTCAAGACGCCTTCATGTTCGCGGTCACCGTCGAAAAACCCGGCGGAGTCGTGGTATCGTCTCGCGAACGACTGCCGCTCTTGGCCAAGGTTGAGTAACCAGTCGCGGCGGGGCAATGCACTGCGAGTGACTGCGGTCGTAGCGCGAGGGTCACAGCCGGGATCGTGCGCCGTTCGGCGACGAGCGCCACTCGATGATGGGCCAGAAGATGAAAGGCCATTTGCTCGAACCGATTCCTTGCCTGCGCGATCATTTCGCACTTATCTCTTGACGATGAATCGAACCTTGACTGAGAACCTGCCGCTGTTGGCCAGAAACGTCATGGACGACCTGTTAACATGTGGTGATGAGTCATGATGTCACACGCATTCTGTCAGCGATCGAGAACGGCGATCAGCAGGCTTCGGCTGAGCTGCTGCCGTTGGTCTATCAGGAACTGCGCAAGCTGGCTGCGGCGAAACTGTCCAGGGAGAAGCCCGGTCAGACCATTCAGCCGACCGTGCTGGTCCACGAGGCGTATCTCCGGCTTGTTGACAAGGACCAGCAACATCACTGGAGAGGACGGGGCCATTTCTTCGCGGCCGCGGCGGAAGCGATGCGGCGCATCCTGGTGGAAAACGCCCGCCGCAAGCAGCGACTGAAACATGGCGGCGAACTCAGGCAGATTGAACTCGATTCGGCTGCTGCTGTGATTGAGAGCCCGACTGAAGATCTCTTGGCTCTGGATGAAGCACTAACTCGACTGGAAGAGCAATGGCCTGAGAAGGCTCGGCTAGTCAAGTTGCGCTATTTTTCGGGCTTAACGATTCCTGAAGCTTCCGAGGCCCTGGGAATTTCGACCGCCACTGCCGAGCGATCCTGGAGGTTTTCGCGCGCGTGGCTCCATGCCCAGCTTCGCGGCGCCGAATGAGCTGCGAATCGACCGCTCGGTGAGAATAGAAAAATTTGATGGGGTTCTGCGCTGGAAATCGCACTGATTGGTGACGGTGAACAATCGAACGTCCAAAGCTAAGGTTCCGGAGCCATTGATGTCCGATCAAACCCCTCATATAGACTCCCTGTTTGCCGCTGCCGTGGAGATTGAATCCGCCGCCGAACGAGCCGCGTTCCTGGATCAGGCGTGCGGTGAGAACCACCAACTGCGTGGTGAGTTAGAGCGGCTGCTGCATGCGGACGAGCAGGCGAAGAGCTTCCTCGAACGGCCGCCAGCCGAATTATTGGCGACCATCCTGACCGGCCCAGAAAATCCGGACCGGGCGGCTTCGTTGGAGGCCGGTCTGGCTGCAACATTCGGCCAGGATGCGGCGGTCGTGATCGGAAATGCCGGACATAGCGTGCTCAAATCACTCGGCCAAACTCTGGATGTTCCACGCGTCATGCTGCGGGAACCGGCGGCGGAAGGGGCGGAGCCGATCGTCCAGCCGAAGTCGCCTGAGATGCCGCAGCGGGATTCTGATAGCCGATACCGATTGGATGGCGAGATCGCTCGCGGCGGGATGGGAGCAATTCTCAAGGGGCGGGATACCGATCTGGGGCGGGATCTGGCCATCAAGGTGTTGCTCGATGCGCACAAGAACAAGCCGGAGGTCGTGCAGCGGTTTGTCGAGGAAGCGCAGATCGGTGGGCAGTTGCAGCATCCGGGGATTGCTCCGATTTATGAACTCGGACAGTTCGCCGACAAGCGGCCGTTCTTCGCCATGAAGCTGGTTAAGGGGGAGACGCTGTCGAAGCTGTTGGCCGATCGCGCAGCACCGACGGCGGAACGCGGCAAGTTCATCGGCATCTTCGAACAGGTCTGCCAGACGATGGCCTACGCGCACTCGCGCGGGGTGATTCATCGCGACCTCAAGCCGGCTAACATCATGGTCGGAGCGTTCGGCGAAGTGCAGGTGATGGACTGGGGACTGGCCAAGGTGCTGCAAGTCGGAGGTGTCGCGGATGAGAAGAAGGCGCAGGAACTCAAGCAGGGGCAGAGCATCATTCAGACGCTGCGAAGCGGTGTCGGCAGTGACTTGCCGCCGATGCATGGCAGCACGGGTTCGCACACGCAGATGGGGAGCGTGATGGGGACGCCGGCCTACATGCCGCCGGAGCAGGCGCTCGGTGAAGTGGACCGCTTGGACGAACGCGCGGACGTGTTCGGACTGGGGGCGATTCTGTGTGAGATTCTCACCGGTCAACCGCCCTACGTCGGGACGGATGGAACGATGGTCTATCGTCAGGCCTCGCGGGGCAAGCTCAACGATGCGTTTGCCCGACTGGATGCCTGCGGAGCCGATGCCGAGTTGATCTCCCTCACAAAGTACTGTCTGGAGCTGGAACCACAGAATCGTCCGGGCAACGCGGGCGTGCTGGCGGAGCGGGTCACAGGTTACCTGGAATCGGTCGAGACCAAGCTCCATGAAACAGAATTGGCGAAAGTGGATGCTCAGGTTCGTGCCGAGGAATTACGACGTCGTCAGAAGCTTTCGTACTCGGCAGGTGCGGCGATCGCAGCCTCGCTCCTCATCGGGATGACCGCGAGCGTGTGGCAAATGAAGCGAGCCGAACGTGAGACTGTGCGCGCGACGAGTGCAGAACAGATAGCGATTACTCAGGCCGACCGCGCGACAAAGGCGGAACAGGAAGCCGTGGCCACGGTCGACGAACTTCGCGCCACCGCGCCCGCCTTTGCCGAGCAGGCGCGGGGGCTGGCGGCGAAGGAGCAATACGCCGACGCCATCGCCAAACTCGACTACGCCATCAAGCTGCGGCCCAACGCGGCGGAGTTCCTCTTGGCCAAGGGCGACCTGCTCCAGTGCCAGCTCCAGCTCGCCCCCGCCGCCGCGATCTACCGCGAGGCACTGCGCGTGCAGCCCGGCCTCGCGCGCGCCGAGTCTTCGGCGAAGCTCTGCGAGGAACTGCTCGCCGCCAAGCCCGCCGCCGATGGCAAACTCTCCCGCGAAAGTCTCGCCAAGCTCCACGTCGCGATGCAGCAACAGCAGCGTCCCGCCGCCGAGCTGCTGCCCGTGGCGCGGCTGCTCGGCGAAGAGAAGAAACTCCTCGTCGAATACTGGCTCGCGCGGTTCAAAGACCTCCCCGTCTCCGCCGAGAACCCGCTGGAGAAGCGACTCACCGTCCGCGAAGACGGCCGGCTCGCACTCGACCTCAGCGGCACCAAGGTGCTCGACCTGACTCCGCTCGCCAGTGCGCCGCTTGCAACGCTGAACCTTTCCCAATGCCAGGATCTGTCTGATCTTTCCCACTTGCGCGGGCTTGAGTTGATCGACCTAAACATTAGCGAGACGAGCGTGGCGGACCTCAGACCGCTGCGCGAAATGCGGACGCTGGAGAAGCTGGATATCTCCAGTAGTCGCGTGTCCGACCTCACCGCGTTGAGTGAGCTGCGACTGAAAGCGCTCGAATGCAAACGCTGTCGCATCAGCGATCTGTATCCAATCCGGAAGATGTCTTTGGAAGCCATTGATCTGGTCGGTACGCGCGTGGCCGACATCTCGCCCCTCATTGGAATGCCGATCAAGAGCATCGACCTCTCGCTGTCTCCGGTGCTGGACTTCTCCCCGCTCGCTCAACTCCCACTGGAAAAGTGCTACCTACAGCGCAATCGTATCACCGACCTCGGGGTCCTTCGCGGCAAGCCGCTGAAAGAACTCGTGATCTGGGGTCGCGAGGAAGCACGTAACTATGCGGTGCTCTCCGAAATCAAGACCCTCGAACTCCTCCTGATTCCCGCCACCTATCGTGAACTGCCGGCGAAAGATTACGAGGCCATCGGCGCGCTGCGCAACCTACCCGAGCTGCGCCAACTCGGGTCGGAGATCATGAATCGCATGGGCTACGCCGCGACCGGATCTAAGGACATCTTCTGGCAGGAGTGGGACCGCGAGCAGGCCTTCTTCTCGAAACTGAGGTTACAGGGAATCAAATTCGGGTTTAGAAAGCATGCCGTTGGGACGTATACGGTTGACATTCGCGATCAGCCTTTGCGCGATCTCTCGATCCTCAAAGGGATGCCCATTGTCGAGCTCGACCTCCACCGCTGTTTGTTCACGGATCTGACGCCCCTTCGCGGCCTGAAGCTGGAGAAGCTCAGCATTACCAGCGACTTCGTAACCGATTTGAGCCCGCTCCGCGGCATGTCCATCGACCGCCTCTATCTGAACAACTGTTCGAAACTCACGGACGTCTCGCCGCTGACGGAGTTGCCGCTCCGCGAGCTCTATCTCGACGGATGCCAGAAAATCACGGATGTCGGCGCGCTCGCGGAGATTCCGACGTTGGAAAGGGTCACCGTGCCAATCCTCGCGCGGAATGTCGAAGCGCTGCGGAAGCTGCCCAAACTCAAACTGCTGGGATTTCAGCTTTACGGCGGCGTTCCCGACACCACTGCCGCCAGTTTCTGGGAGATTCATCGCTTTGCCGACAGGCTCCACGAATCGGGCATCAAGCCCCAAGCCTTGCGTCGACTGGATAACGGTATGTGGGACGTGGATCTCACGGACTCCGGCGTCG
The DNA here is from genome assembly GCA_046349915.1 of Pirellulales bacterium. Taxonomy (GTDB): domain Bacteria; phylum Planctomycetota; class Planctomycetia; order Pirellulales; family Pirellulaceae; genus CAIXSC01. Next base: position 35,809 of record JAXMBL010000007.1, on the reverse strand, counting down.
CCGATCTGAGCCCGCTTCGCGGGATGCCGATTGAGCGCCTAAATCTCTTCAGAACCGTGGTCACCGACCTCACGCCAATAAGTGAACTGCCGCTCACATTCCTTGAACTTAGCCATACGCCGATTGCCGATCTGGGACCGCTCCGGGGCATGCCGCTCAAGAATCTCAGGCTGTACCACACGAAGGTCAGCGATCTCAGTCCGCTGCAGGGAATGTCACTCGAACGATTGGATCTGAGTTACACCAAAGTGACCGACATTTCCGTGTTGCGCGGCATGCCCTTGATTGAGGCGAAGTTCATGGGCAGTCCCGCGCTCACCGACATCTCACCCCTCGCGGATTGTAAGGACCTCCAGATCGTCACCATTCCACCCAAAGCGAAGAACTTCAATTTCCTCCGTGGCGTCACCAAACTCCGTCGTCTCGGCTTTGGGGAGGACACGACCGCCGCGGAGTTCTGGCAGGGCTACGACTCAGGAGCCTGGCCGCGAACGCTGTACGAATCCGGCGTCGTGATCAACAGCGCCCAGCGACTGCCCGACGGCACCTGGCAGTTGGACATCAGTAACACCGCCATCAGCGACCTTACTTTCCTGAAGGGTGCTCCGATCAGCGATCTCAACATTAGCTCCACTGCCGTCACGGATCTCACGCCGCTGCGCGGAATGGCGCTGAAGAGACTCTCGCTGGGCCACGTCAAGGTTTCCGACCTGAGCCCGCTGGAGGGAATGCCGCTCGAAGTGTTGCAGATCATCGGGACCAACGTGAAGAATATCGCGGTCCTGCGCGGGATGCCGCTCCATACCGTGCTACTTCTCCAGTGCAAAGAGCTCACCGACGTCTCGCCCCTCGCGGATTGCAAGGGGCTTCAGAACATCCAGCTTCCGCCGAACGCGACCAACATCGAATTCCTCCGCGACTTTCCCAAGGTCACCCGCATCGGCTTCCGAAACGATCCGATAACCTCCTGGCTTGCCGACAAGCCCCCCGCACAGTTCTGGAAGGAATACGACTCGGAAATGTGGTTGCGAACGCTGCGCGAATCCGGGCTCGCGATCAAAAGTGTTCAGCGACGGCCCGACGGCACCTGGGAGTTAAACCTCAGTCACTCCGCGATCAAAGACCTCGCGATCCTGAAGGGCGCTCCGATCAGCGAACTCAGCATCTCGGTCACGGCCGTCAAGGATCTGACCCCACTGCAAGGCATGCCGTTGAAGACACTCTCCCTCACCAGCCTCCATGTGACCGACTTGAGTCCGCTGAAGGGGATGCGGCTCGAATCATTGCAGTTGAGCAGCACCCCTGTGAAGGATATCGCGGCCCTGCGCGGGATGCCTCTGACCTCGGTGAGGTTCGTCAACTGCAAAGAACTCACCGACCTCTCGCCCCTCGAGGATTGCCAGGAGCTGCAGAACATCCAGCTTCCGCCGAACGCGACCAACATCGAGTTCCTCCGCGCCTTTCCCAAGCTCACCCACATTGGATACCAACAGGATCCGAAATCCACCTTGCTCGCCGACAAGACGGCCGCCGAGTTCTGGCGCGAATACGACGCGAAGAAGAAATAGTCGGCGCCGCTATTTCAGGGAAGCTTCTCGCTCTTCCTTGGGGAGGATCACGATGTTCCAGCAAGCTTGGCTATGACTCCCCTCGTGAGTCATCCGTGTAATGGCTGGTGACAAGCGGATGATCCGAAAGCGAACTCGTCAGTGGGCCGCGGAGGCCGAACGACGCATGGACGCAGTCCAGTCCGGGCAACTACCGCTGCTCGACGCTGGCTAGGTGTTTCAAGAGCTTCGCGGCATCGTGCCACGAACGTTTATCGCATAAGTGCCAATCCCGAAGATGGAAAGGCGGGCTCAGGCAACGGCGGTCGCCAAGATCGCGACCACTTCCCGGCGGCATTCGTCGGGCGATGGGCGCGCAGGATCAGCGCAATTCGGCATGGGAGTTCGTTCCGGGTGATGGTCACCAGCGCGGGCCGCGACGCGGGTGACGTCGTCGAAACTTGAACGTATGGCTCTATAACTGTTAACCTACCGGACGCGCCAGCGAGGTGTCGTCCGGCGAAGCTTCGAAATCCGTTCGCCGATTCGCCGACTTGATCTCACGCTGGCAAACGCACTGTACGACGGTAGTATCTTGCATAAGCTGGCGGGTAGCGCAAGCAAACTGCCAAGATAAGAGATCAAGATTTCGTCGTCGGTGAACAATCGGCCCCACACTTTCCTGCGGATAGGTCGTAACCAAGTGATTCCTAAATTCTTTACCGCCTTTTTCGATCCTGACATCGGTCCCCAGTGGTATCTCGGTGAACCGATCGATCGAGGTGGAATGGAGATTCAAGCGGCACGATTCACGTCGGGGCGACCGTATCAAGGGCTCCCGCCGCATTCCGTCGTGATCGAACGAGCGGGGCCCCCCACTGAAGTGAGCTTTGGGTGGATGAATTTGCCCGTCGTCTCCGATTTGGCTCGGTCCGCCATCGAATCGGTGGCGGCCGGAGACTGCGAATTTTTCACCATCGACATTCAGGGCACAGGCAGACCGTGGCACATTCTGAACGCAATCGCGCTGGTGGATTGTTTTGACGTTTATCGGTCCAATTTCAAGCAGAAAGGCGAGGGGGATCAGCGCAAGTACGAAATGGTCTCCAAGCTTGTAATCGATCCGGCGCGCGTCGGAACTCACGAACTTTTTCGTATCCGGGGTTACGACCTTCATCTGATCGTCAGTGAAAGGGTGAAGGCTGCAATTGAACGTTTGCCGCGGTACGGTGTTGATTTTAAGTGCGTCACGCCGTAGCGATCAGGGACAACCATTTGTTCGCAAACCACCAGGACTCAGATCACGTGTTCATTAAGGACGAACAACCAGCCCCACTTTCCTGCGGATAGGTCGCCACTCCATGCCTCCGAAATTCTTTACCGCCTTTTTCGATCCTGAGATCGGACCGCAGTGGTATCTAGGTAAGCCTATCGATCGAGGCGGGACAGAGATTCAAGCGGTGCAATTCACGTCGGGACAATCCTATCGAGGGCCCCCGCCGCATTCCGTGAAGATCTATCAAGCGGGGCCTCCCACCGAAGTGAGCTTTGGGTGGATGAACTTGCCCGTCTTCTCCGATTCGGCTCGGTCCGCCATCGAATCGGTGGCGGCCCAAGACTGCGAATTTTTCACCATCGACATTCAGGGCACGGGCAGACCGTGGCACATCTTGAACGCCATCGCGCTGGTGGATTGCTTCGACGTCAATCGATCCGAATTCGAGCAGGAGGGCGAAGGGGATCAGGCCGAGTACGATTGGGTTTACAAGCTTGTCATTGATCCAGCACGCGTCGGACCTCACGAACTTTTTCGCATTCGGGGTTACGCCCTTGATCTCATCGTCAGTGAAAAGGTGAAGGCCGCTATTGAACGGCTGCCGCGGCACGGTGTTAGTTTCAAGTGCGTCACGCCGTAGCGATCAGGCAAGAGTTCGGCGGATGTATGGCTGGCGAGTGTGTGGTCGTCCGTGGGATTTGGCGAATGAATCTATTCACGCAAACCGTCCTCGATCTGCTGCCACTACTGCGCGCTGGCGACCTTGCCGTTTACGAATCGCAAGCCATTGCGGCGCTACGCGCCTTGCCGCCTTCGCCGTTTCACATCGTCGCCGAACTTGCCATCACGAGCGATCCGCGTCACGCCGCAGCCCACATGGAGAAATTCATGTTGGCACAAGCTGCGCACTTCAACCCCGGGGCGATTTGTGTGGAAATGAATGGCTTTGACATCAATACCGATCGCTGGTACTTCGATCTCTTGGCGTACACAAGGGACGGCGGAATCGACAATTTGGGATGGCTCTGCGACTGGCAGTCCGAGCGGTTTCCGGACTACACGATTACCGGGCTTGAGAAGTTGCAAGCCGTATACGCAAGTTCCGCGTTTCGTGATCGCGAGTTTCGAGACGCCCGTGACGTGGCGGGATTAGTTGTCGTCGCCAAGTTTCAGCGTTTCATCCGATCAGTTTCCAAGTTCATGCGCTCGCTTCAGGTTCCACTTTATGCGACGGCCCATGAATACGACCTGATTGCCAGAATCGTGCGTGAAGGATGAATAAGGGGGCGGTCTTCGAGGGAGAGTTTCGTACGACACCGATCGGTCTTGAGACGCTCGAACTCTCGCCAAGGGTTGCGTTCTCCACACCGTAACGCAACACGGAGACCGCCGACAAGACCAAGTATCCCCAGGCGAACCGATTCATTTTGGTGACGGATTTCCCAACGCTTGCAATCCGATACCCCGATATAATGACCCGCATGTCCGTCAAGCAAACTCTAATCATCAAATGTGACGGAAAGGAGCTAGATCGCTTTACGCATACGATTGACCTTGGCTGGGAAATCACCCAACCTGGCGCCAAGCCGGGAGCCAAGAAGTTCCTAGGGTTCACGTAGCGTAGACGCGCCCAACTGAAATGCGTGCATCTCGAAACGCGGTCGCGATAGTTGCGTTCATCGCCGTACTGGGGTCACTTGTTGTGGCCAACGTTCGCGAGCGCAGCCGCGATCCCTTTGCGATCGCCGTAAAGGTCAAACCAAAACCACGCAATCGGGGTTTCGGTTGGCCGCTCGTTGCGTATTGGCAAAGCGTGCCGAGTGGGGGCGCAGCTAAGTTGACCGACGAAGATTTCCCCGGTGGGGACGACCAACTTATCCCAGCGTTGCAATCGCCGGTCAGGGGGTGGGCGTCGATCAACCGACCCGTGTCAAAGGTCCACCTTCCCAGCTTAGTCGTTAATCTGTTGGTCCTGTTTGGCGTCTCAATCGGTACGTCAACAACCACTGTTCGGCGACAATTATTTCTCCCTTTAACGACAATTAGAATTCCCGGTTTCTTTCCCGCGGGGTGGGCGGCTTTTTGCTGCGCTTCGCAAAAAGCCGCCCACCCCGCGCCGCACTCCCATGTGCCGCAGCTTTACTGGATTGCCATTTTCCAGGACTGCGATTCCGCGGGTTCACCTCAGGTCGACACCCCATCGGTCACTGGCGCGTCGCCGTCGGCTGCGATGAACGAGTCAATGCGATTTTCAACCCGCAACCGTTTACCGTCAGCCCAGCGCCGTTGGCAACCCCAGGTCGCGCCGTCGACCTGCAGCACGAGCTTCCCGGTTGGCCGGTGCTTCCGGGAGCGGTAGGACCAGTGCCGTTCGGACTTTTCGTCGACGGCCTCTCGTTGCGTCTCTTCGAACAGCTCAACAGGAACGTCATCGTCGCCAAACCGCACGAGGGTCGCGGCATCATTTCCATGCTTGCCGAGCAACACCTGGCCGCCCAGGCGCTCCCACTGCTTTACGAACGTGTCGAAAATCAAAAGTGCTCTGCTCACCGGAGCCGGCGCAACTCGAATGTTCAGGCTTGTCGCCCGATCCAGGTGGATAATGCCGTCATCGCCGCGCTTGGTTGACCGCAAGATCGTTCGCGTTGATTTCACCAGCGGATGAGGCTCGACAAGTACGTCGGGCACGACCGTCTTAGGTTGTTCGGGCGGCTTCGCCTCGGTGGCTTCCGCCTCGTTGAAGAATCCATTGCGGAAAATTCGAATCTCTTCGAGCGCTTCATCATCGAGCTTGGGCAGCGGTGGGCGGCGAACCCGCTTTCCGTTGGCAAGCTTGGCCCAGTGACCTCGTGGCGGTCGCGGTATGTCGTGACGCTTACAGATCTTTGCAAGACCCACGTCCGAAATGCCGTACTCCCGCGCGAGCTTCGTCACGGGCGTCTTCCACAACTGGTCGTAGAGTTCCTGGCGGCTTAACTTGGCCACGTCTGACGGCGCTTCCATTGGCTACTCCCCCGTGCGCGAGCTACTCTCCTTCAACCGCATCATTTTCGCCTCATTGAACGAGACCTGAATTGTGGCCGTCGCTGGCTCAAAAGTCACTCGGTCGACGACCGAGCGCAAGTGGCAGCATTGCGTGGAGAAATCGAGCTGGGACCAGTACTCCCCAAACGCTCGATACGCCTCGCCACTCGCGACGTTTGGGCCCGAGGCGAGTGACCTGCTTGTGAGTGGTTACATTTGCCAATTGCTCGACTACAAACCGTTCAATTTCGTGGGCGGGTATCGAAACGCCCTCGCACGGTGGACGGCCACCGGCATTCGATCGGCACCGATAATACTGATACCGCAGGTTTCGGTGGGGGGACGTCGCGGGGCTCATCAACCGATTGCATTGGCCGCACCAAAGGATGCCTTGCAAAGGTTGGCCAGCGGATCGATTCCGTCGTACAGCCTTGCTGCTACGCCGACCGATGACTTGCTGGCGGACCTGTTCGAACACAGCCGATTCGACGATTGCAGGGTGATTCTCTGGTCGATTCTGATCGCCATCCCGTATCTCGCCGAGATACGTCCGGTTTTTCAGCGTTGCCAGAACCTGTCGAGCCGTCCACGGCCCTCCCCCCAACATCGCTTCCGAATTTCGCGATCGGCGGAGCTTCGTTCGCCATCCGTTGTCGTTTGCGAAGACTGCGATTTCACGAGGTGTCTTTCCTGCGGCCGCGAGTTGAAACATCTGTCGAACGTGGTCGGCCTCTGTCAGTTCGATTACCAACTGCTTCGTATGCGGATCGGTGGTGTAGCCATACGGAATTGCCCCGGCGACCCGCATGCCCCGTCGCTTGAGAGACCGACGTGCATCAGCCAACCGATCGCCAATGATCTCGCGTTCAAATTCGGCGAACGACGACATTAAGTTCAAGATCAGTTCGTCGCCTGCTGATCCGCTCAGTTCCGGCATTGTGACGATGCTCAGGCTGATGCCCCGCGAGCGAAACTCCTTGAGCAACTCCAGAAAGTCGGCAACCGTGCGGGATACGCGGTCTAGTCGATGGACGACCACCCGGTCAAACTTGCCTGCGGCAATGTCCTCACGAAGTTGATTCAGCGCAGGTCGATCTAACGTGTCACCCGATAGGCCCCGGTCATCGTAGCGACGACGAGTCGGGGTCCAACCATCGCCGCGACGCGCTCGGATGAATACTCGGCACGCGTCGAACTGTGCCTCACACGAAGAAAACTCCTGGTTCGTCTCGCGCGAAAGCCGCGTATAAATCGCACATCGAATACGCGCTTGCGATGACTGTCGCGACATAACACACCGCTCGTTTCACACGAGTGTAAACGGCGCTCGACGGCTATTTTGTCCGAAGCTTCAATTGTCTTGCCAGCCTTCTTCTTCGGCAGGGCTTCGACCTATAGGTTCCGGGACCGAGGGTCACGCGCCTCTGCCCGCAGCCGGATGTCGCCCTCGTTGCGGAACAATTTGTACACGCCAAAAGACAACTTCGGGGCAAGTGAACGTAGCTACCATGCTCTACTCCGATCAACGGCCTCACGGCACTTTGTTCTGGTCAGCGAACGCGTTCACTTCATTCGCTCAGCGAGCGCCCGCCAATTCTTACACGACCACTTGAGGGATGGCGGCAAGCTATCAACGGGCTTTCCGGCCTTACAAAAGTCCGCCAGTTTCCTGGCGGCATCGGCCACGGTGCGGTTGTGCTTTACCCGTGGGCCCTCTTTAGATTCATCGGTGCGGCCATCTTGTAGGAATTCGATCCAATTCTCTAGCAGCCTGTTGAAGAAGTGACGTTTTTAGCAAGCGAGGGCCTCAACCCGACTGGGGGGCCACGACGGCCGACACGCTCGGCCGATGTGAACACAGCGACGATAGAAGGCCATAGGGCGGCTTACAATGCTAATACAGGCAAGTTGCGCAAGCGACAAAGCCGCCTCCACGTCCAACTGGAACTGTTGGAGGCTCCGGGGAGTTCCAATTCCGAAGAGTGCGCGCATCACCACCCCGAGGTTGTGAGCAGCGGCCGCCAAGGAGTATCGCTTGCGGACCTTGTCGCTTCCGCGAAGCCAGGTGCGCCTCGCGCCTCCGGTCTCCAGCACGTGCGCGAATGTCCTCTCGACCTTTTCACTTCGTAGTCGCTGGAGCCTCTTCCCCCTCGCGCCTTTCATGCGTCGACGATTGGCCTTCACTGCTTTGCGTTGGCCTGGCGTGTTGCGTGGGCCTCGACGCGGTCCCTTGCGATGGCTCTTGCGCCGACGCTTTGGCTCGGGAATATATGTGCGATAAGGCGTCTCTTCGTCGATGGTCCCCAGTGTCTCTGCCGAGTGATAACCCTTGTCAGCAGCGACATCCGTAATCACCGTCTCGCTTCCCGCCTCACGTTGATGAGTCTGGGCCGCATTGAGGCTGTCTTCGAGCGTGGCGACATCTGCCCGGTCACCGTCGTAGACTTCGGCTGCCATGATCAGACTGGAGTCGAGATCGACGACGTGCTCCACTTTGTAGGCGAGATGCGTTGTGCCGTCTTTCATGCGGGCAATTCGCGCTGCTGGATCGGTTTCACTCACCCAATCCTCGTTGGAAACCTTCTTGTCTTTTCGCTTCTTGTCGAAGTTTCGAACCTCTTCGTCCGTGGGAGTATGATCCGCAGGCACGACGCCTTCTTCCTTCATCAAACGCGCGACATACTCGCGCCACTCCTCGCCCGTATCACGGCGGACAATGCTCTTCATGGCCGCATTCGCTTCGAGGGTGCTGGAGTCGACGGCGACGGTCTTGCCCTTGAGCAACTGCTTATCGACAGCCAGCTTCAATACCCACTCGAAGACAGCTGTGTGAACTTCCTCTGGCAGACGTTCTCGGATGTAACTCAGCGAGGAGTGGTCAGGCGAGTCCTTTGTCAGAGGAATTCCCAGGAACTCACGCAGAGAGAGGCTGTCAGCGCATCGCCAGGCGATGCCCCGTTGCGACTGAATGCCCTCGAAGTAACCGACAAGGAGCATTCGGAAATAGACGCCGGGCGGAACGCCAGGGCGTCCCTTCTTCTTGGCGTAGTGCGCTTCGCACAGATTCTCAACCCAACGATCGAACTTCGCTTCGGCCAGCAATTCATTCAGCTTGCGGTAGAACACGTGCCCGATGGACTTGGGGAGTTGGGCCGTCGGAACGAAGAGATCCTGTTGCTGCCCGCCGCTTCGATGCCCCATCGCCATCGTTCCGCCTCCGTTCGCTCGTCACTCGCACCGTGATGGGAGAAGCATAGCGCTATCTCAGACTTTTTCAACAGGCTGCTAGCCGATCCTTGGCAAAGATGAACACCACACGGTCGAATTGTTCCCTTGTAATCCCCTGTCTCTGCGCTTCCGTCCAGAATTCAGCTTTGAGCGATTCCCCATCCGAACAATTGTCATCACAGTCAGCCCATACCATGAGCGTTGTGTCGCCGCCCGCATCGAGGCAGTTCTTCAACTCCTTGGGCAACTTCTCTATTACGGCACTCCTGCCTCCGCATGACTCCAGGCGTATTTTATTGCTGCCGCTCCATTTCCGGAGCCAAAGTGGGTCCAGCGACTTGATAAGCCGATTTATGAACACCTCATCAATGCTTTCGCCCTTGTTACCCTCACACAGGCAAACAATTTGAGTGCGACTAGCCACGCGCCCACCCCCTCGCGATTGCCTCGCCAGCAGACATGCCTTCCGGTACAACCAATGGTCCAATACGAGTGGGCGAAGTATGATTGTCACGCCACAGATATCGACCATTCGCTTCGCCGGAGCTACTCAATATTTCTGGGTGGTGCGAGATCAGAATGAGCTGGTGATTCTCGTCCAGTAGCTCCCGCATCGAGAGCACCCAGGGTTGAAGCTCGGGCAATCCGACGAAGTTATCCGGCTCGTCGAGTAGCACCGTCTTGGCCGCGCCCGTATCAAGGGCGGCGCGTACCATGTACAGCGCGATAAGCGCCCGCTCGCCATCCGACAACTGATCGAAGAACAGAAAGATTGGTTTGCTGCCTTCCGGCTCGAACCGTAATTGAAGCGCCTTTGTATTCAATCCAGCGTCAACGAGTTTAAACGAGCGGAAGTCCGGCCAGACATCTCGCAGTGTGTCCCGTAGCGCATCAGTCCACTCCTGCTCCTGCGCCAAGGAGCGATACCATGACGTTAAATTGGCAACTGACAAGTCGGGATGCTTCATTTCCGCTCGGCTTTCGCGTTCCATGCCTCGCGGATTAGGACGAAGGATCAGCAGTTTTGCAATTTCTTCTTGCAGTAACGCGACCTTACTTATGTTAACGCCCCGTGGTTGAATGGCGGCCAAAGCCGATTGACGCCAATCCAGCGGAAAACCGGCTTGAGTACCATCGCCCTTAACGAATTCCACTCCCTCAAGATCGCGCTTAAACAAAAGCTTTTTGTCGCAGGATGCGTTCTCTTGAATAATTCGCGGCTTCTCGAAATCCGCCTTTTGCTCGATGTGGATACGATATTCGAATGCATGCCCGTCCACGGTGAGGCTTAACTCAAACTCCTGCACCGTGCTATCGAGCCAGTCAGTGAACTCAAGCCCGGGTATGTCCTGCTCACCTGTCCCGCCTAGGATCGCATCGCCGGTACCAAGGTTCCTTAGAAGACGCAATGCATCGAATACCGAGCTCTTGCCGGCCCCGTTAGGGCCGCACAACACGCCGAACGAGTCGAACCCGGCCTCGAACGACACCAAGCAGCGGAAATTGTTCGCGTAGAGCCGTGTGATCATGTCAAAATCCTAACTTCGTGTCGAGCACCCGTGGACTTCCCAATCAGAGCCAATTGGAGAATGACCTGGCTCCATAATGGCGTGTGCGCGTGGAGTAAGTGCTTCACTCCGTGTACTCCTTGAAGTCGTCAAGCGGGTCGTCGAAATTCTCCATCGACAACACCGATCCTCGCTGCGTTCCGAGCTTTGGGATTTTGCGATGCGGAGCTTGCGTCGCCACCAGTTTCGCCACCGGTTGGTCATTCTCGGTGATGACCACTGCCTCGCCTGGGGACAGGCGGTGGATCAACTCGTCCAAGTTGGCGCGAGCCTCTTGAATCGTAATCGTCGACATATCCGGCTCCTACCAGCCAGCCAGACGAACAGCGAATAGCCGCGTCTACGATTTGGTAGCGTGGCTCGGTGCTGTTAACCTCCGGCCGAGTGTTCGCGAGGGCTGCTTGCGGGGTGCGAGGCCAACCTGGCTGTTAAATCAGAGGCGTCTGTTAATCAGAGACTCCGAGAGTTTTAGACCAAATATTCGGGGTCCGACACCAACCCCTATGGTTGGTCGGACACCCTTTTTGGTCTCTCTCGAAACGGAGAGCGCCGAATAAGACGGCGGGCGTCGCAAGTCGTTGCCAGTACTGGCCGAAAACGCTAAACGCCTACCTACCGAAACCTCGGCGGCAGGCGTCAACTGGCGGTCTACGGGTTCGCAGAAAAACCAAAAAGCTCCCCGGGCGGAACCCTCTTCGTAACAATACTCTGTTTTTCGAGTTCGTTAACTCATGTAGTCTCCTGAACTTTCGGAGTTCGAAGCGGTTTCGGTGCTGAAAAACGAAACCACCCCTCTTCGAACTGTGGCACGAGGGACTTAATAGCGTTGATTTATTAACAGGGGCTTTCGAGCGCCGCGGCTTGTTCGTCCACCTTCTCGCTGCTAGTCCGCCGCGACCTTAATTTTGCACATGACGCCCTCTCGTCCACTTTGGAAGAGGTTGTCAATCCGTCTGGTAAAAGGGTTGTCCCGCATCAACCACATGCCATTGCCCAATTCTCATGGCACATAGGGGATCAGGGACGGGAGGGGTTGCTGCCTTGAACGAGGGAGGGGCACAGGCGATGTTAAATGTCCCGGACGTCAGACTTGTTGCGACCGGATGGCCTGAAAGGGATGAGGCGCGGGCGAGCGTTGCAGCGTTGACTTGGACGGCGGCCGTGCAGACAGCTCCTGCCGTGTCATCAAACCCGATTGCTTTGTAGGCTCGACCTGCCAATAGCAGACCTAAGGCGACCAAGTCGGTTTCTAGTGCCACCGGACGCCCCGACACGTTGGCAATGGCATTAGCAACTCTCAATGTGACCTGACCATTCCATCCCACCCACTCCCATCCTGGGCCGGGGGCGAACTGAATCGTGGCACCATCTACGACGACTGGATTAGGCATGTGGTCCACCATTTGTTCTCGTGCGAACTTCCAATGAAGTGCCAATGGGGCAGCGCGATTCGAGTGTGCGCGCCAGCCACTCCGTGTAGTAGTTTTCTTCCTCGCCGCCTTCGCCACCCGCCAGTTCGACCACCGTGACCGGATGCCCCGGCGAATTGTCGCGGAACGCCGTCGATATCTTCAGATTTTCGGCTGATTCTAACGCTGCAGGGCCGCGATCACCCCACGCCGCTCGCCGGAGTGGTTGTGGTAGCCAACGGCGCACAGCCTTGGCGAGGTCATCCCGTGTGACTATCGGCGCGTCGGGGAACGAACGGCGACCGGCCGCTAACCATGTGGCCAATCGCATCTCCTCGATCGGCCGCGGCTGGCCATCATCCCTCTGAGGTACGAAGGAGTCTCGCACCCGCAGCAATTCGTACTCCGGTGATCCGGTCAGCACGCCGTCGCCAGGACGGATGGCATTTGCCAGCCAGTCGGCCGCAACAACGTAGACCACGACCATGTTCTGCCCGATCTTATCTTGTGGGAACCGGAGCCGAAGTTCGCGCACGTCATCAGCGGCCTCAAACCCCGGCTGCGGCGAGGCTGAAGGGCTTGGCACCTCAAAACACATGAGCGGGTCGACCCATGAGCTCCACCGTCGGTCCACGAAGGCGGCGTGGGGAGACCGCGACCAGCACTCGATGATAACGTAAGGGGACGTTCCGGGCGGATCATCCAGCGGCACGATAATCTCCGTGGTGGTCGCACCTGGAGACTGTCGCACTTCAACGTACCTCGGCGAATCAACAAGGCCGAGTCGGTAGTTCCAGAACGGAATCTGGTTGACGAACAGGCACCCCTTGAGGCGAGAGGCAACATCCCGCGCTTCCGCGCCGAGATGTACCGGCACGACCAATGCGGGACGTCCACGCAGCAGCCGCTCATAGGGAACGACGGCTTTTAGCGGCAGCCGCGCGAACCTGCCTTCAAGAGCGTGGTGGGTCAAATTGAGCAGATCGACCGGTCCAGGCGAGAGTTGCGTCCCTCGCATGCGCCAGACCGGACGCAGCCCGAGCCTAGGCCACACCTCCCGGCTCCCGGAAGGGAGTCCAATGTCACGAGGCCAGCGGCCCTGTAGTAGCGTATGAAAAGCGTTTAACGTCTCGCGCCCCGTCGCGTCGCAGTACAAGTCCAACTCCCCGGGGTGCAGTGCTGACAACCCGGTGAACTGCTCTGCCAGAGGTGCGGATAATGCGATGACTAGGTTCAGTGCACCGCTCTGCCCGACCACCGGTTCGAGCGCCACCTCGTCACGCTCTGTCCCCAATAGCAAGGTCTGCTCTGCCACTGGAGCCGCGCGGCCGAATGCTGTACTCCAGCGGTCCAGCGAGTTAAGGACCCGTGGTCGAGTTGACCGCCGCGCATCACACAACCCCGCGACGAAATACTGCGGCCCGACTCTCGGGAACAGCTTCGCCCGAGCCCATTCTTCCAAGCCACGCACGAACGCCTGATGCAACTCCCAATTCGCATTGTCCCATCCATCCCGAGAGGCCACGCATCGCACTATCTCTAGAAACTGGGCTGGATCAGTAGGGTCTGTGAGTTTTGCGTCCAATGGTTTGTCTCCACAGCGTCACTGCTGCACCGTCAGGCTGCTCGATACGGTCACGCCTCCGGTCGCGTTTACGGCCACCTGCGGGGCAGTGAGTGTGATCGACTTGTTCCCCGTAAGTTCAATCGAGTCCGCCTCTGCACGGATCGTGTCGTCGCCGAGTGTTAGTTTCGCTTGGCCAGCCTGCACGACTACCTTGCCCGCTGGTACATGCACGGTTATCGCTGCCGGATCTTTTTTCAACACAACAGAACAGGCTGGTTCCTTTCCGGGCTGAATGGCTACGATGATCTCTCCTTGTTCGTCATCGAGCAGGATGAGATGCCCGGCCGCAGTTCGAGCTAGGATGCGTTGCTGAGCCGGGTTTTGCACCTTCGCCGACGCCTGTGCTCCACTGTGGTAGATGGATCCAATGACAACTGGCGGAAGCAAGCCGTCAGTTTGGAAACTCACCACCACCCAATCGCCTGGCGATGGAAGATGGACGACGCCGTGGCCGTCCCCCCCTTCCGGCTGCGGACCGAGACACCATAGCCCTTCACCATCTCCCTGCCACGGGAAGCGGACGCGGATGCGTCCGATATGGGCCGCGTCTTGTACGGACAATACGATCCCCGGCACGCTAAGAACTTCGTCGGGAGACAAAATCGCGTCCGGGTCGCTCAGGTCGGATCCCGCTAAGACGCGGTTGACAAGCTGGTAATTCCCGTCAAATGGGGAGTAGGACAGTTGACGTCGAGCTATAACAAGAGGCGCGCCCAAATCGATAGCTTCCGGTAAGCGGAACCTATGTCCGACTGCCAACTCCGGCCGGAGGATGGAACCGCTCCAAGACAATAGGCTCGCTTGCTGAATGCGAACGAGCCGCCCGGCCTCTTCGGCGTTCCCCCAACCAGGGGCGAGGGCAGCCATGAACTCCTGTGTCTGGCTGACGCCGGAAAGCCTTTCGCCCTGCTCGCCTGCAAAATCCTCGGTTGCAAACCCGCGCACCAACCTTGGCTTATCCGCAGATGCCGGAGTCTGCCCCAGAGGAAACTGCCATGCTCGGCTTTGGGCGCCTGCCACTGCAGACCGAAGTGTAACCTCCTCGTCGTCTGCAATGATCTCGCCGCTGGTCAAAGTCACGCAGTCACCACCTGCAGTGGCCGTCAGTTCGACCTGACCTGATCGGGCCAGTAACCATAGGCCATATCGGCCGCCAAGGCGACGCAAAAATGCCCAGTCGCTCTCATTAAACTGCGTGACATCAGCAACCTGCGCAGTCAGCCGATTCAAGCCCTGGACTCCAGGAAACGCGGCCTGGAATCCGGGCAATGTGTGTATCGCTACTAGCGCGCCGTCTGCGGCCGCGAATGAGCGGGTGCGGCGGACCCAGTCCAACTTTGCCGTGGCGGCTGCGCACTGCATCTGCGTCCGGTGAGGGTGATACCGAACCACATGGACATCGCCCTCGAATAGACAGACTTCCGCGTTGCCGCGACGTGCAAGCCATCGGACATGCGCCCCAACCGCCTTCAGGATTCTAGACCGGGCGTCGCTAAACGTGGCATCGAACTCGAAGGTAGGATACGCGCCGACTGCTTCGCTCAGTACGGCCCGATGCGTGACCTCCACGCCGAGCGGTTGGCCGTCCACGGTGATCTCGCATCGCACGTCCCTCACCTCCTCCGGTAGCGCCTCAGGTCGCACGGGCGATGCCTTCCGCATCACGCCACAATTCATCATGCAATCGGACGATGTCAATCACCGTCCACACCGCGATTCCCAGGCTGATTAGTTCCCCGACCGGCAGTGGCCCATCGGCTGCCGAGAGCGCCGCCGCAGCCGTCCCGCGGACGGCGAAACGCTTGACGACCGCCTTCCAGAAATATCGCCAGCCGACCCTACGACCGAGGGCAACCCCAGCTCCGACCCCCACGCCGACCAACCCGAGGCCCCTAGCCAAGTCCCACAGCTCCCTCGCAAACAGCGGGGCGAGGTCGATGGGTTGGAACCCGCGCATGCCCTTCAGCTTGTTCATCTCCCGAACGACATACCGAAGTAGGAGCGCCAGCGCTGCCACCTCTAAGAGAGGAACCTGAGACTCAAGACACAGCTTGTAGAGAATCAAGCCAGGCTGGACCCGGCGGACTCGGAGCACGACCTTCAGGATCACGCCGAAGTTTGCGACCGTGTGATCCCTCGGCAAGAAGACGTTCCCTGCTGAGTACGGCAGATGGTAATGCGCATACACGATCCGAAGTTTGTCGATCTTATCGACGCCCTTGGACCGCCCGCTCGTTGAATCCGGCTTCACCTCGTAGAAGGCGCGCTCGGCAGTGGAATGGACAAGCAGGTCGGGTATCTTTGCCATCCCGAACGCCCATGCCCTAAGGTAGTAATCGATCTGGGCTTCCTGTGTAAACTGCGGGTTATGCCTCGCAAGGAAGTACAAGTAACCATCTGGGTTGTCCGCGTCCCGAAAGACCTGGCCGCTGGCACACCCATACTTTGAGCAGAAGTCAGCGTAAATCAACTCTTCGGCGACGTCTCCGAAGACGGACGCCTCGTGGTCGGATACGCCCGGGATTTCGCTTGGAGCCACACAACCTTGCACGACACGCCTCCGAGTGGGTGGACACGATGGCCCCCTCCCCTACTTCTCCCGGCTCATGGCTCCGAATTACCAAGAGCCACCTTCAGGCTGTTACCCTCCCTAAGTGCCGCCTGAACAACCCAGGCACGGAATTGCAACACTTCATAGACTTCGCCTGCGTTGCCTGCGTCTACTTCCAGCGACCAATCGTCTATCACCAGTCGTTCCATCTCGTACTTCAGGCGCACGCCGTTCTGCGTGTCGAGTTCCAAGTATAACTTCGGCCATTGAGCCGGGTCGTCAAGGCTACAGTTCCAATTTGGGTGGGTACTCATAACGGCCAGTTTGTACAGTGGCAAGTCCCCCGTCGCGATGTTCAGAGCGACCGCGCCAGCGGCGTTGGTAAACGTCTTGACGCGCCGACGTATCGAAACGTTGAACCACTCAGGGCCACGACCGATCCAACCGTTATTGCTGGGGTTGGCGGATGTCGAGACAGAGATCACCATCTGATCGGGCGCTGCCGATTCAGAGAACGGATTGGCCGCGGCTTGCAGTCGGTTGGCCGGATTCGCCTGAAACTGCCGCGGTAGGGGCACAGGCAGACCGGGGATAGCCGCGTTGGGTAGGTTGTAGAACTCGTAGTAAGGCATTTGACTCCCCTTTCGTATCAGGAGTTGACATCGAGTAGCGGTGTAGCGGGGCCGCCGGTCTTGGTGTAGACGACCTTGTTAGCTGCCAGTGAGACGGCCTCGCTGACGCGCTGTCCGGAGTCGGCGGTGCTCAGCGCGGTTACGAACGCTTCGCCAAAAGCCCATTTGCCGATGGACTGATGTTGGTTGTCGTCGATCAACTCGATCGTGGCTGGGAACACTTTGATGCCGGCCTTGTTGTTAACGCCACGCAGCAGCTTGAACGCCAACTGATCTGCCGGGGCGTTGATCTTCTCGCCGACGTTGCGATCAATGACCACCTGCATCGCGTTTGGGTCTCGCGTATCCAGCCCGCTTCGGAACGTCAGCCGAAGCGTCAGTCGCGTGACATCAGTCAGCTCAGCGCCACCGTTCAGCACACCATCTACCAGTGTGCCTCCCAGCATGATTTTGACGCTCATCGATCAAGCTCCTTGTGGTGATGGGATCAGTCAACCGCCCTTTTGGTCGCTGGCGTTGGTCGCGCTTTTGTCCCGCTCCGGGACGATATTGATCCAAACGTCAGGGATAGCGGTGCGGCCCTTAACCTTGATAATCAGGCGAATACCGCCTTTTGCCCACGCCTGTTGGCCTTCCGGACTGGAATCGTCGAGTGTGACGCTGATGGCGTTGAATGGCTTCCGGCGATCTTCCGCGTCTCTGCTCATCAGGTTTTGCTGAAGTAAGCTCTCAACGGTATCGCGGATCATCAGCGCTTGGTTCTGTGGCTGACCGATTATGCCACGTGCCAGAACTGTCATAATCCGCCGCAGGTAGTCGTAAGACAACTCCGTGGCGACTTGAAACTGCGCGTCCTTGCCCCGAGCGGTGTGGAGGCCGATAAACGCATCTACGTACCCCTTCATCTCCTTCTCGCTCTCGGCACCGGTCATCCGTACCACTGCCACCACGCCGGCCGGGATCTGTTCGAGTGAACCGTTGTGGTCGAACAGCGATGGACCGTTGTCCTTGCGAGCCCTCTCGGGGATTCTGGATTCGACGTATGATCCCGTGGAGACGCCAAGCTCTTTCTTCAGCTGCGCCACAGGGGTCGAAATGCCATATTTGCGGGACACCAGCGACAGAAACACGACCTTTCCGCCGTAGGTATATGAGGACGGAACAAACACGTCGCCAAGGGCCTGCTCGTAGCGAGTAGCCTCGCGAACCCGGAGCGGCGAGAAGCAGAGTACAACACGTTCAAGGCCCTCAATCTCACCAACGCAGTTGTCCAGCCACTTCAACTCCCTTTCGGTGACTGGTGAAGCTGCATACTGGAGGCTGGCCGCCCGATCACGGGTTGCGCCCAGATCCAGAAGCTCCTGATGGCGAGCGGCGTCGCCGCGGCAATCGCGGTAGAATTTCGATGGAATCGCCTTCTCGGCGTCTGCGTTCAAAATCGCCATCGCCGTGTGATTGTATGCCTTCAGTCCGATCGTCGATGCTTGTCCGCTGTTCAGCACCTTTGTGTCGAGCACCCACAGTCCATAGACATCGTCTTGGATGCGTGGCAGACCCTTTATCGGCCCGAATCGGTGTTTCTTGCCGAAGTGCGGATGGGAGGCTAGGTCGTCGCCTCTTGCGTTGAGGACGTGAACGAGTTTGGCTTTCTCCGGTGCTGCCGCCAACCGCGACTCTTCCATGAACACACGGAACGACCACGCGGCCTTTTCCAGTTCGCGGTCCTTCGCTTTCACCTCGCGCATGGTCTGATCGAACAAGGCGTCAATATCCTCCGTTGCCGATTCCAGATAACTGGCCAGTTCGACTCGCTTCCCCCCCGACTTTTGGAGTGCTCGCTCAAGTCCTTCAAGCCTCTCCAGTTGAACCATTAACTTCTCTTCCAGCGTGAGCAGACCATCGACGGTGCTCTCCCCGGCGAGGTTGGCCTCGAAGAGCGAAGCCTCACCGGGGTTAGTTGCCGGTCGAAAGTCGTCGTGTTCAGGCAGTTCCAGCAGGTCGCCACCGGGAATTGCCTTGGTGCAATAAGCCGGGACAGAAAGCAGGAGGCTGCGGACGACGCCGAAAGCTGACTTCTTTTTGGCGTGTAACTCGGCAGGTGTCGGCTCCGGTGTCTCTTTCGGCTGGACGAGATTCGGATCGGTTTGAGGCTGGTCGTTCGGCGTCATAGGCACCTCGGCTTGTTCGATTTGGCCTTTGTGAATGGCGTCTCAGGATTGTTTTGAAAGGAGTGCTTCGAGACGCCGCCTCTCGCGCTGTTTTTCCAACAGCCCGAATGACTGCTCGGGCTCCAACTTCAGTATCTCGTCGTCATCGCGGAGCGTCTGCCGGTCTTGACTGAGAATGCCCAACAACTTCGTTCGGACCTGACCGAGTAGCTGTCGTAACCGCAACTGCTCAGCCCGCACTGCGGCCAATGCCTCGTCGCCGACCGCCGGAGGGTTTGTCTGGCTCAGGCGATCCGCCAAACTCAAGTAAGTCGCGGCAATCACTCGCATGCGCTTGAGTAGGCCGAGTCGGTCTTCGGAGATTGAAGCGGGCTTCATCAGGTCCACGATCGCGTCTGGTTTGAAGTGCTCGGTCAGATGAGCTTCTTTCGTACAGCGGCGCCAGTACGGCACAACCTGCGGATTCGAAGCACCGGGCAGCAACGCCTCCGGATCTATTGGGGCTGCGGTTTCTGTGCCGCCCTTGCGCTCCCCGCCAATGATCTTCTCACTGGCACCTGTGCCCGTCGTGACCGGTACAACATGGCTCTTTCGCTGAACCTTTAGACTACCCTGCTTAGCCTGCACCTGTACTTCCGGACGGAATTTGTATGCCAGTTCTTGAGACGAGGCACACGGAATCGGATCGAGGTCGTGTCCTTGGCCTAGCATTCGGTCGGCTTCGTACCGCTTGGGGTCGATACAGAGTTGCACCAGCAACTTGCCCAACGGTTCCAGCCCGATGCCGACGATCGGTTTAGGGTCGTTCTCATTCTCTCCCGCCAATACTATTTCGGGATCCACGTTCATACCTCCAAGTTTAGCGAGTCATTGGGTTGCATCTTCTCTGCCAAGTCGAACATTCGCGGATCGTGCCGTCCCGACTGCATCAGCATCGCCGCGACGGCTGACTCCACCTCATCCTCGAACCGCTCCGCCAGTGCCCTCGCCCCGAAGACCGGGTCCAGGCCGCGCTCCAAGAGCGAGTTGGCCCAATCACCAGCCAGCCTGACAGCCGCTACCGGCTGATCGCTTTTGGGCGGACGACAGGCAACCTCCACCCCTCCGTTTTCGAGTTCGCGGGGGTGTAGCCACGCCCGCTGATCGGCGTGCCGTTCCGGGATTCGGGGGCACACAGGTGATGCGAGCCGCAGGCACAGATCTCCCATCAGTTTAACAAGTACGGGGCGCAGGGACTGCTTATCCAAAGGTCGGAAGACGAGGGGCTGGCCTATGCGGCCGAACAGTTCGGGCGGGAAATCCCGCACCGCCAGCAGCGCCCTCCGGGTGATTTCCTCCGGAGCCAACGGGGAAGACTTGCCGGCCAAGACGGCCTCGGCAGCCGCGCTAAGAAGGTCATGGTACTCGGCCGTCATTCCCGGAACCGACCGGACCACCTGCTCGTACACCTCCGTCGCACGGATTCTCATCTTCGCTGCGTCGTTCTCCGACGCTGCCAGCTCCGCCAACCGCTGGCAGAGTTCGTGTGCCTTGGCGGTCAGCAGCGCGCCCACGTTCGACGTGAGCACGATCACCGTCTCTGCGAAGTTGACGGTGCGGCCACGTGCATCAGTCAACCGCCCCTCGTCGAACATCTGGAGGAACAGCCGCCAGACCGTTGGGTGCGCCTTTTCAAACTCGTCCAGCAGGACCAGGCTGTACGGCCGCCGCCGGACGGCCTCGGTCAACTGGCCGCCTTCCTCGTAGCCGACATACCCGGCCTCGGCACCTATCAGTCGGTTCCTGGCCGTCTCCGCGTGGTACTCCGACATGTCCAGCCGTACGAGAGACGCGGGGGAGTCGAACAGCGACTCGGCCAGTGCCTTTGCCAGTTCGGTCTTGCCTACCCCCGACGGGCCTGCGAAAAAGAAGATCGCCCTAGGCCGCCCCGGGCGGTTGAGGCCCACGAATGACCGCTGGAGCTTCCGAACCACCGGCCGGAGTATGTGGTCTTGGCCGAACACGCGGGACGAGAGCGTCCCTTTCAGGTCGGCAAGCGATTGCTGGCGGTCTGCACCGACCCTGTTGACCGGAATGCCAGTCCTTTCGGCGATGGTCTGCAAGACGTGCGATGGCTCGACTACTGGCCACGTTGCGGCGGACTCGCCTGAGTTGTCAGCGTGCGACTTGGCGACCGCAGAATAAATCTCGTCGAGCAAGCCCACCTCTCGCGCCGGCGAGCGGGACTCGCCCAGGTATCGACGGGCGAGCTGCGCTAACGACAGTAGTACCTCTTTGCTGCAGCGGACGCGGTGGTGCAACGCATAGGCGGGTGCCGTGCGGTCAAGGATGTCGTTTACTTGTTCCAAACTCGGCTCTGGAACGTCGACTGGCTGGAACCGCCGCCTCAGCGCCGGATCGCCCTCAAGGAGGCGGTACTCGGCGTACGTTGTGGCTCCGATGCACCAAAGCTCCCCACGCGAGAGAGATGGCTTTAGCAAGTTCGCGGCGTCCATCGCCCCCGATGTCCGCCCTAGGCCGAGGAGTTGATGAATCTCGTCGATGAACAGGATGTATCGTCCACGCGCCGCCGATAGCCCCTGCAAGATGGCCTTGAGCCTTTCCTGGAACTGACCCATGTACTGCGCGCCGGCGACGAGCAGTCCCAGATCGAGTTCGAGGATTTCCTTGCCCCGGATGCGCGGGTGGACATCGCCCTTGCGGATGCGCAACGCCAACCCCTCGACGATCTTCGTCTTGCCAACACCCGCCTCGCCCAACAGGATCGCGTTGTTGGCCTCCTTGCGGCCCAGGATCGTGACCAGCCGGTCGATCTCCATATCCCGGCCGATCACCTCGCCGAGATCAGGCCGGGCGGAGACATTAACCGTGTACTTCTCCAGGTCGGAACCGCCTTCAGGCCGCGGCTCAGTGGATGTCTCTCCGCCCGCCGCCATCCGCACGATACGGGGTAGCAAATCGGACGGGTTGAGTTTGAAGTCCTCGAGCAGCGCGCCCAACCGATGCGGTCGGTAACTGAGGGCGGCAGCGAGGAAGTAGGGCCACGACACGGGCTCGCCGGCCGGGAGGGCAGCTATGCACGCTTCCAGGTTGTGACCCGGCGGTGACTCCCGACTATGAAAGGCTTCATCGATGACGCAAAGATCGTCGCCATAAGGTGGTGACTCCGCACTCGTAACGGATGGGATGCGGTCGAGGCAGTACGCCTCCAAAGCAGTACGGAAGTCGTTGAAATTGGCTCCGATCAGTGGCCGGAGCAAGCCTCCTTCCCCGCTAAGGTCGGCCGCGACCAGGTGAGCCAGGTCGACGAATGCGTGGCCGCGCGCAGCCCGTTGGATCGTAGGCAGCGACCGTCTGCGAACTTCGTCGTCGTACTGGTCCTGGTGCAACCACGTCCGAGGCACAAACTCTCCTTTTCACGATCCTGGCGCTGGCCACTTTTCACTCCATCAGCATCGCGTCCAGACGCCCCTCATCCAAATCAGCAAGTTCCACGAACATTTCGCCCGCCAACCGAGCGGACTGGAACTGGATTCGCCAACCCAGAGTAAGCGGTACTATTCGCCGAAGCCGATCAACTAGATTCGCCGAGGCGGCGTGGGCCGCAGCCGTCGCCGCCTCTGACGTTTCATAGGTTCCCCCCAGTTTGACCAGCACGTCAACCGCACACAACCCGTCTCCCAGGGCTGCGGACTGTGGGTCGGGGGTCAGCTCGAGCGGGACGCTCGACTGGGCGACGGTCACTTCGTCGCCAGGAGACGCACTCGCCAACTCCTCGCCGAATATCGCAAGAAACCCATCCCAGGCACCGGAGCCGTCCGGCAGAATTCTGTCGTCCTCATTCGCCATATACGCCTCCAACACCCGCTGCTTTGTTTGAGCCTAAGTGAGACAGTTCTGGCGTTGTTGTTAGCTACAAGTTGTCAGCCTTGTGGAGGCAGGGGGGCGACGCCGACTCGTTTCTCTTTTGCCATCGTCCATTCCTCTCAAAAAGCGAATACATGTATCCCCAAACAACAGCAATCGGTCGGACGCTATATGTCAATTGGAGCGGTAGCTGTACTCCGACGCCAAAGTTGAGCGCGTAGATACCATAAGGCGTCGGCGACGTCATCTGAACTCAACAAGCTGCCGTCGATTGCAGAGCGTGGCCGTCGTAGCGCCTGAAGTACCTTTCCTCGCAATGAATGGTAGTTACCCCAGAAGTGTGGCGAAAAGACTTCCTTTTCATTAGGGCCAAGCGCTACGCCTCCATACCCATTCCGAATCATCTGTTGTAATGCAACACGATTGGGGATGGGCTCGACTAACGCCCGATTGATCAGTTCGGCCACGTCTTGGATTCGTCCATTCTGCCACTCAAAGCTTGACTGCACGTAATAGGTTACAAGCCGGTAAACGTCATCTACCAGCGGTGACACCAGGAGCAGCAAGAGGGTGAACTCTGAATCGCGAGACATGCGTCTTGGACTAATGCCAGTTACAGCATTGCAACTAACTGTTACCCGATCACCAAATACAGTACGCAGGATGTCCCGTGTTGCATCAAGCACGCTAGTAACGTCGGTATCTTGATGCTTTGAAGCCTCGCGATTGTAGTACAAGCGAGCTTCCACCATCTTTACTTGCCGCAATGCTTCTACAGAATCGCATTGACGTGGAAGTGAACCGTTTGCCAACTGGCTTTGAAACTGGCGGATTTCAGATTCGTATTTGCTCTTCTCCAGTGGCAGTGAGGCTATTCCTGTCGGTTCTTCGCGAGCCAGGTCAAGCGGCAACAAGGCTGACTGAACCAAACGACGTGCAATCAACTGTGCGTTCCATTGCCGCTGGTCACCAGCCTCAACCCAATTGGCGTTTCCAACTGCGGGAACAACGACGTCTCCCTTCGCCGAAAAGCTATCTTCCAGGATCATCGCGATTCGAGAAATGAACTGATCGAATCGCTGAAGTGCACGTGAATAAGAGAGCCTCTCCGGAGGGGCTGCCAAATAACCTCCCGAGAAGATGTACAGGTCGACTGTTCCGCCCCGATCATTGATTCGATCAGCAAGGTACTTTACAAGAAACCGACCAGCGCTTACGCACTGAAAGCTGTCCTCGCAAGTGATACTCACCCGATCTTGAGGCGACGCATCGTGCGGCGTCGAAAACTGATCGATTGCCGGAAATACCGTATACATTCGAGTTGAATTCGGCGACCATTTATTCGCTAGAATAGTCGCAATTGAACGACCGGCCCCCCCGCCCGTGCCGCCTCCCGCCGATAGAAACACCGACACCGCCTTTCGGGCTTCCGCGTGTACCCAGGCATTTAGTACTCCGGTGATTCCGTTCCTTTGATCTACCTCTTCGGATATTAGCTGTCCAATAAGATGATAAACCCCACAGCCTCCACTCCAAAACTGATCGAGCGGAACTTTGCAGACGCCACTTGGAGCATCCTGCTTAAACAAGCCGCGGCCCTCGCGCTGCGGATCGTACTTAAAAATCACGCTATTGTTCGTATCAGCGTCACCAACTGCCAATCTGGCATTTCCCCACGCTGCATCTTCAAGGTGGGAGACGTCTATCGCTTGCGTTCGAAGGTGGTCGAGTATTTGTGTGCCCGCATTACCGATTCCAAGATAGAGCATAGCTATTGTTCCTCACAACAAATCCCGTGAATTGAATAGGCCTCAATCTGGAATCGGTGGCGGGGAACTTGCGTCACCCCTACGTGCGCTTTTCACCTGATTAAGGCAGGACGCCAATTCGTGCTTCACGACTCTTGGTTCTAGATGCTCGTTGCAAATCACGTTTAGTCCGCATAGGATGTCTGCAAAATCGTCGCCAGTAAATCGACTAAGCGGCGTCTCTTCGACGAGCGAGCTTGCGGCTTCCCGAATGGTCATTTCCGTACTGCGGGCCTCAGTCATAAGTTCGTCCTCGTCAAGATTCTCACCTTCGATGAATGCTGTGATGGTGGCTTTCATTATGCGAACAAAGTCATCGTCAACACCACCCAGCACTGAATCTTTCGAGCAGGTGCGAAGCTCCTTTCCCTTGTCAAGATCAGGGGGAAGCCACTCTTGATCGTATGACTTCTTCTTATCCAACGGCAATGAAAGCAGCGACCGCGCGAGAATCTTATTTATCAAATCCTCAATTGTCGCCGCATGCTCTACGCGATTCCACACTTCAGACGTATCGCTCGGTCGAACGTTAAGGGCCTTTACAGCGTATTGCTGCAAACGATGGAATGCATAAGTGTGGAACGCGTCGACAACAAATAAAGCAAAGTGAGCTTCCGTTGGAGCCTCCGCAACCGTGGTCGTGCGCGAGAGCCCAGATGATGCAGAAGGCAACGGCGGAGCCGGTGGCTTCCACAACTGACCCACTAGACTCGCGGCCATCTGCGCCAAAGTTGTAGGGCGTGACTCCTGCGATTTCTTCTTCGTCGATTTAGACTCCGGCGTCTGCGGTAGTGCTTGGTCAATTAAAGGCTCATCATGAAAGTCAATGCTGTACTTATAGACAACTGTTCGAGCGCGCGGAAAGTCTCTCGCCACGCGGCGTCGAAGCTCGCGAAGTTCAGTCGCGTTTAAGTGGCCGTTGTGTCCGACATACACGATAACCTTGCGAGCGGTCTCATATTCCATTCGGCGCGCCGGAACACTGGGCGTTTTTGTGCCTTCATCAGTCAATATCGAAGCCCAAGGAGGCGGAGTCCACGAGGACTTGGTTCGGTTTTTCAGGGCTTCGACAGCCTTCTTGAATGCAACGATTGCTGGGTTGGAACCGCTGAACCCGTGAATAGAGATAAGATCGGCCTTGGCGCTTTCATATAAGCCCACGAGATTCATAGGTACATTGCCATCGTCGTCTCCTTGAATCCCTGGAACTTGTTTAGCGTTGGTAAATCCTGCAGCAAATAGACGCCGGCCAAAGTCACGCTGAAGCTGATTAGCGTCCGGGTTGTCGGCCTGAATCACATGAGGATCTGAGGCAAGTGCAATCGATGCAAGTAGCTGTGGAAACCCCAATCCCCGATCCAGGTCATCAGGACGCTTCCCTTTGGGGCGCACTATCAATCCATCTAACATTCCCCGCCGAGGCTGGTAGCCCATGTATCGCCCCACCGACCGGCCATCGATTGCGCGCTCTCCCTCTTCATATGCGGCAAATCCTAAAACAGCTAACACGCGAGTTGCATCCGGATCTTTAAGCGAAGCACGAACTTCCTCAGCGATTAACTCTGCTCCGTCTGCGCCAAAGCTATCCCCTGCCGAAAACGCAACAGCTACTACATCAACGTCTGGACCATCAGGCTTCTTTTTTCCCAACCCACTCACGAGCTTATCTGCCCCGCCATTCTTGAGCACAGACTGCATTAATTTGCGACCGATGCTTGACATTCGCGGTAGTGGCTCGTTATGCCGTTGATCAACATCCTCCAATGGCAGTGCCGGAACTAACAACCAATCGTGGCCGAGGAGCGACATGTGCTCCGCGACAAGTTTCTGCTGTCCAACTACGCCTTCACCCAAGAGCTGTAGGAATTGGTCTCGAATATCAGCCTTTTCGGTAATACGCCGCAAGAGGGATTCTCGCCAAAACCTCAAATCTGCGCGACCAACCAATGCGGCGGGAACCTCCTCGTCTCCAAGAAGAACATTTAGACGGTCTTGGAAATCGGATACGGGACTTTGAAAGAAAAGATACGCCAGACCTCCGCGAAACCACATCTCCTCTTGAGGTGTGGTGACCAGCCGCTGTATCAAAGCGTGGAGATTCGTAAGCGTTGTCCGATACGCAGGCGATGAAGCCTGGATGATGTGGCTACTCTCTAAAAGTGAACCGATAAGCCGCTCGTGCCGAAAATGGCGGGCGCAAGCTAGTACAATCTTTTCTCCCACTGAGCCGATGCCAATTAAGCGGATTTTCATATCGCGAGTTCCTGGTAGGCAACAATCGGTGGGCCGATAAACTCAATGCTGGCGGCTGACCCTTCAAATGCTACGAGTTTAGGTTCTGCCACAAGCTGTCTACTGCTCGAAATGTGCAACGATGGAGGTGTCCTCATCCTAGCTTCCCCATTCATCAAGATATCCAATACAGCGCCTTCAGTCTGCGGACATCTTACATATACCACAAAACACCGCATCTTATTTGCTGCTTGCCACATGTGTAGCAGCGAATCGGAGAACCGTTGCCTCACCAAGGTGTCTCCGCAGTCCTCGCCATAAAATGCTGAGCGGATTCGCTCGCTTCCGATGACCACGTCAAATGAGCACGCCGGAAAACTCCCGGGTTTATTGCTCACAAGTCGTGGGTCGTCGTGGCTGTGAAATAACGATATCGGTTTGACTTGAACCTTGGTGAATTCGAAAACTCGTAACCTTTCACTGTTTTCAATTGTGCCGCATCTCACCCGAATCGTCCCTTCGCCTGAATGAAGTGGCGCGAAACACTTCCTCGCGTGGTCAATCTCAAAGACGCTATCGGTCGACGACTCCTGCTCTGCCGAACACTGGTCAGTTACGTCTCGTGTGCTTCCATCTGAGAGGGTTGCGATAATCCGGTACGGGTAGTCGACTTGAACACCGGCGAGCCAGTGCAGCACTTTGGGGGCGAGTTCGAGAGCAACGATCGACGGCACATGCTGTCGACCAAAGTCCTCACGCCAACGCTCCAACTCTAAAATCCGCGACTCTAGCCATCGCATGTAGTCAACGCAGTCAACGAGCTGATTTGCCCGGAGAATCGCCCCCTTTCGGAAGTTTGGCAACGGATTGGGCTTCTTCGGCTCGTCCATTTCTTTCCCATTACTCTTACCACCTTAGGCAAATTGAAAAAAAGGTAGCGGGCCGAGTGGCGTGCCGCAACTAGTGGAAGAGGGAAAAGTGACGCAACTGCGAAATCGTTCCTCAACCAGCGTCCGAAGTGAGGGAAAAGAGGGGCTAGCTAAACCGCCTCAGCAAATGACTTTTCAGGCGGCTCGCTCGCGCCCCATGGCGTTCTGTGGTTCGCCCGATATCACTCGGGTGTTCGGCCGTTTTCGCCGAGATCGTAGCCAATGTTCTAGATGTGGCTGAGAAGGGGGGAACACCTCGCGGCGGTTATGGCGAAACAGGGAGCGTAACTGGCCGGTTGCGCCGGTCCAATTGCGGGACCGTCGCCTGATAATTCACGCCACAGAAGCGATCCCCACCGCCGCCACCTGCCTTCCCGCCGCCCGAAAGGCTTCTCGGTGTGACTCCCTCGTGATCATGGCTACGCCCAGCGCGGCGAACACGGTGTCGCCCGCACCGCAGACGTCGCGGAGTTTCACGGGCGGAGCGGGTGGGGGCCAGTTGGCTCTTGAGCGATCGTCGCTTCGGATCACATTACGCGGCCAGAAACGGCCGAAAGTAAGTCCGACCACCTCCGTCCCATCACTGGCGCCGAATAATCTTGCGTCGCGACGTCCCGAGCGTGGCCAACCCGTGGATCTTTCCGACCGGTATACGCTTCGGCGATGGCAGCCGCCAGCCTCGCCGGTTCCGGCCGCACGGGCACTTTCCACATGAGCGGGCCGTGAAGTTCCTCGAACAGCCGGTTCACGAGGTAGTCGCAGGAAACCACCGGGACCCCCGCCAGCCAGGCTTCGTTGATCGAGAAGCAGTGGGACTCGTAATCACTCGGGTGGCAGAGCACGTCGGCAATCCCCAGCCAGTTTCCGATCCGACGCTGGGCGGGCAACAGGTGGACCCGCGGGCCAAGGCGTTCGAGGGGGACGTACTGCGGGCCGATGATCACGGCGTGCCAAGATTCGTCGAGGTGCTCGACGGCGTCGATCAGGGCTTGGACGTTCTTCTCGACGGCGATGCGGCCGATGTAGACCACCACCTTGTGTTCAGGGGACAAGCCGAGTGACGCTTTCAGCTCGTTGCGATCGACCAGCGGGTGGACTCGGCCGGGGTCGGAACCGTTCGGGATGATCACCACGTCATCGCGGACGTGTTCGGGGAAGTTCTGCCGCACGGCTTCGTTGACGCCGACGATCGTGGTGCCGAGCAACTCGTGGGCTCGCGTCGCCGCCGCCACCAGCGGGCTCTGCCAAGTCGCGTGCATGAACACGCCATGTTGGACGTCGATCGTCGGGCAGGTCAGATGCGACGTGCGCTCGACGAGATCGAGCAGCCCCCAGGTGACGACGACATCGAAGGTGGCGTCCTGCTCGATCCTTCGCGAGTCGACGACCTGCACCCAGCGCGGGAGCCACGACACCGCCACGTCGTTGATGGCGTTCGGGAAAAGCACGATCACCTTCGTCACGAGGGCGCGATCGGGGTCGAGCCACTGGCAAAGGCTTGCGATCCATTGCTCAGCCCCGCCGACATACAGCACCGGGGTCGCGATCGCCACGCGTACCGGCAGGCGCTGGACCGGCGCTGCTCGTCCCTCGGGGAGCGGCGGCGAGATCGTGACCACCTCGCGCCGCGCGTGCTCCTGCCGCACTTGGCGGGCGAAGGCTTTGCGGGCGGCGCGGCGTTCTTCCATCGACAACATGGATCACCCGAACTTGATGTAGGACCTGGCCTTGCAGGTACAGGTGCACGAGCAGCTGCACGAACCGCTCCCGCCTCCGCCGCTGTCGCCGCCCGAGGACGGGTAACCGCCGCCGCTATCGCCACAGTTGCAGTTACAGCTGCAGCTGCACACGCAGTCGACCTTGGTTTCGACGTCAGCGCAGACCCGGCTAACGTCTCCCGGCCCGACGCACGGCGTGCAAACGGTGACTTCGTTGAACACGATGCAGCTTCCCGCGCCGGCCGCCGCCACGAGCACCGCCTGCTCCTGGAAGGTGAGCACGTTCTTCCACGCCTGCGGCTTGGGCGGTTCGAAGAAGTAGCCCTTCACGGTGTGGTACTCGATCGAGCCGCAACCGCCGCCCGAACCGCCGCTCTGCGCTGCGGCCGGCGTCCCGCCGCCCGCGCCACCGGTTTCGCCCGGCGAGGTTCCAGTGCCGCCACCCGTGCCGCCGCCGCTCGCGTTCTCGCAGCCGGTGAAGCGGACGCCGTCGACGAACTCGGCTTCCTCGAGTTTGATCTCGTTGCGCCAGTCGGTTTCATCTTCGCAGTACATCACGGCGATCTTCCGATGCTTGGCTTGCAGGTAGCCGTCGTAATAGCGGTACTTGATCGGCACCTCGATCTCGTGGTGCGCGACCTGAGCAATCGCCCAGTCATCGATGTCCTCGTCCCACAGTACGAGGCACCAATCGCCGCCGCGCCCCGCGAGGTGGTAGTAGTTGCGGGCCGTGGCCGGGAGCGGGTTCGGTGCCTGGCCGTAAGGCGGAAACGTCAGCACCGTATGTCCGCCGATCGTGCCGGTGGTGCTGCCCGAGCACATGTCGTAGGCCAAGGTGCAGGCCAGCGCGATCGCCATCTGGTTGCATTCGACGATCTCGTACCGGCGCTGGCGATCGTTCCAGCGAGCCTTCCCCTTCGCGCCGGCCAAGGCTCGCGGGTAGTTCCCCTGGGAGTCGTACACCGTCACCGACGAACCGGGCGACTTGCCCTGCAGGTAATAGTTCGTGACCGAGGCCAGAGCTTGGCCCCCGAACAGCGCGCTCGTCAGCACGAACTCGATCGACCGCGCCGGCGTCTCCATCCAGACGATTTCGTAGCGATCGTGACAGGCGTTCTTCAGCGCCAGTCCTTTGTAACCCGCGTACGCCTGCCACATGCCGGGATTCGCGTACCAGTCGTCCACGGCGATCGTCGTGTTGCCGGGCACCCAGGCGCTGCCATCCCACGTCAGGATCACCGCCGGCGCGGAACCGCCCAGCACGAGATCGCCCAGCAACTGAAAATGCACGATCGCCTGGGGAGCGTCCGCCAGTCGCACGACGCCCCACTTCGTACCGGTGCCCGGCTCGCGCCACAGGATGCGAGCCCCGCCGATCACCTTCGCTTCGAGCGTCGCCGTGTTGCCCGGCGCGACGTTGGCGAATTGCAGATCCTCGCCGCCCTGCGGCACGTTGATCTTCGCCAAGCAAGCGCCGGCGATCACCGCTTCGCCCACGAACCCCGGCGCGAGGTCGTCCTTCAGGATCACGAACCGCCCGCAATGGGAGCTCGTCGGCGCGACGCCCACCAGCACGATCTGGTTGCGGAACTGGTCGGGCTGAGATTGCGGATCGGCGACCGGGCCGTTGATGCCGAGCACCGAGTAACGCGGGAGGTGTCCGCCGGTCGCGTTCTTGACCAGCACGACGACGGGCGAGAACTCGGGCAGCTCCCCCTCGGCCGCTTGGTTGAGCTGCTCGCCTTGAACGATCCGCGCGGCATCGACGAACGCATTCCAGTCGCCCGCGGGAAGCGAGCGGATGCGTTGGCCGGGCGTGACTTTTTCGAGGTTCGACATCGGGCGGCTCGCTTATCCGAATCCGAAGAGTTGGGCGAACGCGAACCGCTCGTAAACCTTCTCGACGTAGGCGTGGACCGGGATCGGGAACACGAAGCCGGCGTCCTCGATCTTCTCGTACCGCACCCACAGGTAGTCCCAGCCCGCCTTGGTCGGCACCGTGATGTCGCCCACCTTGATGTTGGTGCGATTCTCGGAGGCGGCGAACTTGAACGTGATCGGGATCGGCTTCACTCGCTGGCCCGCGACCGTGGGAATGTCGCCTTGGCCGTTGCCGCCCATAAACAAAAGCTCGCCTGCGGCGAACCCCAGCCAGGTGGCCGAGTTCACTTTGCCGGTGTTGCGGGCGATGTTCGCCACGAACGTCGTCGTCACCGCCTGCGGCGCGTAGTACGCCGTGATGCTGAACTCGAGTTTCGGCACCACGATCTCGACGCCCTGGACCTTCTTGCCGTCGTAGTTCGTCGCGCCCAGCAGGTCGGGCGCTGGGTTAGTCTGGCTGCGCTCCCCGCGCCAGAGCGTTTGGAGCGACTGAGTGATCTTGTGAGTGCCGCCCGAAGTGTCGAAGTTGAAGTGCCAGGTGCCCGCCTGCGGCGGCTGCTGAGATTGTTGTTCATCCTCGGTGCCGTAGCGGACCGTGACCTCCCACGAATCGGGGCCCGTGGGCGTCGGGGTGGCCTCCTGACGCACGAGGTTCTCGGAGTTGACCAAGTAGGCCAAGGGCGCGACCGCGAGCGCCGCGTTGGCGGCGTCGATCTCGCTCGTGGTCCCCTTCACCACGTACGCGAACTCGATCGACGAGCCGTTGTTCGTCGTCGCGTTGACGAATTTGGCTCGGGGCGAACCGGCCTTTTCGAAGACGATCAGGCTCATTCGAACGCCAAGCCTCCGTCTTCGATGTCGTCGCGGATCGCGGCCAGGTGTTCCTCCATCGCCTCGGTGGCGTTCGCCGTGCGCTCGGCCGCCGTGTCGGGGCCCGAACGCCCCAGGAGCCCGGCGACGGCGGCGCTGAACGTCCCCAGCGCCGAACCGCCGGGAGCAGTGACCGGTAGCGGCGACGACTGGCCGACGTGGTCGAGCAGACCCGACAGCTTCTTCTTGCGCTTCTCGGCCTGATCCTGGCGTGCCTGTTGCGCCGCCTGCGTCGCGTCGTCGAGGCGGCCCTGCGCCTGGGCCAGCCGATCACGCGAGGCTTCGATTTCCTGTTCGCGATTCCGCGCCGCCGCCGCCTTCATCTGGCCGGCCTTGTCCGCCGCGCCGGCCGCCCAGTTGTCGACGAACTGCAACCCCTGGATTGGTTCGAAGCCCAGCTTCTCGCGGATGTAGTTCACGCCGCCGACCAGCTTGGCTTGGAAGTCGGCCAGCATCTGGAAGATGCCCGCGAACATGTCGGCGAACAGTCCGATCAGCCACTCCTTGAAGCCCGACCACAGGGTGCGGATCGCCAGGAGCCCCTGTCGATACGCGACCTCCAAGCCGGCCATCGCGACGTCGGCCGCCAGATCCCAGCGCCCCGCCATGATGGCGTCGAAGATGCCGCCGAACGTTTGTTTCGCCGTATCCCACAGGCCCCAGAACGCCTGACCGAGGACGCTGAGCGTCGTCTGCCCGGCGTCGCTGTACTTGAAAAACCAGATCGCTCCGCCGGCCAGCGCCAGCGCGACGAGCGTCACCGCCAGCACGATCAACCCGAGCGGCGTCGTGAAAAACGTGAGCACCGCCGCCGCGGCGCTGGTGACCGCCGACAGCACGCCCATCGCGCCCGAGAGGACCATCGTTTGAATCGAGGCCCACAGCGCCGCGAGTCCTTCGGCCGTGAGCGTCGCCGCCAGCCAAGTGTTGATCGCCGCCACGCCCGCTTTGATCGCGCCGAGCACCGTCCATGCGCCGGAGGCGATCGCCACGACGGCGTTCAGCCCCGCCATCACGCCAGAAAGCGCGAATCCCAAACCGGCGAGCGTCAGAAAGGCACCGCCCACGACGACTCCCGCAATCGCGACGGCGGCCAGCGCAATTACCAAACCTTGATTGCTCCGCACGAATTCCAGGACGCCCTGAGCCCCGGTGATCGCCAGTTCGATCAACGTCTGCAACGTGTCGGCCAGCGCCGCGCCGGTCTGAAAGGCGATCGCCCCGAACACCGCCTTGAGATCGTCCCAGGCATCCCCCAGGGCATCCGCCTTCTTCGCCTCCTCGTCGGTGATGACGATGCCGAGTTCTTGCGCGCGGGAGATGAATGCGTTGAGGCCCGCGGAGCCATCCGCGAGCATCGGCAAGAGGGCTTCGCCGGCGCGCCCTAACGTTTTCATGGCGAGCGCCGCCCGGACGCCCGGATCGGGAATCGTCTGCAAGCCATCGGCCAAGAGCGCCAAGCGTTGCTCGGGACGCGCGGCCATGAAGGTCGAGGCGCTGATCCCCAGTTGCTGCAGCGTCTTGATCGCACCTTTGTTACCAGCCGCCACATTACCAGTGAATTTGGCGAGTCCCTTCAGGCCGCCCTGGAGCGCCCCAATGTCGACGCCCGTCTGTTTGGCGGCGTAGCTCAGCGCCGACAAGGCCTCGACGCCCACACCCGTCGCGGCGCTCATGTCGTTGAACTGACTGCCTTGATCGGCAAAGTGACTCGCCGCCGCGCCCAGCGTTCCCAGCAACGACAACGAGCCTCCCTGGATCGCCGCGCCGGTCAGCGCCAGTCCCTTGGCCCAACCGGCCAGCCGTTCCTTCGCGCGCGTGAGTCCCTGCGACAGTCGGTCCTTCACCGACAGCTCGACGTACGCGCGACCGGCTTTCACTCCGTCGGTGCTCATGCCGAAACGCTCCGCGCCCAGAGTTCAGGAAACTTGTCCCGCTCGGCTTCCAGCGCCGGTCCCATGAACGGACGCGGTGCGTAGTTCGCTATCCGCACGCGCGTCGGTTGGCCCGGTCGAGGACGGCGTCGCCCGACCGGCATCCATTTCCGTCCGACAAGTTTCTCGCGAATGCCGACCTGGCCGCCAAACTCCAGCGTCGCGGGCACTGTCCCGGCCGTGATCCGTCCCGCGACGTACTGTTTCTGATTCAGCCCGACCGGCCCGACGACGACCGTGTAGCGCCCGTCGAAACCGAACAGGATGTTTCGCAGGTTCGCGACGCGATCCGTGCTGTGAATGCTCGGCGGTTCACCCGGACGTGAGTAACGCTTTCGTCGCCGCAACCTGGAGATCGCTCGCCGGCGCACGAACGCGCCGGCTTTCGCCAGGGAACGGGCGGTGGCACGATCCATCCGGTTAAGCACCGCCGGTCGATCGAAGAAGGCGTCAACGATCTTCATGCTCACCGTGAAGGCCATCGGCGGTTCCTCGTTTGTTCACCTGCTCGGCGAACCAGCGTTGGGCTTGCGCTCGCAGCAATTCACCAGTGAACGGAATGCCGCGCCGGCGCGTCCGCAGATACGGGTGGAATTCGTCGGCGGTGAACGGTCGCGAACGGCGTTTCGGGTTGCGTTGGAGTTCGCACAGCGTCGCGAGAATCTGCGCCGTGTGGTTCCAACGTTCCTGCGCCACGCCGTCGGCCATCCACGTCAGTTGCCGGAGCGAGTAGGGGCCGGGCGCTACGCCGACGACGCCCGCGAGTTGGTAGCCGCTGCGCCAGAGGTCGCGATCGCCGTCGCCAGTTGCTGGTCGATCTCCCGCGACACTTCCGCCATCTTCGTCGCCATCGCCTGGGCCAGCGCCGGCGAGCGGACCTTCGTCGCCACCAGTTCCGCTTGCGCCGCTTCCACCTCGTGGGCCTTCTCCCGCACGGCTTGGATGGCCACTCGCCGGGCGGGGCGGCAGAAATTTAGGACGCACTCCTCGAGCGCGTTGATCGCCAATTCGAGCGTCAGCCCATCCAGGCCCCGGCCGAATTCCGCTTCATCCACGTTGGCGGCGGCTGCCTGCTCTTCGCAGAACAGCCACAGCACCTGCACCAATTTCTCGTCGCTTTGCATCACGCCCAACAGCGCCTTGCCGTCGTGCGCGTTGATGAAGTCGAGGCCGGTCACATCCAAGATGTGTTTGCCCAGCGTGTAGTTCAGTTCCAGTCGCCACTCGCGACGACGCCGATCGGTGAAGCGGGCGGGAAGCAGATCCATGAGCGTGGCAGTCTCCGTAATGAAGCGAAGGAAAACGGAACGGGAGGCCGTCGGTCCGACTATGGTGTCGGCCCCGGCGCGACGTGGTACGTCTTCTCGATCACTTGCCCGTTGTTGAACACGACGGTCGGCTGGAGCGTCACGTTGTAGACCCGCGCACCGCCGAGTTCCTCGCTGCGTTCGAACTTGGTGATCACGTACCAGTCGCGGCTGTACGTGGTGCCGCCGATCAGCATGTCGTTGTCGGCCGCCGCGATTTCGATCGGATCGCG
>JAXMBL010000006.1:0-625746 GCA_046349915.1 Pirellulales bacterium | reverse complement strand
GAGTTCTGTCCCTAATTCACTCTCTAGCTCCTGGAATACTCCAGTTATCTTCGAAACAAACGATGGCGGTGGCTCTGTCTTCGGGAAAGACGTAAATCGTATAGTGGTTTTCCTCACTTCACTTTTCTTCCTTTGTAAGGCGTTAGTTCAAGCCAGAAAAGCCCCGCTTGCTTGACAGCGTGATCGAGTCTCAACGATTGCCCGCCCCTAACAAATTTCATGAGCAACTGCCGGACGACTCCCGTGCGGCGATGGAGTTCTTTGAACGACAGACCGCTTTCGGCAATTGCTCGCCGCAGGGGTTCCGTCGTTGCCTTCCGCGTTGTCCGTTTGGTTTCGCCGCATACCATGTCCGCGTTCTTACACGA
Source organism: Pirellulales bacterium (assembly GCA_046349915.1). Lineage (GTDB taxonomy): Bacteria > Planctomycetota > Planctomycetia > Pirellulales > Pirellulaceae > CAIXSC01. The sequence continues at coordinate 625,378 of JAXMBL010000006.1, read as the reverse complement.
TACTGCCACAGATTTGAGGCGGAGGCATCCTCCGATTCCTGGAAGTCTAGAGAACCTGAGATTAGGTTACCAAGCAATCTGTGCTAGACGGCGATCGCGAGTCACATGGCCAAGCAGCCACACATTCCTTGGGAGGACTTCAGTGCAGGTTTAGCATGGCGCGAATGCCTGCCAGCGTCCGGATGTTCCTCTCTCGTTCACATCCTTCCGTTGTCAAGTGCTCCGGGGTTATACGGAGAAACAAATCACTCGCCTGCCCCAACGTCTGGTGTTCGGCGTCCAACGTCATGACTAGCGCCGTGCCGGCATCCTCCTTGGCTTTGACTCGTTCACGCAAGGCGTGGATCAGTCGCGCGCCCTCAAACAGTGGATTCTCATTCGTCGGTGTGTCGGCTGTTTCTGGAAATGGCGCCAGCACCAGAGGTTCCTTGACCGACTCGCGATTGCGGAAATACTCGCGCATTTTCTCGTAGACACCATCGAACTTCTTGTCTTCAAACAAGAAGGCGATGCGTTTCATATAACACACCAGCAACGTGACGGCGCAAAAACCACACGGATCAAACGTGTTGTACAACGTGCAACCCACATCGATGAAGTCTCGTTCACTTTGTCCAGGCGCCATGAAGAGTCGCTTACGGATGTAGTCGTCGATCGACATCCCCTCAGGACAAGGGTACTTGGCATGCAATCGTTCGAGAGCTTCGCGAACCGCCACTTGTTCCGCATGCTGTAGCGGATTTTGGTCGGCATAGATGCGATTGCGATCAATCGCTAGAACTTCGCCATCCACATTGTCCACGACGAGACAATGAACATTGAATCCATGGGCATGCGTCGCTTTGCCACGAACCGACACCGCCGGATCAAACCGAACGTAATGAGAGGTCAGCAGTCCCAAACCCGCAATGGTATCGCGTTCGCTCTGGAAGCTTGACATGTGAAGTTTCTGACTTTCCTCGGGGAACCAGTTCGATACCGTGACGAACCGATTGTGTTACTCGGCGCCACGTGTCACACAGGGAGCTTCACCCTTGCGTCGCTTTTCGATCGCATCGGGATTCACTGTGTGAAAGTTGCGAATTCCCATCGATACCTGAAGCGAGTAGTCGACAGTCACGAAGTCCGCCATAGATCCATCTATCTTTTCGGCCCGCACCAACTGGCTGTTGGGACGCACACTGCGGAAGAAACGATCAAATGCGGCAATCTGCTCGGGTACGCTGCCAGACTTGTAGACATTAGGCATAGTCACAAGTGGTCGCTCTCGAGTGACCGCTGCTCGCCCGTGGCACGAGATGCACGACGACGAGGGATTATCGACCGGACCATTCAGTCGCCCACCCAATCCATGGTGCCTCACATACGTATGTTCGCCCCATTCGCGAAGTCCTTCGGGCTCCAGTAATTCGTGATTCAGTACCGTCTGCCTCAGATGTGGATTGATATAGCTCCCCTGCTTCTCGATGAGTCGTGGTTCGTTCGAGTCATCTCCCCAACTCAAACCAACTGGTATCAGTTTTTTGAATTTGTCCTCGCCAGGGCGAAAACCATCGTAGACAAATGTCCCAAAAATCCAGCCCGTGGATTTCGCCACCCTTGGATCCTTGACCGCCACATCGACTTGCAACAAACGGACTTGCTGATCCGCTCGACGATAAGGCGTCAGTGGCATGGGAGGATGAATATTCGCGGTCCATTCCAAGCTGCCCGTCAAGAACGGAACCTGTGCCACCGGCGCGGCAGTGAACAACAGCTTGAACGACACGGTGTTGTCAGGAAATGTCGCTCTCGTAGGATCCGGAATTCCATCCGCCGTCCTCCAGATTTTCCCTAGCGTGTAACCACCACGGGCACTGTAAAGACTTACCGCCCAGTTTTGAATACGATTCTCTGGGAATCCTTCGCCGGTTTGCAGAGGGTGCAATTCCAAGGGACGCGAACGTCGTTCGCTTGTTAATCCGTGGTGATACTCTCGCCCAGCCCTTCGCGACGGGTTCTTCTCGCCATCATCATGCATCCATGGGGCGTGATACCATTTCCGGATCGGGTTATCGCTTCCTCGAAAATCGGTCTCAGTGTTGCCAGCCAGACAGTAACCCAAGACCGCGTTCAGATAACCCGTGGGATTCACGCGATAATCGATTTCCGACCAAGGAAATTGCTCGTCGGTGTCGTAAGTTTCTGGATACTGTTGACTCAATTCAAATGTCTTGGCGCCTTCCGGTGGTGGGAACATCGGATCAAAGCTCGGGAACCGATCGGTTTTCACCGCGACAGCAGTTTTCGCACAATGCGGACAATCAGCCGGGCACGCTGCGCCGCTCGCAGTCCGCTGCCGGGCCGGAGCATCCAGCGGCAATAAGCCAATCTGTTCCTCCGCGGATGGCTCGATTGTAGCGGTCGCCTCCACGTTTCCGAGAGATTCGGCGCCCGCACCCACTCGCACCGCCAAACGACTAGAGGTGTCCAGGGAGTGAATTCCTGCAAGCTCGTGATGAGGAGTCGAGCCGGGATTAGCGAGTAGCGCCAAGATAGCGCTCAAGCGAGCGCCAGCTCGCACCATGGCGACTTCACTCGCTCCCTTCCGAGCAGCAAGGTAATCATTCGAGAGCGGGATTGGTTCCTGCTCCAGATTGACGCGATCAGCCTCTCGCGACTTCAACAGCTCGATGACTTCGTGTGAATAGGCTATTTCTCGAGCCATTTCAATGCTCTCACTCCACATCACGCGTGGGTCAAGCGATTGACTCGCGGCTTCCATCTTGCGTTGCAGGTCGGCGCGAGCACGGAGGCTAGCGGCCAGATCACGTGCCGCTGGCAGACTCAACTTGGTCCCGAATGTTCGATCCCACACTGCATGCAGGTTGTCATCCACGGTCGTCTTGATGGAATTGCCACCGCGGTCTCCCTGAGGAAACAAGCGTCGACTGAACATCGCCGATGAATGGAGCGGTTGATGCAAGTCGCCCACGCAATGGAGCAACCAGCAGATATGCACGGCTTTTGTCGAGTTCAGTTGGGTCCGCGACTCGATGATACGCACACTGTTAGCAATGGCTTGCACAACGTTCATTCGGCTGTCGTCTAGATTGGTCGACGGTGGCTCGACATTCAGATTGACGTCGATCGAATCGCTCAGTGCTTCCTCATCATCGTCAGTCAGAAAGAACGGCTGGTTGATAAAGTGCCAGTTGCCGCGATGGAATCGAGTCTTTGCGGCGCCCGAAAAGTCTCGAGCCAAATCGGGCCAAATTGCCGCCTGTTGAAAAATCCACTCCTGCCGATCCTCGATAGGTCCATTCAAGATCCCGGCAGGCATCGAATTGCGAAAATCCGAGCGAAAACGGGGATGACTCTGCAGAATGGCGACCAGCGTCGCTCGGTCCGCTGGCGACAAACGCTGAAAGGCCACGGAGGCGATAACTTTGTGTCCGCCCTCGCTGAACCCCCAAGCGGTCGTAGCCAGGATGCTAGAGATGACTCCCCCGAGGATAACGGTGCAAACAATCGTAGCTGAACGCTTCAGGAGCAGCATGAACAAACCCTAAATTCCGTAGTCGATTGTGGCTGATTCCAATTCGGCCAGGAGAATACCCGATCTCTGAAAACTTTTATATTAGCCGCACGAGGGGATCTGATCGGGGGGAGCCAGAGAGCAAAACTGCAGAATGGTGGCAATGAGATCCCGCGCAGAATGAAAAAGTTAGAGCGAACACTTGTTGCCGTTGAGGTAACGAGGTTCCGATGAGCAGTGGGTGCACCGTTTTCAGGTGATTGGGAACACTGATCAGCACTAATCAACGCTTATCAGGAATGATCTAATCCGACCCCAATACTTGGAAGCACCACTGCTGGATTTCGGTACGCGTTCGACGAGAATTAGGGACGCCTCGAACCCACATAGTAATGCCACGCCATTCGCACATCGCGCGGGATCACCAGACCCTGGGGAAATGTCATGATCTCAACACTTGATCTCACTCGATTGCCGAACGTCGCTCGACTGCGAGAAGTCTTGCGGTCCATGGCGATGCTCGACGCAATTCTCTGCCCCGACTGGGATGGCCGCTATTATTCATTTGATGCTCGCTGGGCCAAGGGCGAGGAAATGGGTTCGATGCGCAACGGATCGGGAGATGAGCTATTCGCACTCTTCAATGACTACGGGTGCTTTCTCAAGGGCTTCGTACACGACTCGCCACTCGCCGCCGCTTCCCCACCCGCAGCGTCCTTTTACGCAGGCCTACCCCAGCAGTTATCGGCCTGTGCGACGGAAGCCGCTTTCTCCACGGATGACGTCACTTTCTGTCTCTGGCGGTCCGATGCTGATGCCCGCTGGAATCACCACGCAATCGAACTCCCCAACGATGACGACGCCGATGGATCGGCCTATCTCCTGTCGCCACTCGACGGGAACCCCGAAACCTATTGGCTGTGGGCTGAGGAATACTACGAAACCGACGTTGCCTTGCACGCGGTCAAAGCCATCTACGAGCGTCAGCGGTTGACCGACGAATTGGTCAGGACATTGAATCCCGACCTGAACCTTAAACAGCTAAAGGAAGATCTCCGCACAATCGGCTATCCGACCTAGTTGAACCACCAGAGGCAGGATGCACCATTTGGCGCACCGTCGACCGGGATATCCCATGTCAGGTTGCGTCCCCGCAGGGGCTACTCAGGAGGGAAGATCGTTCGTTCCTTGGACCGTGATCGTGACTGTCATCGAAGGAGCCTGAATCGGCGAAACTGGGGCGACGGTTCGCGAAGGCGCCAGCACCGGCGCATCATTCGTATTCTGAAGCGTAATGGTCACCGTCCCTGGACTGGTCCCGTCCGCTGTACAGGGCTTGGCGGCCGCCTGGGGATTCAACAGCGGCGCATCATTGCTTCCTTGAACGGTTATTGTTACCGTCGCATTCCTCATCATGGTCGACGTCGACTGCCCAGCAGGGCCATGATCGGCCGAACCAGGGCTCACCCAAGCCGTCGGTGTCGAAGGGAGTGCTGAACCTGCTGGATCACCCGGCAAATAACCGCCGGACATCCCCAGATTTAATTCGACCACGCCAGCCATCAAACTACGGCATTCGAGCGACTCGATTCGCAACGAACGGCCTGCGTTCGACGGGCGACGCTTGGGAACCGTAGGAGTTGAAACCTGAGTGAGGCGACGGAGCCAGCGGGCGAGAAACATAGCACAACTCCTTGATGATCTGGAGAAACGATTTGGTCGAGGACGAACTTCCTTCGCAACCTGTCTCTTCAGATACGCCCCTGGCCGCGAAACCTTACACCGGTCCGAGAAAATCCTTTGAACTTCCGCAAATGAATGGCGACACTGGCTTTCGCCCCAACTCACATCGAGTAACCACATGCAGGCAACGGACATCTTGAAAGAACTGAAAGCGTTGGGCGCTGAGTCGTACCGGAAGGTACTGCGAAATCACGGCGTCAACGAACCGATGTTTGGCGTGAAGATTTCCGAACTCAAGAAGATCCAGAAGCGACTGGGCAGAGTCTACGAACTGGCGCTCGAGCTCTTCGACACAGGCAACTACGATGCTCAGTACCTTGCCGGACTGGTCGTCGATGACAAGAGGATGACTCAGCGAGATCTGAAGAAGTGGCTCAAGTCGGCAAATTGTCGAGCCATCTCGGCATACCCTGTCGCCTGGGTCGCGGCGGAGAGTCCTCACGGGCACAAACTTGGCTTGGAGTGGATTGATTCGAAGCAAGAACTCACGGCCGCAACGGGATGGGCGACGCTCGCCAGTTGGATTTCGATCACTCCAGACCAAGAACTCGACTTCACCGAACTTACGAACCTACTCGAACGCATTAGCAAGACCATCCATCAGCAACCAGATCACGTCCGCTACGGCATGAATAACTTCGTGATCGTCGCGGGGACCTACGTCCCTGAGCTTACGGAAGTCGCACTGAAAGTCGGAAAGACCATCGGCGTTGTTCAGGTGGATATGGGCAACACTGCCTGCGAGGTTCCTGCTGCAATCGAGCACATTCAGAAAGCCGTGAAGAAAGGCGTCATTGGCAAGAAACGCAAGTCAGCCAAGTGCTAAGTGGACGTTGATCCTATGTGACTGTGTCCTGGTTCACCGGCTATCGAAATCCTCTTGGGCGCGAGTTCGCGGATTGGACTCAGCCAACCGTTTTCGCGGCGGCCCGGCTTCGTTCTCGTCGAGCCTCATGAAGTTCAGGCTGCGATAGATTTCGAGCGAAGTTCGGGACACACCCCTAGTGGTCTACACACTCAAGCAGGAAATTCCGTCAACTTCAGCAATCCGCACATCACGCCAGTTCCGAAATATGGTCGCCGTACGAGATGCGCACCGGCCTGCCAGCTCGGTCGAGAAAAGTCTGGCGATAGTCGATGCCGAGGTGATGGAAAATCATCGAGCGAAAGTTCTCGGGTGTCAGTTCGCGTTGGATGGGATGCTCGCCCAAAGCATTCGTCGCGCCAATCACCTGTCCCATTCTCTTCCCGCCTCCCGAGACCAAGATTGACATCGCATGCGGCCAGTGGTCGCGGCCCCAATTCGTCCCGCCTCCTCGGCGCGGTTGAGTATTCCCGCGCGGCGTGCGACCAAACTCACCGGTCACAATCACCAACACATCCTCATCAAGTCCTCGCTGATAGATGTCTTCAATCAACGCCGTGACGGCTTGGTCGAGTCCTGGGAGTCGCTCGCGCATCGCAGTCGGCAGATCTCCGTTCACCGCGTGATCGTCCCAGTTGTAGACTTCTTTGCCGCCCGGCACTCCAACCGTCACGAAACTCACGCCTGCCTCGACAAGACGTCGAGCCAGCAGGGCTTGCTGCGCCCAGCCTTCGCCGTATCGCCGCCGAGTGCTCTCAGATTCGAGCGACAGATCGAATGCCGTCCGCGCCCGATCGCTCGCCAGAATCTCAAACGCCTGACGATTGAACTCATCGAGCGACTCAGCGGCGCCGCTGTGCACTCGAGCTCGAACTTGATCGATCGCTGTGAGCAACTGACGACGATCCTCCAGCCGTCGACCCTCCACCGTCGCGGTCGCGTTCGGCAACCCGCGTTCACTGACTGTGGGTGGACGGAATTGATTCCCCCAGTAGCCGGTCGCGGTGGTGGGCACATAACTGTAATGCGTCGCTCCCATACCGCAGGCGACTGGCATCCCCTGCTGGCATTGCCCGAACACGCGTTGAACCACCGCGCCGATTTCGGGATGGACCGACTCGTTCTTGCCTTCATCCCAGTTGGGATACCCGCTCATCATGACCGGAATCCCGTCGTTGTGCCCCGCGAACTTGTGCGAGCACGAGCGAATGAGCGTGAACTTGTCGGCCATCTTGGCGTGCAACGGCAATAACTCGCAGATATCCATGCCGGGGACATTCGTGGCGATGGGACGAAAGGGCCCCCGCACTTCACTCACCGCGTCGGGTTTCAGGTCGTACGTTTCCAGATGAGAGGGTCCGCCATTTTGCCAGAGCAGGATGACCGACTTGCCCGAGGGAGTCGCCCGATACTCGGCGCTCTCGGCAGCCGCTGTTTGCAGCCTCAACTTGTCCGCCAGCGAAATTCCACCGGCGAGCGTGCCGACCTGCAGCACATTTCGTCGAGTTAGACCGTTGCGAAAGCGAAACGTATCGGTGAGCAGTTGGAGCATGGCTGATCTCGTGAAACAGTCGTCTGGGAGGTGGGCGTGCGTTCCGGCAAGGCGGGGATTCGAGCCCATTCAGCCTAACAGAGCCCGTGGTGGGGAACAACGTGAATTGTTGCCCTTGGCCGTTTAGAACAACGCTGAGAGCGTGCAAGGCAGCCAGACGAAAGAACTACCAGCAGACCCATATGAAGGCATTGCGCGAGGCCTCTGCAACCTGCCAGACTTGGTTCCAGAATCGACCTTGGCCCGGGAATGGCGAACGCCCAAGATAGCTCCTCGACAAGGAGGTGTCTGATGTGGCGAGAACTTCTGCAACAAGGCAAGGACGTTATCCTACAGTTCGGCCGTCGGCTGCGTGGCGTGGACCAGTGAAGCTCAGCCGCCCACTCTGGCCCGCGTGTCGACCGAATTGCTCGACGAACAATCGCAGACCGATCCCACTGTGCTGCGCATCTCGATCGACACGAAGGCCAAGGTGGAGGTGGGCCGCATAGTCGGCATGTTCGTTGTCGTTCACGAGCGGCCCATTTCACCTACAAAAGAAGAATCGTTCCAGGAGCCGTCGCAGGGACTTTCCAGACAGGAATAAGTCCACGGCGTCCGCGCCGAGAAACGCATCGCCGTCGTGCATGCTCCCATACACTTCCAACTGCGTGGATTGTCTCGTCGAGTCAATATCTCCGTCCGTCAGAAAATCGTCCCTGAGCATTTCCACGTAGATCTGGTCGAACACCGTGTCTTGGGTGCGGATTTTCAGTACCAGGTCGACATGCCCGTCGTGGTCTTGATCGGCAAAACTGAATTTCGACGCACTCGCCCCGGCAAACCGCACGCTGGACACGAGGACGGACCGAACATCGAATCCCGCGGAACCGAACAACGTCACCCTCAGCGAGCCGTTCGAATCTACCTGGATTGAATCGGGTTGGACGTCGACTCGAACGGGCTGAATGACCTGAATGTGAGTCGTGGCGAAGCCGCTCAAAGGCGAAGCGGCCTGGCCCGATACGTGGTCGCCGTCGTCGATCACCTTGACGCCAAGCGTGTACGTGCCAGCCGACAGATAAACATGCGAACTCGAAATCGCTCCGGTTTGAGAATCAATCAGTCCGAGCGTCGTTTGCCCGTCACCCCAATCCACTTCCACAACGTAGGACTCGCCGTACGCCTGTCCGGGATCGAAAAATGACGCCGCTAGATTTGTATTTTGGCCAGCCAGCGCCGCCGCTGGAGTTACGACGCTCACTTGAGGCGCGACATTCGTCACCGTAATCAGCAGATTGTCGGACGAAAACTCGCCACCGTTGTCAGCGACATCGAGCGTCACCGCGTACGCGCCGTTGTCTTGGAAAGTATGGATTGTGATGCCGTCGAACTGTCCATCTGGAGCGTTGTCTTGAGTCTCCGAGTACGATGAGCCGTCGCCGAAGTCCCAGACATATCCAGTGATCGCACCGTCGATATCATGGGAATTCGAGGCATCGAACGTGACCGGTTCTCCCTGGCCGCGCAGCTGATCTTCTCCCGCATCCGCCACCGGCGCCGCATTCGGGGGAATCGTCGCCGGAATCGCCAATGAGAACTCGGACGTGTTACCGTCGACATCGGTCGCCGTGGAGGTAATCCATTCGCCGGCCGTCGTCATGCCAAGACCAGTTACGTGGAAGGCGGCAAGACCGAAGGCATCGGTAGTCACCGTAGTCATTCCCAGCCAACGTTCCCCTTCATAACCGTTCGAGGTGACGGCGCTAGCGTAAATATCGAGGACAATCTCCGTCAGGGGCTTTCCCTGGAACTGACCCGTGACGCTTGTGGAATCACCCCAAGTCGACTCGCTAAGTTCGGGGAAATTCTGTCGTTCGTTATTGCCCGAATCGGAGTCCAGCGGATCGTTGGGCGTTGGGCCGAAAACGTAGCTGTTTCGCAGCGGATCGGTCGGACTTCCCCCGCCATCCCACAGCAAGGATAACAGATCGATTCCCAAGCCACCGTTGTCGTGAATCGAGTTACCCCGGATCGAATTCTGCTTGGAGAACTCCAATGGCGTGAATTGCCGGAGCATCTCGGATACCGTAACGCCGTTGCGCTGATTGTATGCGATCACATTGCCTTCGCCGGCCGCGACGCCTCCAATCACATTCGCCATCGCGCCAAACCGCATCCAAATGCCATCCAGACCGTTTCCCAACGGTTCACTCAGCACGTTGACGCCGATAGCGTTTCCGAGGACTGCGTTGCCCGTTACATAAAGGTTGTTGACATCAATGCCGGAGCCTATGTTGCCGGAGATGGTGTTGCGCGATGCCAGTGTTGATCCGCCGATTTGACTGTCGTTCCCATCCAGCATGATTCCCACGCCATTACCAAGTGGCAGAACTCCAGAAACGTCCGTGCCGATTCGATTGCCCGCGACGACGTGTTGGCTGCCAACGAAAATGCCGACCAGACTATTCCCTGAAATGACGTTGCCTTCCAGGGAATCGTTGATTCCATCCGCATTTGTGCCCACTCGATTGTTGAATCCGCCCAGGCCGATCCCCACGGCATTGGGAAGGGCGATGCTTCCCGTGATATCTGTTCCAATGAAATTCCCTGAAACCACATTCTGTACGGCCGCGCCGCTGGTGAATTGAATCCCGTAGGAAAACCCTCCACCGATGATATTCCGCCGCGAATCGTTCGCTCCGGCAGCGTCACTCACGCCAATCGCGTTTCTCGCCCCATCCACATAGATGCCCGCGGAATTGGCGGGATTGAATGACGGCGCTACATTGGTTAGGGCTGCGGATCCATCGACCGCGAGGCCGAAAATGTTGCCGGCCACGACGTTGTCGTTGCTGATCGCCACTGTGTTGGCGAATACGTTGCCTTCCCTATCATCATTCACGCCATCGCCATCGGTCCCAATCAAGTTTCCCGAGCCCAAGACGCTAATTCGCCAAGTGGCGCGCTGCGTCCCGTCGGGACTAACCCCAACCCAGTTGCCTTGGATTCTATTCTGACCGTGTCCTGAACTTATTCCCCCCAGAATCAGATTGCCTTCGCCGTCTCCGCCTCCCCCAATTTGGTTTGCAACCGAACTCGCATGCGCCATCCCAATACCGCCGCCGTCGACGGCTTGCCCGGTGACCAGGAATCCCATTCGATTTCCTTGTAGGACGTTATGATTGGCCCCACTGTGGAGCCACGCGCTGGCCTCCGTCGCGATGACGACATTGCCCTGATACGGCATGCCAATGCGGTTGTTCGCCGAGGGGCCCATGACTTGAACACCGTACTGGTTTGCAATCGCCGCGTTTCCCGCCGCATTCGTCCCCAAAAAATTTCCCACAACGATGTTATTCTGGGCGTCTTGGATGAGAATTCCGCTGCGGTGACCCGAGATGACATTCCTCGACTCGGCGCTTGCACCACCAATCGTCCCCGTGCTGCCAAACACCTTCACGCCGTTTTCCTGAACGGACTGGTAAACCCATTCGATCGGCGCATGACTTCCCGTCGGATCAAGCCCCAGATAGTTTTGCTCGATGATAAAACCCTGGGCGGCGTGTGTGGCAATGCTGTTGGTGAACCCGTGTATGGTGAATCCGCGTATGATCGAGCCGGTCGTGCCATCAATCCTCAGGCCGTCGGATGTGGGATAAAGGTCGCGGTCAAGCCCATCGCCGCTTAATTCGATGGGATGAACTCCAGCTACTTCAAAGCCATGTTGGGTGGAAGCATCCAAGAAGACCGCCCCTGCCCCAGTGATCGCCGGCAAAGGGCTTAACGGTTCAATTCGATGCGGTCCGCTGCCTGGGATGCTGAAGTGGATCGCGTCGTCTCCGGGCATCGCCTGTGCGTCGAGAATCGCTTGCCTGAGGGACCCGGGACCGCTGTCGAGTACGTTGACAACGTCAAACGTCGCCAGCGCAAATCGAAGTTCCAACTGTTCTGCCTGGAGGCGACGGACTCGGCGCGTACGGGAGGTGGCGAGTCGACCAAGCATTGGGCACTCCAATTCGAATAAGGCGTGGAACAGGAAATTTTCCGGGAATATGACACCTCGACGCCGTCTGGGCTGGCTTCCCAAGCCGACTTCCGCCGACTGGGCAAAACAACAACCCGACTCTCACGGCATTGCTGGTACGACTCCCTGGCGATGTTCTTTCAGGAAAATGCGAATTTCTTTCCCGGCCTAGATCCTCCCGCCTAGCGATAACCCACTCGAGGCTGCGGCAGTCCCGCGAAGATCAGGCTTGAATCCACAGGCTGGCGAGGATCTTTGGCTGCAAGTTCTTGCCGAAACCCGCCTGGACTGTCGATAATCCCGGCATGGAACCCACCTCTGCGAGTCTGTTGCTACGTCTGCGGAAATCGCCCAATGGAGAGGATTGGAATCGCTTTATCGAACTCTATACTCCACTCTTGTTTCAGTGGGCGTCGCGTGCGGGATTGCGTCACGACGAAGCAACGGATCTGGTTCAGGACGTCATGTTGATGTTGCTTCGTAAGATCCCCGAGTTTGAATACGATTCGACGCTTCGTTTTCGATCCTGGCTCAAGACGGTGTTGTTGAATCGATGGCGGGATGTATTGAAGCAGAAGTCCCGCGCTTCGGCAGTTTCAACGATTGATATCGAGTCGGTTGCGGACGACCAAGACGACCCATTTTGGGAACGCGAGTACAGGCAGCAACTGGTGAGGCGCGCCCTGGAGGTGATGCGAACGGACTTCCGGGAGGCCACATGGAGAGCGTGCTGGTTGTGTGTTGTCGAGGGACAGACCGCGGCGGAAGCCGCCGAACATCTGGGCTTGTCAGAAAATGCCGTCTACATCGCCCAACATCGAGTGCTTCGCCGATTGCGCGACGAGCTGGACGGATTGTGGAATTGAGGCTGCCTCGAACGCTTACCTCGCTGGCAATCCCCAATATTCAGGAGCTCGCTCCCAATGTCTCTTCAGGACAAGTGCCCGACAGCAGAAGATATCGAGCGGTTTCTCGCCAGCGGAAGCGACGCAGGCGAGTCAAGCGACGGATTGGGTGAAGCGTGGGAAAAGCATGTCGCACATTGCGGCAAGTGTCGGGAGTACTTGAGGTCGCGACTTCCCCTTGTCGAGGAACTCATGTCGCTCGGCAAGATCGATTGGGAGACGCCGAGCACCGACAAGTTGCAAGCCATTCAGTCGCTGATTCAGTTCTTGAAGAACTCGTTCGCGCGAGGAGGCTTGACGGGTTCCGTCGTCACGGCAAGGAATCGCCAAGAGGGACAATCGTTTCGCTCGGGTTCCGAAGTCCACGAAAACCCTGACGCGACATTCCGCGCGGGGATCGCACAAACCGAACTACGATGGTTGCGCGAGCATGCACGCGGGGGAATCGGACAAGTACATCTTGTGTACGATGCAACCTTAGGTCGTGAAGTTGCGGTCAAGGAACTGCAGTCGAAGTTCCGCGAGGAAGCAACAATTCGCCAACGATTTCTCCTGGAAGCGGAAGTCACCAGTTCCTTGGAGCACCCTGGGGTTGTTCCTGTATACGTTCGTGGCGAACGAGAGAATGGACATCCCTACTATGCGATGAGATTCGTACGCGGCGAGAACTTGCGCGACGTGTGTCGGCGTTTTCACGAGGGGACTCCGCGCGACTTCCAGGGACTTGAGTTCCGAAAGCTGCTTCGACGCCTCATTGACGTGTGTAATACTATCGCCTTTGCCCACAGCCGGGGCATTCTGCATCGAGATCTCAAGCCGGACAACATAATGCTGGGCCTATTTGGAGAAACACTGGTCATAGACTGGGGGATGGCCAAACGTTGTTCGCAGTCGACCGAGCCGGAAGACTTTCCCTGTGCTCAAACGAGACCTATGAGAATCCCGAGCGAGACCCGCGCCGCCGAGTGCATCGGTACGCCGCCGTATATGAGCCCTGAGCAGGCATCAGGCGACCCAGGCCAGATCGGTTTCCCTTGCGATATCTACGGCCTGGGGACAAACCTCTTCTTCATACTTACTGGAAAAGCGCCAGTGCCAGGCGACGACGTTTCCCAGGTTCTCGAACGAGTTAAGGCGGGCTCCATTGCGTGGTCGGAAATCAAATCGAATACCCCGCCCGCACTGGTCGCCATCGCTCGGAAGGCGCTCGCCATGGCGCCCAAAGATCGTTACGCTTCGGCACTTGCCCTGGCAGACGACTTGGAACGTTGGGCGATTGACCAGCCCGTATCGGTTCACCGCGACACGCTGGCCACAAGAGTTCGGCGTTGGATGACTCAACATCCCGCTCAGAGCGGCGCCTTCGGCGCGGCGGTCATTGTGGCCATGTTGACCTCACTGTCTGGAGCATGGTTGTTGTCTTCGAAGAATCATTCCCTGGCGACGACCAATCAGCACCTGCTTCAAGCTACCGACGCACTGCGGAACCTCAACGCGGACCTCGACGAGGCATACAGAGACTCCGAGAAGAAAAGGCAGGAAGTGCTGGAAGCAAAGCAGCAGTCCGACGCCATGTTTACGTTTCTCAAGCAGAATCTTTTTCGGCCCATTGATGACATGGCGCCGGTTTCCCCAAGCGGTCAATCGCCAGTTAACAACCCCACCCTTCGCGCGTTGTTGGATCGAGTCGCGTCAGATCTTGCGGTCGACAAGATAGACGCGGCTGTCTCGAACAAACCACTGGTCCAGGCGGAAATTCTGGCCTTGGTCGGCAATCGCTTCAATGGGACTGGCAAGGACCACCAGATCGTCTTGGAGTTCTTGCGGCGGGCGTTAGTTCTATATCATCAGGAACTTGGGGCCGATCACCCCAAGGCGCTGGAGGTGGAGTGGCAAATTGCGCGAGTCAGTGCGACCAAGGGCCAGACTCAGGAAGCCGCGACGTCGATGCGGCGCGTGCTGCCCCTTCTGGAGGCCAACGTCCGTAGCGACTCGTTCGACCTGAATCTGGAATCCAAACGCAGGGAATTTGTCGCCCTGCTGCATCGATTGGGTCGGCATGAAGAAGCGATCGAAAGACAACGATCGGCTCTGGCCCGATTCGAGAACAAGTTTGGCGCCACAAACGTTGCCGTACTTCAGCGACGGGCAGACCTGGCGGAGGGACTTGTGATGGCGGAACGTTTGCCGGAGGCGTTGCTAGTGTTTGACCAAACCTGGACGGCGGTCAAAGGGGTGACAGGTTCGGATTACTACGTCGGAGTCGGAGTCGCCAAAGGCTATGCGTCCGCCCTCCAGAAACTTCGGCGATCCGAAGAGGCTCGCACAATCCTCGAAGAGGCGTACCAAAACTATGCCGATTCGCATGGGCATTGTGCTGCGGATACGGCATTCGCCGTCGACCTGGGCGCGTGCTACCAGCCTATCTTGGAAGAACTACGGTCGTCGCCGAATCAGGACCGCAAATTGCTTGCACGAGCAACCTATTGCGCTGGCTATCGCAGCTTGGCGCGATTGAGCATCCGCGAGGCCGCCGAGTTGCTGTTGGAGTCATTGGCCCTCTATCGCGAGCTCTCGCCCAATGACTGGAAGACCGCCAACCTACAGTCCTTGGCAGGGGATGCGCTGTTGAAGCAGAAGAAGTACGCCGAGGCCGAGCCACTGCTCTTGGAAGCGTATAAGCGACTCGAAGAACTGGAGGGGTCGATGCCTGAAGTCGAGCGAGTTTGCATTTGGCAATGCTGTCACCGAATCGTCCAGCTATTCAGTGCCTGGAATCGTCCCACGGAATTGAATCACTGGAGCCAAGAATTGACCAAACGAAGGCGACCCCAGTCACTCGGAAACACCGGCGGAACTTTCTAGCGTGGCCGACTGGCGACATCCTTTATCGGACTTTAGAACAACGCGGTGAGCGGGCGGCCGCGCTGCACGAGACGTCTCGGCCGGCGCAACGTATCCAAGTACTCCGTGGAGGGATCAATGCCAACGGCGTGGTAGATGGTAGCGACCAAGTCATAGGGATGAACGGGATCAAGCTTCGGCCAAGCGCCATGTCGGTCCGACTGACCGTAGACCTGTCCTGGACGAACACCACCGCCTGCGATCAAAAAACTGTAACACTCGGGCCAATGATCGCGACCTCCCGGCCCAACATTGTCGGTGGTAGGCGCCCCGATCTTGGGCGACCGACCAAACTCGCCAACCGCTACCACCAGCGTCCTCTCGAGCAATCCCCGCGCGGCCAAATCTTCGATAAAACCAGACAACGAGTGGTCGAACACGGGACAGCGATGTTCGCGAAGCGTCGTAAAATTATTGCGATGCGTGTCCCATGAACCATCAGGGCCCGCGACCGGTTCGTCGTCCGACCTCGCCGGCCATGTCACTTGGATGAACCGAGTCCCCGCTTCCACCAGGCGTCGCGCAAGCAGGAGACTCTGGCCAAAGCGAGTTATCCCATAGCGATTGCGTAAAGCCTCCGACTCTTGTTCCAAGCGAAAAGCAGTCGCCACTCGTGGGGATTGCAGCAGCGAAAGCGCCGCATCGTAATGTGAATCGAAGGTCGATTGACGACGACGCAATTCATCCGCGTGCTGGTCGAGGACTCGGCGCAGATCAAGGCGCGACGTCAATCGATCCAGCGACACATCGGCCGGAAGCTGCAGGCCAGTAGGTCGCAGAGGCCGCGTGGCGTCATCGTACATGCGAAAGGGGTCGTAAGCGGGACCAAGCAAACCTGCCGACTGAGCGACCCCGACTTCCTTTCCCTCCAACACGGGTCCACAGACGGCGACATTAGCGAACGCACCCGCTATCGGCGGTCGGTAGCGAGCGACATTCGCGCCGATCGACGGCAAATCATTGCGCGAGGGAGGTTGTGCTAACCCCGTCGGCGAGAAATTGGTGGGATCGTGCCCGGTCAACAGCATGTAGATCGCGGCGCCATGATTGCGAAGTCCCTTCGGGTCGACTCCGATCGAGCGTACCAGCGAGAAATGCTGTGATTGCTGAGCGATCTTGGGAAGCACCTCGCCGAGCCATAGACCAGGAGTGCGAGTGTCGATCGGCCGGAACTCACCGCGAATCTCCGCCGGCGCATCGGGCTTCGGGTCCCACAAGTCGATATGACTGGGGGAACCTTGGAGATGGATGAGCACCACGGAATCAGCTCGCCCAAATCCTGGCCCCATCCCCGACGAGTCCAACCCGCGCTGCGGCGCCGCGCGCAGCCAATCGGCGAGATTCAACCCCAGCAGCGAGAGCCCTCCCACCGACAGCAACTCACGCCGCGACAGGCCATCGCAAAGCCGACTTCGAGGTCCATGGATCGTCCACACGTGATCATCCTCCCGCTGAGCGAACGCTGTGACTCGCCACAACATAATCTGTTAAAATCACTCGCACAAATTGTCACACCGACAATCGTCGTTCGCACTCGACAATACTCCTCGCGTCACCCTTCGTACTCTCCCGGAGATTTGCTCATGTTTTCGCGACGTCAATTCCTTCGCTATTCGGCGCTTACGGCTGCCGCCTCGCAACTCCCCATCGTAGGCGTGACTCAGCGAGTTGCTCGGGCGGCGCCCAGTGATCGGCTCAATGTCGGTTTCATCGGTGTCGGAACGATGGGCCGCGGCCACTTGGGCGGATTGTTAGGACAGGGTGACGTCGAGGTGGTCGCGGTTTGCGACGTGGTCAAGGAGCGACGCGACAGCGCCATGGAAACCGTGGCGAAGCGATATGCTCAACGCACGAAGAGTGGCGAGTTCCGTGGCGTCAAGAATCTCGCTGACTTCCGCGAATTACTGGCTTTGCCAGGACTCGATGCCGTCGTGATCGCAACCCCCGACCATTGGCACGCCATCCCGTGCGTCCTGGCCGCTCGCGCAGGCAAACACATCTATTGCGAGAAGCCGCTCACGCACAACGTCGCCGAGGGTCGGTGGATTGTCGACGAAGTGGCAAAAGGAAAAGTGATCTTCCAGACGGGCAGTCAACAACGCAGCGAGTTTGGCGGACATTTTCGTAAGGCGGTCGAGTATGTGTGGAACGGCCGCATTGGCCAGTTGAAGACGATCCGCATTGGCGTCGGAGGGCCCGCTCAGCCGTGCGATCTTCCCGCCCAAGAAATACCTGAAGGGACCGATTGGGACTTCTGGCTCGGCCCCGCTCCCGAACGCCCCTACAACGAGGTATTGTGTCCCAAGGGAGTCCATAAACATTTTCCGCAATGGCGAGCTTACCGTGAGTTCGCGGGCGGTGGCCTCGCCGACATGGGCGCTCATCACTTCGATATCGCTCAATGGGCGATGAAGATGGATTCCAGTGGACCCGTGCAAGTGATCGCGCCCGAGAAACCAGGGTTAGGCAAGGGACTTCGATTCGTGTACGCGAACGGCGTCACCATGATCCATAACGAATTTGAAGGAGACGTAAAGGCTGACTGCGTATTTGAAGGGACGGAAGGCACGATCCTGGTCAGCCGCGGCGGGATTTCGAGTCGACCGAATTCGATCCTCGAATCGCCGCTCGACGATCAAGCTCAGCGTGTCTATCCGTCCAACCAACACCATCGCAATTGGCTCGATAGCATCCGGGCTGGCAAAGACTGTATTTGCACGGCCGAGACAGGACATCGATCAGCCACCATTTGCCACTTGGCGAACATCGGCTACCGCCTGGGACGCTCTTTGCGCTGGGACCCCGTTCTCGAGAAGTTCGAGGGGGACGATGAAGCGAACCAACTGTTGAGTCGTGAACCACGAGCGAAGTGGAAGATCGCTTAGTGCTGTGCCAACGCCATGGATTCGAGAACGACGGGATGACAATCCGTCGTTCTCTCATTCAACGCTGTGTCGAAGTAGAAGTTGTCCGAGATTCGATTGGTAATTGAATATCGCAACTCCCGAGCAGAGACAAAGCTCTGTTGTACGATCAACATGGAGGCGCCGATGACCGACGATGACTTGATCGCAATCGAGCAGTACCTGGGCCGCCCATTGCCGCCTCAATACCGCAGCCTCATGTTGACTTATCCGCTCGATCCCCAAGACCTCAATTCCCGAATCGCTTTGAGCGACAATCGGGACCATGTGTTGGCGTGGAATGCCGAGTTGCGCGAGGGAGAGTTTGCCGAGGATTGGGGCGAACACCGCTTTGCAATTGGAACTAGTCCCTGCGGCGACACCTATTTCCTGGACCTGACAGGCGCCTCCGAAGCCGTATTTTTCTGGGATCATGAGACCCACGAAGTCGTCTCGGAGTTTGTGTCGCTCGACGCGTTTGTCGAAACGCTGAAGGCCTATGAAGCGGAAGCTCAACAACGACGTCGCTCGGTCGCTGCCACGCGACCTTGGTGGAAATTCTGGAAGTAGCGGTGTTCTCATACTTGTGAGCTACCCCACGAGATACCAGCCTTTATTCGCAGGCGAAAGGATCTGTCGTGCGCGATCATGTTCATGAAAGTCCCCGTCTGATTTATCCCGTTGGGACTCAGGTCGTCGTGCGAGACACGGCGTGCCATGTCGCAACCGCCCTTTTGTCAGATCCTCCAACGCCAAAAACAGATCCAGAGGAATCAGCGGAAACAGATCCAGAGAACTTCGCCGAGCAGAAAACAAGAAACGTAGAAGGTCTTCCGACGGGCGTTACCTCCGGCGCGGTAGGGGTCGTCGTCAAGTCTCCGTCAGATCAAGAGCATGCGTATCGAGTTAGGATGGGTGATGGGAATGAAGTATCCGTGCGTCATGAGCAGCTTGTCGCACTAGCTCGCTTCAAGCTAGGCGACATCGTTAGCGGCGGTCTCTCTCCGCTGGACGAGACCCTAGGGAAACGAGTGATTTTTCGTTGCGTCGTCGGCTCGCGAGCTTTTGGGCTTGATACCGACCAATCAGACACCGATCGGCGCGGCATCTACTTGCCGCCCGCCGAGTTGCATTGGTCGTTGTATGGGGTTCCCGAACAACTTGAAAACGAAGCGACGCAAGAGGCGTACTGGGAAGCTCGCAAGTTTGTCGTCATGGCCCTCAAGGCGAACCCCAATGTGCTCGAATGCCTCTACTCGCCACTGGTCGAAACTGCTACGCCGCTGGCGCAAGAACTGCTCGCCATCAAGTCGGTTTTTCTGTCGCGCATCGTCTACCAGACGTTTAACGGTTACGTGATGTCTCAGTTCAAGAAGATGCAGACAGACATTCGCAATCAGGGTCGAGTGAAATGGAAGCACGTGATGCACCTGATTCGTCTGTTGCGCTCCGGGATCATCGCTTTGCGTGAACACCATGTCCCGGTCCATGTGGGACAATACCGCGAGGAATTGTTGACGATCCGGCGCGGCGAGATGCCGTGGGACGAGATGGAACGGCTGCGATTGTCTTTGCATCGCGAATTCGAGCAGGCTTTCGCGTCGACCACTCTGCCCGAGAAACCCGATTATGAGCGAGCCAATCGGTGGCTCATCCGCGCTCGCCGACTCGCGACTCACGAGGAGTTACCATGACCGATATCCCGGCACTCTTGAACAAACAAGTTCAAACTCATCCGTTTCCTTTGGTTTTTGCCACGATCAGCGGCGCCCACCTGTATGGATTCCCCTCGCCTGATTCGGACTACGATTTGAGGGGAACGCATCTGCTGCCGCTTGCGGAAGTCGTGGGGCTCAGGGAGGGACGCGAGACGGTCGAACGCTCCGGCTTCGACGAAGGAGTCGAGATTGATTTAGTCACTCACGACGTTCGTAAGTTCTTCCTGATGGTGCTCAAGAAGAACGGATACGTGCTTGAGCAGATCTTCTCGCCGCTGGTGGTTGCAACGACTCGCGCACATGAAGAGCTCAAGGCCATCGCCGCTCGTTGCATCACCCGACATCATGTTCATCACTATCTTGGATTCGCCGAGACCCAGTGGAAGTTGTTCCGTAAAGAGGAACCACCTCGCGTGAAGCCACTGCTATATGTGTACCGAGTGCTGCTGACGGGAATTCACTTGATGCGGACTGGGGTCGTGGAGGCAAATCTCCGGACACTCAACGACGAGGCACGACTGAGCTATATCGACGACTTGATTGCCAGGAAACTCACGGGTCCCGAACAAGGCACGATTCCAGCCGCCGACCTGACGTTTCACGAATCCGAAGTGGAGCGATTGACCAGCCATCTACGAACTGCTGGCGAAGTCACGACTTTGCCAGAGACACCGGGAGGTCAAGAGGCGTTGAACGATCTCTTGGTGCGTCTGCGGCTTGGAACGAGGACATGAGGCGATAGTCGACAAGTTTTCTGGTGTCCCCCTAGCACCACAAGAAGGGCCCTGAGACAATGAAAATCAGAACGTCCCGGCTCAAACTGTGAAGAACGGGCCACGGGACGCAGCTCTTTGGGAGGCGCTCCCATGAATGACGAACCGATCGGAAGTGTTCGGCATCTCTTTCTCACAAGTTCCAGTCCAGTCGCGGCGATGGTCGTACTCGCACTGCTTGGCAGTCTCCTGCTCCGCTCGCCGAACTCTGACCAAGGGTCAAACCGTCCGAAGGCTTTTGGTCCTACGGACCAGACAAACAAGTCTCTTGAGCGGTCTGCGGAGCCGTCGGAGAATCTCGCGGTGCGAGCATTAAGGGCCCATATGGGCGAACCGCCGCTCCAGGCCGACACCAAGACGAAACGTGGCAAGGAAACGTGCCGACCAACTGACGTGTGGGCAGGCAGTGATAGGGTCGGCGAGCGTCCACCTGAATTCGAAACGCTTATTGTTGGCGACGCATCGACGCCTTACGGTTGTCAATTGGGTACTTCACCGACCGAGTTGATCTCCCACTCGTCAGCGGCGTCACCGTATCATCAAACAAAGGCGCCGTCGGACGATTCCGAGATTGGGCATTTGGCGGCACAGTTAGAGGAACTCCAAAATCACCAAGTCTCCTCGTTGATTAAACTTGAGTGTGTGATTGCCACTGTCTCTGACCCCATCGACTCGCATTACGCATTGAGTTTCGATGGTCAATTGGCGGCGATGACCAGCGCGTTAGGTCAGTTTGGTTACGTTCTCGACCGCTACGAACTTGCTTGGTCTCAAGATTCGACGAATTCACCCTTATACGAGGAACGCGCCAGCGCCGTTTTATTACGCCGCACATCACGGGATAGCTGTAAAGTCAACCTTTGCATGTTGCTGTTGGTCGGCGAAACGCCGACGTCAGGTGTTCATCCACGTGCCCTGCGCGACGCATTGAACTTTGTAGCAGCCTGGAATCGCGTGCGAGATCCAAGACAATCCAATCCCACGATCCTTCATGTTAACCTATTGGCCCCATGCTATTCCGGCAGTTCCTTGCCGCTTCAGCGTCAGCTGGTCTTTTGGTCCGAGAACTCGGGACTTCAGCGGATTCACATAAAGATCCGTTCGGGAAGTGCGACCGCCGATGACAATTTCGCCCACTTGAACGTAGATTGCACCTTGCAGCGTACCGCGGATGCGAAGCGGGCGCCGTCGCCGTCAGAGCTCTCGCTCAACTTCCAGGCTTGTGTTAATAGAGATAGCAGACTCCTCAGTGCCTTGCGGCGCTATCTCCATAGCCGATTGATTGAGGACAAGCAGATCGCCCTCTTGACGGAATCGAGCACAGGATATACGTCCAATATCTCGCTCGACGGTCCCAAGCTACATAACCTGAGCCGCGGTAGCCACCTCTCGTCCGTTCCTGTCTCCAAGGATTGTTTCGAGCCGGGGCAGGCGATGATGGCAGACGGACCCAACGCCGCCGCTGAGCCTAGACCGCTACCATGGCTGACAATCCCCTACCCGCTCTCCGTGAGTCGCATACGATCAGAGCAGTTTCAGCGACAAAATGCCGCCGATTCCCCTGAAAATCACAGTCGCTTCGTATTCGGAGCGCGCCCCACACTCCATGGCGACGTTGCGGAGCATGCCAACGACGTCCCACCGTACTACTCAGACGACACCAATGCTGTCGCGGAGTTGATTCTGCAGAATATCCTGCGGACGATCACGCGCGAAAACATCAAGGCGGTGGGGATTATGGGAACGGATGTGCGCGACAAGCTATTCCTGGCTCGGCATATCCGCGACCATGCGCCCGACGTCATCCTGTTCACGCTTGAATCTGACGTTTTATATCTGCACTCTGATTTCTGGCACGCAACATCCGGGATGGTGGTTGCCTCGTCCTACCCGCTCTTTCCACCAAATCAGAACTGGACGACTCCGCTTGCGACGCAGGCAAAAGAGGGTCGCCAAGTCCTGCACTTTGGCTCAGACTCCCTGCAAGGCGTTTACAACGCAATGCTATTACTCGCCCCAAAACCGCCAGGCGCCTCGCCGCCACTCTTAGAGTACTCTTTTCCTTTCACTTCTAAGGAATACCTCCAACCACCGGTCTGGATTTCCGTCGTTCGTGATGGCGGATTCTGGCCCATGGACATTGTGGATGAAGGTAGAGACACGTACCTAAGCCAGGAAGACTCTCGTCAAGAGCCAAAGGAGAAGCGAGTTTTTCTCACGACTCCTCCGTCGAGTTTCATGGCCTTTTGGACGGTGACACTTGGAGTCGTAATCACCTGCTTTCTACTCGCCGCGAGCAGCGCGGGAAAGAGAGGCAAATCCCGCGAGTCTGCCAGACATGCCTTGGTGGAAAGATACTTTCCCGCCTTGGCGTTACCTTTCGCGAAACACAGCGTGAAAGAGGAGATCTCCCACAGCTACCTATACACGGCGACAAGTCTCGGCGTTGTATCACTCGCTCTTGCTCAGCTTGTCGTAGTTTCACCCCATATCCTATATTTGGTCGTTGCCAAGAGCCTGCGAGTCTCGACGGATTCGCCCCTGGAATTCGCTGTCTCCTTCGTGTGCGTCGCCGTCTCATTGGTCGTCGTACTTCTATTAGTCGTGGTCCAACGACGCATTGGTCAAGACACCAGTGGTCATATCACGAGCGGCCTCCTCGACGACGCACGTAAGCAGTCGGGTCGTGACGCGTCGTGGTTTACGTGGAACCTGAAACGCGTCAACGGTCAACAAGTAGTGGAGTGGATCAGTACGGCGCTGCTCGCCTCACTCCTCTTCTTGATACCTGCACTACTGGTCCTTGAAATACCGTTTGAGCCCTTGCAAGACAGTATTGCGAAGACCATGTTTTTCGTGGAACGCGCGGGAACATTGAGCAGTGGAGTATCGCCGATCGCTCCGCTCACATTTCTGTTGGCTGCGGTGTCTGTTTGGGCCATTGCCCAGCTACGGCGGATCTGGACCGCAACGGTTTACCCGATGGCGAGCCCATTCTCCGAGGCACGTAAACACTCGCCTAGACTCGCGGCGAATTCGTCAAACGACCCTAGCGTTTACGTCGCGGGATTCGACTTATTGTTCGCCGAGTTGCGTAAGAACGTTCAAGGAGGTTGGTTTTGGCCCTTCCCCTTGTCCGATTGGGTCATCGTCGCCCTCGGCACATATGGAATCGTGGATATACTTTGCATGCGTTGGATCGTCGCATTGGAGGCAACCTGGTGCGACATTGGATTACGCACCCTGGTCGGCCTTGTCATTATTCTGTGGATAGGAGCCGTCATCCGCGCCAAGGCGGTCACAACGGCACTACTGCGTCTGCTGCGACGACTTTCGCAGCATCCAATTCAATCAGCTTTCGCTCGAGTTCCCGAGCGGATCGCGGCCAAAGCTGCAGGACAATTGTTTGCGTTACCCCCGAAGAAGGGCGACTTCGAACCGTCCCTGCGAATCTTGGAACAACTCGCCGATATCCAAGCGCAAGTGACCGACCAGAGATCCCTTTTGTCCCCACCAGACAAAGAGAAGGTCGATGTCGAGCAGCTAGAGCAAACATTCGCGAGACTAGTCGAAACGCCGCGCGAGCAGCGTTGGCTATCGCGGCAGTTGGCGAACAAGCTTCACACCGAGCTTGCCATAATCGCCAGAGAATATTTGGTTCCGGAACTCAGTGACTACTGGTCGGGAAGGCCCACGGCGCGGAGAAACGCCAGCGAGGATCGTCCAGGCGACGATCATTCGCAGGATGCAACACTTCGATTTCGACTTGCCGAGGAGTTTATCGCGATCCAACTTGCGGACGTGATTCGGCAAACCTTTGTCCAATTGCAGATCATGATGACTAGTTCCATCGTCGTCGGGATTCTGTTGCTAATGTGCCTGAATTCTTACCCATTCGAACCCCAGAAGTTGCTGAACCTCTGCTGTTTCGGCCTTCTTGCCTGGAACCTCGGTTCGTACGCAATTTCCGTCATTCATCTCAATCGCAACGAGACCTTGAGTCGTTTGGGGAATACCCCTCCGAATTCAGTGAGCTTTGACCGGACACTGTTTCTGTCAATGCTGGTGTATGTCGTCGCTCCCTTACTCGGCATCTTGAATATTTGGTTCCCAGTCTTTGGCGGCTCTTGGAGGCTACTCGATCAACTGACACTACTCCTGAGGACATAAGGCGATCAGGCAAATGGTCCACCAACCGTGTTAAAGTTGCTGGTTGCCCTGCCACCTCTGATTCTGAAAAGCCATCGTCCCACTTCCGCATTCATGTTCGCTGGATCAGAATTAGTGGTCCCAACCAGCGAACAATGGAGAAACAACAATTCATGTTAAATCCCCGTGAAATACTGAACCGTATAGACGCGATGTTCTCTGCTCGGGGAGGCGAAGAGTATTTTGGAGAGGCGGTCACTCAGTTGGAACACGCCCTCCAGTGCGCGTGGTTAGCCGAACAGGAACGTCAACCCGAAAGCGTCATCGTCGCCGCGTTACTCCATGACGTCGGCCATCTTCTGCATGGGCACGGCGAGGACTATCTGAACAAGAACATCGATGATCGGCATGAAGAGCTGGGTGCTCGCTTCCTCAAGCGGGCGTTTAGCTTGGAGGTAACAGAGCCGATTCGCCTGCATGTGCCAGCAAAACGGTATCTTGCCGCTTCCCGCGCAGGATACCTTGAGTTGCTCTCGCCAGCTTCGGCCAAGAGCCTCCAACTTCAGGGAGGCCCCATGACGAAAGACGAGGCTCGCGCATTCGAGCAAGAGCCCTATTACGAGATCGCAGCCAAGGTGCGCATGTACGACGATCGCGCGAAAGTGGTGGGACTGAAGACTCCTTCCTACGAGCATTTCCGAGAGTATCTGGCCCGTGAACTTACGCCCGACAACTCCTAGCCTGGATGCTCGTTTTGCACGGGACGAGCCGACGGACTGGATCGACGGACTGGAAGTCCGTCGTACATGGTTTTTACGTGACAAAGCACTTGGTTTACTTCCCCTGCGAAACAACGCGCAGATCGAAGCGATCCAAGTTCATCACTTTGGTCCAAGCCGTCACAAAGTCATTGACGAACTTCTTCTGCGAATCGTCGCTGGCATATACTTCCGCAATGGCTCGCAATTGCGAGTTGGACCCGAAAACTAGATCAACTCGAGTCGCCGTCCACTTCATCTGGCCGGTCGAGCGATCACGTCCTTCGAAGAAGTGGTCGCACATCGGCGACTTGCGCCACTCGGTCCCCATATCCAGCAGATTGACGAAGAAGTCATTTGTCAGAGTGCCTGGCCGCTTCGTCAACACTCCCAGATCAGCAAACGGTCCGCTCGCGGCATTCGCCCCAATTGCTCGCATTCCCCCTACCAATACGGTCATCTCCGGCGCGGTAAGCGTGAGCAGTTGAGCGCGATCGACCAACAGCTCCTCGGCAGGTCGATCGATGCTCCTTGCCACAAAGTTCCTAAAGCCATCCGACTTGGGTTCGAGCACCGCGAACGATACGACGTCGGTTTGTTCCTGAGTGGCGTCAGTACGGCCCGGGTGAAAGGGGACCTGAACTTCGTGACCGGCTTTCTTGGCGGCCAATTCGATCCCAACCCCGCCTCCCAGAACGATCAAATCGGCCAACGAGATTCGAGTTCCATCTCGTCGAGATCGATTGAAGTCGCTTTGGATCGCTTCCAAGTTCGTCAAAACTCGATCAAGTTGAGCGGGCTGATTGACTTCCCAATCCTTCTGGGGCGCTAAGCGAATGCGAGCACCGTTGGCGCCACCACGTTTATCGCTCCCTCGAAAAGTCGAAGCGGAAGCCCAAGCGGTCGACACCAGTTCCGAGACCGAAAGTCCAGACGCCAGCAACTTCGCCTTCAATTCCGCGACGCCCCGTGCGTCGACCAACTTATGATCGACCGCTGGCACGGGATCCTGCCACAGTTGCGGCGGCGCTACTTCGGGTCCGAGCAAGCGAGCGACAGGTCCCATGTCTCGATGCGTCAGCTTGTACCAAGCCTTGGCGAAGGCCAAACGGAATTGCTCGGGGTTTTCGTGAAATCGCTTCGAGATCTTGTGGTAGACCGGGTCCATTCGCAGCGCAAGGTCGGTCGTGAACATCATGGGTGCATGCGACTTGTTGGGGTCGTGCGCGTCAGGAACCGTTCCCTTCGCGGCGGGATCGGTCGGAGTCCATTGCCAGGCGCCCGCGGGACTCTTCACCAAGTCCCAATCGTAGGCAAACAGATTATCGAAGTAACTGTTCGACCACTGAGTGGGCGTAGTGGACCAAGCGCCTTCCAGACCGCTGGTGATGGTATCGCCGGCGTTTCCTTTACCAAACTTGTTCCTCCAGCCCAGCCCTTGCTCTTCGACATCGGCCCCCTCGGGCGCTGGCCCCACATGTTCCGCACTCGCCGCTCCATGGGCCTTGCCGAACGTATGGCCGCCCGCGATGAGCGCCACGGTTTCCTCGTCGTTCATTCCCATGCGAGCAAAGGTCTCGCGAATGTCCTTGGCAGCCTCCAGCGCACTCGGCTTTCCTTGCGGCCCCTCGGGATTGACGTAGATCAATCCCATCTGGACGGCCGCGAGCGAGTTCTCGAGTCTGCGTCCCTCGCTGTACCTCCTGTCTCCCAGCCATTCGCTCTCCGGCCCCCAATAGATGTCTTCCTGTGGTTCCCAAACATCTTCGCGTCCGCCAGCGAATCCAAACGTCTCAAACCCCATCGACTCTAAGGCGACGTTGCCGGTCAGGACCATGAGATCGGCCCACGAGATGCGGTTGCCGTACTTTTGTTTGATCGTCCAAAGCAACCGCCGCGCCTTGTCGAGATTTGCATTGTCGGGCCAGCTATTGAGCGGCGCGAAACGCTGAGTTCCATACCCCGCGCCGCCTCGCCCATCGCTGACTCGGTAAGTTCCCGCACTGTGCCAAGCCATGCGAATGAAGAGCGGCCCATAGTGACCGTAATCGGCTGGCCACCAAGCTTGCGATCGAGTCATCAGTTCGTGCAAATCTCGCTTGACGGCATTCAAATCGAGTTTTTGGAACTCAACCGAGTAGTCAAAGCTGTCTCCCAACGGGTTAACTCGCGGCGAGTTCTGATGCAAGATCTTCAGGTTGAGTTGGTTGGGCCACCAGTCGCGATTCGACATGGCGCCAGCGGCTGTGTGTCGTGCCGACGCGGGCGCGACATGGCCCATCACAGGGCATTTTGCTGAATTGTCCATAGTAGAAGCTCCCTTGGATTGCGGGGTTTGAGGTTTGGATTCACGTGGGTCGGCCGGCTTGCCCTCTTGGGCAGCGACAGAACTGCTAGCGATGATGGCACTCGCCGACGCAAGTACCGCGGAAGCGACCACTTTGCGGAGATTTCGCCATGACATCGTTCATCTCCTCGGAAGGTTGTTAGGACGGAAGCAAGCAGATCGATTCGACTGGCCAGTCTCGACCTGATGAAGTATCGCAACCTGCGATCAGAACTTCCAATGCATTCCATATCTTGGTTTAATGCATGGAGGTTATGAATCACCGAGGACTCTCCAGATGGACCTTGATCAACTGCGTTACTTCCTGCAGGTAGCGGAACGCAACAGCTTCACGCGAGCAGCCGAGGACTTGCGGATCTCGCAACCCGCGCTCAGTCGCTCGATTCAGAAGCTGGAAGAGGAACTGGGACAACCCGTGTTCGAGCGCAGAACTCGAGCGGTTTCACTGACGGACGCGGGTCTGTTGCTGCAATCGCGAGCACAACAAGTCATCACCATTCTCGAGGATACCAAGGCCGAGATCACGGACGATGGCCAAAGCGGGCGAGTGCGAGTGGGCGCGATTCCCACCATCGCGCCCTACTTTCTCCCCGAAGTTCTGCAGAATTTTTCGCGGGAGTTTCCCAAAGCAAGCCTTGTCGTCCAAGAGAACACCACCGACCATCTGCTCAAGAGCCTCACCCAAGGGGAACTCGATCTGGCGATCCTGGCGCTGCCTATTCCTGCTCGCTATCTCGAGGCCGAAGAGCTGTTTGAAGAAGAACTTCTGCTCGTCTTGCCGCCAAATCATCCGCTCGTAAGCCAAGAGAAGATTCGGCTGAGCGACGTTGAGCCTTATCCGTTCGTGTTGCTCGATGAAATGCACTGCCTGTCGGATAACATCGTGTCGTTCTGTCGACAGCGGGCCTTTCAGCCCGTCGCAGTCGAGCGCACTAGCCAATTAACCATGGTGCAAGAACTGGTCTCGCTCTCGCACGGCGTTTCCATGATCCCGGCCATGGCGAGAGCCCGCGACCAGAGTGATCGACGCGTCTATCGCTCGCTCGCGGGTAAGAAACCGACTCGCACGATTGCCGTCGCTTGGAATCCGTATCGCTTTCAGAGTCGCTTGATCAAGGCGTTTCGCGAGCGTCTGCGGCGAGCGCGAAAGCCAAGTTAGTTCAAGAGTGATTGAACCACGAATTTCGCGCGATTAGTGGTTTAATCAGTCTCAAACTAAACATCAAACAACCAGCGTTGACCGGTTCGAGGAACGGGGCGGCGGAAGCGAGTCGCGTCGAGCGGAGGCGAGGGACGATCGAGCCCGTGCTTTTTGGCGAAGACTCGGAATGTTGCGGCAATCTGGTCAGCCAATTCACCTCGTCCTCGCATACGCACACCATATCCCGATTCATACAGTTCGCCGCCGCGCGTCGACCGTATTCGCGACTCCACTCGATCACGTTGCTCGGGCAAGGCACGCTCCAACCATTCCCTGAAAATCGGCTCCACGGTCATCGGCAAACGCAACAGGATGTAACTCGCGGAACTCGCCCCTGCTTCACGTGCCGCCTCCAGCAATGCCGGGATCTCGGAATCGGTCAGTCCCGGAATAATGGGCGCCAACATGACGTGTATTGGTATGCCAGCCTCCGCTAATCGTCGAATCACTCGCAGCCGCGCTTGGGGCGCCGCCGTTCGAGGTTCCATCACGCGAGTCAGCTTTTGGTCCAGCGTGGTAAGACTCACCGCGACGCTGATCACATTCACCGCCGCCATCTCGCTCAAGAGATCAATGTCTCGCTCGACCAGCGCATTCTTGGTAATCACCGCGATCGGTTGTCGAGCCTCCCGCGCCACCTCGAGACAGCCACGGGTGAGAGCGAGTTGACGTTCGATCCCCTGATAGCAATCTGTCACCCCGGAGAGCGTGATGGCTTCGGGTCGCCATTCGTCTCGACAAAGGAAGTCGCGAAAAAGCTCAGGCGCCGCCCGCTTCACGAAGATCTTCGACTCGAAGTCGAGTCCCGCGCCTAGGTCGAGATATTCGTGAGTCGGTCGGGCGTAGCAGTAGCTACAACCATGTTGGCAACCACGATACGGGTTGAGGCTGTAACGGAAGGGAATATCGGGACTGTCATTCTCGCTGACGATCGACTTCGCATCGTCTTCGAAGTACTCCGTCGCCACATCGCGCGACAGGGCGTCGCCATCTGAATCGTCCGCCAGCTCTTCAGGCAGACTCGACCGTTCGATGCGGCGAAAGCGGCCCAGCGGATTGATCCAGGAGCCGCGGCCACGGGGCTGAGTGGGTTCCATACCCGCGTCTAGTGATCCAGCAAGAATTCGTTGCTGTTCAGGAGAGCCCACCACAGATCGCGAAGACCGATGGAAGGATCATTTGGGCTGACCTTCAACAGCTCGCGAGCCGCCTGCGCTTCGCGAGCCGTGGGAGTACGAGCCAACGCAGCTTGGAATAGATGATCGATCTTTTGATCGGAAGTCATCTTCTCGTTCCGCGCGACTCTCTCGATCAAGCTGGCCTGATCGCCGCCCAAGGCGCGTCGAGGCAATTCGTGGTCGACCTTCGCCAAGCTATCGGGAATCGCCTCAATGATCGCATTCCCCTCGTCCATCCGTTCGTCGCCAATCCCCTTCGCCACTCGGCCCAAGAAATCCTTGCGAGCCGGTTCGCGACCGTTGCCGCCACGTCGAGCGTCCGCCAACAACTTCAACGACTCATACAGCTGCTCCACTTGCATGGGTCGCGCATAGTATCGGCTGAACAACGGCGGCTTGCCTAACTCGGGCGCGTCCGCCAACGCTCCGCCTCCCCCCTTGCTCGACAAACCAAAACCTTCGCTCAACACAATCCACCGCGACACCTCTCGGAGATCGAAGCGATGGGCGGCAAACTGAGTGGCGAGTTGTTCCAGCAGCTCTGGGTGAGAAGGTGGATTGTGCGGACTGAGATCGTCCACGGGATTCACGATTCCAAAGCCCAGGTAGTGAGCCCACAAGCGATTCACGACCGACATTCGAAACTCGCTGGAGCCCGCAATCATGCGAGCCAGCTCGCGACGTCGATCGACTTCGCTGACCAATCCGCTCTGCGGTCCCTCCGACCCATCGATGAATACTGGATAGGCCGCGCGAAGATGACCGTTGCCCAATTCGTAGAACACCGCAGCCTCGCCGCCTTCGCTCGCACCACGCCCATCGCCGCGGAAATCACGATTGACAAGTCGAGCGCCTTGGTTGTCGGCTAACCGCTCCACATGCATCTGGCGAAAGAAGGCATTCAACTGCCAAAACTGCTGCTGCGCTAGTTGCTCGGCGCCTTCGGGATCTACATGGCACTGTCCGCACTGGAGGTTTCGTCCGAGAAACACCCGCGAAACTCGCGAGGTCGCTCGAGTCGCTTTGTCGTCGGCATGAGCCAGCAGGAAGTTGACCGCCCCGTTATAGTCTTCCGCGCCGGGCACATTGCTGCCACTCGCCGTCAACAGCTCGACCATCAACTCATCGAACGGACGATTCTCAGCGATGCGACGACGCAAGTGATCCGCAAGTTGCTCGCGTGAGGCTTGATTGGGTCGGCCATCCGATTTGCGACCGACCAGCACGTTTGTCCAGACATCGGCCCAATGAGCGGCGAACTCATCCGCGTACTTCGAGTCGCTGGCTAAGAGTTGCCCCACGAGCCGCTCGCGTTTGTCGCCGTTGCGATCGTCGACGAATTCTTGCACTTCTTCGACCGTGGGGATCCGCCCCAACACTCGCAGGAAGACGCGTCGGCACCACTCAGAGTCGGTTGCCGGTTCGGCTGGCGTCGCCCCCGCCTCGTCCCAGGCCTTGCGCAGTTCCTGGTTCATCCAGGCCACGAGTTGCTGGTCGTCGATTGCCGCCCCATCGGTCGGCGGTAAGTTCACTTTCGGCGAGTTGGCGACGTTTCGCGAGCCATCTACGGAAGATCGCGACGGATTGCCCGCGTCATCGGCGCCCGATCGCGGCTCAGTCTTCGATGGGTCGTCAGACTCCGAGACGGCAACTTGAGTTCGAGGCTGCGAAGAGTGATTCGAGCGGGGAGGCGACGCGACAGGATCTGAATCAGCTGCAACGCGCTTGCCCGCGCCCGCCAAATCATGAACTCGATCAGCAGGCGGGCGTCGCGAAGTCCCCTTGTCCCTGGACCACTCGCGTTCAGCGGCCTGTCGACCATCGACGCTCGGAGACGCACCTCCGATTTGATCCACGACATCCTTCGCCACCTCCGACTTGGTCGAATTCTCCTGTCGCGCCACCATATCCGCTTGTTGAGGATCACGAGACAAGACATAGGCGAGTACGCCCATGCCTCCGATGATTCCTAGCGACAATACGGCGACAAGCGTCGGATTCGACGTCGACGCATTGCCGCGCGAACCGTTGGATCGAGTCCGCGGGCTGCGGGACGCTACCTGAACCGTGCCTTCGAGTTTGGTGGCTGACGCCGAGCTCGCCTGGGTTGTACTCTGAGGCGCCTGTATGTTCGAAGCCAGCACGGGCGGCGCCACGACCGGCGGCGGTTCGGGTTCGCCCGTAGTTAAACTTGCTGAGATTGCGTTCTCTGAAAGTGAGCTCGCTTGAACTCCGGTTGCCGGAGGAATCTTCTCCGTCGAACGACTGCCAACCCAAGCACCCGTTCCAGATACGTTCGTTCCGGAAGCGCCAGTGGCTGATACGCCCGCATTCTGTCGCGGCGTTGCTGAAGCGGCGATATCTGTTGAGTTGGCGCCTTGGGCCGCTTGCAGAGCGGCGAGGATGCGCGCGGACAGATTGGGGGGACTTTGTCCTCCCAGCACCTCTTCCAGCGAGGCATCGAGCCAATGGCGATTGTCAGGGGTCATGTGAGTTTACTTTCGAGGCATTCGCGGAGTCGCTCTTTGGCCCGCTGGAGGAGGTTTTTGGCGCCATCCTCACTAAGGGACAATTGAGCGGCGATTTCCGCCCGCGACCTCTCGTCCCGATACCTCATGTCCAGGGCCGAGCGGGCACGTTGGGAGAGTTGCTCAAGGCACTCGCGGAGCGACTTCAGCATCTCCTCGCCATTCTCCTCGGCCGCCAACCGGGCCCAACTATTGTCGATCGCCTCCAACTCTTCGACCGCCACCACTCGGCCAGATCGCCGTTGGGCGGAAACGAACAAGTTGAAGGCCGCTCGCCGCAGGTAGGCCGCCGTCGCCGCTCGACTGTAGTCTTGAAACGGCTGTTGGAGGACGCGGAGGAACGTATCTTGAGTCAAATCATCCGCCAGAGCGGCATCGCAGCCCAGGGCCCGCAAATACCGCCAGACACCGGCTTGATGCGTCTCGATCAACCGTTGGGGATCAAAACCGCCAGCCGGCCGGGAGGACGAAGACATGACTCACTAACATGAACGGGCCAACCGATGGTTTGTACTCAGCGATCCGGCCAAATCCGGAGCGGAAAATCGGGCGGCGCCGAGCGGTTGGCGGCGACGCTGACCGTGAATACTTCGAGCGTAACGAAAAACGGGCCAGGGCACCACGCCCCGACCCGTTTCGTCAGTACCCAGATTCGTCAGTACCCAGAACGGGCCACTTCCAAGTTCTCGGGCCAAATTCCTTAGACGAACAGTTCCTTGATGACCTTGCCGCCGTTGGCGATCTTCATCGGACGACCGTTCTTGCTGGTGAAGGTAGTTTCCAGCGAGATTCCCAAGGTCTTGCAGATGGTCGCCATCACGTCTTGCGACGTGTACGGCTCGGTTTCCACGCTGGTGCCATCGGCGTTGGTCGCACCTACCGCGATACCACCCTTCAAACCGCCGCCACCCACCATCACGCTCCAAGAACGAGCCCAGTGGTCACGGCCGGCGTTGCCGTTGATGCGAGGAGTTCGACTGAACTCGCCCATCCAAATGATGGCCGTGTCTTGCAGCAACCCACGATCTTCGAGGTCGCTGACCAGAGCGCCAATCGCCTTGTCGATGACCGGCAACTTGCGATCCTTCAGCTCGGTGTGAATGTTCGCGTGGTTATCCCATCCGCCGTAATCGACTTCGACGAACGGAACACCCGCTTCCACCAGTCGGCGAGCCATGAGACAGCCGCGACCGAAGCCATCGGTCCCGTACTTGTCCTGCATCTCCTTCGGCTCCTTCATGACCTTGAACGCTTCCATCTGCTCGCTGGTCATCAGGTCGAGCGTCTTCTTCAGAATCTTCTCGTGGTCTTCCGCCGAAGTGCCACGCTTTTCGCTGATAAAGCCTTTCTCGATCAGATTCAAAGCGGCCATGCGCTGCATGAGTCGCTTGTTATCGAGCCCCATCTCCAGGTTGCGGACTTGGCCGGTGCTGCTCACCACGAACGGCGCCCACGCCATCCCCAGGAATCCCGGGCCTTCGCTCGCACCGCCAACCGACACGAACGGCGGAATTTCCAGCTCGGGGCGTTGATCGATCAACTCGTGCGAGATCACCGCGCCGTAGCTCGGGTAGTCGACGTTCGGGTTCGGGACATAACCCGTGTGCATGTAGTACCGACCGCGGTTGTGGTCCGCTTCGCGAGTGCTCATCGAACGCACCACCGACAGGTGGTTCATGACCTTGGCCGTCTCCGGCATGTGCTCGCAAATCTCGACGTCGCCTGCGGTGCGGATCGGACGGAAGGGACCACCCGTCGTGGCGCCCGGCTTGAGATCCCAAATGTCCATCGTCGAGGGACCACCGCTCATCCACAGCAGAATGGCCGACTTACGGCGCTTCTTGAGGTCGGCGGCGTGCGTGCGGAGCGAGTGGCCCAGGGTGAGGGCCGGCACCACCATCGACGACGCACCCGCGACGTGCGACATAAAGTGGCGACGCGACATACCATTTGGCGTAAGGATCGACATGCAAAATTCTCCCCGAGCTCGGCTCGTAAAAATCAATGAGGTCTAGAAGTTAAATTCGTTAGAGGGTCCAAAGTACTCGTTAGTGGTTCAAAATAAATTCGTTGCTGTTCAGGACGGCCCACCAAATGTCCTGCAAAGCAGCCGCCGTATCGCCCTGGCGAGCAATCAACAACTTGTTGGCAATGTCCAACTCGGCCTTCGTGGGCAAGCGAGTCAAACCGGACAAGAACA
Organism: Pirellulales bacterium; assembly: GCA_046349915.1. Classification (GTDB taxonomy): domain Bacteria; phylum Planctomycetota; class Planctomycetia; order Pirellulales; family Pirellulaceae; genus CAIXSC01. The sequence goes on along the minus strand of JAXMBL010000006.1, from coordinate 590,131 downwards.
GGAAGTTAATCTTGTCCGCTGGCTTCATCGACTTGCTGGTCGCAATCTCCGACAGGAAGCTCCCCTTCTCCGAGTTGGTCGCTTTCTTGATCAGATCTCCGTTGAACATCATCAACGCTTGCGGGATCGTGCCGTTGAAGGTCGTCGCTTCCGTCCCCTCATCATTGCCGAAGGCAATCACGAACTGACGCAGCCACTCGCCCTTGGACTTTTCCTGCTCTTCGTAACTGCCTCGAGTCTTATGAGCCGCGGTGGCGACCAACAACGACTCATATAACTCCTCGGCCCGCATCTGCCGCAGGTAGAAGTGCGAGAACTTCGGCGACTCGCCCAGCAACGGATCATCCGAGGAGTTGCTCGACGAAATTCGACTCGACAAGCCATACGCTTCACTCAACGCAATCCACTTCATCAACTCCTTGAGGTTGAAGCTGTTCTTTCGCAGCTCTTGGCCCAGGTAGTCGAGCAGTTCGGGGTGAGTCGGGGCGTTCTGGGGGCCGAAGTCGTCGATCGGCTTCGTGAACCCGTATCCCAGGAAGTGAGCCCACATGCGATTGACGATCGCCTTCTCCAGGTACTCAGACGACACCACGAACTTGCCAAGCTCCTCGCGTCGGTTTACCTCCGACACCAGACCGCTCTTGGGAATCGCCGAACCGTCAACGAAGACCGGGTAGGCAACCTTCGACAAGCCGTTACGGAGTTCGTAATAGATTTCCGCTTCGCTCGCGTCGCCGCCCTCACCCTCGAAGTCCTCGTCCACCAACTCGGCCGAGGCGACATCACGAGTTCCCGGGATAAACTGACGCAACGCGCGAGTCTGCCGCAGGAATGCGTTGAACTCCCAAAACTTCTGCTGCTTCCAATCGTTGAACGGATGGTCATGGCATTGAGTGCACTGAACTTGCAGACCGAGGAAGACCTTCGAGATCTCGGCGGTCGCGAGCGTCGCCTTTTCCTCATTCACCTTCATGATGAGGAAGTTGACCGCACCGTTGAAATTCTCGCTGCCTGGCGACGTACTGCCCTTCGCCGTCACCAACTCCTTCACCATCACGTCATAGGGCTTGTTGCGAGCAAAAGAGTCACGCAGATACTTCTGCATGCCCGCACGGCTGATCAAACTCCGCTCTTCATTTCCACCGTTGCGGCCGATCAGAATGTTCGTCCAAATCGTCGTCCAATTTCGAGCATACTCTTCCGTGTAGGTCTCGTCGTATAGCAGCTTCGTGACCAACTTCGACTTCTTGTCGGGATCCTTGCTCGCCAAAAACTCCTTCGCTTCGTCCACCGAAGGAATACGGCCCAACACATCCAGATAGACTCGCCGGCACCATTCACCGTCGGTTGCAGGCGGCGCTGGCGGAAGATTGTTTTCTTTCCACACTCGACTGATCTGCTCGTTCGTGAAACGAACTTGAGGCAGACCAAAATCGCGAGTCGCCGCGGGCTCGCCCTTCTTTTCGGCGGCTCCAACAGCTGAAGTACTTGAGCTGGAAACAGTGACAGCTGAAATACTTACAGCTGCGATCCCCAGCATCGACATCACTTTCAGCCAGCTGGCAAACGATTTTGCCCGAACCATACTCGAATCTCTCCTGAGAAATCCCACGACGCGATTCCGGCGAGCAGGCACCACTCGACCGTACTTAACGGATCATCATCCCGATTGTACTCGCCCCCACTCGAAAAACTTTCCGAGCGAAGATCTTTCCTTGCAAAATGTTGGCGAGCCAGAAAAGCCCAACGTAAGATGCAGCAAGTTGATTGTTTCGTTTTGCTGCAACTGCTGCAAAACGCTACAGGCAAAAAGAAGCGGGCGAACCAGGACGTTGCTCTCTGAAAACACGTCCCGATTCGCCCGCAAAAACCACCGCCTTGGCCTCACAAGTCGGTGCGACGGAAGTTGGCCGCGATCCTGGCAGATCTTGGCCGCCTCCCTAAAGTCATGTTGTTAGCGGCGAAGGCCAAGTCCGCTGACTGTCATTGATCTGTAACCTCAATGACAGCAGCAAGTTGAGTTAGAAGTTTGCCTCTTCCTGTCCAGGTCCCGCGCTCGTCCCAAGGCCTCTTCCCTGTTTCGAGCAGCCTCTCTCTGTTCCGGCCCCTGGATTACTCCTCAACCTTCTACCGCGTAGCAACATTTCCTTGTTCCGAGAGGTTAGTTAAGCAAGTGGCGTGCCAATTGGTCATTGGTCATTGGTCATTGGTCATTGGTCATTGGGCATTGGTCATTGGGCATTGGTCATTGGGCATTGGTTTTACTCGGCTACTTGTGGCCAGGGATTCTGGCGAGAGTCTTCAGTTCGCCATAATCCAGACAGTCTGACATTGCGCCGAATTCCCTTCGCGCCGACGCGGCCGTGGGGACTTCAGACTGTCTGCTTCTGCGCCAGACAGTCTGGGAGTTCTTTATTCCCGATCGATATGCCATGATGAGTCGTGGCGTGAGCTGGGGGCAGGGGAAAACTGGGGGATCTGAGGCAGACAAAGAACTTCTCATGCCTTACGGCGTGCCATTGGGAGTCCGACGCTTCGCAGCCCTGGCACACGATGTCGTCAAGTCCTCCGGCACCGGAACGCATCAATCCTACTGGATGCAACTGCCTGACCTATGTCAATGTGCGGCGCCAACCTGCGAGACTTTCGCATAGACCGTCTCCACATTCAGCGTGCAACCACGGCGCCACGCGGGAGCCTCTGCGGCTCGCCAAGATCCAGACAGTCTGAGATTGCGCCGACTTTCCCTCGCGCCGACCCAGGCCGAGGGACTTCAGACTGTCTACTTTTTCACCAGACAGTCTGGGGACCCTTCGCTCCCGATCAACAAGCCAAGAGGCGTTGTGGGGTGACACGCGGAGTAAGACGGGCGTCAGAGAAACCTGAAGAGCCTGGGAAGGACAGGTAAATTCGCAGGCGTGACGGAGAGCCGCCTGGGGCGGGCTAACACTCGGCGGCACCCGCCAAAACACCAGCTCAGCAATCAAGCCAACAGGGCAACCCCGAGCTTTGCCGCAGCTGCAACTGAGGGCGCCAGACTGTGGAAAAGATCGGGAGGCCCATTCTGATGGGACCGAATCGACGGACCAGAAGTCCGTCGTACCAAAAAGAGCTCGGTTGTTACGGAACACTAGTCTCTCAGAGTCACGGCTTGCCGACGAGCGTCGATCTTGTAGCGTTCGTTCGGGTTACGCTATAATCCGGCCCATGCATTTGATCGCTGACCGGCACACCGGAGGCCAGTGCGTCGTCGCTCGACCACTGGCTATTTTTGTTGACCATCATAGGGTCCGTGCTCCACGACTACTTTGACAGGAGGTTTCTCATGCCCCACTGGTTCCAGGACAATTCGCTCTCCATCGGTCGCACTCCCTTGGTCAAGCTCAACCGCGTCACCGACGGAGCAGCAGCCACGGTCCTCGCCAAGATCGAAGGCCGCAACCCAGCCTACTCGGTTAAGTGCCGTATTGGCGCCGCCATGATCTGGGACGCCGAGAAGCGAGGACTCCTCGGTCCTGGCAAAGAGTTGGTTGAGCCCACCAGCGGCAACACGGGCATCGCACTCGCCTTCGTCGCCGCCGCCCGCGGCATCCCGCTAACGCTCACCATGCCGGAGACGATGAGCATCGAGCGGCGAAAGCTGTTGGTCGCTTACGGCGCTAAACTCGTCCTGACCGAGGGTCCGCGAGGCATGAGCGGCGCCGTCGCGAAAGCGGAGGAGATCGCCGCGTCCGATCCGAATAAGTATGTGCTCTTGCAGCAATTCAAGAATCCCGCCAATCCAGCGATTCACGAAGAAACCACGGGCCCTGAGATCTGGAACGATACGGAAGGGAGCGTGGACGTTTTTGTGGCGGGTGTTGGCACGGGCGGAACCATCACCGGCGTCACTCGCTACCTGAAGCAGACCAAAGGCAAGGCGATCCGCTCGATCGCCGTCGAGCCGGCCGCCAGTCCCGTTCTCACTCAACAACGCGCCGGTCAGCCGCTCAAGCCGGGTCCGCACAAGATCCAAGGCATCGGGGCCGGCTTCGTCCCTGGGGTTCTCGACCTGTCAGTCGTCGACGAAGTCGAGCAAGTCACGAATGAAGAGGCAATCCAGTACGCTCGCCGCCTGACACTTGAAGAAGGCATCCTCGCCGGCATCTCCTGTGGCGCCGCCGCTGCGGTAGCCTGCCGAGTGGCGAAGCGCCCCGAGTTTGCCGGCAAGACGATCGTTGTCGTCCTTCCTGACTCAGGCGAACGCTACCTCAGTTCGGTCTTGTTCGAAGGAGTCTTCGACGCAGAAGGCCGCGCTAAGTAGTCGCCTCTTGCTTCCACATCGGACTCACAAAATGGGCACGGTCGCGACCTTCGCGACCGTGCCTTGGGCAGCCGGACGAAAAAACTACCAGCAGACCCACCTTATCGAACAAAGGCGAAGCTGCGGAAGGCGGGCGAGATCGGTGGTTTGGCGAAAGGGCTGTGACCGCCTTCCGCTGTTCGCCTTTGATCGATAAGGCATTGCGCGAGGCCTCTGCGACTGGCGAGACTTAGTTCCAGAATCGACCTTGGCCAGAAAATGGCGAACGCCCAAGACAGCTCCTCGACAAGGAGGTGTCTGATGTGGCGAGAACTTCTCCATCAGAGCGAGGATGTCATCCAGCAGTTTTGTCGTCGGCTGAGTGGGGCGGACCGACGTGAACACCGTGCTGCCGTGGGCGAAAACGATAACTTGGAAGGGCCTTCATCCCGTCGTGCAGTGGGCGACCACGACCTACGAACGTGGAAAACGAATGAGCCGGCAAGCGTTTGCTCCCCTGGCGCAACGCCTCCAACGTTCCGAGACGCTACCGCGCTGGAGCGTCCTGATCGAACCGCTACGAGCAGGCCCGGCGCCCGCAGAATAGAGACAGGCAGCTACGGCACCTGCCACCGCTTCGTTGCACGGACAAGTGTTGCTCGTCCGCACTACCGAAGGTCTGGTCGGAACCAACCGCTCCGCGCTACGGTCGGGCCGACCTGGGAGTGGGTCTGCTGGTAGTTTTTTCGTCCGGCTGCCTTGTCTCAACTCGTCTCAACGGTTTTCGGCGATCTCTTGTTTCAACGCCGTCAACGCTCGCAGCCACAGCATGCGTACCGCGCCGGCGCTTCGTCCCATGCGAGCAGCGATCTCTTCGTGCGAGAGATCTTCCAGATGCCGTAGCACAATCACGTCGCGGTAATCGGGGGAAAGTCGCTCCAGCGCCGCGGCCAATCGTAGTTGCTCTTCTTGCCGCTCCACCTCGCCGCTAGGCGTCGCCTGATCCAAGGCCACTAATCCCTCCAGCCGGGCAGCGGATTGAGCCAGAGTGTTGTCGAGCGAAACTTCACGCGCCGCGTCTCTTTTTTGCGTTCCACCAAAGTGACGCGCAAGCCTTGCCAGTTGATGCGCCAAGATTTGGCGCAGCCAGGCGCGTCGAGCGGTTTCGTCATCGCCGCGAAAGCGGTCCCAACAACGCCAGGCCTCCAGGAGCGTCTGCTGCACCGCATCCGACTCGCTGAATTTCCCCTGAAACCGGCTATCGATTTCGAGGCGTGCGAGCAACTTCAACCAAGCCTCGTATCGCATGAGCCAAGCGGTGCGCGGATCATCGGCGGGTGGCGGCGAATCAGCCGGAGTCGATTCAGACATGGAATTGATGGATCACAAAGTCGTCCGTTGCTAAATCCAAGCGACACTCAGCCCACAGAGGCAACTCGCACAGAATCGTCCGAAGCGTTTGCTCGCTGGGAGCGACGACGTTGCCACCACTCAGCGAGTGACGACAAGACCGGCTGCAACAACGACACGACGTAGAATCCCTGTCCCAGGATGGAATACCAGCCGTCCAGCAAATAGTACTCCTCGGGTTGCCGTGGTTCCACGACGCTCTCCATGAGCAGCAAGAAGAGAGCCCACAACGCCGACGTGACCAAGATGGCACTTCCCCACCACGCTAGTTTTCTCCACTCTCGTCGCAACCCCCAGGCTCCGAAACGCAGCAGCAGGATGACAGGCGGCGTGGCGGCCAGCGCGATGATCCAGCGCAAGCCGGGACCTGGCAGTGGCCCGAGATCGCCCCACCAACCAAACGGAGGCGGCCTCGAACTTACAACGAGGGCGATGCCCACGAGCGTGGCGAGCGCGAACAGCGTCTTGGTGCCCCATTGTCGTCGTCGGATCATGCGCATCACGATGATTCCCGGTGCAATCACCAGAATCAAGGAGAGCATAGCGCCGCCCACTAAAGTTGGCCCAACAAACTCCCACGCGTCGCTGGGCAACTTCCATGGCAACTCGCGAGCCCAACGCGGATCTCGACCAACGGGGCGACTCGCCACTAGCGGCTCGGCATCCGTGAGTTTCCGAGTCGCACTGACTTGAACCTCGGAAGCAGCGGTCGAGTTGGCCCAACTGGCTCGTCGACAGTAGCTTGTTTGGTTGTACTGAAAGAAGACCCAGGGTTTGGAACCCGTTTGACTCGAGCCCAAGTTGTCCAAACGTTGTACGATTTGGGGCGATTGGATCCCTTGGTTATCGCGAGGAATCGGCGCTGCACACATCCAAGTGATTCGTCCCGTCGCGCCCTCGACGCCAACCGCGACGCCATCGCCTGGCATACCCACGGCCACAATCTCCGAGGCGACGCTTCCCAATCGCGACCGAACCGAACTGATCCTGGCAAGTCGTTTCCCTCGGTCCGCCAGCCGCCATCGTGGCTGCGTAGGTTCTCGCGGGTCGATCAACCATAACTCTCCGCCAACCACCACCGCCAATTCATCCACTTTGTCTCCGTCCACATCGCAAGGCCACAACCTTGCGGCAGGCACTGGACCGGACAAGACGCTTTCGGTGGTTTGGCCTCGTTCGTCAAATACAACGAGCTTCGCTGGCTCTCCGGTCAAGCAGACCGCCACACGTTGGCGTCGCTCGCCGGCCCGCAGCACCACAATCTCCGACACTCCTCGCCGTTCCGACATCACAAAGGGCGGCCAGAGTTGCCCTGGCGTGTGCTTGGAGCCTTTCCAACTCCAACGCAACTCACCCGTGGCGCCATCGAGTGCTTGCAGTCGGACAGTCGTTTCCGATCCGCTCGCCCCGTCTAACCGCTCGACCTCCAAAACAACCGCCTCGCTTCGACCATCTCCCTCGAAATCGACCCATTCGGCCGGACGCTGCAGCGCCACGGCTTCCTGGAGCGGCGATTCCAAGGGAAGCGGATGACGCCATAACAGAGATCCATCACGTCCTTGATAAGCTCGTAGTTCAAGCTGCTGCTGCGAATCCATCAGACCGAGAGTGAGGAGTTCGAGCGATCCATCGCCGTCAACGTCGGCAAAACGCAGCAGGTCGTAAAGATGCTCCACAATGGGACGAAAGGGGAACGATGCACCTGGAATTCCCGGCGTTGCGCCAGAGCTCCCAAACGGCTCGCTCAACGGCTGCTTCCAAAGCACCTTTCCGTGTCTCGCCGAGACAACGATCAACCACCATTGCAAGTCTCCACTCGACAACGAAACTCGAGTTGACCCGTAGGCGAAGTCACCCGCAAAAATAATCGCCAGTTCCTTTTCTCCATCGCGGTCGAAGTCGACAAGTTGTCGAGCGTAGACGCCGCCAGACACTTGCGACGCGAGCGAGTTGGCCATCCACAGTAGTCGTCCGGTCCCGCCCGAAACGACCGCGAACGGCGGGAGTGAGGCGCCGAATTGTCGCCACTGCCAAACCAGCAGATCGGTGATGCCATCTCCATCCACATCGCCTGTTTCGTTCGTGGAATCATCCACATCGACCAACGATGCCGCTCGCAACAGATTCAGACCGGGCAGCGACACCGACCAAAGAGGACGTCCCGTCGCACCGCTTCTCACGGCCAGCGAGCCAAATTGGTGGTCGCGCAACAGGTCGCGCACGCCATCGCCATCGAGGTCGGCGATCGGCGCCCCTTCGGGCCCCAGCCGATTCCACGGCTCGCTCGCCACTCCGCGGACACAGTCAATCAGCCCCCCGTCCTCGGGCGTCTCTGGCGATCGCGGGCGAAACACCAACAGGTCATCCACTCCATCCGCGTCCGCGTCGAGCGGTTCGATGATTCCCACATCGCGTCGAGTTCGTGTGATGCGTCCCGTGCGCGCGGAGAAGGCGAATGCTTGAATTCCCTTGCGATTGTTTCCCAGCCCATCGACCACCACAATCCATTGAGGTCCTCCATCCTCGCCCGCATTCCACCACAGAGTTTCCTGCAGATAGCTGCCTAACGCATTCTCCGTCGACTCCACTTCCCTGCCCGACACCCATCGTTTCGCGCCATCTTTGCCCGACAGGCAGTCGACAAAGACTCTCATGGGATTCATGGACAAAGTCGCGGCATACACCTCACGCCAACCATCGCCATCGATGTCTGGCCCGACCGCGAAGTGGTCAATCTGCATATCCGATGTCGCTAATCGCTGCGTCCAGAGAGTCTGGCCTGACTTACCGTCGAGCGTGACTAATTCGCCCCAAGGAACTTGAGTAGGTAGAGCCCCCGCCACGGTCATCGTGTTGTCGCCTGGCGCGACGATCTCCGCGGCGCCATCTTCATTCAAATCGACAACCAACGGCCAGCGAGGAGGGAGAGTTGTCCAAGACTCTTGTCGAGGAAAACGCGCCTGCAACGAGACTCGCCACAGTAGTCGCGCCTGCTGGACGCTCCACGCCGCCAAGTCGACTCGGTCGTGACGAGCGCCAGCGGGCGGAGCACGTCGGATCGACCACACGAAGTCGGCGGAACCATCCCCGTCGACGTCTCCCCACTCTCCTTCTCGATCAGGTCGGCCAGGCAATTCCGTACACTCGACGCGTTTTCCATCGACAGGGTCGAGCAACACGAGATGCTGGCCAGCGACGAGCGCCGTCAACTTGCGCCCGTTGATGGTGACATCGCGCGGCGTCGAGGGGAGGTAGACATGCACGCCATTCCGTTCGACATGGCGATTTTCGTCTCGCACATAGTGTCGACCTTGAAGCATGGTGCCGCCGGAGCTACCGGATGACGCTCCCCAACTCGCCCCCACAAGCCATTGCAACTCCGCGGGAACAGCCTCTTGATCTCCCAGACTGAACCAAGCGTCGCTCAATTCGACATCCCAGATTGATTTGCCCGTGGCGCCCGACATCAATTCCACATGCCGCCGCCCCAGGGCGACTTGGCCTTGTTTCAGCCGCGGAGGCTCTCCTGGTTGATCCCCCGTATCGGCCCAGGTTACGAGCAGGTCACGAATACCATCGCCATCTCGATCTTCGACGAAGCGAGGTCGGTAGTTCACACCGCTTCGCACGGGTCGCATGATCTCCGCTTGCGGCTTCCATTGCAGATCGGGACCTCGCGCCGCTCCCCAAATCGCTCGACCATCTACTCCCGACAATGCGATGAGAAACGCTTGATGGCGGCCCGCAATGATCAAGTCTCCCACGCCGTCTCCATTCACATCCACCGATTCTCGCACCACCCAGGGAGCTCGCAGCGTTGAGCCTTGTGTGAGACTTCCTGCGTTTCCACCATTGAACCAAGGCCATGCGATGCCGGGACTGTCAGGAAATGCCAGTCGCAAACTTTCGCGAAAGGACAGCTTCCAACGTCTCGATTTGGGAACACCCGCTTCACATGTCAACTCATCAGCGCCAAACAGCAGCAAACTGCCGCCACTCGCATGGGTTGCCCAACCAAACCAATGTTCCGTTTCGACCGGCATCCAAAGTTGCTGGTCGTCGAGCGACAGGTCGAATCGTCGCGACTCGCCACGTTCCACGGTGAGTTGCTGGGTGCGGCTCCACCTATCGAGACTCAACGTCTGCAACGCATACTCGCCGTCGCGAACGACAACGGGACGATCAGTGGGCACGGGAGTCACCACAGCCGCTCGTTGCGAATTGCCGACTTCCTCGAGTTCCCCGTTGGCCTCGAATAGCTGGGCCGTCAAAGGAGGAGCATCGGTTGTGAAAGAGAGTTCAACGCGATGAGCGAGATCGTGCCACTGCAGCGCGTAGGCCAAGACAAATGTGGCCAGCAACGTAATGGCGGCGGCGGCCGAGGCCACTCGTACAGCGTGGCTCGATTCGCGTATCCACCGTACCGCTCGCTCCACCACAGTGGGGCGACGAGCCTTGATGGGGCGATGCTCCAGGCATGCTCGCAGATCACTCGCCAAATCGCGAGCCGTGGCGTACCGACCTTCTGCCTCTTTCGCGAGGCACTTCATCACCACGGTTTCCACATCGCGCGGAATATCGGGCCGTAACTGCCGAAGATTCTCGGGCTCGGTCGACAGAATCTGTTGTATGACGTGATGAGGCGAATCGCCCGAGAAGGCGGGGCGACCTGACAGCAATTCATACAAAGTCGCGCCCAAGCTGTAGAGATCGGTGCGACGATCCACGGCCACTCGCTTTGCCGACGCCTGTTCGGGACTCATGTACCTGGGGGTTCCCAGGAGAGCGCCGGTCATGCTGAGCGTGACATCGTCGAGTCGACGGGCAAGCCCAAAATCGGTGAGCCAGATGCGGCCCTCTTGGTCGATTAGCAAGTTCGATGGCTTGACGTCGCGATGAATCACATTGCGATCGTGGGCGTGCGCCAGCGCTTCGGAAGCTTGTAATCCCCACGACAGAACTTCCTCGACGGGCAAAAGTCCGCGCGGATTATCCGCGGTCATCTGGGCCTCGAGTCTCTGAGCGAGACTCTGGCCCTCAATGAACTGCATCGCGTAGAAGTTCACCCCTTGGTCGCTTCCAACCGCAAAAATGGGGACAATGTTGGTGTGATGCAAACGCGCGACCGTCTCTGCTTCGCGTTTGAATCGATCGAGAGCTTCCGGATCGGAGACGCCGCCAAAGCGGAGCACCTTCAGAGCAACTCGTCGTCCGAGCGACACTTGCTCGGCTTCATAGACGGCTCCCATCCCCCCTCGCCCCACCTCGCGTAAAATCCGAAAATCGCCCAGAGTGCGTTCGGCTACATCGGCCGCCCCACCCCCGCGAGCCGACGGCTCCGCTCGCTGGATAAACTCGATTCCGGCGAGGCAGGCGGCCAGTTGGTCGGCGAGTTCGGGGTGAGCGGCAAGCAACTCGGAGCGATCAGGCTGCCGTCCCGCCTTCAGGTTCGCGAGATACTCGTCAAGGATCTGCACCAGTTGCTCCGCCCGCTCCTCGCCGCCGAAATCGAGCGTAGGCGGGGCCATGTCGCGAGGCGAGTCTGGAGAGGACTGGCTGGCGGCGTCAGCCGGCGACGGTGCATTCTCGGAACGAGGCTGGGAGTTTGTCATACTTACATAGTGCCTATTCTCCGGCGGTTGTCACGCGAAAAAGTTTCTCGACTTTGCCAGGGCTAGTCGAGAGAACTCTCCCCAAGCTTGCTCGAGGCTTCATTGCTGCAAATTAGCGGCTGGGACGGCGCGGGGGCGCCCAGAGGAAAGTGGCGAGCACCAGCAGGCCAAAGATTGTGTAGCCGACCGTGAAGGCCCAGGGCGGCGCTTCGATGAAGAGCGCCTCGTGCACGAAGTTCGCCAGAAAATCGCCGCGGTAAGTCTCGTCGCCCGCCTTGGCTCGCAAGGCCTGCTCCCACGTGGTCAAGGGACACACGATTCCCAACCAAGATTCAACGACCACGATCAGGATCATCGCCAGATGCGACCAACGAAACCATGGGTTACGAATCCACTGCCACTGTCGGAACATACCCAACAGCGTCAACAGCAGTCCTAGACCCTAAACAAGCTTACGCCTGCGGTTAGATACCGCACAAAACTCCTGAAAACACGAAAACCTCCGTGAGTTTCCGGGGTTTATTCTGGTACACGAAACAGAAGAACCCACACGCACACGGAGGTTTTCAAGTGAAGGCCAGTATCGCCCGCGAACTCAAGAAACGCAAGCGTCGGATCGAGGCTCGTCTTGGCCAACGAGAGATGGCGCCTCAGGAGAAACCGGCCTTCACCGCAAGCAACGTTGAGTACGAAGTGTCGGGGCGTGGTAACGGACTGGCAGCGGGCGGCATTGGCGCCATGCACTTGATGGCGCGCCGCCTTGGCCTGGTCGACGCGATTGACCAACGCATCTCCGTCCTCAAATTGCATCGCCCCTACCAAGAATCCGACCACGTACTGAACATCGCGTTCAATGTGCTTGCGGGCAACAGGCGGCTGGAGCATCTCGAACGGTTGCGTAACGACGAGGTCTATCTCGACGCGCTGGGCGCCGAACGAATCCCGGACCCCACCACGGCTGGCGATTTCTGTCGCCGCTTCGTTGCCGAAGAGGTGGACGAGTTGCAAGCGGTCTTCAACGACACCCGCGTGAAAGTGTGGCGTCAGCAACCGCAGGAGTTCTTTGATCGTGCGGTAATCGACGCGGACGGCACGGTGTGCGAGACGCTGGGAGAGTGCAAGCTGGGCATGGAGTACTCGTATAAGAAGGTCTGGGGCTATCATCCGCTCGTTGTTTCCCTCGCGAACACGAGCGAGCCGTTGTTTCTGGTTAATCGCCCGGGAAACGTTCCCTCGCACGCGGACGCTGCCGAGTACTTGGATCGCGCCGTGAAGCTCTGCAAGGATGCCGGGTTCCGCGAGATTCTGTTGCGCGGCGACACCGACTTCTCGCAGACCGAGTTTCTGGACGGCTGGAATTCGCAGGGCGTCAAGTTCGTCTTTGGAATGGACGCCAGCGGAAAGCTCAAAGGTCTCGCCGATGATTTGCCCGAATCCGCCTGGAGAAAGCTGAAAAGGCCGGCCAAGTACCATGTGGCCACCACTCCGCGAGCGCGCCCCGAGAACTGCAAGCAGCCGATCGTCGAAGCACGCGGTTTCGAGGACGTTCAACTGGTGGACGAGGATGTCGCTGAGTTCGATTACCAACCCGTGGCGTGCAAGAAGTCTTACCGCATCGTCGTTATTCGCAAGAACCTGACGCGAGCGAGGGGCGTGGACGGACAACGCGAGTTATTCGACGAGATTCGTTACTTCTTCTACATCACGAACATTGTCACGGTATCGCGAGAGGAGATCGTCTTCGAGGCCAACTCGCGCTGCGATCAGGAGAATCTCATTGGTCAACTCAAGGGAGGCGTTCACGCCACGAACATGCCGTTGGGTTGCATGGTGAGCAACGGTGCGTACATGGTCATGGCGGCGTTGGCATGGAGCTTGAAAGCCTGGTGGGCGTTGTTGATACCGGTCGATGCTCGCTGGAAAGAGAAGCACGAGAAAGAAAAACGCACGCTGCTACGCATGGAGTTCGACACATTCCTCCACGCGGTTATGCTCGTTCCTTGCCAGATCGTGAAGACCGGGAGACGTTTAGTGTTCCGCCTCCTCTCTTGGAATCCCTGGCACTCGGTGCTCTTCCGCCTCCTCGACCGAATCGTGTCACTGCAATGTTGACGCGACGCATGTGAAGCCGGGGTCTGGATGCTCCGGTATCTCGATTGACGCCTTACCCAAGAAATTATCGACAATGAAACACCGACAACCTGGACGACCGTCATGCCACCGATTTCGGTTCGCTGGGCTGCGGGTCCGCGCGTTGCGTTCGAGCGCCGCGGCGTCGAAAATCACGGCAGGCATGAGCTTGTTTTGGGCCTAGAATCACCCACAACACGTAGGCGGCGTGGAACACCACGATGCCGTCGGCCAGGATTCGATAGAGGAATGGCATACCTAGACAGATGCTCGAGGCGGGGCGAATATTCCCCGCCGCAGAAGAAATCTCATTCCCGGCCACGCTCGTCGACCGGATGTTGAGTGGTAGGACGATTAGCCACGGAACCACACGGAACGACGCGGAAACTCGAAGAAGTCCGGGAACGAGAAGGGCGTTTTTAACGCGTAACTTTCGGCTGGCACAGGACAAAGCCGTTGGCGGGCGACGCTTGGTGACTTAGAGTGGACGGGTGCAGCCACCCTTATGAACGCTCCACTCCCCCACCATCACCATGGCCAAGCTCGCGACCGGCGGATTCGCCGCGTGGCCTGGGGTGCTTCGTCACTGCTCCATGGACTACTTGTCGCGGGACTGGCCTTCGGTCAGCCGCTTCTCTGGTTGCTTTTCGGCCCTCCCCTCGCGCCGCCGCGACGCACCATCGAAGTCGTTGCTCGAATGGACCTGCACGAACCCGCTTCACTCGATCCCCTGTTGGAATACGCCCTCGACCAAGGCCCCTCGCCGCAACGAACTCCCCTACCCGCAGGCGGAGCAGAATCAAGCTCGACCAACTCGCCCACGCCTAGCCTTCCTGATCCCGATCTTGAACGGTCGCCCGAAACGGCTGATCCACTGTCGCCCGATGCGATCGTGCGACGGCGAGTCGAGCGGGCCATCGACGACGCTCGCCAACTCGATTCAGGCCAGCAATTAGACCGATTGAAGGAGTTAACCGGCGAATTGAACAAGGTCTCGACCGAAGAGTCGCTCGACCAACTGACGACCCAATTACAAGGTTTCCTGGGCCTCAAGCCGCGAGCCAATCGTCCCGCGGATCAACCCGCGGAAGGGCCATTCGACATAGCGACCGCACAGATCAACGATGTACGGCGAGTAGAGCTGAAGGAGGGGGGATTCAAGTACTTCGCCATCCTGCTGGACGCCGCCGGTCGCACCCAGGAGACGGAAATCGACGAGGAAACCGGCGAACAACTTTATCGCACTTTCGAATTGATCAAGACAAATCCGCTACTAGAGAGAGTTTACCGCCAAGTCGTCATGTCGCTGCTCGACAAAATCATCGACCCAGCCACAGTCGAGAAGCCACAGTCCCCCCCCGCTCCTTCGCCTCCTGCGTCCCGCGCGCCTCTTGTTCCCGCCGATACATCTGCCGATAATAAAAAGTAGCGCGTCGGCGACGGGACGCGCCCCCACCCAATCCGCTCGTCTTGCGCGAGCAACTCGGCTTCGTAGATGGAGAAGCGTCGAATGCATCGCTTCCAAAGGGACGGCCTGCCGGCCTGTCGCCAACCTTCCATAACCTCCGTAACTCGTATGTTCCCTGCGTGGCCAGTCAAGCCGGTCCTGAAGCCAGTCCTGGCATCTCTCGCTTTGCTGGCCGCATGCTGCGGCGATCGAGCGACGCTGGCGGCGGACGAGCCGAATCGCGCCGAGCTGCTACGCCACTACGAATCGAAGGTTCGCCCTATCCTGTTGAATCGGTGCGCCAAGTGCCATGGTCCCGATGAGCAAGAAGGAAAACTACGACTCGATAGCCCCGCCGCCACCTTGCGCGGAGGCGCCGCGGGATCGCCAGTCGTTGCGGGCGAACCCGAAAGGAGCCTGTTGATCAGCGCGGTGAACTACAAGGATGAAGCCTTGCAGATGCCGCCGGAAGGCAAGTTGCCGGCGGACGAGATCGCGGCACTCGCGTTTTGGATCAAGACGGGCGCCGTAGTGCCCGACGAGGGAGGATCGCCAGCGCCTTCGAAGTCCGTCGACGATAGTCACATCGAGGAAGGTCGAAAGTTCTGGGCTTTCCAACCGGCAAAACGTCATCCGCTCCCGGCGGTCAGTCGTCCTCAATGGCTGAACTCGGCGATCGATGCGTTCATTCTCTCGCAACTCGACTCCCACCAACTCACCCCAAACCCTGACGCTGACCGTGCGACCTGGATTCGGCGAGCGACGTTGGATTTGACAGGACTTCCTCCACGGCCCGACGAGGTGCGTGAGTTCGCCGCTGACGACTCGCCCGATTCGCGAGTTCGAGCACTCGATCGACTCTTGGCTTCGCCGCGGTATGGCGAACGCTGGGCTCGCCACTGGCTCGATGTCGCTCGCTATTCGGACTCCAATGGGCTCGATGAAAATGTCGCTCACGGCAATGCCTGGCGTTATCGCGATTATGTCGTGCAGTCGCTCAACGAGGACAAACCGTTCGACGAGTTTCTGACCGAGCAGTTGGCGGGCGATTTACTCGCCACCCCCGACAACGACCTGACAACTCGCCACGAACGCTTGATTGCGACCGGCTTCTTGTCGCTGGGACCGAAAGTGCTGGCCGAAGTCGACGAACGCAAGATGGAGATGGACATTGTCGACGAGCAGATCGATGTCGTGGGTCGCGCGATTCTGGGGCTCACGCTCGGATGCGCTCGCTGCCATGATCACAAATTCGATCCGATCTCGATGAGCGACTACTATGCTCTGGCTGGGATCTTCAAGAGCACACGCACCATGGAGCACTTCAAGAAAGTCGCTCGTTGGTACGAGAATCCCATTCCCACTGCCGAAGAGTTGGCGCGCAAGGCTGCGTTCGATCAACAATTGACGGAGAAGAAGCAAGCGATCGACCAACGAGTAGCCGAGGCGACAGCGACCGCGAAGGCCGCGTTGCCCGCGGGACAAGAACTGCCGAAGGATGTCGAATCGGCGTTTCCCGAGGCGACTCGCGCGGAGCTGAAGAAACTACGCGACGAGTTCAAGGCGTTCGAAAAGACCGCACCGACTTTGTCGACCGCGATGGGGGCCACCGAGGGGCAAGTAACCGATGTTGCGATCCATGTCCGCGGGAGTCACCTGTCGCTGGGACAATTGGTCCCGCGGCGTTTCCCCCAAGTGATGGCAAGCGCGTCGCCAGCATCGCTCGCTCCCACGCAAAGCGGACGATTACAACTGGCCGAATGGTTAGTTAACCCAGATCACCCGCTGACCAGTCGAGTGTTGGCGAATCGTATTTGGAGATGGCACTTTGGTCAGGGATTGGTGCGATCAGCGGACAACTTTGGAAAGCTGGGCGACCGGCCCACGCATCCCGAATTGCTGGACTGGCTGGCGAGGGAGGTGATCGACCGTCGCTGGTCGGTCAAGTCCACCCATCGACTGATCATGTCGTCCAGCATGTACGGCATGAGTTCAGCGGCTCAGAGTCGAGCGTTGGAAGTCGACCCGGAAAACCAGTGGTACTGGCGATCGAGCGTGCGACGACTGGAAGCGGAAGCCATCCGGGATTCACTTCTCTCCGTGTCTGGTTCATTGGACCTTTCGATGGGCGGTTCTTTGCTGCACGTGAAGAATCGCGATTATCTGTTCGATCACACGTCGAAGGATGGCACCAAGTACGATAGTCCGCGCCGGTCGGTTTACTTGCCTGTCATCCGCAACAATCTGTACGACGTCTTTCAGTTGTTCGACTATGCCGACGCGTCGGTGCTGAACGGAAATCGCGATTCAACGACTGTTGCTCCTCAAGCACTGTTTCTTCTGAACAGCGAGTTGGTATATCGATCGAGTGTTGAATTCGCCGCTCGTGCTCGCGAGTCGACGGCGGACGACGCAGGGCGAGTGGAATCGATGTACTGGTCAGCGTTTGGTCGAGCGCCCACGGCGGCGGAGACGGAACGAGCGGTGGCGTTTGTGAGGCAAGCCAGTGAGTCGGAGCGAGATTCCGCCTGGGCATGGCTGTCGCAGGCGTTGCTCGGCTCGAACGAGTTCATTTACGTCCGCTAGTGAGTGGCATTCGCTGGGACTCTCCCGGCAAGCGTAGCGAGGAACCGAGTCATGGCAAGTGATCAATGCGACTGCGGCGGAAATCGGCCAGGAAATGTCCCAGGAAATGTCCCAGGGAATGTCGGGGGCAACGAGGGGAACGTATCGCGTCGCTCGCTGCTTCAGAAGTCCGCCGTAGGCTTTGGATACTTGGCGCTGGCGGGGCTGTTGGCAGATGAGCGGCAAGCGGAGGCGGCGAGCGGTCGTGATCCGCTGGCGCCGCGCACGCCGCACTTTCCCGCGCGAGCCAAGCGAGTGATCTTCTTGTTCATGAAGGGCGGTCCTTCGCACATCGATACCTTTGACTACAAGCCGTTGTTGGCAAGGGACCATGGCAAGCCGCTTCCCTTCGATAAACCTCGAGTGCAGTTTGCGCCAACCGGAACTATCTATCAGTCTCCGTGGAAGTTCGCTCAACATGGCGAGAGTGGATCGTGGGTCAGCGATCTGTTTCCCCATGTCGCGCGACATGTCGATGACTTGTGTTTCATCCATTCGCTGC
The DNA here is from genome assembly GCA_046349915.1 of Pirellulales bacterium. Classification (GTDB taxonomy): domain Bacteria; phylum Planctomycetota; class Planctomycetia; order Pirellulales; family Pirellulaceae; genus CAIXSC01. Next base: position 572,123 of record JAXMBL010000006.1, on the reverse strand, counting down.
ATGGAACTAACGCAGCACATGGTGGCGCGTTGTTGAAGCTGCACACAGGCAGCGACGCCTTCGTGCGCCCGAGCATGGGATCTTGGGTTACTTACGGTCTGGGGAGCGAGAACCGCAACCTCCCAGGATTCATCACCATCTGCCCCACCTTGGCGCATGGCGGCGTAAACAATTGGAGCTCCGCATTCTTGCCAGCGGCTTACCAGGGGACGCCGATCGGCAATGCCAGCGTGCCGGCGGACAAAGCCAAAGTCCGCTATATCGACAATGCGGCCGGTACATCTCGCGAGGTCCAACGACGACAGATCGACTTGATGGCCGAGATGAATCGAGACTTTTCGACTCTTACAGGGCCCGACCATGCGTTAGAAGGACGCATCGACACCTTCGAACTCGCGTTTCGGATGCAGAACGCAATGCCGGAGGTAGAGGACCTAGCGAGCGAAACCGCCGCAACTCGACAACTCTACGGACTCGATGACCCCATTACGGCGAACTTCGGTCGACAGTGCCTGCTCGCTCGCCGGTTCGCCGAGCGCGGTGTACGGTTCGTCCAGGTGACTCACAGCGATTCCAACGTCCAGTGGGACCAACACAGCCAACTGAAACAGGGCCACGAGAAGAATGCCAAGGAGGTCGATCGTCCGATCGCGGGATTGCTGGCCGACCTGAAGCAGCGAGGCCTGCTGGAGGATACGTTGGTGTTATGGGGCGGCGAGTTTGGGCGAACTCCAACGGTCCAGGGCGGCGATGGCCGCGACCACAACCCCGAAGGTTTTACGATGTGGATGGCGGGCGGTGGCGTGAAACCAGGCTTCCACTACGGCGCCACCGACGATTACGGCTACTATGCGGTTGAGAACAAGGTGCACGTCCACGACCTGCACGCCACGTTGCTTCACTTGATGGGATTGGATCATCTCAAGCTAACTTATCGCTACGCTGGCCGTGACTTCCGCCTGACCGACATCCATGGCAAAGTTGCTCATGGCATTTTGGCGTGAACGAAGAGGAGACGGTGTGGTCATTGGTCATTGGTCATTGGTTGTTCGTTGTTCGTTGGCGAACTGCTACATTTGGGTCGCGGCCATTGTGACTTGATTCGCAAATCGCGGTTGGGCCGGCTTACTCTCCGGCTTTTCTTATCAACTGCCGGAGATTTCCCTGATAGGACGACGTTCGGCCCTGAATCGCATCTTGGTAGCCGTCGAGAATGGCATCTCGGATCTGCGCGGCTTCAAGGCGTTCCTTTTTTTCTCTCAATACGTCGCGAACAAACTCGCTCGGAGTGGCATAACGCGTACCGTCGCCTGAGTTCTTCTCAATAAAATCCCGAAGTTCGTCCGTGAGAGAGAGCTTCAACGTAGTGCTCATCAATTTGACTCCCGTCTTAGTATTAACCGTCCGAGTCCAGCATTGCAGGTTATTATGTCAGAATTCTTCACTGCTGCCATGACACGCGCATTTCGCTTACGTGGCAGAACGGTTAATGAACGCTGTGGATTGATTCGCGAACTCTCACTCTAGCCGCCATGTGTTCTGTGAGATTCCGTGTAATTCAGTGGCTCAACCATGTCGGCTGCGGGTCGCAACCGTGGCGCGGATTGTAGCGATCCGCGAAACTTTTCTTAATCATGGCGACTTGAACGGCCGAACGGCTGTAGGAAGGGATTATCCCAAAATTTCGCCGACGGATTGGCGCGTTGCGCACGCCTCGCCCACTCCTAGGGGAATTCGTTCATGCTTGCCTCCTCCACTCGGCCTCGCCTCGTTCTCGTCATCGACCAGGACGTTTCCCAACCACCCACTGCCCTGGCGGCTCTGGCCGCCGCGGGCTTCGAGGCGCAATGGGCGGTCGACCGTCGGTCTGCTCATCTCTTCGTCCGCCAGCGACTATTTGATCTGATCGTCTGCGACCTCTACTTGGGCGACGAATCAGGCATCGAACTGGTGCGGGAACTGCGAGAACTACCCGCGATGGAAGAGACGCCCACGATGTTCCTTTCATCGAAGCAATCGATCGACGTCATTCGACGTTCCTGCGGCGCTACCGGCACCTATTTCCTTCGCAAGCCGGTCGATGATGTCGTGCTGTCGTCGCTCGCGATCGCCGCCACCACGCCAGACACTACATCGACCACTCGCACTATCCGCACTCACTCGCCTGTCGCGGCGCCTCACGCGCTCACTCGGCCGACTTTGTCAGCGGAAGAATCGTTCGTGTTGCGATAACGTGAGCGGTGATGAGTTTCAGCGGATTGTCGCCATATCGCACTCGATGCCCATCGTAGTTCACGCCCAAAATCAGGCATTGCAGTCCAGGGGCGGGAACCGTCAATTGATCGTCGAGCGGCAAGAAGAGCATTTGGTTCGAGCCAGCCACTTTTACCAGCGCTCCTCGCTCGCCCGCGTCCCCCTCCACCGTTCGCTCGACGATGCCGAACAGGAATACGCCCGCCAACGGCTTGTCGATCTGCTCCAACGCGATTTCGTTGACTAAAGTCACTTGACCGACGGCGTCCCAGCGACGAGCCGCCAAGCGTTTCACCACTCGATCAGCGACCGCACCCAGTTGATCGAGCCGATCGTCGAGGCTGCCTCGCGCGAAGGTATCGGGAAGTTGAATCACAGTGACGGCCCACGCCAACTCGCGGAGCGCTTCATAGTCATCCGCCGTTTCCGGCCGCCATCCCATGCGCTCGCCCGCCGCATACAATTCGTCGACTCGTTCCGCCGTCAAGCGTTTCAGCAAATCGGTTACTCGAGCTTCTTTCCGCGCATACTTCCGCAACGGCTCGACTTCTTCCTCCTCCTTCATGCCGACATCGTCGAGCATGTCGCGTAAGTGTCGGGCGAAAAGCGCATAGCCAAATCGAGCCTGACGATCGACCCACGTGTTGACTCCCAACACGTGACCGCGCTCGTCCAACAAGGGTCCGCCGCTATTGCCCTCGGAAATCGCCGCCGTATGTTGGACCCAGCGATGATCCGCTCGACCCGCGATCATCCGACGTAGATTGCGTTGCGAACTGGGCGGCAATTGCGAAGTCGTCAGCACTCGACTCACCTTGCCATCGAATACCGAAAACTCAACGCCTCCAGGATGTCCCACCGCCACCACTGGGGCCAGCCGCCTCGGTTCACGCTCCACCGCCAACGACAACGGCGCCACGCCTCCCGGATGGTCTCGCATCTTCAGAATGGCGAGATCCAATTCAGGATCGACCGCCAAATATCCGTCGATCTCGTAAGCCGTCCCATTCTTGAAACGCACTCGCGCCGCGGTCGTATCGGCGACAACGTGATAATTGGTCGCTACCCAACCGCGAGCATCCACGACAAACCCCGATCCCAATCCACTCAACTCTCCTTCCTCGCCCGATTCAATCTTGACGATCGCGTCTTCTAACTGATCGAGCAAACCGGCCAGGGTCGCGGAGGTCGTACGCTTCGGCTGTTCGGGCGCCACATCGGACGGCGATATCGGTTCACGGTCGTTCTCTTTCTCCGCTGCTATTGACGCCTGATCAGGCTTGAGTGGAGACTGCCGCGAGTCGCCGGAGGGCTCGGCGGAAGGAGTCGAGTCTGGATCGGCTGGCGGAGAGTCCTCCGAAGTTGCGGGCGAGGATTTCCCTGGCCGTTTCCCCTTGTCTTCTTTTTCGGCTCGAGGCGCCGTTGCTCGCTTGTCACGCCGCGATGGCAAGAGACTCTTCGTTTCGCTGGAGGTCGTTGAGGAAGCGAGGAATTCGCGATCGCGTTTCTCGCCGTCGTAGACGATCGCCAGCGCAATCGTCACTCCACTCGCGATCACTCCGGCCAAGAGCGTGCGCAGAGTGGTACCGATCAACGTCCTCGGCGGACGCGCCTCGCGTTTGCGTTCGTGGGTTTCCCGAAAATCCATGCTCACGACCAAACCTGGAGCGGCTCGAAGTCCGCCTCCAGGATCGGTCGGCTGGCAACTCCCAGCCAATGTTCGAGGACGGCGGCGTAGATCCGACGAAAATCAGTGTGATGTCTGAGATCGCCGTCGTCGAGATCCTGGAGGCTCGGATGTTCGCCTATCACGCCTCCTCGGACGGCTGTTCCCGTCACTAATAGCGGCGCCGCCGCTCCATGATCCGTCCCCTGGCTCGCATTCTCCGCGACTCGGCGACCGAACTCGCTGAACGCCATCGTCAGCACTCGCTGTTCATGCCCCCGAGCCTGCAAATCCCGTTGAAAAGCCGCTATTGCGTCGGAAAACTGCTGCAACAGACCAGCATGTGCCGCGGGCTGCAAGGAATGCGTATCGAAGCCATCCAGCGTGACGTAATAGACGCGAGTCGAGAGGCCGCTGTCGATCAGCCGCGCGACCGTCCGCAATTTCCCCCCAAAATCCGTCCCCGGATAAACCGTCTCGGAGTCGCCGCCTCGTCGCGCCGCCTGCTCCAATCGCTCGCTTGTCGCCACCGCCGATAACGACACGGTGCGTATAAACTTCAGCAGGTCGCCGCTTTCACCTGCGACCGCTCCCTCATTCGCGGCAAGCCCCCACGCCTTCTTCCAGGCATCCCCCTCGGGCCCTCGTTCGAATCGCAACTGATCGGCCGAACGCAAGGAGACCGCGGCCGTATGGGTCGCCATCAGCGCCAACGGCTGCACTTCACCACCGACGTGAATACCGCGAGCATCCCGTTCTCCACCCGCATTGGCCGTGCCGTCGAGGTAACGCCCCAGCCAACCTGTCGAACGACCCGCAGCCTCGCACCGTGCCGTGTGCCAGATATCCATCGATTCAAAGTGCGAACGATTCGGGTTGGGATATCCCACTCCCTGGACAATCGACAAATGACCCGCTTCCCACAGCCCCGCGAGTCCCTTGAGCGATGGATGCAGCCCCAGGTGATCATTCACCTTGAGCAACTGATTTTCAGGGATCGCGAGCGTGGGTCGAGCTTTGCGATAGAGTTCATCACGGAAAGGGACGACCGTATTGAGGCCGTCGTTGCCGCCTCCCAACTGGACTACCACCAACACTCGCTCGCTGGCAGCCAAACGTTGCGACTCTTGCGCCGAAGCCTCCAGGAACCATGGAACTTTTGGCCCAAGGGCCACGAGAGAAAGTCCGGCGGTCGCCGCCAGGAACTCACGCCGCGGCAGTTGTTGCATTCCCATTTGAAGTTCCCTCAATCAGACAATGTGCATCTCGGGCAACATACTCAGCGAGTGCGCCACGCCCCGCACTCCCCCCTCACCTCGCCCAATCGCGACGAGGGCAGCTGCCGTCTCCTCACTCAAGGGAGTCGACACCCACAGTTCGATCATTCCTCGCGTCCATTCGTCCGAGCTCTTCCATCCCTGACGCGATATCCAGTCGTCGAAGCTGCCGCCTGCAAAACGAGTGGAACCGTCCTGAAGTAGTCGCCGCATCAAGTTGGCTCGACCCGCGAGCGACGTCGAGTTGATCCAAGCTCGACCGCCAGGCCAACCCTTGACGTTTGGAGGAAAGAACAGCGCCTGGCCAAGCTGTCCGAGATCGTCGGCCAACTTCGTCAAATTGGTCGTCGCCTCCACCGATCGTAACCAACCAATGGCGAACTCCACTGGCGAACGCACCTTTCTGCCGAGCGGTGGATCGAGCAACAGAATCCGACTTCCCAAGATGGTCGCGACTAGGTCGGCAATGTTCATCTGACTATTGCGGAAGCGTTCCACCAACGGACGACAGTATTCGTCCGACAACTCGGGTTCATCCGCTACCAGTTCGCGAACCAACTTGCGCACCACGAATTCCGCGGCGGCGGGCTGGTCGACGACTATCTCCACCGCTTGCTCGCCCATGAATGCGCCGCGTCTCCCTAAAAACTCTTTCTCGCCACGGTCGTGCTGGTAACGATTAAATCGAAACTCGCCGTTGCGGACTTCCCAACCGGTGAAGCAGCGCGCCAACTGCTGGATGTCGCGCTCCGAGTAATTACCGATTCCCAGACAGAATAACTCGAGCAACTCGCGGGCAAAGTTCTCATTGGGATGCGTGCGACGATTCGTCGCGGAATCGAGGTAGAGCAGCATGGCGGGGTCGCGAGCGATCCCTTGGGCGAGCGAGCGAAACTGTCCCAAGGCATGTGTATGCAACAATTCATGCTGTCGCATCAACAAGCGAGCATCCGCGACTTTCGCGCCGCTCGTCGCGAAGTGACCGTGCCAGAACAACGTCAGCCGTTCTTGCAGCGGCGACGTGGTATGAAGCATGCGGTAGAGCCACCATGAAGCCAACTGCCGCGGTTCGCCGCCCGCCAGCACGGCGTCTCCCAACGTCTTGACGGTCGATAAATATTCGTCGCTCGGCTTGGTCTCGAGCAATCGTCGAATGGTCGCCTCAGGCCCAGCGTCAACGGATTCTGACAATTGACGAGAAGTAAAGCCAAACGAGGCTCGACGCAACAGATGCGCCGCTCGCTGGCGATTCCAAGGTCGCGAGCGATCGGGCTCGTACGGTTTCCACGCTTCCTCCGCCGACAACGCGGGCCAATTCATCGCCATGAAAAGTCACTCCTCTCCGCTGCCGCGGCCACTCACAGCCCGAGTCGAGCACGCAACTCCAATCGTCCGCCAGCCAGGTTCAACTGAGCATCGAGATTTCGCACGAGTTCAGAGAGCATCAACAGCGCGTCGATCTCTCGCTCGGCATCTCCACGGCCGTGTCCTTTTTCCAGCATGTTTTGAGCGACAAGTTGTTCGCGATTATCCTTCAATGCCTCACGAACGGTTTGAGCATCCAGCGCAATCAGCGAATTGACGCCGCTCTCGCCCTCCTTGGCCGGCGTTTCATTCGCCTTGGCCGCCACTGCCTGTCCAGGCTGCTCGGCCGGTTTCAAACGAGCCAATTCGAGCGCCAGACTGCGAGTGCTGGCAAGGACCAAACGAGAGTCGATCAACGCCAGGGAGGGAGAGAAATTGTAGTGCAACGAACCGGCCGCGGGCTTTTTTCCCTCTTGAGGAGGCGCATATGAGGCCGTGACGAGCTGAATGCCGTCGATCTTCTCGGAGTCGAGTTCCAAGGGAGGTTGCCCCTGCATCGATCCCACGATATTGAGGAAACCAATCAAGCTCTGAAAAGTCACCTTCCATTCGCGACGCATTTTTTCGGGATCTCGCAGGTCAGCGACCACGGCGCCCGCGGGCAGCTTGATCTGCGGGATCGATAACGCTTGGGTGTAATCCTGGCGAGCGACGACAAGTTGCCATGAGGGCCCCAGCGATCCCAGCACATCCTGTCCGAAGTCACGTCCAGAGAATAGCGTCGACAAATTCGCGTTGGCTTGGTTGATCTCCGCGTTGGTCTTTTCGTCGAAAAGGTCGGGCGCCGAATTCCAGAGAGCGGCGAGATCACGATAGGCGGCGATGTGCAGCAGCGCGCCGGTTGGACGCAATACACCGGGTGCTCGCCCGCGACTCGCTTCCCCAAAAAAGTACTCGCGTTCTTGAGGCACCCACGTTGGCTCAAAAGGCAAACTCGCCGACAACACGAACGAATCGCCCTGCTTTTCCAGCGACGCCGTCAAATGGCTCGCTTTTCGCATGGCTTCAAGGACTCCGCCCGCCAACAATTCCGCGACCGGATTCTCCGCCTTTCCCGCGACCAAACCGGCCGCTCGCCCCGACTCTCGCAGCCGGTCGAGACGCAGGCAACTCCACACCAAAGGAGTTCCGGTTCGAGCGGCCCGCGCCTCGCGGAAGTCAGGGTCGGCTGCGAGCGACTTATCCCCTGGCCCGTCCAGCAAACGATCGACCAGCGATTTCCCCAGTTCATCGTTGTCCGTAGCGACCAGCCACGGTCCCACCGTGGCGACCTTCAGCTTGTCGAAACGATGGACGCTCACCCCGCGATACTCCGTCGTCTCGACGGGGTTGGGTTTGTCTTGTTTACGGGCTTCGTCGCGCACCGTCTTGATCGCGAAATCTCGCAGACGTTCCAAGATGATGGGGTCGAGCGCTTGCACCGCGATCGCGGCGGCGCCCGTGCGTCCATCCATCCCTACCGCGGCCCCTCCGCCCGCGGCCTGTTCGACCGCACGTCGCCAAGTCATTCCCAGCGACAACTCAACCAGTCCCAGCCCAAACCGAAACTTCGCATACTCAGGGGTCGCCAGCAGCGGGCGATAGCGATCGTCGGTTTGCAGTTTTTGAGCAACCGGGTGATCGAACAAAGCGGCCACCAGTTGCCGCGGATCAGACAATTCAACGTAAGCAATCGTCGAATCGGGAAAGAGTTCGGCGGTCGACTTCACCTTGGCGTTAGACGCGATCGACGCTCCCGCCGCCGCAGGTTCGTCCGCGGCGGCGAGTTCATGGGACGCGACGGTTACAAAACTCATGCAGGCGAGCAGGACGGTCGTGATCAGAACGAACCGTCCCCGCGTGCTTGTCGATTGGCTCGCCTGTTTTCTGCGCTGAGTAACGCTCAACGTCTTCTCGCCGCGTCGTCGTTCGCACTGCATCGTCGATTCCTCGCTAACGCGGCGACTTGTCGACGCCACGGATTCCTAGAGTGTTGGCCCGACCGGCCAGGGAACGAATTCCTCCTCGCCGATCCCATGCAATTCGCTCTTCGTCTTCTTGCCGCTGGCGACGGCCAAGATCTCTTCAAAGATCTCGCGTCCGACTTCATCCACGGGCTTGCCGTCCAACACGACGCCCGCGTTGATGTCCATGTCGTCCACCATCCGCTCGTACATCGGGGTGTTCGACGCCACTTTGATCGACGGGACCGGCTTGCAACCAAAGCAGCTCCCGCGCCCCGTAGTGAACACCACCATATTCGCGCCGCCCGCGACCAACCCCGTCACGCTGACGGGATCGAAGCCAGGAGTATCCATCACGACAAAGCCCCTCGCGCGGACCTCCTCGGCGTACTGATACACCTCTTCCATCGCCGTCGAGCCCGCCTTCGCGACAGCGCCGAGCGACTTCTCGGTGATGGTGGTGAGTCCGCCTTCTTTGTTCCCCACGGAGGGATTGTTGTCGATCTCGCAGCCGAAAACCTTCGTGTACCACAACCACCACTGAATCCGTTCCAACAACTTGTTGGCAACTTCCGGCGTGCGTGCGCGGCGAGTCAAAAGATGTTCGGCGCCGTAAATCTCCGTGGTCTCCGCCAGAATCGACGTTCCACCACAGGCCACCAGCATGTCAGACGCGACTCCCAGCGCGGGATTCGCGGTCACCCCCGAGTTTCCATCCGAGCCGCCGCAGTTGGTCCCCAGCACAATTTCACTCGCGGGAATCTCCACCCGCCGCAAGTCGTTGACTCGCGGCAACATTTCGCCAATCTGCTTTACGGCCGCTTCGACCGTCTTTTGAGTCCCCCCCATATCCTGCATCGAAAAGACGGGCGGCCCCTGGGATCGTCCCGTACCATCGATTTGCACTAAGTGCTGGTCGCGCAACAAATGCCCAATCGCCGTTTGCTCGCATCCAAGTCCAATCAACAGGTAGCCGCCGATATTCGGATGGCGAGCAACACCGCCCATGACGCGGTTGAGGATTTGGTGCTGCAACCCCTCCCACTGCAGACCGCAACCACCGCTGTGGCGCATCGCGATCACGCCATCGATGTTCGGGAACTGTTTGAGCAATGAGGCGTCAAACCGTTGAGCAACATACTTGGAGACCGAGGCTGAACAGTTCACGGTTGAAATTACCGCGAGATAGTTTCGCGTCCCAGCTCGCCCGTCCGGACGTCGGTAGCCCTGAAACGTCCGTCCGTGGATCGGCGCTGGCGGTGGAGGAATCTCCGTCGCGCTGGCCGGGTCGCGTGAAAACTCACCGTTCACCAAGTTGTGCGAGTGGACCCATTGGCCGGGCGCCACATCCTTCACCGTAAAGCCGATGGTCTGTCCGTACTTGAAGACTCGCTCGCCCAAGCGAATCGGCCGGATCGCCACCTTGTGCCCCAAGCGGATCGGCTCGGTCAACTCGATGGTTTCGCCGCCGGCGCGAAATGTCGTTCCGACCGCCAGATTCCGGGCAGCCACACAGATATTGTCGTCGGGATGTAGGTGAATGACGTCCACGTTCCGGTTTACCCTCAATCAGAATCGTCGGTTTCGAATTCGACAGCCAAACCTCTAGCTTACTCGTTCAAAGCCCAGTCGGCGTGGGGGGCATTCAGGGTAAAGGCAGGAGGCCACCCCAGTCGTAACCGTGCGACAGGGCAGCTGGACGGCGCCCGCCATCAAAACCCCCACTCGTGATGCACGGCTTACCCATCCGCCTCATGACTTATTCCTCAGTCACAACCGGTAGATTTGACCATGTTTTGAACGTGAGCTAACGTTCCTTGGGTCATTTAACAGCGGGAACGCCTCCCAAAGGCGGACACCTTGAGGCCTACACACCTCTAGGGGGGAGTAATCAGCGATGACAGAAGGCATTTTACCGACTGGGGACAATTTCCAGGATTATCGCTCGGGAGGCGACGGCGAGCAGCCGCCGGTCTACTCGCCGCGCCCCCGACTGCCTCGCCCCGAGAGTTCGGCCGACCAGCCAACGGGCGAACGGGAACGTCAGTCGGCGGAATCCGCTGGCACGCGATCCTCCAGCGGCAGTCAGGACTTTCCGGACCGTCGTTTTGGAGCTGGGGCGAGCAATCTGCCGCCTTCCGAGCGGCGACAGTTCCACAGCAACTACGAGAAACTGAGCCCTGCCGCTCGGGATTTGGCGCTCGCGATCGATCGCTACAAGATTCAGCATCACCGTCGCTTCATCGACCACGAGGAGATGCTGCAGGTCATTTTGTCTCTCGGCTACACGAAGCAATCAACCACGTAGACGAGCTGATCTCGCTTCGAAGGGCGGTCCACAGCTCGACCGCCCGCGAATTCCCCAACGAATTCCCCAGTGATTAGCCGCTACTTCGCCGCGACGGGGACTATGGTTCGAACGGCCCAGCGGCTCTCCTTCGTCGCGCCGAAATACTCGCGCGACATCTCGATGTTGACGAGTTCGGACGGTTCTTTGTTCGTCGCCGAGTCGATTCGAAACTGCACCGCGACCAGATAGAGAGCCGCCCCTTCTTTCAGAAAGGCGACGTTTCCAACGTAAGTCAGTCGAGCATCCGCGCCCATGCGAATCAATCGCGCCACGACCGGCTCGCTCTTGAACGTTTCGTACATCTCGCGGTTTTCCGCCCGGTTGTAGTATTCCTCCAGATTTACCGTCGGATCAGCTCGCTCGAAATGCGACCGTCTAAGCTGATGAGCCTCGCGGAGTTTTCCTTCCTTGATGAGTTCGAACCACTGGGCGGCAAAAATCTGCGCGTGAGCGTACGACATCTGGCTCTGCACATAGTAGGTCGCGACGCCCCAGGCGAGAAAGAAAGCGGCGAGCCCCATACCGACCTGCGTCCATCGCTCGCCAGTCACCGTTTCCGAGTTTTGCCGAATCGAGCGCAAGGCGATCGCCCCGCACCCCAGCGCGAACAGCGGCAGCCCCCACAGAACGGGCGTGATGAGCGCCAAGGAGGCGGCGAGCCCCAACAGCAGCGTGACAATCGCCCAGGGCGTCGTCCGACGATAACCATCGTCGACAATCTCGTCGCTCTCGCGAAATAGAGTTTCGGAGTCCGTTGTCGGCATGTTACTTCAGCACCCGTTGCAGTTCGGTCAGCGAGACGGTCCCCTTCACGACCAAGAGCACGCCTTCCTCCTGAATCGTACGGCAGCCAGCCTGCCGAGCGATTTGGCGCAGGACTTCGGGCTGAGGCGACTTGACGATTGCGTCACGCATCGCGTCGTTCACTTCCAGCAATTCGATGATCGCCGTTCGCCCGTAGTAGCCGATGCCGCCGCACTTGCGGCAGATCTGCGGCTCTTCGACCTTCCCCTTCTGGTCCGGGGGAGGCGGCGGAGGCGGTTGCCACTCGCGGAAGAACTGCTGCACGCGTCCTGGGGGAATGCCGAGCTTTTGCAGTAGTTGCGGGGGTGGAGCATACGGCTGTTTGCAGTCGCACAACTTCCGAATGAGTCGCTGGTTGACGACCATGGTCAGCGCTTTGGCGTAGTCCGCGGCCGGTATCTTGTAGGTCTGCATCACCCGTAAAAGAGCTTCCACCGAGTCCCGCGCCTGAACGCGAGTGATCGCCATTTTGTGTTCGTCGTTGATCTGCTTGCACATCAGTTCGGCGGTCTCCGGCGTCATGAACTCGGGAACCACCAGCGAATCGGGCTGTTTCAGCAGAATCTTGGGTAGGATCGTCATCGGCGTCTCGCCCGCCGCCGCATCGAACTTATTCGAGTTGATATTGATGATCTCTTCGTCCGTCGATGCCTTGTCTTCGATCAGCACAAAGTCGCGGACAAATCGGTCGGCCGCCTCCAGACCAACCTTCCACAATGTGGTGAGTCCACCGCCTGGCGGGGCCGAAAAGACCACCAATCCCTCGGGCCGATTGATGATGCTCTTGAATTGGTCGCGCATCTTGTCGCGCATGCCGATATCTTCGAGCGTCGCGAAGGGGAATTTCTTGGGAGCGAACTTGATGACGACTCGCTCGCCCGTCGGCACCCCTTGAGTCGTTAGGAAGACGTTGTACTTGCCTCCCAAGCACTCCGCGGTGAAACGCCCTTCCTGCTTCGCTCGCCGTTCCGTCGGATTCAGGTTCGCCAACTTCTTCAGGCAAGCCAGCATCCCATCGCCCGTTTGCCGATCCTGGGGCTGCAATTCATAGGGAAACCCGTCGACGAAAATTCGCCGGGACACGGCGTCGCGAGTGTAATCCAGCATGGCCAGATCAGACCGCCTAGCCACTGTCTCGGATAGCAAGGCCATCGTGAACGTGAAGAACGGCGACTGCCGCAACTGGATCAACGTCCCCTGTTGAGTCGCGTTATCGGGTCCCGCCGGCGTGAAGGTAATCGGCGGGAAATACTCGTGCGGCAGCTTCTGAACTTCTTCTTGTTTCTTGGCCATGCGACGTCGATCGTTTCCGAGTTGAGATGCGGGTCCGTGGGTGACGTGGAATCAATATCTGCAAACTTCGCTTGTTGGCGTTTCCCAATCTCAGTGCTTCATACCCCCGAGGTCGAGCACTAGAGAATGCCGGGGTTCGACACGTTGATGCCCTTGAGCGCCATCTTGAGCGCGTCGGGATTCGGCGCGACTTCGAAAGCGGTTGGACGATCGATCAGACCGTCATCGATCAGCTGTTTCAGGCTCATCGTGAAGTCTTGCATGCCGTCCGCTGCTCCGATGCGGATCGCGTCCGGCAGCTTGTGGTCTTGTCCCTCTAGAATCAATTTGCGAATCGTCGGATTGAACGTCATGATCTCGCAGGTTGGCACGCGTGGCACGCCCGGTCGGATCGACTTCAATAACTTCTGCGCGACAATTCCCTTCATATTGAACGCGATGGCGCTGCGGATCGCGTTGTGCATTTCCTCGGGGAACAAGTCGAGAATACGACCGATCGTCGAGGGAGAACTCGACGCGTGAATGGTTCCGAACACCAAGTGCCCCGTTTCGGCGGCGTGAATGGCCGTCATAAACGTTTCCTCATCACGCATTTCTCCCACCAGCATGATGTCAGGGTCCTGACGCACGGCGTGTTTCATGCCGATCTTGAAGTCCTTCACGTCGACGCCGACCTCGCGCTGATTGATCAGCGCCTTGTCTTCGGTAAAAACGAATTCGATCGGGTCTTCCAGCGTGAGAATATGCACTCGTTCCCGCTGATTGACGTAATTCAACATCGACGCGATCGTCGTGCTTTTGCCCGATCCCGTCACGCCCGCCAATAGGATCATGCCCTGGTCGAAGTGACAGAGCGACTCCATGGCCGGCGGCAAGAAAAGGCCCTTGAAGTCAGGAATCTTGTTATTCACGCGACGAGCGACCAGCCCCATGTGGCCGAACTGCTGGAGCAAGTTCACGCGGAATCGCCACGTCACTCCATCCACATCGCAAGTGTGCGAAAAGTCCGCGCCCCCTTCTTCATCGAAGATCTTGCGGTGACGATCCGACATCAACGGCACCAGCAACGCCGTCATCTCCTCGTCGTCAATCGGAGGTCGGTTGAGCGGTCTCAGTTCGTTGCGGCTTCGCACCATCGGCGGTCGCCCGACCTTCATGTGCAAGTCGCTTCCCTCCAACTTCACCAGCGCGCGGAAGTACCGGTCGACTTCCAGCTCCCGCTTCTTGTGCGAATACCGAGCGACAAAGTCGTCTTCTTCCTTGCCGTGAATCTCCACTTTCGTCGCCGCCAACTTCGGATCTACCTTCGCCAGCTCGTCGGTGGACATGTTTCGCGTTCCTGATAAGCCTTACTGCCAAGAATACTGATAACGGCCTTCCGCAATCCCATCGATACGGACTTCCCATCGATCCCGTCATCATAGTCGGACCGGGATTCCCCGAGCCGCCATCACTTGTTTCGTCTCTCGAATCGTGTATTCGCCGAAATGGAAAATGCTGGCCGCCAGCGCCGCGTCGGCTCGCCCCCGCAGAATGGCATCCGCCAGATGCTCTGGGCGCCCCGCCCCGCCGCTCGCCACCACGGGAATCGTCACCGCCGCCGAAACGGCCGCCGTAATCTCCAAATCGTAGCCATCTTTCGTGCCGTCGCAATCCATGCTGGTCAACACGATCTCCCCCGCCCCTAATTCCTCGACCCGCTGAGCCCAGGGAACGGCTTCCAGCCCCGTGGGCAAGCGCCCGCCATTAATGTGCACCTCCCACACCTCGCGTCCATCCCGCTGCACTCGCTTGGGATCGATGTTCACGACGATGCATTGGCTGCCAAATCGCTTGGCCGCCTCCCGTACAAACTCGGGATTACGGCAGGCCGCCGAGTTGATCGACACCTTGTCGGCGCCTGCGTTCAACAGCGCTCGGATGTCGTCGATCGAGCGAATTCCGCCGCCGACCGTCAGCGGCATAAAGACCTGTTCCGCCGTCCGCTGGACGACGTCAATCATGATCCCGCGAGTCTCATGGCTGGCCGTAATGTCCAAGAATACCAGCTCGTCCGCTCCTTCTTCCTCGTACCGAGCAGCGACTTGGACCGGATCTCCCGCGTCGCGCAGGTGGAGGAAATTGGTCCCCTTCACTACCCGACCTCGGTCGACATCCAAACACGGAATCACTCGCTTCGCCAGCATACTACTCCCAACCGCGGCTCATACGTGCCACGCCACTCGCTACGTCTCTCGCTACCAGAGCGCGCGCCGTCAGACGCGCTGTACAACCTCGCCGAAAAGGACGACTTCCCGCGGCCCGAACGTCCGCCGAGCCATTTACTCTAAGTTGCGTCCAGATCAGGGTCAATCGTTTGCGAGTTTGCTAGGAGATCCACGACCGATTCAGATACCGGGTCCCGCCACAAATCGCTCGTCAATCGCCCGCCTGGCCCCGAGCGACGGAAGCGGGAAGTCGTACCGCCCTCATCCGAATCCCTACCCACGGCCGACCAATACGCGACCCAGGCTTCCCAACGAGCTCGCCGCCCAGCCGGGGTCATCCCCCCCGTCGCGGCCCCACGACGATCTCTGGCGCCGTGAGCGGAAAACAGAGAAACGTCTCCTTCGCTGGCAGGGGAATCAACGCTACTCACCGACAACAGCCCAGAATCCGGCTCGTCGTCGACCGTCATCGTAGTCAGCTCGACTTGGCCATCGGGCTCAACGACCGTTTCCGCAACGGTCTCTTGCTCCTCCCCCTCGCCATCGACGCCGTTTAAGAAGTTAATCACCAGCAGGGCGTCGAGCGGTTCGATCGATCCGCTGGCGCTGACGTCCAGGTACGGCGGGGGTGGCAGCAAGGGATTGACCGGCGCGGGCAACTGGTTGCTGATGGAATAGAACGGGTTGTTCAGCTCGTTGATCACGAGCAGCGCGTCCAACGGCACCACCTCGCCGCTGTTATCCACATCGAGTCGGTTGCCAATGTTATGCCAGGGCCGGAGGGGATTAGGCGTGTAGGACTGACTTACCAACACAAAATTGGTCGCCGCGCCGTTCGTATCGACCAATCCCACGCCGCTGGCGCCCGTCAATAACTCGCCCAAAAACGTCGGATCGCCGCTGACATTTCCCGTCAACCGAGCGGGGGTTGGAGTGCGGTAGGTATTTACCGTCGCCCCATTGGTCACCGTGATCTGGAGATAAACGTCGTAGAAGCTTGTCGCCGTCCCCGCGATGGAGAACGGAGTGATATCGAGGATGCCTGGAACAAGATTGACGGTCTCTTCGATGCGTCCCAACGAGCGAGGCGTCGACAGCAGGCTCACATCCACTCGCCCCAAAGACGACCATCCGCGGAAAACGAGGGACTTCAGCTCTTGGGCCGCGTCATCCTTCTGGTCGCCATCCGAATCGGCCGCCGAACCGGTATCCGAGGTCAGTAGTTGCGTGCTGGACGAGCCCACAAGAGGAATCGTCAATTCCGTCCCCCCAGGAATCCGCAGCACGATCTCGGCCTGCGAAGCCGGATACACGGTCTCGGCGCGACTGACGGCGGCGACCACGGGGACAACGTAATCCTCCACCTCGCCGTCGGCCGCCGTCCCCGTTGGTCCCAACCCGGTCTGGCTGCTCAGGCGGAACCGAGAATACGTCGTCTGTCCAACCACGGCATTTATCGGTATGGCGAACGACAGCAGCGAAGGCCCTGTCGAGAGCGCCCGGTCAACAAAAACCTGCTCGCCCGCGTCGTTCCAGTCTCCATCGTCATTCCAATCAACCCAAGCATTCAGCACTCCGGCGGCGCTTGTCGTCACTCGCAACTCGGCCGTGCCGCCCGCCTGCCAGTTGTTCAGCATCGCGACGCCGTCTTCGTCCAGCACTCCATTAGTGTCATCGCCGTCGGCGTTCGCCGTCGGTTGACCGTCCGCGTCCGCGTCGACGGCGTTCCCGAGAAACAAGGCGCCAATCACGTGAGTTGGTCCGTTGTCGACAGACAAGGTGCCGTACGAGTTGGGTGCATCTCCCATGTCGACCGCGACGTCGACAATCTCCGTCAGGCTGCTGATGTCCAACGAGTCGAGATAGGCAAGAGCCGCGGCGCGATTGGCAAACGCCGACTCGCCGAACCGCAGCCCAGCCACTTCGTCGGACTGACCCGGCCGATAGGTGACAATGTCTCCTAATTCGATCAGCCCGAACTCGCGAACATTCACCTCTTCGCCCCAGCCTCCCGTGGGGTCGACATACACGCGATCGGGAATCGCGGTCATCTGCACCTTCCAGTCAGCCAGGGGATTCACAAAGCGGAGAAGCGTGGGGAAACCAAGCGGGTCCAGTGGATCGATGCCCTCGGTGGGCTCGATGCCCAGCACGCGAAAATGACTCGCTCCTGACGGAATATGACCAAGGAAGCTGTAGGTTTGCCCGGCCTGAACATCGACGTCATTCCAGCCGCCCAATCCGTCGGGCCATTGCAACAGGTACTGATCGTCCCCGAAGCCGAACGGCAAGGTAACTTCCGCAATCAGGTTGCCGGTTTGGCTGACGAAGTCGTATCCCACGGCCACCGCGGGGTCGAGGATGCAGAGCCCGCGGCAGTCGGCTGGTCCAGGCGTCCCTACGCTGCCCGCCCCAGCGCTGCCAGCTTCACCGCCCCACACACCGGCCCCCAACAACCCTCCCGCGGCAGCTCCACCTGCAGTCGCCCCGCCCGACGCGCCCGCGAGTGTTTGCCCCTCCGGCGAGACGACTGGCGTCACTTGAAAGACCTTCACGACGTTCAGCAAAGTGGTGCGATCGTCGTCGGTGACGCCCAGCGTCAGGTTCCACTGCAAAGCTTGCGCGATGTCATCGTCCGAGGTCGCGACCCCGATTCCCGGCGAATTGCCCAAATCGGTCGGTGATGTATCGGTGAGACTTGCCTGCAATCCGGCGGCCCCCGCCAGTTCATAGGCCTCGGGAAACGGCTCGCTCGCGACTGTAATTTGCAATTGGCTTCCCAACTGCCCCGTCTGGAGAAACGACGAGTTTGATTCCGCCACCGCTGAATCGTGATCGCCGAAGGCGCCGTTCAGATTCGCGTCCGCGAAGGCGAACCACGCGAGCGAGAGCGGGTCGGGCGTGAGATTGGTAATCACCACCAGTTCGTCGATCGTAATGGAATTCGCATCGAATGAACTGAGAGTGTAGAACACCACTACTTCCAACGGATCAAATTTCGCGGGATCGCCATAGCGGACCACGACCTGCGAGCCCGCGTAGTCGACCTGAGCGCTCATGAATTGAAGACTATCGAGCGACGATTCTCCGGAATCACCAGCAAGTCGGTAGAAGAAAGTCTGGGCGGCAAGTTGGCTGAAGCGTGGATCGAGCGAGTCGGATTCCAGCGGCGAAGTCGACAGACCAACAATGCCGGGCGCGGCGTTGGCCGTCACGGAGAGTCCCAGCGCCAGATTCCAGGCGCCCACGGCGACATTCACCACTGGATACGAGATCGACAACAGATGGTCTTCGACCTCCCCCGTCGACGCACCGCCTCCCGGTGTTCGACCTTCCGTGGGGTCCTCGGTAAATCGGAAACGTGCGGGGGTGCGAGCGGAAGGACGAGCGCCATCTAATTCAGTAGGTACGGCGATGGTAAGGCGATTCGCGCCTTGATCCAGCAGCCGAGCATCAATGACGTACTCGCCCGCGTCGTCCCAGTCGCCATCCTGATTGAAGTCGATCCAGGCGTTAAGGTAACCCGGCAACGATGCGCGAACTTCCAACTCTCCCGACCCTCCGATCTCGAAGGCCTCGATCACTCGCACGCCATCCTCGTCCGCCAAACCATCAATGTCATCGCCGTTGGCGGATAGCGTCGATGTGCCATCGATTTCTCCGTCGACAAAGTCGCCCAGGTAATGGCCCGAGGTGAGCGAGTGCCAGGCGCCCCCTTCGGACTCGCGTGTTGGAAACAGGTCGGGCAGGTCGTTGTTGGCATCGCCAAAATCACGCAAGGGAGGCGTCGTCGCGTGGATGACCAGCGCATGATCTTCGACTTCGCCGTCCGACGCCGCACCCGTGACCGAAAGCCCGCCGGAAGAACTCAGCCGGAAACGCGAGTAAGTGATTCCCGCCAACGCATCGGCGGGAATCGGGATCGTCAGTTCATTCTCGCCACTCACCAGCGTCTGACTCACGAACACCTGCTCACCGTCGTCGTTCCAATCGCCGTCGGCGTTGAAGTCGATCCAGGCGTCGAGTTGTCCGAGACGCGAGGCGGTTACGGTCAGCGTCAGCGTCTCGCCAGCGACCGCCGCGCCGTGGAACGCGACTCCATCCTCGTCGTCGCTCGCCGAACCATCGTCCCCCAGCGCCATGTCGCTAGGAGCGCCATCCGTTTCGGCGTCCACCTTCGCACCCAGGTACAACAAGCCATCGATGGCATGCCTTGCCCCATCGTCGGCCAAAGTCGTTGGATACCCAGGGACGAGGAGCGAGAATCGCGCATCGCCAAAATCGACTCCGAAAGACGACGGTATCTGTTCCTGGTTTCCTAGATTCGCCGAGCGATACTCGCGTCCGAGCGACAACGGCAAATCGTACCCGGACGCCACCTCGAGCGTTTCCTCTTGATAAAAGACCCACTCCACTCCCACCAATCGCGCTCGCGTCGCCAATTGATCGTCGACCAACGCGACGGGGTTCGCAGAGGAAAGCACAAAACCATCCAGCGGCAAACGATCCACCACGGCTTGAACGGAGACGGGCGTCTCGGGCCGCAGATAGGAGAGCCCGAGTTCATCGAAGGCACTAATCGCCAAGGTGAAGTCGAGTTGTAGATGAGCGTCGGCGAGCGACGGATTATCTGTTCTCTGCGCGACCTGCCCCAGGCTCGACTCAACGCCGCTCGCGAAGTCGACGTCGCCGTCCCCTCCCGTCATCATCACTTGACCATGTCGCGACTGACCCACCAGTTCATAGCTGCCGAGTTCGAGCGGCGCGGCACTGAACATGTTCCCAGGCTGAAGCGACGGCGCCCCGACGCCAAATCGAGCATCGCCGCCATCCACGCCCACGATCACTCGTTCATCCACCTGACCATCCAGGTTTCCATCATCGGGCCAATCGATCGACAGCACGACTGCCGCCCGCTCCGTGCTCGCCCGCGGAATCACTGTTCCGATCCAACCCTCGAACGGCAGCGAATCGGGCCATAGCGTGCTCGGAACTTCCAGCGGAGCGGTCTGCTTCCAACCCGCTCGCCCCACCTCCGTCACGAAATACTTGGCCGGCGCCAACGACTCGAACACATACCAACCTCGTTCGGTCTCGGGGTCGATGACTTGATCGTTATTCCAATCGATATCATGCGTTGCTTGAATGTCGACGACATTTGCGTCGCCGCCATTTTGGTCGACCATCGCCACGGCCCAGCCATTCAAACCCAACTCGCCAGAATCACGTTTTCCGTTGCCATTCGCATCGTTGAACTTCTGGCCAGAGATCTTCCCCATTTCGGCCTGAAAGGAAAACGCGAAGTCACTCAACGAGTAAACAGGCGAGCCCGCCGGCGTGTCGGTCAAGTAGATGGTGCGTGCGCGCGAGTGGAATGTATCGTTCAAGCCGGTCGCCGATTGGCTCACCCCTGCCTCGATCCGCACCGCTCCGGCGGGCGTCAACGCGACGGGCTGGGCGAACGGAGTATCGAAACGAGTGATTTCCAGGACGAAATCCAAATCCAACTGACTCGTCGCCGGAAACTCCAGGGAAGACGGCGTCAAGTTCGACTGCTCCACCACTCGCCCCACGGTCGGCGACTGGGGATTAAGCGTCATGGAGAGCATACCAAACCGATTCGGCTCGACCCCCGACAGCGACAATGAAGTGAGTGATTGAGACGATTCGTCGAGCGTCAGTGGGGCGACCACCGAGGAAACTTCGCCCGCCACCGAACCACTCAAACGCACGATTTCCGACTCCCCTGTCAGCAGATCGGTCAGCGTGGCTTCCAGATACGCCGAGTTGTAGGCGAAGGTCGCCATCAGGTCGCGCGACTCGAGACGCTCGCCCATCGCTTGCCGACTCTTCGATATCCGCCCACGCGGCGAGCCACGTCGCGAGGCACTTCGCGATGCCTTACCGGACCAACGAACTCGCCGACTCACATTCCGTCCGTTTCCGCCAGTGCCCATCTGAATGCCTCCCAACGAACCAGCCGTTCCCGTCGCGATGATCGCGGCCAAAAACCGCAGGGTTCGAAGTCATGAGATAACGTGCGTCAGCGCGATTTGCCTCGAATAATATAAGGATCTCTGCAATTTGAGCGACAATTACGCAGGAAGAGCGAGCTCAAGCCGCCGCACGACCACGGCGTTCTTGTGCCAGCCGAGTGTCGGCGGTCAACCGCATCGTGACGCTCCACTGTCCTTGCGAATCGCCTCGTATTCGCCAATGAGGATGCACCACCACGGACTGGTGCACCAACTCAAACCCACCCTCCGATTGACTCACTGATTCCACCGGGAACGTCCACACGCCGGTAGGACGATCCGCCTCCCAAACGACATCAATACCCAGCCATTGATCGACCAGCCCCAGACGCCGGATGTCGGGCAGGTCGAGCCGCATCCCCAGATGCCCCAATCGCTCGTCCGCCGCCCCATGGAAGTAGCGATCCTCAAGCCCAGCGGGCATTCCCGCGAAATTAAACTCGACGCCAAAATGGAGTTCTCGATCGGTCGGCAGCCCTTCCAGCAAATAAGAAATCTCCAAAGTCGGGCTGCCGGCTTCGAGCGTCACTCCCTTGGTCACTCGGATGGACGCCCCCTGCGCCAGGCCTCGACGACTGAGCAACACCTGCATGCGCGAGCCGCCGCGACGAATGAGCGCGTCGTAAATTCCTTGCGCAAAATCGCCGCGCGGTTCGGCTCGAGCCGTTGCGATCTCGTCCGCGGTCACGTGGAGATCGTAGAAGTGATCGAGCAACGTCTTGCGAGGAAAGCGATCGTATTGCAGGCGTTGATCGAGTCCCGCTTGTTTGAAGACGACTCGATCGTGAATGCTCGCCACATCTCCGCCGCCGCCATTCGCGCCGGCTCGCACCTTGCGGTGATACGATTCCGGTCGACGCGTTAACGTCGCGGCCAGATTGTGACAGATGGCGCGAACATCCAATTCGTAGATCTGTCCGCCCGCCGCCGGCGCGATCAGACACACCAGTTGGTCGTTCGTCAACTTGACCTCGGGACGCGCATCGAGATTAAAGTCGTCGTGCACAATCTCGACATGAGGCCCCTGACGGCCGGCTGCTTGGTCCAGCAAATTGTCGGCGGCAATCAGTTGGTTATAAACCGCGTTGCGCAGGTGAGGCAGATAGATGCCGCCAAACGCTCCATGCCAATATCCACAGTTACACTGAGCTCGATACAGTGTTCGTCGAGCCCACCGCAACGACTCGTCGCGTGATGCGGACTCCATCGACGCGGAGTCGCCGGACAATCGACCGCCATCGGCAGTCGCACCTTGTCCGCTCGCACCTTGTCCGCTCGTCGTCTGCTCCGTCAGCTCCGCCAGCCGCTGACTCACCATCATCATCCGCGAGTACATCTCGTCCGCTTCGGGATACTTCACCTTGAAGTTTCGCCAGAATCCGCCGCGCACGAAGCGTTTCAATCGCGGCCAGCGCGGATCCGACTCAATCTCATGCACCACCTCGTCGTACTCGTTCTGCCGAGCAACCGGCAGCGCCCATTCCGTCATCTCACGATAGCTGCCGTCCGGCAAATAGATCTTGCCCAGCGGCGCCACATTCGCCACCGATTCGGCGAGCGTGGTGACTCGCAGCCAGTCTCGGTTGGCCAGCAGCGTGTCGAAGAAAGACCGCAACCAGCCATCCTCATACACATGACGCTTGGTGTCGGGCCAAGTGCCAAATTTTTCGCCATCGTCGCCGAATACAACGACGGAGTTCTGGCGTCGAGCATGAATGCCGCGCAAGTGATCGATCGTCTGCTGCGGGGGCGCGAACGGAATCGTGTACCGCAACGGCTCGCTCCCCGGAAACACACTCAACAACTGCCCGTTGTCTTCGCTGACGTAATAGCCGTGCAGCTGCTCGTCGCCCAACCCCGCGTTCTTGAAATGAAAGTCATCCAGGATGGTGTAAGCCATCCCCGCCGTCGCCAAATCGCTGGTCAACGACTGCTCCCACACTCGCTCGGGCATCCACATGCCCTGCACCTTGGCGCCCAGACGTTCGGATAGCCATTGCGTGTACTCGCGGATCTGTCCCACTCGGTCACGCGACGGAATCATGGTCAAAATGGGCTCGTAAAACGGCCCACCAATGATCTCGATCCGCCCCCGTTCGACCAGCCGCGCGACTCGGTCGAGGTAATCGGCATGCCGCTCGGCGAGCCATTCCATCAACGGCCCGCTGGTATGCAGCGAGATCCGCAACTCCTCCGGATACCGCTCAAAGACGTCCAGGAAAGGTAGGTAACTGTCCTGGTAAGCCTGCTCGAAAACTCCGTCGAAGTTGCCGATGGGCTGGTGATTGTGGAGAACAAGGCAAAGTCGGAGAAATGCGGACATGAGCGTATTTGCGCAATTCGAGCCAAGTGGAAACGCCTGTTTCGACTCCGTCTTATCGTCAAAGTCACCACTAATTCTCCAATCACTCCAATCGCTATCGATATCAGAAAGGCCTCTCACACCACCAACTAGATGGACAGCGCCCGGTTCGTGATGTCGGCTTAAACCGGCAAGCGTCGAGCGGGGATTGATTTGAACCTGACGGTGGAGAATTTGTCCACGAATTGCTCGAATCGCACGAATAGGATGTCAGAGCTGGGTCCGTGACATGCGACTAGCCATGACTGGCTGAGAGAAGGGCGATTCCAAGGTGCGCGAGGCGCCTCAACAAATCCCCTTCTTCCTCCAGATTCGTGAAATTCGTGCGATTCGTGGTCCACCCACTTCCCCCTCGCCCCGCGGTAAACTTCGCCGCGAGCCCATCGGTGGTAATTTGACCACGAATTGCTCGAATCGCACGAATGGAGCGCGGGGGTGGAGTTCGTGGTACGAGTCGGGCTAGGGCTGACTGAATGAGGGCGATCCGAGTGTGCTCGAGGCTCCGTACGACGCACTGGAAGTCCGTCGTACCTATGACAACACGCTCGATTCACTCCACAAAGGCTTGACTTGAGCCGATAAATTGGATAGTTATATCCAGATATACATCTTTAAGATGTCCGCTCGTTCCCGCCCGCCTCAACACACTCGAACCGCGAGCCCGCCCGTGGACAAACTCTGTCGACCGTGCAGCGTTCCATCCGCATGGCTCCATGGCCAGTACCAGCGATTGCGATTGTGTCACGCTCCGTTTCGGGGGTCGGCGACGGCGGCGCTGTTCTTGTTGCTCTCCGTTTTCGCGGTGACCGCTGGGGCGCAGTTCGAGTTGGAGAAGCCGCCGATCGACTATCTGAAGGCGAAGCCCGAAGATGTGGTTTCTCGACTGCAGAAGCGTTTGAAGGAGGGGAGCGAACAACTAGAATTCGACGAACGTTTCGGTTACCTCCCTTCGTTACTCGAAAAACTCGAAATCCCCCGATCGTCGCAGGTCTTGGTCTTCTCGAAGACTAGTTTGCAAGTCAAGCATATTTCGCCGCGAACTCCGCGAGCCATCTATTTCAGCGACGATGCCTATGTCGGCTGGGTCCAAGGCGGGCACATCGAGCTGTCCGCGGTCGACCCGCAACTGGGCACCAATTTCTATCTGCTGGAGCAGCGACCGTTCGAGCGGCCTCGGTTTCAGCGTCACACGTACGAATGCCTCCAGTGCCATGGTTCCATGCTGACTCGCGATGTGCCCGGCCACATGGTCCGTTCGGTGCACACCGCGCCCGACGGTCATCAAGTTGCTAGCGGACGCTCGTACCTGACCGATCATGGCAGTCCGTTCCAAGAACGGTGGGGTGGCTGGTACGTGACGGGCGAGCACGGCGACCAACGTCATCTTGGCAATTTGCTCGTCCGTCGCTCGGACGATCCGCAACAACTCAATCTAGACGCCGGCGCGAACGCTGAAGACCTGAGCCGCTGGCTAGAACCTTCCGCCGCCTTAACCGGCCATAGCGACATCGTCGCCCTCATGGTCCTGGAACATCAAGCGAATCTTCACAACCGCATCACTCGAGCAAATTTCGTCACTCGTGGTCTCTTGTACGAGGAGCAGCAGGCGAACCGCGAGGCTGGACGACCGGAAACTTCGGCGGATGATCGCATCTCCAAGGAAACCGAGTTTCGACTGCGAGAGTCGGCGGAGTCGGTGGTCGAGCACCTGTTGTTCACGGGCGAACTGAAACTGACCGCCCCTGTCGTTGGACGATCAGGGTTTACCGCCGAGTTCTCGGCGCGCGGTCCAAGGGACCGTCAGGGACGTTCTTTGCGCGACTTCGACCTGCGGACTCGCATGTTCAAGCACCCTTGCAGTTACTTGATCTATTCGCGAGCGTTCCAGGAATTACCTCGTCCGATGAAGGATCTGATTTATCGCCGTCTTTGGGAAGTCTTAACGGCCTCGCCCGCTGCTGCCGCAAGTCTGGCGAACGGCGATGCATCCAATGGCGAAAAGGTGGAAGATTCTCCCACACTCAATCCATCGGCAGCCAAGTATGCTCATTTGTCGACGGCGGACCGTCGAGTGATTCGGGAGATTTTGCGCGACACCAAGACCGATTTACCGGAGTATTGGAAATGAAGTCGATCCGTTCGCCGCGAAGCCTTGCGGCTCTTTCAGCGTCGCGTCCGGGGCGCCGAGTGGTCTCGGCGAGCATCCTAGGCGTACTGCTTGTCGTCGCGGCATTACGAGGCGACGAAGCGGGGAAGAGTGTGACCGACGATCAGGTATTGAAGTCGCCCGCGGTGAAGGCCGCGCGCGAACAAGCCAAGTTAGTGCACTCCATTTACGCCGTGACGCTCGACGTCATGCACGAGCGGTACTTTCGCAGTGATCGTTCCACCGTTCCCGCTCGCGCAATGGAAGATGTGTTCGAAGAAATGCAGCGTCAGCGCAACATCCAGTCTCGCTGGATTGGCGTGAACGCTCGTACGATGAGCATCCCTCACGAACCCAAGGATGCGTTTGAACGAGCAGCCGCTCAAGCCATCCGCGATGGCAAAGACGACTACGAGGCAGTCGAGGGCGGCTTTTACCGCCGCGCCCAAGCCATCCCGCTCTCCGCCGGCTGCCTGACTTGCCACGGCACATTCGGCGTGGAATCCAAGACGCCACGGTTCGCGGGTTTAGTCATGCGTCTGCCACTGGAAGGCGCGGAGAAATAACCGCAAACCGAGTGAGTTATTTTCACCATGGACGTAGACGTAGGGTGCGTCGAACCGGGCGATGGATGACTTCACCACCGCAATGGATCTTCGCACGCCCGGTTAAAACGCACCGTGTGAACTACAACTGCGTCAAAACCAAATCATCTTCGAGCGATCGATGGGGAGGAATGCCTGCTTTCTGCAATTCCCCATGGTAAGCCTTCACCGCTTCGGCGGCGCCGAGCAATCCGTCGGCGACCGCTCGCATGGTGCGCAGGAACAACAATTGATGTTCCGCGTTGTTGATTTTTCGACCGAACAATGCGGCTCGAGCGCCATACTTCTTCGCTTCCCATAGCATGCGGAAGGCATCATGAGTGGTGCCGGCGGACCCGCCAAGAATGCCGACGATGAGCGTCGGGTCGTAGTGCACCAGCATCTCCATGGCTCGGGCGCCGTAGTAGGGGATTTTCAAGAAGAGCGGCCGACCCGCTCGCGGGACGCCGGCCAGCGTCCGCACGATGGAATCGTTGACGAAGCGAGCTTCGTCGGCGACG
Organism: Pirellulales bacterium; assembly: GCA_046349915.1. Lineage (GTDB taxonomy): Bacteria > Planctomycetota > Planctomycetia > Pirellulales > Pirellulaceae > CAIXSC01. The sequence continues at coordinate 545,317 of JAXMBL010000006.1, read as the reverse complement.
GCGTGCGTCGGTGCGTTGGGAGCAAACACTTCCAGAAAGTGGCGAAATCCCTTCTGTTCCGCCTCGATGCGAAACGTTCGATAACGTTCCACCGCCTCGCGGTCGAGCATCGCGTCGTTGTTGAAAGTGATCGAATAGAGGCCCAGGTCGACGCCGAGTCGACGTTCGGCGGGAGTGCACGACCATTTGCCGCATTGAGCGTGGTCGATGGTCGTCGTCTGGAAGGAGAGTGATGGCTGATGTTTGTAGTTACCGCTTTCGCCAAGCCAGATGTCGGTGGTATCGTTCGCTCGGATCGCGGGCGTGACGGGGCTGTTGTCGAACAGGCGTTCGCGGATCGTCAGCTGATCGCTCACCGAAACGCTCATCAGCATAATGTCGACCAGTTGCTCTTGAACGATTTCACGGATCGACTGTCGAAATTGCTCGAGCGAACGGAATGGAAGTTGATCGGGAGCGGCATTACGCACTCGGCCAGGCGCGGCGAGCCCAAAACCCATGTCGGGGTCTTTGGCGTCCGCCAAGATAAAATCGGGGCAGGAGGAATCGGCGAGAATGCGAGCAATCTTGGCGTCGAAGGTCTTTTCCATGAGCGAATCCGTGAGCAGTGTGTCAGTCGTACTTGGTCATGCACAAGCGCGAGGACAGTGTAACTGATGAAACCAATCGACTGTGTGGTGTGCGGCGAGACTTGCCTGGACATTGTCGCGGGCCCCTTGCCATTGGATGAGCCGTTAGGCGGTCGAGGACTCGTCCCGCTCGAAACCATTCGAGCCGTCACGGGCGGTATTGTGCCGAATGCTGGCATCGCACTCGCTCGCTTAGGTCTGCAAGTGGCCGCGGTGGGCCTAGTGGGTAAAGACGATTGGGGACAGTCGATTCGTCGCAAATTGGCAGCCGAACGCATCGATACCTCGGAACTAGCGGTCCACGCAACTCGATCAACCAGTGTCACGTTGGTCATGGTGGGGCGGGATCGCGAGCATACTTTTGCGTTCCATGCAGGCGCCTCGCAGACAATCGACCGCCCGTTCCTGCTCGACCGACTCGCTTGCTTTCGTCGTAGTCGCTATGCCTTGATTGGTTACTACAACCTCTTGCCATTGCTCGAGGCGGACCTGCCCGAGGTCCTGGCGGCAATTCGACAACAGGGATGCCTCACCGCACTCGACACCACCAATGGCGGCGGTCAACTCGAACCGCTCGACCGAATCCTCCCTCATTTGGACATGTATGTTCCGAGTCACGCCGAGGCGAGCGGACAGACGGGCGAGTCGGATCCGTTACGTATCCTGGAGGTCTATCGACGATTCGCGCCGCGAGCAACGCTGGGCGTCAAGTTAGGGGAAAGAGGCGCCGTGTTGAGTGGACCCGATGGTCAGGTCCATTGGATCGCCCCGGTTTCGCCGCCTGGGCCTGTGATCGACACGACAGGCGCGGGCGACTCGTTTTACGCGGGCCTGATTGCGGGTTTGGTCCGTAACCTCCCACTACCTCAAGCCGGTCGGCTAGCCGCGGCCACGGGCGCGTGCTGTGTGACGGGCCTAGGCGCCAGCGAATCGATCCGCGATTACGACTCCACCTGGGCGCTGTGCCGCTGAATAGGCCTGATGTAGCCATCGAAGTAGCCATCAAAGTAGCCATCTCGCTTTGCGAGATGATCAGCCGCACCGCGTACAAGTACTGGCCCCAGTTTCGGCCCCAGTTTCGGCCACGGAATGACCGGAAGGACACGAAAGGGCACGGAAGGGGGAGGAAATAGGGGGAGAGAAAGAGGAGACGAAGCGACACGAGCATGGGGTGTCGTTGGACTTCTGAATTCCCTGGCTGAAGGTGAATGATCCGATTGCAGTAGGGAACGCACTCTACGGAGTTCAACGGACCGTGGTTGATTTCGGTAATCGCTGATGGTGAGCGGCGGTGACTCGGCAATTGGCTCGAAAACTGGTTGCGGCGAGTCGTGGATTCTGCCAAGTTAATAACGCGTCGACTGCGGCTTCATGGAGCGCGGGTGCCCGCGTTGGGTCCGTCAGGGGTCGCGTCGACATTTCGACCTCTTACATTCTCTTCCGGGGAGGAACGAGCGATGCGCAGACTGGTCTTCTGGTCATTGGCGGCGGCATTGGTGTGGACGGCGATTGGTTCGAGCCATGCCGCGGACAAATGGGGTTTGAAGAAGGGAAACGCCGAACTACAGTCGGCGGGTCAGTTGGCGTTCGGGCCTGACGGCATCTTGTTCGTTGGCGATACCAAGCAGGCGGCGGTTTTCGCCATCTCGACGGGCGACGCGAAAGGCGAGCCGGCTAAGTCTAAGTGGAATATCGAAAGTCTCCACGAAAAACTCGCCACTCTGTTGAAGTCGAGTCCTCAGCAGACCACGCTGAACGATTTGGCAGTGAATCCGGCGAGCGGCAATGTGTTCTTCTCCGTTACGGCGGGCACACGGCCGGCGCTCGTGAAGCTGGATGCTCAAGGTTTGTCCGAAGTGTCGCTAACGGACGTTCCGTTTCTCAAGGCTCAGTTGTCGAATCCGCCCGAAGACAAAGTGGTCGAGCAGGGTCCGCGAAAGATGAATCGGCGGGATGAGTCGATCACTGACCTGATCTTCGCGGACGGCAAGGTGATCGTTTCGGGCCTGAGCAACTCGAAGGCGCCGGCCATCGTACGCGAGTTGCCGTTCCCGTTCGCGGACGGCGAGTCGGGCACGACGATCGAGTTCTACCATGGCGCTCACGGCAAGCTGGAGGATTACGCTCCGGTTCGCGCGTTCGTGCCGTTTACGGTGAATGGCGAGGCGTCGCTGTTGGCGGGCTTCCAATGCACGCCGCTGGTCCGTTTCCCGGTCGGCAGCATCGAAGCCGCCAAAAAGGAAGCGGGCAAGAAGGTGCGAGGAACGACCGTGGCCGAGTTGGGCAATCGCAACCGCCCGCTCGACATGATCACGTACCAGAAGGACGGCAAGGATTTTCTGCTGATGGCCAATAGCGCTCGCGGCGTGATGAAGATCAGCACTCAGGATATTGGCCGAGCGGAAGGAATTACCGAGCCGGTGAAGGGTGGCGGCACGAGCGGCCAGTCGTTTGAGACGATCAAGGAATTGGTGGGCGTCGTTCAGTTGGACAAACTGAATGACGGTCAAGCAGTGATCGTCGCCCAGGCTGACGGCGGCGTCCTGAATCTCCGCACGATCGACCTGCCGTAAGTGAATAGTGGTCTATTCCTCCCCCCGCCCCTCAAGCATGCTTGGGGGGCAGGGGATAGGAGGCAAGGAGCGGACGGAGTCGGCAGCAGAGCAACGGCCAGCGTGAACTCTGTTCGTTGAGTTACGCTGGGACACGATAGAATTTGCTGTGGGTGCGAGTGCCTGTTTTCACAGCGATACGGCGCTCGCGGGGCGATGGTTGAGCGCTGCCTTTGCGGAGCAAAAGGCAGCTGTCAAATGCGTCTTTTGCGGAGCAAAAGGCAACGTTGCAGAAAGGCAACGTTCTATCGCGACTTGATGCGGATGCGGCGATATTCCATTTGGCCGCGGTCGCCTTCCAGGCCGATGGGTCCTGAGTCCGGTAGTTTAAACTCGGCTTCCAGCGTTTCGCCGTTGCAGGTGCACTTCGCCACATTGCCTCGCACCTCGACAACCAACTCGTTCCAGTCCTGAGCTCGGTACTTTTCGAGCATCTTGTAGGGACCCGCAAGCGGATAGTCGCGGCATTGAAGCTGCGGCTTGCGAATGAAGACGCCGCTGTCAGCGTTTGGCGTCGCTCGGAATTCCAGCTTCAGCGTAAAGTCTCCCGCAAACTCGCGAGCCGTCCAGAGCTGCTGAATGCGACGCCCTTCGGGTGGAGTCGTCACGATCAAGCGACCGTTCTTCGCCACGTATCGCCCGTCGTCACTCGCAGTCTTCCCATCAAGCGTTGAACCAGCCGCCAACGTTTTCGGGTCGCGGAATCCCCAGCCTGTCAAATCGCGGCCATTGAATAAACTCTCATACCCCTGCTCCACCTGGAAATCATCTGGCTTCGTCTCGACAAAGTCCAACGTCGCAAGAATCGGACGCAGCGCGGCGGCCCACTTGGCGTAACCCGCCTTATTGGGATGCAACAAGTCCGGAAACTCGGAGGCCTTCGCATCACCCTTATCGTCCGCGAACAAGGTCCAGGTATCGATCACGGTCACTTGCGGATCGCCTTTCACGGCGGCCGCATAAAGTTCGTTCACTTTCTTAATCTTGTCGGCCGGTCGCGACTTCGATGCGGAACTGGGAAACACTTGGCAAACGATGATCGGCATCTTGGGGTTGTGTTTCTTCAGCGCCGTAATAATCAATTGGAAATTGGCCGCCACGGTTTCCGGCGTCGCTTTTTCCTCCAGATCGTTCGTCCCCATCAACAAAACCACGCCCGCGGGTTGGAGAGCGAGCACGTCTTTTTCCAGTCGTACGAGCATTCCGCGAGTGGTATCGCCGCTGATGCCGCGGTTCGCCACTTTGATTCCAGGAAAACTACCTCCCAGGTCGTCGCCCCATCCTTGCGTGATGGAGTCGCCCAGGAAAACGAGCGCCTTCTGATCGCGCTCCACGACCTTCGACCAAGCTGCTCGCTTTTGATTCCACAGATTGCGAAACCAGTCGTAGCGTCGGATGGGCCCCACGCCAGGCAATCCGTCGTCAGACTCAGGAAGCGTCAGCGAGTCGGGAGTGGTGGGCGTCTCTTGAGCATGCACGCCAGCCCCTGGCGACATATGCAAGCCAACGAGCGACAGAGCCGCCAGGGCAACCCAGGCTGCTTGACGGAGACGGTCTAGGGAAGAGATGAATGCGACGCGACGGTGATGGTTGAGTGTTGTTTTCATGCCCGACATCGTGCGCGATTGTCGTGGCCGCTCCAAGCCCCCTCCCGCCCCCCCCGAACAGAGTACCCTACTTGCGGTTGTTTTTCTTGTATCCACTGTGACCGGTGCTGCGTAGAATCCTAGCATCGACCTCGTAATTGCGATCTCTCGCCAATCCGATCTGGAGAATGCCCCATGGCACGTCAGCGTCCTCGCCGTCGTGCGGGGTGCGTGGCCGCGCTTGCCCGCGGCCACGCATTTCTCCAGCACTCTTGCTATGGCGAGCCTCCCCATCGTGCAGTGGGCGACCACTACGTACGAACGTGGAAAGCGAATCAGCCGCCAGGCGTTTGCTCCCCTGGGGCATTTCAAACGTCTGAGCGAGTTTGACGTTTGCCTTCCCAACGAGTCGATTGCTCCACGTGAGCACGTTTCGCCTGACGGGCAGTGCTCGCGGCCTCCTTGCGACGCGACTGCGAGATATCCTCAACGACAGTCACATCCAGAGCATCCTCGTCGGCCTCCACCACTTTGTCGCGAACTCCAGCCGACCGAGACCCGAATCGACTCGCCCCACTCTCGACTTGACGACCACTCAACGACCGAAATTCGGATTTGCCGAAAAAGTCGTCGACAGCGGACAGCGGTGAGTTCGAACCCGAAGACGTTGCCAACTCATTTGAACCGTGCCCATGCAGCATCGCAAAAACTTCGGCGAATGATCGCTCGGGCCCTAATTCGAGTTCTGATTCATGGTCATGGTCATGGTCAGCGAACTCGTCATGATCATCGAAATGGTCCGCTCCGTTCAGGGAGTAGTGGGTCTCGATGGCCTCGGCGATTCCGGTGACATATCCGGGAGTTGATGGCGGGACGAAGTACCAGACTGGGTCCGCTACCGCGATGATCGTCCGCCCAGCTTCATCCTCGTCGGAGTCGTTTGACCGCGAGCCTGATTCGCTGGGAATCCTGGGACGTCCACCGCCGCCGTCGTCGTTCACGATCGAACCATTGGCAGTGGAGGTAGAGATGGCGGCGCCCACCGCATTGCTCAACGACACACGAAAAGTCTCATTCGACTCCTTCGTGCTGTCGGCCACAACCGAAATCGTGACGGTGGCGGATGTCTGGCCCGCTGCAAAGTTCACGACGACATTGGTAGGAAATCCGCCGACGAAGTCCGACGAGTTGGCGGGTTTCGACCCCGTGCCGCTAACCGAATAGTTGACGCTTGCCGTGCCGCTTGAATCACCGTTGCGAGTAATCGTAAAGATAAACGGAGTCGGTGTAGTCGAATTCGTCCCTTCACTCTTATTGGCCGCGGTCGCGGTGATGCTGAGCGTTGGGGGAGTCACAGCAACGTCGTCGTTGAGAATCGTACCCGTGGCGAATCCCTGAGTAATACTGGTGGTTCCACTGGCGCCGCTCAGGCTCACCTGGAAAGTCTCATTGGCTTCCACCGTTGAGTCACCCGCGACGCTGATGGAGATGACCTGGGAAGTTTCGCCCGGCAGAAAGGTCAAGGCGCCCGAGGGCAAGACGCCTCCGAGGAAATCCGTAGCGTTGGCTGGCGAACTCCCCGAGCCCGCGACCGAGTAATTCACGGTTGTCGTTCCCGAGGTATCTCCGGTTCGAGTGACGGTGAATAGATGGGTGGTGGAGCCCGAATTGCCTTCACTCTTGGAGGTATCGGTGGCCGCGATGCCGAGCGAATCCGAATTGGTCGGAACCAGCGTTCCCGCAATTGTATATTGTCCCAAACTCGCATATTCGCTGTACCCCGTGGGCGATGCGGCCGTCGGATCGCCCACTCCCACTCCATCAATCCTCACATAGTAGGTGCCCGCGGAAAGCGTGACGTTGAATGACGCGTTCAGGGCAGTCGAGGGATTCGAAGTTGCCACGATGACACCCAGCGAGTCAACCAAATTGGCCTTGATGTCAAGGTTGGCGCCGAGAGCCGCGGGGTTGATGTTGAGTGACACGGCGCCCGCGCCAGTCGTAAAGCGAAAGACGTCGACATCCGCCGTGCGTTCAATCACCCCAGAGCCTGCCAGCGACGTTCCGCTGACCGTCAGAGACGTGGCGGTCGCGTCCGTTCCGCCATGGTCATCCACCTTGTAGCCAAAACCGTTGTAGGTGGTGATCACTGACAGATCGTCAGGCCCTTTGCCGTAATTGGCTCCACTCCCAACGTTATTGGCGCCCGTGTATTCCCCCTTATCCCACTGCGAAACATTGACGTAGTAGCCCACACCCATGATCGGCGACCACGAAGTAGCGCCCGATCCGTGTCCTTGGTAGTACGAGACAGTCGAGGTCCCGTCGTGCGCGAGTCCCAGCGCGTGCCCCACCTCGTGACTAATGGCCTCGGCGACCCCCACCTCGCCCGAATTGAACACGTATACCGGCGTGTCGCTATTCCAGTTGAAGCTATCGATGTAGGCGATGCCGCCGCAACCGCAGTTGAACGCGACGTCATCCGTGATGACGACGCGAACGCCCCAGCGAGTATCCGTCGAGCCGCTCTTTATCAGATCGCCCACAACAGGCTCGACGGTCGTCACATTCACCTGAAAGGGCGCGAAGTCCTCAGCCACTCGCTTCCAGGCATTCTGGATCACGCTTAACTCCGCGGAACTGAAGTTGGCGAAGTCCGCGTCCGTGCTGTAAGCCGGTGAGTCGATGTTGGTCACGCTATACGACGAATTCCACGATGTCCCCGTCGTGACATGGCCGTCGAAGTCCAGATAGATCGTGTGATTAGCGCCGGGCAAACTGCTGAGCGCGGGCACGACCAGCGCGAGCGCCAGCCGCGACTCCAGTCGCTCGACTTGAGGACGATACAGGCCGCGACGCTTGCCGCAACGAACTGAGGTATGCGAGCGAGCCACTGAATGATTGCGAAACAACACGAGAATTCTCCCTGGAGGATCGAACGCTCGAAAAGACGAGGAACACGACGACGCAAAGCAAACGGCAACGAAGGACTCGAACGGACAACGTGCTGCGAACGACTGCGAGCTGCATGAGGAGGGAGGGAAGAGTAACGAATTTCCAAAATTTGAGCATCCCGCCGTCGGGGCATTCGACCTACCGCGATTCCTACGATTGAATCTCCCCACGGGCCTTGTCGTCGAAAGACCTCATCGCAGCGTTGCCTTTTGCTCCGCAAAAGACGCAGTTCACGGCCGCTTCGCAAACATCCCGGCAAAACTCGCCTTGACACCTACGGCTCGACCAGTACTATTACCCCCGTATCTACGGCTCATCCAGTAGTAAGGTTGACGATTCACCTGAGGAAGGCAGTTGGCGGTATGAATCCAAGTAAACCCAGCGAGCGGGAACTGCAAGCATTGAAGATCCTCTGGGAGCTCGGCGGGGGAACCGTACGTGATGTCTGCGGCGAACTCGAACGACGCGGCGAACAGCTAGCGTACACCACGGTCTTGAGCCTGCTGCAAGTCATGGAACAGAAGGGGCTGGTCGGCCACACCGCCGAAGGTAAGGTCTACTCCTACCACGCCAAAGTCGAACGCGATTCGACATTCCGCTCGCTCGCTCGCGATTTCCTCCACAACGTCTTCGACGGCGCCGTCGAGCAGTTTGTTCTCCATGCTCTGCAAGACCAACGTCTGACAGTAGACGAAATCGGGCAGCTCGAAGCCATGATCGCTCGCGCCAAGGCCGGAACCAAAACTCCGTCAACCGCGAAACAGGCCGATCCACCGGCCAAACGCGCCGCCAAATCCACAGCGAAACGCCGAACGCCGAGGGACGAATCATGAGTCATTTATCGTCTCTGTCCTGGACCTTTTGGGGCGAGGTGATAGTCGAGTGCTGGTGGCAAAGCACGTTGTTGCTCGCCATCGCGCTGTTGGCTATACGACTGCTTCGCTCACCCGCGGCGCGCATCGTTGTCGCGCGAGCAACTCTCGTCGCACTCAGCCTGTTGCCGCTATTGAATCTCGCGCCCGCTTGGCCACGTTGGTCAGTCTGGCAAGTCTTCGAGTCAACTCGCCAGTGGATGGACAACGAGACGGTTCAACCGGCTCAGCGCCTCCGCGGCGGGGCGGACATGCCTGTCGTCACCCATGGATTCGCCCCACTCGCCCCGACGACAACCGACTCAGGTGATCATTCGAACCAACCACAAGCCAACTCGATCGCAACGACCATTCCCTGGCTATCGGGAGTGGCCATGATTGCGCTGGCCGCATCGACTGGCGCGCTTACTTGGAATCTATGTGGACTCTGGTTAACGTACCGATTGCTGCAATCCGCTCGTCCCGCACCATCCGAGTTAGTGGGCTATTTGGCGACGATCGCGACGGGCGGCACGCCAGTGCGGTTGATGGTCTGTGATCAAGTGCGAGGCGCCTTGGTGCTCGGCTTCTGGCATCCCACGGTTCTGATTCCCCCTGGCTCGACGACCGAGCCAATCACTCCGTCGCTTACGGCGGCCCTGCGACACGAATGGGCTCACATCAAGCACGGCGATCTGCGGTGGTTGGTCGTTGAACGAATGCTGGCAACCGTGTACGCCGCGCAGCCACTGCTGATTGTATTCCGGCGAGCGTTACGACTTGACCAAGAACTTCTCGCGGATGCCGCGGCGGCCGGCGAGCAACCCGTGGAGTACGCGGAGGCGCTGCTGGCTTGGGTGAAGTCGAGTGGGATTGAATCCCTGCCAACGGCCGTCGCGGGTTTTTCGAGTGGACGACATTACCAAACCGTATTGAGGAGATTGACCATGTTGTTGGATTTCCCGCGCCTCGCCAGTCAGCCAGTCAGTTGGCGTTACCGAGTCGGCGTGAGCATGCTGCTATCCGCGGCCGTCGCCGGCGTTTCATTGGTGACCTTACGCTCGACTCGGACCACGGCGGAAGAACCACCCGCGGCCAATCCTGCGCCCATGGCTGCTCGCCCCACGCCTGTAATTCCACCGAGCCCAGCGCCCGACAAGTCTGTTGAGGCCAAGGACAATTCGTCGCCAAAGACTCAGGTAAAGTTGGAGATCGTGGCATTACTCTTGGATCGGGAAAAACTGAAGGACAAGGATGAATCGCTCCCTGATTGGATCGTGGACGCATCCGAGGAACGTTGTCGACTCGAAGGGCGAGTGATTGTAGCGCCAGTTCGCACGGCGCGTTTCCACGACCTGCTCAAGAAACTTGAATCACATCGAATGAGTACGGTCATGAGCCGTCCTCGCCTCGTCACCACTCTCGACAAGCCGGCGTCGATGTTTGTCGGCGCCGAAACGCCGCTGGTGGAGGTGCGCGAATTTGATGGGGTCAAAGGCGAGTTTTCGCCGCCCCAGATGGAATTCGGGCCCACCGGCCTTCGCATTGACGTTACGGTGAGCAGACAAGCCGATAGTCCATTGCTGAATGTCGATTTTCTTGGCAAGTACTCGACGCTGAGCCCTCCCAAATCGCCAACCAATCCCACTCGAGTGCTTGACACTTATCGAGTGCATTTGACGAATGAGGTCTCGCTGGGCGAAACGTTGGTGCTCCTAAATCGGGATGATCCTCGAAGCGACAAGAAACGACCATCGGAACCTGCTCGCCCCGATCTGCTGCTCGCCGTAACGGTGCTCGAGTAGGGCGCCGTCAAGCCTCCGGCGCAGATGCACCATGCGCACCGAACAACTCGCCAGTCAGTGAGAAGCCCAGCACTCGCGGCAGCGTCAGCGAAGCTGCCACGCCAGTTTAACGATAAGGTGCGTTTTCACTGGGCGGTGGTGACGTTGATCGGTATCAGCGAAATCGCTCGCCGCCCGGTTCGACGCACCCTACGAATTGACACCTTGGCAAGTTGGGGTGCATGATAAAGAGCAGCAGACCGACGTTGCCGCTCTTTCCTCCAGATCGATATTGCTCAACTCCCATGTCACGATCGCTTCGTAAACTGCTCACTGCATCGCTAGTTCTGTCGCTCGCCAGTGTTCCTTGGACGCTCAATGTGCCTAAGTCGTTCGGCGCCGCGGCCAAACAAAACCCCAAGGGACTGACTGACGACATCAAGCGAGCCGAACGAGAGATCGGGCAGGCTCGCGATAAGTTGCAAGCCGCTCGCAAGCAGGCCGAGGACGCCAAGGGAGAACTGCGAAAAGCAGCCGCGGCACTCGAAAAGGCGACCAACCATGCGGGCGATGTGCGGCGCAAAGTGGAACAAGAGCATGATGCCGCCCCGCCCCTTGTCGCGGCTCGCCAACAACTCCAGTCTACCCAAGCACAGCTCGACGAACTCTCTCGCCCCATTCTCGAGAAGCTACGAGAATCGCCTGAATACGCGGCGGCCATCCAGAAACGCGATTCCCTCAAGTCGAAACTGAGCACCGCTCCGGTCGATGACCGAGAATCGCTCGGCAAGGAATACGCCGCCTCGCTGGCGTCCGTGCGGTCCCTGGAGTCGTCCGCCATCCTCGCCAACTCGCAAGCCAAGTCGGTCAAGGAGAAAGTTGCCGAGGCCGAGCAGAAAGTACAGACGCTCATGACCAAGCGTAACGAGTCGATCGAACGCGACTCCCGCATGGCCGAAGTTCGTCGCGAACTCGAAAAAGTTAAAGGCGAAGTCGCCAAAGCTCGTCAAAAGCTCGAGACGGAGTCCAGGCAACTTGCGGACGCTGAACGGAAAGTTCACAGCGAAGAGCAAGACAAACAACGCCTCCAACAGAAGCAAAAGCAGGCCAAGAACAATAACAATAAGAAAAAGAAAAAATAGCCAATCCAGATAAAGCTCGCCGGTTATTCCGACGATAACGATGATTGCGCCGCGAGCCGCACGGTTCACAGGGGGTCACAGGGCATGAGTGTCCCGCGCCCCCTCGCTCATGGCGATTTCCGATGGAGTCGTCGTGATGCGTCGCCCTCCGCGTACTCGTCTTGCTTTGACGCTAGCTGACTTTCATCCGCCATTTGTCACGTTCAACATTCGTCGATCCTTTACCGCCGATTGTTGGGGCGCTTTCGAACAGGTCGACCAGGACTTTCGGACGGCCCAGTGTCTCACGGTCGCTGGCGGGATGCCGATCCTGGCTGGACGATCCGTCCTCCATCCCCATCTCGACTCGTTCTACGCCTGCTGGAATTTCGACTACTCGCCCACCGTCGTTCCCTTTGAGGGTGCGTCGGAGTATTCCGACCGCCTGGCGCAGATCCACTCCCAAGGCGGACAAATCGCGTTCCAGCACGTTCATCCACTCGGCGAGCGACCCGATGCCGAGTATTGGATTCCGCGAGAGGTGTTGTCGCGAGTGAACGACAAAGCCCTCCTTGGGGAACTCGTTCCCACGGACTTCGTCCCCGCTCGTCGCCTGATGGAGACTCGCGATTTCATTGAGTCGGCGACGAAGGGTAATTTGACTTTCCAAGGAGATTCTCGGTTCGTGGTCAAGGGAACAGGAGACGAATCCAGCGGCGGCGGTCGGTCGGTGGTGATCGTTCGCTCCGTTGCAGACCTTCTCGCGGCTGTTCAGCGAATGCGCTTGTCCGAGTCAGTACTTGTCGAGGAACTCCTGGAAATTCAGGACAACTTCAACCTGACCTATGCGACGCGAGGCGACGAAATTCTCTACCTCGGAGCGTCTCAGCAGCTTACCGACGCCTCCGGTCGATACTTGGGAAACTGGTTCGAGAAGGAGCGAGCACCGACGCAGGAGATGATCGAGATCGGCCACGCCATCATGGAGCGAGCGACCGCCTGGGGCTATCGAGGTATTGCGGGTTTCGATTTCGTGCGGGATGTGCACGGGCGAGTCTATGTCATCGATCTCAACTGCCGCATCAACGGCTCGACCCCCGCTCTCCTTTGGATCGACGCGCTGCGGCGACGAAGACATCCTTCGAGCGTCGCGTTATTTGTCCGCGAGAAGTTCGTCGGTCCTCCCGTGCACTGGGAAGCCGTCTTGTGCGAGGCCAGTCAACGAATGGACATCTTCCTCTTGGGCATCCAAGCAACCCGAGAACGGACGACGGCTTCGGTCATTTGGCTCGGCGCTGATCGAGCGGAGGTTGAAGCCAAGCGAACGGCCTACCGTCAGAAATTGTTCACGAGTCGGCGAGCCGCTTAGTTCGGAGCAGGAAAAAGCTCTTGAGGCAAGGTTCAAACTGACTACACGACGAGGACAGTGGTTCAGGCGAGTTCCACTACGGGAAGGAGTTCCCAGACGATGGCCGATTTTGCACTGATTGTCACTGACGATTCCGATCGACGACGACGCTTCCTGGAACAGGCTCGCGAATCGGTTCAACGCCTTCCAGGCCTCGTCGTGCAGCAGCTTCGCAGCGGGAATTTCGCCGCCGTTTGGGCTCGATCGCCCCAAGCCCCTGGCGAATTCGAATCAAGTCACGAGCACGCATCGATATTCCTCGGCTACGGAGTCGACGACGACGGCAAGCATGTAGGGGCGAGCGATCTCCGTGAACGTTGGCTTCACCGATCCAATAATCGAGCCACCTTCGATGGCTACTTTGCTGGGATAACATGGTCGGCGGAACGAGGGCTTGTGGCTGGCGTCGATCCGCTGGGCATCTTTCCCATCTATTTTGTCCACCAAGACGAGACGCTCGTCGTGGCATCCACGCCTCATCTTTGCTCGTTGCATCCCACCCTGCGAGCACAGCCCGATCCCCAAGCTTTCGCCTCAATCTTGCTCTTTAATGGCCTGACTGACAATCGTTCGCTCGTCGCGGGCGTTCGACGTTTGGCGATCGGCCATCACTTGGTCGCGAAGGATGTTCAACACTGCGTTGAGGTGGAACATTGGCGACCGGAGCATGAGAGTCGTTTCGTGGGACGCGAACTTGCCGAACTGAAGGAAGAAGCCCGCTCGCGTTTGCTCGACGCCATCGAACGTCATCGCCCCGTCGACCGCGCCGTGCCGACAACCATCATGCTCTCCGGCGGCTGCGATTCACGACTGATGGCGGGCTACCTGCAAGAACGTCAGTTGATTTCGACCGCGGTGACGCTCGGTCGAGAAACTGATTTCGAATCACATGCGGCTCGTCAAGTCTGTCGCGCGCTCAATCTCGCCATGCACCGGTCCGACAGCGAGCCCGACGCGCGAGGCTTTGTCGAGGCGGGCCGCCGAGTTGCTCGAGACGAACGCCTGACCGGTGGCTTTAGCGCTTTGGGGACGGAAGCGGAAGCAGTCGCGGTCGGCGAGGTCGCCCCTTATTTCTGGTCGGGGTTCGCCCTCGATGATGTCCTCGGCGGGTACGCTCATCGATACAACCGCGACCGCGCTTCGGGTCGACGATCGTTCGACGTGTTCGCGGATCGTTGCAATAGATGGGGAATCCCTCGCCGTCAACTGGAGACGGCCTTCGTCAGCCCCGCTGCGGCAGAGTGGGTCGAGGCAAGTTATCGGGATCTGCAACATGATTATGAGCGAGCAGGCGAGACGATTGACCAGCGAGCCTTTCTTTCGAAACTCAACAACCGAGTACGTCATTACATCGGGGTCATTCTGCATCGTTTGAGTTTCCGGAGCTGGCCGCTTCTTCCTGCGTTCGATCGCAGAGTCGTCCAGATGATGTACAACGTCGAGTTGTCGATCGTGGACGACCGTCGTCTTGAACTCGCCATGCTGGTCCAAGACTTCCCCAGGCTCGCCGAAATCCCCCTCGATAGCAACTCGTTCCGTTTTGAACCCGCCTGTCCCCTCGACGCTTCTGCTCCGATGGCGAAGATTCATCGAGCGTGGCGTTCGTTGGCACGCGACGTGCGCAAATGGTACTGGCGAGGATTGCGCGGCGTCGATCCGCGACGCTACCAGCGAATCTTCGATTTCAACTCGTCGAATTGGCGAGCCGTCCGGGGCGAGGCCGCTCGACATCGCGAAGTTCTGGCCGAGTGGTTCACGCCCCAGGCACTCGAGGAACTGCTTCCCGCTGCCGAGAACACAGTCGTCACTCGACTGCCTTTCTCGCAGACCGCTTCGATGCGGAATCTTCTCGGTTTGACGTTTTGCCTTGCCGACGGTTCGGCTTGGGGACGTCCTAGACTGTCGATCGCCGAATCATCCCGTCCGACCCGAACGAATCTAGTCGCCCATCGGAAGGGGTGGATGGTGAGTCAACCTAGTCGCCGAGCGGCTTAAAGCGCTTGCCCCCGGGGTGTCGCCAAGAGTACGATCAAGGAGTAAATCCCGCCAAGTCCCTATCCTCTGGGGCGATCAACAGATGCATCGACTTGACCATTACCCTGCCGCCCTTGTTCCAGGCCCATGCGACCGTGGGAGGAATCGAGTTGGCAGGTCTGCCGTATCGACGAAGCTGAGTTCTTGCTCAATGCTCGGCGATTGGTCCCGGCTTTTCTCCGCGATCCTACTTGTCATCACGTGCTCCGTCCCCGCAATGGCGGAACACGAGGTCGACTTCCTTCGCGAGATTCGTCCGATCCTGGCGACTCGTTGTGCCAAGTGCCACAGCGACACATTCAAGCAAGAAGGGGGACTGAAACTCGATTCGCCGACAGGGTTGAGCAAGGGCGGCGATAGCGGCCCCTTGTTTGTCGCGGGCCAAAGCGGGTCGAGTCGGTTGATCGAACGGGTGATCACGACGGGCGAAGAGCGTATGCCGCCCGAAGGCGACCGTTTGACCGACAAACAAATCGCCCTGCTTCGTCGCTGGATCGATCAGGGCGCCAAGCTGCCCGCCGCTGACGCTCAAGTGAAGCATTGGGCCCTTGAGCCGCCTCAATCGTCGGCTCTTCCCGTCGCCTCTCCCACCCACCGCCTGCGCGGCCCCATCGACGTCTGGCTCGATGAACGTCGCAAGTCCGACAAGACCACGGTCATCGAGCCTGCCTCGCGCAGCGTGCTGGCTCGACGACTCTACCTCGATTTAATCGGTCTCCCGCCAACCGAGGATCAACTGGCCGATTTCACCGCCGACGAAGCGCCGGACGCTTACGAACGCTTGGTCGATCGACTACTCGCGTCGCCCGCGTATGGCGAACGCTGGGGACGTCATTGGATGGACGTGTGGCGTTACAGCGACTGGGACGGCTACGGCGCCGAGATTCGCGAGAGCCAACCGCACGTGTGGCGTTGGCGCGATTGGATCATCGAGTCGTTGAATGCGGACCGACCGTACAACCAGATGATCGTCGAGATGTTGGCGGGCGACGAACTCGCGCCCGATGATCCGCAAACGCTCCGCGCGACCGGCTTCCTGGTGCGCAATTGGTTCAAGTTCAACCGCAACGTTTGGCTCGATAACACGGTCGAGCATACCGGGAAGGCGTTCCTTGGTCTGACGTTGAATTGCGCTCGTTGCCACGACCATATGTATGACTCGATTCGCCAACCCGAGTACTACTCGTTGCGAGCGATCTTCGAGCCCTACGACATTCGCACCGATCGATTGCCGGGACAGTCCGACACCAACAAAGATGGTTTGGTGCGAGCTTTCGACGCCAAGCTGGTAACGCCGACCTTTCTGTTCACTCGCGGAGACGAGAAACAACCAGAAAAGGAAAAGCCGGTAGCGCCGGGGATTCCGCAATGGCTGGCACTTGGAAAGCCGTTCACCATTCAGCCGGTCGCGCTGTCGCCAGCGGCCTACTATCCGAATTCGCGTTCCTATGTGCATGAAGAGGCGTTGAAAGCGGCTCAAGATGAGTTAGCCAAATCCGAGTCGGCCGTCGCCGCCGCCCACCAAGCGCTCGCCGACGCCAAGAAGCAGTGGAACGCGGCAGTAGCCGCTCGAGCTGCATCACCCATGCCCGCGACGCCTGCCGCCAACACCACGGCCAAGACGGCGCCCGCCACGCCTCCATCGCCCGCGACGCCGCCTCCCGTCGAGCCGGCTAAAGTAATCTGGACGGACGACTTCAAGGCGGCTCGACCCGAACTCTGGAAAACCGGTGCGGGTGAATTCCAATACATCGACGGAAAACTCTTGCAGAAGCAAGCGATCGCAGGCATGGCGGGGATTGTTTCCCAGTCGCCTCATCCGCGAGATTTCTCGCTCAAGTTCCGTTTCAAGATCACCGGCGGACAAACCTACAAATCGATTGGCGTCAGCTTCGATGCGGTCGGTGATCAGGAGTTCAATTTCGTCTACGCCTCGGCATACTCGCAGGGACCCAAATTACAAGCGGCTCATCGCCGAGCTGGCGTGGATGCGTACCCGCCCGAAGCGGCAAAAACGCTCCCCGTGGTGGAAGGACGCGAGTATGAACTGACCGTCATCGCCCGCGACACGTTGGTCAATGTGTTGTTGGATGGTCAGCTACAGTTGGCTCACCGATTCCCCTCACGTACCAGCGATGGCCGTATTTCGCTCTGGTGCTACGACGCGACGGGCGAGTACCTACGAGCTGAATTGTCGACCTTGCCCACGAATGTACCGCTGGTCGATGTGCCGGGAGCTTCGAACGCCCCTGCAACAGCGGCCGTGGTCTCAAACTTGTCCGCGGAGGAAACACTCGAATGGAAGGCGAAGCAAGCTGAGTTCGCCGCGCAATTGGCGGAAAAGAATGTGGCGGCGTCCAAGGCGTTGCTCGCATCCGTCTCGGCTCGCGTCGCGGCCGATCGAGCAATGTATGCGACGCCCCCCGCCGCGGATGCCAAGTCGCTCGCAATCGCCGCGGTCAAGGCGGAGCGTGAACATGCCGTGCTGGCCGCGGAGGCCAAAACCCTGGATGCTCGCGTGAAAGCAATCGCCGCGAAACTCGCCGCGAAACCAAGTGATGACAAATCGCAAAAGGCGTTGGCGGCAGCGGAAAAGGCCGTCGTCGACGCTGAAAAAGCGATCGAACCTGCTCGACAGAATGTCGCCAAGGAATCCGACCAGTACACGCGATTCGGGTCGCTTTATCCCACCAGCAGCTCGGGACGCCGGCTCGCATTGGCTCGCTGGATAGCAGCCGACGACAATCCGCTGACGCCGCGAGTCGCCATCAACCATATGTGGCTGCGTCATTTTGGCTCGCCGCTGGTTTCGACCGTCTTTGAATTCGGCGCCAACGGTCAACCACCCACGCACCCCGCGCTGCTCGACTGGCTCGCTCGTCAACTTGTCGCCTCGAGCTGGAGCATGAAGGCCGTGCATCGCGAGATGCTTACCAGCGATGCCTTCCGTTTGTCATCCACCCCGCGCGGCGCTGAGCAGAACAAGGCGAACGACCCAGAGAACGTCACATACTGGCGAATGAATTCGCGACGCATGGAAGCCGAACTCGTGCGTGACGCGACGTTGGCCGTCTCGGGCAACTTGATTCGTCAGTTTTCGGGCGCCGATCTCGATCCCGCTCAAGGACTCACCCTTGGACGCCGGAGCATTTACTTCCGTACGTCCAAGGAAAAGAAAATGACGTTCCTCGCGTTGTTCGACAGCGCGAATGTCAGCGAGTGCTATCGGCGCAGCGAGAGCGTCGCACCCCAGCAAGCGCTGGCGATGGTCAACAGCTCGCTCACCCTGTCTCAGTCTCGTCTGTTGGCCGCGGAACTCACGCGCTTGGGCGCCGAATCCGACGAGATGTTTGTCGAGGCGGCTTACCGTCGAGTGCTCGGGCGAATGGCGTCCGATAGGGAACGCCAGCAGTGTCTGGAATTCTTGAGTCGGCAAACTGAGCGATTCCGCAAGCCGCAAGACTTGAAGGCTTTCTCGGGCGCCGGCGAATCCCCCGTCAAACCAGCTTCCGACCCGCGTCAGCGAGCGCGCGAGAATCTGGTCCATGTACTGCTCAACCACAACGACTTCCTCACGATACGGTGACGATCATGCGCGACCGCAATCGACAGGCGAATAGCCCCGCTTCCGCTCGACATACAGGTCGTCGTGCATTCCTCGCCGATGTCGGCATGGGATTCACCGGTCTGGTGCTCGGATCAATGCTGCAGCGTGACGGAATCGTGCGCGCCGCGGACGCCGGTTGGCGACCACCCACGGGTCAACCTCACTTTGCGCCGCGCGCGAAGAGCGTCATCTGGATCTTTCTCGTGGGCGGCATGAGCCAAATGGAGAGTTTTGATCCGAAGCCCGCGCTCAACCAGTACGCGGGCAAGACGATCCACGAAACTCCCTTCAAGGAGTACTTGAATTCGCCATACGTCAAGAAGAACTTGCGCGAGGTGATTGAAGGGCTGCATCAAGTGCATCCCACGATCTACCCGATGCAGGTCGGATTCAAAAAGTACGGCGCCAATGGGCTCGATTTTTCCGACTGGTGGAAAACGACGGGCGAATGGTGCGCGGACGACGTGTCCATCGTTCGCAGCATGTGGACGACCGACAACAACCACGGCGCTCAGTTGCAATTCCACACGGGACGACACTCGCTGGAAGGCCCCTTCCCCACCATCGGCTCGTGGGTCCATTGGGGACTCGGCACGTTGAACGAGAACTTGCCGCAGTTCATCGTGCTGGGGACGCCGATCGCCGACTGCTGCGGCGGAAACGGCGCTCATGGCGCCAACTATCTCGGCCCAGCCCATAACGGCATTCAACTGGCGATCGACCCGAAAAATCCTCTCCCGTTCAACACGCCGGGAGGCGACGTTTATCAAGAAGAACAAGCCGAGGAGCTAGCACTGCTCGGCCGCCTTCATCAATTGTCGTCCGATGAATATCCCGACGACCCGACGCTTGCGGCTCGCGTGAAGTCGTACGAGTTGGCTTACCGCATGCAGACCGCGGTCCCCAACTTGGTCAACTTCGGCGAAGAGACCGCCGCAACCCAACAACTTTATGGACTCGACAACAACACCACGAAAACGTTCGGACAACAGTGTTTGTCCGCTCGACGCATGGTCGAGCAAGGCGTGCGATTCGTGCAGATCTTTCACGGGAGCAATGGCGGGGCCGGCGCTTGGGACGCCCACAGCAACCTCAAGAACGGCCACTCGTCGCTGTGCGCTCAGATTGATCGCCCGATTGCGGCGTTGATTCGAGATCTCAAGCAACGAGGAATGCTGGACGAAACCCTGGTGGTCGTCGGCACCGAATTTGGACGAACTCCCGGCGCTCAGAATAGCGATGGCCGAGACCACCATCCTTATGGATTCTCGGTCATGTTGGCCGGTGGCGGCATCAAGGGTGGCGTGGTGCACGGATCAACCGATGAACTCGGCTTCCATGCGATCGAGAATCGGCATTATGTTACCGATCTTCACGCGACGGTCCTCAACCAGTTGGGACTGGAGGCGCATCGCCTGCAGATCCCCGGCCGACCCCGACTCGAAATCGACTACGGCAAACCTATTCGCGAGATCCTCGCATGATACGGCTGCTTGGTTCCCGCAAAACACTTTGCGATGGCCTGTCTCGCCGCGACTTGATGCACGTCGGCGCGGTGAGTTGCCTGGGCTTGGGGCTTGCTGACTGGGAACGCCGTCGCTTGTCGGCTGCTGAACGCTCCGCAGGCTCGACCGCGGTCGAGCACTCGCTCACCGCCTCTTCCAGCTTCGGCAAAGCCAAAGCATGCATCCTGCTGTTCCTGTTTGGCTCGCCGCCGCAGCATGAAACGTTTGACCCCAAGCCCGCCGCGCCCGCGGAAATTCAAGGCGAACTCAAGGCCATCTCGACCAACGTTCCCGGCATCGAGATTGGCGAGGGACTGCCGCGCACCGCGAAGATCATGGACCGCTTGACCGTGGTGCGCTCCATGACTCACCCCTACCCTTTGCATGGCGTGGCCTACGCGTTGACGGGCATGATGACTTACACGCCCGCAATCGAAGCGAGCCCGCGTGATTCCCAGCATCGCCCCTTCATGGGCTCGATTGTCGATTATTTGTCGCGCGGCAAACGTGGCGACTCGGACCTCCCGTTGAACATGGGACTTCCTTGGCAATTCGGATCGAAAAGCACTCTCCCCACGCTCGCAGGTCCTTACGCATCTTTCCTCGGGACCGATTACGACCCGGTCTGGACCGACTTCACCGGCAATGGCACTCGAGTCGTCCCCAAGTTGACCGATGGCCAAACCGAGGACGTTCGCGACCCGTTCGGCGGCGCCACGGATGGTACGTTCAGACTCTCGTCGCATTGTCAGTTGCCGGGCGACGTTCCCGCCTCGCGTCTCGATACGCGGCGGCTGCTCTTGGATCAATTCAACGAGTCGCGTCGACTTGCCGATTCGGCGCTCGCTGTCCGCTCGATGGATCGACAGCAGGACCGAGCCTGGTCTTTACTGACCTCGGCCAAAGTCCGCGAGGCGATCGACATTCAGCGAGAGACGCCGGCCACTCGGGAGGCATACGGCCCAACGCTTTTCGGTCAATCATGCCTGGCCGCTCGACGTCTCGTCGAGAATGGCTGTCGCTTCGTTTCGGTCTTCTGGGACCCGTTTGGACCATTTGGCGGCAGCGTATGGGATACGCATGCCAATCACTTCCCTCGGCTCAAGGACTACCTGTTGCCGGTCTTTGATCAGAGCTTTACCGCGCTGATCCAGGATCTCGAGCAACGCGGCTTGCTCGACGAAACTCTGGTTCTCTGCACCAGCGAGCATGGACGGACTCCCCAGATCGACTCGAAGCCCAAAGGGGCGGCTCGTCATCATTGGTCGCGCGCCTATTCGTCTGTCTTCGCGGGCGGCGGCATCGCGCGGGGTCGAGTCGTCGGGCGCACCGACTCAATCGGCGGCGATGTCGCCGACGTACCGATCTCGCCCAAAGACATGCAAGCCACTTCCTACCATTTGCTAGGCATCGACCCGCATACCACGGTGCGCGACGCCATCAACCGTCCCCATCCGATCGCAGGCGATGGTCGAGTGCGAGAAGAACTGCTTTCGTAGCGTTTGGTCACAACTGAATATTGGTAGCCCGCTCACTTCGTGAGCGGTCAGCCGCTCGGCAAGCGAGCGCCCTTCGCCGCCAGGCAATTCGCGTGGCGAACTGCTTTCTGCATGGAAAACGGCTCGGTGCGGATGCGATCGACGGACTAGAAGTCCGTCGTACATATGCTAGCTGGCATCGCGGCGCGACAGCGAGATGCGACGACGCTCCACATCGACCTCCAGCACCTTCACTCGCACAACATCTCCCACCGAGACTACTTCGCTGGGATCGCGCACATAAGTGTTCGACAACTGCGAAATGTGGACCAGCCCATCCTGGTGCACGCCGATATCCACGAAGGCGCCGAACTTCGTGACGTTTGTCACGACTCCTTCGAGCACCATGCCCGTCTTGAGGTCGCCAATCTCGTGGATGCCTTCGTGGAAGGCGGCCACCTTGAACTCGCTGCGAGGGTCTCGTCCGGGTTTCGCGAGTTCTTGCAGGATGTCACGCACCGTCGGCTCGCCGACTTGATCATCCACAAACTCGCGTGGATCGAGTCGACTGGCGAGCGCCGCGTTGCCGACAAGCTGGCGAGTTTCCACACCCAGTCGGCGAGCCATCTTTTCCACAACGTAGTAACTCTCCGGGTGGACCGCCGAGTTATCGAGTGGTTCAGCGCCATCGCGTACTCGCAGGAACCCCGCCGCTTGCTCGAACGCCTTCTGGCCAAGCTTAGGAACATCCCGCAAACGTTCGCGCCGCAAAAACGGGCCGTTCGCGTCCCGATGCTCGACGATTCGCTCCGCCAACTTAGGACCAATGCCTGCCACATGCGCTAAAAGGGAAGCGCTCGCCATATTCACATCGACGCCCACCAGGTTGACGCACGATTCGACCTCGCGATCGAGTGACTTCTTCAAAGACGTTTGGTTGACATCGTGTTGATACTGCCCCACGCCGATCGACTTGGGATCGATCTTTACCAGTTCGGCAAGCGGGTCTTGGAGGCGATGAGCGATGCTGATCGCGCCGCGAACCGTCAAATCGAGATCAGGATACTCGCGCGCCGCCAATTCGCTGGCCGAGTAGATCGAAGCCCCCGACTCGCTGACCATCACCTTGGGAATCGCGAGTCCCTCGTCGCGCAAGAAGCCGGCGAGAAAGGTATCTGTCTCTCGGGAAGCAGTCCCGTTGCCGATCGCGATCAGGCGGACGTCGTACTTCTTGATCAACTCGCGCAACACTCGCGCCGCCCCCGCCGAATCGCTTCTCGGAGGCGTCGGGAAGATCGTGGCATGATCGAGGAATTTACCGGTCCCGTCGACAACCGCCAACTTGCATCCCGTACGAAAACCAGGATCGACTCCCAACGTTGTCTTAGGTCCCGCCGGCGCCGCCAATAACAACTCGCGAACGTTACGAGCAAAGACCGCAATGGCCTCCTCGTCGGCCTTCTCTTTCAGTTTCTGCAGCACAGCCGATTGGGCGGCCGGCATCAGTAGTCGCTCGTAGCAATCTTCCACCGTGCGCAACAATTCTCCCTGGAACTCGAACCGCGCGTTCTGCACCAACTTTCCCTGCAACTGCCGCACCGTACGTTCATCGTCCAACTTCACCTCGACGCGCAGCACCCCCTCGGATTCACCGCGCAGCATGGCGAGCAGACGATGCGAGGGAACTCGCTTCACCGGTTCCTGGTGCTCGAAATACGCTTCGAACTTGCTTTCAGGCTCTTTCTTGCCTCGCTTGACCTGCGACACCACCCCACCGAACTCAAACGCCTGCTCAGTAATCCAGCGGCGGGTTTCCGGCTGTTCCGCCCAAACTTCAGCCACGATATCGCAGGCGCCTTTGAGTGCGGCGTCCGCATCGGGCACTTCCTTATCGGGCTGAATGAAAGGGCGAATCACATCCGCCCGCGATTTGCCAAGGGGCCGTTGCAAGAGTAGCAGGTTGGCTAACGGTTCGAGCCCTCGTTCACGAGCGATCGTCGCGCGAGTCCGTTGCTTGGGCTTGAAGGGGAGGTAAAGATCTTCCAGCGTCGCCTTATCGCGACATGCTTCGATCTTTCGCTTCAGTTCGTCGGTTAGCAGCCCCTGCTGTTCGATCGACTTGAGAATCGTCGCCTTGCGTTTGGCTAACTCGTGAGCAACCGTCAGAGCATCCTCGATCGCTCGCAGCGCGATCTCATCGAGACCGCGTGTCGCCTCTTTGCGATAGCGAGCAATAAAGGGGATCGTATTGCCATCGTCGAGCAATTCGGCGGCGGCTCGAACTTGTGCCGGCGAGATCTTCAAGCTCGCGGCAATTTCGACGTACGTCTGTTCCAACCAAGCTGCTTCCGCGGTGTCCATCAGCGTCCTCCTGCTTCCTTAAGAAGACGCATTGTAACGCGAACGATCGTTTTGCGGAGACAACAAGTGGTACGACGGACTTCTAGTCCGTCGCTTGAGTCAAGTCGTACGACGGACTTCTAGTCCGTCGCTTGCATCCGTACGGCCGAAAGGCGAAGAGACGCCCCTATTTCGCCTCGAGCTTCTTGAGGCGTTCCTCCAGCTGACGGTTCAGTCGCCGCATTTCGTCTAGGTCCTTGCGAACCTGATCCCAGTCCTTGTTTCTGGCATTCAGCTTCTCGATCGCCTCGTCCAAGGTCTTGACCATACGGGACCGAGTCTCTTTGCCGCGCTGTTCGCGTAGCCAATCAGCCGCTTGCGGTCCTCCGTTGGCCACCAGCGAATCGATCGCCGCTCGTCGGACATAGGAACGTTCGTTATTCAACATCTCACGGAGCTGTTCGACGTATTTCCGTTCCGAGGGATTTAACTTGGCAAGCGCCGAGACTGTCGACACTCGCTGCTGCGGCGAGAGTTTATCGCCCAGTTTCGCCGCCAACTTCGCGGCGCCCGCTTGCGACTTGAGATCGATCAGCCCATCGCAGGCCGCCTGGTAAATGACGTCGTGGTGACTGGGTCGATCAAAGGCCGACAAAAGGTCCGCCTCGCAATCGTTACGATCAACCTTCACAAGTGCTCGCAGCGCATCCGCGACGGCATAGTAGGATCGATCCTCACGGACCACCGCCCGCAGTACCTCGCGAGTTTCATCGCAGGGGAACTTGCCGAGCGCCACGATCGCCTCGCGACGCACTTGAGCTTTGGCATCCGCGCGAGCGATCTTGAGTAAGGCGGCTCGAACATCGTTGGTGTTGTTCTTGGCCAGCGCCTTGATTGCCTCGAGCCGCACGCCCCAGAAGGGGTCGCTGGCCGCCGTTTTCAACAGAGCTTCCTTGACCTCTTGCTCCTGAGCATGCTCAACCAGTTTCTCAATCGCCTCAACCCGTGCGACGACGTGAGGGTCGTGCACCAATTGATCGAGCAATTCATCAATCGGCTTTTCGAACTTCACGGTTTTCAACAACCAGTCGCGCGGGTCGAACGCCACGCGAGTGGGACGGCGATCAAGCTGGAAGTGGAAAGTCTCCTCGCCCTTCGACACCGTCAGTTTGCGCATCACATGCTCTTTTCCCCAGCCAAACTCGACCTCCACGCTCGCTCGGAACAGAGGCGTCATGTCGTCGACCTTTTGAGTCTGTTTGACGACCACACGGGCCGACTTGGTCGCTTCATCCCAATCCCAGCGAACATCAAACTCAGGGTGGCCTCCGCGATAGAGCCACTGGTCGAAGAACCAATTGAGTCCCTGACCGGTTGATTCCTCGATCGCCGTTCGAAAGTCCGAGGTCTCGACCACTCGGTGCTGGTTGATCTGGATGTACCGGTTCAACGCTCGCCAAAACAGTTCCTCGCCCAATTCGAAGCGCAGCTGATGCAAAACCCGTCCACCCTTGGGATACGAGTGAGCGTCGAACATGACATCGGGTTGATTGTAGCGGTAACTGACGATGGGTCGCCGAACTGACTTGTCCTCGTTCAGATACGAGCGAGCTTCCGCGCGGCGTTCCCAAGCGGCTTGGTCCCACCCCAGGTCCTCTTCGGTCCAAAGAGTGGCGAAGTACGTCGCGAAACTCTCGTTCAACCACAGTTCGCCCCAATCCTTGCACGTCACCACGTCGCCCCACCATTGATGAGCCAGTTCGTGGGCGACCAGGTTATCGCTCGAGACGTCGAGATGTGCTTGCTCGTCGTGCAGCGTTTGCAGATTCAGCGTCGTGGCCGAGGTATGCTCCATTCCTCCCCAGTTGTATTCGTCGACGCAGATCTGGGCGTATTTAGGCCAAGGATATCGATATCCGATCTTCTTCGAGAAGAACGCCATCATCGCGGGCGTGTGTTCAAAGGTAGGCTTGGCGAGCGCCAGTTTGCCTCGGGGCACATACGAGACAATTGGAATGCCATCCCATGACTGCTCGAAGGCTTCGAAGTCTCCCACGACGACGGACATCAAATAGGGGACGTGCGACTTCTCTTGCACCCAATGCCAAGTGCGAGTGCCGTCGGGGTTGTCGGTCTTCGACTTGAGCGCGCCGTTGGAAAGAACGAACATGGGCCCGGCGGCGGTCACCACCGTCTCGCTGGTGATCCGATCGGTGGTCGTGTCGACGCACGGATACCAGTTACGAGCGAACTCCGGCTCGCTCTGCGTCCACATCATGCGTGGCTGATCGGGCTCGGTGGGATCAGGGGACACAAAATGGGCGCCCGACTGCGGACGTTCCACGGTGTAGTCAATCGCCACGCGTAGCGATTCCCCAGGCTGGTAGACTTTGTCGAGTTTAATGACCAGCGATCGTGAACGACGTTCGAACTTGAGTGGCGTTCCCTCTCCCTGCGACGACGAGGGAAGAAGGGTTGCCTTGTGGATCTTCATGTCGACCGCATCGAGCGTCAGCGTGTCGAGCGGCTTGAAGGGAGCGAGTTGATGAATGGCTCGTCCTTCAAATGTCTGCTTCTCCAAATCGACCCGCATTTCCAAGCGAATATGCTCCTGATCGACTTCGCGAGTACGCACAGACCGCGGGTCGGAGGTAAAGGCGCCGCGACGATCTTGCGCGAGCAATGGATTGAGTCGCGTGATTCCCAGTACAAGCAGAATCATTACGATCAATGTCGAACGAGAGCGAATCCAAGGCTTCATGAGGCGTACATCCAGAGCAAAGCGAACGGGATTACCGAGTCGCGGTGGAGTTCAGTAGTCTAGACATGAGAAGGCTTTATGGTATTTCGTCGCTTGGCGGAGTCTAGTGCGGACGCCCCATCCCGGCCTCCTCATCTACTTGATTTTTCCAAAAAAGCTTGCCGATAGAGGAGTGGGCGCGTACGATTGCTCGATTGTTCGGGCTGCTTTCCCGAATAACCCTCAACGCTCGGTTTCCCGACTGCCATGTCCCTGATCGAACTCACAAAACGACCGGTCTGTCCGGCTGCGCCCAGCGCCGTCGTGATCGTGTTTGTTTTGGGGGTCTGCGTCATGGGTGTGTCTGTCATTGGGGTTCGGCCTGCGGACGCCGGTTGCGGCGCCTACATTCACTTCCGTGGCTCGCCATCGATGGCGGTAAACCCTGTTGCGCGAGTGACGCTATCCGCCCTTGCAAAAGATGCGGGAAGAGAAGCGGGACTGCGCTTCACCCACGATGTGCCGAGCGAACCCCCTGCTGGCAGCGAATCCCCTGCTGGCGAGGAAGGTTGCCATGGACCGAACTGCTCGAAGCAGCGGTCGCCTTACCTTCCCCAGCCCATGCAAGTATTGTTGCTGCATCTACCCGATGGAATTGTCCTCTCGGCGGATTCTGGGCCTGATGCCCCCACTTCTGCGACCTTAGTCGCCGAATATTCCTCGCTCCCCCAGCAGTACTCGCTGGGGATCTTTCGCCCTCCACGATGCTAGGTGGAGTGGTTCGCGTAGCAGCGTCGCGTAAGTGATTCAAGTCCATCGGCTTGTTGCAAGTTTTTATTTGAGCTTGCGCGAAGCTGAACGTGACAGAACACTCGTTTTCGCTCGATTCTGCTGCGATCCACTCGTCACTCTTCGCAAGCGTTGCAGCCTTCGATCAACGTCGTGTCGCGGCTTGACCATGCGGCACGTGGTGAATCGCGGAGCTAGCGAAAGCTCGCGGACCATCCCTTTCGGTCATTGCGCGGACGACGTTTCCGCGACGCATGTCTGCGCGTGACCGAATCCAGAGTTTTCATACAACTCTCTGAATCGTGGCCTCATTTTCTACCTATTCTCTGCGAGTGATATTCATGTTTCGGATCTCAGAAAATCATCGAGCAAAGCCCGAACGAAACGCCGGCTTTACGTTGGTCGAGTTGTTGGTGGTGATTGCGATCATAGGCGTTTTGGTCGCACTGCTCTTGCCAGCGGTGCAGGCTGCACGCGAAGCAGCTCGCCGCACCCAGTGCAATAACAACCTCAAGCAGCTCACCCTGGCTGTTCACAACTATCACGATGTGTACCAGGCATTCCCGTTCGCCTATCAGCAGAACATCTCGCACCATGCGCGACTTCTGCCGTACATCGAACAAACGGCTCTATACGACACCATCAACTTCAACCTCCCCTACACCGACCCAGCCAACCTGACCGCGCTCAACGCACGCATTGCCGGATTCCAATGCCCCTCTGATCCGAACTTGTTGCCTCCTAGTTTAGGAGGAACGAACAACTACTACGGCAACATGGGTACGACGATTCTGTACCAAGCGCCGTCGACGGTTGCTGGCAACAGCAACTTCGGATTCGCTCCCCATAACGGCGTTTACTCGGCCAGCCAAGCTGTGCGCTTCGCCGATGTGCTGGATGGCACGAGCAACACGGCGATGTTCTCGGAGAAAAACCGCGGCGACGGGAGCAACGCTTTAACCACGCCGGCCTCGGACACCTACCAACCCGGCACTTATCCCGCGACGGCCGACCAAGCGATGGCGGATTGCTTGGCGGTCAATACTCAAGACCTCGCCAAACAGGGGTTTTCCAACGTCGGCGCCCCATGGCTCCGACCCTATCACTCGACCACCGTCTATTACCACATCCTCCCTCCAAATTCGCGGTCATGCATGTTTCCTCCGGGACGCATCGCAACCACTGCTGGCAGTCGCCATCCCGGCGGTGTGCTGGTGTCGATGACCGATGGCTCCGTGCGGTTCGTCGCGAAGACAGTGAACATCACGACTTGGCGCGCGATGGGCACTCGCGATTCCGGCGATATCGTCAGCGACAACTAACCTCGGGGAGCCATCATGACGCAGTTTCGTTCGGCGCGCGTCCCTAGGTCGCGCGCATGGGGTTTCGTTCTTTTATCGTTCGTCACTTTCGCATTGCTGACTTCTGGATGTGGAGAGACGGGTGGCGTCCGTCTCAAGGTCGATCCGGAACTCGCACGCGAATCGCTGACAACGTTTCTGGAAACTTGGAGTCGTGGCGACAAACGAGAGTCGCTGGAACAGGCGTCTCCGAAAATCATCGGTCGCGATCCGCTGTGGGAGGAAGGAGCCAAACTGACTGAGTTCAAACTGGGCTCGGAGACTTCGGACGGCGCTAACCTGCATGTTCAAGTCGAACTGATGGTCACTACGGGAGAGGGCGCCACTGGCTCGCCCACATCCCACAAATTGACTTACGTGGTCAGCACAAGTCCAGCGATCACGATATTCCGAAACGAATAACCCTAGTGAGTCGGCATGCTCGCCGAACTCCTCGACACGACAGGTTTTGTCTCGTCGGATCATTCATCGCGATCGCGGCCCTAACCGTGATTGCGATTGGCTCCCCGTCGCCGCATCCCGCCGCGGCGGCGGGGGCGTTTCACACAGCATTTTGATTCGTGGCGGTGGATCAATCGCCTTCTCAAACTACCAACTCCCGTCGGAGTACGTTCCATGAAACTCTCGCTTCGTCACCTGCTCTGCTCGTTTCTGGTTCTCTTGGCCTTTGAATCGCGCGACGTGCTGGCGATCGATTCCAAGCAGACCCCGCGACCGATTCCACTCACGCGCCCCGAGATGAAACAGTATCTCGAAGACATGAAGGCTCGGAAGCCGCGCATCCCGCTTCCCGATCTGACCGTAGATGAAAGGGCCAAACTTGGCGAGCGCGCTGGAAGTTACGAAAGCCGTCTGCGACTTCACTATCTGCCGTCTCTCGATTCAACTTCGCCTCAGCCTTCGAGCACGAACAATGCCGCAGTCAACGCCGATGGTCGTCGAGGCTCGGGCGGTTCGGGATTCGGCGGCTTCGGGTTTGCCGGCGGTGGACGCGAGGGCGACTCCGATTTAACGCTCGACTACAAATTCAAAACTCAGCTATTCTGGATCGTCTCGCGCACCAACAACTGCCAGTATTGCCTGGGACATCAGGAATCCAAACTGCTGTCAGCCGGGATGATTGAAGACGAAATCGCCGCCCTCGACAGCAACTGGTCTCTGTTCGACCCCGCTCAGCAAGCAGCGTTTGCCTATGCGAGAAAATTGACTTACGAACCTCATCGTATCGGTGATAGCGATATCGCTGGACTGCGAAAGCACTTTACCGACAAGCAGATCTTGGAAATGACATTGTCGATCGCGGGCAACAATGCGATCAATCGCTGGAAGGAAGGGGCGGGCATTCCGCAATCGTCGAATGGAGGCAATTTCGGCTCGCGACGTACCGGCGATGTAGCTCCGGCCCGACCGGCCGCGGAATCAACAAGCCACTCGTATCTGACCGAAACGTCGCCCAAGTTCAGCAGTACCGTCACCACGGTCGCGCCGCTGGCGACAGACCCTGCCACGGGCAAGCCAACTCGACTGACTGTCGCCAAGCGCCCTCCGCTCGAATCGCGATCGGAGACAGAAGCCGCTCTTCAGGCTGCAACCAAGCGGTCGCCGCGACTGCCGATCGCCAGCGATGAGAAATGTCGTGAACTGTTGACCAACGATGTCGTGAAGTCGTTCGGATCAGGCCCTCTCCCCTCATGGGTCGGTTTGCTCGCGACATTTCCGAATTCGGCAAAAGGTCGAGTTTCCATGGTGTTGGCCGCCGAAACAAGTGGCGATCTTTCGCCTTTGCTCAAGGCTCAAGTCGCTTGGATCATCGCTCGGCAAGATCGCGCATGGTACGCCGCGGGTCTCGCTCGACGTCAACTCCAATCGCTTGGTTGGACTGACGATCAGATCATCCAACTGGATGGCGACTTGTCGACCTTTTCGGCCGCCGATCGAGCTTCTTTCACGCTAGCCCGCCAGCTGGCCACAACGCCAGTCATTCTCACTGACGAGGAGGTAGATGAAGCGGTTAAGCAGATCGGCCCGCGTCTCACGACGCAGTTGATCAGCTACACGACTCACCGCGCATCGTTCGATCGAGTCACCGAAGCGGCGGGACTCCGACTCGAATAAGGAAAAGCATGCCAAACTGTTCGCTTAAGCCTCTGCCGCCAGTCGATAACCGACGCCTTGTTCGGTAAGGATCAGTTTAGGGCGAGCAGGATCGTCTTCGAGTTTACGTCGCAGCCCCGCGACGTAGACTCGCAGGTAGTGATTCTCTTGTGAATCACCAGGTCCCCAAACTTCGCGCAAGAGAAATCGATGCGTAAGTACTTTGCCGGCGTGTTTGATGAAGGTCACTAGCAACTTGTACTCGATGGGCGTCAGATGGATCTCTAACCCCTCACGCTGGACAACCCGAGCACCCAAGTCGACGCGTACGTCCGCAATTTGTACCACAGTCGACTCGCCGGCGCCTCGCTGTGAGTGCCTCAATGCCACTCGCATCCGCGCCAACAGTTCTCCTATGCCAAATGGCTTGGTGACATAGTCGTCGGCGCCGTGATCCAGCGCCAGGACTTTTTGAGGCTCTTGATCGCGAGCCGAGAGCACCAAGATCGGCCCCAAATACCATTCCCGCAGGCGTCTCAAGACCTCCTGACCATCCATATCGGGCAGCCCAAGATCAAGCAGCACGACATCAGGCGGATACGCGACCGACACTCGCAACGCCTCTTCGCCCGTCGCCGCTTCATTAATTCGATAACCTTCGCCTGCGAGCGCAGCGCGCAAGAAACGACGAATGGGTGCTTCGTCCTCGACGATCAGAACCTGGGTGGTCGCTTCGGTCATTTTCGTGGGGCGATGCCGAGGTAAGGTTGTCGTCCAATGTACGACGGACTAGAAGTCCGGCGTACATTAATCATATGGGGCCTATGTTTTCTTGGCGAGGCTGCCCACTCAGTCTACCACCACTTGCGGCGGGTTCTGGGCCAGCGGCAAGCGAATGACGAACTCCGCGCCGCCACCCGGACGATTCGAGGCGATGATGCTACCGCCGTGAGCTGTGATGATAGCTCGACAAATGGCCAAACCTAGCCCACTTCCACGGCCGCTATCCCTGGAGTCCGACGCTCGATAAAAGCGTTCAAACACCCGTTGTTCTTCACCCGCGGGAAGTCCGGGACCATTATCACTGACCGCCACTCGCAACATCCCCGCATCCACGGCGGCATGCACCTCCACCCGCGTGCCTGACGGCGTGTGTCGAGCGGCGTTTTCCAGCAGATTTACGAAGACCTGTTCCAAGAGGACTCCGTCAACATGTAGCAACGGCAAGTCTCTCGGCAGTTCCACCGACACGTGGCGCCCCTCCAGCGCGTGTCGCGTGCGGTGCATTGCCGAACCCACCACATCCTCCAGCAAGTGCCATTGCATGTTGGGAGGCGACGCCCCGGCATCGATCTTCGACATCTGCAACACGTTCTCGAGCAACCGATTCAGACGAGCCGCCTCCTCGGCGACAGTCTCCAGGAGTTGTCGGCGAGTTGTTTCGTCGAGCGATGGAGTTTCCAGCAAACTACCGCTCGCACCAGCGATCGCCGCCAACGGCGTCTTCAAGTCATGCGAAACGCTGCTCAGGAGACCACTGCGCACTTTCTCGGTCTCCGCGGCCACACGTGACTCGGCCGCATCGATCGTCATGCGGTCTCGTTCGAGCGCTATGGCCAGTTGACTCGCGCATGCTTCCAGCAAGCGTCGTTCCTCGGGATCAAGCAGACGATCGGGATTGGGCACGCGGATGGCAATGGCCCCCTGAGTGCTTTGAGCGCCCACGAGTGGGATGAACAGGGCCATCGCGTTGGGAAGCGTATTCGTTCCCGCCCCAGCCATTTGGTCATGCTCAATCGCCCATTGAGCCACGGCCACGCTCACCCCATCCGCGGCAATGACCGAGTCGCGGCCGTAGACGACCTCTGGCATGCCTTCCTTGCGAGTCAGGTAGATCGCCACTTCTCCGCCGAACATTTCGGCAATTCGAGCGCCCGCGGTCCCCGCTAGAAAGACGTCTCCATATAACGAACTGAGTTGTTTGCCGAGTTCGTACTGAGCGGAAGTGCGGCGTTCACGCAGGCGAGTGCTTTCGACCTGGGCCCTCAAGCGAGAGGTCAACGTGCTTATCACGATGCCAATGATCAGCATCACCGCGAACGTGACAATGTACTGAGCATCCGCGATGGCAAACGTGTGAACCGGCGGTACAAAGAGAAAGTCGAACGCCAAGACTGACAAGATGCTCGCCGCAATTGATACTCCCCGGCCATACTTCACCGCCGTCCAAGCGACCGCGGCCAAGAAAAGCATAACCGTGTTCGCCTCGGCGTCCGCGAGGTGCATCTTCCGCAGAATGAGTCCGACTCCGCTCGTTGCCGCGACGATGATCGCTGCTTTCGCGTAATCGGGCAAGAGTCCGATGCCGCGCAGCGTGGCCGCTCGTATTTTCCCCTCATCCTCTGGGTCGCCATGAATGACGTAGACGTCGATATCCCCGCTTTGGTCGAGCAACTGGTCGCCCACCGCTCCCCATAGCCAACGGCGCACGCGTGACTGGCGAGTTTTTCCGAGGAAGATCTTCGTGACGTTTCTGGATCTGGCGTAATCGAGTATTGTCTCCGCGACTTCGTGTCCCGCCAACGTGATCGTCTCGGCGCCGAGTCGTTCGGCAAGCCTCAAATGCTGGGCGACTCGCTGCTTGGTTGGACTATCCGTCGAGTCGCCAGTAACGTCAACACACACGGCCAACCAATCCGCATCCAGCGCCGACGCGATTCGCTTGGCCGTTCGGATCACGCGTGCGGTCGTCGGACTTGGTCCCACGCAGACCAATAATCGTTCGCGCGTCGCCCAAGGACGCTTAATGGCTTTCTCCCGCCGAGCAGATTCGACATCCACGTGGATGCGTCGAGCCGCCTGACGCAGAGATAATTCGCGCAGCGCCGTCAGATTCTGGCGTTGAAAGAACGACTGAATGGCTCGCAGCGCCTGCTCCCCGACATAGACCTTTCCCGCTCGCAGTCGTTCGATCAATTCCTCTGGCGTAATGTCGATCAACTCGATTTCAGCCGCCGAGTCGAAGACTTGGTCGGGAATCGTCTCGCGCACCACCACGCCCGTAATCTGTCCCACCACATCATTCAGGCTTTCAATATGTTGGACGTTCAACGTCGTCCAGACATTAATGCCTGCGTCCAGCACTTCCGCTACGTCCTGCCATCGCTTCTCGTGCCTGCTCCCCAGAGCATTCGTGTGCGCTAATTCGTCGACAATCAGTACGTCGGGACGACGAGCCAGCGCGGCATCGACATTCAATTCACGCAGCACCACCCCGCGGTATTCCAATTGCCTTACAGGCAAGGACTCAAGACCTCGCGTCAAGGCCTGAGTCTCCGGCCGATCATGCGGCTCGACGTAGCCAATCACCACGTCACGTCCAGCAGTCGCCGCTAATTTGGCGGCTTCCAGCATCGTATACGTCTTGCCTACTCCCGCTGCATATCCAAAGAAGATGCGCAGCACGCCTCGACGCGAGTCCTTCTCGGCCACTCGCACCTGTGCCAACAATTCGTCTGGATTGGGGCGCACGTTGGAATCCATAGCTCACGGGCTCGCAGGCAACTGATCGAGTTCCAAGTTCACTCGCAGGACGTGCACTCGCGGCTCGCCCAACAAACCCAGCCAACGCGACTCGGTATGGCGAGCGATGATTTTTCGTACTTCCGATTCTTCCATTTTTCTTGCTGCCGCGATGCGAGGCGTCTGGAATTGAGCAGCCGCGGGTGAAATATGCGGATCGAGGCCGCTGGCCGACGAGGTGACAAGATCAACAGGTATCGGACCTTCGGCCAGCTCGGCCGAATCGCCATCCGCCTGCGAGTTTCCCTGGCGCAACTCAGCCATTCGGCGTTCCACAGCCGCTAGCAGCGCGGGATGCGACTGCCCCAGATTCGAACCACTCGACGCCGTCGCATCGTACGGACTCCCCCCGGTCGCCGACAAGCGTCCCCATAGATACTCGGGCCGCGTGAACGACTGCCCGATCCATTCCGAACCCACCACTCGCTCGCCTTTTATCAACAAGCTGCCGTTGGCCTGCCGGGAAAATGCCAGCTGAGCGATAGCCGTGATCGCTGCCGGATAAACGACGCCTGTCACGATGGTCAGAATCGCAAGCAAGACCAGCGCGGGTCGAAGAGTTGTGAACATCTTGAATTCTCCTAGTCGTCTTGAACGTAGTGACGATCGATCGTGCGGTAGTCTGGAGGTATCGATCCCTAGGCAAACCCGATCGCGGCCACCACGATGTCGATCACCTTAATGGCCACGAAGGGGACAAGCAGCCCGCCCACGCCATAGACCAGCAAGTTGTCTCGCAGTAGTTTTTCGGCGCCGACGGGTCGAAGCGACACGCCTCGCAACGCCAGCGGCACAAGGGCAATGATGATCAGCGCATTAAAGATGACTGCCGACAGAACGGCGCTCGCAGGCGATGTCAGCCGCATCAGGTCGAGCGACTTCAGTTCAGGGTAGGTCGTCACGAATGCCGCCGGCAAGATCGCGAAGTACTTCGCGACATCGTTCGCGATGCTGAAAGTCGTGAGCGCTCCGCGCGTCATCAACAGTTGCTTGCCGATATTGACGATCTCGATCAGCTTGGTCGGATTCGAGTCCAAGTCGACCATATTCCCCGCTTCCTTGGCGGCCTGCGTGCCGCTGTTCATGGCCACCGCGACATCCGCTTGCGCCAGGGCAGGCGCATCGTTCGTACCGTCGCCCGTCATGGCAACTAATCGCCCACCCTTCTGATAGTCACGGATCAAAGCCAGCTTTGCCTCCGGGGTCGCCTCGGCCAAGAAGTCATCCACTCCCGCCTCGGCGGCGATCGCGGCCGCGGTCAGCGGGTTATCGCCGGTGATCATCACCGTCTTGATTCCCATGTGACGAAGTTCCGCAAATCGCTCCTTAATGCCTCCCTTGACGATATCCTTCAGCTCGATCACTCCTAGCACGCGAGCATCGTGACTGACCACCAGCGGCGTACCGCCCGCCTTGGAAACTTGTTGAGCGGCAAGGCGGACGTCCTCGGGCAAGAACCCACCGAGGCGTCGTACGTGCGTTTCAATCGCGTCTCCGGCGCCTTTGCGAATTTCATGGCCCTCGAGCGTGACGCCGCTCATCCGCGTTCGAGCCGAAAATGGGACGAAATGCGGTTGGATTCGCTCCAGATCGCGTCCACGCAATCCAAAGCGGTTCTTCGCCAGAATCGCGATACTGCGCCCTTCCGCGGTTTCATCGGCCAAAGAAGCCAGATGAGCCGCCTCGGCCAGTTCGCGTTCCGCTACACCCGTCGCAGGCAAGAACCGAGTGGCTTGCCGGTTCCCCAGTGTTATCGTGCCCGTCTTGTCCAACAACAGCACGTCGACGTCTCCTGCCGCTTCCACCGCTCGCCCCGACATCGCGATGACATTCGCTCGACTCAACCGATTCATGCCCGCAATTCCAATCGCGGACAATAACGCACCGATCGTCGTAGGCGCGAGACACACGAACAACGCGACCAATACAGTCAAGCCAATCGGACGGCCTCGCCCCATGGCGTCGGAGACAAATTGCGAAAATGGCAACAAGGTCGCCACGACAAGCAGAAAGATGAGAGTGAGCGCGGCCAGCAGAATTGCCAATGCGATCTCATTCGGCGTCTTCTGCCGACGAGCACCTTCGACCATGGCGATCATACGATCCAGAAAGCTCTCGCCGGGCAGACTGCGCACCTGGACCACCAACCAGTCGGAGATCACTCGCGTTCCACCGGTCACGGAACTGCGATCACCGCCGCTTTCTCGCACGACAGGTGCGCTCTCGCCCGTGACCGCACTCTCATCGACCGAGGCAACTCCCTCTATCACCTCACCGTCCGCTGGAATCGTCTCACCCGCCTTCACGATCACGACATCGCCTAATCGCAGATCCGCGGCGTTCACCGATTCCACTACGTCCTTTTCACGATCCTTCATCCGGTTAGCACGCACATCGGTGCGGCTCTTCCGCAGTGATGCCGCTTGCGCTCGACCACTCCCCTCCGCGATTGCCTCGGCAAAGTTGGCGAAGAGAACAGTAAACCAAAGCCACACACTGATGCCGAGAATGAACCCCGCAGGCTCACTCGCGGTATAAAACAAGGAACGCAGCCACAAAACCGACGTAAAAATGCTCCCCACATACACGGCGAACATCACCGGATTGCGTATCTGAACGCGGGGATCAAGCTTCTGGAATGAACCAACGATAGCTTCCGTGATGAGGGTTCGGTTCATCCATTGCGATTGAGTACGACTCATGACGAACTGTCTCCTGAAATCTGCACCTCAGTCGTGGCGGACGCCGAGAAGTGCTCGGCGATTGGGCCGAGAGCAAGTGATGGCAGGAAGCTCAGCGCCCCGACTACCACGACTACGGCGATCAGCAACACGACAAACAAGGATGTATGGGTCGGCAACGTACCGGCACTCGCGGGCACTCGCGGTTTTCGGGCTAACGAGCCTGCGATGGCAAGAACCGGTAACATGACGCCAAATCGGCCCATCAACATCGCCCCACCGAGCAAGGCGTTGTAGAAGGGTGAGTTGGCGGAAAGGCCCGCGAACGCGCTGCCGTTGTTGTTCGCCGCGGACGAGAACGCATACAGAATCTCACTAAAGCCATGAGGTCCCTGGTTCAAGAGCGCCGACCTGCCAGCGGTCGAGCTGACAGCGATTGCGGTTCCTACCAGCACCATTGCACACGGAAGAAGAACCGCTATCGCCGCCATCTTCATTTCCACGGCGCCGATTTTCTTTCCCAAATACTCCGGCGTTCGCCCCACCATGAGTCCCGCGACGAAGACCGCCAGAATCGCGAATACCAACATTCCGTAAAGTCCCGATCCCACACCTCCGAAGATCACCTCTCCCAATTGCATCAGCCACATCGGAATGAGCCCACCCAGCGGCGAGTAGGAGTCGTGCATCGAGTTGACGGAACCATTCGAGGCGGCGGTGGTCGCGACCGCCCAGAGCGATGAATGAGCGATACCGAATCGAGTCTCCTTGCCCTCCATGTTGCCGCCCGCTTGCAGCTCGCTAGCCGCTTGATCCACCTCACGTTCAGAAAGCCGCGGATTACCTCGCTGCTCGACAGCTATGGTCGCAATGATCAACGGAACCAGCACGATGGTCATAGCCGCCAGCAAGGCAAAGCCCTGGCGACGATCACTCACTAACTCGCCCAACATGAAGCAACTCGCCGCCGGGATCAGCAGGATCGCTAACGATTGCACGAAACTTGCCAAGGGGGTCGGATTCTCGAAGGGATGAGCCGCATTGGCGTTGAAAAAGCCGCCACCGTTTGTGCCGAGTTGCTTGATGGCAATCTGCGATGCCACGGGTCCCAAAACCAACGTTTGCGTCGTGACCGGTTCACCTCCTTCGTTTGTCTTTGGTTCGACGAGCGCCACCTCCATGCGGCCTGCGAAAGTCTGAACCACTCCTTGCGATACCAAGAACAACGCCAGCAAGAGCGACAATGGAAGCAATAGGTAGAGCACGCCTCGCACCGTGTCACACCAAAAGTTGCCGATTAGTTCGGTCGACTCACGCGTGAAACCTCGCACCAGCGCCACAAGTACCGACAAACCGACGGCCGCGGACGCGAAGTTCTGTACGGCGAGTCCCAGCATCTGCGTCAGATGACTCATCGTCGACTCACCCGCGTACGCCTGCCAATTCGTGTTCGTCACGAAGCTGACCGATGTATTGAACGCCGAGTCAGAACTAATCGACGGCGCGGATGTGGGGTTCAGCGGCAACCACGCTTGAAGTCGCTGTAGGCAGTACAGCGCGATGAAGCTAACCAGGCTGAAGGCGAGTGCTGCCTGGGCATATTGACGCCACGTCATCTCCCGTCGAGCTTCCACGCCCATCACGCGATACGCGTACCGTTCGACAAGCCCTAGGAATTTGCCACAGGGCGACTCGGCATCTGAATAGACCTTGGCCATGTACTTGCCGAGTGGCTTGGCCAGTACGAACAGTGCACCCAAGTAGAGGATGACTTGAAGCAGTCCATTGACTGTCATGAGAGAGACTCCGGAAAGAGCAGTGCGGCGGCAAGATAGGCGCCTAGCCCCGCAACCATGACTAGCGCCACGATCGTAATGAAATCCATAACTTCACTCCTCGCGGAACAGCCGAGTCATCATCCCGACCAACACGAGACACCCGATAAAAAACGCAATCCCCGCCCCAAGCCAAGCGAAATCCATAACCAAGTCTCCGATGTGTAATACCATCGAGTGAATTGTTGCGGATGTCGCGCTAAAAGGGGCTCAAGAATGTGCCGGGAGATGTCAAGAAAGTGTAAAGATGAGGGGCGGGATCTCAGGCGTCGCGGAACTCGCTAGGGTTCCGACCGTGACCCACCAGACCACTCGCTATGCAGCAGGAAGCGGGGAGCGGTTGGGCGGACTCTTGAGCCGAAGCTTTGCGGCGCTTGTTCGCTCGCCACGACGGAATTCTGGCGAATTCCGCTACAGGGTCATGCCACTCGATGCAACAAATCCCGCCCCTCAATGCCCGCCAGCAAGTTTGCGACCGAGATCTCCGCCATCTTGCGACGAGTCTCCTCGGTGGCGCTGCCAAGATGAGGAGCGATGGTCAAATTGTCGCAGCTCAATAGAGGATGATCGCGCGTCAACGGTTCGGGATCAGTCACATCTACTCCGGCGCCATAAATCCAACGCTCTCGTAATGCCGCGGTCAGTGCGTTGGTGTCTACCACAGGCCCTCGAGCCACATTGACCAGAATCGCGGTCGGTTTCATTTTTCGCAACTGAGCCGCCCCTATGAGCCCGCGAGTCTCATCGGTCAACGGGACGCTCAGCACCACAAAGTCACTCACCTCCAACAACTCATCAAACGGCACATACCTGGCCTCGAATTTCTTCTCCGACGCCTCATCGCGACGACGATTATGATAGACCACGCGCATGTCGAATCCACGAGCCCGTTGAGCGATCTGTCGTCCAATTCGCCCCATGCCGACTATGCCAATCGTCTGCGAGTGAACCTCGCGCCCCAACATGTACCCTGGATCGTAATGAGTGAAGGCTGGACTACGCGCGTAATGATCGCCTTCGATCAAGCGCCGAGCGGCGGCAAGCAGCAAGGTGAACGCCATATCCGCCGTCGCCCCGTCGAGTATTCCAGGCGTATTGCCCACCGGAATGCCGCGAGCCACCGCGTCCGCCAGCCGAATGTGATCCACACCCACGCCATAGTTACTGATCACCCTCACGCCCGGCACTCGATCCAATAACGCTCCATCCACTAACGGATGCCCGTACGTATACAATGCATCGACAGGTCGCGTCAGCTCGCCACGCGTTTCGCTCCACGGCAACAACTCAACTTTCCCCGCGAGCAACTCCACGACCAGGGGCGCGAGCGGACCATCGGCAATCACACGCGGCAGCGACATCGTTTTGACCTTTCTGCGAATACGGAAGTTGACTCTCGCTTCAATTGTCGCGCGTCATGCGAGCAAATCGTGCAAAACATGCCCGTGGATATCAGTGAGCCGGAAGTCGCGTCCTGAGTAGCGGAAGGTGAGCTTCTCATGGTCCAGCCCGAGGCAATGCAGCATCGTGGCTTGAATGTCATGTACGTGGACAGGCTTGTCGATCACGTTGAATCCCAACTCGTCGGTCGTGCCGATCGTCAGGCCCGCCTTAAGCCCCCCGCCCGCCATCCATGTGGTGAATGCCTGCGGGTGATGGTCGCGTCCCAAGCTGCGTCCCAAGGCTGGATTCGTCTCGACCATGGGCGTCCGACCAAACTCGCCGCCCCACACCACCAGCGTCTCGTCCAATAAACCGCGTTGCTTGAGATCCTGCACCAAGGCGGCTGCCGCCTGGTCGGTCGCCCTGCAGTTGTTCTTCAGATTCCCGGCCACATCTGAATGAGCATCCCATCCTTCGTGATAGATGTTGATGAACCGCACGCCCCGTTCGACCATCCTTCGCGCCAACAGACAGGCGCGAGCAAACGAAGGCTTGTCGGGATCGCATCCATAAAGTTTCAGAGTCTCTTCGCCCTCACTGCGTAGATTCATCAGATCGGGCGCCGAGGTCTGCAACCGAAACGCCATCTCATACGCTTCGATCCGAGTAGCAATTTCGGGATCGCCATCCACTTCAAGTCGCCGGCGGTTGAGCGAGCCCACCAAGTCGAGCGACTCTCGTTGCAGTCGTTCATCAACTCCATCGGGCCGACTCACGTTCAAGATCGGATCGCCTTGGTTGCGCAGTCTTACGCCCGAATACACGCTCGGCAAAAACCCACTCGACCAATTCGCCGCCCCGCCGCTGATGCCCGCACCCGTCGACATCACGACAAATGCCGGGAGATTGGTCGTTTCAGCGCCAATGCCATAGGTCACCCAAGAGCCGATGCTGGGGCGTCCTGGCTGAGGAAATCCTGTGTTGAAGAAGATCTGGGCTGGCGCGTGATTGAACTGAGAAGTGTGCGTCGACTTGATGATGCAGATGTCGTCCACGATCTTCGCCAGATTCGGCATCACCTCCGAAATCTCCGCGCCACACTGCCCATGCTTGGCAAACTTGAAGCGTGGGCCCAATACGGCCGCGTCCGAGCGAATGAACGCATATCTTTGACCACCGATCACTTCAGGCGGGATCGGTTTGCCCTCGAATTCAACCAGCTTCGGCTTGTAATCGAACAAGTCGAGTTGACTGGGCGCACCCGCCATGAACAAGTGAATGACATGCTTCGCCTTGCCGGGAAAGTGGGAAGGGCGAGCCGACAATGGGTTGCGGCTTTCGCGAGCCTGGCCGTTCGCGACTTCACTCTCCATTCCCAGAACTTCTCGGCGTCCGAGTCCACCAGAGTCCGTCACGCTGCCTGTCAGTAAAGAAGCGAGCGCCGCCTTTCCCAGGCCATAGCCGCACTCCTGAAAAAAGTGCCGCCGCGCCACCAAGGGCTCGCTTTGATTCAGTCGCTTCATCATCATTAAGTCTCCCCACATCTATCGAGCTGCTTATTTCACAATCCGCAACTTCGCCGGCGGCGTTAGTGCTTCGTAATCGTCTCGTCCAAGTTCAGCAAGACGCGAGCCGTGGCTACCCAGGCAGCTCGTCGAGCCACATCGTTGGGACTCAAATTGGCAGCCGGTTGAGCACCAGCCAAAGGAATGGGATCTAGTTCCTTGCTTTCGAAACGAGCGAGCTGCGCTCGATAGAAACTCTCAACCATTCGCAACTCGTCCACTGTCGGCGGCCGTGTGAGACAACGTCGGAACAGATACGTCGCGATTCGCGTTTCAACGCTCGCGTCGGCCAACAACCTCGCCCCTGCACCATCGAGAACGATTGGCACAAACTCGGTCGGCGGTCCCTCCACGACCACTCGCCGCCCCAACTCGCGCGCCCCTTCCATGAATACGGTATCGTTCAACAGAGTGAGTGCTTGGAGAGGCGTATTCGACATCTCGCGTCTCGCGACGCAAGCTTCCCCACTGGGAGCATCGAACGTCGTGAACATCGCGTAAGGCGCTGTTCGCTTAGTGAAAGTGTAAAGACCGCGGCGATATCGATCTCCCCCCTCGCTCGTTCGCCACGCCAATTGACCATAAGCCCCTTCGGTCGTCACGTTGGCGGGTTGCGGAGGAAAGACGCTCGGACCACCAAGGCGAGTCGACCAAAGCCCGCTGATCTGCAACAGCGAGTCTCGCACCAACTCGGCTTCCAAACGAACCCGAGGCCCGCGAGCAAGTAACTCATTGTGTGGGTCACGAGCGAGTAACTCGGACGAAGCTCGCGATGTCTGTCGATAAGTAGCGCTGGTGGTCATCACGCGATGCATCCGCTTCATCGACCATCCCTGACGCACGAACTCGAGCGAGAGCCAGTCAAGCAGCGGCTGATTCGCTGGCGATTCACCCTGATACCCGAAGTCCTCAGTGGTTCGCACAATACCGCGGCCGAATAGCGCTGCCCACTGTCGGTTCATCGTCACTCGACCCACCAGCGGATTCTCCGGCGCAACTAACCAACGAGCAAAGGCGAGCCGATCGCGCGGCGAACTCGGCGGAAGTCCGGGAAGAATCGACAACACGGCTGGCTGCACTTGTTCTT
Source organism: Pirellulales bacterium (assembly GCA_046349915.1). Taxonomy (GTDB): domain Bacteria; phylum Planctomycetota; class Planctomycetia; order Pirellulales; family Pirellulaceae; genus CAIXSC01. The sequence goes on along the minus strand of JAXMBL010000006.1, from coordinate 502,290 downwards.
TCGGTTGCAGGAATTCGCCCCGATGATGTCGAAATGTGGGTCGCGGGTTGTTCGCAGGTCGCTCGACAAACACCAGTGTCGTCGGCAGCGAGGGGATCTGCTTTTTCAAGTCCTCAATGGCTCGTCGTTGGCTCACCAACTCAGGCGCCACCGCCAAGAACTGCCGCATCAGCGACTCGCGTTGTTCCGGCGTCCGGCGATCTGCTGTCACTGCCAACGCAGCCTCGACCTCCAGCGGCAGGTCGGAAGCGGCTGCTCGTGGATCGGTCGTCGCCCAAACTCGGAATCGCCCCATACCGGCCGCGTAGTAGCGTTCGAAGAGCATCTTCAACACCATCCGGCCTGCCGCGGGAGTTTTCTCCTTCAAGTTAAACACAGCGTGGTGAGACCGACCTTGACCGCCATTGATCGACCAACCTGTCTGCTTGTTGTCGTCGAGCGCCGCCGCCGCCGTATTTCCACCGTTCGCAAAGCTGTGCGATGCCTGCGAAAACGGTCGATCACTCAACGAGCCTGTCTTCGGGTCGAGCGACGCCAGACCAATGTTGCTAAGAAAGAAGTCCCCATGCGGACCTTCGTAGTAAACTCGGCCCGGTCCATGCTTGGGCAATCGATCGTCAGCCATCGCCTCAATGCGAATCGCCGTGATCCCCGCGGGAATATCGTCGAATGCCAATTCATAGGTATCACTCTTGGATTGGTCCCCACTCGACAATATCGAATGGTCATCCTGAATCGTGAGCAGCGGCAGATTGCTGGTGGCGGATACCGGGCGCAGCAAGGTCCAAGCAACCGCCTGCTCTTCGCGTTGCTTGAGCCAACTGGCAAACGATCGCTCCAGATTCTCCTTCCGTCGCACCGACTCGGGTCGTCCATCGCCCGCGACCTGTCCCAATCCAACGCGAAAACGACCGAGCGTGTGCTGTTTGCCAAATTGCTGGCGCAGCGTGAATGTGAATCGAGTTCCCCCGGCCTTGCCGATGGGTCCTTCGAGTGAAAAAGTCGCGGTGCGGTTTTGGTTGAGGGGCTGTCCTTCCGCGTGGATCGCCCAGCCAGTCGTCGAGTCGCCATCGTAGGCGCGCGTGACCGGAAAACCTGTCTGTTCAATATCCGCGCGAGCGGATGAGATTTTGACTGGCGTTGAGTTCTGCGGGTTTTCCAACGAAGCCGCCTGCACCTCGAACTCGGTCAATACAAAATTGCCGTGAGGAGTGCGCCCAGGCCCCTGGCTTCCTAGAGACTCATGCGTCAGCGTCTCCAGCCGAATCGTCGAGATATCAGTCGCATCAGTCTCGACGACGATAGTGTAGGTATCGACAGGCGCTGCCTCTCCGACAGCGAGCAGCGAACCGTCGGACAGTGAATCGAGCTTTGTTCCCTGAGCCTGAGCCTTGGCACTCACAACTCGCGAACTCACCCAACGTATTTCACCCGCGGGCGGAAATCGTTGCGGCAATTCACGCTCAAGCGCGGCAATTTGCCGCTCCAACTCGGCTCGTCGTCGTTCGACCCCAGGATCTGGAACATCGATCTCGGGCTCGTCCGCGTTGTTCAACATCGCGAACATACCGTAGTACTCGGTTTGTTGGATCGGATCGAATTTGTGCGTGTGGCAATAAGCGCAACCTACCGTTAGTCCAAGCCAGACGGTCCCCGTGGTATTCATCCGATCGACCATGGCGTGAAAGCGGAACTCGAGTGGATCGATGCCGCCTTCCTCGTTGATCATCGTGTTGCGATGAAAACCGGTCGCGATGCGTTGGTCGATGGTCGCCTGAGGCAACATATCGCCCGCCAATTGCTCGATCGTGAATTGATCAAAGGGTAGATCGGCGTTCATCTGCCGAATCACCCAATCACGATAGGGCCAAATAGAACGTTGTCGATCCTTCTCGTAGCCGTTGGTGTCCGCGTAGCGAGCAAGGTCAAGCCAGCGTCGAGTCCAACGCTCCCCGTAATAGGGCGAAGTAAGCAGACGATCAACGAGACGCTCGTAAGCGTCTGGCTGAGTATCGTTCACAAATTCATCGGCCTGCTCGGGAGTCGGCGGAACGCCTATCAGATCCAAGTAAGCTCGCCGAACCAAGGTGTAGCGATCCGCGGGCGGCGAAGGGGCGAGTTGCTCGTCTTCGAGTCGTTTCAGGACGAGCGTATCGAGGGGACTGAGCGGCCAGTTGCTCTGACGCACGATGGGCAGCGGCGCGGAACGTGGGGCCACAAACGCCCAGTGCGGTTGGTACTCGGCCCCCGACTCGATCCAACGCTTCAAGATCTCCTTTTCGGCCAACGTCATCGTCTTCTTGGTCGCGGGAGGCGGCATCACGACATCGGGATCGGTCGAGTGGATGCGGTGAATCAACTCGCTGGCGTCAGGTTGCCCCGGCACGACGGCCTGCATTCGCGATTCCAGCCGAGCGATGGCGCCTTCCCGGGTATCGAGCCGGAGAGCCGCCTCCCGGCTCTTGTCGTCCGGGCCATGGCATTTAAAGCAGTACTGGGCCAGGATCGGCCGCACTTGTCGCTGAAAATCGGGCGGCGCGGCCTGGACGGTCGCTCCCGCAAGAGCCCACCAACCCAGGCCGACAAGGATCGCAACGGCCCAAAGTGAAAGGCAAAAACGTGAGAAATGCGCTAAAAAACGCGCATCGCGTGGGCGGTGAGGATTGTCGGTGAAACTCATGATGAATCGGTCTCCTGGAGGCTATTGCCTATCATAGCTGGTTGCCCGGCCACCCGGCACGGGCGAACGCTCCGCCCGTGGTGAAAACGGCCCTTTTGTCGTACACTCGTTGCCCATTCATGCGAACGTCGAACGCGAGCGAGATGTGCAGTAAATCGGAGGTTTTTGGGATGGCTCAATCTGGTCCGGTCCAAGTGGCAGTCGTACAGATGACGTGCGTCCAGGAAAAGGAGCCAAACGTCGAGAAGGCGGTGGCTCGGATTGGCGAAGCGGCCGCCCGAGGCGCTCAGATTATCTGCCTCCAAGAGCTTTTCCACGGCCAATACCCGTGCCAAACCGAAGACCACGCTCGGTATGCCGAGGCGGAACCTATTCCGGGGCCTTCGAGCGATGCGTTGGGCGAGGCCGCTCGACGACACGGCGTGGTCGTCGTCGGGTCCCTATTCGAAAAGCGAGCGGCCGGCGTTTACCACAACACCGCCACGGTGCATGACGCCGACGGCAAGCTACTCGGCCTCTACCGCAAGATGCACATCCCGGACGATCCGCTTTACTACGAGAAGTTCTACTTCATTCCCGGCGACCTCGGCTTCAAGGCGTTCGAAACCAAATTCGGCCGCATCGGCGTCTGCGTTTGTTGGGATCAGTGGTTTCCCGAGGCCGCTCGTTTGACGGCTCTTGCCGGCGCGGAGATCCTGTTTTATCCCACGGCCATTGGCTGGCTGCCCGACGAGAAAGCGACGTACGGTCCGAGCCAACATGCGGCGTGGGAGACGATGATGCGCAGTCACGCGATCGCCAATGGGGTCTTTGTCGCGGCGCCCAACCGCGTGGGCAGCGAAGGGAAGTTGCAGTTCTGGGGCGCCTCGTTCGTGAGCGACCCGTATGGGAACGTGCTCCAACGAGCTTCACACGATCAAGAAGAGATTCTGGTCGTGCCTTGCGATTTGTCGCTCGTCGATACGGCTCGCACTCATTGGCCCTTCCTGCGCGATCGACGTATCGACGCCTACGAGGGCTTGCTGAAGCGCTACATCGGCGTTCCTTAGTCTCACAACTTGTCATCTCCGTCGTGGAAACCGCCAGAGTTTCTTGCATGGCCAAGAAGCTAGCCTCTCGGAATCTACTTTCATGTCGACCCCTTCGCAGCTTGGATACCGCTGGCCCGCCGAGTGGGAGCCGCACGCAGCCACGTGGCTATCGTGGCCTCACAATCGCAACTCCTGGCCCGATGCCTTCGATCTGGTTCCGCCGATCTTCGCCCGTTTCGTCGCGACGCTTGCTCAGTCTGAACCGGTTCACGTTCTGGCAGGTGGCGAGGCGGTATGGGAACAAGCCCACTCGTATGTTGGATCGCTGCCCAACGTGACGCTCCATGATATTCCCACGAACGACGCATGGTGTCGCGATCACGGCCCGACATTCTTAGTGGGACCGCCGGGAGCTCCGCGGGCGCTGGTCGACTGGCAATACAACGCGTGGGGCAACAAGTACCCGCCGTTCGACAAAGATAACGCCGTTCCGGCTCGAATCGCCGCCCTGCAAGGTCGTCGTCGCTTCGAACCAGGCATCATCCTGGAAGGCGGCGCGATCGACGGCAATGGCCTCGGTACTATCCTCACCACCGAGCAATGCTTGCTAAATCCCAATCGCAATCCACAGCTCGGTCGAACGGATATGGAGAAGTATCTGGCCGACTATCTGGGCGCGAAGAAGGTGCTCTGGCTCACAGGCGGCGACATGGTCGGCGATGACACGGATGGCCACGTCGATCAATTGGCCCGCTTCGTCGATCCTCGCACCGTGGTGGTTGCCTGGGAAGACAACCCAGACGACGAGAACTACGAACCGCTGCAGCGGAATTACTGGGAACTCCAGTCGATGACTGACCAGGATGGCCAACCCTTGCGAGTGATTCCGCTGCCAATGCCGGCGCCGTTATATCATCACGATGATACGGAAGTCCGCATGCCCGGCAGTTACTGCAACTTCCACATCGCGAATCGCGTGGTGATCGTCCCGCAGTTTGACGATCCACACGACCAAGTGGCTCGCGAGATCCTAGGCCGACTGCTGCCTGGTCGCGACATTATTGGCCTACCAGCTCGAGACCTCGTCTGGGGTCTCGGAGCGTATCACTGCTTGTCGCAGCAGGAGCCCGCCTAGCGCAACGCATTGTCACATCCACGAAGTACAGTAGCGTACGACGGACATCCAGTCCGTCGGCTCAATCCGTTCTACGTTTGGGCAAAGCTGGTCTTAGTTCGTAAAAGAGCGATTGCCCGCTCACCGCTCTCAAGTCCTCTCTTCGGAGCACAAGCCATGCGCACTTGTGTCAAGCTCGACGGGAATTCAACAAGTGTCCACAGCGACCGGACGAAAAACCACCCGCTCGCCCGCTTCGCCCAATTCTGGCTTGCCACGATCGGACTGATGGCAACATTCGCGACAGGAGCCTCCGCGGGCGATTGGACCTACGAAAAAATGGTCACTCGCGATCGCGATGGCCAACCAATTTATCATGCCAGACCGATCGATCCGCGACTCTTGAATCCAGTCGACGAGAGATATGAACGCGAGTTCCAAGCTCGAGCTCGTCGCATCCTGGAAGCACAGTCCAAACAAAAAGTCTCGGCTGGCAACACTTATTTCGAGAACGAAAAGCGCACCTACGGCTACTTGATGGCACAACTTCTTGCTGGTCGGCAGGACGCCATCAAGGATTTGCAACTGGAGGACGCACAGGCGAAGGAGTGGCATCGCGACACTCAAGGGATCGACTTCTTTGCCGCCTTCACACTCAAACATCAAACTCGAAAGTACTTCTATTTCGGCGACCTGCTCGATCCCGCCTACCGACGGCGCATGACCGAGGGCGCCAAGGCCTGGACCGCACGCGACCCTTTTCGCCGCCCCCACTACGCATTCACAAAATCAGGCGAAGGCTGGGGACCTAATGTCAAGAATAGCTGGGTTGATGTGCGATCAACCGAGAATCTCTACTTGATGCGAGTCACTTCAATTTATCTGTTCGCGGAAGCGACGGGGAATCGCGAAGTCGCCGAGCAGTATCGCGGAGAGATTTGCCGGTATGCGGCGACGTTGTATCGAGTGGGCATGGGCGAGTGGGATTCAGAGAACTACCACGGCCACTCGATGGCGCCTCTGTGCAACTTGTATGACTTCGCTCAAGACGATGAAGTCCGCTCGCTGGCGAAAGCTTGCCTCGATTGGATCTTTGCGGCAGGCGCCGTCAAATACTACCGTGGCGCGTTCAACGGTCCAACCAAACGCGACTACAACCATGCTCAACCGTTTGGCGGCAGCGCCGCGAATCAGCTTTGGGTAGCCTTCGGCGACTGCCCCATCGACAACAGCCATTGGGAGTCGGACGAAGTCCATCTCATCACCTCGGCCTATCGTCCTCCAACCGCCGTGGCAAACCTCGCCCGCAAGGATTTCGCCAAGCCGGTCGAATTGTTTTCCAGCAAGCCCCGCTACGAAGCGACAACGTCAGGCGACTCGAAGTCGCCAGCGGAGTTTCTGGAGACCCAGTACATTGGCGACTCGTTCCAAATGGGGTCGTTAGCTAGCGGCACCAGCGAGGACGGAGGGGATGTCAACGGCTTTAAAATCGTAACTGCCAGCCCTAAGCAAGGGGCCGTCGCATTACAAGGCGTTCCCGGCCCCGATCCACGCTTCGTCGGATCGCCTCAGTATCAACGAGGCAAGACAGCGGGTCCGAATCGAGTAGCTCAGTATGGTCCGCTCGCCATCTGGCTCGTAAAGTCTGGTCGAGCGCCATGGCATTGGCTCGTCCCGCGCGAAGCCAAAGTAACGCGTGAGAAAAATGTCACTTTTCTACAGTTCCATCAAACCTGGATCGCTCTCCGACCACTCGGTGCAGCCGTTCTGACCAACGACGACGAGGCCACACGCCTCGTGTCTGAAGGCGATAAACCAAAATTCCCTGAGCATGTCGTGCTGGCATCCCAAGGGGACTCGCCCCATTTTTGTGGTTTCGCCATCGAAGTTGGAGAACCACGCTCGCACATGAATTTCGATCAATTCCGTACCGCCGCACTCGCCGCCGAAGTTGATCTCGACGAACTTGACACAGGTGTCGCTCGTTACAAGTCCACGGATGGTCGATGGCTGGGAATTCACTGGAATGATGATCCACGCGACTTAGGCGTATGGAGAAATGGCAAGCGACACGAATGGCAGTGGCACGCGAATCAGCTTTACGCAATCCAGCCCGTGGAGTCACAGGCGAAAGCACTTGTCGCGGCGCCAATTGTCAGCGAGCGCGGCTCAGGCCTGCTTCGAGTCTCAGCGGGCGGCGCGTCATTCCAATGCCAAGTGACGGAAGACGGCAAAGTGGATTGGCAACCACGAAATTAGCTGAATTCACCGAGTTCGCCGAGGCGAGTCATTGAATGTGGTTGACCACGAATCGCTCGAATCACACGAATCCAGACGGAAAGGTAGAGAATCCGGAGGCCGTCAGCGCGCACACTCGGATCATTCCCCTCTCACTCACTCTCGGCCAGTCGAGGACCACGAACGCAGATCCGACCACTCATTCGTGCGATTCGTGAAATTCGTGGTCATACCTCCTCTGACGGGCGCGCAACCTGTTGCTCGTCCGTTTCTTGAAATTCGTGGTACCGAACCAGACAAGCACTAGAAGATACCGGCCAGGATTCCCCAGAGGAGCAAGAGTCCGATGGCGACAGCCAGGAAGCCGCCCAACATGTAGGCTCGCATGCGGCGTTCGTGCGGCACGACTGCCTTGAGTTCCTCCAACTGACCGCTTTCGCGCATCCGCGCCACGAACTCCGGCCGCTCATCGTGCAATTCCTCTTCCGTCACTAGCCCCGACAGCATGCTCATATCCATCGGGAACTTCTCGGCACGCAGGTGCGTGTTGAAGAAGTGAATCGTGAAGATAAAGCCGGTGGCAAGCAACGCTTCCTCGGAGTGAATCACTTTCGCGATGTTGATGATCGTTCCCGGCAGCACGAGCGAGAACATTTCGGGGAACCAGAGAACAAGTCCCGAAGTGCCGATGATCCCCACGCCCCAGAAGACCGCCCAGTAATCGAACTTCTCCCAATAGGTCCAACGATCGAACGTCGGCTTGGGTCCCAGGCCCAAGAACCAACGGAACATCCGGAAGATATCGCGGAAGTCTCGCATTCCCGGAATGGGCGAGTCAGGACCGAACAGGATTCTCAGCCATTTCCATTTGGCGCGCCGGCACTCCACGATCTTGTTGATCAACCAGGACAGGTGAGCGACAAAGTAGAATACCGTCAGCAACGCACACACTCGATGTATGAAACTGGTGGATTCGAATCCACCCAGTGCGTTCGCCAACCATCTCGCCCAAGGCTCGGCGCTGTATTTGAGCGGCAGTCCGGTGAGCGACAACCCCAGAAACGAAACGATCACGATCACATGGATCACTCGGTGGTACGTCGTGAAGCGAACGTAGGCCACCTTTCCAGACTCAAGTCGCTTGGGCGCGCCGTGTTTCAGTCGATGCACCAGCGAGCGGACAAACCACAGCAGCGTATGCAGCCCGAAGAAACTGAAGACAGACAGCAAGAGCAACTCCATGCCCACGAACGTGTAATGCAGTAGCGCGGATCGCTTGGGATCGCGATGATCCGCATGCGGGTCGAATTTGACAAAATTCAGATTCGAACCAGGGTGACATTGAGCACACGTGGCGACTCGGTTTTCACCCGCGAGCTTCGATCGTACGTCATTCAAGGCATGAATGTCGTGGGCGCCGTGGCAATCGGAGCACTTTGCGGCCGGACCATATCCCAGGTTGCTCAATTGCCCATGCAAGCTATACGCGTAGCGCTTCGAGAGATCCTCATGACAGTTTCCGCAACGATCGGTAAGAGTCGCTCGGAAGGCGGTTGACTTCGGATCGTGGACGTCGTGTCCTTGGTGGCAATGCGTGCAGGTCGGGGTTTGCTTTTGCGTGCCGCCGGGCGACGCTCGATCCGAAATCCGCCCCGCTGCTTTTCCACCGCCATGAACACTGTCGAGTAATCGCTCCTTGATGAAGCGATGACACGTCGCGCACGTATCCGCAACTTTCGTAATGTGCAGCGGCGACCGCTCGTCTTTCGCCGAAAACACGCCATGCCCTCCATGGCAGCTCGAACAGCTCGCGGTCACCAGCAACCCCGACTCGGTCAATCCCTTGCCATGCACGCTCTGGAGGTACGAAGCGTGACTCTTCGCGTGACACTCCCCACAGTTCTTGACTTGATGGTCGAGGAACATGCGGGAGTTGGGATCGCGGTGCGAAACCAACTCGTGATGCTTGCCGCCGTGGCATTGTTCACACGTCAGCGCAATCGCTTCGCCCTTCTCGTTCTTTCCCGCCTTCGCATGCGGGCCAGCGGCGAGTTCCTTTGACTGCGGCTCGTGACAGTGTACGCACCGTGCTCGCACTTCATTTAACTTGACGACGAAGCCGTTTTCCTTCGCGTGAGCGACATTGACCATTCGAGTGGCAGGATCACCACCGTGGCAGTCGTGGCAATTCACGCCTTTGGTGAAGTGCACATCATGCTCAAGAATGTTCCGCGGGACGAACAAGCGCTTTTGCGCTTCATCCCAAAGATCCGGCTCGCTATGACACGTAAAGCAGTAGTTGTCGTCTTCGATCAGTTGCGATCCCTTGAGCGGAGGCAACATCACTTCGATCGGCGAGTCGGCGGATGCATCCGGTGCAGCAGCACCATCCGTGGGATTATCGCCCGCGGCCTCAGCGGCGGACGATTGGGCTTTATCGCTCGACACCACATCCGACTGCGCTTCCGCACTCTTCTGGTCTTCCGCTTTGGCTGCACTTGTCTGTTCGGCGGCGCCATCTCGCAGGATGACGACCGCGGACAAGAAACCAAGCACAGCGAACCAAGCGAGCAGCAGTCGAAACCGATGATTCATGAGCGAGAGAACTTCAGGAACAAGGTAGATGCGATAATCCGATCAGCCGCCCAACGACGGATTACTTAGCCTTGTCGTACTTGGGGTGCTGCTTATGGTTCTGTTCCATATGGCACGCCACGCAAACATTGTGCGGCACGATCTTCCAAATCGAGTCGCGAGCAGTCTTCAGTTCGTCGTCGCTCAACTTCTTCTTGTTCGCGAACGGCTTGCAGATGTCCGCGTGAGCACTACCCGGACCGTGGCAAGCCTCGCAGCTTACCCCCGCCAATCCCGGCGTCTCTTCGAAACTAGTGAAGCCTGTCTCCCTCCCGACTCCCGTCGCGTGACACTTGATGCACTCCGCGTCGGTCCGGTACTTCGCTGGGAGCGTCTCCCAAGCTTCCTTACCATGCTTGCTCTTCTTCCACGTCATGAATTGGTCGAAGTGGCACGACGAGCATTTCTTCGAACCGATGTACTTCTGCCCCTCCGGCGGTGGAGTTTCCGCTTTGAAGGACGGATCCTCGGGCGGCTGCGACAAAGCGGACCCAACGCCCATCGCCAGGACCAAACCCGCGATCGCCAGACAGGCCCCGCCCAACCAAGCACCACGACTCATAGATCGCATAATTGCTGCCTCCCCCAAAGAAAACAATTCTACCGACTCTCGACCATGTCAGTGGATGTCGATTTCACCGCTGAGTGGCATTGCCACGCGAATCTCGCGCCAAGCGCACGAGATGTCTTGTGAGGCCAAGCGTAGTTCTGTCCGATAGCGAAGGTCAATACGGAGATGACGAGAACTTTAGGCAATTCCGCCGCATGAAGAGTGTGCGCCAAGAAAGAACCACGGGCGTGCGTTTTTGCACAGTCGCGCGCGCAGCATAATGGAGACTGCGCGCTTTCACGTCGAGCAAGCACATGACGCACGATCTTCTCTCCTTATCGGTGTCTTCGGTGTGATCCGTGGTCAACCGACTTCCGTGCCTGACACCCGTGGACTCTGCGAACCTGACACTGTCCAACTAGAACGGGAACAGTTTGCGAATCTCTTCGGCCGTCGGGCGTCGTCCATACTCGCAAATCTCGAAGGCCTCCGCGAACTTCACGGTCTTTCCTTTTTCCTCGCCGTACCACTTTTGCAACACATCGCGGTACTTCTGGGCCTCTCGACCTTGACGATCTTCCCAACGCTGCTTGAGCCATGCTCGGCGCGCCTCGGGATTACTCGCGGGCGGCACCGTCGCCACGTACTCCGCGCTCCCGCTCGCCCCACCCTCATAGACCTGCGATTCCAGTTCGTGCAAAGCCTCGACCTTTTGCTCAAAGACTTCGTCCAGCGAGACGACGACATCCGGCTGGAACGGGTACGGCTTCTGGAAGCCATCGCTTGAGTACAGAAAGACCGGATTCTTCTTGAGAGGTGGAACGTCGGGGCAAATGAAAGGTACGGTGACCATGAAGGCCGCGTCTTGAACAAGCACCCCTACGTACCGATGGTCGGGATGGTAGTCCCAAGGACGGTGAGCGATCACGATGTCCGCTTTCCACTCGCGGATGATGCGCGTGATCAGTCGACGGTACTCCAGCGTGGGAACAAGCTCGCCATCGTGGATGTCGAGCACTTGCGAAGCGACGCCAAGCTTCTTGGCACACTCGGCCGACTCCTTGGCGCGACGCAGTGCCAGCGGCCCGCCCGCCATGTTCCAATGACCGATGTCGCCATTCGTGACGGAAACGAGTTTCACCGCATGCCCTTGGCGAGCCCATTTGGCGGCCGTGCCGCCCGCTTTGAATTCGGCGTCGTCCGGGTGAGCCCCAAAGACGATGATTCGCAGCTTTCCGGCCTCGGGCTCGGCCGCGATCGCTGAGTGAATCGACGCTCCGGTCAGCGACAACATGCCGACGCACGCCCACATCGCAGCTAAAGCCCCGGACGAAAAACGGATGTTGCACAACATGCGAGGTCCCTTCAATACGGAGTGTTCCAGCAATTGCACCTTGCGGTCGGACATCGTGATCAAGCTACCACGTTAGGCCGCCTAGGACAGCCACCTTCCCGTTACCTTGCTGCCTGCGAATTCCCAGAAATGCTCTTGCTGGTTTCGTTCCTCGCGCGGTATACGCCCCGACTGGTTGGATTCCGCGCCGACTTCGCCGACCTGACAGGCGGTATCGCTCGGAATCCCGAGCAACGACGCGCCTCTTGGCCGAGGAAAGTGCATCATGAGCTGCCAATCAGGAAGCAATCCACGTCGCTCATCCGAGCGGCAGGGACGACATATCCAGCGGTTTCATTCGCCTCGATACTTCGCGGCCCCATTGATCGCTTGCCTGTTCGTCCTCGGAGCACCGATCGAGTTGTTGCAGATCGTTTCGCCCCAGGTATTCACAGCCGTCGTCGGCTCTTCCCATTTCGCATGCGCCAAAGACCGTTTTCCTTACACCGTTTTTACGACGTTTGACGAGACGGCGGTGCTGAGCGGTCCTGGGGAAGAGTTCTACGCTACCGATTTGCTTCCCAAGGGAACCCCGCTGGAAGTGCATCGACGAGATCCCGGGGGCTGGCTGGCCGTCCGCCCGCCCGAACGCAGCTTCAGCTGGGTGCCCGCTCGCAAACTGTTGGTTGCGGCGAATAACCAGTCGGCGACCGTGGTAGGTGACGATGCGGTTGCTTGGGTTGGCAGCCGAGTTGAGACGGTCGAGGACCATCGGTGGCAAGTTCAACTCGAACGAGGGGAACGAGTGGCGATTCTCGGTCACCGAGCGCTCGAAGATCATCGCAAGGGAACGGTGGAAACCTGGTACCAGGTGGCTCCTCCCTCGGGCGAGTTCCGTTGGGTGCATGCCGACGATATCGCTCGCCGATCTCCCCGACGTGGCGTGGGCAGCGACAGTGAAAGCACCCCGCTCGCCGCTGCCTCGGCCTCCACGCCTATCAATGAGAAAGCTCCAAGTGGATCGAACCGTACGTCGTCCATCTCCCAGGCCGAAACTACGGAAGACTCGCCCGCAGGCGACTCGGTTCAACTCGCTAATCTGACATCTCCGCGCGGCGGCTCCCCCAGCGAGCCTCGTTCGATTGAACCCGCGCAGTTCCGCGCCGAGTGGTCGCCTCGCACGGCGCCCCGTCAAGCTCGCCGCGCTGACCCTTCCTTCGTTAGTTCCGAACCATTGCCTCCCGCCCCGACCACTTCGCCAGCGACCGAGCGAGAACTGGAGGACATCACCGTCCAGCTCTCGATGCTCGCATCGCGCGAGCCCAATCTTTGGAATCTTGCGCCGTTACGAGCTCGAACGGAGACATTGATCGAACGAGGCGCCAATCCCCTGGAACGGGGCAAGGCCCGTTTGATGCTGGAGAAAATCGAGGAGTTTGAAGAGCTTCAGCAGCGTCATATTCGCGCCGAACGGGGACTAGTCGCCAATTCGCCCGCGAGCCCTGGCGCTCAACCGGCCGCTTCCCCAACGGGGCTCGCCTCAGCTCTGCCCATCGGTTCTGGACTGAGCGGGTTAGGCTTTGTCTCCACGGGCGCGCCTGCGACGAACGCTGGTACTGCAGCCGCCGCCCGCGCCTCGACCGTCGAACCACGGTTCGACGGCACAGGCTGGCTCCTCCCGGTTCACTCAACCAAGCGAGTGGCGCCGCCTTATGCCTTAATGGATGACAGCGGGCATGTGCTGCAATACGTGAGCCCCGCCCCGGGACTCAACTTGCACCGCTACGAGCGCAAGCGAGTCGGCATCTATGGAAAGCAAGGCCAAACTCAGACGCTCAACGCCCCCCACCTCACCGCTCATCGAATCGTCGATCTCGACCGCCAAGCCGCTCGGCCTTAGTTGGACAGCGCCAGGTTCGCCGAAATCACGGATGCCAGACACAGAAATCGGTCGACCACGGATAACACCGATGACACGGATAGGGACGGAGGGGGGAAGCCGCTGGGCGTCATCGCCTTGACTCGGATTTTCCCCCGCTCAGGCAATCATGGGCAGTTGCTTACCACGAACACATCTCCGACCACCCATTCGTCCGATTCGCGCGATTCGTGGTCGATCGACTTTCGTGGTTAAGGCCGGGGACGATCAGGGGGCGAGTTGGTGTTCACCGCCTGCGAAGTGCGTATGGCAGGCGTTGCATTTCACGACCATGGCTTCGTAGTGTTTACGAGCGGTGGGGAAATCGCGTTTCTTGGCCGCTTGGTACAAGGCTCCGCCCTGGTCGCGCACGGCCATGCTGAGTTCCGTCCATTTGTCGCCATCCTTATCGGGAACTCGAGCGAGCAATAAGTTCCCCGCTTCCGCCAAGACCAGTGAATCGCCCTTGATTCCCTTCCAGCCGAGTCGGTCCGCGGGCTCGCTGGCCATGAGCGGCTTCAATCGCTTGAAGCCTGGCTCGAACATGTACTCCATGAACTCGTGCATGTCTGGCTCAACCGCCCTGACGTCGACCTTCTTCGCCGCGTCTGCCTGTTCGGCCACCCCGGCCGCGCCAGTCAGCAAAACGTAAAGGGCGACGGCGACGCCGAACACGAGGAAACCAGACGCTCGAAATTGTCGAGAAGTAAATCGCATGAGGAGTGTCCCTGAACTGGCCTTGGTTTGTTTGTCGTAAGATACCATGCCGCGGGCGTCCTGAGACGCCCCGGCATCATGACATTCGCCAGTCTAGTTGGACAGCGCCAGGTCCGCCGCGTTCACGTGCGGCAGACACGGAAGTCGGTCGACCACGTTCGCACTACCGAAGGTCTACTCGGAGGTGATGTCTGAGCGTCATGCCAGCGGCGACCTGGGCAAGCGAGGCTGGACTTAGGCAGGCGGACGAAAAAACTACCAGCAGACCCACTCGACGTCGGCCCGACCGTGGCGCGGAGCGGTCGGTTCCGAGCAGACCTTCGGCAGTGCGAACTAGCAACGCTTGTCCGTGCAGTGAAGCGGTGGCAGGCGCCGTAGCTGCCTGTCTCTATTCCGCGGGAGCCGGGCCTGCTCGTAGCGGCTCGATCAGGACTCTCCAGCGCGGGAGCGTCTCGGAACGCTGAAGGCGTTGCGCCAGGGGAGCAAACGCCTGGCGGCTGATTCGCTTGCCACGTTCGTACGTAGTGGTCACCCACTGCACGATGGGATGAAGGCCCTTCCAAGTCATCGTCTGCGCCCACTGCAGCGCGGTGTTCATATCGGTCAGCAGCGCCCCATTCCAATGTCGTTCCAGGCAGCTCCAACAACGTTCCACCGGATTGTACTTGCTGTGGTAAGGCTCGATGCCATCCGCGATGAAGTCACTCGTCTCCCGACTGATTCCAAAGCTGATGAACAACTGTCCCGAATCCACTTCGAGGATTCCCAGCGGAACTAGTGTCGCCGCGGGACGCAAGTCGTGATCAGCGGCCTGGAGAGGCACTCGTGAGCGACAGCGATCATGCCGACTATAGCAAGTTCGTCTGAAACTTGGGGTCGGCCTGCGATTGTTCGTCGAGCAATTCGGTCGACACGCGGGCCAGAGTGGGCGACTGAGCTTCACAGGTCCGTCGACCGCGACGAGCAAAATGGGGCAGAAGATCGACCTGATATTCCTGCTCGATCAAACGCTTTTGCACTGCCTGGCGACACCAGCCGAACATCGACTCGGCGCGCCTCGGACCTCCGTGGCGACCTCCGCCTGAAACGCTCGTCGGTCCGCGCCTCGCAGCCGACGGCAGAACTGTTGGATGACGTCTTTGCCTTGTTGCAAAAGTTCTCGCCACATCAGACACCTCCTTGTCGAGGAGCCATCTTGGGCGTTCGCCATTCCTTGGCCAAGGTCGATTCTGGAACCAATTCTGGCAGGTTGCAGAGGCCTCGCGCAATGCCTTATCGAACAAAGACGAAGCTGCGGAAGGCGGTCACAAATCACTCGCCAAACTGCCTCTTTCGCCCGCCTTCCGCAGCTTCGCCTTTGTTCGATAATGTGGGTCTGCTGGTAGTTTTTTCGTCCGGCTGCCTCACTCCATATCCGCCCCAACAGGCTGGATGATGGTCGAAGCCTTCGGATTGGCCTTGCCTTAATTGGCGGCAGCGACCAAGATCTGGCGTCGGATGTTCGAAAGCGAACTCCAACTCTCCCCACGACTCGCTGGCGTTCATGCGAGCCGAGGTGGCGAAGCGGTGGGCGTCCTAACGGGAATTCCTGTGCTGGCGCCTTTTGGGGTGAGTGGCAAGGATGCCCTCGGATGGCTCGAAAACCCAAATCATCGAACAAGGCGCCGGCGGAAAAGTCGTCTCCGCCCGCTCCTCCGGAAATCGTCGCTGACCCGGTTTCGGAGAGAGTTCCCGACTTGGGATTGGAGCATTTCGCGACCCCCTCGGACGACGCGGGACTCTCGCTTGAGGAGCTGAGCGAGGCCTATGCGTCGCTCCTCTCCGATGGCGCCGATCCGTACTCGCCTGTGCCAAACGTCGGCGAGGATGGGCTCGAAGGATTGGCGGACGACGGCGAAATCGACACGGACGAAGATGTTGTTGGGGATGCTCTGGCATCCGTCGCTGGCGATGAATCAGCGGTCGAAGAAGATGACACTCGTCTGCCCGCGGCAGCCGAGGTGGAGATTTCGCCGCGGACCATCTTGGAGGCCATGCTGTTCGTTGGTCATCCCGCGCATGAGCCCCTCACCGCCAAGCATGTCTCGTCCTTGATGCGAGGCGTGCGTCCACGAGAGATCGACGAGTTGGTGCAAGAGCTGAATGAAGTTTATGCGGCGGAAAACTGTCCGTACGCTATTGAGTCGGTAGGGGCCGGTTATCGACTGGGACTGCGAGCGGAACTGGAGCCTCTCCGAGATCGATTTTACGGTCGAGTCAAGGAGGCTCGACTGTCCCAACAAGCGATCGATGTGCTCGCGCTGGTGGCCTACAATCAACCGCTGACTCGACCAGAAATCGAGAAACTGCGCAATGCGGCGAGTGGCGGCGTGCTGTCGCAATTGGTGCGACGCGGGCTGTTGCGAGTGGAGCGGCCCGACCGAAAACCACGTGAGCCGATTTTCTATACGACCGATCGGTTTTTGGAATTGTTCGGACTGGAAACGCTGGAAGATCTGCCGAAAAGTCAGGATTGAGGTTCTTGTAAGTTGTTTGTAGGTAGTTGTTTGTGTCCGTAGTCCAAGGTCGGGTGGATGCGGCGGGAGAGCGTTGAGTAACTGTGGCGTCCGCTGGTTCGGTCGGTCGGGAAGCAGGGATGGCGGGAGCAGGCTGTCGCGGGCCTAGGCGGGCGTGTTACAATAGGATGCTTGAATGGAACGGGTCTCGGAGAGCGTCGGTAGTGACGCTCGTTGTATGCCTCGACGTGCAAGACTGACGCAGCTGCGAGCCGCGACGCCGGCAATACTTCCTTCGTTGCTCCTTTGCGATTTTGGCAACTTAGAGCGAGAAGTACGGCGGCTAGAAGATGCCGGAATATTGGCATTCCATCTCGACGTGATGGATGGCCAGTTTGTTCCCAATCTGACCTATGGCATGCCGGTGGTCGAGGCGATGCGTCGGTTGACCCAGGGGATTCTCGATGTGCACTTGATGGTGGAGAGGCCCGAACGGTACTTATCGCAGTTTCGCGACGCGGGCGCGGATATCCTTACCATCCATATCGAGGCGACGCCTGATCCACGGGCGGCGTTGGCGGAGATTCATTCCTTGGGACTTGCCGCGGGACTGGCGGTGAATCCTTCCACCCCGTTGCATGGCGTCAAGGAATGCCTGGATCTCTGTGATTTGGTCTTGATCATGAGTGTTCCGGCCGGCTTTGGCGGGCAGAAGTTTGACTCGACGGCACTGTCGCGGGTCAAGCAGGTCCGCCAGTGGGCCCAGCCGGACTTGTTGTTGGAAATGGATGGCGGCATTAATGCGGCGACAGTCCGAGATTGTTCGGCGGCCGGCTGCCAGCTTTTTGTGGTGGGATCGGCGATTTTTCGGGCGGACGATTATTCCGTCGCCACGAAGCAACTCGCCAACCTTGCCCTGTCAGGGAAACGGTTTACGTAACCATATATGGCACGCGTTGTCCTCATCCGTCCGGGGTCGACTGATTTCGATGAACAGGGTCGCATTAAGGGAACGCTGGAAATTCCGCTGAACGAGCGAGGGGCGGGGCAAGTGGCGCAGATGATTAGCCACCTGCAAGGCCTGGGGATTTCGCTCATCTATTCGTCCCCCTGCCAATGTGCGGAGCAGACCGCTGCCGCGATTGCGGCTGCCTTGGGGATTCGCTCAAAGACGATCGATAAACTCGAAAACCTCGATCACGGTTTGTGGCATGGGAAATTGGTGGAAGAGGTGCGGCACTGCCAGCCCAAAGTCTACCGCCAAATGCAGGAACACCCCGAAACCGTTTGCCCGCCCGATGGCGAGCCGCTCATCGAGGCTCGGCAGCGAGTGGTCGCGGCGGTGGATAAGGTGCTGAAGAAGAACGCCCAGGCCACCGTGGCGCTGGTGGTTCCCGAGCCTATTTGCAGTTTGGTCCGCAGTTATTTGGCCGGCAGCGAAGTTGGCGACTTGTGGAAGGCCGAATGTGAATGCGGCGACTGGCAAGTCATCGAGCCCCACTTATCTCGTAGCTTGGTTCGAGGTTGACGTTCGGCTGCCGGACAGACCTTCTGATCAAGGCTTGCGTTTACCCCAGAGCCCAGTTTTTGTATAGTTGAACGGAAATGGGGAGGCGGTTCGCGGGCGGTGCGCGCCCGTTGGATCGTGTCCCATAGCGGGGAAGAGTGAACGCCGTATGGCCCAAACTGAACCAAAACCACGCGATCCCAGTCGGCGTACCAAGCGGGGCGTACCAGAGGGGTTATGGCAAAAATGCCCTGGTTGCCGCGCCACCATTTACAAGAAGGAAGCCGAGGAACTGCTGGGGGTTTGTCCCAAATGCGGTTACCACTTCTACGTCACGGCTCAAGAACGTATCCGCCAGGTATTGGACGAGGGGACGTTTGAGGAATGGGATGCCAATCTCCGTTCCACCGACCCGCTGGAATTCAAAGATCAAAAAGCCTATCGCGACCGCTTGGTTGCGGAACAGAAGCGAACCGGACTCTCCGACGCCGCTATCACCGGCTGCGGCATGATTCGGGCTCGCCGAGTGGCCTTTGGAGTTACCGATTCGGCGTTCATCATGGGGAGCATGGGGTCGGTCGTCGGGGAAAGATTGGCCCGGCTGGTCGAGCGTGCCACCGAGGAGCAGTTGCCGCTGATCATCGTAAGCGGATCAGGCGGTGGTGCTCGCATGCACGAGGGCATTCTGTCCCTGATGCAGATGGCCAAGGTTTCAGCGGCGCTTGCCCGCTATGACGAAACCGGCGGACTCTATATTTCGGTCCTCACCAATCCAACCATGGGCGGCGTGGCCGCTAGTTTCGCATCTCTGGGCGACGTCATTTTCGCCGAGCCTAAGGCGCTGATCGGATTCGCCGGCCCAAGAACGATCAAGGAAACGATCCGCATCGAACTGCCGAAGGGCTTTCAGACCAGCGAATTTTTGCTGGAACATGGCTATATCGACCGGATTGTGACTCGCGACAAGCTGAAGAGCGAGATCGCGCGAGTGATCGATTACTGCGGTAAATAGCCGCAGGGGGAGTATGGCCCGTGCTGCTCGAGCCGGATCGACGGACTGGAAGTCTGTCGTACGGGTTGGGACGAAACGCTAGCCGAGCAAAATTGCTCCCCATTCGGAGTGGCAGGCTGCCACGACCTGCGTCCTGACCGAGTCGGCTTCCTCGCTGGTTAACGTCCGTTCCGGCGAGCGGAGGGTGAGGCTGAAGAAGAGCCGCTTTTTGTCGGTGCCATCTTTCTGGGGATCGCGATATGTTTCGCGATACTCGACCGCTTCGACCCACTCGCCGCCGCTCCGGCGAACCGTCGCCGCGAGATCGTGCCATCGCACGGTCTCGGCCACTACCAGATTGAGGTCGCGAGTCATGGCGGGGAAGGGACTCAATGGCGAGAATTTGCGAACAAAATGGGTTGAGTTCGCGAGCGGACGGAGGTCGATTTCGGCCGCAACCGTTCCGGCTCGCAATTCGAACTGCTTGAGTCCGGCGGGCGTGAGTTCACCGAGGAAGCCGAGTAGCTTTCCATCCAGCAGCAGTTGGCACGAGCGATCGGGATGCAGGAGCGGCTGTTGCAGGGGAGCCACGGTCAGTTTGCTCCCCGAGCACATCGATTCCACTAGCGACTCAAGGGTCCCTTTGACGGCCGCGAACCCGCGACCGCTCACCAGCCCCAGTAGCCATTTTTCGTCCGGCAGCTGATTGGGTCGGGGGAGGTATGCCGCCGCTGTTTCGAATAATTCCGCGGTCGGGTTGGCCAGCGATTCATTAACTCGTCGAGCCTCCAGTAGGCTCGGAATCAAACTACGTCGCAACCGATCCGCGCCTCGCAGAATGGGAATGGCCGCGATGAGAGGTTCGGCGTCGGTCCAGGGGCTGAAGGCTCGCGACAGTTCCTCTCGGACCACGCTGACTGTCATTGCTTCGTCGAACCCAGCGGCGGTCAGAACTTCGCGAACTCGGCGGAGAACTCGATCATCGTCGGTTCGATGAGACGGGACCATCGGGACTTGAACATCCTCGGGAATCGCCTCGTAGCCATGAATTCTCGCGACTTCCTCGACAAGATCGATTTCCCGAGACAGGTCTCGACGCCAACTCGGTGGAGTCACGGTGATCGATTGAGCGTCTTGGGCCGCTTCGCGATTGCCCAGAGCCAGGAGGATGCGAGCCGCCGTTTCGGCGGGAATCTCGATGCCCAGGATTCGTTTGAGTTGACTCCAGCGGAGCGTAACGGGTGGGCGAGCAGTGGGGCGCGTCCCCACATCGATCACGCCCGAGGACAACTCGCCGCCCGCGAGTTCCAGGATCAGTTCACAGCACCTGCGACTCGCCCACTCGATCCCTTCTGGATCAACGCCGCGTTCGAATCGGTACGACGAGGGGCTGTGGAGGTTCAGCGCGCGGGCCGTCGCGCGAATCGAGCGAGGCGCGAAATCGGCCGCTTCAATCAAGAGTTCCGTGGTGGCGGCTGACACTTCACTGTCAGCGCCGCCCATGACGCCGCCGATGGCGACGGGCCGTTCGGCGTCGGCGATCACGCACATGCCCGCACGCAGCGTGTAGGTCTTGTGATCAATTGCTTCAAAGGGTTCTTCACCGCGCGGCTGCCGTACGATGATCCGACGGCCTCGCAATCTCGCCAAGTCGAATGCGTGTAACGGTTGTCCACATTCCAGCAGCACATAATTGGTGATGTCAACCACGTTGTTGATCGCGGAGACGCCGACCGTTTGCAGACGATTCGCCAGCCAAGCGGGGCTAGGACCGATGCGGCAGCCGCGAATCACTCGTGCCACGTATCGTGGGCACAGTTCGGGACACTCCACCGTGATGCTCGTCTGTTCCTCCAACGAGCCGCCGGTTGCGACAGGCGTGGCCCGCGGGAGAGTCAGCGGCGTGTTCCAGAGGACAGAGATTTCGCGAGCGATGCCGAGGTGTCCCAGGCAATCAGGCCGATTGCTCGTGATCTCCAAGTCAATCGCCACGTCGTCGGCCACGGTCGTCGTCGACTCATGGTTCAAGCCCGCCATCATCAAGCGATGACTCAACTCGTCCGCCGACATGTCCAGCGAGACATAATCCTTCAGCCAGTTCCACGATACAAGCATGACGACCTCTAGAACTGCCCGAGAAAACGTACGTCGTTCTTGTAAAACTCGCGGATGTCCGTGATGCCATGCCGACGCATGCATAGCCGCTCGACGCCAAGGCCGAAAGCGAATCCCGAGTATTCATCCGGATCGTAGCCGACCGCTCGCAAGACATTGGGGTCGACCATCCCAGCACCACCGAATTCGATCCAGCGATCCTTCCAACTCATGTCCACCTCCACGCTCGGTTCGGTGAAGGGGAAGAAGGAGGGGCGGAAGCGAATGTGTACATCCGTGCCCAAATAGCTCGTCGCAAACAGCCTGAGCACGCTCTTGAGGTCGGCCATGGTTACGTGGCGATCAACCAGCAGGCCTTCCATCTGGTGGAACATCGGATAGTGAGTCGCGTCGGCCGTATCGGGCCGATAAACTCGGCCCAGCGAGATGATTCGCACGGGCGGTTGGCGGTGTTCCATCACGCGAATCTGAACGGTGCTGGTCTGGCTTCGCAGCAGTAACGGCGCAGTCGACTGGGTCGACTGTTGGGCTGGCTGCTGGGCGGCGGCAGTCGCCAGGTAAAAGTTCTCGAGCGGATCGCGAGCCGGGTGGTCGGCGGGGATGTTGAGCGCTTCGAAGTTATGCCACTCGTCCTCGATCTCGGGCCCCAGGGCCACGGTGAACCCGAGGCGGCCCATGATGTCCTTCAGTTCTTCGATCGTTTGCGTGAGCGGATGTAGTCGCCCGAGGCGCAGGCGAGTTCCTGGTACGGTCGGGTCGAAATGGCGGTCGCGGACCACGCCGGCCATTCCCGCTCCCAGGCGATCTTGCGCTGCTTGAAAACCGCTCTGGATCGCCAGCTTCACTTCGTTGAAGCGTTTCCCAGCGGCCGGGCGATCGGGGCCGGCGAGCGCACCCATTTGCTGCTGGACTGCCTTCAGGCGACCACTCTTGGCGCCGAGAAATTCGACTCGAGCCGCCTCGAGGCTGGCCGAGTCATCGGCCGAGTCAAACGCCTTGGATGCCGCTGCGATCAAGTCGTCCAATGCGGCCAAAAACGCGGGAAGCGACATCGCCAAGCCCTTTCCGAAAACGACAAGAGAGACAGACCCTGTCGGTCTGTCTCTCTGCCGAAACTTCGCATCGAAGCCAGCCGCATGGTTGCCAGCTACAACATTAACTGTTGGTTGGTCAAAACGGCGGCGATCAAGATTCTGCCAGCACTAAGCGGCCAGGGCCGCCTTCACCTGATCAACGACCGACTTAAAGCCCGCCGGATCGTGGATCGCCATTTCGGAGAGCGACTTTCGATCGAGCTCAAGTCCCGACTTCTTCAGACCAAACATGAATACGCTATAGCGCAGGCCATGCTCGGCGACAGCGGCGCTGATACGCGTAATCCAGAGTTGGCGGAAAAGTCGGCGCTTTTGACGACGATCTCGGTAGGCG
This sequence comes from Pirellulales bacterium, assembly GCA_046349915.1. Classification (GTDB taxonomy): domain Bacteria; phylum Planctomycetota; class Planctomycetia; order Pirellulales; family Pirellulaceae; genus CAIXSC01. The sequence goes on along the minus strand of JAXMBL010000006.1, from coordinate 479,539 downwards.
TATACGCCAGCACGAATCAGGGTTTCTTTCGCCGTTCGCAACAGCTTGCGACGACCGCCCACGTACCCTTCGGCTCGACGAAACAGACGGCGTTTCTTTTGCCGTCGTGCGGATCCATTACTCGTTCGCATGTCTATTCCCGTCCAATGTTAAAAGTGGAAGTTAGTAGATCTCCCCCTGAGGCCTTGGACTGCCATGGTGGAGAGTTGCTCTGTCGACACTCGAGCAGAGCAGTGAGCTTCTCAAGCAGCACTGCCGATCGTTCACCTAAACTCGCAAGACCCGCTGTCGGACGCTCGCAAACAGCACCGCTGGTCAGCGGTCTTGATGGCAAATCCCTTGCTAGAGAACGAATTGTGGAATTCGTTGACTCTCCTCAGGGATTGGCTCTTCCTGTCAGCTAGCCAAGTCGACCTGTTGCCCAAGTCGACCCGACTAGAGGAAGCCACCCCGTGGCCAATACTGTCTCAACTGGCCGAGTCTCGGTTAGCTGCTGTACCCGTTCAAGGCGCGCTGAATCGACTTCACGACCGTGTCGGAAGTGACGCGAGTGCCACGCAGATTGCGACGGCGTTTCTTCGACATTCGCACGGCCAAGTGGCTAGTACCGGCGGACCGGTGCTTCGCCTTGCCCGTGGCGGTCAAACGAAATCGCTTCTTGGTTCCCTTGTGAGTCTTCTGCTTCGGCATGGTCCAGTCACCCCTTGCGGTGCGCCAGTCGATACACCCGGCGCGGTACATTGAAGCGGCGTATTCTAAAGTCCCCACGGCAGGACTGCAAAGGGGTATTTTCGGCCAGGTGAACTTCTTGACGTTTATCGATTCTCCCGGAACCACGAATCTACCGCTTTCAACGATTAAGGAGCTTTCATGTCCTGGGTCCTTGGAACTGCTTGGGCTTGCGCCGTGTTCCAGCTGGCTGCTGTGCTCTTAGGCATTGCAGTGAAAGGAGTTGTGGATAGTGGTGTGAATCCAAGGGCTTCGTTGTTGGGGCGTCTCTTTCTGGCCTTTTGGACGATTGGCTGCCTTGGTCTTGCGGCTCATATGGCGGCCGCTTTTCATTTTGTCCATAACTGGAGTCACTTGGCGGCTTGGGAGCATACCGCGAAAAGAACCGCTGAAGAATTTGGTTTTTACTGGGGCGACGGCATCTACGCCAATTACCTAGCTTTGGCGGTTTGGGTAATTGACGTAAGTTTGCGTTTTTGGCGCGTCGGCTGCATGGAGTCGCAGGGCGAAAGTCTCTTGGCCCCGGCACAGGTCGCCGCGCACGGTTGGAACTGGGCGAAGGGACTTCACGGCTTTCATCGAGTCACCTACGGTTATCTGTTGTTTCTCCAGTTTCAGGCAACCGTGGTCTTTGGTGGGTTCGAGGCTCGATTGTTCGGCGGTATCTTGTTTCTGATCGCCGCTGCGTTGGGAGTAAGTCGTTGGAGGCAAGCGAGTCGCGCTGCTGCGGGATAGGCCGATACGGCAGGCATTGTCGATCTGACAAAGGGGAATATTGGTGGCCGAGACACCGAGTCGACTCGTTCAGTCCGACGCGCATGCGTCAGGGGAGGGCCAGGCGCCAGATCGGCCCTTGCGAGTTGTTTATTTGACGTCGGGCGCCGCCGGCATGATTTGCGGTAGTTGTCTTCACGATAACACCCTGGCCCGCGCCCTGACTCGAGCTGGCGTCGACATTCAACTCGTTCCTACCTATACGCCGATTCGCACGGACGAGCCGGACGCGAGTACGAAGCAGGTGTTCTTCGGCGGATTGAATGTCTACTTCGAGCAAGTCATACCGGGATATTCGTATCTACCGCGATGGCTGACCGGTTGGCTTGATCGACCAGGGCTGATTCGTTGGGCGACCTCGTTCGGCATTCAGACGGATGGCGCCAGTCTCGGGGCGCTTGCCGTCTCTATGCTCAAGGGCGTGCAGGGGAACCAGCGTCGCGAAGTAGAGCGACTGGTCGATTGGCTGGTATCGATCCCTCGCCCCGACGTTATTCATTTGACCAACTTGCTGATTGGTGGATGCCTTCCTCGACTGAAGGAACGGCTCGCTTGCCCGGTTGTGGTCACTCTTCAGGGCGATGACATTTTTCTCGATTCACTGCCCGAGCCGCATCGTTCGCGGGCGGTGGCTGAAATGCGTCGACTGGCGCCGTTCGTCGACCGGTTCGTGGTCAATAGTCGATACTACGCCGATCTGATGTCGGGACTGCTGGGGATTCCCCAGGAGAAGCTCGAAATCGAACCGCTGACGATTGATACGCAGGACTTTCTCGGGCCTGCGAACAACGCCGCGGATCGAGCCGTTTCGTCGTCATCCGGAGAGGCGTCCGGCCGAGTTATTGGTTACTTGGCGAGGTTGGCGCCCGAAAAGGGCTTGCATGTCTTGGTCGATGCCTTCATTCAGCTCAAGCGCCGGCCGGGGCAAGAGAGGACTCGACTGCGAGTGGCGGGATGGTTGGGCGAGCATCGGAAATCGTATCTCGCCGAGCAGTTGGAAAAGCTGCGAGCAGCTGGCTGTCTCGAATCGTTCGATCACGTCGGTGAGGTCGACAGGCGGGGAAAGGTTGAGTTCCTGCGCGGTCTCGACGTCATGAGCGTGCCGGCCGTTTACCGTGAACCGAAGGGCTTGTACGTGTTAGAGTCGTTGGCGGCGGGCACGCCGGTGGTGGTCCCCAATCACGGAGCTTTTCCCGAGATGTTGGCGCGGGTTGGCGGCGGAGTGCTTGTGCCTCCCGAGGACTCGCTGGCCCTCGCGGATGCCCTTGAATCGCTGCTGAAGGACGATGCCAGTCGCCGGCAACTGGGGCATGAAGGGCGCGAGGCGACCCTGCGGCTGGCCGCGGAAGAGCAGATGGTCGCCGCGACGCTTGAACTTTACCGCGACGTCATTTCCGGCCCAGGCCGTTCGTAGTGAGCAAGCCTGAAGACGGTCGAAGGTCGCAGGCGGAATTGTTCTGCTTGTCGACCTTCTTTTGCTCTTGGCGGCGGTCGGCGTTCCTCGCTGGGGCCGACGTTTCTTTCGACGGCAGCCGCTCGCGCTAAGGCAGCCGGACGAAAAAAAACTACCAGCAGACCCACTCCTGGGTAAGCATGGCTGGAATGCGGGATTGGGCGGCCAGAGATAGTTTGGATGGGCGTGAGACTGTGGCCGCCCAATCCTCCTTTCCAGCCATGCTTACCCAGGTCGGCCCGACCGTGGCGCGGAGCGGTCGGTTCCGAGCAGACCTTTGGCAGTGCGGACGAGCAACGCTTGTCCGTGCAACGAAGTGGTGGCAGGCGCCGTAGCTGCCTGTCTCTATTTCGCAGGCGCCGGGCCTGCTCGTAGCGGTTCGATCAGGACGCTCCAACGCGGGAGCGTCTCGGAACGTTGGAGGCGTTGCGCCAGGGGAGCAAACGCCTGGCGGCTGATTCGCTTGCCACGTTCGTACGTAGTGGTCACCCACTGCACGATGGGATGAAGGCCCTTCCAAGTCATCGTCTGCGCCCACTGCAGCGCGGTGTTCACATCGTTCAGCAGCGCCCCATTCCAATGTCGTTCCAGGCAGCTCCAACAACGTTCCACCGGATTGTACTTGCTGTGGTAAGGCTCGATGCCATCCGCGATGAAGTCACTCGTCTCCCGACTGATTCCAAAGCTGATGAACAACTGTCCCGAATCCACTTCGAGGATTCCCAGCGGAACTAGTGTCGCCGCGGGACGCAAGTCGTGATCAGCGGCCTGGAGAGGCACTCGTGAGCGACAGCGATCATGCCGACTATAGCAAGTTCGTCTGAAACTTGGGGTCGGCCTGCGATTGTTCGTCGAGCAATTCGGTCGACACGCGGGCCAGAGTGGGCGACTGAGCTTCACAGGTCCGTCGACCGCGACGAGCAAAATGGGGCAGAAGATCGACCTGATATTCCTGCTCGATCAAACCCTTTTGCACTGCCTGGCGACGCCAGCCGAACATCGACTCGGCGCGCCGCGGACTTCCGCCGCAGACCTCTGTGGCGACCTCCGCCTGAAACGCTCGTCGGTCCGCGCCTCGCAGCCGACGGCAGAACTGTTGGATGACGTCTTTGCCTTGTTGCAAAAGTTCTCGCCACATCAGACACCTCCTTGTCGAGGAGCCATCTTGGGCGTTCGCCATTCCTTGGCCAAGGTCGATTCTGGAACCAATTCTGGCAGGTTGCAGAGGCCTCGCGCAAGGTCTTATCGACCAAAGACGAAGCTGCGGAAGGCGGTCGCAAATCACTCGCTAAACTGCCTCTTTCGCCCGCCTTCCGCAGCTTCGCCTTTGGTCGATAATGTGGGTCTGCTGGTAGTTCTTTTTCGTCCGGCTGCCTAATTCGGAACGCCTCGTTACTTCGGAGCAATCGTGCACATCATGCGATTGCCTTGCTTCGAGGGCGTACCTTCCAGCTTGCCGAATTCCAGCAATTCCTGGATGACGCCGTCGAGCACCTTCTTGCCTTCTTCGATGTGGGCGTTTTCGCGCCCCTTGAAGACGACGGAGACTTGGACCTTGTCTTTGTGTTGGAGGAAGCCGATCGCCTGCTTCACTTTGAACTCAATGTCGTGGTCCCCAGTTTTGGGACGAAGGCGGATTTCCTTGATCTTCGTCTGGTGGACGTGCTGATGGGATTTCTTCTTCTTTTCGTACTTGAACTTGCCGAAGTCCATGATTCGGCAGACAGGTGGACGTTCGTTGGGCGCCACCTCGACGAGGTCCAGCTCAAGTTCACGCGCACGTGACATCGCCTCAGCGGTCGGCATGATGCCGAGCTGTTGGCCGTCATTGGAAATCACTCGCACCGGGGAAATCCGGATCTGTTCATTGACACGATTCTGATCGCGATCGGTTGCCATAGGTCCTTTCACAACGGGGGAAGCAATAAAACGAATTCAAATGAGTATTTACGACGCGAGGGGTTCGCGTCAATCAGCAAGCGGTAAATTTGCCCAGGAAAGACTCCGCTAATTCAAGCTCACCCCGAGTCGTCACGGCTCGCTCGTCTAGTACTCGTTGTGGACGCCGCGGTCTCCCAGGCCGGCATCGCCGCTAAACGTCTTGCGTACTCGACGTTCGCGAACTTCACTCTGTAAGCGTTCCACAGCGGCCGACATTGACATTCCGCCGAGGTCGCCTTCCAATCGATCGCGCACCGAAACCGTGCCTGACTCGGCGTCGCGTGGTCCCACGACGAACATGTAGGGGATTAGCTCAAGCTGAGCGTCGCGGATCTTGCTGCCGAGTTTTTCGGGGCGATAGTCGCCCGCCACGCGGAAGCCCGCGGCCCGCAATTCCTGCTCGACCCGTCGACCGTACTCCTCGGACTTTTCACTCACCGTGATGACTCGCACTTGCTCGGGCGCTAACCACAAGGGGAAGGCGCCCGCGAAGTGCTCGATAAGCACTCCCATGAATCGTTCGAGCGATCCGAGCGGTGCTCGGTGAATCATCACCGGCCGGTGCGGGCGATTGTCGGCGCCCACGTATTCGAGGTTGAATCGCTGCTCGCTGGGCAGGTTATAGTCGAGTTGCACGGTGCCGAGCTGCCATTCACGGCCGATGCAGTCGGTGACGACAAAGTCGGCTTTGGGACCATAGAAGGCCGCTTCGCCCGGCTCCATCGAAAAATCGATCCCGAGGCTGCGGCACACTTCGGCGATCGAGTTTTGGGCGAGTTCCCATTGTTCCGGCGAGCCGACGTACTTTTCGCTGGCCGGATCGCGGAATCCCAAACGCACTCGATAGTTGTCCAGGCCCAGGCAGCGGAGCACAAACTGAGTCATCTCGATACAGCCGCGGAACTCGCCCGCCACCTGCTCGTCGGTGCAAAAGATGTGAGCGTCGTCTTGGGTGAAGCCGCGAACGCGAGTCATGCCAGACAACTGGCCCGATTTTTCGTATCGATAGACGGTTCCGAACTCGGCAAGTCGCAACGGCAGCTCGCGGTAGCTGCGTGGTCGCGACTTGTAGATCATGACGTGATGGGGGCAGTTCATCGGCTTCAAGATGAACTCTTCCTCTTCCTTGGTGACCAAGGGAGGGAACATGCTATCGGCGTAGTAGGGGTAGTGCCCCGAGGTCCGGTAGAGATCAACTTTGCCGACGTTCGGCGTATAGACAGTCTGGTAGCCCCGGCGAATGAGTTCTTCGCGGACGAAATTCTCAAGCAGGCCGCGGATCGTGGCCCCCTTGGGCAGCCATAGCACCAGGCCTGAGCCGACAAGAGGGCTCAATGTGAAGAGGTCGAGCTGCTTGCCGAGTACTCGATGGTCTCTTTTCTTGGCTTCCTCGATTTTGGCGAGGTGAGCATCCAGGTCTTGCTGAGTGAAGAACGCCGTGCCGTAGACTCGTTGCAGCTGCTCGCGGCTGGCGTCTCCTTTCCAGTAGGCGCCCGCCACGGACAGCACCTTGAAAGCGCCAATGGCTCCGGCCGAGGGGACGTGAGGCCCGCGGCAAAGGTCCAGGAACTCCCCCTGGCGGTAAAACGAGACCGTCGAATGTTCCGCCAGCCCCTCGCGAATGTGTTCGACCTTGAATTGCTGCCCCAGGTCCGCGCAGATTTGCGACGCCCGGTCGCGCGATTCTTCGAGTCGTTCGAAGGGTTCGTTGGCCGTGACGATTTTCTTCATCTCGGCTTCAATGCCAGCAAAATCGGCTTCGGACAAGGAATGTTTCAGCTGGAAGTCGTAATAGAAGCCGCCCTCGACCGTCGGGCCGAAGGCAAGCTGCACGTCGGGAAAGAGCCGCATGATGGCTCGAGCCATCACGTGGGCGGCCGAGTGTCTCATGACGCCGAGCGATTCGGGGTCTTTTTTGGTGAGCAACCGGACTTTCACCGTGCCCGATTCAGGCAGACGCGTGTCGAGCCCCACGATGCGGCCGTCAACTTCGGCGGCAAGGGCCGCTTGGGCGAGCCGAGGGCCGATGGCCAGGGCGACGTCATAAGCGGTGACCGATTGCGAAAATTCCTTGCTGCTGCCATCCGGAAGGTTGACTTGAAGCATGTCCCGAACTTCTTCCTCGTGAACGTCTCTTGTTCTGAAATAAACCGCCGTACCGTTAAAATAGCGGCAGGAACGCAATTCCCACAAGAGAAGCCACCCCCTCTAGGTGAATTCGCCGGGGTTGTGGTACACTTTGCCAGAGTCGCGGGGGCCGCTGGCTGCCCCGCACTCAAATCGGGCGGTTAGCTCAGTTGGTTAGAGCGCTACGTTGACATCGTAGAGGTCACAAGTTCGAATCTTGTACCGCCCACTTCTTCTTCACTTGCCTGCTTGGCGGGAAGCTGGCTGTCCTAGTGCTAAGGACGGTTGCCTTGCAAACTTGCTGTACCATGGATGAGAACGGAAGCCCGGATTTGCCAGGGGCCTGCGTTCCATGCCCGCAAATCGCCCCATGTCGGCGAAGCGCCTGCGGTAAGCCCAGATTACGTCGCGGAGACCCGTGGTTCCTAGCTCACGCTGACGCTGGCGGGGATTTGTCGTGTGCGAAGTCCGCACACATACTCAACCATCTCCCCCACGGTTGTGACCTCGAAGACGCGGTCGTCCATGCGAACCCCGTACGTCGACTCGATCTCAGCCGAAAATTCAGCAAGTGCTAGTGAATCGAGATTGAGGGCGGCGAGGTCGTCGGAAAGGGCTGGACGCATTCCTAGCTTCGCGGTGAGAATCTCGAGAACGCGGGTTTCCACGTCGTGGTGCATTGGAGTCACTCGGAAGTTTTTTGGAAGGCTACTCCACCCTGATTTAGGGAGAGCGGAACTACCCAGAATCACGCAAACCGCCTAACTTCTTATCGTTCGTGAGTGGAGGAAGGTCAAGAACTAGACTTTTTCGACTATAATCAGCACACGCGATACATTTACCCCAAATTCACCAGAGTACTGTCATGAGACTTCCGCAGCTCCTTGAGCACTACGGCGTGACTCGGAATCCGTTTTCTGAAGAAGACGCTCAAACCGACCATGTTTTCAAGGATTATTGCATTGCGAGCACCTATCACCCCAGTTGGGACAAGGTGTTCGGCGACCCCGGCGATCCAGCGACGTCGGTGGTTTTTGGCGAAAAAGGAGCAGGGAAGACCGCAATTCGACTTCAGATTGCCAAACATCTGCGGCAATACAATCAAGACAATCCGCGCCGCCGAGCGCTCGTGATCCACTACGACGATTTCAATACGTTTTTGGGGAATTTCAGCAACCGGCTGGGACGGCGAGGGAAGCGGCCCGACAAAGTGTTGGCGGAATGGAAGTTGTGGGACCACATCGATAGCATCCTGTCGCTGGGCGTCACCGGATTGATTGATCGCGTGCTGGAGGTCAAGAATCCCTCGACGACGGTCGAGTGCGACCTGAATCCGACGGATATCCACACGCTTGATCGCCATCAGGCTCGTGATCTACTGCTACTTGCCACCTGTTACGACCAGTCGACTGCCGAACCTTTTGCGGTTCGGTGGCATAAACTCTGTAAAGTGCTGCGGTTTCGGACTTGGACGAATCACTGGGATCTCGCCGTCGGAATTCTCGGCACGATCGCTTTGTTGGGCCTGTTGGGATTTCAGAGCTTCACGGCAGGATTTGGCTGGGTCGCCTACTGGTGGGTGTGGGTGATCGTGGCGATCGCGGCCTGGTTGCCGCGAATGTGGCATGTGGGGAGAGCTTGGAAGAGAGCTCGCAGCATTCACAAGCGGATGAGAATCGGTGTTCGCGAAGGGCACGAACTTCGTAACGCTCTGATGCAGTTTCCCCGTGGGGAATTGGCTGGACAACCTCTCCCCAATCGTCTCAGCACCGATGATCGGTACGAATTGCTCGCCAAATTCCAGGGCCTGATTCAGAATTTTGGCTTTACCGGCATCATTGTTTTGCTGGATCGCGTGGACGAACCGCACTTGATCAATGGTTCGGCCGATCGGATGCGGGCCCTGATCTGGCCCCTCTTGGACAATAAATTTTTGAAGCATCCTGGGTTGGGCGTGAAACTGATGCTCCCCATCGAGCTGACCCGCTTCATCGAGCGAGAGGATCGGGATTTCTTCCAAAAGGCCCGACTCGACAAACAGAACATGGTGAGTTCGTTCGAGTGGACGGGGGAGACTCTGTACGACATAGCAGGCGCCCGATTGCGGGCCTGTGCCGAGCCAGGGCGTAATCCGTCATTGAAAGACTTCTTCGAGGATTCTCTGTCGCAACGACAATTGATCGATTCGCTGCGACAGTTGCGCACTCCGCGGCATTTGTTCAAGTTTCTGCATCGATTGCTGGTAAACCACTGCAATTCCTACACCGACGAAACGCCCGTTTGGAAGATTCCGACTTCGACGTTCGATTCCACGCTGGCGGTTTATGTGCGCGAGCAAGACGCCTTCGATCGCGGGGTGGGACCGGGGTAGTCGGGCCGCCGAAGGTTCGTTGAGAGGCTCGGGGAGACTCGAGTTCGACTTGACGAATCGTGCCAATTGAGTGAAACTCCCGGCCGATTCGCTTATTCTCGCGGCATCGGCAAGGAGGTCGGCCATGGTTCGCTGGTTGCTTCACTTCTCCATCGTAGCCATGGTTTGCGCCCTGGGTGGTTGCCAGCAGGCCGCGTCCACGGTCGATACCGGGGCAACTGCGTCGAGCGAGTCCGGCGATCCGAATGCGGCGAAGACAGCAGATGCGAAGCCAGGAGAGGCAAAGCCACGGGGGGACAAGGATGGCTTGCGGCCCGCAAGTCCTATGCTCCCAGCTCCCTCGGCGACGCCGCAAGAAGTGGTGCATGCGTTTCTCGATGCCAGCCGCGGAGGCCACGAAGAGTTCGCGACGGAGTTGCTTTCCGACAAAGCGCGAGAAGCGACCAGTAGTCAAGGGTTGGCGCTAGATCCTCCTGGTTCGTCGTCGATGGTGTATCGCATTGGGGACGTTGAGTTTCCCATGGAAGACCGGCAGGCGGCTTATGTTTCGAGCATTTGGCGGGAAGACGGCGTTGCGGCGGCTGCGGAGCAGTTCGAAGTAACTTGGATCTTGAGGCGCCAACAGGAGGGCTGGCGTATCGCTGGCATGGCCTCGCGAGCGGAGGCGGAAGCGGAACCGGTCTTGATCAACTTCGAGGACATCTCGGATCTTCACAAGATTAAGCCGTCGGTGGGTGGCGAGCCCGTCGTTGAATAAACGCCTGCCGATGAAAATTCTAGGAGCGATTCCGCCGGTTCGATAACAGGGATCGCATTCTTTTAAAGGCGCAAATCGCCACATTGCGGCGGTTTTCTGGTGGGATATCTTGCGCAGAGGGTGAGATCACCCCTTCTGAGTCGAAGCGACTCAACTTCTTTAAGCCGAGTATGTCGGGCTTTTTTTCCCGTGTTTGCTGGACGGGCGCAAGGTGGGATCTAGAGTTGCCCGTTGCCGGAAAGAATGACCGAAGCGCCGCAGTCTATGTAGATTACGCATTTTGACTTTGGCCCTTGACATGGCGTTTTCTGGCACCTAACCTAGCCACCCAGGCCCCGCTAGTTTCGTATTTTCTCCAGCCGGAAAAATTTGACATACAGGGTGTCAATCAGCCGGCGTTGGTGGAATTGCTCGAAGCGTGGGGCATCAGGTGTTCTCCAACGGTGTGCCGTCCCGTTCGGAGGCGAGACTATTGGACGGCAGGGGAGTGTGTTCGTTTCTCGCTTACGGTACCTGTAAGTAAATGGAGGATGTTTGAATGAATCGTTTTGTTGCTTTTGGAATCGCGATCTTCTTCGCGGTGGTCGGCATCGCGTTGGTTGGTGGCGAGCGTCAGGCCGTTGCTGGTCTGCGTAAGTGCCACGGTTGCAGCGGTTGCAGCTGCAGCGGCAAGGTCGAATGCTCGTCGTGCAAGGGTCGTTGCCACGGCCGTTGCTCGGGCAAGTGCGATTGCTCGTGCTCGGGCAAGAGCGAATGCTCGTGCTCCGGCAAGTGCTCGGGCAAGTGCTCGGGTCGCCGTTGCCATGGCCGCTGCTCGGGCAAGTGCTCGGGTTGCACTGGCTGCACCGGTTGCACCGGCTGCGGTGGCGAAAAGCAGGTTCCGGCCGCTCCGGAAAAGCAGGCTCCGGCCGTTCAGAAGGCCTAGTCTGTAGGACAGTTAGCCTACGGCAGGTCGTGCCATCCCTGTTGCACGACCCGCCGCCCTGGTTCGCGATCCATGGCCTCGTGCTTCTCGCAAGCACGGGCCTTTTTTTATGCGCCTGGGGGGCTAGGGTAGCCGGACGAAAAAAACTACCAACAGACCCACTCGGCGTCGGCCTTGATAGAATTCGGAGCGGTCGGTTCCGAGCAGACCTTCGGTAGTGCGAACAAGCAATGCTCGTCCGTGCAACGAAGCGGCTGCAGTCGCTGTAGCTGCCTATCTCTATTCCGCAGGCTACGGCGGAATTGCTGGATGTCTGGCGTACCCCCTTCTTGCCAGGATGCACCACAAAGCTCTTGATTACCAATTGCGCCGACTTGATCGATCAGCTAGCTTAGATCGATTGCGTTGAGTCTTGGGAAACCAGTAGAGTTTGCGGCTTCACGTTGCCGATTCGATTCGCACGCGAAGTTAGTTCGACGCGCGGTGACGAACGGAAGCGTTGCCTGTCCAGCGAGATGGTTCGCTCCACAGGCTATCCCATGAATCTCTCTTCAATCGTTCGCGACGATGCGCGCGAATCTCTGAATTCTAGTCCCGCTCACTCGTTGAGCTCATCGCGCGATTCCAGCCAGGCGAGCGAGTGGAACCAAACGCAACGTTCGATTGCCTCTTTGGTGCTGTTCATTCATCTGTTCTGTCTTGGAGTGGCGCTCACGGCCAATCAAGCGCCGTCTCCGCTGCAGGAGCGGCTGCTGTATGTCTTTCGACCCTACACTCAACTGCTAAATTTCGATGTCTCGTTCATCCGCTTTGATCTCACTCAAGAGACGGGGGATGATGCGGACCAACGAATCGAATACCTCCCGGAGGACAAAGATCCCGCGAATCCCGCGGATTGGGTTCTGTTGGGAAGCGGGGCTCGAGGAACCGACCGTTGGCAGCGTTTTCAGCGGCTGGCGGGCGTGATGAGCTTCTTTGCGGCACGCGAGGATGACGCGACCGCGGCCGTCTTCGCCTCCGCGATCGCGACTCACTTACATCAACAGCAAGGGGTATCGATTGATCAGATACGAGTGAGGCGGCATCTGTTGCAGACTCCCGAGCAAGTTCGCGGCGCCGATGTCGCTCAGCGCGATCCCTCCAGCCCCAATTTCTTCCAGGAGGTGTATCGAGCCCAGGTGATTGACGGAGGCGCGGCGGTTCAGAAGGTCGAGGAACGTGGGCAGGTCGCGCCGCCGACGCGTGCAAGCGGTCAGCCAGCCCTGCGCAACGAATCGCGTGGAGCAATTCCGGCTAGCAAACCAGAGCCGACGACGTCCAACTAATTCTGTCGAGACCATCCGGCCAGCGTGTCCGCGACGCCCAGCGTCGCCTCCGAACTCCAGCTCAACTTAGGCGCCGCCATGTCGATCGCATCTACCGAAAAGCACTCGTCGTATTACGCCACACTCACCGAAGAACTCGGATCGGCCTGGAACCGCTTCTGGTTTACTCCCGCGAGCGTCTATCCTTTGGCCGGTTTGCGCATTCTGGTGGGAATTCTGGCGTTTTACTTTGTTGCGTCTCATACCCTGGATTTGACTCGGTGGTTCGCCCGCGATGGCATGTTGCCCGTTGAGACGGTCCGCCAACTCACCACGCCCGCCTTGGAAGACGGTAGTTTACCCGCCAATTTCCATTGGTCGTACCTCAATTACTTCCAGGGCTCGACGGAACTCTGGATCGCCCATTTCGCGGGAATGGTCGTGGTGGCGTTATTCGCCCTCGGCTTTCAGGCTCGCATCACCAGCGTGTTGGCCACGATCGTGGTTTTGTCGTACGTGCATCGCACCCCCTTGTTGGTAGGGCAGTTCGAGGCGATTCTGACGATGCTGCTGGTCTATCTGGCGGTGGGGCCCTGTGCGGCGGTTTGGTCAGTCGATGCGTGGCGATTGGCGAAGAAGCTGGATGCGGAAGGTCGCCGACCACTGCCGCCCGCCGACTCGATTCTGGCGAACATCAGTCTCAAGCTCATCCAAATTCATGTGGCGGGCTTCTACATCTTGATGGGACTATCGCAGCTTGGAGGCGCCTACGGCGCCGAGAATAGCGCGACCTGGTGGCGAGGCGAAGCACTGTGGTGGCTCATCGCGAAGTCTGAGTCGCGTATCGTCGACCTGACTTTCTTGAGTTCCGTGACTGCGGGTTACCTGGTCAACGCCTGGACGCATGCGATCGTCTTCGGGGAACTCGCATTCGGGCTACTGGTCTGGAAACCCAGTATTCGTCCACTCATGCTGGCGCTGGCGGCCCTTGGCTGGATTTCGCTGGCGCCTGTAACGGGTCTCGTCAGTTACTCGCTCATCATGCTGTCGGCGAACCTGGCATTCCTGACGGTCGACGAATGGCAGGCCCTTGGCGCCAAGTTTAGTGGTGCGAAGAAATCAACGGCCGACGGCCCCGTCTCTGCCTAGTTGGACAGCGCCAGGTTTATCCGCTTGAGTCAACGATGACCGGTTACGGGGTGAGTACATAAAACTAATCGAGCAATCGACGGCGTCGGCATGGATCGCCCCGTGAGCGAGCATCGATAACTTGATTTCTAGAAAATGGCCGAGGCACTCAATCTAAGCTCATTCAAGAGTGATGACGCCACGTCTGACAGCGGTAAAATCGGAAAACCTGGCGCCGTCCAACTAGGCAGCCGGACGGTTCTCAAAGATCAACTTCGCCGTTTGCGTCTTCGGTTCTTGCCGTGTGGGGACGGCGAGTCGCCTGGCGAGGTTGGTCGAGGTCGCCGTGGTCGAGAGGCTTTTGTGTCGGAAAGAAGATCCTCGAGTGGGTGTTGAGGACGCCTTTTTCGCCCTTGTCCTTGTTCCGTAGGCTCGGGTTCAGGGGGAGGCAAGAATCCTGCGAGATTACCCTCTTCGTCCTCGTCGCTGCCATCCTCGGGCAATTCTAGTTCGGGTCGAATCGGCCAACCGTCCGCGGGCACCAGAGGCGAGCCCTTCAACGTCGATCCGGCTGCCTGTCGCAGGTGGTCCAGGAGCTTCTGGAGGTCGGGCGGCAGGGGCATGTTGAACCTGAGCACTTCGCCAGAAACTGGGTGAACGAAGCCAAGTTCGGCCGCGTGTAACGCCAACCGCGGAGCTCCGCTTCGGTCTGGCAGAGGTTTTTGGAAGAGAGGCTGACAGTAGACCTTGTCGCCGCAGACAAAGTGACCTTGTTCGGATAAGTGGATGCGAATTTGGTGCGTTCGCCCCGTTTCCAACCGGCAAGCGACCACCGTGTAGCCCTTCAGAACTTCAAGGGGTCTGACGTGCGTTACGGCCCGCTGGCCCGCTTGAGCCGACTTGGTTCCTCCTCGCCGACCATCGCCGCGGTCGCGGACAAGTCGCACATCGATCGTCTGTTCGTTTACCTTGCCTTGCACCACGGCGACGTAGGCTCGATGGATCGAGTGTTTCCGGAATTGTTGAACTAAGCCGCGTTCAGCAATGACGGTGCGAGCAAACACCATGAGTCCACTCGTTTCGCGATCGAGTCGATGCACGGGGCGGACGGGGAGCGTGCGGGGACGTTTTTGATCCGAATCACGATCGCGGCGTCCGCTTCTTCCACCGCGTTCACCCGCGCGGAGGGCCAAGAGTCGGGACAGGACTTCGTCGAGAGTTGGTTGTCGCTGCTTGCGGCGGTCAGGCCAGAATCGCTCTTCACTGTGCCGTAACGTGGTCATGCCAGCTGGTTTCTCGACCACGGCCACGTGGGCGTCGAGGTAGACGATCCGAACATCGTCATCTCGAGGCGGCGCTTGTTGAGCCTGAGCGAGCAATTTGACGACTTCGCCCGCCTTGAGCCGGCGACCTTCGTCCAAGCAAAGATTGCCGTGAATCAATACTCGTCGGCCATGAATTGCCTTGCGAACCTGATTCCAAGATAACTCAGGAAGGCGTTTCCGCAGCAGGCTCGACAGAGTCGCCCCTGCGTCCGCTTCGGTCACGTGAAAAACTTGACTGCCATCGGGCTTCATGTCGTTATCGTCGCGGATCACGCCTCATTTTCGCTCGGTGCTTTGCACAGTATCTTACCGGGGAATTCGCGAGCCACCAGGGCTTGCCGCTCCAGGCCTCTTTTTGCAAGATCGCAAGCACATTTCATCATGTTCCCGCCCTACAGTCCATCGAACCCGCTCCGGCTTGCCATGTGGTCGGGGCCCCGCAACATCTCCACCGCTCTCCTGCGCTCCTGGGGGAACCGCACTGATACCGCAGTCGTGGACGAACCGCTTTACGCTCACTATCTGGCGACGACAGGCAAAGATCACCCCGGACGTGATTTGATTATCTCGCAAGGCGAGCCCGATTGGCGGAAGGTTGTCGCCGCACTGACCGGTCCTGTTCCGCACCGGCAGACGATCTATTACCAGAAACACATGTCGCACCACCTGTTGCCTGATATGGATCGGGAGTGGTTCGGGTTGCTGAAGCACTGTTTCCTTATTCGGCACCCCCGCGAAGTGCTGACCTCTTACATCAAGGTTGTCGAGAACCCAACGCTCGAGGACACGGGCTACCCGCAACTGACTGAGATTTTCAAATGGGTCAAGGCCCATACCGGCGAAGTTCCGATCGTCATCGAATCGGTGGATGTGTTGGATAATCCTCGCCGCCTGCTGGGGCTGGTATGTGAGCGGTTGGGCATTCCCTTTCAGGACGCCATGCTCAAGTGGCCTGCGGGGCGACGAGCAACGGACGGCGTCTGGGCGCCTTTTTGGTATGCGGAAGTCGAGAAGTCGACCGAGTTTCGGCCATTTCGGCCCAAGTCTGATTTGTTGCCCGAAGAGTTACGCGAGTTGTACTCTGAGTGCTTGCAGCACTACGAGCAGTTGCACGCTCATCGGCTGACCTAAACTGGACCTTATCGATTAATCGTCCACGCAGTGGACCCAGTATCGTACCCGTGCTCCGATTCCCTTTGCCCGCCGGCTTTCATGCCAAGAGGTCTGTCGCACCATGTTGCAGAAATTCCACGAGAAAAATCGCGACCTGATCGTCAACATCAATGGTCGCTTGGTGCATCGCGACGAAGCAGGCGTCAGTCCCTTCGATTCGGCGGTGCAGGGAGGAGATGCGGTTTGGGAAGGATTGCGACTGTACAACGGTCGGATCTTTAGATTGAACGAACACTTAGATCGGCTAAGGAGTTCGGCGCTGGCGCTCGCGTTCGCCCAGATTCCGACGCATGAGGAAATCACCGACCAGATTCGTCGCACTTTGGCCGCCAACCAAATGCGCGACGGCGTCCATATTCGTCTGACGCTCACTCGCGGCGTCAAATACACGTCAGGCATGGACCCGCGACTCAATACGGTCGGACCTACATTGATCGTCCTGGCGGAACACAAACCGCCCGTTTACGACAAACGAGGTATAACGTTGGTCACCGCCAGCATTCGGCGGTTTCCCCCCGATTGCCTTGACCCCAAAATTCACCATAACAACTTGATTCAGTCGATTTTGGCCAAAATCGAAGCGAATGTCGCTGGCGCCGACGACGCGCTGATGCTCGACGTCCGCGGCTTCGTCGCCGAAACCAATGCGACTCATGTGTTTATCGTCGAGCGAGGCAAGGTGGTCACTCCCCGGCTCGTGGCCTGTCCCGAGGGAATTACGCGAGCCACCGTCATCGAACTGTGCCGCACTCATTCAATTCCCTGCGAGGAGCGCGATCTTTCGACCACCGAGGTCTATCGGGCGGACGAAATGTTTTGCACGGGAACGATGGGCGAGTTGGCGCCTGTCACTTCGGTCGATGGTCGACCCATTGGCGGCCAGCAAGACAGCGCCGGGCCAGTCACTCGACGCCTCAGCGAGTTATTCGCTCAGCTCACTGCTACCGAAGGAGTCGTAGTGGTCCCTTAGAGGGTAGCAAAGAAAAAGGCTGGCCTTTCTGTTGGAGAAAGGCCAGCCTTATCTAGGACGTGTCATTTGGCCCGTTCTGCTCGGACAAAACCGACGGACTGGAAGTCCGTCGTACCAGTGAACCGACGGGCTAGAAGTCCGTGGTGTCAATTAATCGCTAGGGAGCAGGGTCAACCGCGGGAGGCGTCGAGGGCCGCGTGTTGGCCGCCGTCTCGTTGCCGCTGGCGGTCGCTTCCTTGGCCGCGGGCTGCTCCTTCTCGGCGGGCGAATCCTTGGCCTCGGGCTTCGTGTCTTCCGTCGGTTTAGCTTCCGCCGAATTCTCGCCTTCACCTGCCTTGGCCACCATGTCGCTATCGAGGATTACGCGATCTTCCTCGGTCGGATTGATGTTGAGCCACTTCTTGCGAACGTCTTCCGAAACCGACTCGCGCCAAATTGCCAGCACTTCGCTCAGTTTCAGGTGAGGGTTGCCTCGCTTGTTCCCTTCCTCGCCACCCTGGACAGGCCGTAGAGGCGTCCAGAGCATGTCGAGTTGGTAGCTGTCGCGGTAGTATTGGCCGCCAGTGATGTTCCCTTCGGCGTCCAGGTCCAACGAATAGTGCAGGAACATGTCACGACGGAAATCAGGTCCCTTGTCGTACTCTTGAGGCGTGTTTACCGAGTAGGTGACGGTGGTCTGGGCCTCGTACTGGCGGTCTGAGATCTTTGTGAGCTTCGACTTGTACTTGTACAACGGGAAGTTGATCACGACTTCGCCCATGGCCGATTCCATGCCGACCGGATGAGAACCGCGACCTACCCAGTTTGCCAGCACCACATGCAAGGTACCGGGGTTGATGGCGGGTTCAATGCCGCCCAGGAACTCGGAATCCGAGTACATGTAGATCTCAGCCAACAGGCCCTTGATGTCCGCTGGGGTAAAGGTCACGCCGTTACGAACAACCGACTGCTGGGGTTCGGCATGGCGAATCGTGGCGGCAGTCCAACCATTGCAGTGTCCATACCAGCCCGGAACCGACGGTCCCCGAGCTCGGCGGAACAGGCCGCGTCGACCGGTCGATACATTTCCTCGAGCATTGCGATGGAAACTGACGTCCTCGCGTTCCCAGCTTTCGGCGACCGATCGTCCGCCATGGAAGGCCTGATCGTATTTCGACATGGCCCGAATCGTGCCACCGATCTTGTCGGGATAGTCATGGCCTGCGTAGGGAACGCGATAATCTGGGACGCCGCCCTCGGCGGGGAGGTCGGTCAACTTGAACACCAAGTCGTCTTCCCACCATCGCTTAAACGCCTCTTTTTGTTGCTCCAATTCGTCCTTGGGGATTGCACCCCCGTAAACGGCTGACGTCAGCGTTAGGAACAGTAACCCAAATAAAGGGAGAACTCGCATTTTGAATCAATCCAGCGCGAAATCGTAGTTGGTGGGAATGGCCTCGAAAAAATACCACGCATTGCACAAAGAAAAAGCCCTCGAAGCGACATTCAGTCGCTTCAAGGGCCTTGTTCGGAGCGTCAACCGGTACATGCCGCAGAAGTTTTGCGGTTAACCCACCGGGACATATGATTCACCCATCTTCGGCAAATCGCCCGCCAGCGAGCCTTCAGGATAGCTTAGTGCTTCTGAACATGCTTCTGGACGTGCTTCTGCGTGGGGGCCTGGACGGCCTTTTGCACAGGAGCCGGAGCCTTCTGGGTCGGGGCCTGGACGGCCTTCTGGACCGGAGCCGGAGCCTTCTGCACCGGAGCTTGAACGGCCTTCTGGACCGGAGCCGGAGCCTGAACTTCCTTCTGAACCGGAGCTTGAACGGCCTTCTGAACCGGCGCTTGGACTTCCTTCTGCACCGGAGCCTTCTGCTCCTGAGCCGAAGCCACAACCGTCATCCCGAGTGCCAAAACCAAACCACCAACAGTCATCGCAAATCGCCGCATTTCCATGTCTCCTTGAATCTGAAATTCATCGAACGCCATCGCCGACGGAACGTCCTCAAAGTTAACTCACCTATCCCAGACTTTCCAGTAGGCAAGGATTCAAAAAACCTTCTATCCTCCCCTGCTTGCCCAAAGCTAACGCAGGACCATTCAGCTCGGTAAGCCGCTCACGATCGGAACGTGTCATTCGAAACCAAGTCAGAACTCGAAAGATTGCTGCAAGTTACTCGCGTCGCCGCGAACAACACCGCCAGTGCTTCACCTGGTTTCCGTTGTGAACCACGAATCGCCGCAACAAAAAAAGCCGCTCATCCTAAAGGGATGAACGGCGTGCGAAATTTCTCGAGTCGGGGTGACAGGATTCGAACCTGCGACTTCTTGCTCCCAAAGCAAGCGCTCTAGCCAAGCTGAGCTACACCCCGCCACTGCTCCGCTAATGTAATAAGTGGGGGCGCTAGCGTCGAGACACCGTGGAAGTTTCCATGGTCAGATCAAGCTCCGCGGCGACTTCTTGACCGGCGATCCCTAGGGTGAGGGAGCCCTTGATCTGATGGGATTGAACATCCGATACGATGTCCCCCAACTGACCGTCGAACAGCAATTTCCCCGTGCTCTGGCCCACCTTCAGGTCGGATTTGATGAGCTTCAGCATAATGGGGCCGTTTGCTTCGAACGATAGCTTAACGCTGACCGCCACGACATCGATGTGGTGAAGCTTGCGACCCTCGACCTCAACAATCCCGCGGTATGTGTATTTTTTCGAGAAGGTTAAAGTTTGCGAGCCATCGAGTCGCAGTGGCTCGTCCTGCTGCCAACTATCGCCGACCTTGAGCGGTTTCGAGGGTATCCGGTCCTGCTCCAACTGTGCCGAGAATTTGAGGTAGTCTGGATCGTTTTGTCCCTTGACGAATCCACTCAATTGCTCGTCGAGTACTTCGAACGCCTTCTCCTTTCCTTCCACGGCGATCACACGATTGTCCCGGTCCAACACAGTTGTCCAGGTCGCTTGCGCGGCCGCCTTGAACACGGGAGTGAGAAGGCTGTCGGTTGCTTTATCCGGGTTCACTGAATCAAACATGACCTCGCCCAAACCCGGGGCTTTGACGTTGGCTTGAAGCGTCTCGACTTTGCTAGCGATTCGCAACTCCCCAGTCGCGGACCGCTTCCCGTTCGTGGAGCGGACGACGGAGTTCTGTTGCGACGACGATTCCAAGTTCATGCCCTGGATCGACATTGTCTGCTTGACCAACACATCCACGCTCTTGGACGACGTTGCTCCGTCGACGAATCTTCGCTGGAGCGTCGCTTGCGCCGAAACGCTCGCAGGAAACCAAGCGAGCATTACGACACCGCAAATGATCCGCAACATAGCTCCACGCCCTCCCGGCGACTCTGGATGAGTTGGCCATCATGGTTCCGGCTCCGAAGAAAGGGAGCCGATTAGGAATTGATCATGATCGCTGGCGTTATCCTGCCCGATGGAGGGAAGATTCGCAAGATGACAAGCCACCCACAGTGGGTGGTTTGCTACGGCTCGTTTCACTCAGGGTTCTCAGCGTCGGGCTGAGGAACTCTTAGCGCAGGACACGGCCGCTGAGCCCTACTTCATGTAAGTCCTAGACGATCTTGCTGCTGCGCCCGCTGCTCTCGACCAATTGTTCGAAGATTCGTTCGAAGTCGTCGTGGTTGCCAAACTGGATCGTGATCTTGCCTCGCCCCTTCGCCGCCGTCTTGATTTCGACCTTGGTCCCCAGGGCTGCTCGCAGTTCTTGTTCCAGATTAGCGACCTGTTCGCTGCGCGACTTTTTGCCGACGGGCATAATCTTGCCCGCCACCATCGGCTTGTTGCCGTCTTCGCTCGCGATCTGCTCGCTGACCAATCGCTCGACGTCCCGCACGCTCAACTCTTCCCGCACGATCCGTTCGCAGAACGCAACCTGCTGGCGAGCATCACCCAGCGGCAGCAGTGCTCGAGCGTGACCGGCGGTGACGAGTCCCGTGCGGATGGCGTCGAGCGCTTGTTGAGGAAGTTCGAGCAAGCGCACGAGGTTAGCGATCGTCGATCGATCGAGCTTCAAGCGCTGAGCCAACTCATCCTGCGTGCAGCGGTGCTGGTCCAAGTACCGTTTGAACGACAGCGCCTTTTCCACGGGGTTCAGGTCTTTGCGTTGCAGGTTCTCCACGATGGCCAACTCAGCGACCAGACGGTCGTCGGCCTCACGGACGCGAGCGGGGATTGTCTTCCAGCCCGCCAGCGTGGCGGCTCGCAGACGGCGCTCGCCCGAGATCAACTGGTACTTTCCGTCCACGCGGCGCACGAGCACCGGCTGCAAGAGATCATGCGTCTTGAGGCTTTCCGCCAGCGAGGCGATTTCCGGCTCGCTAAAGTCTCGCCGAGGTTGAAAGGGGTTCTCTTGGATTTCGTCGACCTTCAGGTGCAGCAATTCACCATGCTCAGCATCCGCGTCAGAGGTCGCGGCTGTGACGCCTGTCGGCGCTTGAGCCGCGGCCTTGGCGGCGGGCGCCGGGGGCGGCGAAGCGACCGGGGGACCCGCGAAAGAGCTCTCTGGCGCACCTCCCGCCTCGTCCCCGACCTCTCCTAACGGAGTGCCCAACAAGGCAGCCAATCCACGTCCAAGTCGACGATCCTTCGTCATGCGGTTGCTCCTAGCGATTAAGTATCTCTTGGCATAATTCCAGGTAAGCGCGGGCGCCGTGCGACCGCGGTTGGTAGTCCAATACCGATATCCCGTGACTCGGCGCCTCCGAAACCGCGACGTCGCGCGGAATGACGGCATCGAACACGATGTCTCCAAAAAAGTCCCGGACCTCTGATTCGACTTCCGCGGTCAGTTCAAGCCGAGCGTCGTACATCGTGAGCAGAATGCCGCCGAACTCGAGCTGTCCCGGCTGGCGCTGCATCACGGAACGAATGACATGAATCATTTGAGTCAGCCCCTCCATGGCGAAGTACTCGCATTGGATCGGCATCAAGACTTCGGTTGCGGCGCCGAGGGCGACTTGCGTCAGCGGGCCAAGCGAAGGGGGGCAATCGATCAGCACGAAGTCGAACGAATTCATCCCGGTGGCGAGATGTTGGCGAAGGGTGGCGGCTTCGCCCTGTTCTCCCTGTGCCAGAACCTCGACGTCTTGAAAGCTGCGACTGCCCGGCAGCAGGTGCAAGTTGGCCGTCGAGGTTTCCACGATCGCATCGCGCAGCGGCTTCTGAATCACCAAAGCGTGTCGCTCAGTGGGAGCAAGTCCCAGCCCGGAGGTGGCGTTGCATTGCGGGTCGAGGTCGACCAGGAGGGTGCGCAGGCCAGCCTTGGCAAGTCCCGCCGCCAAGTTGATCGAGGTGGTCGTCTTGCCGACCCCGCCTTTTTGATTTGCAACGCACAAGACGCGTCCCATAGCCCGGCCTCCTTTCCGAGCCCGCGTGCAAACACGCGGTGTCAGTGCCTGGAACACTCCGCTTCCTTCGTGGTGACCAAACACTAGAGACAGATTCTAGCTTACCGAGCAACTTTGC
Source organism: Pirellulales bacterium (assembly GCA_046349915.1). Taxonomy (GTDB): domain Bacteria; phylum Planctomycetota; class Planctomycetia; order Pirellulales; family Pirellulaceae; genus CAIXSC01. The sequence continues at coordinate 457,101 of JAXMBL010000006.1, read as the reverse complement.
GAGAATGTCAATTCCCTGACGTCGTTTCACGTGAAACAGCGAGGGTCGCAGGGCTGAGAGGGTTCAGGCAAACCTGGTAGGTTGCCTGACGCTCGGATTGCGACGGACGGAAAGTCCTTCGTGAAGCACAAGCATGTACGACGGACTTCCAGTCCGTCGCCGAGCAACGAAAAGACCTCGAGGTTCCACGTGAAACCTCGAGGTCCGCTGACGTCTGGTTGCCGACCGCTCGATGCGTCGAGCCTTACTCAAGCGGATTGAATACGAGTCCGCTCAGCAGCTTGGGGTAGAAGTAGGTGCTCTTGGCAGGCATGCGTTCGCCGTGTTCGCTGATCGACTGGACGTGACCAACGGTGGCTGGCATCACGAGCGCGGCGAGCTCGAATCGGCCGCCTTGTCCCAACTGACCGGTCGCGTCACGTCCAACCGTGTCGCCGCCGACCAGCCCCTGTTCGACCTCTTCGACCGCGTGGACGTACATGGGCTTGGGCAAGTTGGTCGCCCCTAGCAGGTTCTCCATGACCAACCGATGCAGCAGCGAAACACCCAGGGACTGCCAATCGGCGCTGTGTTCGGTCGCCAATTCAGCGATCTTGGCCATGCCTTTCGGGCTGACCTCCGCCAAGGTCCATTGGTCATCCTTGGCGGTGTAGAAGCCCAGCGTTCCCTGTTCACCCGCTCCGTCGATCTCACCCCAGACCGTGTGTGCCTGGGACGGTCCCTTGCCCACCAGGCGAGTCGTAAAGCAGTCGCCCAACTTCGCCGCCAATTCGGCTGACGTCATGGGCTGAATGCCGCGGAACAGTCGGTGAGTCGGCAGAACAATCATTCCGGGGTCGTTCATGCTCACGCACATGGTGAGCACGTAGTTGGCGGGGTGAGTGTCGCCGATGGGACCGGCCGCCGCCAGTTGATCGCGATAGTTGCACGCCGTCTCGTAGCGATGGTGGCCATCGGCGATGTACATCGGTTTGGGATCCATGATCGACGCCACCTCCGCAATGGTGCGCACGTCCGTAACGACCCACAGGCGATGAACAACACCCAGGTGATCCGTGGCCTGCAGCGGCGTCTTGCCGACGATGGCCGCCTCCAAGCGTTCTTGGGCCTCGTTCTCGGGATCGGGATAGAGGCCGAAGATTTGGCTGATGTTTGTCTTGCAGGCCTGCGTTAGCAGCAAGCGATCTTGCTTGGCGGAAGCATGCGTTTCTTCGTGAGGGTAGATCTTGCCTTCGCCAAATCGTTCCAAGCGAACTCGAGTCATGAAACCGCGACGCTGGTACTCGCGACCTTGGTAGTTGAAGACTTGGTGGTACACATAGAGCGCGGGATCGGGATCGACCTGTAGCACCCCCTCGCTGCGCCAGTTACGCAGGAAGCGAGCTGCCCGCGAATATCGGTTGCTCGTCGCGTCATCGCCCGGCTCGTCGCGATTGAGTTCCAAGCGAATCACATTGGCTGGGTGACGTTTGTAGAGCTCGTCCTGCAGCGACGGGTCGATCACATCGTAGGGAGGAGCGATGACGTCACTTAACGAACCGACGTGGCCAAGGTCGTAACGGAGACCGCGAAACGCTTGAATGTGTGGCATGCGATTGAACTTTACCAGCGAGTGCGAGACGAGAAAAAGGGACGCTGAAACGACAACGCCGACGCTCGTCCGCAGGGACGACGTCGGCGTTAAGATACCTTGTTGCCGCCCGCGCCACGAGGGCGGGCGGATTGGCTGAACCGAAGACCCGCGAAAACGGAATTCTAGTACCGGTAGTACTCGGGCTTGTACGGGCCGTCAGCCGGGATTCCCAGGTACTGCGACTGCTTGTCGGACAGGCGAGTCAAGCGGACGCCCAGTTGCTCGAGGTGCAGTCGAGCGACTTCTTCGTCCAGCTTCTTGGGCAGGCGATGGACGCCGACTTCGAACTTCTCGCCTTCGGTCCACAGCGCCAACTGAGCCAGCACCTGGTTGGTGAAGCTGTTGCTCATGACGAACGACGGGTGCCCCGTGGCGCAGCCGAGGTTGACCAAACGGCCTTCAGCCAACAGCAACACGCTGCGCCCCGTCGCCTTGAACGTGTAGCGGTCGACCGCCCCGAGATCGCTCGGCTTGATGTTAACCTTGGTCGCGAGCCCTGCGGCGACCTGCCCCTCGAGCCACGCGACATCGATCTCGATATCGAAGTGGCCGATGTTGCAAATCACGGCATCGTTCTTCATCTGCGACATGTGCTCGCCGCAGATGATGTCGCAGCATCCGGTGGTGGTCACGAACAGATGGCCCTGCGAGCAGGCGTCTTCCATCGTGGTCACTTCAAAACCTTCCATCGCCGCCTGCAATGCGTTGATGGGATCGATCTCCGTCACAATCACGCGGCAGCCATAGCTTCGCAGCGAGTGGGCGCAGCCCTTGCCGACGTCGCCGTATCCGGCCACAACCGCCACCTTGCCCGCCAACATCACGTCCGTGGCTCGCTTGATGCCGTCCGCCAACGACTCGCGGCAACCATAGAGATTGTCGAATTTGCTCTTGGTCACCGAGTTGTTGACGTCAATCGACGGCAGCTTCAGCTCGCCGCGAGCGTGCATCTGCTCCAGGCGGTGAATGCCGGTGGTGGTTTCCTCCGAAAGGCCGCGGATGCCCGCCAGCAGTTCGGGGAACTTATGGTGGACCATGGCGGTCAAGTCGCCGCCGTCGTCGAGAATCAGATTCAGCGGCTGACCATCGGGGAAGAACAAGGTTTGTTCAATGCACCAATCGAATTCTTCGAGCGTTTCGCCCTTCCACGCGTAGACGGGCACTCCGCGAGCCGCGACGGCGGCGGCGGCGTCGTCTTGCGTCGAGAAGATATTGCACGAGCTCCAAGTGACGTCCGCTCCCAGTTCGACGAGCGTTTCGATGAGCACCGCGGTTTCGATGGTCATGTGCAGGCAGCCTGCAATTCTCGCTCCCTTTAGCGGCTTGCTCGCACCGTATTTCTTTCGCAACGCCATCAGGCCGGGCATTTCATTTTCCGCCAGCATGATGCGTTTGCGGCCTAGATCGGCCAAGCTCAGATCCTTCACCTTGTACGGTAAGCGTTTCGCGTCGACAGTAGCCAAGTTTCTTTCTCCTCAAGTGATATACGTCGTTGGCGTATGATAGAGTTCGCTCCCCCAATTCAGCAACCGGCCGACTGAGGAGACTCGGATGGTCGCAGCCCTGGGCCTTCTAAGCCTGTTATGGCTGTGATCCGGGTCAACGGGCAATGCCGTGGCATGGCTAACCGCAATTTCCCTGAGTGGGAAACTGGCAGGCGAGCGGCAATGAGCCGAACTTCGCAAAATGGAAACGAAAAAACGCGTCCAGGAATCCCTGAACGCGTTGGTGACTTTGCAGGCCAAGGCGGGCAAGTCCCGGCCCTGAACTGTTTGATTCGAGGCCGGAATATTATCTGCGGGAGGCTGATCCCCAGCTTTACCGCTTCGAGAACTGGACACCGCGACGGGCGCCACGCAGACCGTACTTCTTGCGTTCCTTCATGCGGGAATCGCGAGTCAGGTAGCCGTTGTCGCGGAGGAACTTGAAGGTGTCTGGGTTGAAGCCGACAAGAGCACGGGCGATGCCCATCTTGCAAGCTCCTGCCTGGCCCGTCGGACCGCCGCCAGCCACGCGGATATTAATGTCCACCGTTTCGCGGGTGCCAGTCCCTTCCAGCGTATCCGTCACCTGCCGCCAATCCGGCTCGTTGGCGAAGTACTCGTTCAATGGCTTGTCGTTCACCACGATCTTGCCTGAACCTGCGCGAAGACGCACACGAGCAACCGCCGTCTTCCGACGACCAACGCCCAAGGAATCTCCCGAAATCTTGTCTTTCTTCGGCTGCATGCTACTTCACTCCAAGTTCTTTGGGCTGCGGCTGTTGCGCTTGATGATCATGGGTATCGCCCGCATAAATCTTCAGCTTGTTCAGCATCTTGCGGGCCAGCTTGTTCTTCGGCAACATGCGGCGTACCGCTTCCCGAATAATCAAGTCGGGCCGCGTTTCACGACGCTTTTCCGCCGAGACGAATCGCTGACGCGTGTAGCCGGTAAACCACGAGTATTCCTTGTCTTGCCATTTGCGGCCGGTGAATTTCACCTTGGCGGCATTCAGCACGATCACGAAATCGCCCGTGTCGACATGCGGGGTGTAGGTGGGCTTGTGCTTGCCCATCAATACCATGGCAATGTCGCTTGCCAATCGTCCCACGACCTTATCCGACGCATCGACGACCCACCACTTTGCGTCGACTTCGCCCGTTTTTGCTAACGTTGTTTTTGTGCCTGCCAAGTTACCTTCCTCCAATTCACACCGCATTCCACACCGCCGAGCTAGCATCAACGCGCGCTCTGCGCGGACGCGGTCCGGGTGCGGAGAAACGAGGAGTGTAACGGGAAGGGAGCGGCCGTTCAAGGGTTGTATACATAACGATTCCCAAAAACTACACTGCTCGCCGGGATGGGAGGAGAGTGCCACGCTCGGCGGATCAATTCCGCCATACCTTGCCCGGAAAGGCGGAACGGACGATGAAGATCGCGGTTCCCAAGGAAACGTTGCCTGGAGAACGGCGAGTCGCAATGACTCCCGCCGCCATGGGGCAACTTGCCAAAGCAGGCGCGGAACTGCTGGTTGAGTCAGGCGCCGGCGAGGCGGCCGGTTTCCCCGATTCCCAGTACGCTGAAAAAGGCGCTCAGATTGTCCCCCGCCGGTCTGATCTTTTTCAGGCCGATATCGTTCTCCAAGTTCGCTCGCTCGGCGCAAACCCGGTACACGGCGAGTCAGATCTGGCTCTTTTTCGCCCAGGACTCGTCGTTATCGGCGCGTCCGATCCCCTGGGGAACCCACAGGCCGCCTTGCGTCTCGCCGAAACCGGCGTAACTCATTTCTCGCTCGAACTGATTCCGCGCATCACACGAGCGCAAAGCATGGACATACTTTCGTCGCAGGCGACGATCGCGGGATACCGGGCCGTCCTGATCGCGGCGCTCGAATTGCCCAAGATGTTCCCGCTGATGATGACCGCCGCGGGCACTTTGGCAGCAGCGCGGGTCTTCATCGTGGGCGCGGGCGTCGCGGGTCTCCAGGCAATCGCCAGCGCCCGAAAACTGGGAGGAATCGTCTCCGCTTATGATGTTCGGCCCGCCTGCCGCGAGCAGGTCGAGTCGTTAGGGGCGAAGTTTGTCGCCATGTCGTTGGAGGCCAGCGGCTCGGAAGATAAGGGCGGCTATGCGAAGGCGATGGACGAGGATTTTTACCGTCGGCAACGCGAGTTGATGGCCGAGGTGGTGAGGCAAAGCGATGTCGTCATTACGACGGCCGCAATTCCAGGCAAGAAGTCCCCGCTGCTCATCACGCGGGAAGCAGTGGCTGGGATGGCGCCAGGGTCTGTGATTGTCGATCTGGCGGCCGAACGTGGCGGCAACTGCGAACTGACGGTCGCCGATCAGCGAGTAGTCACCCAGGGCGTTACGATTCTTGGCCCGACAAACTTGCCATCCGAAGTGCCCAACCACGCAAGCCAAATGTTTGCCAATAACGTCGCCAAGTTCCTGCTCAACATGCTCAAGAAGGGCGTGCTGGATCTGAATCTGTCGGACGAAATCGTGCGCGAGACGCTGGTGGTGCGAGACAAACAGGTGGTTCTGCCTCGTATCCGCGAACTGCTCGGCCTTCCCCCCCTCGCCTAAGACTCGGATGCGGTTGAGTGGGATTGGAGTGGTTGAGTTAGCGGTCGCTTGGATGAATGGCGTCACGATCGAAGCAAGTCAACTCTTGGACGAGTTCCATCACTTATGCCACGAAAATCGCTTCCTATCATCGCCGCCATCTTCAGTTGGCTGATGCTTGGCGTCGTCGTTTGGGCTCACCCCGGTCATGACGCTCCCGATGGGGACTTTCAGGCGTCGAGCCACCAGCATCCGTCGAACTCGACCGCCGCGGTTGCCGCAGCCTCCTCGGCCAAGCTTTCGCGAGGGCAAGTGTTGGTGGCGAGCCTCACCGTATTCGCCTTGGCGGTCTTCGTGGGGTTCGAAGTGATCAATAAGGTGCCTCCCACTCTGCACACTCCCTTGATGTCGGGCTCGAATGCGATCAGCGGCATCACCGTGGTGGGCGCCATCCTTGCCGCCGGTCAACGCGAAGTGGGATTCGCCGCGATACTGGGCGCCATCGCCGTGGCGCTGGCGAACATCAACGTCGTCGGCGGCTTCCTCGTTACGCACCGAATGCTCAGGATGTTCAAGAAACGTTGAGGAGCGAATTGTGACCAGCGACGTACTCATTCCACTCGCCTACCTCGCGTCGGCCATCTTGTTCATCGTGGGGCTGAAGATGATGTCGAGCCCGCGGACGGCCGTTCGCGGGAATTTGTTCGGCGCGGCGGGAATGCTGGTCGCCATTCTCGTCACTTTGCTGGATGCCAAAATCTCGTCGTATGGCCTGATTATCGCCGGACTCGCCGCCGGCGGATTGATCGGCGCCGTCTTGGCCGTGCGGGTGCAGATGACCGCCATGCCGCAAATGGTCGCGTTGTTGAATGGGCTTGGAGGCGGCGCGTCGACGCTGGTCGCCTGGTCCGATCTGCTCCAAGATTCGGCTCACCCCTTCGACACGCTGATTGCCGTGGGCGTGTCGGGGTTGATTGGCGCCGTCACGTTTTGGGGGAGTCTCGTCGCATATGCCAAGCTGGAAGAACTGAAGGGATTTCGCAATCCGGTCAGCATCCCTGGCCAGCAAGTGGTCAATGCGCTGCTCGTATTGGCCTGCCTCGCACTCACGCTGTTCTTGGCCTTGAATCACAATCATTCCGTGCAGCTGTCATGCTACTTGGCGATCGTATTGCTCGCCTCGGTACTTGGCATCTTCCTGGTGAATCCCATCGGCGGGGCTGACATGCCCGTGGTGATTTCGTTGATGAACTCCTACTCCGGCTTGGCGGGCGCGGCGACCGGTTTCGTCATCGACAACAACTCGCTGATCATCTCTGGATCGCTGGTGGGCGCCTCGGGGATCATTCTCACCCAGATCATGTGCAAGGCGATGAACCGGTCGCTGTTCAATGTGCTGTTTGGCGTCATGGGAGGAAGCGGCAGCGGCGGGCCGACCGACGAAATCTATGCCACCGTTCGCAGCACTTCCGCCGACGATGTAGCCCTGATGCTCGACGGTGCGCAGCGAGTCGTGGTGGTGCCAGGCTATGGGTTGGCGGTCGCACAGGCTCAACACGCCGTCCGCGACCTTGCCAAACTGATGGAGGCGAAAGGAACGACGGTCGAGTACGCGATACATCCCGTGGCGGGACGCATGCCAGGGCACATGAACGTGCTGTTGGCCGAAGCCGACATCTCCTATGACAAGCTGAAGGAGATGGACGAGATCAATCCAACTCTCGAGACCGTCGATGTCGCGATCGTCATTGGCGCCAATGACGTAGTGAATCCCTTGGCAAAAACCGACCCGACCAGCCCGATCGCGGGCATGCCGATTATCGAAGTCGACAAGAGCCGGACCGTGATTGTGATCAAACGCAGTCTCAGTCCGGGATTCGCCAAGATTCCTAATCCGCTATTCGCCTCCCCAAACGCTCTCATGCTCTACGCCGACGCCCAGAAAGCGGTCCAGGACATCGTCAAGGCCTTCAAGGAACTCGCATGACACCCGCCAACGGGCCGTCCCTTCAACCGGCCAGCAGCCCAACCGGCCCGCACGCTCGCGTCGCGACCACGGACGCACGCGAGCAGTTCGCTGCTCAATTGCTTGACCAACTCTGGATTCGCTACCGAGAACGGGTTGAGTACGTACGGACCTACGAGCGAATCGTGGAATCCGCGGGTGCGAAATTCCACAACGACCATATCGCGTTGCGCACCATTGCCTCGCAAATTCCACTCACTGGGATCGTTTCGATTGCTCGTATTTTCGAGGCCCTGGGTTGGCGAGCGGCCGGAGTCTATCAGTTTCCCGACAAACGACTCTCCAGTACGCACTACGAACACGGCAATCCGGCTTTTCCCAAGATCTTCATCAGCGAACTCCAGCTCTTCGCATTTCCGGCGGATGTGCGAGAACGTGTGCTTCGCTCGCTGCGGACCCATCGACTGCCGGTCTCCGACGAGACGCTCGCTCGTGTCGCCCAGTGCGAGAACCTTACTCTTGAGGAACGAACCGACTTGCTACGACGAGTCGTGCGAGAATTTCACGAGTTGCCGTGGTCGCTCCCGGAACTCGAAGACTTGCGAGTGGTAAATCAAGCCAGCCAATTTGCGGCTTGGGTGTTGCTGCATGGATACAGCGTCAACCATTTCACCGCGTTGATCAATTCGCATGGCGCTGGTCCGTTGAGCACCATCGAATCCACGATCCAAAAACTCGTGGATGCCGAAGTCCCCATGAAAGCCGAGATCGAAGGCGCACCAGGTTCTAAGCTCAGGCAAACGGCGACGGAGGCCGTAGTCGTCGAAACGGCCGTCGCGGATCACGGACAAGAGTCGTCCATCCCGTGGACCTACGCATACTTCGAACTCGCCGAACGAGGCTACACGATCGATCCCGACTCCGGCGTCAAGCGACGCTTCGAAGGCTTCCTAGGCCCCCAAGCCACTCACCTGTTCGAAATGACAACCAACACCCCCCCAACCCCCCAATGACGAATGACCAATGACAAACCCTCACCCCAATCGAGGTGAAATCCAAGCCAAAGGTTTACCGGCTTCGTCCACCCGCAATTCCCATTTGCACTTGGCCTGAGCCGTAATTTGATCCAGGATTCGGCTGTAGAAGTGCTTGCCCTGCTTGACGGTGACTGGCGTCGTCGAGGGATCGATGCGTTGGCGAGCGAGTCCGTTGTGATCGAGCAGGAAGGGGATATTCAGACGCGGTTGGATGGCGTCGAGTGCATCGGCGAGCGGTGTGTCGCTGATTTCAACGTCGATGAATTTCAGTAAGGCCGGGACGAGTTCGGGCGGTTTCTTTTCGGGCGGCCAACCGATGGGCCAGATCGACTTCTCGCTGCCCGAAAGCACCATTCGCAGACGCACCGGGTTCGCGGCGCCGTCGGGAACAAGAACGACTCCTAGCGGGCGAATCAGGGCGGCAAGAGCGCTGCCGCAGGCGATGCCTTCTAATTCGTCGCGACAGCCGTCGTCGTCCGCGAACGCTCGACCGGCCGCTCGGTCCACCGCGATCTCGATTTTGACCAAGTTGCGAATCGTCCGCGCGACATCCGCCGAAGATTTGCCCTTCGTCGAAATGGGGACGGGGACCTCGAGCGCCTGGTAGAGAGTGACAATTTGTTCGGCGGTGAGTCCGAATGGGACGTCCTTGCCGCCGGGCGTGCTGGAGACGCCGCTCTTCGTTTTCGCCAGCCAAGCCGCGAGCCCTCGACGGTCGTTCGGCGAGAAGCGTCCCCCAGGGAGGACCAACACGCCTCCGGCCGTTACGATGCCCACCACTTGCAGACGGCGGCCTCCCTCAAACGACTCGATGTTCGGTTGCTCGTCGCCTCGTGCCGTACGGATCCGGAAATTGTCGAGTGGCAGGTCCTTGAGCACGCCGAGCCAAGTTTGCGCCGCTGTCGGCGCCACTCCCGGTTCGGTGGCGATCTCGAGTTCCACGGAACTCGCGGGGACCGCCCAGGCTATGAGTGGGGTTGCGAGCGACGCGGTCGCTAAGCTAACCGCCAAGTACTTTCGTCGATCGATCCTGGTCGCTCGATGAGCGGTGGGGCGGTGTTGCGGCATGGAGTCGCCTCGTTACTTGCGCTGGCCCTCGAACAGTTTGCTGATCGATTGGTCCTGGTGGATTCGCTTGATTGCTTCGGCCAACAAGGGGGCGACGGTGAGCACCTTGATTTTGTCGAGCGACTTGTCGCTGGCGAGCGGGATGCTGTCGGTAATGGTCACGGTCGTGATGGGCGCTTTACTCAAGCGATCGATCGCTGGCCCGCAGAATACTCCATGGGAAGCCGCCACGTGGATTTCACGGGCGCCCGCTTCATGCACGAATTGAGCGGCGCCGCAGATCGAGCCCGCGGTGGTGATCATGTCGTCGAACATCACTGCGATCTTGCCAGTCACCGAGGTGCCAATGATGTTCTCTTGTTGAGTCTCAAGTGCGTTGCTGCGTCGCTTATCAACGATTGCCAAGTGCCCGCCCAAACGGCGCTGGTGTCCCACGGCCCGCTTGATGCTCCCCGCATCGGGACTGACGACCACCACTTCATCTTCTGGCCAATGCATGCCGAGAAAATGGGCGTTGAGTACCGGGGCGGCGTATAAGTGATCGACGGGGATATCGAAGAAACCCTGGAGCTGCTGCGCGTGCAAGTCCATCGTCAGCACTCGGTCCGCTCCCGACCGAGTAATGATGTTGGCGACCAGTTTGGCGGTAATCGGCACTCGCCCTTCGTCCTTGCGATCCTGTCGCGCGTAGCCGAAGTAAGGGATCACCGCCGTGACTCGCTCCGCGCTGGCTCGCTTGCAACTGTCGATCATGATCAACAGTTCCATCAAGTTGTCATTGACGGGCGGGCAGGTGGGTTGAATCAAAAAGACATCGCGTCCGCGGACGTCGTCTTCGATCTTGCAGAAATTCTCGCCGTCGGGAAACTTGCCCAGCATGACGGCGCCGAGTTGCAAATTCAGGGATTTGCAGATGGCTTGCGCGAGCGGGACGTTGGCCTGGCCACTAAAGATCTTTAACTCACGCATCGATGATTCCCATTCGTCGCATTTCCGCTTCCACCATCGCCAGTTCGTCTGGCGTGTTCACGCTCAACGACTCGCATGGCTGCAGGATCGGCAGAGCTCGCACCACGTCCCCTTCGCCCAACAAAATGCCCGGACAATCGGTCAGGTAGTATTCCTTTTGGTGATTGTCGTTCTTCAGCCTGTCCAGGGCGTGGGCCAGTCGCTTGGCGGCGAATACGTAGGTGCTCATATTCACCTCCGTGATCTTGCGTTGCTCGGGAGCGGCATCCTTCTCTTCGACGATTCCCGTGAAATTCCCCCGCTCATCGCGCACGATGCGTCCCAGACCGGTTGGATCGGTCTTATGCAGTGTGCCCAGCAAACAAGCCGCCTGTTCGGCGCTGAATTCCTCAAGGAGACGTCGCACGGAGTCGGCCTGAATCATGGGCGAGTCGCCGGCGACCACCAAGATAGGGCCATCGAACGAGTCGATTTGAGCTCGACACATCTTGACCGCGTGCCCCGTTCCTAGTCTTTCCGTCTGTTCGACGAACTCAACCCCCGCTCGGCCCGCCACCGCCTCACGCACCAATTCGCCGCGATACCCGACGACCACGACGATCCTAGCGACGCCCGCAGCGTTGAGTGCATCCAAGACGTAGTGCAGCAAGGGGCGGCCGCACGCTCGACTCAAGACCTTGGGGAGGTCCGACTTCATGCGAGTGCCCATGCCCGCCGCCAACACGATCGCCATCGATTCGGCCATGCCGAACTCCTCGTGCGTCAAGATTAGAACTTCCCACCGACTGCTTCGCCTCGGACCGCTCTATCTTCCCATGGAGAAGTCAGTCTGAACAGGGTGCCGTTAGTAGCCATCTCGCTTCGCGAGATGACCAGCGGCGCCGCGTACAAACGCCGCCTTCAGTTGCGGCCTCGAACGGTCTACTGGAAAACCGTCGCGTAGTCGACGATCTCGTTAGGGAGACGTCGCGATGGCCGCGGGATTGTAGGTCGTGATGCGGCGACTTAGCACCTCGTGGTTGGCCGCCGCGGTGTCGAGAATCGAGACCGATTCCGCCTTGATCGGGTAGGGACCCAAGGTCGAACCAAACAGCGAAGTGAACACGCTCGGAACGCTGGCTGCCATGGCCACTCGCACCCCTAGCATATTGTTCGAGCCGATCGCGGTCGCGGTCGCGGTCGACTGATTGGGTGTCGCATCATCCACGAAGACATAGTCCTGCACAAACGTGGAACTGTTGCTGAGGTTATGGAAGGTCACGCGAGCAACCACGCCCTGATTTCCGAAATTGTCGCCCGTGTTGGCGGGGTCCAGACTCTGTGTCCGAACCGCGACTTCGTAGACGTCAGGGGTGGGCAGAGTTCCAGGATCAAAATCGCTGGCGGTGTTTCCCGATGTGGAAAACACGAAACGGGCGACGGGGGCTGGGAATGCCGCCACACCCATCGGTTGGTAATCGTCGAAAAACGTCTGCGATGGGGCGACTACGTTGGTGAGCGTTTCCGAGTAAGGGGGCGAACCAGCGAAGCTGGCATCGAGATCCGTTCCCGCTCGGAGATTCACCTCAATCTCGCGAATCACCCAAGTATGCGGCGCCGCGACCGGCGACGAGTAGGTGAAGCGGAGAAGGCCGTTCGGCGCCATGCTCGCGACATCAAAGTCGCCAATCGCTTCGATCAGCAGATTTCCGGCGAACACGGTCGGTTCGATGGTGGCGTCGAAGGTATAGAGCCCTCCTGACTCAGAAACCGATCCGAACAAGATGTCGGCTGTCGAGCCTGTCGTGGCGGCATTGTCGTTGGTGGATGCGCCGTTGTAGTTGACATCAACCGTGACCGACTGGTTCTTCGCAATCCAATTGTACGAGGCGAAATCGGCGCCCTGAGTGCGAGCGGCGTTGGTGTCGCCGCCGCCATCTTGGAACCAGCGAAAGACCGCGGCCGATGAAGCCGCTTCCAGCGAGTTTTCCAACTGCTGTCGACTCAACCAGAGGTTGCCAATCTCCACGATGATGCCCAACAAGATCAGTAGGATCGGCAAGAGCAGTATGATCCACAACGTAGCACCGCCACGTCGACTGCCTTGCATCGCCCGCCGTTCACCCCGAAAACGCCCAGCGTCCTGTCGTCGCCCCGCCATTGGTCGACTCCCGAATAGTTCGCATTACGAAGCCCCCCAGGACAGTCTGGGTGGGTTTTTCTCGTGAGGGGGAGACGTCGCTAACTCTCGTGCCCCTTACGATGAGGGGAATGTAGCGTGATCTTCGCTGTGAGCCAACGCCAATTCTTGTTGGAAACTATTGCGGCAAAAAGACTTTCTGCACATCACATATGGCGTATGTGTGTAATTGCCATCGATAGGCACTCACGCTCCATTACCAGGTGAGTTCCAGCTCTAGCTGCGTCTGGCCACGTTGAATAACAATTCGTTCCGTTGCGCCCGCGGCATGCTTCTTCACCGCTCGTAACATCTCCGCCACCGACCGCACTTCATCCAGGCCAACTCGTCGCACCTCATCGCCCACGCGCAAGTCCGCTCGCTCCGCCACGCTGTCCGAGAACACTCGCTTAATCACCACCCTTTCGGCGCGATTCTCGATCTCAATCCCCAGCCCAGGGCGAACGTCACGGCCCGCGATGCGGACCGGCTTCTCGACGTTTGGAGTCGATATTCCACTGGGAGCTGCTATTCCACCGGCTGGCGAATCATCGTCCGTCGACGGCGGCTCGCTCGCCCTCGTTCGCGGCGTGGACGCGGCGTCTGCTGGCTTGGACCGAGCCGCCCCGTTTGCTCTCCGCGGGATCAAGTCGGCGAGCAGATCGTCGAGTCCGCCGCCGGTCGGCGTGGGACGCGTCTCCGACTCGGCGATCTCGATCGAGGCGTCAGCGACCATCTCCACGATCCGACGCAGACCCGCAATATTGATCCGCTCGAAGTCGTCGCTCGGGCGATGATAGTCTTGGTGAAGTCCGGTGAAGAAGTGCAAGACCGGAATGCCGCGAGACGCAAACGTGGCATGGTCGCTCGGGCCATACCCGCTGGGGTCGAGCTTTGCCGCCAGATCCTGTTTGCTTGACAATCGCTTGACCAGCGTGCTGAACTCGGCTGCTGTTCCGGTCCCCGAAACCAAAAGTCGGTCGTCGCGCAAACGTCCCACCATATCCAAGTTCAGCATCGCGACCACGGAACTCATCGGCACCGGCGGCGACGCAACAAATCGTTCGCTGCCGATCAGCCCCATCTCTTCCGCCGAAAACGCCACGAACAATATTCGACGCGAATGCTCGCCTGGATTCCGACCAGCGACTTGTCGAGCCACCTCGATCAGCCCGGCGGTCCCTGACGCGTTGTCATCCGCTCCGTTGTGAATCGCCTTGGTCCAGGGGGCAAGCGATGATGCTCCTCCCATTCCAAGATGATCGTAATGGGCGCCGACGATCACTGTCTCGTCGGCCAACCGTCCGCGGCCGGGGATTTCACCCAGCACATTCTTCAGGGTGAGCGTACGTCGTTCAATCGTCACCTCGCCCGCCGCTCGCGCGCCAGACAGCACAAACGCGGCGGGGGGCTTGCGTTCACCGCTGGGCGAATCGGCGACGGCGTCACCCGGGTTCAAATCCGCCTTGGCCGCTTGTTCGTAGCCTTGTTCGAGTTCGGCGAGACTGGGTTTGGCGAGCGCGGCGAGCAACTGGTCGATCGGTTCCCGTCGACTATGCAACACGGGGATCGGGGGCTGATCAAGTTTGCCCTCGACCTGAAAATGAAGCAGGGGGTCGAGCGACTTGGCGTCAGGCTCGGTCGATTCGGGAAGGTGAGGCGAGTCGGTGACGAGCAAAACCCCTGCGGCGCCTCGCTCCGCGGCATTTCTGACCTTCGACAACAAATACGTGAATTCGACGAACCGCCCGCCCTCCCGTTTGCCTCGCGCCGCCGCGAACTCGGGCACGCCAACCGGTCCATGCCGGAGGAGAATGACCATTTTGCCTTGGACGTCGAGTTTCTCGTAGTCGTCCCATTCCAACTCGGGACAGACGATGCCGTAACCCGCGAAGGCGAGCGGCGCGTCGAAGACGCCCGCTCGACTTAGCGATAGCGGCGTAAAATCCTGCTGACCTGTCAGCGTCAATTGGAAGCCCGCGGTGGTCGACAACGTCAGCCGGTTTGACGTCCCCAAGGCCGTACGCACTTGCGAGCGAAAGATCTGAAAAGGTTGCGAGCCGAAGCGACGAGTTTCCAGGCCCGCGTGCTGAAACTGCATTGCTATATAGTCAGCCGCCTTCTCCAGCCCTTCCGTAAACGGGCCTCGTCCGCCCAGTTCATCGGAGGCGAGATATCTCAGGTCGGCGGCGATGCGCGATTCGACGGCGTCCGCCGTATTTAGATCGAACGTTTCGCGCCGAACCAACTCCGGCGCCGGGGTGGGCCTCGCCGCTACCTGCGTTGGTTGCAGCGATGGCGGTCGGGTCTCGCGCGCGACGGAGTTTTCCCCGGATTCGCCAAGGCAACCAGCGCACGCGAGCGCCATCACGACCCAAACGCACGATTGCCACGGAGAATAAACAGAGGCCGAGGTCGGCAAGTTACTCACGTTCGGCTCCCAGCCATGCTCGCCATTGCGATACGCCTGTCGCTTGCGGCTTTATCGAGGAACCGGTCATATCGAGCAGTGTGGGGAGCAAATCTTGGCATCCGCTGAACCGAGTGACGACCAGTCCTTCGGGGATGGTCCCCGGCCAGGAAACCAGCACTGGGGCAAAGGGCCAAGCCGACTTGGGGATGCCTTCGTCGAGCGCGGGGACGGCGTTGCGAAATCGTTCGAGTCCCTTGGCTTTCTTCCGCCGCGGCAAACCAACCACGACCATCGCGACCCCTCGTTGGCTCGCAGCGGCCTCGACTCGCTCACGCAACTCCCCAAACCACTCGTCGAACGCGGCGACGGCCGTCGAGTGTTGGCGTTCCTTATCGGTCCAATCGCTGATCGACCGCCGTGAGTCGGTCGTGAGCGAATCTTGCCACCAGGCGAGCTTTACGCAAGCAACCAATGCCCGTGGACCTTGCGGTCGAGTGGGGTCGGCGGCATTCGACTCGTCGTCCGACCCGCCAGACGCTCCCCCGAGCAATCGAGTGGCCCCGGCGAGTAGGACGCGGTCGAAGCGAGCGGTGGGGCCTTCGCGATTCGCCGGAATATCGAGTTCCCCGCCGTCGTGCGGCGCGGTGGTGGGAAAAGGAATGAATGGCGAACCATGGGCTTCACTCCACCCAAGCCAATGAGACCATTCGTTTGCGGCGGATGGTTCCGACATAGTCCATTCGCAGTCGCCCAGCAGCAACGTTTCGTACCCTGACCTGCGGAGCGTCTCGGGCAGGCTGGGTTTGGCGAGTCGCACGATGGCGCCGACCTCTTCTGGCAAAGCGTTGGCCATTTCGCCATACCACAAGGCGGTTCGCTCGAAAGGATGGCCTTGAGCCGAACCGGCGAATCGAGTGAGTCGGGCGCCTTGGGCGGCGAGTCGATCGAGTTGGGGCGTCTTGATGAGCGGTTGTCCGTAGGCGCCCAGGTCTTCGCGACTCAAATCTTCCACGACCACGAGCAACAGATCAGGCCCTCGCCCCGGAAGCACTCGGCGGTCCATGCCGCGCAACCCTTCCCCACGCTGAAAGGCTCGCGCCAATTGCTGCAGCACATCCGAGTTGGCATCAGGCCCGACCGGGGGGATGCGTGGCGCACGTGGAGCGGGCGAATCGCTTGTTGCTAACGTCGTCTGGGCTGCCGCGGCGAGATCTTCTTCTTGGGTGGGTGGGGGAGCGGTTGAGGATCGAACGGGTGGCGGCCGGTCGCCTCGTGGGCGCTCCTCGGGCGGAGAGGACTCCGCCACGCTGTCGTCAGTCGGCTTTTCCTTAGTCGACTCTTCCTTGGGACCATGCCCCAGAATCTTCGCCGCCTCGCCGCTCGTATCGTTGGCTAAGTATTCTTCCAGCGAAACCGGCTCGGTGATCTCACGATCGTCGCCCGTCGCAAGAGCGGCGGCGGGCTGTAGTGTCTCGGCATCCGTGGCCGCGGCTGAGCGAGTGGCGAGTGGTTCCCGCACTAGGGTTTTGGGACGCAGCCGTCCCAAGCCACCCTGCTGGTGGATCGCTAAACCGACCAGAAACGTAATCAGGCCCGCGACTGCGAGTAAGCGAATGAACCAACGCACTTTAGATTACCCGTGGAGGAGAGCGGGAGGGAGCGCGGAACTGCGTTCATTTGGTATCGGCGACGCAGTCGTCCAAAGGCAAGGAAAAAGTTGAGTCAATCTGGCGCGAATCGGCGAGGTTTTGGGGGACCAGCGAGAAGAGGAAAGGGACGGGAGACAGGTAACGTCATGAACGATACGGAAAACCGCCCCGATGGGGCAGTGACAAGATAGCCCAGGGCCACGCGACACGGCGCAGCCGTGAAGCGACGCCCTAGGTCTGCAACAGCCCTTACTGCCAATCGGACCACATCGAGCGGCCTGAGTCGCCGCGGGAGCGTCGAGTGGATTGAATCATGTCGGCGATGGTGGCAGGCAGATCAGACGACCGGAATGACTTGTCGAGTACTTGCCCTGGCTGGATGCGGTTCGGCCAGGTAGCCAGCAATGGGGAGATCTCCCCCGCGGCTGCAACACCTTCGGCGGAGTCGTCCGTGGTTGGCGATGCAGCGCCAGCCACGATGGTGATCAGCCTGTTTGATCCGACCTCCTTGGCGAGCGAGGCGTGAAGTTGACCAAGGAAGTGGTCGAAGCGAGCGATCGCCTGCTGGCGTAACGTCTGGTCGTCGTCCGACCGCGATTCGTGGCGAGCGAGTTCGAGCCACCAGGCTAATGGCGTGGCGACGATCAGTGCCACGGGGCGGCGAGCGTGAACGGAGCGAGTGTAGCTGGCGGCCTCGTCGAGCATGATCTGGTCGAAGGCGATGCCCGGAGCGTCGTCGGTGGGCTGGGAAACTCCCAGGGGTTGGTTGCGGCTGAGAACGTTGGTGGGGAACGGAGCGAACGGAGTTTTCGTCGACCGACCTGTAGATGACCAGCCAAAGGTTTGATCCCAAGGCAAGTTGACTCGGTGAGATTGGATTGCGGACAGATCGCCGAGCAGGGCGGGCGAGTAGCCGCTGTTCCAGAGAGTTTCGATGAACGAGCCGGGCAGCGGTTCGTGCACGGCACGTTTCGTACCAGATGAGTCGCCGGTGTTGGTCGAGAAGAACTGGGTGGCTCGCAGGCCTTCGCGAGCGAGTCTGTCGCAGTGTGGGGTGGGGGACTCGCTGCCGTGGGACTGGTTGTCGTAGCAGGCGAGATCGTGGGTCGACAGGCCAGCGACCGAGACGAGCAGGAGGTGAGGGGATCGACCCGGAAGGCGCACTTGGCGGTTCACGTTGCGCAGGGCTTGCCGAGCTGACGTGCGGGAATCGGTCAGGATCTTGTCGGCTTGAGCCAGACTGTCTTGCAGTTCGCTATCGGCGTCGCCAAAGACATCGGAGTTTTGGGAGACAACCCCGCTCAATGCGCGAACCATCGCCGATTGGGGGGCACGCCGATCATCGCTGGCCAGATCGTCGTGAATCTGGTCTGCTTGATTTGATTCGGTTTGATTCGTGATGTCGCGGTTCAGATCGCCGCCCTCACTCCCAGGAGTTTCCGTCCGACTCGCCGTAATCGTAGTGGGCGCTACGTGCGGAAGAGAAGCCGTTGGGCGGGCTTCCCAAGGTTGTTGGCGCACAAGACCGATGGCGAAGAGAGCGATGACCGCCACGGCGGCAATTCTGACGGCAATTTTCATCTTCCACCTCGATCGAGAACCACCATCACGCCGAAGCGACGTAATTCCTCGGACTCAAACGCCACGTTCCAAGTATTCGCCGGTTGGCGAGTGCTGACGGGGTTTCGCCACAACGGATCGTTGAGGAATGAGGCGGGGCGTCCGGATAACTGATTCAACCGCTAAGGTCGCTCATGCGTCCTTGAACGTTTTCGAGATTTCGCCACAACTGCGATTGAAAGGGTACGACGGACTTCCAGTCCGTCGATGGAGGCGATTAGGGTGAAGTGCTGATCGCGGCTGGAATGTACTGATTGATTCGTACCGTCTTTACCCGCACGCCCGTCAGAGTTGGGTCGTAGATTGCGACGGCCTCCGCCTTCATCGTGAAGGGACCGATGGGGACGCCGAGCAGCGAACCGGTGAAACTTGGGATGCTGGCCGTGGTGGCCGACCGCACGCCGAAAATCTCGTCGGTGCGTCCCGCGTCAAAACTGACTTCGGACCGCCCATTGTCGATGCCGTCGTTGACGAATGTAAACGGAACCACTCGAGTGGGCCCGCCTGGAGGATTGTCTTGTAACACCACGCTCCCCTGGATTCCATAAACGCCGAAGGCATCTCCATCGCCCGAAGCGGAACCGGCGCCCAAGACTCCGAAGCCGAATAGTGGGCCCGGACCCACTTGCAGTCCCGCAACACGGATGAAATTCGTGGTTGTGGATGCCGTGAACGTCGTACTTGCCGGCACGAGTCGCAAGGTGTTGCCGCCAAAGAAAAAGAGGACGAGCCCCGTAGATTCATTCGCGCCCGTGGGAGGCGTACCGAAGTGATAGGATAAGCCAGCAGGGACCGTTGCCGGTACGCTCGACGTTTGACTCGTCGTATTCGCGAAAAACGCGGCGTCATTACCTGGCTCCGTCCCCGACTGCAAATCGATCCAAACTTCCCGAATCACGGTCAAGCCTGGATTGGGAGACGTGAATTCGATTCTCAAAAAGTCATCAGCGGAACTTGCGTTATTGAAAACACCGCTCGCGACAACTCGAATCGTACCGGCCGAAATGCGAGGTTCCACGTTGCCTTCAAATACGTAGTTCGATCCTGTTCGAGTCACTCGACCAAAAATCAGGTTCGCGTTGGCGCCCGTTAACGCCTGATTGTCGTTGGGATTCGTTCCCGCTCCGTCGTCATTGACGTTGAGCGAAACGGACTGTGAGACGCCTATCCTGTTATAGGAAGCAAACGCTTGGCCGACATCGCGGGCGGTCGTCGTGTCTCCTCCTCCGCCGTTGTACCAAGTCTGCACCGCCGCTTTCGCCGAGGCTTCGACCGAGTTCTCGAGCTGGCCGCGCGCCAACGTCAAATTGCCCACTTCGACGACCATGAGCAAAATAACAAGCAAAATGGGCAAGAAAAGTATCAACCACAGGGTTGCCGCACCTCTGCGAGTTGACGCGTGTCGCGAACGTCGCCACTGAGAATTTGACTGTTGCTTGGTGGTGGCAATCATCATTCAATGCTCCGCGTGCGCTGGCGAGGTATTTTCCGTTAGCGCAGGTACGCGAACGTCGTCGTCTGCTGAAACTGGCTTCCCACAAGATCAAATCCGAAGGAGGCCAACAGATTGGGCGTCGCCGAAGTTGCGTCCACAAAAACGGTCACTCGCACATAGCGATAGGCGGACGAAACAGAAGCATCGACGACGTCAGCGCCCGTGCATGGCGATGGACTCGGCCCGCCGCAGACTCGAACCACGGAACCTGTCACTCCTGGACCGGCCGGGGGAATCGTGTGTTCCAGATAAACTCTCGCCGCCGTCAGCGGACTGCCGCCAATGCTGGTTTGGGCGAGCTGCGAGTCGACTGCGGCGAGTACCTGCGGGGGAACCCAGGGGCTTCCGCTATCGTAGAAGTCAGCCTGGTCAAGCTCTGCGGCGACTTGCGCGCCGGTCCGACTGGCGAATTCAAGATGCTGGAGATTGGACAGCATGATTCCAAACTCGACGACCGCCATGAGCACGATTGCGAGTAGAGGCAGTGCCAGGATTACCTCGAGGATCACGGCGCCGCCGCGAGCCCGTCGGTTAAACGACGAACCCTGCGACCCGCGACGCGAGGTTCTTGTGCGGGTTCGCGATTGTTTCTGGTCGACCGCCGGTTGCATGGCGAGGAAAGACTCCGTTTTCCACACTCGACGCGCAGCATCCGCGCATTCTCACTTGCCAGATCTTTCGACCAACCTGACCGCCGATATTGACGAAAACACCGATAATGCCGCCCGTGGTCGGTGTTTACCAAGTAGCCTGTCGTCGATTTTCCACGGATGGGCAATTTAGGCGAACGGCGTAGTTCTTGATTTTTCGTTCCGTTTATTTCCCTAATCCCCACCGCGACACTTAGCTCAGATGGCCTAGCAGTCGTACTTGCGAGCGTGAATGCGGAGATTCTGGGAAGTCTCTTCCACCTCACTCGCCTCCTTTTCGCGCTAAATGCGCAAGTCACTACAGCTTGTTCGTTCGCTTGCCGAATACAACTGAGACAGAAACCCAAGGAAAGGGAGTTGTAGTCATGGCACGGATCGCGACATGGATTCGCCAGGGATGGCGAGACGAAAAAGGCGGAGTATTCGTCGAATATCTGTTGTTGCTCACCATAGTGGGCATCGGCGTCATCGCTGGGTTGGCGACGGTCCGCGGCGCCCTGCTAAACGAACTGCTGGAACTGGCCGCTGCCATTGCGGCGATCACACCGTAGTACAACGCCGAAGCTTGGAACAAGGATGGACTCGTATTGGATTTCGTCAGACATCCAATACGCGATGGTTCGTTGAACTTCATCCTTTCTCTAATTGCCCGTTCGCGACTACTGCTTACGCCCTCAAGTGGCCGATGCGACCCGTAACAGGATTGATGCCGCCATGAAGAGTCGCAAGCGACGTTTGGCTCAAAGACGCGAAGACGTGGCACGCTATCATCGCTCGGGCGCCGTGACGCTGGAGACCATCCTCGGGCTCCCGATCCTGCTGATCACAATCTTCGCGATCTTTCTGTTTGGGTTCATTTTGATCGTGCAGCAAGGCGTGACGCACGCGGCGATCGAGGCGGCTCGAGAAGCGGCGAAAGTGCCCAGCACGGTAGCTGGCGCGAATAGTGTGGAAGACGCCGCCGTCGCCACTGCCGACGAAGTGTTGTCAATCTATGGGCTAACTGTCTCGGGCCCTGCTCCCGACGCTGAGATTGTCGTCGAAGATTCGACGGGTAGCGCCTGGATAGGCGCTACCATCGTCGCTCCGACCGGCGGCTGCGGAGTCATCGCTCCTCCCTCGTACCTCGACTGCGCAACGACAGCAGTGGCGGACCCCAACATTGTTCGTGTCCGCGTCATCGTCTCCTTCGCGTCGATTCCTATTCCCAATCTGTTGAACGTCTTTGGTTTCAGTGTCGCGGGCAGTTACTTCGACGTCACCTCGGACGCCGTTCGCTAAATATCCCCGTCTCTCCCTCTCTCCTCCCGAATTCTCTCTGCAATCTCCCTTGCACACCAGCGAGAGCGAAACATCTCGCACACTCCGGCCATAATTGGCCAAGTCCCGCGGCAGCCAGTGCATCCCGCACGAATAGGCTCTCCGTTTCCGTGCCCTTCAGTGTCCTTCCTTGGCCCAATCTCCCCCTGTTCCAAATCCTCAGTTCCTGCGGCGAAACCACCTGAACGTCGCACTTTACCAAGTCTCCATAACCGGCAATCCGTGGTCATTTTCCATAACCGGAACGACGCGACTAACCCTCAAAACTCGTCTTCCAAATGTCGACACTAAACCTGCCCAAGTCGGTCGCACGCTCCAAGTACGCGACCGATCAAGGTGTGGCCGCATGAGGCGCTCACCGCTGGAATCCACTCACCCTTCGGATGATCCGATAGTGGCAACCGCTCCAACATCTCCCGACGAGTATGCGTCATCGACGCATGTGTTGACCCCTGTCCTTAGCGCGAAATGGGCCTTGTCGCCCGGGCAATTCGCCGTGGTCGCCAGTCTCGCTGGCTGGTGCTGGTATGTCAGCTTCATACCGCTATACCACGCCGTGACCTGGCGTCACGCCTTGGTAGGACAATCCATCACCTCGACGGCGAAACTCCCCACGGCCGATCCCACTCAATCGCTGGCCGACGGCATGTCCTGGACGACTCCGTCCTGGCTGAGCGACGTGGGGTTGAGTTTGATTGAGCGAGTGGGAGGGGCGACCGGGTTGATCGCCGCTTCGGTGGCGATCCTAGGGCTGACCGCCATTCTGCTGGCTCGATACTTTTACCTGCTGGCCGGTCGCAAACGCTGGATGATGCTGGGACTGGCCGTCACGGCGGCCTATTCGTTTACTCAAGTCGGCGTGCTGCGGCCCGAGTTGGTGGGTGGGCTGTGCTTTGCCGTTTTGCTGCTCCTGCTGCATCAATTGCGGGATCGCGACGCCAGCCCGATTGCCCTGGGCGCCTTGCCGCTGCTGTTGTGCGTGTGGGCGAACCTGGACGGTTCCGTGGCACTCGGGATGATCGCGGTCGTTTGCTTTGGCGTCGGCTTGGTGGTCGACGAGTGGCTGGACCGCGGCAGCATATTGTTTGCGTTGAGCGACCCGAGCGTGCGGCGGCGAATGTGGTTTGCGGAGGCGTCGTTGTTCGCGACGCTGATCACGCCGCTGGGCTGGGGACTTTGGTCGCAGATTGTGAGCTATCCGTCGAGTCCGCTGTGGAGTGCACTCGGGGGATCTCGACCGCTGGTGTTGGCGAGCGGCATGGGGTTGGGAGTCGCGGCTTTGTGGTTGGCGACGGCCGTGGCGCTGCGAGTGAGCCGGGGGCGGTTTCCTACTTCCAGCATCTTGATGCTGCTAGCTTTCAGCCTCTTGGCGATGGTGTCGTCGAAGTTGACTCCGTGGCTGGCGGTGGCGTCGGTCTCGCTGTTGCTGCCGCATCTGGCGGGGATCTTCGAGTCGCGACGCTGGATTGCTCCGCCGACTCCGCGCGACTTGCCCGCGGAAGGCGAACCGGCGAAACCCATGCAATTCTTGTTCACTCTGTTGTCGGCTTTGGTGGTGTGGACCGCCTTCGCGTTGTCGCCGCTGGCGGGGCCCGTCTTGGGCGGCAAGCCCCGGCCGATCGATCATGTGTACTCGCCGGAGACGCCGCATTCGGTAGCGAAATTCCTGCGTGAGCAACCGCCGAAAGGCTTGGTTTGGGCGCCCGACGATTGGAGCGATTGGCTGCTGTGGGATGGCCCGCCGGGACTGAAGATCGCCGCGAATTCGAATGCCTCGGCGCTGCCTCGCATGGTCCGTTCGGACTACGGACAGGTCGCTCGCATCGAAGGAAACTGGACGCGGATTTTGGATCGTTACGGCGTCGAGTACCTGGTGATTGACAAGCGGGAACAACCGCGGCTGGCCGATGCCGCGATGAGTCAACTGGATGCATGGTCGACGGCATTTGAGGACGAACGCGCGTTGGTGATGCGCCGCAAGGAGGCAGGGGAGTGAGAAAGAACTTACGCAAATCAATCATGGTGTTTTTGGGCGGGCAGTTGGTGGTGCTAGCCGCCCTGGCCGCTGTTCCGGCGGTGCGAGCTTGGACGGTGGATAGTCGTCCGCGGCTGCCAACGTTCGAACGCGAGCCGATTCGGATCGAGTCGACTTACAACAATCCGTTGGTGGTGACCGACGAACAATTGGAAGCGGTGCTGCACAAGTTGCGACCCCGGTTCAATAAGACTCAACCGAAAATCAATTACGTCGACCACGCTCTGCGTTTCTGGGGCGTGGATGCGAAATTCGACGAACCCGATTGCCTTTCCGGAGAAGATCTCCGCAAGGTGTTAACGGACCATCGAGTGTTCGCGGAACGCTGGGGAGATAAGACGCGGCCGCTCTTGGTCGTCAAGAACGGCATGCTCTCCGTGCGAACTCAGCAGGGGAACGCGACGGCAAGCCATGTCGATCACACGCTTGCTTCGCTGGCTGAGGCGGGGACGCCATTGGACTACGAGTTGGTGGTGCCGGGACAGTGGGTGCGGATGCAGGCGTTGTTAGCCAGCGCCATTCAGAAGTTCGAGATCAACCAGCAGGAGTACGAGTGGACGACGCTGGCGGCGGCCTTGTATGCCGTCGATGGGCGCCCGTGGTATGCGGCGGACGGCGAGCGGATGGACTTCGACCGCTGTGCTCGCCGGATGATGCGTCAGCAGTACCAGCAGGGCGTTTGCTACGGCAATCACCGACTGTACACGTTGGTGATGTTGTTGCGGATCGACGAGCACAAGCAATTGCTGAGTCCGGAGGTGCGTGAAGAGATTATGGCCCATCTACGAGAGGCGACTGGGCGGTTGATCGCGAGCCAATCGCCAGAGGGTTATTGGGACCAGAATTGGCCGAACGCCAAGACGACTGCGAAGGACGAGAAACTCGATTCGCCGCTATCTCGCCGCATTTTGGCGACGGGGCATGCATTGGAGTGGTGGGCGTTGGCGCCCGAGGAGTTGCATCCACCTCGCGAGGTGCTGGTGCGCGCGGGTCAGTGGTTGGTAATAGAAATCGATAAGATGGACACTGCGTCGGTTGAAAAGAATTACACATTTCTCAGCCACGCGGGCCGAGCTTTAAAGCTATGGCGTAGCGGCAGCTAACACCGGGAGGATCCTGGCCATGAAGTTATGGATGACGCTTTGGAAGGACGAACGCGGGTTCGTGCTGTCCGCTGAAATGATTTTGATCGCCACCATCGCCTGCATCGGTCTGATCGTGGGGATGGTGACCTATCGCGACGCGATCGTCCAGGAGTTGGGCGATACGGGCGCCGCGATCAACGCGATGAATCAATCGTATGCGATCGCGATCGCGGCAAATCCCGGTGCAGGGATTACGGTCGCGGGGGATACCGTGACGATTACCTCGACGTTCGGCGATGTCGTGGTAACGGCGAGTTTCCAGAACTACGACTACGCCGATCAGTTGGACCTGTGCGAGACGACGGTGCAGACGGCGGGCGAGCCGCCCGCGGGAATCTCCTTCCCCACATCTGTCAGCATCGAGGAGGGCACGGCGCTGCCAGCACCATGAGAAAGAACGCGACACTATCGGTATTGCGTCGTCTATGGGGCGACACACGTGGCGCGATGGCGCCCGCGGATTTGATTTTGATGACCACCATTACCGCGATTGGGGTCATGGTGGGCTTGGTGATTGTGCGAGACAGCGTGGTCCAGGAAATGGGCGACGTCGCGGTCGCACTGGACAACGTCGATCAGTCGTTTGGCGTGGAAGTCGTAATGTCGGGTGTGGGGACCGTGTATACCGCGTTGTATGTGGATGACGCGGCGACGCTGACGGACCCGGTGGGGTCGGAGCCTGCCTGTCTGGATGTGGGAGGAACTCAGTACGACGAAGGGGAAGCGTTGGCAACTGTGGGAACGCCGTTTCCCTAACGGCATGACTCGCGTATCGCCGTTATGGCTGCGCCACAAGCAAATCCGCAAGGATGCGGGGTGGAGCAAGTTGGGTAACGGTGGGTGTTTGGTCGGAAAGTTCCTTTCTTAGGAGGGTAAGGCATGAAACTCATGCGGCAACTGTGGAACGACGAATCTGGTTTCGTCGTCTCCGCGGAACTGATCCTGATCGCGACCGTAGCGGTCTTGGGTCTGCTGGTGGGTCTGGCCTCGGTGCGTGACGGTGTCACGAGCGAGTTGTCAGACGTCGCGGGCGCGTTCCAGGATGCTAACCAGGGCTATTCAGTCGACGGAGTGATCGGACACAACGCCAACTCGGCGGGGTTTGATTTCGTCGATGACGTAGACGAGTGTGATGACAACGACCA
Organism: Pirellulales bacterium; assembly: GCA_046349915.1. Taxonomy (GTDB): domain Bacteria; phylum Planctomycetota; class Planctomycetia; order Pirellulales; family Pirellulaceae; genus CAIXSC01. The sequence goes on along the minus strand of JAXMBL010000006.1, from coordinate 430,748 downwards.
AATTGACGGTGTTGCGGATAACTGCATCACTTTCGATGGGCCGGGTGGAAATACAGGTGAGATTAGCGAGGAAACCCCGTTTACAGCATTGCGTAACGGTCCGTTCCCCTAGTCGATTTAAATCTTGTCGGGACTGTGGGTCGATTTCCGCGGATTCACGCTCCGCAGTCTCATACCACCTGTCATGACTGAGAGATGAAACACAAGGAATTCGCGCCCCGGCTTGGCGGCTTGGCAGGCGGACTGAATTTCATGTGATAGTTTGAAGTTTGTTTGTGTGTGACTTGATTCTGAACCTGATCCTTTAACCATTTTGGGAGTTACCCCATGAAGATGATGAAGAAGTTGTGGAACGATGAAGCGGGCTTCGTGGTCTCGGCCGAACTGATCCTGATCGCGACCGTCGCGGTCCTCGGCCTGTTGGTCGGCTTGGCCGCGGTTCGTGACGGCATCGTGAGCGAGCTGTCGGACGTTGCTGGTGCGTTCCAGGACGTGAACCAGAGCTACTCGATCGACGGCGTGATCGGCCACAATGCCAACACCGCTGGCTTCGACTTCGTTGACAACACTGACGAGTGCGATTCGAACGACGATACGGCTGGCGCTGCTGACAACTGCATCACGTTCAACGGTGCGGATGACGAAGAAGACGCCACCTTCTCGGCTCAACGCAATACGCCCAACACCTAGTATGTTGGCGTAGCAGAGCCTTTACGGGCCTGTTGCTAACCGCGACGTGGACTCCAGTTACGACTGGGGACCACGCTCGCGGTTTTTTCGTTTCGTTGACGATCTTGTATTTGCTTGCTCGCAAAGCGAATGGCCGTTTCAGCCAGTAGGTCGAAAGTGAACTCGATTAGTGTTGAGCAGTGTTCCCAAGTAATTGGACTGCGAATCTAGAGAATCGCACGAATGGGTGTTCGTGCTTGGGGCCGGGTTCGTGTTGCGCGACTGGCTTTGGCTGCCTGAGAAAGAGAAATCCGAGCCCGTGCGATGACGCCACGACTTCCGCCTTCTATCCTCCACCGCGTCATCGGTGTGATCCGTGGTTGACCGGTCCTCTGTCAGAAGCCCGTCATTTCGGCGAACCTAGCTGTCCAACTATCTGGGAAGTCTGTAACGCCTTAGACGGAACGCTCTTTTTTTCCGCGCAGGGTGTGCCGAAATGAACTGTGCGGCGAGTGCAGTGTGGTTGGCCGCAAATTGTTACAAGGAAGTGCAGTGGCACAAGGATTCCGTGCGCCAAGTCTCATGGCTTGTGTGACAGATGAAATCCAAAGGCAATAGCGCGTCCTGTGTCGACCTACTTTGACCCTTTGGCTCTTTGGGAGTGACCCCATGAAGATGATGAAGAAGCTCTGGAACGATGAAGCGGGCTTCGTGGTCTCGGCCGAATTGATCCTGATCGCGACCGTCGCGGTGCTCGGTCTGTTGGTCGGTTTGGCCGCTGTCCGTGATGGCATCGTGAGCGAACTGTCGGACGTTGCTGGTGCGTTCCAGGACGTCAACCAGAGCTATTCGATCGATGGCGTGATCGGTCACAATGCGAATACGGCTGGCTTTGACTTCGTCGATAACACCGACGAGTGCGATTCGAATGATGACACCGCTGGCGCTGCTGACAACTGCATCACGTTCAATGGTGCGGATGACGAGGAAGATGCCACGTTCACCGCAGCTCGCAATACGCCCAATACCTAGTGTCTGGGCGTAACGGTCCCTCTTGGGCCTGTTGCATAAACCGCGGCGCGGTCCACACGCAAGTGTGTGGAACGCGACCGCGGTTTTTTCGTTCTCAATTCTCAGTGATTCTGGCGCCTTCTAAGGCAGCGTTCTCGGTTCTTTGTTAGAGTTTACCTCTCGACTTGGCCCGTCTCGTAATTGCGCCAAAGCGACAGCGATTTAGTTCGATATTGTGTCGCGTGCAGTGGTTAGGTCTGTATGGCCGTCGATGAACATGTCGTTTTTTCTGGTAGGTTCCGACCGATTCAATAGTTGCTGCACGAGTGGACTCGTGTTGTTGGCTTGAGCACGAAAGTGGGATCTCTGACGTCAGATGGGCGCGATGGGCCGTCAGGTTACTGCATCCCTGGGGTCAGAGGGAGATTACTTGCCGTGCGGAAGGATCCCTACCCTCCTCTCACTTAAAGAGACTTATTCATGAAGATGATGAAGAAACTGTGGAATGACGAAGCGGGCTTCGTGGTGTCGGCCGAATTGATCCTGATCGCGACCGTCGCGGTGCTCGGACTGTTGGTTGGATTGGCCGCTGTTCGCGACGGCATCGTCAGCGAGCTGTCGGACGTTGCTGGTGCTTTCCAGGACGTGAACCAGAGCTACTCAATCGACGGTGTGATTGGCCATAACTCCAATACCGCTGGCTTTGACTTCGTCGACAACACCGACGAGTGCGATTCGAACGATGATACCGCCGGCGCCGCCGACAACTGCATCACGTTCAATGGTGCGGACGACGAGGAAGACGCGACATTCACGGCTGAACGTAACACGCCGAACACCTAGTGTTTGGTCGTAACAGCGCCTCATCGGCCTGTCATCTAAAGCCGCGGCACGGTCGCCATCACAAACTGGTGGCCGTGTCCGCGGCTTCTTTCGTGAGTACAGGCGGAGTTAAAGTGGGATGGCTAGGTGGAATGGCGGACCACTGTTCCGCGAAAAGAGTTGACGCGGCTCTCGAACTCTACGGATGAATCCTCCCATAAGAGCACAATTTGTACGTCGTTATTGATGAGAGAATCCTGTGGGAATCGCTCACAACGGAGAAACCTCTACGACCTGCCGACCAAGACTGAAGATTCCAGCGTTAAAATCGCGATATCGGTTATAGGACTCGTCCGAGGGCTCTGGCGTCGCGTAACCATCGCTTCGTCGAACTCGGCGTAAAGACACCCAAGGAAGGGGAGTTGCTTCGATGATGCGAGATTGGCCGTTATGGACGATGGCGCTGTGGACCGTGGGCGTGTGTGGTTTCACCACGCTGGCGCTCGTCACCGACCTGCGTAGCCGCCGCATCCCCAATGTACTGACGATCATCGCCTTCGCCCTGGCGCTCGTCTTCCACTTAGTTGTCTCCGGCTGGGCCGGTCTAGGCTTTGCCGCCGGCGGCTTTGCCGTCGGCTTCGGAGTCATGCTCGTCCTGTGGCTGATCGGCGGCGGCGGCGGCGGCGACGTGAAGCTGATGGGGGCCGTGGGCTCGTGGGTGGGTGTCTTTGGCACCCTGTTCGTCTTTCTCGGCGGAGTGATTGTCGCCGTGCTGATGACTGCGGGCATCCTGCTCGGTCGGTGGATCGCGCCGCGAAAGTTCGCCTTCGCCAAAGTTGAAGCAGGCTCCGCTCAAGCTCAGACGATGAGTCGTCGGGGGGCGCGAATGCTGATTCCATTCGCCGTGCCGGTATGCGTCGCGACCTGGGGATTCGTCGCCTTGAAATTCATGACTTGGAACCACTAAGCGAGCCGTATCGACTTGCCGAAGCGGCACGGGATTCAAACGGTCCTCGCCACGCAGCTCGATGAAATCGCGATCCGGATATCTGTTCTGACAAGTTTGTTTACCTGTTCACTTAACATGCGGCTCGGCCGCCGGGGTTGTGCATATGTCTCGATTGAGTGCTGGAACCATCCTCGCTGGCATCATGGCGGTTTTGTTCGGCCTCTTGGGGGCCTATGTCGTGCGGAAGCAATTGCTGAATCCGCCCGTCGCGGCCAAGAAGGAAGAGAAGCCCGCGGAACTGGTCACCGTACCGGTGGCCGCGGCTAACATTCCCGCGGGCCGGAAGATCACTTTGGGCGATATCGCGATCATGCGGCTTAAGCCGGATCAATTGAAGGCGAAAGGGTTTGATAAGCCCTTCATGAACCGTACCAATCAGATCATTGGTCGCGTGTTGAAAGACGATCTCAAAGGCGGCGGTTCGTTCGCCCCAGACGCCTTCTACCCCGAGGGACAAGGGCCCAACGTGGCTGACAAGTTGTTGCCTGGGTATCGGGCTGTGACGTTTTCCGTGCAAGTGGATGCGGCAGTCGCCGGATTTACCAGCGCCGGATCGGTGGTCGATGTGCTGTTCCGCTCGCATCAAAACGAGGCCAGCGACATTCCTGAGATGACGGTGCCTTTGCTGGAAGGCGTCACGGTGCTCGCCCTGAACGAAGAAACCGCGAAGAATGTTCGAGCCGCGGCGCCAATCGCCAAGCACTCGGTGACTATCGCCGTTCGCCCGGAACAGGCCGCTGCATTGCAGGTGGTGGCTGGTCGCGGCGAACTGTCGCTCGCCTTACGTAACCCAGAAGATACTGAACAGTTCACATCGACGATGCCTCGCACGCTAGAAGACCTTCTGTCAGTGCCTACCACTCGCACGAAGGTTGAGGTGTATCGCGGTCGCAGCATGTCGAAGATCGAATTCAAGCACAAGGACCGAACAACTCCGACGGCGCCCGCAGTTGTGGAAGCCAAGGGGTTGCCCGCCAACGGCGGAGATGAAACTCCCGCGACCAGCGTGGCTGCTCCTGTGAACAACGGCGATAACACGAACCGCCAGTAATCGCAAAAGTCATCCGACGCGTAACCAACCGCGACGTCCGAAATCACTCAAGAGCCCGCGGCGAAAGCTGCGGGCTTCTTGCATTTCCCCGTAGCGGAATTCGCAAGAATTCCGACCTTTAACGCCCGCTTAACGCCGCCAAGCGAACCGCCGTCGCGCCGCCCGTTCCTCGTAGCGGAATTCGCAAGAATTCCGACCGCTGGCGCCCGCTACCCGCCGCCAAGCAAAAAACTAAAACCGCAAAGGCTCGCCGCGGTAGCTCAGATCCAGCAGGTCGATCGGGTGCATGATCTTCAGCACCTCGTTCCGCATTCTCGCTTCGCGAGCGATCTGCAAGAGGCAGCCTGCGTTCGCGGTCACGACCACGCGAGCACCGGTCGACAAGATGTTCTTCAACTTGCGCGAGCTCAATCGCTCGGCCATCTCGGGTTCCGTCAAGTTGTAGGTGCCCGCCGCGCCGCAGCAGAGTTCACTCTCAGGCAATTCGACCAACTTGAGGCCGGGGATTTTTTCGAGCAATTGACGAGGCTGTTCGCGAACTTTCTGAGCGTGCGCCAAATGACACGCATCGTGGTAAGTCGCCGTCACCGGGATCGAACCCGTGGGAGCAACCAACCCCAACTGGGCCAGAAACTCGTGCACATCCTTCACTTTGCCAGCGAATCGCTCGCGCAACGCTTGTCCTTCGTCGTGCCAGTGATGACCGTAGTCCTTCAGCATCGATCCACAACCCGCGACATTGACGATGATTGCATCCACATCGTCCGCCTTGAAGGTCGCGATATTGGCGTCGGCCATTTCTCGAGCAGGCTCGTTCGAACCCGCATGCAGATGAATGGCGCCGCAGCAGACTTGGTTCTGCGGCGTCACGACGTCGCAACCATTTTCTTGCAGCACCCGGGCCGTGGCCCAATGAGTTTGACGGAACATCACGTCCGCGACACAGCCAGTGAATAGAGCCACGCGAGCTCGGCGTCTCCCTTTCGCGGGCAGCACGGGAGGTAAGGCGGCGACGGGCTTTTCCAAGGGCGGCAATAGCGTGACGAGCCGGCCGAGTCGCGGCGGCAGGAGTCGCCATAGCCCCGATCCGATCAAGAGTCGATCCAGCTTGAGCCACTGAGCGACTCGAGCGGGCCACAACGTCCAACGCATCCGCTCTGGATAGGGGAATAGCTTGAACAAGATGTATTGATGAAACCAATCGGACGACTTCGCGGGCGTGTCGCCTTCGCTCTCCATCGCGACTCGGAATGGCTCGATCAGCTTCCCGTACTGTACTCCCGAAGGACAGGCAGTCTCACAAGCTCGGCAGTCCAAACAAAGCTCCAGATGTCGACGAACTTCCGAGGTTAGTTCCAGCCGGCCATCGGTCACCGCTCGCATCAGGTAGATTCGCCCTCGAGGGCTGTCGTTCTCGTTCCCCAATTCGACGTAGGTTGGGCACGACGCAGTACAGAGCCCGCAGTGCACGCAATCCAAGAACAACTCGTAATCGATGCCCGCCCCCGGATTGCTCGAATTCGACGAGCCAGGCTTGCCGGTTTTTCCAGGATTCACAATGGGCAAAGAGATGACGCCCGTCGAGTGGGCGGGTAAATCGCTGGCTGGCGTCACGTGGCTGGTCGATACGGTCATGGTTCAGTGACTTCCCGTTGCAAATACTCACTACGTTGACGGAGCGACTAACGACTCCATGAACGTGATCTGATTGTGGGCGGCGTATCCAAGGCTGGTCAAGCGAAAACAAACCTGCCGGGATTCAGCAAGTTCTTGGGGTCGAATTGTCTCTTGACCGACTGCATCATTTCCAAGTTCACCCCGCCGACTCCCCATACGCTTCTCAAGGTCATCTCCTGGCCGCTGGGATTCGAGACAACCGTCAAGGAACCCGACCATTGACTCGCCTCGGCTTGCAATCGCCCGACGACGGTGCGCGACATTCCGCCCACGGGAAATTCGGGGCAGCATGCGATGATCTGTCCGTTTCCCGCATGGGCTTGCAAGGAAACTCGTGGGTCAATGGAGGCGAACGCGGCAAGCATCGGCACGACGCCGCTCGGACGCACTGCCGCCTTCAGCACTAAAGCCGAATGTTCACGGCGCGACCAGTTTGTCAAATCGGCCAACCATTGCTTGGCTGAGTCTCCTTGCCAAGACTCGCAGGCACTTACCCCCGCGGTGCTCCACTCTTGCTTGAGTCGATTGACCATCCAGTCAACCTCAACACTCGTTCCCTCAACACCTACGAGGAGCCAATAACCACCCCCAGCTTTCGAGCCGCCGCTTCGTAAAGAGGCAAGACGAGCATCACTGTTCCAATCCGGTCCCGCGACAAGCTCGATCGCGGTTGGGGAGGTTTCGGAATGTACTAGTCCCTCGAGAAGTCGTTCGGTCAACTCTACATTTGCTACCCAACATCCAACCCACGCACTGCTCTCGGGAATCGGTCTCAAGCGAAACGTCAATTGGTCGATGACCCCCAGCGTACCGAGCGAGCCGGTCAAGAGTTTGCAGAAGTCGTATCCGGCAACATTCTTGACGACTCGACCACCTCCTTTAAAGGGCAGGCCCGTTCCATCGACCGCATGGATGCCGATGACATAGTCTCGCACCGAGCCGTAACCGTAACGCCGACATCCATTCCAATTCGTCGCCACGATGCCGCCCACGGTCGCTTGGTCCGCGTCGGGAACGTCAAACGGAAGTTGTTGTCGCTCGGCTGCCAATTGTTTGTTCAAACTCGCCAGCGTCACTCCCGCCTCGACCGTGACGGTCATATCTCGAGCAGGATAGTCGACCACTCGGTTCAGTCTCGCCAACGAGATGGCGACTCCAGGCTGTTTCGCCGGTATGCCGTAATCGAGCGCCGTGGCGCCGCCGATTGGATACACAGGAGTCGTCCGTGCATGGCAAGCACGCAACTGTTCGCTCAACTCCTCGCCCGTCGCGGGCGTCAGCGTTGATTGAATGTGTGGTTGGTTAGTCTTGAGGGACACAACAAGTTCTTTTCAAAAAGAGAAACTCAGCGGGAGTCGATCAGGTTCCGTTGTACGACGGACTTCCAGTCCATCGATCCGCCCTGTACGACGGACTTCCAGTCCATCGATCCGCCCTGTACGACGGACTTCCAGTCCGTCGATCTGGTTTTCGCGGCGTGTCGCTTGTGCCAGGTTCGCTCGTGCCTGGTTCTGGCGACGGACTGGAAATCCGTCGTACAACGTGATGCGCGACGGACTGGAAGTCCGTCGTACGCTTCGAGCCGAGCGACCATTTCCCCATGTTGGCAATCCTCTCCCTTCGCCTACAGTGCTGCTCGACGCTTCGGCGCCTTCGCTTCGACGCCACAACCGGCGGCTGTGGGCAATAGCTTGTCTGGACTCAACCGATTCGTGGGATTGAATGCCTCACGCAAGTGACGCATGGCCAGCAGATCGTCGGGAGTAAACATCTTGCTCATAAAGGCAATCTTCTCGACGCCGATCCCATGTTCGCCCGTGACACTGCCGCCCAGCTCGAGGCAGGCGTCGAGAATCTCGCCGCTCGCCTCCAGGACTTTGCGAGTTTGTTCTGGGTCGCGTTCGTCGAACAGCAGGATGGGATGAATATTGCCATCGCCAGCATGGAACACGTTGACAATACGCAGCCCATATCGCGAGCCAATGTCAATGATTCGCCGCAGGATTTCGGGCAGGCGAGTGCGAGGGACGACGCCATCCTGAGTGCAATAGCTGGGACTCAGTCGGCCGATGGCGCCGAATGCTTGCTTGCGACACTTCCAGAGTTTCAATCGCTCTTTGTTGTCCTTCGCCAGCCGCACTTCCCGAGCGCCGCTCGCCTGGCACAACTCCGTAATCTGGTCTCGTTGCTGATCCAGCCCCGCTTCCAGTCCATCGACTTCGATCAACAGAATCGCTTGAGCATCGAGAGGAAAGCCAAATTGGAACGCCGCTTCAATCGCCTCCAAGATCCCTTGGTCCATCATCTCCAACGCCGCGGGCACGATTCCCGCGCCAATGATGCGACTGATCGCTTGAGTGGCGTCGTCGACCGAATCGAACACGCCTAGCAAGGTGCGGTAACCCTGCGGATTGCGAGTGAGTCGGACCCAGACGCGAGTCACCACCGCCAAGGTTCCTTCGCTGCCTACAATGGCGCCCACCAAATCCAATCCTGAAGAATCCTCGGCGGGACCGCCGAACTGTGCGATTCGCCCATCGGCCAGCACCGCCTCCACGCCAAGGACATGATTGACGGTGACGCCATACTTCAGAGTGTGCGGACCTCCCGAGTTGGTCGCGACATTGCCTCCGATCGTACACGCCCCTTGGCTCGAGGGATCGGGGGCATAGTGGAAACCGGCCCCCTTCAACGCATTGGTCAGCCAGACATTCACCACCCCCGCCTGCACAATGGCGTAGCGGTCGCGCAGGTTGATCTCTTCGATCTCGCGCATGCGAGTTAGAACGATCATCACACCGCCGCCAATCGGCAAGCAACCACCCGCGAGACTCGTGCCCGCGCCTCGAGGCAAGAAGGGAACGCCCGCTTCGTTGCAAGCTCGCACGATCGCCGCCACGTGCGCGGTGGTCCGCGGGAATACCACGATATCGGGACAGTTCTTCTCGATCACAAATCCGTCACACTCATAGACCACTAAGTCAGCGTGGTTCGACAGCACTCCGTCGGCGCCGACAATCGCGCGGAGTTGATCGGTCAAGCGAGTCGCAACGGACGAAACCATGGTTGAAGAGTGAAGTTTGAAGGGTGAAGAGTGAAAGGAAGAAGGTGAAAGGAAGAAGGATGAAGGATGAAGGAAAAAAGGAAGCGGAGGAAAGGCGGGGAGGGTGGGGGGATGGAAAAAGGGATGACTTGCACACTTGGCTACGGGGGTTCGATTATAGATGTCCTTCAGTCGCTCGCTAGATCCACGTCGCTGGCGATCGCCAATTGACCCGCGGCCAACCCGCCGTCGTTCGGGGGGATGATGCCTGGCAAACCAACCCAGCGGCCATGCAGCTGGAAGCGGGCGGCGATGCGTTCCACCAAGGCTTTGTTTTGGAATACACCGCCTCCCAACACGATAGGCAGTTGTGAATATTCACCCGCGGCTTGCTCAACCGCGTACGTCAACACCTCGTGAAACAACGTCGCCAGTTCTCCAGGTTCGACGCCTCGCCGTCGATGCTCTATCAAGCCCCGCACCAGCGGCCGCCAATCCCATTCCCGGAGCCCATCACCGAGCCCAGCGCCTGCGAGCCCGTCGCCTGCGAGCTTCATATCCATCCACTGCGCCCCTTGCGCGATGGCTTCGTTGACTGACTTCCGCGACTTTCTCGCTTTGCGCGAGTAATCGGCGCACGCGGACTCCAGCCTCATGGCCAATTGCCCCTCGAACGCCGCGTTTCCCCCTTGCGTCCACTCCCTGGGCAAAATCAGCGTTGCGACGGCGTCGAAGAGACGCCCCATACTGGAAGTTGGCATACAAGCCGTGTTGCTGGCCAACAACGACGCCACTCTAAGACCTTGCTCCCCGAGCGAATGTTCAATTTCTCCAAGCAGTCTCAACGCGGCTTCCATATCCCCCAACGCCTCGGCCGCCACCGCCAAAGCCACTCGCCACGGTTGACGAACCGCCAACTCTCCGCCCACCAGTGCGAAGGGACGTAGCCGCGCCACTCGATGCCACCTCCGACGATCGACCACCAGCAACTCGCCTCCCCAGATCGTTCCCTCAGGCCCCCAGCCCGTTCCATCCCAGGCGAAACCAAGCACTCGCTGATCCAGCAAACGATGCTCCACCATCGACGCCACGACATGAGCGTGATGGTGCTGTACCGCGACGAGTCGAATCTCGCCATCTTTCGCAATCTGCTTTTCACTCAGCCAGGATCGCCAATCAGACGCCAGACGCGTGGTGAAGTAGTCGGGGTGAGCATCGTGGACGATCACTCGAGTGCGAATCCCGTAGAGATCGACAAATCCACGCAGCTGGTCGAGATACCGTTGTCGAGTCGTCTCGTGGTCCAGGTCGCCGATGTAGGGCCCCAACACCGCCTGCGAGCTGTTATGTAAGGCGAATGCTGCTTTTTGATGACCGCCCAACGCGATGATCCCTCCGCCTTCTCCAGGCTCACCAAGCCCACCAAAATATCGGGGCTCGCTGAGATCGCTACGCGGTAATGACAGCGGTAACGGCAACGGCAGCGGCGCGAGTCCGCGAGCTAATCGCACGGTGGCGGGACGGTCGGCGACGAAACGGATCACGCTATCGTCCACCGGGCGCACAATCTCTCGATCATGCGAAACCATGACGTCGGCAACTTGGCTCAGCGTCCCAGGGGTGGCGTCAAACTCTAGTGGATCCCCATCCTCGTTTCCGCTGGTGGCGACAAGAGGCCCGAGACCAACCGTCAATTGAGCATGGAGAGGGGTCGTGGGAAGGAGCAGTCCAACCTCGTCCAACCCCGGATGAATGTTGGAGGCCAGGGGGGAGTCTCCACGGCCCGTCGCCAACACAATCGGGCCCTCGGGGCTCGATAGTTTTTCTCGCATCACTGGCGTCAAATAAGCCAGCGTCTCAGCGGCCGAAAGATCTGGGACAAGAACGGCGAGAGGCTTCGCCGGCCGTCGCTTCCGGTCTCGCAATCGCGCGACGGCCCGTTCGTTCGTGGCGTCGACCAAGAGTTGCCAACCTCCCAGTCCCTGAAGAGCAACGATCCCACCCCTAAGCAACGTCTGTCGAGCTGCCTCCACGGGATCATTCGTCGGATGATCGCCGACGGCCAACTCTCCCACGGCGATCGCTTGCAGCGAAGGACCGCAAGCTCGACAAGCATTCGTTTGAGCGTGAAACCGACGATCCCGAGGATCTTCGTACTCACGTTGGCACTCGCTACACAGCGCGAAAGGCCGCATCGACGTGTCGCGACGCTCGAAAGGCATGTGGGAAATGATCGAATACCTGGGACCGCAGTCAACGCAACTGACAAAGGCGTACCCGCCGCGTCGCGAGTCTCTCGACAAAGCTTCGTTCAGGCACTGGGGACAAATGCGTACGTCCGGGGGGACTCGAGCTGACACGGGCGCCGCATCGTTTTCCTGAGGATCAACGCCCTCGCCGCGAATTTCGAATACCTGCCCCCCCGTGAGTTCGATCGACTCGACGGTCATTGTTTCCACGATCGCGCGCAGGGGAAGCTCCGCCAACAGGCGTTGAGGAAATTGATCTAGCAATTCCGTGTCGCCTGTTAACTCGATTCGGACGCCGGCTGGCGTGTTCTCCACCGATCCGGCGCAACCCAGCGAAGCGGCAATGCGAGCGACCGTAGGACGAAAGCCCACTCCCTGGACTAATCCGGTCACGAGCCAGCGCCGCGCACACTTCCCGCTGGCGACCGAATTCTCCTCGTGATTTTCGATCGTCATCGAATTCAGTCCGTGCCGGCCAATACTCGCTGGCGTCGTTGCGCCTCCAAATACTCACACCACTCGCTGATCCCACTTCCCTTTAGTGCGCTGACGGTCAGCACTGTCAGATCGGGTTGAATGCGGCGAGCGTCCTCGGTGGCCGCGTCGACTGAAAAAGGAACGTGCGGGAGTAGATCGAGTTTGCTGACGACCAGCGCCTGACTGGTGCGGAACATCTTGGGATATTTGGCCGGTTTGTCATCCCCCTCCGTCACGCTCAACAGCAGCACCCGCAAATGCTCGCCCACGTCATGAGACGCCGGGCAGACGAGGTTGCCGACGTTCTCGATAAACACAAAGTCCCAGGGACAGGTGGGGAGCTGAGCAAACGCCTTGTTGACGAGCGGAATCTCCAGATGACACGCGCCTCCGGTCGTCATCTGGACTACATCGACCAGCGGGGCAAGGCGTTGAGCGTCGCGGTCGGTCGCCAAGTCGCCCACGAGCACGGCGACTCGATATCGATCTCGCCAGTACGCGGCCGTCGCCTGCAGCAGTGATGTCTTTCCCGCGCCGGGTGATGACAGGAGATTAACGACCAGAGTCCCGGCTTGCGCTCGACTGGCTCGAAAAGCCTCAGCCTCCGCCTTGGTCGCCGCGAGGACGTCGCGAGCTACTGTAATGACCGTTCGATTCATGGTTCGACGTCCTCCGACTCCAACTCGACGCTCTTCAGGATGCAACTGTCGCCTCGCAAAACCGTCACTCGCCGCGAACCACAACCGTCGCAGCCAAAGGAAACCTGCTCCGTCTCCGTCACTCGCTGGCAATCGTCGCACTGTATTGTCAGAGGTACATGGACGATCTCAAGCCGGGCGTTGCTCAAACCCGCTTCGCCCGCCAATCGCTGAAACGCCAACGCCATAAGTTCGGGTTCGACGCCGGATAGCGGTCCGATTTCGAGCTCGATTCGCGTGATTTGGCGAGCCCCTGCCGCTCGATTCAGCGGCGCTCGAGTCAGCTGCGAGCGAGTTAGCGCGGAATCGGCGAAGTCCTCGGACGCCAAGTGGCTCGCGGCAAGGTCTACCACTTGGTTGAGCAGGCTTTCGACTAACGACGCTTCATGCATGGGGAGCCAAATGGTGTTCTAGGCGACCAACGATTTCCTCCCGCCGCAGGGAAGTTGCTCATTATTTTCGTGCGTATACGCGCGCTTGGTGTGCTAAGTGCGCGCGTCTAGATCGCTCACGATCCCTTCCCACGGAGCACTTCCTCGGACAGCAAAATCGTCTGGGCGATTTCGACCAGCTTCATGTTTTTCTCGCTGGAGATCTTCTGCAAGCGACGAAAGGCCTCGCTTTCATCTAGGGCGGCTTTCTTCATGAGAATCCCCTTGGCTCGTTCAATCACCTTGCGATCTTCCAACGCCTGCCGCAAGTCGGTCGCTTCGCGCCGCAGGGACTCGAACTGTTCGAATCGCCTCATCGTCAAGGCGATGGCCGTTTCCAGATCGGCCAGCTTGATCGGTTTGACAAGGTAGGCGAGTACGTGATCTTGTTCGGCTCGGGTGATGAGTTCCGGGTCATGAAAGGCGGAAACCAAGATGACGGGGGTAGCGCGGGCCTGGAAGATGGCCGAGGCGGCTTCAATACCGTCCATGTCCGGCATCTTGATGTCGGTGATGACGATATCCGGCAACTGAGCCGCGCAGTTTTCGACCAATTGAAGACCGTTTTCCGCGACGGCGACGACTTGGTGTCCTAAGCGAGGGAGAATGCGCTGGAAATAGTCGCGCATATCGAGTTCATCGTCGGCGACGGCGATTCGCAGGGACTTGGTCATGGCTTGTGGCGCGGCAAGGTAACGATGAGTTCAGCGCCAGGGGGACCATGATCGCCGACGACGAGATCCCCTTCATGCGCGGCGACAATCCTCATAGCAATCGGCATACCAAGACCCGTTCCTTGGGTCTTGGTCGTGTAAAATGGTTCGAAAAGACGCGCCCTTTGTTCGGCGGTCAGGCCGGGGCCATTATCTCGAACTGATATTCGAAGTGCTTCCCTGCCATGTAGTTGCGATTTGCTGCAGGCGATTTCGATCAAGGCCGGGTCATGGCAGGCCGCCAACGAGTTTTCGAGCAGATTGCGGAACACTTGCACAATCCGGAAGCGGTCGATGTCGCAATGCAGGTCGACGGTGTGCGGGAGCTCGCGCAGTTGTGCGTCGCGGCCACGACGCTGATTGAACAATAGCTCCCAGGCTTCGCGCCACGCTTCCGACAATTGGCATTCGCTACGATCCAATTGAATCGGGGCCACGTATCCCCGAACTTCATCAAACAACTTGTGCAGCTGGTCCTGTGCTCGTTGGATTCGCCCCAACAAGTCGCGAGCGCTGGGGTTGTCGCCGATCTCCAGTTCCAGCATTTCCAAGCAGGCCTGGCTTCGCTGCAGAGCGTTGCGGCTCTCGTGTGCAAGACCCGCGACCATTTGGCCAATGGCCGCCAAACGCTCCGCATGCAAGGCTCGATCTTGCGCCTCTTTCAGAGTGGTAATGTCTTGCCCAACGGCTAGCAACACTGGCTCGGCGGAGTAATCGTCGAGTCGCCGAGCGTTCCAGAGCAGGAGTGCCTGCGAGCCGTCGCGACGGAGTAGCGGCGTCTGATAGTTGCGGAGCACTCCCCCTTCCAAGACGCAAGAGAATACTCGCTGGATGCGCGAGCGGTCGGCGGCTGGCGAAAACCGCTCGAAAAAGTCGCGTCCCAGGACGTCGGCGGCTCGATAGCCAGTCAACTCCTCGGAAAACGAATTGAAGTAGGCGATGGCGCCATCGGGTCGCACGATGACGATCATGCACCCCGCCGCTTCGACCAAGGCGCGGAAGGCGTTTTCGGAGCGGCGTTTCTCTTCGGCCAGATGTTGCCGTTCGCGAATGCGCTCGAGGGTATTTCGCAGCAAATCGGGATTGACGGGCTTGAGCAAGTAATCGTCGGCCCCCTCGCGGAGAGCCGTAATCACGCCATCCAGATCGGCGTAGCCCGTGATGATGATGATGGCCGCGTCGGGCGCCTTCGCCTTGAGTCGCGGCATGGCCTCCTCGGCCGATCCATCGGGCAATCGTCGATCCAGAATGATCATCTCGACCGGATCGTGCGACATGCGGTCCAGCGCTTCGGCGATCGAACCCGCGGTGGAGACTTGGAATTCGTCGAGTTCCAAGATGTCGCGCAGGTTGGCGCAGGCGTCCGCGTCGTCCTCGATCACGAGCACGTGGGAGGGGAGCGGCAGGGAGGGCGAGGCGACTGCGGCGGTAGGCGACGTCATGCGGGTCCACGTGCTCCCGCCGCTGGCAGAGATTCGCGAATTCGCGCCAGCAAGTTGGCTGGTTCAAAAGGCTTGTAACAAACCGCCACGGCCCCCTGCTCCATCGCGACGGAAATGCTGCGAGCCATCTCGTCGCGATGCGCGGTGATCATGATGGTGCTCGCGTCGGGCGTACGCGAGCGAACCAGTTCCAGAACTTCAAGTCCGCTGGCATCGGCCAGTTTCAAGTCGATCAGCACCACCTGAGGCGCGGATTCCGCCAGGCGACGCTCGACCTCGACCGGCGAATGGGCAATGTCCACGCGATAACCTTGGTCGCGAAAGGTGTCTCGCAAGGCCTCGCACAAGTCCAGGTCGTCGTCGACCACCAGCACCAGCGGCAAGAGCAACGCATTATCGATCAACTTCATCAACTCGAAGGTATCGATGGGCTTCGAGACGACTCGCCACGCACCTGCTTGCACCGCATCGTTCGCGGCCTGCTGGCTGGCATAGGCCGTCAGGATCATCCCCACGGTGCTCGATCGTCGCTGGCGTATCCTTCGACAGAGTTCGACGCCGTCGATCCCCGGCATTTTGAGGTCGAGCAGGGCCACGTCATACGACTCAGTCTCCAGCAGTCGCAGGGCGGCATCTCCTGTCGATGCAATATCCACGCGATAGCCAAAGTCCTCCAGAATGTCCCGCAAGTTCTCACAAATGTCTCGTTCGTCATCCACAACAAGAATGTGCGGTTCCGAATTCGGCATGCGAAATCACCTCGACGGTTAGACGCCCATGAGTCCCGCGACGCCTTCCCCCCTATTCCGGCTGCGCACGGTCAGGCGAGATTCAGGACGCGGCCGACTTGAGGAGCACCGAGAAATGACTGCCCTGCCCAGGCTGACTCGTCACCCGCAGTTCCCCCGCATGATTCTCGACGATTGCTCGACAAATGGCTAGTCCCAACCCAATTCCGCGAACTTTCGTCGAGTAAAACGGTTCGAAAATCCGGTGAATCTCCTCGGGGGAGATCCCGGGGCCGGTGTCGGCGATGATCAGCTTGACCTGCGCCCCCACCACTTCGGTGGAAATGGCCAGACGTCCCCCGTCTGGCATGGCATCGACGGCATTGCGAACCAGATTGCTAACCACGATCGACAACTGTCGAGCATCTCCGCGCACGGGCGGGCTGACGTCGAGGCCCGAGAGCTGCACCGAAATATTCTCGGGTAAAGGATGATTGGCCAAGGTCTCGCGCACCAAGTCGCCCCATGCCACCGGGCCCACGACCGGCAGCGGTAGTTTGGCGAAATCGGACAGAGCCGATATCACTCCATCGGCGATGCCGACCTGCCGTTGAATTCGCTCCAAATGCTCTGCCTGCTTCTCCGGCGTCGGCCGCCGAGCATGCTGCAGGTAAAACACCGACGTACGCACCACATTCAACGGGTTGCGCAACTCGTGAGCAATTCCGCTGGCCATCTGCCCAATCGCGACCAGCCGCTCGCTGCGCTTCTGTCGCAGCAGGTACTCGTACTGATAAGCGTCTTCGATGATCGCCAAGTCGAGATCCAGCACTCGGTTGAGCGAGTCGATGGTATCGACGAGTTCGGCGGGAGGAATGCCGCTGTTGCTGGCAATCAGCCGAATCATGCCTGACCGCATCCGCGATAAGGCGACATTGGTGTACTGCTGGTCGAGACCGATTTCCACGTGTCGCAGGCCTACCTTCCAGCGCCTCAACACATACGCCTCATCGTACTGACCGGCGAACAACTGCCGCAGCCAATCGACGAGCGTCTCTTTCAGGCGAGCGATCTGATCGACTCCGCCTACCACCACGCGTTGCGTTTCCGCATGACGCTCGATCTCCGCGTAGAAATCGGCCACCAATTCCTTGAAATGGGAAGACAACCTTTCGCCGACGTCGCGGATGCGACGCGCGTCGTCCGCGGTCCAACCCACATAGCGTTGGAGGTCTTGATAGCGCTTGTATAGCTGTCCTGGGTCCATATCGGGCTCAACCTGAAGCAAAGACTATGCCGCTCCTCATTTCACTCGTCCACCTCCCCTGCATTCACCCCACGAATCCCTGTTTGTCATGCTCGGCAAACAGCTTTGGCGGTGGTTGGCGGCGGCGTGCCATGAGTGAGCGACGAAGCGCGCTACTGTGCGAATCGACACGGTCGTTCCTTTCGCCAACCCGCACACGCCTAGCACATCTTCAATAACCGTTCGACGGCATCGAAGTTGCATCAAGCGGTCGTTGGCTTCGCCTGTGGCCGCTCTCTAACGGCTGCATGGCGAGCTCGGCCAGCATGAAGGAGGAACCGGTGCCCCGCAAATTCGTCACCATTGATGGCAATGAGGCGGCTGCTTATGTCGCCCATCAGACCAACGAAGTTATCGCAATCTATCCCATAACGCCCGCCACTCCCATGGGAGAACTCGCCGATGCCTGGACGGCCGCCGGCCAGACCAACATCTTCGGCGTGATTCCCGAAGTCATGGAGATGCAAAGCGAGGGGGGCGCCGCAGGCGCTATCCATGGCGCGTTGCAGGCCGGGGCGCTCGCCACCACCTTCACCGCCTCGCAAGGCTTGCTGCTGATGATCCCGAATATGTACAAGATCGCCGGCGAACTCACGCCGACCGTCTTTCATATCGCGGCTCGAGCCCTCGCGACGCATGCGCTCTCGATCTTTGGCGACCATTCGGATGTGATGTCCGTGCGCAGCGCGGGCTGGGCCATGCTCTGTTCCGCCAGCGTTCAAGAAGCACAGGACTTCGCCCTGATCGCGCAGTCCGCGACCCTGCGAGCCCGCGTCCCCTTCTTGCACTTCTTCGATGGGTTTCGCACCTCGCACGAGGTGAATAAGATCGAACAGCTAACGGCCGATGACTTGCGCTCCATGATCGACTCGCGATGCGTGCAGGAGCATCGAGATCGAGCGCTCGACCCCGATCAGCCCAAGCTGCGAGGCTCTGCGCAAAACCCCGATGTCTTCTTCCAGGCCCGCGAAGCTTGTAACTCGTTTTACGACGCCGTCCCGCAAATTGTTCGCCAGGCGTTCGCTGAGTTCGCTCAACTCACGGGGCGTCGCTACGATTTGTTCGAATACCACGGCGCGCCCGATGCGGAGCGAGTCATCTTGCTGATGGGATCAGGCACGGGAGCGGTCCAAGAAGCAGTGGACGCACTGAATGCCCGGGGCGAACAAGTCGGAGTGGTCACGGTGCGACTTTATCGCCCTTTCGCCGCCGACGCCCTCTTGGCGGCTCTTCCCCCAACCACTCGCCGAATCGCCGTCCTCGACCGTACGAAGGAACCGGGCGCACTGGGTGAACCGCTTTACCTGGATGTCGTCGCCGCGATAGCCGAGCAAGCCAGCAGGGGCGACTCCCGCGATGGTCGCCAGTACTTTGCCACTCCGCCCCTGGTGATCGGCGGGCGCTACGGCCTCGCCTCGAAGGAATTTACTCCCGCCATGGTCGCAGCGGTTTTCGCCGAGTTGGCTGCCGACTCGCCGCGACGCCATTTCACCATCGGCATTCATGACGATGTGACGCATCTCAGCTTGAAATGGGACCCGGAGTTCTCGACCGAATCGCCCGAGGTCAAGCGATCTGTATTTTATGGACTGGGGAGCGACGGCACGGTCGGCGCCAACAAGAACTCGGTCAAGATCATTGGGGAAAGCACTCCTCTCTACGCCCAAGGGTACTTCGTTTACGACTCGAAGAAGGCGGGATCGGTCACGGTTTCGCATCTGCGTTTCAGCAAACGGCCCATTCATTCGACCTACCTCATCAGCCGCGCCGACTTTGTCGCTTGCCACCAGTTTCATCTGCTCGAGCGAATCGATGTGCTGGCAGTCGCCGAACCGGGCGCCACGTTTTTGCTGAATAGCCCCTTCGGGCCCGCGGAAGTCTGGGACCAACTTCCCCGAGAGACTCAAGAGCAGATCGTCGCCAAGCAACTCAAGTTTTATGTGGTGGATGCCAGTCGAGTGGCTCGTGACTCGGGACTGGGCGGCCGCATCAACACGGTCATGCAGGCGTGCTTCTTTGCTCTCGCTGGAGTCTTGCCGCGAGATGAGGCGCTCGCTGAAATCAAGGCTTCCATCAAGAAGTCGTATGCGAAACGTGGGGAAGCCGTGTTGCAGCGGAACTACGCGGCCGTCGACGCCTCGCTGGCCGCACTCCACGAGGTGACGGTTCCCTCGCATGCCAGCAGTCAGCGCCGCCGGATTCCGCCCGTGCCCGATTACGCGCCCGACTTTGTGCAACGAGTGACGGCGCGGATCATCGCGGGCCAGGGAGATTTGTTGCCGGTCAGTGCGCTGCCCGTCGATGGCACGTTTGCCACGGGTACTGCCTGCTACGAGAAACGCAGCATCGCAGCGGAAATACCGATTTGGGATGAGAAAATCTGCATCGAATGCGGATTGTGCGCGCTAGTCTGTCCGCATGCCGCCATCCGCACGAAGGCCTATTCTCCCAACGACTCGAAGGCGGCGCCGCCCGACTTCCCGTTCCGAGCCATCGCGGGCGGGGACCTCGCGGGGATGAGACTCACCATTCAAGTCGCCCCGGATGATTGCACCGGCTGCGGAGTCTGCGTCGATGTGTGCCCAGCGAAGAGCAAGGAGGTCGTCAAGCACAAAGCGATCAATATGCGTCCGAAAGCCGAGCATCTGGAGCGAGAACGACAACGCTTCGATCACTTCATCTCGCTCCCGGAATTCGATCGCACTCTGGCGAAACGAGACACCGTCAAGGGCTCGCAGTTACTGCTCCCCCTCTTCGAGTACTCAGGCGCTTGCGCCGGTTGCGGCGAAACCCCATACCTCAAACTACTCACTCAGTTATTCGGCGATCGTCTGGTCGTCGCCAATGCCACGGGCTGTTCGTCCATCTACGGAGGAAACCTGCCGACCACGCCTTGGAGCGTTGATCGGGACGGTCGCGGGCCCGCGTGGAGCAATTCGCTGTTCGAAGACAACGCCGAGTTTGGTTTGGGCATGCGTTTGGCTAATGAAGCGAAGCAAACGCTGGCGCGCCATCTACTGCAATCGCTAGCTGGCGACGTCGGAGGCGATTTGTCGGCGGCGATTCTTGAGGCCAATCTGGAGAACGAGCAAGCGATTCGCGAACAACGACAACGAATCCTGGCGTTACGAAATCGCCTGACTCAAATTGAACGCCTTGAAGCCAAGCAACTGGCTGGCATCGCCGACTCGCTGGTCGATCGCAGCGTCTGGATTATCGGCGGCGATGGTTGGGCCTACGACATCGGCTTTGGTGGACTAGATCACGTGCTGGCTTCGGGGCGGGATGTCAATATTCTTGTGCTCGACACCGGAGTCTATTCCAACACGGGAGGACAAGCCTCGAAGTCGACGCCCCGGGCCGCTGTGGCGAAATTCGCCGCGGGCGGCAAGTCGGTCAAGAGGAAGGATCTCGGCATGCTGGCGGTCGCCTATGGCAACGTCTACGTGGCGCAGATCGCGTTGGGAGCGAATCCGCTGCAGACGATTCGTGTGTTTGAAGAGGCCGAGTCTTACCAGGGGACGTCGTTGATCTTGGCGTACAGCCATTGCATCGCCCATGGCATCGAAATGTCGACGTCGATGTCGCATCAGAAGGATGTGGTGAAATCTGGCTTCTGGCCGCTCTTCCGCTACGATCCACGGGAGGCGACCCAGGGAGGACACCCCTTCCATCTCGACAGTCGGAAGCCCGCGTTGAAGTTCCAGGAATTCGCCATGTCCGAAGGTCGGTTCGCCATGCTGGCCCGGTCTCAGCCTGAACAGGCCGCGGTCCTGTTCAAGCAGGCTCAGCAAGATATCGACGATACGTGGCGTTACTACGAGCAAATGGCTGGCATTGAACGATCTCTCGCGGAACCGGCGCCCGCCGGTTTCGCTCAACGTCATACGTCCGGGGAGGAATCGGCATGAGCGTCGACCTGACGACCCAGTACTTGGGGTTGACCCTGAAGAACCCCTTGGTTGCCAGCGCAAGTCCCTTGACTGGCGACCTCGAAAAACTTCGCAAGCTCGCGGAAAACGGCATTGCCGCGGCCGTTTTGCCTTCGTTGTTCGAAGAGCAGATCGAGCACGACGAGTTGGCGATTCATTCGCTGTATGAATCGCAAACAGGCGGGTTCTCCGAGTCGGATTCGTACTTCCCCGAGATGGAGGACTACAACACGGGGCCCCACGAATACCTGGAGCTGATCCGGTCGGCCAAGCAGTGCGTCGGCATTCCGATTATCGGCAGCTTGAATGGATCGTCGAGAGGTGGGTGGATTCGCTACGCACGCGCGATGCAAGAAGCGGGCGCCGACGCTCTAGAACTGAATATCTACTTTGTGCCGACCGACGTGGAGATGACCTCACAAGAGGTCGAGCAGCGGTATGTGGATTTGATCGCGGCGGTGCGGGCCGAAGTCCAAATCCCGTTGTCCGTCAAAGTGGGGCCCTTTTTCAGCTCTGTCCCCCACGTCGCTCGCCAATTCGCTCAAGCAGGCGCTAACGGACTGGTGCTCTTCAATCGCTTTCTCGAGCCAGATATCGAACTCGATCAACTCCAGTTCACGCCGCGATTGGTGTTGAGTAGTCGGCACGAATTGTGGCGTCCCTTGCGCTGGATCGCGATTCTCCGCGACCAGTTGGACGTCTCCTTCGCGGTGACCAGCGGCGTGCACTTCTCCGACGACGTTTTGAAGGCTCTGCTGGTCGGGGCCGATGTCGCCATGATGGCTTCGCTGCTGTTGCGCTACGGGCCCGACGCCGTTCCCAAGTTGTTGACCGAAATCACGCATTGGCTAGAGACAGGTGGATATGCCTCGGTTCAGCAGATGAAAGGAAGCATGAGTTTGCGCAACTGCGCCGATTCGAGCGCCCTGGAACGAGCCAACTACATGAAGGCGCTCGTCTCGTACTCGGATAATTAATGGCTAAACCACCACTTAGCCGCGACTCCCAGCGCGGCGCACGCCAGCAATGTCTGGCCGAGTCCGCGACGCGTGGCGAACAGAAGGAGCATCGCGACCGCGGCGATGCCGGTTTCCAGGGGGCGCCAAGCGGCGAGGTCGGGCGCGAGCCACCTCACGAGGCCGTAGGATCGCTGTTCCACCTGTCCGAACAAGGTATGCAGGGCGAACCAAAGACCCAGGTTCGCGACTACTCCCAGCACCGCGCCAGTGATCGCGGACATGGCCGCGGTAAGTCGTTGATTGGATCTGAGGCGGTCAATATAGGGAGCACCCAGAAAAATCCAGTAGAAACACGGGGTGAAGGTCACCCAGGTCGTAATCATTGACCCCAGAACGGCGCCCGTCAGTGGACTCAGTGATCCAGGATTGCGATAGGCGGCCAGGAACGCTACGAACTGCACTACCATGATCAGCGGTCCAGGGGTGGACTCGGCCAATCCCAGTCCATCCAACATTTCGGTGGCCGTTAACCAGCCTCGTCGTTCCACGGCCTCTTGAGCCACATAGGACAACACCGAATAGGCGCCTCCGAATGTCACCATGGCCGCTTTGCTGAAGTAGAGCCCCTCGGCGACATACATTGATTGTCGACCCTGCCAGAAGGCGACCGCGATCAGCGGCGTGAACCACAAGGTCAGGCACACAACAGTGACTCGAATCGCTCGAGAAATCGTGGGAGCGGGGAGCGGGTGCGCCGCGATCCGTTCCACGCTTGGCGGGTCGAGCTGTTCCTTGGTCAAGTTGCCGCGGTCGCTGGCGCCGCCGACGGCGCGAGTGGGTGGTTTGCGGGTGGCGAACCATTCAGGACGAAGCCGGCCGCCCAAGTAGCCGGCGCAGGCGGCCGCGAGGATGATCAGCGGGAACGGAAGCTGAAAGAAGAAGATCGCAATGAACGACAGGGCGGCGATGACTTCGAGCGCACGTGATTGGAGAACTCGTTTGCCCAATCGCAACACGGCCTCCAGGACCACCGCGATGACGGCTGGCTTCAGTCCCAGGAACAGCCCTTCAATCCACTTCACCTCTTGAAATTCGACGTACAGCACGCTGAGTCCCAGGATGGCGAGCATTCCCGGCAAAATAAACAGCACGCCCGCGACGATTCCTCCCCAAGTGCGATGAGCCAGAAAGCCCAGGTAAGTGGCCAGTTGTTGGGCCTCGGGGCCAGGAAGCAACATGCAGAAGTTCAGCGCGTGCAGGAATCTCTCCTCGCTGACCCACTTCTTTTCTTCCACGATGATCCGGTGCATGACGGCGATTTGGCCGGTGGGGCCGCCGAAACTCAGACACGCCACCCGACTCCATACGATCAGGGCCTCGCCCCAAGTGACCGCTTGCGTCAGCGAAGAGGTGTTCGAGTCGCCAAGGGCGGCTTCGCTGGTCCGAGCTTGCTGGTCGCTTTCCAGGTCGTCGGTCTGCTCACTCATCGCGAAACGGCTCGCTATCCGTGCGCGGGGCCGCCGTGTCGCTGTCCGAGGCGCGACGATAGCGACGAAGTCGGACGACTCGCCGTCCCCAACCGCTGCCGATCGTGATCTTGCGCCAGCCGACTCGCAGCAAGTCTTCGCCTCCACTGAACTCGCGAATGTAGTGGCCGCGCATGGTGGCGGGGGAATCGGGAGGAGGAGATCTCATGGCCCGCTCAATCTCTCCTTCGCCAGCCCAATGCTCAACCCCGCCCGCCGCCTCAAAACGGCGGAAATAGCCGTCTGGCGACAACTCGTGGTAACGCAAGTCGATTTTCTTCTTGGCTTCCCAGGGGAGGCCGTCCCCCGCTCGCTCTAGTAAGTGTCGTTTGGTGACCCAATCAATGCGGCCGAGCAGTTCTTGCGGAGCGTGCTCGAGCTTGTCGAGCGTATCGGTCCACAGCCGACATAACGCCATCGCATCGGCGGCGGCCTGGGGAAACTGATTCAAAAACGTTTGGCAGCGCTCGGCGTACCAGCGCTGAAGCTCCAGTGCGGTCATGGATCGGCCATCGGTCAATTCCACTTTTGCTTGAAGAGTTGGATCGGCGCATACTTGGCGTAGAGCTTTTAGAGGGTGGCGTAAGCGGGGCCAAGGGCTCGAGGGAACTTCTCCCCGCGACTCCGACTCGATCACGTCCAGCACGAGGGCCGTCGCGCCGATTCGCAGCAACTCGGCCACAGGCGTCATATTGGAATCTCCGAGTCCGATCTGCAGCCGTTGGCGGCTCAAGTAAAGGTCTCGTAGGTCCAGCGGCGAAAAAGGAATCTCCGCCCCTAACGTCTTAAGAAAGTGTCCAAAGTTGAAAACGGGACGGCGAAACAAAAAATCGCCGTAGCCGACCAGGCAATTCATGGCCGGGCCTTTGTCAGCCAGGCCAAATTCTCCCTCATCCGTCAACATGCCCGCGCCCGCGAAGACGGCTCGCGTCATAAGAAATGCTTCAAGGGCTCGGCGCTGAGGCGCAAAAGCAACAGTCTTCACCAACAGTGTCAACGGCAGCTCAATCGGCAAAATCGCCAGATTGAACACGACCAGCATCGTTCGCTCCAGCCAGTTCGGCAGAGGCATGCGGGTCTCGCCGGGGTTGTCTAGCCACTGAGGGTGGAGCAGACAAGCCTCCCATCGGCTCGGCTTCCCTCGAACTGCCCGCCAGGTCGTCGCGACCAGGGAAAACAACACGACGTAGACGAGAAATGCCAGGAGGACGAGTAGCAAGCTCGCCCACGTCAGCGTCGCTGGGATCAGCAAAAGAGTCAGGCCGATTCGCCAAACTGCGAGCCGCCAGCCGGAGGCGATGATGGCTTCGTAGTTCTCCTGCGAACCGTAGACATTTCCCGCCGCGTCCCGGTCGTTCTTCAGAAGTCGGAAATCGATAGGATTTCCGTCGTGATCATGGTTTGACGTGGCGAGCAGCGAGCATTCAGTCAGCAAGCGATCCTGAGCTTGCTGGTAGATGGCTGCTTCGATCGGTCCACGGCACTCGGGGGTGGCGCCTTCGATCAGTCCGGTATCGACGGCGAACCGTTCCGATTCGAACCACACCGCACCACTCGACGCAGTGAAGACCCCTTCCTTGAAGTGCAGGGCGGTTGCCACCGTCGTTCGCTGCCGCAACACCTCCACCAGACGACGGTAGCAGGCGAAACGCGTCAGCTTCTCCCAGCCCAGCGACGAGCCTGGAACAATGGCATACTCGGTCTCGAGACCGACAAGCCGGTCGAAGATCCGCACCCGTCTACTCGCCTCCGTGAGGAACCTCGGACGCCGCCAGATATTCCGTCGAGGCTGTCAGGGCGTCCCTGCGCACGGCATCCACGACTCGATCCAATGCTTCGATGGCAGTCGGCAGGTCCGCCGGGAATGCTTGCGTTACGGCCTGTGCCTGCGGGGCGTCTTGTACTTGCTGGGCAATCTGTGCGGCTTGTTTCGGGACGATGGGGGTCTGACCGCGTCGAAACGTGGAGGCAGTTGAAGCAGGAAGAGGCTGATTCATGGACAACTCCAGGAAACGAGTGCCGGGGCAAGCGAGTCACTTCAATCGCGCCGACCGAATCGTCGACGCCACTTCTGACCATCGTAACGGCCGTCCATTGCTCACGCAAGGAAATCCCGCGTCAGATCGGCGTTCCCCCGCGACGTGTGAAGTCTCGCGCATCGGCGCCAACTGAAATTTGGCCGTTGATTCACGTGCTTGGGGCACATTTTTTCACGGGAAAATTGGACGCGGCGCGCAAAGTGAGTGCTACTTTTCAGAGTGCGACGAGCTCCCGCAAAGTGACTCGAAGAAATGAAGTCAACCACTGCGGGATTCGCATATCGTGGATTTGTGGATTAAAGGTTTGGAACCAGAAGAATCAAGGAACAGAGAAGATGTTGAAGAAACTGTGGAATGACGAAGCGGGCTTCGTGGTGTCGGCCGAACTGATCCTGATCGCGACCGTCGCGGTCCTCGGATTGCTGGTTGGCTTGGCCTCGGTTCGCGATGGCATCATCAGCGAATTGTCGGACGTTGCTGGTGCATTCCAAGATACCAACCAGAGCTACTCGATTGACGGCGTCATCGGCCACAACGCGAACACCGCGGGCTGGGACTTCATCGACAACACCGACGAGTGCGATTCGAACGACGATCCGGCTGCCCAAGCTGACAACTGCATCACGTTCAATGGCGCCGACGACGAAGAAGACGGCGCCTTCACGGTCGAACGCAACACGCCGAACACCTAGTTCTGCGTCTGACGCGGCTCTGGCCGCTTGATTCACCCCGCGACGCGGCGTGATCTTCGGGACCCCCGAAAATCAACGCCGCGTCTTTTTTTGCGCGACACAACGGGCTGATTGTTTCCGCTGGACGACGTTGTCGCTTGCAACATCTTTTGAGCTCGCACGGTTACTTGCCGGGCCATTTTCTTGCTCTGGGAACTGCTGCGGGTTCCACGGGCATTCTTGAGCTCGATCTTCTGACAACTCGCTTGCCTGTGAGTTCGACGACTTTGCGGGTCGTAGCAGAGTTGGCTCGCGCGAATTCGCGAAAGCAGTTGATTTGACGCAATTTCTCGCGAGGAACTGCCGCACCCCTGACTATACTCGTAGGCATAGGAGACACGTCTGCCGTCAGGTAGACCGGTTCGTCGCGGTCAAACGCCCGCGGAGTGACTTCGGGGATTCCTCTTAGTGATCATTGCCCGCCATGCGACCGTCCCAACCTTTTCGCTCGCCGGAAGAAGTCGACCAAATCCTGCTCAATGCTCGTCTGCGAGACGCTCTGGAACCTTTTGTCGATGAATCCCTCGACCTGCTCGATTCCAGTCGCATGACCACCGCCGACGAAAACGAGTTTCTCGCTTCGCTCTTGGCCTGGGAGCGAGCTCCCGTGGAGCCGATTAGTCGCTGGTTCACCCCTGAATTGGTGTTGCCTCCACACGAAACCCTGAATGACATTCAACTACACGACCTATTGAGGGACGCCATCGACCGGCTCTACCAACGCCGCATCGTCCTTCAATGGACCGACCACCTGTCGGATCGACAGTTGTACTGCATCCTGACGCGAGACTTGTTGCCCGCCCAAGAGAAGAAAGTCGACCTCTCGGGTCAGTACCTGCACTGGCGATTTCTGGATGTGGAAGCCGACGCGGAACTTTGGCTGCGTTATTACGCGAACGCCGAGGAACGCGAGGCGTGGGAGATGGAAACAGGCGAGACGGCCCCGCCCGCCGAACGACCGCCTTTCCCGCGAGAATTGCCTCAGCCTTAAGGCAGCGTGAACTTTCGCGGTTCCTTGCGGTTGAAACAGCAGTCCCAAGTTTCCGCGAGGCTGTCCTCATGAACGACTCAACGCCTGTCCCTACTTCTCCGGACCTCGCGACCCAAGTCAGCCCCTCGAGCGATTCGACTCGGGCGAAATTCCTCACCGCTCACTGGCGCTGGCTCGCCATGGTAAATTTCGTCGTGCCCAGGGAGTTAGTTGAGCCGCTCGTGCCGCGGGGAGTGAAACTGGATACTCACGACGACCGCGTCTACGCCAGCTTGGTGGGCTTCCTGTTCGTTCACACCAAGGTGCTGGGCCTACCCATCCCATGGCACCGGCACTTCGAAGAATTCAACTTGCGATTCTACGTGCGACGCGAGGTGGCGGGCGAAGTGCGCCGCGGAGTGGTGTTCGTCAAGGAACTCGTTCCCCGCCGAGCGATCGCTGTGACTGCCCGCTGGACCTACAACGAGCCATACGCGGCGCTGCCGATGCGACACTCGCTGGGTGGACTTCCCGATCCTCGCCACGCCATGCCTTACTCGCGGATTAACTCCCTTCCGAAAGATCGAGGGGTGACTTACGAATGGTATGCGGATCGGAAGTGGCAAGGTGTTTCGGTCGACTGCGAGGAGGATTTCGCGCCGCTCCGCCCCGAGTCGCACGAAGAGTTCATCGCGGAACACTATTGGGGATATTGTCGCCAGCGAGACGGCGGAACAGTCGAGTACCGCGTGGAACATCCTCCTTGGAGAGCCGCGGCGGCAAGGCTTTCGCGAATCAACGCGGATTTTTCCTCGCTCTACGGCGCCTCCTGGGCGTCCGTTCTGGCCAGCAAGCCCTTCTCCGCGTTCGTCGCCGAGGGCTCGGAAATCGTCGTGCGAAGACCAACTTGGCTAAGCACGACGGACTTCTAGCCCGTCGCTCCGGTGTACGACGGACTTCTAGTCCGTCGATGTGAACTGTACGACGGACTTCTAGTCCGTCGATTAGCTCCGCACCGACCACACCGACCGACCCACTTCCAGACGAAGAGGCAAGCCATTCGCTATCCGAGCAAGGGTGTTCATTTCGTCAAGAGCCAAGCGTACACGACATCGCCAATTTGCCGGTAGCCGCCCGCGGCCGGATGGACGCCGTTGTTTTGACGCTCAATCAGATCCCCGGCTCGCTGACTGGAGGCGACTTTTTCGACGGGGTACAGACGGCGGCAGTCCAAGGCGACGTGTATGGGAATGAGATCAATTCCTTCCGTGCCTCGCCCTTCGTATTTTTCCAGCATTCGTTCGACCAGCCGATGCTGATTGCGGCGATATTGCCAACGAGTCTGGCCCGAGGCGTAGTTGGCGCCAAATGCATCTTGAGTGGCCGCGGGAGGCGCCGCGGTCATCACGCCGACTCGAGGTGGATTGTCGACTGCACGCAACATGGCGATCAACTGATCGTAATGACGGAGCATGGTATCGAGTGTTGCCTCGATCGTCATTTCGTCGGCCGAGAAGATATCATTGGGACCCAAGAAAATCGTGACGTAGCCCGGTGATTTGCCGCCATTGATTTCGGCGCAATAGCGGGAAAAGCTGAGTTCCTTGCTACCGTCAGGAGTTTCGAATAAGAACGGGCTGCCGCGAGTCTTGTAATCACCGGTTCTCGCTGTGGGTGTGAAATGAGTGGCGAAACGTAACGCGGTCCAGCCTCCGTAGCCTTCGTGGCGAATCTCAGGCGACTCCTCGGGACCATGACTACCAATCAGCCGCAGTGCGGGGCCGCCGTCAAGTTTGCTCAATTCCAAGACGTGGCGCGAGATCACCGAACCATGGGTCAAGCTGTCGCCGATGGCGAGCCATTCGAGGGCTTGTCCTTTACGGGCGTCGGCGGCAGTGACTCGCACCTGCGTCGTCCCCTTCGCGACGAGCTCGCCCCACTCGTCGCGCACCACGATCTCCCACGGGAAAACCCCAACGTCGGCCGCGGTGGGAGTCCAAGTCCAACGTTCCGCTTGTTGCTTGCCCTTCCCGCAAACCGCATCAAAGGCGTAGTTCGCGGGGTTGAGAGCGAGAACGATGTTCTCGAAATAGATGTTTACTTCCTGTCCCACAACCGCCGGAATCTCGCGAGGGAGCACTAATCGTAGGTTCGCTCGTCGCTCTCGCGAGTTGGGAGTCGACTGCTTCGAGTCATCAGGCTTCGCGGTCGCTTCGCCATTTTTTGAGCTCTCAGTGTTCTGTGCAGGCTCCTGGGCCCATAGCAAGCTGGGAGCATGGCCGATGATCGCGGACAGTAGAAATAGGGCAGGCAACGAACTACGGATCGCGGCGTTGGCAGGCGAGTGACGCATGGTGACTTAGTCCCAGAGGGTGTGATTGTGCGGCAAGCAGCTCGCTGTTAACTCGAAAGGGAAGTTGGAACCAGCAAGCCAAAGTCGATCCCTGGCCGCTACGGTTCCTGTGCCACTTGCGTACCGCCAGCTCTTCCGGCAGCATGTGCGAACATATTGTCGTGTGCGCTCGTCCACGCTCCTAGCCCCCTAGCTACTCATGCACGTTAATCCAGCAACGCGTATTGCCCAGCTTCGAGCCGAGATCCGCGAGCATGACCGACGGTATTACATCGAGGCGGCGCCGATCATCGCCGACCATGAGTACGACCACTTGCTCGCGGAGCTTCAGCAACTTGAGGCCGCTCACCCCGAACTCGTCACACCCGACAGCCCGACTCAGCGAGTGGGCGAGCAGCCTGTCGATTCGTTGCGGCAAGTGCCGCACCGAGTGCCGATGCTGTCGATCGAGAATACGTATTCGCTGGAGGACTTGCGGGCCTATTGTCTCGCAACCGCCAAACTGCTGGACGGCGAACCGGTGGAATGGGTGGTTGAGTTGAAGATTGATGGAGTCGCTACATCCATTCTGTACGAGGATGGCGTGTTGGTGCGCGGGGTCACTCGCGGCAACGGCGAGGTGGGTGACGACATCACCCACAACTTGAGAACGATTCACGATATACCGCTCCATTTGGCGGGCAAACACATCCCGCGGCTGCTGGAGGTTCGTGGCGAAGTCTATATGTCCAACACCGACCTCGTCCGTCTGAACGAGCAGCAGCGTGCGTTGGGCGAGCCGTTATTCAAGAACACTCGCAATGTGACGGCTGGCGCCATTCGTCTGCTTGACCCACGCATCTGCGCGGAACGTCGACTGCGCTTCTTCTGTCACGGCGTTGGTTACTGCGAGGGACTTCAGTCGGATAACCACCGCGATTTTCTGGCAGAGATTCAATCGTATGGACTCCCTCCGACGCCTCGCGTCACCGTCTTCGCGAATCTGGAAGACACGCTGTCTCACTGCGAGTCTCTGATTGAACAACTCCATGAGCTCGACTTCGAAGTCGATGGACTCGTCCTGAAAGTCAACCGATTCGACCAACGCCAAAGACTAGGGGCTCGCTCGAAGAGCCCACGCTGGGTCATCGCGTACAAGTTTGAGAAATATGAAAAGCCCACGACGCTGAACAAAATCTCGGTGCAGGTGGGCAAGACGGGGGCGATTACGCCGGTGGCTGAATTGGAGCCGGTCGAGTTGGCGGGGACGACGGTGAGCCGAGCGAGTCTGCACAACGCGGACGAGATCGTGCGGAAGGACATTCGCGAGGGGGATGTCGTCATCGTCGAGAAGGCAGGGAAGGTGATTCCGCATATTGTGCGAGTGGAGAAGCACGAGCGGACTCGCGAACTGCCTGAATTTCGTTTCCCGACGCAATGTCCTGAATGCGAAACGATGCTCGTGAAGGATGAAGGGGGAGTCTACATTCGTTGTCCGAATCTGGAGTGTCCGGCTCAGGTGCGAGAACGGGTGCGTTTCTTTGCGAACCGCAACGCGATGGATATCGAAGGACTGGGAGACAAACTGGTCGATCAATTGGTCGGGCGAGGGGCGACGGGGATGGTTCGTTGTTTTGGCGATCTCTATCGTCTTGACCGACGGCAATTGATTGAACTCGAACGGATGGGCGAAAAGTCGGCCGACGCTCTGCTGACGCAGGTTGAGGCGAGTAAGTCGCGCGGGCTGCAGCGAGTGCTGAACGCGCTCTCCATTCGTCACGTGGGAAATCGAGTGGCTCAGATTCTCGCCAGTCAATTCGCCAGCATCGACGAACTTCAGGCAGTCGACGAGGAGCGTCTGTCGAAGATTCCCGAAATTGGGCCGGTGATAGCCAAGAGCGTCTACGATTATCTCCATAGCGACTATGGTCGACGTACGATCGAAGATCTGAAGTCCGTCGGCGTCGACTTCACCTCGCCTCGCAGTGAAGCATCAACCAACTTACCGCAGCCTTTAGCCGGCAAAACCCTGGTCGTGACGGGTACTTTGGTGAAATACACGCGAGAAGAGATTCAGGAACTGATCCAGCGTCACGGAGGCCGGGCTGCGTCGAGTGTTTCGAAGAAGACCGACTATGTGGTAGCGGGCGAAAATGCTGGCAGCAAACTCGAAAAAGCGCAGTCGCTCCAAGTACCCGTCATCACCGAAGACGACTTCGAGCGGCTAATTCAATCGCCCGCCTCCTCGTAGCGGAATTCGCAAGAATTCCGAGTCCTCTCTGTAGCGGAATTCGCAAGAATTCCGACGTCCCTCCAGCGAGGGACCTTGCTCAATCGGGCAACGCCAGGTTGGCCGAGTTCACCGCCGTCAGCCGTGGTGTCATCACTCTTGAATGAGCTTAGATTGAGTGCCTTCGGCCATTTTCCTTGATTGGACAGTCTGACCCGATGAGTGAAGATCAGTGAAGATCAGTGTTCCCTTCTCTCGACGCGGGGTGGGGCGAGTTTTGGAACACTGATCTTCGCTGATCGTCACTGATGGAGTTCCTTTTCGAACGAAGAGAAATCGTCGTCTTATCAGTGTTCGCTCACGCAGCGATCCGTGCCATCGGTGTGATCCGTGGTTGACTGATTCTCGAGGATGATGATGGTGGCTTGCTGGTGGGCCGGAAAGTGCCGGCGTTTGGTTGAGGTGGGGAGTGGGAGGGATCGACGGACTAGAAGTCCGTCGTACGTTCAGATCGACGGACTGGAAGTCCGTCGTACGGGCTGGGCGTGCACTAACGGTCTCGTTTCTCGGATCGCTTGCGTTTCTTGCGTGGGGTGCGCGGCAGGTCGTTTGGCGTTGGGCTAGAGCGGTTTGCACTGGATGATGATGAGCGACTTTTAGTGGTCGCGGGTGGGCGTTCCAGCAGTCCGGCTTCGAACAGGAAACGGCTCGGTTCGACCGGATTTCCGCAGACGCTTTGCACATGCGAGAGGATCAGGTTGGAGGAAGCTCGCGTCATGGCGACGTAGAACAGTCGCCGTTCTTCTTCGACTTCGGCTCGCTGGTGAGGAATGATGCCTTCGTTGCAGGTCGTCAGGATGACGGTATGCCACTGCAAGCCTTTGGCGCGAAAGTAAGTCAGCAGGGGCACTCCCGACTTATGGTCTTGGCCGGCTCGAGTTTTTCGAGCCCTTCCCAGGGCGTTCTCGATCGAGGCGACGAAGTCGACCACGCTGCCGCCGAACCGCAAGGCGATTTCGCCAATCTCGCCCAAGGGCATTTTTTCCGCGACCACTTCGTCGAGTCCGCCGATCAGACCTCGGAGGCCGCGGAAGCGCTCGCAGACCACATCCACGGTTTCCATGAGTGTACGAGCTGCTCGCAAGTCCTGCAGGGTGAGCGGCAAGAGATCTCGTCCCGCCTCGGGCAACAAACGGTCCAAGTCGTGGCGTTCGATCATGCGAACGAAATTGCCGCCACGCGACAGCACCTCGTCGATCCGACTCTCCATCTTGGGCTCGATGTAGCGAAAGAAGGAGCAAACGAATCGTGAGGCATCGGCGGCTTCAGGGTTCTTGCCTTGGTCGATCGCTATTTTGACTCGCAGAATCGCCAGGAACTTCGCGAGATGCTCGTTATCCAGGATGTTGTCCTCTTTGCGGACATAGTAGGGAATGTCGTTCAGAATAAACTCGATTTGAAGCGGCAAACTCTGCGCGTTCGTGCGGTAAAGAACGACGAAGTCCTTGAAGTCGAGTGTCGGCGTTTCGGCGCGAATATGCTTGATCATCTCGACGATCGAATGAGCTTCCAGGCCGGCGCATAGGGATGACACGACGCTGATGTGCGCTTGTTCGACGCTCGCCGACTTCGGCTGTTTCGGGATGCGACGTTGATTGTGGCGAATCAGGCGATCCGCGTGCTCGACGATCAGCGGGGGACAACGATAGTTGATCTGCAACTCGTACGATTCGATGGGTCGTTCGAGTCGTTGGGCCAGGTCGATGATGTACTCGGGCGAGCAGCCTCGAAAGCCGTAGATGGCTTGGTCGTCATCGCCCGTGACGACGAGCGTCGAGCGACGAGCGATCGCTTCGACGAGTCGAAAGTCGAGGTAATTGATGTCCTGAAACTCATCCACGACCACCTCATCCCAAAGACTCTGCACGTGCTGTAGCGTCTCGGGTTGGCGATTGAGTTCGGCGAATGTTCGCAGCTTCTGGTCGTCGAAGTCGATCACGCGGTCGCGGTTCAACAGTCGTTCATAGCCTTCGTACATGAACAGCAACGCTTGAACGGTCTTCTCGATGCCGCGAGCGCCCGATTGCGTGAAAAAGACGGTGGCTTGCGGCAGGTTGATCAGGAAGTCCGCGAACGCTTGCGAATCGACGGCGCGGGGATCGTGCAGGGCGTTCTTCAAGAGCCCGAAAAACTCCAGAAAAAAACGCGACGCGATGTAGGGGGGCAGGGGATCGTCGCCGCGGCTGCGGCGAGTGATCTCGGAACGCAGTTCCTTGATCATTCCATAGGCGTTGCGGGACGCCAGCACCTGCTTGAATTCTTGGGGGAAAAAGTCCCTTAGCAGCGAGTAGCCATAGGCGTTGAGCGTGGCGAGACGCATTTGGGACAGCGTGGCCTGAGTGGAACTGGCCAACGAATTCGAGGCGGTCAATTGCTGCAGCTTCAGCTTGATGGAGTTTACGGCCGCGTTGTCGAAGGTCAGCATCAACATGCGTGCGGGGTGGACGCCGTGCGCGATCCGCTGCAGCAGCCGGTTGATGACGGTTTGGGTCTTGCCAGCGCCGGCCGGCGCCACCATCCGAATCGTCGGCGCTTGGCTGTAAACAACGGCCGACTGATGCGAGTCGATCGAGCCGGCGCAGGGGGCGATCGATTGTCGCTCGCTGACGGTCGATTCGCGGATTCGTTGCTGGAGGGCTGCGATCGCTTGCTCGCGCAGGCGGAAGTCGCGGGTGAATGGAAGGTCGGTCAGTATTTTTTGAACGCTCATGACTCGCTCCGTCCTGCTAAACCGGCTTGCTGGTTCGACCTTGACGCATCCAGACGCGGGGTCGACAATTCTGTGTAAGTGTCGTTAACTGTTGGGCCTGCGATCGCTTCCCTTCCCTTTCTCTCGAAATTACCCCCCATGAAACGACTCGATGGCCAAACTATTTTTCTTGGGGCGGTGATTCTGGGAAGCGTCGTCGGGTTATCGTACTTGGTTTTCTTCCACGGAAACGGGCATGCCGGGAATCAGACGAGTCGAACGAGTTTGCGGAATAGCCCCGTCGACGCCAAGAGGAGTTTTCGGTATCTCGAGGCCGTCTGCGCGATAGGACCGCGGCCCAGCGGCTCGCCAGGCATGACCGCTCAGCAAAAACTGCTGCGCGAGCATTTCGAGCGGTTGGGAGCGACCGTGGAGTTGCAAGGGTTCAACTCGCGACACCCCGAGGATGGCTCGGTGGTGCCCATGGCGAACCTGATTGTGACTTTTCATCCCGATCGGAACGAGCGGGTGATGCTTTGTGCTCACTACGACACTCGCCCCTATCCCGATCGAGATCCCAGGCGTCCACGCGGGCGGTTCATCGGTGCGAACGATGGGGGGAGCGGCGTCGCGGTTCTGATGGAGTTGGGGCATCATTTGCGGGATCTGGATCGGTCCTTTGGCGTCGACTTGGTATTGTTCGATGGCGAGGAGTTTGTTTTCGACGAGCGAATGGGAACGTATTTTTTGGGTTCGGAGCACTTCGCACGGGAATATGTTGCGGCGCCGCCTGCTCATCGCTACATCGCGGCCGTACTGTTGGACATGGTGGGGGACGCTCAATTGCAGTTGTTTCAGGAGCGCAACAGCGTGAGCTGGCCGGATAGCCGTCCGATCGTCGAACAGATTTGGGGAACCGCGCGGCGCATGGGGGTCACCGAGTTTATCCATCGGCCCAAGCACGAGATTCGCGACGATCACTTGGCGCTGCACGATATCGCTCGCATCCCCGCCATCGACATCATCGACTTCGACTATCCACGCTCGTCATCGGCTTCGTATTGGCATACGGAGGCAGACACGCCGGACAAGTGTTCGGGCGAGTCGTTGGCCAAGGTCGGGGCCGTGGTGCTGGAGTGGTTAAAGACTCGCTAGTCCGTCGACTGCTCCCCACGTACGACGGACTTCTAGTCCGTCGATCCGGTCCGTGCCGAACTCGCCTAGCGACCTGTTCCTACCAGCGGATGGCCCGTGAAGAGGTGCGGCGACTCGCAATCGAAGGCGGCCGACATTTTCTCAACGACGGCGGCTCGGATGGTTGTCATGCGAACGGGGCGGCGATGTTCGGCGAGTAAACTGCTCATCGTCGTGCAGACTTGCTCATCCACTTGATCGGGCGGCACGACATCGATCGAGGCGAATTCGCCGCACTCGGGATGGACGTTCAACCAGGCCCCGTGGTGAGTGACGCCGGAGGATTCGCCAATCCCCGATACGGCGAGGCAACCTGTGCGTCCCCAGATCCCCGCGCCCGGCAGCGTCGGGGCGTTTGCGTATCCACACGATTGAAGCGTGGCGACGAGCGCTCGATGGATGCGCCGCCGGAACTCGCTGAACGTCCACTGCCGAGGGCCGAGGGGCACAATCGGATAGATCGCCAATTGCCCCGGCGAGTGCAGGACGCAGCCGCCGCCTCGCGGAACCCAGCGAATCGCCAGTCCGCGGTCGGACAATTGATCGGGAGAAAGTCGGACGTGACGACGCGAACCGCGACGACCAACAGTGATCTCCGCGGGATGCTCCGCCAGCAGCACCGTCGACCGCGACTCGCCGGTCGCGATCGCCTCGGCCACTAGTCGCTTTTGCAACTGAGCACACGTGTCATAGGGAATACAGCCCAGCAAGTGGAAGCGGACGACTGAACTGCCATCGTCGTGCGCTGGGGAAGTCTGGGAGCGTGTGAGTGAACGTCGCTGAGGCATCGCGTGTGGCATCCCTGCGCTGAGTCGCGTGTGCGTTATCCCGAGACAGTCGGCGAGGGCCGTGGACGAGCCATCCTTGGCAGGGCCGCGGCGTTAGGGGTATGTACCAAACCGCGGGACTTGGGGGGAAGGCCAAACCTGCCGCACGTTCCATCGCAAGTCGAGATGCGCTGGCGGATCAGGGCGAATAAAGGCGAATCACGAGGGATCATGGCGAAGCAACCGGGCTGCCCCGCGAGTCAACGGCGTGATAGATTATTGTTGGTACGGGCTGCCTGGCGGTTTCCATTGACCGTCGCCTCGTGTGGCTGTTTGGCCTCGGGATCTGGACTGTCATGGATATCAACTACGCCCTGCTGGGTACGGCTGCCGCCATTGGCTTCTTTCACACGCTGCTGGGGCCCGACCACTACATTCCGTTTGTCGCGATGGCTCGAGTCGGGAATTGGGGACTGCGGAAGACGCTGTGGGTGACCTTGCTGTGCGGTCTAGGGCACGTTGGCAGTTCGATCCTCCTGGGGACTCTCGGGGTCGCCTTCAGCTTGATGCTGTTTCGACTCGAGAATGTCGAGGAAGTGCGGGGGGATCTTGCGAGTTGGTTGTTGCTGGGATTCGGCGTGATCTATTTTGTCTGGGGAGTCATGCAGGCGATCCGCAATGTTCCGCATGCTCATTTGCATGCGCACCCCGACGGCACGGTTCATGAACACTTGCATCAGCACCATGCGGAACACTTGCATGTCCACCAAACAGAAGGTCGTTCTGGCAATCAAAGCAGGCTTGGGGGCTACACGCCGTGGGTGTTGTTCACCATCTTCCTATTCGGACCGTGCGAGCCGCTCATCCCGATGTTGATGTATCCGGCTGCCGAACAGAATCTCGGCCTGGTGGCGCTGGTGGCCGCGGTCTTTGGAGTGGTGACGCTGGTCACGATGACCTCGATGGTGGTGTTGATGAATTGGGGCGTGTCGTGGCTTTCGCACCATGCGTGGCATCGGTTTGGGCACGCCGCCGCCGGTCTCTCCATCACCGCGTGCGGACTAGCCGTTAAGTTAGGCCTGTAGCTGCCATGTACGACGGACTTCTAGTCCGTCGATCTGCCGCACGAATCGCCCAGCCCGTCTCGCGGAACCCGGATCGACGGATTGGAAGTCCGTCGTACATGAATTCTCGCATCGACGGACTAGAAGTCCGTCGTACATCACGCTACTTCAGGCCGGTCAGCATCTCGTGAAAAAGTTCCATCGGGAGTCCAACGACATTCGATTCGCTCCCTTCGATCAAGTGAATCCAGTCCAAGTCGTCTTGGTATCCAAAGGCGCCTGCTTTTCCCTCCCAGGCATTCGTGTCTAGATATGCCTCCAGCTGCGAGTCGGTGACAGGGTCCATGATCAGCCGGCTACGAGCGACTTGGACATGGTGTTCGTCGCCGGGGCGGAGCCAAAGACAGAGTCCGCTGTAGACATGGTGCTCGCGTCCCCGCATCAATCGCAACATCTCGCTGGCGTGCTCTCGATTCCTGGGCTTACCGAGGATGTGTCCCAAGCATTCGGCGACGGTATCGCAGCCAATGATTAACCCTTGGTCGATGCGTTGTGCGACATCGCCGGCTTTTTGCCATGCGAGCCGCGCGACGAGTTCCGGGGGCGTTTCGCGGCTGCAAATTCCGCACTCGGCCGACTCATGGGGGGGGAGCACTTGAAATTCGTAGCCCGCGGCGGTCAGCAACTCGCGTCGACGAGGGGACTGGCTTGCGAGAATGAGCGGGCTGCGAGGAAGACGTGGTTTCTGAGGATACGCGGAAGCGGAACTCATGCGACGCCTACGGGCCCGAAAATGCGTTAGAATCAAGGTTTGCGCTCGTCCTTGGGGGACGAACACTCCTCACCGACCGTCGGTGGGGAAAGCCATGAAGGGAAGCTATGTCCGACGCCATCAAGGTTTTGTACGAAGATAACCACTTGTTGGTAGTCAACAAGCCGTCGGATTTGGCCACGATGGGAGTAGGGCCGGACGAGCCCAGTTTGTGGCGTCGCGCGTGTGGCTACATTAAGGCGAAGTACTCGAAGCCGGGCAACGTCTATCTAGGGGTCGTCAGTCGAGTCGATTCGCTGGTGACGGGCGTGGTGGTGTTTGCCAGAACGTCCAAGGCGGCCGCTCGGCTGAGCGAGCAGTTTCGCGAAACCGAAGTGGCCAAGAGCTATTGGGCCATTTGCGAGCGACCGCCCGATCCCCCGACCGGCAGCTGCACCGACTGGCTGGCGAAGAGCGAGGAATTGCGACGGATGATCTTGGTGGCGTCGAGCGTCGCGGGGGCTCAAGAAGCTCGCCTGACCTATCGCACTCTCCGGAAAGTTCCGGCGGGAGCGATTCCGGGGGCGCCGCATGCCACGCTGGTCGAAGTTCGTTTGGAAACGGGCCGGAAGCATCAGATTCGAGTGCAAATGGCGGCTCGCGGTTGGTACGTCGTGGGGGATGCGAAATATGGGGCTCGATCGCGATTCGCCCGCGGCATCGCCCTCCATGCTCGGCGGCTAGGCTTCCAACATCCCACTCGCGATGAGCGGATTGAAATCGAGGCGCCGTTGCCGGCCTATTGGCCCGCCTTGGACGACGACGTCCGCAACCAACGATCCAGTCATGAGGTTTAACTGTCATATCGCCCCGACGGTCATATCGCCCCGACGGTCGTAACGCTCCGACGGTCGTAACGCCCTGTCGGAGGCAATCGGTCCACTTCAGACTGGCCAGGGGACGGTTGTGGAGCTAACTTCATGGTAGGTCCGCTTCGTATCGGGCGACGGCGAGGGGACAGCGAGCGGGTGCAGGAGGATGGGTGAAGGAGGGAGAGGCCGAGGCAATGCCATCGCGAACCGTATTCTGGAATTCCGCCATTGTGAGTGGTTTGGTTACTGCCGAACAACTCAAAGAGGTCGAAGCATCGATCCGCGCCCAGCTCCCGCCTCCTATGGTGCTGACCACCGTCATTGATGACGAACTGTTGGCGGCGCGATTGGTGGAAGCCGGTCTGCTGACCACCTATCAATCGGAACAATTGCGAGCCGGTCGCACGAAACTCAACCTCGGTCCCTACTTGATCACCGACTGGATTGGCCAAGGAGGAATGGGGCAAGTTTTCAAGGCCGTGCACAAGATGATGGGGCGGGAGTGCGCGGTCAAAGTGCTGCCGACGCACAAGGCCACGCCCGAGTCGATCTCGAATTTTACTCGCGAGATTCGCACGCAAGCGCAGCTGGATCACCCGCATCTGGTCCGAGCTTACGACGCGGGGCACGATGGGAAGGTGCACTACCTGGTGACGGAGTATGTGCCGGGGACCGACCTGCGACGCTTGATTCGTTCCCGTGGACCGCTCACGGTGCAGCAAGCGGCAAAAGTCATTCTGCAGGCGGCCTTGGGATTGGCCTACGCACACAGCCGCGGCTTGATTCATCGAGACGTCAAGCCGGGCAACATTTTGGTGACTCCCGAAGGGGTGGCCAAGGTTTCCGATCTGGGGCTAGCGGGCTACATGGACGAAGGAGACCTTGATCCTCGCGCGGGCAAAATTGTGGGAACGGCCGACTACTTGTCGCCCGAGCAGATCCGTACTCCGCGCGAAGTGACGAAGGTCAGCGATATCTACTCGCTGGGTTGCACGTTGTATTACGCGGTCTGCGGCAAGGTCCCTTTTCCCGGCGGTACGACTCGAGATAAGGCTCGACGACACTGTGAGGAAACTCCTTGGCATCCACGTCGCTTCAATCCTGAGCTGAGTGAAGAGTTCGTGGAGATCATCGCGGACATGATGGAGAAGGATCCGGAAGCTCGCATTCAGAGTGCCGACGAAGTGGTGACGCGGCTCGAACCGTGGGCGAAGGATGCGGGTCCATTGTTGGCTCAACAGCTGTCGAAAGCTCGCTGGATGGCGCCTCCTCCACCCGAGGAAGATGACGAACAGGAGTACGGTGATTCTCCGAGCGCCGATGGCGGAGAACATGATTCTCGCAGCGTCGACAGTCCGAGTCAGTACTCGCAATTGACCGACTCAGGATCTTCTCGCCAGGAAACTCGCCCCATTCGCGGACGACGTCGTAAGCGTCCCTTGCTGAATTTTAGCGATAACAGCGTGAGTACCGCGGAGGGGCTGCTGGAACGCGATGAACCCTGGCCGGTGGGCCTAGCGGTCGCCATTGCCTTGGCGATTGCGATTCCGACGTCGATGCTGTTAGGCGCCGCCTTAACGTTCCTACTGCTCCGACTTTTGGCTTAACTTGTAGCGGAATTCGCAAGAATTCCGCAGCAAGCGCACCCAGCCCCACTCATTCAGGAGTGGGGCTGCAGGTAGTTTATTCATCCGGCTGTCTGAGGCAGCGCTAGTTGCGACGGTCGCCCGTGGTGGGATTGGGGTCGAAGTCGAGCAGCAGGTCACGGAGTGCGAAGTCCAACATCCAGTCGCGGCCGCCACTGCCGAAGATGAAATCGGCAATGCCATCGTCGACCACAGTTGCCGCATTGAATTTGCTCGCCAACGCCGCAATTCGCGTGTTGAACGCGGCGCCATTGGTCCAGGTGACCAAAGCGGCACGCAGGTCAAGGCCAGCCAACGTGGTGTTGCCGCCGATGATGATGTCCTCGTGCAGCCCGCCTGTGATCGTATCCCGACCACCACCGCCAATAATGATGTCGAAACCCGCGTCGCCCGACAACGAGTCGTCGCCGAGGCCGCCGAGAATAATATCGTTGCCTGCCCCGCCAGCGACGCTATCAATGCCCGAACCGGCATCGATAAAGTCGTCGCCGGAAGCGCCGACCAACGAGTCATTGCCGTCGTCGCCGAACAGCTGCGTGGGAATGAGCAGTCGGGAGTCCATGACAATCGAGTCGTTTCCGCCCAATCCAAACGCGACCACGCGTTGCACGTTAGCCGCCGGGAAGAGACCACTGACGACAAACGGCGAAATTATCGCTTCCAGTTGAGTGGGCTGCAGCGCCGACGGTCGGACGACGATCGCGTCGCTGATCGCTCGCCCATTGACCAGCAGCAGGCCCGTGCCGGGATTCGCTGGATCGTCGAGCAATTGCACGGAGCCCGGCGCTGGAATGAAAAGGGCCAAGGGATAGTCTTCCACTTCGCCATCAAGCGCACTGCCCGTGGGGCCCAAGCCGCCCGCCGTACTGACTCGGAAGCGAGCGAAGGTGGCGCCCGCGACAACATTCTCGGGGACGGTGATCAGCAACGTGTTTTCGCCGGCCGCCAACGCCACACTGTCAGCGATCCGTTCGGAAGCGGCGAAAACGCCGTCGCGGTTAAAGTCAATCCAGGCATCGAGTTTACCGGCCGCGGAAGCCGTAATGGTGAATTTAGCGTCGAGTCGGGCGATGAGAGTCGACGACATCAACACGCCGTCTTCGTCGTCGACGCCGTCGCCGTCATCCGCCAACCCGTTGCCGGACGGCAACCCGTTGTATTCGGAGTCGACCGCGGCGCCGAGAAACAGCGCCGAACCTGCGGGATGCTGAGCTCCGCCGACTCCGAGCGAAGTGCCGTAACTGTCCGGCGCGTCGCCATAATCTCCCAACAGTTGGAAGTCCTCAATACTCGTGAATTCCAACGGCGACAGTCCCGCCGTACTGGTCACGGTCCCCGCTCCCGCACCTGTGAAGGCGACCGTTGCCGCGTAATCAATGGTCAGCTTGTCGGTCCCTCCCTTGCCGTCGACGCTCCATTGACTCGTGCTGCCAGTGATCGCTCCAATCCGGATTTCGTCCGCTCCCGCACCCCCCTCGACCACGACATCGGCGTCAAAGGCTGCGTCGAGTGCTTCGATTTCGAGTTTATCGCCGTTGGGGCCAAATGGGATCGTCAAGCTGTTGGTTGGGTTGGCGAACTGAGTGAATACGATCAACCCTCCCGCAATCGCTGACGCTCCCGCTGTCGGGCCGTTGGGATCATCGCCAAACCCATCGTCGCTCAGCACGAGGTCCATATTCGGCCCGGCGGGAAGCACAAACGAGGTGTCGGCGGACGAGCCCGTATTGATAATCGACGCGAGATTGTCGAAATGGATGGTGGTGCTGTCGAGGTCGATCGAGCCAGCGGTTGCTCCCGTGTACTGATAATCGACAGTGGTCCACGAGCCATTGCGGATGATCAGCGAGTTCGCCGCGCCGCCCCGCGCATCAACAGTCAGATCGCCATTGGGAATGGGGTTGCCGCCCGAGAAATCGACAATCAAAGTATCGTCGTCGCCCGATCCGCGAATCGTGATCGAGTCCAGGTCGCTGAGCGCATCCTGATAGAACAGCGTCCCATTTACTCGTAACTCGAATTGCCCCGCCACAACCTTAATCTCGATCTCGTCGGCCGCGCCATCGTCTCCTTCGTCTTGATTTTGCATGTCGAGGACTAAGTCGATATTCGAGTCGGCGAGTTGGGCGTCGATCCAACTGGCGAACGTGGAAATTCGAGTGACAATGCCAATCTCGCCGAACGTCGAATCGTTTACCGACACATCCAGAGGGGCGGCTGTGTCATCTCCCAAGTCCGTCAAACGAGTCGAGACCAATCCTGCGACTAGGTTGCCCAAGAAGAATGGCCCGCCCGAATCGCCAGCCGCTTGAATCGCTTCGGTCGCGGCGCCCAGGCCAGTATTCGTGATTCCAAACATGCGACCGAGCGAATCATTGGCGCTCGTGCCGTTGTCGAAGTCGTAGAGCAGCACGTCCGCGGCTGCCATCGTGTAGCGGTCGCCCGCGATCTCCTCGTCCACGTCGACGGTCGACGCGCCGCCCGTGAGGCCGCTCGAGTCCGCCCCTAGCAGAGCGACGTCGACGCCCGCGTACGCTCCTAAGAAGTTCACATACCACAGCCCAGGGCCGCCGTAGACCTGAATATCGGCGGGCGCCAACGACGGTAAAGCCTCCAACGCCGATTCCACCGCGGCTGCCGAAGCGTTAAAGGCGATGGCGGACGTGGAGTCGCCTCCGAAACTCAATTTGAACGTGCCTCCCGTTGCGTTCAGCTCGACGCTCTGCACCTCGCGCAGAATCCGCGACCCGGTCGATTCGAAGACGTTGGAGGACTGACGTTTGACATCGTCGGACACAGCTCCCGGAGGCAAACCGCCGCCTGGCAGTTCCGCGCCGTTGTCGCCGCTGCTGTTCGCCCGACCATAACCAACCAACGTATAGGTCTGCCCGACTTCACTGGAGGCGCGGAAAAGTTGAGACCCGTTGGAGCGCCCGCCCGCCCCAATCTCCGGCAACTCGACGATCGCCAAGTCGCTTCCGGCCGACGACGTTTGCTGCGCGACCCACGTCGGATGGATCGTGATGCGATTGGCCGCCTGAGCCGCGGGAATGGAAATCGTCTCCTGGCCGTTGGGGAGATCGAAATCAATTTCATAAGTCTCTGGATCAACAAGACCATCACGGTTGACTCCCGAACCGTCGACACAGTGAGCCGCGGTCAAGACGTGACGGCCATCTTCCAGCAACACGCCCGTACAACCTCCATCAAACAACACCACGCCATCGAAACCGGTTCCCGCCGCGACCGTTGTCGGCATAAACGTGGCGCCGACCGCGAATAGAGCTCGCTCTTCGAGCGACTCGAATCCTAGAGTCGCTTTCCCCAGGGGCGTTCTTCCCTGGCGCGCCCTTCCCAATTGTGCTTTTTTCGTGGGCTTGTGAGTTGTTGGGGAATGCGACTTGGATTCGAGAATGCGACGACGAAGTGAACGAACCATGAGCAGTAATCTCTCTATGAAGTGGCGACGAACTAACTCAACGGCGCCTCCACCAGCGGGAACAATCGTGCAAGTTGGCGACTAGAACGATTACGCCACTAGTTCATCGAGTTACTCGTGCGAGTAAATCGACCTATCCACGGAGGGGGGGTGGCCGCATTAGACGAGCGGCGTCATGCCGAGTCAATCTTTTTCTGACGGCTTTTTCACTCGCACCACTCGCTGCTAGGAAAAAAAGCCAGCTTGCGCACCCAACTCCCACTCACCCGCGGACGATCGCTGGGACCACTCGGCCCGCGATATCGGTGAGTCGGAAATCGCGTCCTTGTGCTCGGAACGTAAGGCGTTCGTGATCGATCCCTAGTAGATGCAGGACCGTGGCTTGCAGGTCGTGAATGTGGACCGGATTCTCGCTCACGTTATACG
Organism: Pirellulales bacterium; assembly: GCA_046349915.1. Taxonomy (GTDB): domain Bacteria; phylum Planctomycetota; class Planctomycetia; order Pirellulales; family Pirellulaceae; genus CAIXSC01. The sequence goes on along the minus strand of JAXMBL010000006.1, from coordinate 385,795 downwards.
AGAATTCATCCGTGCGACCGACGACGGCGCCCGCGCGGACTCCGCCGCCCGCCAGCCAAACGCTAAAGCATCGCGGATGATGGTCGCGTCCGAAATCGCCGTCGGTCAAGGCGCCCTGGCAGTAGATGGTTCGCCCAAACTCGCCTGCCCACACGACGAGTGTCTCATCCAACAGCCCTCGCTGTTTGAGGTCGAGCACGAGAGCGGCCGCGGGTTGGTCGACCTGACGGCATTTCGCCGGCAACTTGCTTGGCAGATGGTAATGATGGTCCCAGCCGCGGTGGTACAGTTGCACGAACCGAACACCTCGCTCGACCAAGCGACGAGCAAGCAGGCAATTCGCCGCGAAAGTGCCAGGACGGCGGGCATCCTCGCCGTAAAGGTCGATTCCCCGAGCCGTTTCGTGGGAGAGGTCGACAAGTTCAGGGACGGCTGTTTGCATGCCGACGGCCAGTTCAAATTGCTTGATCCACGCATCGACCGAATCTTCGTTTCCCGCCGACTGGCCGTGAATGCGTTGCAGTTCGGCCAGTCGATCGAGCAGGCGGCGGCGACGAGCGGCGTCGATTCCCGCGGGATTGGCCAGATAGAGTACGGGGTCGCCATGCGAGCGGAATTTCACGCCTTGATGACGAGTCGGCAGGAAGCCGGGGCCCCAGAGTCGGCCGTTCAATGGTTGATCGCCCGGCTCGCCGCCCGAAATAAAGACGCAAAACGTGGGAAGAGTATCGTTTTCCGATCCAAGTGCGTAGCTGACCCACGCTCCCCAGCCAGGACGTCCCGGCTGTTCGCTGCCGGTCTGCAGGAAGGTGATGGCCGGGTCGTGATTGATGGCTTCCGTATACAGGGAACGAACGACGCACAATTCGTCGGCGACTTGGCCCGTGAAGGGCAAGAGTTCGCTCAATTCCAGACCGCTTTGCCCATGTCGCTCGAATCGCCAAGGAGAGGCGACGATTGGTTTCGCCGTCTGCTGCGAGGTCATGGTGGTGAGTCTTTGCTGTCCCCGGACCGACTCGGGCAGTTCTTCGCCGTGTCGATTCTTAAGCCCCGGTTTGGGGTCGAATAGATCGATTTGTGAAGGGGCGCCGGATTGGCAAAGAAAAATGACTCGCTTCGCTTGCGGAGGGAAATGCAGCGGTTGGACCACTCCCTGGCCAAGCTTTGCCGGGTCGGCTTGTTGACTGGACGCGATGCGCGGACAGAGGGAGGCGAGAGCGATGGCGCCCAGTCCTAAGGTGGAATTTCGCACGAAGAGCCGGCGAGCCGCGAGTTGACTCGCGGATGCAGGCGTTGTTCGCGTGTTGGGCAGTTGAGTATCGGACATAAGCGGCTTGCTCGAGCGGGCGTCGGCGTCGACTCTCCTCGCGTCGAGTCAGGGAACGGATAGGGTCTCTTCGAGGCAGAGTAAAGTGTGCGCGACACAGGCCAATGCGGCGCGAACGGAGGGCGGCGCCGAGGGGGACGCTTTGATTCCAGGCGGACTGGGAATCATGGAGTGGGACGTGGATGATTCGCGTTCATGCAGCCAGTGTCGTGCCGCTGCCGGATCGCGTTGAAATGCGGCCTCTTCGTCGCGATACAAGCCTTCTAATTGGTCGAGTTCCGCGGCTGTGGGGGGGCGAGCCAGCAGCCGGCGAAAAGCCTCGGTAATCGCGGCTCGCGGCGCCCAGTTGGTTCGCGAGCCTGCGAGTTGGGCGAGTGCGCGTGCCGCTTCGACCAGGCCTGGTTCGTTCATGAGGACGAGCGCCTGCAACGGGGAACCGCTGGCGACTCGCTGGGCTGTACAGACTTCACGATCAGGTGCATCGAAGGTGGTGAACAACGGCGGCGGTGCGGCTCGTTTCCAAAACGTGTAAAGCGAGCGTCGATACAGATCGGCGCCCTGACTCTGGCGATACGACTGAGCCGTGAATTGTCGAGTGTCATAGGCCAGTTCTTCCCAGAGACCTGCTGGTTGGTAAGGAAAAACGCCGGGGCCTTCCAGGCGGCTCTCAAGCAGCCCGGATGCCGCCAACGCCTGATCGCGAATCGCTTCAGCGCTCAACCGCGGGCCGATCCCAGGACGCGAGCGGGGGAGGGCGACTTGCGGAACAGCGGCTTGGGGATCGCCGGTTGGGGCGGGGGCGAATGGGCCGCCGAACCTGCGTTGTCGGAACGTGGCGGACGTCACCAGCAGACGTTGAAAACGTTTGACATCCCAGCAAGTCTCGGGGGAGGCCCCGCTGCGAAGTTCCACGGCTAGCCAATCGAGAAGCTCGGGATGGGAAGGAGGCTGGCCATGCAGCCCAAAGTCATCGGAGGTGCCAACCAATCCCTCGTGAAATTGCCACTGCCAGAATCGATTCGCCGCCACTCGCGCGGTCAGCGGATGATCGTCGCGAAATAGCCATTGGGCCAACTCGAGGCGATTACTCGGGAGAGGGTCCACGCCGGGCGTTAGCCAAACGGGGACGCCCGCGGCGACTCGCTCGCCGTCACCGTCGAATCGCCCGCGACTCAAGACGCGAGTGGTGCGAGCGGGAACTCGTTCTTCCATGACCATGGCGGTCGGTAAAGTGCGAGCAAATGCGTCGCGCTCGACGCGGACTGCTCTAAGTTGACTCTCGACTGCTCGGAATTGAGGATCAACATCGGTGAGATAGCGGCGGCGGATCGCTTGCGTCTGTTCGACGGTGCGACGGTCGGGAGCGATGGCGAGCCAGTCGAGGAGCGGGTCGCCGCCTCCTAGCGTGACAATTTCCTCGCGTCGCAAGGGCCGGTCGAACATCCAAACTTCATCGATCGCTCCCCGAAATGGACTGTCGTCGTCCAATGTCGATTTACCCAACGTCAGCGGTCCGACAGGTCGCAGAGATTCGCCAAAGGGAACCTCGGCCAGTTCGCCCGATTCCATCTCTTCTCCCAGCGACTCGACCAGCACCGGCAGAGGGCGACCGTCCAGATACATGGCGACTCTCGCTCGCTCGCCCTCGACGGCGACTTGGACCGCCAGCGACTGCCATTTGCGGAGCGCCAGCGGCGTGCGAGACCTTACCCAGCGTTCCTCCCCTTCTCGAGGTCCAATCAAACGCAACGCGGGCCGCTTTCGCTCGACTCGCAGCTCCCAGCCGCGGGGCGAGTTGGGAGAAGTGACTCGAGCCGCCAAGGTCATCGAGGAATCGACCGTGGGATAAATCGCCGACGTGAAGGTCCAGCCAGCTTCTCGCGATTCGCGAACGGGCGGAGCGATCTCGAGCGAAGTCTCGCCGCCCAGCAGCAAGGCTTCTCCACGGCGACCTGCGATGCGAGAGATGGGGCCGTTCACTTGGACATTTGCGTTTGTCAAATCGCCGTCCAGCCCGAGATGCAACCAGGCATCGGTCGGAGGCGAGCCGCCACCGGGGCGACGAGTCTGCTCCCAACTGGATTGACCTGACGCCGGCCTGGATAGTCGTTCGTGCAATTGGCGTTCGAGGTCGGCGATGCGTCGACCGTAATCATCAAGCTGCGACTGCTGTAAGCGATTGGGGGCCGTGATGTAGGGAACCGCGTTGCCTCGCTCTCCGTCAACGCCTCTCTCCGGCACGTTGTTGAAGTGCGCGAACAAACGATAGAAGTCCCGTTGAGTGAATGGATCGTGCTTGTGATCGTGACAGCGGGCGCAGGCCAGCGTTTGGGCCATCGCCACCGTGCCAAACGTCGAAACTCGATCCATCACGTATTCCACGCGGTATTCCTCGTCCTCCACGCCATTCTCAAAGATGATCATGTGGTTGCGCAAAAAGCCCGTGGCGAGCCGCTGGTCGAGAGTTGCTTGCGGGAGTAGATCGCCCGCGAGCTGTTCGATTAGGAACTGATCGTACGGCTGGCCGCGATTAAACGAGTCGACTACCCAATCGCGCCAACGCCACATTTCACGATGCGTATCGGCGTGATACCCGTGAGTGTCAGCGTAGCGGGCCAGGTCGAGCCACGGCTGCGCCATTCGCTCGCCGTAGTGCGGCGAGGCCAGTAGCCGATCCACTAACCGCTCGGTGGCATCGGGACTCGAGTCCGCGAGAAACTCGTCGAGTGTCTCCAGGGGGAGCGGCAATTGAGTGAGCACTAAGGACAAGCGACGGGCCAGGGTGGGGCGGTCGGCGGCGACAGAAGGCTGTTGTCCGGAACGTTCAAGGCCAAAGAGAATGAATCGATCCAGAGGACCTAGCGGCCAGTGACGGTTGTGAGTGTCTGGCAGTCGGGGACGGTGAATGGGGAGGTAGGCCCAATGCGCGCGAGCGGATGTCGGGAATAAGCCGACCGCCATCAGTCCCAGCGTGAACGCGAGACCGGCGACGAGCAACTTTCTGGACCGAGGGCGATTCATGGCCGTTATCATACCATGAGGCCGAAAAAAGAATTGTAACTCGCCCCGAACCTGGGATAAGATACTGCCTTCCCGCCGCAGCTGAATTAGGAAGCCCCAGCGGTTCGCTGACCAAGCTTTCCAACCTACCACGGACCCACCTTCGTTTTCTCACGACCCACGAACGGTCATTGTCTCGATCCCATTAGCCGTTCCCCGAGGCCGACATGTTGAGTAGTCTCCGCTTTGCTTGGTTGTCCCTGACGCTATTGGCGACAACCGCTGTCGCGGTGCTCGCGAGCGAACCCGCGGCGACGCCCCCACCCGCAGCGACGGCCTCGCCGAATGCTCCGGCGACCGCCTCGGCATTTCCCGCGGACCGACCGGTCGCCGAGGCGATCGACCACTTCATCGACGCCAAATTGACCGCCTCGGGCGTCTCGGCCGCCGGGCCGGCGCCCGACGGACTCTTGCTGCGGCGCACCATGCTCGATTTGGTCGGCCGCATCCCCACGACGTACGAATTGCAGACGTACGTTTCGACTTCGGATGAGAAAAAACGCGAACAGTGGGTCGATCGCTTGATGGCGTCGCCCGCGTTCACTCGCCAGCAAGTCGATCAATTCGACACGCTGCTCATGGCGGGAACGGGTGGAAATCTGAAAGGGTATCTGACTCAAGCATTTCAAGAGAATCGGCCTTGGAATCAGATGTTCCGCGAGTTGATGTTGGGGCGAGACGATGATCCCGAGCAGAAGGGCGCTTTGCAGTTCGTGGTCCGTCGAGCGAAAGATCTGGACAAGCTGACGAACGATGTCAGCGTGTTGTTCTTCGGCGTCAACGTGAGCTGTGCTCAGTGCCACGACCACCCCTTGGTCGAAGACTGGACCCAAGAGCACTTTTATGGCATGAAGTCGTTCTTCGCCCGCACGTTCGACAACGGCGATTTCGTGGGCGAGCGTGACTACGGCGCTCTCAGCTATAAGACGAAAGAAGGGGAGAATCGCGACGCCAGTTTGATGTTTTTGGATGGCCGGAAGGTGGCCGAGCCAGCATCGGTCGAGCCGAATGAAGAGCAGAAAAAGGCCGAAAAGAAGCTGCTGGAAGAACTCAAAAAGGACAAGAAGGCGCCGCCGGTTCCGACGTTCAGCCGGCGAGCTCAGTTGGTGGAAACGGCGCTGCAGGCGGGCGAGTCGCGGTTCTTTGCTCGCTCCTTGGTGAATCAAGTTTGGGCTCGCTTCCTTGGTCGCGGCTTGGTCGCTCCCGTCGACCAAATGCATTCGGCGAATCCCCCCAGCCATCCCGAATTGCTCGACTGGCTGGCCAATGACTTCATTCAGAGCGGATACGACATCCGGCGATTGGTGCGCGGCATTGTGTTGAGCCGGGCTTATGCCAGGGATAGCGTTTGGACCTCGAATGAGCGTCCAGCGGCCGAATTGTTTGCGGTCGCCGGACTTCGCCCTTTGACCCCGCAGCAGTATGCGATGCTGTTGCGAGTGGCCACGACAAATCCCGAGCAGTTTAGCGGCGACGTAGCGGCGGCGGACGTCGAAAAGCGTCTGGAAGGACTGGAAGGCGCCGCTCGAGGGCTTGCGGGCCTGTTTGAACAGCCGGGTTCGGACTTTCAGGTGAGCATCGATGAAGCGCTGCTGATGACGAACGGCGAGCGAATCGATAAGGAATTGTTGCGCGACGGCCGTGATTCGCTCGTGGGCAAAATGGCGGCCACCGCCGAAACGGACGCAGCCTTGGAACTCGCGGCGCTCGCGATCTTCAATCGCTCGCTGGATGAGACCGAAAAGCAGCCGCTGCGAGAATATGTCCTGAAGCGAGCGGATCGTCTTAATGACGCCTATCGTCAAGTCGTGTGGGCGATGCTGATGAGCGGCGAGTGCCGGTTTAACTACTAGAACCCCTGAACGTAAGGTGCGGCAATCATGGATAATGACCAGAAGTTTGCGGGTCAGCGTTCGGGAATCGCGCGTCGATCATTCTTGAGGACGATGGGCGCGGGGGCCGCGGGCTCGGTCTTGACCGGCGCGGCGGCGGCCGACATGACTTTCCTGAACGTTTTGCAGCAACCCGCGTTCGCCGACGAACTGAAGAAACAGGACAAACGAGTCATCCTGTTGTGGTTGGCGGGTGGGGCGAGCCAATTGGAGACGTTCGACCCCAAGCCGGGCCGGCCCACCGGCGGCCCGTTCCGTTCGATTCCCACCAGCGTACCCGGCACGCACCTGTCCGAACTAATGCCGCGGATGGCTCAGCGAATCCAGCATTCCGCAATCGTGCGGGGGTTGAGCACGGGAAACGCCGATCATGGCGGCGGGGCTCGCCTTATGCATCTGGGGCGACGCGAGGAACCCACGGTGAAATTTCCGGATTTGGGCGCGATTATCGCCCGCGAATTGGGGAAGGCCGATAGTCAGGTGCCCGACTACGTCAGTTTCTACACGGCGACGGAAGGACGCGGCAGCGCGTTGGGGCAGGCGGGCTTTTTGGGGGCTCGCTACAGCCCGATGTTCCTGACGACCGATACCGCGCCCCCGAACCTGCGCCGACTGGGGAATATTACCGAAGGAGATCACCGAGAACGGTCGGAATTGCGGCAAATGTTGAGCGACCGGTTTGGGACGGGACGCGCCTCGTCGTCGCTCGCCAGCCACACCGAAGCCTTCGCGCGAGTGCGTGGTTTGATGGCGAGCGATAAGTTGTTCGACATCACTCAGGAGTCGCAGTCGATCCGCGATCAATATGGTCCAACGCTGTTCGGCGAGCAAACTTTGGTGGCGCGGCGATTAGTCGAGGCGGGAGTTCCGTTCGTCAAGGTTTCGCGAGCTTGGTGGGATAGCCACGGCCAGAATTTTGAGACTCACTTGGAATTGGTCACGGAACTGGACCAAGTGCTCTCCGCATTGCTTGATGATCTTCAACAACGAGGCTTGCTGGATCACACCCTCGTGATCACGCTCTCGGAATTCGGACGGACGCCGCAGATTAACTCGAGTTTGGGGCGGGATCACTTCGCGAACGCTTGGAGCGCGTCGTTGAGTGGTTGCGGGATTAAGCGAGGTGCTCTGTATGGCAAGACGGATGACGACGGCCAGAATGTCGTTGAGGGGAAGGTCGATGCGGGCCAGCTGTTCGCCACGATCTTCCAGGCGCTCGGGATCGACCACATGAAGGCCTATCAGTTCGGCGCTCGCCCCATCCCTCTGACCAATCCCGGCACTCAACCAATTCGAGAACTGTTGGCCTGATCGGCGACATTTCTCCGCCAGCGCCACGTCCCAGCCTCAAGCCTCAAGCCTCAAGCCTACCCATGTCGCTACCCAACGAAACCAAGCAACTCAAAGAGTTCGGACGCAAGGAGATTCTGTTGAGTGTGGCGAAGTCGCCCCAGACTTCGCGAGTCTACCTGGGAGCGTCGGACGGCAAAGTGTATGTGACCGACATTGCCGCCGAGAAACCCGAGTTTCAAGAATGGGTGGGGCATTCCAGCTACGTTACGGGAGTGGTGCTGGTTGGGAAATGGTTGGTTTCTGGCAGTTACGATGGCAAGTTGATTTGGCGTGACGCGGCCAGCGGCGAGGCGGCTCGGGAAGTGGAGGCTCACCAACGCTGGATTCGGCGGTTGGCGGCGACTCAGGATGGTCGCTGGGTGGCGAGCATTGCGGACGACATGGTGTGTCGAGTTTGGGATGCCGAGGGGAAATTGGTCCATGAGCTGAAGGGGCATGCTCTGAAAACGCCTCACCATTTTCCCTCCATGCTGTATGCGTGCGGCTTTTCCGCCGACGGGGCGTTCTTGGCGACCGCGGATCGAGTGGGACATGTGGTGGTGTGGGATGTGGCCAGCGGGAATCAGGCGGCGGCCATCGAGACGCCGGTGATGTACACGTGGGATGCGAAGGAGCGAATTCACGCGATCGGCGGTCCGCGCAGCGTCGCCTTCTCGCCCGATGGAAAAAAACTAGCGATTGGTGGGATGGGGCAGGTCGGGAACATCGACCACTTGGGCGGGAAGTCGCGAGTCGAGGTGTTCGATTGGGGCAAGGGCGAGCGAACCCATGAGTTCCAGAATGATCAGTTCAAGGGACTGGTGGAGAAGTTGCAGTTTGGCTCCACCGGCGACTGGCTGCTCGGAGTGGGGGGCGATAACGGCGGTTTCGTCCAGGTTTTCGATCTGCCGGGAAATCGAGTGCACAAGCAAGAAAAGGCGGCGACGCATATTCACGATGCCGTGCTCGACGATTCGTCTCATCAACTAGTCGCGGCAGCCCATGGGAAGCTGCTGGTGTGGCAGGTGGAGTGAGTTTTCGAGGGGCTGGCTGGTTGGAAGAGTAAAGCGGCGATTTTTTCTAAGGTCCAATCTGGACTCAGTTTGACGGGTCTGTTTCGAGCCGTTTTTCAAAGATTACGGGAACCTTTTTCGAGTGTTCCTCGTCCTAGTCTGCAACACCTGGGGAGATATTGTCCTGGGTGAGGAGACACGGACGATGAATCAACCCTCGACATTTCTTTTGCCGCCGAACGTCCGCCCCGCCGAGTTGACTTGCGAGTCTTTGGGGGATGAGTGCACCGATGAGGAAGCTCGCGACGGGGATGGGTTTATGTCCGGTCGCTCGCCTGATAGCTCGTCGGCGAGTGAACGGCAGACGTTTGGGAAGTTCCTGGTGCTGAGGACTTTGGGGCGAGGTGGACAAGCGACCGCTTTGCTCGCCTTTGATCCTGATCTGCGACGCCAAGTGGTGTTAAAGGTCTACCATGCGGCTCGAACAGAGGCCCAACGCACCGCGGTGCTCCAGGAAGGGCAGGCGTTGGCGCAGGTCGACAGTCCCTTTGTCGCGAAGTGCTACGGGGCGGAGCGTCGCGAGGGCGTACCCTACTTGATCATCGAGTATGTGGCGGGAGAAACGCTCGCCGAGATGAATCAAAAGCGTCGGCTGACGGTGGCCGAATCGATCGATTTGCTGGAGAAGGTGGCTCGCGGGGTCGAGGCAATTCATGCACAGGGGTTGCTGCATCGTGACTTGAAGCCTTCCAACATTCTGATCGCCGCCGATGGGACTCCTCGTTTGGTCGACTTTGGGTTGGCGGCGGCGATCGGCAGCGAAAAGTTGCGGCAGATCTCCGGCACGCCTGCCTACATGGCGCCCGAGCAAGCGGCGGGCGACTTGGAACGCATGGACGAACGCACGGACATTTTTGGCTTGGGCGCGGTCTTCTACGAACTGTTGACTGGAAGACCTCCGTACTTGGGCGAAAGTGTGGCGTCGGTTTGGAGTCAGGCGAAAGTAGGCGACGTACTGCCTGCCATCGATCGTGCTCGCGATCTGAAGCCGTCCGTCAGCGATGTTTGTATGCGTTGCTTGGCGAAAGAGCCCACGGGACGATTCGAGTCGACGCAGAGTTTTCGCGAGGCGCTCGAGGACTTGCGATTGGGGCGGCGTCGCCATTGGAATTTCTCGCTGGGGCTGGGCAAGTACCGAGTGCGGTTAGCGTTTGGAGTGTCGGTGGCTCTTGTGCTCATCGCGTTGTGCTTGGGGTGGCAAGGAGACGGCGGGCCGCGCGAGTTGGCTTTGGGGACCGTTGTGAGCGAAACGGTTGTCGACGCTTGGTCGGATCAGGCGCCCGCGGGAGTCAATGGACCTGCGAGTGCTGGTCCTGTGAATGTGATGGCGATGGCTACGGCAGTCGACGCTGCGCCATCGCCTCCAGCCGGCGCTATGAGTTCGATGGCTTTTGATCCGGGAATGGCACAAGAGCCGATGTCGAAACGCCAGGTGGAGCAACTCAAGGCGAATGCTTCATCAGATGCCGACTCGATGGCCGCGACACTTTACTATGAGCGAGCCACGGCTGATAAAAGCTCGCCTGAACAGCGGCTTGGGGCGAGGCGATGGGCGTACCCGGGGCAATCGGTTGGCATCACTATTTGGGAGAGTTTGACCGATGGCTGGTTTGCGATTTGGGCGAGTGACGGACAGGGGCAGGTGACTCGGCTGTGGCCGGTTGGCGATTTTGCTCAACAGTGGCTGCACGCGGGCGATCGGTTTGCGGTCGAGACGGGCCCTCATGAGACGGGCCCTCAGGAGGGAGGCCGTGAAGAAATGGCTGCCCTGCGAAAGAGCTTGCAGTCTCAGCGAGGCAGTGAGCAAGTGCGATTGTATCTCCTTACGGCTCAGGATGAACTGGCGATAGACGGCTATTTGCCGACGGATGGGAGTCGAGAACGGGACGAGCAGACCGGCGAGCAGTCCGGCAAACGACCCGAGGTGGCGGAGGCGACTTGGCGGCGAGTTTTGGAAATCTGGGGGGCTGCGCCGGGTCGAAAAGTACAAGTCGTCGAGAATGATGGGCGTGTTGGCAATTTGACCCCTTGAATTCGTTGGGGAAATGGACGATGATGCCACGCTTCACTGAGACGAGACTGAAGGAGATATTGGGGCATGTCGCGCTATACCCGTCCAAAGGCCCGCATTAACCGTCGCGTTGGCGCTTTGATTTACGAAAGTTCGGGAGCCAAGCGGGCGTCGGAACGGCGCGAAAATCCGCCGGGTATGCACGGCCGTACCAAGCGTCCCTCCAATTACGGTGTTGCGCTCTACGAAAAGCAGAAAATCAAGCATTACTACGGGCTCGGCGAACGCCAGCTGCGTCGTATGTTCGATGCCGCTTCCCGAGCTAAGGGGAACACCGGCGAGAACTTGCTGGTTTTGTGTGAACGTCGCCTAGACAATGTGGTGCGTCGGGCCGGGTTCACCAAAACTCGCCCGCAAGCTCGCCAAGGCATTGTCCATGGCCACTTCCAAGTCAACGGTGTGAAGGTCACGAAGCCTTCCTATATCCTGCGTCCGGGCGACGTTATCACGGTCCGGTCGCGCGAGAATCTGCTCAACTACTACCGAGTGTTGGCTGAGCAGAATTCCTCGGAGCCGATGGATTGGGTCACATTCGACCCCGAAACCCTGCGGGCGACTGTCCAAGGGAACCCGGGACCGAGTGACGTGAGTTTGCCCGTCGACGCCAATATGGTCGTCGAATTCCTGTCTCGCTAAGCGGATTGTCATGCACGCGCAACTCGTGGTGCTGGGCGGCGGACCTGGTGGTTACGCCGCTGCTTTCTTGGCGGCCGACGAAGGCCTGGATGTCGTTTTGGTCGAAGCAGATCCGCGACTAGGCGGTACCTGCTTGCTGCGGGGCTGTATCCCGTCCAAAGCGTTGTTGCACGTTGCCCGAGTTATCTCGGAAGTCAACGAATTGCAACACGATTGGGGCGTGGATTTCGGCCAGCCGACGATCAGCATCGACAAACTGCGAGCTCGCAAGGAGAAGGTCATCGAGACCCTCTCGGGCGGACTCAAGCAGTTGGCGAAGCGACGTAACGTCAAGGTGATTCATGCGAAGGGCGTCTTCGAGAATTCGACGACGCTCCGGCTGGAGGGCTCCCACGAGTCGATTCCGGCCGAAGGCAAGCTGACCTTCGACCACTGCATTGTGGCCACCGGCTCGACGCCTGCCATGCCGCCTAACTTCCAGGTGGGGTCGGATCGAGTCATGGATTCAACGGGTGCGTTGAATCTGACGGACATTCCGAGCACTCTGCTGGTCATCGGCGGTGGGTACATTGGGCTCGAAATGGGCACGGTCTACGCCAACCTGGGCACCAAAGTCAGCGTGGTCGAATTGACGGACGGATTGCTGCCTGGCGCCGACCGCGATTTGGTCAAGCCGCTGCAGAAGCATCTGCAAAAGCTGTTTGGCGATCGTATTTTCTTGAATACTAAGGTCGGTTCGATCGGTGTGCGTGACGGCGCCGTCGAAGTCGCCTTCGAAGGCCCCGGGAAGTTTGGGGTCGAGAAGTTTGATCGAGTGCTGGTGTCGGTGGGACGACGTCCCAACAGCCGCGGCATCGGGCTGGAGAACACCAAGGTCGAAGTCAATCAGCGTGGCTTCATCATCTGCGACCGACAACAGCGGACCGGTGATCCCCACATTCTGGTGATCGGCGATGTCGCCGGCGAGCCGATGTTGGCTCATAAGGCTTCGCACGAAGCCAAGGTGGCCGTCGAGTCGGTGATGGGTAAGTCGGGGTTGTTCGACAAGTCCGCGATTCCCGCGGTGGTGTTTACCGACCCGGAAATCGCTTGGGCCGGTTTGATGCAGGACCAGGCCGCGAAAGAGGGCCGGGAAGTCGAAGTGGCGGTCTATCCTTGGGCGGCGAGCGGACGGGCTCAGGCCTTGGGCCGCACCGAAGGCTTCACCAAGTGGATCATTGATCCCAAGACGGAACGAGTGCTGGGATGCGGCATCGTTGGTCCTGGCGCCGGCGAACTGATCGCCGAAGCCGTGCTGGCGATTGAAATGGGCTGCGAAGTCCGCGACTTGACCGAGTCGATCCATCCTCACCCGACGTTGAGCGAAACGGTGATGAACGCCGGCGAAATTTTCTTCGGCACAGCCGTCGAAATGTACAAGCCTAAGAAGAAGGCACACTAGCCACGGAGAGTCGGTGATTTCGAAGCTCACGAGTTAGATTTTGCCGGAAACTACAACTGATGATCTCCCTCGGGGCAGGCGAATCGCCTGCCTCTCTTTTTTGCCACGGAAGTGCACAGAAGCTGTTCCTCTCAAGAGCGATTCGTTTTATTGCTCGACAGGTGGAGGAACTAATTCTAGTTGATCAGCACTTACAGAAAACTCGATTTGAACTCATTTGCGATCATTTCGTGGCGAGTCTCGTTAGCCGTAGCATCGCGAACGGAACGAGTTCTTCATTCGTCCGATTCGAGCGATTCGTGGTCCACCTAACGAATTTACCTGACGACTTCACCTGACAAACAAGAACTGCTTCGAGTTGATCAGGGCCCAGAGGATGTCCTGGTAGCATTCCTCGCGAGTGGGGGCTTCATCCAGAAAATGGATCGAAGCGTCGATTTCCGCGGGAGTGGCAGGTCGTGAGAGTGCGCTCAGATACAACTCGTTAACGATCGTTTCGTGGTCGACGCCGCTGGCGATTAGCTTGGCGATGCGTCCTTTGGGGTCGCCGACTTTAGTCGCCAACGTGTCGCCGTTCAATGTGTGGAGCGCTTGAGCCAGATTCGCGTCGGGGCTCCGCTCGCATTCACACACGATCGCTCGACGGGGTTTGGCGAACGTGTTGAGGAAGTAGTCGGGATATTCGGCGTCCGGCAACTCAATCGCTCGAGTGCCCAGCGGCATGCTCTTGTACTTCGTCTGGACATCGCACACCCGATCGATCGCGTCCAGCAACGGTTCGGCCGTCAATCGCTTGACCACAAAGTGGCTGTAGAAACGGTGGTCGGCCACGTTTTCCGCGGTCGGTTGTGACGACAACTGATACAGCCGGCTAGTCATGATCACTCGCACCAACTGCTTCAGGTTGAAATTCGAGTCGACTAGATGGCTTGCGAGGGCGTCGAGCAATTGTGGGTTGGTCGGCGGATTCGTGTTACGCATGTCGTCCACGGGCTCGACCAAACCGCGGCCCAGCAAGAAGTCGACGTAGCGATTCGCCACGTTGCGGGCGAAATACTGGTTATCTTTCGCGGTCAACCACTGAGCGAGCGGCAAGCGACGATCCAGGGGATTGTCGAACGCAGGGCCGTCAAGCGCCTTGGGCTCCATGCGTTTTCCTGTTCGTGGATGCGAAACCTCGCCCGTGTCTCGCACCACCACGACCTGTTCCCGACCAAACAATCCAAACTCTTCGCTGTTCTTCGAACCGACTCGCGAAAAGAACGCCGCCAGCCCGTAGTAGTCGTCTTGGCTGTACTTCTCGAACGGATGATGGTGGCACTTGGCGCACTCCAGGCGAATGCCCAGGAAGGTCTGCGAAACGGCCTCGGTCAAATCGGTGGGCGTCCCGTTCACTCGGTAAAAGTTGGCCGGACCGCTGCTGTAGATCGAACCTTTGGCGGTGATCAATTCTCGCACGAACAGATCGAAGGGCTTATTGGTTCGGAAGGATTCGCGAATCCAGTTATGCAGCGCCCACATCCCTTGCTGCCCTAACTGACGGCTCGAATTCCGCACCAGGTCGGACCATCGCAGCGACCAATAGGCCGCGTACCAATCGTTGTAGATGTCTTGCGACGGATCGCCGGTTAGACCCAACAGGCGGTCCACCAGCTTGGTGCGTTTGTCGGGATCGGTCGAAGCCATGAAGGCGCGAGCCTCTTCAGCGGTCGGCAGCGAGCCGATCGCATCCAGAAACGCTCGACGCACAAACGTGGCGTCATCGCACAAAGGGGAAGGCTGAATGGCCAGTTCGCGGAACTTGGCGGCGGCCAGATCGTCGACAAAGTTCTGGCTCGTCCAACCCTTCAACTCGAATTGGTCGGCGAAGGGGACGACAAACATTGAAATCTCGGCCTGACCCTCGAACCGAATCATGATCGGGGCTTGGCCCTTGCCGATGGTGGTGACGAGTCCGTCGCGAGTGACGGCGAGCACTCCGTCGTCCATGGTGTCGAATCGAGCCGATGCGGTCACGTCGCGTCGCATGCCATTCGAGTACTCCGCTTCGACCCTTAATTGCTGCGTCTGTCCGACCGCTCCCACTCGACGAGCGGGCGTTACATGCAAACGTACAACTTCCGGATCTTCCTTGGTCGGCCCAGCGGCGCCCCCGCGAATCCAGGCCAAGAAGATTTGGTAGTCGACCGAGTTTTTATCGAGCGGTCGACCGCCGCCATGCGGCGTCTGCATGGTGGGTTTGAGCAAGACGAGGCTATTTTCGGGGCGGATGGGGTCGATCCGGCGTTGAATCACATCCCGGACCATGGCCGTGTGGTCGGTGTCGGGTTCGGAGCCGAACACCGAGAGCTTGAACCCGCCTTTGCCGTGTTGAGCGGCGTGGCAAGCCGCCATGGCGCAGCCTGATTTGTTGAGAATCGGACGAATCTGCTCGGTGAAGGCGACCTTCGGGTGATCAACCACGCCGGCGACCGTGACTGGAACCTCTTTAGTCTGGCCCGATACAGTCACGGTGATCTTTGTTTGCCCGTCGCGAATCGCCAGCAATCCGCCTTGAGGCGTAACCGTGACAATCGAGGGATCGGCCGAGACATACTGGGCGGAAGTGGTGAGGTCGCTGCTTCGATCGTCGGAATTGCCCGCGGCATCGCCAGTCGATGCCAGCAACTGAGCTCGGTCGAAATTCCCTTGCAGTTTGACTTCGGCGGGACGCACCACGAGCGATTGAGCCGCTGAGAAACTCGCGCTAGCGACGACCGTCATCCAAGCTAAGCAACCCACGGCGATCCAAGTTTGGCCGAACGTCTTCTTCGCGAACCAGCAAACGAATCGACGAGGGCGGAGATTCGGTAGAGTCAAACCCACGGAAACGACCTGCATGGGGTTATCTCCTGTCAAAGCGGGCGAGGGAAGCAGATCTCGGAAACTCGATGTGACAGATCTGTTACGGTGCGGAAGGGCAGACAGTGATGCGAGGCGGACAGCGATGCGAGGCGGATGGCGAGAGGCGGGGTAGGCGAACGGACAGCGTATCAATCAAGCGGATGAAGACTTAGTATGGCCCAACCGGCGCCGAGATGCCAGAGCGGCTCTTTCCGGACCGGGAAGTAAATTTGACCGTTGATCCACGGTCTGCCGAATGGTTAAGATAAGCGTCGGTTCATGAGTGCGGGCGAGCGGAAATCTATGCCGATCGCTCCATGCTCATGAGACCGACCCGCAAGTGGTCCCGCCGTTGTTTCGTGTCCTGCCCATTCAAACCATCCCAATCGTTGGTTCTCGGCTGTCCAAGTCCGTTGCATGATTCGCTCGAGCGACCTGCATCGTGGCGGCTGAGTTGCCAATCCCACCGCTGGAGTTGCCACATGCTCAGCTTTCGTGCCGGAGAGATGCGTCATTGCGAAGGGGTGAGCCGTCGGAGTTTCTTGGAAGTCGGCACGCTGGCGGGACTGGGACTCTCTTTGCCGCTCTGGTTGGCCGGCCGCCAATCGCGGGCAGCGAGTCCCTCGAGTCGCGATGTAAACTGCATCTTGATTTGGTCCCAGGGAGGCGTGAGTCATCATGACACGCTCGACCCAAAGCCCAATGCGCCTGTGAGCGTCAAGGGTGAGTTCAATGTGATCGACACGGCAGTGCCCGGCGTCAAGTTCACTGAGATCTGCCCCACCATGGCCAAGGAACTCCACCGCTTTTCGGTACTGCGTGGCTGGAATCCGCATAACGGCAGTCACGGCACCGCGGACCAATGGGTCATGTCGGGGCGGAAATTCAATCCAGCCGTCGCCTATCCTTGCTATGGATCGGTGCTCAGTTACCACAAAGGATTCAAGTCGGCGATGCCGCCGTTCGTGCAGTTGGGAACGTCGGTCGATCGGCGTTTCGGCGGCGGGACCTCGGGAGTGCTGGGCTTGGAGCACAATCCGTTCGAGATCGTGTCTGATCCGAACGCGGAAAAATTCACCGTTCGCGACATCACGCCGCCGCAGGGGGTGACTTCGGATCGAGTTGATCGTCGACGCCGCATGTTGGATACCGTCGACTCGTTGCAGCGGCAGATTGAACTTCAGCCGCGAGCCTTCGATGCGCTCGACGAAAACTACAAGACAGCATTCCAGATGATCACGGCGACCGAGACCAAGAAGGCGTTCGCCATCGAGGAAGAGGAGGCCAAGACTCGCGATGCGTACGGGCGAAACAAATTCGGGCAGAGCTGCCTGCTCGCTCGTCGCTTGATCGAATCGGGAGTTCGCTTCGTCACGGTGACGGACGGCGGTTGGGATACCCACGCCAACAACTTCAAGTCGTTGAAGGATTCGCGAGTTCCTCCGGTGGACAAGGCGTTGCCGCAATTGATCGCCGATCTTGATGCTCGCGGTCTGTTGGGTAATACGTTGGTCTGCTGGCTCAGCGACTTCGGGCGTACTCCGAAGGTGAACTCGGCGAGTGGTCGCGACCACTGGGCGACCGCCGGTTTTGCCGTGATGGCGGGCGCCGGCGTGCCGGGCGGGATGATTCTTGGCTCCACCGACGACGAAGGCGGCTTTGTCACGAAGGATGAGTACAGCAGCGAAGACATCGCCGCGACGGTCTACACCAAGCTCGGTATTCCGGTGGAGTTGATCGCGAAGAGCATGGATGGTCGACCGGTGCGATTGATTGAAGGCAAGCCGATCAAGGAATGGTGCTAGCGCTCGATCGCATCAAGACACAAAGTACGACGGACTTCTAGTCCGTCGATCTGCCCCGTGCGGCCAGGCTTCTTGTGGACACTTCCATCGTTTCGGCCCCACCATCCACTGCCCCGCGGGATCTTCTGCTCGCGAGCACCTCGCGTTACCGTCGAGCGTTGCTGGAACGCTTGGGCGTTCCTTTTCGAGTGACCGCGCCGTTATTCGACGAAACCTCGCTCAAAGGGCAGGGGATTCCGCCGAGGGAACTGGCGGAGACGTTGGCTTACCGCAAGGCTTGGAGCTTGGTGGACATCGAACCGCGGGCGACGATTTTGGGGAGCGATCAACTGGTCGCTTTTGAAGGCGAGGTGCTGGGTAAGCCTGGATCGGAGGACGCCGCGATCGCTCAATTGCGACGTCTGGCCGGGAAGACTCACGAATTGGTGACGTCGCTGGTCGTGGTGCACGGAGGGCAAGTGTGGCGGCATACCGATGTGGCCCGACTGCGCATGCGGCCTCTTTCGGACGCGGAGCTGGCTCGCTATGTGCGAGCCGATTTGCCGGTCGATTGTGCCGGTTCTTATAAGCTTGAACAGAGCGGCGTGACGCTGTTCGATTCGATCGAATGCGCGGACCACTCGGCCATTACGGGGCTCCCGCTCATTGGGCTGACGACAATCTTGCGCGACATCGGCTACTCGATCCCTTAGCGACGCGGATCGTGCCGCTCCTAGGGCGGCGTTGTTTCTCTCGTCGGCCTCACTCTCGCCCCTTCGCAATTTCGCACATTTTTCGAAATCACTTGCCCGCTTGCACCCGGTTCCTGCGAGTAGACAGGGGAAGGCGAAAGGAGGTGCGTTATGGTGCGACACGGATTGGTAGGATACGGATTGGTGCGACACGCGTTGCGTGGCCGTCGAGCGTTCTCGATGGTGGAGTGCTTAGTGGTCTTGGCGGTGCTCTTGATTGTTGTAGGACTTGCATTGCCCGCGGTCTTGGCGGCTCGCGAGTCGGTGAGGCGGGTTTGCTGTGGCAATCAATTGCGGCAACAAGGATTAGGGCTGACCATTTATGCGGAGACGCTCGGGGCGTACCCTGTCGGCTGGAATACGCTAGGGCACGGGTGGTCGGCGTTCCTCTTGCCCTATGTCGAACGAGAGGATTTCTATTCACGCTTGGTGTTTGAGGAAGAAGGGGCGGGCAATTGGGACTCGGGGAATGGGAATCGAGAGGTCATAAGTCAGGTGATGCCCCTGTTTCGTTGTCCCACCATGCCAGTCCCCGAGCACGTCTCGTCGATTGGCGTGCCAAAACGCGTACCCGCAAGTTATAGGGGGAACTCGGGCGCTCTGGCGACTTCGGACGATGCCTCGACCGTGGTCGTCCCCGGGACTCGTTCCCTTGAGCATCTCGATTTGGACGGCGTGTTCTATGGATGTAGTCGAGTGCGACCGGGAGATATCTTGGATGGGTTGAGTCACACGTTGCTGGTGTGCGAGTCGCGGACAGATCCCAAGTTTGTGAAGGATGGACAGGCGATGGACTTCTGGTACATCGGCTCCGCGCAGGTCGATGATTGTCGGTGCGATGGCGGGAATTGGGGCACGGAGTTTTCCGAGTTCGTAGGGAGCGTCTATTCACCCCTCAATTCACTCAAGCACTCGCCCGAACTCGACGGCGTCTTGTTGGAGCTCGCGTTCGGCAGCTATCACAACGGCGGCGCCTATGCCTTGCGAGCCGATGGTTCGGTGGGGTTCATCGACGACGATATCGACCCAGGGGCTTGGCGAGCGTTGGGCAGCCGAGCTGGCGGCGACACTTAACGCTGTACGTTGTCGCACCAAAAACAAGTACGACGGACTTCCAGTCCGTCGATCTATTTCGCGATGCCGACTTGAGCGAGCACCGACATGACGCCCAAAAACAAAAAGTAGACGCCCGCACACGCGAGGCCCGCGCGGATGAGCCAGTGGGGCCGGAGTTCCGGGGGTAGCAGTTTCGTATTGATGAAGATGGTGTGCCAAGCACTAAACGCGAAGGCGAAGTTGTAGCCAGTCGTGGCCAGCTCGAAGACTCGCCCTGGCTTCACACCGCTCCAGATGACCGTGTGGCCCGCCAGTTGGAAACCGATCAGCACTGCGAAGTAAACATACTTGATGTAGGTCACGTCCAGCTTTCGCAGTCGAGCGCTGGCTGTCCAAAAGACGTCCACCCAACGCCGCACAAAACCGTCCATCGTCGAGATCATGCTGGTCATGAGGACCAGGAAGCCGCACAACAGAGTGGCCTTCATGAAGCACCAGCCCACTCGTTCTCCCGAGAGCCACGACCGAAAGGCGGGAGTTCCGGCCAGCACGGTATCGGGCGGATTCGCGGCGACTCGTGCCACGCCGGTCGAGGTGAGCGATGCGACTTTGGAGCGGTCGATTTCCGTTCCCTTGGGAATGAAGCCGACCGACAGGATGCTGGGTAACGCGACTCCGATAAAACACGCGCACATCCAGACGCACAGTTGGTCGCGGACAATGTGCTTGTACCACGATCGCCAACGCGGCAGAGACCGTTCACTCACCTCAAATACGCACCCTTCGTGCGAGAGTTTGACGCCATGGCCGCCGACGATGCTGGGAATCGCGCCGACATGGAAGCCCATGCCCCAGCCTTGATCGCGAGTGAAATTACTGATGGGAGTATTGGTCAGGCCTCCATTGCCCGCGATCGCCGCTAATCCGGCAATAAAGGCGATGAGCGACAAATCGACTCGCGGGAACTCCCCTCGACGCCAAAGCGACAAAAAAATGTTGTCGACATTGGGGCCGTCGCGTTTGCCGTCACCATCTTCATCGACGAACTTGATGAGCTTCCCGCTCGCATCTCGTTCCCATGTTTCGGGTTTCCCGTCGCCATCGGCGTCGACTGTCGGCGGAATCGCTCGTTCCGAGACGTCTAACCGACCGTCGCCATCGAAATCCTCGCCCGCTTCCAAGTGTCCGTTGCCATTGCGGTCCTCGCCGCTCTCCACCGGCACGTTTCCGAACTTGACCAACCCACTCACAATCTCCAGCCAATGCGTGGGTTGAGAAAAGAAGAGGCCGACGGTCAGTAGAAAACCGAATACGGTGATCAGCTTGATCGACATCACGACTCGCAGCGAGTTATAAACCTTGCCGCCGACGACCAAGGGGATCACAAGGGACAGGTAGAGCCCTGAAGACACACAGCGGTGGAGCCAGCGGTGAGCTCCATCGGGCTCGAAGTTCGCGATAAACATCGACTCGATGGTGACGGCGGCGTTCACGACCAGATAAGGAAAGAACGAGCCCCAGTCGAGCATCAGGTAGAAGAAGACCCAGAACATGGGGCCGGGGAGCGTGCGGAACTTGCCCGTGAAGATCGGCTCCCCGCAGTAGAGCGTGTAACGGCTGATCTCGATGTTGTACAGCACCTGAAACAGGATGCTGACGGTCGCGACCCACAGCAGGGCGCCGCCATACTTGGCGGAGACGGCGGGACCCGCGAGCCACTCGCCGCCGCCGACGGCCGACGCGCCCATGACGAGTCCCGGGCCAATCATTCCCAGCCAATTCCGCCAAGTGAAGTAGGGGGCGGGAACCAGCTCGCCCGTGGTCCAACGAGGCATGGCGGGTGAACCAGGGTGGGGCGCCTCAAATGTCGAGGAGTTCGCCATGCGCGGCTCGTCGGAGTCTCATGGGGGAAAGCCAGTCAATGCAAAGTCCGCCCATAATGCGTTGTCTCGCCCCGGCGGTCAACTGGCTCAAGGGAAACAGATTCGCCTTAAGGGCTGGTTTAGCGGGGTGGGACGTGCCGCAGATGGCTGGCCTATTTCGTGGCGAAGTACGGCCCGATTTGCGACCAGATGAGGGCGCATGTCACCGCGAGGTAGAAGAGCGAGCATGCGACCAACGCCGCTCGGCGCCACCACGACGGACGTAACTCAGGAGGCAGCAGAGTGGTGTTTACTCGCAGAACCTGAAATCCGGCAGGCACTAAAACCACGGCGGCGATCGCGGCCAACACTTTGAAGAGAGCCATGGCGCTGGCAAAGTGGACGACGACCACTCCCCAAATCGTGAACACCACCAGAACGGCGAAATAGAGTTTGCCGACGCCGAGTCGCGGATTGGAGCGTACGCGACTACTCGATGTCCACAACGTATCGGTCACCGTGCGCACCAAGACGTCGGTGTTTCCCAGGTGAGTGGAAAAAAGGATCCAGAATCCATTCAGTAGACCCAGATACCAGAGACCGCTCCAAATCTGTTCCGATAGGAAGCGGGCCTGATAAGCGCCTGCGGCCTGCCCCTCCATGCTCGATCCGGGAGGGGCGATGGCGGAGGCGAGGTTCACGTTCAGAAACATGCCGATGAAGCAGCCCGCGCCCCACAAAAAAACCTGGTCGGCGACGACATACTTACACCAAGTGCGCCAGCGAGCCAGGTTGGATTCGTTCACGGGGAACACTTTGCCCACATGCTCCAGGGCGATGTGTTCGCCGCCAATCGCGCTCGGGATCGCTCCCACTCGACCTCCCATGCCCATGCCCTTGTCGCGGACCCAATTGGTGATCGTCAAATTGCCGATCCCGCCCGAGCCCGCGGTGGTGGCCAGGGCGGCGAGCAACAACCAGTCGACTTGTTGGGGCAAGTAGCCAAAGCTGAGGAAGCCTTTGGCGGTCGCCAACGAGTGGCTTGAGGGGACCGCCAGAAAATTCACCGCGATGAGAAAGCAAAAGATGTAGACGATCATGGCCCACGAGATGCGTTCGAGCATGCGCTCGATCGTGCCACCGAAGGTCAGGAGGAGAAAAGCGAGCAGGATGACGCCATAGGTGATGAAGAGCAGCGTCCAGCGGTCGCTGCCATCTTCCGCGGGGAGTCTTCCTTGGAACAAAGTGAAGACGACCGACGAGCAACCAGAGGCGAGTGCGGGGACGCCGAGCTGAGCCGCGGTGAGTCCGATGTAGAGCGTCGCCCAGAAGTTGGCGCCCGGCTTCAGCCGCATGATGCCGCTGAGAATGGGCTCCCCGGAATACAGCGTGTACCGGATTCCTTCGAGGTTGAAGAGCAACTGTAGCAGAATGCCCACAGTCGCGATCCACATCACACCCAGGCCATGTTTCACGGCGATCGCGGGCCCCACTAGCCATTCGCCGCCGCCGATCGAGGCCGCCAGCAGAATGGCGCCTGGACCGATCACTCGGAAGAGATTCCGAGCGTTGAACGGCAATGGCTCGGGAAGGTCGTCTTTTCCCCACGCGGGTAGGTTGGACATGGAAGAAAGGAAAAAGGAAGAAGGAAAAAGGTAGAAGGGAAGAAGCGAGGGTGAAGGAGGAAGGAAGAGAAAGGAAAGAGAAAACGAACGGCGGCTTGGGCTTGGGGTTATTCGGGTAGGGGTTTGCCTTTGGTTTCTGGGGCGAACCAGATGATGATCATGCCGACGCCATAGACTAGGCTCAAAAGCGTACAGGCCGTGGCGTAGCCTCCCGCTAGTTTCCAGGGGCCCAGTTGCAGTCCCTCGGAGAAATGAGCCACCAATCCGCCCAGTTGGAATGATCCAATGGCTGCCAGAATGCGGCCGAAGTTGAATCCGAATCCTTGACCCGTCGCGCGAACGCTCGTGGGAAACAGTTCGGGCAAGTAAAGTGGCAGCCAGCCGTAGAAAGAGGCGGAACAAGTGCCCGCGATAAAGGCCGAGAAGAACATCCACGACCCATAGTGGGTGTTGGTTTGGAACAGCAGGATGACCGAGCCAAACGCGAGGACGCAGAGTGTGAAGTAGGCGTTGCGTCGGCCCAGGAGGTCGCCCAGATAGGCGGCCGCGAGAGTGCCGACAATCGCGCCGACGGAGAGCCAGATCAACATGTACTCTTTGGCTTTCGGTTTGGCGAGCGCTTTGGCGGCGTCCGCGTCACCTGCCAATTCGAGCTTCTCGCGGGCCGCTTTCGTCTCGGAATCGGCAATCTTATCGGCCCAAGAGGGAGCTTGTTGAGTGGCCCCCCAAGTGCCCAACAGGGCGACGCCGCTGAGGCAGGCGGCGAGCGCCATCCGGCGGAGCGTCGATCCGAAAATGTCGGTGGCGCCACCGATGCCGCTCGCGCGATAACGTTGCAGGAATCGCACGACGGGATAGGTGTAGCCAATGATCGCGAGGGCGAGTCCAAAGACGATGGCGACCAGCCGCAGTGGGGTCGAATGTTGGAAGAGGACTTCTCCGCCCACGGTCGTGGCGGGGTAGGCGTAGAGATAAACCATCAGGGCGGGGCCGAGCGCGCCGAGAAGAACCCCGAAAAGGTCTTGTGTCGCCCAGTTCGAAGTGCTTCCCTTCTCTTTCTCTTGTTCCCATTTTTCCGATTCGGGGACAAAGATTCGGATGAAGAAGGTGAGTAGCGCGGGGACGATGCCCAGAATCATCATCACTCGCCAACAGTCATTCGCGACCAAACGCTCCGCCAGCCAGGGTGGCAAGCCGAGTCCACTGACCAACGCTTCGAGGCTGGAACGCACGCTGGTGATGCCGAGGCCGACGATGCCGACCATGAGATAACCGACATTCGCCGCGGCGCCGATCAGGCCAGCCATGAACGCTCGCGATCGGCCGGGGAAGACTTCCATGACCAAGGCGACTCCGAGCGACCATTCGCCGCCCATGCCGAGCGAGGCGATGAACCGCATGATGCCGAGTTGGTAGGGGGAGTTGACTGCGCCGCAGAGCGAAGTGAAGAGGGCGTAGGTGAGGACGCTGATGGTCATGGCTCGCACGCGACCGATGCGATCTCCCAGCCAACCGAACAGCACGCCGCCCGTGGCTGCGCCAACCAGGAATAGACCCGTGATCACGCCCAACCAAGTCGCCACCTGCTGTTCCCGCTCGGGACTTGGAGGCAGCAAGTCTTGCAGAGCAGGGCGGCCGACCAACGAGAAGACGCCCATTTCAGCGCCGTCGAACATCCAACCAAGTAGAGCGGCGATGAGCGCCAGCCAAGCACCACGACTCAAGGGGGCATTCCCCGACGATGTTTCGAGCGAAGCTGCACCGGGCGACTTATTCATGAGGACCTCTCGCTTGCCACGCGTGCGCCGGAGTTGAACCAGACCGCGATCGCCGCGAGGTTCCGCCAGCACGCCGTTGAGGGGTGGGACAAATGGTGAGTGGGATGGAAGGGCCAGTGGTTGGACGCGGACGCCGCCCTCTACAGGCCCGCCCGCTCCCCCGCGAATCCCAAAGTCTACTCGGTTGAATTACCGCAAAGCTAGTATCGCGCGGGCCGAAAGCAGCGAATTGGAACAAGCGGCTCATAGATCGGCAGCGTGGGGCTCGGCGAGTCCACGGCTGTCGAGTACATACGTCGGTTAACCGCTGATCACACCGAAGACACGGATAAGGACAGAGAGGGCGTTGGGCTTCATGGCATTGCCTCGGAACTTTGCCATCTCAGGAAGCCTGCCCCGATTAGTGTTGATTAGTGAAGATAAGTGTTCCCAATTCGTCAGGGCGAGTAATGAGAACACTGATCTTCACTCATCGTCACTAATTGAAGTCAGTTTCGAGCGACGAGAAATCGTCGTCCAATTAGAAAACAACACTCATACACGCGACGCACGGAAAGATCGGTGTTTCTGTCTTCATCAATGGCTGACTCACCAAGCAAAAAGCACGGTCAAGTTCCTGACGTCACGCAGGGTATTCAAGAAAAAAAGGACGAGTCGCCCCAAAAGCAACTCGTCCTTCATGCTTGCCAATTCGCACCGAAGAGCACGTTCTTATGTTCGCGTCATCGCGCCAAGCAATCAGAATTTCCGTGGTCTTCCGTGTCGTTCTGTGTCCTTCCGTGGCCAACTCTCTCCGCGGCTCATACTCGGCAAGCTACTTGGCCTTCTCAAAGCCGGACTTGATCAGCGTCTCGTAGCCTTCCTTGATTGCTCGGGCGTCGTAGCCCTTCTTCCGCAACAACTCGGCCGCGTCCGCCGCTCGCTTGCCCGCTCGGCAGTGGCAATACACGATCATGCCCGGCTTGGCGACATCCGGGGCGGCTGTCTTGGGGTCGGCGCCTTCGCGAATCTTCGTGACCGAGAACAGCGTGGCGCCCTTCAAGTGGCCCTCGTCCCATTCGCTTTGCTCCCGCACGTCCAGGATCACGGCCTTCTTCTCCTGCACGTTCTTCTTGATGACCTCCAGCGAATCGGTTTTCGGCTCCTCGCCCGCGGCCAAGCCTGGGATCAGCCCGAGTCCGACGCAAACCACTACCAACCAACTTGCCGATCGTCGATTCATCTCTGTCTCCCTGTTCTTGCTTCCAACCTTCTGCCTTCCAATGCCCACTGCCCAAGTGAGTTCGTTCAAAAGTCCGCGTTGCCCGGCGTACGCGGGAACGGAATAACATCGCGAATGTTCCCCATCGCCGTCAGGAACAACAGCAATCGCTCCAAGCCGAGCCCGAAGCCTGAATGAGGCACCGAGCCAAAACGCCGCAGGTCGAGATACCACCAGTAGGCGGCGGGGTCGAGTCCCGAGTCTCGGAGACGACGCTCAAGGACGTCGAGCCGCTCTTCTCGCTGACTTCCGCCGATGATCTCGCCCACTCGCGGCACCAGGACATCCATGGCTCGCACGGTGCGATCGTCGCCGTTCAATCGCATGTAGAATGCCTTAATCTCCTTCGGATAGTCGTACAGGATGACGGGCGACTGGAAGTGCTTTTCGGTGAGATAGCGTTCATGCTCGGATTGCAAGTCGATGCCCCAACGGACCGGGTACTCGAACTGCTGCCCCGACTTTTCCAGAATCTCGACCGCTTCCGTATACGGCAGACGCACAAATTCGCGTTCGACTACCTGCTTGAGGGTGTCCAGCAACGTATGCGACTCGTCAATGCGTTCATTGAAAAACTGCATGTCTTCCGCGCATTCACGCAGAGTGTCGCCAATCACTCGTTTCAAGAAGCGTTCGGCGAGTTCCATGTTGTCGGCCAGCTCGAAGAAAGCCATCTCGGGCTCAATCATCCAGAACTCAGCCAAATGTCGCGAAGTATTCGAGTTTTCCGCGCGGAAGGTCGGGCCGAAGGTATAGATCTTGCCTAGCGCGCACGCGAAGATCTCGCCTTCCAGTTGCCCGCTCACCGTGAGAAAAGCGGGGCGATGGAAGAAGTCGCGAGTGAAATCGACTTTGCCGCCCACTCGCGGTGGTTGTTCGGCGTCCAAGGTGGTGACGCGGAACATCGCGCCCGCCCCTTCGCAGTCGCTCGCCGTAATGATCGGCGCGTGCACGTACAAGAAGCCTTGCTCCTGGAAGAAGTCATGGATCGAGCGGCTGACTTGGTTGCGAACGCGAGCAATCGCGCCGAAAGTGTTCGTGCGTGGACGCAGATGAGCCCATTCGCGGAGCTTTTCGAAGGTGTGTTGTTTCTTTTGCAGCGGATAGGTCTCGGGGTCCGCCAATCCGTGCAGGACGATGGAGTTGGCCTTGAGTTCCGTGGCTTGGCCTTTACCGCCCGAGGCTTGCACCACGCCTTCGATGGTGACGCTGCAACCCGCGCCAAGACGCTTTACGTCCGACTCGTAATTTGCAAGCGTGGCTTCCGCGATCACTTGCAGGTTCGCCAGGCAAGTCCCGTCGTTTACCTCGAGGAAGCTGAATCCTCCCTTGGAATCGCGTCGAGTGCGAATCCAGCCTTGAATTCGCGCCGATTTCCCGATCGCCGTGGCTTCTCGAGCTGCCCGTACACTCATGCATTCCATTGTTGATCCTCGCCGTCCACCCTGACTCGACACCCGTTCGCCAGCAACACGCCGCGCAAGACAGTATTGTGAGGCGCGAGCCATTGGGCGAGCAAGGGTGGCTTGGAAAAGGCGTCGGAGGTGAGTCGCTGGGAATCTCTCGCTGTCGCAACGGGCGGAATTCACCAGCACCCTGTCGCTGGTAAGGGCTCTCCCACGCCCGATAGACTTTGACGTCTGGAGAAAATAGACTAGACGCAACTATTGGGCAGTTCAGGCTATGGTCGTGGGACGCGACCGCTTACTTGAGGAACATCACCATGTCTCAATCATCGTTGGCTCGCTGGTCTGTGGGTATCGCCGCCCTGGTTTTTGGCTTGGTGACGAACGCTGCTTCATTGAGTGAAGCTCGTGAGTTTCGGTTCCAGCCCGATCCCGAAGAATCGGGGGTTGCATCACCCAGCGACATCCGACCCGCTCAGTCGCGTTCGGTGGGGCCCGCCCTGATTCAGAAGGCGCCTCAACAGCAAATCCAAAGTTACAAGCAAGTGCAG
Source organism: Pirellulales bacterium (assembly GCA_046349915.1). Classification (GTDB taxonomy): domain Bacteria; phylum Planctomycetota; class Planctomycetia; order Pirellulales; family Pirellulaceae; genus CAIXSC01. The sequence goes on along the minus strand of JAXMBL010000006.1, from coordinate 358,005 downwards.
GTCCCCGTTCAGGCGCCGATCCAGAAGGGGAATTGCTGCGTCCCCAGCTGCATTCGTTATTTTGAACACGGACGAGCTCGCCGCTGCTGCGGTCCCACCTACCAAACAACGCTTACTTATTGCGACCCTTGCAGCGACTGCATGGTCTGCATTCCCGTGTGCATTCCGGTTTGCTGCGACGAACCGGCCCAGATTGTCGAACGGCACGGAGCGTTTGGTCGATCCGTGGTCGTTTTCCGTTGGTGCTGCGGTTACATGGTGAAGGTGGTTACGGATCGATGTGGGGATGTTGCCGTGCACCAATACACCCGATAAGGTGCTACGCAGCAGTATCACGTCGAAGTCGTAACCCATCGGGCGCCGCCAGGACCGTATGGCAAGCAGGAAGCAACGATCAAAAAAGAACAGCCGCGGCCGCCAAGGTAGGCAATCCACCAAAACGCTCGCCGCAGGCGCTCGCGGCAGCGACGATAGGTCGGCCGATTCGGACGCCGACCCTCGCCTGATCGACGCCATGACCGTCGCGTGGATGTTGTCGCTGGTGGCGTGTCTCTTGGCCGAGTTCGGGGCCCTGATTGGCGCGGGTATCATCAGGGGACTCGGCGGAGCGGATCAGGTGCCAGGTCTCGTGAGCCTCATTCCCTTTGTTCTTGCTTTTACGGCGTGGATCACGGGCACCTGTTGTCTCGGCCTGACTTACCTAGTACTCCGCATTCGCCCACAACGCCCACCTGCCCCGATCATCCGGACCGCGGTCGTGGCTGGTACGCTGCCCTGGCTGGGGTTCATCGCGAGTTGGCTGGTCGCAGCCGCTCGGTAGCCAAAGTGGCGTCAGCAAAGTACGACGGACTTCCAGTCCGTCGCAATGTGTCTAGATCCGCCCACGTTGCTCGCCAGCACCACATGCGACGGACTAGAAGTCCGTCGTACGGAAGTAGCCCGCTCACTTCGTGAGCGGTTAGCCATGGGGCCAACGCTCGCCCCTTGCCGCTAGCCAAGCCCCGTTGTGGACAGGATCGACGGACTAGAAGTCCGTCGTACAGGAGGAGGCAGCGACGGACTAGAAGTCCGTCGTACAGGAGGGCGCTTTTCTAGGCCGACAGCAACGCTCGAAATTCGTTGAACAAGTAGTTGCTGTCGTGGGGGCCCGAGGATGCTTCTGGATGGTACTGGACGCTAAAGGCTGGCACGTCGAGCCGCCGCACGCCTGCGATCGTGTCGTCGTTCAGGTTGCGGTGAGTGATCTTGAGATTGGCGGGCAGCGTCGCTTCTTCCACGGCAAAGCCATGGTTCTGAGCCGTAATCTCAACTCGACCATTCTCCAGATTGAGCACGGGCTGGTTGGCGCCGCGGTGGCCGAACTTCAGCTTGAAGGTCTTGGCGCCGCTGGCGAGCGATAGAAGTTGGTGGCCTAGGCAAATGCCGAAGACCGGTACTTTGCCGAGTACTCCTTGGATCGTGCGGATGGCGTAGTCGAGAGGCTCTGGGTCGCCCGGGCCGTTTGACAAGAACACGCCGTCAGGCTGTAACGCCAAAACTTGGTCGGCGGTGGCGGTTCCCGGCAAGATGGTGACGCGGCAGCCGAGTGCCCGTAGGTGACGAGCGATATTCCATTTCATGCCGTAGTCCAACGCGACGACATGCTTGGACGCCAACGGGGAATCTGGAGCGGCTTCCAGGTTCTCGATCCATGACCATTTGGACAGGCCCTCATTCCAGTCTCGCGGCTGGCTGGGCAGCACCTCACGCACCAAGTCGCGTCCGACAAGTCCGGGGCTGGCTTTCGCCTTCGCCACTAAACTTGCATCATCTAAATCAATCGTCGACAGAATTCCCTTCATGGCGCCCTTGTTGCGGATGCGACGCACCAGGGACCTGGTGTCGATGCCCGCTAATCCCACGATGTTGTGGCGAGCGAGATACTCGTGCAGCGTCCCTTGCGAGCGGAAATTGCTGGCGATTCGACTTCCTTCACGCACGATGAATCCCGATAGATGCGGCTTCCCGCTCTCCAGATCCTCGTCGTTGACCCCATAATTTCCCTGCTCGGGATAAGTCATGGTCACGATCTGACCGCGGTAGCTGGGGTCCGTCAAAATCTCCTGGTAGCCGGTCATCGAAGTGTTGAACACCACTTCGCCATCCACCTCGCCCGCGGCGCCAAACGACTCGCCCGTAAAAACCGTTCCATCTTCCAACGCCAGCTTCGCAGGAGTCGTCATTGTGCGTTCCTCAGTTTTAGTTTGCGTATGCGCCGCGGCGCGCATACACCCTACAAGCCGAACTTATGCGGGGCTCTCAAGTCGCTCGGGGGATTGTCCCGATACCCTCAGTACGGCTGTGGGTCTCCGAGCTTAGGTAACCAACCCGAAGCCCGGACAGCCAATTCGGAAGGGTTCCTGTTGCGGCGAGCAGGAACCCTTCTTTTTTTTTGCGCTTCGCGCGCAGAGCTCCGCCCGAATTCGGCGAATTATAGCCGGGTCCATGTTCAGCGCGTAGGACCGATCACGCTGTGGCGGCAAGTTCTTCGATCACGCCGGCGGCGTAGGGGATTGAGGCGAGCCAGTCTGGGCCGCCGCAGTTTGGGCCGCCACCAACTTGGCGGCGTCCGTTCCCGCGGGAAAATACTCTTTGGCCTGCTGGTCCAAGCAACGCGCAATCTGACGGACCGCTTGACGCAAACGGTTCTCGTTTTCGACCAGCGAAATGCGCAGATAGCCCTCGCCCGCGGGCCCAAAGCCGGTCCCCGGACTGACGGCGACGTTTCCTTTCTCTAGCAGCATCATCGCGAAGTCCATCGTCGACATCCGACTGGCCCATGGTTCTGGGACTTTGGCCCAGACAAACATGCCGGCTCGCGGAACATCCATGGTCCAGCCCAGCCGACGGAGACCCTCGACCAGCACATCGCGGCGCCCTTGGTAAATTCGCGACTGAGCTTCGACGGCCGCATCGGTGTGACGCAGCGCCACGATCGCGGCAATCTGGATCGCCTGGAACATCCCGTAATCGTAGTAACCCTTGATCGTGCCAAGCGCCCGGACCATCTCAGCATTGCCGCAGCAGAAGCCGATCCGCCAGCCCGCCATGTTGTAGCCCTTGCTCATCGTCGTGAATTCAACGCCGACCTCCAACGCCCCCGGCGCCGACAGGAAGCTGGGAGGCTGATAGCCGTCGAAAGCCACGTCGGCGTACGCGAAATCGCTGATGACCATGAAGCCATACCGGCGAGCCAGTTTGACGACTTCGACGAAAAACTTCGGGTCTACCGTCACCGTCGACGGATTATGTGGGTAGTTGATGATCAGCAACTTGGGCGACGGGTACAGATGCTGGCAAGTAAACGCGATATTCGACAGAAACTTGTCCTGGTCGGCCACTTCCAACGCGATGGCGTTGCCCGACGCTAGGGCGACCGCATACATGTGGGCGGGAAAGTACGGCGCCGGGATGATCGCGTTATCGCCGGGGCCCATCAGCGCCAAACACAAGTGGCTAAAGCCCTCTTTGCTCCCTAGGCAGGTAATGACCTGCGACTCGGGGTCGAGCCGAACGCCATACTTTTTCAAGTACTTGGCTCCGACTTCGCGCCGCAGGTTCAAAATGCCATTCGACTTGCTGTAACCGTGGTTGTTCGGGTCGTGAGCCGCCTCGGTCAACTTCTCGATCACCATTTCCGCGGGGGGATCGGACGGATTTCCCATCCCCATGTCGATCACATCCAAGCCCGCTCGGCGCTTCTGGTACAGCATCGCGTTGATGCGTCCAAACAGATACGGAGGCAGCCGATTCACTCGTTCCGCAAATCGAATGTGGAACGGCTCCTGAGGAACGGTCGGCTGACGACGGTCACCGGCGCCGGAACTGAAATCGTATTCGGTCATCTCGATGAACTCCCCTGTCTGCTTAACAAACCACGCGCACTCGTCTTTCGCACACAATACCGACCTTGCCGCGCCGTGAAAACGCCACTCTTCTTCCCCGCCCCACCCCAGCTAAATCACCGAAACCGCCAAACTCCCTGATTTTCTCATCTCGACCAGCGAAGGTATCCGTTCTATATTTTTGTTGAGTTGAGTATTCAACTGGTTTTCATCAATCCTTCACATTCTCCGCTTTTGGCCTCCGCTGTGGTAGTCGGTACGGATTTCGGTTGTTCCGACCTTGCCAGGAACCTCGCCGGAAACTCTGACTCCGCGACAAGGCCAAGAAACGGCGACGGGCGTTTGGCACAGGACGGTGAGCATGACCGATCTGTACTGGGCACTGCTCCTCATGACAGTTTTGGCCGCCATGACGTTCGCGGGCGTCTTGTGGATTGGTCGAGAATTCTCGTCGCGTACGATTAATCTGCTGTCCCTGTCGGTCGTGGCGCTCATGACCGCCTACATTGCAACGGTTTGGGATCAATTCTGGCTCGTTCGATTACTCCCTTTTTCAAGCCTCCCCGTGTTGGGCAATTGGTTTCCTCTCTGGGCCGCGATGCTCGCCGCCTTGGTAACTCTGCGGACCGACACAGGGCTCGTGCGCCGAGTATTGAGCAGTTCGGCGCTCTTCACGGCCGCGGGCCTCTCCCTGATCGCTCCACTAGTCGGTACTCCGCCGGAATGCGGCGCCGCTTGGCTGCCCGATGGAATTTGCCTCCAAACCACCCCTTCGACCTGTTCCGCTGCCTGCGCCGCGACTCTCTTGACTCGACATGGCATCCAAGCCAGCGAGCGCGAGATGGCCGAACTCTGCCTCACTCGCCGCGGCACCACCTGGCAAGGTCTCTATCACGGCCTGAAGCGAAAAACGGCCGGCTCCCCCTGGGACGTACAGGTCGACCGCTTCAATCTCGAGCAACTTCAGCAGTTGGCTGGGGAACCGGTCATCCTGCGAGTGGGCCTACCGCGGGGCGCTCAAGGTTCGCTGGAACTTCATCAAGAAATGGGCTGGCGTCCTGGCGCGGGGCACTCCGTCATTTTGCTGGGTTTTCTACCTCATGGCCAAGTCGCAATCGCCGACCCAACCCCCGGGATTGGGCGCGAGACGTGGTCCATCGACGACCTCCGCACTCTGTGGGATGGTCAAGTCGTGCGGTTGGTTCCTAAGGCAGGCCCGGCGGCTGGACGCCCCAACCAACTACCCCCTGCTGGCCTTCAGCAGATCGCGAATCTCCGTCAGTAACTTGACGTCCGCGGGCGGCTCGGCCGGCGCTGCCGCCGCTTCTTCCTGCTTCTTGCCCTCCTGGAGTCGCTTCAGCGTGTTCATGCCCTTGATCACGATAAACAAGCAAAAGGCCACGATCACAAAGTCGACGACCGTGTTGAGGAATGCACCATAACGCAGCACAATCTGCTCGGTTACCTCTTTGGTCGCTCCCCCTTCGGTCACGGTCTTCGTGGCTTCTCCCAATTTGACGGTCAGCTGCGAGAAGTCCATGTTTCCGACCAGTCGGCCAATCGGCGGCATGATCATGTCGTTCACCAACGACGTGACGATCTTGCCGAAGGACGCACCGATGACGACGCCGACCGCCATGTCGACGACGTTTCCCCGCATCGCGAATTCCTTGAACTCCTTCAACAAACCCATGGTCGCTCCCTCTCGTGATGGATAAGTGCAGCGCCGAGGAAACAGACAGATTCACTCGGCCGGGCGAATCGTAGCCGATGCGGGGGGAATTAGTCCATCGCTTCTCGATCAAGCCGAGAGCAGGGAGCGAGGAGAGAACCCGTTACGGCTGCCCTACGGCGAATTCGCAGACTCGCGAGCTACCTGGATCGCCGCCCGCAGTGTAGCGTCGTCGTCCAGCCCCTGCTCGGCGATCGAGATCTCTGAGCCGACCGGTTTCGCTGTCGTGCGGATCGTAACGTCCGGCGACACGCCTCGTTTGTTGATCTCGAGACCGCTCGGCGAATAGAACTTGGCGGTCGTCAAACGCACGCCGGCCGACGAAGAAGTGAGTGGGAAAATTCCCTGGACGCTTCCCTTGCCATAGCTGCGAGTCCCAACGATCTTGCCCCGCCGATGATCGCGAATCGCCCCCGCAAAAATCTCGCTCGCACTCGCCGACTCACCATCGATCAGCACGACCAACGGCACTCGCCAAGTGCCCGAAGTATTGGCTCGGTAGTCATGGTCCTCGTTGGCGCTCCGGCCCCGCGTCATTACCAACAGGCCCTCGCCCACGAACTTGTCCGCGACCTCGACGGCCGCCGTCAGCAACCCGCCTGGATTTCCGCGGACGTCGATGATCAAGTGCCGCATGCCTTGCTGGTGGAGCTTCCACAGGGCGGCATCGACGTCGCGACTGGTGGTCTTCTGGAAGCTGGTGAGCTTGAAGTAACCCACCCCGCCTTCCGCATCCACCATCTTGATCTCATCCACGCTTGGCACGTCCACTCGTTCTCGATGTAACCGCACAGAGCGTGTATTGCCGTTCGAGTCCATAACATCGACCACGACCGTGGTCCCCTCGGCCCCTTTCAGCATATCCGCCGCGGCGTCCGTGGACTTACCCGTTGTCGGTTGCCCGTCCACGCCCACGATGTGCTCGCCGCCCCGCAGCCCCCCCTTGTCCGCGGGGCTGCCGCGAATGACGCTGACGATCAACAGGCCGCGGTCATCCGATTTCAACTCGACGCCAAGTCCCACGAAGTTCCCTTCGATCTGCGAGAAAATATCCTCCAGCTGATCGGAGGTAAGGAAACCCGAGTAGTCGTCCAGCGAGTTCATAGCCCCACAGGTGTACTCGAGAATCGAGGCCGAACTGGGGAGGCCGATGCGGTCTTGAGCGAGTTTCGCCACCCAGGCGACCAAGTCACGCGCCTCGGTGCGGCTGCGTGGAGCCCGCGTGTCGGTAATCTGCCGCACTTCGCGTCGGCAGGCGTTAATCAGATCAGCCGACACGTTGGGGACGTGCTTTCGCAGGAACAAGGGCTCCGTCAAAGCGACTTCCCAATGGAAAGTTCCCTGCCGCACCAAATCGTGCCATTGAGGCGGTTGGACGTAGTGCGATTGGATTTTGCTCAGCACCTCGGCGTACGTGTCGAGTGTTTCCCGCTGCTTGGAATTCGACAGGGACGTGACGAAGCTGGTGTCGCTGTAGCGACGCGAGACGTCGAAGTGAGCCTTGGCCAAGGCCAGACGGTCGGAAAGTTCGCGGTGAGTCGGATGGGTGCGAATAGCGTCTTCGTAGTAGGTCAATGCGTCGGCCCATCGACGCTCCCGTTCCAGCTGTCGACCACGTTCCAGCACCGAGGCGACGTCGCCCGCCGACAACCCGCTCGTCGGAACGCTTCCCACTGCGGTGGTTGACGAGGAACTGGGCAGCGAGCCGTCTTGGGCGCGAGCGATACTCAAAGTCGAGATGCCGACGAGCACGCTGGCCAGGCACGCGAGGGCGCCGAGTCGTAAGGCGACGATGGCAGTGCGGCGAAGGGTCCAACGGGCTGGCATGCAAGTCTTCCCAGGAGGGGCTAGTCACATCGGTGTCGGACATGGCTGCCGGACCGGAAGAACCGCTAGCGCAAAAGACGCCGCGGCCTCAAGCCCATGGGTGCTACGGGAGTTCAGCCAAGTCGAATATAGACCACTGCGTGCCCGCGAGCAAAAAATCCGACGCAGAACCGACTCGCACTTTTCCACACAACCGGCAGCACCGGTCGAGTGACTTCGAGCCGTAACGGGACGTCCTATTTTGAGTAGAAGGACATCCGCGCCGAATGCGCTTTCCCTAGCGAAGGTACCTCGTGAACCGGCCTCCTAGCGGGCATCTCTGGTATCCTACGGATGTCCCTTGTAATCGTCAAATACATGGTCTAGCGGCCCAGCGGGGCGCTGACGCCTTGATTTCTCCCCCTGGTCGGCCACAATAGCCGATTAGTTCGACCTGTCTCCGGAGGAGCCGCGACTATCCATGTTCGAGCAAATCGAAAAGCTGAAGCGTCAGTACACCGACAAGTACGTCGTCGTGGACGAGTCTCGACCGGAACTGCGCCGGTTCAAAGGCCAGACCGGCACAATCAAGACGATCAATATGAACGGCCGAGCCCTCGTGGAATTCGATGGGCACAACAATATCGGCTGGTACGATATTGAACTCCCGTTCCTGAAGGTGATTGACTCGCCCCTTCCCAAGGAAGAGGCCAAGCCTGCCAAGAAAGCCGACGCCAAGCCGGCTGCCAAAGCGGAAGCAAAGCCCGCCGCAGCCGCGGCAGCCCCAGCCGCCGGAAAGCCAGCTGCTGGCAAGCCCTCGGTCGCCGATATCCTGGCTGCCGCCCGCGGTGGAGCAAAGCCAGCCGCGGCGCCCGCGGCCAAAAGTCCCGCCGCGGAAAAGAAGACTGCGGAGAAGCCTGCCGCCGAAAAGCCTGCCGCCGGGGCCGGCGCCGATCCCAAGAAAATGAGCGTGGCCGATATCCTGGCCGCCGCTCGCGGGGGAGCCAAACCAGCGCCCGCGGGTGACAAGCCGGCTGCCAAAGCCGCACCGCCTGCCGCTCCCGCAGCGGCGCCTGCTAAGGCAGATCCCTCGAAGATGAGCGTCGCGGATATTCTGGCCGCCGCCCGCGCCAACAAGTCGGCAGCGCCCGCCGCCAAAGCTCCGGCCGCCCCGGCCACCGAACCGCCCGCACAGGAGGAGTCGCCGGCAGAGGCCGAAGCGGAGACTCAAGAAGAATCGCCGCCGCCCGCGCCAGCGGCAACCAATGCGGCGCCCGCAAGCTCAGGCGGCCCCGCAGGTTCCATGCGAGATCGCTTCAAGTCGTTTGACGAAATTGCAGCCTACTGCCGCAAAGTCGACGCGAGATAAAGTACGACGGACTTCCAGTCCGTCTCCAAGGACCGAGTGGAACGAACTCGAATCAGAGCACCGGTCCTTGTAGCGTTTTCCCAATCGTCGGCCGCCCGCCGCTGTCCAACTAGAATCACGCGGCGCCTGCAAGACGCCACACCTGCACCAAGCCGCTGATATCGCTCGCTGCTACCAAGCTCTCGTCGGGCGAGATCGCGAGCGCCGACAACCAGTCCTTGAATTGACCGCCGCGGGGCGCTCCCAGGGCCGCCGCTTCCTTGCCGTCATCAACGCGAGTGATGCGTAACGTCGTATCTCGGCCTGTCGACAACACGTATTGGCCGTCCGCCGAGAACTTCACATCGGTCACGCCATACTGATGCCCCGACACCGACCGCAGCAACTTGCCCGACTCCACTTCGATCAAGTGCACTTTGCCCGTATCGGTTTCGCCGCCTTGCCCTAAGGCAACAATCTGTCCCGACGGCGAAATGTCCGCCGCCACCAAGCCCATGGCCACGAACTTCCGCCAGATTTGCCCGCCGCCATAGGAAGTGTCGTCTGTCTTGTACTTGGGGAACATCAACTTCAGGATGTCCAGTTTTTCCTGGCCGTTGGTCGCGTCATAGACCCGCAAGGCGGCCGAGGGAATATCAAAGTCATCCCGCTTGTAGCGATGCTCGCTCACCACGGCCGCTTTGCCATCGGGCGACATGGCCACCGACTGGATCCAATTCCAGGTTAAACCCGACCAGCGAGCCGATTCCTGAAACTGTTCCAGATCCCAGACGATCACGCGAGCACTCATGTCGCCCGTTATCAGGCGTCGGCCCGCGGCGTCCCGCGCCATCGACAAGATCCAGTCTTCGTGCCCTGTCAGCATGCGAGTGGGCGCTAAGGTCTCGACCTTCACGCCCGGCGCCGTCAAGTACTCGTCCTTCCGCTCTCGTTTCGCCTTCGACCGCCGTTGGTCGATGTCCAACACCGCCTCGTCGCTCCCCGCCGCCGATCCGTCCGGTTTCCACTCGCGAATTGTCCGATCGAGACTCGACGAGTAGAGTGTTTTGCCATCCGGGGAAACGACCAGCCGCGTCACGCCGTTGGTGTGACCATCGAGTCGACGAATGGGAGGCAGGTCGGGCGCCTTGCGTTCGCTGTTCTTTACCGGTTCGAATGTTGGCGGCGTCGCGGGCAAGTCCCACAGAAACATCTGACCGTTTTGATTGCCGGCAACGATTCGTTGATTGCCGCCGACGAAGGCGACCGCGGTGGGCCAAGCCCCCTCGAACGTCAATTGCCAAAGCAGTTGGGGATTCTCGACTTTCATGACAGGATCTCCCGGACCACCTTGGAACCAAAGGGCGCCAGCGGAACCGGCCGCACGCCCGCCAGATTTTCCGCGAAGGGATCGATCGACAACGCCTGGTAAATCGTGGCGAAGAAGTCTCCTTCCGTAACGGGGTTATCCTTGACGTCCACCCCGTCTTCATCGCTGGCGCCGTAGACCAGCCCCCCCTTTACTCCACATCCCGCCAACGCCGTGGTCCAGCTCCGAACATAGTGGTCGCGGCCCGCTCGATTGTTAATCTGGGGAGTGCGACCAATTTCACCGGCCCAAATGACCAGCGTCTTTTCGAGCAACCCGCGCTCCTTCAAATCGGTCAGCAGCCCCGCCCATGCGCACTCCATCGGCGGCACCAATCCCTTGTGCCAGTCGAAGTTGTCGGCATGCGAATCGTAACTGCTCTGCCCGACCTCCACGAACGGCACGCCCGATTCGACCAATCGGCGAGCCAACAGGCAGCGTTTGCCGAAAGCGGTGTCGCCATACAGAGGCTTGTACTTCTCCCACTCTTCGTCGACCTTAAAGGCCTTGTGCGCATTCTGTAGGCGTCGAGCCGCCTCGTACGATTCCCGATGCATGGCGGCCACATCCGACTTGCGATCCGCGGCGAACCGATCCTCCAAGAACGATCGAACCTCGTGCCTGCGCAGTTCACGAGCCGGTTCCATGCTCGACGCCGAGAAGGTCGGCAACTGCCCTTCGGGGCTGATTTCAAACGGGAGGAATTTGGGGCCCAGGAACCCCGCGCCGGCGCCGCCATGCCCAAAGATCTTGATGAAGTTCGGGAGGTCGGTTCCCTGTCGACCCTGATACTTGGCGACGATCGCGCCAATCTCCGGAAAGCGGACGTTCGCGGTGGGGCGGTAGCCCGTATGCATCAAGTAGATTCCGCCCGGATGATCGACCTCGCTGGTTTTCATCGAGCGAATGACGGCGATCTGGTCCATCTTCTGAGCCATTTTCGGCATCAGTTCGCAAATCTGCGTCCCCGCAACATTGGTCGAAATGGGACGAAACAGGCCGCCCGTCGGTCGTCCCGGCTTCATGTCGAACGTTTCAAACTGGCTGGCGCCTCCGTTCATGAATAGATAAATGCAGTGCTTGCCTTGCCGCTTCACTTCCTCGCTGAGCGCCGACAGGCTCGTGAGTGCTCCCCAATTCATCACGACGCCGCCCGACGCCGCGCCAATGACTCCCTTCAACAGAGCTCGCCGCGACAAATGATCCGCCCGCCGACATATCGGATTCATGCCCGTTACTCCCGTTTTTCTTAATCCGTCAAGCACTAATGATTGAAGCGGAATTCGCTGCAAGTCATCAACGCCCACACCACATCCCGCAACCTCTCTTGAGGGTCCTTTTCACCCGCCAACAACGCAACCATCCGCTCGCGTTCTTCCGCGACCGGCGGCCGATTGAGCACCTGCAAGAACAGCCGATCAACTCGAGCCTCCCACGGTTGATCGGACTTCAGCACGTCTCCCATCAGACTTCCCGGCGAGTTGAGGAGCAAGCTGCTCAATTGGCCGTTATTCAAGTAAAGGTGTTCGGCGAGCCCTCCTTGGAAATCGCCCACCCCATTCGTCGGCTGACCGAAGAACCGCAGCATGTAGCCATCCGATAAGGGGCGAAACCGATTAGGTTTCTTTTCCTGAGGCTTGTCCTTCGTCGCCGCATCGAATCCCGTTACGACTCGCCATGACTCGGCCAACTCCTCGGCCGACAGCGGACGGCTGCGTCCATGTTGGAACCATTGAGGCGTTGGTTCGCCCGTCGAACCTCGCGACGACAGACCGTAGACGCGGCTCAGCACAATCTCGCGCATATACCCGCGCAAATCAAACTGGTGGTCCACCAACCATTTCGTCAGGGCATCTAGCAAGGCCGGATGACTCGGCGGATTCGACGGACTCATGTTGTCCACCGGATGCACCAGCCCTCGCCCCAGGTACTGAGCCCAGATTCGGTTGGCAATCGCCTTCGCGAAAAACGGGTTGTCGGGGCGAGCGGCCCAGTCCGCAAACTGTTCCTTGCGGGAAAACAACGGCTTCGGCGGCTGCTTGTTATTCTCGAACTTCGGTTCCTTGAAACCCTCGGGCAACGGGGGTTCCGCCAGCGCTTCTCCCAGCAAAAACTTGGGCTTCACCGGTTCGCCCTTCTTGCCCGGCGCCTGCTCCTTGGCCGGACCAGTGAACAACACATCGCCCGTGCTTTTCTCCGCCAAGGCGTACATCGTCAAGTTGTCTTTCTTGCCCACCTCGACGATCTGCAGCCGAGCAAAAAAACCAGCGACACCGTAGAAATCGAGCTGTTTCCAGCTTTCGAAAGGATGGTCGTGGCAGCGAGCACACTGTAGCTGGACCCCCAGGAAGGTCTGCGTCACGACCTCCGTCAAGTCTTCCGGTTGGTTGCGGTACTGGGCAAAGTAGATCGGCGGTCCTTGCTCGACCGAATTCCCCTCGCCCCGCAGCAGTTCCCGAGCCCACTGGTCGTAAGGTCGATTCGACGCAAACTGCTCTCGCAGCCAACGCTGGATTCCCTCGCGCTTGTCCGTGTCGTGCCCCGGCGGATTACGACTGAACAAGATCAAGTCCCACAGATCGGCCTGATGTTGAGCAAAGCGGGGGTCCTGTAGCAGTCGATCGACAAGCTTTTCTCGCTTGTCGGGGGCCGAGTCCGCAAGGAAGGCAACCGTCTCGTCGTACGTCGGAACCACTCCAATCAAGTCTAGCGATACTCGGCGGAGAAACTCGGAATCACTCGTCGCGGGCGCCGCGGAGATACTTTCCCGCATCCAAGCCGCTTCGACTTCCGCGTCAATGACCTCCCGGAGAGGTCGCTCTTGGGCCGCAAGACTCTGCCAGCCCGCTGACAACGCGGCCGTGATTCCTAGGACTAGGCCAAGTAAGGTCTTCGCCATATCTCACTCCCGTTCCCTGTCTGAACGTCCCGCTGACTGAACGTCCTAAACGCTCCACACTTGGAAACCGCCGTGACCTGCCAAGTAAATCTCCCGACCGTCGCTACGCACGGCCAATCCGTGGAGATGTCCTTCGGGTTTGGCGATATGGATCGGCGCTGGATCGCTGGTCTTCCAAAACGCCAAGTTGCCGCCGCCATCACCGCCGCCCGTCGTGATCAGCCAGTTCTCGGGCCCAAACGCGATCGCATTTTGGATGGCTTGGTGCTTCGCCTGCCCGACATACTCCCGCCGACTCGCCTGCCAGTCCCACAGCTCTACTCGGCATGGCCCCACGAAACCGTCGACATTCGTCACTTGACCGATGCCAGCCACCGCCAGTTGTCGGCCGTCGGGCGAAAACCTTAACGCACGTACTCCGCCGATGGAACGAGCTCGTTTCGTGACATCGTATGTGTAAAAGTCGGCCGCCGCGAATTGGCTGACGACTCGACCGGTCATCGTCTCCCAAATCAAACAAGCTCCCGCCCGATCCGCCGCGGCCAGCCATTCGCCCCCCGGACTCGACGCAATTGCATAAAGAGCAGTGGCAAATCCCTGGGGAGTTCGAGAGGCATGTCCCGTAAAAACGCGGTCGCATTCCCCCGACTCGACGTTCCACAATTTGGCCGTCATGTCATCGCCGACTGAAGCGAGCCATCGACCGCCCGGAATCGACGTCATCTGCCGAACCCAACCGGCATGAGCCTCCACGCTCCGGATGCGATTCCCGTTCGCCAGATCCCACCAGGCGATCGTGCGATCGTAACTGGCGGTCGCCAGGGTCGACCCACTCAGCAGCATGAAGGAAACGTAGTTGTCGTGCAATTTCCAGCGACGCTCCGCCGCGGGCTTCTCGCCTTTCTGGTCCTGGGAACGGCTCGATGATTTGGCGTTCCCCGCCGTCTTCTCGGAGGCCTTTTCCACGGCTTCGGCTCGCTCTCCCAAACTCGCCAAATCGACCTGGTAGAGAAAGCCGTCCAGCCCCGCCCCATACAACCGCCCTGACAACTCGTCGTATGCCAGCGACAGTAGAGCCAGGGGAGTGCGACGAGACGCCAGCAGTTTGGCGTTCTTGGGGTCGAGCGGCTTTTGTTCAGCCGTTTTTTGTTCAGCCGTTTTTTGGTCGGACGTTTTCTTTTCAGCCGTGTTTGAGTCGCTCATGAGAGGATTCCCTCCATGGGTTGAGCATCCTCTTTCGCCACGGGCACCGGTCGCAGGCCGGAATGATACTCCTTCTTCAGATCGATTCCGACGGCTCGGTACAGCGTGGCCGCCAAGTCGCTGGCGTTGGCTTTCCCGTCGACGACAGTCTTACCGTCGTCATCGGTCTTCCCGTACACGACCCCCGCGCGAATTCCGCAGCCCGCCGCCACCATCGACCAAGCATCCGCGTAATGGTCGCGACCCATGTCCTTGTTGATCACAGGGGTGCGTCCAAACTCGGACAGCACCATGATCAACGTGGAATCCAGCAGCCCGCGCTCGCGTAAGTCCTCCAGCAAAACGCTGAACACGTGATCGAAATCTGGCACCAGTTCGCGATGACTCTCAAAGTTATCGTGATGGCTATCCCAGAATCCTCGTGCCACTTTGACGACCGGAACGCCCGCTTCGACCAACCGCCGGGCCAACAAGCACTGCTCGCCAAAGGGCGTTTTTCCATAGCGGTCCCGAACCGCGGCTGGTTCGAGTTCCAGGTTGAACAGATGGTCGGAGGCCATCAACCCACGCACTCGTTGGTACGCCGCATTGTGACCCGCGGCCAATTCCCCGCCCGCTCGTTGGCGAGCGAATCGGTCGCTCAAGTACCGGCGCAGATCCTCGCGAGCCACGTGTCGAGTCTCGCTCATGCCCGGCGGCAAGGCCACATACTCCGGGCGAAGCCCTTGTTCCAACAGCAACGGAGAATGGTTGGCGCTCAAGAACCCCACGCGCGGGCGACGCCGTCCTTCGCTGGTCGTAAACAACGAGACGTAGTCGGGCAGCTGGCTATCCGCGAGCGCCAATTCCTTGGCCAACACGACGCCAATCTCCGGATACTCCAAGGCCGCTTCCTTGGGACGCCCCGTGCTGATCAGGTCGGCGGCTTGCTCGTGTTCCGACAATCCTGTGCTCAACGACCGGACCACGGCGAGCTGCTTGGTCAGTTTCGCCATTTGGGGCATCAACTCACAAACATGGTACCCCGGGATCGTTGTCGCTATGGAACGGAAAGGGCCACCCGTATCGCGGCCAGGCTTCGGGTCCCACATCTCGAATTGACTGGAACCTCCTGCGAGCCACAGGAAAATCACTCGCTTGCCGCGTTGACGTAAATCCCGCGAGGCCGTTTCCTCGGCGCCAAAACCAACTCCGCCCCAACGAGCGCCGCTCCAACCAGGGCCTGACCAAGCCACGGTCGACGCCAGTCCGGCAAAGGCCCCGCGCAAGATCGCTCGCCGATGCAAGGCGTGGCTCGCTTCGTGCGCTGTCGTTCCGTCCCGCATGTCTTGGCTCTCCCCGCAACAAAACTCTCGTCGGAACTCAGTGGTTGAAACGAAACTCAACCGACGCCGTGACTGCCCAAATCAACTCTTCCAACCACTGGACGCGTGTCGGCCGACTCGTCGTTGATTCGGACTGCGACGCCGCCCATCGCTCCTTGCATGTCCGCAACTCGTCATCGTCGGGAGACCGCTGCAAAAGGGTGCGAAACACCAGTTCAATCGCCTGCTGGTCGTCGGTCCGTTGAGCGGCCCGGTTCGCCAAGCTATTCTCCCCCGCGCCGATCAGCTGACGAATGGCCTCGCCGTTCGAGACAAACAGTGCTTCGCGCGCACTGCTCTGAAAAGCGGCAATGCGCGGGTCCAGCATGCCGACCAGCGAGGGCGTCTTGCTCTCCCACTCCAACCAGCGTCGGCCGCGGGCAATCCCCGGAGTCCCCAGCACTCGTTCCAAACGTTCGTCCGTCTTCAACGGCTCGTCGGTCGCTTCCGCGCCGACCGTGACGACCAACGATAACGCCAGTTGACGTGGAGTCAGCGGCTTGAGACGCATCACTGCGAAGTGTCGCGACTCGGGGATCGGCGACGCTCCTTCCCAGCGGCTGGTCGCTCGATAAGCTCGGTTGAGCACCACCAGCCGGATCGCTCGCCGCACATCGTAACCCGATGAAGCAAAATCATCGGCCAAAGCGTCCAAAACCTTGGGAATCGAGGCAGGGTTGCCCGAGTGCATCTGATCGACCGGCTCGACCAGGCCTCGCCCGTGAAAGTACTCCCACAGACGATTCACAAAAGCTCGGCTGAGAAACGCTCGGTCTTCGATCGCCATTTCGACCAGCCGCTCGCGACTGGAGGGCGCCGGTTCCTTCTCCGCAGGCTCGGTGGAAACATCCAGTTTCTTTCCGGTCAGGAACATGCGAGTCGCGGTTTGCTCTTTACCGTCGCGCGCGACAAACTTCACCTCAACGATTGCGTCCTTGCCGGCCTTCTCCGAGCCCTTTCCGCCGCTGGCCGGTCGTTGGAGGAAGGCGGCTAGGCCATAGTAGTGAAATTGAGTCCAGTCGCTGACCAGCGGATGGTCGTGGCAGCGAGCACAGGAGATATCGACGCCGAAGAAAGCTCGAGCCGTATCGACCGTCAATTGGTCGATGTCTTTCGATCGCTTGTCGTAAAAGAGCGCCGCCGCGAGCCCGCCGCTCGACTCTTTCGCTTCCGACTGACCTCCTACAATTTCGCGAAACAAGTGGTCCCAAGACCGGCGAGCGACCAGAGACCGGCGCAGATAATCGACGAACTGCTCCGAACCAGCTTGCCTCCCTTGGATCAACTCGTCCAACACCGTCCCGAAATACAGGGCGAATTCGGGACTATCGAGCAGCGAGTCGATGACGGTCGCTTGCCGGTCCTCGGTGGGATTCGTCTTTCCATTCTTGTCCGACTCGAGTCGCTTGACCTCCGCGGCCGTCGGAGGTCTTCCCACCAGATCCAGCGTCACTCGCCGCAGCCATTCCGTGGGCGCCGCGGGTTCCGCCGCCTGCAACGAGTCGCTTGTCCAATGGTCCGCTAGCGCGTCATTGATCTGGGACAACGATTCCGCCAGCGCTTTATCGCCCTGTGTTCTTGGCGTATCGGCCGCCTTGATCTGCGGCAGGCTCATGGTCAGGCAAGCCGCCGCCAGCAGCGCCAGGTAGGGCAAGCTCGCCAAGCGACTACGCGGCGATACAATCAAGCGGCGATGGTCGAGCAGACTCGGTGACATGCGAGGCTGAAGGGGGGAATGAGTATCGGGCGGCGGAACGGTTGGACGGGGCAAGCCTCGTGCGACGAAGGATTCGCCGATCTGCCTCGCCTAGGGGCCTCTATTTCACCACAACCGCAGGCCTCGAAACAATGGTTTTTCGCCAAAATTCCCTTCTTCCCCGCCGCCCGCTAGACTATCGCGACCGTCGACGAAAGTACGACGGACTTTCCGTCCGTCGATCCAAACGTACGACGGACTTCTAGTCCGTCGACCCGTTCCGCACCGAGGTGTTTTCCATGCAGTAATCAGCCCGCAATGAGTCTCGCCTGAAGGTATGCTGCGCTCGCAAGCCACGCGGCTGTCCGCTCGCGAAGCGAGCGGGCTACTACGTACGACGGACTTCTAGTCCGTCGCTCACCCCCCTTTAAAGACTGCGTCGGAGAATCAATACCCATGGATCATCTGACCGCCCGCCGTCATTTTCTATCGTCGCTTGGCGTCACCTCCCTCTTGGCGACTCAACTGAGCAAATTGGATCACGCCTCCTCCGTCTCCGCCGCGCCACCCCCCGATCCCACTCGGCCGCTCGCGCCTTCCCAAGCGGACCTAGGAACCAATTACGACTTCCTCGCGCAAATCGCCGACTCGTGGCGAGCGTCGCTGATTCCCCCTGGCGCCGACCAGCGATTCGATCAGGCGTTTCGCCAGCAGGCTCGCCGTCGAGTTATCGAGACGCTCAGTTACGATCCTCCACGAGTCGACATGAACCCTCAGGTCATCGAACGCGTCGAACGGGACGATCATGTGCGAGAGCGAGTGGTGTTTTCGACCACCCCGTGGTTTCGTATTGCGGGCTATGTGCTCGTTCCCAAGAACCTCCGCGGTCGAGCGCCCGCGATCGTCGACCTTCATTCACACGGCGGAATGTTCCTGTTTGGTAAAGAGAAGGTCATCGACCTGGGCGACAATCATCCCGCGATGACGCGATACCACGAACAGAACTACGATCGTCGCCCCACCGCGACCGAACTAGTGCGGCGCGGTTTTGTGGTCATGTCGATCGATGCCTTCATGTTCGGAGAGCGTCGAGTGCTCTTGGACGAAGATCTCCCATCGGGCTGGGATCGCTCGAAATACTCGCTCGACGATGTTCAGCGACTCAATGCTAAATGCCGAGGCAAGGAATCGACGCTCGCCAAGAGTTTAGTACTCGCTGGCGCGACTTGGCCCGGAGTCGTCAATTACGACGACCGCCGTACGATTGATTACTTGGCGACTCGCCCAGACGTAGATCCCGAGCGAATTGGCTGCAGCGGCATCTCGATGGGCGGCTATCGTTCAGCCTATCTCGCGGCGCTCGACGAACGGATACGAGCGGCGTGCGTAGTCGGTTTCATGTCGTCCATGCGACCCATGCTGCGGGCGCACGTCGATACCCACTCGTGGGTTCATTTTCTCCCTGGACTGCACCGTCTGGTGGATTTCCCCGAGTTGGCCGCGCTGGCCGCCCCGAGATCGCTGTTCGTGCAACAATGCGAACAAGATCGACTCTTTCCACTCGAAGGCATGCGCGAATCGGTCGCGCGAATCGAGCAACTCTACCGCTCCGCGGACGCCGCGGATCAGTTTCGCGGCAAGTTCTACGACGAGCCGCACCGTTGGACGATTCCCATGCAAGACGAAGCGTTCGCTTGGCTGGATCAACAGTTGCGGGGAAAGTGATGTCGGACTACTGGCGGCGCTACACCACCACGCGAGTGGTCAGGGCGTTGATCAAGTCGGCATGAAGAGTCGGACTGTCGTCGATGGTCGTGTGCGAGAGGCTGGCGCCCCAGGCGGTGCTGGTCACATTCACGTTGTTGGCGCCGCTCGCGGCATTGCCTTTCAGCAAGAAATCGCGTCGCTGATAGTAGTTCTGCAAGAACTTCGCCCCAGGCGGCAGGCGAGTCTCGGCGGATAGCGAGTAGTGGCGAATGGCGTCGACATAGGCGGTGAATTGGAGTTGGTAGCCCGCGGCGGCCAGCGCCGAGTTGGCTTTGAGTCCGGCGGCTAATTCATAGGTCGCGCCCCCTCCCCAGCTGTACCCCAGTATGGCAACGTTGTCGACGTTGCGATTGAGCACCGCACTCGCCACCTCATCGTAGGCTGCGCCGCGACCCGTCGATTGGACTTGTCCATGAGCAAACAATTGGACGTCGTAGCCGCGTGCGTAGAGTGACGCTCCCAGGTTGAAGATCCCAAGCCCCGCGGTTCCTACGTTTTTGGGTTCCTGGGAATTGCCTCCAATGATGATGACTTCGCTGCGGAAACTGTGAAACACGACCTGGTCCGTCGCGGTCGTCGAACTAGCCGCGTCGACCACGGAGAGCGTCATGGCCGCTGAGTTGGCCGAAGAATGAGTCTGACTGGTGTATTCCACCCAGAGAGTTTGGCCTGCTGTAACTTTGGCGCCGTTGGCTACGGGAGCACTCTTGGTGCGAGTCGTCCAAACCGCCAACGGGCCCGTCCAGGCAAGTGTCAACTGAGTGCCCGTGCCGCGTGTATCGACTCGCACCAAGTCGTTGTCGCCCGCCGTCGAAGTGGTGGAATCAAGGTAGTCCGCTCGCCGATTTCCGTTGTCGTCGTCGCCGTTGATCCGAATCCCAGGCCCTTGAGCGGGATCGGTTTCCACCGCCTCCGCGACCGGATAGGCCGCGAAGTTGAAGTGAGTGGTTTGAGGGCGATAAGCGACCAAGTCGGCGACCGCGGCGAGCAACTCGCGGTTGTCGAGCGGTTCGAGAGCAAGTGTGCGGCGGCGGCGAACAGATTGGCGAGTCTTACCGCCTCCAGCCGTTTCGCTAGTACCGAACCAACGACGCATCACGCGATAAACTGTATTCGTCAGCCGCACGATAGGGGCTCCTGGCTAATTGTACGACGGACTTCCAGTCCGTCGCCACTCCCAATGTACGACGGACTTCCAGTCCGTCGAGCGGCTATTACCGCACATCATTCGACCCACGACGCGACTTGGCTGGCGGCGTTGGACGCTTGCCGGCCACGCGGCTAACCGCTCGCGAAGCGAACGGGCTACCATTGTACGACGGACTTCCAGTCCGTCGAGCGGCGACTACCGCACATCATTCGACCCACGACGCGACTTGGCTGGCGGCGTTGGACGCTTGCCGGTCACGCGACTAACCGCTCGCGAAGCGAGCGGGCTGCCATCCGCAACCCTACACATTTAAAGCCTGATCGAGATCGTCTCGCAGATCCTCGAAATCTTCCAGGCCCACGGAGAGCCGGATCAAACCGTCGGTAATCCCGTGAGCCGCTCGGGCGGCCGCGTCGTAGCTGGCGTGCGACATCGATGCCGGCTGCTCAATCAGCGACTCCACGGCCCCTAGGCTCACCGCCAGCTGAAACAAATGGGTCGCCTGCACGACTCGCTTGGTTTTCGCGAAGTCGCCATCCAGCTCGAAGGTCAGCATCGCGCCGAATGCGCCGAGCATTTGGCGAGCGGCCAGTTCGTGTCCCGGATGGTTGGGAAGACCGGGATAGAGCACTCGCTTCACTCGTCGGTCTTGAGCCAGCCATTCCGCCAACTGCTGGGCTGTGCGCGACTGTTCCCGCACCCGGATATCGAGCGTTTTGATGCCACGAGCAAGTAGGAATGAATCCCAGGGGGCCAAGACGGCGCCCGTGGCGTTTTGCAGGAAATATAGCCGGTCGTACAGCGACTTGTCTCGAACAACCAACGCGCCGCCCAAAACGTCGCTATGCCCGCCCAAGTACTTCGTCGCCGAGTGCATCACGATATCGGCGCCATGCTCGAGTGGACGAGTGAGCACGGGGGAGGCAAATGTGTTGTCGACCCCCAAGAGGGCGCCGTGGCGATGAGCAATCTCGGCGCATGCCGCGATGTCGGTGATCGTCAGGCGCGGATTGCCCGGCGTTTCGATCCAGACCAGGCGAGTGCGCGGGGTGATGGCCGCCTCGAATTCATCCAGCTTCGTGCTGTCGGCCAGCGATACCGTGATACCCGAACGATTGATCACCTTGTGAAAGAGACGATACGACCCGCCATAGATGTCGGTCCCCGCGAGAATGTGGTCGCCGGTCGACAGCAGCATCGTGGCGCAATGAGTCGCCGCCATCCCCGATGCGAAGGCCAACGCGCCGCAACCCGATTCAAGGGCCGCTAGGGTCGTTTCGAGCCGCTTGCGAGTTGGATTGCCGCTCCGGGAATAATCAAACTCACCCCACTCGCCGGCCCCCGGCTGGACAAAGGTTGAAGCAACGTGGATCGGGGGGACGACGGCGCCCGTACTCGGGTCGCGCGAATTACCGACGTGAATCGTCTGAGTGCGGAATTTCATCGCGAGCTTACCTTCCTCGGAGTCAAGAATGGATCTACCATGATTCTCTATATTCCCGCTCCGCTTGCTACGACCCTGGCCGATTTCCGAGCAATTCTCGCATGTCCTCTTCGGACCCGATCGCCGACTCGTCCGCCGAACTGTCTACCGATCTACCCAGCGAACTGTCGGCCGATGGGGGAACCAATTCTGAAGGAACCGATTTACCCGCCCCTCGCCCCTCCGAACTGTTGTTGATGGAGTATTGCGACGAATGGCTCGAGGCGATTCTCGCCGATCAGCCTTCGCCCCGGATCTGGTGCGGCTCGCTGGGGCGAGGGCAATTAGCTCGCTTGCTGGCCCAGCGAACGCCTTCGTCGGCGAGCGTGGTCTGTAACTTTCTCGATCTCCACCAGACGCGGCTCGCCCGACGTCCCAATGATCCCGCAACGCTGGCGATTACCTGCGAGTGCGATCCGCCGGTGGCTAAGTCTTCATGCGACCTCGTCATGCTCCCCTTTTCCGCCCATGGCGATGCGGAATTAGTGCGAGAGACGTTGCAGACGGCGCACGAATCGCTACGGACGGGGGGGCAACTCGTGGCGTCCACTGACAATGGCGCCGATCGCTGGCTGCGAGGAGAATTCGAAAAACTGTTCCCCAAATTCCGGACGCGAACACATGCCTTGGGCGTCTGCTATACGGGAATAAAGACCGCTCCCCTGAAAAAGCTCAAGGACTATTCGTGTTGGTTCGCGTTTCGCGATCAAGGCCGGCTGTTGCGAGCGAAGAGTCGCCCGGGCGTCTTTAGTCACCGCCGACTCGACACCGGGGCTCGGTGCCTCATGGAAACGCTGGAGGTTGCACCCGGCCAGCGAATCTTCGAAATCGGCTGTGGCGCCGGACCGGTGGCCTTGGCCGCTGCCGCTCGCGGCCCCGGAGTCCATGTCCATGCCATCGATTCAAACCCGCGAGCGGTCGCGTGTTTGCAAGCCGGCGCTGAGGAGAATCAGTTGGCGGGCATAGAAGCTCGAGTCGAGTCGGAAGGACGGTGCGATACTCCTGGGGAGTACGACATCGCGGTCGCGAACCCCCCCTACTATTCCCGCCATCGGCTGGCCGCCTTGTTTGTCGATGCGGCTTATCACGCACTCAGGCCCGCTGGCCAGTTGCTGGTCGTCACCAAGGAGCCGATGTGGTATGCCGAGTCGCTGCCCGATCGATTCGACGACGTCGAATTGCTCGCGGTTCGTTCCTACTATGTCGTCCGGGCGCTAAAACAAAAAAGCTGAGAGCAAACGCCCTCAGCCTCTGTTACTTTCCGCGAATCGCGATCCAGAATCACGCTCCAGAATCGCAATCGGGAAGCTTACTTACGCAGCGGGTTGGCGGGAGCCGTGCGGCTCGGCGCCTTAGCGGCGACCGACTTGGTCGTCGTCGGGCTGGCGGAACGCACCGTGCTCTTCGGCGCCGAGGGAGCTTGAGCGGGCGCCGCGACTTCTTCGTCACCGAACGGATTCAAGGCCACCGCGTTCGCTTCGTCCACCCGCAATTCGCGCGGCGCACCGGCCGACTTCGACAGCTCGACCTGAGCCGAGGCTTGGCTCGTGGCATACGCGGGTCGCTTCGTCGACGAGGTGCGGTAGGCGCCAGCGGCCTTCGGCGAGACGATGGCGCGAGTGGTCGTGTGAGGACGATAGACGCGAGCCTGGGCAGGCATGGGAGGGCCAGCGGGGACAGCTTCCATCGGTTCCCCATGGATCACCTCGCCACCGTAGCCGTCAAACCCGCCATCACAGCAATCGCTGCCGCCGCCGCAGCAGGTTCCACATGCCGGGCGACGCAAGCAGCAACCGCGAGGCCCGCAGCCGCCGCAGCCTCCGCCGGGATGGCAGAAGATCACATCGAGCGTGCAGCCCACGAAGTCGGCCACTGCGCCGACTCCGCGTGCCAGCGCGGGAATGATCCTCGGGCAGCAGCGATGGCAGCCGTGGCAACGGCCTGGACCGCCGCATCCGTAATCACAGCCGCAGGCTGGGCCCGGCACGCCGCAATCGGCGCACCCACCGTGGTGATAACCCGCATACGAATAGGCGCCTGTTGGACTGCCATACGTCGCCGTGTAGTAGCGTGCCGGAGTGGCTCGCGTCTGTGCCATTCCTGCCGCGCAAGTCAACAAGCAAACGGCCGCGACGAAACACCCCAGAGCCTTGACCATCATGGTTCATTCCCCCTGCCAACATGTGTGTTGGTGCGTACGTCCCTTGAGTCGCACCAAGTGTCGAATCACCGCCGCGCGGTCTCCGGCACCCGCAGTCGTTCATCGAACCGCTACAGTCGGGAGGAACAGTAGATTCTTAGTGGTCGGAAAACCCACCGCAGACTCGGCGGACGGCGTAGATTGACCGAGGGACGCAGGTTCTCTAGATTCAAAGCCGCTCGCCAAGTCCCCGGCAGGGAACGTCACTCACTTCAGGAGCATGAGTTGTCATGAACCGTTGTTTCTCTCTCTTGCCTCAATCTCCCCGTCTACTCAGCGGCATGGTCCAGCTAGCGCTCGTTGCGTTCAGCGTGTCGGCGCCCAGTCTGTTGTTCGCTCAGGACGGCAAGCTGCCGCTCATCTTCGCCGACGACTTCGAGAAAGGCGCCGATGCTTGGGCGCCGTTCGACTCGGCTCACTGGAAAGTAAAAGCTGACCAGGGAAATCACGTCTTCAGTCATTTTGTCAAACAGGGCAAGTACAAACCGCCGCATCGCAGCCCGGTGAATGTGGCGCTGCTGAAGGAATACCCCGTCGAGGACTTTGAATTGACCGCGCGAGTCCTTAGCACTCATCCCGATTACGGGCACCGCGACGCGGTCTTGATCTTTGGTTATCAAGACCCGGCACATTTTTATTATGTGCACCTTGGTAAGCAGATGGATGACCACGCGAACCAGATCTTCATCGTCAACGACAAGCCCAGGACAAAGATCTCGACCAAAACGACCCCAGGCACTCCGTGGGATGATCGCTGGCACACGATCAAGGTCATTCGCAAAGTCGCCGACGGCGCTATCGCGGTCTACTACGACGACATGGAAACTCCCGTCATGACCGCGAAAGACTCCACCTTCACCTGGGGGCGCATTGGTCTCGGATCATTCGATGACACGACCGACTGGGACGACATCAAGCTCCACGGAAAACCCAAGAAGTAGAATCAAACGCCAAAAGCAACGTACGACGGACTTCCAGTCCGTCGATCCTTTCTCCCGTAGCGGAATTCGCAAGAATTCCGCCGCCTTCCCCCGCACCAACGTCTCCTCAAGTCGCCCAGCGTCACCAACGAACGCCCCCGTAGCGGAATTCGCAAAAATTCCGTCCCAGCACATCACAATGACTTATTTCAAAAGGACTTGCGCCAAAACAACCGCCCGCGATCGCAATACTCATGCGAGTTAATTCAGGCAGTCTGCATCGCCTGTTCTGATTAAATTGACTTTAACGAAAGTTCCGGTCGGGAAGAATCCGATAAGTGGGCGTGCCCGGATGCTCTGTTGCGAGCGAACCGGGATTCGCCCATGAGGCCCGATCATGAAGTCATTGCGTTTGCTTCCGCTTGTCTTTGCTGCCGCTTTCGCATTCGCGTTCGGTGCTGCGTCTATCGGTCATGAGTCGACGGCCGTATCGCAAGAGATGGCTGGACGCGAAGTGATGCTCGGCTCAGCCAATCCTCAGTGGTCCGTGCAGGGAGCGGTTCACGGGGCGCCGTCCAAACGGCGAGCGACCACGGTTACGGCAGGCTTTGTGCCCAAGCACGAGCAGTGGGCCGCTTCCAACGGCTGGCGAAAAGTCGACTCGCCCGTCGTGGCAGGAGCGGAACCGGAACCGGGCGCGGCTGAGTACGAATGGAGGCAGGCGCCCGGCGAGGGGAACTGGACGGAAAATCACGACGAGCCCGGGATCTGGAATGGCATGAGTTTGGGCTACGACGAATGCTCGCCCGATTTTTGCGAAGCGGCGTTTCGCAATTGGCAATTCTTGGGTGGCGTACACGGGTTTACTGGCCCTGCGAACCGGGGCGAGCAGGGGAGTTTCGGAATCTACGAAGCGATCAATCATGGCGCCATGCTGCCGCTGGGCATTCCGACGGAAGTCGGTTGGCAGGTCGGCGCTCGACTCACCCAAAGCAATCTATCGGGGACGACCTTTTCGCTCGAGAGTCGCCATCAGATCTTTCTGACGACGGGGCTTTTCCATCGAGTGGATCGGGGGCTTCAATGGGGATTGGTTGTCGATTGGTTGCATGAAGACTGGTATTTCGAGGCGGACTTGATGCAGTTGCGCGGCGAGATCAGTTGGCGAGGCGAGTGCGATCATGAGGTTGGACTCGCTTTCGCCTCGGGAACGGGAACCGCCACGGCAGCCAGTGAGTTTCGCCCGATCCCCGGAAACCAAGGCGGAATCGTCGACGAATCGTGGCAGACGACCGACTGGTATGTCGGATTCTATCGCCTTCGCTTCGGCGATTGCGAAGCGAACACGCTGCGAGCGTTCGCGGGTTTCACCAGTCAAAGCGACGGACTGCTTGGCGCCGAGTCGGTGATGCAAATCAACGAGCGTTGGGCCGTCCAGTCGGGCTTCACCTTCCTGGTCCCCGCCGAGGCGCCGGGCATGGGACTCGACGCGGGTCATGCTCAAGAGAGTTGGAACGTCTCGGTCGGGCTCATCTGGACCCCCGGCTGCTCGACGGCCGAACGAGGCTACTACGCACCGCTCATGAATGTCGCCGACAACGGTACATTCTTAGTCGATCGTAAGTGATTGGTCGCGGCACTCTATAGGCTAATTCGAGCCTGTCGAACCGCCGCCGCCGGCGCCATTCAGCTTGCCTTGCAGTAATTCGACCGCTCGGCGGAACTGAGGATCATCGATCGGCTGTGGCGGCCCGCTCGCTGCCGCCTCGGGTGTCGCTGGTTCAGCGATTTCTTCCCCAGGAGCGGCCAGTTCCTGGGCCTTGGGCTCGGGTGACTTTACCACTGGCGACTCTGGCGCTGGCGACTCTGCGTCGGGCGACGTCGCCTCCGAGTTATTGCTTGGAGATGACGTTTCGTCCCCTGGTTTCGGTTGCGGGCTGCTAGGTTCGGAGGGGGCGGTAGTTGCTGGAGACGGCGAAGACGAGGGGGCTCGATAGACATCGCGATACGACCGATATCGCTGAATCTTGATTCGGTCGGCTTCGGGAATCGCCACCAACTGTCCCTCGTCGGGCCTAACGCCCCAGTCGGCCGACTCGGGAGCGTCTTTCGCGCGATGGATGTTGCGGTCGCTGGGGCGCCAGTAGGTGGCGGTGGTCAGCCGCAGGGCGCTGCGAGCGTCCAGTTCGATAATGGTCTGGACGGTCCCTTTGCCCCAACTCCGCTCGCCGATCACCATCGCTCGACCATGGTCTTGCAAGCAGGCGGCGACAATCTCGCTGGCACTCGCCGACGAACCATTGATGAGCACCGCCACGGGAATGTTGGCGGGGAGTTCGAGATCGGGTTGGGCCTCGTAGCTGCGAAGTTCAACGCCGCCTCGTCCCCGAGTCTTTACGATGACTCCATGATCCAACAGCATGTCGCAGACGCTGACCGCGGCTGGGACGAGTCCGCCAGCGTTGTCGCGGAAATCGAGGATCACCGCCGTCGCTCGTTGACCGGCCGCATTCACGCTATTCAAGGCGGCACGCATCTCATCGGCCGTCCGCTCGCCAAACGAGGTGACTCGCAAGTAGAGAATGCGCGAATCCTCTTGCAGGAAGAAGTCCCATGACCCGTCCGAACGGCGAGCATCTCCGAGCACCGAATCGGTGGGAATTTCCGCCCTGGTGATGCGTATTTCCCGAGTGTTTTCGGCCTGGGGCGCGAGTACTTCGAGCGCAACCGAGGTTCCGACGGGGCCATGAATCCGCTCGACCGCTTCCGACAATTTCGTCTCGCCGATCTTCACGCCATCGATCGCCAGAATGGCATCGCCTGCTCGTAGGCCCGCTTTTTGAGCCGGTGAATTGGGAAGCGGCATAATGACCGTCAACCGCTGAGTCTCTAAATCTCGCTCGACGATGACGCCAATTCCGCCAAACTGCTGATCCAAGACCTGGCGAAACTCGTCGTACTCCTTGGGGCTGATGTAGCCCGAGTGAGGGTCGAGCGAACCGACCATGCCGCGCATCGCGTTCTCGTACAGCACTCGCTGGCTGATCGGCTCCAGATAATTGCGCTCGATCAGAGTCATCGCTTCGCTCAGGCTAGCGGCGTGCCGATTCCACTGAGCCTTTTGGTAACAGGCCAGTGAAACGGCCGAGACGACCATGGTCCAGATCAAGTTTCGAGCGAGCATGTCGTAGTCCGGGAGCGAGCGAAGAAGCCGATTCGCTCGGCATTCTACAATCCCAGGAACGGCACGGGCAGCAGGAAGGCGTGCTGCTCAAACAAACTCCACGAACCGTACCACGAAGTGTAGCGGCTCAAGTAGACAATGAGTGCGTAAAACAGGACGAGCGGGAGCATGCCGAAGCGGCCCAGCCAACGCAGCAGAAAAAATCTCGGTTGCACTCGCTTCCGCCCCAGTCCCACCGCCCAGCCGGCGAGCAGGCGAGCGGGCGCCATGAAGGCGACGAACACCAGACTCTCCACGCCCGCGATCTCCCGTTCCACGAATTCGATCTTCAGCAAATACGGAGGCAAAGCGAACGCCAACAGGATCAGGAGGGAGAGCCAAAACGCCAACGGCGCCCGGCGAAATGTCTGCCGGATTTTCCCCAGGTCGAACATAGCTACTAAGCGATTCTCGGCCGCGAATTGAGCTTGAAGGAAGGGCAAATAGAGAACGACGATCGGGAGCAGCAAGAAGCCGGCCACGCCGCAGATCACGGCCGGTCCATCCGGCAAGTGAAATGCCGCGATCAACAAAATGACGGGGAAGAACAGCCACGCGACTGCTCCCGCAAACCCGCGAGCTCCCAGCCAGAAGTAATAGGGCAGACGCAGGCTGACCACGAAGTTCCACAGGCGGTCGCGAGCTTCCGCGTACATCCCGCCGCGAAAGACTCGCCGCAGGAACGCCAGCGGCGCGGGCCAGAGAAAATGCCGTAACCGGCCGCCGCGAAACAAAGCCCACGCCACGTGGATCGCCAAGGCGATCGTCAACAGCACCAAGGCCACTCGCCAGCCTCGAGCCTGCCGGCCCGTAGGGTCAATCAGCCAAGCCGAGTACCACATTTCGGAAACCAATCGCAGCGGCCACAGTACGGCCCAGGTTCCGAGAATGGCGCTGCCCGCCCGAGCCGCTTTGCGAACCCCCACAAACCCGTCTCGCAGCCTTCCCGTTCGAGCAACTCGGCCGCTCACCTCCAAGATGTAGCCCAAGCTAAGCAGTTGCAGGATGGGGATGGTGGCGAGCAAGGCGAGTCCCACCAACAGGCTGGTCAACCCAAACGTCCATTCCCACGCGGACGCGATTCCGTTCAAGATCCGACGCGGCCACGACCGTCTTTCCACAACCTCCACCCGTTCCTCGATCGCCTCCGCCACGTACAGGCGAACAGGGGGTTCCAGTTCAACCGTTGTTTCCAGCATGTTTCAGCCCCTGTTCGCGGCCCGAGGGAGGGCCTTTTCGTGGGTAAACTGTATTCGTCGCGGCTGCGGGAAGTGGACGCGATGTAAGCTCTTACATCACAGGTTACTTACGTTTTAATGCGAGTTCACGTGCGCGGCCCCCTTGGGGAGTCCATGGGGCCGGTTGCGTGAAACCGCCCTCCGGCTCGCGGGGTATTCGATTTCGAGCGGCCTCCATTGGCCCTCACTGCTCGACTATACCCGCCGACCTGAGCGGGCGTTTCGTGGGAGTTCATGGTTTATGGGAAAACGTGACATCGTCTTCTGCCTCGTCTGCCTGCTCGGCGTCATGGCGCTGGCCGCCAGCCTCTGGCGTCGAGATCGAGTGGAACCGCCTCGCGACTTGACGCCGCTGACTCCCGCCGCGGCAGCGCCTGATTTCAAGGTGACGTTGGATAAAGTCAATCAAGCCTTCCAGGAAGAGTGGAAAACCACGGGGCTCGATCCCGCTCCGCCTGCCAACAACCTCACGCTCGCTCGACGTCTCTCGCTCAGCTTGACAGGGACTGTCCCCTCGCTTGAAGAGATCCGAGCGCTCGAACAGGTTCCAGAATCCGAGCAACTCGCTTGGTGGTTGAGCCATCTGCTCGAAGATCGACGCTATTCGGACTACGTCGCGGAACGACTGGCGCGAGCCTATGTCGGGACCGATTTCGGCCCGTTTTTGGTGTTTCGCCGCCGCCGCTTCGTCTCCTGGCTCAGCGATCGTCTGCATCGTCAAGACATCGCCTACAACGAATTAGTTCAGCGACTCATCAGCGAAGATGGTCTCTGGACCGATTCGCCAGCGGTCAATTTCGTCACGGCCACCGCGGATCCCAATCAAGACAATCGACCCGATCCCATCAAGCTCGCCAACCGCACGTCTCGAGCCTTCTTAGGGATGCGCATCGACTGCCTGCAATGCCACGACGACCGACTCGACAAAGTCCGACTCGGACCTGTCGATTCCCAACGGGATGGCGAGCAACGAGATTTTCACCAACTGGTCGCGTTCTATGGCGATGTCGGTAATTCGCTTGCCGGTATTCGCGATGCCAAAGAGCATAAGGGGTATCGCTACAAGTACCTGGGCGCCGAGGAAGAAACGCTGGTGGAGCCGCAGACGCCATTCTTGAGCGACTATGTCGAACAAGAGGGCACTCTTCGCGAGCGGCTGGCACGTTGGGTGACTCACCCGGAGAATAAGCCTTTTGCTCGAGCAACCGTCAATCGTTTCTGGGCGCTTGTCTACGGCCGCCCGCTCGTGGAACCGGTCGACGACATCAAGCTTCACGGGCCGTTTCCACCCGTGCTTGAAATACTGGCGGATGACTTCGTCGCTCGCGGCTACGACGTTCGCCGCCTCTTGCGGCTCATGGTCGCCAATCAGGCCTTCCTGCGGGACAGTCAGGCCGAGTTTGAATTGACTGAGGAACACGAGAAACACTGGGCGTCCTTCCCACTCACGCGTCTTCGACCCGAACAGGTTGCGGGGGCCGTCTTTCAAGCCTCGACGCTCACCCCCGTCGACGGCGACGCTCACATCGTTCGCAAGCTCATGAAGGCAGGGCAAACCGATGAATTTGTAAAACGCTACGGCGACACGGGGGAAGATGAATTCGAGGATCGCGGCGGGACAATCCCCCAACGCCTACTGATGATGAACGGTGAACTCGTCAAGGAACGGACTCAGGAAAACCTGGTGCTCAACGCCGCCACTCGCATCGCGGTGCTCGCCCCAGACGATCGGAAAGCGGTCGAAACCGCCTACCTCGCCGTCCTGACTCGAAGGCCCTCGTACGAAGAGTCGGAACATTTCGCGAACCGACTTCAGTCGATGCGTGGCAACGAACGAATCGGCGCCTTGGAAGATCTATTCTGGGTGCTGATCAACAGCACTGAATTCTCGTGGAATCACTAGTGCCATCTCCCGTACGACGGACTTCCAGTCCGCCGATCCCGTCCGCATATGACCGCCCAACACCCTTAACCCACGAACAGCCCATTCAACGGTAACTGCCCCCCTGCGAGGATCAACACATGAGCCACTCCGAGCACGATTCGGTCGCGCACAATCTCTTGGATGCGAACTCCCGATTCGCCTCGCCGTCGACAGCCCTATCCGGCTGCGGTTCGCCTGCGCACTGGGGGCGTCGCACGTTTCTGCGAGCGGCTGCTGGCGTGGCCGGCGCGTGGTGGTGGACTCGCTTGGCCGAGTCGTTAGCGCGAGCCGAAGAGCAATCGCCCGCGGGCAAGACGCCTCGCTCAGTGATCATGCTCTGGCTGCAAGGAGGCCCCAGTCAGTTGGAAACGTTCGATCCGCATCCGGGCAAATCGATCGGCGGGTCCGTGAAAGCCATCAAGACGTCGGCGCCGGGAGTGGAAATCGCCGAGTTCTACCCGCGTACCGCGGAACGCATGCATCTGGTTTCGCTGGTGAGATCGGTGGTCAGTAAAGAGGGGGACCATGAGCGAGCGACCTATCAGGGGAAGACTGGTTTTCGCCCCGATCCGACGCTCGTCCATCCCTCCCTGGGCGCCATTATGTGTCATCAACTGAAGGATAACCTGGAGATTCCCCGCCACATTTCGATCTTTCCCGGCGAAGCCGGCGCCCGCGGCGGATACCTCGGAGACCGGTACGACGCCTTTCGGACCGATGACCCGGTGGGGCCGCTGCCCGACGTGCGAGCTCGCGTGCCCGATGAACGCTTCAAGAAGCGACTCGATGACCTGCAAGCGGTCGTGGAACCGCAATTCGCGCGCGGGCGGTTTCGTAAATTGGACGAAGACCGCACTCTGCATCTGACCTCCATTCGAGCGGCTCAACGCATGATGTCGTCCGATCAGCTCAAAGCGTTCAACGTGAGCGAAGCGCCGCGAGCGCTGCGCGACGAGTTTGGAGACACGCGGTTCGGTCGCGGTTGCCTCGCCGCGGCACGGTTGGTCAAAGTCGGGGTTCGCTGCGTCGAAGTCACTTTGCCCGGTTGGGATACTCATGCCGCGAATCACGAGGGACATCGGACCCAGGCCGAGATCCTTGATCCGGCCCTGGCGGCCCTGCTGCGATTGCTGGAAGAGGAACAATTGCTCGACCAGACGATTGTGGTTTGCGGAGGCGAGTTTGGAAGGACGCCGCGCATCAATCCCGTGGGCGGGCGCGACCACTGGCCGCATGGCTTTACGCTAATGTTGGCTGGCGGCGGGTTTGGGGGCGGTCGAGTGATCGGGGCCACGTCTCCCGATCCGAAGGGACTCGATAAACCGGCTAGCGAAGATGTGGTCGACCCTTACGGCGTGGCGGATATCCATGCCACGATCCTGCATCGACTGGGCGTCGATTTCCAAGCCGAACACTCGACCCCCATCGGCCGCCCCATGCGTTTCAGCGACGGCAAAGTAATCCCCGCCTTCGCCTAAGACAGATGAGGGAACACTGATCGTCGCTAATCATCACTGATGAAGTTTGTTGTCTAGCGAGCCACGAAACCCGGCGCTGTCCAACTAACTGCAACTGCTTGAGCCAGCCCCCCAATCGCCCCACGACCCCCTAAAAGCCTAGGGCCTAAAGCTTAGGGCCTAAAGCCTAGGGCCTAAAGCTTAGAGCCTAAAGTCTAACCCCCTAGTAGCCGATCCTCGCCCCGATGACTACGTTTGTAGTTATCGCTCACGTGGGGTTTTGGACAAAAGATGGGAGTGAGGCATGACGAAATCGCGTTCCAAAGTGTTCGAATACGTCGAGCCGATTGGCGCGCGCGTCCTGGTACGCAAGGACGAGCCGAAGCGGACCACCAAGGGAGGTATCGCTCTTCCGGATCAGTCGGAGATTCCAACCATTACCGGGCGGATCGTCGCCATCTCGGCGGTCGTCGAGAACGACGAGGATATGCCTTTACGGCAATACGACAAGATTCTCTTTCATCCCAAGAACGCGATCCCTGTCGATTTCGAACAGGACAATCAGTTGTTCGTGGTGCCCGTCGAGGACATTGTCGCGGTCTTTCGACGAGAGACGCCGCCTGACGACGCCGCGAAAGACTAGATCCCACAAAAAATAGGCCCCACAAAAAACAAGAAAGGCCCTTCGTGCGGGCGAAGGGCCTTCCTCGGGGTCGACTGGCTGGGGCCAGTCTCATGTTTTTGTCACAGCGGTCTGCCGTCGAGTGCAATCCTCTCGCGGGAAGGAACCGTCGCTTCCGACAGGCGACTAGTTCTCGTCGTCGTCTTCGCCGTCCGCCATCTTCATCTGCTTTTCCAGATCTTCGTAGACCTTGTCGAACAGCTTGCGTCCGTAAGGCTGAGCCGGATCAGCACCCCAACCGGCTGCCTCTTCCTGCTGTCGCCGCACATGCGTGTAGTTGTACGGTCGGAAGTAGTAGTAGGTCCAAGGCTGGGCGACGTAGGGGTAGTGCGGGTGCATGTTGCGAGACATCGCCTTGAGGTCGCGGTGCAGGTCGCACATGCCGTACTTGCAGTCTTCGCAAGCCTCGCAATAGTCCCCCTCGTAGTACTCGCCTTCGTACATATCGTCCGACATCACGGGCGCTGGGCTCTTGCTAACCTGTTGCTCGGGTTCAGGCTGAGGAACCGCGTTGGGAGTCTTCACGGCCGGGGTCGGACCCGACTGCGTGGCAGGTTGCACAACCAGCGACCGTCGCACCGGCGGCAGTCGTACGACGCTCGGCGGCTCCGCCGTGGCGACGACAGGGGCCGTTGAGGCTCGTACTTGGGTGAACGTGTCGGTTGGAGCAGTCACGACCACAGGCTGCGGAACGTGGAAAGCTCGCGACACTGGACTCTCAGGTACGACGCTCGCGGGGCTGCGTGATACAACCACGCTGCTCTCCGCCGCAGCCGGACTGCTGAGGCTGCGCCGTACTCCACTCGATACCCCCGTCCCCACAGGCTCGGACTTCGCGGGCGAAGCTGCCAGGGCGGCGGCGACTGGCGGCGACGAGATCGGTGGTTTCGCGGGTGCTACGGTCGTTTCCGTCTTCGCGACCTGAGGCGAGGTGTCCGCAATCTTGCGGGTGGCGGCCGGCGCGGAACGTGGGACGCTCGACGCAGCCACTTGAGGCAATGTAGGCTGAGCGGGCTGAGTCGTCGCGGCCGGTTGCGGCAGAACCACTCGACGCGGCTCGCTCTCTCGCACCGGCGCCGAACGTGTCGGCGCGGCGGCGATCGCCAGCGGTCTCTGATCGTTAAGGCTGCGAGTCACCTTCGCGGCAGCCGGTTGAGGCTGCGGAGCAGGACTCGACTTCGCCACTCGTTCTGCGGGGACGGACGCTGTTGTCGGCGCCGTTGTCGCTGGCGCGGCCTGAATCGCTGTTGGCTTGGGCGAGTAGGGCGTATGAACCAGCTGCGGCTCGGCGTCCGTCAGTTTCTTCGGCATGACCGCGGGCGTGGTCGGCTGCGATGACCCTGGGGACTTTGGCGCCACCGGCTCAGTCGACGGTGCGGGATCGGACCGCAGCGACCGTGTCGCGGGGGCCGATGTTTTATCGTTCAGTTTGCGGCTCACCGGTCGGTTGGCACTCGCGACCTTTGGTTCGCTCGCTGCTTTCGACGACGCGGTCGGAGCAGGCGAAGTGGTGGAGCGTGACACGGCTTGCGGCGGGGAAGTGGAGTCGCCGAGCTTGCGCACGACTTTGCTCGACGAGTTCGTCGAGGGCGAAGTCTTGGTTGAACTCGTCGAACCGCTCTTCCCATTCGCGGAGCTCTTGTCCCCGAGAGAATAACGGGCCGGCTTGGACTTCAACGAGTCGGAATCGGCGGTCGACTCTTCGGCGGCCGAGATAGTGACGGCCGACGGGGTACTCGCCACTGCCTGATACGGAATTCCGATCAGGGCAGCGACAACCACGGCAAAGGAGGCCCAGCATCTCATGGCAGTATTCGTCTCAGGTTCAGTGAATGCGAAAGGAGCCAATGTGTCTGACTTGAGTGTTCGGACTTCCGCAGGCGTCAATTCCAGCAAGTTTGACTTGTAAGAAAAGGTCGACGCAGCCTCCGCAGATTACTGCGAGCCAATCGACCGCCTGACGTGAAATCCAGAGAAACTCTCGCCAAACCGCCCAGACTGGCCGGTTCGCCTCGTGTTTCCCGTTTCCACCCGGTATTTCGGAATCGGCTGTAATCCCGGCAGAACTCCATTTTCCGGCACAACGATTCCCACAGGAACTGACTTCAGGGGCCGATTATTCCGAATGTAGTAGGGATGAGGGTTTCAACGCGTCCCTCAACCCTCACGCACCCCGCCAGATATGTCCGCTCGACCTTGGCAGATCCGACTCAGGCCGTCACGGAGCAGTTTTCATGATACGTACCGCGCGCAAACTCGGTTTGTCATCCACGGATCGTTCGGCCTGGAACGATTACGCAATCACGGTGGTGATTCCCTGTTATAACGAGGCTCGACACATCTCGCAGGTGATTGCTGAATTGCCGAGTTGGATCCGCCACATCATTGTGGTGGACGACTGTAGCCGCGATAACTCGGCGGAGATCGTCGCTCAGGCGGCGAGCCGTGATCGTCGAGTGGTCTTGGTGAGGCACGAACGCAATGCGGGCGTTGGCGGCGCTATGGTGTCGGGCTTCCGGAAAGCGATCGAGTTGGAAGCCCAGGTCGTGGTGAAGATGGATGGCGATGGGCAAATGTCGCCCGACGATCTGCCGCGACTGGTGGAACCGTTGCTGCGAGGACAAGCCGACTTTACCAAAGGAAATCGCTTCCACGATTTCGCCGCTCTGGCTCGCATGCCCGCGCTCCGTCGAGCGGGCAACATGGGGCTGAGCTTCTTGACGAAGGCGGCCGTCGGCTATTGGAACTGTTTCGATCCCTGCAACGGCTATGTCGCCATCCGCGGCGAAGTACTCGCCGCCCTGCAGTTGGAAAAGTTGCACACGTCGTTCTTTTTCGAAACCTCTTTGCTCGCCAATCTTTACCTGCTCGGCGCCGTCGTGAAGGATGTTTCGATGCCGGCCCGTTACGGCGACGAAGTGTCGCACTTGTCGATCACGCGAGTGTTGCTGGAGTTTCCGCCGAAGTTGCTGCGGTGCTTTCTGAAACGGATCGTGCTTCGAAACTTCGTGTACGAATTCTCGATGGAGAGCGTCTACCTCTTGGCCGGCGCGCCATTGCTCATGCTGGGCGCCAGTTATGGCGCCTACATGTGGTCGGTTTTCTGGAACAGCGGCACCGGCGCACCTACGGGGACGGTGGTGATTCCGGCCATGCTGATCATCCTCGGGTTTCAACTCTTGTTGTCCGCCGTGCAGGAAGACCTGCGAGCTGTTCCACGCGAGAATCTCTGCCCAGAACCAGTCGAGCAACTCCCGGCCGTCCTGCGCGTGTCGGAAGAGCGTCTACCAAAAAGCGCCTAAGCCCCCGTACGACGGACTTCCAGTCCGTCGATCCGGGCCTCGCCCCCCACCCCCCAAAAAATTCTCTCCGCCGCTGTCCGCTTTCGACTCTCGTTTTCGACCACAGGGGTAACTGCAATCCCCGAGGAAGGCAAGAGTGAAGGAGGGACTCGGTCATGTCGAACGACGGAAGTGCTGAATGCCGGGCGAGGCGTGAATGTCGGCGAACGAAGGTGGTTCGCGAGGGACTTGTCGCGCGACGATGTTGTTTCGAGTCTTTGGAGGAGCGACGTTGTCACGCCACGCTGACCTGGGTAGGCGACATTGATCGTAATTGGTTTACAACGACGGCTGCTGGCACGAATTGGTCGGGCGATCGACTGCCAGCCGATGGGGACACGTTGGAATTCTCCGGCAGCACGCCAGGCGCCATGGTGAACAATTCGCCCGCGGGTAATTCCTACTCGTTGCGCTTCCAAGCGGCCGGCTACGCGATCTCGGGGAACTCGATAACACTCGACAACCAAGGAGTCGATCTAATCGATGTCGCAGGCGGGAATTCGCTATCCACCCCGTTGGTCCTCGCCGGTTCGGAGTTGGAAACAACGAGCGGAACGCTCACGATCGCGGGGGCTTTGAGTGGAACGGGAGGGATGATCAAGAGCGGCTCGGGAACCTTAAGGCTCGATGCGGCGAACAGTTTCGGCGGCGGGGTGGTGCTGCGAGCGGGGACGTTAGATGTCCGCAACAATGCGGCTCTTGGGACCGGTCTGTTGACGATCGTTGGCGGGACCTTGGTTGCCGGCGGGAGCTCGCGGTCGCTCGCAAATCCCGTGCGAGTCGAAGGCGACTTCACTCTGGGCGGTTCGAACAATCTCACGCTGAATGCCGGCGGTTCGGGCGGGATCACGCTAGTCGGCGGCCCTCGCACCATTCAAGTCGCCAACGCTCTGCGAACGCTCTTCCTCGACGGCGCCGTTGGCGGCAGTGTTGGCGGCAGTGTTGGCGGCAGTGGGATCGTCAAAACGGGCGCCGGTAGATTGGCGATGAATCGGGCGAGTAGTTTCGCTGGGGGAGTGGAACTGCGTGGCGGCACGCTCAGCGTGGGAGATTCCCAATCGCTGGGCGCGGGACCGCTCCACATCTACGCGGGCGCGCTACAGGCCGACAATGCGCCTCGAGTGTTATCCAACCCGGTTAATCTCTACGGAGACTTGACCATCCAGGGGAGTCAACGGTTGACCTTGGCTGGCGATGTCTCGCTTGCCGATGGTGCTCGAATTTGGACGATCGACGCCACGACGCCCGCGGTCGTGACAGGCGCCGTGGTCGCGGGCGAACTCATCAAGGCAGGGCCAGGGACGCTCCAAGTGCTGGGCAGCCGTCACGATTTTCGCCCGCGAGTCGTGGCGGGCACGCTCGAGTGGATCGGCGTCCCTGGCGTCGATGTCGGCCCGCTGCCATTGCGAGTCGACCCGCGCTCGCTGGGCACCTTGAGCGATCCTGACTTTCAATCTCTGAAGGACTTTCTCAATGACCCCAGGGGGAAAACCCTCGCGATGCCCGACGACAATGGGTTGGGACGTTACTCGATCAGCGGCTTTCAATCGGTTCGCTTGCTGCTCCGCGATGGAGAAACGTCGCGTGACGTCACCGACTTTCTGCGAGCACTGCCGAATGTCGCTCGTATCCTCATGGGGCAAGATGACGTGGGGGATGTGCTGCAAGGAACGCAGTGGCCCGAGCTCATCCTCGGTCTCGGCGGGGATGACACTCTACGGGGCGGCGGCGGGAGTGATTGGATCTTCGGCGGCGACGGCGCCGACTCGATCTTCGGCGACGACGGTTTCGACCGGATCTACGGCGGCCCTGACGATGATTGGCTCGAAGGCGGGCTGCACGACGATTCGCTCGACGGCGGAGCGGGCGCGGATCAACTGTTTGGCGGCGATGGGTACGACGCCCTGTTGGTGCGAGGCGAGGAGGCGGAATTCGATCGATTTCACGGTGGACCCAATACCGACGTGATCATCAATCAAGCGGCGGCGCCCGTCAGGTTGGATCGATTCGACGCCAGCGAGGCGAGTGTCGAGGGCTGGATAGGAGGAAATCAGCCAATCCTGGGCAACGAGGGTCCGAATACGTTGAGTTTCGTTGTGGGACCAGGGTACTCGATGACGCTGACCGGCGTCCCCTATGTCGATGGCGGCAAGGGAGACGATACGCTCATCGGCACTCACGGGGTCGACGACCTGCGAGGTGGGGAAGGCGACGATCGACTCGAAGGGCTGGGAGGCGCTGACCGCCTGAGTGGCGGTGAGGGGGATGATTGGCTGGACGGCGGTGAAGGAACCGATCGCATCTCGGGAGATGCGGGCGCCGATACCATCGCCACGGGCGGCGGTCGCGACATTGTGGTATTCGCGGGCGATGTTGATTCGCTCGACACGATCGTCGACTTCGCGCTGTACTCAGATCAAATCGACCTCACGGCTTACTCGATTGCGTACAACTCGCTGACATTCCAGCGAGTGACTTCGCCGACGCATGTTCTGGTGCGACTGACGAACGGCAAGCAAATCCGTCTCGTGGGGTGGAATCGCCAAGTGCAAGCCAGCCAAATCAGAACGTAGCCACGACGTAGCCATCTCGCTTCGCGAGATGATCAGCCGCACCGCGTACCAACGCCGCTGTCCGTATAGAGGTTGGGAAAAAAATCCGCTGTACGACGGACTTCCAGTCCGTCGGTTCGAGCGGTGCGGATTGGGCTTAACTCCTCTTTGCCGTCGTTTGGCAACCCTCGTTCTTCACGATGGCAACTTTGCGCTGGTGGTCGCCTGGGTTTACACTGCGGAGCATGAATCCACAGATTGCGGACGCTCTACAGCAACTAAGGCAGTTACAAAAGTCGGGCCGGGGCGACGAGGCGCTTGCTTTGGCTCAGACTCTCACTGCGCGTCTCGGCTCGGCGGCGGAGATCTGGAACGAGCGAGGGAACATTGAGCTTCGATTGGGACGTTTCCGCGACGCTCAGCATTCTTGGCAAATGGCCATTCGATTGAATCCCTTGGAAGCCGCCTTTCACCACAATCTAGGGTCGGCGTTTCGGCGAGATGGGCAGTTGGAAGCGGCGATAGACGCCTATTCGCAAGCCGTCCAGTTGATGCCGACTAGTGTGGAGTCGCGCTTGTGGCTGGCCGAGTGCCTCTTGCGATTGCGACAGCATGAAGCCGCCGAGCAACAGTTTCGTCGCTCCATTCAGGATGCGCCAACCAACGTGCGAGGTTGGCTAGGGCTCGGATTGGTTTTGCAGCATCAGAAACGCGAGTCGGAGGCCGTGCGGGCGTACGAGCGCGCTCGAGCTATCGACGGTCGGCACCCCGAGATCCATTTGAACTTGGGGACGACCTTGCGGCTGCTGGGGCGGTTGGATGACGCGGAGGTCAGTTTGCGCGAAGCCATTCGGTTGCGTCCCGAATATGGCAAGGCTCACTGTGGACTGGGGATCGTACACGCGATTCGAGGGCAATGGGTGGAAGCGCTCGCCGAGTTGAGTTTGGCGGTCGCCTACCCGCCGGCGAGTGCTGAATCCCACGACGAATTAGGAAAGGCGTTGGCTCATTTTGAGCGGTACGACGAGGCGCTAGCCGCTCACCGGGAAGCGATCCGTATCCAACCCGATTATGTGAACGCCTGGGTGAATTTGGGGGTCTTGCAGATCGAATTGGATCAATTCGACGCTGCTCGACAATCGTTGGCACGTGCGATCGAGTTGCGGTCGACGCTGCCCGAGGCGCACAACAACCTGGGGATCGCCTACAAGGGATTGGGCCGGTTGACCGACGCCGAAGCATGTTATGCACGGGCGCTCGAGCTACGCCCAGAATATGCCAAGGCTCACTACAACCTGGGAAACCTGCGGCTGGAATACGCCGACTGGGCGGGGGCGATGACTGCGTATGAACGGGCGGTAGCCCTGTCGCCGCAGTACGCCGAGCCGCGTTTTGAGCGGGGAGTGGTCCACCTGATTCACGGGCGGTTCACGGAGGGGTGGAGCGATTACGAGTGGCGGTGGGAGATGAGGAACGGACGCCGCAACAAGCGATCGTTCTCGATCCCCGCGTGGCGAGGCGAATCGCTGGCGGGGCGTTCGCTGTTGTTGTACGCCGAACAAGGTTTTGGCGACACGCTGCAATTCGTGCGGTATGCCGGAGTTGCGAAGGAGCGAGGAGCGGCTCGAGTGGTGGTCGAGTGTCAGCCCAAATTAGTTCCCATTCTGCGATCGTATGAGGCGATCGACCAACTGATTCCCAGGGGCTCGCCCGCCCCGGCGTGCGATTATCAAGCGGCGTTGTTGAGTATGCCTGGGTTGTGCGGCATGAGTTTGTCAACTATCCCGGCGTCCATTCCTTACTTACATGTGGATAGCGCCCTCGAGCAGAAATGGCGTGAATGGTTAGGGAAGATCGAGGGTTTTCGGGTGGGGATCGCTTGGCAGGGGAGTCCCACTTATCTGCGGGACTCGAGTCGTTCGATGCCGTTGAGTTGTTTTGAACCGCTGGCACGTATTCCGAACGTGAGGCTTATCTCGCTGCAATTCGGAGCGGGCTCGGAGCAGTTGTCCGGAGTGAAGGATCGGTTCGAGGTGCTTGAGTTGCCGAGCGACATTGATACGACTGCGGGTGGCTTCATGGATACGGCGGCGATCGTTCGTAACCTGGATTTGTCGATCGTGGTCGACTCGTCACCCGCTCATCTGTGTGGTGCGCTGGGAGCACGCTGTTGGCTGATGTTGGCCAAGGCCCCAGAATGGCGTTGGCTGCTCGACCGCGAAGACACTCCGTGGTATCCCACCATGCGTCTTTTTCGCCAAGCACATCGTGGAGATTGGGAAGGGGTCATGGAACGAGTGGCTTCTCAACTAGCCGCGACGGTAAGTGCAACCAAGTGATGGGCATCCCGTAGGGTGCGTCAAGCCTCCGGCGCCGACGCACCTTTTCCACCGAGCGATTCCACCATGCGAGCAAGATCCCGCCCACAAGGAAACGTGACCTGCGAGGCCGCGAGCGTTCAACGATAAGGTGCTAGCATTTGTGGCAGAAACCGAAATCGCTGACAGGAAATGTGCGTCGCATGACCGCGGGAGCAATATGAATTCTTGTATCCACCCTTCTGAGGTGCTTGACATGGACCTGGCGACACTGTAATATCCACACCAGACGTGCAAGAAAGGTCGAGGATAAGCGTCTTGCGCGTTCGCCGAAGGTGTCCCTCCTTCTTGATATGGCCTGATTAGCGGCGGCCTGTCGAAGAGCCTTCGACCCTCCCCTTTCCGTTTCGAGTTTTTGTCAATGGACTGTGTCTAGCCGGACTTGTAGACGCAGGCATTGGCCTGAACTTGCCTTAACGCTCTAGCTGTTTGCTTAAGAGTCGCTGGTCTTCAGTTTTGGCGGGCTGCGCTGACCTACTGCGCGCCCGCTGCAATATTGCCGCGTTGCTTTTTTCCCGCACGGGGGAACGCCCCCCCCATCGCGGTGTTTTTCACGTTGGTGTTCAGGAGACTGTCTGATGAACCGTACCTTGTTTGCTCGCCTTTTTTCCCGTGCCACTTCTGCGCAGAACATTCGACGTCGAGCGGTGAGAAAGCTTGCCGCCGAGTCGTTGGAGATGCGTCGAGTCCTCGCGGTGACTGCGTTGTTTGATGGTGTGAATACGTTAAATGTCTCTCTGAGCGGCAGCGGCGACCATGCGTACATCAGCTACGACGGTGCAAATATTGACATTGGTACTTCCGAGGGTGGCAATGATGTTTACAACGGCAGTGATGCGATTACGAGCGTTTTGATTGCGGATACCGCCGCCGCCGCTTCTCAGCAGGTTACCTTCTCGGGCGCCAACGCCATCCCCGCGACAATCACCGCGGTCGCCGTCTTGGGTGTAGAAACAGCCAACGTCAATCAGGTCATCAGTTCGGCTTCAGTGACTGGCAATGCGTCAACGGTCCATGTTACGGCGCCGGGCCAAATCCAGGATGGGATTGGGTTGGCGGCAAGTGGAGCAACCGTCAATGTTTCGGCGGGGACCTTCGCGGAAAACGTCGTACTCAACAAGCAGCTAACGCTGAGGGGTGCTCAATTCGGAGTCGATGCGCGTGGACGTGTGGTGGGGGCGCCTAACCCTGCTGTAGAGACGGTAGTATCGCCGCTCACCAATATGGCGCTAGAGTTAATTACCGGTTCCGGTGCATCAACGATCAGCGGATTTTCGTTTGTCGCGAGCCATAATGGGACGTCTGGTGTCGTCGGTAATACAAGTGGCACCAACGATGGATTGTTGTTTGAAGACAACTACGTTGCAGTCGCTAGTGGGTTTACTACTTCTGCGCTCTTCATGAATCGACCCGCAGTCAATGCGACGTTTGACAGCAATGTCTTCGTTGCGGCAAGTGGTTCATCGCAAGCGATTTTGCTTGATGGCGCCGACGCTTTTCACGGACTTTACTTTACGAACAACAACGTCCTTCGGTCTGGCGCCGTTGGTGGAACGGGATTCGTTGTTGATGGAAATCGCAATGTGAGTAACACGGGCGGTGCACGAAACCCACTAGTCCAAGGCAACCGCTTTGAAGGCCACTCGCTAGGATTCAACGGCGGCACTCGTGCGTTCGAGAATGCACAGATCATCGAAAATACCTTTCATGGCAATCAGGGAGGGCTTGGTTCCAGCGCCAAGAATTCCCTCATCGCGAGAAACACGTTCACATCGAACGAGTTCTACGGCTTGAGATTAACGAACTTCGGAAGCGGCCTGACGGATCCGCTGCGAGGCGCCCAAGGAACCATAGTTGAGAATAACGTCTTCTCCAACAACGGTTTCACCGTTTCCGCAGCGGGTTATGGGGACCTCCGCATTGACAACCAAGCCGATGGCTTGCAGTCGACCAATACCATTCGCCACAACAGTTTTGGCAGCACTGTCGGCGTTTGGGTCAACGAGACGAGTGGTGAGACGATTAGCGCGTCGAGCAACTGGTGGGGGACAACGAGCGACTCGGCGGTCAACGCTAGATTCTTGGGTGTCGGTGCTGCGACCGTGGATCGAACGCCGTTTCTCGGCACGGGTGTCGACGCAGATTTGGTGACTCCAGGGTTTCAGCCGAGTTTCAATATTCTCCATGTAACTTCAGGTGGTGCGCAAACGGGCTCAACCGGCCGCATCCAGGAAGCCATCGATCTCGTCACGGCGAGTGGCACGGTCCATGTCGGCCCAGGAACGTTCAACGAATCGGCAACCGTCAACAAGTCTATTCAACTGCTTGGCGCACAGCAGGGCGTCGATGGACGCAGTGGCGGGCGAACGGGATTACCATCCACCGAGTCGGTGGTGCGAGGGGATGATTTGGGAGGATCTCGCAAGACGGCCTTCACGGTTTCCGCCAACGATGTGGTAATCGACGGATTCACCGTGCAGGATATCTCCAGTACGAACGTTTTCGGAACCGCCATCTACATGCAACCCGGCACTAATGGCACTGAAGTACGCAACAATATCATTCAGAACAACCTTACGGGCGTGTTCGTCTCGAATAACAGCTCCTCGAATCAGACGGTCATCAGCCAGAATCTCTTCAAAGACAACACGTTGGCTGGGCCTGCGTCGGGACATGACATTTACGTCGACGAATACACGGGCGGCGTCGGTGTACAGAATGTTCTCATTGATGCCAATAAATTCACGAATACCACGATGACCGTGAGTGCTTGGGCCCTTGGGCTGAGTAACACGCATACGACGCCATTCTCTAAGTTCGTGTTTTCGAACAACGAGGTCTTGAATCATGGGCGAGGGCTTTACGCATACAATACCGATGATCTAGTGATTCAAGGCAACGTGATCACTGGGACCACGAATTACGCGATTGGCTTGTTTGCCG
The DNA here is from genome assembly GCA_046349915.1 of Pirellulales bacterium. Classification (GTDB taxonomy): domain Bacteria; phylum Planctomycetota; class Planctomycetia; order Pirellulales; family Pirellulaceae; genus CAIXSC01. The sequence continues at coordinate 313,446 of JAXMBL010000006.1, read as the reverse complement.
CCCTCGGTTCAGATAACAACGCGAATGTCGACATCTTGGGGAACACTCTCTCGGGCAACAATCGCGGCGTCTACGTTGATGGATACACAGGCGCTCTCGATGTCAGCGGCAACTCGATCACGAGCGGGAACATTGCGTTTGACATCAATGATTCCTCGGGTTTTAGCTCGCTGAACTTCACGAACAATACCGTAACGGGCAATACGACGGGGGGAACGATCGCGAACGTTACGAATTTGAACTTGGATGCGAACAATGGAGCCAACTCGGTCCGACTCAATGTGGATGGTAGTGGCCTTATCTCGGTGGGACAGTTCAGCATTGATTCACAAGTGCAGTCGATAGCCTACTCGAATGTAACGACCTTTGACGTCGATGCGTTAGATGGCGACGACACCGTTCACGTGGCGCCACATCCGACAACCGTGATCGATTTGGATGGAGGAAGCCCGGCGACTCCCCCCGGAGATACGCTCAACTACTACAGCGATGGCGTAAATGCGTTCTCGATCAACCCGACGAACATCACTACCGCCACCCAAGCTGTCATCAACTATGGCGCCTTCGAGACGATCAATGTCAGCGGCAACCTATTGCTCGACGGAACTGGCCTTGATGACATTTTGACCGTCACCGCTACGAATGCAAATAGCGGCTCCTACGTTCTCAATGTGAACGGCGTCGACAATCCGACGGTGAATTTCAGCAACGTCACCAAGTTGACCTTCAATGGCCTGGCCGGCAACGACAAACTGATCATCAACAATCCCGGAGGCGGAGTGTTCGCTCCTTCCTTGGGTATCGTGTTCAATGGCGGCGCCGACTCCGACTCGCTCGACATTCTAGGCGGAAGCGCTGCCTCAGGGGCCTACTCGCCCGGTCCGGCCTTCGACGCGGGGACGCTGGTCCAAACCAACGCTCCCCATACCCAAACCGTGAACTTCACGGGCGTCGAGAACGGGATCGCTCACACTACCACGGTTACGGCGTTCACCATCAATGCCACTACTGGCAACGACATCCTCAATGTCGTCAATGGGCCCACGGTGAGCGGCGATCAAACCGTCGAAGTGAATTTCAACGGCGCGTTCGAGGAAATTCGAATCGCCAACAAATCCACCGCCACCGTGCTCGCGGGCAATGGCGCCGATACGTTCAACGTCAATTACACGGCGGCCCCCACCGGAATCTCCACATTGACGCTCAACGGCGGCTCGACTGGTTCGACTTTCAACGTCCAGGCCTCCACACCTGCTGGCTTGGCGACGAACCTGGTCGGCGGAGCGGCGGCCGACTTGTTTGTCTTCTCGAATGGCGTGCTGCTGACCGGCAACGCGGACGGCCAAGGCGGTTCGGATACTCTGGATCTTTCCGCCAACTCGACCGCTCGCACGGTCAATGTCGCCAGCGTCGGCGCCGTCGACGGCTTCAGCGGCTCCAGCAACAACGCCACTGCTTTCTCGAACATCGAGTTAGTTACGGGCGGCACGGCGTCCGACACCGTGCAGCAAGATATGGCGGTTCCCACCAGCTGGAACTTGTCGGGAACCAACGCGGGAACTCTGCAAGCGTCGTCGCGATCGCTGCAGTTTACCAGCGTCGAGAATCTGGTCGGGTCGACGACTGCCAACGACACCTTCCTGTGGGCGCCCGCCTCGTCGATCAGCGGTTCGCTCAATGCCCGCGGCGGCAACGATTCGCTCGACTACTCCATTTACAACGCCGCGATCTCGGTCGATCTGTCGGCGGGGACCGCCGCCAATATCGGCGGCGGAATCGTCGCGGATGGAACGGGTAGCAGCATCGAGAATCTGTACGGCAGCAATCAGGCCGATACGTTGGTTGGCGATGTGGACGGCAACCTGATCCGCGGAAATGATGGCGCGGACGTGATGAACGCCAAAGGCGGGATCGATGACGTCGACGGCAATGCGGGTGACGACGACATTCAGGTAGCAGGCACGGAGGCTGAATTCGATTTGATTCAAGGCGGGGCGGGCGTCGACCAGATCTACAACGTCGGCGGCGGCTCGGTCACCTTGAATGGATTCAATGCTGCTTTCGACCAGTGGATTAATGGGATCGAAGAGTATCTGGGAGCTGGTCAGTCGCTGCTGGGCAATCTCGGCACGAACGGGCTCCATTTCGGCTTTACGGCCCTGACGGATACCCCAACGTTGAATAGCGGAGCCAATAACGATAGCGTGACAACGTCGTACAACAACAGCGTCTTGACTGCTTACGATGGCGATGCTGGCACGGACCAAGTCACCCTGGTCTTTACTCCCACGCAATTCGATGCGTTGACGACCGCCGACATTCTGGCCGTGCAATCCTATGTCGCGTCGCCGACGGGCCAGACGTTGACCGTCACCAATACGCCCGCCAAGGGGAACTTTACGGCGACCAACTTCGAGTCGGCCAAGGTGGCGGTGAACGACGACGGATTGGTGCTCGATATCACAACCTGCTTCGCGCAGATTCTGACCGATGCACAGATTGTGGTGGGCGGCGACGGCACCGACGACACGCTGACCGGCACCTCGGCGGTCGATCTGATCTTCGGTCAGGGAGGCAACGACACGATCCACGGCCTCGAGATGGGCGACTGCCTGTTCGGCGGCGCCGGCAACGACGTGATCAACGGCAACTCGGGCAATGATCTGATCTCGGGCGGTTCGGGGAACGACACGCTGAACGGTCAGTCCGATAACGACTCCATCTTCGGTGGTCTCGGCGACGACTCGTTGATCGGCGACCTTGGATTCGACGTGCTGCAAGGGAACGCGGGCAACGACACGCTCGATGGCGGCTTGCACGACGACGTCATGAATGGCGGGGCGGGCAACGATACGCTATTGGGCGGCGACGGTTACGATCAATTCCAAGTTGTCGGCGCCGAAGCGGAATACGATGTCATGAACGGTGGAAACAACACCGACACCGTTGTGAATATCGGCGGCAGCGCCGTGACCCTCAACGGCTTCCTTTCCGGGTCGAATTCGCTGGAAGGTTGGAACGGCGCCGGTTTCGCCATCCAAGGGAACTCGCTGAACAATACGTTTAACTTCCAATTGCTCAGCCTCAGTGGAGTCCCCTTCATCGATGGTGGCGCGGGAGACGATCACATCACCGGCACCAACGGAGTGGATGACCTGCGAGGTGGCGCGGGGAACGACACGATCTTCGGTTTGGGCGGAACCGATACCATCTTCGGCGGCGCCGACAACGACTCGCTGAACGGCGGCGATGGTATCGATAATCTGTACGGCGAGGACGGAGTAGATACAATTACGACCGGCGCCGGTCGGGACATCGTGTTCTTCGCCGGTGACGTCGGCTCGGAAGATGTCATCACCGACTTTGCGATTTACTCGGATACCATCAATCTGGTCGCATATGGCGTCACTTACGCGAACTTGAGTTTCGCGGTTGCGAGTCCCAACACGACGATCAACGTTGCTCCGAGCAACAAGAAGATCAAGTTGCTCAATTGGACAAGAGTAGTAGGATCTTCGCAGTTCCGGTTCGTGTAGTGAGTTCCGGTTGACGTAAGATGTGGTTGTAGGGTGCGTCAAGCCTCCGGCGCCGACGCACCTTCTCCACCGAACGTTTCCACCAGGCGTGCAGGCCCCGCACACGCTCAAGCGTGACCGGCGGGGCCGCGGTCATTCAACGAGAAGGTGCGTTTTCACCGGTCGGTGGCGGCGTCTCCTGCTTGTTCCAACCGATCCGCCGCCCGGTTCGACGCACCCTACCATTCGTTCGTTTGATTCGAGTGATTAGTGGTTCACCTCCGAAGTGCACCCAGCGATTCCGCCATGTGTGCACACCCGCACACACTCAAGCGTGATCCGCGGGGCCACGGTCATTCAACGATCAGGTGCGTTTTCACCGGTCGGTGGCGGCGTCTCCCGCTTGTTCCAACCGATCCGCCGCCCGGTTCGACTCACCCTACCATTCGTTCGTTTGATTCGAGTGATTAGTGGTTCACCTCCGAAGTGCACCCAGCGATTTCGCCATGTGTGCACACCCGCACACACTCAAGCGTGATCCGCGGGGCCACGGTTTCTCAACGAGAAGGTGCGTTTTCACCGGTCGGTGGCGGCGTCTCCCGCTTGTTCCAACCGATCCACCGCCCGGTTCGACGCACCCTACCACTCATTCGTTCGATTCGAGTGATTCGTGGTCCTCATCAGAGATGTACCGAAGGGGGCAGGCCCCGCACACGCTCAAGCGTGATCCGCGGGACCACGGTCATTCAACGATCAGGTGCGTTTTCGCCGGTCGGTGGCGGCGTCTCCCGCTCGTGCCAACCGATCCGCCGCCCGGTTCGACGCACCCTACCATTCATTCGTGCGATTCGAGCAATTCGTGGTCCACCCCCGAGCGATTCGAGCGATTCGTGGTCCCCCCCAGGAATTGAGTGAATTCACCACGGTTCCACCCTTCTGAACTTTGTGGTATCTGCCGGATTTGCGGTCGTCAAATTCGTCCTAACGCCTGAATTCTTGGACTCCCTTCCCTCTTACCTCGATAACGCAAACTACAGACGTTCGGTTTGTGTTTGATCAGGCGATTGGGCGATTCCGAGATTCGAGGCGGCACATGAGCGGCAAGCGGGGATTGCGAGGGTGGTGGCGTCGGTTGGCGGGAAAGTCGGAACTGCAGGGTGAACAGGCTCGCCGCCGAGCGCTCCGGCGACTTCAGGTCGAATCGCTCGAAGGGCGAGCGCTCTTGGCCAGTATTACTTGGACGGGCGCGGTTTCGACCGATTGGTCTAATTCCGCCAACTGGTCGCCAGCCCAAATTCCTAACGCGGCCGACGAGGTGACGATCAACGATGTCGCGAACGATCCTACTCTCGATTCCGCTCGTTCCGTGGGTTCGCTCACCGGCAACGGCATCATCAATCTCAACGCACAAACTCTGACGGTCGGCGCCCTCAATACGTCCACCTCGTTTACGGGCCAATTGAATGGCGTTGGTGGTAGCGTCACCAAGACCGGGTCGGGCATCTTCTCGATTTCAGGCGGCGGCGGCGCCAGCAACTCGGCCACGGGCGTTCTCACGGTCGATGGCGGGCAAGTGACTTTGGGCGCTGGCTTCACGGGCGATGGTGGTTGGCGAGGCAACGTCACCGTGAACAATTCGGGTACATTTCGACTCGCTCAAGGCGACATCCTGGTCAACTCGAGTTTGGTGACGGTCAACGGCGGCGGCGTCTTCCACACAGGAGGCTTTGCCGACTCGATTGGAGGGCTGTCGGGCAGCGGCTCGGTCCAAGGCGGCAATACGCTGACGATCGATATGGTGGCGGGTACGACCCAGACGTTTACGGGGTCGATCACGAGTACTTCGATCAGCGCTCGCGGCGAGAATGACAACGGAACCGGCTCGAAGCAAGTGCTCGCGGGCACTTGGTCCGGCGGCAGTCTCGGCGTCTCCCGCGGCAACTCGGCCAACGACGTGGTGGTGCTCGAGCTGGGGGGAACTGGTACGTCGAGCGTCTCGTTTGTGGGATTGGGAAATGGCGGCAGCGGCACGGCGACGCTGAACATAGTGGATACCCATGCCCTCACGTCGACCGGCAATTTCTTCTTGGGTGAGAATACGGGACATGGCGCGACCGTCAATCAATCGGGCGGTTCAGTAACCGTCCAAGGGGAAATGCGGATCGCTCACTGGGGAAGCGCGACCAGCGCTTATAACCTATCGAACGGTACGCTCAGCGTTCCCACCGGTACAGTCATCGTAGGCTGGGACGGCATCGGGTCGCTTAACGTCAGCGGCGGCACGGCGAACATCCAGAACTTGCGAGTGGGTCGGGCCACGGGCAGCGTGCTGAATATGACCGGCGGTACGCTCAATGTCGCCAACTCCTTCGGTGTTGGCGAAACTTCGGGGAGTAGTGGTACGGTCAATCATTCGGCAGGCACCATCAATTTCAATGGCACGGGCACTGGCGACTCGACGGGCTTCCGGATCGGCCATTGGCCTAGTCAGACGAGTGTCTACAACTTGTCGGGCACGGGGGTTTTGAATTCGGCCAATGCCGAAATGACGCTCGGCTGGGATGGCAACGGCTCGTTCTTGCAGACCGGCGGCACGGCGTCCGTCCGCGGCATTCGAGTGACTCGAACCACGGGCAGAACGGGTACGCTGGACCTCTCGAGCGGCACGTTGAACGTCGGCAGTTCGGGCATTTACTCGGGCGGCGGAACCGCCAACATTTCGCTGGGAGGCGCTGGGGGGATCTTGTCCGCCTCGGCCAATTGGAGCTCGAGTCTGCCCATGACCTTGAATGGCACGGGCGCCAGCGGAGTGTCGATCGACACCAACGGCAACTCGGTGGGACTGTCCGGGATCCTAGGTGGCGCGGGATCATTGACGAAGATCGACGCAGGCACGTTGACGCTTTCGAACTTCAATACCTACACCGGCGGCACGACCGTGGACGGCGGCATTTTGATGTTGGGGGCAGGCGGCGCGACAGGGACGATCCGGGGCACGTTGACGGTGAACACGGGCGCCACGGTGAATTACTCCACCGACAACACGTTCGGCTACGTCGGCGGCCAGTCGGTCAATGTGCTGAATATCAACGGCGGCACGGTGGGCGGCGCCAATTTCGGCAACCACTTCTGGAACAATTTTCAATTGAACATGACGGGCGGCATGCTCCACTTGGGCGGTACGCTGAACGAGTTTCAAAATCCCACGATCACGGTCAATAGTTCGGCCACGACTGCGCAGATCCTGCCCGTCACGGGGAACGCTGTGCTACGGCTGCGCGACGACACTTCGGCCACGGTCAACGTCGCCGACGGTGCGTCGACCGACGATCTGATCATCCAAGTGCCGGTGACGCAGAGTGGCACGAGCAATGTCACGAAGACTAGTGCGGGGCGAATGGCGCTGACCGCTGCGAGCAATACGTTCAACTTCCTAGCAGTCGCGGGTGGCGCCGTTCAATTGGGAACGGCGGGCAGCACCAACTCGCTGCCGGGCGGCATTCGAGTGGGCGATGCGTTTGTCGCGGGCGGCGGCAGCGCGACGCTCGACATCCCCGATGGCACGCTCACTACCGGCTGGATCGAACTGGGCAACACGCCGGGCACGGCGATCACGGCGACTGTGAATCAGACGGGCGGTTCGGTCCGTACAACAGGTCAAGCGGCGGAGAACGCGGGCGTGCGCCTGGGGCATTTCCCAGCCGCGACCACATTCTACAACTTGTCCAACGGCACGCTGCTGGTCGACAACGGCTTCTTCCTGACCGCGGCGGTCGACGGCACGGGGACATTCAACCAGACGGGCGGAACGGCGACAGCCACGCGAGTCGTCGTGAATGCTCGCGGCGGTTCAGGCGGCAACGGAACCGTCACGGTCTCGGGCGGCACGCTGAATGTTGGCAGTGGCGGCATCGTCAACGACGGCACGGGACCAGCCGCCGTGAATGTCGGCGGCAGTGGCGGCACGATCCGCGCCACGGCGCCCTTCAGCTCTTCATTGGGAATGACGCTCTCGGGCGCGGGCGCGAATGCCGCCAAGGTCGATACGAATGGCAATGCCGTCACGTTGTCGGGGGGGCTCGGTGGCGCCGGCGCCTTGCAAAAGGATGGTAACGGAACGCTCGGCCTAACCAACTTCAACTCGTACACCGGCGGCACGACAGTCAATGGCGGCACACTGCTGCTTGGGGCCGGTGGCGCGACGGGGACGATTCGAGGAACGTTGACCGTCAATACTGGCGCGACGGTCGATTATTCGACTGACAACGCGTTTGGCTACAACGGCGGCCAATCGGTCAATGTGCTGAATATCAACGGAGGCACGGTGGGCGGCGCCAATTTCGGCAATCACTTCTGGAACAATTTTCAGTTGAACATGACGGGCGGCACGCTCCACTTAGGCGGCACGCTGAATGAGTTCCACAATCCCACAATCACGGTCAATAGTTCGGCCACGACCGCTCAGATTCTGCCCGTCACCAGCAGCGCAGTCTTGCGTTTGCGTGATGGCACCTCGGCGACCATCAATGTCGCTGACGGCGCTGCGACCAATGATCTGGTGATCAACGTCCCCATTACCCAGAACACAACTAGCAACGTGTCGAAAGTCGGGGCAGGGCGGATGGCGTTGACCGCCGCCAGCAATACGTTCAACTTCCTCGGAGTGGCGGGGGGAGCAACGGAGTTGGGTGCGACGGGCAGCACCAATACGATACCGGGCGGCATTCGAGTGGGCGATGCGTTTGTCGCGGGCGGCGGCAGCGCGACGCTCGACATCCCCGATGGCACGCTCACTACCGGCTGGATCGAACTGGGCAACACGCCCGGCACCGCGATCACCGCGACCGTGAATCAGACGGGCGGCTCGGTCCGAACCACGGGCCAAGCGGCCGAAAACGCGGGCGTACGCCTCGGGCACTTCCCCGCGGCGAACACGTTCTACAACTTGTCCAGCGGCACGCTGCTGGTCGACAACGGCTTCTTCTTGACCGCGGCGGTCGACGGCACGGGGACATTCAACCAGACGGGCGGAACGGCGACAGCCACGCGAGTCGTCGTGAATGCTCGCGGCGGTTCAGGCGGTAATGGAACCGTGACGGTCGCGGGCGGCACGCTGAACGTCGGCAGTGGCGGCATTGTCAACGACGGAACGGGGCCAGTCGCCGTGAACGTGGGAGGCAGTGGCGGCACGATCCGCGCCACGGCGCCCTTCAGCTCGGCATTGGGAATGACGCTCTCGGGCACGGGTGCGAATGCGGCCAAGGTCGATACGAATGGCAACGCTGTCACGTTGTCGGGTGTTCTCGGTGGCGCCGGCGCTTTGCAAAAGGATGGTAACGGCACGCTCAGCCTGACCAACTTCAACTCGTATGCCGGCGGCACGACAGTCAACGGCGGTACGCTGCTGCTCGGGGCTGGCGGCGCGACGGGGACGATCCGCGGCACGCTGACCGTCAATACCGGCGCGACGGTCGATTATTCGACCGACAACACGTTCGGCTACAACGGCGGCCAGTCGGTCAATGTGCTGAACATCAACGGCGGTACGGTGGGCGGCGCCAATTTCGGCAATCACTTTTGGAACAATTTTCAATTGAACATGACGGGCGGCACGCTCAATTTGGGCGGCACGCTGAACGAGTTCCACAATCCGACGATCACGGTCAATAGCTCGGCCGCGACTGCGCAAATTCTGCCCGTGACAGGCAGCGCGGTTTTGCGATTGCGCGACGGAACCTCAGCCACAGTCAATGTTGCTGACGGTGCGTCAACCAATGATCTGGTGATCAACGTGCCGATCACGCAGAACTTATCCAGCAATATTTCGAAAGTCGGGGCAGGGCGGATGGCGTTGACCGCCGCCAGCAACACCTTCAACTTCCTCGGAGTTGCGGGCGGAGCAACGCAGTTAGGTACGACGGGCAGCACGAACACGATTCCAAGCGGCATTCGCGTGGGTGACGCCTTCGTCGCAGGTGGCGGCAGCGCCACGCTCGACATCCCCGATGGTTCACTCACTACCGCCTGGATTGAACTGGGCAACACGCCGGGCACGGCGATCACCGCGACCGTGAATCAGACGGGCGGCTCGGTCCGAACCACGGGCCAAGCGGCCGAAAACGCGGGCGTACGCCTCGGGCACTTCCCCGCTGCGACCACGTTCTACAACCTGTCCAGCGGCACGCTGCTGGTCGACAACGGCTTCTTCCTGACCGCGGCGGTCGACGGCACGGGGACATTCAACCAGACGGGCGGAACGGCGACAGCCACGCGAGTCGTCGTGAATGCTCGCGGCGGTTCAGGCGGTAATGGTACCGTCACGGTCTCGAGCGGCACGCTGAATGTTGGCAGCGGCGGCATCGTCAACGACGGCTCGGGGCCAGCCGCCGTGAATGTCGGCGGCAGCGGCGGAACGATTCGGGCTACGGCGCCTTTCGGTTCGTCATTGCCCATGACGCTCGCCGGGGCTGGCGTCAACGCCGCAACGTTCGACACGAATGGCAACGCGGTGACTCTCTCGGGAGCACTGACCGGCAGCGGCGGCTTGAACAAGAACGGCGCCGCAACTTTAACGCTTAGCGGCGCGGGCCACGCGTACGTCGGCGCGACGACGGTGAATGCAGGAACGCTCCGTTTCCACAATGTATCGAACGTATTCGCCAGTCCGATCGCGAACAACTCGGCCGTCGAAACGTATCTGGATAACTCAGGTTACATGCGCATCACCGGCGCCACCTCGGGCGCGGGAACTTGGTTGATCGATGGCAGCGGAGCAGGGAATCAGTGGCAGAATCGAGTGGGACTGATGAACGCGACCAGTACGGCCACGGGTCGCATCGATATCGCCCCGAACGGTCGTCTCTGGGAAGAGAAATTCACCGGGCAAGGATCGAACATCGGTCCCTCGCAGGCGATCAACCTGCAGGCCGCTTCGTCGCGATTCTACGTCTACGGCAATGTGGGCGAGTCGATCGCGATCGGCTCGCTGCAAGGTTCAGGCGTGGTCGACTTCTACGATGGCGGCTCTGGTAATAACTTGACGCTATCCCTGGGCGGAGACAACTCAAACCAAACCTTTAGCGGCCAGATTACCAACTCAGGCCTGTCATCAGGCCCCACGATATTGAATCTGGTGAAGATCGGCACAGGCGTTCAATCGCTCAATGGAACAAACACCTATTCGGGAACCACCACGGTCAGCGGCGGTCGCCTGAACGTGAATGGTTCGATCACATCGCCCGTGACGGTGTCGGCGGCGGGGACCTTGGGCGGAACGGGCAATATCCTGGGAACGGTAGCGAGTGCCGGGGTGATCGCTCCGGGCAATTCGCCTGGGATTCTCTCGACAGGCAACGTCACGCTGACCGGCGGTTCGCTGGCGATCGAGATTGGCGGCCCCAATGCGGGCAACACCGCGTCGGATCACGACCAGCTGGATGTCACGGGCTCGGTGTCGCTGGGAAGTGGAGTCGCCCAATTGCTGCTCTCGGGCGCCTATGTGCCAAGCGTTGGCGACGACTTTGTCATCATCGACAACGATGGCGCCGCCGACTTCACCACGGGCTATTTGCTGGACGCCTCGAACAACCCGTTGTACGAAGGAGCGCCGATCACTTTCAACGGTCGCACGCTTTTCCTGTCGTACAACGGCGGCGATGGCAACGATGTCGTGCTGAACACGGCGGCGATCGTCAACGGCACCGACGCGGCCGACTCGATTATGATCACTCCCTTGCCGGGCGGCGCCTTGCAATATGTGCTCAACGGCGCCCCCACGGTAACGCTCCCAGGTCCCTTGGCCAGCTTCACATTCAATGGCCAAGGCGGCGACGATTTGATGACCGTCCAGTTGAACGCGAACCCGCTTCCCGCGGGCGGTTTGTTGCTGAATGGCGAAGAGCAGACGACGCCGCCTGGCGCCGGCGCCAACGGCGTTTATGGCGATACGCTGCGAGTGATAGGGACGCTGACGCAAACCGCGACCTATCTGCCCAACGGCGTCGTCAATCCGCTGCTCGACAACGATGGCACGGTGACAGTCGCGGGCCAAGGCGTGATCCAGTTCACCGGCTTGGAGCCGGTTGACCTTCAGAGTCTGGCGGTGGCGAATCTGCATTTCCCCAACGGCGCCGACCTGTTGAACATCGCGACCGGCATGGATGCCGCCACGAATTCACTCGCCGCACTGGTCGTCAGCGGAACCAGCGGCGGCGTCGCGTTCGAACCAGCTCACCTGCGAGGCAACTCGCAAGTCGTCATCAACACAGTCACAGGCGGCTCGGACGGCGTCGACTCGATCGTCTTCCAAAGCGTCAACAATTCGCACGGCAACTCGGCGCTGTCGATCGATACGGGCGCCAACGCCGACTCGCTCGACTTCTCCCCCTTGACCGGTCCGCTAGCGGCCTCGTTGACGTCGCGCGGCGCGGTCGATGGGTTCGCGGGCACGGTGAATCTACCGACGCTGCCCACGACGTTTGGCAACATCGACTCGCTGATCGGCTCGGCCGCGGCTGGAGTGGGGCCCGCGAACGGCGATAGCTTGACGCTCGCCTTTGACGCGGACGCCACCTGGAACATCACAGGCGCCAATACAGGAAGTGTGCAAATCTCCGGTCCCGCTCGCGATCTGGATTTCAGCAGCTTCGAGAACATCACGGGATCGTCGAACGCGAACGACACGTTTGTCATGGGCGTCGCGAGTTCGCTCACGGGACAGTTGAGTGGACAAGGGCCCGCGGGCTCGCCGGGCGCGGGCGATACGCTTGACTACAGCGCCTGGAATTCGACCGTTACCATCGACCTGACGGCCGGTTCCGCGACCGCGATCATGGGAGGCGCCGCGGGTGGGCTGCTCACGGATGCGGTGGGATCGAGCATCGAACATGCGTATGGCGGCAGCGCGGCCGACACGTTCGTCGGCGACGCCGATGTGAACACGATCCGCGGCAACGCAGGCTCGGACACCATCAACGCTCGTGCGGGTGCGGATAACGTCGACGCGGGCGCAGGGACCGATCTGATTCAGATCTCGGGGACGGAATCCGAGTTTGACGTGATGCAGGGCGGACCGGGTGGCGTGGAAGATGCAACCGACTACGACATTCTGCGGAATGTTGGTGCGGGCAATGTCGCGCTGAACGGCTTCAACACCGTGTTCAATGTGTTCACGAACAGCATTGACGAGTACCAAGGCAATGGCTTCGGCATCCTGGGGAACGGGAATGCGAACGAACTGCACTTTGGGTTCGCGACGATGACGAACACGACCAGCTTGAATAGCGGCACGAACAACGACGACGTAACGACGTCGCACGCCAATGTGTCCGAAGTGGCCTACGATGGCAGTACGGGGACCGATAACGTCACGCTGGTGCTCACTCCGGATCAGTTCGGTGCGCTGACCACGGCCGAGATCTTCATCGTGCAGGATTACGTGATCAACCCGACGGGCAAGACGCTATCGCTGACGGCGGACGACCTGAAGGGGAACTTCACGGCGACCAACTTCGAGACGGCTCAGATCGCCGTGTACGACGACGACATCATCGTCGATATCACGACCTGCTTCCTGGCGATCGTCAGTGAAGACCAGATCGTGGAAGGGACGATGGGCGATGATACGCTGACCGGGACCAACCTGACCGACTTGATCTTCGGCGAAGACGGCAACGATGTGATCTACGGCGGCAACGCCAGCGACTGCATCTTTGGCGGCGCCAATAACGACACGATCTACGGAGAGAATCTGAACGACTTGCTGGTCGGCGGCAGCGGCGACGACACGCTGTACGGCGGCGACGACGAGGACACGATCTTCGGCAATTCGGGCGCGGACCTGTTGTTCGGCGAGTTCGGTCACGACACGCTGGACGGCGGCTCGGGGAACGACCAACTGGACGGCGGCGCCGATCACGACACGCTGAACGGCGGTCCGGATGTCGACACGGTCCTGGGCGGCTCGTCGCCCGACCGGATCTTGATCCGCGGGGCGGAAGCCACGACGGACACGATCGACGGCGGCAGCGAATACGACACGCTGGAGATCATCGCGGGTACTGGCACTGCGACTCTGCAAGGCTTCTCGTTGGCTAACACGGTCATCGAGACGGTGTCGAGCATCGAGGCGATTGTGGGCAACAATCAAACCTTGCAAGGAACTGGCGCGGCGAACCTGTTTGATCTGACGGGCATTGTGGGGCCGACCGGCTTGGCTTTGATTGACGGCCTGGGCGGCAACGACACGATCACAGGCAGCGCGTTGTCCGACGTGATCAACGGAGGCGACGGCGACGACCTTCTGTCGGGCGGCGATGGCTTCGATGTTATCAATGGCGGCAATGACAACGACACGATCAACGGCGGTCTGCACGACGACACGATCAACGGCGGCGTCGGCATCGACACGATCAACGCGGGCGACGGTTTCGACGTGATCCAGGTGTCGGGCGCCGAGTCGGAGTTCGACTCGATCAACGGCGGCAATAACACCGACGTGATCGTGGCGATCGGCGGTCCGGCGATCATTCTGGACAGCTTCAACTCGCTGACCAACAGCATCGAAAGCTGGGCGGGCAATGGGTTTTCCATTCAAGGCAACGGCAACGCGAACACGCTGAACTTCCAATTGGTTGGAACGATGTCCGGCGTGCCGTTTATCGACGGCGGATCGGGCAACGACACGATCACGGGGACGAACGGCGTGGACGAGTTGCGCGGCGGCGACGGTGACGACGTGCTGATTGGCCTTGGCGGCACGGACACTCTACGCGGTGGCGCCAACAACGACTCGCTGAACGGCGGCGACGGCATCGATAGTCTGTATGGCGACGCTGGTTTGGACACAATCACGACGGGCGCGGGCCGCGACGTGGTGTTTTTCGCGCCCGATGACACGTTGCTGGACACCATCACCGACTTCGCGTTGTACTCGGATGTGATCAACCTGAGTGCCTATGGCTTGACCTACAGCAGCTTGGCGTTCGTTTCAGGACCCGGTTACCGCGAAGTGGAATTGCCGAACGGCAAGCGAATCCGCCTGAATGGTTGGAGCCGTAACCCAACGTCCAGCCAGTTCAAGTTCTAATTGTAGGGTGCGTCAAGCCTCCGGCGCGGACGCACCTTCTAGACCGAGCGACTCCACCATGTGAGGAAAATCCCGCACACGCGGAAACGTGACCAGCGGGGCCGCGGTCGTTCAACGATCAGGTGCGTTTTCACCGGGCGGTGGGAACGTCTGCGGCTTGTGCGGAATCACTTCCCGCCCGGTTCGACGCACCCTACACCGAGCGACTCCTCCATGCGAGCAAAATCCCGCACACGCGGAAACGTGCTCGGCGGGGCCGCGGGCGTTCGACGACGAGTCATTCGCCCCATTCGGGGGCTTCGTATCCTGGGGTGGGGTCTTCGCCGCCCCAATCAATTCCATACTCGCCGTTGGAAACAAAACGGTGAAATGTGGAGTACTCCCAGTCTCTGACTCGGTCGACAAGCTCGTGCTTGCGTGGATTCCAATGGATATAGTCGACGCATCGTTTCAAATCCGACTCGTCGCGAACCGTATGCTCCCAGAACCTTCTTTGCCATACTCCACGCTCGCCTCGCTTCTTGCGTGAGATCGAGATGCGAGCTTCCTTGCCGCCAGCCGCGAGATACTCGCTGGTGAAATCGCTCTTGATGGTTCGCCATCGAGTGGAGTAATCGACGTCGCCGCTCGGGAGAGTCCACACCGAGTGTAGATGGTCGGGCAAGAGCACCATCGCCACGATGCGAAACGGTAGTTTCCGGCGAGTGGTCTCGATGGAGTCATGCAGAATTTTACGCGACAATTCATCGGTGAGAAAACGTCGCCGTCGATAGGTAACCACCGTAAAGAAGTAAGTGCCGCCCGGCACAAAGTAGCGACGGTATTTCGACACGGCGTCAATTCCCCGTATAGACTCGTAGGGTGCGTCAAGCCTCCGGCGCAGACGCACCTTCTCAACCGAGCGATTCCACCACGCGAGCAAAATCCCACACACGCGGAGACGTGATCGGTGGGGCCGCAGGAGTTCAACGATAAGGTGCGTTTTCACCGAACTCGTAGGGTGCGTCAAGCCTCCGGCGCGGACGCACCTTCTCAACCGAGCGATTCCACCACGCGAGCAAAACCCCGCACACGCGGAAACGTGATCGGCGTGGCCGCGGGCGTTCAACGATCAGGTGCGTTTTCACCGGGCGGTGGATGCGTCTACGGCTTGTGCCGAATCACTCGTCGCCCGGTTCGACGCACCCTACACCGAGCGATTCCACCACGCGAGCAAAATCCCGCACACGCGGAAACGTGACCGGTGGGGCCGCGGGCGTTCAACGATCAGGTGCGTTTTCACCGGGCGGTGGGGACGTTTACCGCTTGTGCCGAATCATCTCCCGCCCGGTTCGACGCACCCTACGATTCGTGCGATTCGTGAAATTCGTGGTCCCCCTTCCGACGCACCTTCTCAACCGAGCGATTCCGCCACGCGAACAAAATCCCGCACACGCGGAAACGTGCTCGGCGGGGCCGCGGGCATTCAACGATCAGGTGCGTTTTCACCGGGCGGTGGAGGCGTTTGCGGCTTGTGCCGAATCATTTCCCGCCCGGTTCGACGCACCCTACGATTCGTGCGATTCGTGAAATTCGTGGTCCCCCTTCCGACGCACCATCGAGACCGAGCGATTCCGCCACGCGAACAAAATCCCGCACACGCGGAAACGTGCTCGGTGGGGCCGCGGGCGTTCAACGATAAGGTGCGTTTTCACCGGGCGGTGGGGACGTTTGCGGCTTGTGCCGAATCATTTCCCGCCCGGTTCGACGCACCCTACGATTCGTGCGATTCGTGAAATTCGTGGTCCCCCTTCCGACGCACCATCGAGACCGAGCGATTCCGCCACGCGAACAAAATCCCACACACGCGGAAACGTGCTCGGCGGGGCCGCGGGCGTTCAACGATAAGGTGCGTTTTCACCGGGCGGTGGGGACGTCTGCGGCTTGTGCCACATCGTTCGCCGCCCGGTTCGACGCACCCTACCATTCGTGCGATTCGAGTAATTCGTGGTTCTCCCTTTGACAACAGGAACGTTGCCAATAATCAATGACTTTTGATGTCGTGGTTGTTAAAACGCAACGGTTTTTTGTGTTGTTCCGCATGTGCCGTAAACTTTTCTTTTTGTTTCGTGCGAACATGCTGGACAGAATTTTCTGAACTCGCTAGCTTGGCCGATCTCATCGGAAGAACGTTCGCGCGACCCTCGCGAACCACTGCGGGAATTCGTAATCAGGACTTGAGGAAAAGCTGGCTCGGCGTAACAGATTACGCAGTCGCTTGTTTTTTCCCGGTTCCCGTGGGCAACAAACCAGCTCGCCGTCCTCCCTTCGTTGTCGCCGCGCGCGACGACCAAGGCAGGGCACCGTCGTTATATACGCTTGCTGTTCCGACATTCTCCCTCCATTCATCCGATTCATCGTTCTCCATTCGTTCCTCAGGAGCCTCGCTATGCTGTTTGATTTTTCTTGGTTCCGCCGTCGAGCCGCACGTAAGCAAGCTCAAGCCCAATCACGCCAGCGAGCCAAGAAACGGCGGATGTTCCTCGAGTCGCTCGAAGGACGACGAGTGCTCGCGACAATCACCTTGAATGACGCAGCGGATTCGATCGATTTCTCGGGGGCAGGCGTCAACAGCAATTTGTCAGTTTCGTTTTTGACGGACACCTACACTATCACCGACTCAGCGGCGGCGATCAATGTTGTTGGCACGTTGACCGGCGTCAACGTAATTGGAAGCGGCACCAATACGGTGACTTTTCAGGCGACTGATCCCAACGACATCGATTCACTCGTCTTTCAGATGGTTGACGGGACCGACTCTGTCACCGTTTCTTCGCTGAACGATCCACTTAACATCCTCGGCGCAGGGGCCACGGTGACACTCAATGGCCCGAATGCCGCGGCTAACTGGAGCATTACAGGGTCCGGTTCGGGACAGATGACCGGCGCGGGCGCGCTGGTGTCGTTCTCGGGCATTTCGACCGTGGTCGGTGGAACTTCGACTGACACATTCGACACCGCGGACGGCTCTTCGATTACCGTTAATGGCGGTGGAGGTACGAATTCACTGAGCCGCGGCAGCGGTACGAATACCTGGAACATCTCTGGCTCGAATTCCGGGAGCGTATCTGGAACGGGCTCCATCAGTTTCAGCAACATTCAGTCCGTGACGGGCGGAACTGGGACGGATGGCTTTACCATTGCCTCGGGCGCATCGCTATCTGGCTCGATTAACGGGGCTGGCGGGACCAATACGCTGACACAAGCGGATGGCTCGAATACCTGGACGATTACCGGCTCCAACTCAGGGTCTGTGACCGATGTCACGGGAGGATTCTCAAATATTCAGAGTCTTGTCGGCGGCACGGGAACCGATGTTTTCAACTTGGACGGTGCTTTCTCGGGGTCGATCGATGGCGGTTCAGGCAGTAGTGATAGGTTTCAGGGACTCGGTGTTGATGACGTTACCCTCTCAGCGCTCGATGCGTCGGGAGCGGATGGCACGGAGAACTCGCTGCTTAGTGGGTTCACGAACATCGAGCAGCTTGTGGCAGGCGGTACGGCGTCGTTGCAAGGTCTGAATGTCGCCAGCACCTGGGATTTTGACGGTACGCCAACGTACACAACTGCGGGTGGCACCCTGAGCTTTTCCACCGGTTTTACGTTCATTCACGGCGGTTCAGATGTAGATCAATTTAACGTAACAGCAGCCACGAGTCTGAATTCTCTAAGTGGCAATTTGGGCAATGATATATTCGATATCGACGCCGCTTTGACGGCGGGTAGCATCAATGGAGGCGCCGGGACGGATATACTCCAAGGCAACCTCATTGACAATGTTTTTCTGACAAATGCTAACGCGAGCGGATTCGACGGCACTGAGTCCTCGATATCCGGTGGTTTCAATGACATCGAAACCTTGACCGGCAATGGCGGCACGCTCACCGGTCAGAATCTCGCTAGCACCTGGGATCTGGATGGCACTCCGACCTATACCGAGGGTGGGGACACGCTGAACTTCAGCGGGTTCGCCACGCTCGCCGGCGGTTCGGATGTCGATCAATTCAACGTGACTGCGGCTAGCGCCTTCAACCTGCAAGGTGGCGGTGGCAACGACGTCTTCGACATTGACGCGGCGTTGACGGGAAGCGTCAACGGAACCACCGGATCGGATACCCTGCAAGGTAATCTGATCAACACCGTGTCGCTGACTGGTTCGGGGGCAGAAGGATTCACCGGAACCGAGGCTGATATCTCCGGTGGCTTCTCGAACATTGATACGTTGACAGGGAACGCGGGCACTACGCTCACCGGTCAGAATTCCACGGGCGCCTGGGGACTGGATGGCACGCCGACCTATGTGGTGAGCGGCATCACACTGAATTTCAGTGGTTTCGGTACGATCCAAGGTGGAACGGCGGTAGACACCTTCAACGTGACCAGCGCCACTGCGATGGAACTGCGCGGTGGCGGTGCAGCCGACATATACAACTTGTCCGCGACACTGACAGGTAACATCGTGGCGGAAGCGGGCCAGGACGAAATCAACTTTTCGACCGGTGGCTCGGTCACTGGGAATGTCGATGGCGGCTCGAGCGCACAATTGGATTACAGCGGCGTGGCTGGGCCTGTGACGGTCAGCCTGACTGCCGTCGGATCGATTGACGGCTTCCAAGGTACGGCGTCACTAATCAGCGGCACATTCGACAACATCAATGACCTGATTGGCAGTGCCAGCGGTGCGGATGTGCTGAACGGTACGAATAACGCCGCCACCTGGGGATTGGATGGCACACCTGCGTATGTGAGCGGTCAGACACTGACCTTCTCGTCGATGGAAACACTGAACGGCGGTTCGTCGACCGACGACTTCTCGATCACCGCCGCGACGACGGCCAGCGTCACGGGCGGGGGAGGGACGAATACTTATGTCTTCGGCAACTCGGGCAGCTTGACCGGATCCATAACGGGCGGTGCGGGAACGGACACAATCACTGGCGACAATGATGGAAACACCTTCGTGGTCACCGGCGCCAACGCGGGCACTCTGACCGGAAAAACCTCGGGTTGGTCGGGCGTCGAGAACTTGACGGGTGGAACCGGGACTGATTCGTTCACGATCAATAGCGGCGCGACTCTGAGCGGCAATATCGTGGGCGGCTCGGGCAGCGACACGCTCGCGCAGGCTGATGGCGCCAACACCTGGAATATCACGGGCGCCGATGCTGGCACGGTTACCGACGTGACCGGGACGTTCTCGGGCATCGAAAATGTCACGGGCGGCACGGGCGTTGATGGATTCACGATTGCATCCGGCGCGTCACTTACAGGTGCGATTGATGGCGGCGCCGGCACGGATACCATCTCTCAGACCGATGGCGCGAACACTTGGAATATCAACGGCGCCGGCAGCGGTACGGCCTCCGACACGGGCGGCTTCAGCAACATCGAGAACTTGGTAGGCGGCAGCGGCGCGGATAGCTTTACATTTGCCAATGCCGGAAGCTTGACTGGATCGGTCGACGGCGGCACAGGGACAGACACGTTGACCGGGGACAATGATGGCAATGTGTTCGTCGTTACCGGGGCGGATGCGGGAACGTTGGCGGGCAAAACCTCGGGTTGGTCGAACATCGAAAATCTCACGGGAGGCACGGGCGCCGATAGTTTCACCATCAATAGTGGTGCAACCCTGAGCGGAAGTATTAGCGGCGGTAACGGTACGGACTCGCTCGTTCAAGCCGATGGTACGAATGCATGGCTAATCAATGCCTCCAATGGCGGCACGGTAACGGACGTTACTGGCACGTTCAGCGGCATCGAGAACCTGACTGGCGGCACCGGCGACGATACGTTTACTTTCACCAACTCGGGCGTTATCGGCGGTGCGATCAATGGCACTAGCGGCAACGATTCGATCGTGGGTGACGATGACGGCAATACATTTGTCGTGACGGGAACGGATTCGGGCACGCTATCTGGCAAGACCTCGGGTTGGTCGAACATCGACAATCTGACGGGTGGAGCAGGCACCGACACGTTCACGATCAACAGCGGCGCGACACTCAGCGGCAACATCAATGGCGCGGGCGGCAACGATTCGCTCATCCAGGTAGATGGCGCGAATACGTGGAATGTAACAGGCGCCAATGCGGGAACCGTGACAGACCTGGGCGGCTCGTTCAGCAACATCGAGAATCTGACGGGCGGCACAGGGGTCGATAGTTTCTCGATTGCCTCGGGCGCCACGTTGTCTGGCAACATTAACGGTGGTTCGGGGACCGATTCGTTGACGCAGGCGGACGGAACCAACGCGTGGTTGATCAATGCAACCAATGGCGGCACGGTAACCGACGTCGGCGGTACGTTCAGCAACATCGAGAACTTGAACGGCGGCACGGGCGCCGACACATTTACCTTCCTCACCACGGGCAGTGTGGCGGGGTCCGTCAACGGCACCAGCGGCAATGATACGCTGGTGGGCGACAACGACGGGAACGACTTCGCGGTCACCGGCGCCGATTCCGGTACGCTCGCCGCAAAGATCGGTGGAACGTGGTCCAACATCGACAACCTGGTCGGCGGCACTCAGGCTGACACGTTCACCATGGGCGTGGCCGGCAGCCTATCGGGTAGCTTGGATGGCGGCCAAGGCGCCGACCTCCTGGACTACAGCGCCTACGGCACTTCTGTGTCGGTTGATCTGACCGCCGGCCCGCCGGGCACTGCGACGAATATCACGGGTGGCTTGCTGGCCGGAACCGGCGGCGACATCGGCAGCAGCATCGAACATGTCTTTGGCGGCAGCGCGGCTGACACGATCGTCGGCGACGTCGATGTGAACACGATCCGCGGCAACGGCGGCTCGGACACTATCAACGCTCGTGCGGGCATCGATAACGTCGACGCGGGCGCTGGAACCGACCTGATCCAGATCTCCGGGACCGAGGCCGAGTTTGACGTGATGCAAGGTGGTCCAGGCGGCGTGGAAGACCCAACCGACTACGACATTCTGCGGAATATCGGTGGCGGAAACGTCACGCTGAACGGCTTCAACACCGTGTTCAATGTGTTCACGAACAGCATCGACGAGTACCAAGGCAATGGCTTCGGCATCCTGGGGAACGGGAATGCGAACGAACTGCACTTTGGGTTCGCGACGATGACGAACACGACCAGCTTGAACAGCGGAACAAACAACGACGACGTGACAACGTCGCATGCGAACGTCTCGGAAGTGGCGTACGACGGCGATGCGGGCACGGACAATGTGACGCTGGTGCTGACGCCCGATCAGTTCGGCGCGCTGACCACGGCCGAGATCTTTATCGTGCAGGATTACGTGATCAACCCGACGGGCAAGACGCTGTCGCTGACGGCGGACGACCTGAAGGGGAATTTCACGGCGACCAACTTCGAGACGGCTCAGATTGCGGTGTACGACGACGACATCATCGTCGACATCACAACCTGCTTCCTGGCGATCGTCAGCGAAGACCAGATCGTGGAAGGAACGATGGGCGATGATACGCTGACCGGCACCAACCTGACTGACCTGATCTTCGGCGAGGACGGCAACGATGTGATCTACGGCGGCAATGCCAGCGACTGCATCTTCGGCGGCGCCAATAACGACACCATCTATGGCGAGAACTTGAACGACTTGCTGGTGGGCGGCAGCGGCAACGACACGCTGTACGGCGGCGCCGACGAGGACACGATCTTCGGCAACACGGGCGTCGACCAGTTGTTTGGTGAATTCGGCCATGACACGCTGGACGGCGGAGCGGGCAACGATAGTTTAGATGGAGGCGCCGATCACGACACGCTGAATGGCGGTCCCGATGTCGACACGGTCCTGGGCGGCTCGTCGCCCGACCGGATCTTGATCCGCGGCGCGGAAGCGACCACCGACACGATCGATGGCGGCAGCGAATACGACACGCTCGAGATCATCGCGGGCACTGGCACCGCGACCCTGCAAGGCTTCTCGTTGGCGAACACCGGCGTCGAGACGGTGTCGAGCATCGAGGCGATTGTGGGCAACAATCAGACCTTGCAAGGGACGGGCGGAGCGAACCTGTTTGATCTGACGGGTATCGTGGGTCCGACCGGCTTGGCGTCGATTGACGGCCTGGGCGGTAACGACACGATCACAGGCAGCGCGTCGTCCGACGTGATCAACGGCGGTGACGGCGATGACATCTTGACCGGCGGGGATGGCTTCGACGTCATCAACGGCGGCAACGACAACGACACGATCGATGGCGGCCTGCACAACGACACGATCAACGGCGGCGCTGGCTTGGATACGATCACGGCGGGCGCTGGTTTCGACGTGGTGCAGGTGTCGAGCAACGAGGCTGAGAACGACGTCATGAATGGCGGCGCCGACACCGACACGATCGTCGCGCTGGGAGTGTCCGCGATCACCTTGAACGGCTTCAATTCGTTGACGAACAGCTTCGAGGGCTGGGTGGGCAATGGGTTGTCGATCCAAGGCAACGGCGGCGGGAACACGTTGAACTTCCAGTTGATTGGTACGATGACCGGCGTGCCGTTTATCGACGGCGGCTCGGGCAACGACACGATCACGGGCACGAACGGCGTGGATGAGTTGCGAGGTAGCGACGGAGACGACGTGCTGATTGGCCTGGGCGGCACGGACACTCTGCGAGGCGGCAACAATAACGACTCGCTGAACGGCGGCGACGCGATCGACCAGTTGTACGGCGACGCCGGTTCCGACACGATCACGACGGGCGCTGGCCGCGACGTGGTGTACATCGCGAACGACGACACGTTACTGGACACGATCACCGACTTTGCGTTGTACTCGGACTACATCAATCTGAGTGCGTACGGCTTGGGTTGGACGTACGGCAACCTGACGTTCGTGGTGGGAGTTGGCTACCGCGAAGTTCAGTTGCCCGCGCCGTTCGCCGCGAAACGCATCCGCCTAAATGGCTGGACTCGTAATCCGGGATCGAGCCAGTTCCAGTTCTAAGGGGAAGGTTCGGAGTAGGGTGCGTCAAGCCTCCGGCGCAGACGCACCTTCTAGACTGAACGGTTCCACCATGCGAGCCAAGCCCCGCACACGCGGAAACGTGATGTGCGGGGCCTCGGGTGTTCAACGATAAGGTGCGTTTTCACCGGGCGGTGGAGGCGTCGGTTTTGGGTGGTGGATTGTCTCCCGCCCGGTTCGACGCACCCTACCATTCGTGCGATTCGTGAAATTCGTGGTCCCCCGCCCGTCCGCTGAGTGGTCACGGGGCGGTTGCGACATCGAGTTGCGATGGTAGATTAACGCTCTTCGTGGTTTTCCTCACGGATGATGCCTTTCGGGAAACGGCCCGCCAGCCGCAGGGATTGTGGATTCTCTCAGCTCCCCGTCGATCAACTCAGCCGATCACTCGCCCATCGAAGTGGTCGTATTGATTGTTGCCTACAACGGGCGTAAGGACTTGGTCGAGTGCCTGCCGACGGTGCTTGCCTCGGACGACTCGCCCTATCTCCGTCAAGTGCTGATCGTCGACAATGCCTCGAGTGACGACGTCGGCGATTGGCTCGCCCAAGAATTCCCCAATGTGGTTTATTATCGCTCCGAGCAGAACCTGGGGTTCGCGGGCGGCAATAACCTGGGCTGGGAAGTGATTCAGCAGCGTTTTCCGCGAACGAAGTATATTGCGTTGCTCAATCAAGACACGGTGGTCGCCAGCGGCTGGTTGGCTCGATTGGTCGACTACTTGGAAGCCCATGCCGAGGTGGCGTGCGGGCAATCCAAGTTGTTGCTACACCCAGAAACCACGCGGTTCAACACGGCGGGCAATGTCTGTCAATTTCTGGGCTTCGGGTTCACCACGGGGTATCGCGAACTGGATGAGGGACAATACGATTCACCTCGGTCGATCGATTTCCCGTCAGGCGCCGCGTGTCTCGTTCGAGCGGAAGCGATTCGCGAGTTCGGACTGTTTGACTCGCACTTTTTTCTTTATCATGAAGATACGGAACTCGGTTGGAAGTCGCGGCTGGCTGGTTGGGATGTGCATTACATCCCTGATAGCGTGGTGTACCACAAATATGTGTATAAGGGCGATTTTCGCAATTACTACTATCTCGAACGCAATCGGTTGTGGCTGCTGTTCGTTCATTACCGCTGGGCGACTCTGCTGCTGATCGCCCCCGCCGCCTTGCTCATGGAAGCGGGGCAGTTGGCATTCGCCATTACTCGCGGGCGACTACGCGACAAGTTGCGTTCGTACGCCTATTTCTGCCACCGAGACAACCTCGTGCGTCTGCGACAACGACGGCGCGAGTCGCAGGCGAAACGCAAAATCTCGGACCGCGAGTTTCTAGGGCGATTCAAGGGCGGGGTCGAGTTTTCGGAACTTCGTTCGCCCGTGTTGCGCTGGGTGGCGAATCCAATCTTGAACGCCTATTGGTCGATCGCTCGACGGTTGATCTTTTGGTAGCACCTTCTAGACTGAGCGGTTCCCCAATGCAAGCAAATCCCGCACACGCGGAGACGTGACCGGCGGGGCCGCGGGCGTCCAACGATAAGGTGCGTTTTCACCGGGCGGTGGGGACGAGTCTCGCTTGCGCCAGATCATTCCCCGCCCGGTTCGACGCACCCTACACCGAGCGGTTCCACCATGCGAGCAGGCCCCGCACACACGGAAACGTGACCTGCGGGGCCGCGGGCGTTCAACGATCAGGTGCGTTTTCACCGGGCAGTGGATGCGTCTACTGCTTGTGCCCAATCATCCGCCGCCCGGTTCGACGCACCCTACCATTCGTGCGATTCGTGAAATTCGTGGTCCCCTTCAGTCCGCGGGCGTTCAACGATAAGGTGCGTTTTCACCGGGCATGTGGAGGCGTGATACTCTGTGGTAGTGTCATACCAGCCCGGTTCGAAGCACCCTGCGAGTGGGTGGGAGTTATTTCATGGCGATACTGGTGACGGGCGCGAAGGGACAACTGGGACATGAATTAGTGGTTCGTTGGGGAGACCACGCGATTCCTGTGACCCGCGAGACGTTCGATTTATCGCGCCCCGCGGAGATTGGATCACAAGTCGAAAGGCTACAGCCCACTGCGGTGGTTCATTGCGCGGCGTATACGGCGGTCGATCGCGCCGAAGAGCAGGCCGATTTGTGTCGAACGGTGAATGTCGATGCGGTGGCCGAGTTGACTCGAGTGTGTCAACGGCTGGAGATTCCGCTGGTGTTGGTCAGCACCGACTATGTGTTCGGCCTCGATGCGACTCGCTCGACGCCATATGGAGAAGACGACGCGACAGGGCCGGTGAACGAGTATGGACGATCAAAGCTGGCGGCGGAGAAGATCGTGGTCGAGTGGTCGCGGCACCTGATTGTTCGCACTTGCGGTCTGTATGGTCACTCGCCGGGCGCCGTGAACTTCGTCAAAACGATGTTGCGGTTGGCGAGCGAACGGCCCAGGTTGCGAGTGGTCGACGACCAGCATTGTACGCCGAGTGCCGCGAGCGACGTGGCGTGGGGCATCGACCAGTTGCTCAAGTTGGACGCTCGAGGAATTTTTCATGTGGTGAACGAGGGAGCGACCACTTGGTGCGAGTTTGCTCGAGAAGTGTTGCGTCAGAGTGGTTTGGCCACGCCGATCGACTCGATTCGTTCCGAGGAATACCCCACCAAAGCCGCTCGCCCCAGATACAGCGTCCTCTCGACCACCAAGTTCAACGCGACCGTAGGCCGTGCCTTGCCTACCTGGCGCGAGGCGCTTGCGAACTTTTTAGCCTTGAAAGGGCTGGCGCTCGAGCGCAAAAGCGAGCGCTTCGGGTCTGGTCGCCCCGAAGGGGCATGACAGGTTAGCCCAGGGCAGAGCGTAGCGCCGCCCTGGGTTTCGCGCACCCCGCGAGTCCATCGCCCTGAAAGGGCCAGACAGACCTCGCTAACCAATCGCCAGGTCCCTTCCCAGTCTTGTGGCGCCCTTTCAGGGCTTGGGGAACGCGGCATTTTGCTGACCCAGGGCGTCGCTCCACGGCTGCGCCGCGTCGCTTTGCCCTGGGCTTTCGTGTCGCTGCCCCTGCGGGGCGGATGCACACACTCGCCCTTCCCAAGCAAGCCTGGGGAGAAACGAAACCAACTCACTCAAAGTAACTCGCCGCCTCAAACCTCACGCCTTGCGAGTCTTTCGCGGAGACTCGCGGCGATTCGAGGGGCCAGCGGATCTGGAGAGTGGGATCGTTCCAGGCGAGCGTGCGTTCGTGCTGGGGATACCAGTAATCGGTGCACTTGTAGTGCACGTCGGCGATATCGCTCATCACGCAGAACCCGTGAGCCAACCCTGGGGGGACCCAGAGCTGTCGATGGTTGGCGTCGCTCAAGGTGACGCCGGACCAGCGGCCGAAGGTCGGAGAATTCTTCCGGAGGTCGACGACGACATCCCAGATCTCGCCGCGGACGACGCCGATCAGTTTGCCTTGAGGATGCTCGACCTGATAATGCAATCCCCGCAGAACGCCGCGCACCGATCGAGACAAATTGTCTTGCAAGAATACCGGCGGCAAACCGGCCGCTTCATAACGCACTCGCTGATACGTTTCCGTGAAGTAGCCGCGGTCGTCTTCAAACACTCGCGGTTCCAGGATCAGGAGCCCCTCGAGTTCGCCGGTCAGGACGTTCATGAAGAGACGCCTCCGAGCAGATCGAGCAGATACTGGCCGTAGGGGTTCCGCATCTCTTCGCCCAGTCGACGCAGTTGAGCGGCGTCGATGAACCCCTTTTCGTAGGCGATTTCCTCGAGACAGGCGATCTTCAGTCCCTGGCGTTCCTCGATCGTCTGGACGAAGTTCGACGCTTGCAGCAGGGCCTCGTGAGTGCCCGTGTCGAGCCAGGCGAAACCGCGGCTGAACAACTGTACTCGCAGCTCGCCCGCTTCAAGATAGACTCGATTCACATCGGTGATTTCGAGTTCGCCGCGAGGGGAAGGGCGGAGGTTGGCGGCGATCTCAACCACTCGATTGTCGTAGAAGTACAAACCGGGCACGGCGAACCGCGATTTAGGTTGCTTGGGCTTCTCTTCGATCGAAATCGCTCGCCCGTTTGCATCGACCTCGACGACGCCGTAGCGATACGGATCGCGGACTTGGTAGCCGAAGATGGTGGCGCCACTGGGTTCCGCGGCGGCCCGAGCGAGAATCTCTTGGAAGCCGCGACCATAGAACAAGTTGTCGCCCAACACCAGCGCGACATGTTCGGAACCGACAAACTCGCGACCAATGATGAAGGCTTGAGCGAGCCCTTCGGGGCGAGGTTGGACGGCGTACTGAATGCGAATCCCGAGTCGTTGGCCATCGCCCAGCAGTCGTTCGAAGCCGCCGATATCGTGCGGGGTCGAGATGAGCAGGATGTCGCGTATGCCCGCTAGCATCAGCGTTGACAGCGGGTAATAGACCATCGGCTTGTCGTAGACCGGCAGCAACTGCTTGCTGGTGGCGAGCGTGATGGGATGGAGTCGAGTGCCCGCTCCCCCGGCCAGGATGATCCCTTTGGTAGTTTGGCCGCCGCTAGACATGGAGGTAACTCGATTCTTCGTTCAACTCGGTAATCGGTGAGTAAAATTAGGACGCGACACCAAGTCCGAGGCGTTCTCGACGATAGATGCCGGATGTGATTCGCTCGATCCAAGACCGGTTGCCGAGATACCAAGCGATGGTGGCTTCCAGCCCAGTCTCGAAAACTCGAGTGGGACGCCAACCTAGTTCACGCTCGATCTTCGTGGCGTCAATCGCATAGCGACGATCATGTCCGGGGCGATCCTGGACGAAGGTCACCAACGATCGTCGGCTCGCGCCCGAAGGGAGAGGTGGTGCGATACGGTCGAGTTGATCGCAGATCGCGTGCACGATTTGCAGATTCGTTCGCTCACACCCTCCACCGATATTGTAGGTCTCGCCAACTTCGCCCCGTTCGAGAACTAACGAGAGCGCACAGCAATGATCTTCGACAAAGAGCCAGTCTCGAATATTCCCGCCATCGCCATAGACGGGCAGCCGAGTCCCTTCCAACGCATTCAGGATCATTAACGGAATCAGTTTTTCGGGAAATTGAAACGGGCCATAGTTGTTCGAGCAATTGGTGATCAGCGTTGGCAGTCCGTACGTATGGTGATAAGCGCGGACGAAGTGATCTGATGCGGCCTTCGAAGCAGAGTAGGGTGAGTTAGGCGAATAGGGCGTGGTTTCGACAAAGTACCCCGTGGGGCCCAGCGAGCCGTACACTTCGTCCGTTGATACGTGTACGAAGCGAAAGCCGGCTCGTTCTTCCCCAGCGAGACTCATCCAGTGCTTTCGCGCGGCCTCGAGTAGAGTCGCGGTGCCAACTACATTGGTCTGAAGAAACGCCATGGGACCGTCGATGGACCGGTCGACATGGGATTCCGCGGCAAAGTGAATGATTGCGCTGGGGCGATTGAGCGCCAAGAGATTAGCGACGAGTTTTGCGTCGCCGATATCGCCATGCACGAACGTGTGATTGGGATGATCAAGAGCCGGCTTTATCGAATCGAGATTGCCCGCATACGTGAGTCGGTCCAGGTTGATGATCCGAGTCTCCGGCTCATTGGCCAACGTCTTGCGGACAAATGTTCCTCCGATGAATCCTGCACCACCCGTCACAAGTATCGTGCGACTCATAGATTCGTTCTCGGGCAGAATGAGACGTATGATTTTCGATGCTTCGTGAACGCTGCATGCAAGGGTTTATGCGTTTCGATGATACCTGTTTACCTTGAGGCGTTCGACGTTGCAGGATATAGTCCGCCCGAAGGCCAACTCGTCGAGGCCGGGACCGGCAGGCTGCTCGTCGGCAGCGGCGAGGCGCTGACGGGGCGGGGTTGGCCTGATCCTGCGGGAGCGGGCGGCGACGAGATGCTGCGAGTGGCGGGGGGGCGGCTAACGCTCGCTGGATTGGCCGTGGGACTCGCCGATGCGTTGGCTTGGGGCGACGTATAGGGCGAGTAACCAGTAGCGGCCGGATTCGCTGGGGGCTTCACAGGCGTATTCGCGGCGGGCGCCGAAGGCGAGTCGCCGAAGGGGGAGAAGGGGACGCCCTGGGTTGAGCTAGCGTCGGCCGCCGAACCAATTCGCACCGCGCCGCCGCTCTCCGTGCCACTCGTCGGCACCACCGCCGGTAGCGGGACAATGGGCGATTGAGCAGGAACAGCACCGGTTGGACGAACCGCCGAAGTGTTGCCGGGGTCCACCACCGACTCGATCAACGCATCTCGACCTGCACCTGCATTCGGCATCGACGGGCCCACGCCCATGCCACTGGGTTGGCTCGCAATCATCGCTGGCGACGTCGTCCCGGTCGCTCGCGCCTTCAAATCAGCCAACTGCAACAGCGCCTCGGCCGCGGGACGCAGCTTGTTGTCCAACGACAACGCCTTGTGATAATTCCGTTCGGCGTCCGCCAACTGGCCCATCTTCGTCTGCACGTACGCCAGATTGCTGAACGCTTCCGCCTCGCTCCCCACCTGCTTGAACTCAGCTAACGCCTCGTCAAACTTCCCCATCTCGGCCAAAACCAAACCCAGATTGTTGTGAGCGTTCTTGTAACGCGAATCGGTTCGGAGCGCTTCCCGCATCTTGGCTTCGGCCGCCGGTAAATCCTGCTGCAAATAAGCCAAGTAGCCCATGTCGTTTAACAACTCGGCCGAAGGTCGACCCAATGACGCCGCCTTCTCAAACGACTCGCGCCCCTCGGCCAGCCGACCCTCCTTCACCGCGATTGCTCCCAGGCGATGATAGGCCGTCATGTTTTTGGGGTCGTTGTCCAGCACCTGCTTGTAGACGTTGATCGCCTCGTCATACTTCCCCTGACGCTCGTGCAGACGAGCCACACTGAGCGACCGCTCGACCTGCTCGCGCTTTAGATCCCCCGGCCAACGCAG
Source organism: Pirellulales bacterium (assembly GCA_046349915.1). GTDB lineage: Bacteria > Planctomycetota > Planctomycetia > Pirellulales > Pirellulaceae > CAIXSC01. The sequence goes on along the minus strand of JAXMBL010000006.1, from coordinate 282,933 downwards.
AGCCAGCTTCGGCGAGGTCGTAATGCACCCCGTCGCCGCCGCGATGCAGCCGAGAATCAGCAAGAACTCGCAGAGACGTCGCATGGGAGATTCCATTCTTCCCGATTGTGTATTCCCTGGCGATTCCTCTCCCACGTCCTGTGCGAGGAATCCGAGCCATTAGGGATGGTAGAGATCTTTGCCCCGCGAGGGAATGGCAACTCAAATGGAGGCGTGTGGCGCGGAGGGAACCGAAGGGGGTGCCTGCGGCGTACGACCTGGGCGGAGTCGTTCCCTCCACGCCCAACGCGTATTCGTGTTTTGGGGCGAGTCGAAAAACACGTGCTCGACTCGCCGATTGCGAGATGTCTATGCGACGGATTCGGGAAGAGGACAAGCAGTCGCGAGAGCGAGGCTTGCGGGGCAGCGAGCTTAGAACATGCCGCCGCCGCCCATGCCGCCACCCATACCGCCGCCACCGCCCATTCCTCCACCCATACCGCCCATGCCTCCCATGCCGCCCATGTTGTAGGCGCGGGCTGCTCGAGTCGCTTCCATATCGACCGCGAACGAAGGGCCGATGATCACTCGTTCTTCCGCGTCGGGCACGCCGAGCGCCGTCAGGACGGCGACCACGGTCTTGCGGCGACGAGCGTCGAGTTCATCGTTGAAGTGCACGGGATAGCCAAACTCGGTGCCAGGTTTTGAGCTGGTCTGGCTGCGTTCGACAATGATCGGATAGTGATCGCCGCGCTTCATGTTCACGGCGATCTGCTTGACGTGATCCTCGCCGTATTCGTTCAGTCGCCAGCCGCCCGTGTTCACTCCATCCTTGGTCGCCTCGTTCAGTTCAAACTCGTGGCAGTGCACGATGTACTTGAACGCCTCGGCATTCTCCTCCTGAGTTTTGAAGGTCTCATCGACCACAGCGCCCAGGGGTTGAGGGGGAGTGACGTCGGCGTGCGACGCACACCCAATCAAGCCAAGGCCTGCGGGCATGATTCCGACCCACAGGGCCGCTCGGAGCAAGGAAGGTTCTTTGCGAGAGGACATGGCGGAACTTCCGGGAAAGCGAGGAATTCTTGGTGGGATGCGGGACGGGGCGAGACCTGACGAGCGTTCGCTCGTCGAGATACTCAATTATTCCGAGAGGCCGCTGGGGCCTTTCACGTAAAAGCTCTGTTCGTCGGAGTAACAGGCCGTGCCTTTACGCGAAGCGTGCGACGACTTCCAGCTCTCCAGCAGGATGTGTTGCTTCGCCGTGGGCCAGCGAGTGCTGCGATGGAAGGAACTTGGAACTCCTTCGATCTGCTGCAAGAAGAAGAAGGCACAGTCGGTGGGGTCGGTGACATCCATGCCAGGCAGGATGACAGGCGCCTGTTCTTTTTCGAGCGGGTGGACCAATTCGGGGCTGACCAGGACGATCAGTTCCGTTTCGTCTCGCTTTTTGACATGGGTGCCGAATAAGCCGCCGATCACCGGAATGTCGCCGATGAAGGGGATGCGACCTCGCGAACCTTGTTGTTCGTCCTGAATTAAGCCCGCGACCGCTAGCCACTGGCCTTCCCGCAAGTCGACTGTGGTGCTGACTGCTCGGGTGTTCAGAGTGGGGATGCCATTGACTTCTCCACCTCCCAGTGTGCTGAATGACGGGTTCACCGTCAGGCGCACTCGATCCTTGTCGATGATCGTGGGGACGAACGATAGCTGAGTACCAAATCCCTTGAACTGAGTGGCGACGGCAGCGACACCCTCGACGCCGACCGCGGTCGGAACCGCGAACTCGCCGCCCGCCATGAAGGTGGCGGGCTGACCATTCAGGGTGACCAAGGTTGGTTCGGCCAGGATCTTGCCGTAGCCGTTCGAGGCGAAGGCTTTCATGAAGAACTGATAGTCGCCGCCGCTCAGGATGGCTGCGATATTGGCGCCGCCTGCGAGCGTTCCCATGTCGAGCGACCAGTTACCTACGTCCACGTTGAAACCGAAGCCGGATTCGCGGAGCGCGCTGCGAGTGATTTCCGCGACTCGCACCTTGAGCAAAATCTGCTGCTCGCCGGGTACGTTCATCAGGTTGACGATTGACGTCTGAGTCATATTTGGGGCGCCGGGGAGCCGCAGGGCCTGGCCGCCGTAGACCAGACCTTGGTTGCCGCTCCCTTGGTTCGCGCCGCCGCCGTTGCCTTGACCGGTGGTCAAGCAAGCGATGATCTCAGCCGCCTCTTTGGCGTCGCGGGGCTGGCCGCGGATGATCAGTTTGTCGGCGACCGGGATCAGTCGGATCTGGCTGTTTGGGAACAGCTCGTTCATCCGTCGTTCGATCTTGCCGAACTCGTACTCGGCTTGCAACAGTTCCGCTTCGTTGGCGGCGACCTGTACCAAGTAACGAAGGCGGCGAACTTGGCCGGCTTCGTCGGTGAACCACATGGTCATCGTGGTCTCGCCCGCTCGCAGGCCGATCAGTTCGAATTCGGTGTTGCCGAACTCGTTCACTTCAACCATGGAGGGGTCGGTGATGGCGATACGGGTCACACCCACTCGCGTGCGGACAATTTTGGACCGCTGAGGCGAGAGGCGGAAGATGAGTTCGGGCTTGAGCACTTCCTCGATGAGGCTGGATTCTTTCATCAGCGTCACTTCGGAGGGGCGTTCCAGCTTCTTCTGATCGCCCGCGGACGGCAAGTCGGCGCCGAGTTGAGCGAAGAGAGACGTAGGCGACAGCGCGACAGCCGCCATGAAAATGCTCCGGGCGGCCTTCATCCAACGTGCCCTTCGCTTGCGATCGTGCGGGCTGGACATAGTTCTTTTACATCCTGTGCAGGCTTCTAGAGGGCAGTCCAAGAGCGATTGCGGCGTTGGAGCCGACCTCGCCCAGATGTTCATCCATTTACTCGACGAAACGCTCGTAGCGACTTTAGCGGATGTGATCGATCTTCCTCTTTCCAGGCTTCTGACAGTCGTACCGAAATCTCCCCTGATACCGATCGTGAGCATTCCCGGAGGGGGAGGGGGAGAAAGTAGCCGTCTCGCTTCGCGAGACGAATAGCCGCTTTGGGCGGGCAAGACGTTTCCACGGCGGGAAGCGCTTCGTCTTCTGGTTCTCGACGTGGGTTCCGCTTGAGGGCGGGTTGTTCGCTCGTCACGACGGAATTCTTGCGAATTCCGCTACGAGGACGAACAGCCGCTTTGAGCGGGGAAGACGTTGCCACGGCCAGCAGTGCTTCGTCTCTTGGTTCTCGACGAGGATGCGCTTGGAGGCGCGTTGTTCGTTGGCGACGACGGAATTCTTGCGAATTCCGGTAGTAGCCGTCTCGCTTCGCGAGACGAATAGCCGCTTTGCGTGAGGAAGACGTTTCCACGGCGGGAAGTGCTTCGTCTTCTGGTTCTCGACGTGCGTTCGCTTGGGGGCGCGTTGCTCGCTTGTCACGATGGAATTCTTGCGAATTCCGCTACGACAACTACCTCAACACGCTCGGGAGATCGGGTGCGGCGCCGGCCGGGAGATCGCCAGTCGCCGGAGTCGGGCCGCGGTTCGGCTGAGCAGCGGCTCGGATCGCCTGACCCGGCTGCTGCGACAAGGCGCCGCCAGGCGCTTGCTGGCGAGTCAAGAAATTCTTCATCTCGATCACCGCGGGTCCCAACAACAGGATGTAAATCGGCGGCGCCAAGAAAAACACAATCGGGAACAGCAGCTTGATCGACGCCTTGTTGCCCCGCTCCTCGGCCTGCTGACGGCGAGTCTTCCGAATGCTGTCCGCGAACTCGCGGAACGCCAGCGTCACCTGTCCGCCCAACCGCTCGGCGTGCTGCACCATCGAGGCCAACGCGGTGACGTCAGGAATGTCTAGACGTTTGGCGAATTGCCGCAATGCCAGATCGAGCGACCCGGTTTCGGTTTGCATTTCCACCATCCGCAGTTCGCAGGCAATGTCCGGATGGATGCGATGCAACTCCTTCGCCACTCGCTGGATCGCGTCCCGGAGCGGCAGACCGCCCGTGACCGTCATGTTGATCATGTCGAGTGCATCGGGCAGAGCGTGCTGAATGCGGCGGCAGCGATTGACCGCCTGGCCGCTCAGGATCACGCGGGGAAGACCATAGATGAAGACCAGCATGATGGCGCCGCCCAGCAGCACCTTCGGAGTCAAGTCTTCCTCGGGGCTCGCCAAAGCCACCATCGCGGTGCCGACAAACAGCAGCCAGCCGATCAAGGCGGCATTACGCACTCCCAGGAATTCCTCGACTGCCCGCCGATGGTAGAACCCGGCTTGCTGCAACTCGAGCCGCAGTTTGTCCTGCTGCTTCTTCGACGAAGGGATGGCCATGGCGAGCGCTTCGGTGAGCGCTCCCAGGGCGAGCGGCCGTTTACTGCCGATCGCTTCCGTGGACGGCAGGCGATTCCGGCCGACGCCCAGCAGCATCTTGCCGACCAGATACAGCACGCTGCTCAGGGCGACAAACGTGCCCGCCGAGATCATCGCGGTTTGGGCCGGTGTGAGTTTGCTGACGTCGACCGCTGATTCCAGGAATTTCTGCCAATCCATGGCTGCGCCATCCCTCGATTGATACTAGTAGTCGCTACGGAGCAAACGCATAATCCACGCAATACCAACCACTTCCGACACGATGGCCACCACCAAAAGGTAACGGCCGATCGGATCGCCGGTCAATTTCCCGCCGTACTCGGGATGCACCAGGAAGAAGTAGCCGAACAACAGCGGACCAATCACGGCGATCAACAGAGCCGAATAGCGTCCGGCCGCCGTCACGCTGCGTAACTGCCGCTGATAACTCATGCGGTCGCGAATGACTTCTGCGAGTCGTTCGAGCGTAATCGGGAGATTTCCACCCGAATCACGATGCACGCTTAAAGTTGTGGCGAAAATGCGAGTATCCATCTGGTCCACTCGCTGGCTGAGCGATCGCATGCTGGCGGCCAGCGACAGTCCCAGGTCGAGCTGACCGGCGCAACGCTGGAATTCGGGGCCCGCGGGTTCGCGTAAGGCTTCTCCGACCACACCCATCGCCTGCTCGATGCTTTCGCCCGCTCGCACGGCCCGAGCCAACAGGTCGAGCGCCGCGGGGAATTGTTCTTCATAACGTCGCAGGCGGCGACGCTTGCGAACTTCCAGCGACATGATGACCAAGCCGAAGCCGAACAAGCCGGCGACAGCGGCGAACATCTCGTTCTCGGTGGCGACAAAGGCGGCGCCGCCCGCGGCCAGCACCACCAGCAGGACCAGCAGCGAAGCGGCGAATCCGTTGATTTGGAGGCCTGACCAATAGAGGGTGCGGTCGAGCCATTGGTCGATCTGCTTCAACAAACCAGGATTGGCTTCTTCCTCGAATCGAGGGAGTCGCTTCAGGGTTTGTGGAGCGTCCGCGTCGTCGGAATTCCGACCGAAGAGATCGCGTGCGCCCCAGGCGATCGCGGCAAGCGCCGACGCGATTCCGAGGAAAGCGATCAGGGCGATCAGATTGGGGCCGAGTGATAGGTCCATGGGAGCACGTGGGGGAAGGAGGGGTAACTGCCTCGCGGGCCCGCAGGCCGGGCGGTACGGCTCAAAGGTTCATTACGGCGTGAAAATCGATTCGTCGAGCGTGATGCCCGAGTCGGCGAAGCGAGCCAGGCAGCGCGGCTTGTAGCCGGTCGCGTACCAGGCGCCCTTGGCCACTCCGTGTTCGTCGAGTCCTTGTTGTTTGAAGCCGAAAACGTCTTCAAGTTGGTATTCGCCATTCACGACGCCGAGGATTTCCGAGACCTTGGTCACTCGGCGGGCGCCACCCTTCAAGCGGGCCAGCTGGATGACCAGCTTGATGCCCGACGCGACGTATTCCCGGACCACTCGCACGGGCATTTCATAGCCCGTCATCGCGACCATCATTTCGAGACGAGCGAGGGCGTCGCGAGTGTCGTTGGCGTGGATGGTGGTGAGCGAGCCTTCGTGGCCCGTGTTCATGGCCTGGAGCATATCGAGCGCCTCGGCGCCGCGGACTTCGCCGACCAGAATGCGATCGGGCCGCATGCGGAGGCTGTTGCGTACCAAGTCGCGTTGAGTCACTCCACCTTGGCCTTCGCTGTTGGCGGGGCGAGTTTCCATGCGGACGATATGGCGGCTTTGCAGGATCAATTCGGCCGAATCTTCGATGGTGACGATGCGTTCATCGTGAGGGATGGCGGCCGACAGGGCGTTCAGCATGGTGGTTTTACCGGCGCCGGTTCCGCCCGAGATCAGGAAGCTGATGCGGGAGTGAACGGCGGCCAGCAAGAACTTGGCCATGGGCATCGACAAGCTGTGATTGGACAACAGGTTATCGATGCTCAGGTATTCGGTGCCGAAGCGGCGAATCGACAGCTTGGGGCCGTCGAGCGCGAGGGGAGGAACGACGGCGTTGACGCGCGAGCCATCGGGGAGGCGAGCGTCGACCATGGGGCTGACTTCGTCGATGCGGCGCCCGACGCGAGCGACGATACGTTGGATAATTCGCAGCAGGTGAGCGTCGTCGGCGAACAGTACGTCGGTCAGTTCCAATCGTCCGTGGCGTTCGATGTAGACTTCGTGCGCGTTGTTGACCAGGATGTCGCTGATCGCGGGATCGTCCATCAGGGGCTCGAGGGGGCCGAGTCCGAAGACTTCGGATTCGAGTTCCAGGAGGAGTCGCTGGCGGAGCTGGGGATCGGAGATTTTACGGCGAGCGATCCCTTCTTCGGAGAGTTCGCGGACTTCGCGTTTGAGCCATTCGCTTTCGCTGACTCCGACGGCCGCCAAGTCAAGCGACTCGACCAATTCCCGGTGAATATCGGTCTTGAGGACCTGGAATTCCACTTCGGGCAGTCGTGCTTCGGGCGAGTTGCGACGGAGTAGGGAGATCATAGGTGGTGAATTCCCAAGGGGTTAGGCTCGTCCCGTTCGAGTCCGTTTGAGCCGATCGAAGGAAACGTAGGGACGTCGTCGCTAAGTATCGTCCGCACAGTCGTCACAGATTGACTTTTTCTTGTCGCGGTTCATTCGAAGCCCCGACAATTACGGTTTGCCGGAGGTTCTTCGTGTGGACGCCTTGACGTTTGGGGCTGGTGAGACGGCGGTCGCGGCCGAGAAGTTTGGATTGGCTTTGACACGATCGCGTAGACTCCCTAGTTTTCCGCTTCTTGCGAATGGGAGAGGCGCGCTATGGGGTTGGGGAATGCTGCCGAGTTTCTTCGGGGATACTGGACGACCGCAGGTCGCGTTGCAGCGACGAATTTTTTGGCGTTGATGGCTGCTGCGGCGGTGGGGCAGGTTTGTGGTCTAGCCACTGTTGTGCTTCTGACCAAGTTTCTCGGTGCGCAGCAGTTTGGCGTCTACATGTCGGCAGTATCGCTGCAATTCTATCTGGCCCCTTTGGGATCGGGAGGGTTGGCGGCTCTTGTTGTACGGGAAATTGCACGTCAACCGAACGACTCGGCGCGACTGGCCAGCGCCTACTACGCCATTACACTTTTTCTGAGCGTCGTCGTCGCTGTCTTGCTCGCGTGTTTTGCCTGGATTCGCGACATCGACGGTGGCGAATGCTGGCTCCTCGTGTTTGTAGGAATCGGCAATGTTGGTACGTGCGCGAGTGCCTCGCCATTTCTCGATCTACATCACCGACAGCGCCGGGCGGCGTTGATTGGAGGTATCATCGAGGTAGTTGCGTTACTGCTGCTGGTGGTCCTGATTCGCACTAGCCAACTCTCGCTGGGAACTGCGGGCGCTCTCTTGGCGATCAAATATTGTTTGCTCAGCGCTACGACCGCGATTGTCGCATCGCGAGGTGGAGACTTGAGTTGGGGGCGTTTTTCTTGGCGAGACGTCGCGACACTCTTTCGCGGAGCGCCATCGATGGTCTTGGCAAGTTTGGCTGCGACGATCCCCATCACTTCTGGAACTTTCTGGGTACGCGAGTTTCATGGAGACGCGGCAGCGGGCGTCATGGGACTCGGCGCAATTTTCCTAAATTTGATCGGCCTCTTCGCAGTTCAGATGCAACGAATCCTGTTACCGCACATGGTAGGCGAGCATGGACGAGACCGAGTGTTTGTCCGACGTTTGGTGCTAGCCTACGGAGCGTTCCTGACCGCATTAGGCTTTGGGGCCTTAGTAGGCGTCTGGGGATTTTCTCGGTTCGTATTGTCCAATGAGTATGCCTCCCTGGCGACTCTTGGATCTTGGCTCATTCTGGGAGGGCTGGGATTAGCCGCCTGTTGGTTAGCTACTGGTTACCTGATCGTATTGAGACGGGAGTCCCTCGTCCTTTACGCTCAGGTCCTAGCCGCAGCAGTCTTTTCTGGGTTGGCGTGGTGGCTTACTCCCAAACAGGGAGTCATGGGGATCACGTGGGCCGTAGCTGGCGCCGCTATCTCCTTAGCAATCGTCGCTGTTGGCGGATTGCGACGAGTTTGGGGCGACTCGAGTGAGCCTCAGCGGGTACAGACGGCAACCAAGAATTCAGGTTCCCCTGTCCAAGGCGATGCGATGACTGCGTGATTTTCGAAACGGTCGAAAGGTGCGTAGGTCAATTTGCGAAGTTGATGAAGACGAGCAGCAATGGATCGAGCCTTGCTGGCCATGGAATTCAAGCGACGAGCGTAACGATGGGAGTAAACCGTTTGACCATGCCACTCAACTCGCGAGAAACCACGTAGCAGCAAGCGATCGAGTTCCTCGCGGGAATACTCCCGCACGTGATGTTCATTAAACGGCTTATCGTCGATGGATTTTCCAGGATTAGTGAGTACTCGATTGGGAGATGAGCAAAAGAACATTCCCCCAGGACGAATCACTCGAGCAGCTTCGGCGACGACGGCAGCGTCATCAGGAACATGCTCGATCGTCTCGAAACAGACAAACACATCGATCGAAGCGTCTGGGATTGGTAGTCGAGTAACATCTCCCAATGCGAACTCGACATTCCCAGGCTTTTCTGATTGGTTTGCCGAGTCAATGGCCTCGTGCGCAATATCAAAACCACGAACCAATTTCGCGCCTGCCCTTGCCAGCATGATGGAGCCGTAGCCAACTCCACATGCTGCGTCAATTACTGTTTTGCCTGCGACAAAAGACTCGGCCCACTTGTAGCGAGCCAAATGTTGATAGCGAACCCAAGGAGGCACCCAAGCAGAAGTCGTAAAGCGTTCGTGACTCGCCATCGCGTGCAATTCCTGCGCAGTGCTGTGTGATTCCCTCCGCCAAAATGCTCAGGCCGTTAAAACGGCTTTTGCCCGCAAACAATGGCGAGTGAGGGAGTGTCAAGAAGGTACTTGTCGGCAAGTGCCCAGGGAAGCAATGCCATGGCAAGTCCTCCAGCCAGGAAGCGTGCCATGATGCGAGCGACGCTGCCCTGTGTCGCCATATGGGTGGTGGAGGTTTGGGGAAGCAAGGAAAGGGCCGCTACTGCCGCACAGATCAGCGTCGAGTCTGCATGCGTGGCAAGCGACTGCTCTTCGAAGCCGACATTGTGCATCAGCTCCATCAAGGATTGACGGGCCGGCAGTGAGATGTGTCGAGGCGCTTCGGTGACGGAAAGCCAGCGTCGTTTGAGCCATTTGGCTTGTGTGCTATCAATGAGGGGCACCGCACCAAAGAACCATCCTCCTGGGCGTAGTAATCGGTGAATTGCGACCAGACTCGAACGCACATCGACCAAGTGCTCTAGCAGATAAAATGCCGTCACAATATCGAACGACTCGGCGGCGAAGTGCTCGGAAAGAGAATCCAGGTTGCAGTGAATCGCGGGAATTCCGAGCTTGTGGCGCACGTAGTCGACTGCTCCTGCGTCAATGTCCGCCCCCTCAACCTCACAACCTTTTTGGTGAAATGCTCGAAGCCGAACGCCATGCCCACAGCCTACGTCCAGTAGCTTGGTGTGCCTTCTCTGATCCAGTCCGGCAATACGGGAAACCGTGCGAATCTGCGAGGCGTAGGCAAGTCGATAGAAGACCTGGAATTCGCAGAAGGACTGGAGTTTAGCCAGAAACCCATCAGGCCTCTGGTCAGGAGACGGTGTATAGACATCGGGGTAGAAGCTCGCCAAGTCCTTTGCTTGGGGACGAGGCGACAGGTTGCCAGAACCACATTGGCTACAGACCTTGAAGGTCCACTTCCCGGGAACGTGTGCGAAGCGATCTTCGACATCAACGACCCAAGGCTCAAGTTGGGTACTGCCACAATAGATGCACGTCTCCGGCGCGGGAGAGTGAGTTCGCCGCGCGGTGGATGCTGCTTGATATTGGGGTGTTTCGGTAATTTGCATCGCAGCTATCTCTCCTAACGCCCTACCCAAACCGCAGAATCAAGCTGATCCCACGACTTTCATGTTCTATCGGTAGAACGTCGCAATGTTTCCAGCGACATCTGAGATTTGGCAAAACGGGCGAGATAGCGATCTCAGAGACGAGGAACGGTTTACGAATTGAGCTTGATGTAGACGCCACTCATCTGTAGGGTTCTCGCCGATCAATCCATAGTAGACCAAGGACGTCCTGCCAATCCGATCTTCGCATGAACGTCAATAACTTCGATCTGCTCCGCTTGGTACTCGCGTCTGTCGTGGTACTTGTCCATGCGCGAGTGCTTTCAAATTCGACTGAGCTGAGCTTTCTGACACGCTGGCTGAATTCAGACTACGCGGTTCATGGTTTCTTCGTCATTAGCGGATTCCTCATTTGCCGCAGCTACGAAGGTTCGCACTCTTTCTGGCATTACTGCGTTAAGCGAGCTCGTCGCCTGCTTCCCGGCTACATTAGTGTTGTGCTTCTTGGAGTACTGCTCGGCTTGTTCGTAACGCGTTATTCACCGTTCGAATACCTTTCTGATCCCGCAACATTCAAGTACGTAGTGTTCAATCTTTCGTTCTTGAATTTCCTGCAACCCAGTCTTCCCGGTGTGTTTGAGGCGAATCACTTTGGCCAAGCCGTCAATGGTTCGCTTTGGTCGATTCGCACAGAGATTCTCTGCTACTTGCTGGTGCCTTTGCTCTGGCAGGCGGCCACTTGGGTAAGTTTGAGAACGGCGGCGTTTGCATCGGTTCTCCTGTTCACGTTCCTCAACATGGCGACGCATTGGGTAGACAATTCCATGTCGCCGGCGATGGTTGGCATGGTTCGTTTGGGAATCTGTGAATGTGGCCAGTGTTTCGCAGTTGGAGCCGTCGCTTACAGCATGAGGGATCGACTGCAGGGACGCGGGTTCGGTTACGCGAGTATCATCTGTCTCGCAATGCTCGCACTAGGATTATTAGACACGCCTTGGATTCGTCTCATTCTCGGCCCATGGATACTTGGCGTTTCCGTATTGGGAGTTGGATTGGCATTTCCTTATCTTGGTAACTGGACTCGTCATGGCGATTACTCTTACGGCATCTATGTAATCCACTTTCCCGTCATTCAACTGCTGGTAAGCCGTGGTATGTTCCAGTTTGCGCCGGGGTTGGCTTTATTCACGACCGTTTGCATCACCCTTGCTCTGGCAGCTTTGTCTTGGCACTTTATCGAATTGCCCTGGTTAACAAAGGGCAATCACTATCGTCAATCCACAGAGACTCCGAGCTCCGTCATCTTCTCGCTGTTGGAGCGGGATGGAGACATGAGGTCGCTGAATGCGACGAGGGCAAATTTGGCGTCTGAGAGCGGCGAGAGGGAGAGTAATGATGAACGAAGAGCAGCTTGAATGCGACTCGACTTTAGTGTCGACTTCCCGTGGCTGGGAGTTCCCGCCGCTTGTGGTGATGATTCTGCTTTCAGCGTTAGGCCTAGGTATCTATGCGAATTCGCTTCAAGCGCCATTCGTTTTTGATGATCAGTACCTCTTCACTCGTTTCGAAGGTACTCGCTCAATTGAGGGTGTCTTTAAGGCGCCACCTGCAAGACGCGTTGGACTAATGTCCTTCGCGATGAACTACGAGCTGCATGGTTTCTGGTTGCCGGGTTATCACGGTGTCAACATCGGCATTCACTGTCTGGCCGCAGTGGTGTTGTATCTGCTTGTGAGGAGGGTGTTGCAACAGTCAGGTGGTCCGTTGACTCAAGGAGCGGCTGGTGGTTGGATCGGTCTGCTTTGTGCAGCGGTCTGGCTAGCTCATCCACTTCAGACAGGAAGCGTGACATATGTAGTGCAACGATTTGAGTCGCTGATGAGCCTGTTTATCCTCATCACTCTGTATACCCTCCTGCGAACTGATATCACGACTTCGACTCGTTACCTCTGGATGTCCGCTTGCGTTTTTGCATCGGTACTCGCTACCTTCAGTAAAGAGGTGGCGATCGTATTGCCAGTAGTCGCCGTCGCGTTCGATCGAATTTACCTCGCGACCAACTGGCGTGAGCTGCTACGTCGCCGCGGAGCGTTGCACGGAGCAATGGCCGCTGTCAGCGTTTGGGCGGTTTATCTGTCACGCACTTTGCTGGATCAGAATTCGGGCATTTCCGCGGGCTTCGGCAACAAGGCAATTACGCCTTGGCAGTATCTGAGCAGTCAACCTGGCGTTTTACTTCATTATCTGAAGCTCTCATTTTGGCCGAATCACTTGTGCCTAGATTATTCGTGGCCGGTCGCACGGTCTCCTTGGGAGATTTACCCGGCTGGGCTTGTGATCTTGGCTCTACTCGGCATCACCCTATGGGCTTTGTGGCGCCATCCCAAGGTTGGATTTCTAGGGCTGGCGTTTTTTGTCATTCTCGCGCCTACGTCGAGCTTCGTGCCGCTGTTAGACCTTGCGTTTGAACATCGTATGTATCTTCCGCTCGCGTCAATCGTGCTGTTGGCGATATTGGGATCGCATTGGTGTTTAGAGAAAATGAAGGCGAACATTCCCTACCAACGCGGTGTACTCGCTGGTTGCGCTCTAGCGGTACTGGCGACTCTGGGAGGGAGGACGATTGCACGAAACGAGGACTACAGCAGCGCGGTTCGTATGTGGAAATCAGTTGTCGCCGCAAATCCGGCGAGTCATCGGGCACATCTCATGTTGGCAGCCAACCTCATTAACCAAGGCATGCTAGACGAGGCTGAGAAGCATCTCCGAATCGCCCTCAAGATAGAACCTGCTTTTTATGAAGCTCATATAAGCATGGGAAGTATCCGCATTCGGCAGGGGCAGTTTGATGAGGCCGAACGTTGGATTCGTGTGGGATTGACTTCCGATCGAACCGTTCAGGTAGCGCACGCGAATCTTGGGCGACTCCGAGAGCGACAAGGGCGAATGGATGAGTCGCTTGAGCACTATCGACTGGCGGTGGCCGCGGATAGTCAGTACTTGAAGGCTTGGGAGGCGCTGGCCCGAATTGCTGAGTCCGAAGGCCAAGACTACGACGCATCTCGCGCGTTGCGTCGCATTCTTGAACTCGACCCTCTCGAAGAAGATGCTGCTCCACGATTGATCAGCTTGATGGCAAAGTCTGATGATCCTCGCGTGCGTGATGTCTCCCAGGCTCTGCGTTTGGCTGAAGAACTGAATCGCGACCGCAAGGGGCGAGATCGTCTAGCACTGGAAGCGCTCGCCACCGCTCAATGGGCTCATGGTGATCGATCGAAGGCGCTCGATTCGCTGAACAATGCACTGAAGTGTCCTGGCGATTCCACGAGTCGTCAGCGAATCCATAAACTTCGCACTCAGATTGCCAAAGCAACTGATTCAGGTGGAATGCCGACAGAGACTGCACGGGAGTCCGAGCGACCGCCGCGAGCCATTCGTTGAAGCTGCGCATCCCGCACCTCGCTGAAGCGTTAAAACTTCGGAACCATGGATAACCGTTTCTAGGGTTAGGAAATACGATGTCGATTTCGGTATCGGCGAGTGAATTGAAAGTTCCCCAAGCCGAAAGTGGACGGACTTTTCATTGGCTAGCCAGCCTGGGCCTTGTCCTCCTAACAGGACTCGCCTTCCTGAATGGTTTGTCGGCGCCGTTCTACCTGGACGACCAACAGTTGCTCGAGCGGAATCCGGCGATTCGAACGCTGAAGGGCGCGGTTTCGATACCGACGCCGCGGCGAGTGGGGATGTTGTCGTTCGCACTCAACTACCAGGTCCATCGCCTGTCGCCCGCGGGCTATCGCGTGGTCAATATCGCCATCCATGCCACGGCGGGGTTGCTGCTGTTCGGGCTCGTGCGACGCTCTCTCCTGCTCCCTGACGACTCGCGGGATGCCGTCGCCGGTGCTTCCACCGGCTCGACGCTGGCCTCGCATTCACTGGTGTTGGCGAGTGTGGCGGCGGCGGTCTGGCTGGTCCATCCGCTGCAAACAGGGTCGGTGACCTATGTGATTCAACGCTTTGAATCGCTGATGGGGATGCTCTATCTGGCGACGCTGTATTGCTTGCTGCGAGGGGCGACGACTACCAGCGAGTCGGCGGTCGTGCGTTGGGCTTGGTATGGCGCTGGCCTGCTCGCCGCCTTCTTGGGAGCGGAGACTAAGGAAGTGATGGTGACGGTTCCCGTCGTCGCACTCGCCTACGATCGCATCTTCCTGGCTCGCGATTGGCGCAGCCTGGTTCGCCTGCGCGGCGCGTGGCACGCCCTGCTGTGGCTGATTGCCGGCTGGATTCTGTGGCAGACTCGAGCGGCCATTGCGGGCGAACAAACGGTATCCGCGGGACTGGGAACCAAAGGGATGACCGCTTGGACCTATCTCAGCAGCCAAGCAGGGGTGCTCTTGCACTATCTGAAGTTGAGCTTCTGGCCCCAACAGTTGTGTCTCGACTACCAATGGCCGATCGCTCAATCGCCCTGGGACATTTACCCTCAAGGCGCGGTGATCGTGTTGTTGTTGGTCCTGACCGTTGTGGCTCTCTTCCGCGCCCCGCGACTCGGCTTCCTCGGGTTCGCCTTCTTCACGATCCTGGCGCCCACGTCGAGCGTATTGCCGATTGCCGATCTCGCCTTCGAGCATCGAATGTACTTGCCGCTCGCCTGCGTCGTACCGCTGACGGTGGTTGGCTTTACGAGTCTAGTGCAGTCGCTGCTGCCCGACCCGGCCGCTCGCCGTCGAGTGCTGGTGAGTTTCGCGGGAGTAGTGCTCGTGCTATTGATCGGTCGCACGGTGGCTCGCAATCGCGATTACGTCGACCCGATTCGAATGTGGAACAGCGTGCTCGCCGTGACTCCTCGCAGCTATCGCGCCCACAACCAGTTGGGATTGCAGTACGAGAAACGAGGCGATTTGGCTCGCGCCGAGCATCACTTCCTGGAAACGTTGCGAATTCGCCCCAACGCCTGGTGGGTCGATATTGGCCTGGGCAATCTGCGAATTCGCCAAGATCGCTGGGAGGACGCGGAGCAGCACTTTCAGAACGCATTACGTCATCCCGCGGCGACTTCGCTGGCCTGCGCCAATCTGGCTCGCCTGCGCGAGTTGCAAGAGCGATGGCGCGAGGCCGCGGATCTGTATCAGCGAGCGGTCGACAAAGACCCCTCGTTCCTAGACGCCTGGCAAGCGCTGGCCGCCGTGCAACTGCGTCTAGGCGATACACAGTCGGCCGCGTCTGCCTACGAATCGATCCTGGCTCGCGACCCCCGCTCGGCGAAAGCCCGTGAAGGGTTGAGCAAGCTCAGGACGCGGTAGGGGGGGCCTCCGCCCCGCAGGGGCAGCGACAGGATAGCCCAGCGGCAGAGCGACACGGCATCGCCGTGGAGCGACGCCCTGGGTAAGTAACATCTAGCGCTCCCCAAGCCCTGAAAGGGCGCCACAAGACAACGCACACAATTCATGCAGGCTTGTGTTCCCGCTGCCGGCTCGATTGGCCCCTAGTATCTGAGTAGTTGACACGCGGAAGGTCATTCACGAACCTCTCCGCTGGACGAACATTCTTCGCTAGGTGCACTGGCGAAGAGCGACGGCTTGTAGATCGACCGCCCCTTGGCGCTAAGGCCGTGGGTGAGCTGGATCGCAAGCCGTTCATTTCAAACCCGCACCGTCGCATGAGCGGCTCCGGCCAGCTCGAATTAACTAGGATGGGATGTAATGAAGAACGAAGCTGAGTCGTTTGCGTTGTTCGTAGGCGTCGATGTGTCGAAGTCTCAGTTGGACGTTTTTCTCCCCGACTCGAAGACGCGTCTCACGATCGACAACTCCACCGACGCCATAGTCCGTGAGTTGGTGAAGGTGCTCAAGCACAAGTCCCGAGTGTTGGTCGTGATGGAGGCCACGGGCGGCTACGAGTCGACGTTGGTCAGAGTGCTGGGAGAACGTCAGATTGCGGTCGCGGTCGTCAATCCGCGACAGGTCCGCGACTTCGCCAAGGGGATCGGCCGGGACGCTAAGACAGACTCGATTGATGCGGAGGTCATCGCGACCTTCGGCCAAGTCGTGAAGCCCGCGCCCATGGTCGCCAAGTCCGAAGCCGAGGAGAAGATCGCCGCGTTGGTGACCCGTCGTGCACAACTTCTGGACCTCATCAATCAGGAGTCCAACCGGTTGCTCCAGACCGGAGATCACGAGGTCAAGGATTACATTCGCCAGACGCTGGAATCCCTGAAAAAGCAGCTAAAAGTGCTCGATTCGCGGCTCGAGAAATGCGTCGCCGCGGACACGGTTAATGCGCAAGGTCGAAATCTTGAACTCCGTGCAGGGAGTCGGCGCCGTCACCATCAGCACGATCCTCGCCGACCTTCCCGAACTGGGGAAACTGAATCGCGAGCAGATCGCCAAGCTGGTGGGCGTCGCGCCGATCAATCGCGACTCGGGAACCTGGAAGGGACAGCGTTTTGTGATGGGAGGCCGCGTGCATGTGCGACGCGTTCTCTACATGGCCACCTTGGTCGCCACGTGCCGCAACGAGAGAATCCGCGCGCACTACCAACACCTACTCGCTCGTGGCAAAGCCAAGAAGCTAGCCGCTGGTTGCCTGCATGCGGAAGCTGCTCACAATCCTGAACACGCTAATCAAGAATGATGTGCTCTGGAGCAATGAAAAGATCGTCCCAGGTCAACCCTGAGACGACACGGCGTCCTTGACGCACCCTCGACTCGACTATCCCTTGCCAGGTTGTGTCCCCACAGAGCCTCGCTCCGTTTCGTCGAGCACGCGCTACGATACCCCATCACTTTCACGTCGACAAGAACCTTGAACACCCGAGTCCATGCCTCCCAAAATCCCGGGGGTTTGGGGGCTGGCCCCCAAGGAGCATGAGTTGCACTACTTCACACTCCACGAAGGAATTCAAAAATGTCTTTTTGAATCAGTTGTTGACAAGAATTAAGACCGTCGCTCACCCCCCGGCCCCCAGCTCCCCAAGCAAGCTTGGGGCGAGGGGGAGATACGCCTACGTTAACCCGGTCAGCGGGCCGTCGCCGCAGAAGTCGGGGTTGCCGAATCGCTCGAGATGATGGCCCATGCCGTGCGCTAACGACAACAACAACCGATTGTGCGAAGTCTTTGGGAACTTCAGCGATCGGCCCATGCGGAAGTCGAGCCCGTTGCCCACCATCACGAACGGGATGTTGTCGAGCGTGTGCGAATTGCCCTTGCCCAACTCGTTCGTCCACACAATCAACGTGTTGTCCAACAAACTGCCGCTGCCGCCCGGCTCCGGGGTCTCCGCCAACCGCTGAGTCAAATAGGCTAACTGCTCGCAGTACCACTTGTTGATCCGAGTCAGCTTGTCCTGCGACTTCTCGTCGCTGTCCGGATTGTGAGACAACTCGTGATGCCCCTCTTCAATCCCTAGCCATCGCATCTTGGCCTGACCCACTGAATTCGTGAACTGGAAGGTGGCCACGCGAGCGAAATCGGCCGCTAAACTGTGGACCAGCAAGTCGATCTGCATCTTGCTGATCCGCGGCATGTTGTCATTCTCATCTTTCACGCCCGCTTCCAACTGCGGCACTGCGTGCCCCACCGCCTGCGTCGGCGCCTGACGCAACTCGGCTTCCATCTCTCGCACAAACGCCGCGTGCTCCTCCAACAACCGCTTGTCCTCGCCGCTCACCACCGACTCGACCTTCCGCAGATCTTCCTGCAATTCGTCCAGCACGCTGCGCAAGCTCTCCTGGTCCTTCATCCGTCCATACAGCTTGGCGAAGAACTGGTACGGATCGTCGATGGGCGTGAGCGGCTTGTTGGGCCCCGAGTAGCTCATGCGAGTCCACGTGTCGGCTCGCTCGGGCACTACCACTCCCAACTCCAACGATCCGAAGCGAGTGCGAGTTTCGGGCTGTGATTGCAGGAAGTTCTTAATCTCCTGGTCGATCGAAATGCCGCTCGACCAACCCGCCGGCGTGTGCGAGCCGCCTTGGATGTTGCCAGGAAACAACTCGATGCCGGTCAGCAAGCAACCAATGCCGCGCATGTGGTTGTCGCCATCGCCGCGCACCTTGTCGCACACTCCGTGCAACGTCAACACTTTGTCCTTGAAAGGCGTCAGCGGTTCGAGCGACGCCTTGAACGATTCGAGCGGCCCTTCGTTGTCGGGCCAGAAATTGCCCGGCACGACGCCGTTGGGGCTGAACAAAACGATCAAGCGTTGCTTGCGACGTTCCTGGTTCGCGAACCCGAGGCTGGGCAAGTTCAACACGAACGGCAAAGCAGCGGCACCCACTCCCAGGTCACGGAGAAACTCGCGTCGTGAAGCAAAACGGATCATGGAGTGGACTCCGTGGAGGAAGGCTTGGTGTCGGAGGTGGGCGAATCGGCGGGCTGAGAACCTGACGGCTTTGGAGGCAGGGCGTGGTCGGCGGCAATCGCCACCAATAACTTTCGGACGCTCCAACCCTGGTCGACAAACGATTGCCGGAGTTTTTCGCGTCTCTCCGCATTTTCGGCCCGGAAGGGCTGTTTGACAAGGTAATGATACATTTGTTCGACAAATGCGTCACGAGTCTCCCCACTCGCCGCCACGTATGCCGCCAGTTCCCGCACGCCCGCAAACCGTACCTCCTCGCCCGTCAGGGTGGTGTACGATCCCGTGGCATCGATCGGCTTTCCTTTCTCTTCCTTCCGCCAACGCCCCGTCGCATCGAACGATTCCAGGGGAAAACCGAGCGAATTGATCAGCGAATGGCACGCCTGGCACGACTCGGCCTTCGTCTGAGTTTCCACTCGTTGGCGAGTGGTCAGGTCGGGCAGAAGGTCGGGCGCCAGCGGCGCCACCGCCTCGGGCGGCTGACGCAACGAGCGGCCCAAGACGCTGCGAGCGACAAACACGCCGCGATGGATGGGCGAACTGGTCGCCGTATACGCAAAACCCGCCAGCAGATAGGGATGCGACAACACGCCAGCTCGCTGGCCGTCATCCAATGTGACTCGTTCAAACCCCTTCTCATCGGCGACGTCCGCCCCGTAGAAGCGGGCGAGTCGGCCGTTGAGAGGCAACCAGTCGGCGGTGAACAGTTGACGCAGGTCGGACTCATCGCTCCAGATCACTTGGTCAATGAATAGTTCGAGCGATGCTCGCAAGTCGGCGGCGATCTCGGCGTTGAAATCAGGGTAAAGACTCGAATCCTTCGCGATGTCGGGTACATGGTCGATACGCAACCACTGCCGAAAAAACTCGGCGACCTTCCCTTTCGCTCGCGTGTCCGCCAGCATCCGCTCCGCCTGCTTCGAGACCTGTTCGAGCGTTGCGAGTTGTCCCTTGGCGGCTGCTTCACGGAGGGGCGCGTCGGGCAGGGAATCCCAGAGCACAAGCGCCAACCGAGCGGCCGTGGCGTGTTGGTCGACGGGCGCGTTAGGAGGTTCTGGATACAGGAAACGAGGCGACTTCAGAGTGAGCAAGACGACTCGCTTAATCGCTGCTTCGGCATCGGGTGCGTCGGCGAACTGACGTTCGACATACAATCGCCGCAAATCGTCGTCCAACGGTCTCCGCAAGGCCGTCTGCACGAACCGTTCGCAGAACGCCCGCAATTTCGCCTCGCGGTCCGGTGCGTCGCGTTTTACTCCTGCGAGCTCGTCAATCCGAGCAACGACATAGGCGGCCGTTTCCAAGGCGGCGTCCGTGGTGGCTTGGTCCCAAGCCTTCGACACCGACGCGCCGCGTTCGTAACCGACGCTCCGATCGTCGGGCGGGAACGGAGTGTTGACGATGAACAACTCGGATGTCGAGTTGGTCCGGAGATAGCGATCGTCGATCAGTTCGTCGACATGTTGCTTCGGTCGACGCCAGCGCAATTCGATCGAAGCTGTTTTCTCCTTGAACTTGAAGAACTCGAGCCGCAGGGCGTAAGGTCTACCTCCGATCAAAAAGATCGGCTGACGGAACTCGGTGTCGCTGCCCGATCGCACCCACGCGTCGACGAGTGCTTGCTGCGGGTTGTTCACCCAGAGCCTGGCGCCATTCTCGGTGCGCACGACAAATTCGTAGACGCCCGTTTCGGGGGCGAGCACCGAACCTTGCCAGCGCATCGAGAACTCGGGCGAGGCGATGGGGCCCGGATCGGGACTCGATTCCTTAAAGTCAAACTGCACTCGTTTGTCAGCGCGATCGATGGCTCGATTTTCGCGCCGCATCTGTCGAGTTTTGAAGTACTCGCCCCTCAGCCCAGGCTCGCCGTCCCATTTGGCGGGCCCGCGAAAGCTGGCCAGCAGGTCGGCGAGCGAGTTCTGGTATTGGCGAACGGTCAGGCGAGCGAGTTCCACTCGAGGCGGTTTATTGCGGACCTGAGCCGTCGGAGAATAGAACGCATCGTAGATGTATTGTGCGACCAGCTTGGCGTCGTCGCCGACACATTCGTCGGTCGAGTCCTTCGGCATGGTCTTGTCGATGAGCTTAGTGAGTTCCAGCACCGACTTGTCGCCCGCCAGCACGTGCGGGTATTCGCGCGGCGTTCCCTCGCCAGCCGGTCCGTGGCACGAAGCACATAAGCGTTGGTAAATCGCCAATCCTGGGTGAGGCTTCTCGTCACCCGCGGCCCGCGAAGGGAAAGAGCCAGCGGCTGCCAACCAGGCGCCGAGGAGTATCAAGGGCACGGTGGGCGAGGATTCGCGGATCGGACAGGGGGAACTTCGATCGAATTCATGCATGGCAGGCACTCCAGCGGGACCTGCCTTATTCTATCCAGTCGCAGACTCGTCGCGAACGGGACTGAGTTCCTTTCGGCAGAACACCATGTTCGCCAGAATCATGACGCCCGCGGCGATCAAGTTAAGGATGACCACCCCAGGGTGGATCGCGAACATGTCAGTTCGCTCGGCCTGTTCGAGCGTCCAAAACCAGTTGGACGCTTGGATGATGGAATAGTCGAAGTTCGAGGTCCGAAGAAGAACGGTCTCAAGGGTCAGTGGGACGAGAATACCGAGCAACGAGACGATGGCGACGACGATGATCGAAAGAAGTTCGGGAATGGGGATGAATCGACGGATGAAGAGAATCAAGAGTCGGCTGAGGCCCAGGTAGGTGGTCATGTAGGCCCAGATCAGGACGCAGAACGGCGCCCAGCGACCGTCGCCCGACATTCCCATATTCAGACCGATGATGCCCATGGTCAAGCAAGCCGCCAACACGGCGGTGATGTTGGCCACGGTGAACAAGTAGCCCGTGCCTGAACCTGGGTTGAACAACGTGAAGAGGATGCGTCCGATGGCACTGCGGGGGAGCGAACGAATCACGCGAGCCGACAACTGAGGCGATTCGCCGATCATGAACGCACCGGTAATCGTGCCCAAGAAGCCCGCGAGTACCGAGGTGACGACAGTCAGGTCGATTTCGCTTGAGATGGCGAAGAAGTAGGTCATCCAGCCCAACAGCAGGCCATGCTGAATCAAAATGGTCACTCGCTGAGCGGTGGCTCGATTGTCGCTCACGAACGTGATCCGCGACGCCGCCGCCTGGATCATCAGCACTCCCAGGGAAACATAGCCGCAAGCCAGGGCCAATTGAACCAGCCAGAACATCGGTTCGCTGCCATCCGAAAACGCTCGCTCGTCAAACACGGCTTCCATAACAAAAATGCCCCAGGTCCACATGGTGATGAACAGACCTAGCAGCAGGCCAATCGACAGCAAGACCTGCCAATGACGAGCTCGACTGAGTGTGGCGACGAGCAGCCCCAAGATCGACAGAAATAACGACAGCGCGACGGTGTAGTAGATGACGAAGCAGATGGTCAGAACGTCGACGCCTCGCAGCAGGTAAGTGAAGGCGATGCAGGGGGCGAGCGCCGAGGTGTACAGCAGAATCTGTAACGTGGTGCTTGCCAGTTTGCCGGTGACGATCTGTCGAGCGTTGAGGGCGGTGATCGACATGAGTTCGAACGTGCCGTCCTCGCGTTCGGCCGCGAGTGAGCGGAAGGCGGAGAAGGGGACGACCAGGAGCAGCGGGACGATCAGGACGATGAAGTAGCCTTGCAGCATCGCCTCGCCGCCGCCATTGAACTGAATATCAGGCATCTGGGCGAGAATGCCGATGGCGGACCAACCCCAGCCGCAGATCAGCAGCAACAGAAAGGTGACGACGAAGTGGTTGGCCTTCAGCGCTTGGCGAGCTTCCTTGACCAAGATGGGATTAACCCATTCGCTGGCCTGTTCGAGCGCAATCTCCGCTCGTTCCCACCATCGTTCCGTGGACGACTCGCGCGCGGAGGCGTCAAGCAGGTTTGAATCAAGCGGGTGAGTGGCAGGCGAACTCGAGTCGTTCATGAGCAGATCTCCAAGCAGCGCGCACCAAGCTCCCGTGTAGCGGAATTCGCAAGAATTCCGATCTGCATCTCCCGTGTAGCGGAATTCGCAAGAATTCCGACCCGCGTCTCCGATGTAGCGGAATTCGCAAGAATTCCGACCTCAACGCACCAAAACCGCCGCCACATCACTGGACTTCCCCTTTCGTCACTCGCATGAACACTTCTTCCAGCGAAGTGGTATGGCTGCCAAACTCGGCGATGGGGTGGCCCGCGAGCACCATTTCCCGGAGCAAGAGGACTTCGGCTTCGCGATCCCCTTCGTGCGAGAACCGAAGCGACTCGCCGTCCACTTGGATGCGTTGGACATCGGGTCGTTGTTCGAGCCAGCGAGCGACATTGCCGACATCGCCCAGCACGCGGACGTTGACTTCGCGATGAGGGACCAGCTTCTTGCGGATTTCGTCGACCGTGCCATTGGCGAGCAATCGTCCACGCTCGATGATCGCGACTCGGTCGCACATCTCGGCCAGTTCGGTGAGGATGTGTGAGCTGATGAGGATTGATTTTCCGAGCGAGGCGAGATCCGCGATCATATCGCGGAGTTCGATACGAGCTCGAGGGTCGAGCCCCGCGGCCGGTTCATCCATGATCAAGGCGGGCGGGTCATGGATCAGCGCTCGTCCGAGGCAGAGACGCTGCTTCATCCCTTTGGAGAGTCCGCGGATCGGCTTTTCGGCCAAGACGTCGAGGCCCGTGAATCGCATGACTCGATCCATCGCTCGCCGCCGATCGCTGCCAGCGAGCCCGTAGGCGCGAGCGAAGAAGTCGAGATATTCGCGGCAGTTCACATTGGGATAGGTGCCGAAGGCGTCGGGCATGAACCCGAGTCGTTGACGGACTCGATCCGGATCTTGAATGACCGAATAGCCTTCGACGAGTGCGTCGCCGAAGGTGGGAATATCCAGCGTCGCTAGGATGCGCATGCTGGTCGTTTTTCCCGCGCCGTTGGGGCCGATATAGCCGAACACTTGACCCGCGGGCACCTCGAAGGAGATGTCGTTGACCGCCCAGGTCGATCCGAACACGCGATGTAGTCTGCGAATCTCGATCACTCGGCCCCGTCCTCCTCGTAGCGGATCTGCTCGCTACCAAGCACCCCACACGAGGTTTAAGTCTGGCTGACGTTCTTTCGCGTCCAGTCCCACGGGTACGTCGAAGGGGACGGTTGTGACGCCAATGTAGCCGCGTCGCGGCGGCTCCCATTTCTTGAAGTCGCTGCGGCCGATCGTGAGTTCCAAGAGACTGGAGTTTTGCGAGGCCGGCAATTGATTGCCGAACCAAGCCCATCGCCGTCGACGATAGCTGCGTGAATCATCCCACAGCGGCGCGGTTAACGCTCCGGCCAGGATGCGTTCGTTGATGGGGAAGTTCGCCTGCGCCCGCTCCACGCCTTGCACCACCTTCTCTTCGCCAATCCCCAGATTCCACGGGATGTAGACTCGTCCCTGGTCGTCGAAGATCGCCAGTTCCAGGAATTCGACGTCGAGTTCATTGCGAACTCGGCAAGTCGGCGAGCCATCTTCGGCCATCTTGATTCGCAAGCCGCCTGTTGAGGGTTGAGCGTTGATGACCATGGTTTGAGCCATGGTGCGCGGGGGGACGTATCCCAGCGTGAATCGCTGGCCGTCACGCCATTCCATCCGCCGCTGTCGACGTTCGGACATGCTGCCCCAGCGATCGATCGAGTGGACGACGGCCGTTTCGGGATAGACCAGTCCGTTGGGCGGAGTCATTCCAGCGAAGAAGACTTGTCGCGACCAGGAAGTGCTGATTCCTGCTGGCTGGTCGATGAACGTTACGCTGCGAACTCTTGAGCGGATATGGAAGCCATCGGAGATCGTCGCGTAGGCGAGCAACGTGAAGGTCACCAGTCCGGCCGAGGCGGGGACTGTCACCAGCAGCAAGTGCAGTCGTCGCTTGCGACGCAGCACGAAATAATTGATGGGGCCGATCAACACCATGAATAACGTGATCAGCGTGAGAAACGTCCACACGGGCGCTTGTCCCACGTTGCGGATCAAGAACGCATTGAAGTCGGGATTCTCGCCGAAGCGGGCGAGTCCCAGGCGAGCCTGCGGGCGAAGTCGGTTATCGCCGACTTCCGCGAAGACCCAACTCCAATCTTCCATCTTGCCGGGAAAGGGCTGAGTCTGGTCGATGGCGACGACGATCCCCAGGCCAACTTCCCTTAGTCGATACTCGGGCGAGTTGGCATCGCGCTGCGGGCGTTTGGGCTTCTCGTCGTCCTTTTTTTCTGGCGCCTTGGCGACCTCCGCCATCGGCGGGACTTTCGCATCGGCTCGTTGTAAGAGCGTGCCGTATTTGGCAACTTCGGGCGATCGCCAACCTGGATGAGGTTCCTCGGGGTGGCGTGGCTTAATCGCGGCGAGTTGCAGGCGTTTTTCGAGTTCCGGGAGGGCCGCCATTTTGGGGCCGACGTCATAGACGACCAGTGTGTGGCCCGCGGCCAACCATTGCCGCAGCGCGGTCCAACGTTCATCGCGAGTCGTGGATAACTGTCGCAACTCAGGCCAGGGAATGAACGCGACATCGAAGTTGGAGAGATCGAGCCAATTGGTGGGCAACTCGGACGAAGGCATCAAATCGACTCGCTCCATCATGCCGACGTCGATCAGGATGCGAGCGTCGTACGCTCCATCCTTGGCGTTATTGTCGAACGAGTTGTAGGTCACGCCCTGCGACTGGCCCGACAGATAGCTCGAAAAATTGCGGAAATCGGGGAGCTTCGAAGGCTCTTTCGAACCCAGTAGACGATCGATGGCCGCCTTGCGTTCTTTTCGCGGAGGCGCGTCATCGTCGATGAAGAGCAGACATGCGAGCAGTTCAGTGTTGTTGGATCGGCCCGTGTTTCGGCCTGGTAAGTAGGTTCGCAGGGATTGCAACTCTCTTCCGTCCTCAAAACACATGACGGTGATTTGATCGCCCTGATAGTCCTTGCCCAGCGTCAAGCGAATCGTCTCTTCCGCTGTTAACTCACCTGCTTTCAACGTGATGTCGCGAGTAAAGGTGTCGATGGAGGGATACGAGTTAGTCGTCAAGGTGACTCGAATGGTCCGATCTTGGGCCGCGGGCAATGGCGGCGTCGTCAGGAGGCGGACGGTGAAGGGGGTGTAGCCTCCGCCGAGCACGTTTCTGGACTCGATCTCGATGCGCAACCCGGTGCGATTCACCAGTCCGGCCGACGGCGCCGAACCGATCTGCAAGTTTTCGGCTCGAGCAGCAAATGGCGAAGTGAACAGCATCCAAGCAACCACCCACCACCACTTGGGAAGGTGGGAGCGGCGCAGGGAGAGTCGTCGACGAGGTGATGAGACGCGATCCATGGAGTTGTTATCCTTCCGGCTCCGAGGGTTCGATCCACTGCGGAGGCGGTCGGTCTTGGGCGAAAGGTGATTGAGTGCGGGCGGCACGCCGGGAGAAGACTCCAGCCAGGCTGTTGAGAGTAAAAGCAGCCAGGACGAACACGACATGAACCAATAGAATGAAGAGAACTCCACCGCAGGCGCCCGCGATGGCAATCGCCCAACCCGAGCCACGAACGGCTTGAGCGACGATGGCGAAAAAAACGGCGCACAGCGTGACCGCGGCCAGCAGATGCTTGAGCGAGAAACGAGAGGTTTGCATAAGGAGCGTGATTGTCGCAGCGCGATAGCGAGGAGGCAAGTTGCCGAGCGGTGCATGGGCTCGATATCATGACGCCTCGTCGGTCACCGCCCGTCCTCCCACCTCTCGTAGGAATTGCTCATGACGCGATATCTCACAACGGTTCGCCATACTCGGTCGGGACTCAACCACATTCCCAGCAACTCGTCCAACCCGACGCCGTATTCAATTCCGGTACGAACGTGCCTACAGGCGATCGGGACGGCAGTGTGGCGAGTGTTCGTCGTGGGGCTGGGAATCTTGGCGGTGCATGGCCAGATTTCCGCACAAGAGTTGAAACAAGCGGGGCCTCCCCTGCCGGGCACTCAGCCGCTGACACTTGAAGGCGATATCACGTCGCAATTGGTGGATGGCGTCGACAAGTTCCTGTTGCGCGAGATCGATCAATCGGTGGCGGCTCGGGCGGCGTTTTGGAAACGTGATCTGACGTCCGCGGCCGCCTATGACGCATCGCTCGAGCCGAATCGGCAGCGATTGGCTCATATCACGGGCGTGCGTGATCCTCGCATTCCTTTCGAAGGTCTCGAGTTGGTTGGGACGACCGAGGCGCCCGCGTTGATCGCGAAGGGGGCGAATTACGATGTCTACGTCGTCCGCTGGCCCGCCTTCGGCGACGTGACGGGCGAAGGATTACTGCTGAGCCCGCACAAGACGCCCGTGGCTGACATTGTCGCGCTGCCAGACGCGGACCAAACTCCCGAGCAGATCTGTGGGTTGACCGAGGGAGTCCCCGCACCCGCTCAATTCGCTCGTCGGCTGGCCGAGAGCGGCTGCCGAGTGGTGATTCCGGCGGTGTTGAGCCGCGAGTTGAAACAGCGGGCGCCGCCGGGGCGACAGGGGGGCGCTCTTCTGACTCACCGCGAGTATATCTACCGCAGTGCATTCGAGCTGGGACGGCATTTGATTGGCTACGAGGTCCAAAAGGCGTTGGCGGTCGTCGATTGGTTTGCGAAGGATGCCAAACGGGGCGACGCTCAGAAAGATCCGCGAATCGGGGTGGTGGGATATGGTGAAGGGGGATTGATTGCGCTTTACGCCGCGGCGCTCGACAATCGCATCGATGCCGCTTTGGTCAGTGGCTATTTCGGTCCGCGCGAGACGGTTTGGCAGGAGCCGATCGATCGCAACGTGTTTGGATTGTTGGAGCGGTTTGGCGACGGCGAGTTGGCGGCCATGATCGCGCCGCGTGGCTTGGTCGTGGAAGCGATTGCTTATCCCGTGTTGGATTTGCCGGGGCAGGGTGGGGCGCCGGCCAAGCTGAGTCGCCCTGCGAACTCGGCGATCGAGGCGGAGTTCTCGAGAGTGAGCGTCAAGATCTCCGGCGTGGCATCCAGTGCGGCTTTAGTCGTGGATGATCCAGCGACCGCGAAGGCGCCGTTTGGCAGCGAGCAGGCGCTGGGGAGTTTTCTACAGCGCCTCGGAGCGGGGCAACTCGCCGCTCTAGGCACGCCGCCCACGGCGGCGCGGTCGGTTGATATTGCGGTCCGCACCGCTCGGCAGTTGTACGAACTCGATCGACACAACCAGGCTTTGTTGACAGAGAGTTCGTATGTGCGCCAGGCTTATATGAGCAAGCTGGATACGAAGACGCCCGAAGCCTACGGGCAGAGTGTGGAACAGTACCGGGCGTATTTCCGCGATGAAGTGGTCGGGGCGTTCAACCACAAGCCCTTGCCGCCCTCGCCGCGAAGCCGCAAGAAGTACGAGACGGATCGGTGGGTAGGCTACGAGGTGGTATTGGACGTCTTTCCCGATGTGATCGCGTACGGCGTGTTGCTGATGCCCAAGGATCTGAAGGAAGGGGAGAAGCGGCCGGTCGTCGTGTGCCAGCATGGACTGGAGGGGAGGCCGACCGACATCTTCTTGAACGATCACCCGGCCTATCACGACTTCGCCGCGAAGCTGTGCGAACGGGGCTTCATCACGTTCGCACCGCAGAATCTGTACATCTTCAAGGATCGCTTTCGGACGCTGCAGCGGAAGGGGAATGCAATCAAGAAGACGCTGTTCTCGGTCATCGTGCCGCAACATCAGCAGATTGTCGACTGGCTGCAAACGCTGCCGAACGTTGATCCCGATCGAATTGGCTTTTACGGATTGTCGTACGGCGGCAAGAGCGCCATGCGTATTCCCGCGTTGGTGACCGAGTATCAGTTGTCGATCTGTTCGGCTGACTTCAACGAGTGGGTGGCGAAGAATGCCTCGACGCGCCTGCCCTTCAGTTACGTTTGGACGGGCGAGTATGAGATCTTCGAGTTTGATTTGGGGAGCACGTTCAATTACGCGGAGATGGCGGCCTTGATTTGTCCGCGGCCGTTCATGGTGGAGCGTGGGCATACCGATGGCGTATCGACCGACGAATGGGTGTCGTTCGAATATGCCAAGGTGTTTCATCTGTACAGTCATCGGCTGAAGATGGCAGACCGCTGCGAGATGGAAGTGTTCGACGGCCCGCATACGATCAACGGGAAGGGAACGTACGATTTCCTCCACAAGCACCTCAAGTGGCCGAAAACCCCGTAGCGGAATTCGCAAGAATTCCGACCGCCGCCCCAGAGACCACGCAGCATCCCCAAGACCGTCGCGTAACCCCGTAGCGGAATTCGCAAGAATTCCGACGCTCGGCCTATAGGAGAAATCATGCAAACACCTAGTCGACTAACCCCCGCATGGATCGGAATCCTCCTTTTCTCAAGCGTCGCGATGGCGCAAATCGCCGAGCCGGTTTCACGAGTGTTGCCGCCGCCGGGAATTGAAATTCCCGCCAGCGTACGGCAAGAACTGACCGAACGACTGGAAGGAGCTCGCAAGCGAGCGGCCTCGTTGACCGACCCGCTCGATCAAGCCGACACGCAGGTCTATCTCAAGGCGCTGGAGCTGGCTTTGCATTACGGCGAGTTTTACGGCCCGAAGGATTTCGACAAGGCTCGGTTCGCGGCGAGTCAGGTCGAGCAGCGGCTGGATGCGCTCGAGAAAAAGCAGGCGCCTTGGCGGCGGCAGGCGGGAGTAACTGTCCGCGGGTATTTGTCGCGCATTGACGGCTCTGCTCAGCCTTATGGCGTCGTGACCGCCAAGGACCACGATTTTGCGAAGCCCTCGCCCTTGTATGTTTGGCTGCATGGACGAGGCGACAAACAGACTGACTTGCACTTCATTCACGAGCGACACCATGGAGTGGGGCAGATTGCTCCACCGGGAGCGATCGTGATTCATCCGTTTGGTCGTCATTGCCTGGGGTTCAAGTCGGCTGGCGAGATTGATGTCTTGGAAGCCGTGGCTCATGCGCAAACTCAGTACCAGATCGATCCCAATCGGATCGTGTTAGCCGGTTTCTCGATGGGCGGCGCGGGGGCGTGGCACCTGGGCGCTCATTACGCCGACCGTTGGTGTGCGGTGAGCCCAGGGGCTGGTTTTGCCGAGACCGCTCGTTACGTCAAATTGACCCCCGACAAGTATCCGCCGAAGTACGAGCAGTTGTTGTGGGGCTGTTACGACGTGCCTGCCTATGTGCGGAATCTGTTCAATGTGCCGGTCGTGGCCTACAGCGGCGAAAATGACAAGCAGATCCAAGCTGCTCAAGTGATGGAAGAAGCGTTCGCGGCGGAAGGCAAGATGCTGCGGCACTTGATCGGGCCCGGCGTCGAGCACAAATACCACCCCGAAACGCTCAAGCAATTGTTAGGCGAACTCGCAGCTTTCGCCCAGCAGGGCCGCAATCCTCGACCGCTCTCCGTGTCTCTACAAACTCGCACGCTGCGGTATGGAAAACTGTATTGGGTCGAACTGCTGGCGCTCGAGCAACACTGGCGCGACTCGCGAGTGGACGCGGCCGTGGACGCCGACGGCGTGCTCACCATTGCGACTCGTAACGTGACGTCTTTGCGAGTGACCCCGCCCAAGTCGCTCGCTCGCGTGGTGGTCGATGGCAAGGCCGTGCCGCTTAGCGATTCGTCCTTGGCCGCTGGCAAGCCGCTGGAACTTTCTTGGAGTGAGAGTAAGGCTTGGAGTGTCGGCAGCTTGGATGGGACCGGTGAGAAGACGTTGAGGAAGCGTCCCGGTTTGCAGGGACCGATTGATGATGCGTTTCTCGAGCCGTTCTTGTTTGTCGTGCCGTCGGGACAGAGTGGTAACAAGCTCGTCAACCAATGGGTCCAAGCGGAGCTCGCACATGCTCGCGATCGTTGGCAGGCCTTGTGCCGCGGCGCCGTGGTTGTGCGGCGCGACGATCAAGTGACCGCCGAGGATATTGCGAGTCGCCATTTGGTGATCTGGGGTGATCCGTCCTCGAATAAGTTGCTCGCACGGATCGCGGACCGGCTGCCGATTCGCTGGCGCGAGGGACAATTGGCACGCGGCGACCAGAAGTGGTCCGCGGACTCGCACGTTCCCGTACTGATCTATCCCAATCCCGAGAATCCAACGAAGTACGTCGTGATCAACAGCGGATTCACTTTCCGCGAGTCGCATGACCGTACCAACTCGCAGCAAAACCCCAAGCTACCCGACTGGGCCGTCTTGGATGTTCGTCAGCCCGCGGACGGACAGACCGCTGGCAAAGTCGTCGAGGCTGGGTTTTGGAACGAGCAGTGGCGGTGAAAGCTCGGTGATGTACGACGGACTTCTAGTCCGTCGCAAGGTATTGTGATTCACGGCTCGCCGATGCGATCGTAAGCGGCCTCGATCGACGGACTGGAAGTCCGTCGTACGGCTGCGATCCTCATTGATCACGTCAGCGTGGCCAAGTCGCGATATCGAAACCGCGGCACGCCAGCAACAGGCACGTGACTGGTGGGCGACCGAACGCCCAAAATTCGATCTCGTCACATCGCAATTGACCCTTGATGAGGCTTCTGTGGGCGACGCTACCGCTGCAGCGGATCGACTTAAGCTGTTGGTTGGGCTTCCGCTCGTGGAAATTGAATCCGAAGCGGAGGCCCTCGCGGCACGGTTGTTGGCGGCCCACATGATGCCGAATCTACGAATTGTTGGACCGGGAGGGCTTTGGAAATCTGCTGATTTGCACACCTGCTGAATTCCTGGGTGGTGAATCTGATGACGAAGAAACAACCGATACTTGACGAATTACATGCTGTCCGCGAGAAACTGCTAGCAGATGCGGGCGGCACTCTGGCCGGACTAGTTGCGCGACTTCAAGCTGAACAGGCGGCGTCCGGTCGCACAATCCTTAAAACTCGACGAACAAGCCAAGGCGCCGAGGCGGCGAAGCTAGCCGACGTGCCAATTGAGAGTCAATTGTCGCCGACAGGCGATCGGTAGCGTTGGCGTGCCCAAAGCGCTGAGGGGACCCGGCAACTCGGCCGACAGCGTCGCTCGCTTCGGCATGCTGGCGTATCGTCTCGCTTCGCGAGACGATACGCCGCGTCGCCAGCAGTGCAAACGTTGTCGGCGCATGGACCTCGCTTCGCGAGCGATCGTGAACCTCGCCATTCGACTCCACGCCGCGAAACTTGTGGATGGGTTCTCGACGGGCGCCGGGTTACCTCGATCGACGGACTAGAAGTCCGTCGTACGGAGATGCCGACGGACTGGAAGTCCGTCGTACCTTGTTCTACGGCAGTTCCCAGCAGCCGGCTTCTTGGCCGTTGCGGATCAAGAGCAGGCGGCCGGTCAGGCAGAGTGTATTCCAGGTCTTGCCTTCTAACGCTTGGAACGAGCCAATCTGCCGATAGCTGGCGGGGGTCGCTTCCACCAACGCCAGCTCACCGGTTTCCGAGAGCACTAGCAGTAGGTCGCCGACCAACAATACTTGACCATGTTCGAAACCGCGGTGTTTCCAGCGGCTGGCGCCTTTCTCCAATTCCACGCATTCTAGAATTCCGTCGGATAGGCCGTAGGCGTGCCCGTCATGGACGGCGACGCTCGTGAATTTGGTACGCAACGAACGAGGGCGACGCCAGATTTCATCCAGCTCGAACTTGTCGCCGCTCGGCTTCAACTGGAACAGCGCCGCGCCCACTCCATAGCCTTTGGTTAGCAGCAGGCGATCTTCGGGCAAGACGATCGGCTGCGACGTGTTCGCGTCGCCGTTACTGTGACCGATCCACTCTCGTTCCCACAAAATGCCGCCGGTCTCCGGATCGTGTCCCGTGACGGAGGCTTCGTTGACGTTGATAATCTGAGAACGTCCGCCCAGTTGAACGAGCAGTGGCGAGGCGTAACTGACTTGCGTCGAACCGGCCTTCCAAATCTCCTCGCCGGTCAAACGGTCGAGCGCGACGAGCGATACGAAAGGACCGCCGGGGGGGCCTCCCACGGGGATCACCACCTTGTCGTCTACCAGCAGAGGCGATCCCGAACGCCCCCACGCGACCAACGTGATGTCCTTCTCGGGCGTATTGCTCGTCTTCTCGTAAACATCATAGGTCCAAAGCAGTTTGCCTGTCTGTCCATCCAGACAGCGCAACAGGCCATGCGCACCCAACGCGTAGACTCGCCCATCGTGGATCAAGGGGGTGCTGCGCGGTCCTACGCCGCCAAGCACTGTTTCGTGACGAGTGGTGGTTGAATGGGACCAGACGAGCTTGCCGGTGCGAACCTCGTAGCACGTGACTAATTCCTCATCGCCTCGCTGCTCCAAGGTTACTGCATACCCATGGACGACGCTGAATCCACCCCAACCGCCGCCGATTGGTTGTTTCCAAAGTTGCTTGGGAGGTTGAGTGGACCAGTCGCGGGCGAGTGGAGGATCGGGCATCGCGACCACGGGTATGCCTTGCGGGCCGAGGAAGCGAGGAAAGTCGCTCTCGGTTGGCGAGAGATCGATCGCGTCCTTGGCGAGTTCGGTTTCGGGTTGAGAGAGTTTTTGGTCCGCCTTCGGCTCCCAACGCGGCCGCAGGACAGGGATCAGCGTGCCCGTGGTTTCTTCGATCCGGAAGCAAGCGGCCAGCATGACGATGACGCCCACGACCGATAGAGGAACGAGCAGCCGGAGAAGGGGCGGATAACTACTGCGAAAGGCGAACCAGCCCAGCAGTGATGTTGCGGCGACAAAAGTCGTCACCAAGGCCACAATGTTGGGGATCGCTCGATCGAACTCGCTTCCCCACCAGTAGCCGGCGATGGTCCCCAGGACGCAGACAATCAGTACGATTTGTATGGCGAGTCCGGGGACTCGACGAGCATTCGGTCGAACCATGGTTTGTTACCGAGTGGGGTGAGAAACGAGATGAACCGATGGGGGAGGACGAGTCGGTTACTTTTCCGCGGGCGATTTCTGAGCCGCCTGCTTGTTGCGTCGCAGCGCCGACTCACGGATTTCTTGTTTAGCCTTCTTCAGTCGGTCGGGCCATACGAATTGCGGCGCCTGCGACGGGTCGTAGCCCGCGAGATGGCCGGTCAGGCGAGTGGCAGGTTTGGTGTATTTGAGTTTTGTTTCACCGAAGACTTCGCGGCAATGGGCCGCGAGTCCCGGGTCGTATTCCAGCAGTTCCTCGCGAGTGTCGACGTGGTTGTGATCGTGATCGGGAGGACGATTGTTGTTGAACCAAGACTGTACGCCCTCGGCGAAATACTCATGGTGGTTCACCGAAGCGTATTTACCTTTCCAGAGGTCTGCCTTCATCGCTTGATCGTAGGTAGCCTTCAGCCGATCGTCGAACGTCGGATCGACTCGCACCACGCCCCGCAAATGCATGTTGTGGGCGAATTCGTGAATCAGGATGCACTCGGTTTCATAAGGATCTCCCGGGTAGCCCAGCAAGTTCTCTTCCCCGCATGAACAATACGGGTCGGTTTGGCTGCCGCCTGTTCCCCTGGCTCGAGCATCCCAGAAGTCCTTAGGGTTGAGTGATTCGAAACCGCGTACGGGCCCCAGTTTGGCAAACTCGGGCAAGTCGGTCGTGAACTCGTTGTAGCCGATAATGCAGAGACGCGAGCCGCTCTCGATCATCGCTTTCCGAACGTCGGGGCGATGCGCGAGCATGGCGTCGATCAAGAAGGCCGCCTCGCGCAACGCAAAGTCGTTCACGCGGACGGAGGCCACGATCGGGTAGCCGCTCGCATTGCAGTACTTCGCATAGAACTCAGACGCCCGCAACGAGGCGGGAACCGGCTCGACTGGGTAGGCGGACTTCGCCGCATCTTCCGCCTTGGCTGAGACGACGGCAAGAAGCGTTGCCAGCGCTAAAGACGCAAAACCGAGAAAAGGAGGCTTTTTCATAGGCCTGCCATCGTAGTTTGTCGACCGCCCGCCGACGAGGGGCATGTACGACGGACTTCTAGTCCGTCGATTTGCGATGTCAGCTTCTCCATCGGCCCACAGCGCGGCTTGGCTGGAGGCGATGGGCGCTCGTTGGCCACGCGGCGGACCGCTCGCGAAGCGAGCGGGCTACTACCGTACGACGGGCTAGAAGTCCGTCGTACTTTGGCTCGCGGTTAGCGTCAATGCACTCGAGGATTGCGGTACAGCAATTGTTCTAAACGAGCGGGCGAACCCTGCTCGGAGGTCGGGCGGCGGAAATGCCACTCGCGATCGGTGGGGACCAGTTCCTCGGGGAAGGGCCAGGGGTCGAAGGGGGCGAAGCCGAGTTCGGTCGCGAGTCGGCTAGAGTCCATGGAAACATTGCCCGCTCGCGGTGGAATCGGGCCTGCTTCGTGTCGCAGGCATCCTTGCAGGTGTCGTGGGTCGTACCCGCCGACTCGATTCACGATTTGAGCAATCTCGAACAGGCTCAACGCTCGGGGGCCGCCGGCATGATAGAGACCGGGTAACTCTCTCGACAGCACGGCTCGAAATACTCGATTCAAACAGTCCGTGTAGGTCGGCGTCCGCACTTCGTCGAAGTAAAGCGTGGCGGGTTTCTCTTTGCGGAACCTCGATTGAATCCAATCGATGGCGCCCGCATGCCCGTTGAAACTCTCGCCCATGGGCAACGAGATCCGCAAAACGGTCGCAGCGGGATGACGTTCCAGGATCAGTCTCTCCGCCTGATCCATCGTGCGTCCATAGACGGTCACGGGATCGGTCGGGTCGTGTTCCGAGTGATTTCCCGACCCGCGGCCGGAGAAGACCAGGTCAACCGATAGGTGCACCAAGCGAGTGTCCGGTTGAAGCTGGTCGAGCAGGTTGGTGACGCCGTCGACATTGATCCGCCAAGCCAGTTCCGGGTCCAACTCGCACGATTTCAGCTTGCACGTTCCCTCGCAGTGCAGCACCGACGAGAATCGATGGCGGCGAAACAATCGCCCGAGGGCCGCGCGATCGTGAATATCGCACGCCGCGACCCCTTCGCCCGATAGCCGCCAGTTGTCGGCGCGACGAGTGCCGATGACTTGCCCAGGATAGCGGCTGGAAAAGTAGCGAAAGGCATTATAGCCCGCGACCCCGGCGATGCCCGTGACCAGCAGCGGTAAAGGGGGAGGTGGCAGCGAATCGACGGATGACATGGACGCGGTATCGTGTGCGGGCAAATTCGGCGAAATCATGGGCGGACAGGGGCTGGGGACGTCTCAGGCGACTCGCCGACGCGAGTTGTCCTGGGCAATCTCCATGTTAGAACCACCGGCAAGTGGTCGGTTAGCTTCTCGAACTTCTTGAGGGACATTTGGGGCCGAACGATCTCGACCCCGGCGAGCCAATCTTGGCGTTTCCCATCCGCCAAGGTTACTCGTAGAGGATGGTAGAATACCGGATCGAGCGATCGCGAAATGGCCACATGGTCCAGTAAAGTGTGGGGGCCGCCTTGCTCGGGGGGCAAATGCGAGTAGGGAAGCACTCGTTCCAACGGGAAGAAGTTCGCCAAGCTGCCCTCGACCAATTCGTCGAGCTCGGCCCAGGAATCGAGCGACGGGGGAATGCGAGTCACGGTCAGGATTTTCATTAACTCGTTTTCGCCATCCGGGATCGAGAGTTTGCGCAGTTGAGTCCGACCGCGGTCGAGACCGGACTGGTCGGGGCGAATATTCCAGTCTCCCGCCACGATCACGTGACGCTCGGGCGACTTCGTCAGTCGTTCACGCAGGTATTTTTCCAACGCATCGACTTCGGCAGGTTGGGGATCGTTGCCGCCCGACTTGAGGTGAAGCAGCAACCAATCGAACTCCAGGGAACGATCGCCGGCCCGCAGATTGACCGGCGCCAGCCAAGGAACGCGATTCTCTTTCGAAAGTAGCTTTCCCGCTGAGTCGCGCGGTTGTCGCAATTCGTCGAGCAGGCGATTGCGTGCGGGATCGATGGTAACGCCGCGTTGAGAGTTCCATAGCAAACCGTACTGGAGGTAGCCGAATTGTCGGACGTTGGGATCGTCGGGTTCGGGATATTCATACTCGATCCGCGACTCGTCGCTCCGCCAGGGGCCCTCCGCCCCGCGATTCAATCGCTGTCGCAGCAACTCCAACCGATTCGGCTCGCCTGACCGCGGTTGATGCTCGATGATCGCGAGTGCGTCCAATTGCAAGTCCTGAATGGCCTTCGCGTAAGTCGCGGTCAAGATTTGCTCGTCTTCCGCCAAATCCACGCCAGGCAAGACCTCGTCGGCGCCCTCCTCTACCCGCATGTGCCGCAGATTCCAGGCGGCGATTCGAAAGTGATCGCTGGCCAACGTGGGGGTATCGGAGAAGAGATCGAGGGGGCGGACAGAGTTGGCTGCGTCTCGCTCTTGTCCGTTCGCGATCGCGCCGGGCCAGCCGACAAAAACGACGCAGGCCAGCGTGGCCGCGAACCACAGGAACGGCAGGGCGAGCGGCAGCGGCACGGGGATTTTCGTTGAGCTTGGGGAGGCGTTGGAGGGGGACGCCCCTTTGTGGTCGATGCGTTGAGGCTCTAGATTCACGGGATATCGCGTTTTTCGAGCCATGCTCAATCCTCTCGGGGTCGCCTGTTGATGCCTGCCGTTCGTTCCGCTGTCGTCTTGGTGTTCGATCGCCTGCCGGCCGCGATGCTAGGCCCGTATGGCGCCACTTGGTGCGATACGCCTGCTTGCAACCGACTGGCCGCCGAAGGGTACTTGGCCGAACAATGCTGGAGCGACTCGGATTGTCTCGAGTCGCTCTACCGGTCGTACTGGTCCGGCTGGCATGCGGCGGCGCATTCTCGGATCAAACTCCCCTCCCCAAGCGAAGGCGGCGTGGGACATTCATTCCGGACGATGTCGCTGCCCCAACGCTTGGCGACCGCCGGATTGTACACCGAATTGATCACCGACGATGTCACGGTCGCGAACCATCGGTGGGCGGGGGCGTTTGACGATCGGTTGGTCTTTCCTCACGAAGGTGCTCCAGTCGCCGCCGAAAATGCCGGGAGCATGCGAGTTGCTCAATTGTTGGCGGGGGCCGCCGAACGGCTGGATTCGCTCACTCGCCCCACGCTGCTCTGGATTCACGCGAGTGCGTGGAACGATGCCTGGGATGCTCCCTTGGAATTTCGCCGCCAATGGGCCGACGAGGAGGACCCTGCGCCGCCCGATTTCGTCGCGCCGCCGTCCAAGTTGTTTCAAGGTCGAGTGGACCCTGATGAACTGTTGGGCTACCTTCAAGCGTATGTCGGTCAGTTAGCGGCCTGGGACGCTTGCCTTGAAGCATGGAACGAGGCGTTCGCGGCAAGTCCGCTCGCTGATGACTCGCTGCTGCTGGTCACTTCGCCCCGCGGTTATCCGCTAGGCGAGCATGGAGTGGTGGGAGACGCCGAGTCTCGGCTGTATTCCGAGTTGCTGCACGTACCGTGCTTCCTGCGGCTGCCCCAGGCGCCTTTCCCGCTGATTCGCGACCAATCGCTCATTCAGCCGGCAGACCTTTATCCCACCTTGGTCGATTGGTGCTGCGGGAGCGAGGGGGGGCAAACGGAGCTATCCGCGCCCCCCGAGGTGATTAGCTCGACGTTACGCGGGAAGAGTTTCCTGGGACGAGCCATGGTCTCCGCCGAGGAAGTGAGCGACGTACCACGCGACTATGCCGCGGCCGTGAGCACGCGGCAAATGACCGTCATCAGCCCTAGCTGGCTATTGCGTATCGTGTCGCCAGATGACAACGCGACGGCGGATGATGAAAACGACGCCGTGGAGGTTCGCGAGCTTTACGCCAAGCCCGATGATCGCTGGGAAGCCAACGAAGTCGGCGCTCGTTGCCCCGAGCCGCTCGAGGAACTTACCGCCATTGCTTGCGATCGTTATGGCTTATCGAGATCAATCGTTCCGAGGTCGTGAGTGGCGCCCTTGTCGGCCGCGATAGTCACCTTCAAGGGTGTGTTTTGCGGTCCGAAGGCGCCGTTCAGTTTGTCGACTGGCGGGCCGTCCTGAAAGTGCAGCACGCTCAAGCGATAAGTGCCCGGTTTAATGCCCTTGCCCTCGCCAATGAACTCGAAGGTCCCGTCTTCCTTCGCCCGAGTGACTTCGGGCTCAAGGCCCGCGGCGCCTGCTTCCGGAGTCAGCTGCAATTGCAGCGAGCCGACGCCAATTTCAGGCCGAGTGATCGGGAGCGGGTTGCCTCCCTTGACGATCTTGCCCTTGGCAATCACAAGGTCAGGCCCCGAGGAACCGCAACCGACCAGTCCAATAAGTGCGACAAGAGCCGAAAGGCTCAACACAAAACGAGACATCAGTGGTGACTCACAGCAAATAGAAGACGTCGCGCCGCCGCCGCCAGCCGGCCGCGATGCAAGATGCGAATGAATGACTGGAGTAAGCGTCTCTGCTCGTGATCGCCGCCCGTGGATGGCAATAGGGCGGCGATCTTGGGCAAATCAGTCAAGGCTCTGGCGAGCCTGATTTCCGAGACGCTTATCGAACGGATCTTTCAGGCAAGACTTTCGGGTAGGATTGTCGAGCACGATTATCGAGTAACATTGTCGAGCAGCTTTGTCGAGCAGCTCGTTAGTTCGAGACGGGATTGCCGTCGTCCCGAATTCCCAAGCGATCGAAAGTGACTGGGTCAATTGTGTACGATATGAAGCGTACCGAACCGTCCGCCATCGTTACGTTGAAGCCACCGGGATGCGACGCCCCAAATCGTTGTTCACCCCACCCAGCGCCGGTGTTCCAGTCTTTACGCGGCGGGATGTTGGTCAGACGCACCACATCGTGGTCCCAGCCCGAGGTGAACCCTTCGTTATCGTCACTCTGGTAATTGTTGATGTTGCGAACGTCCATTCGTTTCTCGCCCACAATGATCACGTTTGACGTGCCATCGGTGGCGTTCGCCAGGGTCAGCGGCGAACCGCCGTTGTGCGAAACGTGGATGACCATGCCGCGATCCGTGCTGTTCGCGCCTGCATAGTCGGTAGGACCATGAGGGTAAGTGCCCGCCGGGCCGTACCAGCTGCCGGTCGCAGGCAGAGCCTTCGGAGTGCGTCGGCTGGGGCAGAAGAAGGTCTTCACGACCGCGCTGATCGCCTGCTGCTGCTTCAGTGCGTCAGTGGCTTGTCCCGAGCCTTCCCACAAATTGCCTTGTTCAATGAAGGGCAGCACTTGGAAGCCCCAGCCCGCCAGTTGCTTGGTGCCCACGGCAGGAACGCCATTGATGTAGGTCGGTGGATCAGGCCACCCGTTGCCGCCGCCCGGCAAGAAGCCATAGGTGTCGTGATGGTTGTGGAAACCGAGTCCAAACTGTTTCAAGTTGTTGACGCAGTGACTGCGGCGAGCCGCCTCGCGAGCCGCCTGGACGGCGGGGAGCAAGAGTGCGACGAGGACTCCGATGATGGCAATGACTACTAGTAGCTCCACAAGCGTGAAGCCGCGACGACTTTGCGCCATAACGACTGACTCCCCAAAAAGACAAACAGTGGAATGAAAACACGCGAAAGGTCCGGCTTGGCGGAAGAAAAATAGACCTTAACCAAGCCGGCGCATCATGTTAACAGTCGGCGACGCTGTCGGGAATCCTGTTCCCAATTTCTTGAAAAAATTACGAAAGTTCGTCGTACGATGTAGCCCGCTCGCTTCGCGAGCGGTCAGCCGCGTGGCCTGCGAGCGCCCGTCGATGCCAGCCAAGCCGCGTTGTGGACTGCTTGAGGCTTGGAAATCGCAGGTCGACGGACTGGAAGTCCGTCGTACGGCAGAAATCGACGGACTGGAAGTCCGTCGTACATTGTCAGAGCAACAAACTAAAAGCGTTCGGCCACGTAGCAGCACAGCGAGCGGTATGGAACGCTCAATCGGCCCGATTCGGGCAAACGCGGCCCGTCGCACTGTGGGTAGATGTCGTAAGGCGATGCCTCTGAGGTGTTTACGAATTGCCTCCAGGGAATCCCCTTGGCCACCGGCGGCACAATGAACTCGCGAGCGTCGGGCGTGGCGTTGACCAACAACAGGATACTGCGTCCCCGTCCTTCCGGATCCTGGTCCGGCTCGGGCGCCTTCAGCAAGCAGCACAAAGCCATGTCTCCGCCGTGCCAGTCGACCGCGGTGCCGTAAGCGCTGTACCAGCTGACGTCGGGCAAGTCGCCTTCCGACTCTGCTCGACCCGTCAGGAAGTACTGGCGACGAACCGTGGGCTGTTGCCGACGGAATTGGATCAAGGTGCTGGCGAACCGGACGAGGTCGGCGTTCTTCTCGACCAACGACCAATCGAACCAGGAGATTTCGTTGTTTTGGCAGTAGGCATTGTTGTTGCCTTTTTGCGAGCGACGGCACTCGTCGCCAAACACCAGCATGGGCACGCCCTGACTGAACAGGAGCGTGGAGAGCATGTTCTTGATTTGACGGAGTCGCAACTGGTCGACGATCGCTCGCGAGCAAGGGCCTTCGTGGCCGTAGTTGTCGCTATTGTTGTGGTTCTCGCCGTCGCGGTTCTCTTCGCCGTTTTCCCAGTTGTGTTTTTCCTTGTAGCTGACCAAGTCGTTCAGCGTGAAACCGTCGTGCGACGTGATGAAGTTGATGCTGCAGTGAGGAGGGCGGCCCGCATGCTCGTAGAGGTCGCTGGAGCCGGACAGACGAGTGGCGAACGAGCCGAGCGTTCCCGCGTCGCCTCGCCAGAATCGCCGCACATCGTCGCGATAGCGCCCATTCCACTCGGCCCAGCGACGGTCGCCGAACGAGCCGACTTGATAGGCGCCGGCCGCGTCCCAAGCTTCCGCGATAATCTTGGTATCGGCGAGCAGCGGGTCTTCGGCGATCGCTTCCAGCAGCGGCGGATTGGGGACCAAGTTGCCATCGCGATCGCGGCTGAGAATCGAGGCGAGGTCGAACCGGAAACCATCGACGTGGTAGTTGTGGACCCAGTGTCGCAAGCAGTGGAAGATCATCTCGCGAACGATGGGATGGTTGCCGTTGATCGTGTTGCCGCAACCTGAGTAGTTCTTGTAGCAGCTGCCGTTGTTGCCGAGCATGTAGTAGACCTGATTCTCCAGGCCCTTGAAGCTCAGCACCGGTCCGCGTTCGTTACCCTCGCACGTGTGATTGAACACCACGTCGAGGATGACTTCGATTCCCGCTTGATGCAGGGCTTTCACCATCTGTTTGAATTCGACCACCTGGTGCCCTGGGGCGGGGCTGACTCCATAGCCGCTGTGGGGCGCGAAGAACGCCAGCGGATCGTAACCCCAGTAGTTGGCGCGATTCAGTTCCTCGCCATGAAACCCGCGAGTGGGGAATTCATGCACGGGCATCAGTTCGACGGCGGTGACGCCGAGCGACTTCAGGTAGGGGATCTTCTCGATGACTCCCAGATAAGTTCCGGGGTATTCGACGCCGCTGGAGGGGCTTTGAGTGAATCCGCGCACATGCATCTCGTAGATCACCGTTTCGGCGATGCCATGGCGCAGATGTCGGTCCCCTTCCCAGTCGAAGTACTCGTCGACCACCACACACTTGGGTGGGCGGACGATGCCATCCTGACTCGGGAGGAATTGTCCCGCGAGCGCTTTCGCGTAGGGATCGACCAAGCGAGCGCGGCCGTCGAACAACAGGCCTTTCTCGGGGCGCCACGGGCCATCGGCCTGAAAGTGGTACAGCGAGCCAGGACCGACATTCGGGACGACGATGCTCCAGATATCGCCCCAGCGATCGGTCTTGGGGTCGAAATGCACGACATCCGACGGCTCGGCATCGTCGACTCGATCGTACAGCAGCAGGCGCATGGCGGTGGCGTTGCGGCTGAAGACCACAAATTGAACGCCCAGTTCATGCACGACTGCGCCGTAAGGGAGCACGTGTGTGAACTGCAACACGGGATGCGAGGACCGCATGAGCATGTTGAGCCTCCTAGCCCCTTCCAGGTGTGAATCGCGGGTAAGTCGAGAAACCATACACCAGTCTTCCCTTGGGCAAGCCCGAGCGACTTGGCTTGTGGCCAAAAATCGACTCGATGCGTTCCTGTCACGCGAGTTGACCAAGGGCTATCATTTCGACCAGCCGGAACACCTTGCGAAACCTTGTCGATGGGGCAAACCGCGCCGCCGTCCCCAACTCCTTCATTAATCGGGTCGCGGCCCCAAGGCAAATGAATTGCCGGGAGCCCAAGCCCGCAGGCTCTCCCCTTCGACTCGGATTCCTTCTAGAATTCCCGAAAACTCTTCTTCAGTTTCACGCTTCGCGTCGCTCGTTTCGGCGCTAGCCTTGATCGCAGGTCCCGCACCCGAGTCCCCGCCATGTCGAACTGTCTTGTCACCGGCGCGACCGGCTTCCTGGGACGATATCTGGCCGAGCAGTTGGTGCAGCGCGGCGAACGAGTGCGTGCCTTGGTGCGGCGCGATGACGAGTCGTTGCGGAAACTGGGGGTCGAGCTGGTTTTCGGCGAATTGGCCGACTCGACCCGCGTGGCTGCCGCCTGCCGTGAGATCGACGTCGTTTATCATGTGGCGGCGGTCGCCGGAATCTGGGGGCCCTGGGAGTACTTCCATACCATCAATACGCAGGGAACTCGCCATGTGCTCGACGGCGCCCTACAGAATGGAGTGCGAAAGCTGGTCTACACCAGCAGTCCCAGCGTGACTTTTGATGGAGGAGACCAGAGCGGCGTCGATGAATCGGTTCCGTATCCCTCGCAGTGGCTTTGTCATTATCCGCACACCAAGGCCTTGGCCGAACAAATGGTGCTGGCGGCGAACGGACAGCGAGGCTTACTCACGTGCTCGCTACGGCCGCACCTGATCTGGGGGCCGCGAGATCGCCACCTGATTCCTCGACTCTGGGAACGAGCTCGCCGCGGCCAGTTGCGTCGAGTGGGCGGTGGAACGAATCGCGTGGACATGATTTACGTCGAAAACGCCGCGGCCGCTCATTGGCAGGCGGCTGACGCGTTGGCGGAAGGGTCGCCGGTGGCGGGGAACGCCTATTTCCTGTCGCAGGGGGAGTCCGTGAACTGTTGGGAGTGGATCGACGAACTGTTGGCGATCGCCGGCTTGCCGCCGGTGAGCAAGTCGATCTCTTTCGCGGCGGCGTGGCGAGTAGGTAGTGTGCTGGAAAGAGTTTATAGCGTACTGGGGCTGACTTCCGAGCCACGCATGACTCGCTTCCTCGCCGCTCAATTGGCAAAGGACCATTACTTCGACATCCGGCGAGCTCAACGCGACTTCCACTATCGACCGTTGGTGGCGACCGACGAGGGGATGCGGCGGCTGTCCGCTTGCCAATCGCCTGGGAAATAGTTAGTTTCAACGACGATATTCCCAACCTTTTCCCGAGCACGATGATAGCACGATCCGCTCAGCAGAATCTGCCCGATTCCCAGCGAATAGTGATTACCGGTATCGGCCTGACCGCGCCGAATGGTAATACGCTAGCCGACTACCGGTCCGCGCTGTTGGAAGGCCGCAGCGGCGTGCAGAATTACGAAATTCGCTATTTCGGCGCTACGCTCGCCGGCGTCTGCAACTTCGACGCTCTCCGCTATCAGTCGAAAAAAGACGTTCGCCGCGGCACTCGAGCGGGCAGCATCGCCACCTTTTGTGCGAACGAGGCGGTGAAGGATTCGGGGATCGATTGGACGAACGTGGATCGTTCGGCCGTCGGCGTTTATCTCGGCGTGA
This sequence comes from Pirellulales bacterium, assembly GCA_046349915.1. Lineage (GTDB taxonomy): Bacteria > Planctomycetota > Planctomycetia > Pirellulales > Pirellulaceae > CAIXSC01. The sequence continues at coordinate 238,725 of JAXMBL010000006.1, read as the reverse complement.
CCGAGCATGGCAACGTCGAGACCGAGAACGAGATCTACCAGATCAAGGCCTACAACTACGATACGGCGTTCTGGTCGCACCACCACAATCCGCGGACGGTGGCGAACAACCCGGCGGGCGAGGTGGCGTTGAACATGTCCATCACGGGCCCGCACTACACTTTGGGGGCGGCCTGTGCGGCGGGCAATGCGGGTCTGATTCAAGGCGCCCAGATGCTGCGCTTGGGCGATTGTGATCTGGCGCTCGCGGGCGGCGTGTCGGAGAGCATCCACACGTTCGGGATTTTCGCCAGCTTTAACAGCCAAGGGGCGCTCGCCAAACACGCCGATCCAACGAAAGCGTCTCGACCGTTCGACATCCACCGCAATGGCATCGTCGTGGCGGAAGGCGGTTGCGTCTATGTGCTCGAAAGACTCGAGGACGCAAAACGACGCGGGGCGAAGATTTACGGCGAGTTGGCTGGGTATGCCATGAATACGGACGCCACCGACTTCGTGCTGCCCAACCCGCAGCGACAGGCCGAATGCGTCGAACTGGCTTTGCGACGAGCTGGGTTGGTTCCCGAACAGATTGACATTGTGAGCACGCATGCGACCGGCACCGATAGCGGCGACGCCCAGGAATGCGACGCCCTGCGGCGGGTGTTCGGTCACTGTGAACGCACCTATTTTAATAATACGAAGAGTTTCATTGGGCATGCGATGGGAGCGGCCGGGGCGTTGGAGCTTGCCGGCAACTTGGGCGCCTTCGACGACGGCGTCTGTCACGCTACGATCAATGTCGATGAACTCGACCCCGCCTGTGCTCTCCCCGGCTTGGTGTTGAACCAGCCGCGGGAAGTGGGCAAGGCGACCCACATCCTGAACAACTCGTTCGGAATGCTGGGCATCAATTCGGTTGTGATCATCAAGAAGTTTTCCGTCTGATTGCCAATAGTGGAAGGTTGCCAGCTAACATGACACCTGCCGAGATTCGCGAAGAAATCCTGGACATCCTGTCCGACATCACGCCCGACGACGATCTCGGCGCACTGGTGGATGACAAGCCCTTCCGTGACCAACTCGAACTCGACAGTATGGACTTCCTGGACATCGTCATGGAACTCCGTAAGCGTCATCGAGTGCAGATTCCCGAGGAAGAGTACGGTCAGTTGGCGAGCATGCAGAGCACGGTGGCTTATCTGACGCCCAAGATGGTGGAATGCGTCAAGAAGTAGCCCGCGTTTTTGTCGTTTCCTTTATTCCCGCGAACGAGTTGGTCGGAGAGTGCGACCGTCGATCGCTGTTGTCGGTCCGGCCATGTACGACACGCTGATCATTGGCGCGGGAATGTCTGGCTTGGCCGCCGGGATTCGCTTGGCGCATTACGAGCGCAAAGTCTGCGTGCTCGAGCGGCACACGACGATCGGCGGGCTGAATTCCTTCTACCGTCTTCGTGGTCGCGACTTTGACGTCGGTCTGCATGCGGTCACCAACTTTACACCCAAGGGCGCCAAGAAGGGACCGCTCGCTCGCTTGCTGCGACAGCTCCGGTTCCGTTGGGAAGATTTCGCCCTCTCGCCGCAAATTGGGTCGCGGATCGCGTTCCCCGGTTTGCATCTCGACTTCGACAATGACATCGCTCGATTAGAGTCCGAGGTTCGGCGAGTTTTTCCGCGACAGGTGGATGCGTTTCGTCGGCTGTTGGCCGAGGTCGTCGATTACGACGACTTGAACGAAGAGCATTTTCGTCAGTCGGGACGATCGCGGCTCGGTGAAATCTTCGACGATCCGTTGTTAGTCGAGATGCTGCTATGTCCGCTCATGTGGTACGGCAATGCTCGCGAAGATGACATGGACTGGGGACAGTTCTGCATCATGTTCCGCAGCATCTTCCTCGAAGGGATGGCTCGCCCCTTCAAGGGCGTGCGACTAATCCTCAAGCACCTGGTTCGCCGTTTTCGCGAGCTCGGAGGCGAACTGCGATTGAGAAGCGGGGTGCGACGCATCTTGGTCGATGGGGATCGGGCGTGCGGCGTCGAGCTGGACGATGGAACTCAGATTGAGGCCCGCAATGTCCTGTCCTCCGCTGGCATGATCGAGACGATGCGTCTATGCGACGATCAATCGATCGAATTGCCGGTGCGAGCGGGGCAGATGTCGTTCATTGAAACCATGTCGGTGCTCGATCGCCAACCGCGGCAATTAGGGCACGATCGGACGATTGTGTTTTACAACGATCGGCCGCAGTTCGAGTGGCGTAAGTGTGAAGAACTGGTGGATCTGCACACGGGGGTCATCTGTTCGCCCAATAACTTCCAGTATTCGGCGGAAGACGGCGATTTGGCCGAAGGGGTGATTCGGATCACGGCGATCGCGAACCACGAACGCTGGGCCGCTTTGAACGAAGACCAGTATCGATTGGAAAAGCTCCGCTGGTACGACCGCACGGCGGCGGCGGCCGTGCGCTTCATGCCCGATTTTCGCGGGCATGTGGTGGACACTGATATGTTCACACCGCTCACGATCCGCCGTTTTACTTGGCACGACAACGGCGCCGTCTACGGGGCGCCCGAAAAACGACTCGATGGCACCACGCACCTGAAGAACCTCTTCTTGTGTGGCACCGACCAAGGCTACGTCGGTATCATTGGCTCGATCGTCAGCGGGATTTCGATGGCCAATCGGCATTGCTTGACGGAATCGTAGCTATTCGATCGTAGCCATCTCGCTTCGCGAGATGATCAGCCTCTGTGCGAACGGCGTCGCCGCTTATGAAACGTGTGGCGTGCTGCTGGCTATTCCGCTCGCAAAGCGAGCGGGCTACGTAGCCATCTCGCTTTGCAAGATGATCAGCCTCTGTGCGAGCGGAACAGCTACGGCACAAGCTTGCGTAACGCCGACATGGCGACTTCGCCGAACTGCCGCGGAGGCGACTGCCAGAGCGTGGGATTCATCAGCTCGATCGATACACAGCCGTCGTAACCGATTGCCTTGAGCTGTTCTAGCAGCGGGGCGATCGGAATGTCGCCGTCGCCAGGCAAGATGCGATCGCCATCCGAGGCCAATTCGCGCGGCGTATCGACTAAATCGCAGAGCTGCACGTGAAACAAGTTGTCGCGATGCAGGTAGCCCAAGTCATCCACTTTGCTGGGGCCGACGTAATAGTGGAATAGATCAAAGCATAGCCCGACGTGTGGACTGCCGAGTTCGGCGACCAAGGCGGCGGCCGTCTGAAGGTTGTTTCCAAACGCACTTGTCGCCTGGAACTCCAAGGCGATGCGTCGCCCGCGTTTGCCCGCCTCAACCGCAATCTGCCCCAGCGATGCTTGAGCGCGATCAAGTTCCTGTTGGTTAAGCGGGCGAGGGATATCGATGGCGACGACAAGCGTGTTGATGTCGAGATCACGGCAGAGATCGAGTCGGCGAGTGAAAAGGGCCCACGCTTCTCGCCGCTGTTCGCCCTGAGACGTCAGCAGTCCACCCTGGTAGCTCGCCACGGGCGTCTGTACGTCATGCCGATTGAACAAGGCGCGAACATCGTCGAGCGAATGGCGTTCGAGGTAGCGTTCAAGTTTCGTCAGCCAGAGTTCCACGTAGCGGCACTGACCCGCCGCGTAATGTTCGATATCGTCCGAGAACGAGGCGGGGAGTGTGCAAACCTGGCTGATCGAAAGCTTCATGACAGTTCGAGAAATTCCGGGGAATTCCGCTACGGATACATTACGAACATAACTCGAAGAGCCCGTGGGGCGAAACGTTACGCTCCCACTCGCTGCCGGATTTCGGCGACCACGTCGTCTAATTTCACTCGCCATTGTTCCAGCGAGTCACGATCGCGGATGGTGACCGTGCGATCTTGCAGCGATTGGCCATCCACGGTGATGCAGTAAGGCGTACCCGCCTCGTCTTGCCGCCGGTATCGTCGACCGATCGCTCCCTTTTCGTCGTAGAAGACGTTGCAGTGCTTCTTCAGGGCTCGATAGATCTCTTGAGCCATCTCGGGCATGCCGTCTTTCTTGACCAGCGGGAAAACGGCCGCCTTGATGGGGGCGATACGGGGATGGAACTTCATCACCACCCGCGTCTGCATCTGACCGTTTTCGTCCGGCGCTTGATCTTCCGTGTAGGCCTCGCACAAGAAGGCCAGCGTGGCACGATCGGCGCCCGCCGACGGTTCGATCACATGCGGAATGTAGCGTTGGTTAGTCTGGTCATCGCGATACGACAAGTCCTTCCCGCTGCCGCGGTGTCGCGGTTTTCCGTCGGGACCGACTTCGAGTTGCAAGGGACGAGTCTTGGGGTCGAGCTTCCCTTCCATATGGCTGCGGAGGTCGAAGTCGCCGCGGTGAGCGATCCCTTCGAGTTCGCCGAAATCTCCCTCGGGCAAGAAGGGGAACGCATACTCGATGTCCGCCGTGCCGGTGGAGTAGTGGCTCAACTCGTCCGCATGGTGTTCGCGGAGGCGCAAGCGAGCGCCCGCCAGACCGAGGTCGGTGTACCACTTCATACGTCGGTCGCGCCAGTACTGATACCATTGGAACGAAGACTCGGGGTGGCAGAAGAACTCGATCTCCATTTGCTCGAACTCACGCGAGCGGAACGTGAAGTTTCGCGGCGTGATCTCGTTACGGAAGCTCTTCCCGACCTGAGCGATGCCGAACGGGATGCGAACTCGAGTGCTGTCGAGCACGTTCTTGAAATTCACGAAGATGCCTTGGGCCGTTTCGGGGCGCAGGAAGGCTCGAGCGTCTTCGCTGGCGGCGGCGCCGACTTGCGTCGAGAACATCAAGTTGAATTCACGAGGCTCGGTCAGCGTTCCCAGCCAAGTGGCGTGCGGCGCGAAGACTCGAGAACGATCGACCTTCGAGTCGATACCGACCACGGCGGAGGTTTCCCACGTGAGGTGGTCGTCCGCCTTTTTCTTGCGAATGCCGAGCAATTGGCAGGCGCGGGTGACGGTTTCTTCGACGGCCGCCTCGGGCGATTCGGCGTCGGCGGCGACGAAAACTCGGCCGAGCGTGGCGACCTCGGTCAGCTTTTCGGGTGCGAGCGACGTTTCACCCGTCGCCAGTTTCACCTCGACCCAGCGGCCTCGCATTTGGTCGATGCGGTAGCGTTTCTTCGATTCACGGCAATCGACCATGATATCGTGGAACAGGTCATAGTGGCCGGAGCACTTCCAGACCTGGGGGTGCATGATGATGGTGCAGTCGAGCCCCACCATTTCGTATGATTCGGGGGCGCCGGCGGGCGCCGCCAGGTCGTCGTGCCCCGAGACCATGTCGCGCCACCAAGCGTCCTTGATGTTTCGCTTCAGTTCGACTCCCAGCGGACCATAATCCCAGAATCCGTTCAAACCACCGTAGATTTCGCTCGATTGGAAGAGAAATCCGCGCCGCTTGCACAGCGCGACCAGCTTGTCCATTTCCATGGGATCGAACCCCTGAGGCCGTCGTAGTCGTTAGTTTTCCCAGCCCGAGGGTGGGCCGCCGCGCGGCACGTCGAACCCAACGGGGGAAAGCTAACCAGTGTAATCGGCATCCGTCGAATTGGTCCATGCCACTCCTTCCCCCCGCACGGTTCGGGAATTTCAGTAGAATCCAGGGCTCGAGGGGCGGATTGGGCGCTTTTCGCGGACTCCCGCGGGTTGCCCAAGACGGGACTCGCCTTAGAATCCTCGCGAAGGAGTTGCTCGAAGCATGAACATGCCCACCCCCCCGATCCATCTGCGTGCCCGCACCAAAATTGTGGCGACCGTTGGGCCCGCTTGCCGCGAGCCCAAACAGCTGGAAGCGTTGATTCTCGCTGGCGTTGATGTCTTTCGACTAAATATGGCTCATGGCTCGCGCGAAAAGCAGGCCCTGGTCGTCGCGGACATCCGGCAAGCCAGCGCGAAACTGGACCGACCCGTCGGCATTCTGGTCGACTTGGCGGGTCCCAAGATTCGGCTGGGCGAGCTGGTCGAGGATCCCTTGCGGTGCGAGCTTGGGTCGGAGCGCATTCTGGTGCGAGGGGAGAAGTCGGCGGCGCCGCATGAGTTGGTCAGCAACTATGAGCGGCTGATCGACGAATTGAGTGTCGGGGACGCGGTGATGCTGGCCGATGGCACGGTTGGCATGCAGGTGGTCGCCAAGGAGCGGGATCAGGTACGCTGCAAGGTGACGTCGGCGGGCACTATTCGCAGCCGTCAAGGGATCAACTTGCCAGGGGTCGCTTTAAGCGTCCCCGCGATGACGGACGAGGATCGAGAGAACGCGATCTGGGCGGCTCAGCAAGAAGTCGATTTTGTGAGCTTGAGTTTTGTGCGTACGCCTGTCGAGGTGTTACAGCTCAAGGATTTGCTGCTCTCGCGCAGTTCCACAGCGATGGTCATCGCGAAGATTGAAAAGCGCGAGGCGTTAGAGCGGCTAGATGAGATCGTCGCGGCCAGCGACGGGGTCATGGTTGCTCGCGGGGATCTCGGGGTCGAGATTGACGTGGCGGAGACCGCGGTTGCTCAAAAGCGGATCATCAGCTCTTGCCACCGCTTCGTTAAGCCAGTGATTGTCGCCACTCAGATGCTCGATAGCATGCATCGTTCGCCGAGGCCCACTCGGGCCGAGGTGAACGACATTGCAAATTCTATTCTGGATGGGGCCGACGCGTGTATGCTGTCGGGCGAGACGGCGATCGGCGATTATCCTCGCGAGGCGGTCCAGATGATGAATCGCATCATGTTGGCCACCGAGCGGATTTTGAACGAACGTCCGCCGCAGGATCCTCCGCCCGCTGCGTCGTCGGGCGTGCATCCGATCACCGCGGCCGTGGTGTCGGGGGCGACATCGATTGCCGAGCAGTTGCAGGCCAAGATGTTGGTCGTGGCGACTCGTACGGGCGGAACGGCTCGAGTGCTAGCCAAGCATCACAGCCTGATTCCGATGGTAGGGGTGAGCGATCTGGATGCGACCTTGCGTCACATGACGTTGTTTTGGGGGATCGTGCCTGTCGCGGGCGCCCCGATGAACCACGGTCCGCAATTACGCTCTTATGTGGCGGATTGGGGAGTGCGTGACGGTTCGCTCCAAACCGGCGATCGAGTGGTCTACATCACCGGTTCCGAAGTCGTTCCCACGGCTCATAATTTGGTCGTGGTGCATGAGGTCGAGTAATCGAGACAGTTGCCTTTTGCTCCGCAAAAGCGCTTCTTGAAACCGTCGCCCCGCGAGTGTCGTATCAGTCGGCGAGTATGTCGTGCCGCTGGTGGAACGGGCTTGCTGGCGCGGACGTGTGCTGCTTTTGCGGAGCAAAAGGCAACAGTCGCAAAAGGCAACTTTCTAATCGCACATCCGCCTCATCCAAGACTCCACGCCGCCGCGGCCCGTTTTATCCATCCAGCGGAACAGCACGTAAGCACACGGCAGAAAAAGAGCCGCCAGGGCGAGTGCGACTGGGAGCGAGGTGGCTTTTTGCCAGTGCAGCGTGGTTTCTTCGCCGCGCGACCAGCCGTAAATCCAAAGGGGCCAAACGTGGATGACGTGATGCAAGAGATACGCAGTCAGCGAATGGCGACTGAAGGTCGAGGCGACTTCGCGGAGCCTTGGCCAGTCCGTCGGTGAAAGTCGACGATCGAGCCCGAGATAGAGCAGCGAAAAGGCCGTGGCGACGAACCCGAGTGCGCCGCACAGATACACCGTTGTGGCGGGGAACATCGTCCAGACCGGTCGGAACGACGCTGGAAACAACTCGGGGAATATGGTTCTGCCGCCGATCAACAGGGCGGCGAGTGCCATGGCGGAAAATCCCATCAACGCCACTCGACCTGCCACTCGCGTGTCGCCGAGGCCAGCATGTGTTTCCCCGAAGATGGAAGTGCCTACCACAAACCCCAGGATGGGAACGACAAGCCAAGGGAGCAAGGGAAAGTAGCCTACGACGAGAAAGCCCAAGAGTGGATCGCGGAAGTTCCAATCGGGATCGAAGTAGCCGTTCGTCCAGTATTCTGGCCAGCCGGTAAGCGTGCGTGCGACTGGGCTGATGGCGACGACGAGGCTGATAAAGAAAAGAGCCAGCGAGTTTGGGAGGCGTCGAGCGACTTCCAGCGTGAACATGGCGACGCCCACCAGCGTCAGCACATCCCAGTTGAATAGATCCTCGGGGAGCCAGACGACCACATTGAAGGCGATTCCCAAGAGGAAGAGAAAGACGCCTCGTCGCAACGTCGAGCGACGAATGGCTTCGTCGCTCACTCCTTTCGCGAGTCGTCCGTTTAACCAGAGTCGGTAACTGACGCCAACCAGGAAGAGGAACGTGGGTGCGCCCAGGCCCGCGATACGCGGCGTGTAGCCCGCTAAGTTTTCGCTGAAATGAACCGCTACCATGACGAACATGGCAAAGGTTCTCAACACGTCAATGGACGATGCTCGCACTTAAGTCGTCTTTCCACTCGACATTAACTCAATCACCAGCAGCGCGGTTTGAGTCAACAGCAGCAGGATGATCGCCCATTCCAAATGATGACCCGTGCGAGCCAGCATGAACTCGCTGGCTCGTTGCCCACACAATTCGTAGACTCGTTCTTGAGCTTCCAGTTTTCCTTCAAGTAACTCCAGTCGCTCGGACATGCGAGTGCGTTCGCGAAGGCGTTCGGCAATTTGGCTCGCCAACGTTGGGGGAAAGACATGAGGCACTTCGATATGCGGGGTCAGACGCACGAGTCGAGTGCGGAGGGCGACCAGTTCCTGGAATCGCTGCGACAATTCGGTTCGACGTCGCACATCTCGTTCGCCAAAGCTGAAGGCGAGCGCGGAGTCGCTGCCGACCTGTCCCCAGCGAGTATCTATTTCTTGTTCTAGCGATCGCAGTTCGGATTCACGGACCGAGGCCTCCACGATGGCTGGCAGGATCGTCGGGAGACGTTCCGCGGACGCGAATACCGCGATTCGACCCGGTCGCCACAACAAGCGTGCGCCATGCAGCGTGAGCAAGACGCTGCGCGGCAAGGCGAATGGGACGCCGGCCCCTAGGGATGTGGATGTCTCGTCAAGCCACGAGGCCAGTCGCTCGATGGCGTCGAGCGACTCCTCGGGAGACGTAGCGACAGACAGGATTACAAGTTTGCCAGGCGATTCGTGGAAGTCGGAGTCCTGGATTGCGATGGCTCGTCGCCGAACCACCGCTTTACCTTGATCGAGGTCGGCGAAATAGGCCCAAACCTGAATGCCCGCAGGTACCGCGGCGACCATTTCCAATTCCAGGATCTCCGCTCCGACAGGCCACGGTCCCGCGATGGGCGACGTGGCCGCGGAACTGCCTTGAGTTGAATCGGGTTGCCCCCCTCCTGATGCTGTGCCGCTCAAGCCTTCTCTCCCTCACGAGGCCAATTCGGTGTTGCGTTGATTTCGGCCGCCAGCCAATCGGCGACATAGTCGGCGGAATCGAGTACGCCGTTCAGAGTCGAATCAAATAGGTAATCGCCCACAATGAATAGTCGCGGGTGCTGTAGTGGCTCAGGTTGGTGGCGAAGGTCTAATGGACGAGTTTGCCAGCCGCCGGGGACTGCGTTGACCGCATTCAGCCATCGATGCACTCGTCCCTCAAGAAACCATTGGCGTCCCGCTTTGAGCGGGCTGGGGAGTGAATCGAGTGCGAGTTGAATGAGTTCGTTATCGTCCAACGAAGCGTGCTTACTCGCTGCCTCGCCGCTCAACAGCCACCCCAGGATGCCGCACTGTGAATCAGGCCATCGCGAGGACTCGTCGTAGAGGCAGCAGCCGCCGAAGGTCTCCAGTTGGCAATACGACTCGGCCAAGATTCCTCGCCAAAACGGTCGCTCGAAAGCGATCGTGATTCGCAAATAATGAGCCGGGTGGTTGTAATGGTCGAGATGCGACTGAATGGCGGCCGCGAGTTGATTTCCCTCGAAGCGAAGCCGCTGGAGGGCGTCGAGCGGCAAGGCGATGATGACTGAGTCGAACGAGTGGGTCGTCGTTTGGTCGTCCGAGTTCAGGGTTTCCACGAGCCACGAGCCAGTGGGGTGGCAACGAATCGAATGGACGCTGAGTCCGAGGCGAATCTGCGCCGCGATGCGGGCGGCAAGCGATTGAGGGAGTTGTTCGTTCCCGCCGTCGATGCCGTAGAGTTGCATGTAGGCTGGGTCGTTCATCAAATAGTTCTGCAAGCCATAGGACACGCTGGTGGTAGACGGTTCGGTCGCTAGATCGCTATGAATCATCGTCCCCAGGTACTGGCGAATCTCCGCCTGGGTGATGTGTTGCAGTTCATATTCCAACGTTTCGCCCGTTCGTCCCATGTCGAGTGACTCTTCGCCCCCATGCTCAAAGAACTCGACTGGCGAGATTAAGTTGCGGGCTCGTTCATGGAACTCTTCCCAAGTTTTTCGCGGCGCGGGACCGAGCACTCTTTCGCAGTCGTCCAAGTTGGCTACGAATTGGCCACGCCAGTAGACGGCCTGTCCGCCCATGGGGGAGATCGACAGTCCCAAATCTTGGATTAGGTGCTTGAGTGGGTCTTCGTCGACCACTGAATAGTCGTAGAACTCGGCCGCACCCGCCTCGTAGCGGGCGGAAGCGACCGAAAACCGAGGCGTCACGATTTTTCCCCCCAGCCGGTTCGATGCTTCCAGAATGGTCAATTCAATCGGTCGATTGACCTGGGACTCCAGGAAATAGGCGGTCATTAGCCCGCCAGGGCCGCCGCCAACAATCCCGATCCGGGGCCGCGTAGTGGATGTCATGGGATGAGCAGGGGAATAGGGAAGAGTGGATAAGTCGCGACAGAATAGCCGCTCGCGACCAACGCGGCTACTGAATCGCAGGGGAAACTAGTGCTTGGCCAGCTTAAAAAGCGATGTACGACGGACTTCTAGTCCGTCGCTCTGCACGTGCAGAACGAGCGTAGTCGACGATCGGAGAGTCTGAACTAGTTTGTTGTGGGGCAGGTTTTTAACCTGCCTCGCGGTTCATCAACCCAGCCGGGCAGGTTGAAAACCTGCCCCACGAGGCACAAACCGTCGTACATCAAGGACCGATTCCAGTCCGTCGATGCTCTTAGCTGCGACGAGACACTTGACGCACCGCCAATCGCCTTGCCGGAATCGTGCCAATCGCGTATTGTCCCGCCCCGCGAAAGCTCGGTTGCCTACTGGGTCGGGCAGGACGGTCTGACGGGTTGCGAGCTGACGCCGATACGCTTCCTTGTTCACCTCAGGAAATTTCCTACGATGAAGCCACTCGGTCTCGCATTCCTGTTCATCGCACTTGTTTCCGGCGCCGAGCTGCTCACGCCGCGAGTGGTCTTGGGGCAGTTGTCCGATCCCGATCAGGTGTTCTCCTCGTCCGTTCCTCTGCCGGTTGACGAGCCGTTTGCCGAGGCCATCGACGGGACTTTGGGGCCGGATGCGACGGCGTGGGAGGGGGACTACATCGACCTGCCTCGCGTGGGAGGCCCCACGATCGACATCGAATATGGTTCGCGTCGTCCTCTTATCGATGGAATTGGCTGGGTCGTTGGTATTCCCCGCAAGCTACTGCTGTGGGACTCGCGGGCGGACAATCACCAGGTGTCCAGCGAGACCACTCAGGACATTTCCGCTTACCTGGCCGACCGACAGCTGTCCGATGTGAAGGTGCGAGTGAACCAATATGCACCGATCGAAGAGTGGAAGCGATTAGTCGCCAACAAACGCGTGGGCGCGGGCTGGCGTTATACTATCGGCTTGCTCAAGCAGGTCGAGTACACGTTGCTGCCGGGGAGGATCTTTGGCGGCGACGAATACAATCCCTATACCAATTCGCTTTACGTCTACTCGGACGTTCCCGCGCTTGGGCTGGCCGAATCCGCGTACGCCAAGGATGTTCACCAGCGCGATTACCCCGGCACTTACGCGACCGCGCAGACTCTGCCCATTATCGCCATGTGGCACGAGACGCTGGCGACTCAAGAGGTGCTTCAATATGTCGCGATTCGCGGCGAGCCCGACGAGATCGCGAGCACTCGACGCATCCTCTACGCTCGCTACGGAATGGAGTTGGGCGGAGAGCTCGACAGCGTCGTAAGTCCCTCCGGCGTGCGGATCGGCGGGCTCTATCAGGTCATCGGCGCCGTGGGCGGACATGTCGCGGCTGGCGTGGAGAACGTCCGCGAGACGAGTATTCGTCGATAGCGTAGGAACGTACGCTTCGATCTTTGTAGCGGAACTCGCAAGAGTTCCGCCGTCAGCGTGCGCGTTGTATTTCCTTGCGGGGTTTGTTCGGCGGCGTGAGATCGGAATTCTTGCGAATTCCGCTACGGTGCGTTCTTGTAGCGGAACTCGCAAGAGTTCCGACGCCTGCGTGCGAGCTACGTTTTCTTTGCGGCGTTCGTTCGCCGGCGAGCGGTCGGAATTCTTGCGAATTCCGCTACGAAAGGAACTGCTTAACTTTACGGACAAGCGGTTGATCAACGTACCGGTCGGCCAGCCAAGTGAGAGCCGCAGTCACAAGAACGATCGCAATGAGTCGCGCAAGCGAGGGCAGAGGAAGAAAGGCGATTCCCACGGCGACTACCATGAAGAAGATCTGAAGGATGAAGACCGAATAGGTGGCCGCTCCCAATCGTTGCAACCAACTCGCGGATAGCAGCCAGCTCGCCCAACCACGCCCTCGCGCGAAATCGAAAGCCATGACGATGAACAGCGGCGCAAGAGCTCCGTGGCGGAAGAGGAAATGAGGCCCGCCATCGCTGAGCCGCAACCAGGAAGACCAGCGAGCGTCCGGGATGGCCATCAGGACGATCGCCACGCCAAGGGCGATATCGCCCAAGCTGGGTTGCCTCGATCGCGACGTCGGTGACGAAGGCTCGGTTTGTGCCGCTGGATGTGGATGTCGACTCAAGCGAGCCAATCGGGTGACTAGAATTCCCATCACGAAATGGGCGAGCCAGAACGGTGGGAAGCGAAACAAGAATTCGCTGGCCAACGTAAGCTGTTCGGAGGCTTCCTCGAACTGCATGTAGACAAGCGTTGGGAGCAATGAAACGAAGGGGGCCAATGCCAGCAACATCCACTGCACTCGACGTTCAAGTCGGGCGAGCCAGGGACCGAGCCGCGGGAACACGATGTAGAAGAAGGCGACCGTCGAAAGAGCCCAAGTGGCGAAGTTGCCGGACAAGGCAAACTCGGGAAACCAAGCTTGAATCAACAGCAGATTCAAGACACAACTGATCGTCAGGTAGAGCGGCGGCGAGAGCGGTCGTCCGAAGAGCGACGGTGTTCCACCAAGCGGCGTCTGAAAGTTCGCCAAGGTCTGTGGATCAGACCACCAGAGGTACGTTACCACGGGCAGTACGAGGATCGCTAACAGGACAAGCACGACTGCGTGGAATGGATACAGGCGAGTAAAGCGGGCTGTCAGGAACTTCTGAGGTGTGGTCGCAAGTTGGCCCTCGGCATCTAGGTACAGATAGGCGAGCACAATACCGGATAGGAGAAAAAAGAAGCTCGTCGAACAATATCCTCGATGGATGATGGTCGAGAGCCAGACCGGCAGATCGGCGAAGAGACGATAGGGAGGCGTGTCGCCCGCGGCGATGGCGACTCGCTCTCCTTCCGCGATATGGAAGAGCAGGATGTGCACTGCCGCCACAAAACGGACGCCCGACAGCGCTGTCAGCGTGGACTTGCCGACTGTGGAACTCACCTGACACTCGCGGACGGCTTGATTTCGCGTGGCAGTCGAAAACGAACGTAAAGAGCCGCCACCAGCAAAGTGACGGCCATCATGTGGATGGCCATTGCGAATCCAAACCACCCCATGGCTAATCCCTGGCCTGTCCGGTTGGCATCAAAAGCCAGGTGAGCGATGACAGCCGTGAGCAACGAAGAAAGGATCGCCACGCTGCCCACCATTCGCTGTACGTAATCCAAGGCCGCATCGCGTCGCTCACCCTGCAGCCAGTACTCTCGATTCGGCACATTGATCAAGGAAATGGGGAAAAAGTGAATCGAACCGGCGATCCCATACAGCAACCAGGGAAGACCAATCTGTGTCGCCAGCATGACGAGAGTTGCTGCCGTGCGATTCATCCAATCATTGGGCTGGCCTTGAGCGCCGAAATGAGTCGCGACTCGCTCGGGCAACTGGTCCCAGTACCAAGCATGTTGGCAACATGCCGTCAGGCTCAATGCGGCCAGAATGATTACGATTTGCTTACGTGATGGCAATTGGAATCCCGCCAAAACCGAGGAAGGCATGCCATGATATCCTGGAAAAGGTCTCGTCACCCGGCGAGCGACAACGGATGAAGCTGCGTGTGACTTGCCCAAGTTTCTCATGAATTGACACCGAGTTCAATCGAGCTGATTGATCCATGACCTGAGCCAGCCCTCAACCATATGCCTCAGAATCCCCATGCCATCTTGCCGAAGCGACCGCTTCCGTTGAGAGATCGGCGGTTACCGAGCGGTCCCGTTTCGCAACGCTTGCTGCAGGCAGCTTCGTTACCCGTAGCAAAGCTCTATGAGCAGCTGAACTCGAGTGCTGCTGGGCTTACTTCAGACGAAGCTCAATCGCGGCTCGCGGAATTCGGCTTCAATTCGTTGGCGCCCAGCCCACGACTCGGGTTCTTGAAGCTGATTGGGCATGCGGTCGCCAATCCGCTCGTCTTGCTGCTACTGGTGCTGGCCATAGTCTCCGCGGCGACTGGCGATGCTCGAGCCGCTTTCACCATGGCCTTGATGATCGTTCTAGGAGTCAGTCTGAAGTTGGTCCAGGAGGCTAAAGCTGATCGTGCGGCCGCTAAGTTGAAGTCGTTGATTTCCTTGACGGCGACCGTCGTTCGCGATGGCCAAGCCTGTGAAATTCCCGTTGCCCAACTGGTTCCGGGCGACCTGGTACAACTGTCCGCAGGCGACATGGCGCCGGCGGATATCCGTCTCGTCGTCGTGAAGGACCTATTCATCGTTCAGGCAACGCTGACAGGTGAAGCATTTTCCGTCGAGAAGACTGAACGGTGGGCGGGGGCGACTACTGTTTCTCCGATAGAGTTCACCAACATTGCCTTCCTGGGGACCAATGTCGAGAGTGGAACGGGTACGGGGATCGTCGTGGCAACGGGAGCCGACACCTATTTGGGAAGTTTGGCGGAATCGCTTCAGCATCAGGAACCTCCATCAGCCTTCGAACGAGGCGTCGCGGACTTCACTCGCTTGATGATCGTCGTGCTCCTGGTGCTAGCGCCAGTGGTCTTCCTGTTGAACGGCTTGCTCAAGGGGAATTGGTCGCAAGCGTTCTTCTTCGCGCTCGCGGTCGCCGTCGGCCTGACGCCGGAAATGCTGCCGATGATTGTTACCGTGTGTCTTTCCAAGGGCGCGCTGATCATGAGCGCTAGGAAGGTCGTCGTGAAGCGACTGAATGCGATTCAGAACCTCGGCGCCATGGACGTACTCTGCACCGACAAGACTGGTACGTTAACCATGGATCGAGTCATCCTCGAGCGTCATTGCGATGTCGTGCTCAAGGATGATGACTATGTTCTCACGCTCGCATATCTCAACAGCCACTTTCAGACGGGATTGCGAAACGTTTTGGATCGAGCCGTTTTGGCGCACAGCGATTCTCACGCTCACGCCGTCATCCCTGATTGTTGGAAAGTCGACGAGATCCCTTTTGACTTTCAGCGTCGAGTGATGTCGGTGGTGGTTCGTATGCCTGCGGGGCATGACTTGATGATCACCAAGGGAGCGCCCGAGGCGATATTTCCACGCTGTTCTCAGTTTCAGCTGGACAGTGAGTTGTTTCCGATCGAACCGCTCGTGATTGAAGATTTGCAGGAGGAGTACGAGCGGTTATCTGCGGACGGTTTTCGGGTTTTGGCGATTGCGACCAGGAAATGCGAGCCTCGCCACGAGAGTGGTCCGCAGACCGCTTACACGAAATCCGATGAGCGCGAGTTGGTACTGCATGGCTACGTCGCTTTTCTTGATCCCCCTAAGGAGTCTGCGAGGGTCGCCATTCAGGCATTGGGGAAGCTGGGAGTCGCGATCAAGGTGGTTACGGGGGATAACGATCTGGTGGCTCGCAAGATATGCCATGAGGTAGGAGTGGCGACTGATCAGGTGTTACTGGGGAGTGAGATCGAGTCGCTGACCGACGAAGAACTGAAGGAGAAGGCCGCTCACTGTACGCTGTTTGCCCGAGTTTCGCCCATCCACAAGCAGCGCATCGTCGAGGCGATCAAGTCTCGCGGTCATGTCGTGGGATTCATGGGGGATGGAATCAACGACGCACCTGCGCTGCGAGCGGCGGATGTCGGAGTCAGCGTCGACTCGGCGGTTGATATCGCGAAAGAATCCGCCGATTTGATTTTGCTGGAGAAATCGTTACTGGTGCTGGAAGCAGGCGTGGTCGAAGGAAGAAAGGTCTTCGCGAACATTCTCAAGTACGTACGCATGGGAGCGAGCAGCAACTTTGGCAACATGTTCAGTGTGCTCGGAGCTAGCATCTTCGTTCCATTTCTCCCCCTCGCGCCGATTCAAATTCTCGCCAACAACTTGCTCTACGACATCAGCCAGACGGCCATTCCTACCGACGACGTCGATGAGGAGCAGATTGAAAAGCCACGACCTTGGAACATGAATCAATTGGCTCGATTCATCTTCATGGTCGGTCCTTGCTCGTCGCTCTTCGATTACTCTTCGTTTCTGGTGCTGCTCTATCTGTTCAATTGTCGCGAGGTCGGTACGCCCGAGACTTTGGCGAAGAGCCAATCGCTGTTTCAAACAAGTTGGTTTCTCGAAAGCTTGCTGACGCAGACTCTCATCATCCACATCATTCGCACGAATCGAATCCCCTTCGTGCAGAGCCGAGCATCATGGCCCTTGCTGGCGACGACCACCTTGGTGGCCGTCGTGGGGGCAGTTATTCCCTACTCGCCGCTTGGCGATTATCTGGGTTTCACAACTCCTCCGCTCGCGTTCTGGCCGTGGCTTGGCGTCACGCTCGTGGCGTACGCCGCCGTGACGCATGCTGTCAAAACCTGGCTGACTCGACGCGGATGGATTTAGCCATCGATCTCTTGATGTTTGAGCGACTCCCGGCGAGTGTCGCGAGCTCGAGCTTGAGCATTACTTGCTGATGATTTCTCGGAGTTCCGAGATGACCAAGCGACCTTCACCGCTCAACACTCCACAAGTGTCCTCGTTCGCCAATACCTCTTCCACACTGAGCCAGCGTTCATTGATTTTGATGCGATTGGCGAGCAAACGCAGACCATGACTGTAGTCTACGTAATGCGCGACATGTCCGATGTATAACGGTTGAATGGGACGGCCGTCAGGGTAATGCCAGCCGTAGATGGCTTCTCGATGAGGCTTCTCGCGCAGTCGCTGCGTCCAGACTAGGTCTTTCTTGATGCCCGCAACCAGTGGTCGGGACTCGAATGGGCGTAGCTGAGTTTCAATGGTTTGATGGTGCAGTAGGAAAGTCGCGACCGACTCTCGATCCTTAGTTAATGGCTTGGGTGGTAGCTTGATGGGGGATGCTCGGTGGATGTCGTCGGAGATCTTGGGCGTGATCAGGGAACAGTGAGTCGCGTCGGCGATCACTAAGGCGGTTCGCGGGGCAACAGGGGTGCGAAACCAGTCTGAATCGGTTCCTACGCCCAGGTAATCAGTTGTCACGTAGTAGATCGCATCGACCTGAGTTCCCTGTGAGTTGATGTGTGTGACGTGTATCGGCGTGAGTCGCCGCAGAGACTCAGGGACGTTGCCTGACAGAATCTCGCGTTGGATCTCCGCCTCTCTTTCCTGCAACGACAGCCGTTCGATACGCGCGGCGAAGTCTGAACCATTAATCGCATCGTTTCGACGTGGCGGAAGGTTCAGCGTGACGGCTGGAGTATTGGGCGAGATGACGGCGTCGCGTTTCGACGAACGCCCGTCGGGCTCGGAGGGCGGACGGTCTTTCGGAGATTGTGGTTGTTGGACGACGGGAGCTGTGAATGGACTTGAGGGAATCCAGTCGCTGTAGGCGCGAGGCCCTCCCAGTTTTCCCCAGTCGGTCGCGACAGGAGTGCCTTGAGCCATGGCATAGAGCAGACCATTCATATCTCCGACCAACGCGGTGTGCAGAATCTTGTTCTGCGGATTGCGATGAACGAGAAACTCCAGTCGGCCATCGAGACCGGACGCTTGGAAAAAGGGGCCTTGTTCCCGTTCGTCAAGTTCGATGTCGCGGCGAAATCGCTCAAGCATGCGATGCGAAGCCCGGTAAGTTCCGCCGTCAGGTCCGACCACTCGTTTGCCGTTCAATTCAACATTGCGGTCATCGTAGGCGAGTACCACGAGTCGATGAGTGTTATCTGCTCGCAGCCACTGCAAGAGTTTGTCGCCATGCTGACGTTCCGCGGAATACGAGTAGTTCGCATCCAGAAAGATCAGTCTTTCCAGTGTTGTGGGAAGTTCCTTGTGCGAGTCCAGGAAGTTGAATAGGAGTGATCCGCCGCCACTATGGGCGGCGAGAGAGAATCGCTCGGCCCCAGCGGCTTCTTGTAAACTCGCAATCAATTTGGCGATGGCCTTTGCCGCATCAGGTTTTTGGCGGGCGTAGTTCGGCCAGCTTTTTTGCGGCGCTTCAACGACGGCGAGTATCCACTCGTGATGTCGATCCAACGATCTCCACTTTCGGAACTGAGCGGCCACATGTTGAGTGTCGAATCGCCACGGGGTTGTTGAGTCCCGGATGCAACCCAGGGTCTCTTCGATGCTGTTGCCATTAGGGGTTGCGTAGACGAGCAGCCGTCGGTCGTGTGTTCGGTTCGAGTCCAGGTCGGCTGGTGAAAGCAGGCACACTCGCACGCCATCGGTTCGCTGTTCCCACTGAACTTTTTCGAGAGCCTCCTTCGCGACTCTCACTGGCTCGGCGCATGCTCGATGTTGCGCACCGAGAAAGCACAAGCCGATTGCCAGCACTGGAACGAAATACTTCATGTGTCACTTAGTTCCCTGTCGTCCATGATGGGACCTTCCGTGACGGTGATCAAGATGCGACTGTTGGGACCTAGAGGAGTCAGAGGCGAGAGTGTCGGGTTGGCGGCCAGCGCGAGCGCTCCCGCGAGTCCAGTCGCGCCCGAGGGGGTCGTGGCAGGGCCACCGCAAACTTGTAGGACTTCGGGGGTGGCGAGCACCTGCGATTCACTTACGGCATTCGCGATCGCTCCACATGCCCGCAACACCTGAAACGCGGGTGCTGATGCCTCGCCGCACGAGAGCATTTCGGCGGATGTGAGTAAGTCGCCCGACAGCCGTTTGATTTTGCCTGATCGTAGCGCCGCGCCGACACAGGCGACCGAGTCGGGTTCCACAACGATTGTCTGGCATGTGAAACCAGCCTCATGCTTAAGGGACCTCGCGATGGCGGCAGCCCACCCTCCCACCCCTGCTTGAAGGAAAAGATGAGTCGGAGCGGGCCAGCCTTTCTTACTCAATTGCGAGGCAATCTCCGTGCCTGCGAATCCGTAGCCGTTCATGACGTCGTTGACGACAACGTCGTCTGCTTGAGCGGAGGTATCGGCGATCAGCAGGCCCTCGCCACGCCGGGATGCCTCATAGGCTTGGTCGACTGAGTCGTCATAAGTTCCCGACACTCGCACGATCTCGGCGCCCATTTGTTCAATGCGGCGAGTTCGCGATTCGGGGACATGAGCGTGCAGATAAACTCGAGCTATCGTGCCCGCAAGCTTAGCGGCCCAGGCGACTGCCAGCCCGTGGTTGCCGTCACTGGCGCATAGCAAAGCGGGCAAGCTTAGGCGAGTTGCTGGCTGATTCAACAAATCGGCGATTCGAACACAACGGGTGTAACGGACGAGCGCCTTGAGTCCGGCGTAGGCGCCTCCAAGGTACTTGAAGCTTCCCAGAGGACGCTGGCTTTCGTCTTTACAGTACAGTCGTTCAATGCCGAGTCGTTCCGCAAGTCTAGGAAGTTCTGCCAAGGGAGTAGGCGTATATCCTGGTTGGCCGCGAAAGAACAGAGACGGACGGTCGTCGTCCAGGTTGAGTGGGTTAATCATGCGGGTGGTTGTCTAATGTGGTACTGCTCAACTGTTTGAAGCACTTGACGATCGACACGCACACAACTTCATCAGATAGGATGGGTTGACCAAAGTCGATTGAGCGACCGCCTTTCGACGTTTTTCCCATGAAATCAGAGTGTAAAGGGTGATAAGAGTGGCGCGAAATCCTTTTCGTTCAAGGCTGCTCGGTTGCTTGCTCATGTTTTTGTCAGCGGGTGGATTTTTGGCGATCTTATTCGTGGATTGGCGCCGCTATTCGCTCAACGACGGTTTCGCCATCGTACTGGTCTTTGGCCTGCTATTTGTTTGCCCAATTGCTTTTCTGATAGGTGCTCGGCTGCTTCGTCGTGATGCTCGGCCGATTTTAGATGACAAGAGCCGACGCATTATTCTCTACCTGCGGCCATTTTCGCAGGAAGACGTCACCTCGCCCGGCAATTTACCATGGAGGGATTTTCTGACACGATTCCACCTCCATCCAATGAGCATCTTGGGAGGACTAGGGTTCGGCTTGCCTATGCTTGTCATCGCGGGACAGGGGATTCAGTCGTTCGGGAGATACGGGAAGATCGTCAGTGAGTGGATCTTGGCATTTGTTCCGATTACCACGCTGGTCATGTGCATTTATGCGGTTCTGTTTTGCTACGAGAAGTTGCGAGGAACATCGGACGTTACGCTAGAGCAAGAACTCTGTCTCCAGCTACGTCACTTGGGCGATGTTGTGGCGGTCGGTGAGCCTGGGGAGTGGTTGGCGCCAGATGGTGGTGCTCGCATCTACCTGGACGATGATTCGTGGCAAGCGGTGGTCACCGACGGTATCGAGCGTGCTCGTGTTGTGATCGTGCATTTGGTGCCCGATGGCTGGACATGGTGGGAATGCTGCCAGGTCTTTCAGCGCTCCGCTCCAGAAAAAGTCCTTGGCATTGTCGCAGGAGATCTGCTTTCTGATGATTCCTATGGACGTCTTCGGCAAAGAATGTACGACGAATTCAAGATCGAGTTGGCGACGAAGCGAGGCCCTTGCGACTTGATCCGTTTTGCGCCCAATTGGTCCGCTCACACGTTGTCGTTGCGATACATTCCCTGGCTCCTATTTCCGTTGGTAAGTTATCGATTGCGTCGAGCGACGTTACGACCATTCTTGGATTCGCTCGCCCGGTACGAAGCATCCCCCGAACGAATCCCAAACGAATGAGGAAAACGATGCAACTCTTTCGCATTTCAGTTCTCTTGTTGAGTTTTCTTGGCGGGTTGATCCTGGGGACGGAAATTACACTTGGTCCGAACGCTCGCGCAATGGTGGACGAGCCCCCGCACGTTGCTCGCGTCCCCTGGACGACGTCTCGGATTACGGGTTCGCCCGAACCGCCGCCACCTTTTGTTGCTGCTCGTCGCTTTCCCGAGGTCAAGCTCAAAGAGCCGGTCTTCATTGTTTGGTCGTCGGCATTGAAGCGTTACTTGGTGGGCGAGCGACGCGGCGTCATGCATTCGCTGGCGAATCAGCCAAACGCCAAGGCGGAGTTGGCGTTCGATTTTACGAAGGAACTTCAGCGAGCGAGCTGGCCGAAGGACGCGGGCCGAGTCGAAGCACTTTACGCAGTCGCCTTTCATCCGCGGTTCGCGGAAAACCGTTGGTGCTATGTTTGCTATACGTTGGCGCATCAAGACAGTAAGAAGCCCAATCTGGCGGAGGGTTCGCGGATCTCGCGTTTCCGGATGCTCGACACAGACCCTCCTCGCCTTGATCCTGCGAGCGAAGAGGTCGTGTTGACGTGGGAGCAAGGGGGGCACAACGGCTGCGATTTGCAGTTTGGGCCCGATGGCTTTCTCTACATCTCAACAGGTGATGCTCGCCCGCCCAACCCACCAGATCAACTGCACACGGGGCAAGACATCACGGACTTGCTGTCGTCGATTTTGCGAATTGACGTGGATCGACGCGATCCAGGCAAGAACTACGCGGTCCCCGTCGACAATCCATTCCTTGGGCTGGTTCTGGAAGGCAAGCCCGCGCGGGCCGAGGTTTGGGCGTATGGATTTCGCAATCCGTGGCGAATGAGTTTTGATCGCCAGACGGGTGAGTTGTGGGTGGGCGATGTCGGTTGGGAACTGTGGGAACTGGTGCACAAGGTTGAACGCGGAGGGAATTACGGGTGGAGCGCCGTGGAAGGGCGACAGCCGATCCATACGGCCGACGGTACTGGACCGAGTCCCATTCGCCCGCCATTGCTGGAGTTGCCTCATACGATTGCGGCCAGCATTACAGGCGGGTTTGTCTATCGAGGCAAGCGTTTCCCGGAATTGGTCGGTGCGTACGTTTTTGGCGACTGGGAGTTTCGTCGCCTGTGGGCCGCTCGGTTCAAGGACGGGCGGCTCGAATCGCTCACCGAGATCACTCGCCCGTCGGTTCGCGTGGTTTCGTTTGGCGAGGATGAAGACGGGGAGCTGCTCTATCTGGATTACGACACAGGATTCATCCACACGCTCGAACGCAACGATGGACAGGGGCAGAATCGCAACTTTCCCCAAACGTTATCGGCGACCGGATTGTTTGATTCGGTGACCGACCAACGACCCGCCGCGGGGGTCATTCCCTACGAAATCAACTCGCCACAATGGCACGATGGAGCGCAGGCTCGACGCTGGCTCGCTTTGCCAGGCAATTCGGGGATCTCGGTTTACCCCGGCGATGGCAAGCCGATGCCGAGCCAAGTCTATTGGCACAGTTTTCGTTTGCATTTCCCGCAAGATGCGGTGTTAGTGAAGACTCTCTCTTGCGAGACGATGGTTGGCGATCGTTCGGAGCAGCGTCCCGTCGAGACGCAGGTGTTGCACTTCGACGGCGCTGACTGGCGAGCTTATACGTATGCATGGCGAGACGACTTGAGCGATGCGGATCTGGTGCCTGCCGGTGGAGGTGAGAAAATGCTGAAGGTGGCGGATGCTCGACGTCAGTCAGGGACTCGCGAGCATCTGTGGAGATTCAACGATCGGACTCAATGTTTGCAGTGTCACAGTCAATGGCCGCAATACGCGATCGGCTTTCATTTGTCGCAGTTGAGCCGTGATGTCGCGACCGGTGGCGGCGAGCGTGAGAATCAGTTGATTACGTTGGGTAAGTCAGGGCATTTGGTGCGGCGAGCGATGGATGATTCGGTTCAGCCGCCTTTCGATGCCAAACTGGCGGCGGGGGAGGAGCGGCTCCCTGACCCGAACGATCAAGCGGTCTCGCTTGATTCACGAGCACGATCTTACTTGCATGCGAATTGTTCACACTGCCATCGCTTCAACGGCGGCGGCATCGTGGGACTCGATCTGCTGTACAAGAAGAGTCTGCCCGAAACGCATCTGCTGGACTCGCCTATTCGCGGCGATTTTGGCTTGAAGGAGGCGCGGATCGTCACGCCGGGGGCGCCCAGCCGGAGCACGTTGTATTTTCGCATGGCGAAGTTCGGACGCGATCGCATGCCGCATGTCGGTTCGGAGATGCCTGATGAGCAGGGGTTGTCATTGATGCGTCAGTGGATCGCAGCGCTGCCGACGGAGGGAGGGTTAAAGGCAGAGGCGAACCAAGATCCTGACGCGACGACGATTGATCCGGTTCGCTGGTCGAACGAGATTCCCTTGGCCTTACATTGGGCTCGCCGTTGGGGGAGGGGTGAGTTGTCGAAAGGCGAGCAGGAGCGGGTGGAGTTGGCCGCGAAGCAGTTGGAACCTGGGACTCTCCGAGACCTGTTTGAAGGTTACTTCCCCGAGGATGCGGGTGCGCGAAAGCTGGGGCCGCGTCCGCGAGTCGAGTCGATCGTTTCGTTGACGGGGGATGTAGGTCGAGGGGCGACGCTGTTCCGCGACGCAGCCTTGAAGTGTGTGACTTGCCACAAGGTGGGTGACTTAGGGGCGTCTTTAGGACCTGAGTTGACTCGCATTGCGCAAAAGCGGAACCGAGAAGAGTTGCTTGATAGCTTGCTTCAGCCGTCCCGCACGGTCGAGCCTGCATTTGCCGCCTATCAGGTGCTTTTGCACGACGGTCGACAGTTGGCTGGTTTGCTGGTGAAGCGGACCGCTGAGGAATTCGTGCTGCGAGATGTTCAGAATAAGGAGATCGTGCTGAAGGCGAGCGAAGTGGATCGGCTGAGTGTGGCACGGGCGTCGCTCATGCCCGAGGGGCTGCTCGCTGGCCTCACCGCCCAACAGGCCGCGGATCTCTTGGCATTTCTGGAGACATTGAAATAACTGAGGTTTTCGCGAAGAAAAAATGAATAGCTCGGCGATGGCGATTTGTGGGGTCCGGATGTTTACATCGACAAGCACTTAGGTAAACTCACCGTCATTGGATCAGCGGCAGTGTCCCTGAACCCACTTTAAGTGGGGGGTGTTTGCCAGTGGGGATTTCCCATGCCAGGCGGCGTGGTCCGGTACGCGGTTTCGTCCTGTTAAAAGGGGCGAGTGAACAGCGTGGTTCTCAGATTATTGGCAGCGGCGTGAATCGCCGACTGAACGGAGGTTCCTCGAAGATGGCCGTTAGCGACGAAACCAAGGAACTGCTCGAGCAAGCCAAGAAGGGGAAGGCTCGCAAGTTTGTGATGATCACCAAGGGAACCGAGGTGATCAGTCTGGTGGTCTTCAAGAAGGGCTCCGCCGCTCAAAAAATCAAGGAAGCGAAAGAGGAGGGGCGAGGAACTCCGTGTTACGGAATCATCACCGGTCGCGGGATGGACATCAACTTCCGTTTGGCGATCGATGAAGGGTTTGAAAAAGCGCCGGTGAAGACGCTGTCGCTCAAGAAGTTTCTCGAGGACGAAGCCGACTTCAAATGCAAACCGCTCTTCGAGATCGTCAAGAGCCACGATGTGCTGCTCGATGAAGACGATCCGTTGCATGCGAGATTCATAAAGCTCCAGCCGGAAGCGATGGCGGCCTGCGATCGGCATCCCGAGCGAGCCGAAGCGATTGGTGCGTTGTGCACGAAAATCGGCAAGTTACTGGAAAACGAGGACACGAAGGCCGCCGAGGCGGAGATCGTCGGGCTCGAGAACCTGCTCAAGTCGCTGGGCGGCGAGCGCCCCGAGCCGACAATACCGTTGCCAGAGGATGCGCCGGCGACGACGGCGCCGAACAGCCAGTCGCTCGACGTGCAGAAGACGCAACTGGCCGAATCTCTCAAGAAGCTGAAGCCCGCGATTGATCGAGCGATCGAAGTGGCCCCCGGTCGGAAGAGCGAGCTCTTTCAGTCGATGACGCAGATTGCTGGCGAGATCAAGCAGGGGAAAGTTGACGAGGCGAAATCGAACATCTTGTCGTTGGGCAAACTGGTCAAGGGCTTGATCGAGCAGCAGGCGGCGGCGCCGGCGTCGGTCAGCAGCGGCCCTGATCCCAAGGTGACGTATCAATCGCTCGTCGATAAGCTTGAACCGCTGTTGAATGAAGCAAGGAAAGCGAACCCTGACAAGTCCAACGCTCTGCTGAATCTCTGGAACTACGCTACTGACCAAGGCACGGATGGGAACTACAAGAACGCCAATACGGCGCTCGAAAAGCTCGAGACGGCGATCAATACGGCGCTTGCCCAGGCGCCCCAAAAAGACACCGATCGCTTTGGAATCCGCGAGGGATTAGTCGCGGAGAAAGTGGCCGAGTTGGAGCGGTACTTGTCGGATCAAGTGGCGGCCGCGAAGGCGCAGTCGCATGCCAACGTTGAGGCGATTGAGCAGGCGATCGAGGCGCAGGTGCCGGATGAGGACGCCGCTGAGATTGCTTTGGCGGTCGAGTTGGAAGTGGATGATCTGTACGAGCAAGTGAAGGCGTCGCTCGATTCCGTCTTGGGTTCCCACGACGGACAACGAGTGCTGAACGAGATCGAGAAATGGCGCAAGACGGTGGCGGCAAGTCCCGTGGTTGAGTTGTTGAAGACGACGAAACAAGCCTTCGGCACCGATGCTGACGTGCTGAAAGACTTCGACCGTCTGTTCTCGGTCGTGACGGAAAAGGTCAAGGAATTGTCTCAGGTGTAATGGTCGGCGATTAGCGTTCTCAAATCACTCGAGAGCGCTAATTGGTCAGGGGCAAGTTCCGTTGTAAGCGTTGATCGCCCCGCGGCGCATAGCTGCATAATTGAAGCGAGAGGGAGAGATCCATGTCTGTCGGCGAAATCAGCGAAGCTCAGAAATGGTGCAAGGAAGCGCGGAAAATCCTCGGACTGAGCATCGGCAAGGGGGGGATGGAGAAACGCAGCGATGCGGTGGTCAAGCAGATCAATGAGCTGCGGCAAAAGCTGAAGGAGGGCGGGAAGCAGATTGAGAGCGGGGACCTTACAGGTTTTGAGAAGCGATACGTTGCCATCGCCAAACGGGCCTTGAAGGCGTACCAAAACGGAGACAAGGAAGCGGTCAAGGTCGAGTCCGAGCAACTCGAACTACTCAAGCTGGAACTAAAGGTGTTTCTGGAGTCGCCGGAACGCCAGAAAACGGCTAAGCAGAACGCCGACAAGCAAAAGGTCGAAGTCGATAAGAAAATCAACGAGCTGCTGCGCGGGGTCAACCAGGAGTGGCAGAACGAGCAACAGGCTTGCGTGAAAGCGTTGAGTGACCTTCAGCCCCTCAGTTCCTCCGAGCATCTGCGATTGAAGAATGAGTACGAAACGTTGATGCTCGACATGCCCACGGAGCGGACTAAAGAGGTTTACGAAGAGCAAATCCGCAAGTTAAGCACGCTCAAGGGGGAGGTCGACGAAGCCGTCAAGTCCGGGAAGAAAGCGTCCAAGGAGGCGGCGGGCAAGTTGAAGAAGGCGAGCGAACTGGTCGAGGAATGCGACGAGTTTTGCACGTTGGAACAAAAGCGGGGGATCTACGATTTCTTCGTCTTGGCCGAGGACGCAGCGAAGCCTGGCGGCGATTACATCATGGCGGTCGATCTCTGCGAGCAGGTGATCCGGGAAGCCGGGCAGCTCAAGGTGAGTCAGGAGAACGCCAAGCGGACGTATGAGGAGCATTGCCGCAACTTGGAGACCCCTCTCGAAGAACTCGCCAAGGTCACCTCGCGTGCAAAGTTTGTCGAGTTTTCGCAGGTCAGCGTGGAAGCTCACTTTCAGAGCACGCTGAAGAACTTTGAAGCTGCCAACCAATTGCTGGGTCCGCTGGCGGGGAAAATCGCGAGCGCGATTAACGAGGAATCCAGGAAGCTGGAGGACTGGAAGAAATACTCCCAAGTTGTAGCGCCGAAGATCGCCCTGAAGGTTGACGCGATGGTGCAATCGGAGAAGAACTTGGCGGAAAAGCCCTGGACCTGGAAATACAAAGCCGAAGTGATGGCGGAAGTCGACGACATCCTGTGGAAAGCGGAGAATCTACGCTCCTTCGACGAATGCAAAATCGCGCTCGACAAAATCTTGAATGTGCGACTGGCCTCTGTCGATCGCGACCAGGATTGGGAGGAAGAATCGATCCCCGAGGGGTCGATCGCTCAGGAGATCCACGAGATCTCTAAATCGCAGGGCGAGGCGATTGAACTGGCGGAGTCGTTGGTGGAACGAGCCGAGAGTGTCGGCATTTTGGTTCAGCAGTTGGTCGAGAAAGTGCGCACGTCGGACCCCGACAAAGTGGACGCCGTCGATCACTTGCAAAACCAAGTCAACAATATCCGCTTCAGCGTCAAGTCGGGTGGGATCTACCTCCAAATTGATCAGATGAAGGTTGCCGTCTCGGAAGGATTGCTGACGCTGGCGAGCATCGAGAAGAGCGTCAAGGGGTTCTTGAGTGGTTCCGAAGAGGGAACTCGCGGCCTGCAGGACATGGTAGCCGTTCAGACTCGCCGCAAAGAGTTCACGGACGCGGAATTAGCCTGGACCACGGCTCGTGATCTGGCTGATCAGAAGCTGTCGGAATTGGGCGAGCATGGAGGCGATGAGTACTTCGCGCTGCTCGCCATTTACGAGCAAGCGGAAATCGACGCGGAGAATGCGAAGTGCGAGTTCACAAAGTTCCTGGATGAACTGTCGCTCAATCCTGACTCTCCGAAAGAGTCGCTCTTGGTCCAAGCCCGCGAAGTTTACAAGGCGGCGACGGATGCGATTGGGACGGCATTCTTGTCCCGCGCGGATACCGCCATCAATTTGGCGGCAGGCCAACTACAAGAGGCCAAGCGGTTGTTTGCGGTCGCCAAGAGCGAATACTCCAAGGCGACTCCACGGACAGGCATTTTGGGAAAAGGAACGAAGCTCGCGGATGCCTATATCAATCAGCTTGTGACCGAAGCGCAGGGCGCTCTTGCGTATGAACAGAGTAGCAACACTTCAGCAATCAAGTCCGCTGCCGAAATTCTTCGTCGAGTCGCCGCGGAACTGACGAAGGTAGCGCAGGATTTCGGCAATGACGCGACCGTCGAGGGAAGCTTCCGCAACCTGGACAAGCAATTGAAGGATCTGCTGCTGCTGATTCAAACGCCCGCGCTGAAGCAAGTCGACCCGACCCAGCAAAAGAGTCTGCGCGAGCGTTGGGATAAGTTGAAGCTGGGAATCGTCGGCAAGTCGAACAAGGAAGCGATTGAGATGATCGCGCGTTGTCGCGATCGCGATGTCAAACCGTCCGTCGACAACGCCGTCAAGATTCTCGAGATTCGCGGCAAGACCCCCGCGCTCTTGAACCAAGTGAATCAGAAGGTGGCGACGTTGGTTCAGCGAGTGAACACGAAGGCGAATCCCAAATTGCCGACCACGCCGCCCGATCTCGGCACTATCACCAGCGAGATCACGGGGTGCGACAATTTGATCAAGAGCGAGACTCGAGCCGGAGTGGTGGAGGCCGCCTATAACCGTCTGGTGGAAATCCGCGACAAGCGACTGGATGTCGCCGATGACCAACTGGAAGCTCTCGGCAAGTCGGCCAACGCCGCCATCGCGCTGGCCAAGCAGAATGAGATCGACAACGCGAAGAAGAAGGAAGAGTTGACCAAGGAGGTTGAGGCCTTCAAGAAGAATGAGTTGGTCGCAGCCAAGAATTTCGTCAAGAACAGCAATGGCGACGACAAACAACTCAAGGTGCTGGAGAACGGTCTCAAGGGGATCGATCAGTCGCTGAAATCGGGCGAGTTGATTTCGGCGGAGAGCCAGTTGGCCGAGATGAAGAATCTGCATGCCGACGTGATGAACTCGGGGCGAGCGAAGAAGAGCAAGTCGCTGTTGCCGCTCGGCAAATCGTTCTCGCAGAAGGTCGATATGGTCAATCAGGGATTGGTTGCCCTGAAGGAGGCCGTCCGGCAAGGCTTTAAGGACGATCCGACAACGACAGGCCAGGAATTACAAAGCGTGCTCGACGCCATTCCTAGCTCGCTGGCGGATCGCGGCATCCTCGCCAACGCCTTTGATAAGCCGATCGCCCAATTGGATAACGTGAGCGAGTCGTTGGAGAACCATCGAGCGGCGCGCGAGGCGATCCTGCAAACGGTTCGAGATTATCAACGCATTGTATTGAACGACCCGATTCTGATCGCGCTCCGCAACAACAAGTTTGGAGTTCCGATTCCGTCGGGACCGTTGTACGCGCAGCTGCGAGCCATTGAGGACGCGGTTGTCATCAGGACCTGATGAGCGTTCCGCATTGCACGGTCGACGAACGCCGCCCTAGCTAGCCCACTCCGCAAGAAATACTCTCCCGATCAGGAGTTGTCCGCATGCCACTGACAGAAGATCAACGTGAATGGATCAAGGAAATCTCGGGCGTTAGCGCCGACGGCTGGGCGGAACGCGAAAAAGCTCGCGCCGAGGTGCTCGCCGGTGTTCGCACCGAAACGCTGGAAGTGAAATACGAAGTGCGCGAGTTGATCAAGTTTACGGTCAAGTCGGGGAAGAAGGAGATTGCGTCGCTCTTGACCGACCAAAGCGATCGCTGGGAAGCCGACGAAGAACTAGACACCGTCCACGATACTCGCGAATTGACGGAGGCCTTGGAACGCGACGTCATGCGTCGCGCGATCACCGCCAAGGATCGACTCAACGCCCTGTCGAAGCGGCTAGAGACCGCGGAATACAACGGCTCGCCGCTCTTTACCGCGAAAGAGATTCGCGAGGAATATTGGAAGCCGTTGGTGCGCGAGGGGATCTGTCCCGACAATCTGGTCGACGACATTTACAACGAAACCGTACAGGTGTTTCGCGGGGCGAACGAGTACTATCAGGAGCGCGCCCAGGCGGAGCAAGACAAGTATGCGGAGAGTAAGACAGGGACCGCCAAGTTCTTCATCGACCGAGCTACTACCGTCATTATCTCGATCAATGACGCCTGCGGCGGTCCGTCGCTCTTGTCCAACGTCGCGGATGCGACCAACACGTTCGCGCAAGCGACATTGACGATTGTCGAAGGCGTCATCGAGAAGGACGCGGGCACGATTGTCGATGCGGTCGGCGATATGCTGGAACAAGCGTTAGCGACGGCTGGAGTCGACAAAAGCCTCGCTAACATGATCAACGCGGGCTATAAGGCCTCGACGAAGGGGGCGATTGTCGGCCAAAAGTTCGCCGCGGGCGATCCCAAGGGAGCGTTCCAAGAGATGGCGAAGGCCATCGAGTCGGCCTTTGAATTTGCTGATCAAGGAAAGGACGGGCAACTGAGCGAATTGGGGCACTATCTTTCCATCGGCTTGTCGTCCGCCGTCGATGCGGGCACGGCGATCAAGTGCCTGAAGCAAAACCCGCCCGATCTCGCCGGTCTGTTGGAAGTCGCGAAAAATGCCAGCCAGCGAGCATTCCAGGAGGGAATGGGCCATTACATCGACTCGCAGGATTTCGACGAGGACGAGAAGGAAGAGTTAGAGAAGGCGATCGAGGGGATCTCGGATGACGATCTCGAAGGCGGCTTCGAAGCAGTCAAGAAAATCGATCCGTTGAAGCTTGACCCCGAGGCAATTCAGGCCGCCAAGGAGCAGATGGCGCTCAAGCAGGATGAAGCGATCAAGGAGGAGTTGGAACGCGAACTCAGCCCTGATAACAAGGACTTCACCAACGAACTCGATGACCTGCTTGCGCAGGCCTTCATGGATCCGAAGGATCGTGAGGCGCTGGGCGAAGAGAAGAAGTTCCAGAACTCGATCGAGAAGATGATCGCCAAGATCGAGAAGACGCGTGCGGCTCTGAAGATCGCGGAAGCGATTTTCGACACGGGCATGAAGACGGCCGCCGAATTTTTTGAACCGCTGCAGATGGCGTCCGCGGGGAAGGACTTCGTCAAGAATCTGATCATCGCGGCCAAGAAGGCGGTGGAGCTGAATCAGTGGTGCGATCAGGTTGAAAACGCGTTGAAGGGGGCGAGCGTCTATGCGGCGGCTTTCGCCAATCGCGTGAAGAACCTGCGTATCCAGATTTCCGAACGAACGATCCACGCCATTTTCGATCTGATGAAAGTGATCGGCGGTGGACTTTCAGTGGCGGGCGCAGCGGGGTTTGGCGCCGGTGCGCTCGCGGGCGTCATTGTCAGCAAAGCTGCCTCGGCTGGCCAAGCGATGGCGGACATGAGCTTCAAACTCAGGGAGATGGCCGACGCCCGCTTGCAGTGGTCGAAGTACCGCAAATGCATTGAATTGGGGGATCAGACTGACCGCAAGTTGATGCGCGAGGTCTTACGCGGCAACCCGACGTTGTCGAAATATGCGATGGCGTACGGCGCCATTATCGAGAACGACCC
Source organism: Pirellulales bacterium (assembly GCA_046349915.1). Taxonomy (GTDB): domain Bacteria; phylum Planctomycetota; class Planctomycetia; order Pirellulales; family Pirellulaceae; genus CAIXSC01. Next base: position 207,032 of record JAXMBL010000006.1, on the reverse strand, counting down.
GATCGCCAAGATGGGTATGCGAGTCTGCGGTCTGTCGGAAGAGAACTTAGAGGACGAAGGAACCAACGTCCAATTAGTTGTTCGCTACCTGGAGACCAAGTTCAATGACGACCCCAAGCTGATTAAGGCGCTGGCCGACAGCAAATGGGAGCCGGTTGGCACGGGGTTGCCTACACTGGCGAACTGGAAGACCAACCTCGCGAGCGCCGTAACGGATGCGGGGTTGTTGCCCGCGGGAGTCAGTGCGCTCGAAGGATTGTATGGCGTCTACGAAGTGGACCGTTTGAAGTTCACGGATGCGTTGGAACAATTCGAGACCGCGGAAAAATATTTCTCCGAAGGTCGCTCTGAGTACCAATTTCAGATGCGTGGTTTCGCGGCGCTGAAAGAGAACTTCAAGAAAGAAACGGAACGCTTCAAAGATTCGCTCGAGGCGTTTGCCAAGATGGCCAAGGAGGCCGAAGACGACGAGGAAGAAAAGCAGAAAGATGTCGATTTCAAGAACGACTTCCGCGCCACGATTCACTCGTTGTTGAAACAGCACGCCGCGCGCAGAAAGTACGTGGAGAACGCCAAGAGAACTTCGCTCGCGTATAAGAACTCGATTCGCGATATGGTGACGAACCGAATCAATCCGTTTCTCGCCAAGCTGAACCCGTTCCTCGAGGTGCAAGGTCAGTACGTGGTCGCGATCGATCGCCTCGCGAAGGCGCTCGGTAAGTTCGAGCCGAAGAATGAAGCTGGGCAACCGATTCTTGCCGTTCGCGATTACATCGATGGCGTCCGCTCCTCGCTGGAAGAACTCGTGCAAGAGGCGAAGTCGAAGCATCCCGACGCTCGCAAAGAGAAGGAGTATCTCGAGAAACTCAAGAGCGAATCGACTGAGCGGATCGAAGAGATTGAAAAGACCTACGGGGAGATGGAGCAAGAGCTGAAGAAGGGCTTGCCCAAGGAAGAGGCGGAACTGAAGGAACTGCTGAAAGAGTGGGCGCTGACGCCCGAGCAAGAGCCCAAGAAGAAGGATAAGTCGAAGTAACGACTCCGTTAGGAATTGACTATCGACAAGATGTCCAGTTCCCTAAGTCGCGATCTGTCGCAGTTCTGGCCTCTCAGTCACGCATTCCAGCCCCGCTCACCCAGGAGTGGAGCTGCTGGTAGCCTTTTTCGACTGGCTGCCTAACGAGTCGCGGGAGCGGTGCTCATACTCCAACTTTTTGACGTCGCTGAGCAACTTGGGATCGAGATTTTTTTCTTGCAGGTTCTTTTCTACGGCTAGGCGTCGTTCCGAGTCCGCCAACTCCTTGCTGGCCTTGAGAGCGTTGGCAAATGCAACGTTAATCTCGTCCTTGGCGGCAACATCGCCATGGCCAAATCGTTCGAGCGTGAGACCGTACTGATGACGCAGCGTGTTTTCGGTCGTTTTGCCCTTGGAGATAGTTCGATATTCTTCCTGATCGTGCCATTCATCATTCTGCACGTCAGCGGGCATTTCGCCTCGTCCTTTTCCTCGGGAGAAGTGCAGTGCATGGATCAATTCATGTCCCAGGCCGATAAACGAAGGGTTGTAAAGATAGTTGCCGTTCTCGGTGTACGAAACGTCGTTGCTGCCTAGGAGCTCACTTCCCGTTGGCATCAGCAGTTCCGTACCAGAACCATCGCGCGGCTGCTTCGTGCCTTTGTCGTATCGGCTTGATGTAGGGTTACTTGGCTTGGCCGCCATTTCTTTGGCATGGATGACTTTGACATGTTTTCTCCTTTCGTTCAGCTGGTTGATCAGGTACTTTCCAGCCTGACTTGCCAGTAGACGGGAGAAATTGGCGAGCATCTCCTCAGTGAACTGCTGGTTTTTTTTGTCTATGAGGAAAACGCCTCGGTGTTCTACGATATTGTTCCAAGTCTGCTTCAGTCTCTCTTTCTCCTCGATGGGCTTCAAGTCGTCGTAACCAGCGATTGGCGGATCGAGATTGGGGTCGGCAACTACCTCCCCCACAAACTTTTGATGAACGACTTGATGGAGGTCAAGCAATGCCACGGCCTCAGCGGAGGGCGGCAAGTTCTGGGCAGCTCGCCGGTCATTCCAGGCAAACAGTTGCTTCTCCAACGCCGCGAGCGTCTGCTTCGGCTAGCTCGACGAGTTCGTCCACCTCCGTGGAATAGAAACTGTAATTCGGGTCGGCGAGAACTATCGCCCTTATCCGTTCAAAAGTGCTCGCATCAGGCTCGCGCAGGAAGTCAGTCATCGCATCGGCCACGTCAGTACTACCTTTCCGCAATTGGTTGACTTAACGGTCTAATTCGTGCTCTCGCTCGACGATTGTTCAGGCTAAGACGGGGCCAAGAACCGTTGCACTTCATTCAACGCTTGGAGTAAGGTCGCTCGGATTGCCAGTTCGTGTCCAAAGGGATTTTCATCCAATTCGGTGATCAGCCTATCAGTTTCCAGGAACTTTCGATGTTCTTTCAGTTGTAATTGAGCCGTCTCGCGTCCATCGGTCAGGTTGTTTCTCGTGGACTTCAGCACTGTAGTCAGCTCGCCAGGCAGCTTTACGAGCAACTCGTCGATACCGCTGGTTGCAATCACCTCAAGATCGGGATCGCCAGTTTGGCGCAGTATGGCCTGAAATGCCGTCAAGGAGTCTTGGGCGTTGGCCAAAGCAGTGTCCCAGGCATTTATCTCGTCGCCTAATTCCCTGTCGGCGCCTTGTTTCGACGTAGGCACGCCAATGGGCGAGATTTTGTCGAGAGCCGCCGTTAGCCCTTCGAGTACCTTTAATCCGCGGGAGTAGTCGCCAGCTTTCGCCGTCTCCAAAACGACCGCCATCGCCTTTTCCAGGACTTCTCGGTTCGGCGGCGATCCGGCTATTGCTTCGGCGTAACGCGACCGGATCGCCTTGAGGCGCGCGGTAAACGTCGCCGCATCATCTGGCGGGATGGATGTGTCACGCGGCGACGCCACCGGCAATTGCTTATTGGCCAATCCATCCTCGACTCGTTGCAACAGTAATTGCGCGTCCGCGTATCGTCCCGCTTTGCCGAGACTTAACGCTTGGATGAGGGACGGTTGCAACAATGCCTGAACATCGCTGGAGGCTGCCTTAAAGGCCGTTGCTAAGCGTTCAGCCCAGGCCTTGAAGTTGGTTGCGATTTCGCCCTCGGTCTTCTCGGATTTCTCCACCGAAGACGTTTGTGGGGTGGAAATCGGAGGAGATTTGTCGCTTTTCAGTCCTGCATCTGGCGTTGGTGCATCGTCTGGCGTGCCATCATCGATCTCGATCAGCGTGGGTACTAATTCAAATCTCGCCTTGAGGAGTAACTGAGAAACATCGACGAGATAGGCTTTGAGTTTCACGTCCGTGATGGCAGGTTGTTCTGTCGTTTGAAACACCAGTTCATCGCCGATGCCCCGCACGACGCCCTTGATAATGGCGTTGCCTTGGCATTCTCTTTTGGCCTTGTTCAACAGACCCTCTTTAATCGGTTTCCTTTCGACCAATAGCTTAAGGATGGTAGTACCCTTGGCGATGATCGCGAAATTACGCGGCTTCGTCTTGGCGACCTGAATCGATTTGGTCAATTCCTTGTCAAATTCATGATCTGCCATCCGGCCTGAACTCCTTGTTTGTGCGGTACAACCTTCTCGAAAAACGTCGCACTCAATGACAGCCGCATGCGCCGCAGCTTTTTGACTTGAGAACCGCCAAGCGATTCTCGATGGCTAGCGAGGTGGGCGTGATTGCCAATCCGCCGAGCGACGTGCAGCGATGTTCGCGCGGCATTTTCTCCGACACGCTCTTCGCGGCGTCGATGACTTCGTCCAGCGGGATCAGGGGATCGAATCCCGCGAGCGCCATGTTGGCGCAGCAGAGGGCGTTGGCGGCCGCCATGACATTCTTGCCCAGGCAAGGCGCCTCCACTCGATTGGCGATGGGATCGCAGATCAGCCCCAGCATGCTTTGGAACGCCAGCGACGACGCGGCGACTGCTTGGTCGCGAGTTCCGCCCGCGAGTGTCACGAGTGCCGCGGCCGCCATGCAGGCCGCTGAACCACCCTCCGCCTGGCATCCTCCCACTTCGGCGGCAAATGTCCAACGAGTGGCAATGAAGACGCCGATCAGGCCCGCGGCGAGCATCGCTTGAGCCATTTCCGTCTCGTCCATCTCCAGCGACTCGCCCATCGCGATCACCGCGCCCGGCAATGCCGCACAGGCGCCCGCGGTGGGAGCGGCCACGATGACTCCCATGCTGCTCTTGACTTCCATCATCGCGGTCACATACAGCACGATGCGATTCAGGGCGCCGCCATCGAGCAGGCGTCGCTGGTTCATCGCCTCCAGAAACTTACCGCTCTGGTAGCCTAAGACTCGATCTTCGTAATCCGTTCCAGCCAGTCCCCCTTGGATCGACTTCCTGAGGATGCGAACGATCTCGATCATCTTGTCGAGTACTTCGTCGGAGGTGAAATTGCCCCGTGCGCATTCGTACTCGACGGCAAGTTGCCAGAGAGGCGTTTGACGCGAGCCATCGTAGGCCAGCATGTCCGAGGCGCTCGTAAATGGCACCGCGATCTGCTTGCGCGAAGGGACGGGAAGCACGGGGGGCAGGCGCTTGAGTAAACGCGGCGACACTCCTTCGATCACGACGAAACGATTCGCCTTGACTTGCCACAGTGTCGAGTCTGATAGGTTGTGTCGCAGGATTTCCTCGGCGCCCTCGCAACGTAGGTCGACATCCTGGGGAAGCCAGACAAGCGTCTCGTGATATCCGCCGTCCATGTGCAGCGGCACGCCGTCGATCGAAATGACTTCCATCATGCCGCCGCCGGTTGAAATGGCGATCAGCGAGTGTTGTTCGCGATCATTCTTCAGAGTCAGGCGATAAGTGTTGGGATGGGGATCGCCGACATCGACGGTCTCGATACGCAGTTGGATTCCCGCCTTATCCAATGCCTGCGCGGAGTCGGGCAGGCGTTCGTCGTCGGCGTCCCAGCCGAGCAAACCGCCAAACAAGCCCATGTCGCTTCCCTGACTGTCGTGCGTGGTGGGCAACGAGCCGGACCGATCGAATTCGACGAGCACCTCGGCGATGTCGTTGTCCATCAATGCGCGGGCGAGTCGCCCGATTCGCAACGCCGCTGCGCAGTGGGAACTGGAGGGACCTCGCATCACGGGGCCGACGACATCATTAAAGATCGAGACGGTGGACATGTTGGTTTCCTGCAAGACTGGCAGAGCGACCCAGGTATTGTGGTTGAATCAAGGGTAAATCCGAGTGCGTTTACGATAGCAGCTCGGGCAAGGGGCCAGTTTGATCGCCGTCCTTCAGGCCGGGGTCGGCAACGCCGAATTGATCGCGCGGTCGGCCCGCGGCATGTAGGAGTGTGCAGTACAAGTTGGCCATGGTTTTGTGCCGAGGCCCGCCGTAGCGCGGGAATTGCAGGAAGCGGCCGCCAGAATTCAGTTTGCCCCCTAAATCGCCTAACAAGATCACGGGCCATTCTTGCAGATTGGGGTGATGGCTCTCGCCGGAGTCGCTCAGATACACAATCAGTGTTCGATCCAGCATGGAGCCATCCCCTTCCTTGACGGCGGCTAACTGTTCCGCGAGCCGTGCGATCAGCTTGACGTGGAATTGTCGCAGTTCCACGAAGCAGTCCTCCGAACTGGCTCGACCAAAGGCCGCGCCGTGTCCCATGCCGTGTAGATCGGGCATGTTGAGCTCGGGGAACTTGCCGAAACTCTGCCCGCCGCCGCCCGATGCAAGTGTGACGACATTGGTGAGTCCGGCGATGAGCGCCGCGGCGGCGATCTCGAACTGAGCCTCGAGCACGATGGTCGACGTGCTCGAGTTGGCTCGTTCGCCCAAGTGAGGCATATGCTTCTTCAAGTCCGCGGCTTTACGCAGCAGCTCCTGCTGTCGGGCGTGCAATGATTCAAACGCTGCCGCATACTGCTCGAACTTCGCTCGCTCTTCTCCTGCCAAACCGTTCTGCACTCGCCTGACGTCGGCGGCCATGAAGTCGAGCAAGTTCGTTTTGTGGTTGAAGGCTTTTCGGCCCGCTCCCTCCGAAACGCTGCCGAACAGCGAGGAAAACGCCAATGCGGGCGAGCACACGATGGGGATGGCCTTCCCTGGGCCCGATGCGGAAATGTCGTAGTTCATCGCCCCATCGGCTCGCCCCGAAAGCCCCAACGCGACGTGTTTGAAAACGCCCGGCAACACGTCGCTCAACGCAGAATCGATCGTCTGCGCCATCGGACCTTTGTTCGCGGGATAGCAGCCCAAAGCGCCGTGATTCGCGCTGTGGTCGCTGAGTGCGATCTTGCCCGACAAGCCTTGGATGAGAGTCAGACGCTGCTGAAATGGCTCGAGGCCCGCGATGGCGGGATGAAGTTTGCGGTCGACCAGTGACAGTTCTTCTAGCGTATCGTTCGTCGCTCGGCCATCCTTGGGCGGCGACACTCCTTCCGGTCGCAGATGGTTGGGATTCATGCCGTTGCTCTGCACCACGAATACGATTCGTCGGGGCAAGGAAGCCTCGGCTGTTCCCGCCGCTTGTGTCTCTAGTTGCGACAGGATGGGTGAAAGGAGGGCCGCGCTGGAACCATAACCGGCCAACTGCAAGAGCGTGCGACGATGGGGTCTCATTCTGTCGTACCTTCGGCGGCGGTGGAAGCGAGCGAATCGGTGGAAGATCGGCGGAGCAAGAAGGAATCGGACGTGAACAACGCGGTCACTAAAGCTCGAAAGCTGCCATCGGACTCGACGTATGCCCGGTCGGCCGCTTGCAGGCTCGCAGCGTCCGCCAGCGACTCGTTGCGTCCGAGGAAGTAACGAAACGCGTGTCGCACGAAGACTTGGCGAGTGCGATCGGAGTTAGCTAATCGCAGCATGAACTCACGCGGATTAGAGATGGGGCCCTCTAGCGAGGCGTCTCCACTGCGAGCGACAAGGCCTTGGGTGATCAGCGTCGTCGTTGTATGGACGGGGCCGAGCGCATTGCCTTTCTTATCGACGTTTTTCTCCGTGGCCGCGACATCTAGTACCTCTTCCGCGGTCCGGAAGCGACCGTAGTGGTCGAAGTTCTCGAAGGGAAGACCCAAGTCGTCCATTTGCTGATGGCACTTCCAACAACGACCTTCGCGCGTGACTTGCAAGCGGTCGCGCAACGTGCGATGCGGCTCATCGGGCACTTGAGCGACAACGCCGATCGGTAAGTCAGGGACAACGCCACCCAGGAGTCGTTCGCGAATCCAACGACCTCGGCGGACAGGGTCATTGTCGAAATTGGTGCTGAATGCAGCCAGCCAACTCGGCTGCATGAGAATCCCCAAGCGTTGATCCGCGGGCAACTCAGTGGGCTGTGCCATGGGGAATTCATCGATCCCGTAAACCGACTCAACCCCCGTCTGGCCTTTATTGTTTTGCGGGTTGAGCGTCACGGCTGGGACAGGTTCTTGTTGGCGAGTCTGTTTGTTTTCCTTGGTGTGATAATTGACGAAAGAAAGCCGCGTGGTGAGCAACTGACGGAAAACATCACGATCCTTGGCCACGATGTGCTTTACCAGCCGATCCGTATCGCTGACCATGACTCGGGGCTCGTGCACAAACGTCTTCGGTTTGTCCTTGAAGACATCGACCGCCTTGTGGTACTCGAAGTACTCGCGAAAGAAACGATACACGCCCGCGGGTTCTCGTTTGGAGTCGGTCCAGAGCCGCTGAATGTGAACGGCCACTCGTTCCTTGGTCGACAGTTCTCCCTTCTCCGCTGCCTGCGTGAGGAGCGAGTCGCGGCGATCAAGGATCGCGACGCTGATGCAGCGAGCAATTTCGCTGGGAGCAAGACGTTGTTGACTTGAGTGCTTGTCGGTTTCGCCAAGTTCCTGCCGATACATGGCGTCGGCTCGCAACAGCACGGCTTGCAACATCACGCGAGCGGCCGCTGGTAAATCACCTTCCACGGCACACTGATCGTACAACTGGAGCAACCGTTCAACTTCGGTTGCATCCGCTTTTCTGGCGAGCGCCAAGCGGAATTGGATTTGAATCGCATTTTCCAGTTGTTGGCGAGTCGGTTGGAGGCTGGGGTCCATGAGCTTCACGAATTCGCCAACCGTATCGTGCTTGGCTTGGATTTTTCCATCCTTCACTATATGGGCCGACTGAGCCGCGACGATCACTTCGGCGTTACGCAACAGAATCTCGGTGCTTGATTCGTCAATCGAGTACAGGCAGGAAAAGTCGCGAATCCCGCGAGTTGGACTGAGCGTAAAGGGCTGTATGACGCCATCGGCCCGTCCGCGGTGGACATCGCGAACGAAGCCCCAGTAGCCATCGGGATTGAGACGCCAAACTCGAGGAGGTCCCCCTACCGCCTGGGCGTCGATCTTCCCGAACAGCAACTCGTGTGGCACGAGATTGCCATCGTTGGGCAGGCGGGGCTCCGAGTGGCGGAGGCGTGCGTTGAGCGTCTGGAGTAGTCCTACTTTCTCGGTTGCCGACGGCTGCTCCTCGTCTTCCGGCGGCATGGCGCCAGCGCGAATTTGTTGAGCAATACGCGCCCAGAGTTTGTCGTCTTTCGCGTTCTCCTGGAGCAGGGGATCGACCCTCACCTGACCTTCTTGAGCGTCAGGGCCATGGCAACGAACGCAGTGGTGGCGGAGAAAGTCGGCAACTGTGGAATCGACAGCAGTGGAGTCGGCCGCCATCGCTTGACTTGCGACAGCGGCCAATAGAACACTCAGCAGACCTAAGCTGACCGCACAGAAACACGAAATCGGTTTCATCTGGCCACCTCAATCAACTCGACCTATTGCTCGGGCTGTCCGCAGAACTGAGTTCCCCAGGTCATGAACCACTGAGCATACTCGCCGCTGAATTGCTCCAGCGTAATCTGCGGGTTCTTGCGCAGGATCGCTTGCGCGCCTTGAATTGACGCACGAACGATGTCGAAGCAAGAGTCCTCCATCAGCGGTGGATCCACCTGCAAATCTGGATTCGAACGAATCGTGGCGTCGCGACGATCCTTGCCAGCCTGGATCAGATCATCGACGTTCAAGTTCAAGATGGCGGCGACCGTTTGCGGATCCATCGGCTGCTTGGCTTGTGGCAAGAACTGGCCAAACTGGGCGTGACCCTCTGGGTACTTCACCAGCGAATCGATCGAGGGAGGGAATGCGCCTCGCCAATTATTGATGAAGTTGTTGACGCAGTCTTTGGTGGGTATGGCCGTGCCGCCATCGATAGGACGGGCTTCCGTGCCTTCGATGATCATATTGCCCCATTTGCAGTCCCACTGGCAAGTAAACACCGTGGAGAGCAACACGTTTTCCAGACTCTTCTTGCTGACCTGGTCCGGTAAGTCGTTGGTGTTCTGCTGCATTTCGAGCAGCTTGGCTTGTAAGTCGGCGAATTCCTTCTGCAGGGCTTCGATTTCCGTTTGCGGCAATCCCCTTTGTTTGGCGCGATTGATCCGGGAAGGGAACTGACTGACCTTGTCGCGAATGAATGAGAATTCTTCCGGGTCGACCATTTTTCCGGAAATGCCCTCGATGACAGCCACCGTCTTGCCGTTGATGGTGGCTACTTCCGACTTGGGAAATCCAAGCTTGATTCCCGTTAGTTCCTCGAGCTTCGAGCAGAACTCGGAGGAGATGTCCTCGCGAATAGCGCACGCGCCAGGAGGAAGGTTGAGGAAGTCGAGTGCCGCCTTGCTGTCCTGAGAGGCCTCTTTCACCGCGAATTCGATCTTCCCGGCTTGGTCTTTCAATAGTTTGACGCCGGAGGTGCCGCCGGCGGCGATGTTGTAGCAGCCAAACGCCTCCATAATCTCAACTCGATCCAACAGAGAATTGGGATTCGCGCGAGCGAGTTCCTCATAGCCCTTCTTAGGCAATTCCGTCTTCACCAAATCGATCGTCATGGCGATCATTTCTTTGGTCTCGTTCGACAGCAAGGCATTGCCTCGCAAGCGAGTCAACTCCTTGACGACCTCGGGCGCGACGAATCCTTGCTTCATCAACATTTCGCGATAGCTCTTGCACATCGCGACCACGCCTTCATTGCGGGTTTGAATGTCGTCCAACACCTGAGTGATGTCAGTGATGAGCTGTTGTGCCAAACTGCGGCGTTTCTTCACTCGCTTCGGCAAGCTGCCAACGCGAGGATCCTTGTGGTTCGCGATGTACTCGTTCGCCAGCTTCTTGGCCAATGTGTAGTTTTCCAAGATCTGTGCGTGCATCGAACCGTCCCAGACCGATTGGGTCACATCGAACGGCAGCAGGGGGAGTATCTTGCCAAAATCGCTCGAATCGTCCGTCTCGGCATCGGTCATCATCTGATTCAAGTCGTCCAACTTGAATGCGTTCTTGACGTCGCAAACTCGGTCGACCCGTGCCTTGGCGTCGGCCAGAATCGCTGAGCGGTCCGTGGTACGTTGAGTGGCTTTTTGCATTAGTGCCGCATTGCGAACTGGCGGCGCCGGACGGACCGGACGATTCGGCTGTTGCTGCCCCACTACTGGATTGGGAGCTTGCGGATTAGGCTGCGAGTCAGGGCGGGGAGACGGTGGCGGTGAAGAACCCTCGTGCGCCTGCGTCAGCTTTGTCTGAATATTCTTGAGTAAGGTGTAGATCGCCTTCGCTCGCCCGGGATCGGTCTGTAGCAGTGGACTCGTTCCCAGTTGCTCCATTTCGAGGTTGCAACGAGTGAGCGCGGCATTCAATAACGTCAGCCGCGTGACGTCGTCCGGAGCTGCCTTGATGTCGACCAACGCTTTGACCCATTGATCCTGAGTCCAATAGGTTTGCTCAACGGTTGGAGGCGGCGACGAAACCGACGGCCCAGGACGACCCGGCTGATCGGCGTCATTCTCGTCGACTTGAGCCAACTGGTCGACAAGAACGACTTCGGGATCGTACTTCTCGTTGCCTTCAATGTTGGCCTTCAGATACTCCTTGAGTTTCTTGGCTTGGCAGGGGACTGCATCGTACCCATCCGCCTTGGCGAATTGGAACACGATATTCAGACCTTGCCCACTCAGCACGCCCGTTTCCACATTGCCGGTGTACTTTTCGCCATTGGCGCCCTTCTTCACCGAAGTTTTTTTGGCTTCGGCCGTGCCCTTGCGAAAAATCTCCATGTTGTTGATGGTCGACCCTTGCTGCACAAGCACAAACCGAGCGGGCTTGCCGGTGAGCTTGATGGAGTCGAGCACCTTCTGCGAATCTTTGTCGAGTGGCATGGAAATCTCTCTGGATTGTGCGCAATGAGCGATCAGAGCCGAACGGACCTGACGGCTTCGAAGAGTTTAGACCCACCAACTATAGCCGATTTGCGGGACGCGGACAGAGTCGTCCTGGCATGGCCTTTGTGAGGGGCGGAGTTGTGTGTGGGGTGTCGGCGTCGGCTGTCTATCGACGGACTAGAAGTCCGTCGTACGGTGATGCGCGACGGACTGGAAGTCCGTCGTACCAACGGTTATCGCCGGGGCAATGCACGATGTTGGCCGTTCTAACTCGGACCCGATGGGTCCTCGCCCGTTGGGCTGGCGGAATCGGTTGCCCGTGGCAGACGTCCCGCCTCACGCAAGGCTTGACGCAGCAGGAACTCGATCTGAGCGTTTACGCTACGGAGTTCATCCTCAGACCATTGTCGGATTGCCGACAGGACCGTGGGGTCGATACGCAATAAGAAAGAATCTCGTGCCACTGTGAATACTCGCCCGGTCGTTGGCGTGGGTGGTTTCTAGTGATACAAGGAACCAGCATTCACGACCGGTTGTGCATGACGATCACTGCATAAGACGACGAGCAGGTTCGATACCATGGCCGCTTTACGCTCCTCGTCTAACTCAATGACTTTGTCCTGAGCCAGATGATCCAAGGCCATATGGACCATCCCGACGGCTCCTTCCACGATCTTTGTGCGGGCGGCAACGATGGCTTGTGCCTGCTGTCTTTGCAGCATTGCTGCCGCGATCTCGGGGGCATACGCCAAGTGGCTGATGCGGGCTTCGATGACTTCCACCCCGGCCTTCTCCAAACGCTCTTGAATGTCTTTACGTAGTTGCTCCGAGACTTCCAGCGTACTGCCTCGCAAGGAAGTCTGATGGTCTTCGCTGTCGTACGGATGACGACTCGCCAGACTGCGCAGCGCCGCCTCGCTTTGCACGGCCACGAAGTCCTCGTAGTCGTCCACCTCAAATAACGCCTCGGCGGTATTCACAACCTTCCAAACGACGACGGCGGAAATCTCGATTGGATTTCCATCTTGATCGTTAACCTTGGACGGGACGCCACGAGTTCTTTTGCGTTCGGCTACCACGTGACCCGCGGCATCCTTGCGCTCGGGTGTGGTCGTCGATCCTGTCTCAAAATTACGCACTCGCAGCGAGACGCGACACTTGGTGTAGAAGGGATTTACCCAAAAGAACCCCGACTCGCGGGCTGTTCCTTTGTATTCTCCAAACAACAGCAGCACGCGAGCCTCATTGGGGGCTATCGCCATCAGGCCAAACAGCCCGATCACTGCGAACAAAAAGAGAAAGCCCTCGCCAATCACCATGCTGATGCTTGCAAATGGTGGTCGACCCGCGCTCCCCCATAAGGTCCAGGCAAAGGCGGCGGCGGTGAGCGCCATCGTGCCCAAACAACAAAACAACGGTCCCCAGCCTGCACTCGGTCGATAATTTCTCTCGGCGTGCATTTCCTGTACTCCCCTCGCCGGTCGGCGAGCGTTGATGTGATACTAAAGTGATATCACATTGATATTCTGTCGCGCAGGGGAGATCTTGGGGAAATTCGCCGGAGACTTTCTTGGTTTGCTGCTTGCGAACGACGTAAGTGATTTGGTGAAAATGTCTTGGCGACGGACTGGAAGTCCGTCGTACGGTAGTAGCCCGCTCGCTTCGCGAGCGGTAAGCCGCTTGGCCAGCGAGCGCCCATCGCCGCCAGTCAAGCCGCGTTGTAGGCCGCATGCAGCGAGGTACTCGCCGCTCGCTGGGCCGGATCGACGGACTGGAAGTCCGTCGTACTGGATTTCAGTTGGCCTCGAGCGGCACTTCACAGAATGTGAGTGCGGCGAGGCCGTTCTCACCATAGAGCAGGTTGTCCGGACTCCAGTTGGCGCTATCCAGGTAGGTTACCGTCTTCGCACTGGACGGCTCGCGCAAGTGGAGCATGAGTCGCACGCCGTTCGCATCGCCAGATTTCACCAGCTTGGCGACTCCATCGAGATGGAACTGGCTGATGAGCGAGTCGGACCAGACGACCGGTTGGTCGAATTCCAAAACAAGAGTATCTCGCTGCGCGGATGCGAAGGAGGCCCGACGCAAATTGGGTGGCGAGGGCGCAGGAATGCTGGAATCGTAAAGGTCGTGGCGCAGCATGGGATGGAGGAAGCGAGCAAACTCGGCGTAACCGGCGGCGGGGTAGTGGCAACCGCCGGGTGGCTTGATGCCGAGCGTCGAGATAATGCTCAGGCGGGAGAAAAATCGCGGCAAGTTGCGTTGAACTTCGCGTAAGCGATTGTCGGAGCCCTTGCTCCCCATGGCACACGCCTTGGGCCAGATCTGAAACGCGTAGTAGTGCTCGATGTTGGGATAATCTTCTTTCCAGCTGGCGGCCAAACTTACGAACAACTGCCGATAGGTTTCGTACCCATAACCGCCCGTCGGACCATCCGCGCCTTGGTCGTTCTCGCCCTGATGCCAAATGATCGCGCGGATGCCATGAGTCAGCTTGGCCTGCCGCACTCGCCACAACAGTCGACCATAAATCGTACGAACGTCGGTCGGATCATCCTCATTGCGCTGATGCTGATCAATGCGAGTGCCTCCGACCGCTCCGTTCAGAATACAAACCGGGACTCGTTCAGTTGCGACTAAGCGTCGTCCCAACTCCATACCCCAATAACCAATCTCCGACTTGCCGCCGGGGCTGCGAGCTTCCGCGTTGGCCCACTGTTTCAAACGCGAACCATTCGGGTCGCCAGCGGTAGCGCCGAACGTGCGCACCCACTCACTCGCCGCCAAAGGATTCTCTTTGCCGAAATCGGTTGCCACGGCGTTCGATTGACCGATGATCAGAAATGCGTCGCCACATATGAGGTTATGCGCAGTGTGCAGCACCTCCTCGCGGTCGCCGCTCTTCCGACCAAACTCGCAACGATACTTCACTAACCCGGGCTTCAGCGGGATCGACAGCGAGTACTTCTTGTCGGCGTCGAGAGCGGCTGTTTTCGTCGCATACGGTCGATCGTCCGCGAACACCCGCACAAAGACCGAATCGGTGGGTGATGCCTCGGCGAGTACACCGGCGTAAACGAGCGAGCCGTAAGGCTGGCCATCAGGCCCCATGCCGTCACGGGCGAAGAACTGATTGTCTTCGGGGCGTTCCTCTTGGTCACGTGGTCGAGCGATCCATGTCTCGCGATCCACCTTGGGTTCTTGCACGGCGATCACGGCGGTCTGTTCGACCTTCGCCCCGCCGTTGCTGATTGCGGCGGTCACTCTCAAAACTCCGCTGCCTTGAGCCCGCTTCAGGATCAACTTGCCCGAATCGACTCGCTGGATGACCGCCACGCCGTCACAACTCCAGTCGATATGAACGTCTCCCGCGCCTCGGGCACGCATCTCGGCGAGGTTGGAGATTGTGGGCGCGAGTTCCACGGTTTGACGGCCATCCCACTCTTGGGGAGCGGTCAACGTGAAGGCGGGCTCGGGAACATCGTCGCTGATGGTGATCGCGATGTCTTGAGTCTTTACTTCATTCGCATAGATCGCCTTCGCGGTGAGTGTCGCCGACGTTTTCCCCGTCACTCGCCCCGCGGCAAACTCGTAGGACAGTCGATCAGCGGCGACGACGCTTTCACGCCCTTCGCGCCGCAGAATCCACTGAACTTTCTGTGCGCCGTCCGCTTGCATGCGAACGGTCGCGGTACGGTTTTCCGCCACGACCAGTTGCTGATGCGAGACCGAAAAGTCGTTTCCTGGACGGACCAAGCAGCCCACGAAGGACTGATTGGGTTTTTGATTCTCGTATTGCAGCTTGATCCATTCAGGCGAGCGGACGACTTGCGACACTCGAACTTCGTCGAGATCGCCGACAAAGTCGTACCGGTGGTACCATCCTCCCAGAAACAGTCGAGCAGGACTTTGGATCTTGAGCGGGCCGCCGTTCTTGGTGTTGGTCCCATCGAGCACGCCGTTCACGTAAATTCGCGCCTCGCCCTCTCGATAGGTGTGCACGACGTGAGTCCACTCGCCCAGAGGAACACGAGTCTCGCCAGCGACGTTGCCGCCAGAGAAGTAGCAATCCATCTGAATATGGGGAGGGCTGCGAAACTGCATGACCACTTTGCCCTGAGCTTGTTCGTTGCCCCATCCGATCAGGGTGACATTGGGCCGTTCGGGCCGAAACCACAATTCCGTGCTGTGCGAGTTGGCGCCCGTCGGGTAGTCGGCGATCTTGTCGCCGCCAAAAATCCCTTGGCCCTCGGAGAAGCGTCGTGCGCCGCCGATGATTCCCGCGGTCGCCTGTGATCCGGTGTCGGTGCTGGTGAGCCTACCCGTTTCGTCGCTTACCGGATCTGCCATGTGCCAAACGCTTAGGTAGCCGTTTGATTCGTTGAACACGGCCGCGCCATTGGACTCGCCGCTCGCCTTCGGATTGCCCCAATGCAATCTGATTTCTTGTCGGGAGTTTCCTTGGATCAGCGGTACTCGAACCCACACGCTGGCCGATCCCTGTTCCGCATCCCATTCTTCGATTTGGAACGCGAGCGGCTCGCCGGTGTTGGTCGAGAATCGTAGATCTTCACCGTGCGGTTGCGCCTGGCTGAAGTCAAAGAAATCTCGATGGAGTTGCACGAGCGTCGGGAAATGTTCGATGCGAGTACCGGCAGGAAGATTCGCGCCTTCCGGGGTTGTGAGCAGCCAGATCGAACCCGAGTGCCGCCAATCCGCGTACGAAGCGGGCTGGGTGAGCGTTTCGGCCGCTGCGAGGAAACCGCAGTCGGAGGGTTGCAGCGAGACCAGCGATACGAGTAAAGCGGCAATCAACGTCGTGATGCGACGTAAGCGAACGAGGGCATTCACAATCATATTGTCACAAGGTGTACGTGTGGGGTGGTGTACGTGTCGGGTGCGGAATTACGGCGGCAGCATCTTCGGTCCGTCGGCTCACAGGTGCAGGGTAATTTCGGTAACTTCCAATTCCGAGTTCACCGTGTAGACGGTGATGATGTTTCTACCCGAGTCGCCCGAGAAGAAGTGCGGACCCATCGTTCGATCGGCGCCGTTAGGACAGAGTCGGGCGTTAATGGGCCGAGCAGGTTTCAAGACGGAAC
This sequence comes from Pirellulales bacterium, assembly GCA_046349915.1. Classification (GTDB taxonomy): domain Bacteria; phylum Planctomycetota; class Planctomycetia; order Pirellulales; family Pirellulaceae; genus CAIXSC01. The sequence goes on along the minus strand of JAXMBL010000006.1, from coordinate 190,688 downwards.
CTCGTTCGTCGACGAGCATGGCTTGCGTCGACTGGTAGGTCAAATTGGCGCCCAGGTAGCTCCATTCTTCCCACAGACAAGCGAATTGGTTGTCGCCCACTGGCAAGAGTTTGGGACGTTCGACGCTGATGCCCGTCGAGTAATTCGTTAGCCAGACGACACCGGTGCGAACGAAGCTCTTAGCGGGTTTGTCAGGTCGAACCACGGTAACCGTCTCTCCATCGCTGTCGACTACGCTACGAGTGATATTGATCTGAACGGGTTCGCTTGATTCATTGATGATGACATTGCCTTGCCGGGGAGGCGCCGACGGTCCGCCCCAGCGACTCTCACGCACTTGATCAAAGTCCCTGGTAACGTGGACTAGCCCAAGATTCCTCGGTTCGAGGACTGGCTGCGAGAAACTATCGCGAGGAGAGGTATCGTTGTTTCTTTCGCTGGAGAACAACGCGACATATCCGACTTTTCCAGGCAGGATATCGCCCATGGAAGTGAAGGTCGAGTTGCTGCCTGGGGTCATGTCGGATAGCCGAGCATAGATGTAGGTCCCTTCCAGGTTCTCGGGCAAGGTGGCGCCTGAGTCGGTAGGCTTGATCTTGCGCACAGTGATTCCCGATCCCGGCATGAACCAACCGGCGTCTCCTAGATCCATGAATACGAAGTCAGTCCCGTCAAAACGAACTCGCTGGTCGAACGAGTGTCGCCAACTGGGACCTCCCACCGTTTTCAACCCATTGCCATCGAGATCCGCCACAATGTAGCGGGCGCCTTGATGACGTGAACTGATTCCGTAGTCGGGAAGGCTGTTCGAACTGACCGAGATGAGCAGTTTGCCGCCGCCGATCTCGAGGCTTCCCGTGCCATCAATCATCGGAGAGAAGATCGCGTTCTCGTATTTCCCATCCACCGGCTCGCCTAAGAACTCGACGCTATTGACATCGCGGCGCCAGACTTCGTTTCCGTCCAAGTCGAATCGACTCAACTCGACGATTCCTCGTCGATAGGTCGTCGAACTCAGTTCGGAGCCAAGGTCTTCTTTGTTGGTCGTCAATACATAAAGACCACCATTCGAGGGCTCCATCGCGAAGCCGCCCAGCAGTTCGAGCGATAGGTTCTTTTCCCAGACCTTCGAGTAGCCATTGCCTGAGGCATCGACGTCGAATCTCGCCAACATGGGCCCTTTTGAAACGCCCGAGTCGTATTTCTGCCACGCCGCGAAGAAAGATCCATTATGAGGAATGACCAGAATCTGGGGCTTTTCCGCGTGAAAGGTGCTGTGCTCCGACTTGGAGTCCGCCGTGTCAAAGAGCGTTGACGTACTGATTGTTAAATCGGGCGGTGTCTCGGTTTGAGTTTCCACGATAGTCACCGCGCGGGCTTCCTTCCAGGAAGGATTGCCATTCAAGTCGCTGGCCAGGGAATCCAAGGCGCTGCGTAGCTGGCTTGCTTCCGGCGAGCGAAGTCGTTCTTCATATTTCCAATCCAGCCCAAATTGCAGGTCGGTGCGAATGCCGATCTGGCCCGTTCGCGCGGGATTGCTTCCCGAGCGATTCGTGTCCCAGCTAAAGGTCTGTTTCGTGAATACGTAGCTCACGCCATTAATGGTGCGTTCGTAGCGAGACCCTCCACCGCACGACGTTTTCTCCTGCATCCACTGCAAGAAATAGTCGGGGACTCGCACGTCGTAAATCAACTGACCGTTATCTGGCCCTCCTTTACGGCCGAGCCAGTAGGTGGTGACGCCTGCGGGAGTCGGCGTGGGATTTGGCCGCGGATCGGGCCGTGGTGCAGGGCGGGGATTGGGGCGCTGATTGGCTACCGTGAAGTGATACAACGTGACGGTCGACCCCGCTGGCGCCTCGGCGCCTCCTGGCGGGCGCTGAAAGACGATCGTGCCGGCTTTGTCGGGGGTCGGAGGGGCGCCCACGGCGATTAACTTGATGGCGAGACCATTCGCCGGCTGAGTGGATGCCTCGTCAATCGTCATTCCGCCGTACGACGGTACGTTGATTAGCCTGCCAGGCGGCGGGGGGCTAGGATCATTGTTCGGTTCAGGCATCGGCATCGGCATGGGCATGGGCATGGGGCGTTGACGCCGATTCGGCCGAGTTGGAATCGGTGGTTGTGGCAGGGGATTCGGGCGAGGCGCCTGGAGGTTGCTGCCGCGAGTGATGCTGATCTCTTCCTCCCGCAATGTCATCGTATGAGCGGGAATGGCTTCGTCGCCGTCTGGTGTGCGAAATCGAATTGTGTGACCGACGGTTGTATTGAGAGTGCGGGATTCGCCGGCGCCGAGCGAACCGATGGGCTCTTCATTCGCTCCGTTCATCCAGCTGATCGCGAGTGGCAGCGAAGTTCGATTGGCTACGTTGAGCAGCGCGGGATCGCCACGTTGCGACTTGGGCGCCTCACCAGGTCGGCGTACTCGCCAAGTGTCTTCGGGCTCGACGATCTCAATCAACCGCACCATCTGGCCGGTGACCGCATTGCGGAGAATGAAGCGTTGGCCGATCGTCGTTACACCATTCGCCTCTTCTCCGGGCGTGATCGTGCCGTATTCGCGTTCACGGTTGTTGGGGCCAATCCACAAGATCTTCAACGGTTGGTTCGTGTCGTTGATGACTTTGAACTTCGCGGATTCTTGAGCCGAAACACTCGGAGTCGAGCTGGTCAGAAGCAGCAGCGTGAGCAACGCAAACCAGCGCAGTTGGGCGGCAGTCATGACGAAATCCCTAGCTTGGGGAAGTAGTTAGCGGCTCAGTGTTAGGGGAGTGAGCCACTCTAGCAGTCTCGTACCGCGAAAGCAATTTGCCGCATGCTGCGGGCGTGCTAGATGGTAAGCGCAAAGTTCGCCGCAGTCGCAATTGCGAGAGACAAGAGTTGGTCGACCACGAATTCCTCGAATCCCACGAATTCCAATTTATGGTGGAATCACGACTGATACGGCACGGATCAAAGACCGTGCGCGATCGCCGCGTCGAGGATGCGATCACGCACTTCTTCGCGTGTGCCTTGGGCGTCGATCAGAACGAGTCGTTCGGGATCGAGTCGTGCCTCGGCGAGGAAGCCCTCGCGGACGGCGCGCAGATAGTCGAGTCCTTTGGATTCCATGCGATCGAGCTGTCGGTCGATGCGAGCGGCGGCGGCCTCGGCGGGCATGTCGAGAACAAGCGTTAGATGAGGTTTAACGCCATCGACCGCTTGTTCGCCCACATTTCGGACCAAGTCGGGTCCGAGACCACCCGCGTATCCCTGATAGACGATGTTTGCGAGTAGGAAGCGGTCGGATACCACGATCCGATTCGCGGCGATCGCGGGGCGAATCACTTCGGCTACCAGTTGAGCACGAGCGGCCATGTAGAGGAACATCTCGGCCCGGCCGTCGATGTGGAGCTCATTTCCGTGCAGCAAAATCTTGCGCAGCTCGTTTCCCAGCGATGTCGATCCGGGATCGCGGCAGAGGACGACCTCATGTCCGCGAGATTTCAACCACTCCACGAAAAGAGCGATTTGAGTCGTTTTGCCTGCCCCGTCCACGCCATCAAACGTCACGAACATCCCGCGTCATCCACTCTTCAAAGGTCATGCGGGTCGGTCTCGCTGCGAGACTAACCACCGCCAAGTCGTTCAAGATTCTAATCCTTGGCGGTGGATGTGTGGGCAGGCATTGCGGGGACAGGGTGAAGAGCCTCCCCGCAATTCTTGTCATTCGCTAGCGAACTCGGCGAAGCGAACCGGAGACCTGGATCAGCTGCGGCTGTTGCTCGCTATCGGCCTCAGTGACGGGACCGATCGGTGGTCCCTGTTCGTCCTCCGCGGCGGGCTCTTCATCGTCCGACATCGGAATCGGTGCGGCCGATCGCTGTTCTGCCGATTGGGCTTCGCGTTCCGAGGTGCCCGTGTGCTGTTCGACCGGTCCCTGGCTTACCACTCGCGGACGAGTCCAGCCGTAGTTCATGTAGATCGCGGCGTCACGTGCTCGAGCCTTCTCGATGGCGTCCTCGTAAGCCTTCACCGGCCACTCGCCTTCGGTCAAGAAGACGTTGCTGTGTTCGAGAAGCGAACCCTTGCGGTAGTGGACGTTGGCGAGCGACTTGTTGTAGTCGGTCAGCGAGCGATAGTACTGAACTTGTGCCTGAGAGCGTTTGCGTTGAGCTTCCAGGACGAGGTCCAGGGTGGCCTTGCCGCCTTCGTACAACGTCTCGAAGGCTTCCACTTCCTTCTGAGTGGCGGCCCACCAGTTGAAGTTCGTCTGCGTGATTGTGTAGTTGGCGTCCAACTCGCGAATCGCCGACGTCATGAGATGGGATTGGTTGAGTTCCATGTCTTCGAGATGAGCTTTGGCTCGAGCCAGGCCCAACTGAGCGTTGCGAACCGAGGCCAATTCACGACGAGCTCCAAACTGTGCGGGCAAGAAGTCCAACTGGACGAACGCCTCGCCGTATTCGCCGCCCGTGAGCGACTCGAATGCGGTCGAACCCAGTCCCAGGTTGGGATTGCCATTGCCTGGGGCGGCCAAATCGCGGCCCGTGCGGCTCGACTGAATCAGTTCATCGCCGACGCCCACCCAGCGGCCAGTGGTGGTCAAGCTGAGCCAAGGCAACAAGGTGTTCTTGGCGGAGATCAATTCCAGCTCACGCTGCTTGATACGCCACTTCTGCTGACGAAGTTCCGTGCTGCGGAAGAGCGACTCGGCGTGCACCTCCGCCCATTCGAACTCGACGCGAGCCGTTGTCGGCTCGTCCTTGGGCCGGATGAGTCGGCCGTCGGTGGCGGCGAGTCCCATGAGCCAACGGAGGCGAGTTTCGGTGCTGTAGACGTCGCGGAGAGAGCCTTCCACTTGAGCTCGGAATTGGAAGTATTGTCCGCGAGCCTGGGCTTCATCCTGGTCAGCCAGGGCGCCGAATTTACGTTTTTCGTAGATGTTCTTCCAGGTAACCTGAGCGCTGTCGCGACCGATCTTGGCCGCTTCGAGGCTGCGGTACGAGAAGTACAGATCCCAGTAAGCCGTTTCGGTATCCATTAACATGTTGCGGACGGATGATTCGAAGTCGGCCAGGCTGATGTCGGTGTTGATTCGAGCCAAGACGACGGGAATGCGGTTGACTTGAGTGCCGCGATCCCGCATCAAGGGGAAGCGAGCTTCAAATTCGGCAACCGTCGAGAAGATGCCTGACGCTACCCGGCCCGAACCATTCGCCTGATCGAAACGAGCTTGATTGCTCCATTCCGATTCCGTCTTACTGGACGCTCGGAAAAGGTTACCGCTCGCCGATCGTTTCATCATCGTGGCTTCGAACGTGCCTAGGTCATTGCGGCGCAGCAGTGGTGAAAAGCCCGGAAACGCGGTGAATTGCTGATTGCTAGGACGATTGCTGTTTTGGTACTGGTACGACGAGTAGAACTGGGCGTCGAATGCCGCCAATTCGGACTCAACACCCGCCACTTGTTCGGCGCGAGTCGCAGGGCTAGGGCCAAAGTCGCTGTTAGCCAACCCTGATCCAAAGGTTGTGGTGCCCGCCGCGCCTCGCCCTTGATAAGCTTGGCCGCCGGTCCGGCTTTCGAGGAGCGCCGAGTCATAAACGGTAGGCAGCTGACCGGTGCGGTCGACCAACGCCGCCGAGAAGCCGAAGTTGGCTTGGATCGAGGCCGCGTTGCGGATCACCTTGCTGTTCTGGAGGGCGATATGCATGCACTCCTCCAGGCCGAGTTCCCAGATTTCCTTGAACTCGGGGTTCGTCACGGTGAGCGGGGCCTCGGCATGCTCGACTTCGGCCAAGTGTGGAGCTTCCACATCGGGATGCTCCACTTCCGTGGCCTTATCGAGATAGTGCGAGAGATCGCCCGTCTCGCGAAGGTAGAACGGCTTCGCGGGATTGCAGCCCGCGGCAGCCGTCAGGGCGACCAAAACCAGGACCAGTGTTTTTCGAAGTTGCCGGCGCATCGCAAGACGATCCCTTGAGGTTGCGTTCGGTGAGGTTCAGACTCGGCCCCCCTGAGTCTGAACACCGCGTATCAGCCAACGCCGAAGCGCGGGCCTGCCGACTCTAATTCTCGGCAGCATAGGTATCGGCCATACAATCGTTAAACTTGCGGCATTCCGCGCGATCGAGAAAGTTTTGCTAACCCGCAAAGTCTGTGTCGTCTTCCGCAGGACGTTGAAATGGGATGTATCAGGGCTCTGGGATGGCATGGCCGGTGATGAGTTGCATCGGGTTCCATTTAGAAGACATTCAGAGAGGAAGCCATTTAGAAGCATCCACCTTCTGCTGGTTGGGGAGCTGGACGGGCGAGTCTGCGCGGTGTGGGATGTTTGGGAGGGATGTGTGCTTGGCGCTGTGGTGATACCCGCTCGGTGGTTGTTCTTGGGTGACGCTGGTCTACCGACCTGGTGCGTCTTCACCGGGCGGTGGGGGCGTTGGTTGGTGATGGTTGGCGTGGTCGCCGCCCGGTTCGACTCACCCTACGGGATTGGTCGCATCCGGCATTGGTCGCATCCACCTTCTGCTGGCTGGGGCGTTGGGCAGGCGGGGCTGCGCGGTGTGGGACGTTTGGGCGGGATTCGTTCTTGGTGCTGTGGTGAAACCCGCTCGGTGGTTTTTATTGGGGTAACGCTGGTCTACCGACCTGGTGCGTCTTCACCGGGCGGTGGGGAGTTGGTTGGTGATGGTTGGCGTGGTCGCCGCCCGGTTCGACTCACCCTACGGGATTGGTCGCGGGATTGGTCGCATCCACCTTCTGCTGGCTGGGGCGTTGGGCAGGCGGGGCTGCGCGGTGTGGGATGTTTGGGTGGGATGCGTTCTTGGCGCTGTGGTACTGCCCGCTCGGTGGTTGTGCTTGGGGTGACGCTGGTCTACCGACATGGTGCGTCTTCACCAGGCGGTGGGGAGTTGGTTGGTGGTGGTTGGCGTGGTTGCCGCCCGGTTCGACTCACCCTACGGGATTGGTCGCGGGATTGGTCGCATCCACCTTCTGCTGGTTGAGGCGTTGGGCGGGCGGGTCTGCGCGGTGTGGGATGTTTGGGTGGGATGCGTGCTTGGAGCTGTGGTGATACCCGCTCGGTGGTTGTTCTTGGGGTAACGCTGGTCTACCGACATGGTGCGTCTTCACCAGGCGGTGGGGAGTTGGTTGGTGGTGGTTGGCGTGGTTGCCGCCCGGTTCGACTCACCCTACGGGATTGGTCGCGGGATTGGTCGCATCCACCTTCTGCTGGTTGAGGCGTTGGGCGGGCGGGTCTGCGCGGTGTGGGATGTTTGGGTGGGATGCGTGCTTGGAGCTGTGGTGATACCCGCTCGGTGGTTGTTCTTGGGGTAACGCTGGTCTACCGACCTGGTGCGTCTTCACCGGGCGGTGGGGAGTTGGTTGGTGATGGTTGGCGTGGTCGCCGCCCGGTTCGACTCACCCTACGGGATTGGTCGCGGGATTGGTCGCATCCACCTTCTGCTGGCTGGGGCGTTGGGCAGGCGGGGCTGCGCGGTGTGGGATGTTTGGGTGGGATGCGTTCTTGGCGCTGTGGTACTGCCCGCTCGGTGGTTGTGCTTGGGGTGACGCTGGTCTACCGACATGGTGCGTCTTCACCGGGCGGTGGGGAGTTGGTTGGTGGTGGTTGGCGTGGTTGCCGCCCGGTTCGACTCACCCTACGGGATTGGTCGCATCCGAGGTTGGTCGCATCCACCTTCTGCTGGTTGAGGCGTGGGGCGGGCGGGGCTGCGCGGTGTGGGATGTTTGGGTGGGATGCGTGCTTGGCGCTGTGGTGATACTCGCTCGGTGGGGGGTTCTTGGGGGTAACGCTGGTCTACCGACCTGGTGCGTCTTCACCGGGCGGTGGGGAGTTGGTTGGTGATGGTTGGAGGGGGCGGCCGCCCGGTTCGACCTCACCCTACGACTCGTTGTTGCAACCTCAGGTATACTCGCACTCGCTTTAGCCTCCGCGACTTTCCGTTCCTTAACGAGTAACGCCATGAGACTTCGAATCCACTCGTTCGACCTGCCACTGCGTCATGTCTTCACGATCTCGCGTGAATCGATCACCGTTCAGCCCACGGTGATTGTCGAACTAGAGCAGGGTGGGCTGCGCGGATTTGGGGAAGCCACAACCAACCAATACTACGGCGCCACTCGCGAGTCGATTACTGATGCGATCGAGTCGTTGCGTCCCGAACTCGAAGCGACCGATTGTCACGACCCAGTCGCACTTTGGGACCACTTCGATGCACGACTCGGTTCTCATCCCTTTGCTCAGTGCGCACTCGATCAAGCGGCCTACGATTTGTGGGGCAAGCTGTGTGACTCGCCGGTTTATCGCTTGTGGGGTTTGAAGGCCGACCGCATCCCGTTAACCAACTACACCATCGGCATCGACTCGATTGAGGTCATGGTGGCGAAGATGAACGAATTCCCCAATTGGCCGGTCTACAAGATCAAGCTCGGCACCAAACAAGACCTTCAGATCGTCGAGGCGTTGCGTCGGCACACCAACGCCGTGTTTCGAGTTGATGCGAACTGCGGCTGGACGGCTGAAGAAACAGTCGCCAACTCGCATGTCCTAAAAGAACTAGGCGTTGAATTCATCGAACAACCCTTGCCCGCGGGCGAGTGGAGCGGAATGCGTCGCGTGTTCGCGGAGTCGGCGCTCCCAGTGATCGCCGATGAAAGCTGCGTGGTTGCGACCGACGTCGACCGCTGTGCCGGTTACTTTCACGGCATCAACATCAAGCTCGTCAAGTGCGGCGGCTTGACGCCCGCCAGACGCATGATTGATCGTGCTCGCCAACTAGGACTCAAAGTCATGGTGGGCTGCATGACGGAGTCGACCGTGGGCATCTCCGCGATCGCTCAACTACTCCCGTTACTCGATTATGTCGATATGGACGGCGCGCTGCTGTTGTCACGCGACATCGCGACGGGCGTTACGATCGAACAGGGGCGGTGCGTCTACCCATCGGTGAATGGCAATGGCGTGGAACTGCTGTCTGAGTAGACTCACCGCCTAGCGTCCCATGAGTTGCCGCAAGCCGGCCCAATCACGAGTGTTGGCGACATCCTTCCGAGTCAACCCGCCTCGCCGCGCTTGCAGGATGCCGAAGCGCATCATGTCGAGCCCCTCGACGCTATGAGCGTCCGTGCTGATCACGATCGGGATGCCTAACGCTTTGGCCTGGGCGCAATGTAAATCGTGCAGGTCGAGTCGCACGGGATGCGCGTTCAGTTCGAGCAACTTGCGATGTTCACAAGCCGCTTGAAAGACGGCCTCCATGTCGACCTCATATGCGTCGCGTTGGTTGAGCAAGCGACCCGTGGGGTGTGCGATCGCGCACACATGAGGATTGGCGATGGCGCCGAGGATTCGATCCGTGATCTGCTCGCGGGACTGCCGTTGACCATAGTGGACGCTCGCCAGCACCCAATCCGCTTGAGCCAGCACGTCGTCGGGCAGATCCATGCCGCCTTTTTCCAGAATATCGCACTCGATTCCCTTGAGCACCAGGAATTGGCCGTCGAGTCGCCGATTCAAGGCGTCGATCTCTCGCCATTGTTGCAGTAATCGCTCGGGATCGAGCCCGCGCGCCATCGACACTCGTTGCGAATGATCGGTGATCGCAATGTACTTCAGTCCGCGAGCTCGAGCGGCGGCGACCATTTCCTCGAGCGACGCGGCGCCGTCCGTGGCCGTCGTATGCATATGGAGGTCGCCTTGGATGTCGGACGTTTCGATCAAGGCGGGGAGTGCATTGGCGTCGGCCCATGCAAACTCACGTCTCCCTTCGCGCAACTCAGGGGGAATCCAAGGCAGCCCGAGCGCCCGATAGACATCCGCCTCGGCGGCGCCCGCCACATACTCGCCTTCCTGCGGCGAGCGTTTTTCATCGTCCTTGGCGGACTCGCCGTCGCCATCACGCGTCTCGACTCGAAACACTCCATACTCGTTGATCTTCAAGCCCTGCTGTTTCGCTCGTCCCCGGAGTATGACGTTATGTTCCTTCGACCCGGTAAAGTACTGCAGCGCCGCGCCGAACGACCGAGCCGGCACCACTCGCAGGTCAATCTGCAGACCTTTGTGCGTGCGAACGGACATCTTGGTTTCGCCGCGAGCAATGACCGAAGCCACATCAGGAAAATCGCCGAACCGATCCATCACTCGGCTAACTTCCGCCGAGACCACGAGCACATCGAGATCCCCGATCGTGTCGCGTCCACGGCGATAACTCCCCGCCAACTCCAACTGTTCAATGCCTGGAATCGTCCGCAGGTGGGAGACTAATTGTTGGGCGATGGCGTCGGCATCGGCCCAGAGTATGCGTTGCCCGGCCGTTTCCGCGATGGCCAATCCCTGCAAGATCGACTGTTCCGTCTTTGCGCCAAAGCCCTTCAATGATTTCACTCGTCCCTGTTCGCAGGCGAGCCGCAATTGATCCAGCGTTTCGATTCCCAGTTCTTTGTGCAGAGCGGCGGCTTTCTTAGGGCCCAGTCCGGGAACTCGTAGTAACGCCAGCACGCCGGCTGGGATTTTGGCTTCGAGCTCCTCAAGCAACGCGAGCTTCTGGCCTTGCAGCAATTGACGGATCTTTTCGGCCAGATCTTCGCCCACGCCGGCGATGGTCGGCAGCTTTCCCTGTTCTTGAAAATGATCTGCCAGGGACTCAGGGAGACCCGAGAGCGTGCGGGCCGCGTTGCGATACGCTCGCACTCGAAAAGGATTCGCCCCGCTGATCTCCAGCAGGTCAGCGAGTCGTTCGAAGACGTCGGCGATCTGAGCGTTGGTCATGTGTGGATCTCGACGACATCTTTATCGTGCAACACGTAATCCCCCTTCATCATGGTCCCCTCATGCACGGCAGTTCCCCAGACGCGAGCCCCCTTGAAGTTCTTGGCAAGGTCGCGATGGACGAGTTCCGCCACATCGAGCAGCGTGCCGCCGCGACGCAGCGTGAAGGGGCGTTCGTAATCGGGCTCCTTCTTCGTGGGTAGTTTCGTGTAGACTCGCACGACATCGAGCGAACTGTAAATGGCGTTGCGAAGAGGTTCCAATCCCGTCGACTGCTCGGCGGAAATCTGAAATTCGACGAAGTCGACGGGACAGAATTCACGCAATAAAGCCTGTCGATCCGCCGCCTCGGCTAAATCGCACTTGTTCAGCACAAGAAAAGTACGCGTGAACGATACGCCTAAGTCCTCTTCATCGAGGTACGACTCACGCCCCAATCGCGTCTTGGAGCGAGCGAATTGATCGAGCACCGCTTGGACGTCGGTGACGCCATCGTCCGAGCCAAGGTCGACAAGCAACAGCGCCAAGTCCGCCCCACGCACCAGGCCCAAGACGTTCGGGTCGAAGACATCCGCGGTGATCGGCGGCGTATCGATCAACTGCACCATGACGTCTTCCCATGGCATCATGCCAGGGATTGGTTCGCGAGTGGTAAAGGGATATGGGGCGACCTCGGGAGTCGCACGAGTTAATGCTCGCAGCAGTTGGCTCTTGCCCGCATTGGGGCCTCCGACCAAGACGGCCCGGCCCGCGCCTTGGCGCGGAATGCGAATTCCGCCGCCCCCCTTCTTGGCGTTTTTATGATGGTGCTCGACATCCGCCTTCGCCTTGCTGATCTTATGCTTCAGCTCGGCCTGCAGCTTGTCAGTGCCCTTGTGTTTGGGGATTTCGCGCAACATCGCTTCGAGGCATCGGAGTTCCTCGTCGGGGGTCGCTGCGCGGCGATATTCGGCTTCGGCCTTATGATACTGCGGCGTTAAGTTGGCTGGCATGCCTTCGAGTGTATCGCGCGGCGTACACTCGGAACACTGAGCTTCGCGGATGTACGACGGACTTCTCGTCAGTCGAAAGCAGCGATGGCGGACGACGTTGGCGGCTCAGGGCACATTGCGACGGACTGGAAGTCCGTCGTATGTGAGTGAGATTTAGTAGCCGCTGGCTCGCGTGGCTGATGAACGCCAGCCCGATTCATCCCAGACCACAGGCTTCGCCACGGAGCGTGCGCCGTTGATAGGCTGTTCGCCTGCCGCGGGCACTACATGGTGAGTGGGATGAGTGCCGCGTAAGGCGGCGGTTCGTTCACGGGGAACGATCAAACGCGGAGTGGCGGGTTCAGGCGTGGAACGCGGAGCGGCGGCAGGGGCAGGTTCGAGATCCGGGAGCGGCGTCACTTTCAGAGTTGGACGCTGGGCCGGTTTACGCTCGATCGTCGGCACGGGCGCACCCAGTCGCGACTCGGACGATGAATTCGAGAAGGTCGAGGTCCCAGGCACTCCAGCCGCTCGGCCTTCCGGCGGCGGCGAAGGTAAACGCAACATGCCGCCTCCCGAGGTATTCGAGTTTTCGTTGGGAGCGGGTGGAACATAAGGAGGCGGCGAGCGATAGGGATCCGTTTCGGGCGGATAATTCAACGTTCCGCCTTCTCCTGGCCCGAGCACGGGACGCTGATCGGCTGGCGCACCGCCGGGGGGAACGCGAGCCGGCTGACCCAAGAACGAAGGTGGTTGGGATGTCGGCGGTGGAGCTGTCGGTCCCAAGCTGGTTCCCGGCAAGGTCGTCGACCCCTGAGGGTAGCCGGGTGGAGGCGCACTCGGCATGACCGTGGTGGGCATGGTCGTTCCCGGCGCCACGTTGCTTGGCCAAACCGTGGTTGTTGCTCCGGGAGTGCAAATTCCCTGAGGGCATACGGTCGCACTCGGCACGGCCCCGGGCGAAACTACCACGGCGGCGGGGGCGGCGCCCGAGACGGGAAGCGGCTGGTAACGGGACAAAAATGGCTGTCCGCCCACCGGCACTCGCTGCACCTGCCAAGTATTCACGACGCAGGGCTGAACAACAGTAACCGGTCGGCCTGTGACAGGGTCGATCGCCGTTACGGGGCGGTATAACGTGACTGGAACTCGAGCCCAAGCATTGCGATACGTCGTGTAGGGCGCGTAATTGACGGTGGTGGGGCCAGCGGCGACCGGACGCGGACATGTAGGACAGGCAACCGCGACCGAGCCTGCCGGTGCGTAGTAGGCGACTTGGGCGGCGGGAGCAGCAGGCGCGACGACACCGGCGGACGCGACGGGGTAGGCGACCGTTGCGGTGGGAGTCGTCGCCGGATAGTAGACCGCTCGAGAGACCGTCGGCGGATAGTTGGTGGTGCGTGGGGGAAAGGCGGCGCCCGGTGGCACCGTGCCAGGAATGGTCGTTCCCGGCTGGATAAAGCCAGGCGGAGCGGTCCCTGGAATTACAGCGCCGGGAACCACGGCAGGGGCGTTAGGAACTCCAGGGTAATATTGTCCCGCGGATGGTATGTAACATCCTGCTGGGCCACAAGTTGCTGTGCCGCAGCCGGCGGGGCCGCAGGGTGGCTTTGACGTCGGACACCAGCTCTTAAACCAGTCGATGATGGGGCCCGCCTGCGCGGGTTGAGCACCCAGCGCAAGCGCCACGACCATCATCTTCAGTCCACGACGAGCCATCTTCCTGTTCATCTGCGACCTGCCTTTTCCGCCGGATCCGATACAACCCGTTGAATCCTATGCCAGCCTACCTAGAGAGGAATGGGTTGCGTTAGAAAAAAATCCGAAAAAAGCTCAAGAACGGTCGCCCGTCGGATTCGAGCGTCGGCGCACCTCGTACAAATCGTACAATCCGAACAAGATTTCCCGAGCATTTGTCGGGTGAAGCCGCCACAGTTCCAGCACATCAGACTCGCCAATCAAGGGGGGGAAGCCTGCCATCAACTGGGAGACTACGAGAGCCAAGCGATGTGGATCGACTGTTAAGCAAGCCAATTCGGGCAAACCACAATCGGTATGGCAGGTCACGACCAGCCCGCGGTCCCGTCGACTCATGCGCCACGCCAGCCACTTACGGCGCCAGCCAGCCACTTGTTCCCAGCCATCGACCAAGAGCCACTTTCGTCGACTTTTGTCGGCAGACGCAGCCGTTCCCCAGGTATCTTGGCGGGAGGCGGATCGAGTGGGGCCGATGCGGCGCAGCTCCACTAGGTCGCCGTTTGCGGCGAGCTGGCGAGCCAACGCCATCAGAAGCGTGGACTTCCCAACTCCATGAGGCCCAATAATTTGGCCGCGGCGACCGTTTCGGGCTAGCCGGTCCAGTAGGCTTTCCAGAGACTCTTCCGGCTCGAACAGGAAGGGAATCGCGCCAGGTTGGACACGCGAGGTCGCGAAGGGATTGGAATCCCGCAGCGGTACACTTCGTGAACTGTCTACCCGAGCACTTAACTGGGGTGGCGAGTCTGGCTCGTCGAGCGGTTGCGCTCGGGTGTGCGTTGGCTTCGTCATGCGGACGCCAAACGAATCAATCGTCTTTGGTTGTCGGGGCGGAATCCGCGGTGGATGATGAGATCTCTGTTGAGTTCTCCTCGGCGCGATCTTGAGGCGTGGGAACGTCTCCCAGTTGGAAGGGAAGCTCGGCTGTTTCTACCTTCCCTTTTCCCCAAAACACTCGCACTCGCACGCACCAGCGGATCTTCAGAATCACGCCGCTATAGCTGAGCGGGCTGTTGGGGAGGACCGTTTCGACGCTGGCAAGTCGGCGAAGATCGCGATCAGCAGCGTCGGCCGGCGTGCGTCGTTGGAACGCATGCACCGCAAGATCGGGCTCGCCTTTCCCCTCCGAGTACCACAGGACCGATGCCTCGACGGATTGAATCTCCTCAGGGGCAATGGCGTCGATTTGGTAGCGGCACTCCAGCGTTTCCCCTGGCCAGTAGACGCTTCTTGGCTGCTGGAGTTGCAAGCTGATGAGCGGCTTCATGTGGCGATCACTCGCGGCGAGGAGCGCGGCGCGGCACATTCCGGCGTATCTTGCGACAGCGTGGCTGGCGGGTAAACCACGAGCGGAAACGCGCGAACGAAAGCAGGTCGTCCCTCGGGGCGAGCTGACGCGACCAAAGTCCAAAGCACGCGGTTATGAGACGAGTGGAACGAATGCATGGCGGTTACGGGAATCACGAATTCCAGGCGTTTTTCGTAGGGGACGCCGGCTACCAATTCGACCCGTGACTCCTCGATCAACGGGTGATCGACCACTCGATGCCGTTCGACTCGTAGATCGGTCCCCTGTTGGTAAGTGGCCTCCTCTTCGCACACCAGCGAGAGGGCGATGCGAGCAAGGTTGACGTGGCCGCTCTGCGCGAAATAGACCTCGCAGGTTTGCCCCGGCCGCAGAGTGTTGCGACTGATTTCGACAATCGTCGGTCCCAGGACCGTCAAGGCGCTCATCTGGCGGAAGAAGTACTTAATCGACCAAGCCGCTACTCCCAAGAACGGAAACACGATGACGGTCAGCAGCCAGTCGGGACGGCGGGCGATGTGTTGGTTGACGGCGAGCACGAGCAATGCCGCGGCCAAGCCGCTCCAGAGGAGGCAAAAAATCGCGGCGGCGCCAAGTTGCCAGCCGGGAGATTGGTTGGTGGGGAGTCGATAGGCCAGCTTGATGCCCGGGCTGTTGACCAGGTCATGGTCGCTGGGCAAGAAGGGGTAATCACGAGGCTGAATGATCGCCTCCGTGATTAAATCCATATTCGCGGCCCGTTTGGCGATCGCGGCTCGCCGTTCTTGCGAGGTGCCGAAACGCAGGATGGCGTAGGCGAAACCACCGCCTCCCAGCAACAGGAACGAGCCGAGGACGAGCACCAGGACCCAAAAACCGAAGCCGAACCCCATTCGCAAAATATCGGCTTGCGGGCCGCCGAATTGGGCGGCCAATAAAGAGGCGAGAGCGACCGCTCCCAGTAGAAACAGCAGTCCATAAAACGCCGCCTCGCCGAGGCTGCCGAGTAGTCGGGAGCCTGTGCGCCGAGCGCCGCGTTTCTTCGGCCACCAGCGAAAACGTCTGCGAAGAGTGGTCCTAACCATCCCTGAATCCCGCTGAGTGACATCGACGGCAACGCTCTGACTGCGGCAATGAAGCCCGTGAGCGCGGCTTGACGACCCCGAGGCATTCTACTCCAATCGGTCGCGAAAGCTACGCCGTGCCGCGACCCCTCGCCGTTCAGGAAGGGATTTTCCCGTGAACTCAACCCACCTCGCACGCCTCGCAACGTTTCTCCCCGTCATCGCCCTTTCGCTACTTTCGCCCCGCGGTTCCTCCGTGGCGCTCGCCGGCGATTGGCCGCAAATCCTGGGGCCTCAACGTGACGGAACGGCGGCGGCGGAACAGCTGCCCGCGACCTGGCCGGCCGCGGGTCCCTCGGTGGTTTGGCGTACACCGGTGGGCGAGGGTTATGCGGGGCCCGCTGTCGTGGGCAATCGGATCGTGGTTTTCCATCGAGTGGCCGAGGGCGAGCGTCTAGAAGCCTTTGATCGAGACTCGGGAAAAAGCCTTTGGCGACGAGACTTCCCCGCCACTTATCGAGGCGGCTACGACCCGAATGGCGATACTGGACCGCGATGCGTCCCCACGATCGCCGAAAATGCCGTGGTGGCCTACGGCGCCGCCGGTGAGCTGCATTGCGTCTCGCTCACGGATGGCAAGGTGCGCTGGAGCCGCTCGATCGCCGCCGAGTTCCGCGCGGACGAAGGTTATTTTGGCGCGGGGAGTTCGCCGGTAGTGGTCGAAAATCGAGTGCTGGTGAATGCTGGCGGACGCCCTAAGGCTGGGATCGTGGCGCTAGCTCTCGACACGGGTAAAACTGTCTGGCAGGCCGGCGAGGACGACGCGAGTTATTCCGCACCCACCGTGATTACTCGCGAAAAACAATCGATCGCGATCTTTGTCACTCGCTTGCATTGCGTCGCCGTGGACCCTGCCTCGGGAAAGGAGTTGTTTCGGTTCCCGTTTGGCAAGCGAGGTCCGACCGTCAACGCGGCCACGCCGTTGGTGGTTGATGGGCAGTTGTTCTTGACCGCCAGCTACGGAATTGGCGCCGTGCTTCGCGATTGGAAGGGAGCGGCGCCCGTCGAGTTATGGGCGAACGACGATACGATGTCGAGCCAGTACAGCACACCGGTTGCGTATCAAGGGTATCTGTATGGCACTCATGGTCGCGAAGACATCGGCCAAGCCGAATTTCGCTGCATCGAAGCGAAGTCGGGGAAGGTGGCCTGGAGCGAGCCGGGTTTTGGCGTCGCCAATGCCATTCGCGCTCAGGACAAATTGGTGATTGTCGCGACGGACGGTCGAGTGCTGTTGGCAGCCGCCTCCCCTGTAGCGTTTAAGAAGTTGGGGGAGGGGAGTGTGGGGCGAGTCTCGGTGCGAGCCTTGCCCGCGTTGTCGGCGGGCAAGCTGTATCTGCGGACGAACCGCCGCGGCGGAAGCGGCGGCGAACTGATTTGCTTGGATGTTTCGGCCGCAAAGTAGCGGGTTTGCGAGCCAGAAACGTGTGCATCCCAAGGGGGGGGAACTCTGGTGAAGCCCCCGCGGGATCGGTCGGCGGTCCAAGCGAGTGCTGCTCGAGCTTACTTGGCTTTCGGCGGGCGTCGGAAGCCGATCTTGTCGAGCGACTTGTAGACTTCCTCGAGAGTTTTCTCGCCGAAGTTCGAGATGCTCAACAGATCA
Organism: Pirellulales bacterium; assembly: GCA_046349915.1. Lineage (GTDB taxonomy): Bacteria > Planctomycetota > Planctomycetia > Pirellulales > Pirellulaceae > CAIXSC01. Next base: position 173,185 of record JAXMBL010000006.1, on the reverse strand, counting down.
TCGCGAGTGCATTGGAGCAGATCGCGGACGGTGAAGATGCCGCGTTCCTCGAGGCAGTTCGTGGTGCGGACGGTCAGTCCGATTTCCGCCGTGCTGAGTTCCAGTTTCTCGAGCAGATTTCGTTGCTGTTCTTCCTGGGCGCTGAGCGGAATGCGAGTAACGGCCATAGCGTGAACCCTCCCTGCGAATAGAGCGAAACGGCCTAGACTCCATCTAGGCCAACCGGGGTCGAATATAACGTAAACGACCGAATTTCGACTAGCGTTACGGGGCCAGAAATGCAAATTTTCCCGTCGCCGGACGCTAGCAACGCTAGCATTGCTCGACTGGCGCGGCACGGCTAGAATCCTACAAGTCGGCGTTGCTGACGGCGGCGAGTTCCGGGCCGGACCCCGTCATCCTTTCTTGTAAATCTCCCAATGGTGCGGACGACTCCATGAGCGCGGATTGCGATTTTGGCTTGATTGGTTTGGCGGTGATGGGCGAAAACCTGGCTCTGAATGTCGAGAGTCGCGGATTTCGCGTCGCGGTATTTAACCGCAGCGTCGATAAAGTGGACGCTTTCATTCAGGGCCGAGCCGCTGGCAAGCAGTTCGTCGGCTGTCACAGCGTGGCTGAATTGGTCGGGAAGCTGAAGCGTCCCCGCAAGGTGATGATGCTGGTGAAGGCCGGAGTTGCGGTCGATGAACTGATCGCTCAATTGACCCCGCTGCTCGAACCGGGCGACATCATCATCGACGGCGGCAACGAACATTACACGAATACCGAGCGGCGCACGAAAGAGATCGAAGCCAAAGGCTTGTTGTACGTCGGTTCGGGGGTATCGGGCGGCGAAGAGGGGGCCTTGAAGGGGCCCAGCTTGATGCCAGGTGGAAGCCGGGATGCTTGGCCGTTCATCAAGCCGATCTTTCAAGCGATCGCAGCCAAGGTGGGGCCGCAGGGGGACATCCCTTGCTGCGAATGGGTGGGACCGCGTGGCGCGGGACACTACGTCAAGATGGTCCACAACGGCATCGAATACGGCGACATGCAGTTGATCTGTGAGGCCTATCTGATGCTGAAGGATGCATTGGGGCTGTCGAACGCCGAGCTGTACGACGTCTTCGATGACTGGAATCGGGGCGAGCTCCAGAGTTACCTGATTGAGATTTCTCGCGACATTTTCAGCGTCGCGGACGATCAAGGCTCGGGCGAGTTGGTCGACAAGATCCTGGATGCCGCGGGCGCCAAGGGGACGGGCAAGTGGATGAGTCAGTTGGCGTTGGACCTGGGAGTTCCCAGCACGCTGGTGACTTCCGCCGTGTACGCTCGGTGCCTGTCCGCAGTCAAGGAAGCTCGAGTGCGGGCGAGCAAGGTGTTGCAGGGTCCGCCGGCGGGCGCGGTCAAGATCGCGGATCGCAAGGCGTTTATCGAGGCGGTGCGGCAAGCCCTTTATGCTTCGAAGATTTGCAGCTACGCGCAGGGGTTCGTGCAATTGCAGGCCGCCGCGAAGGAGCACGATTGGCCGTTGAACTACGGCGACTGTGCACTTTTGTGGCGAGGCGGTTGCATCATTCGCGCTCAGTTCCTCGACCGCATCAAGGAAGCCTTCGACGCTCAGCCAAATCTGGAGAACCTGCTACTCTTCCCGTACTTCACGGAAGCCGTGCAGAAGGGGCAAGCGGCGTGGCGCGAAGTGATCGTCGTGGCGACTCAAATGGGCTTGCCGGTTCCGGCCTTCAGCACGGCGTTGGCGTACTACGACAGTTACCGTCGAGCGTCGTTGCCGGCGAATCTGTTGCAAGCCCAACGCGACTACTTCGGCGCTCACACTTATCAACGCACCGATGTCTCGGGTGTGTTTCACACCGATTGGATTGCCAAGCGACGCACTCCGCGCGCCTGACCTGATACGTTCGAGGATTCGATGCCGCACACGATTGTCATTTTCGGCGCGTCGGGAGATCTGACGAGTCGAAAGCTCGTCCCGGCCCTGTTTCAGTTGTTTCAAAAGGGCCGGCTTCCCAAGGAGACTCGCGTGGTGGGCGTTTCGCGAACGCCCCACACTAGCGACTCGTGGCGGGAAGAGTTAGCGGGTACGACCGCCAAAGCGGCGGGCGCGGCGTTCGTTTCCGAGAAGTGGGCGGAGTTCGCTCCACAGCTTCACTACCTGCCGGGCGACGCGGAGAATCCGGCCGATTTCCAGCAGCTCGCCGAGTTGCTGGACCGGCTTGAAGGGGAAGCTGGCTCAACGCGAGTCTATTATCTCTCGACGTTGCCGAGACTGTATGCTCGCATCGCGGCCAACCTGGGAGCGGCGGGGCTGGCCGATGAATCGCGCGGACCGCGGCGGATCGTGGTGGAGAAGCCGTTTGGCGCCGACCTTGTCTCGGCTCAGGCGCTGAATCACGACTTGCATCAGGTCTTCTCGGAGCGGCAGATATTCCGGATCGACCATTATCTCGGCAAGGAGACCGTGCAGAATCTGTTGGTGTTGCGCTTCGCCAATAGCATCTTCGAGCCGATTTGGAATCGCAACTACATCGATCACGTGCAGATCACGGTCGCGGAGGAAGTGCCGGTGGGGAGGCGCGGTCGCTTCTATGATGAGGCGGGCGTGCTGCGCGACATGTTCCAGAATCACTTGCTCCAGTTGCTGATGATCACCGCCATGGAGGCGCCCGCGCGGTACGAAGCTGATTTGGTGCGTGACGAGAAGGTGAAGGTGTTGCGGTCGGTGCGTCCCTTGGCGGGGGCCGATTTTGCTCACGACACGATTCGCGGCCAGTACGAAGGCTATCGGAACGAAGAGGGGGTGCCGCCGAAGAGTCAAACGGCGACTTACGCGGCGCTCAAGCTGCACGTCGACAACTGGCGTTGGAACGGCGTGCCGTTTTATTTGCGCAGCGGCAAGGCGATGTCGTGTCGCACGACTCAGATTGTCATTCAATTCTGCGAGCCGCCTCACATGCTGTTCCCCGAGGGGCCGCGGCAGAACGTCGATGCGAACCGCTTGGTCATTCAAGTGCAGCCCGCGGAAGGCATCCAGTTACACTTCCAAACGAAGGTGCCCGACGCCGGCATGCGTTTGCGAATGACTGATCTCGATTTCAAGTTTTCGCGTCAGTATTCGGGCTCGATGCCCGAGGCCTATCAGCGCCTGTTGCTCGATGCACTCAACGGCGACGCCAGCTTGTTTGCTCGCAGCGACGAGGTGGAATTAGCTTGGGGCATCATCGATCCGATTCTGGCGGCGTGGCAAAGCCCCGCGGCGCCTCCGCTGTCGTCTTACCCTGTGAATGCTTGGGGGCCAGAGAAGGCCGTCGAGTGGATGCGGCAGCAGGGACGCGAGTGGTTTGACGTTTGCCCTGTGCTGCATTAGGCCGTCGCTCGACACGGCGACTTTGCGGGTGACGAAAGCGATAGCGAGTTTCGTGCCTGTACTGACTCTTGACGAAAATCATTCGCAATACTCAATACAACCGCTCGATTTTTGGTTGAATTGACTATCGCCATGGCTTACAAAGACCACCCGTCGGTTACCTCGTTGGATGGGGCGATGGTTGGCGGGACGTAGTTCCTTTCTGGCCATCGGCAAAGCGCTGTTCGCATGAGATGGGGCGGGAAGTCGAAGTCTCAAGGCAGAACGTTAGGGGGAGTTTATCGCCTCCTGGCGTGATCTGAGCAGACGCTGGCGCCATTAACTTTCTTTGCGTCCCCTATTCACTCCTTAAGTACGGCCGACGCATTGCTCGGTCGTTACCCAGCTTCCATTATCTCCAGAGGCTCCCCATGTTTCGACGCCTGCGCGCTCGGCTGGAATCTTCGTTTTCGAAATCGCGTCTCTCGAATCGTCGCGAGCGTTCCTTGCAGCGGCAACGTCGACGGCTGTTGATGGAATCGTTGGAGCAACGATCGTTGATGGCCGTCAATGTTGACGTGCTCGCGGGAAGTCTCATGGTTACCGATGGCTCGGGAGTCGCCAACGATGCGGTGACCATGAGTCTGTCGGGAGCGAATGTGCGCGTCCACGATCCGGGGCAGAGTGTGGTCGCGGGGGCAGGAGCGACTCAGGTCGATCCCAATACGGTCGACGTCCCGCTGGCGTCGATCACCGGCGACATTCAAGTCAATCTACTGGTCGGCAACAGCAAGTTGACGCTCGACCTGGACGGCGGTGACTTCATTCCCGCGGCTGGACTTACGTATCAGGCAGATGACTTCAACGATGTTTTGCAGGTTGAGGGAGGACCCCAGGGGACCGTCACGTACAACTACACGGATAGCGATGACGGCAGCTTCGTGATGAGTAATTTTGGGACAGTGACCTATGCGGGATTGACATCCATTAGGAACCTGGGCCCGTCCACGGATATCACCTTCAATCCACCAGGAGCGAGTGGGGGAATCGTCCTGGAAGACGACGGTGTCTTGGCGAATGGCATGACGCGAATTCGACCTAGTGTGATAACGAGTCCGAATGCCTTCGTGCCGACCGACTTTCTGGCCCTTTCGGGAAACGTGACGATCCAGGGAAATACTGGAGGCGAAAACATCACGCTGAGTTCCGCCGACTCGTTCTTCGCGCCGTCGCTCTCGGTCCAGGGAGGTGGCGGAAGCGATACGATTACCTTAAGTGCCTCGGCCTCGCTCACTCTGTCAGGCGGTACAGGGTCACTCGTATTGGCGGCCGAGAACGTGACCATCAATGGCTCGGCTTCCAGCAACACGGCGACGATCACGGCGGACAACGTGGCCATAGGCGGCGCCGCCGCGGTGTCGGCCGCGACCTCGGTCACCATTCAACCGCAGACCGTGAACCGCGCGATCGACTTGGGAACGAATACCGGGGGGATACTGGCACTCACCAACGCCGAACTCGACCGCATCACCACGCCGACGCTGAATCTCGGGAGTACCTCGAGCGGTCCGATTGCGATTACGGCGAGTATCACGCGAACCGCGGCCACGGATGTGAACATCGTGGCTGGCGCCAACAATGATATTGAATTTCAGTCTGCCGGTGGTGTAACCCTTAATACCACGGGAGGGAATGCGTCGATCACCACCAGTGGCACAGGGCGGATTTTAGGGGGAGCGGCGTCAGCGGATGTTATCGCGAACACGCTCACATTGACGACCGGGCCGGGTGATGGTTCGGGGAACGCAATTGGCATTTCCGCGGGCAGCTCGCTCGACCTTGATGTCAACACAATTAACGTCAGCAGTAGCGGGTCCGTCTATCTCAGCGAAGTCAATTCGGCCAACATCGGTGCAGGCGGAATCAGCGTTGGGGGGACACCCCGTCTTTTGACCTTGGTGTCTGGAACCTTTGTGCTGGGTGGCGCCAATCGCATCTCGGACAATGTGCGAGTAGCACTTGACAGCGCCACCTTGAAACTGAATGGCTTCGATGAAACGGTGGCGACAGTGGAGGGAGGCTCGGGTTTGGGGCGAGTGGTGAATGACTCCAGCACTTTGGCGACACTCACTTTGCAAGACAACGGCATTTCGACGTATACGACGAATGTCATCTTTGGCGGGACCACAGCCAATGAAAATAATCTGGGCTTGGTAAAATCGGGGACGGCAATCGCCGTGATTTCTGGGAACAATACGTTCACGGGGCCGGTTTCGATCAATGCCGGCCGCTGGGATATGGGGCATGCCAATTCGCTGGGCGCCGCAAGCGGGACGACGACCGTCAACAGCGGTGCGCAACTTCAATTGAATGGCATCTCCACCGCGGAGCCGCTGTCGCTGAACGGCAACGGAGGTGTGGGGACTCTTGGAGCCCTCGCGAATAACGGCGCTCTCAGCGTTCTTTCGGGGCCGATTACCTTGGCTGGAGATACGCTGATCGCGGGAAATGGGTCTATTCAGTTTACCGGAGTGATTACCGACGGGGCGGGGACGTTTGGATTGTCGAAGTCTGGAACAGGGACCCTCATCCTCTCCAACAATAACACCTACGATGGACCGACGGTCAGTGACGCAGGGTTCGGAGTCGGCGGCGCCCTGTTAGTGAATGGTTCCACTTCCAGTAACAATCAAGTGACGGTGCAGGGCTCGGGGAACAAACTGGGGGGCACGGGGACAATCGGCGGCTCGGTCTTGATTGGTTCCGGTAGCCGTTTGGCGCCAGGGACCAGCCCCGAAACGCTCGCCACCGGTTCGCTCACCCTTTTCTCGGGCTCATTCTTTGACGTCGAGGTGGGCGGGACCAGCCCGGGCGACGGCGTTACCGGCTATGACCAAGTCCTGGTCACCGGCACCGTCAATCTCGGCGGCGCCACGCTCAATCTGCAGCAAATCGGCGGCTTCAACGTCAACTCCGGCGTGCTCCAGACGTTTACCATCATCGATAACGACGGCACGAGCGATGCCGTGACCGGAACTTTCGCCGGGCTGGCGGAAGGCTCCCCTGTGACCTACCTGGGCGGCACGTTGTACGTCTCCTACGCGGGCGGCGATGGCAATGACGTTGTGTTGAGCTCGCAGCCACTCGTGCAAGGTACGGCGCTGGCCGACGACTTCACGGTGACTGGAAACGGAACCACGTTCACCGTCACTCGCACCAACGCCAACGGCACGGTCACCGCGACGTTCGTCAACCCGAGTCCCGCGCAACTGATCATTCAGGGCGCCGGCGCCGACGACTTGCTGAGCATCGACAGCACGGGACTCAGCACCGATCCGATTCCCACTAACGGCATTTTATATGACGGGCAGACACAGGATCTGACCAGCCGAACGCCCGCGGGCATCGGCGATATTCTCCGCTGGACGGGCACGAGCGGTCAGACGGCGACTTATCTTCCCAGCAGCACCACCAATGGCTCGGGAACGGTGACGGTTGCCGGGATTGGATCGGTGACCTTCGCGGGGCTAGAACCGGTCGACCTTACGGGCTTCGGGACCGCAAATGTCAATTTCCCCAATGGAAACGACAACATCACGCTGACCAACGGCAGCGACGCGGCCACAGGGACGTTGGCGGCCGTGGTGGTCAGCGGCGCCAGCGGCGGCGTTGGCTTTGAAGCGGTCCATTTGCGATCGATCGGCACGGTGAATATCGATACCACGACCGTCGAAGGTGTGTCGGATGTGGTCACGGTGACGAGCGCCAACAATGCCCACGGGATCTCGAATCTATCGATCACGACCGGCACGGGGACGGACCAGATCGATGTCAATGGAGCGATGACCACCAGCAATGGCATCACTCTGTCGAGCCAGCAAATCAACTTGACGGGACTGATTACTGGAACCGGCGCCTGGTCCTTGAACATGAACGCGGGGAGTGGTTCTATCGCCGACATGAATGGCGTCGGTACGCTCAACGTCAGCGCGCCGGGGATCGTCAATGCGCAAGCCGCGGGCAACATCGAACTCGACACCAGCGTCAACACGTTGGGCTCGATTCAGTCGACGGCGGGCAACGTAACGTTGCGCGAAGCCAGCGGGGCTCTCCTTTTCCTGGTAACCGCCACGGTCGGGGATATTTCGATTTCGTCTCCCTCGGGCGGATTCAGTGTCGACACGGTGACGGCCGCGGCGGGCACTGTGACGATCAACGCTGGTACTGGCGCGATCAACGATTCGGGGACGTTGAACTTGACAGCGAATGCCGCCAATCTGACGGGTGGAGCGGGGATTAATCTGGATACCGCAGTCAACACGTTGACCGCGGCTTCGACCAATGCCGCCATCACGATTCGCGAAACCAACGGACTCGCGGTGAATACGGTCAACTCGGGAGCTGGCACGACCACGCTGACCCTAGCCGCCGGAGCGCTAACGGACAGTAATGGCGCGGGGACGTTGAATCTCACGGCGGGATTGGCCGACTTGTCCGCCCCGGGGGGAATCGATCTCGATACGGCGATCTCGACGCTGACCGCGTCGACGACCAATAACGCGATCACGGTGCGCGAGTCGAACGGAGTGGCGTTGAATTTGATCGACGCGGGAACGGCCAACGTCACGATCACGTTGACCGCGGGAGCTCTGACGGACAATAACGGCAACTCCAACAATGTTATCGCGAGTCAAGCGGCTCTGACGGGCGCTTCGGGCGTTGGAACCTTGGCGGACTTTATCGAAACGTCGGTCGGCAACCTGGAGGCGAACGGGGGGACAGGCGGCGTCTTCATCGCCAACACGGGCAATCTTACCGTGGGCGGAGTTGCTGTGGGGCTGACCGGCATCAGTGCTTCCGGTGGCAATATCAACCTCAGCACGGTAGGCACGCTTTCACTCAGCGAAAACGTGGCGGCGACCGGCAACGCCGCTACCGTGACATTATCGGCGACACAGAACGTCAGCCTGCCCATTGGGACTCTGGTGCAGGCGGGGAATGCCAGCAACTATGGCACGGTAACGGTCAATATCGACAGCGACAACAGCGGCGGCGGCCAATTGGACTTCGCGGGCGACATCGACGCGTCGAGCGCCACGTTTAACGGCAATGGGACGGCCGACACGTTCAACATCACGCCCGATCAGGATGCTACGGCTACGCAGCGCACACCGATTCAGGTGCAAGGATTTGCTCCTGTGGCCTCGCCCGGCGACGTGCTCAACCTGACCGTGACCGGTTTGACTTCGCCGGCACTGACTGTCAGCGGCATCAATTCAGGCGCCTGGAGTTTCGGCAATGCGGCGACCGTTTCGTACGTCAGCATCGAGTCCGTGAATTCGACGCCCGCCCTCACGTCGTACGATCTGATTCTCGACATGGAGCCGACGCTGACGTCTAGCGATTCGTCCGCGGACATGATCGACGTGCGGCGGAATGCGACGAATCTGGAACTGCGAGTCGACGGGACGGTGGTCTTCAACGGCGACGAAAGCGGTATTCGGTCGTTGCAGGTCTTGGGAGGCAATTCCACCGGCGGCGGAAATGTGCCGAACGACACGTTGGTGATTACGGAGACGGCGAGCGGCCTGCCGCTGTTCGCGGGAACCACCGCCGCTCCAGGCAGCAATGTTTCCGGCACGTTTACCAGCTTGACGGGCTACAACAACACGACCGTACCGGTCAAGATTCATTTTGACGGCCGCGGCGGGGTTAACAGCCTGCAGTACAACTTGCTGACTTCTCACGGTGTCGTCTATACGCCCGACAATCTGGATACCGCGAAAAGCGGCAATGTGGGAATCGCCTTGGACGGGACATTTACCACGCGACAATTGGGCTTGTCCTTCGAAAACCTGGCGCCCTTGATCTTAACCGGCGCTGGGGGATCGTTGGTGATTGATGCTTCCAGCGCACCCAGCGGGGATGTCACCCAATTGACGGTGATCGGCAGCGGAGTCGACCCGGTGGCCAATCTGAACGCGGGATCGTCGACCGATGGTCTTGCGATTGTCTATCCCAATCCAAGCAGCGCGACATTCGAACCCGTGCTGTTCAGTGGTTTTGCCTCGACCATCATCCGGAGCGGCGCGGGCGCCGATACGATTGATTTGACGAGTATCGATGCGGCTGATCCTGATGGCGCGGGTCCTGGAGAGGCCTTGACGGCCCTGTCGCTCGATGCCGATTCACTCACCAACTCGGACAATTCGGGCGACACGATCATCGTGCGCACGCTGCCTGCCACGGTGACCGCGACCCTGCTGGGAGGACAAGGGAACGACGCCTTCAATATTTACAACGACCAGGGGACCGGCGGCACTTCCGATGACAGTGTGGATTCGATCTTGGGGCAAGTGGTGATTGCCTCGTCGGCGAACGACGAAGGTGGGAGCGATACCGTGACCGTGCGTGACTTCGCCGATGTTACCGGCGATACCGTGACGATCACTGCCACCACGATCGACGGCATCTTCGACACTGGCGCGGGGACCGATATCACGTTGAACAACAACGTTGACAACGTGTCGATCAATACGGGATCGAGCAACGATACGTTCAATCTGAACGCGGGTGGCGTTAGCAACGATATCGATTCGCTGACGGTCAGCGGCAATGCGGGGAATGACACCTTCTTGATTCAATCCAATTCGCCGGCGGCGGCTGCGACTCAACTGAACGGAAATGCGGGCGCCGATCTCTTCCAATTCAGCGCCGGCGCGTTTGTCCTGCGAGGCGGCATCGATGGCGGCAGCCAGAACGATCTCGTCGATTGGTCGAACTACTCGACCGCTCGCACGATCGCGTTGACCGGTTTTGGGGCCACCGATGGTTATACACTGACGGACAATAGCGGATCGGCCAGCGTGAATGGTTCGCCTGGCAGCATGACTAACATCGATGCGATCCGCGGGTCGAGCGGCAGCGATCAATTGAGTCAGAACTTCAATGTCCGCACTCACTGGGATCTGGGCGGCAATGTCTCGGGCTTTGGACCGTTTGGCGTCTCCTCAGTGAATCTGGCGAATAGCCTGAGTGATAGCGGCGTGTTGGTGGCCGATGAGTCGGACATTAGTCTCCCCTTGGCCGTTTCGCCGGTGGGACAGCCCACGGGCGCGAATCCGATCGTACCAAGCGGTGGCGAACAGGATCTCGCGTGGTCGGGTTTCGAAAACCTTACGGGCGCTGTGAACGCCAGTGATTGGTTCGATTGGCGCAACGGCGCCTCGCAATCAGGTACGGTCGACGGTCGACTTGGCCCCGATACATTCGACTACCGCGATTACAGCACCTCGGTCACTGTCAATCTGACGACTGGTTCTGCGTTCAATGTGTTTGGAGGGGCCGCCGGAGGTATCGTCGCCGACGCGACGGGCGCGAGTATCGAACATCTAATGGGAGGCTCGGCCGCGGACCAACTGACAGGCGATATTGACGTCAATACGATACGAGGCAACGATGCCGCTGACACGATCAACGCGCGGGACGGCGTCGATGACGTCGACGGCGGGGCAGGGACCGACCTCATCCAAGTCTCGGGGACCGAGGCCGAATTCGATGTGATGCTGGGTGGGCCCGGCGGCGTTGAGGACGCCACGGACTACGACATTGTGCGCAACATTGGCGCGGGTCCCGTGACTCTCAACGGCTTCAATCTGGTGTTCGACGGTTTTGCCAACAGCATTGATGAATACGACGGTGCGAATTTCCCGGTCATTGGCAACGGCAATGCCAACGAATTGCACTTTGGTTTTGCCACCATGACGAACACGCCCGGGCTGAATGCTGGAGTGGGAAATGACGACGTCACGACGTCGCATGCCAACGTGTCGGAAGTGGCCTACGATGGCGACGTCGGTACTGACAATGTCACACTGGTGCTGACCCCCGACCAGTTTGGCGCTCTAACGACGGCCGAGATCTTTATCGTGCAGGATTATGTGGCGAGTCCGACGGGCAAGACACTGTCATTGACTGCTCAGGACACGAAGGGGAACTTCACAGCGACCAACTTCGAAACGGCTCAGATCGCGGTGTACGACGATGACATCATTGTCGATATCACGGCCTGCTTCTTGGCGATCGTCAGTGAAGACCAAATCGTCGAGGGTACGCCAGGCGATGACACGCTCCAGGGGACCAATCTCACCGACTTGATTTTTGGTGAAGATGGAAACGATGTCATCTACGGCGGAAATGCGAGCGACTGCATTTTCGGTGGCGCCAACAACGATACGTTGTATGGCGAGAACCTGAACGACTTGCTGGTCGGCGGCAGCGGCAATGATACGCTGTATGGCGGAAGCGACGAAGATCGACTGTTTGGCAACTCGGGAGTCGATCTGCTGTTCGGTGAATTCGGTCACGATACGCTGGACGGCGGCTTGGGCGATGACCAATTGGATGGCGGCAACGATCACGACACGCTGAATGGCGGGCCGGGCGTCGATACCGTTCAAGGTGGAGCTGATCCCGACCGCATTCTGATTCGCGGAACCGAGGCTCACACGGACATCATCGATGGTGGCGCCCAGTACGACACCTTGGAAATCATCGCGGGCACGGGCACTGCCACGCTGCAAGGATTCTCGTTGGCCAACACCGCGGTGGAAACCGTGTCCAACATCGAGAACCTGGTAGGAAACGGGCAGATTCTCCAGGGCGATGGGAATGCGAACCTGTTTGACCTGACGGGCATCGTCGGCCCCACGGGGATTGCCTCGATCGATGGTTTGGGTGGCAACGATACGTTGACGGGCAGCCCGTCGTCGGACGTGCTGAACGGCGGCGATGGCAATGATCTTATCTCGGGCGGCGATGGCTTCGACATCCTGAGCGGCGGTAACGACAACGATACGATCAGTGGTGGATTGCACAACGATACGATTAACGGCGGTGCGGGCGTCGATGTCATCGCGGGTGGCGATGGCTATGACGTCATTCAGGTCACCGGTAACGAGGCCGAGACTGATACGATTGACGGTGGGCTCAACACTGACACCATCGTCGCTTTGGGAGCAAGCCCCATTACGCTGAACGCCTTCAATTCACTCACCAACTCGATTGAAGGTTGGGTCGGCAATGGACTGGCGATTCAAGGGAACAACAACGCCAATACGCTGAACTTCCAACTGGTGGGAACGATGACGGGAGTTCCCTTCATCGATGGCGGATTGGGTAACGACACGATCACCGGGACCAACGGTATAGACAATCTGCGAGGTGGCGTTGGCGACGATGTTCTGTTCGGGCTCGGAGGCGCTGATACGTTGCTCGGCGGGGCCGATAACGACTCGCTGAACGGCGGCGACGGCATCGACTATCTATATGGCGATGCTGGCATCGACACGATCACCACGGGTGCGGGCCGCGACATTGTCTACTTTGCGGACGACGATACGCTGACCGATACTATCACGGACTTTGCGTTGTACTCGGACTACATCAACCTGGCAGCGTATGTACCGGCGTTGACCTACTCGAGCCTCACCTTCTTCGCGGGCGTTGGGTATCGCGAAGTGATTCTGCCGAACGGTAAGCGAATCCGGCTGAACGGTTGGACTCGTAATCCTGCGTCGAGTCAGTTCCAGTTCTAAGGATTAAGTAGGGAGTGGAACCTGCGGACAACGGTGCAGTTGTCGCCGGGCGATTCCTGGCGATTTGCGAATGTTCGCGCTATTCAACGCATCGGCCGAGCGTTATGCTTACGGACCGCAGTCCATTCACGTCCTCATTCCGGGAAACAGATTCCGAGGCCCAGGTTTAGCTGGGCCAGATGCGAGTCGGTTCCCACAACGCCGACAGGAGTATCCGACATGGCGCAGCGTAATCGTCGTGATTTTCTCGAACAATCGATGTGGGCGACGGCCGGGGCTGTTGCGGCTTCCGCCGCGATGACCCCCCAGCTTCGAGCTGTGGAAAAGCAGAGCGATAGCCCCAACGAGAAGTTGGGCGTGGCGGTGGTGGGTGTGAAGGGGCGAGGCGGCAGCCACATTGGCGCCTTCGCGGGTCGCAAGGACACGGAAATCCTCTATGTCTGCGACGTCGATGCGGGAATCGGTAATTCGCGAGCGGAAGAAATTGGCAAGCGGCAAGGGGGACGTCGTCCCACGGTCGAGGCTGATCTGCGAAAAGTGCTCGAGGACAAGCGAGTCGACATCGTCAGCATTGCCACGCCGAATCACTGGCATGCGCTCGGCGCGATCTGGTCGATCCAGGCGGGCAAGGACGTTTATGTCGAGAAGCCGGTGAGCCACAACGTCAGCGAAGGGGCTCGAATCGTTGAGGCCGCTCGCAAGTACGACAAGATCTGCCAGACCGGCACCCAGTCTCGCTCCAATCCCGGTTTGGCGAAGGCGGTTGAATTTGTGCGCAGCGGCAAGATTGGCGATCTGAAGGTGGCTCGCGGTCTGTGCTACAAGCGTCGTGGTTCGATCGGTCCCAAGGGCGAGTACGATGTGCCGTCGGGCATCAACTACGACCTGTGGCTTGGCCCAGCCCCGATGGCCAAGGTCACTCGCAAGCAGTTCCACTACGATTGGCACTGGCAGTGGGCGTATGGCAACGGCGACTTGGGTAACCAGGGCATCCATCAAATGGATATCGCTCGTTGGGGATTGGGAGTCGACAAGCTGTGCCAAGGCATATTGAGTTACGGTGGACGCCTGGGTTATGAGGACGCGGGCGAGACGGCCAACACGCAAGTCATCATGTTGGACTATGGTACGAAGTCGCTGGTCTTCGAAGTGCGTGGCCTCGAAACCAAGCCCTACAAAGGTGCGGGCGTCGGCGTGATCTTCGAAGGAACCGAAGGATACCTGGTGATTCCGAGCTACAGTTCGGCCACCGCCTTCGATAAGGATGGCAACAAGATCGCCGAGTTCTCGGGCGAAGGCGATCACTTTGCCAACTTCCTGACCGCGGTCCGCAGTCGCAAGTCGAGCGACTTGGCGGCGGATATCCAGGAAGGCCATTTGTCGAGTGCCTTGTGCCACTTGGGCAACATCTCGTACCGGCTGGGTGAAGAAGTCGCGGCTTCTGACGTGGCGGCGAAGATCGCTGACTACAAGACGGTCGACAACAGTCGCGAAACGCTGGAACGAACGTTGGCTCACCTGAAGGACAACAAGGTTGACGTGGGTTCGGCCAAGATCCGAGTCGGAGCGGCGCTGGCGTTCGACCCGGTGACCGAAACGTTCCCAGGCAACGAAGCGGCGAACCAGCATCTCAGCCGCGAGTACCGCGCGCCATTCACGGTTCCCGCGAAGGGGAAAGTGTAAGTTGTGCGGGTGCGTGTGAGTGTTTGAATCGATATCCGCCCGCTGAGCTCTGGTTCAGCGGGCGGAGCTGTTTGCGGAAGATTCTCGCAAGGATTGGCCGAGTTATCGGCGCAATGCATCGCATGAGTGACGGTCCTGGTTTCGAGTTGATGTGGGAGGGAGGAAGTTGCTTGGTGGTGGGCAAGCCGCCGGGGCTCCTCACGCAAGCTCCACCTGGGATCGACAGCCTGGAGGTGCGTTTGAAGCGGTTTCTCGCCGCGCGCGAGCCGCAGGCCCCTCCTCCTTACCTAGCCATTATTCATCGACTCGATCGACCCGCTTCCGGGGTCTTGGTCTTTGCTCGCAAGATCAACGCCGCTCGTAAATTGGCGCTGCAATTCGAGCATCGTGAAGTCGACAAACGCTATTGGACGCTCGTGGAAGGGCATGTCGCGGAGGATTCCGGCGAGTGGATTGACTGGATGAGCAAAGTGGATGGCGAGGCGCGGTCGGAGATTGTGACTCCTGACGGGCCGAGAGCTCAGCAAGCCGTTCTTCGTTTTCGAGTTCTTGCTCGGTTGGCGACTTCGACATGGTTAGAGATTCAACTTCAGACCGGTCGAACTCATCAGATTCGTTTGCAAGCGGCTGCTCATGGTCATCCCGTACTCGGCGACTCGCTGTACGGCGCCAAGTCGACGTTTGGACCGGCCGCGGATGACGAACGAGCTCGGTGGATTGCCCTGCATGCTCGGTCGCTAGAATTCCTGGAACCCGCCACTCGAGAGCGGGTGCGAGTGGAATTCGATCCCCCATGGGACTCGGCCGAATGGTTGGCTAGGCCTCAGCTCTGAAGTTAAGTACGACGGACTTCCAGTCCGTCGCTCTGGTCCACGCCGCGGCTTGGCTGACGGCGACGGGCGTTTGTCGGCCACGCGGCTAACCGCTCGCGAAGCGAGCGGGCTACTATCGTACGACGGACTTCCAGTCCGTCGCTCCGGTCCACACCGCGGCTTGGCTAGCGGCGAGATGACAAAGTCTCGGCCAGAAACTGGTTGCGACGTCAAGGGATTCGCGGTTAATACCGTGTTGAGCGACACCCGCAAAGGCCGCCTGGACTCAACATCCTCCGCGGCCTTTGCCTGGGCGCTCGCCCCATCTATAATTCCCTGCCTGACTGACAGTTGCGCGAACGGAGGGGAGGCGTGCGCCCGATGAAGGAAACGAGCAAGTTGCGAGTCGGAGCGGTCTCGTACCTGAACACTCGCCCCTTAGTCTACGGTCTGGCTCGACGCGCCCCAGCCATTGATTTGGTATTCGATTTGCCAAGTCGGCTCGCCGATCGACTGGCGACGCACGACCTGGATGTGGCGTTGATCCCCTCGATCGAGTATTTCCAGGACCCGACTTATTCTATCGTCTCGGATGCTTGTATTGCCTGTCGCGGACCGGTCTGGAGCGTCAAGTTGTTCAGCCGGGTGCCGCCGGAGACGATCCAGACGCTGGCCTTGGATGAGGGCTCGCGGACCAGCGCGTCGCTTTTGCGGATTCTGCTGTGGGAGCGATTTGGGGTGCGGCCGCGGCTAGAGCGATTGCCCATTGGTTCAGGGGTGACTGATACGGCGGCCGATGCGATCCTGCTGATAGGCGACCGGGCGATCCATCCGCCGATCGGGCAGTTTGTCGCGGAGTGGGATTTGGGCGACGAGTGGACTCGTTGGTCGCGTCTTCCCTTCGTCTTCGCCATGTGGGTGGCGCGGGCGGGCGTGGACGCCTCGGGGCTTGATGAAGCGCTGGCGGCTGCGCGGGACGATGGGCTGAATCACCTCGCCGAAATCGCCAGCGAAGCGGCTGGCGACGTGCGGTTGAGCACCGACGCCTGTTTGGGCTACTTGCGCGACAACTTGTATTTCTTTCTGGGCGACGAAGAGCGGCGAGGGCTGGAGTTGTTCCGTCAATATGCCATCGCTCTTGGCCTGGCGCCGCCCGTGGCGGGCGAGCCGTTATCCACGGCATTCGCGCCGCTCTAATGGTCGACGAGGACATCGTCATAATCATGATGCACTGGTTGAAATGCACTGGTTGAAACGAGTCTCCACGATACGGATTGAAAGTAAGTAAGGATCTAGCCGATGATCGCTCGCAGTGAAAGTTCGATTCGTCCCTTGCTCGACAAGGCCGTCGCGGGCGAGCGACTCACGCCGGAAGAAGGCTTGGAATTGTTGCAGTCGCATGACTTGACGGCGTTGGGGCAAGCCGCTGACGCGGTGGCTCGTCGGCTCCACCCCGAGCCGTACCGTACTTACAACATCGACCGCAACATCAACTACACGAACATCTGCACCGCGGTGTGCGACTTCTGCGCGTTCTACCGCAAGCCCAAGGACCCCGAGGGCTATGTATTGTCGCGTGAGGAATTGCTGGCGAAGGTGGCGGAGACGGTGTCGTTGGGCGGCGAGCAGATTTTATTGCAGGGAGGGCTCCATCCCGAGTTCAAGCTGGAATGGTACGAGGAACTGCTGGCGGACATCAAGCGGCATTTTCCCATGGTGAACATCCATGGCTTCAGTCCGCCTGAGCTGTACCACTTCACGAAGGTCAATAAGATTCCGATCCGGACCGTGCTCGAACGGCTCAAGGCGGCGGGCCTCGGCAGTATTCCGGGCGGCGGCGCCGAGATATTGGTCGACCGCGTACGCGCCGAGATCACTCGCGGGAAAGTCATGACCGATGATTGGCTCAACGTCATGCAAGTCTGGCACGAACTCGGCGGGAAGAGTTCGGTCACCATGATGTTCGGACACGTGGAGACGTTGGCCGAGCGGATCGAGCATCTTGAACGCGTGCGTCGCCAGCAGGACGAAACGGGTGGATTCACGGCCTACATTTGCTGGACTTTCCAACCCGACCATACCGACTTGTCGCACATTCCTTTACGCAGTCCCTTTGATTACCTGCGCACTCAGGCCGTCTCCCGGCTTTATCTCGACAATATTCCCAATATCCAGTCCAGCTGGGTGACTCAAGGGCTGAAGATCGGCCAGTTGGCGTTGACCTTCGGCGCGAATGACATGGGAAGCTTGATGCTCGAGGAGAATGTCGTCGCGGAAGCGGGGACGGTCCACTATCTGACGCTCGATGAAATCCGCTCGGCCATCTCCGAACTGGGATATGTGCCACGGCAGCGAAATGTGTTCTACGAGTGGGTCGGTGAAGAACGCGAGCGCCACGCGATCGAAGCCAACCGCAGTAGGTAGCCACTTTGCCGTGTAGCCATCTCGCGATGTAGCCATCTCGCTTCGCGAGATGATCAGCGGCGCCGCGTACAAACTATGCCCCAAGAAACAGCCACGGAACGGCACGGAATTTCACGGAAAAGGAGTTGGGGGAAGGAATGGAGATTGGTAGCTGGGGGAGTTGCGGGGGCAGGGCCCTTTTGTCGTTGGAGAGTAACAGCGCGGGGGGCTGAGTGATCTCTTGTTTGATTACGACGATCGGCGGAGTCTTCGGATACGCCGTTTTCTACATGCGAATGCCGAGTCCGGGGGATTCGGGTACGAACAGGCGATCTGCTTCGTAGCGCAGCGGCTCGGTGGGCAGTGGTTGCTCGAAATAAAGCGGGCCGATCAAGTCGCCAGGGAAGCGTTCGCATTGAATGTTGGGTGTTGCCACCGTCAAGTGGGCCATCGCCGCGGTCGCGACCTCGCGCTCAAGGTTGCTGCCGATCGTGCACACGACTCCCGCGGCCTCCGCCATGCGAGCGATGTTCTGAGTGGCTCGCACTCCGCCATGCTTGCCTGGATAAAGACTCATCACATCGGCGGCCTCGTGACGGAGCACTTCCAAGGCATCGAGGGGGGTGAAGACGCTTTCATCGGCCATGATCGGCAATCTCACTCGACGACGCACATCCGCCATCGCTCGATGGTCGCCTCGCCGAGTTGGTTGTTCGAAGAGGGCCACGTCCAGCGATTCGAAATAGGGAGCGACCCACACGGCTTGATCGACCGTGTAGCCGCCATTCGCATCGACGGTCAACAGCGTGTCGGGCCCGATCGCTTCGCGAACCGCCTTGAGTCGAGCGATATCAGCGCGCGGATCGACGCCGACCTTGACCTTGATCGTCCGCCACCCTCGGCCCACCATCGTCGCCGCTCGTTCCGCCGCAACCGCCGGTTCCACTTTACCGACGACGAATTTCAAGCGAATTCCGCGGTCCAGCGAATCGGAGTTGCTGGGGCCGCGATCGCGACCGCCGAGTAACTTGAAGAGGGGAAGGCCCGCGATTTGTCCTTGCAGGTCGAGCAGTGCGCATTCCAATGCGGCCTTGGCGAAACTATTGACGTGCGCCGCCCTGTCCACTCGTCGCATCACCCAATCAATATCGAACGGATCGGCGCCGACAATCAGCGGTGACAGGAAGTCGTGAATCAGAGCGATGACGCCGGCCTGAGTCTCGCCACTCCAAATGCTGGTGACGCTTGCCTCGCCGACGCCGATTTTTCCCGAATCGTCGTGGATGCGAACGAGGACATAGTTCCCGACAAGATGCTCGCCCAACGAACTGACGATGGCGATCTCTTTGCGGACGACGCCTCCAATGGGTTCCGCAGTGACCTTGATGATGGACATGCTGAGGGTTCCTAAGGTGCGGAGAGAATACGGCGAGCAAGTCGGGTCACGTAGTCGCCCTGTTCAGGGACGTCTTGCGCTGCTTCGATCGCCTCGCGAGCGGTCGCAGCGGCAGGACCGGCGGCCAACAACGCCGTCATGGCTTCGACTCGAGCGGCGGCGATTGGGGAATTCAATTCAGCGACCAAGACAGGCAAGGCGGGTTCCGTGAGGCCTTGGGTTATTAGGGAACTGGCAGCCGCGATCCGGACGGCGGCGTGACGATCGGCCAGTGCTTCGCGTAAGGCCGAAATCCCGACTCGACGAGCTTCCTCGGACCAACCTGCTGGCTCCACGGTTCTCGCAAGTCCCCGCGCGGCCCAGGTGCGCACGTCGGGGTCGCGGTGACGGAGAGCTCGAACTAAGTCGGCGGCGGCCGTCCCGCCAAATCGCCCCAGGGCCTGGGCCGCTCGTCGTCGCACGACCATGTCGTCGGAGTCCAGTTGAGTTACATATTCCGCGGCGGTTCGACCTGCGACTCGAACCGGCGCGGCATCTGCTGCGTAGAGATCGACGGTAGCGAGTGAAGCCAGTATCAGGCAGGGCCCGAGGTTTTTCACGATTTCCTCCCGATTAAGGCGTTTCGCTTGTCAGAGCCTTATTGGCAGCGATACCATAACGACAAATCGAGCCGTTGTCGAATTGACGCGAAAGTCCGGGGAGTGAATTCCATGAAGTCGCAGAGTGTGAACCTCGCGGCGCCGCGGGTCGGACAGCTGGTCGTAAAGTCGCGGCGACGTTGGTCTATTCCCGGCAAGACTGCCTACGGTGCTGTCGCCATACTTACTTGGCTTTGGGCGATTCCGGCCGCAAATGTAGCGTCCGCTCCTCCTTCGCGAAACGATGTCGATCGCTTGCTCGAGTTGGCTTGGGATGCGGCGCCCGATAAGCGAGCCGAAGCGGAAAACTACTTCGCTCAACTTGCCGAGTCCACGAATCGTGATTCTCATGTCCTCTACGCCCAGGCGCTTGCGAAGATCAAGCAGCGACGATACGCCGACGCTCTGAAGCTGATCGACGAGTTGGTTGAATTGGAGCCGAAGAACGTCGAATACGCTCGCGGGCGAGTCTGGTTGTTAGTGTTGCTTCGCAAACCTGAACAAGGGCTCGTAGCGCTCGGCAAGCTGGCGGGACAATTGCCGGCGGCCTCGGAACCGGCCGGAGACGGCGAGGACTCGCACCTGGACTTGTTGCGTTTTGCGGGTCGAGTGCATGGCTTTTTGGAAGGGCCGGGAGCGGACTGGATGGCTGAGTCCGCTCGCGAAAACTATCGTCGCAAGCTAGTCGACTCGCTGCCGGAATCGAGGAAGACGGCGTTTCTGGAGGGGCGAGATGAAGTGGTCGATCGCTGGCTAGGACAGAAGGATGATCAGCAGTCGACTCGCGATAAAGTAAAGCGAGATCAGGAGCAGCAGCGGGATGAACGCCTGTCGGACCTGGACAAACAACGAGAGCAGGACGAACGACGCGCGGCTGATCTGAACAGTGAACGCACTCGTCTGCGTTCCGAGCTGAACGACCAAATGGCCGATTTTCAACGACAAGAGCGGCCCCTCATCGATCAAATCAGCCGACTCGATGCGCAGGCGACGGTGGTTCGCCGCGACATAACGGTGGTGTCCAGCGACATCGCTCGACTTGAAGGATTGCTGCTACGCGAGCGTGATCCCATCTTGCGCGATCAGTATCGCCGCGACATTTCGCGGCTGGATGCGATCGCGTCGAGGCAGCAAGCCACCTTGGCGGGGCTTGTTCGACAAGGGAATTCACTCGCCGCTCAACGAGCAGATATCCAGCGTCGAGCGGCTCAGGTGCAGCAGTCGATGGGGCGGCAACTCGATGGAGTCGACAAAGAGCAGTCCGACGCTCAAAAGCGTACAAAGGCGGCGGATAATGAGGAACGCCGCCTCCGAAAAGCGCCGTTGGGGGATTCAACCCAGCTTCGCGCAATGTCAGCCCAGTCTACCGCCTTTACCACCTACGTCGCTTTTCCTCTGGAAGAAGAACGCGAGCGACTGCTTGAGTCACTTCAGAAACGTTAACTTTCGTTTTTCCGAGCAAAGAATCGGCTCAAGTGTGGCAAGAGGCCATACGATCACTACTACTGGCAAAGTTTGCGCAACCCGTTGATTCAGGCGTGATCTCGCCGAGACGGGACTTCAAGGATGAGGTGCGTTATGCGTCGGCGAATCACAAGTTGTTTTCTGGCAAGTGCTTTGGCTGTGAACGGCGTCGTGGTCGCCGCGGACGACGGGGCATCCAGCGGATTCGGCCGGTGGTTCCGAAATCCCTTTGCCAAGGAGAAGCCGACTGAATCGGAATCGTCGGCAACGTCGCCAGCGGCCGTGCCTCCCGTGCGAGTCGCCCCGACGGGTCCGTCGCAAGTTGAGCCTCCGCGAGGTCCAGCTTCCCAATCGGTCTCCATGCCTCGGCGGATCGGCGCTGCAACTCCACGAGTTGCGGAACCCGATGCAACGTCACAAACGCCGAGAGGGCCTTCTGTCAGTCCTTCCCGTCCGCCGTCGCTTAACCGCCGTATGCCCAGTGCGCGGGCGGCTCGCGGTTCCCTGAGCGATGACGACGAAGCTCCAGCGCCTGCGCCACGATTGACGACCTCGGACCGAGGGCCTGTTTTCTCGGCTGGAACTCCTACCGATTCACCTCTCCCTCAGGCGGTGGAAGCGCCTCGCCGCCGACTGATTCCCTTGACTGGCAAAGTCGAGCCGCCTCGTGCCCGTGGCGGCGCCGCTGCGCCGCAGTCGAGCGTTCCGCCGTTCGCGATCGAAACCGGGGAAGCGGACACTGCGGCCTCGGATTCGGTGAATGTTGAGGGGAACGTTGACCAGCAAAACGAACCGGAAGGCCCTCGCTCCCCGCAGTTCGCGGCCCCGCGCCGTGGTTTCCCTGTTGGAGAAAACGCGACAGCGGAATCGACTGAAACGTCCGATGAGGCTGCTGTGAATAGCTCAGCCTCAACGCCGCCCACGACTCAACGACCTCTGATCATGAAGCGTCGAGGCCTGTTTGGCGTGCGCGAGGTAAACCCCGCATCCGCGGAACAAGGGACTGGCGAGACGCCAGTGGTTGAGAATTCGTCGCCTGCTGACACTGCGCCTTCCGCGAAACGACCGCGGACGCGAGGTAAGGATGGTGGTCCTGCCGTACCTGGCTTGGCCATTGAGACGGGTGAAGTGGCCGAAGGTGCGAGCGCCTCGTCGGAAGAGAGAGTGGAGGGTGAAGGGGCGGAGGGCAATGCAGACTCGAATGCTACGACCGCAGTCGAAACAGGGGCAGATATCGTTGAAGCGGAAGAGGAAGTAAAACAGCCGCCGCGAGTTCCAACGCGTTCGCCGCGAGTGGGAACGGCACGGGTAAGTCCGCCGGAATTTGGCAACCCACCAGCCAAGGAACGAGCGAGCACTGAGGCGCCCGCCGAGAAACCTTCGATGACTCAGCGGTGGAAGAGCTGGTGGGGGGCGAAGAAGTAAAGCAGCCGGACGAACGCTTCCCAAAAGACAAACGACCGGCGGACTGTCTGTCCGCCGGTCGTTTTTTTGTTCCATAACTCAGGCTATCGATTCGAGCAATATCCTCCGCAGGGCATTAGAAGCCGCCGCCAAGTCCACCACCCAAACCACCACCCAAGCCGCCGCCGAGCCCGCCGCCCGCTCCGCCCGCTCCGCCGCCGCCACTATCACCGCTGACGAAGTTAAACGTCGAAACCGACGTCACGCCTGAC
The DNA here is from genome assembly GCA_046349915.1 of Pirellulales bacterium. Lineage (GTDB taxonomy): Bacteria > Planctomycetota > Planctomycetia > Pirellulales > Pirellulaceae > CAIXSC01. The sequence continues at coordinate 150,177 of JAXMBL010000006.1, read as the reverse complement.
GCGATTGGCATCGAACCGAGCAGCGTAAATCGGACATATCGACGGTCGGCCGAGATGATCGCCATCGCGGACATCTGGTTACCTTCGGGCAACACGGTCAACTCAGGTCGGAAACCGACAGCGCCGGGTCGGCCGAATGGCAAGCGGCCCGCTTGCACGCCTTGCTGCTGCTGGGCGGCGAACGCTCGGTCGCGTACCGCGGACGAACTATCGCTGGCTGCTTCCAACTGACGAGCGACCACTTGGCGGTTCACGTTGACTTGAGCGCGAGCGATGTTGGCCACCTGGGCCTCTTCTACGGGGACGGTTCGGCGACCATCAGCCAGCTTGAACTTGATGAGCGCGTCCTTGTCCGAGAGCGGAATGTTCTGGCGAATGTGAGTCTGTTGGCTGGTGCCGTAGTGGGTGTAGACGTCGACCGTCACTTGGCCCGCCGCCACTTTGCCCCAAACTCGTCGCAACAAAACTTGATACTCGCCGCTAAACCCTTGCGGGCAAGCGTAAATTTCGGAATAGCCTTCGGCCGGCATTTCAGCCTTGCTGGCATAGGAGTCGCCGATCAAGACGCCGCCCGAGGTGGTGCGGGGGGTTCGCAGCGAGCAAATCGTTCCGGAAGGCTCCTGCACTCGGACATCGATATCCGCATCGCCGGTCCACGTAACCTTGATTGCACAATCGCGAGCCATCGCAGCCAAGCATGCCGCTTCGAAGCGAGCTGCTTCGTCCTTCTCGCCCGCGTCCCGCAGCTCATTCAAAGTTGCCAAAGCAACTCGACGTGCATGTTGTTCCACATGGCGTTGTTCCGTGGGCCAAGCCTGGCTCAACACACCCACGCAAGCCCATTCAATGCCTGCTCGATCATTGATGGCTTGAGCCGAAGCCAAGCCACTCACGTAGGGAGTTGCATCGTAGGGATTCTCGGCGGAAATGTCCTGAAAGAGTCGCAAGGCGCGACCGTGCATGCCGTTGCGAGCCATGTACTGAGCAATAAACATGACCTCTTCCGTGCTACCAGCGTAATCGACCGCTGACATCAGCGCTCGTTCGATTTCCTCGGCGGGTGCGTCGGCAGCCTGCAAGGCCAAGGTCATGGCTTCATACATCCAAGGCTGAACTTGGCGATGACGGATCGCGGCGCTTAGCATCGCGACCACTTCCGAGAACTTCTTCTGCTCCATCAACTCGCGAGCCGTCTGGCGCACCATGGCGACCGGCTCTTCTCGTTCCGCGAAATGAGCATCCCAAGCTTGTTCCACTGACTTGCCTGGCTTGCGGTCCAGCGTGATGGCTGGAATGCGGAGCGGCACCCGCGACTTCGCGGGAGCTTTTGCTTCCGAACCTGTCTTGGCGGGCGTGGAATTGGCAGGTGCAGCATTAGCCGGAGCAGCATTGGTTGGCGCCTTGGCGGCAGCGGGCTTCTTACCGTTGAGGCGAATCCCCTCTTCTTCAACGGCGAACATGCCGCCCATGCCACCCATGCCTCCACCCATACCGCCCATGCCACCCATACCACCCATGCCCATGCCGCCCATGCCACCGCCCATGCCGCCCATGCCACCACCCATGCCGAAACCACCACCTCCGCCGACGCCGAAGGCGCCACCGCCGGAGATGACAGGGATCACGAGGTCGGCCACTGGGTACACCTTGGTGACCAGCGACTTGGTAGCCTCGTCTTGCGAGGTGATGAGCAGCACTTCGTCACGGATGACGTAAGTGAGGTCGAAGTCCTTGAGCAACAGGCGGAGACCCGATCGCAGCGTGATGCCCTTAAGAGTGCGAGTCACGGGAGTTTCCGTGCCGAAACCCGCGGCTTCCAAACCCTTCTTATCGAGTTCGATCGGAATACCGTGCTTGGTTTCGAGGAAGTCGATAACGTCCTTCAACGGCGCTTCGACGAAGTCGATGTCCGTGGGCTTCTGCAATTCCTGGAGAATTCGCTCTTCAGCGCCCCCGGTTCGAGCCAAGTCGACTGACTTGTACTTCGCACGATCACGCGTCAAACGCTCCCAAATGTCCGACTTCGGATACACGATCGGCGGTTCGTCCGGGAACGGGATGTGCGAGAGTTCCACTTGGAACAGAGCATTCACGAAGTTGGTGTGCCGAAGTTCGAACAGGCGTTCGTTCTCACGGATGTTGAAGGTGTTTCGAGCGGTGAAGGCCGCGGCGAGCGCTGCCGGGTTTTCCGGCTCAATCTGCCGGACCTGCATCGCAACTTCTTCTTCGGCTTCCTTGTATCGCTGTTCGCTCATGAGCGCGGCGAACCGTTCCATCAGCTGCTTCACTTTTTCTTGACGACGTTCGGTCGCCTCGACCACCTTGGTCGCTTCGATGCCAGCTACCTTATTCGCCAAGTCGCGAGCCTTTTGGTCGGCCACAATCGACGCTCGACGGCCCGCTTCGCGAACCGCGCCTTCAATCTTGTTGCGCAGTTGGTTGCGAACTTCGGCATCGACCTCAATCGCACGCTCGACGTCTTCCATCAACACCTTGAGCGCTACGGCCGCGCCTTCGGGATCGTCGCCCATGCGTTGGCGAGCATCGGCGAGCGAGCGTTCGACATCGGCTTGAACCTTTTGAGCGAGCACTCGACGTTCGGTTTCGATGCGATCCAAAAATTCGCCGCCTTCTTGTTCGAATCGCTTCAGCAGATCGCCGTCCCGCGAGGCATTCGGCGTAGGCGTGCCCAATCGCAGTGGTTCGGCTTGAGTAGCGACGGATTCAAGACCTTGACGGCTGGCGTCCATCACGGCGCGGGCCGTGGGGTTTTCGGGGTCGGCGCGGAGAGCTAAATCGGCTGCCGCACGAGCGCCCGCGGCATCACCGCGGTTAAAGGCCTGCTCGCCCAATCGCGACAATTCGTCCGCATTGCTTTGTAGAGCGACCGCGACACTCTTTAGGCCCTCCGAGCCCACGGTGGGGAGCGACGCCCCGCGATCTCCTTGAGCCAGCTCCACCAATCGCGGCAAGAAGGTGAACTCTTCGTTCGACTTCTCCGCCTTCAGCGGCCATTGCATCGAGACCGGTTTGCCGGATACTTCCGCGGTCACTTTCAGCGAACCAACATCTCCTTCGGCCAACTTGCCGACGAGCACCGTGTCGCGATCGCCACGCAAGGGCGGGATGGTGGTGGGGAGCGCATCCTTCAAGGCTTCGGGCAACTGAGTCGCGGTGGGCCAAGCGACGGTTTCCCGAATCGCAGCCGACAAGCGAGCTCCAACTTGCTGCGGAGAAACTGTCGGCTGAGCGGTTGCGGCATCTTGAGGCGCCGAGACCAGCAAGCCACCCGTCTGATTGGCGATTGCAGCCAGCAGCGGCAGGTTCACTTGAGGTCCCACCGCAAAGCTCGACACCGAGATCCGCTTGGCGACCAGATCGCGCGACAGAGCTTCGAGCTGCGGTCCTCCCAGCAGGCGAGCGCGACTCACGCCGTCGCCGATATAAATCACCGTGCGAGCGTTCGTCGACGATTCGTCAAAGCTGGCTTCAGCGGCTCGCAGCCCGGCAATCATGTCAGTCGAGCCGAGCGGAACGCGAGCATCCAGTTTGGCGATGGCGTTCGCGACTGCTTCGCCGTTGGCCGGCGCGAACTTGTCTTGCATGGGTACTGCGTTCAGGTCGACAGCGACGATTCGCACGCGATCTTGGTCGCTGAACCCCTTCAGCATTTCTTCGAGTGCGGCGAACCCATCCTCGCGGAAGCCCGCCGTTTGACTCGCCGAAGTGTCGAACAACACCACAACGTCACGTCCTTGGCTTGAGGTGTCAGGCAAATTCGCCTGCACACTCAAGGCGAAATACGATTCGCCAGAGGGTTTCTGGTACGTGGCGAGCCGCGCCGCGTCGGCCGGCGTCTTCGCCGGCGGGGCCGCGCTGAGTGCCGTGGCCGCGACGAGCGTCGTCAGCGAGAGAAGAGACGGCAACCAAAGCCTGCGTCGGGACATATTGGAAACTCCGCACACTAAAAACAGATCAGCAGCGCGACGTCACGCGGAATCGCGCGACCAGTCGCCCACCTTTTCGTTTCGGTGACCAAATATACTTGCCTGCAAACACACTTTCAGAATCCAGCCGCATTTTATTTCGCGGCTGATTTAATTGCCAGAAAAAAACAAGACGACGGCCACCGAATTCGGCAGCCGTCGTCCTCGTGTGTGACTGAATTCCTCGGGAACAGTCCGGAGCCGGGGCCCCCCAATCGAATCCCCAGCCTCCGCGGCTACCCCATTTAATCGCTACTGACCCGCCGAGTTCGTGCTTCCCATGGCTCGCAGTAGGTCTGCGACTCCGCGGATGTAAGATGATGCCGCATCAAGTGTTGCGGCTGCATCTAGCATCGCCTCTCGACTCTGGGATTGGATCTCGTCGCTCGGCACGCTCGCGGAAACCGAGTCCGAGGTCTCGGGTTTAGCCGCCGGCGATTCAACCGGTGCGACCGGAGTTTCCGTCGCGATCGATTCCGTTGCGGACGGAGCACTTGCCTCTGGCGACTCTTCGGCAGTCACTGCCGATTTCACCAATTGTTCAACAACTGCCGCACCTTCCGACATGGCTGCTTCGGCCGATTGATCCATTGGCAACGATTCGACAGGCGCAGATTGTGCCGGCGCGGACTCGACTGGCGCGGACTCGACAGCCATCGGCTCAGCTGGCGTTGACTCGACAGCCATCGGTTCGCTCGCTGGAGTTTCCGTTTGAGCAACTTCAGGCATCGCGTCCGCCGGGTCCTCGGAGCCTTCCGTCAGCCAGTCGCCGGAATCGGTCGACTCTTGAGCTGCCATCGGCTCGCTCATCGGCATATCCGGAATGATCACTTCCGTCGAGGACGCCATAGGTTCGGCGACCACTGATTCTGTTGCGACCGGCTCAGCAGCGACAGGCTCAGCAGCACCTGGCTCAGTAGTAACTGGCTCAGTAGCGACAGGCTCAGCGGCGACAGGCTCAGCGGCGACTGGCTCAGTAGCGACAGGCTCAGCAGCGACCGGCTCAGTAGCGGCTGGTTCAGCAGCAACTGGCTCAGCAGCGACCGGCTCAGCAGCAACTGGTTCAGCAGCAACTGGTTCAGCGGCAACTGGTTCAGCGGCAACTGGTTCAGTAGCAACCGGCTCAGTAGCGACTGGCTCGACAATGGCCGGTTCGGCGGCGACTGGTTCGGCGGCGACTGAATCAGCGGCGGGCACCGCTTCGACGGTCGCTGGCGTCGCGGCGGCTTCAATCTCGACGGGCATCGGCGAGACGCCGGCCACATCAGCGTTCATCGGAGCGGGTTCCGTCACGGGCGTCGTAGGTTCAACCTTCGATTCAACCGTCACGGGCGCCGGAGGTGTTACGGGCTGACCTTCACCCGCATACTCCGGCATCGGGCACGATTCAGGCATGGCCTGTTCGACGCCCTCTTCACGATTTAGTTCGACTTCCACTTCGTGCATCACGACGATGACTTGACAGGGAGCGACATTGGCGGCCAAAAGACCGCTAGCCAGCGCCCCGAACAATACGGCCAGGGCAAAGCTGGGACGTTGCATGGGAACATCCTCCTGAGAGATATTAAGAGTTTCCGGTCCATCGACTCCACCGCCCTTCCCGCGGACGTCGGATCTACCGTCCAGGAGGAATACGCCAGTGGCGGAGCGGAGTGAAACTGCGGCAAGTTTTGGTTTGCGGTGTTTGGTATCGGAATCCGTTGATTTTGGCCATGAGGCAAACGTGGCTGACTGGGCAAGCCAGGGAGATTACGGATGCGGTATCGCGCGGTCGCTCGTGTTGGTTCGGTCGTGTCGAACCTACCGTCGTGCGCGCGGGAGGCAGCAAGAACGGCCAAATTCGTAAGATCAGAATCCGGACTCCACGCCGCTGGCCAATTCGCCTAAATTCCCTGTTGGTTGCGAGCGGGTTGGCAAAGCGGCTCGTGTAATGTTCCGCGATCCATGGCCAACGTTGTTGTCAGGAAGGGAGTCGCGAATGCAGACGCTGGCGGAAAAACCTGAAGAGCGACGGAGACAACCGTTGGTCCCCGATCATTCCATCTCGTCGTATCTGTACAACAACACGGCCCGGAGCGTCGTTTGTGAAGGAACCATGAAAGGCGCTCGGCGTTGCTTGCGTCACTTGGCGAATTCATTCGCTCGCTTGTCCATCCTCAAGCTCCTTCTACTGTTGTTGTTCACGTTGCCTCGCGTGGTCCTTGGGCAAGCGCCGCTGGCCGAAGGGCAGGTCGATTGGAGCGACTTCACGGCCGAGGAGCGGGTGTACATTGAGGTTTACGAACGAGTGAACCGCAGCGTGGTGAATATCACGACGAAAGCGGTGAAAACTGAACTGTTCTTCGCCGAGACCCCGGTGGAAGGCGCTGGGTCAGGTTCCGTGATCGACCAGCAAGGACATGTACTGACGAACTACCACGTGGTCGAAGGGGCTCAAACGATTCGAGTAACCCTCTACAATGGCGAGACCTACGATGCGAAGTTAGTCGGACAAGATCCAATGAACGACATCGCGGTGTTGCGAGTGGCGGCGCCGGTCGAGGAGTTTTTTCCCGTCCGTTTCGGCGACAGTTCGCGTTTGCGAGTGGGGCAGCGAGTGATTGCGATCGGCAATCCGTTTGGACTCGAACGCACCATGACGCTGGGGATTGTCTCGAGCTTGAATCGCAGCCTGCCGACGCGAGCGGGCCGGTCGCTCAAGTCGATCATTCAGATCGATGCCGCTCTCAACCGCGGGAACTCAGGCGGCCCGTTGCTCGATAGCCGCGGTCGGCTGATTGGCATGAATACGGCGATTGCGAGTAGCACGGGGGAGAATACGGGGGTTGGATTCGCGATTCCGGTGAATACACTGGCTCGGGTGGTGCCTCAGTTGATTCAGAACGGTCGAGTGATTCGACCAGACATTGGGATCACTCGAGTGCTCGAAACCGAACGTGGATTGGTCGTCGTAACGCTTACACCCGGCGGTCCCGCGGAACGCGCAGGCGTCCAGGGGTTTCGCGTTGTGAAGACTCAAAAACGACGCGGTCCCTTCGTGTACGAAGAACAGCGTCTCGATCGCAGCCAAGCGGATTTGATCGTCGCCATCGATGGCAAGAAAGTGCGATCGGCTGACGATCTCCTGTCGGTCGTAGAGATGAAGCGGCCAGGCGAGTCGGTGGAACTAGGGATCGTTCGACAAGGACAAGAAGGACTGGTCGCCATCGTGCTTGGCGCTGGTGAATAACCCCATGGCATCGCTCGCGGTCATTAATGTCGTTGGACTAACCCCTGGCTTGATTGGGGCGAATACGCCGCGAATCGCCGACTTTGCGAATCGTGGTCGACTGGCCACGATCGCCCCCGTGGTTCCCGCCGTCACCTGTTCGGTGCAATCGACCTATCTGACGGGACTGTGGCCCGATCAACACGGAATCGTTGGTAACGGCTGGTACTTTCGTGACGATTGCGAAGTGCGATTCTGGCGTCAATCCAATCGGCTGGTCGCCGGCGAGAAACTGTGGGAGACCGCTCGACGAACCGACCCAAGCGTCACCTGCGCGAATATGTTCTGGTGGTACAACATGTATTCGTCGGCGGACTTCAGCGTCACGCCGCGTCCCATGTACCCCAGCGATGGTCGGAAACTCCCCGACGTCTATAGCCATCCCGCGGATCTGCGTGAATCCTTGCAGGCGGAACTGGGCACATTCCCCTTGTTTCAATTCTGGGGACCCGCGACCACCATCGCCTCGACCCAATGGATCGCCGACTCGTCCCAAAAAGTGGTTGAACGCCACGCTCCCGCAATCACCTTGATTTACCTCCCGCATCTCGACTACGGCTTGCAACGCTGGGGCCCCGACCTTACTCAAGTCGCACAAGACTTACGCGAGGTCGATGCGGTCGTCGGACAATTGCTCGACTTCTTCGACCAGCGAGGCACTCAAGTCGTGTTGCTCAGCGAATACGGCATCGCCCCCGTATCGCGCCCCGTCCATTTGAACCGCGTGCTGCGCGAGGCCGGACTGTTGGCGGTGCGAGTCGAGTTAGGGCGAGAATTGCTGGACGCCGGCGCCAGCGCCGCCTTCGCCGTCGCGGACCATCAAGTCGCCCACGTCTATGTCAACGATCCCCGACGACTCGCCGAAGTGCAGACGCTGATTTCGCGAACGCCCGGCGTCGCTCGCGTGTACGCCGGTGAAGCTCGCCAAGAACTCCATCTCGATCATTCGCGAGCCGGAGAACTCGTCGTATTGGCCGAACCCGACGCCTGGTTCACTTACTACTTTTGGCTGAATGATCAAGCCATGCCCGATTTCGCTCGCACGGTCGATATCCATCGCAAGCCTGGGTACGATCCCGCCGAGCTGTTCATCGATCCAGCGATCGCGTGGCCCAAGCTGAAGATTGCCGCGACGCTCGCCAAGCGAAAACTGGGCTTCCGCGCCCTACTGGAGGTGATCCCAACGCACGGCGAGCAGGTGCGAGGGTCTCATGGTTTACCGACCGACGATCCCAACGAGTCTCCCGTCTTCATCACCGCTCGCAAAGACCTCCTGTCCGCGGACCGAATTGTTCCGACAGCGGTCAAGCAGGTTTTGCTCAACCATGTGGGGATTGGTCATTAGTCATTCGTCATTCGTCATTCGTCATTCGTCATTCGTTGTTGGTTTTCACCCTTCACTCTTCTTCCTTCATCCTTCATCCTTTCTCAAAGCTGCCTATTCTTAGGTGTTTGTCGTAGTGCGTGGTGGCGAAGCGGGAACTGTCTGCGTTGAGGTCGAAGTCACGGGCCAGGTTGGGTAGTTGGAACCGATGAGATTCCTTGGCTTGGTCGGATTTCCAGAAGTGTAGGAAGCCGCCGCTGCTTCCACCGGAGGCCCCGATCCAGAGCCCTTCGGGATGCTGCACGAGTCGCCAGAGGCTTCCTTTGGCGCCATCGGCCACGCACGACTGAACGACTTTTTGAGACTCCCAGTCGAAGATGACCATCAGTGGTTCGTGGACGGCGCCGAGCGGGTTTTCGGCTTTGTGAAGACCGCCGCAGGCCATTTGCTTACCATCGCGACTTAACGCGATCGCTCGAATCCCGCCGAAGTGCACCCCTTGGCCGCCGTTGTACGAGTGGAGATCTTTGGCTTCGAATTGCCGGGCCGAGGCGCCGGTCGAAACATCCCACTGACGTACGAATCCCAACAAATCGCCGCTCAAGACCCACGTTCCCGCGGGGTGGAACAGCACCGAGTAGACCTGATTCTCGTGGCCATGGAATTCACGCAGAAGGGCGCCGTCGGCGACTTTCCAAAGCCGTACTTTTTGGTCGTTGCCCGCGGTCGCGACCGCTTGTCCATCCGCGCTGATCGACAGTTGGCGGATCCAGCCTTGGTGAGCGTCCACTCGCCGCACGGCTTCGGGTTTAGCGTCCGCCGCGTTCCACCAGATCAATCGTCCGTCGCCGCCGCCGCTGATCAACGTGGCGCCATCCGGAGTGACTCCCAGGGCGAACACCCAACTATCGTGGCCTCCCCAGGCGGTTTTCTCGCCTTTCGTCAGTTCCCAGCGTTGGATGGTGTTGTCTTCCGCGGAAGTGAAAACGAATCTTCCCAGGGGATCGAAGCGACAGGCGATCAGGGGACTGGTGTGAGCCCATTGGCTATCTATCTTCGTCTTGGCGGGATCGATTGGCATTTTGCGGTTCCCTATTGAGGTCGCACTTCCCAGAGGTAGAGATCGTGTTTTCCCTGGCGTTCCGACACCGTGACGAGATGGCGGCCAGCGGGATGCCACGTTGGATAGTCGTCCCGTTCCGCGTGAGTGGTGACGCGGACCGCCTGTGGGTCGGGGACGTTCGATTCAAGATCAATGACCGCGTCGTCGGCGGTATCAACCAGCGGCGGCGCCGTGTCCGCGTCGACCACAAACACGTCGTAGTTGCCGCCTCGCAAGCTCGTATAGGCGATTCGTCGACCATCGGGCGACCAAGACGGATGTAAGTCGATTCCACGATGGGAGGTCACTGGATTGATCACTCCTCCCGGCAACGTCATCACATGTATGTCAAAATTGCCCGATCGAGTCGAGGCGAAAGCGAGTAGACGTCCGTCGGGCGAATACGCGGGACACGAGTCGAAGGACGAATCGGATGTGAGCGCTCGCTTGTCTTGCCCATCGACTCCAATCTCCCAAATCTGCTGACCCCCGCCCCGCTCGGGAAACGCAAACGCGATCCGTTTGCCGTTCGGCGCCACCGTGGCGTACTGAATGCCCGCAAATCCGCCGCCGGGATCGATTTCGCGAGTCTGAGCGGCGGCTCGATCCTCGATAACCAGCGCCACGTGCAGGTTGCCGTTGTTGCGAATGTACGAAAAGACCTGCTCGTCCTTAGAGTACGCGGGAGATAGCTCGGAGGTGGTCGCCGATGGGTGCAACGACTCGGGAGTCGCCTTGCTAGCGACATCGTTGACGTCGACGGGGATGCGTAGCAGCGTGAGTTGGTTGAATCGTGTTTGCGCCGAGTAAACCAGAGCTTTGCCGCCCTCGACAAAGACCGGGGCGGTTTTCACTTGCCCATCGAACGTCAATCGTCTCGGTTCAGCCGACTCGACCCAGGACGATGATAAGGCGAGCAAGGTCAGCAGCAGCGCCCAACAGCGACTCGCTGGCCAACCGGCAGCTGCGAGATGCCAGCGAACGACGAGTGAATTTCTCACAGTAATTCCTCGATGGCCGCCCCGCCGGGCAAGGCGTTCAACTGAGCTCGAACGACGCTGTTGACGCCCATCAAGTCGCAGATGGTCGCCCCGATGGCGGGCGGTTCGATGGGACGAGTAATTGGGTGTTCGCCCTTCGCATCACTGGCGCCGACAATGCGACCTGGTTTAACGCCGCCGCCGGCCCAGAGCGAGAAGTAGCACTGAGGCCAATGATCGCGAGCCGCTCGGTTGTTGATTTTCGGCGTACGCCCGAATTCACCCATGCAGACGACCAGCGTTGAGTCGAGCAGATTGCGGTCGTGGAGGTCGTCGAGCAGGGCGGCAAAGGCGCGGTCGAAGATCGGGCAATGTCGAGTTGGCAGGAGGTCGAAATTGTGGATGTGAGTGTCCCAGCCAAAGTCCGTGTTGGGGGTCAACGCCTCCACATACTCGCTCCAATTCACGTGAATGAACGGCACGTCCGCCTCGACCAATCGTCGAGCCAGTAGAAGGCTTTGGCCGAAAGCCGTTTGTCCGTACGATTCGCGTCGCGATTCGGGCTCGCGGCTAAGGTCGAGTGCGGCGACGGCCGAGCGGGTGGTCAATAGAGTGTGAGCCTGCTGAAGGCTGCGATTCCAGGCCGCAAATTGCGGCTCCGCCACGCGTCGCTCGAACAAATCGAGTTGTTTGGCAAGCGCTTGGCGGTCGGCTAGACGCTGTGGGGTGAGGCCCTCCAGCATTTCGAGTGCGGGGATGGCGACTTCTCCCACCTCATCGCAATGGACGAGGAACGGATCGTACGCCTTGCCCCAGTCCCCGCCGCCATAGCCCACGACCTGCTTGACGACATCGCGCGGCACTCCCTTGCCGAGCATTACGTAGGGGGGGAGCACGCCAGGGCCTCGATGCCGGGCCACGATGGAACCAAAACAAGGTTGAACGGGGCCGGGCCCCTCCTTGTAGCCGGTCATGCCGAGCGTTCCGGCTTGCGGATGGCCGCCGTCATGAGTGATGTGGGAGCGAACGATGGAGTAAAGGTGGCTGCGAGCCGCCAGGCGCGGCAACAGCTCGGTAACTCGGCCGCCAGGGGTGCGAGTGGCGATGGAGGCGAACGGTCCGCGATAGCCGCTGGGCGCCGTGGGTTTCGGGTCGAAGGTGTCGAGGTGACTGGGGGCGCCCCAGAGCCAGACGAAAATGGTCGACTTTGCGCGAGCTGCGTTTTCCGCTGCCTGAAGCTCGTGGATGCCGCCGAACGCGGACAGCCAGGGAAGAGTCGCTCCAGCCGTCACAAAAGCTCGACGATCCAAACGTACGCCGTCCGAGGCGGTGAAACGACCGAACGCGATCATCGAGAGACCTCGTCGAGGGGCGGGGGACGAAAGGGTGGGAGGTCATATCTTACCCATTCCGACTCTAATCGACAAACATTGATCCCGTCGTCGGTTACATCGGGAGGCGAGTTGCGGTTAGGGGAGTGTTGTGAGTCCCCTGCCCGTGGTCGGGCGAGTTGGCTTACAATGGCGCTCTCCAGCCTTTGACCTTTGGAAACCCGCTCATGGCCGATTTGACCCATTTCGATGATCACGGCGCAAGCCGCATGGTCGACGTGGGCGAAAAATCCGTGACGACTCGCGTGGCTCGAGCCGAGGGTCGAATCACGATGCAGCCGGAAACCCAGATGCGAATTCGTGATCGTGGGTTCGCGAAGGGGGACGTGCTGGAAGTCGCGCGGTTGGCCGGGATTATGGCCGCCAAGAAAACGGCCGACCTGATTCCGCTGTGTCATCCGCTCCCGCTCGACGCCGTCACCCTCGCCTTCGATTTTCCCGACGACCAATCGGTGCGGATCGAAGCCACCGTGAAGGTCACGGCTCGGACTGGGGTCGAAATGGAGGCGCTGACCGCGGTCTCGGTCGCGGGGTTGACCATTTACGACATGTGCAAGGCGGTCGATCGCGGGATGGCGATCGAAGCTGTCCGACTGGTGGAAAAGTCGGGCGGCCGGAGCGGCCATTGGGTTCGCTCGCGCGGCAATAGTGAGGAATAGCCAACATGACGCCCCTCTCCGCTTCTCCCCCGTCCCCCGGCCAGACGACCGATGATCCCGGAATCAGTCTGCGAGAAACGTTGTTCGCGCCGATTGCGGCGGAACTTGACGAAGTCGAGCAGCGGTTGCGCAGCGAATTGCGCAGCGATTATCCGTATGTCGACGAACTGGTGCGGTACGGCTGCTTGCTGGGCGGCAAACGACTACGACCCGCTTTGCTGCTGCTCGCCGCCAAAGCCGTCGGTCCCGTCCAGCCAGACCATCTGACGCTGGCCACGGTTGTCGAGATGATTCATACGGCGACGCTGGTGCATGACGACGTTATCGACGAAGCCGATCTACGTCGACATTTGGCGACGGTCAATGCCCGCTGGGATAACGAAGCCAGCGTTCTGCTCGGCGACTTCTTATTTACTCATGCGTTCTATCTGGCCAGCACGTTGCCCACGACGCTGGCCTGTCGGCTGATTGGACACGCCACGAATATCGTGTGTGAAGGCGAATTGAGGCAGAAGGGGATTCGCGGACGCTTCGACCTGAACGAGGCGGAGTACTTCTCAATCATCGAGGCCAAGACGGCCGAGTTGTGCGCGGTGAGTTGTCATTTGGGCGCCCACTACGCCGGGGCGTCGCCCGAGTTGACCGCCGAGATGGCCGCGTACGGCCGCGAACTAGGCATCGCCTTCCAAATCGCCGACGATCTGCTCGACCTGCAAGGCGATGAACAGACCACCGGCAAGTCCTTAGGCACCGACCTTTCAAAACAGCGTCCGACTTTGCCCATCCTGCATGTGCTGTCGCGAGCGAGCGGCGACGAACGCAGGCTGTTGTTGTCAGCCCTCCTGGGAGAAGTCGACCATCCGCTGGCGATCCTCGCTCCAAGTTTCGAACGCCATGGTTCGTTCACCTACACGCGGAACGTCGCCATCGAATACGCTCGACGAGCAGCCAGCCGTTTGCACTCGCTGCCCGAGGGACCCGCGAAACAAACGTTACAATTACTCGCCGAATTTGTGGTGGCTCGCTCGCGATGAAAGGTCTATTTCTCACTGCCGACTTGATGTTCTCGTCGCGAGTGTTGGCGGCGGCCAACACGCTGGGCAAGACGTTGGAAATAGTGATGTCGCCCGATCGCTTGCTTGATGCCAGCGCCCCAGCGGGAGTATCGCTCGTGTTGATTGACTTGACGACGCCGGGGCTCGAGTTGGCCAGTGTCGTCCCCGCGCTCTTGGCTCAAGCTCCGCAGGCCCATGTGGTCGCCTTCGGACCGCACGTGGATGACGATTTGCTGCGTGCCGCGATGGCCGCGGGCTGCCACGCGGTCCTGACGCGGGGCCAGTTCTTTCAGTCGTATACACAGTTGCTTAGCACGCGAATGGCCTAAAGAGGTCGGACGGGACCCGATCTCTGGCGAGCAGGTCTCTTGCAGGCAGGTCTGCAGGACTTGCGAGGGCTCTTACCGGCCATCCTCGGCGCCGCTCTTTACCCAAGCTTCAAAGTCACGAATCACGTCGTCATCCAAACGCCCCCGCGGCGGCATTTTGTAGTCATCCTCCTTGTAGCGAATCGAGCGAATCAGGAAACTTGCTTCCACATCTCCCGGCACGACCGCCGGTCCATTGGGGCCGCCTCGGCGTAAACCTTCACGGCTATCGAGCAGCAACTCTCCCTTTACTTCTTCCGCGTCCTTCGAGTGACACTCGAAGCAGTGCTGCTTGAGCGCGGGCTCGATTTTCTTGCGGAACAACGCCAACGACTCTTCTTTGTCTTTGTCGAGCAGGATCGCAGTCGAATTTCTTTGGGGCTCATCCGATTCAACGGATCGCTCACGGGCGACCAATGTCGCTACGATCAGCGTGCTGATCACGAGAAGAGCAACTCGCCGCGCGGACCACAACCAACGATTGGCAAGCACGTTCGCAGATTTGGCCGTCATGATTCGATAGTCCGGGGTTTTCGCACAATACGTTCGACGAGTGGCATCAAATCAGGCCCCGTCAACTGTTGGAAGCGATATCGCACCCGCACGATCGGTTGCCTGATCGAAATCAGCCGTTCCAGGCTACAAGGACTCGCGTCAATGATCAACTCGGCGCCGCTTTCATTAATGGTACGAGCCAAGTCGTCTAGCTGTTGCGGGGAATAGCCTAACGCCGGCACAACTGCCTCGAGATGGGGGAATTGCGAGTAGGCCTGGGCGAGAGTGCCTACCGCGGCGGGGCGCGGGTCGACAATGCCGCCGGCTCGGCCTTCGCGAGCGGCGATCATGCCAGCCCCATAAGCCATGCCTCCATGCGTCAAAGTTGGACCATCCTCGACCACGAGCACTCGCCGGCCAGCAATCGCATCGTCGGGCGTTACTGTCAGTTCCAGTTCTGCTTCGATGATGTCGGCCGTTGAATTCAGTCGTCTGAGTTCCTCTCGCAGTTGACTCCGCGTCGACTCCGATACCCGACTTACTTTGTTGATCACGAGTACGTCGGCGGATCTCGCATTGGATTCGCCTGGGTGGTACTGATACTCATGCCCGGGACGTAATGCGTCGACAACGACGATCGACAAGTCGGGTCGAAGGAACGAAAAGTCGTTATTGCCGCCATCCCACAAGATCAGGTCCGCTTCTTGCTCCGCGGCCATCAACACGCTGGCGTAATCAACGCCCGCGAAGATGGGGATTCCCAACTCAACGTACGGTTCATATTCCTCGCGCTCCTCGACCGTGCATTGATAGCGAACCAGATCCTCCCAACTCGCAATTCGCTCCACGCGTTGTCGTTCCAAGTCGCCATAGGGCATGGGATGTCGCAACACTCCCACCCGCTGGCCTTGCTCTCGCAATCGCTGGGCAAGGAATTGGGAGATGGGGCTCTTCCCGGCGCCCGTTCGCACCGCGGTCACCGAGATGACAGGTTTGGACGCGATGAGTTGCGTGTGTTTGGGGCCCAACAGCGCGAAGCTCGCCCCATGGGCGTGCGCGATACTCGCTCGATGCATCACTTCCTCGTGCGACAAGTCGCTATACGCCAGGAAGACGAAATCGATCGCGAGTCGCTGAATGAGTTCCCCCAATCGCTCTTCCGAGTAAATTGGCAAGGGCCGTTCGTAAAGCGGTCCCGACAGCGACGCCGGAAACTCTCGCTGCTCGATGAAAGGGATTTGCGCGGCCGTAAACCCGCACACTTCAAACTCGGGACGATCGCGGAAGAACGTGAGAAAGTTATGGAAGTCGCGTCCCGCGGCGCCCAAGATGAGACTGCGATAGGGGAGGCGAGATTCCACCGCCGACTTTCGATGGGGCGAGGCGGCGAGCGAGCGAATATCGGGTCGGTCAAGTGGCTCCGCGGCGAGATGATCAGGTTGTGAATTTGGGGCTGCGCGCGGACTCACTCGAGTACCAGCTTCGCCTTGTAGCGCGAGGTGTAAATTGGCCGGATTGCACACGATCGCTTCCCGGCCCGTATGCTCGACGAATTCCACCGCCGCTTCGATTTTGGGCAACATGCTCCCCGGCGCAAATTGACCTTCCTTGATCCACTGTCGCGCCTCGTTCGCCGACATATGCGCGATAGGCTGCGGGGACGCTGATCGAAAATGAAGGTACGCGCACGGTACATTGGTGAGAATGATGAACTGGTCGGCGTTAAGTTGGCGGGCGAGCAAGGCGCCGGTCAGGTCTTTGTCGATCACCGCTTCGACGCCTGCCCACACGCCCGCACCTCGAGCCACCGGGATTCCGCCGCCGCCCGCCGCGATCACGATCACGCGTTCTTCCAACAATCGTCGAACTACCTGCAACTCGAGCACCGTACGAGGCCTCGGCGAAGGGACCACTCGACGCCAGCCTCGCCCCGAGTCCTCGGTCATGGCGAAACCGAGAGACTTCAATCGTTCTGCTTGATCGGCGTCGTAGAAGACGCCGATCGGCTTCGTTGGGTGGCTAAACGCCTCATCCGCGGGATCGACTTCCACGCGGCTGAGGATGACCGCCGACGGTCGAGTCACTCCACGACTCAGCAGCACATTGTGGATCGCTTGTTGGAGAACGTAACCCAGTTCCCCCTGCGACTCGGCGACACATACTTCCAGCGGCAGCGGATAGGCCTTGCCCAGCGCGGCCTCAACCCGCGTGAGGATTTGGCCGACCTGAGGACCATTGCCGTGGGAAATCAAGAGCTCGGTGTCGTCGTCCAGCAGCGGCGCTAGAGCCGCCATCGACTGGTGAGCAAACTGGATCTGCCCTTCGATCGACAACCGTTGGCCGGGAGCGACAAACGCGTTCCCGCCGAGCACGACCACGACGCGTCCCATGTTCGTCTCCTCTCACGCTGCCTTCATTGTAACGTGAAAGGAGACGGTGCGCGGGCGCCGTGCGGCGAGTCGTTGGGATTCCTATCGTCGTGGATCGCTCTGCGAGCCAACGTACCGGAACAAAAGCGTTGGATCGCGGAGCGATCCACGACTATGGATCGAGTTGCCGGTTGATCGAGAAGTGACGTGAGGTCGCTGATTACTGGAGCGGCTTGATTCGCACGTTACGGAAGGCGACCGGGTCGTTATGACCCGCGAACCCCACGGAACCACTCAAGCGATCCTTGCCGGGATGAGGCAAGTCGCCCATGAATTGAGTGATCTTGCTGACGTCGGAAGAGACGATGCGAGTGCCGTTCAATTCGACATGTATAACCGGACCTTTCACCTCGACTTCAATGAAATTCCATTCACCCAGCGGGCGGTTGAAACCGCGAGCGGGAGCGGCCATGCCGTAAACAGAACCTGTGTACTGACGTGGGTCGAGCTTCGCGTACTTGGCATCTTCGTCATCCAGCAATTGAATCTCGCACATGCCGACATACGACGCACGACCTTGTCCGGGGTAACGCAACGCCAATCCGTTGTTGCCAGCGGCGGGCATCTTGTATTCCACCTGGAACGCAAAGTCGGTGAACTCCTCTTTCGTGAACAGGACTCCTCCCTTGCCCGGTTTGCAGACGATCACTCCTTCTTTCGCTTCGTAGTCCGCCACGGCGCCGTCCCAGCCGTCGAGATCCTTGCCGTTAAAGAGATCCTTGTAGCCTTCGCCACGCACTGCTCGCAGATACGCGTTTGCTTCCTCGGCGGGAATCTCTCGCACAAACAGGTTTCGCCAGCGGATCTCGCCGCCATGTGTTTGCAGTTGAATCGGCCCGCGGCGGCGCAAGGGCTTGTCGCGCTGCCAGTAGTTCTCTAATCGAGCCCGATCCACGACGAGCTTGTCATTCAGATAGACGGTGGTTCGCTCGCCCACAATCGTGATGCGAAACGAATTCCACTCGCCGAACGGCTTATCCGCCAAGATCAGCGGATCACGCCCCGGAGCGCCTTTCGCATTGTTGAAGAGTCCTCCCGACCCCTTGTCGGCGCCGCGATCCCACTTGCCACCTGCTTTGGTGTAGTCCCAAATCTGCACCTGCGGAGTGGCTCGCAGGTAAATGCCGCTATCCGCCAACGCGACGGTCTTGTATTCCACATGGAATTCGATGTCGCCGAACTCCTCGTCGGTCGTCAGATAAGTCCCGTGGCCATCGTTCACCAGTTCGCCGCTTTCCACTCGCCAATGCTTGCGAGCATCCTCGGTGTCCGCGGCTAACTTCTTCTCGCGTTCCTCGGGCGTCATCGCCTCGAGCTTGTAGGGGTCGAAGTGAGCCATGCCATGCCAGCCGGTCAAATCCGTGTCATTGAAGACACGGCGGAATCCCGCGGGCGGCTCGGCCGCTATTCCCCACGCACCGCAGGCGACTCCCGCCAGCCAGACGGAAATCTGCATCCCCAAAACTGCGACGATTCGTCCAATCTTCGACATCAAGCACCTCTAGCGATAGGTGGGCCGGGCGAGAGAGCGAGTGGCGGGGCAGAAGGATCTTGGCGACTAATCGGAGCGGGTGGGGCCAGAATCGCTCCCCGCACCTCGCACCCGTCGAGAAACCGGCGGGAAGCGTCGCGGGACATCAAGGGCTCGCCCTTGAGTCCCGCAGCTAGATCAAGGACAAGTTCTTGAACTACTTGCCGTATTCAGCATTGAAGAACGTCTTGCTGTCCGCAACCGTCGGCTTGATGGTGCGAGCGCCCGATTGCCAGTTGGCCGGGCACACTTCGCCATGCTGCTCGAAGTGCTGCAATGCTTGAACGACTCGTAGCGCCTCGTCCACGCTACGACCCAGCGGCAGATCGTTCACCACCTCGTGACGCACCACGCCGTCACGGTCGATGAGGAACAGGCCGCGGAGGGCGAT
Organism: Pirellulales bacterium; assembly: GCA_046349915.1. Lineage (GTDB taxonomy): Bacteria > Planctomycetota > Planctomycetia > Pirellulales > Pirellulaceae > CAIXSC01. Next base: position 131,198 of record JAXMBL010000006.1, on the reverse strand, counting down.
TCCGGCGCCGAGCAGCACACCGTAGTCTTGCGAAATGCGCTTGTTCAGGTCAGCGACCAGCGGATAGTTGATCTGTCCCAAGCCGCCTTCCGCTCGCGGCGTGTTACGCCAAGCCAAGTGAGTGAAATGGCTATCGATCGAGACGCCGATCAATTGAGCGTTCAGCTTTTCGAAGTCGGCTGCTCGTTCCGAAAACGCGATGATCTCGGTGGGGCAAACGAAGGTGAAGTCGAGCGGATAGAAGAACAGCACCACGTACTTGCCGCGGTAATCAGCCAGGCTGATTTCCTTGAACGAACCATCGGACATCACGGCGGTCGCCTTGAACGCCGGCGCGGGCTGTGTTACGAGCGAACTCATCAAACCAACTCCTTATCGAATATGGACAATCCCAGTTGAATACGATCCCACTCTAGTGCCTTGTCGCATCCGGGGTAGTGGGAGCCCCCAAAACCACCGAGACGCGAGATGCTTCACGGGTTCCGCGACCCGCCGAACCAGCGACGCGGCTGGCATCGAAGTCGCGAAATTCCCAGGAACGACGCCAAGTTACCCCTCCTTGTCACGGCGGAAAAGGGGGAGCAAGTCGCCGAGGCAGTTCCCTGACTGTCGGCTTACGCGAAAGCCGTTCGCAATTGATCAACGAACTTGGGGCACTCGACGCGCGGATCCCCCGGCTCTTCGTATTCCAACACGACATAGCCGCGGTAGCCGACATCCCGGAGGATTTTGGCCAGCCGCCCAAAGTCGCTGGGCTGTTTCTTCTTCTCGGGGCCGTGCACCACCACCTTGATCTGAGCGTTCACGGCGTAGGGAGCGATTTTCGCCAGATCGCCGTAAAGATCGGGAGTATTGAAGTTCCCCGAATCCAGATTGACCGCAAACCAGGGACTCTTCACATCCTTGACGAATGCCAGCAGTCCCTCGGCCGTGGCGGTCGGACCGCCATGATTTTCCAGCGCCAGGATCACGCCGTGCTTACCCGCATAGTCACAGCACTCTTCCAAACCCGCCACCATCAACTTGTGTGATTCTTCGGGCGAAGCGCCCGCCTTGGCATGACCCGCGAAAACGCGAATGACCGGCGCGCCAAGAATCTCGGCATAGTCGACCCACTTCTTGACCATGGCGATCTGTTCGTCTCGCTTCTCGCCCGGTGGATGCCCAAAGTCGTTGCCGACCGCCGTGCCGCTGACATCCAATCCCAACTCGAAGCACAGCTTCTTCAGGTTTCTCAGGTAGTCGGTCGTCAAGTCCTTGGGAAAGTAGTACGAAGTGAGCTCGGTCCCTTCGAGTCCCATGGCAGCGCAGTCGCGGACGAAATCCTCCAGAGTCAGTTTGGCCGACTTGCCGTTGAGCAGTTCGCGGTAGCTGTAGGCGGCGAGGCTGAACTTGAACTTGGGTTTGCCGTTGCGAGCGATCGGGTCGATCGCACTCGATACCTTGTTCAGCGCCATCGCGCCCGCGAGTGAAATCCCTTGGAGCAGAACGGAACGCCGCGTGGTTTGATTCATGGAAACGCTCGAAACGTCAGGTGGAGTGAAACTGGAGCAACCGCCCAATGCTCCGCTGTTGGCATGCCAGCGGAACTTCGAATGTCCCTAAGTTTCGCATGTCGGACGGCCGTTCGTCCACTACTCCCGCCAAAACTCGTGAGCCGCCGTAATCGGTTTTAGTCCCACCACATTCGCCTTATGGGACTCATGAACGCCAAAGACGTTGACCGAGACAATGCCGCCGAAAATGTTCTCCGCATTTGCGTAGTAGTTTTGCGGCGAATACATGGGCGGGAGATGCCAATAGAGTCGATAGCCGATGCCCAAGAGATGACCCAAGAGGGCCGGGGAGCGGTCTTGTCGATCGTTCTCCAGATAAAGCAGCGGCTTATGACGCTCGAGCGTCGCGGAGGCGCCTCGCAGCACGTCGAGTTCCATCCCTTCGACGTCGGCCTTCAGGAAGTCTAGCCGCTCCAGATTCAAGCCATCGATGGTGGTCACTGCCACCTGCTCGCCAGTTTGATACTGCCCCAGCCCAAGTCCACCGAAATTGTTTTCTTGGTCGTAATCCAGGCGAGGGACGACGATCGAGCCGGGCGTTGTTCCCAAGGCCTCGCAGCGGCAATCCACCTGGTCCAAGCTGTTCAACGCTACGTTGGCGCACAACGTTTGAAACACAATCCGCTGCGGCTCGAACGCGTACACTCGGCCCGCTGGCCCCACGATCTTGGCGAGCGGAACCGTGTGCGAGCCGATATTCGCGCCCGCTTCAATCACGACCGCTCCCGGTCGCAACAGCTGCCGAAAGAGCTCGCATTCCCACTCCGAGAATTCGCCATACTGTTCGATCGATCGACCGATGTAGCGATCATGGCGGTTGTAGAGCAACAGGCCATGGCGAGTGAGAGCCAGTCGATTGTGGCCGGTCGTCGCCACGCGATATTCCGCGGGTCGTTTCAGTCGCACTGGAGGTGTTTCGGCGACCACGGCGTCGGCCATCCGCTGGAACACGTCATTCCAATCGCCCATGGTGTTCTGACGGAAGAGACGCACGGAGGGATACCATGGCGAGTCGTCTCGGTCGAGCATCCAGCGCCAATCGGGAACCTTGGACAGGGCGAGCCAGTAGGGGACTCCCAGGGCGCCCGCCAAATGTCCCGCCGCCGAATCGGCCGTGATGACGAGGTCCAGGTTCTTCATGATTGCGGCCGTATCGAGAAACGGCCCCGACGCGTCCAAGCGATCTCCAAAGTCGACCACATCCGCCAACCCGGCGGTGGTCTGTAACTGTTCAACGCCAGGGCCTTTCTGCAGGCTGAAGAATCGCACGCCCGCCAAGCGAGCAAACGGAGCGAGCAACTGTTTGAGTGGAAAGCTCCGATAGCGATCCGCCTGATAACTCGCGCTGCCCGCCCAAGCCACGCCGATCTTGAACCCTGGATAAGCCGATAGCTCTTGTCGCCATCGCTCAATCAAGTCCTCTGGCGCCGTCAAATAACTGGCTTGAGTGGGAAAACTCTCGACGCTCTCATGCCCCAACGCCAGCGGTAAACTCAGAAGCGGCAGCCAAAAATCGGCTCGCGGAATTGCTTCCCCCATTACCGATAACTCGTCGATGGCTGGGTAACGAGCCAACAAAGGAAGCAGCGGTTTGAGCGTTGCCAATGCCACTCGACAGTTGTATCGCTGTTTGAGCAGCTCCGCATACCGGACGAATTGGATGGTGTCGCCCAGGCCCTGTTCGCTGACCAGCAAGATCGTGCGACCGGCGAGCGACTCGCCGGCCCATCGCGGTAGCTCAACGTCGGGGAGCAGGCGAGCAACCGCTTTTTGCCGCCACTCGTATTCTCGCCACCCTTCCGCGAAATTGCCTTGCAACAGGCGAATCACGCCGACATTCTTGTGCGACTCGGCGTCTTCGGGCGCCAGGGCGAGCGCTTGCGAGTAGCAGGCGAGCGCTTCGGGAATAAAGCCCTCCCACAGCAGCGCAGTTCCCTTGTTCTTGTGGGCGTTGAGGTAATCGGGCTTCAAGCGGATGGCTTCGTCGAAGCACGTCAACGCTTCCTTCAGGCGACGCTGCGAGCGAAACGTGTTCCCCAGATTATTCAAAGCAACGGGGAACTGCGGCTGGAGCCGCAGAGCTTGCCGATAGGCGGCCACCGATTCATCGAACCGCTCTTGGTCGTGCAGGGCGATGCCTAGGTAGCACCAGCCATTGGCGCTGTTGGGGTCGCGGGCCAAGGTGTCTCGATAGATCCGTTCGGCCGCGACCTTATCGCCCGCCTGATGTACTCGCCAACCGCGCGCTAGTTCTTCGTCTGTCGTGGTCATCGCTTAGGTTCCTGCCTTCGACCGTCGTCGATTGTTCACAGTCGATCCTTCACAGCAGTCGCAGCCAGAATGCCTTGAGGTAAGCCGTCTCGGGGCAATGAGCCACGACGGGGTGGTCCGCCGCCGCTCCCGTACGCGCGAGCACCTGGAGAGTTCTCGCGGCATGACGTGGACGGCCATTGGGTGTAATTTGGCCTTCGAGCAGCGGACCTGCTTGCCGAGCCGCTGCGCAGAGCATCTTGAAGAACTCGTCCTCGGGCAACAAACCGGCGCAACTGCACGTCAACAACACGCCGCCCGGTTTGACCAACTGCATGGCAAGTCGGTTCAAGTCGAAGTGCTTTTGCGTCCCCTCTTCCAGTTCCGCTCGATTGGTGATCAGTTTAGGCGGGTCGAGCACCACGACGTCGTACTGTCGATTAAGTCGCAGCATGTCGCGCATGTAGGCAAAGGCGTCGGCTTGTACGAAGTTCACTCGCACTTGGTTGAGGTTGGCGTTTTCGCGAGCCAACTGCAACGGCGCCTCGTCCAAGTCGACCGCCGTCACCTCGGCCGCCTTGCCCAATCGCTTGGCTTGAACCGCGAATCCACCCGAATAGCAGCACAGATCAAGCACCGATCGATCGGCGCAGTACGACGCTAGCTGTCGCCGATTATCACGCTGATCGCAGAAAAAGCCGGTCTTATGTCCGCCCGCGAAACGGACGCGGAACCGCGTGCCAAACTCCTGAATCGTTACTCGCTCCGGAAAACCCTCCGAAGCCCGCGGTTCGCCCAAGAACCCCTCTTGCGCCAACGTGTGGGGCGCGGCGCGAATCGTCCAGCGACTGATTCCACAGCGAACGGCTAACCGACGTACAATCTCCTCCGCTCGCTGCCACATCGCCAGCGAAAACACCTCGGCGGAAAGGACATCGCCCAGTTTGTCGATGACAAGCCCCGAGAGTCCGTCCGACTCGGCATGCACCAGCCGGTAGGCGTCCGTGACTTCGTCGAGTTTCAGCAGGTCGCGACGGAGGCTTACCGCTTCCGCTAACCGCTCCTCCCAAAACAACTCACCCGGCGGTTCGCCATTCCACTGCAGCATTCGTACCGCCATCTCGGATTTGGGATTGTAGAGCCCGTATCCGAGAAGTTCGTTGTCTGAGTGGTAAACGACGACCAGATCGCCCGCTCGCGGATTTCCTAAAACTCGATTGATCCGCTTGCGGTACACCAAGGGATGACTGGTGGGAGTCTGCAAATAGACTTCGGGCAACTCACGCGGCGCTTCGAGCGAACGGTTGAGTCCCGGGGGGACAGGCAACGACGCGCCCGGCAGATCGTGTCCACCTCCACTGCGACCTTCGTCAGGATATCCCTCGCTCCGAGGGCCCCCGCGAAAATCCCCGCGAGCACCGCCGCGTGGTCCTCCGTAACCGCCGCCTCCGTAACTGCCGCCTCCTCGACCGCTACCACCCCGTCCACCACCACCACCACCTACTCCTCCTCCTCCGAAAGGAGGCCGTCGAGGAGGGCGGCGCGAACCATCTTGATCATCGAATCGAGGAGTCATGGAGAACCAGTTTCCAAAAAATCAGCGTCGGCCGTTGCCGCGTCTTGAGCGACCAAGGTAGTTACGATTGCAGATGCGTTGAGCGAAGCTATTGCATGGACTTCGCCACTTCTTCCGCCCGCTTCATCACTCGCAGCACATTGCCGCTCATCAAGCGATGGATCTGATCGGGTTTGTAGCCGCGATTCAGCAATTCTTGAGTAATCACGGGGAACGTGGAGACATCTTCCAATTGTCGCGGCGTCATGGTGATGCCGTCGTAGTCCGAGCCCAGCCCCACATGATCGATCCCCGCCACTCGAATCACTTGCTCGATGTGATCCACCACATCGTGCGCCGATCCACGTTCAATCGGATTCGCCGCCTCCCAGCGTCGTCGAGCAGCCTTGTAGGCTTCGTCTGTTGGGTGCTTCTCGCGCAGTTCCCGGCTTACCTGAAACATGTTGGCTCGCCGACGAGCCGACTCGGGGTGAATAAACCCCGAGAAGAAGTTCACCATCACGACGCCGCCATTCGCTGTGACCAACTTCAGCACGTCGTCGGGAACATTGCGTGGATGATCCGCCACCGCTCGAGCCGACGAATGCGAGAAAATCACCGGCGCTCGAGTCACCCGCAGAGCATGCCGCATGGTCTCGGGTGAAACGTGAGAAAGATCGACCAACATGCCCAGCCGATTCATTTCGCGCACGACTTCCTCGCCGAAGGCGTTCAGGCCGTTGTGACGCGGGGCGTCAGTCGCCGCATCGGCCCAGGCTAATGTGTCGGAATGCGTCAGAGTCATGTAACGGGCGCCCAGCGAGTGCAGCCGTCGCAGGTTCTCTAATGAATCCTCAATACAATGACCGCCCTCGACGCCGACCAGCGACGCGATCTTGCCTTGGCGGCGAGCCGCCAGCACATCGTCGGCAGTGAGAGCCCAAGCGAAATCGTTGGGATAGCGAGCGATCATGGCCTTGACCAACTCGATCTGTTCGAGCGTCTGCAGCAAGGCTTTGCCTTGTTTCGACGTTTCGGCGGGGACGTAGACCGACCAAAAAACCGCGCCGACTCCACCCTTTCGCAACCGAGGCAAATCGGTGTGGAACTTAGGCACGGGGCCCGCAATGTCGGCTTTGTCAAACGACGAGGAGGCTTCCGTGCGCAAAGTCCACGGTAAGTCGTTATGGCCGTCGAAAACGAAACCCTCGGAGTGCACTCGCCGAGCTTCTTCGGTGACCACGATCGGCGGACGGTCGGCGGCGAGCGACCCATTGACGGCGAGCGACCAGCCAGCGGCCAGGGGCGCTAACCACGTCAGGGCGGCCCAAGCGAGGTTGCGGCGCGAATTACGGTGAATGGGTTTCGATTTCATAGGTCCTCTTTATAATGCCGAACCGCCACGAGCAAAACCACGGCCAAAGACCCGCAGTTCGCAATTTCACTCGTCGGGCGCTTTCCCTCAACCCAAGCATTCCAGGTCGCTCTATGTGGAATCGATCACCGTCCTCTGGCTCTCGTGCGGTTCCATTCCAACGATCCGAATCGGTCCTCGTGTGGATGTTGTGCTGGCTGGGATGCCTCGGAGGAACTCCTTTGTTGGCTCAGGAAAAGCCGTCGCCCAAGAATTCACCCACCGCCGCGAGCGGATTTGCTCGCCTCCTCGAGGATTCGTGGAATTTTGACGTCGAGGAGAACCCGCTGTTCGCGACCAGTCTCGGCGACACTCGCTTCAATGACCGGTTGCCTCGCGAGACGCCCGCCGATCACGCGCGGCGGATCGAGAAACGACGCGAGTTCTTACGTCGTCTCGAACAAATCCCGCGATTGGAGCTGTCGTCGTCCGAGCGGTTGAATTACGACATTTTCGAGCGGCAACTGCGCGACGACATCGCGGAATTCGAGCATGGGGCGAATTTGCAACCGATCACGGGTCGGTCGGGCTTCCACATCTCATTTCCCGACCTGCCACGCGAGGCGCCGCTTCGCAGTGTGAGGGATTATGAAAACTATTTCGCTCGACTGCGAGCCTTTCCCACCTATGTGGACGACCACATTGCTCTGATGCGCGAAGGCTTGCGTCGTGGGCTCGTCCTGCCTGCCATCGTCTTGGAAGGCTATCGCGACTCCATCACGCCGCACATCGTCGATGATCCGGCGAAGAGTTTGTTCTACTCGCCCTTGCAGAAATGGCCGACCGCGGTTGGCGAGCCTGAGAGAAAGCGGTTGGAACTCGATGCTCGACAAGCCATCACCGAGGGGGTGGTGGCTGGTTATCGCCGGTTGCTGGAGTTCATGGAGAAGGAGTACGCGCCAGCGGCACGCGGTTCGATCGGCGCATCGGCGCTGCCTGGCGGCCGCGAGTTTTATCGCCATCGAGTGCGATTGTTTACGACGACCGACATGACGCCCGACGAGGTGCATGCGGTAGGGTTGTCGGAAGTGCGACGAATTCGTGAGGAGATGGAATCGATCGTTCGAAAGGTGAAATTTCAGGGGGATTTCGCCGCGTTCCTGCAATTCTTGCGTACCGATCCACGCTTCTACGCGACTTCGCCCGAACAGTTGCAAAAGGAAGTGGCGCTCATCCTGAAACGGATGGATGGCGAACTGCCTCGTTTGTTCCTGAAGCTACCCCGGACTCCGTACGGCTTACGAGTGATCCCGGACTACATCGCGCCTCGAACGACGAGCGCTTATTATCAGCCTCCTTCCGCGGACGGTCGCATCGCGGGCTACTACTATCTGAACACGTTCAATTTGAAGAGTCGCCCGTTGTATGAAATGGAAGCACTGTCGTTGCACGAGGCGGTCCCTGGGCATCACCTGCAAATTGCGCTTCAGCAAGAACTCGAAGGACTTCCCAAGTTTCGGCGATTTACCAGTTTCACCGCGTTTGTCGAAGGTTGGGCGCTCTACTCGGAGCGGCTCGGGCTAGAACTCGGCTTCTACCAAGATCCCTACAGCGACTTTGGACGATTGACGTTCGAGATGTGGCGAGCGTGTCGGTTGGTGGTCGACACGGGAATGCACCATTTGGGTTGGACGCGCGAGCAGGCGATTGCGTTCATGTCCGAGAATACGGCGCTCGCGGAACATAACATTCGGGCGGAGGTCGACCGCTACATCGGCTGGCCGGGGCAAGCCTTAGGCTACAAGATCGGCGAGCTCAAGATTCGTGAATTGCGCACATTCGCCGAGAATCAGCTTGGCGATCGCTTCGACATTCGCGAGTTTCATGACATTGTGTTGCGTGACGGCGCAGTGCCGCTGGACGTGCTGGAAGCATCGGTTCGAGCGTGGGTGGAGACGAAGTAGCCATCTCGCTTCGCGAGATGATAAGCCGCATGGCGCAACGTCTCGGCCCACCATGCTCGCTCGCTACCGCGCAACCACACTCGCCGACAGCGATTCCGCTCACGGAGTGAGCGGGCTACGTAGCCATCTCGCTTCGCGAGATGATAAGCCGCATGGCGCAACGTCTCGGCCCACCATGCTCGCTCGCTACCGCGCAACCACACTCGCCGACAGCGATTCCGCTCACGAAGTGAGCGGGCTACGTAGCGATTCCGCTCATGAAGTGAGCGGAATTGTCAAAACCACGTCAGCGCATAAATCAACGCAATCCCGATCAAGTTCAAGTACCAACCTGCTCGCACCATTTGCCCGATCGTAACTCGACCCGATGCAAACACGATCGCATTCGGTGGAGTGCCCACGGGGAGCATGAACGCACAACTGGCCGCCATCGTAGCTGGGATTAACAGGGTGAGTGGTGGCATATCCAATCCCTTGGCGACGCTATGCAAGATAGGTAGGAAGGCGAGCAACGTGGGGGTGTTGCTGGTCAATTCCGTGGTGAAGATCACGAGGGAGATGACCGCGAGCGTAATAAGAGGCGTCGGCAGGCTGTTGAGTTCAGCGACCTTTTGACCCAGCCACTCCGTCAGGCCGCTGCTCGTCATTGCCGCAGTCAGCGCGAATCCACCGCCGAATAACAGCAGGATGCCGAGCGGCGCTTTGGAGGCGGTGTTCCAGTCGAGTGCGTACACGCCCTTGCGGCGATCAACGGGAATAAGGAAGAGGGCAGTGGCGCCGACTAACGCGATGATCGGATCGTCCAAGCGAGCGAATAGTGGGATGTGATCCGTCAGCCACGACCACTTGGTGATCGGCTCGCGAAACACCCAAGCTAGCGCCGTCGAGGCGAAGACCGCCAACACGATTGACTCGCCGCGCGACAGCGGGCCTAACCGTTTCAACTCGTCCTGAATCAGTTGTCGTCCACCAGGTAGATTAGCGGCCGAGATGGGGAAGAGCCACTTTGTGAGTAAGGCCCAGGCGAGGAACTCGAAGATGAGCACGAGCGGCACGGCTCGCAACATCCACTCGCCAAACCCAATCGTCAATCCATTCTTGGCGGCGAAGCCGGCGAGCGCCACGTTGGTGGGAGTGCCAATCAGCGTCCCCAGCCCGCCAATGCTTGCCGAGTAAGCGATGCCCAGCATCAGGCAGGTGGCGAAAGCCCGCGATTTGCATTGAGCCTCTTGGACCGCCTCTTCGGCGAGTTCGGGGGACAATTCGGCGACATGCCGTGACAGTTGGTCTGACAGCAATGTGGCGAGACTGATCCCGATGGGGAGCATCATCGAGGCGGTTGCCGTGTTGCTGATCCACATGCTTAACGCCGATGTGGCCAGCATGACTCCGCCCACCAGGCGATCGGGACGAGTGCCCACGGCCAAGACGGTAAGCAGCGCGATACGGCGATGGAGGTTCCAGCGTTCGACCGACAACGCGATCATGAATCCTCCGAGGAACAAGAACACGTTCTTGTCCGCGTACGGCGCCGCGGCCGCATCGAGCTTAAGCACTCCGGCGAGTGGAAACAGGACGAGTGGCAAGAGTGAAGTGACGGCGAGCGGCACGGCTTCCGTCATCCACCACACGGCCATCCAGATGCCAATCGCCGCCGTCGCTTGTCCCTCGTAACGAAGCCCAGTCGTCCAGTCGCCGAGCAAGACGTAGGCGAGAATTCCGGCCATGGGGCCCGCGAATACTCCAATGCGTCGTATGAGCTCCGAGGAGCCTGATTGGTCGTCGGCGTCATGCGACTCGGTGGACTGCCTCGAAGCTGGCAACTTGGTTTCCATGAAGGATCTGAATGTAAACCGCCTGCGTGCTCTGGCATGGGGCGTGGAGGGATGCACTGAATGAAAATGGAGAAACAACAAGAATATAGGAAAAATGGCGAGTCCAGGGGGTAAGGAGGCTAGAAAAGCCCGAGAAGTCGGTGGAAGGGGGAGAATCGGGCAATTTGGTAGCCGTCGGAGGAGCAATCTCAGACGCTCGACAACGAATTCCTCTCGCCGTCCACGTGGTTTGGCGGCTACAATACGTTCCCCATTCTGCAAGGATGGCGTCCTGCTTTGTCCTCCTGGATTACTTCTGTGTCGTCGGTTGAACGCACTCGAACTGTCGCTCTTGGCCAAGCCGTGGCTGTGCCCGGCGTCGATGTCGACACTTTGTCGCATTTGCCGAATCGTGTTCAGTCGAATGACCTGAGGATCCACTGCCCTCGCTGCCGTCGCCCGATTGATATCTCGGTGGATGGCGAGCTGACCAGCTTAGTGTGTACGGCTTGTCATGCGAAATTTAACGTGGCGGGCGAGCGGGATGAGTCGCAACGGGCAGAAGCGATCGCGACCGTGGCTCACTTTCAATTGCTTGAACGAGTGGGAATGGGTGGTTTCGGGACGGTGTGGAAGGCTCGCGACACTCAACTTGATCGAGTCGTCGCGTTGAAGATTCCACGGCGCGGGCTAATCACCGCCGATACCGTTGACGACTTTCTGAACGAGGCGCGGATTGCCGCCCAACTGACTCACCCCAATATCACTCGCATCTTTCAGATTGGCCGCGATGGGGACGTGGCGTATTTTGTCAGCCAGTTCATGGAGGGCAAGTCGCTCGACAAGTGGATTAAAGACGGCGATTGTTCGCAGCGAGCGATTGTTGAATTGTGTGTGAAGATCTGCCGGGCGCTTCATTACGCTCATGAGCAAGGGGTAGTGCATCGTGATCTCAAGCCGCAAAACGTCTTGATGGACGAGCATGGGGAGCCTCACATCACCGACTTTGGACTTGCGAAACGAGCCGCGACGCAAGTCACGATGACGTCGCAGGGACGCATCCTCGGCACTCCCGCGTATATTTCGCCCGAGCAGGCCGCGGGCAATGCTGAATTGGCGGACCGCCGCAGCGACATTTACTCCTTCGGCGTAATGCTCTTTCAGTTGCTCACCAACGAATTGCCTTTTCGGGGGACCGTCGAGGTCTTGATCCAGAAGGCGATTGAAGAAGAGCCGCCTCGCCCCCGTTCGCTCAACAGCGCCATCCCCGCCGATCTCGAGACGATCTGCCTGAAGTGCTTGGAAAAGCGGCGACGCAAACGGTACGAGACCGCGAGCGATGTGGCCGATGAACTCGAACGCTTCTTGCGCGGCGAACCCATTCAAGCTCGACCCATCGGCAACATCGAGCGAGCTTGGCGCTGGTGCCGTCGGCATCCGGTGTATCCGGTGTTGTTTGCATCGCTGCTGCTGGTGTTATTGTTGGTTCACTTGACCGGGTGGGTCTGGTTCGAGAACGCTTACCGCAAGTCGGATTTGGCCCTGACCACTCGATCGGTGACTGGCGTGGGGTTTGCCGCCGATTCGGTCGCTCATACGGCGCAGCGCGAACTCGAAGACCGCTACGATACGCTGGAGCGGTTGGCGCGTGATCCGACGTTGCGGCGAGCGTTGGCAGACGTCCAACTCGACCCCGCGATTCGTCCCATCCTCGAACAACTCGATTCCCCCTCGCTCACCGAGCCGCAGCGCGCCCCGTTGCGAGCGAAGTTGATGGAGCATCCGGCGAGTTGCGAGTTACAGGAAGTATTGCGAATTGCTTCCGAGGAGTCGAAGGGAATTTTCGGGTGGTTCATTTTGGCTCGCGATGGCATGCAGTTGGCGAGGTGGCCTGCCAATTCGACAATCGGCGTCAACTACTCGTGGCGCACCTATTTTCATGGCGAGCAGCGTGACTACGCGGACGCCGCCGCGTATCGAGCGTCTCCGCGGTCGCGGATTCGCGACACTCATCTCTCGGCGGCTTTCGTCAGTCAAGTGTCGGATCGCTGGGTGGTCGCCATTTCGACCCCGGTCTACCGGCTCGACGGAGTCGGTCCGGCGGCGAGTTCTACTGGCGGCGAGTATGAAGAACCGGTTCGTTCGGCCGAGGGCGACGATCGCTTTTTGGGAGTGGTGTCGTTGATGGTGGAATTAGGGCAGATCACGGAATTACCCGGCGAAGAGTCGGATCAGGTGTTTGCGTCGATCATCGACACTCGACCTGGTCGAGAGGGAACGATCTTGCAACATCCGTTGTACGAACAACTCTTGCGAGCGCAAGATCGACGGCTGCCGGACCGCTTCCAGCAGCGGCGAGTGGCATTGGAGGGGTGGAACGCGACGCCTCATCCCCGAGTTTTCACGCAGATCGACTTTCGCGACCCGTTGGGGCAGGATGAACTAGGCGAGGCTTATTCGCAGCGTTGGCTCGCCGCCCGCTCGCCGGTCACGGTTCGTGGTAAGGACACTGGATTGTGGGCGGTGGTCCAGCAGAGTTATGACCACTCGATCGGTCGCGAGCTGCATCGTTTGCGGGACAAGATTCAGTTTCTGGTCACTGCGACCGCTCTGTTGGTCGTTGCGTTGGTGTTGCCGTTATGGGCCGTTGTGCATCGCGCCCTGAAGTAAGTTGCGCCCTTGTAGCGGAATTCGCAAGAATTCCGATCTTTGGCGTGCGCACGTAGTCGCCATTGGGGAAGCAACTCGTCGGGGAGGGGGCGGAACTCTTGCGAGTTCCGCTACGGGAGGATGCTGCGTACTTGTAGCGGAATTCGCCAGAATTCCGATCTTCGGCGTGCGCACGCTGTTGCCATTGGGGAATCAACTCGTTGGGGGAGGGGTCGGAACTCTTGCGAGTTCCGCTACGGGGAGGAAGCTCGTTACCCTTCCTCGCGACGTCTGAGCAGTCCCTGGCTGGTCGCGACGAACCCCGACGCCAAAAGATACGGCGCAAGCCAACTCTCCACGGCGTTTACACCATCGATACGTTCCAAGAAAACGGCCGTATGCTTGTTGCCGTAGCCTGCGAGTGTTTCGGCAATCTTCCGCGAGTCAGCATCGATGCTCGGCGAATCTGGCAGGACGAATGAGGTTACCGCGACTTCCGAACGATGCCAGTATGCAATCGCTCGTCCCTCCCACGCCAGGGCTCGCGAACCTTCGACCCGCTGCAGGCGAGGCTCTTCCTCCCGTGTCGCTGGCCAAGGCAATGTCGCGCCCCATGGATTGGCTGGGTCGATCGCCGAGAGAACTTGTATTGTGTCTCGCTTACCCGCTGCTCGTTCGGCCAATCGCTCAGGAGAAGTTCGATTTCGCAACAGAGTCTCGGCGGCGGGCAACGCGAATTGAGCGGGTCCCCAGGACGAGACAAAGTAACCTCGACGAACACGTCCCGATTCTTCCATCGCCTTGAGGATTGGATAGTACGCCGCAAACCCGCCAGCCCATTCCTCGGCGTCGAATATCTCGCGAGCCAGCACGCCGTAGCGTTGGAGCAGCTGTTGAACGACTTGAGTGAGACGTTCGGTCGTGGTCGGTTGGTCGGCGGTGAGCGGCTGGAACAACGACCAACGGCCCTCGGTTCCTGGTGTGCGAGCGATCCGGCGCGAGCGAAAACGCTCGGCGGCTCGCCCTCTACGGCTCTTTTCAGGTTCCGCGCCCAGTGAGCGTGCCGGCTTGAGCGTGTCGTTGGTCAGTTCACTATTCCAAACGAGGTCCCACAAGGCGTTGAATAGGTCGTTGCGAAATCCGCCGATCGTCTTCGCCCAATCGTCAAAGAACATCGCGCCACGTTCTCGCAGCATTCGTCGCATCGTTTCGTAGGGTTCGCCCTCTAATGGAATGACAGGGGAAGCGAGTGTCGCCAGCGAGTCGGCGAGATAGAAGGCGATCGCACCGCCGCGACTTCCTTGGCGACCACTGCCTCGCCAGCGAACTTCTCCCGCCGCGCACAATTCATCGAGATAGGAACCGCGATAGTCGGCGACTCGGGCGGGAAAAACACTTTGTTCCCAGGTTGTCAGAGGCAAGGCAAGCCCTTGCAATTGCTCGACCACATCAAGAAGTCCGTCGAGCCCTCGGCGTGGACGATCAATTCCCTGCCAACTTGCCAAGAATTGCGTGTATCCCTGGTCGTCGACAGGCTCGATCTCACGACGAGCAGCGGCGAGCGATTTGCGACGTAGAGCACGCAGGGACTCCGCGTCACACCACTCCGTTCCACGGCCTTGAGGTAAAAACTCTCCCTCAACTACTCGACCTCGAGCCGCCAAGGTTTGCAACGCACCAAGGATGGTCGCGATTCCGACTCCCCAGCGTCGCGCGGGCGATTCGACAACGAAGGGGCCATGCGTGCGAGCGTAACGACTGATGAGTTCCACCCACGCGTCGCCCGCACGTTCGAGAAATACGGCGGGGAGGTTAGCAGGTAATGCGACTCCCAACGCATCGCGGTAACGAGCGGCATCATTGACGGCAATCCAGCGAGTCTCGCCCGCGATCATGATCGGTATAGCTCGTTGCGATTCCTGCAATTGCCTCAGCCAATCCTGTAGAACAGGAACTTGCCGAGGTTCTTGGGCGAATTCCGTGGAGTTCACGGCGGTCGTTTCGTGCGCCGAGTTCGAATTGCCTTCGCTACCAGTCATGCGGGCGGCGATTTCCTCGACCGACAAATCGCCTAACCGCACCAACAGGTCGCGCAGGTCGTCTATATCTCGCGGAGGAAAGCGTCCGTCGAGCCGCTGTAGTTCTAGTTCATGCCGCTGCACGGAGACTTGATCCAGTAACTCCCGTAGTTCTGCTTCGCCGAGTAGCTCGCGCAATTGAGAATGGTCGAGTGCCAACGCATGAGCACGCCGCTCGGCCAATGGAGTGTCGCTGTTGTACAGGTAGTTTCCCGCGTAGCCGAACAAGAGCGTCGACGCGAAGGGCGAGGGGCCGCGAGTTTCCACTGGCCGCACGCGGATCTCGCCTCGCTCGAGCTGACTCAACACGGATTTCAAGCCCGGCAGATCGAACACGTCACGCAAACACTCGCGATAGGTCTCGAGCAGGATGGGGAAATCGGGGAAGCGAGCGGCGACATGTAGCAAGTCGGCCGACCGCCTCCGTTGCAACCACAAGGGAGTTCGTCTGCCGGGAAAGCGTCGCGGCAATAGTAACGCTCGAGCCGCATTCTCGCGGAATCTCCCGGCGAAAAGCGAGGTGCCCGCTAATTCACGTACAAGGTTCGTCTCCACTTCATCGGATTGAGGGACGAGCCATGCGACAGGCGGTGGTGAATCGGCGGCGGAGATTCGCAACGCGAATCCATCGTCATCCCACACCACGTCGGGATCGCCGCCCCATTCCTGTCGAATCCTCGCCAATGCGACGGTGGCCCACGGCGCGTGAACTCGCGAACCGAACGGCGTCAGAACGACCACTCGCCAATCGCCCACTTCGTCGCGAAAACTCTCCACCACGATCGTGGCATCGGAAGGCGGCTCGACGGTTGCCGCCGCTTGTCGCCGCACATAGTCGACCAACTGCTCGGCGGCCAACGATTGCAGACCATGTTCGGACGTCAGGATCTGAATCATGTGGTGTTCAGGTTCAAAGGCCAGGCGGCGAGTGAGCTGACCGATGGCTCGTCCAAACTCAAGCGGTCTGCCTGGTCCATCGCCGCGCCAGAATGGCATTCGCCCCGGCTCGCCCGGCGCGGGGGCTACCAGCACACGGTCGGTTGTGATGTCGAGCACTCGCCACGACGAGGCGCCAAGCAGAAAGACATCGCCGATGGCGGTCTCAAACACCATTTCTTCGTCGAGTTCGCCGACGCGTGTCGCTCCTCGCTCGCCATCGGCGAGGAACACGCCATAAAGCCCACGATCGGGAATGGTCCCCGCATTGGCCACGGCGACTCGCAGTGCGTCCCGGCGAGCGGTGACGAGCCCGGTTGCTCGGTCCCAGTTTACTCGCGGACGCAACTCGGAGAATTCTTCGGATGGATAGCGTCCGGAAAGTAGATCAAGGACGCCGATGAAGGAATTCCATGGCAACTCGTGATACGGCGCCGCTCGGCGCACCGTTACGAACAACTCGTCGATCGTCATGGGGGAAGTTGCGACCATGGCCACGACTTGTTGAGCCAACACGTCGAGCGGATTGCGAGGAAAACGAGTTTCCTCGACTTCCCCGGCCATCATGCGAGCTGACGCCGCGGCGCAGGCGAGTAGGTCGCCGCGAAACTTGGGAAAGACGATCCCCTTGGAAGCCGCTCCCACCTGATGGCCCGCTCGACCGATCCGCTGTAATCCCGCGGCGATCGAAGGAGGGGATTCGATCTGAATCACCAACTCGACCGCTCCCATGTCGATGCCCAATTCTAATGATGAAGTGGCGACGATGGCTGGAAGAGTTCCTTCTTTCAAGCGTTCTTCGATGGCTCGACGAGTCTCTTTGGCGATTGAGCCATGATGGGCCAACGCAATCTCTTCGCCAGCTAGCTCATTGATCGCCGCCGCCAACCGCTCGGCCAGCCGTCGGTTGTTGACGAACAGCATGGTGCTACGATGCGAGCGAATCAGTTCGACCAGTCGAGGGTGGATCGCCGGCCAGATCGATTTTCCTTGAGTCGCATCCTCTCGAGTGACGACCTCCGCGGTTCGAGAAGATTCTTCCGTCACGCTGTCGCGCGCCGGCGCCAGCGGCATCTCGATGGAGATTTCGAGCTCCTTGCGGCGGCCTGCCGCCACGATCGTGACGGGGCGCGGGACAAGTACCTCGGGCCGCTTGGGATCACTTTCGGCGCCTCCCAACAACGTGGCAACCTCGTCGAGGGGACGTTGCGTGGCGGAGAGGCCAATTCGTTGGAGCGGCGACGCCGCGGGGTTCTGTTTTCGACGTAACGACTCGAGCCGCTCTAGCGACAGAAACAAGTGAACGCCGCGTTTGTTGGCGACCAAGGAGTGGATTTCGTCCACAATGACCGTCTCGACTCCCGTCAGTATCTCTCTCGCGCGCGAGGTGAGTAGCAGGTACAGCGATTCGGGAGTCGTAATAAGAATGTCGGGTGGCGTTCGCGTAAGTCGATGACGCTCGCTGGCAGGCGTGTCTCCCGAACGAATTCCCACGGTGGGCAATTGAAAGTCCAAGCCTTGCGCAGCGGCCATCTCACTGAGACCCGCGACTGGACGTTGGAGATTGCGGGCGATATCGGCGCCGAGCGCCTTGAGCGGCGAGATATAGAGCACTCGCACGCTGCGCCGCGAACCAGTGGTGAGTTGATTCGGACTCGCTCGTTTGCGTGATCGGCGGCTTGCGGCTGGCGAGGCGGGTAGGGAGTCGCCTGAATCCGCGGATGGAGAGGTTAGCTGTTGATCAGCGATCGACTTGTTGAATGTCAAGCGATCGATTGCGACCAGGAACGCGGCCAGGGTTTTGCCCGAACCGGTGGGCGCCAAGAGCAGAGCGTTTTCACCGCGCGCAATCGCGGGCCAAACCTCACGCTGGACATTGGTTGGCGGGCCCAGGTTTTGGAGGAACCACTGTTTCACCAACGGATGAAAGAGTTCCAATCCCGTGGATTCGGACCGCGAGCGGCGTTTGGTCATGGCCGCTATCCTAGGTTGCCGAAGCGTCCAATGCTTCCATCCAGCGTTGAACCTGTAACGCATCGTGATAAGTAGCGCCGATCGGTACTTGTTCGACGCCGCGAACGACGCGACAGAAACACCGCAATTCCTCGGCCATCATCCCTGTGGGGCCAGACGCTGGCGCCCGGATTTCGAGCGCCAGCGGCCACTGAGCAGCATCGGCCCAAAGTTCACAAGGACGCGGATTAGGCGAGATTCTGCCAGCCCAGCCTTCGCCGAATACTTCCATCCGATCGAATCCTCGAGGCGCCATTCCTGGCGGCGTCATGTACGACGCGGCGAAGGAAGCCACGATGCCTGAGGGCCAAGACAATCGAGCCAATGCCAGATCAATGGCGCCGCTGGCGGTGCGGTGATAGTGAGCGTTAAAGGTTTGAGGTTCTGCTCGCTGCACTAACGCCTGGACTGCGTAAAGGTCGTGGACCATGGCCGCATGCAACGGGTTTTCGCCAGGAAACTGAGTCACGATGGAGGAGGGGCGATGGCGCACACAGTCGATGTAATTCAGCGGCCCTCGTCTCGTGGCCTCTTCTCTCAACGCTTGGAACTCGCTGTTGAACAGCACGATATGGCCGATCATCAGATTGCTGGAATCATGTTTCACCCACGCCGATAGACTTTCGGCTTCCGACTGATTGTCGGCGATGGGCTTTTCCAGCAGCACCGTTTTCCCGGCAGCCAAGAGGCGTTCCGCGACCGCGACGTGCGAACTGGTTGAGCAGGCGATGATCCACGCCTCCGCATCGGATTCGCGGATCGCATCTTCAAGATTGGTCCAGCCAGGGACATCGGGCAACTCGAGCGATACTCGCTCCAAGCTCTCGCGACGTCGCGCGACTAGCGCGACCAGTTCCGATTCTGCTAAGCCCGCGGCTGTGAGCGCATGCAGTCGACCAAACCGTCCTAACCCCACGACCCCGATGCGCACGGGGGAAATTGAGCGTTTATTCATCGTTCTTGGCTGTGACAAAGCACTGGGCCTCTTGGGCCTCTTGGTCATCGCGTTAAGCTCGGACTCAGGGCTATCTTAGCAAATCCCGCCGGAATCAGCGTCGAGCGGGCAGTTGTTCACTAGGGGAAAGTTCGCCGCGTAGCAGGCGAGCTCCTTGTCCTGTCAGCCAGAGATAATGATCGCTTGGCAAGTCGGGTTCGGCGACGAACGGACTGGCGCCCACGGGAGGTTGAGGCGAGCATTTGAAGATCGCGGTCCCCTCGTCTAATTCATCGAACATCGCCTGGTACATCATCGTCGCGCCGGCTGCATGGGCGGCCCGATATTGGCTCCACAGAAACTCACCGCCGCGTCGCGGGATCTGGTTGAGTGGAGACTGGGGACGCATGTTGTGCCAGCTGAATCCCGGAAAAGCCACGGGGAGATACTCGATGCTCCGCTGACGACACCAATTGATATCTTCTTGCCAAACGTTCGTGCCGTGTTTCGCGGCGGCGGCGGACGTTCCAAAGCGGCCCACCGTCCAAGGGCTGATGATATCGACTTGGGAAAGCAACTCATGCAGTCGAGTGTCGGCGACGGCGTCGCGATCGAGAGTTCGCCAATAAGCGGGAACTCCTACCATCACGGCTTGGCCGCCGTAACGTGGGTCGTCACGCAGCCAGCGAATCAGGCGATCGCATTCGGCCAGCGTGTACTTGCGCTGATCGTTGAATCCAATGCCCCAGACGGCGACGAGTGGTTTGCCTTGGAATCGCAAGTAGGCTCGGTCCTTGGGGTCGCGACCGATTCGCATGCGATCGACCAGTCGACGCCAGTCCTCCATCACGCTCTCGATCTGGTTTTCTCCAAGCCCGGAAAGATCGTACATCACGCAATAGACTCGCCCCTGTTGATTGGCGGCGCCGCGGGCATTGCGGAGCACTTGGGTGCAGTGACGCAAGGCGACGGGATGTCGAGTCTCGACAACGAATCGCTGCACCATCGCGCCGTCGATCCCGTATTCCTTCATCCAGTGGAAGTGTCGAGCGACGGTCTTCGAGTGATAAGAACTGAAGACGTGAGCTACTTTGCCGTCCGCATGACGAAACGGGGTCGCGAATCGCTCGTCTTCGTCGTATTCCGTCATGTCGGGCCAGAGGTCGATCGAACAGTGTCCGGGTTCGAACCTGCCCTGTTTTTGATAGTGAGTCCAGCCTCGTTCCGCGCCGTCCGTGGGTGTTGTGAACCAACCTTGGTAGCCACAGATCACTCGTCCCGCGAGCCCTTCGGCGGGCGATTTCCAAACGCTCGGCCCGTCATACGGATGCATGGTCGACTCGACGTCCGCCTGCGTTAACGGTCCGGCGGACCAAGCAGCCGAGGGGATCGCGACGAGCAGGCTCGCCATCCACCCAACGATCCAATCGAATCCTTGTCTCTCACTCTGCGAGACCACTCGACTCACGGGTTGAACTCCAAGCTAATGCGATTACCCGCCTTGGTGACGTTGAGTTTCGGGATGGTGATCAGTCCGAGTCGATCGACTTCGACGATGCCTGAATCACTGCGTGCGCTGGCACTTGAACC
Organism: Pirellulales bacterium; assembly: GCA_046349915.1. Lineage (GTDB taxonomy): Bacteria > Planctomycetota > Planctomycetia > Pirellulales > Pirellulaceae > CAIXSC01. The sequence continues at coordinate 110,505 of JAXMBL010000006.1, read as the reverse complement.
GTTAGCATTCTTGCCGCTGACAGGTCCGCTGCCAACCTTGGGTGAAGCTCCCACGGTACGGTTTTGCCAGCGGACTTTGGTCCCTGGAGCGAGTTTGAATTGTTGAGTTCGTCGTGGGGTGAGGTCGACAGTACACGCATCCCGAGGCGCCTGGGGAATCAGACGCACGGTCATCTCCCATCGTTCCTTGGTATCGACCACATCCTCCGTCACCCAGGTCAAATACAAATTGCATTGGCCTTCGGGCGCTCCTTGCTTTGGGTCGCCATCACCCGGGAGATCGTCGAGACTACAGCGAGTGAAGGCGGGCTGACTTTGGTCGAGTCGCAGGTCCATCATCATATGGCGTTCGGATAGCGTGACCGGCAGGGCCGCTCGTTGACCATGACCTTGTTGCCCCCACACGAAAAGGTGCGGACGGCGAGTTTCTTGCAGGGCGCGTAGGAAGTCGACAGCCTGTTTCCAGCCAATTCCGTCGTCGTTCTTGCCGTTGGAGAACGTGATAAAGCCCACGTCCAATTCCGGATGTTTGCGGAGATAAGCAACATCGTCGAAGTGGTCCCAGACGGGCGTTCCGTCTTCAAACTTCACGTCCCATGCAAGCTTGCCATAGACTTGTTCGTACGAACTGACGAACCCGGGCGCGAACCGTGGGCGATGCACGCCCACCCAACTCACCGTCCAAGCAACTCGATCCGCGTTGCGAATCGCGAAACTAGGCCCGCCTGATCCACCCATCGAAGTTCCCGCCACATGCGTACGTGCGGCGTCGATGGGCCAGCGAGTACGCATCCAGTCGAAGAAGGAGAGGAGCCGCCTTTGGGTATAGGGACGGACGACGCCATTTCGCCAAGTCGTTTCGTCCGCCGGTCCATCGAAGAGACGCTCGTGATACCCGGTCCACCAGTCGTAGGGCGCCTGATTCGATGCCATCAGCATGTGCCCCTGCTCGCCCTGATACCACCATCCGTACCCTTCATTCAATGATCCACCCCAGCAATGGAAGTGGATTCCGACCGGTGCGGGATTCTGTACATTTTCAGGAACGGCCACGAGATAGTCGAATGGTTTTCCCTGCACTGCACAGTTCGGCGGCGACTCCCAGCGCACGAAATAGTGCAGCTTAGGCCGCTTCACATACTGAAACTCGGCGGGAGTCTCGATGCGTTGCAACACAGGTTCGCCCAGGCCGACAACCTCCTTGACGGGCGAGGCCAGCGAGTTGCCGGGGCCTAGCCGTTTGTTTTCGACGCCGTCGACGACCGCCGTCACGGCGTAGAATCCAAAACCGGCTCGCGGCGGATTGTAAGCGCCGATGCCGGTGGTCGGTCCTACAGGAACGCCTCCGTCTTGCGACACATAGCGCAAGGCCAACTGGCCCGGTTTCACTTCACCAAAGTAGTCGGTGTTCCAGCCCGTCAACGGCGGCAATTCCATCACGGGTTGCAATTGGTTCAGCGTGACAATGGGACGCGAGCTGTGATAGACGCGGTAACGTATGCGTTTCGCTCGTTCGGATTGACGCAATTCATTGATGGCGGTCGCCTTGAGCGATTCCTCCTGAACCAAGGGCGATGCCTCGGTGAAGGTCAGGATGGTCTGACCCGCGGCGTGGCGGGCCTTGAGTTTTGTGACTTGCGGCTGTGACTGCGCAACAGCGTCGGACGCCAGCATGAGACCCGTGAGAACCGTCAGCAGGGCTGCTCCGCGAGTAAGCGAGCCGTGACGACTGCGGGTATCTCTGAGAACACCGTCGGCCGCGAGTTGGCGAACTCGGTTCGAGAAGAGGGATAGATACCGCATGAGCATAGCACCGATTGTCGAGTATTGCTTATCCACCCAAACCGGCGCCGCCGCCCAGTCCGATATCTTCACCTGTGAAGCGACCGTGGCCCGCGACAAACAGCGCGAGCTCGGCGACTTCCTCGGCTTGATTCATCCGTCCGTCCAACGTGATGTCACGGACAGCGGCGTGAACGGCCGCGGGCTGAATATCCATCATGGCGGTTGCGGTTGGTCCTGGTGAAATGCAATTGATCCGCACGCCATGCGGGCGAAGTTGCATGGCGGCCGCATTCACGAACGACGATACCGCGGCCTTGGTGGCGTTGTAGACCGGATTCACTCGCGATCCCGATCGAGCTTTCGTACCGGCGATCGAGCCGAGCAGCAGGATGCTTCCTTGGCGACGCTCGGTCATTCCAGCGGCTGCCGATTTTGCACAGAAGAAGGCGCCGTTGAGATTCACATCGACCACTCGCTCCCAGTCCGCGGGCTGAGTTTCCGCGAATCTCTCGATGGTCAGGATTCCCGCGGTGTAGAACAGATAGTCCGGCGGGCCGATCGTCTCGCGGACGTGGACGAAGAACGAGTCGACCGCGCGGGCGTCTCGCACATCCAGCACTTGGGTTGACACGTCGTGGTCCGCGAAGGCCGCTCGTAACCGTTCCAGCGATTCCACGCTATGGTCCGCGACGACCACTCGTGCGCCGCCTTGCAACAGGCCACGCGTAATTGCTTGTCCGATGCCGCCTGCTCCCACGACTACTGCGACGCAGCCGCGATATCGTTCCGCGATTCGTTCAAACATGAATGATCCTGCTCAGAGTATGTCGAGTTGGTGGGGAAGTGGGGACGCGGTTGGCGTGTGCGGGCTACTTTAGCACGAGCATGGGCGCTATAGTGGTGCTCTCCGCCGTGCGACTTTGCACTGCCCCATTGTAATTGCCGGGAACGATTGTTTATGCCCCATCTGGTTACAGGCGCCACAGGTTTTCTCGGCGGTCATCTCGTTGACCGTCTCACGCAGCAGGGGCATGAGGTAAGAGTCGTTGTGCGCGATCGCGCGAAGGCGGAGCGGTGGAAGGATCTGCCGGTCGAGGCTTGTGTGGGGGACGTCACCGACGCTGATTCGTTGGCCGCTGCCGCTCAAGGGTGCGAGGTCGTCTATCACTTGGCCGCTCACGTCAGCGACTGGGGGCCATGGGAGAAGTTCGAGTCGGTGACGATCCGAGGCACGCGGAACATGCTCGAGGCCGCCACACGCGCGGGATGTCGCCGGTTTGTGCTCGTTAGCACGGCGCTGGTTTATGACGATCGTTACGCGCGACTCGCTCGCGTTGTGCGGGAGGACGCGCCGCTAGAAGACGGTGATCGAGCCTACGGCTTTTACGCCAAAGCCAAAGTCAGGGCGGAGCAGGTCGCTTGGGACTATCAGGCACAAGGTCGCTTGGAGGTAACCGCGATCCGTCCCACCTGGATCTACGGTCCCCGCGATTTCACAATTCTGCCACGCTTATTGGAGCATTTCTCGGGGCCGCTCGCCTGTTGGATTGGGCGAGTCGATCCGAGCGCCGACCCGATCTTCGTGACCGACGTCGCCGACGCGGCGATCACCGCGGGGAAACACCCAGCCGCCGTGGGCGAAGCGTTCAATATCGCGCCCGACCGCGAGATTCGGCTGCGCGAATTCCTGGGCGCTCTGTTTCACGAGTGTGATATCCGTCCGCCTCGCCTTACCGTCCCCTACTGGTTGGCATTGGCGGCGACTCGCGCGAGCGAATCTTGGGGGAAAGTTACGCGAGCGACGAAGGCGCCGGAGATGACGATGGCGGGGTTGGCTTGCATTACGGTGGATCAGCACGTTGATCCCACCAAGGCCATCGAAAAGCTCGGCTGGCGTCCCCAAGTTGCTTTGGACGAAGGCGCGCGTCGTACAGCCGAGTGGCTTAAACAACAGCAGCAAGCTTCAAACTCTTCCCAAGGCTCTCACTAAATCCATGCGCGAAAACTCAATCCAAATGACGGGCGTCGCCCGAGTCATGACCGAGTTGACTCCTCGGCTCCAACGACGACTCGCGGAAGATAGAATCCCTGGACTCGCCGTAGGTATCGTCTCGCCTCAAGGGCTCGCGTGGTCCGCTGGTTACGGTGTGGTTGATCTGGCGACGGGGCTGGCTCCTCATGCTCGGACGCTTTTTCGTGTCGCGTCAATCACCAAGACCTTCACGGCGGCGCTGATTCTGCTGCTGCGGGACGAAGGAAAAGTCTCGCTCGATGAGCCCCTCGCGCGCTATCTGCCTGAATTCGCGAAGGCCCGCGCACGCGTGGGGAGCGTCGAGCAGGTCACGTTGCGTCGTTTGCTCGCCCACCATTCAGGATTGGTCACGGAGTCGCCGTTGCCAGGGTGGGATACTCAAGAGTTTCCGTCGCTTAGGGAGGTGCTGGACGCTCTTCCCGACACGGAGATCGTGACGCCGCCAGATCATGCCTTCAAGTATTCGAATCTCGCTTACGGTTTGTTGGGCGAAGTTATTCGTCGCGTGTCGGGAAAGCCTTACAGCAAGATTCTGCAGGAACGCTTGCTCCAGCCGTTGGGCATGCTCGATAGCGGCATCGACGTGTCCGATTCCATGAAGACGCAACTGGCCGTCGGTTATCACTCGCATCTTTTCGACGGCGGATATGACGTCGCGCCTGTCGCTCCACTCAACGGCATCGCGGCCTGTGGTCAACTTTATTCGTCGGTCGCGGACCTTGCTCGCTGGCTTGCTTTCCAGTTGTCTGCGGATCATCCCCACCAAATGGAGTTTGCTAATTTGCCTTTGTCGCGAGCGACGCTCGCGGAGTCGCATCGACCGCAGTACCTGGAGGCCGATTGGTCGGTTGGATACTGTTTGGGTTGGCGAGCCAATCGTTTTGGATCGCGAGTCTATCACGGGCACGGTGGAGCTCTATTTGGCTACGCGTCTTACGTTCTTTTCTGCAAATCACAGGGAGTCGGCGTCGTTTGTCTCGCTAACCTTTGGCCTCACCCTGGACTGTTGCCGCTAGCGGTCGAAATCGCCGACGCTGTGATTGATTCCGGCGAGCTTGCGAACGCTTCACCTCGCCTCGACGCTTTAGCGCCAAGGCCGGCGGACTATGCAGCACTGTTGGGCATCTACGAGGCACGGCCGGGAATATTTGCCACGATCGCTTTTCGCGATGGCGAACTGCGTTTAGAGAAGTCGCCGCTCAGCGACTACCTACTCCACGCACCCGCAGTATTACAACCGCTCGCCAGCTTGTCTCCATCATCTGACTCGCCGCTTGCTGACTCGGTAGCCTCGAAGGACTCTCCGCAGGAGCCAGACTCGATAAGTTCGTTCGTGGTGCGCGGTGGGCGGGCGGCGGGCGAACGAGTGGTTTTCGAGCGTGAAGCGACGGGGCAAGTCGTCTCGTTTACGATTGGCGGGTTCGTCTATCGTCGGTTGCAGAAAGTGTAGGCAGGGTAGGTCGCTCGGACCAAAGTCGTGGATCGCTCCGCGATCCAACGGCCAGTTTTCAGAGCGTTGGACCACGGAGTGGTCCACGACTATGGGAATCAGAGGTTGTCGTCGATCGGATATTTCATATTTCCTGAGGACGCACGATGTACGTTCCGGCAAGTTTCGCAGTCGATGATCTCCAGCAGATCTGGCAGTTTGTCGAGCAACATAGCTTTGCGACGCTGGTGACCAATCACGATCGTGAACCGGTGGCGACGCATCTCCCGCTCTTGCTCGACCGATCCGCAGGGGACCGCGGGCGCCTGACGGGCCATTTTGCGAAGGCAAATTCCCACAGCGAGTGGTCGCGTCATCAGATGGCGTTGGTCAGCTTCGCGGGGCCCCATGCCTACATCTCGCCCACTTGGTACGCCGAACCTCGAGTCGTGCCGACCTGGAATTACATCGCCGTCCACGCCTACGGTGTGATTAAACCGATCGAAGATCGACAACGACTGCTGGCGATCGTCGAGCAGATGGTGCAGATCTACGAGCAAACGTTTCCTGTGCCTTGGCAGCTCGCTTCACAGGACCCGCACTACATCGACCAGCTCCTGAACGCGATCACGGGATTTGAAATCGACGTCGAACGTTGGGAAGGCAAATGGAAACTCAACCAGAACCATTCGCAGCTGCGTCGTGATCGAGTCATCGAAGCCCTGCAACAGCAAGACAATGATGATGCGCGGGAGATCGCCAGTTGGATGTCGCAACTTGGCGGCGAGGCCCAAAGGAAACACGTCTCATGAATCAGCTCTATCGAACATTGGCGTTACTTGAGTTGGGATTGCTATTTGTCGTCTTGTCGCTTGCTGACGGTCAGGTCGCGAACGCCGCGGAACCACGAGCTGGCGAACCACGGGATGTGGTCTTCCGCGCGCTGCATGACGGGACGGAACAGCGTTACGTCGAAATCTTGCCCGAGGGCTTCGATCCGTTGGTGCCTCATTCGGTCTTGATCGCTCTGCATGGACACGGTTCGGATCGTTGGCAGTTTGTGCGCGATGCTCGCGCCGAGTGTCGGGCGGCGCGCGAGGCGGCGGGCAAGCGGCGCATGATTTACGTTTCGCCAGACTATCGAGCCAAGACGTCTTGGATGGGGCCCGCGGCCGAGGCGGATACCGTGCAGATCATCCGCGAATTGCGGGAGAAATACCGTGTCCAGCGAGTGGTCGTGTGTGGCGGCTCGATGGGAGGCACGGCGGCGTTGACGTTCGCCGCGCTTCATCCAGAACTCGTCGATGGCGTCGTTTCAATGAATGGCACGGCGAATCTGATCGAATACGACAAGTTTCAAGACGCGATCGCCGCGTCCTATGGTGGATCGAAAACCGATCGACCTGACGAATACCGTCGTCGATCCGCGGAGTTTCACGCCGAACGTCTCGTCATGCCAATCGCGGTCACCACCGGCGGACGCGACACGGTGGTGCCGGCCGCCAGCGTGCTCAGGCTCGTCGAAAGCCTGAAGAAACAGAACCGACCAGTCAACTCGATCCATCGCCCCGAGGGAGGGCATGACACGAATCTGGCCGACGCGACGACCGCGTTTGACTATGTGCTTGAGCGAGTGATCCCCGCGGAACTCGGAAACCAGCAAGGTGGTTGGCGTCGAGTGGGACCGAGCATTTCGGGTCGTCGATGGGACATTCCCTTCGCAGCGGTCGGTGATCAGGGGCCGTTGCTGGTGCTTGGCGGTCGAACTTCTTGGGGCGACTACAAGAAGCCGCGTCCTTATGACGTTCTCCGTTGGAACTCAACCATGGCTGTTTGGGAGAACGAGTTCCCCGTGGGGAGCGATTGGGGGCCACGAGTCGGCGATTGTTCCGCACCCGCTTGGAAAGACGAGTACTTTCGATTTGAAGATGTGGCGGGTAATCCACGTCCCAACTGGACGGTCTATGGCACGTTCTCGCTGGGGAGGAAGTTCGACTACGATCCCGATACCAAGCGTTTCTACTTTTATGCGGCTGGGAAAACGTTCTCTTACGATCCCGAGCGACGTTTATGGGAAGACCTGAAGCCTGCCTCTGACCCAGAGAGCCAGCTTGGCGGCATCTTGTTGTGGAGTTCCATCTGTTACGACCCAGGTCAGCGAGTATTCGTTTTGTTTGGCGGAGGCAATCTCCAGACGGAGCGGGGCGATCCGGGGACATGGACTTATTCGCCGCGCGACAATCGCTGGGAACAATTGCCGATTGAGGTTCAGCCGCCGCCACGAGCCAATTCGCGGTTAGCGTACGATCCCGCTTCGCGAAAAATCATGCTGTTCGGGGGCGATCAACTGAATCGTTTGCTCGCCGATACCTGGACGCTCGACGTCGCTGCTCGTCGCTGGCAGCAACATTCGCCGAAGGTCTCCCCTGCGCCTCGTGCTGGCCATGCCCTTGTGTGGTTGCCTTACGTGAAGCGAATGGCGCTGCTGGGAGGCTACTGCTACTCGTCCACCACCGGTTACTGCGAGTCGTTGTACGAACCTCATCCATTCGAGGCTTGGCTTTGGAATGAATCTCAAGGGGAGTGGGAGTTCGTAGATCGGTGGCGAAAAGACCTGGCGCCTCGCTCGCCCGCCAATGGTTGCCTGAATTTGACGGTTCAGCGAGTGGACTCGGGGGACCGCGTGTCGGTGTTGGATGGGGAAGGACTATGGCAATACGATTTTGGCGCCCAGCGTCCGGTTGATGGACGTTGGGCCAAACTCGCGGGAGTTCCCGTGGGTACGACAGCGACTCGCACGGGGTCGTACGATCCACAGTGGTATTCCGCCGATGTGCCGCCTACCGACGCCGCGCAGGTCGCTCGCGAGCTGTCGCAACTTGCTCCCAACCGTTGGACTGTTCGTCCCACACCGAAACGGCCTGGCATGAACATGGATTGGGGATCAGTCGTGTTCGCGCCCGAGCTGAATCGTCTGATTCGTTTCTCGGGCGGGCACTCGGCCTACAGCGGCACGGCGCCGCAGGTCTACGACGTGACGACCGATCGCTATTCGCTGCCGTTCGCGCCCGAATTACCCATCGAATACGTCTACAGCAACGATCAGGTGCAAGGCGAATGGAGTTTTTGCGGGAATCCTTGGATGACGGGGCATACCTATAAGTCGACGGGCTACGACTTGAAGTTGCAGAGTCTGGTTTTCGCGCCGCACGACTACACCTATTTCTTTGATCCACTTCAGGGACGCTGGTCTCGCGGTCCGGAGAGGAATCCGTATCGAGCCGATTTCTACAATGTTACCCTGTGCGCCACTCCTCACGGCTGCGTCGCATGGGGAGATCGACGCTCTGGCGGCGGCGCCGGTCTTTGGTTGTTGGACGCGGCGACTCGCACTTGGAAGCCTCTGCCATTGAAAGGGGAGTTGCCCGCCAAATCGCCTGACCAACATGGACTGGCGTTCGATGAGAAGCGGCAACGACTGCTGTTCTTCTCCAATGCCGACAAGCGTCGCGGCGAAGTCGTTGAATACTCATGGGCGCAAGGAGAATCTCGCTGGCTATCGCCTCCGAATCGCGAGCTAGGCTCAGTCTCGTCTCGCGAAGCCGTCTACGTTGCTCACGTCGATAGCGTCCTACTGGGGGCTCGTCGCGTCGACGCCATGCCGAAAGATTCGAGTGAATCCGATAGCTCGGAGACTACAGCGACTTGGATCTTGTTCGATTGCAACGCCAACACTTGGAAGACGGCGACGTTGAGCGGCGACGATCCGATTGATCTGGCCAGTTGGAATGAAACTCGCCGCCCGCGCGCGACGCGACTTCCCTTTCACAATTCGGTGGGATTCGCGTACGACGCTCAACGTAAATTGGTGTGGGCCGTGGGGCAGTACAGCCGCGTGCATGTCTTGCGATTGGAGTGAGCCGCCTACCGCGGCGCGAAGCGAGCCGCGATGGTGCGAGCGGTGCGTAGGCCATCGACCGCGGCGCTCACGATACCGCCCGCATAGCCTGCTCCTTCGCCGATCGGATAGAGGCCGGCGAAGCCAGGGACTTCGCGTGAGGGCTCAAGTCGCGGGATGCGCACAGGAGAACTGCCGCGCATTTCAGGGCCAACCAGCGTCGCATCGCGGAGAAAGTCGCCGCGGAATTGCCGATCGAGTCGTGGCAGAGCGACTCGCAACGCACGAATCACGCTCGGCGGCAACACGGCGTTCAGATTCGCGGGCGTCGTGCCGCGCTCATACGACGACGGAAGACGGCTGGTTGGCGAAGGCTCGCGATCGGCCAGGAAGTCGTGCGCACTCTGTTGCGGCGCCAAGTAGTTGCGACGTCCAAGCTCAAATGCCACGCGTTCGTACTTTCGTTGAATCTCGACGCCAGCCAATGGGTGATCGCTGCCGAACTCGGAAGGGTCTAACGTGACCATGACTCCGCTGTTGGCGAAGGAACTGTCGTGCCGCGAGTTGCTCATGCCGTTTGAGCAGAATTGTCCTGCTTCCGAGATGCTGGGGATGACGATCCCGCCCGCACACATGCAAAAGGTAAAGACATCGCGGTCGCCTTTGGCGGTCAAGGTATAGTCGGCCGCTCCGAGCAGATCCAGATATTCCGGGCGACCGTACTTGTGTCGATTCACTTGCGCCTGAGGTTGTTCAATACGCAATCCCAATTGAAACGCCTTGGGCGCGAGTGGAACGTGCAATTGATGGAGCATCTCGTAGGTGTCGCGAGCACTATGGCCGATCGCGAGCACGACCAGCGACGTAGGAATCCTGCCGCTCGAAGTTAGCACGCCGCGAATCTGTCCGTCCGCGATCTCGAGCGATTCGAGTCGGCAACCGAATCGGTACTCGCCTCCCATCGCCTCGATTTTGCGTCGCAGATTGCGGACAATCAGCGGCAAGCGGTTACTGCCGAGGTGCGGGCGATGCTCGAACCGGATCGAAGGTTTGCCGCCGCATTCGATAAAACGCTCTAAGACCCAATCGACGTCGGCGCCCGTCATGCGGCAAGTCAATTTGCCGTCGCTAAAAGTCCCCGCGCCTCCCTCGCCAAACAGGTAGTTATTTTCGGGATCGAGCGGCCCGCCGCGATCGAAGGACCGGATCGCGGCCACTCGCGGTTTCACCGGTTCACCTCGTTCCAGAATGATCGGAAAGAATCCGCGTTCGGCCAGATAGTATGCTGCCAGTAAACCCGCGGGGCCCGAGCCCACGACAACCGGGCGTTCGTCGAGTGGTTGGGCGCCTGTGGGGGGATGAACGAAGACTTCCGGCGTGAATGGTTCGACTCCACGCAGCGACGAGTGTCGTGCCAGAAACGAAGACTCGTCGGGCCAGTCGATCAGGATGGAGTAGACATATTTCAGCGAGTCGCGAGAGCGGGCGTCGAGGCTGCGCCGCAGAACTTTCCATTGACTGACATCGGCGGGGCGAGCCAGGAGTCGCTGGGCGATCTTCTCGCGCAAGGCCTCTTCGGGCAGTTCGACGGGAAGTTCCAGATTGGTCAGTCGCAAGCTCATGGTCGACGAATTACTCTTCAACGAATTGGGTGCGGCGTCCGCGTTGGAAGGACGACACGAAGTGCTGGGTTGGCCGCAACTGTTCAATTAAAGTATCCGCGGCTCGCAGCGGCTGGCAGGCGGCGCCACAGGTGTAGATATCGGCCGCCGCCATGGCTTGTTCCGGCCAGGTGTGGAGCGAAATGTGGGATTCGGCGAGGAGACAAACGACGGAAACGCCATGCGGGGAAAATCGATGTTGGAGGGCGCCAATCACTTCGGCCTGGGCAGCTGCGGCCGCTTTACGGAGCAGTTGTTCCAAGAACTCGATGTCATCGAGTTGCGGAGATCGGCAGTCGTAAAGGTCAATGAGGCAATGAGTTCCCAGTCCGGGGAGAGAGGGGTGGGGATTCATAATTCGGAGTTTCCCGGACGAAGGCCAACAAGCTGACTGTTCAAGGGTACGCACCAGGGCAGGGGAACGCAACGGCGTAGCGGCGAGGGACGTTTTTTGTTATCACGTCACGCTTTACGGAGGTTTGGGACGATATGGGCGACTTTACGTTTTGGGCCACCTTGATCGTGATTGCGCTGACGCTGCTCGCGCTAATACGCGAAATAGGTCCGCCCGACATTATCTTCGTTGCCGCCTTGGTCGTCTTGGTGCTTTGTCGAGTTCTTTCGCCTCGCGAGGCGTTTGCGGGGTTTGCGAGTCCCAGCGTACTGATGGTTGGCGCCCTGTTTATGGTGGCGGCAGCCCTCCGGGAAACCGGTGCGCTCGACCACATCGGGCAACGCTTCCTCGGCAAAGTCGGCACGGAACCGATGGCTCTACTCTGGGTCTCGGCCGTCGCCTGCATTTCCTCGGCCTTTCTCAACAACACGACCATTGTCGCCATGCTCCTCCCAGTGATCCTGGATTGGTGCCGGAAACGCTCTATTTCGCCCTCCCGCCTGCTGATCCCGCTCTCATTCACCACGATCCTGGGCGGGACCTGCACGTTGATCGGCACCAGCACCAATCTGGTCGTACAAAGCCACTTGATCGATAAAAAGCTGCCACCCCTGACATTTTTCGAATTGGGATACGTCGGCATTCCGTGCGCGATTCTCGGCGTCACCTACATGCTCACTTACGGTCGCTGGGCGCTGCCGAATCGCAAAGAGCTGCTCCAGCAATTAGCCGACACTCGACGTGAGTACCTGGTCGAGATGATGGTGCAGCCTGGTTGCCGCTTAGTAGGACAAAGCGTGGAAGCGGCCGGATTGCGCAACCTCCCCGGTTTGTTCTTGATCGAAATCGACCGCGAGGGCTCCTTGATCGGCCCCGTCGCCCCGCAGGAAGTGATCCAAGCGGGCGATCGCATGGTGTTCACGGGGGTGGTGGAGACGATTGTCGACCTGAAGAAGATCCCGGGATTCGTCCCCGCCGCTGATGAAACGTACGAGGTTTCGGCCGAGCGACTGCGGGGACGCATGCTGTGCGAAGCCGTGGTCAGCTCGACGTCGCCGCTAATCGGCAAGACGATCAAGGACGCGGACTTGCGAGCTCGATACAACGCGGCGGTCGTGGCCGTGCATCGCAATGGCGAGCGAGTGACCACCAAGCTGGGCGATACCACTCTTTACCCAGGCGATACGTTACTGCTGCAAACAGGCGTGCATTTTCCCCGAGCTCACCGCAACAATCCCGACTTCTACCTCGTCGCCAACGTCGATGATTCGCGACCTCTCCGCCACGATCGCGCCACGATCGCCATCATGCTGTTTCTCGGCATGGTAGGGCTCTTGGCGACCGAGGCGTTCACGGGGATCGAGCCGATGATCACGGCCTTCTTGGGCGCGGGACTGATGATCGCGTTTCGTTGCATTTCCACGGCCGACGCTCGACAGGCGATCGAGTGGCCCGTGCTCGTCAGCATCGCCGCTTCATTCGGTTTGGGCGCCGCGCTCGAAAAGTCTGGCATTGCCCGAGAATTCGCGGATTTCCTGGCCACCTCGACTCAATCCTACGGCCCTATCGTGAGTCTCGCGGCCATTTATCTCGGCACGATGGTGTTGAATGAAATGATCACGAACAATGGCGCCGCCAATCTGGCGTTCCCCTTTGCACTCGAAGTCTCCAAGTCGCTGGGAGTCGACTCACGCCCCTTCGTGATCGCCGTCGCACTTGCGGCCTCCTATGCGTTCGCCTCGCCCATCGGCTACCAGACGCACATGATGGTCTACGGACCAGGCGGTTACCGCTTCACCGACTTTGTGAAAGTCGGCCTGCCCTTGAATATCCTGTTGTGGATTGCCGCCATCTTGCTGATTCCGTTGTTTTGGGGGTTTTGAGCGGGGGGCTGCGCAGCGGTTTTTGGGGATGGTGAGTGGTCTCTGGGGCGACGGTCGGAATTCTTGCGAATTCCGCTACGGGAGGACGGAACTCTTGCGAGTTCCGCTACAGGAGGAATTCTTGAAAAAATCCGTGACAACTGATCTTTGCCTTCGCGGGGGAATTCCCTACCATCCGATCGCTACCGGTTGTTGCGTCAACCGGCGTTGCGTCAAGGAGGACGAACGTGCAAACGATCAAGACCGCATTTGTCGTGATTCTGCTTTCTGCCATGCTCTATGGCATCTACGTGGTCGTAAACACTCCGCCCACGAGACCGCCGCGGGATGTGGCGGAGCAGCTGGCTGACGAAGATGCCACTCAACTTGTCGTCGAGGATGGCAGCGAGGATTCCTCGGACACGGCCGACTCGGCGCCAGCCAAGAGTCCGCGACGTTTCGCGGAACCCAAATCGACGTCGGGCGACCGCAGTGCTCGCGAGTTGCCTCCGTCGACGCCCCGTGATCAAGATTCGCCCGCCACAAACGGCTTGAATGCGGATGGTTTTGGCGCCGGTGGTTCTCCGACTACCTCTTCCGGCAACGTTCCACCCACACGCGACTCGTCCCCGCTCGGCCCCAACGCGGCTCGCAATGAGAGTCCTATCGGCGCCGAAGCGCTGTACACGCGCGCTCCGGTGGGATTGGAAGCTGGGGAGACAGTCAGGCCGCCTCTGCCGCCGCGTGGCAACGGCGACGCCCTCCCCACCGTGCCCGTTCCCGATCTGAAGCTGCCAGCGAGTCCACAAGCGGCCGACTCGCTGTCGCCTAATACGCCGTCGTCCAATACATCGGCGAACTCGACTGTTCGTCGCGATGACTCGCTTTCTACCTCGGGTGATCTTGGCGGCAAGGCGGGAGCGGCCTCGGCGTCGTTTGAGAAGCCGTCGCCAAACCCAGCGGCCACCGAACGAACTCGCCCCGAAGCGTCGAATGTGTCGTTCAATGTCGACTCGCCCAGTCCGGGCGTGGCAGGAGCCAACGGCTCACCGACATCGCCCACCTCCCCTTCAACGGAAGTGGATCCGGCAAATTCATCGCCCGCCTCACCCACCGTTCCCACGCTGCCCGTGAAGCCCTCGACGGCTGATTCCAAAACAATGGCGGTGAATCCAAGCTCGCTGGCGGCTGGCCAAGAAGGGGTGCGATTTGATCCGAAGGAAGCCGTTTTTGAACGAGGATGGAAAGAAGCTCAGTTGGAACTGGCAGGCGGCCGTCCCCTCCAGGCTCACACCGTACTCTCTCACCTGTACACCGATCCTCGCCTGACGGCGGTGGAACGGCGCCAACTGCAAGATGCACTCGACCCGCTCGCCGCTCGCGTGATCTACTCCACGGAACATCTCCTGGATCAGCCTTATTTTGTTCGGCGAGGCGACTCACTCCAGGCGATTGCCGAACAGTATCGTCTGCCGTGGCAGTTGTTGGCCAACATCAATAGCGTGCGAGACCCCGAGTTCCTGGTGCCTGGCTCGAAATTGAAGGTCTTCCGCGGACCCATGCGAGCCGACGTCGATCTGACGACTCAAGAAATCACCATCTATTGGAAGCAATTGTACGCGGGACGATTCCCCGTCTCGATCGGACAGGACCCCGCTCCAGCGCCCGGTGAATACGAGGTGCAGGAGAAGCTGACGAATCGCGACTATGTTGGTCCCAACGGTCAGATGATTCCCGGCGGCAGCGCTCAGAACCCCTACGGAACCGTGTACTTGGGGCTGGGGCGGAACCTCGCCATCCACGGCGCCCCGTTGGCGGATGGCGCCCCAACCGCTGGTTGCGTCAGCCTCAGTCCTCGCGACGCGGAAGATGTTTTCGCTATACTCTCCGTTGGCTCGACCGTAACCATCCGACGTTGAAGTTCCGCAGGAGAGTGACCACGTGTACGACCGCCAGGCCCTGATTGCCCTCGTTAAGGAAAAAGCCCTCGAGTTTGGTGACTTTACGCTCGCCTCGGGCAAGAAGGCGAGCTTCTACCTGGATTGCCGACGAGTGACGCTCGACTCGAAGGGGGCCAACCTCATCGCGGCGGGGATTCTCGAATTGATCGACGCCGACTGGCCAGACGCGGTAGGCGGAATGGCCGTGGGAGCCGATCCCATTACGGGCGCCGTCATTACTCTAGCTGGACAAGGTCCGCGACCGCTGCGGGGTTTCATCGTCCGTAAAGAAGCCAAGGCTCACGGCAAGGGACGCGACGTCGAAGGGCCCGTGAAGGCGGGCGATCGAGTTGTGATTGTCGAAGATGTGGTCACCACCGGCGGCAGTTCGTTGCTGGCGATCGAAAAAGTCGAGGCTGCGGGCATCCAGGTGATGGGCGTCATCGCGATTATTGATCGTCTCGAAGGCGGCGCGGCCGCGTTCGCCGAACGAGGCTATCGGCTGCAGACCTTGCTGACGATCCGCGACTTGGGCATTCAGCCGCCCTCGTAATCGCATCTGTGTAATTTGCATCCATGGAAACATCGCTCCACCGGCAGTTGAAACAACTCTATGCCGCTGGCGATGCTCGCCAAGAAGTCGTGCTCGACCAATATCGGATCGACGTTGTGGTCGACGGGCGCTTGATCGAGATCCAGCATGGAGCGCTCGCCGCCATCCGCGACAAAATTCGACGACTGCTCGACCACCACGACGTACTGGTCGTGAAACCACTCATCGCCCACAAGACCTTGGTCAAGCTGGCTCGCGAGGGTGGTCGAGTGGTGAGTCGGCGCAAGAGTCCGCTGGAAGCACAGCCGCTCGACCTATTTCACGAACTGGTCTATTTCACGCGAGTATTTCCTCACCCGAGGCTCGTGCTCGAAATCCCGTTTGTCGCCATTGAAGAGTGGCGATATCCCGGTCATGGTCGCCGCCGTCGGCGACGGGGAACGGATCATCAAGTCGAGGACCAGCGATTACTTGGCGTCGAAAAGACGTTGAGATTAGCTCAGGGCCGCGACCTGCTCGATTTGCTCCCCGCGGAACTACCCAGCCCGTTCGATACGGAACAGCTAGCGGCGATCGCATCCGTGCCTCGTTGGGTCGCCCAGCGAATCGCCTACTGCTTGCGCCAGATGGGCGTAGCCGAAGAGGTGGGAAAGGTTGGCAACACGCGGCGGTATTCAGTCCGCGCCGCCTAATCAAGGTACGACGGACTTCCAGTCCGTCGCGTCCTGCCGTACGACGGACTTCTAGTCCGTCGATCCCTGTCTTGCAGGACGAGATGATCTTCCCGTTCGAGCTATGGGCGATGCTTGTCGTTGTTTGTGACGTTTCGCCAAGGCTGTTCTTTGTCGCCTTCATCGACGGACTAGAAGTCCGTCGTACAGTGAGAAAATCGACGGACTAGAAGTCCGTCGTACAGTGAGGATGCCGACGGACTTGAAGTCCGTCGTACCCCGATTCTTGCTGTCACAGATCTCTACGCTTTGGCCTTCGTCCGCGACTCGCGCAGTCCGCGACTCAGGATGTCTCGCAGCAGCGGCGAGTAATCCTCGTAGCGAGCTCGGTCGGGAGCGTCGGAGGCGTGTTGGAAGATGGCGTCGCGAGGCTTTTTGCCGAGAGCGATCAGCGTCGAGCTGACGGTGCCCTTTTCTGATCCTCGCATGACCATCGTCGGCCGATCGGGCAGAGCGGCTGGCCGAGCAAAGACTTTGCTGGCGACCGCCAGGAACTTGACCGGCGAATCGAGCGTCTGGAGGGTTAGGAGGCGGCGGGCAAGCTTGCCACGCTCGTCGCGATGATCATTCACATCGCCATTTCCCACGATGCTGAGGCCGTCTTCCAGTTCGGTAGCCTCCAAGTCGTTACCGGCTTGGATCACCCAACCGCTTTCGGCGTCAGCACAGACAAAGTTCGCCCCGTCGTAAAGTCCCGTGGACAGCTCGTCCATCGCTTTGTTGACCGCTTCGCGAGCCGAACCGGCTCGCAGCAGTTCACGGCACAGCACTCCGCGAGAGCGGGGCGTCAGCGGGCCGAGCGACTTGGGCCGATTGCAGGCGGCGACCAGCAGGCCATGTTGGTTCACTCCGAGCCAGGTACCGCCCGCTTCCTGGTCAATCCCGCACAAAACGCGAGGCTTGCCCGACTGGATCGCGGGTACGGAACTTGCGCGGTCGTACCGCTCGTCGCGGTTCATGGCCACAAGAATCGGGGCCTCGGGGACCAACCGATATTGAATGGCAAGGATGCACATTGATTGAAGTTTCTCAACGAGTGGAAGGTGCCCGGTTACCGGACGGCTAACACCCGGCCGGCCCATTAGCACAGTAACCAAGTTCAGACAATGTATTCTTTGCTGCCAGCGCGGGACACCCCTTGGACGGGGTAGGCGGGGGACATTGCTTGAATCCATGTAAGCGAAAAAAACAAGTCGGGCACTTGAGCGGCGCTGAGGTGGGCCGTATTGTGCTGATTCTGATGTAAGTGGCGAAGTGGCCTTGTGTTTCGTGTGAGTCGCCGAGAGTTCTTTGGTGGCAAAGACGCGGAAAATTGGACGTCGCGGAGCCGCGCGGTTAGCCCTTCTTGGTTTCTGAAAAATTGCGAAGGAAGAACGATCTCGATGAGTCCCACGAGCAGCTCCACGCCGGTCCGCGTCGCCATTATCGGCGCGGGCGCAGTCAGCGATTACCACCACGTCCCCGCCATCCGGCTCGACAAGCGTGCTCGGCTGGTGGCTGCCTGCGATGCCTCCGAATCGCTGCTGAATCAGCGTCGGTCGGATTGGGGGATCGATTTCGTAACTACCAATTACGAAGAGGTTTGCAACAGTCCAGAGGTGGACGCGGTGGTCATTGCGACTCCCAACTTTACCCATCACCCGATCGCTGTCGCGGCAGCTCGAGCGGGTAAGCACATCATGTGCGAGAAGCCGCTGGGCTTGAACGCCGGCGAAGTTCGCTCGATGTACCACGCGGCTCGGGATAACCGTGTGGTCCATATGACGGCGTTCACCTATCGCTTCGCGCCGTCGATGCGATACCTGCGGCATTTGGTCCACTCTGGCGCGATCGGCCAGCCGCGGCACTTCCGCAGCCAGCGGTTCTTGGATTGGCCCGAGACCAGTTGGGGGTGGCGGCAATATAAGGCGCAAGCCGGAGCAGGGGACTTGTTCGACATGACGATCCATCGGATCGATTTCGCGGTCGATCTCCTGGGGCCCGTGGGCAAGATCTGTGGCGCCGTGGCTCGCTTCGCCCCCCGCGATCGGACTCGCGATGGTCAATCTTGTCCTCCTTCCGAGGTGGACGACTGGTCGTGCTTGATTGGTGAATTCGAGTCGGGAGCGACGGGCGTATGGGAAGGCACCACGCTCGCCAAAGGCTACGGATTCAAAGGCTTCGGGCACGAGTGGGCTGAAATCAACGGCTCGGAGGGGACAGCCGTCTACCGACTTCACATGCCCAACCAGATCATGCTCGGCAAGACCGGCGTCGATCTGGCGCCGGTCGATGTTCCCCCCGACTTCCTGAAGCCCGTCGATAGCCCGCGCGATCCGAGCCAAGGCGAACCGGCGACCGTTTTCCGGTACGACTTGATGTGGGAATTCGTGTCGGCCATCGTCGAAGGGCGGGATGCGGTCCCCAGTTTTTACGATGGTCTGCGAGCTCAGACGATTGCCGATGCGTGCTTGGCGTCGCATGAACAGCGTACGTGGATCGACATTCCCCCAGAACCTCGCTAAGTTGCTTGGATCGGGCGCGCGGCTTGGCGGAAGCCCGCGCGCCTGCGACGGCATGAAAATCGGGTGGAATCTCGGTATGGCAACTTCGGCCAATGCGACAGAAATCAGCGATAGTCTGGCGACTTGCGGACGCATGCACACTCTCATGGGCGTGCGAATCCTATCGCTCGGGACTGCTTTGCCTCCGCGGATTGTCACCAACGCGGAACTCGCCACGCTCGGTTGCGACCCCGACTGGATCGTGAAGCGAACAGGGATCGAAGAGCGGCGACATGCGGCGGCGGGGGTCGGGACCAGTCAGTTGGCGATCGAGGCGGCGGAACAGGCGCTAGAACGAGCGCAAGTGTCGCCGCGCGATCTCGATCTGATCGTGGTGACGACTGCGACTCCCGACACATTGATCCCCTCGACCGCCTGTGTCGTGCAGCGCCACTTCGGATGCGCCGCGCCCGCCATGGATCTGAATGCTGCCTGCTCGGGCTTCATCTATGGGCTCGTCACGGCCGCTCAATTTGTAAAAACTGGCAGCAGCCGTCGCGCTTTAGTGATTGGCGCCGACTTAATGTCTCGCACGGTCAATCCCAACGACAAACGGACTTATCCACTCTTTGGCGACGGAGCAGGGGCGGCGATTCTGGGACCGGGAAGCGACGAGCAGGGATTGTTGAGCTACACGTTGGGGGCGGATGGGCTGGGCGCCAATCTCTTGTGCATTCCCGGCGGCGGCTCGAAGGAACCGCTGGACGCCGAGTCGTTGCAAGCGGGTCGACAGTTCTTGGTGATGGATGGCAAGCCGGTATTCAAGTGGGCCGTGCGACTCGTCGCTGACTCTATCCGCGACGTCTTGCGACACGCTCGACTGGAGACGACCGATATCGCCTTCGCGGTCCTGCATCAGGCGAATCGTCGAATTCTCGACGCCGCCTTTGATTCGTTAGGGCTGAATCCAGAACAACGAGTTGTGAATGTGGATCGAGTGGGGAACACGTCGGCGGCCAGCATTCCGTTGGCGCTCGACGAAGTCTATCGCGAGGGACGCATCCACTCGGGCGACCATGTGCTCTTGTGCGGATTTGGCGCTGGGTTGACCTGGGGGACGGCCGTCGTCCGCTGGTAAATGGACGCACATGAGTCAACCGGCTCGCTACCGCGCCAACTCTACGATTTCTAGCTTGGGAAAGACTGACATGAAACGTTTGCCTGCTCGCAGCCAAGTCAAACCGGCCGACACCTGGGATCTCGCCAGCCTGTTCGTGAGTCAGGAGGAATGGGAAAAGTTATTTCAAGAGCTGGACGGCAAGATCGCTCAGTTTGAAACCTTCAAGGGGCGATTAGGAGAAGACGCGAAGACGCTGGCAGCCGCTCTGCAGTTTGATCTCGACTTCGACCGTGCCTGCGACCGACTGGGAACCTATGCGTTTCTGCGGTCGTCGGAAGATCAAGCGAACAGCGAATCGCAGCGGATGGTCGGCCGCTTTCAGAATCTCTCGACGCGCGCTGGCCAAGCGGCCAGCTACATGCGGCCCGAGATCATGGCGATCCCGGCGGCCAAGATGAAGAAGTTGCTCGCCTCCGCCGAGGTACAGCCCTACAAGCTGGTGCTCGAACGCATCCTGCGCTACAAGCCCTACACGCTGTCCGAGAAGGAAGAGCGGTTGTTGGCGATGCAGGGCGAAATGTCGCAGGTCGCTTCCAAGACTTTCCGTCAATTGTTGGACGCCGACCTGAAGTTCGGCTCGATCAAGAACGAAAAGGGGCAGCAAGTCGAACTGAGCAGCGCCACGTTCTCGCAGTTTTTGGTGTCGCCCAGCCGAGTGTTGCGAAAGACGGCGTTTCATCAATTTTATGAACAGTTCGCTTCGCACGAAAACACGTTGGCCGCGACGTTGCATGGCTCCATCCAAAAGGACGTCTATCATGCGAAGGTGCGGAACTTCACAAGTTCGCTGGATGCATCGCTATTCGCCGACGATGTGCCTCGTGCGGTGTATGACAATTTGATCGAGTCGGTGCACAAGCACTTGCCGTCGCTCTACAAGTACTTCGAGTTGCGTCGTCGCAAGATGAAGCTCAAGGAGATTCATCATTACGACACGTATGTGCCGATTCTCGCGGACTTGGAGAAGAAGCATTCATGGAAGCAAGCTTCTGATCTGGTAGTCGAATCGTTGGCGCCGCTCGGCAAGGAATACACCGACGTGCTGACGAAGGGGTTGCATGGCCGCTGGTGTGATCGCTATCCCAATCAAGGCAAGCAGAGCGGGGCGTTCAGCAGCGGCACGTACGATAGCGATCCGTACATCCTGATGAACTTCAAACCGGAAGTGTTCAACGACGTGTTTACGCTGGCCCACGAGGCGGGACACTCGATGCATTCGCACTTCTCGGCGAAAAATCAACCTTATCAGTATTACGGCTATGCGATTTTTGTGGCGGAAGTGGCGAGCACGTTTAATGAGCAGTTGCTGTCTCACCATTTGTTGACTCGCACTACGGACCCGCGCGAGCGAGCGTATTTGCTGAATCGAGCCATTGATGACATCCGAGGTACTATTTTCCGACAGACGATGTTTGCTGAATTCGAGCGAACGACGCATGCGATGGTGGAAGCGGGCGAGCCATTGACGGTGCAGGCGTTCAAGACTGTTTATCGCGGGTTATTAGAGCGTTACTTCGGTCCCGATTTTGCGTTGGATAACGAGTTGTCGCTGGAATGCTTGCGAATCCCGCACTTCTATCGATCGTTCTATGTGTACAAGTACGCGACGGGACTCTCGGCGGCGATTGCGTTAAGCCAACGAGTGTTGACGGGGGGAGTGAAGGAATTGAATGACTATTTGACGTTCCTCAAGTCGGGTTGCTCCAAGTTCCCACTCGACCTGTTGAGGGATGCCGGGGTGGACATGGCGAGCCCGATGCCGGTCGACACCGCGCTCACGCATTTCTCGCAGTTAGTCGACGAATTGGCGTCGTTGTTGAAATCGTAGGGTGCGTCGAACCGGGCGGCGAAGTGTTTTGCACCAGCGGCAACCGTCCCCACCGCCCGGTGAAAACGCACCATATCGTTGAGCGCCCGCGGCCCCTTCGCTGGCGCTTCCGCGTGTGCTGGGCTATGCGCAACTGGGGAGTCGCTCGGTGGAGAAGGTGCGTCTGCGCCGGAGGCTTGACGCACCCTACAAATCTCTATCGCGCTGCCTTCTTGAGTTCGAATTGACGGCTCGCGGGCGTTCGCAATTTGGCGATTTCGGCTTCCTTGGCGGCGATCAACGGGTCGAATTGAGGGATCTCGATCGCGTTGTTGCCTTGCTCGTGCTTGCGGAACAAGAACAGGTAGGTCTCGTTCTGCGGGCGATAACGGTGGAAATACAACACGTTCTTGTCGTAGATGGCTTGGCGGAGCTTCTCCGCCTGCTCCGTGTCCTCGGCGATTTCAAATCCCACTCCCGTCGCCCAATTGGCCGCTTCCGCGGTCGCTACTTTCTTGCCGTCAATGAACAGGTCGTAGTCGCCCGCCTCCAGGTCGGTCACTCGCAGGCTGGCGAGTAGGTCGGGCAAGCGAAACAAAGTCGGTGGCTGACTGGCGGCCCCCTGGCCTCCGGGCTGGCGATTGCGATAGACAGGCGGCGCCGGCAAATGTGCGGCCGTAGCCTTGAACTTCAGGGAGGACGAATCGCGTGAGATCAACTCGACATTAAGTCCCGCGGGAGCGGAAGCGCCTTTGTCATTTACTGCAATCGTCCAACGTACCGGGGAGACCCCCAGTTTGCCTGCGATTCGGTCCGCGACCAGCAGTGATCCTGGCTCGTTCGGATGCAGGCCGTTGTCAGTGAAATGGAAGGTCCGAGTCGCCTCTTTGGCTGAAGTCAGCTGCGGCGGATTCGCAAACAGGTCGCGTAGGTCTACGTAGGCGACACTGCGACTCCGAGCCAGCTCGGCGATCGCTTGACAATAGTCGTCCAACTGCGAGTTATAAGGCGCCGGGTCGGGCAGCTTGGGGGAGACTCGTTCACGTCGAACGGGCGAGAGCAAGGCGACTCGAGCCTTGGCTGGGGCGAGAGCATCCAGCAATCGGCCGTACTGGGCAATGAACTCGGGAATGCCCGTCGAGCCGGCTTGGGCTTCATTCGTACCATACTGAATCAGCAGCAGGGTGGGCTTGGCATCAAGCGTGTCCTTGACGAGTCTCTTGAAGCCGTCGGCGGGCGTGCCGAACACGGCCCTCGCCTCGCCCCAAACCGTATCGCCGCTCCAACCAAGATTGCGGAAGGTGACGTTGCGATCGTTAAGTGCGGCGGTGAGCCGCATCTCCAGGTGTCCGTAGACCTGCAACCGCTCGATGAACGTGCCGCCCAGAAATACGACTCGGTCGTCCAGTCGAAACTCGACAGGACCACTCTCCGCCGCCATCCCAAGAGTTCGCAGAGCACCGAGTGACAACACGAGCGCGCCAAAGCTTAGGCGCGCAGCAAGAACCAGCCGCGTAGCGATCATGGCGATCCCCTGGAGCGGACGAAGAACTCGAGAGCACGCTTCATTGGCTCTGGAACGAGCCTGGAGCGTATGCGGAGCGTGGGCCCGAAACTAGCGTTCGTTCAGACCCAGGTTGGTCAGCACTTGCTCGCAGCCGATCGTCATCCTGCGAATCTTCGTCACGAGCACCGTCTTCTCCGAGGCGCCGGCTTTGGCAACGCGGCGAGCCAGCAAGTCGTACTTCTTGCGGCGTTTACGGCGACGGCGGATTTCCTTGTGACGTTCGTTGATTCCACCCATGAGCGGAGCGACTCCCCACGAAAACGTGAACCTATGACCCAGTCAAACTGTCCCTTGTAGCAATTCCCTGGGTTGGCGGCAAGTGCCAGCAAAGGCGCCCTTGAGACATCCGCGGGGCCGAACGTCCGACGTCGACCGATTTTCGGTGCTTAACTCGTTTCGGCATGAGTCGCCTTTTGTGCGGTTCGAACGCTGGGACGACTTGTCTAGATACGGACGCTTGTTAGACTTGCGGGGAGAACAGAACCTGGGAGAGGTGGCAGAGCGGTCTATTGCACTGGTCTTGAAAACCAGAGTCGGAGTAATCCGACCCAGGGTTCGAATCCCTGCCTCTCCGCTTCCAGTTCGTATCGACATCGATCCGATCTTTCCAGCTCAGGCAAGCAACGGCGTTTCTCGAACGGTTCGATCGCTTAGTGGCCGAGATCCATGGCAAGCAGGGATAGCTTGTTTGCCAAGGCGGACGCGAATCGATCGGCGGAGGAGGGGGAGCGGCGAATCCACAATTCGGGTTCGATCAACTCCAGCTCGGACACGGCGAAGTGCCCGGAGTTCTCACGCACCAGATCGACTCGACCGTAAACTGGACCCTCCTGACACGCGGCGATGGCTTTCTCAGCCACTGCGATCTCGGCGCTGGATGGTTCATAGTCGACTACCGTTCCACCGTGGTCGTCCTGCACCCGAAAGTCGCCCGGCTTGGCTCGTTTCAATACGGCGTGCGAGTACCGACCTTCAAACACCATTAAACTCGCCTCGCCCCGTTCGACCACGCTGGTCTGAAACGGTTGAATCAATAACGACTCCACTTCCCAAACGGGTCGCATGACTCGATCGATTTCCGCCGCGTTCTCTCGACGCACTCGGTAAGTGTGGCGAGCGGCGCCGGACACGCAGGGTTTCACAACTGCTTCGTCCACATGCAGGCGATCGAGCAAGTCACGAAACGAATGAAACTCTCCAAGCTCCAGAAACAACGTGGGAACGATCGGCACGCCTCGTCGCTCCAGGTCGCCGAGATAGTGCTTGTCCATGTTCCAACGCACGATCGTCAAGTTGTTGATCAGGCTGGTGAGCCTCGCAACCTGCTCCAACCACCGCGAGAATTCGTCGAAACGGTGAAAATAATCCCAGGTCGTGCGAAACACCGCGCAGCGAAACTTGGACCAATCAATCGCAGGGTCCGCCCAATCCACTCGACGCGACGTATAACCGCGCTGGGACAGCGCTGCCGCCAGATAACCATCGTCGCTGAGGATGTTGCCCAGATACCAATCGGCCGAGTCGGCGGTTGCGGCCGCATACCGCCGCTCGGTCACCAGGGCGAAATCGACGATCTCCTCCGATTTCGCAAAGGAAGATGGGGCGCTATTCATGCGCCCCATTGTGTCACCGAATCGTGTACTGCCAAGCCGGCTCGTTCGGCACTTCGACTCGCGCCGATCCTCGTTCGCCGGTTTGCAGCCACTTCCATTCCAGGAAGCGATAACCGGGAAAAACATTGACAATCACCACTTCCCGCGGTGACACGACTCCCGCGTAAACACCATCAATCCGCAGTTCGCACGGCCCAGGGCCTGCATTGGTTACCTGAGCGAGCACGGCGGGCGGCATCGCATTCCGAACCAGAGGCCGCTCAGGAGCACCGCCCATCAACTTGACGGGAATAGAAATGGAAATCGCCACCAACAGCAGTAGAAAAAGCGTCCTCATGACCCACCTCCCGCCAAGTAGCTCGATCACTCCGAGAGCGACCTCTACCAAGCCAGAAACAGAAGGGACTTCAGCAATCCAAGTCGCTACTACTTGTACTACGAATAGTCGTAGTCCGAGGTTCTATTTCGCTCGAAGCCCGGCGGGATTTCATCCAACTCGTCATCGAGCGACGGAGTGGAGGGAACGGCATAACTCTCGCGCAGCCAACGCCCTAGGTCCACTCGTTGGCACCGCTCGCTGCAAAAGGGCCCAAATCGAAAGCCGTTCGCCGCAAATCTGCGATCGCAGGTGGGGCAGGTTAACTGTGCATCATTCGTCATAAAGTTCCGCGTCCGCCCGTAGCAGCCGTCTCGATTCGTGAGACGACCAGCCGTTTAGCGTACAAGCTAGCCCTCAATCCATTGTGCATCGAGCCACTGTACTTCGAGCCTATTTGCTCGATGCGCCCTTGCCGACGCCTTGGAAGAACTGAGTCGCCTGTTCGCGTTGTCCTTTGGTCAGCACTTGATCGGGCAGAGGATCAGGATCGCTTTGCAGCGCCTCTGACACCTCCTGACGCACGGCATCGACCGATTTACCCGCGATATTGGGACCGTCCGCGAAGCCTGTGCGGACGGCTTCACCCTGACGCAGTTTCGTCTTCGCCTTGGTGTCATAGAAGCGACCGTCGACGTCTTCTTCAGGCCGCTCGCCAGCGCCGCGTCCCTTGCCCAGCCCTCGGCCCGGCGGTCCCTTCCCCATCTTGCTCCCCTGTTGGCCTGACTTGCCGTTCTTGCCTTGGCACTGCTGACACCCTTCGCCATTGCATTGCTTGCAGTTCATCGAGCTCTTCGCGTCCGCAATCTCGTTCATCATCTCGTCGACGGTTTCCAACTGGTCGAGCTGCGATTGCATTTCTTCCAATTGGGAAGCAAGATCCGACAGACTCTCAGCCGCCTTCGCCGCATCGCCTTCCTTGCAAGCTTGCGCCGCTTGTTGGAGTTGTTCCGACATCTTCTGCAGCTTGTCCATCTGCTGCGCCTGCTTCTTCATTCCATCCAGCTTTTCTTGGAGCTTCGCGGCGGCTTCCGTCTCGCCCGCGGCTTGCTTTTGTTGGATTTGCTTCTCCAAGTCGTCCATCGTCTGCTTGAAGTTATTGACCGTTTCGTCCAGCTGTTGCTTCATCTGCTCCAGCTGTTTGGCCAATTGCTGTCGCTGCTCGTCCGACAGCTTGCCATCTTTCAGTTCCTTTTGAAGTTGGCTCAGCTCTTTCATCGCGGACTTCATATCGCCCTGCGACATCGCTTTGCCAAACTTGTCCGCTGGCCCCTGTTCAAAACTCTTCATCTGCTCCAACTGCTTCTTGACCTGCTCGGCCGAGCCCAGCCCATCCCGCTTCTGCTGGAGTTCCTTCGCCATCTCGTTCAGATTCAATAGCGCCGTCTTACGGTCGAGCGAGTCTTTCGCCTTTAGTTCATCCACGCCGCGCTGTAACTTCTTGAACAACTCGTCAGCGTCCTCAAGCCCCGATTCCTCGGCCTTCTTCTGCTGTTCTTCCAACCGCTTCTTGAGTTCTTCCGCCGACTTGCGGATCTGTTCGCGAGCTTGTTGAGCCGCGGTGTCGGACGCGACCGTGGTGGGTTGAGGAGCGGCGGCGTTGGCGAACAACGTCAAGATCACCGCACCCGCCAAGGGAACCATGGGAAGCGCGGCGGTCCAACGAGTCTGAATACGAAAACGCTCGTTGATTTCCACCACCGCCACTCGCTTGGCCGCGTCGTCCAGCAGCGCGGCGCCCATCTGAGTCTGACGCTCTTCGTCGCTCAACAGCAGCGAACTAGTGACTCGGTCGCGCAGCCCGAATCGCCGATCCACCTCGACCGCCGCTTCATACGTTCCTTGTCGCTTCCACCAGGTGATCGCCAGCGCCGCCAATAGGCCGACCGCGGCAGCTCCTCCCAGCCAGCCGCCAACCCAGGTTTGCCAGCCTTGAGCGGATGCGGTGACGGGCAAGAACCAGATTTTCGGTACGGCAAGCGCCACGCAGGCCGCCAGGAAAGACAAAAACAAACACCACGGCGCAACTCGCAGGAATTGCTCCAGATTCAGCCGCCACTTCGCGCGGTCAACCTGCCGTACAATGTCATTCATGGCGAAACTCCGCCTGGGAAAAGACGTTGGGTTTCCGACCTCAACTGCCGTATTATAGAAGTATCCGTCGCCGAAACATACGCGGAACAGACTTTTTTCGTCCCCCGGACGAGGATATTGGACTTGGCAGGTCCTGCGCTGTTTTGCACTATTCAGTTACCCGCAGACCGTGCCTCGCGGTTTCAAGCGTAGGAGACGACCCCCAATGCTTTCTACTCCTACCACCTCCAACCCCCGATCGCTCGAGGCGTCGACGCCGAACGACACCGCGAATTCCTCCCACGATCCAACGTCGTTGCCGTTGCTGCCCGATCCCGACTCGCGTGCAAACACCGATGTCGTGCTATACGACGGACATTGCCTGTTTTGTCAGCGGCAAGTCAAGCGGCTGCATGGATTTGACTTCGGCGGCCGCCTCAGCTTCCTCTCGCTGCACGACCCCCGAGTCGGCGAGCGATATCCTGATCTTTCCCACGAGCAACTGATGAAGCAGATGTACGTGGTGGATACCGCGGGCGGACGGCACGGGGGTGCGGGCGCCTTTCGCTACCTCAGTCGGAAGATCCCCCTCCTCTGGCCACTGGCGCCATTTCTGCATGTACCCTTCAGCCTGCCGCTTTGGGACTGGCTGTATGGACAAGTCGCACGCCGTCGCTACCTGTTCGGCGGCGTGGCGCCCTGTGCCCACGGCGCTTGCCAGATCCCTCGTCGAATTGCGTAGTTGGGGTGCGACGCTTAGTTCCCCGTGGGGCAGGTTTGCCACCTGCCCGGCTGGCTTGTGGACTGCTGGGCAGGTGGCAAACCTGCCCCACAACAAACTGATTCAGCCTCTCCGATCGTCGACTTCGCTCGTTCTTCACGGGTAAGATCGACGGACTGGAAGTCCGTCGTACATCACGCGAAGTAGCCTACGGCGTTTTGGAACACCTTGAATCCATCGCCGACCTCTCGGGGCGCCAAGCGTGTCCAGTGAGGATGATGAGTGTGATCGATGTGGCGTTCGGGGTGGGGCATCAGTCCGAACACTCGGCCCGTCGGGTCGCAAACTCCCGCGACGTTTGCCCAGGCGCCATTCGGGTTGGCAGGGAAGGGAAGAGGCTCGTCCATTGAACTCGTGCCTGCTTCGGTCGTGTAGCGGAGTGCCAGCTGGCCGGCGGCTCGGAGTCGCGCCAGCGTCTCGACGTCGCGCGTCACGAACTTGCCTTCGGCGTGAGCGATGGGCAAGAACATCCGTTCAATGCCACGCAAGAAAACACAGCGGTCACCACTCGCTTGCACATGCACCCAGCGGTCCGTATACCGGCCCGATTCATTCCAAGTCAGCGTGGCGGGCGGGCCCGAGGGTTCGTCCTCCAGCAGAATGCCCGACTTGATCAAGATCTGAAAGCCGTTGCAGATTCCAAAGATTAATTTGCCGGCGTCCCGGAATTCGCGCAAGAAATCTGTCAGGTGGTGACGGAACTGGTTGGCGAGAATGCGGCCCGCCGCGATATCGTCGCCATAACTGAACCCTCCTGGCAGGCAGACGATTTGAAAGTCGAACAGGCGTTGCGGCGACTCAAGCAGCCGGTTGATGTGGCACGGCTCAGTCACCGCTCCCGCTCGTTCGAACGCGTAGGCCGTTTCGCGATCACAGTTAGTGCCTGGCGCCCGCAGGATCAAGACTCGTGGAGATGGCATCGTGAAGTCAGGGATTGAAGTAATAGGTGCGGGTTAAGGACGCGGCCTGTCGACCGTGACATGGTCCGCGACGAATCATCGCGAGCGTCTTGGCGACCCCCGCGTAACGATGGTTTACCAACGGAGCGGGTCTTGCCACGCTTGCTTCAATTCTGCAATCGCGGCATCGATCAGCGGTACACCGCCACTCGACGAGCTATCGCGAATCACCAGCCGATCACTCGATGTCACTCGACCGATGCACGCATGAGGAACACCTTGCATGATGCGTTCAAAGTCGGCCCGTTTCGACTCGGGGACTTCGCAGACAAACCGCGTGTGCGACTCGGCGAACAAACGAGCCAGTTGCGAGTCGGCGGCGGGCAGCGTTTCTAGATTCGCAGGGACGACATCGAGCGAGACTTCGACGCCGCAGCCGCCCGCGAACGCCATCTCGGCCAGGGCGGCCGCGAGTCCACCTTCGCTCAGGTCGTGGCAGCTGCGCACCGTTCCCGAACTGATGGCGGCATGCACAGCGGCGAACGTCTGTTTCGACGCGGGGACATCGACCTTGGGCACCACGCCGCCTTCCAGGCCGCGCACTAACGCAAAGTGCGAACCACCAAACTCGTTCTTGGTCACGCCGACCTGATACAACAGATTGCCGGCAGCTTTCAGGTCCATCGTGACACAGGTCGCCACATCCGCGACTTGCCCCAAAGCGCTAATCAACAGCGACGACGGAATCGCGATTGTCCGCTTCTCGCCATCGACCAAGTAGCTGAACTCGTTGTTCAAACTGTCCTTGCCGCTGATAAACGGAGTGCCCAACTCGACGGCCGAATCGTGGCAAGCGAGCGCGGCTCGAACCAATGTGCCGAGCGTTTCCGGCCGATCGGTATATCCCCAGCAGAAATTGTCCAGGATGGCGATGCGACTGGGGTCAGCGCCCACCGCCACGCAATTGCGCAACGCTTCGTCGATCGCTCCGGCCGCCATGTGGTACGGATCGAGGTCGCCAAAACGCGGGTTCATGCCGCAGGAGATGACGAGCCCGCGGCGCGAGTCGAGCACGGGGCGCACGACCGCGGCGTCGCTCGGACCGTCATTCGTCACGCCGACCAACGGCTTCACCACGCTGCCGCCCTGCACCTCGTGGTCGTACTGGCGAATGATCCACTCCTTACTCGCCACATTCAGCGAGCCGAGGATGGTGGTCAAGGCTTGGGTGGGACTGAGATGGGTCGACGAGGAAGTCTCGGTCAACGGTCGTTCGGGCTGAGGCAGGTAGACCGCCTCGCGAACGACTGGCGGACGACCTTCGTGGAGGAAATGCATGTCGAGGTCGCCGACGACTTCGCCGTGATACTTCAACACCAATCGCCCCGTCGGTTCGAACCGCCCCAGGATCGTCGCCTCGACCCCTTCCGAGGCGCACAGTTCGTGGAACTGGTCCCAGGTATCGGGCGGG
The DNA here is from genome assembly GCA_046349915.1 of Pirellulales bacterium. Classification (GTDB taxonomy): domain Bacteria; phylum Planctomycetota; class Planctomycetia; order Pirellulales; family Pirellulaceae; genus CAIXSC01. The sequence continues at coordinate 79,970 of JAXMBL010000006.1, read as the reverse complement.
ACGGCGAGCACCATGCGTTCCTGGGCTTCCGAAATCCAGATTTCGGTGTACGACAGGCCGTCGTACTTCAGCGGCGCTTTATCCAGCCAAACCTCGGCGCCAATCCCCTCGCCCATTTCACCCACGGCGCTCGACAATCCTCCCGCGCCACAATCGGTGACCGCGTGGAACAGTCGACGATCGCGAGCGGTTAGCAGCACATCGAGCACCATCTTCTCGGTGATCGCGTTTCCGATTTGCACGGCGCCGCCCGACAGCGATTCGCTCTCGCTGGTTAACTCGGCCGAACTGAACGTGGCGCCGTGAATTCCGTCACGGCCGGTCCGCCCCCCCATGACGACGATCCAGTCGCCGGGGAGAGGTTCTTTCGACGAGCAGTCGCGGGGGATGAGGCCGACGTTTCCGCAGTAGACCAACGGATTGCCAAGGTAGCGGGGATCGAAAAAGACCGCGCCGTTGACGGTGGGAATCCCCATGCGGTTCCCATAGTCGCGCACGCCCGAAACCACCCCCTTCATCACTCGCCGCGGATGCAACACGCCCGCGGGCAGACTATCGGCAGGCGTATCAGGCGGAGCAAAGCAGAAGACGTCCGTGTTGCAGACCGGTTTGGCGCCCAGCCCCGTTCCCATGGGATCGCGAATCACACCGCCAATCCCCGTGTTGGCGCCGCCGTAAGGTTCCAGCGCCGAGGGATGGTTGTGCGTCTCCACCTTGAAAACCACATTGTGCTGGTCGTCGAACCGGACGATGCCAGCATTGTCCTTGAAGACGCTGACGCACCAATCGTCCACGCCCCACTGTTTCCGCAGTTTCTGGGTCGCCGCGAAGATGGTTTCCTTCAGCATGTTCTCAAAACGACGTTCGCCCTTTTCGTCGCGATAAGCGATGCGGCCCGCCAACGTCTTATGACTGCAATGTTCGCTCCATGTCTGAGCGACCGTCTCCAGTTCCGCGTCGGTGGGGTCGCGTCCGAGTTCCACAAAGTAACGCTGGATTGTCTGCATCTCGACCAGCGTCAAATACAGTTGTCCCTCGCGACTCAACCGCTGCAACCCCGCATCGTCGAGCTGACGAATGGCGACAAGTCGACGTTCGAAGCGGTAGGGGGCGCCGACATGCAATCGGTCGAAACGCAGCGGACCGAACACCACTTGCTCAATCGAGTCATTGGCCAGGATTCGACTGGCCACGACCTTGGTCGCCGCCGGGGTCAGTCCGCCAATCCAGTACTTGCGAAACGTCCGCACTTCGACCTCGGGGAACGCAAAGTCGCTGATCGCCTCGCGAGCGCTTTGCGCCACAGGGTCCATTACGCCCGGTTTAGGCAGTACATGGATCAAGGTTGAATTTCGAGCTTCGACGTGGGGCGGCGTCGCCAACCGCGAGTCGCCGATCGGCGCAAAGACGGCCGCTTCCACCACGGTGTCGACTAGCAACTCGCGGCACAGTCGCGCGACTTGGGCCTCGTTCAATTCGCCTTCGAGCAAGTAGCCCCAGCCCGCGTGGACCTGCAATTGGCCACCCAGCGAAAAGTCCGCGGCGGCGGCCGCTACCGCTCGACCCGCCAAATCAGGCTGTCCTTCCGCCGGATAGATGTCAATTTCCCACAGCATCGCGTCTCTCTTTTCCCGCTTGGAGCAGCCGACGCAGTTCCGGCTCGTCGAATTCGACGAGCGCCTTGCGGAACTGGGCCAGCATCTTGATGTATTGATCCAGGCATGGCACGAGTCGGCGTCGATTGTCGCCGAAAATCTGCCGCCACAATTCGACGTCTCCCGCCGCGACTCGCGTGGTATCGAGCCAACCACCCGCGACGATCGGCAAGGGTTCGACCGGTGTCACCGCCGCCAACGCTGATGCCACCAAGTGAGGCAAGTGACTGATCGCCGCCACCGCCTCGTCGTGTGACTCGCCCGTCATCTGAGTGACGCGAGCGCCGAGCGACTTCCACAGGCGAATCGTGCGACGCAACGAGGTCGGCGGGGTAGCAGGCGTGGGAGTCACCACCACCGCTCGCCCCTCAAATAGATCGGCGGAAGCATAACGCACCCCCGTTTTCTCACTACCCGCCATGGGGTGGCTGCCGACAAAGACTCCGCGGAGATCGCCATTAGACCGTGCTTGCTCGGCCGCGGCTTCGCCCGCAACGACGGCCGCTACGATCGACTCCTTCGTGCTGGCGACGTCGGTAATCAGGGCTTGGCGAGGGCAGTGGCGACGGACCTCCAGCACCTGAGCGGCCACCAACTCGACCGGCGTGCAGACCACCACCAGATCAGCTTCCGCGACCCCTTTGGACAAGTCAGTCGTGGTTTCGGTCACCGCCCCGCGGCTGCGAGCCAGGCGGAGAGAGGCAGGTCGACGTCCCACGCCGATAATTCGTCGAGCCAGTCCGCGCTTGCGGAGGCCCAGGCCGATCGAGCCGCCGATCAAGCCCACTCCAAGAATGGCCACCGTGTCCCATGCTGCGGTCATCTTGTTCCCCAGTTGCGAAGCGGCTGGGATTGTAGCAGAGCAACGCCGGTTAGGCTTGGGGGGGGACGCCCTCCTTTTCCGGCTGCGGGACGCTGGGCAAGATCTAGGCTGTCCGACATCCGCTGCGGAAAAACGAGGAACGAGTATTTTCTTGACGAGGGATTGGTAAGCTAGAGGTGTTATGCCAACTAATCCACCGCCGCCGCCACCGCCTCCGATCCCTCCCCAGCCGCCCCGCGGGCCGCGATTGCCGCCGTTGCAAGCGACGGGACATAGCAGCGGCTCGGGGCATGGTTCCGCGGGTAACTCCCCAGCAGCGGGCTCTTCCGTAGGACCGCCTCTCGTCGCATATCCCGTTGCCGGGGTGGGCGGCACAGCGAGCGGATCGACGTCCGGTGAGGGCTCGTCACGCGATCCGTCTCGCGGCGACTCCAATCGGCCCCTTGGAGGAAACCGACGCTCTGGAGCGTTTCGCGGTCGTCCTATCGGCATCCGCCCGTTGGCTCAATTGATGCGTCGCCTCGGTTCGTCGTACCGAGCGGGCGTCGATGGCCGCCGAATTTGGGATATGGAAGTCCAGGGGGGGCCGGTAGCTCAGCGACCCGCGTTCGCCGAAATCCGCGCCCGTATCGGCGAAGGGGAGTCGTTGGCGGAAGCGATCCAGGCTTGTCGCGGAGTCTTTCCGCCACTCGTGGGCGAAATGGTTTCGCTTGGCGAACACACCGGCCGGCTCGACACGGTCCTCACTCGACTTGCCGACCACTACGAACACCTTGTCGAACTGCGGCGGAATTTCCTGATCGGCATCGCTTGGCCCGCCATCCAACTCTTTATGGCGGTGATGATCGTCGCTTTCTTGATCGGCATCTTTGGTTGGATCTCGGAACGTAACGGCGGCGAGACGATCGACCCGCTGGGCTTTGGTTTGGTCGGCGGCACGGGGCTGGTGATCTACTTTGGGATCATTGGCAGCCTGTGCGCGGGCTTTGCGTTCCTCGTCATGGCCTATCGTCAGGGATGGCTGGGGACGTCGGTCAGCCGCTTGCTGCTGAGTATTCCCGTGGTCGGGAACTGCATGCGCATTAATGCTCTAGCGAGAATGGCCTGGACGCTGTCGCTCGCGCTCGAATCAGGCTCCGAGGCTCGACGAGCCTTGAGTGTCTCGCTGCGAAGCACTCAACTTCCCTACTACCTGGAAGTCGAACCAGCGACCGATGCAGTGATTGAACGGGGCGGCGAGTTTCACGAGGCGCTCCGACAAACGGGGCGATTCCCGGACGACTTCCTCATGGCGTTGCAGTCGGCCGAGCATGCAGGGGCGATCACGGACGCGTTGGAGGTCATCTCGCGCGATTACTCGGAACGGGCGAAGATGGCCAATCGGATGTTGATTGGCGCTTCGACGTTTCTGATTTGGGGCGGCGTCGCCGTGATGATCGTCTTCCTGATCTTCCGCCTGTTCATGTTCTATATGGGCATCTTGAACGACGCTTTGCAGATGTAGTCGAGAGTGCGCTTTCTTGTAGCGGAATTCGCAAGAATTCCGACTTTTGAGCCATCATGAACCGTCGTCGACATGAGAACGCTAGGTATCAGCGAGTATTTACCAGTTCTGCATTTGCCCACGTAGCGGAATTCGCGAGTATTCCGACCGTTCGTTCGGCGCCGCCTGTTCCGTATCGCCCAAATCGACGGACTGGAAGTCCGTCGTACAGCAGAATCGACGGACTAGAAGTCCGTCGTACAGCGGGGATCGACGCGGACTGGAAGTCCGTCGTACGTTGAATTCTAATGCGACGATGGGCTAGGGGCTGCGGACATCCATGAAGCGGATCGTCGGGTTTTCTCGCTCGGTGTATTTCGCGTCGTAGGGCGATTGGAAGACGACGGCGTAGTGGCCGTGCTGATCGATCACCAGTTTCGCCGTGTACGACAATTGCATGGCTTTAATCTTCTCCAGGTCGCCTTCGACCCAGCGAGCCAACTTGTAGGGGAGCCAATCGACGTCGGTCGGCGTGTCGTACTCGCTTTCCAAGCGAAAACGGACGACGTCGAATTGCAAGGCGCCGACGGCGCCCAGCATCGGATCGCGGGCCTGTGAGCGGGGGTCGGTGAACATCTGAATGGCGCCTTCCTCGAGCAATTGCTCGAGCCCTCGCTGGAACTGTTTGCGTCGCTGCGTGTCGCGGCAGCGCAGCGACGCGAAGTTCTCGGGCGAGAATTGAGGAAGCGGCTCCAGGTTCACCGGACGTCCCACGCAGATCGTGTCGCCCAAACGGAACTCGCCGGGATTCACCAGCCCGATGATGTCGCCAGGATAGGCCTCGTCCATCGTCTCGCGCTGTTGGCCAAAGACTCGGTGAGCTCGTTTGAGTCGCAGCTTTTCACCTGTGCGAGCGTGGAGCACTTCCATGTCGCGTTCGAAACGGCCGGCGCACACGCGCACAAACGCGATGCGGTCGCGGTGTCGTTTATCCAGGTTGGCTTGGATCTTGAACACAAACCCTAGGAACTCGCTCCGCGAGGCGCTGATTTTTCCGGCATCGCTCTCGCGATCATGGGGCGGGGGACAGAGTTCGAGAAATCCCCGCAGGAATTGCTCGACGCCAAAGTTGGTCAAAGCACTGCCGAAAAAGACGGGCGTCTGAGCGCCTCCCAAAAACATTTCACGATCAAACTGACCCGAGACATCACCGACTAGTTCGACTTCTTCGGTCGTACTGGCGATTACCTGCGGCGCTAAGCCGATGTCGGTCGTCGCCAAGTCGGCCATCGTCAATGTCCGGCTGGCAATCCGCCGGTTCGCGTCGCGTCCATCGTACAGATGAACGACTTTGGATTGGACGTCGATCACTCCCGAGAAATCCGCGCCAGAGCCGAGGGGCCAGTTGCGTGGCACGGCCGCGATCTCAAACTTCTCCTCGATCTCGGCGATGATCTCCAGCGGGCTGCGGCCAGGCCGGTCGACTTTGTTGACAAACGTGATCACGGGAATGCGCCGCAGCGCGCAGACTCGGAATAGCTTCTCCGTCTGTGTTTCGATGCCTTTCGCCTGGTCGATCACCATCACCGCACAGTCGGCCGCCATCAACGTACGATAGGTGTCCTCGCTGAAGTCATGGTGACCGGGGGTGTCGAGCAGGTTGACTTGGTAGCCCTCGAAATCGAAGGTCAGCACGGTGGAACTGATCGAAATGCCACGCTGCTTTTCCAGTTCCATCCAGTCGGACGTGGCCGCTCGCTGGTTCTTCCGTCCGCGAACGGCGCCGGCGACATCGATGCAACCGCCGAAGAGCAGTAGCTTTTCGGTAAGCGTGGTCTTGCCCGCGTCCGGGTGCGAAATGATCGCGAATGTGCGGCGGCGAGCAACTTCGCGAGCGACCCGTGGATCGATTTCCGAGTTTGTAACGTCTGTTGCCGCCGCCGTGGACGCCGCAGAAGCGGCGACGCCTGGCGAGGCGGAAGCGGGCTCAAGGGGCAAGGCGGATTCTGAAGTAGATTCGGACATGAGTTCAGCGGGGTTCGAATGCGGAGGAAATCGCGACGACCATTCACGCGAAGCAAATCAGCGTGATGCGAATTGTTTGGCTTGGGCGGCGATGTCTACTTGGACGTGACGACTCCACGCTTCCAGCAGTTGCTGGAAGACGGGACCGGGGAGGCCGTTGCCGATGGGATTTCCATCGAGCTGCGTGCAGGGGATGAGGCAGGGGGAAGTGCTCGTCAAGTACAACTCGTCCGCCGCGGCCAAATCCGCGGCACGTAGCGGGCGTTCGCTGAAGGGAATGCCAAGCTGGTTGGCGATTTGGGCGAGTGCCGCGACGCTGATGCCAGGGAGGATCTTTTCTTTGGGGGGCGACACCAGCCCCTCGTTCGCGAAGTACGCCACCATATTGGCGGTCGAGGCTTCGGTGACGAAACCGTCGTGATCCAAGAGCAAGGCCCTGGCGCCCGGTTCGCGTCGCCTCGCCTCTCGGTCCGCAAGGTAGTAGTGCATGCGGCTGCGACATTTCAACTCGACGGGCCAGCAGTCGGCGGGGACTTGTCGCACGTCGGTGACGACCAACGCCTGGCCGCGATCGTAGTTAGCCGCGAACAGGTCGAAGGCCACGGGATACGTGTTGATGATGACGGTCGGACCGCCGCGGGCGCCGCAGGCGAATGCCGAGTAAATCCCGGGCGTTATCAGGATCGAGAGCCCCAGGTCGTCTCCAGTCGCGAGCAATCGGTGATTGTGACTCGCCAGCGAGCGGCTGATTTCTCCGAGCGTTCCGAGCGTAACGGGCGGTGTTACGCCGACGATTTCCAGGGAGTTCGACAAGCGACGCAGGTGTTCGTCGAGTCGGTAGAGTCGTCCGCCAAACGTGCGCAACTGCTCCCCGACAGTCGTTCCTTGGACAAAACCGGCGTCGTAAGGGGGCAAGGAAACTTGGGAAAATGGGACGAAGCGCCCATTCCAATAGGCGAGAGGTTCATTCATAACCTGCAAACTACCGTGCGGAGCCGTTGTGTTCAATCGGCCGCCGGAAGTCCAAGCAGGGTGTCGCCGATCTGGCCGGTGATCCACGCGGCGCCCAAATAGGCGTCTTCGTCATGGGTCTTGCCGATGACGGGGGCGACATCCCATTGATCCACGCGATCACTCCAGGGGCCGAGCCATTCGCTGGGCAGTCCCCATTTTCCCACCGCTTCCGGCTTCTCGCAACGATAGACAAAACGGTACCATCGCAACGCGGGGTCGCAGGTGTTGTAGAGCAGTAGCAGGCGAGCCGTGCTGCGAAACGCCTCCCGATGGCAGCCGTGAGTGGCGAGCCAGTCTTGATGGATCGCCGGCGCCAACAGTGCGATTCGATATCGCCCCGAATGCCGATCGGGCGAGTGCGTCGCCGTCGTTGCAATCAGAGAACTCGACTCCAGCGGCAGCGAGGGGCCGGCGAGACTCGCGAATGTGCGACCCTCGAATTCGCCTCCCGCGATCCAGTGCATCGCCCCCGTGACGACGCGAGCGCCGTAACTGTAACCGATCAAACCCACGTCGACGCCGACGGGGAACTGGTCCAGCAACGCGCTGAGATACCAAGCCTCTGTATCGGCTCGCTCCGCCTTGATCAGAAAGTCGCGACGTCCTCGTTGCACCTGAGCGCTCGGCCACGACCAGATGACCATTTGCAGAGGAGGGCAGCCGTCGCGAGCGGCAAGGGTAGCGCCGATTCGCATGCCGCGTTCAATTGCCTCGCCGTCGCTGCCACGGTTGCCGTGAATGTAAATCACGGTCGTTCGTTCGCGGGTCGACTCGGCGAGTTGCGTGGCCGTGGACAATTGCCACTGATCGCCCGCCAAGAGTTGCACATCCAGTTGTTGCAAATCGGCGACATGGGCGCCGGGGTCGCCCAGGCCGTGAGTTCGTACGAGCCAGTGGCGGACAGACGAATCATCAGGTTGCAGCGAATGGGCCGCCATATCTTCCGCGACGACGACAGGCGGTTCCTCGGCCAAACCCACGCGGTCGCCCGAGACCCAACCCGCGCTCGCAAAGCACAAGCACCACAGCGTAATCGAACGAACTCTTCGCATACCGCACTCTCGTCGTCGACCCATTCGTCATCACTTCGCGTCGACTAACTCTAGCTCCAGCATGGGAGGTTGCGTCGAAAGAAGTCGACGCCTTGAGGAAAAAATGAAACCGTTGCGTTTGCACATCGAATAGCTCGTTGTAGAGTTGCGAGGCTTAAGACAAGACGAGGCCCGTGCGTTGTGACTAATTGGGAGATGTGTGCAATGAAGAGGATGCTGTTGGTGACGGTCCTCGCGTTTGCGACGGTCGGAACTTCAAGTGGATGCCGGTTGTTCGGCTGGGGACAAGGTGATCGCTGCAACCCGTGCGGATACAGCCAATCCAACTGCGGATCGGCGATCCTTAACGATGGCGGAGTGATCCTGCCTCCACGAACCCCGAATCCGACAAATCATGTGCTGCCCGGCCCGGTCGAACCCGCGACCTAGGCGCCGGGCTGTCCCGCGGTTTAACTCAATGATCTCGTCGGTTCGTTGCAGCGATGCATCGTTGCGACGCCCTACGCGTCTTGAGATCCGCGACGCCACTCGAATCAATCGCGCGAGGTGACTCGTTCGTTGGGTGGGAACGCCGCGAACCGTTCGACGCGTTGCGTCGCACGCGTTCGCGGCGTTTTTTTGTTTTGCCAGGAGATTTCTCCGATGCGAATGATTGCTCGACTGCTTGCTGTCGTCGCGACGTTGCTCTTACTGCCCCGCCTCGCGCCGGCGCAGTTCGATAAAGCCGAGAAGGGCGAGAAAGGCGATCGGTCGGCCGAAACACTGCCTGAAAATGGCATTCGGCTGGACGAGCATCGCGTGCAACGCTGGAAAATCGGCGTCGTCATTCGCTCGCCGGGAGTGTGCTCGGGCGTTTTCGCGACGATTCCGATTCCCACCGAGTGGCCCGAGCAATCGGTCAAGGTCGTGGAAGAGGAGATCTCGCCCCAGGTGCGGCGAGTGAGTTACCGGACGCTCGAAGGCGGTGTGCGGCAGATGCTGGTCGACATTCCGACGATTCGTCCCGGTGAAACGGTGACCGCGCTAGTTACCTACGAGGTGGATCGGAGCACCATTCGTCCACCACTCGATCCGGGCATCTTCCGCTTGCCTAATGTCGACAAGCTGCCGCGCGACGTGCGGCTGTACTTGGGCCCCAGCCCGCTCATCGAAAGTCGGCATCCGACGTTGATGAAGGTCGCCAAGGATGTGCTCGAAGGCAAACAAGACGCCGACGCGTGGACCAAGGTCGAGACGATCTACGATTGGGTGCGAGAGCACGTCGAGTATTTCGAGGGGCCGATCAAGGGGGCGCTCGCCGCCTACAAAGACAAACAAGGAGACTGCGAGGAACTCACTTCGCTCTTCATCGCCTTGTGCCGAGCCAACAAGATTCCGGCTCGCACTGTGTGGGTGCCGGACCACTGCTACCCCGAGTTTTATCTCGTGGACGATCAGGGGAAGGGGCACTGGATTCCCTGCCAAGCGGCTGGCGCCCGCAGTTTCGGCGGCATCCCCGAATTTCGCCCCGTGCTGCAGAAGGGGGACAATTTCAAGGTTCCCGAACGCAAGGACGCTGTTCGCTACGTCCCCGAACTGGTGAAGGCGCGGGATGCCTCGCAGCCTCCACGAGTCGAGACGGTGCGGCAACTGCTGGCTGAGTAAGGCAGCCGGACGAAAATGGCCAATGAGGTTAGCGGGCCAGTGCAATGGCCACTGTCTGGCCCATACCCGATTCGCCCAGCACGAGTCCCAGCGGCTTCGTGAGGGGAACTGCCTGGCCGTGAACCACATTGATGGGGCACGCGGGGTCCGCACGCTCGTAGTTGCGAGTTGGCGGGATCTCGCCGGAGTCCAGGGCCAAGACGGCGGCCACTGTTTCAACAGCGCCAGATCCAGCTCCCAGACTGCCGAACAGGCTCTTTGGCGCCGTCACGGGAACGTCGCCCAACGTATTGCGAATGGCATTTGCCTCGCGCACATCGTCCGGGATCGTGGCGAGCCCATTCGCCTTTACGAACCCTACTTCGCTCGCTGTATTTCCCGCCTGAGCCAAAGCACCGCTGATCGCCCGTTCCATGGCTGAACTCGTGGGACTTTGTCCCGCCACGATCGGTTCATAGGTGCAAGCCGAGCCGGCGACCGTTGCCAAGATTTTGGCGCCTCGAGCTTCGGCGTGTTCGCGAGTCTCCAGGACCAACGCGGCGGCGCCTTCGCCATTCATTAGTCCATCACGATCTGCGTCAAACGGGCGACTGGCGGAATCGGGATCGCTGGTACGACGGCTCAGTTGGAGCGCTCCCCGGTACATCATCGGCGTGACGTTGATGCGGTTTCCGCTGCCGCCGACCACCATCACATCTGCGTAACCGCGCCGCAGCACGCTGCATCCTTCGACAAACGCCAGCAACGCCGACGCTTCGCCCAGCGTAATGGTGTTATTGGCGGCGCGTGCATCAAAGGAGATCGCGACGTGGCAAGCAATCATGTTCGGCAGATACTTCAACATCCAGAGCGGATAGAGTCCTGGGATGCCCGCGGGCCCCCAACGTTCCGGAATGAAGACTCCTTGCTCATCCAAGCAAGCACGATAAGCGGGCTCAACTTCAGGGATCTCGCCGTAAAACATCTCGCTGCCGTAGACCACGCCCATTCGGTCAGGCGCCACGGCTCCTTGAGCTAGTTTGGCGTCGGCCGTCGCCATCATCGCGGCCGCGAATCCAAATTGGATCTCGCGGCACATCAACTTAATCGCTTTCCGCGGCTGCACGTACTGCTTGCCGTCGAAGTCCGGGACATAGCCGCCGTACGGCATGGGGTGGATCGAGTCGATCAGGTACGGCACGGGGCGAATGCCGCTCCGGCCGAGACGTAACGAGTCCCAGAACGCCGATCTGCCGATGCCGATCGGGCTGACGACTCCCACGCCGGTAATGACGACCTCGCGACCTGCTGCCATGATTTCGAACCTGTCCCGGTGTAACGAAACGAGATAAGCTTGGTGATCCTAGCCACGCCTGCCCCGCTTGACAAGTTCCAGGGCGGACCGAGTCTCGTCTAGGAGCCAGCGCCCGCGGCGGGAATCGAGTCGTAGATGCGGTAGGTTTTGGCGAGCTTCGCGCCTCCTCGCTGCAAAGACTTAAGCGATAAGTAGTTGCTTTCCAAAACCCAGGAAAACTCGGCCTCGTCCACCCCCCAGGCCAAAGCTTCCGGTACGAGCCGTGCGAGCACAACGACGCCGAGCCCCCAACGCTGGTACTCGGGAACGACGTTGGTTGTAATCAACCGGATCTTCTTGATCGCTCGGCGATTCCACAGGAGCCGCATGAAGCCAAACGGAAACAATCGACCGTCGATTTGTTTGATGCGCGGGTTGTAATCGAGCAGGCCGAATGCGCAGGCGACCGGCTTGCCATCGACCTCGGCGATGGTGGTCATTTCCGGCACGATCAGATGTTTCATCTCCTTGCTCATGTGTTCCACTTCCGCATCCGACAGGGGAGTGAATCCCCACGTCCCTTGCAGCGACTGGTTGTAGATTCGCAAGAACGTGCGAACTTCGTCGCGGAAGCGCGAGGTGTCGAGTCGGCGAGTGGTGATTTTGAACCGATTCACGGCCTCTTGGACAATGAACTCAAGCTTTTTGTCGAGCGAGCCGAGCATGCCGACCTCGCCCCAAAATGCGTAGAGGTCTTGGACCTTCTGGAATCCGCACGACTCGATCAACTGAGCATAGTAGGGCGGGTTGTAAGTCATCATGAACGTGGGAGGGCTGTCGAAGCCTTCAATCAACAGACCGCACTCGTGATTGAGCGAGGGGTTGATGGGGCCACGCATGGACGTAATGCCTTGCGAGGCAAACCATTCGCGAGCAGCGGCAAACAAGCCTTGAGCCGCTTCTAGGTCGTTTTCACACTCAAAAAAACCGAAAATCCCCTGTTGCACCTTGTAACGCTCGATGTGCCGCGGATTCAAAATCGCGGCGATGCGTCCCACGGGCCGTCCATCGCGATAGGCGAGAAACGTCTGGCAGGTCGCATACTCGTAAAAAGGATGCTTGCGATAGCCGACCATGTCCGCTTGGTTGGTGCGGAGTGGGGGAATCCAATTGGGATCGTTTCGGTACAACTGCCACGGGAGCGTCAAGAACTGCTTGCGTTCGCTACGTGTGGCGACGGCCTTTACGACGAGACTCGACATGCCTAAAACCCTAAGTTGAGGAAACGGAGCCCCGCGACCGTCCATGATCTTAGCAGGTTGCTCGCATGGGGCGTACGGTCAAGGAGGCCTCCACTGCGGGAGCCGCTATGCCGGTGCTCGTCACAGGCGCCACAGGACTCGTCGGAAACAATCTCGTCCGCCAACTCCTCGCGACGGGGCATGCGGTGCGAGTGCTTGCGCGCTCGCATTCCGACCCTCTCCCCCTGCAAGGACTTGACGTCGAAGTCGTGGTCGGCGATGTCCGCGACGAAATGGTGGTTCAAGCAGCTTGCCGAGGCGTGACTGCTGTGATCCACGCCGCCGCGTTGCTTCATATCGGCCGTCGTTACGAGGCGTTGCAGACGGAAATCAATGTCCAGGGAACGCGCCATGTCGCCCGCGCCGCACGACTGGCCCAAGCCCGTTTCTTTAACATCTCGACCATCAACGCGCTCGGCGTCTCTCCTGATCGCCGCCCTTTTTCCGAAGAATCCCCCACCCGCGAGAATGTCGCTTGCGGTTACGTGCGGTCCAAACAACTCGCCGAGCGAATCGTGCGCGAAGAGTTTGCTCAAGGGCTTGACGCTGTTTCCTTTTTCCCCGGAACTCTTTTTGGCTCTTGGGATTGGAAGCCTTCGACCGGCCGTATGATCGTCGAAGTCGTGCACAGGCAGCCGCTGATGGCGCCGCGCGGAGGGATCAGCGTGGCCGACGTCAACGATGTGGCTAGCGCCATCGTGCGGGCGTTAGAGATCGCTCCGACCGGCCGCCGCTACATTCTGGGCGGTAATAACTTGACATATTTCGACTTATGGACCAACATCGCAAAGCTCGCGGGGACTCGCCCCCCCCTTGCTTCCATGGGCCCCATTATCTCCCGAGTCGTCGGCCTGTACGGAGATTTCCGCACTTGGGCCCGTGGACAAGAGGATGACTTGAACTCGCGAGCATTAGCAATGTCTCGTTTGTTTCACTATGGAGACAGTTCCCTGGCGAAAAGCGAGTTAAGTTATGAGATCCGTCCGCTCGATGAGATCCTGAGGCAAGCCTATTCCTGGTTAGTCGAGCATCACTACGTTTAGGGGCTCCAGCTGCCGTCGGGGCTGTTCCCAGGCCTGGGGAGCCTTCGAGGAAATCCTCTCACATGACGCGTGTCTTGGTGACTGGCGCCAGTGGTTTCGTCGGCGGACACCTCGTCGAAGCCCTCGTGCGCCGCGACTACGACGTCCGCTGTCTGGTCCGCCAAACTTCCAAATTAAAGCATCTACCGGTCGACGATCTGGAACTGGTTCACGGAGATCTGCTCGATTTCGAGGCGGTCGACCGTGCGGTGGCCGGCTGTGACGTGGTGTATCACTGCGCGGGCGCCATCGCGGTGCTTAAATCGCAAGATTTCGCGATTGTGAACGTGGATGGTACATCGAACATCGTCCGCGCCTGCCTGCGGCAACCTCACCCCCCCGTGCTCGTGCTTGTCTCATCGGTCTCCGCCGCGGGTCCCGCTCAACTCGATCGACCCCGTACCGAAGACGATCCCCCTCGCCCCATGTCATTTTATGGACGCAGCAAACGGGGTGGCGAGGAAGTGGCGGAAGCGGCTGCCGGTCGGTTGCCCCTGACGATCGTGCGTCCAGGGATCGTTTTCGGCCCGCGGGATCGCGAACTGTTTGCCGCTATTGATTGCATCTGGCGTACCTACGCTCACATTCTGCCTCGCCGCAAAACTCCTCCGCTATCGTTCATTGAGGTGAGTGATCTGGCCCAGCTGTTGATCACCGCGGGTGAACGAGGGCGTCGAGTGCCTCCGCCTGGCGATAAAGAACCTGGCACGGGCGACGGCTACTACTTCGCCACGAATGGCGAGTTTCCGACTTATCGAGAATTTGGCCACATCGCGGCTCGCGCACTCGGTCGCCGTCGCGCGATCATTATCGCTCCCCCTCCTCCGATCCCGTGGACGATGGCGCTGGCGTCGGAGGCGATTTCACGGTTTCGCCAGCGGCCCGTGACTTTCTGCCGCGACAAGTTCTACGAAGCCATCGTCGAATCGTGGGCTTGTTCGAATCAACGAGCTTGCGAGCAGTTGGCGTTCACGCCGACCGGAACCTTCGCCGACCAAATGCGCCGTGCCATCGAATGGTATCGAGCCGAAGGCTGGATCTGACTCGCCAACCCCCGAACTCGGCGAAAGTCGCCGTATTTCGCCGCCACAACACGGTGAGTTGAACTCACCGTGATTCGAACATGCGGCGCGAGGGTGAAAAAAGTCTGGACGACGACGCTACGATCGCAGCGCCTTCTCGCCCGCTTCCAACACCTCCACGATGCGGTCGACATCGTAGACGCAGCCCCCCCAAGTCCCGCCTCCCACTCGCTGGAGCGCCGCCCACAAGCGAGTGTCGTCAGGGAGATTGGCGTCGGGGGCCAAGTCAGGGCGAGCGGAGCGAGCGGCTAACACCGCCGTTCCCTCCTCGACCGTGAACTCTCGCTCTCCTTCGCCGACCAAGTCGACTGAACCGGTCAGTTCATTGCGGTCCACGATAATGCGGATTCGGTCGCCGTCGCGGACCTTGCCCAGGGGACCGCCGGCGAGTGCTTCGGGGCCGACATGGCCGATGCAGGCGCCCGTGCTGACGCCAGAAAAACGCGCGTCGGTAACCACCGCGACCTCACGGCCCCAGGGGATGAATTTGAGGGCCGACGTGATTTGGTACGTCTCTTCCATGCCCGAACCGAGCGGACCGCGAGCGACGAGCACCAGGATGTCGCCCGGCTTGAGCGGGCGGTCGCCTTGACCCTTGATGGCCGCGATCGCGGCTCGCTCGCTCGTAAATACTCGAGCAGGCCCGGTCTTGCGATACACGCCATCGGGATCGACGACTTTGGGATCGATCGCCGTTGCCTTGATCACTGATCCTTCGGGACAGAGATTGCCGCGCGGGAAACAAACGGTGCTGGTCATGCCTCGTCGGCGAGCCTCGGCGGGCGGAATGATCACGTCGTCAGGATTCACTCCGTCGCGATCGCGCAGCAGTTGTCGAAGTCGTGCGCGTCGCTCGGATTTCTCCCACCAACTCAACGTTTCTCCCAAAGTCTCCCCAGCCACGTTGCGAGCATTCAGATCGAGCAATCCGAGTTCGCGGAGATGCAGCATCACCTCGGGAACGCCTCCCGCCAGAAACACGCGGACGGTCGGATGATTCGTGGGCCCGTTTGGCAGCACGTCGACAAACCGCGGGACGCTGCGGTTCACCTCGCTCCAATCTTCCACCGTAGGCCGACGTAATCCCGCCGCAAACGCAATGGCGGGAATATGCAGCAAGAGATTGGTCGAACCTCCGCAGGCGGCGTGCACGACCATGGCATTGCGAACCGACGCAACGGTCAGGATGTCGCGAGTCTTTATTCGTCGAGCGACGAGATTTTGCAGAGCGCGGGCGCTGCGAGCCGCCATGTCGAGCCAGATGGGTTGCCCGCTTGGCGCCAACGCCGAATGCGGCAAAGACAGTCCCAGAGCTTCGCCGATCACTTGTGAAGTGGCGGCCGTTCCCAAGAACTGGCAACCGCCGCCCGGCGATCCGCAAGCAGCACAGCCCGCGGCCGCCGCCTCCTCCAAAGTGATTTGACCGTGTGAATATCGAGCCCCAATCGTCTGTACTTTGCCCGCATCCTCGCCGTGGGTGGGCGGCAAAGTGACGCCTCCGGGCACTAGCACGCACGGCAAGTCGTGCATCGCCGCCAAGGCGATCATCATGGCGGGCAAGCCTTTGTCGCAAGTCGCAACTCCGAGTACGCCATCTCGCGTCGGCAGGGAGCGAATCAAGCGTCGGAAGACCAGGGCGGCGTCGTTGCGATAAGGCAGACTGTCAAACATGCCGGTCGTGCCCTGCGTCCGACCATCGCATGGATCAGAGACGAAAGCAGCGAAAGGAACCCCTCCCGCGGCCTTGATCTCGCGAGCCGCCTCTTGGATCAGCAATCCGACTTCCCAATGCCCCGTATGATAACCCAAGGCGATCGGTTTGCCGTCGGGAGCTCGCACGCCTCCCTGAGTGCTCAACAATAGATACTGTGGACCGGTGAGTTCGTCGGGGTTCCAACCCATGCCGGCGTTTTGCGTCCAGCCAAACAAATCGCCGCTCGACCAATTCCTGAGAATCTCGTCGGTCAACGGCAACTTGCCGCGCGGCCCCTCGCCGTGAGTATGAATGTCGTACAGGGAATCTTGGCTGGCGGAAGCAAACAACTCGGAGGAAGACACGGTATTCGTCGAACCTTGAAAAGAGGGCCGATAACAGGGGAAATGGTCAGTTATTGTAGCCCGCTCTCGCCGCGTGGACGATACGCGTCGTTCGTGATTTCACTGGCTGGAACGCGTACGACGGACTTCCAGTCTGTCGATCGTCGCAGCGTACATCGGAACTGGATGTCCGTGATGGGGGGGAACACTGATCTTCACTGATCTGCACTGATCAGGAAATTCAGCCAGCGACGGCGTCGCACAGAGGTAGCCCGCTCGCTTCGCGAGCGGATAAGCCGCGCGGCCGACGAGCGCTCCTCGCCGCCAGCCAAACCGCGTTGTGGGCCGCTTAGTGCTCAAAAGTCGACGCTCGACGGACTGGATCGACGGACTAGAAGTCTGTCGTACGGAATTCGTCCAGGCGACCAGGTGCTAGCGGTATTTGTCGTGGCAGTCCGCACACGACTTGCTGATCGTCCCCACCGCTTTTCTCGCCTGCTCGTCGTTGCCCAACTTCACGGCGTCGACCACATCCAAGGCTGCCTTCTTCAGCATCTCACAAAAGGTCTTGTATTCCGCGTCTTCGGCGTCGTCCATTCCTTCTTGCATCAGCACGTGCCCCATCACCACGAACAACTCGGCTTCGCGGAGGATCTCGTCCTTCTTACCCATGAATTCCGCCTTGCTGGCGGTCCACTGTTGCAGACGAGGTTCCAGCCCCATTTCCAGCCGCTGCATCAACGGGCTGCGGTCGCACACAGAGCCCCAAGTGAATTTGACTTCGCCGCTCCCTTTGGCCGACAGATTCCCGCCCAGCAATTCCTCCAAATCGGTCTTGCGCAGTTTTGCTTCGTTGTAAACCTGCTGAGTCCCCACTTTGGCGTTGGCCGAAGTGCGGGCGAACAACTCACGCGCCGTGGGAGCATGTTGTTTCCAGCGAACTTCGCCGTCATATTCGCCTATGATGGCGAACAACATGGCGAGCATCATGAAGTTGCGTCTGGCTTCCTTGTAGCCCTTGCCCGCGAATTCGGTGGGGGTCGTCACCGTCTTGTCGACTTGCAGCTTGAGTCCCTTAACTTCGTCTTCGATCGTGGACGCGGAAATCAACTTGGACCAACTGGCCCCCGAGCCGCCCCCGTCACCACCGCCACCGCCGCCAGCCACGGCCACGCTTCCCCCAGCCGTCTTGCCGCCGCCCGCGACCGCCGCGCCAAAGTTCGCGGGACGCTCGCCCGCCAGTACTTTGCCATCAAAAATGTCTTCGAAGTAGACGCCTTTGATGTCAGACGCCGAGTATTTGGGAGCGGCGGCTCGCTTCACCGTCTTGCTACCCTTGGTTTGCCCCCACGCGTTCCAAGGGGAAGCGATCGCCGCCAGCAGAAGGCCGGAAACGGCGGCCAGACCGACCAGGGATGCGGTGCGAGTTATTCGGGATTCGCGGACACAGGCGAGTCTTGTGCTTAGTCTGGTCGCGGCCCGATGGTGCACTCGCCCCTCGATGAACTTCTGCTGCCCCGACCCATTGCTCGTGTTATTGCCCACAGGATTGGCTCCGTTGACCTGATTTGGTCGAGTTCGGCCCAAGACGACTTTAATTTATGACTAGTTTAGACTAGCCGAGTCGTAGGGTCGAGGCAAACGTGTACGACGGACTACCAGTCCGTCGATCCGTTGCGTCGAGCGGCGATTTTTGAGCATTAAGCGGCTCACGACACGGTTTGGCTGGCGGCAAAGGGCGCTCGCCGGCCGCGCGGCTTATCCGCTCGCGAAGCGAGCGGGCTACCTTATTTGAGTCGTTCCCAAGCGTCGAGCAGTCGACTGGCGGCAAAGTCGATTTCGTCCTCTGCGGTATACCAACCCACGCTCAATCGGACGGTTCCCACGGAGTGTTCGGGACGAACCTTCATGGCGTTGAGCGTCGGCGAGGCGCCGGCTAAATCGTCGTAGGGGGAAGCAGCGGTCCAAGCGGCTACTTCAGGGGCCAGTTGCAAGAGTTTGGCGGCGTTGACGCCTGGGAAGTTCACGCTCAACGTATTGGGCAAGCGAGGCGCGAGGTCGCCGTGGACTCGCAATTCGTCGCCGATGCCGTCCCGCAGTTGATCGAGCAAGCGTTCGCTGAGTTCCGTCATGCGGGGTTGGATTTCGTCCAGCATCTTGGCGGCCAACGAGGCGGCTCGACCCATGCCCATGATGCCGGGAACATTCTCCATGCCGCCCCGCAGGCCTCCTTCATGTCCAATACCATGGATCAATGGTTCCAGTCGCATGCCTCCGCGAACAAACAAGGCGCCGACCCCTTTGGGACCATACATTTTGTGAGCCGACAACGACAGCAAGTCGACTCCCAGTTCGTCGACATTCACGCGGATTTTTCCCGCGGACTGCGCTGCGTCGGCGTGCAAAGGAATCCCCCGCGATCGGCACAGTTCCGCGATTTCCGCGATCGGCTGAATCGAGCCCACTTCGTGGTTGGCATGCACGACGCTGACCAACAAGGTATTGGGCCTCAATGCTTCCGCAACCGCTTGAGGCGAGACGCAGCCTTGGGAGTCGACGGGGACGATCGTCAACTCGTAGCCCAGTCGTTCCAGAAAACGAGCTGGTTCCATGACAGCGCCATGCTCGATGTTCGAAACCACCAGATGGCCGCCCAACTCGATGGCCTGGCGGAGCATGATGCCCTTTAAGGCAAAGTTGTTGCTCTCCGTCCCTCCCGACGTGAAGACAATCTCTTCTCGATCGGCCCCAATCAGAGCGCCAACTTGCTCGCGCGCGTCCTCGACCGCTTCCTGCGTCGCTCGTCCCAAGGCATAGCTGCTGGCGGGACTGCCGTAATGGTCTCCCAGGAAGCTCCACATGGCGTCGCGCACCGCGGGAGCAACTGGGGTCGTCGTGTTGTAATCGAGATAAACATGCCGCATGGATTGGTCCTAATTCCCCAGATACCGAGCGTAAGCACTCCGCGCCTCGGCCACGTCGCTCGTTCCACCCACAATAGCGCGTCCGTCGGGAAAGAGCGTGAAAATGTACTTATCGACATTCAGCCGCAACAAATGGCGATTTCCTGAAACGGCGCCAACGGCGGCCAGTTTAACGGCCAGTTGTTCTAGGGACGGGGACGGTTGATCGGGAAAAATCAATTGCACCGAGTTGCGCCCGCAGAGCACCGCCGTGTGCGTACCCCGAGCACCGTCCAACCAAGGGAACTCGCGGCCGGAGCAAGCGGGACAGTCCGCCGCGGCCGCTCGTAAGGCCTCCAATCGCACCTGGCGAGTGCGATTGTCCCAGAGGTCGAAGACTTGCAGCACTCGACTGGTCGCTTCTTTCCTGCCCGCCAAGATCTTCAACGCCTCGCAAGCTTCTATCGAGGCAATCACGTTGATGATGGGCCCCAGGATGCCCGCAGTGTCGCAACTGTCCGTGGTCCCCGGCGGCGGCGCTTCTCGCATCAGGCAGCGCAAGCACGCCGTTTCGCCGGGCAGGATCGTCATGGTCTGCCCCTCGGCGCCCAAACAACCGCCGTAGATCCACGGTATGCCGGACTTGAGCGATGCGTCATTCAGTAGAAAGCGGATCTCGAAATTGTCGGTCCCGTCGACAATCACATCGATGTCGCGAGTCAACTCCCGCACGTTGCGATAATCGACATCCGCGACAATCGGTTCGATCTCGATCATCGAATTGATCTGACGGAGTTTCTCCGCCGCCGCGATCGCCTTCGGCAACCCCGCCCGCACATCCGATTCGTCATAAAGAACCTGACGTTGGAGGTTGTTGAGTTCCAGGAAATCGCGATCGACGATACGCAAATGCCCCACGCCCGCCCGTGCCAAGGTGTTGGCGATCACCGACCCGAGCGCGCCGAGACCACAAACTAGAGCGCGCGATTCCGAGAGTTTGCGCTGACCCGACTCGCCCAAAGGCGAGTAACGCATCTGGCGAGCGTAGCGACTGAAGTCGGTCGAAGAGCGATCGCTCATGCTGTCACACCACGTATCCCGCGTAGTCGCCGTGCGGCGCCAAGTCTCGCTGCAACGCATCGACCGCCGCGCGCGCCTCGGGTAGATCCAGCGGCGTCGTGAGCGGCCGACTCGCAATGACCGGCAACGAGCAGCCAGCGACTCGACTGGCAAACCCCGCCAAATCACTCGTGACCTCGACCTTGACGGCGTGAGCCCAAGGGGCGGGAGCAACTGGTTGGCCCGCGCGGAACGACTGGACCAAGCAAAGATTCGGCGCGAGATTTCGCACGCGCGCTTCGGGCTCGACGCCAGGCCCGTCCAGGGTGACCAGGCCGACGGCCGCCCAGTGTGCCAACCGGCGCAACTCGTCCCGCCACATCTCGCCCGCCGTGTCGAGTCGTGCGAGGACCACGACTCCTTCCCGCGAGGCGGCCGCGCACAGAGCGTCGTCTGGGTCGGTGGTCACCACGGTGGCCGCGAGATCCCACCAGGCATGTAGTTGGCGGTCGCCGATGGGATCGGGCGGTTCATGGGCGACTTGGCGGCGGTCGATCCCCCGCAGCACCCAACGCTTGGCGTCGAAGACGAAGTCGCCTCCACGAACGCCCAGTCGTCGAATGCCTAAGGTGCGAGTGTCTGCGGCCACCTCGCGTCCCTCGTGCAGCACTCGCAACTCGATTTCGTACAACGTGGGATTCTCGGGCGTCCAGAAGCAAGGATCGGGGATCACGGCTTCACCCAAGAGCGTCGGCCCCGCGCCGCCGTCGACCAGGGGCGAGTTGGCGGGGAGCGTTTGGCCGTGCGAAGAAAAGGGCCCGCGCACATTCCCTTCCAACGACCATGCCCCACCGTCCGCCGGCCGCGGCGACCGCGCGTAAAGTCGCGCCGAGTGGACGGTCGCGTCACCGAAGAAGACATCAAGTTCATCGAGCATGTTGAGAGATTCCTAGAGGTGAAAAATCGCAGTCGGTTGAGCTTGCCGCCCCGTGTCCCTCAGCGACGCTTGGAGGGAGTGGAGGGCGGCCCCAGTTCTTCGAGCACATTGGCGAGCACTCGTCCCGTCGCGGACTCACGGCAACGCGCAACTCGTTCGGGCGTGCCATGCACAACAATCGAGCCGCCCGCTTCGGCGGGGCCGGGGCCAAGGTCGATTATATAGTCCGCGGCCTTCATCATTTGGACGTTGTGGTCGACGACGATCAACGAATGCCCGACGCTCAACAACGCGTCGAAGCAGTCCTGTAGCTGCACGATATCCGCGAAATGGAGACCGGTCGTGGGTTCGTCGAGCAAAAACAGGGTTCTTTTACGCGAGGCGCTCGATAAATGAGCCGCAAGTTTTAATCGCTGTGACTCGCCCGCCGACAGCGTGTTGGCGGGTTGGCCCAGTCGCAAGTAGTCCAGGCCGACGTCAATCAACTGTTTCAAGCGAGTCTGTACCTTGGTCTGTCCGCGGAAGAAACTGAACGCCTCTCGCACGGTCATCTCGAGCACTTCGGCGATGTTTCGTCCTCGATAAGTCACCGCCAGGATTTCGCGACGATAGCGGCGTCCCCCGCACTCCGAGCAACGCATGAACACGTCGGGCAGGAATTGCATGTCGATTTCGAGATAACCGTCGCCCTGACATGTTTCACAGCGGCCGCCTTCCACGTTGAAACTGAAGTGACCGGCCGTGTATTGATGCGTGCGGGCCTCGAACGTCTCGGCGAACACCGCGCGAATCGGATCGAACGCCTTGATGTAGGTCACGGGATTGGAGCGCGGCGATCGTCCGATGGGACTTTGGTCGACCAAGACCACATCGTCAATCTGCCCGTCCCCAAACACGTCGTCATACGGCAACGGCGCTTCGTCCAACTCTTTGTGTTTTCGCACGCATAACGCGCCGTACAACGTGTCCTGCACCAAGGAACTCTTGCCCGAACCACTGACGCCAGTCACCGCGCAAAACACGCCCAGCGGAAACTCCACGGTGACGTTCTTGAGATTACGCCCGCGGGCATTGGTGAGTCGAATCCAGCCATGCCCAGGGGCTCGGCGAGTAGCAGGGGCGGCCTGCGAACGGCGGCCTGAGAGATAGTCGCCGGTCAAGCTCTCCTTCGCCTTCAGCATCTCGTCGAGGGTCCCGATAAACACGATGTCGCCGCCGCTCTCGCCAGCGCCCGGTCCCACTTCAACCAGCAAGTCGGCCGCCCGCAGCATCGCCTCTTCATGCTCCACGACCACCACCGTGTTGCCGCGGTCGCGCAGCCCCTGCACGACTCGCACCAATGGTTCCACATCGCTGGGATGAAGGCCCACCGAGGGTTCATCCAGTACGTACAGCATGTTGACCAGGCTGGCGCCCAACGCAGCTGTTAAAGCGACCCGTTGCGCCTCGCCGCCGCTGAGCGTTCTGAGCGGGCGATCCAACGCGAGATACCCGAGTCCGACCGATTCCAGAAAACGCAACCGCGACGCAATCTGCCGCACGCTGCTCGACGCGATCGTTTGCTCTCGCTCGCTCCAAGTCAGGCGTTCGATGAACGCCCGCAAGTCGGTCACCCGTTGCGCCGTCCAATCAGGCAAGCTCAAGCCGCCGACTCGCACCGCCAAGGCCTCCGGTCGCAACCTTCTCCCGTGACACTCGGGACATGGGCGGCTCGAACGCCACCGGCTGAGAAAGACTCGATGGTGCATCTTGTATTTGCGTTTCTCCAACCATTGGAAGAAACCCGCGAGACCGCCGAAATTCCGCTCGGGCGCCCCAGACTCGACCAGTCGCCGCTGGGCAGGCGTCAGGTCGCGATAAGGGATGTCCACGGGAAGTCCATAATCGTCGGCGAGCGCCAAGAGTTCTTGGAGTTCGTGCGCGTAAGCCGGGGTGTTCCAGCAAGCGATGGCGCCCTCTCGCAAGGTCTTCCCTTCATCGGGGACAATGCGAGTCATATCCATGTCGATCAGGTTTCCGAAGCCTTCACACTGAGGACAAGCACCCCAAGGGCTGTTGTAATTGAAGAGCCGCGGTTCCGGCGTCAGGTACTCGCGACCGCAACCAGCGCACGTCCAATGCGCATGAAATCGCCAACGTAACCACTCGACCCCGTCCACTGACGCCACCGTGGGTTTCGGCGAGATCGCCGAATCAGGCGAACCTGGCGACGCGATTGAGTCTGGCGAGACAGTTGAGACCATCGAGGCATCGCGTGTTGGACTTGCTTCCGTCCATACTTCGCACAGTCCGCCGCCGCGACGGAGGCAGGTTTCCAGTGTGTCGATCAAGCGGTTCGCGACCAATTGGCCGCCCACCAAGCGATCCACCACGACAAAGATCTCGCGAAGTCCAGTGGTGGAGGCGCCATCGAATTGGGCGAGGTTCCTCAGGTTGCCCGCGATCACGGCTCGTACAAATCCCTCTTCGATCAACGAAGCCGCCACGTTTGTCGCGGATTCATGCTCGTCGAGCTTTCTCACAAAGCCGACCAAGAGCCGGACGCCGGACGGAAAACGATTCATCCTTTCGGCGATCCGCTCGGGCGTTTGGGGAACAACCTCGCAATCGCACGAAGAACACCACACTCGACCCACTCGACCAAACACCAGTCGCAAGTAATCGGCGATTTCAGTGGCCGAAGCGACCGTGGCCCGCGAGGAACGAGACGGATCGCTGCGCGTCACCGCGATCGCGGGAGGCAAACCGTCGATGCGGTCGGCGGCCGGTTTTTCGAGCGGATCGAGGAATTGTCGCGTGTAAGTCGAGAAGCTCTCGATGTAACGCCGCTGTCCCTCGGCGTAGAGCGTGTCGAGCGCCAAACTCGTCTTGCCGCTTCCGCTGACGCCGCAGAATACCGTGAGTTTGCGGTGAGGAATATCGAGGTCCACGCCATTCAGGTTGTGGACTTCCACCCCACGCAGTTCGATTCGCCCAACAGGCACTCGCCCACCTCCTTCACCCAGGACCAATCCCGCAATCGTATCGGCGAGCGAATCGGCTGAGTAGATCCCAGGCGTCGGTTCGCCAGGGCAGCCAGGGATGCCCGCCCACCGCCGCCCGCACTGAATTGGTAGGATAGGGATGGTGCTTCGTCACTGCGAGTGACGAGAGGGGAACGCGGGTTAGTTGAGTATCCCAGGAAACTGGAGCTTAGAGGAAACGCTGATGGCGAGTGAGAAGAAGCGAGGTAATCCGTTGTACGCGTTGGTCGTCGCCGCGGGGTTGGCCTTTACCTTAACGGCTTGTGCGTACGGTGTGCTCATGGTGCGTTCGATGAATCGAGATGCCTCGAGTTCGGTCGCCGCCTCGCCGCTGCTGTCTTTCCTGGACCGCCATGGCTTCAAATTGCTGATGGGCGAATTGACCCTGCTGGGTGTCGCGACCGTCGCCGCCATGGCGACCGAAGATTACTGGACGAAACGCTAGGGGCATCCGGATTCGCCATTTGCCGCGGATTGCCAAGTTGACGCATCTTGCGAAGGCTGTTCAATTCGCCTGTTCGGTTGCTGTCCCGTTCCAATCTGCCCTGTGCCGAGGGCCGCTTCTGCGAAGAATTCAGGCAATGGCCCCGGAAAACGTCACAGTGAGTGGGAGTCTGTACCGATTATTCCACTGATGACGATTTTACCGTTCGTGCCGGCACGCGCTAGAAGAGAGTTTCTGGTGAGTTGAGCGTGCGGCGTTGGAGGCCTGACAAGGAACGTTTCCATGCGTCAGCGGTTCGCATTTATCCGCCGGCTGGTTTTTCTCGGACTGGCCAGCGGACTGGTGACCACGTGGCTGATCGCCCTATTAGCGAGGGCGCCGCAGACTGTGGCCCAGCAGACAGGGAGTGGACCCTCTGTCCCGAAAAAGGACACTGCTTCGAGCGAGGGCGCCTCGACCGAAGACAATGTCGTCAAAGGTTATCCGGTCGACGAGGCGGTTGCCGAGCGAGTTGTCGCGGACTTGCGGAAGCGATATGGCAAAGTGCGAAACGTGCGGATCGCCGCCGATTCGCGGACTCGCCAAATTATCGTCGTAGCGCCGCCGTCCGTTCAGCAAGATTTGGCACAGTGGGTGCCCAAGTTAGCGGCTTCCGCCCTGCGACAGACGCCTCCCGGACGTGCGTCGACGATCCCCGTCGAGGCTGGAGTCACGGGTGCGCCGACGATCATGCCAGCTCAGGCTGCGCAAGCGGGGCCGGCGGCGCCTCATATTCTCCGCAACAAACCGTGGCGTGACGTCGAAGCGGGGCTTCGGCAGTTGTGGGGCCGGAATCTGCGCGTCGTGCCGAGCGCGGACAATAAATCAGTCACCGTGGTTTTTCCCGGCCGCGCGACGCCGACGCCGAGTTTGCGTTACGACGTGGATCGGCGCGAGGTGACGTTTCAAGGGGCGGGCGAAGCTCAGCAGTCGCTCGCGCGGCTGGTCGCGGCGCTTGATCGAACCATTGATCCGGCGAATGCCAACTTGCAGTTGTTGCCCGTCACCGGCGGCGATCCGCAACGATTTCAGACGGCGCTGACCGCTTTACACGGCGCGCTGCAAACGGAAGGCGGTGATGCTCAACCCGCGGCCGATGCGCCGAATGCGGCAGGCGAGGGCGGTGATGAGGACGAGGATGCCGGTTTGATCGGCAACGTGCAGATTGAGTTCCTCGAGGGACTCGATGTCATCGTCGTTCGCGGCAAGAAGAAAGACGTCGAACGCGTGACGAAGATCATTCAGGACATCGAGAAACTGACGGTCGAAACCAAGCCGGTCGTACAGGTCTACCTGCTGGGGCAGACCAACAGTCAAGCGATGGCTTCGTTGTTGGTCCAGGTCTACACACAAGTCCTGTCGTCACGTCAGGGATCGGTCTCCATCACGGGACTCGTCAAGCCGAATGCCTTGTTGCTGGTGGGTCGCGCAGAGGCGGTGGCGACGGTGGTCGAGTTGATTCAGAAGCTCGATCAGCCGGTTGAACCCGACGCGATGTTGAAGGTCTATCGCCTGAAGTACATGGGAGCGACCGAGGCCGAGACGACTATTCGCACCTTCTTCGGGCAGGGGACGGGAACGGGAACCGGCGCCCTGGGCGGCGCGGGCGCGCCGGGTGGAGCGGGCGCGGGCGGCGGCCAGCCGTTTGGCGCTGCGGCGGGCGCCCCAGGCGGTTTGCAGGCGGGCGGCGCCGTGGGCGCCACGACCAACCTGGCGACTCGGATCAACATTGTCGCCGATGTACGCACCAGCTCGCTGATCATTCAAGCCAGTCCGCGCGACCTCAAGGAAGTGGAGAAACTGCTGGAACAGATCGATGTGGAGCAGGGGGAAGCGTCGAGCGAGTTGCGAATCTTCAAGCTCGCCAACACACTCGCCCAAGACCTCGCGACCGTGCTGCAAGCCGCGATCCGCGGTCAGACGACCGGTGCGACAGGGCAGGCTCAAGGCGGCGGCGGGCAGCCTTTCGGTCAGCCCGCGCAGCAGCTGGGCGGCGGCGCTGGCGGGGCGGGAGCTCAAGGAACTCCGCGTCCGACCAATTTGCAGTTCGTCATGGTCGACGCCGTGCAAAAGCGAGTCATGGCCTCGGGCATCTCGTCGGATGTCTTTGTCACCGCGGATGTCAGCGGCAACTCGCTGGTTGTACGAGCTCCGGCCAAGAGCATGGAATTGATCGCGGCCATCATCAAGGAACTCGACAGCATGCCTGCCGCCGAGTCGCAGATTAAAGTGTTCACCGTGACCAATGGCGACGCCACATCGCTGACGCAAATGTTGCAACTATTGTTTGGGCAGCAGGTGACGGCGGGGCGAGGAACGGGCGGCGCCTTTGGCGGAGCGGCCTTCGCCCAGCAGCTCGGCACGCTCGGCGCGCAAACCGGCGGTCCGAACGCGGGCGAGAGCATTCTGGTGCCGTTGCGATTCGCCGTGGATGCTCGCACCAACAGTATCATCGTGTCGGGTTCAGGGGGCGACCTGAAAGTCGTCGAAACGCTCATCCTGCGACTCGACGAAGGCGATGTTCCACGCCGGCGACTCACCGTCTACCGCCTGAAGAACGCTTTGGCGGCGGACGTCGCCAACTCGATCACTCAGCTCCTCCAGCAACAGCGGCAGGTGATCAACCAGAACCAGATCTTCAATCAGGCGATTGGTCCTTTTGAACAACTGGAACGCGAGTTCTTGATCCAAGCAGAACCGCAGACGAACAGCTTGGTCATCAGTGCGACGCCAGCGTTCTACGAAGAGATCATCAAGATGATCGAGGATCTCGATTATCGACCGCCGATGGTGATGATCCAGGTGCTGCTCGCGGAAGTCCAGCTCGATAACCTCTACGAACTGGGCGTGGAACTTGGTTTGCAGGATTCGTTGTTGTACGACCGAGGCGTGACGGGCGGCCCGCTCAGCACTCCTGGCTTCAACTTCAACAACGCCGGTTCAGCCTCGCCCGGCTTGCCGAACCTCAATCCTTCGGGACGCAATACCGTGGCGCCGCAAGGGCTGGCGAACTTCGGCCTCGGTCGAATCTCGCCTACCGCGGGCTACGGTGGATTGGTGTTGTCCGCGGCCAGCGACTCGGTCAATATCCTCGTGCGTGCTCTGCAACAGACGGGACGTTTGCAGATCTTGAGTCGCCCGCAAGTGATGGCGGTCCATAACCGTCAGGCTCAAGTGATCGTGGGTCAGCGAGTGCCGCGTATTCAGGGAACAACCCAGACCACGACGGCCGTGACTCAGAACATCGTCGACACCGACGTCGGGCTGATCCTCAACATCATCCCGCAGATCAACGAGGATGGAGTCATCCTGATGAACATCCAGGCCGAGAACTCGGCGCTGGGGGACGTCGTGTTGTTGTTGCCTACCACAACCGGCACCGCGCCGATTCAGGCGATCAATACCACCAGCGCGGTGACCACCATCAGCGCCAAGGATGGACAAACGGTCGTTTTCGCCGGTTTGATTCAGAACAGCAAGCAAGTGATTACTCGCCGAGTTCCTTACCTCTCGGACGTCCCAGTGCTCGGCAAGTTGTTCGAGTACAAGACCGACACGCAGCGTCGTCGCGAGTTGTTGATCGTGATGACGCCGAAGATCGTGCAGAAAGATGAGGATTACGATTGGGTGAAGGCCGTTGAATCAGAGCGGATGAATTGGTGCCTGGGCGACGTGGTGAATCTCCATGGCGATGTCGGATTGCGTGGCAACAGTTGTCTGAATTGCGATGACTCGCTCCCGGTCATCTACCCTGACCGAGATCCGACGGGAACCGAATACCTGTTGCAACCCAATGAAGCGTTGCCTTACGACGGTTACCCGACTCCTACCACCGAACAGGGAGCTCAGTCGAGTCGTCGCGGACCGACTCCCCGGTTGCGACCTGTGGAAGCGATGCCGCGGCAGGGATCGCTTGATCCGTCACAAGAAGGTCCGAACGAATCGTACGGGACGCCGACCACGGCCGCCGAGTATGCGGCGCCCAATGCTCAACCTCAGTACCCGATCGCACCTGCGAGTTATCCCGCGTCACCCTACGGTGCTCGTCCGCGACAACCCGTTTACGGACCTAGCCCCGCCCCGTGATAACTCTCCCCACGCCTTGTGAACTTGGGTCGAACATCATGAAGAAGTTCTCTTGCAAACACCGTTCGCTGAAGCACCGCTGGCTGCGTCGCGTCGTTGCAACGCTGAGCCTGGGGCTGGCGCTGGTCGGTTCGACGGGCTGCCAAAGCCTGATGAAGGCGCCGACCTTCACGAGTCCCACTGAATGGTTCAAGTCGAAGAGCGTGGAAGAAAAACACGGCGTTCCCCAACGCATGGTCGTCCTCTGGACCGACGATGTCTTCACACAGATCGGGAAGCCGCCGACCCGCGGCTTCGGTGCTCGCATTTACTTCTACAACGAACAAGACAAGCCCATCCCCGTCGAAGGGCAATTGGTCGTCTATGGCTATGATGACTCGAACACGCAGCATGGGGCGCAACGAGTTCCGGATCGCAAGTTCATGTTCAATCCGGAAGAGTTCAAACAGCACTACAGTGAATCGCAGATCGGATCGTCGTACAGCATCTGGGTGCCGTGGGAGGGGGTTGATGGTCCTCGACGAGACATTAGTCTGGTGCCTGTCTTCACCTCGTCCACGGGAAAGATCGTCGTCGGACCGCAAACGGTCAACGTGCTAACCGCCCGGACCGCGGAAGGACGAAGCCAGTACAACCAGATCGAGACCTCGTC
Source organism: Pirellulales bacterium (assembly GCA_046349915.1). Taxonomy (GTDB): domain Bacteria; phylum Planctomycetota; class Planctomycetia; order Pirellulales; family Pirellulaceae; genus CAIXSC01. Next base: position 50,355 of record JAXMBL010000006.1, on the reverse strand, counting down.
ACGGAGTAATGTGCCGACCGTTCAGCCGACCTCGCATGTCGCGCCAGGCGTTTCAGGCGGCGAGTCGCCAAGCCAAGCTCAATCCGCGTCAAGTCAGCGCGGCGGAAATGGCTCGCTGATCCCGCGACCACGCACCAAGGCCACGACGATTCCCGTCACGGGCTCAATGTCGGAACGTTTACGAACAGCTCCGGTCACCCCTTGGCCAATGCTGCCGACTTCCCCCAATAACTCGGGGGCCACGACGACGATGCCAACTAGCGATTCGCCGACGGCGGGGGGAGTTCTCCCGATGGCGTCGACGAATTCGAGTTCCCCGAATCAGGCGTCGGCGAATCAGCCGCAGCAACCAACAGTTCATTACGCACCGCCGAGATCCCCGGTTCCAACTTCGCCATCCGTTCCATCAAATCCCGCTGCTCTTCCGACTCCACAGTCCCCCGCAGAATCGCCGTTTCTCCGTCCATCTCGACTGACAAACCCCTGACCTGCGCAAAGCCCGGGATTTTGGGAACTCGAGTCGCAAATTGTTGCGAGCGAGCTGCCATCTGAGCCACGGGAACTCGAAAGCCAATTCGCATGGGGATGCGCAAATTGGCTTTGCCTCGCTGATTGCTCTGCTGCTGATTCATCATGCCAAATTGGTTGCCGAAGCCGCCCATGCGGCCCATCATGCCCATGCCCATCATGTTGCGGCCCATGGCGTTCATCGACATCGTCTGCCCCAACATGTCGGCGCCAATGGCGGATCGAAAAGCGTCGCCGCCGCCAAAGCCACGCAGGCTTTGAGCATCCATACCGCGATTCTGCGTCATGCTCGTGATCGAACTGGCCAGCGACGAACCAGAAAGGCTGTTGTTGCCGCCCGCAGTCGACCCTTGATTGGTCAGAGTGCCAAATTGAGCGGAACTGGCCGCGGGAAAACAGACGGTCACCAAAGTTGCGACTGACGCCAGCGCCAAATATCGCCAAGTCCGCGTCATGGTTCATTCTCCCAAATTTTTCCGCAATTTCGTTGAGTCGCTGACAACATCTTCGTCATTTTCCGCGAATACAGCAAGCCACACCCGCCATGCTCGCTGAAACCCACCCCCGACCTCGTTGGGTAGTACCGGTCGAATCGATCACAGCGGGCGTCCCGAATCGCTCGGAACTAGAGGACTGGCAACGAGGAGCTTTGTCTTGAATTGGATTCCTGGATCAGTGAATGTTGATGTGTTTGGCCGTCGTGCGACCAGTTGTGTGGCCGTCGCCAGCTTGGTTGCGTCGCTTATCTTTGCCTCATTCGCCTCGCCCGCACGTGCGGAACGCCCTTCGGCGCCATTCCTCCTACCTGAGAACACGCTGGGGATGCTCCAAGTTCCGGACTCGCGGGAATTTGTCAAAAAATTTCGCGAAGGGTCGTTAGGTCGGATGCTGGAGGATGAGCAGATCCGGCCGCTGGCGTCGCAGTTGTACGGCTCGGTGGCCGAAGCGTTCGGGAAAGTACAAGATCAAGTCGGGCTGCCACTCGATAAGATCCTTTCCATTCCTCAGGGCGAGCTTTGCGTGGCGTTGGTGCCGCCAAAGGAAGGTCGTCCCGTCGTCGTGTTCCTGCTCGATGCCGGCGACCAAATCGACTCCGTACAGCGACTGCTCGAACGCGGCAAGGAGGAGATTGAGAAACGAGGAGCAACCAAAACCACCGAGGCGGTTGGCGATGTGCTGCTCGAACATTGGCAGCCAGCCGGCAATCAGCCCAGCATTACGCTGGGAATCCGCGAGGGGACTCTGCTGTTGACCACCGACAAGGAAATGGCCAAGTCGCTGCTGGCGGCCTGGAATGGCACGGCGCCGGAGGGCGAACTCCGGTTGGCTGACAACAAAGAGTTTACGGCGATCATGAGTCGTTGCGGCGCGGCGGGCGCCGAACGTCCGCACTTTCAGTGGTATATCGACCCCATTGAGTTGTTTCGCGTCGGTTCGCGCGGGAATATCGCGGCGCAAACCGGGCTGGCGATCTTGCCCGCCGTGGGACTCGATGGACTTCAAGGGATCGGCGGCAGTTTGATTTTTGGGACCGGCGAATTCGAGATGGTGCAGCATGTCCACGTGTTGCTCGACAGTCCGCGAGGCGGCGTATTGAAGGCGCTGACCTTAGGGGCCGGCGACTCAACGCCCGAGCCTTGGGCGCCAGGCGACGTGGCGGTTTACATGACTGTCCATTGGGACTTCGATGCCACCTATCGCGAGATGTCTCGCTTGGTGGATAGTTTCCAAACCGAGGGGACGTTCGCGGGATTGGCGAAACGGCGAGTGGGCGATCCCTTGGGCGTGGACTTCGAGAGTGAATTGTTGGCTGCCTTTGAAGGGCGAGCCACCTACCTGAACTGGTTCGAAAAACCGGCTCGCCTGAATAGCCAGTCTCAGCTAGTCGCCGCCCGTCTCAAGGATGCCGCGGCGTTTCGCGCCACCTTGGACAAGATGCTCGCCAAGTATGAAAAACGGTTTGAAAAAGACTCGTTTGGCGGCGTCGTGTTCCATCGAGTGGTGGTGAGTGAAGAAGATCGCAGACGGCGTGAAGAAGCTCTGCGAGGTCAGACGGTCGGGCAATTAGGATTGCGCGAGCCCGAACCTTGCGTGGCGATCCTGGGCGACTACTTGATTGCCACCGACTCGGCGACCTTGCTGAAACGCTGCATCACGGCCCAAAGCGACCCCGAACGGTCGCTCGCCAACCAACTCGACTACAAGATCATCGCCAGCAAGGCTGCTCGCCAAGCAGGCGGCGCCAAACCAGGGATGTTGATGTTCAGTCGGCCCGAAGAACAGATGCGGCAGATGTACGACTTGGCTCAAGGCGATGGGGCTCGCCAAGCCCTCGCGACCCAGGCTCGCAACAACCCGTTCTTTCAATCTGTCGAGAAGGCCTTGCAGGACAACCCACTGCCGCCCTTCTCGGTCTTTTCCAAGTACTTGGCCCCAGGCGGCGGAATCGTGACGAACGATGAGACGGGCTTCCACTACACGGCCTTTGGACTGAAACGCAACTAGGCTGGCTTCAAACAGGATTCAACGAGTCTGTCTCCGGAACCCAATCGCGAATGGCATCGTCGCTGACTTTGGTCAGCGGCGAGTAGGCGGGGTGTCGCGAGACTTTGTAGGGGCTGTTTCGGGCCGCGTTGTAGCAGCAGATGATCGACCAGCGAGGATAATCCGCGCGGTTCTGGTCGCTGCGGTGGAGGAGGTTGCCGTCGAAGAATAACGCATCGCCCGGTTCCGCCTCCACGTAAACCAGTTCGTGGCGCTGCAGGGCGGCTTCGACGCGTTCCATGTCAGCGCCCGTTTGGTCGCCCGTGCGAACGTGGTCGATGCGGCCGAGTTGGTGCGAGCCGCGGAGGACTTGCAGACAGCCGTTTTCTCGAGTTGATCGGGAGACGGACGTGAGGCAACTGGCGAGTAGTGGATAGAGGCAACCGTTGTGGTACCAGTAGCCGTAGTCTTGGTGCCATTCCCAGGCGCCGCCTGTGCGCGGCTCCTTCAGCATCATCTTGGTGTGCCAATGGTAGACTTCGCCGCCGAGCACTTGCTCCATGCGATCCACGATCCTGGGCGAGCGAGCGAACATGGAATAGAGGTTGTCGTTGGCGTCGTTCCAGAGGGCTAGTTTTGTTTCGAGCCCGGTGGCGTCCTTGCGGCCGTAGACGCTGTCGCGAAACGACGGGTCTTGTTCCGCGAATTGTCGCAACTTGTCAATTTCGTCAAAGGCGAACAGCCCTTTGCACAGGAAGTAGCCGTCGCGCTGGTAGGCAGCCAATTCGTCGGCGGTGAACAGATTGTTGAACATTTTTTCGCTCCTTCGTCCGAGGTGTTGGGACGCCGCCCCATTCCCTGAAATTGTCGCTCCACGGGGTGAAATGAGGCAAGGCCCCGCTGGGAAGGCGTGCGGTGGGCGTGCTTTCCCCTCTCAGGGAGAGGCTCTCCTGGAACGACCCGCGTTGCAATTTACCGACCGCTCGGGTAGTTCTATGCGATGTCTGACCGCTCGGTTTGTCGATTTGCGACTCGCGGCCAGACTTACTCTGACTCGACGAAGGTTGCGACATGGCGAGGGAGAAGGATAAGGCGAGTCCGAAGGAGGCCGCGGGCGACGAGGCGTCGAACAAGCCGAAGCGGATCTTGTTGGTCGACGATGACGCCGAGATCATCGAAACGATGACCTACGCGCTGGAAGCCAAGGGCTATCAGGTCCTGGTCGCAAGGGACGGCAATCAAGGACTCGCCATAGCCGAGACCGAGGATCCCGACTTGTTGATCCTGGACATGATGATGCCGAAGCGCAGCGGCTTTCTGGTCTTGGAGAAACTGCGTCGCTCCCGCCCCGTGCCGATGAAGATCATCATGATCACCGCCAACGAGGGAAGTCGGCATAAGGCCTACGCCGAGATGCTGGGAATAGACGACTACATTCGCAAGCCCTTCGCGATCGACAGATTGCTAGACGCCGTAGCCAAGTTGCTGGCGAATTAGGTCACTGGTCATTGGTCATTGGTCATTGGTCATCCAAAGGCGTCTCTTCCTTTTTCCTTTTTCCTTTTTCCTTTCCCCATGCGACCTCTGGACTCGACGCCGGGCATCGATTTGGCGGAAATTAGCACTCGCTGGACTTCCATCCAGGAACCCGATCGATTCGTTCTGCGTTACAGTCCTGCAATCTTGGCCTATCTGACCGCCATACTGCGGAACGATGATGATGCTCAAGACGTGGCTCAGGAGTTTTTCATCAAGTTCGTGGAACGCGGACTGCCGCGTGCGAGCCAAGATCGCGGGCGATTCCGCGACTATCTGAAGGTCGCGGTGCGGAATGCCGCATTGAGTCATCTCCGCAAGAAACGCACTCCCCAGTCCGAGCCAGAAATTTTGGCTGCTATTCCCGATCAGACGCTGCACGACGCGGATCTCGAAATGACCCGCGCTTGGAAAAAGTGCGTGCTCGACAAACTCTGGCGGTCGCTCGAAAGTCACCAGCGTCGCAATCCCGGCAATTACTGCTACGACGTGCTCAAGGTCTCGCTCGACCACCCCCAGGAAGATTCGACGCGACAGGCGGAAATTGTCAGCCTCGCGGTGGGACGCGAATTGTCGCCCGCCGCGTTTCGCAAGCAGCGCAGCCGAGCTCGACAGACGGCGGCCGAAATCCTGCGGGACGAGGTCCGGTCGACGCTGGAGTTTCCCACGCCTGAAGAGTTAGAAGCCGAGTTGGCCGACTTAGAGTTGTTGGAATTGTTACGCGATTATCTGACCGAATCTGACGCCTGAGCGAGGAATGCCTCATGGGACATCGATGTGAACAGGTGGGGCCTGAGTTAGTCGATGTGCCCATCGAGGAGATCGAGGCCTATTACCGCGGCCAAACGCCTCCCGAGGCGATCCGCATGTTCCTGGCCATCATGACCGGCTCGCGGATGGAGTCGGGGGATGGCTGGTTCGGCCCCTGTCAGTCTCGGTACGGCTGGGAATGGCTGGCCGCTCGCCATCACCAGTCGCCCGACCAGCCGCTGGAACAAGCCAAGTTTATAGGCCCGGTCGAATTCTTCGAACGGCTCGATCGGAACCGCGACGGACATATCGACCGCGGAGACCTGGATTGGTCGGATCGCAACCCGTGGGTACAGCATGCCTACTTGGTAAACCGCTTGTTTCGTCGACTCAACACCACGGGAGATGGGCGACTAACTCGCGAGCAGTGGCTGGCGTTCTTCGATGCGGCGGCGGGCGGCCCAGGTTATCTGACTTCGAACAGTTTACGCGATGCTTGGCTGAGTGGTATGCACTCGAGTTTTCTGCCAGGGGATGCCCCGTCGCGTGAAACGCTGCTCGCCGGTTTCTTCGCGGGCGAACTTGGTTCGATGCAGGAGGGGCCCGCAGTCGAGGAGCTGGCGCCTGATTTCGAGCTCGAGACTTTCGACGGTCGGCGAAAAGTGCAATTGTCGTCGCTACGGGGGGATCGGCCCGTGGTGTTGTGTTTCGGGAACTTTACCTGCGGGCCGTTCCGCTCGATGTATCCGGGCGTCGAAGAGAATCAGGCACGCTGGGGACATCTCGCTCATTTCTTGGCCATCTACGTGCGTGAGGCTCATCCGACCGGCGGTTGGGCCATGCGTTCCAACGAAATGGTGGGCATTAGCGAACAGCAGCCGAGCACTTACGCGGAGCGGATTGAGGTGGCCGGTCGTTGTCACGCTCGACTCAATCCCACCATTCCGCTGCTGGTCGATGCGATCGATGACCGAGTGGGGCATGCCTACAGCGCGATGCCGACTCGACTTTATATCATTGACCGAGCGGGTCGAGTGGCTTACAAGGGAGGTCGGGGGCCTTATGGGTTCAAGACGGGCGAGATGGAGCAGGCTCTCCTGATGACGCTGCTGGACGAAACATCGCCCTAGCAACTTGTGATGCCGTGTTCATGTAGATCGCCCTGAAACCTCAGGCTTTGCGACGGAATCCCATGATCAAGCTGCTGGGCAATCCGAAGCGACTGTGCGATGGAGTAACGCGGCGCGATCTGCTTCATATTGGCGGACTAGGTGCTTTTGGTTTGACGCTCGGCCATCTGCCCGCGAGCGATGTCTATTCGGCGGAACAAGCGTCAGTCGCGAAACCGACGTCGACGATGGCAACTCGCCTGGGGCCGCGATTCGGGCGAGCTCGATCGTGCATCCTCATCTACAAATACGGTTCGCCTCCCCAGCACGAGACATTTGACCCCAAGCCTTCCGCGCCCGTCGAGATCCAGGGGGAGATGAAGGCGATCTCGACCAGTATTCCAGGCGTGCAGATTGGGGACCATCTCCCCAAGATTGCCCGGATCGCCGACCGGCTGACGATCGTCCGCTCGCTCACCCACCCCTATCCGCTCCATGGGACGGTATATGCGACGACGGGCATTCCCGATGTCGACACCAAGATCGAAGCTCAACCTCGTCACAAGCGGCAATGGCCCTTCATTGGTTCCATTGTCGATTACGTGGATGAGCGGCGAGCAGCGGGGCGGCGTTCCGTGACTCCCCGCAACGTGGCTTTGCCGTTTGTCATGGGATCGAAGAACGAGTATCCGCCGCTGGCGGGCCCCTACGGAGGAATGCTGGGCTTGCGCTACGATCCGGTATACACCGACTGCTCCGCCGAAGGGACACGCTTGGCCCCTGAGATTCGGCCAGGTCGCGCGTTCAAGGACCCGTTTTTGGGAATCCAGCCGACCGATCGCCTCACGCTGGCCAGCGGTTTACGAGGGAGCGACGAACGCCAAGTTGCTGATTTCGGTTTACGCCATTCCCTCTTAGAGCAATTCAACGCGGCTCGACGCGAGTTGGACCAGAATGAACGCGTGCGAGCTTACACGGCTCAGCAGCAAATGGCGCAGTCATTGATCACGTCGGGGAGAATTCACGAGGCGCTGGACTATACGCGTGAATCGTCGGCGATGCGCGAAGAATATGGCATGACGCTGTTTGGACAGTCCTGCCTGGCGGCTCGGCGACTGGTCGAAGCAGGCACTCGGTTCGTCACGGTGTTCTGGGACGCCTATGGACTGAATGCCGGCTCGTGGGACACGCATCACAATCACTATGGCCGCTTGAAAGAATTCTTGTTGCCCGTGTTCGATCAAGCCTTTAGCGCGTTGATTCTCGATCTAGAACGTCGCGGCATGCTCGACGAAACGTTAGTGCTGGTGTTGAGTGAGCATGGCAGGACTCCGCAGATCGACTCCCAACCGAAGGGGGCGGCGAGACATCATTGGTCGCGAGCCTACTCGCAGGTGTATGCGGGCGGCGGTTTTGACCGCGGGCGAGTCATCGGACGCACTGACAAACATGCCGGCGATGTCGACGAATCGCCGGTGTCGCCCAAGGATGTATTGGCGGCTGCCTTTTATCTCTTGGGCATCGATCCCCATACGACGGTTCCCGACGCCGAAGGTCGCCCGGTGCCGATCACCGGAAAACGCGAGGCGGACCTGGGAGTGTTGCTGCCAGGGGAATCGGGGTATTAAATGTACGACGGACTTCCAGTCCGTCGCTCCGGTCGACGGCGAGGCTTGGCTGGCGACGATGGGCGCTCGCCGACCACGTGGCTGACCGCTCACGAAGTGAGCGGGCTACGTGCGACGGACTTCTAGTCCGTCGATAATCCCTCATCCTTCAAATAATCCAGAATTCACCGTGAACCTCCCCAGTTCTCGCCTCGTCTTGAGTGGCATGAATCCAACCTTTCAATTTCCCGCGGACCTGTTTCTCGCCAATCTCTCCCCCACCGACTCGGCAACTCCCTTGCGGCTTGAGCAAGCGGTGCGTGAAGCGGCGAAAGGGGGAGGAATTGTCCCGTGTACTGGAGTGGACTTAGACGAGTACTCCCGGCTGGGCCACTGCACATTCCAAGAGGAATGCTCGCCGCAGCCCGTCAGGCTGATGTATTGGGGGGGCGAGGATGACGATCGGTTGATATCGTCGCATGAGCAAGTGGTGTGGTCGGTCGACTGGGGCGACAAGCGACTATGGGTGGTGAAGGCGACTTGGCAGACCAGTTGCGGGGGAGAAAGCCGTTATTGGATCGTGGCGGGTACTCAAGAGATCGCCGAGTCGTTTTTGCTGGATGTCGATCGCAAGACGAATGATCCTGGCGAGTCGATTTTGGTTTTTCACGATGGATACTGGCAGCGGAGTCGCGAAATGTGGCGAGCGACTCGCGATGCAACGTTCGACGATCTCGTGTTAGCAGGTACGCTCAAGGACACCATCCGCGAAGACTGTCGCCGGTTTCTTAATGCTCGAACTCGTTACGAATCCCTCGGAGTGGCCTGGCGTCGTGGCGCGTTGCTGATTGGACCGCCGGGAAATGGCAAGACTCACTGCGTGCGTGCGTTGGTGAACGAGTTGAACATCCCCAGTCTCTACGTGCAGAATCTCTCGCACCCGCATTACACCAGCGAGCAGTTATTGCGTGACGTCTTCGATCGCGCTCGCAAGCTTCGACCGTGCATGCTGATCTTCGAGGATTTAGACGCCTTGGTGAACAACGAAAATCGTTCGGTGTTTCTCAATCAACTGGATGGCTTCGAGAAGAATGTCGGCATGCTGGTGGTTGCGACGACGAACCATCCCGAGCGGATTGATCCCGCCATTCTAGATCGACCCAGTCGGTTTGATCGGAAGTATCATTTCGGCTTGCCCGAGCTGTCCGAGCGGATCAGCTACCTGGCTCATTGGCACTCGCGATTGGTGGTCGAGACGGGATGGACGCGGGAGTCCGTGGAGCATCTGGCGGCCCAGTCCGCGGGCTTCTCTTTCGCGTATCTCAAAGAGTTGATTGTCAGCGGCCTGTTGCGTTGGATGGCCGAGCCGGGCCAAGAGTTCGGCCAAGTGCTTAATCAACAGTGCGGCGAACTGCGAACTCAAATGGGAACGACTCAACCTGTTTCCGCGATGTGACGCCAAAGGGCCGTGCGCCACGTCACAAAACGACGACTTCACCTCGCTTAAAAGTGAATTCGATCAGTGACGATCAGCGAAGATCAGTGTTCCCACTTCTCGTCTTACCCTGCGTCCAAAAAAGGGAACACTCATCTTCACTGATCCTCACTAATGGTTCAGATTGCAAGACCTAGAGATTTTGGGCAGATGACTGAAATTCGTGAGATTCGAGCGATTCGTGGTTCCCAGCATTCCGAGGCATTCGCGTGATTAGTGGTCGGGACGCTGAAAGATTCGAGACCAAAGTCGACGCAAGAGGCTAGGGCCTGGTAACGCATGGCGGCCCGTGGGTTGATAGTCTTCTCCGTCGAGCGAAAGGTCGTATCCGCCGCCAGCGACGCAGATCCAAGGCCCAAAGTTGCCGCCGTCGTCCATTTTGTCGGGACCTAGGCTGTAGAGCATGAACGAAGTGTCGTGGGGACGATAGATAAAGCGGGCAGTAGTAAATGGATCGTCCGGCATTATCGTCAGAAACTCGGACGATAAATCCGCTAGAGAACCTGGGAAGCGAGAGTACCGGTGGTGGTGGCAACGCAAAGCCAAATCGACCGTCAAGAGTCGCGATACGGCCAACTCGCGTAACTCTTGTTCGTTGTGAATCGTCTGTTTCTGGGCTTGGGGTAGACGGAAAAATTCGCTGATCGCTTGCAGTATCGAACGCTGTTGCGTCACCGGGATATCGGAGTCTTCATCGACCAGATCTTCATCTGGGATCTCTCCATCCCCTGAGTGATCGACGCCTTGCTGGCCACATGCGGCTTCCCACTTGGCATCCCGTTGCTCGATCTCACCCAAGGGTTCGCGTTCCGCTTCGTAGCGTTCGAGGGCGTGGATCAGGTCTCGACGAGTTTCGTCGGTGAACTCCGTTCGTGCGACTCGCAGACAGTTTATGCCGATCCCTGCCAGGGCAAGAGCCGCGAGATGGCCCGGCGCCAAGCCGTCACCGGTGTCATCCGCGTGATCCGTGGTTGACCGACTTCCTAGTCTGGCAGCCGCGAACTTGGCGAACTTGGTTCCGTCCGATTAGGACTCGTCTTGCAAGCTTTTTTTGTGGTCGAAGAGCGATTGGTTGTAGCGAGCGATCACATCCTTGCGGCGCAACATTCCAAGGAGATTCTTGGGGTCGTTTTCGGCGACGACGGGTAATTCATCGAGGTTCAGCTCCGTGAATCGCCTGAGGGCCGTGTTTAAGTCGTCGACCGGCGTTACGGCGACGACGCGAGACGTCATCAGGTCGCTGGCGACGACAAGCTTCCATAGCGACTGGTCGAACAAGTAGGGTCTTACATCGTCGGCCGAGAAAATGCCGATCATGCGTCTCGAGTCGTCAACGACGGGAAAGTAGTGCTGACGATGCTGCGCCATCCCATGCACAATGTCGGGCAGTGTTTCGGATTGATGAACCGTATTTACCTGCTTCCAAGCGACATCTCCGACAGCGATTCCTTCCAGCACGTCGACCAGGAAATCGCCCCGATGCGCGGGCGAGTCGAGGCGCGAGGGGAGTTGCTTCTCGTAGAGCGTCCAGCGGTTGCCAAGGATGAAGCAGAGCGTCGAGACCCACATGGCGGGGACCAATAAGCTGTAGTCTCCCGTCAATTCGGTCACCATCACGATCGTCGAGATGGGCGCGCGTGCGCAACCGGCGAAGAACCCCGCCATCCCGACCACGGTGTAGATGGCCGGATTGGGACACAGCGAGGGCCACCAGCGATGAAACAAGGTTCCGATCGCTCCCCCCGTGCAGCCTCCGATCACCATCGAAGGCCCAAAGACGCCGCCCGATCCTCCCGAGCCGATCGTTAGCGAGGTCGTGGCGATCTTGCCCAGGGCGACGACGAGCAGCAGCGAGCCTCCCGCCTTGCGCGGATCGCTTAGCGCTTCCTGCAGCGTCCCGTAACCCGCGCTCAACACGGCCAGCACTCGAGCGTCTCGGCCAAACATGAAATACAAACTCAGCCCCGCGGCGCCCGCCAAGGCCGCCCCCAAGACGGGTCGGAAGATACGCGGAATCCAGCAGCGTTTGAACCAGCGATGCAGTCCGTAATAGCACTTGATGTAGATCACGCCCATCGCGACCAACGCAACTGCCATCAACGATAACGGCCCCAACTCGACAAGCGAATAGAGTTGATGACGCAACGAGTCGCCGAAGAGTGGCTGGAAGCGTATGTCGGGCGGGAGCCAGAATGCGAATACCGTGTAACCGACAATCGACGAGATGGCCGCGGGGACGATGACGTCGGTCTCGATGTCCGCTTCGCGGTACATGATCTCGGCCGCGAACAACGCGGCTGCCAGCGGAGCTCGGAAGATCGCGCCGATTCCGGCCGCCATGCCAGCCGCCAATAAAATGCGACGATCTCGCGCGGACAAGCCGAACCACGCGCCCACAAGCGATCCGAAGCCAGCGCCGATCTGTGCAATCGGACCTTCTCGTCCTGCTGACCCGCCCGTTCCAATCGTTACCGCCGAAGCAATCAGCTTGATGATTGGGACGACAGGCCGGATATGGCCGCGCTTGTGATGAAAGGCTTCGATCGCCGCATCCGTGCCGTGCCCTTCCGCTTCCGGCGCGAACCTCTGCACGAGCCAACCCGAGATCAAACCGCCGCTGGTCATGACCGCCAGGAGCAGCCAGGGGTTGAACTCGCGTTCCGGCTCCGCGAACAATCGCCGCTCGCCTGCCGCTTCCTTGGGCGAAAAGCCCGCCACTCCCTGCAAACAAACTCGAAAGACGCTCTGTTCCGTGACCTGAAATGCAATCCCGCCCAGCCCGCCGACGACACCGATCGCGCTCGACAACACGAACCATTTGATCGACGTTGGAAGTGACCCTACGTAGTGTGCAACTCGAGTAAACACTATCGCCCCCCACATGTCTCGCTAACTGCCCGACGGCCCTCGAAGGCAATTAGACGCAAAGAACTACACCCGTAACAGCGTTCCCTCCCGACTTACTCGCCCCGTTGGAGAATCGGACTGGTTCTGTGAAAGAAGAACGTCCAATATACTACGAAGACCCGTAAGTATCTGACCAGGCAACGCCCTGTGGGTGTTTTTTGACCGGCTGGCTCGCCTCGTGTTTCGCAAGCGAACCGCTCTGGCCCTACCAAGAGTGCTAGTGCTTGTGATCATGCGAATGGTCATGATCCACGCTGAGCGTGCCCGAATACGGCTTCTCTTCGATCGTGACCACAACTCGCACTGTCGCGCCCTTTGCGTCCAGCCCCTCGCACAGTTCCTTGTCGGTCAAGCGAAAGCACGAGTACTTACCCATCGGATCGTTTGGCTGGGCGGCGGCGGACAGCACGAATTGCCGAGGCTTGCCGTCGACCGTCAGGTTGAACTGAACGTCTTCCGCATCAATGGGGAACGCGTCTTTGGCGGTTGAATCGAGAATGTAGGCCGTAACGGTCTTCGTCGCATCGTCATGCACTAACTCCAGGTGAAACTTTCCTTTGCCCAGTTCAATCAACTCGCCTTCATGCGGTCCATGAACATCGTGGTCGGCATGTTCCCCGCCATCCATGGGCGGCGGGGGATCGCCCGACACTTTTACCGGCATGGCTTGTTGAGCGTCGCCACAGCCCGCGACGGCGCATGCTAAGAGGGACGCTGCCAAGAGCCCGATCAATTGGATACGAAACATAAAGACTCCTCTGCTGGTGATAAACGCAATCGCAAATAACACAATCGATTCTTGGGCGGGACGAGGGCGAGCCATCATCTGTTCAACTCCTTTTGAGACATTCACAGCGACGTGTCATGTCGCGAGTACGGGAAAGAATCCAAATTCAAAATTCAAAGAACTAATTGCCGTGACTGCGCGGATCCGTCGTGACGGCTGCGTCGAGCTCATCATGAAGGTCGGCGGCCATTTGTTGTTCCGCCTGCTTCCGGCCAAAGCACCAGAAGAGAGCCGGATGCACGAAGAAGTCCAGGAACGTCGAGCTAATCAATCCACCCAGAATCACGGTTGCCACGGGGTAGAGGATCTCTTTGCCCGGCTCGCCGGCGGCTAATACCAGGGGAATCAGTGCAATGCCGGCGGTTAAGGCCGTCATCAGCATGGGAGCGAGTCGCTCCTTGCCAGCTCGCTCAATCATCGACGGAGTGAATGCTTCCCCCTCATGCTTGACCAGATGCAAATAATGGGCGATCAGCAGAATTCCGTTGCGGGACGCGATTCCAGATAACGAAATGAACCCCACCATGCTCGCCACCGTTAGCGATTGCTTCGTTATGACGAGCGCGGCGACAGCGCCAATGGCCGCCATCGGCAGCGCCGCCAGCACTTGCAAGGCGAGATTGGTCGAGTGGAACAACGTGTAGAGCGCCAGGAACATGGCGGCCAGCGAGATCAAACTGAGCAATCCGATCACGCGAGTCGCGTGTCGAGCACTTTCGAATTGGCCGCCGTATTCCAGAAAGTACCCTGTTGGCAAACTTCTTTGGATGGGCTCTAGCCGGGCTTGAATGTCGGTGACGACGCTGTTCAGGTCGCGACCCGCCGTATTGCATTGCACAATAATCCGGCGGCGCACGTTTTCTCGATTGATCGTATTCGGGCCGCTGCCACGCTCGATGTCGGCAACTTGGTCGAGTGGAATACGTCCTCCGCCCGGCAAGTTCAGCGAGAGACGGCGAAGTTTGGCCGGATCCTGGCGAAATTCGTCGTCTAGCCGAACGACTAAGTCGAATTTGCGTTGGCCGAGCACGATTTCGGAAACCGTGCGTCCGTTCATGGCCGTCTCGACGAACTGGTTGACGTAGTTCGACGTAATGCCATGCCTGGCAAGTTTGTCGCGATCAAGCTTGACTTGCAGTTGGGGAATCTCGATCTGTTGCTCCACCATCAAGTCCTTGACTCCCGGCACGGTTTCCATCGCGGCCTTCAGCTCATTCGCCTTGCGACGGAGCATATCGAGATCGTCGCCATACAATTTGATGCCGACCTGGGCCTTGACTCCCGACAGCATGTGTGAAATGAGATGCGCGAGCGGTTGTTCGGCCGAGATCACGACCCCGGGAATCTGCGTCAATTCCTCGCGCAGCTCTTCGAGGACTTCTTCGCGACTGCGGCCTAACTTGGGATCGAAGCTGACGATTACCTCCGACACGTTGACGCCCTCGGCGTGCTCGTCCAGTTCGGCTCGGCCGGTGCGGCGTCCAAAGGCGACGACTCCCTTGATCTTGGCGATTCGTTCGTCGACCATTCCCGCAATGCGGTTGGAGGATGCCAGCGAAGTTCCGGGGGGGAGAAGCACGTTGACTTGAACCGCGCCTTCGTTGAACGGGGGAAGGAAGTCGCGGCCCAGGCGAGTCGCGACGAAGCCGCTGATCGCCACGGCAATCGCCACGGAACACAAGATCGGCCAGGGATATCTCACGCTTAATCGGATCGAGTAACCCGCCAGCCATTTGAGAATTCGCAACAGCAAGCCATCCTTGTCGTGGTCCATGAACTTGGCGTTGGGCAGCAGCCAATAGGACAGGACGGGCGTCACGGTCAAGGAGACAAATAGCGAAGCGATGATCGACACGATGTAGGCGACGCCCAGCGGCGTGAACAACCGACCCTCCATTCCCCCTAGGGCGAACAGCGGGATGAAGACCAACACGACGAGGATCGTACTGAAGACGATCGAGTTCCGCACTTCGCTACTCGCCTCGTAAACGACTCGCAGCGGCGAAATGGGGTTCGACGAGTGCTTGTTCTCTCGCAGTCGGCGGAAAATGTTCTCCACATCGACGATCGCGTCATCCACCAATTCGCCGATCGCCACCGCCAACCCGCCTAGAGTCATCGTGTTGATCGACATCCCCGACCATTTGAAGATCAATCCAGTGACCACGATCGACAGTGGGATGGCCGTAAGCGTGATGAAGGTGGTGCGAAAGTTGAGTAGGAAGAGAAAGAGAATAACGACGACCAGGATTCCGCCGTCGCGCAGAGCCTCGATCACGTTGTGGATGCTGAGGTCGATGAACTCCTTTTGTTGATAGACCTCCGAGTTGATGCGAATGTCGTCAGGCAGCGAGCGCTTGAGTTCGTTCAAGGCCTCGATGACATGCGTTGTCAGCAGTCGAGTGTCGGCGCCTGGTTGTTTCGAGACGATAATCATGACGGCGGGCGAGGCATTGACCGCCGCCTCGCCCCGCTTGACTTGCGCCGCCTCGCGAACTCGCGCGACTTGTCCCAGTAACACCGGACGATTGGCCGAGCCCTTCACCACGACTTGGTCCAGCTCGTGGATGTCGCGGATTCGACCGATCGAGCGAACGAGCAGTTCGTCGCCGCCTTCGTCCAGATATCCGCCCGTCGCGTTTTGATTGCTGTCGGCGACGGCGCGTTCGACATCCTCCAGAGTGACATCGTATTTGAGCATTTCATCGGGATTCGCCAGCACCTGAAACTGCTTTCGCCCGCCTCCCATCGTGATCACTTGAGCAACGCCGGGAATGGTCAGGAGACGCTGCCGAACGACCCAGTCAGCCAACGTTCGTACTTCCACCGGATTCGTCTTGTTGCCCTCGCTGTACATGCCGACTTGGAGGACCTGCCCCATGATGGACGCGATCGGAGCCATTTGCGGCTTAACGTCTTCCGGCAGCCGATCGGCGGCTAGGGCGAGTTTCTCGGCGACGATTTGGCGATCCACGTAGATGTCGGTTCCCCAAGCAAACTCGACATAGATGACCGACAAACCCACGCCGGACGAACTACGCACTGCTTGCACCCCGGTCGCGCCGTTGAGCGATGATTCCAAGGGGAATGTCACCAGCGTCTCTACCTCTTCGGGGGCGAGTCCGGGGCATTCCGTCATGATGGTGACGCGCGGCCGATTCAAGTCCGGAAATACGTCGATCGGAAGTTGGTAAAGTTCATAGCTGCCGTACACGGTCAGCACGAGCGCTAAAGCGATCGTGATGGCGCGGTATCGCAGGGATAACTTGATAATGGCGTTAAGCATGGCGTGTCATCGCGGCGACAAACGGCCGCCCCTTCGTCGCTAGTGGTTGTGTCCCGCGTGTGGATCGATCCCGCCGCCCGCCTTGTTCTTGAGCGCTAGCTGCAACTGTTGGGCGGAGGAAACAGCGACAGTTTCGCCAAGGTGAATGGACCCGTCGTTCGCGATGACCGCCCATTGCGTATCGCGAAATTCCACGTGCACTGGCCTGCGATCGAAGTGGTCGCCATTCGGCGCGAAGACGTAGGATTCGACGCCATCCTGCGCGATCGCGTCGACTGGCAGCACGATTCGCTCGTTCAGCGTTGCGATCGGTACGTGGATTTGAACCCGTTGCCCAGGTCGGAACTTCCAGGCAATGAAACGATGACCATCGTCCAGCCGCGTATCTCGCTCGATTCGGTTGGGAAGCGTAACGAAGAAATCCAAGGTGCGCGTGCCGGGATCGACGGCGTTCGCCAGATAAAGAATCCGCAAGTCGGCAACCCGCTCGACCCGCCGGTCCTCGGATTCCCAGGTCACCGTTACACTGGCCTGCTCATTGACTGCCCGGCTGATCGCCGCGACGTCGCGTTCAAAGGCTTCGCCTTGAACGTACAGTTCCGCATGGTCCGCCAGCGTAATCACCGAGTCACCCGCGTTGACGTGTTGGCCGGTCGCGGCCTTCAACGCTTGCACTTGGTAGCGGGCCTCCTGCCGCGAACTCTCCGGCGTTTCGGCGAGCGGCGGCGCGACGACGCAGAGTTCCTTGAGCAACTCGCGTTTGCTCAAGATCGTTTCAATCTGCTCCGCCGCGATGCCGTGAAGCAGCAACGCTTCTCGCTTCGATCGCAGCGCGGCTTCCAGTTTCTGACGTTCGTATTGCCGTTCGAGCAATTGTTTGCCGGCCAGCCCGCCGTTCTCCGTCAGACGCTCGATGCGTTTGATTTCGCTCGCCGTGACATCAATTTCCTCGGCGGTCTGTAGCAACTCTGCCTGGGCTTGGACCAGTTCCTCGTGAGTGAGTCGCAGGTCGAAGAGTTTCTGGCCCGGTTCAATGGCCTCGCCCTCGATGACATGAATCTTCGTAATGATGCCAGTCATTGGCGCCGAAACCAGCACGCTCGATCGACCTGGACGCTCGGCGATCATCCCAGGTACGCTAAGGCTCTTGGTAAAGGTCGACAACGAGACTTTGGCGAGCCGCAGACCAATGTTCTTGCGAGCTTGGTCGCTGATTTCGATGGAGTTGGCCTCGCTGTGGCCGGCATGGTCGTGGTCGTCATGCGCTTCGTGAGCGGCGTGATCGCCGTGATCGCCGTGATCACTGTGATCATCCGTCAAATCCGCCGTTGTCGTGGCGGGCGGGAGGTTGTTAAGCGAGGGTAAAATCGAGCGTCCCACGAGCCTTTCGACGCTGGGCAACCAGCGAGTCGTGGTAGATGCCGCGACGGCGATGATCGCCAGCAGCAGAATAAGGAAGCCCCAGCGTCGATTTCGCTGCCATGCCGTAGGCGGTTGTGAGTTGTCAGATGACATCGCCATTGCTCCTAGGCGCATGAATACGCAAAGTGGATCGAAAAGAATGTCGCGCGACCGCCGAAGCGCAGCGCGAATTCGAAGTGCCGTGGAACAGCCGAAAGCTACTGACAAAAGCCGCAGGCGAAATTCGCAGCCGACTGATCTGGCCGAACTGCTCGGCCAAAATCCTCGAGCGAATTCAAGTCGGGGCAAGCCAGTCAGGGCAAGCCGGCCAGGGCAAGCCGGCCAGGGCAAGCCGGCCAAGACAATCAGGTCAATATGGCCTGATTGATGAGATAGAGCGGAAGTCCGACAACGGCGCTGCGTCTAGGCAAATGTCGTCGCCATTGGACGATCGAGGAAGCCGTCGTCGCGGTGTCCACGGGGCAAGCGATCACCAACCAAACTGCTTGGCGGACAACGAGGCTTGAAGCAACGGTGGACTTGCTATCGGAAAACAAGGTGCATGCAACGTCGCGGCAAGAATGATGCGAGTGATCTGCCTCACTTATCTCACATGCCGCGACTATTTCAGCGACCGTGTTCATTTCACAGGACGTGTTCATTTCACAGGAAAGCGAAGTCTCCTGGGCGTGAACGGCATCGCAGGATTCGGTCAGGCCTTCGTGATCATGGTCGAGATGCGAGTGACAAGTACGTTCGAATTGACTGGCGTGTGCGTGATGAACGCAACACCCCAAGAACGCATGCCCACAAAGGGCGATGATCGTGGCGAGGCTGACGAAAGGACGCATAAGACACCTTATGAGTCGGATTCTAGGTGTTGAGGCTAGGTAGGTCAATTGATCTTTAACCATCGGAAATCAGCCGCGAAGTGCTTACGCTGGCGGCATCGCAAAGAAGCCACGCGAGCCTCGGCGCTAGATGCTCGCAAGAAGCGATTGAATCTCCGAACAGCTAACGTACTTCCCGTCTTCCCTCCGGATTCGTGAAATTCGAGCGATTCGTGGTACACAACATTCCGTGGCATTCGAGCAATTCGTGGCTGACTGGCTGCCGTGCTCGGCAGCCATCAATTCCGTAAATCTGACACTGTTCAACCAGAAGATCGCAAGGAATCAGTGGTCGTGGCGCTGCAAGATTCGAGACCAAAGTCGACTCAGGAGACTGGGGCCAGGCAGCGCGTTCCGGTCTTTGGGTTGATAGTCTTCTCCGTCGAGCGAAAAGTCGTATCCGCCGCCTACGACATAAATCCAGGGGCCGAAGTTGCCGCCGTTGTCCGTTCTGTCGGGACCTGGGCTGTAGAGCATGAATGAGGCGTCGTGGGGACGATAGATAAAGCGGGCAGTAGTAAATGGATCGTCCGGCATTATCGTCAGAAACTCGGGCGATAAATCCGCTAGAGAACCTGGGAAGCGAGAGTACCGGTGGTGGTGGCAACGCAAAGCCAAATCGACCGTCAAGAGTCGCGAGAGGGCCAATCCGCGTAACTCTTGTTCGTTGTGAATCGTCTGTTTCTCGGCTTGGGGTAGACGGGAGAATTCGCTGATCGCTTGCAGTATCGATCGCTGTTGCGTCACCGGGATATCGGAGTCTTCATCGACCAGATCTTCATCTGGGATCTCTCCATCCCCTGAGTGATCGACGCCTTGCTGGCCACATGCGGCTTCCCACTTGGCATCCCTTTGCTCGATCTCACCCAAGGGTTCGCGTTCCGCTTCGTAGCGTTCGAGGGCGTGGATCAGGTCTCGACGAGTTTCGTCGGTGAACTCCGTTCGTGCGACTCGCAGACAGTTTATGCCGATCCCTGCCAGGGCAAGAGCCGCGAGATGGTCCAGCACCAAGCCGCCACGGCGAGTGGCGTTTGCCAGATCAGGGAACGGTAAAGTGGTGCAGTCATGCTTGAGTGTCGCGAAAACTCGCTGCCATTCACTGGTTAGCCATGTTCAGAGAATACTGTGTAGGCAATGTACGATGAAGCGTCAGCAGTGGCGATTAGATAGACAAATACGAATGACGCGCAACGGGGGCCCCGCTCCGCCTTTATCGGTGTCATCCGCTTGGTCCGTGGTTGACCGACTTCCGGCTTTCGGGACGAATACGCCTCTGTGAATATCCATCGCGCTTGATGCGTTGCGGGAAGCTGATATGCTGCTAGTTCCCGCCCGATCCATCCTCCTGATTGGCGACTCACCCCATGCACGGAATTCGCGTGAAGTTCGGCGTGTTGACCTGCGTGTTCGCATGTTTGACGACCGTCATTGCCTGGGGCGGCGAACCGCTGGCTCCGCGGATCGATGCCCTGATTCAGCAGAAGCTGAATGGGCCCGCGAGCTCACGGGCGGATGACGCCGAGTTTCTGCGCAGGTTGTATCTCGATCTGGCGGGGCGTATTCCGACGTCCGAAGAAGCTCGCGCGTTTCTCGGCGACCAGGGCGTCGATAAACGCGAACGTCTGATTGATCGCTTGTTGTCGTCCCCCGACCATGCCGCGCGGATGGCCGATGTGTTGCACGTCATGTTAATGGAGCGACAAGGGGATGCTCCCGAGTGGAAGAAGTACTTGACGGAGTCGGTGGCGGCCAACAAGCCATGGGACCGCATGGTGCGTGAGATGATCTGGTCGGATGTCGCCGACGAGTCGACTCGCGGATCGGCGTTCTTCTTCACCAAACGACTCGAGAACTACGGACAGAATCCCGTCGACGTGCCGGGCATGGTGCGAGATGTGGGACGGCTGTTTCTTGGAGTGGACGTCCAATGTGCTCAATGTCACGATCACTTGTTCGTGAAGGACTATACCCAGGACTACTATCAAGGCTTGTTCGCCTTTGTGGGGCAGGCTCAGATTCGCAAGGATGTGAAGTTCCCGGCACTCGCCGAATTACCGCTGAAGAAGAAGGTGGAATTCACGTCGGTGTTCGTACAGGAGCCCAAGACGATTGGTCCGAAACTGCCGGGCGGTACGGAAGTTGAACTGCCGGAGATGAAGCCGGGCGAGGAGTATCTCACGCCGCCCGATCGTAAGACCAATTCGCCGGGTGTGCTCAAGTTCAGCACGCTCAAGCTGCTGAGCGAGCAATTGCCGCGACCGGAGAACCGAGCGTTCTCGCGCAACATGGCGAATCGTCTTTGGTGGATGCTGATGGGGCGTGGGCTCGTGCACCCGCTCGACTTGCACCACTCGGAGAATCCGCCATCCCATCCCGAGGTCCTGGAATTGTTAACCGACGAGTTCGCGGGGCATGGATATGATATGCGCTGGCTGTTGGCTCAACTGGCTCGCACCGAAACCTACCAGCGTTCGTCGCAGCTTCCCGAAGGAGTTGTCGCGGATCAGGCGCCGGAGGAAAGCTATCGCGTGGCGCTCGAGAAGCCCCTTTCCGCCGAACAGTTGCTAGCCAGTGTGGTGACCGCGGCTGGCGAAGCGGATCGCGAACGCGAGAAATCGGAGCAGTGGGATAAACTCCGAGAGCGGTTCGCAAAGGCTTTCGCGAATCCTCCCAAGGAACCTGAAGTCGAGTTTGCGCCGAGCGTCAAAGCGGCCCTTTTTCTGATGAACGACTCGGTTGTACTCGGTTGGCTCCAACCTCGCGATGGGAATCTCGTTCATCGTCTGCAAGCGATGTCAGACCCTGCTCAAGCCGCGGATGAATTGTATTTGGCCGTGTTGTCGCGGAAGCCGACCGACGAGGAACGCGCCGAAGTGGTCGAAGTCATGGGCAAACACGCGGACGGTCGCCCCGCGGCCTGGGGACGACTCGCGTGGGCGTTGCTGTCGAGCACCGAGTTCGGCATCAACCATTAGAGTCGCATTGTTCACGAGAGCTCCACGAGCGGGATCGAGTGCCAAAGAGCTGGCGGTCTATTTCAAGTGAGGGAATCGAGATGGCGGACGAATCGCTTTGCCGACCGTGGGAGCATGATTGGTCAAGACGACGATTCTTGGGAGGAGCGGCGGCAAGCGTGGCGGCTGGCATGTCTCTCGGCCAGTGTGGGATGGGCTCGCTGATTCATCCTGCGGTCGCGGATGAAGTGGCGAAGAAGCGGAAGCAAGTGCTGTTTGTCTGGCTGGATGGCGGGATGAGCCAGTTGGAGAGTTGGGACCCGAAGCCGGGGACCAAGTTCGGAGGGCCGTTTCGAGCAATTCCCACCTCCGTACCTGGAACGCATGTCAGCGAGTTGCTGCCCAAGTCGGCTCGACAGATGCACCATTTGGCCATCGTGCGCAGCGTCTGTACGAAAGACAATTCGCATTCGGCGGGAGTCGCTCGCATTCAGCGCGGCGATCCCAAAAATCGAGGTGTAACGTATCCCTACTTCGGTTCGGCGGTCGCCAAGTTCCTCGGCCCGGGCGAGAGCAACTTGCCGCCTTATGTTTGGATCAAGCCGGGGTCGGGCGGGTTTATTCATCAAGATGCCGGTTTTCTGGGTCCGAAGTTCGGAGCACTCGCGTTCGGCGATGGCAAGCCGCCCGAGAATATGGTGCGGCCGGAGGGATTGTCGGAAGCGGACGACGACGAGCGGAACGTGTTGCGAGCCGCGGCCAACCGTCGTTACTCCCAGAAACGCAGGCCGACGGTGAATGAGGCGTCCAGCTACGTTTACGATATGGCTCGGACGCTGATGAAGCGACAGGATCTGTTCGACACTTCCAAATTCGACCCCAAGGATGTCGAACGTTATGGAACCCACGAGCTAGGGCGACACATGCTTCAAGCTCGCAAGATGCTTGAAGCAGGGGTGACCTTCGTCAAAGTCAACTCGTACGGTTGGGACACTCACGGCGACAACTTCAACGCGCACCTCAGTCTCGCGTGTCGCTTCGATCAGCCGTTCGCGGCCTTGATCGAGGATTTGGCCGAACGCGGAATGCTGGATAACGTCCTGGTGATTGCGATGAGCGAGTTTGGGCGGACTCCTCGTATCAATGGGCATGTGGGGCGAGATCACTGGCCCGAGGCATGGTCGATCGCGATGGCGGGCTGTGGATTGAAACGCGGCGTCGTGGTCGGCGAGACCAACGACGTCGGGACATGGGTAAAGTCTCCCGAACACGACATCGGCCACCTGTTTCACACGTGGTTCCACTGTCTCGGCATCGACTCGAAGAAGACCGAGTACGACAACAAGGGACAACCTCTTCCCTTGGCACATGACGATTGCGCGGTGATTAACGAAGTGGTCGCGTAACGAAGGTCTCAAACAACCATGCTTAAAGAACTCAAATCGATCGACGCTGACCCGCAAGTGACCTTGGCTCGTTTCACCCCGTGCGGAAAGTACTTGTTGGCTGCCAGTCATGATGGCCGAGTGCGCCGCTGGGATGTGACTGACGAGTCGCTGCCGGAGCGGGCGGCATTGGAAGGTCATGGCGGGTGGGCCACGGCGCTCTCCTGCGCGGCGACGGGCGAATTGCTCTACTCGGCCGACTCCTGGGGACAGCTCCGCTGCGGCTCCTATGCGGGCGAGGCCGCGGCCGCGAAATGGAAAGTAGCCGATGCTCACGATGGCTGGATCAGGGATGTCGCGGTCAGCGGCGATGGCCAGCGAGTGGCGACGTGCGGGATCGACAAGCGAGTGCGAGTCTGGTCGGCGGCCGACGGCGCCAAGCAACTCGATTTCGCCCTCGGCGAGGGGCCTGCTTTCACCCCACGCAACGGCTCGCTCGACGGAGATGTTGCCTGCGTTCGCTTCGTGGGAAACTCCCAGACGTTGCTGACGGGCGACCTCAAGGGGCAAGTTAAACTCTGGGATCTTGAATCACTCAAGGTCGTCCGCCAGTTCGATGCCGGGGTGTTGTTCAAATACGATCGCTTGCAAGATACTGGGGGAGTGCGTTGCTTGGCGCTGGACGCCGAGTCAAAATGGCTGGCGGTGGGAGGGACCATACCGAAGAATGGCGGGTCGGTTACCGGGGCGCCGACGGTGTTGGTGTTCGACTATAACACCGCGGAGCTCAAGCAAACCTTCACTTTCGGGCAACCTAACGATTGTTTTGTCTCGGATCTGTTGTTCCATCCGCGTGGTTACCTCGTGGTTTCCACGTCGGGAACGCCAGGGAGCGGACAATTGATCGCCCAGAAGCTGGACGCCAAGGAACCCGCCTTCCTAACCAAGAAAATGGTAAATTGCCAAAGTGTCGCGGCTCACCCCGATGGCGAACGGCTCGCCGTAGTCGCCACCAACGCGGGGAGCAATGGCAACGGACGCCCCGTGAATAAGGACGGAACGTACGTCACCAATAAGTCGCCGATTTTCGTTTGGAAGTTTGAAGCTTAAAAAGACCATCAATTCCAGGAAACCGAGGAGCGAGTTGTGGGCTGGTCATTCCGTCGGTCGATTAATCTCGGCCCGTTCCGCATTAACTTCAGCAAGTCCGGAATCTCTTACTCATTTGGACTCGCCGGCTTTCGCACCGGAGTGAACTCCAAGGGGCGACGCTACTCGTCGATGAGCGTCCCCGGAACCGGACTTCGTTACAACAAGACGCATAGCGCCAAGAAAAAGAAAGCGGCCGTCGATGAACCGGCCGATCAGGAGTAATCGCCATGAACGTCCGTTTTACTCGAGCCATCCGCACTTCATCGTCCGAGCGATACTTGGTGCATATTGACGGCAAAGGGGACGATGCCGTTCTCGAACTGCATTACCTCGACAACGGCACCGTCGCGGGCACGCTCATTGTGCTCGACAAGAAATATGCCTCGAAGGAAGCGTCGGCGGAGATCTTGCAAGAGGCGGATCGACTGTTGTTGCCCACGGCGAGCCTGGATGAAGGCAACATGATCTTCACCGTGGTCAAAGGACAGATTGTGGGCGAGTTCAAGGCCGCGGGCGAGTAAACGTATTACTAGCGCCGTGGAGTGACCCACGTGGATCATGACGCATCGGCTGGTGAAAGAGACGCACGCGGCCAAGGATGAGACGGGAGAGAATGGTCGTGGATCGCTACGAATTCCAACGTCGTCCAATCGGGCGTTTCGCGACACACGGACCGATAGTCGCTGCACAGCTCAGCGTGAACGCGGTCGTGACGATTGGGTTGGCCATCGTGCTGACCGCGGGATCAGTGATCGCCGCGGAACCCTCCGCCAGTAATCCTGCTGGATCTGCTCCAGATTATCTGCGCGAAGTAAAGCCGCTGTTGGCGAAACACTGCGGCGAGTGTCACGGGACCAGGAAGCAAGAAGGGGGACTGCGACTCGATACGGCCATGTTGCTTCGCGCCGGCGGCGACAGTGGGCCTGCTATTGCGCCAGGCAAGTCGGCCAATAGCCTGTTGATCCAGGCCGTGCGAGGCCTGCCTGATGTGTCGCGAATGCCGCCCGAGGGCAAGACGCCGCTGACCGCCGAGCAGATCGATCTACTCGCTCGTTGGATCGATGCGGGCGCCGCCGCGCCTGAAGGTGAAAAGGCCGAAACTGTCTCGATCCAGCACTGGGCTTTTCAGCGTCCCCTTCGACCGGCAATTCCCGCAATTCAACATGCGTCTTCCGCTCGCGGGCCGCTCGACGCCTTCGTGTTGCAGCGATTGGAACGAGAAGGAGTGGAACCGTCGCCCGAGGCGGATCGAGCTACGTTGGCGCGGCGACTTGCCATCGACTTACTGGGGCTGCCGCCAGCGGCCGATGAGGTCAGCGAGTTGGAGGCGGATCAAGGGCCAGATGCGATCGAACGGCGAATTGACCGCTGGTTGGCCCATCCGGCGTTCGGCGAACGGTGGGGACGCTACTGGCTCGACCAGGCCCGCTACGCCGACTCGAACGGCTACACGCGTGACTTTGGTCGCGAGATCTGGCCCTATCGCGCTTGGGTGATTCGCGCCATCAACCAAGATCTGCCTTTCGACCAATTCACCATCGAACAATTGGCTGGCGACTTGTTGCCCCAAGCCACCACCGAGCAGGTTGTGGCGACTGGTTTCCACCGCAATACGCTGATCAACGAAGAAGGCGGGACCGATCAGGAACAGTTTCGAGTTGATGCGGTCGCGGATCGAGTGGCGACCACTGGGCAAGTGTGGTTGGGGCTCACCTTGGGATGTGCTCGTTGTCACAATCACAAATACGATCCGATTTCGCAACGCGAGTTCTTTCAGCTTTTTGCGATCCTTAACAACTGCGATGAACCCACGATCGAAGCTCCCTTGCCATTGAATGTCGAACGCGGCGACTTGGAGCGTCGAGCGGAGATTCGTCGCCAGATCGCCGAGTTTGAGAAAGCAGTCGAAGCTCGTCGTCAAGAACTCGAAGCCAGCCAGGCGGCGTGGGAGAAGACGGTGACGGTGCAGCAACGAGCGCAGTTGCCGGGACCGATCCAGGTGGCGTACGACATGCCGCTCGAAAAACGCGATGCCGCCAACAAGAAGACGCTGGAGGACTATTACAAGCAAACCTCACATGCTCGCACTGCTTTTCCTGAGCTTGAAGAGATCGCGAAGCTGCGAGCAGTTGAGCCGAAGATTCCGCAGACGATGGTCCTGAAGGAACGTGCCGAACCTCGCGTGACACATATTCATAAGCGGGGTGATTTCTTGAGTTTGGGAGTGAGAGTCGAGCCCGCGGTACCCGCGGCGCTGCACCCGATTTCTTCCCAGGCGGCTTCCGTAAGTCGACTGGAGTTTGCTCGCTGGCTTGTTGATCCCGCCAACCCCCTGACGCCTCGAGTGATTGCCAATCGCCAATGGCAGTACCTTTTCGGCCGCGGACTCGTCGAGACCGAAGACGACTTTGGTCTGCAAGGTTCGCCGCCAACGCATCCCGAGCTACTCGACTGGCTGGCTTGCGAAGTCGTGGCGCCTGGTGGACGCTCGCTGCCAGATCCGTCCGCCGAAAAGACGGCTGAGGGGAGGCGATCGCAAGGCAGTGTGGGTGAAGTATCCTCCGCGCCCTGGTCGCTCAAACAGTGGGCGCGCACCGTGGTTTCGTCCGCGACCTATCGTCAGTCGTCGCAACGACGCGCCGAGTTGGAAACGCGTGATCCGCGTAACGAGTGGCTGGCTCGACAGAATCGTTTGCGAGTGGACGCGGAGATTGTGCGTGATCTCTCGTTGGCCGCCTCGGGACTCTTGACTCGCGAGATTGGCGGGCCAAGTGTGATGCCGCCGCAACCCGAGGGCGTTTATGCCTTCACGCAGGACCCCAAGCCGTGGAAGGCGGAGACAGGCGCCAATCGCTATCGTCGCGGGTTGTATACGTTCTTCTGGCGATCGCTGCCCTACCCGATGTTGACCGTCTTCGATGCGCCCAATGCTAATGTGACATGTACGCGTCGCATTCGTTCGAACACTCCCTTGCAGGCGCTCACGCTGGCCAACGATGTGGCGTTTGTCGAGTGTGCTCGGGATTTAGGGTGGAGTTTGCTGGTCGCGGACTGCGCAAGCGAGGAAGAACGAGCTCGACTGGCGTTTCGCACGACACTCGCGCGTTCCCCATCGTCCATCGAATTGGCGCGATTCCTTGAGTTGATCGAGTCGCAACGGATGGCTTTTGAGAAGGACTCGGCCTTGGCGAGTGAACTGGCGCCGGGCGATTTACCGACGGACGTGACGCGAGCGGAAGCGGCCGCTTGGATCGCGGCGGCGCGTGTGCTGTTGAATCTCGACGAGTTCATTACTCGCGAATAAAGAGGCTGGTCGCAAAGTCGCCAGCGGACTGAAAAGACGGAGGCCCGTGCCATGCAAAGCGAACGAATTCGCGAAATGTCCAGCGACCCTCTCGAGTCCACTCGCCGACACTTCCTGCAAGATTGTCGAGTGGGATTGGGGGCGATTGCGTTGGGATCGTTGCTGGAGCAATCGCACGCCTCGGCGGCGACGCCTTCCACTCCGGTCGATCCCTTGCGAGCGCCCGAGCGACGAACGGACCCGCTGGCGGTTCTGCCAACTCACTTCACTCCCAAAGCCAAGAATGTGATCTTCTTGTTCATGGCGGGTGGGCCGAGCCAGCTCGAGCTGTTCGACCCGAAGCCCAAGTTGAACGAACTGAATGGGCAGGTGATTCCCGAATCGTACGTGGCGAACAAGCGATTTGCGTTCATCAAGCGGGACGCGAAGCTGTTGGGCATCGAACGCAAATTTGCTCCTCGTGGGCAGAGTGGCGCCGAAGTGTCCGATTGCTTGCCGCATCTGGCTAAGATTGTCGATGACATCACGATCGTGCGTTCGATGAAGACCGATGTCTTCAATCATGGACCGGCCAAATTCCTGATGAATACCGGCTCGCCCATGTTTGGTCGCCCAAGCTTTGGCAGTTGGTTGACGTACGGAATTGGCAGCGAGTCGAAGAACTTGCCAGGTTTCGTCGTGTTGCAGTCGGGACCGCGCGGCCCCCGCGGAGGTGCGCCGAATTGGGGCAGCGGCTTTCTCCCCACAACCTATCAAGGCGTCCCGTTCCGCACCGCGGGTGCGCCGATTCTTGATCTGGAAAATCCCAACGGCATTTCGTCGGAACGCCAACGCGAATTCATCGGGGCGGTCAACGACTTCAATCGTCTGCGACTGGAAGCCACCGGCGATCCCGAAATCGCCACTCGCATCGCATCGTATGAAATGGCGTTTCGAATGCAGTCGAGCGCTCCCGAACTGATGGACATTGCGGGTGAAAGCCAGGAGACGCTCAAACTGTATGGCATCGAGCCAGGGAAGCCTTCGTTTGCCTACAACTGTCTGCTCGCCAGGCGACTCGTGCAGCGCGGCGTGCGTTTCGTCCAACTCTTCCACACCGACTGGGATCATCACGGCAATAAAGGCACCGAGCTTGGCGAGTCGCTTGACAAAATCTGCTTGGAGACCGATCAAGGCGCCGCGGCACTCGTCCAAGATCTGAAGCGGTTAGGGATGCTGAACGATACGATCGTGGTTTGGGGCGGCGAGTTTGGCCGCACGCCGCAAGGCGAACCTCGTGATTTGAAGGGTCGTGATCATCACATCGAGGCCTTTACGATGTGGATGGCGGGTGGTGGGCTGAAAGCAGGGATGACGTTGGGAAAGACCGACGAGCTGGGGTACTACACGGTCGAAGATGCGGTGCATGTCCATGACTTGCATGCCACACTGCTACACCTGCTAGGTCTAGACCATTTGAAACTCACGTTTCGCTTTCAGGGACGCGACATGCGACTGACCGATGTCGCGGGCCAGGTTGTTCAGAAACTGATCGCTTGACTCTGCCAGATAGTGGGTAAACTCGGTGACCGCTGTCACGGTGGCAGGCAATGGTTTTTCGAGTGGGTTTCCACGAATCATTGGTTTTTTACATTGGAGTGGCGTTAAGCTCGCTTCAGCTTTCCCATCCTCTCGTCCGGCTTGGCAACGGCTAGTTATCGCACGGCCTATTCGAAGGTTCTCGCGCTACGCAAGATGAAGTGCCACGACTCGTACTTCCGATACCACATGAGTAATTGGTAAGGTCGCTAACGAGTCGGGGAACCTTGAATGTCATCGTCGCCTCGTTCGTATGGTTCGAGTTTCGAGCCTGGTCCTAAGCCAGCGTTTCGGATCTTTCGACCCGAGTTTGACGGTTCAGGTGATGAAAGTAGAGAAGCGGCGAGTCACGCACCTCCCGAAATCTCACTGCTCGTCTCGTCTTACAACAAACCACACCACTTGCGTCTCTGCTTGGCCTCGATTGGACTGCAACGGAATCTACGCTCGGCGCCTGAAGTTGTCGTCACGGACGACGGTTCGAACCGCGAGACGCTCGATGTGGTGGCCGAGTTCGCGAGCGGGACGAATCTCCCCGTTGTGCTCACCACGCATCGTCACGCGGGCTTTCAGTTGGCGAGATGCCGCAACGATGGCGTGCGAGCCAGCTCGGCGCCCTACTTGCTGTTCCTGGACGGCGACTGTGTTTTACCGCCCGATCACGTGGCCATTCATCTCGAATTGCGTAAGACGGGTTGCGTAATGGCGGGCGACTACAGTCGGCTTGATGAAGAGATCTCAAGACGAGTTACGCTGGAAGCGGTCGCTCGCGGCGACTATCTGGCCTGGGAATCGCCCGAAGAGCGGAAACGGCTGCGAAGGCGTCACCGCTCCGTCCTCTGGCATCGCTGGATTCACCATCCCCGCAAGCCCACGCTGATTGGCAACAATGTCGGCATCTGGCGCAGCGATTACGAACGAGTGAACGGGTACGACGAAGAGTTCATTGGTTGGGGGTGCGAGGACGATGATCTGGCGCGACGACTGCGTCGAGTCGGTTTGTCAATCCGTAGCGTACTCCATCGCACGCGTACCTTTCATGTCTGGCATCCAATCGACGTCACCGCGCCTGCTCGCTGGAAGGATGGCGCGAATGTCAAGAAACTGTTCGAGGATCGCCCCACCGTATGCCGGTTGGGGCTGAAGTCGCTGGAAGTGAACGATGGATCTCCTCGCGAAGTACTGCCGATGTACCGCGAGCCCACCGTCGTCACGCGTTTCCCCTGTCGAGACTCCGCGAACTCGAAAACCAAGCGACACGTGGCCTAAGGAGATCGGCCCATGCCGCTCTTGCCCGATTCCGAATTTGCCGCCGTCTTCGAGCCGCTGGTCGGGCGGCGAGTCGGTTTTGTCGAGCCGATTGGAAACGTGGGAGACCGTCTGATCCTGCTCGCCACCCAACAGCTGTTTCAGCGGTTTGGCGTGCGTTGGCGCAATGTCACCCCCGAGGACGCGACCGATGTCGATGTCCTGGTGTGGGGCGGCGGCGGCAATATGGGCTCGTTGTACATGTGCAACTGGGATCTGCGCACTCGCTGTCTCGCCACCGGGCTGCCCGTGATCGTTTTCCCTCAGTCATTCACCACTCGCGAAGATCGACCTTTCCACCGAGTCTTCGTGCGTGAACGAGCTAGCCAAGAACTGCATCCTCAGGGAATACTTGCTCCCGATCTCGCACTCGGACTCGACTACCAGACCAGCACTCGACCCACTCGAGCTCGCGGTGTCTTCTTGCGGCGCGATTGCGAAGCCGCTCGACGACGCTGGTTTCGGTGGCGACTGAAAGACCCCGTTCGCATGTGTCGCGATCCGATCGAGTATCTCGAGCTGGCCGCTCAGTACCAGCACATCGTGACCGATCGCTTGCACTTCGCCATCTGCGGTCTCATTCTCGGTCGTCGTACCACTTTGCTAGGCAACTCGTATCACAAGAACGCCAGTCTCCACGCCACTTGGCTCGCTCGCCTCGGCTGTGAGTTCGCGATGACCGAGCGAGCTGCCGCGTGAGCTGCCGTGCTTTACGCCTTACGGCTTGATTACCGTGAGCCATACGTCGTGCTGGGGCGAAGGCGAGCCCGCGACCGTAAACGTGGCTCGATGCTTCAGGGCATTGGCGCCCGTCGACACGCCGACAATTCGCACGACGCCGTGAACAACGCCATTCAGCATCGCTGGGTCGGCGGTCAGAGTGATCTTTACCGTCTTAGCCGTGTCCCCCTTGGGCTCGGATTTGGCCGGCGTTTGAGTCACTCCGGTTGGCAATCCCACCACTTGTACATCCAGCGCTTCCGCAAAACCATCGCGACGATCGATGGTCACCGGGATCTCGAGTGGTTTTCCCGCGGTGAGTGAAAAGGCGTCGGCGGCGACCGTGAGGGCAAAGTCCGGCGTCACAGGCACGATGGTCAGTCGATACGCGTGACGGTAACTGCCTTGGAGATGGACGTCGCGAATCACCGCCTCGTAGACGCCATCCGCGGGCGGCATGAAATTCAGCAACGCATCTCGTTGGTTGTTCGCGTCATCCACTTCGGCCAAGACCTTACCCATGCTGTCGCGCACCTGAATGTATGGATCGAGCGCCGAGCCGAAAGACCGTGCGTCCGCCTTCAGTCGAATCGCTTGTCCTTTCGAGGCATTGAACTTGAAGGTGGCTCGCTGACGAGCTTGAATCAGACGGCCGCTGACGATCACGGGTAACGTAACCGTTTGACCAACGGGTGTCAGCGATTCGTCGCTCGCGGCGACGCTGGAATGCTGGGTCCACGGTACGACGAAAGTACCCGGAGCGGACGGATGGAAAGCCCATGTACTCCGTCGATCGTCCGCCGGAAATCCCTCATCCTCGGCATCCAGCGCCGTCAACTCAGCCACGAGCGGTGGAGTTCCCAGCGAGGGACCGCCATCGACGATCGTCAGTGGATTGGCAGGAGTAGCGACGCTTCGAGCCAATGGCAGTGTGTGATCGACGTATCCACCTGTGGTCACGGTGAGTCGATACACATAGTTGTCGCCGCCCGACATTGCGATCGAGGAATTCGGTTCCGAAGGGAACGCGAAGACTCGGACCAAGTAGCGGCCTTCGCGAGTCGCCACGAAATTAATGCGCGGATCAAGCCCCGTTTCGTCGTCGCGTTGCTCCAAAACAAATGCCTCGACACGTCGGGGAAAGCTGACCGTCGGGCTGGCGGGCTGTCCGCCCGCGGGCACGGTACTTCCTTCCACGCCTCCGGTCAACTGAGCCACTTGCAAGACGGCATCCATCGGCGATCCAAAGATGCCATTTCCCTCCACGGCGGCAATCAATCGCTCGCCTGCCTTCAGCTTCACCACGAACCCATCGACATCGCCCGCCTTGCCGAGCTTGCCGTTGATCGTGACTGGCAACTCAAGTTCTTGGCCCTTGTCGACCGTGTCATTGGGTTCGACTTCTTCTATATCCCGTACCGTTCCCACGACAAACGGACGTGGCGATGACGCTCCTTCGCCATCGATGGCGCGAAGCCAGTAAATGCCCGGCACGGCGTCGGCGGCCACGTTCACTTCGATCTTGTTCTTGTCGGCTTGCGACGTCAGAGTGAGCCCCGGTTTATCGCTTTTCCATTCAACGGGCCACTTGGCGAACTCACCCGTAGCCTGGACCGTCAACTTCTGTGCGCGAGCCGCTCCTGGGGGAAAAAGGGCCGTTAGCTTGGGAGGCGCCGCGAACGACACGGCGGCGAGCGAAACGATGGCTACGACTGTCCCCTGACAAATCACTCGAACTAGTTTCACAACGAACCTCATGCCTTCGACCCCAAGGGCTCTTCATCAAAATCTTGCGGGGACTTCTTGTCGGACTAACCCACCAATTCCGGGATGGGCGACGGATCGCTGACTAGATGCACCGGACGGCCTTCTGGCGTGCGGTAATACTTGTTCGGATCGATTCCCAGCTTCCGGTAGATCGACGACACAAAGTTCTCGGGCGAGAGCACGCGAGTGACGGCGGCGTAACCCTTGGCGTCGGTCGAGCCGATGACCTGGCCGCCCGGAGTGCCGCCTCCCGCAAACAATACGCTCATCGCATTCGCCCAATGGTCACGACCGCCTCGCTTGTTCACTTGCGGCGTGCGGCCAAATTCGCCGAGCGCGATGACCATTGTGGAGTCGAGCATACCGCGTTCGTCCAAGTCCGCAATCAATGCCGCGACCGTTTGGTCCCAGCTTGGCATCCGCTTGCGAAATGCTGGGAAAATGTCGCTGTGATGGTCCCAGCCGCCGTCGTACAGCGTGACAAAGGGGACGCCCGCCTCGACCAGTCGCCGAGCCAGCAAGGCTCGCTGGCCGAGTGGCGTTCGTCCATAGCGATCGCGAGTGGACTCGGGTTCCCGCTGGATCTCGAACGCTCGTTGGGCTTCCGCCGACGTGATCAACTGATAGCCTTGGTGATAGAACTTGTCGACCGCCAGCACGGGGTCGCCCGCCGCCTCGTCGCGATAGCGGATCAACCGATCGACTTCCGCCCGCAGCTGTTTTCGTCCCTGAAATCGCCCCTCTTCCAACCCGCTGGGCAACGCGACGTCACGCACTCGAAACGACTCGCTGTTCGGATTATCTGAAACCACGAACGGTGCGTACTGAGCGCCAAGGAAATTGGGGCCGCCCGATCGCGACATTTCGGGCATCGAGAAGTACGCGGGCAAGCCAGGCGGTGCGCCGCACTCACGAGCCGCCACCGATCCGAGACTCGGGTGATAACTGACAAACGCTCCGCAACCCACCGGAATCCGCGGCGGCGCGCCTGTCATCAAGTAGTGATTGCCCGCGCCATGATTTCCCTGATCATGGCGAATCGAACGGATGATGGCGTACTTGTCGGAAAGTTCCGCGAGTCGCGGCAGGTACTGCGAGAAACGCACGCCTGCCTGTTTGGTTTCAATCGTCGAGAACTCGCCGCGAATCTCCGCGGGGGCTTCGGGCTTCGGATCGAATGTTTCGTAGTGCGATGGACCGCCGTCCATCCAAATCAGAATGCAAGCTTTCGCTCGTCGACGTATACCGCCAGTCTCCGCGCCCGGCTCCGCGCGTCGCCCAGCTCCTTGCTCTGTAACCGTTTCGGCCGCCGTCAGTCGCAGGGCGCCTGCGAGTCCCCCCGCGATCAATCCACTCAGTCCTAACTTGAGGCAGTCCCGACGAGTGCCTCCGTCACAGTTTCGACCCCTTCGGCTCGCCATCGATGAATCCTTCCCTAGATAAGGGCGTGACCACTCAATCCCGACCGCTTAGTCCTTAAGCATGAATTCGGGCGTATTCAACAACGCCCATAAGAGATCTTCGGTCGCGCGACGTCGACTGATGTCCTTCTCCGCGAATACTCGACGCCCAATTTCCCGCTCTTCCGCGTCCGGGAACCGACCGTAAGTCAGCAAATACAGTTCCTCGACAATCTGATCCGGAGTCAACGTGCTCGCCGCCAACGCCGCCGCTCGCCCCTTATCGCTCGTGACCTTCTGGTGCAACTGAGGCGCGTTCATCAGGTGCAGCGTCTGCGTGACCGTCGTATCCGCGTTTCGCTCGCAGGGAGGATCCTGGTTCGGATTCGGCCGACCAAATGTGTCGAGGAAAATCGACCCAATCCGAGTCGTCCAGATTTGATTCGCTCGCGAATCGGGCGGCATGGCCGAGAAACTGTCAGGTATGCCCGTGATGTCCGCGAATGCATCGAGCAAAACCTCGGCTCGCAGCCGAGTACGATAGTGTCGCGAATAATTGCGAGTGTCCGCGGAATTCCTTTCGTTTGTCGTCGAGCTCAACCCATAAGCATGAGATCGCGTGATCGTACGCAACAACTGCTTGATGTCGTACTTCTGTTGACGGAAGTGGTCCGCGAGAGCAATGAGCAGAGGTGCGTTGCTCGGCGGATTTGTCGCCCGCAGGTCATCCACCGGCTCAACAACCCCGCGCCCCATCAGATCGGCCCAAACACGATTCACCATCACCTGAGCGAAGAACGGGTTCTCGTCCGAAGTCATCCACGCCGCCAAGGACTCGCGAGGATCGACGTCGGGCTCGGTCGGCGCCGCCGCCGTTACGCTCGCGATGGTGAATAATGGGCGCGGATCAAGCACGGCTTGGGTCAGCGGATGCTTCACGCTTCCCGACTTCGCGGTCAGGATCATCTCTTCGCCGCCCGAGATCGGCGGCGACAGTCCCGTTCCTTTATGGCCCACTCGAGCAAAGTAGGCGGCGAAACTAAAGAAGTCCTCCTGTCCCCACTTCTCGAACGGATGATGGTGGCATTTGGCGCATTCCAAGCGAATGCCGAGAAACAACTGGCTGACCATGGTCGTAATTTCGTCCGGCTCACGCCGATCGCGGAACATGGTCGCCGCGCCGTTCCTCCAGGTGCTTCCCTGTGCCGTCACCAACTCGCGGACGAACTGATCGTACGGTTTGTTCTTGCGGAAGCTGTCGCGAATCCAATGGTCGTAATTCAGCACCGCCTTGATGCCGACTCGGTAAGGATTTGGACGCAATAAATCGGCCCATTTCCCGGCCCAGTGATCCGCGTACTCGGGCCGTTCCAACAATTGGTCCACCACCTTCTCGCGCTTGTTGGGGTCCGAGTCGGCGAGGAACGAACGCACTTCGTCGGGCGTTGGTAGACGGCCAATCAAGTCGAGCGAAACTCGACGCAGGAAACGGGCGTCATCGACCGGCTCGGCAGGGACGATTCCCAGCGTCTTGA
Organism: Pirellulales bacterium; assembly: GCA_046349915.1. Lineage (GTDB taxonomy): Bacteria > Planctomycetota > Planctomycetia > Pirellulales > Pirellulaceae > CAIXSC01. The sequence continues at coordinate 14,472 of JAXMBL010000006.1, read as the reverse complement.
GTTTGGTCCAAATGTGCTCATCGATGAAATTGCGGCGAGGTAGGCGACTATAGACTTCTTCGGGAACCGCGCCCGGCAGGGGGATCGCGACGTTACAGGTAGCGATCAGATTCATGTACCGAGCCATGATGGTCGCTTCCCCCGGAATGGGACTCGCCTTCATTAACCCGGCGGCATCCACCGCGACCACGCCGGTCTCATTCGACTGATACTGGCTCAGGCGAGTGACATTGCGTTTCGAACCGTCCGAGTAGGTCGCGGTCACGGCCAGTTGAGCCGTTTCGTCCGGCTTCAGGTACTTCTCGTTAGGTGTCACTTCGACTTTCACCAACTGCGGCTCGCCCTCGACCTTGCGAGGAAGTCCGGTCTCGATCCAGCGACGCAGAGTCTCGTACTCGGGACTATTGGGGTCGATCCGCTGTCCGCCACCATGGGGCAGTAGCGCGATCGCCTTCTGCAAAAGCAAACTGCGATCAGGAGCGGCCGGGAACACTCGCCGTCCCCGAGCGTTTTTCGACAACGAGTCGTAATCGAATTCGGAGTCAAAACCGAACAGGGAAAGTTGGAACCCGTTCTGGCCACGAGCCTTCCCATGGCAGGGGCCTGAATTGCAACCTTTCGCGGTCAAAATCGGCTGCACGTCCAGGTCGAAGCTGATGGGGCCTCGAGAAGCGGCGGCGGGCGTTTCCGCGCTCGCCGAGCCACCCCACGGTATCAGGATTCCCAAGGTAAACAGGCCGCTAGTCAACAAACGGGCGAGCACAGATTTCATCGAAAAAGCCCTCGTATTGAGGCGCGCGGAGACCAAGGCAGGCGTCATGCGCATCACGAAGATCCTAACGGCGGATTGAAGGCGGGAAAATCAAGCTTTGGAAGGAGTTAATATTCTAGCCCCAGCCGCCGCCGCAAGCAAACTGGCTACGCAGCGACGTAGCCCGCTCGCTTCGCGAGCGGAACAGCCGCGTGAGCGAGTCGTTTCTCGTGACCGTTCGAGCTTGGCAGGCGGCGTCGTTACGCCGAGCGGCTGATCGTCTCGCGAAGCGAGACGGCTACGTAGCCCGCTCGCTTCGCGAGCGGAACAGCCGCGTACTCACAACTTTCTTGCTTGACCATTTACGACTGGTGTCGTAATATGTTTACGACCGAAGTAGTAAACGGCTGAGAGAGCAGGACGAGGAGCCGATTCATGGTAGGCAAGAAACGCGGGCCGCTCGCGGCGGGCGAGGTTGAATTACTGCGATTACTGTGGGAACGCGGTGGACTCACACTCTCCGCCGCCCACCAAGCCATGGTCGAATCGGGACGAGATGTCGGCTATACCACCGTCCAGACTCGGCTTGAACGACTCGTCGAAAAAGGCTTGGTTGCCAAGAGCCGACAACGGCCCGCCGAATACTCCGCGCAAGTCGATCCCGAGGAAGTACGTGGGACCATGGTCCACTCGTTCCTTGATCGACTCTCCGGCGTCGTGCCCCTGTTCGCACATCTTGTCCAAGATCCTTCGGTCAGCGTCGACGACCTGCGCGAAATGCGTCGTTTGATCGACGAGGCGGAACAGCAGCTCAAGGATCGACCGGAGCAGTCGTCATGAACTCCCTCGGTTTTCTGCTCTGGCTGACGCGCGGAGCGATCATCGTGACGCTCGGCGGGTTGCTAGTTCCCGCCGTATGCAACCGTTGGCAAATCGACTCCTCGAGCACTCGCTTCGCCGCGGCGCTGCTGGTGTTTCTGACCGCACTGTCGCCTTGGTCGTGGACCATCGAAGTGCCGTGGTACGAACCCGTGGCTGAGGCAAATCAGCAGAGCATACCGAACGATAATCACGCACCCCCATCGCAACCACAGAGCTATTCCACCGGCCTGCGTGTCGAGCAAGGATTGAATGCGAACCAAGCGAGCCCATGGGTCGGTGACCTGACTAACTCACCAGACCCTGTATCGCTGCTAGAAGCTCCCGCAGGACCCGTGCAGTCGCCTTGGCCTGATTTTGCAACCGTTCTGCCGACCAGCGGGAAGTTGCTGATTCCGCTTTGGATCTTAAGCGTGGCGGGGGCAGTGCTGCTCGGGACCATGCGTTATCTGCGAGTCGTCTGGAATTGTCGGTCGGCTCGCGACGACGAACAGGAGTTGGTGGACGAGTGGAACGAAACGCAGACTACAATCGCGCCTCGGCGTCGACCCATCCCGCTGCAGGTTTCCACCGGAGTGGGACCGATGCTCGGGTTTCTGCCCCAAGGTTACTCGCTGGTGATCCCGCAACCCGTCTGGGGACGACTCGACTCGACCGAACGCCGCCTCATTATGCGGCACGAGTTGGCTCATTACCTGCGAGGAGATGTACTAGCTTCTTTCTTCCTGCGGATTGTCTCGCTGCCATTCGCCTATCACCCGTGTGCTTGGCGGCTGGTGGGAATGTACGACGAGTCGGCGGAATGGGCCTGCGATCGCGCGGCCGCTCAGGGAGGCGAGGCCGTCGAGTACGCTCGCGCTCTCAATCGCCTGATTGAATCACAACTACCGGAAACATCACTCGCCTTGGGACGATGCGCGCAGTCTCATCCGCTGGTGTTGCGTGTTCGACGTGTCCTAAAAGTCCCCGAATCCAAGGAAACTCGTATGAAGACCACACTGTTTGGCGCGACGCTGGCGCTGGTCGCCTTCGTGTCGCTCGCCCAAGTCCGGCTGATCGCCCAGGAACGAGAAGCAACAATCGAACGAGTGAAGCAGGAGATTGCAGGCCTGCGCGAGAAACTGGTCGCAACCAAGGCGAAAGCCGACGAAGTCAAGGAGTCAGGCAAGCAACTCCATGCTCGAGTCACGGAACGAGTTGAAACGCTGAAGACGCTGGCCAAAGATCCGTCGACTTGGAGCGAGACGGCTCGCCGCAAGTTCGAGTCGCTCAAGGGGACCGACGAATCGGCGCAACTCGCTTCGCTCGATGGCGTCGACAAATTGGGTGACGAGGGGGTGGTGCTGTGCGCCTACGCGATTCTGACCGTTGATCGCGAACCCGTTCGTCGGAAAGCGCTGTCCGCCCTGTGTGCACTGGGAGAGCCCGGTTTGCCGGCGCTCGCCAAAGGCTTCGAATCTCTAGCGGCCGAGGATCGCCTTTTCGCCGCCAAGGAACTCGCCAAGCACAAGGACAAGTATGAAGTTGCTCTGTTCGCCCGCATGGCGCGCGACGAATCGCCAGAGATCCGAGCGGTCGCGTTGGAGGCTGGCTTCTCCAAGGGTGAGCCGCTGGTCTTCCTGTCGCTCGCGGCGGAAGGCAAACAAGATCAAGCGAAATAGATTTTCGAAGCGGCGAAGAAGCTGGAAGGCGAGGATTCAAGACTCTTCCTCTTCGCAGTCGCCAGCAAGGGCCCCGAGGAACTGTTGGCCGAGACCGTTCGTCGAGCTGCTCCGCTGAAGGAAGCCGCTTACCCTATCATCGCCGAAGCTTTCCAACGCAAGAACCCTGAAGCTCGAGCGGAAATCGTGCGACTCTACCGCAAGTCGAACGTAGAAATCGAACGTTTCGTCGTCGAAGAGGCGCTCCGTGATCAGGACGAGGCATTGCGCACCGCCGCGGAAAATGCCAATCGCGATTAATGGTCGGAAACACCGTACGACGGACTTCTAGTCCGTCGATGCCGGCCCGTGCAGAACGAGCGCAGTCGACCGTCGGAGAGTCTAAACGAGTCTGTCGTGGGGCAGGTTTTCAACCTGCCCAGCAGTTCATCAGCCAGCCGGGCAGGTTGAAAACCTGCCCCACGGGGCACCAACCGTCGTACAGTCCGAGAGTCACCCCTCGCAGCAACGCCTACTTCTTCCCCTTGTCGGACGATTTAGCTTCCGACTTGCTCTCGGACTTCGTTTCAGACTTCGATTCCCCGCCGCTCGACGACGACTCCGAACTCGACTTCGACTCCGAAGCCGCCTTTTGCTTATAGCCATCGCTGCGGTAGTCGGTCTGGTAGAAGCCCGATCCCTTGAAGATGATGCCCGCCCCGGCGCCAAACAACCGCTTCAACTTCTTCTTGCCGCACTTGGGGCACTTCACCAACAACTCGTCGTTAATGCCCTGAAACACTTCGAACTCGTGCTCGCACGCACTGCACTGATAGTCGTAAGTGGGCATGTCGCTAACTCCGGAATCAAGTCTGCCTAATTCAAATCGTTCGATGCTGGGGGGCTTGCCGCCTACTGCGCCGCGGGTTGGCCCGTCGAAACTAACACCTGCGACGGTCGCACCACTCGTTCATGAAGCATATAGCCATTACGAGCGATCCGAGTGACGACGCCAGCCGCGTGTTCGGTGCTCGGTTCCTGGGCGATCGCCTCGTGCTGATGAGGGTCAAAGGGGAGGCCCACGGCCGCAATCTTGCGACAGCCATGCTGTTCCAAATAGGTGATGAACTGAATCGCCACCATCTTGACCCCTTCGGCGAGCCCCGAGCTACCTTGGTTTCGCTCGGCTGCCTCCAACGCTCGATCCAGATTGTCCATCACGCTCAGCAGGTCGCGGATGAGTGGCAGCGAGGCATACTTGCGCTCGTCCTCCATCTCGCGACGCGAACGCTTGCGGTAGTTCTCCAGCTCCGCTTGAGCTCGTAGCACTCGCTCGTTGGCGTCCCGCAATTCGCCGTTCAGCCGGGCTCGCTCCGAGGACCAATCGCCCGATTCGCGAGCGGCCTCGGTCGAGCCGGCGACAGCTTCCAACGCGGCATCGAACGCGTCGCCGCCTTGCGACGACTGCGAGTCGGCCGAAGCTTGTGCCGAAGTTTCAGATGATGATTCAGGAGAGTTGCTCATGGGATCATTCCTCCTTCTTGTCCCCGACTCGTTCATCGGGCGGCGCGAAGTAATCGCGAATCTTCTCTAGGAACGATTTCCGATTGGGAGTGACATGCACATGCTCCAACTCGGCCAGTTCCCGGAGCAGTTCGCTCTGTCGCGAGGTCAGTTTCTTGGGAACTTCAATGTGGGTTTGAACCAACAGGTCGCCCGTGCGGCCGCCGCGAGGGTCGGGCATGCCGCGACCCGCAATGCGGAAGACATCGCCTGACTGAGTGCCGCTGGGCACATCGAGATTCGTGGGGCCGTCGAGCGTTGGGACTTCGATCGTCGCCCCTAACGCGGCCTGGCTATACGAGATCGGCAATTGCAGGATTAAGTTCGAGCCATCCCGCTGAAACAGCCGATGCCGTCGCACCGACACAAAGCAGTAACAATCGCCCGCGGGACCCCCGTCCGGACTCGGCTCGCCTTCGCCCGTCAAACGGACTCGCATGCCGTCGTCGATGCCGCGCGGGATCTGAAAATCGAGTCGCACTTTACCGGCTGTGTAGCCATGCCCGCGGCATTGATCGCAGGGGTCGGTGACGATCGTGCCCGATCCACCGCAAGTCGGACAGGTCGTCTGCACTCGCAGAATTCCCGCCTGCTGCACTACCTGGCCTCGACCCGCGCAGCGACGACACTGCTCGCGTTGAGCCCCGGCGCGATTCCCCGTGCCGTTGCACTTGCCGCACGACTGACTGCGTGGGAATTCGATCGTTTTCGAAACCCCGCGAGCCGCTTCTTCCAAGTCGAGCGCTACATCGACGCGAATATCGGCCCCGCGACGCGCTCGCCGCTGACGACGACCGCCGCCGCCGAACAAGTCGCCGAAAATCCCGCCGCCGCCTCCACCGCCGAAGATGTCGCTAAACGCTTCGAAGATATCTTGCACGTCATTGAATTGAGCGTGTCCATCTTCGACGCCGGCATGCCCGTACTGATCGTAGCGAGCACGCTTTTCGGGATCGTTCAGCACCTCGTAAGCTTCGGCGCATTCCTTGAACTTCTCGATGGCGTCCGAGTCCCCCTGATTGCTGTCAGGATGGTACTTGATGGCCAGCTTGCGGTACGCCGTGGCAATCTCCTTCGCGGAGGCGCCTTTGGTGACACCGAGCACTTCGTAGTAGTCGCGTTTTTTGGCCATCGTGGACATGGCTGCTCAAAAAAAGCCACCGCGCTCCGGCTAGCACCGAGGCGCAAGTGGCTTGTGAATGTGACGGATCGTTTGACCGCTCCAACGAACCCGCACGGAGGACGCCCGGCTGGACGTCCTCCCTGCGTCCTCTTCACTAGCGAACAGCGCCTTCGGCTCGCTGCTTCTTCTTGTCGTCCTTGTCGAAGTTGGTGACAAGGGCTTCGGTCGTCAGCAACAAGGCCGAGATGCTCGCGGCATTGCCCAGAGCGGTGCGCACGACCTTGACCGGGTCGATGATGCCCGACTTGACCATGTCGACGTACTCGTTGGCGTTCGCATCGTATCCGATGTTCTGCGCCTTCTGGAGCACTTCGTCCACGACCACCGAGCCATCGCGGCCGCCGTTGTCGACGATCGCCTTCATCGGCGCCGACAAGGCGCCCAGGACGATATCGACGCCGACCCGCTCGTCCCCCTTGGCCGAATCGCGAGCCTTCTGCACGGCGTCGATGCAACGCAAGAGCGCCACGCCGCCGCCCGGCAGAATCCCCTCTTCCACCGCCGCTCGAGTCGCATGCAGGGCGTCTTCGATGCGGGCCTTCTTCTGCTTCATGTCGGCTTCGGTCTCGGCGCCGACGGAAATCACCGCCACGCCGCCCGCCAACTTCGCGAGTCGTTCTTGGAACTTTTCCTTGTCGTACTCGCTCTCGGTCTGACCAATCTGATTGCGAATCTGCAGGATTCGCTTGTCGATCTCATCTCGCTCGCCCGCGCCTTCGACAATCGTCGTGTTGTTGCGGTCGACTGTGATCTTCTTGGCCCGACCTAACTGCTCCAGCGACAGATTTTCGAGCTGCAAACCGAGCTCGTCGCTGATCATCGTGCCGCCCGTCAACACGCCGATGTCGCCCAGCATCGCCTTGCGACGATCGCCGAAGCCAGGCGCCTTCACGGCACAGACGTTCAGCACGCCACGCAGCTTGTTCACGACCAACAACGTCAACGCTTCCGCATCGACATCCTCGGCGATGATCAACAGCGGTCGGCCCGTCTGGCTGACCTTCTCCAGAATCGGCACCAATTCGCGGATGTTGCTGATCTTCTTCTCGTGGATCAGGATGAACGCGTCGTCGAGCACGCAATCCATCGACGCGGGACGGTTGATGAAGTACGGCGACACGAAGCCCTTGTCGAACTGCATGCCGTCGACATACTCGACCTTGGTTGAGGTCGTCTTGCCTTCTTCGACCGTGATCACGCCGTCCTTACCCACGCGGTGCAACGCGTCAGCCAACAACTCGCCGATCGCCTTGTCGTTGTTCGCGCTGATTGCACCGACGCTCGCCACCTCTTCCTTGCTCGTGACCGGCTTGGCCATGGCGAGCAACTTGGTGGTCGCCGCTTGAACGGCCTTTTCGATTCCGCGACGAATCGCCATCGGGTTGCTGCCCGCGACGATGTTGCGGAGACCTTCCTTGAAGATGGCTCGAGCGAGCACGGTGGCGGTCGTCGTGCCGTCGCCCGCCAGATCCGAGGTCTTCTGAGCGACTTCGACCACGAGCTTCGCGCCCATGTTCTCGAAGCGGTCTTCCAACTCGATTTCCTTGGCGACCGTCACGCCGTCCTTGGTAACCGTCGGGTTGCCGAACGACTTGTCAATGATCACGTTGCGGCCCGTCGGGCCCAACGTCACGGCCACGGCACTGGCCAATTTCTCGACGCCCTGCAGCATCTTGGCTCGGGCGTGATCCTCAAACATCAATTGCTTAGCCACGCTGGCGATTCCTTGTGGATGAATGGTTGCGATTCGATGTGACGCCGCTTCGCTTGTGGCCCCGCGGCGTCATTTGCGGCTACGACTGATCTGCGAACTACTTGACGACCTTCGCCAGGATGTCACCCTCGCGCAAGATCTTCACTTCCCGGCCGTCGACCTTCAGGTCCGATCCGCCGTACTTGCCGTAAATCACCTCGTCACCTTCCTGCACCGACAGGTCGCCACGCTTGCCGTTCTCCAGCAAGCGACCCGGACCCACCGCAATCACCGTCCCACGCTGCGGCTTTTCCTTCGCCGAATCCGGCAACACGATCCCGCCCGCGGTCCGCTCTTCCGCTTCCAGCGGCTGCACTACGACTCGATCATCCAGCGGACGCAACTTGATCTTCGACATCTCTATGTTTCCCCTATCGCGACTACGTTATGCGTTTGAACTGATTTGTTTTGGAACTGTCTGTTTGGCGAGCGGGCTGGCACTTGCCAACCCGTCTCCTAGCGTTTGATCGCACCGGCCAAGGCATTTCGTCGCCCGTTGGACGACTCGCCGGCAAGTGGGCCTGGCGATCAGCGACTACATCATGCCTTCCATGCCGCCCATGCCGCCCATGCCACCCATTCCTCCCATGCCGCCCATTCCTCCCATGCCACCCATGCCACCCATGCCGTGGTCATGGTGGTCGCCGTGGCCACCTTCGTCGCTCTCTTCCTTCGGAATGTCCGTGATCAGAGAGGAGGTGGTCAGCAACAGAGCGGCGACGCTGGCGGCATTCTGCAACGCGGTGCGCACGACCTTCGCCGGGTCGATGACGCCCGCCTTGACCAGGTCACAGAAATCGTCCTTGTCCGCGTCCCAGCCTTCGTTCTTACCCTTCAGCTGACGCACGCGATTGACGATCACCGCTCCATCTCGGCCGGCGTTCTTCGCGATCGCTCGCAAAGGTTGGTCGAGCACATTGCGGATGATGGTGGCGCCCATCTTCTCATCGCCCGTCAATTCGAGCTTATCGAGGGCTTTTTCGGCGCGGAGCAGGGCGACGCCGCCGCCCGGCACGATCCCTTCTTCCAAGGCGGCCGCGGTCGCGTTCTTCGCGTCCTCGACCAACCACTTTTTTTCCTTCATTTCCGTCTCGGTCGCGGCGCCGCAGCTGATCTGGGCGACTCCGCCCGCCAGCTTGGCCAACCGCTCCTGCAGCTTCTCGCGGTCGTACTCGCTGTCGGTGCGGCCGATTTCATCGCGAATCTGTTGAGCGCGCCCTTCGATATCCTCCTTGCTGCCGGCGCCATCGACGATGGTCGTCTCTTCCGACGTAATCCGAATCTTCTTGGCTCGGCCCAGATCCGACAGCTTGACGCTTTCGAGATCAATGCCGAGATCCTTGAAGATCGGTTGAGCCTTGGTCAGGACGGCGATATCGCCCAGGATGGCCTTGCGGCGATCGCCGTAACCAGGCGCCTTGACCGCGGCGACTTGCAGAATGCCACGCATCTTGTTGACAACCAGAGTCGCTAACGCCTCGCCCTCGATGTCCTCCGCGATAATCAACAGCGGCTTGTTGGCCTTGCTGATCGCTTCGAGCAGCGGGATCATCTTCTTGTTCGAAGAGATCTTTTCCTCGTGGATGAGGATGTAGCAGTTGTCGAGTTCGACGATGACTTCGTCCGGATTGGTGACGAAGTGCGGCGACAGGAAGCCGCGGTCGAACTGCATGCCTTCGACGACGTCGACCGTCGTTTCGCGGCCGCGGCCTTCCTCGACCGTGATCACGCCGTTCTTACCGACCTTCATGAATGCATCGGCCAAAACTTTGCCGATCGAAGGATCGTTATTGCCCGCAATCGACGCGACTTGCTCGATTTCCTTGCGGCTCTTTTCGTTGATCTTTTCGGCCATCTTCGTGATCGCTTCACCCACCGCTTCGGTGGCGCGATTGATGCCGCGAGCGAGCGCCATCGGGTCGGCGCCCGCGGCGATCATCTTGAGGCCTTCGCGGAAAATGGCTTCCGCGAGCACGGTGGCGGTGGTGGTTCCATCCCCTGCCACGTCATTAGTCTTGCTGGCCGCTTCCTTGACGAGCTGAGCCCCGAGATTTTCGTAGGGGTCGTCGAGCTCAATGTCTTCGGCGACCGTCACGCCGTCCTTGGTGACTTTGGGCGAGCCCCAGCCTTTGTCGAGCACGGCGTTGCGGCCACGGGGGCCCAACGTGCTCCGCACGGCGCGGGCGAGTTTCGCCACGCCCGCTAACAGCGGCTGCCTCGCTTCGTCGTCAAAAACCATTTGCTTTGCCACGAGACGATTCCTCCCAAGTGTATTGACGAATCACGCGCACTTTTGCCCGGATCAGGTGACTGCCAATGCTTTTTTTGACAGTCGCTTTCGAGACGACCCGTATGTAAGCAAGCCTTGTGCCAATCAGAATTGGCTGTGCGTAAGATCAAACACAAAAGAATGTTAGGCGAATCACTGCCAGCAGCCGGGCGCCGTGTCTCCATTTGCGATCGTCAAGAAGTGCCATTTTGGCAGCAAGGGAAAGCGAGGAGAGTTGTCAAAGCGAGAAACCCCGTACGACGGACTTCCAGTCCGTCGCCCCTGCCTCACGCATTTGGCCCTTAAACTCACATAAAGCAGTAGCTCAGCAAGAGCCCAAACGCGCAAGACTCCGTTCAGCCTCCTCCTTCTCCTTACTTCTCTACCTCCTCTGTCTGCCTTCCTAAACTCGCCGTATTTATCGCTCGGTCCCGCTCCAGTCCAATCCTCTCCGCGAATCCGTATCTCCCAATTCGTGAAATTCGTCCGATTAATGGTCCTCCTCTTTCCGCCACCGCACGTCGCAACCCAGTCTCCCCAACTCCCGCTTTCCGTCAGGTTAACTCAACCGGCGAGGTGGACTTTACGTGGTAAGTGGTCGGAAGGGGCGAGCGGCGAGTAACGACGGCGCGAGGGGGAAGAGTGCCGATTCTACGGCAGCCCTGTTGCGACCTGAATTATGAAAAACGTTGTCACGCTCGTATGTGGAAGGCACGCTTTCGTGGACCAAATTATCCTTCCCAGTCTGCCGATATTCCCTGTGTCAGTGATTCAACGCAGTTTCTCCAGTCCGACTCGATGCTCGAGTCGGGGATGATTCTCACCCTCTTGGTTAGGAGCGAGATTGCGCCATGACGGCCAGCCCGAGCCCAGAAGAAATTCGCGACCTACGAGACTTGCGGAGTTTTGTCCATGGACGGATTTGTCATCATTACCAGTTGGAGGTGGGGGCTTTCATGATGACGGAGCGGATCTTGTTGCGAGCGGGTCGGCCCTGTGGGCTGTTCTTCTGCGTGCACGGGCCGCGTAGTGTGAAGTTGACGGCGATTTGGGAGATGGAGCGGAATACGATTCTGTTTTATGGGTCCGCGGGGGAGCGAGTCGAGCGGACTCAATTGGCGGTCGCGCCCACGTTTGCTGACGCAGGCGTTTGATCGCGGACGAACGGGCGAGCGACGCGTGGGCTCAGCCCGAAGGTCCGAATGGTATGCCCCGCACCCCGGTTGCCGCCACCGACCGGGGTGCGGAAGGCCAAAAGTAGCCAAAAAAGTAGCGAAAGAGTAGCCATCTCGCTTCGCGAGATGATCAGCCGCGCAGCGTACAAACACTGCCGACAGTATTGGCCACGGAACAACACGAAACGACACGGAAGCAAATCAAACTCCGTGTGTCGCCGTGGCCTGGCGGTTTGGCTTTGAAGCCCCCGTTCGATCGCAAGTTGGCTCGCCGAATTGTCTTCTGCAGTTTGCGAATTCTCTCATTGAAAGAGCGTTTCTCGCCAGCGCAGCGAGTCGAAAAAACTACCGCAGAAAATGATTGACACGCGTTCAGTATTTGTGTACAAGAATACACGTCGTGACGAGGGCATCTTCAGACAAGGAGGTTCGACTCATGTTGGTACTGACGCGGAAGGAAAACGAGCGGATTCGACTGGGTGATTCGATTGTATTGACGGTGGTCAGGGTGTCGGGCGACAAGGTGCGATTGGGGATCGAGGCGCCAGCGAGCGTCGTGGTATTGCGCGACGAACTGAAGCCGCGCGGCAGCGGCAAGCGTGACCGGGTCACTGGCGAAGCACAAGCGAGTGAATCAGAGGCAGGCAAGCAGTATTCTGTCGAGCATCTCTCTGCTGACCAGGTCACCGCCCCTGAAGGAACAGTAATCCCGTTATCAGTAATCCCGTTATCAGTAATCCCGGCAACCGCGAGGCCCGGCCTGACGTCGCTCGACTCAGCGGAACTCGAACTGGTACTGCCAAAGTAGCCGCAAAGTAGCCATCTCGCTTCGCGAGATGATCAGCCGCGGGCGAGTGCACTCACCATTCAGCACAATCCCTGCCCAATCGCGAAGTAGCCGTCTCACAGTAGCCATCTCACAGTAGCCATCTCACAGTAGCCATCACGCTTCGCGCAGTACTGTCCGGGATTTTGACGGCTCGGCGCCGTTTAAGGCAGGGATCGTGGTTGGAGGGGCGTTGGAGGCGTCGCCGAAGAAGGGGCTGCGACGCGAGGAGAAAATCAGCGCATGCAGCGGCTTGGCCGCGCGCCCAGCGCGCGGTCCGGCCTCAGGGGGCTAGCCGTTCTTTTTCGCGCGGCGGCGCGCAGCGCTCTGGCGATCGCGTTCGCATTGCCGCTCGCGTTCCCGCAGGATCGGGAGGATACTTTCCAGCGTGTCGACGCCCCCCTGGGCGAGCATTCCCAAGAGGTTGAACGCGTATTTGCTGGGGCGAAAGCCCGTATGCAAGTACATGAGGATCGCCCCGACCATCGCCACGTAGAAGTGCAGCAGCACTCCTTCCTTCTGGTGCGAGATCAAGTGGTCAAAATTGGCGTAGCACTTCAGCCACCGGAAGAACAGTTCGATCTGCCAGCGTTGGCGGTAGAGCAGGCCGATGATTTCGACGCCGAGGTCGAGCAGGTTCGACAGCAGACGGATCTGCTCTCCGTCCTCGCCAACGAGGATCACTTCACGCACCGGGAATGGGGGCACGTGGTGTCCTGGAGAACCTTGGAAATAGCCGATTCGGTCGGACACGACCCCCTGCGCGCGTTGCTCCGCGGTGGGTTCGCGTTCCTCCGTCACGTTCAGCAGTAATTGGTTTTTCTTCGCCCGCAACACGAATTCGGACGTGGCACGTAGCGTTTCGCCCTCGGATTGATAGTGCGCCAGTAATAGTTCGAAGCTGCCATACGCGCGGTCGTAGACATGGATTGCGTCACGCTGCACGGCCTTCGCGGCCCGTGCCGCCTCGCCTTCTCCTGGTTCCGGCACGGCGATGTGCTCGGGAACCCAGGCCGCCGTGTCGACATGCACGTCGAGACGCGCGCGGTACTTCTTCTTGTGCTGGTTGCGGAGTCCCACCGCCCAGGCCACGTCCGCGAGGGCGGAGAGATAGGTGCCGTCCACCGCAATGATCTTCTTCAGCACACCCAGGCCTTCGTCCTTCGGAGACGAGTTGGGATACTTGCGTTGCAGCGCCCCACGCAGTTCGGCGATGATCGTCTCCATCCGCTGCGGGTCCGCGATTCGATTGAAATCCGAGAGCGTCGATTTGGGGATCCGTTTGATCGCCTGATACCGCTGTGACTGCCGCGTCTCACTGAAATCCTCGATCGCCCGCAGCGAGCGCATTGTCGGATTGAAGAACGCCAGCAGGTAGGCCACGAAGACGTCATCCAAAAATAGACTGCGGTTGCCATGCGCATCCTCCGCGCGCAAGCTCCGAACATAGTGGTCCAGCTTCCTGACCAAAGCCCCCGCTTCCACTTTTTCCGGCCATAACGGCAGCGTCTCCTTGGCGGGACGCTCTGCACGCTCCTTCACGCGACGACGCAGTTCCGCGTCGATCTCGGCTCGGCGTTTACGGGACAGCTTTTCCATGGCCGCCCATCATCCACATTTCTCGCCCGGGCGCAAGTTAAGATTTGATGAAGAATTTTCCCGGACAGTATTGCGCTTCGCGAGATGAAAAGCTGCGGGCGAATTCCTTCACCATCACAACCGCCCTCCGCCCGCTTCAAAGTTCACTCGCCGCAGTCCCAACCCCAAACCGCGGCGAGCCACCCCCACCGTTTCACCTTCCCCCCGCACATCGCTAATCGCCGCCACGGCAGCGTAACCCTTTTTCAGCAAAGCGGATGCTGAAACCGCCGAGTTTGTCTGTCGAGCAGGACTCAAGATTCCCCCTGGTCGAGTCCGATCAGAGTGGGGTGACTTTCCGCAGTTGGTTGAATGTTCGATATCACGTACTGCGGCGAGCATGTCCTGGGAGTCGTCTTGCGACGAGGAACGGGATGAAATAGGATATGTTTTCCGTTGAGGCAAACGGCCGGTCCGGCTCGCATGTTTCACGGGTTGATGATCCCCTGTAGCTCAGTTGGTAGAGCAGGCGGCTGTTAACCGCCGGGTCGTAGGTTCGAGTCCTACCGGGGGAGCTTTTCCCAGTCGCGAACTTTCCCGCGACCCGCCAGTTAACGCCCAACGCCGAGAGCGACCGCTCCCGGCGTTTCGCGTTTTACGCCAGTTCTGGCAACGACTTACGGCGACGCTCTGAGCTGTGAGAGTTCTCCGGAAATCGCACGAGAGCGCCACCCCGCCGTCACCCGGCCGCCGTTCTCGCCAAAACTCTCGCGCTCTCTGATTAACAGGGGCATTTGGGTTAACAACCCGGTCGGGTTCGGGGGCCGGAAGGAACCGGTCGCGGAATGGCATCGC
>JAXMBL010000005.1:0-883647 GCA_046349915.1 Pirellulales bacterium | reverse complement strand
TGGGATGATAAAACCTTCAAACGTCGACGGGAATTCGTGTTGCGCGTTTTTTCCGCGTCGCCTTAGTCGAGCGAGCGTCCTTGTACATGTTGGTCCGTTGCGTGGCATAAGTCTCGGTAAGGACGGTCTTCGTCCAGGTGCGAAGCTCGTTGACGCTCACCTGTTCCAGAGAGTGAGTGACTTCGCTCGCGGTGACTGGGGCAAGAAGCGTGGGGAGGGAGATTAGCAAGCCGCTCAGTCCCCATTTGACGTGTTGGCGTATCAGTTGCTTGTAGCGAGAGAACGCGGATTCAAGCACCTCGGTACTCAAGGGAAGATGTTCGTCAGCTTTCAAGCGACGTTCTTGGAGGCGAAGGAAGAATCGCGTCTTGTCTACGAAGTGCTTGCTCAGCGCATCTGTCGCTCGCCGCCGGAAGCGCCGCCCAAAGTCACGCGCAGCGCCCCGATAGATGCCGCGCTGACGTACCCAGTCCAGAATGGCCCCGATGATCTCGTGGCAAGCCGTCCATGAACGAATAGCGGGCTCGAAAGCCCTCAGCCAGCCAAGCTTGTCATTCATGCGTTCGACGCTAATCTTGCGGCGACTTCGCGACTCCGGGTGCGCCAAGTGCCAGAGAACCGCGTGCGTCCATCGCAAGGTCAGCGCGAGGTTCATGAAGCGAGACTTCAGCTTCATGGGCGGCGGAATGAAGTGAGCAAGTTCCGTCTGCTGAAGCACCAAACGCAGGCCACTGAGCTTCCCGAGAAACTCCTGATAGGTCGGGTCCTTGGCCAGAGAGTTCTCCAATTGATTGGCCAAGAAGTGTTTCATGTCCCGCAACTGAAGCGGCCTTTTTCTCGCTGTTCCCAGCGTTTCCACGGGCTCTTGCAGTTCCACGGCGCCATCGGACAGCACCGCGCGGGGAGTGCCACGCAATTCAGCGGTCGCGCGATACACGTCGCCGACCTCTTTGCGCCCCCATTGCTGGCCAGGAATCACCGCGAGCACTTCCATGTCACGAAGCCGAAGCGGCGCCATCTTCTCCTGTTTGAATCGCTTGCGAGGACGCAGGATCGTGAGCACTCGATCGCGACCAATTTGATTCGTGATGTCCACGAGCCACACGCCGTCTTTGCGCTTCTTCCCGCGCTTCTGTCGCGCGAGCCCAATGCGTCGCATCCATTCACGAATCGATTGATAAGTGGGCACAGGTTGATCGGCGCCGAGCCAACGGAAAAACAACGACAGCGCGCGAGTTGTCGGTCGAAGTCCAACCTGTCTGGCCAAGTTGACGCTGAGAGCGATCAAGCCTGCACCGTACTGATGCCCTGGCGGCCGCTCGCCAACCGGAAGTTCAATCTTGCGTGGCTGCGCAAGTTCGCTTTCCAGCGACTTCACTCTTTCAACCAACTGCTGATTTGCGGACTTCAGTCGCTCAGTCTCTAACCTTGCCTGATCTCGTTCGCTACGGAGACCGCGCAACGTGGCTGAGAGTCGTGAGTATTTCTCGATCCAACGTTCGCGGCTCAAAAAGCAACTGCGAGCGATCGCCGATAGACGCGAACGGCATGACGAAAAGAACTCGGGCCAGTGGGAGAACATAGCGGTACTCCTTTTCCGCAATCCCCCCTGGACTTGGAATCTACTTCGTAGCGCAACAGATTCCCCACCTAAAATCAATAGGAAATGGGCAAGTTAGCCCCTGCTTTTATCATCCCAGTATGGGGCCTTCTGCGGTTTTTTTCATTTCGCCTGGGCGGCGATCCAAGGCCGCGACGCCGCCATTAGTCTTCGCAGCAACGAGGAAGTTGGTTTGGTGATGGCGTTGCTACGCGCTCCGTTCCTGAAGGTCTTGGAATTCGCCGGAGTGCCAGTCGTAAAGACCGATGGTGGTCTGAGGCTGGGGACCTTCGATCCAGCAAGCGGTCATCATCTGTTCGATTATTTGTTCTGTTCGTGGGAAGGTTGGGTCGTCATCCTCGTCACGCTCTTCGGCGGCTACGTCTTCCTCTTTCTCGCCAGTTTGTTTCTTAACCCCGCGCTCGAGTCGCTGCGGATTCGCGCCGAGAAGCGGCTGGAGCGAACCGCGATGGAGACTTACCGCGGGCGCTGGCTCGGCCTTTGGTCACCCGAAGACGAGGCGATCAACGGATTGCGAGCGACGCTTGATCTGAGTGTCTCGTTCGTCGCCAACATTGCGCCGCGCGATCGCATCCTTCTCTCCGACTACATCGCACTCATTTCTCGACCCTACCTGTGGCTGCTCGCGCCGGCATTCAACAATTTGTTGCGACCGATGATTGATCGAGCCGTGCGGACGATGGTGGTGAAAACCGCTCAGGGAAATAATCGCCCCGCGGCCGAGGTCGTGGCAGTCTCGCCGTACCCCACCTCCGATTCGGCGCCTGGATCGCATCCCGCGCTTCCGCCCGCCGTGGCCACTCGTCTTCTCGAAGGCGCCAACGAGCATGCTCGCGACATCGCTCCCGGCATACGTCAATTGCTCGCCGCCCCGTCCTTTGTCTCGGGAATCGAACGGTTTGGCAAGACACTATCGGGCGGCGAGTTGATTCATACTTCTTACTTTGGCGACCCCGCGGTGCTCGACCTGCTAGCTCTGCATGTCGCCTGGGGACGACGCGACACGGCCGTCGTTCGAGACATCATCGCCGCGGACGCAACGATTGGGGCCTGGTTCTGCGCGTTCAAACACACGGTTCACGAGACGGTGGAGTTCGAACCTGCTCGATCCGCGATCCCTCGCCCGCACTTTACAATCAGTCGTTCCCGCGCCGCGTAAGGCAGCCGATCGAAAAAGCCAGCAGCAGCCCCACTTCTGTCTTTCTCAATTCGTGGCATTCGTGCGATTCGTGGTCCACAAACATTCTAACGACCTATCCCCGCTATTCTCGTCTGTTTCATCGGGTGTTATCCGTGGTCGACCGACTTCCCTGCTCCTCATGCAGCTCGTCGAACGCGTTGCGATTCGTGGCGAATGAGTTGCAATTCGAGTGGTCGAGCGCTGGTCAAATGTAGATCGCGCTGGGGGAATGCCATCTCGATGCCCGACTCGCGAAACGCCGCGTCGATCGACTCGCGAATGTCGCTCGCCACCTGCCGGCAGGCTGTCATGCTGGCCAATCGCACCCAGAAGTGCAGCTCGAAGTTCAGCGTGCTGTCGGCGAAGTCAGCGAACAGCACGAAGGGTCGTGGGTCTTCCAGCACCGCGGGATGTTTCGCCGATTCGAGCAAGCATCGCTTCACTTCCGCGATGGGCGAGCCATAGGCGACGCCCACGGCGATGGATGTCCGAAAGCGATCATCCGAACGAGTCAAATTGGTGACGTTATCCTCGAGTAGTTTGCTATTCGGCACCACAATCTCGGCGTTCGCTCCGGTGCGAATCGTGGTGCTGCGCGCCCCGATTCGCTCGACGGTGCCATGCAAGTCGCCGATCTCGACCAAGTCCCGCACTCGAATCGGTTGCTCGGCCAACAGAATCAGACCACTGATAAAGTTGTTCAAGATGTTCTGGCTGCCAAAGCCGACGCCGATCGCGATGGCGCCTCCCATGAAGGTAAACGCGGTCAACGGCACATGTGCGAACTCGAGCGACAACACTCCAAACAAGAGACACAGCGAATAGAAACTCAACGTTCGCAGGGCTTCCGACGCCCCATGATTCAGCCCAATTCGCGGTAACACTCGCCGCCCCAACAATCGACTGACGACCGCCGCGACCAAGAGCCCCACGACGAATCCGATGGCGCCGCGAGTGATCTTGCTGACGGTGATCGATTGGTCGCCGACTGCCATCAACTCGTAGTTCCAGGCAGTAGCACCCCAGGCAAGACTACCTTCGAACCAAGATGTCTTCGCGGTGGATGGCAATCGCTCGCTCAGATCCGATTGGAATCTCCCCAAGGCGCGTCGAAGCGCCAGAATGTGTCGTTGCGAGAATTCGAGCGTTCTGAGGAGTGATTCTAATTGAGCGCCACGCACTTGCAGTTCGGTCGGCAATCCTTGGTTGTTCGTAGGAGCTGAACCACGCTCGTCGCTCTCTTTGGCATCTCCAGTTCCCTGTGCGACGCCCATCTCGCCGCCGCTCGAGCGTAGCCGCGATTCACGATGAATCGTGGTCAGATCTTGCAATAAGTCGCCAATGCGGTTCGTTAATCGTCGTTCCTCGACATCAAACTGCTCGTTGATCCGCTCACAGGTGTCGTACCACTCGGCAATCTCCAGTTGGGTGAGTCGTCCGTTGTGCAACTTGAAGCGAGCCAGCGCCGAGTCGCGGACGACTTGCGCGTCCCCAACCCGACGCTCAAGTTCCAACACCTCCTCATGGCAAACGCTGTGAATGAACAGGCGAGTTTCCGCGGACCAGTCGACGGTGCTCGATTTCGTCGTTGAGTCACCCGTCGCCGCGGTACGGTTCGTATCCACCCGCTGCGCCGCCAAAGTGTCCGAGGTCGCCAGGACGTCGATTTCACGCAGCCGGTCTTGGGCCCGCTCGAGTCGCGACGCGATGTCAGCAAAGTAAGCAGTAAGTTCCTTCTGACGCTGTTGAAAATCTGACTGGCTGAAGGTCGCTCGCGAACGCATCCGCGCCACTTGTGCTTCGAGCAATCGACGATGAGATTCCGCGGCTTCAAGCTGCGACCGTCGCAAGGTCAACTCAATTCGCCGCAAACTCACGGTGGTTACCGCCACCGTCGACTCCAGGTCGGCCATTCGCAAACGATACTCGTGCTTCGCTCGTTCGCCATCGGCCGCGGCCGACGACTCGTCGATCACTCGTCGCCGCTGTCGCTCGACTTGCTCTTGTGCCGATATTGCAACATCGAGTGCTGAACGAGCCAATTCGACATCGGTTGCCCGCGACCGCTCGCGTGCCGACTCGGCATCCAACCGATCACGACGATCATCCAATACGAGCCACGAGACGGCAGGATCATTTCCAGTGGAGTTGGCTTCGAGAGCGGCGAGTTCTTCGCGGAACTGATCACGCAATCGCCGCGCTTCTTCGGTCTGTGCGTCAGCCGTCTGCAAATGGAGATACAACATGTCGAGCGATCGCAGGAGCTTCAGCTCGTTGGCGGCGACCACCGCGGTCGGTTGGCCGGCCGTCGACTCGGGCGAAGATGCGAGCTGCTCGAGACGTTCGATTCGTTCCGCGAGTGCCTGCCGTCGACGATGGATCTCGTCGGCGGGAATGGGCGACGAGACGTTCTCCGACGCGGTCTCGGCGGTCTGCCCGTGAGAAACTCCCACGAGCATGATGGCGGCGAAGAAGAACGAGCAAGTCGCAAGGCGCGACGAATGTCGGTGCGTTCCGACAAGATGGATGGTCAATAGTCGCGAAGCGTGCATCTACAGTTCCTCCCTGAACCGGAGCGGTTGCGTCACCGCCCACTCCTGCCAACGCCACGGCGTCCGACATCCATGTCGGTTTCTCTGAAGACGGGGCATCCGAAGGGACACCCCGTCTTTCGGTCGCGGCGCATTCGCTCAACCTATCCCAACGACCACGCACCGGACAATTCCAAAAAAGCTGGAAATTGTTGGCGGGCGGTTTGAACCTTTTGCGGGCTAGGGGTGTAACACACTCGAAACACTCCCATCCAAAGGAACCTGACCATGAGCCGCCTGTTGAAAACCTGGACTTTTGTCGCCCTGATCGTAGCCAGCCTGACCGCTTCTGTTTCAGCGCAAGATCTTGTGACAGTGAAGTTTACGAATCGAACAAACGCTCCAGCTCAGGTGCATTGGAACAATAACGGCGACCATCGCCACTACTTGGATTTGGCGCCCGGCGAGTCGCGGCAACTTCAGACATACATTGGTCATATGTGGTCAGTGACCGGCCAGGAAACGGCGATGGGCGCCACGGTAGTCCGGTCCAACCAGGAATTTGTTTTGGGCGGTCGTCGACCCGCTCCGACACCGCGACCCGCTCCCGCACCGCGACCCGCCGAAGAACTCGACCCGAACTTCTTCCCCTTCAATTCTGATGAACAGCAACCCGCTCCGCGACCCTCGCGTCGACCGCGGCCTGCTCCCCAACCGCAGCCTATCGAGCCTGAACAAGTTCGGGGCTCGTCGGTGAATCAGGCGGTTGTGAACTACGCTCGATCGGTGGTGGGGCGACGCATCGGAAACGGTCAATGCACGGAATTGGCGACGGCGGCCCTGCAAGCCGCAGGTGCTCGTCCCGCTCAGTCGTACAACTGGGGCGAACGACTCAACGGAACCAACGAATTGCAACCGGGCGATATCCTCCAGATGTTCAATGCTTCGTTCACCTACCCCGACGGCCGCCAAGCTTGGTCGACTGGCCCTCACACCGCGGTGGTAGTGTCGGTTCGAGGCAGCACGATCGAGGTGTTGGAACAGAACGTCGCGGGCAGCCCGGTTCAACGAGGAACCTACGACATGAACTGCATGACCGCGGGCCGCATGGAATACTACCGCCCGGTGGCCGGGAACAGCGGCAGCCGCCCTCGAAGCAACAACCCGAACGTCTTCGGATGGCTGCCCTTCTCGCCCTAACCCAACCGTGCGAGTCGGTTATTCGAAGAACGATCCAACGAATCGCCAGCCCATCGGGGCTGGCGATTTTCGTTGAGTGATTAAATGGACAGCGTTAGGTCTAACCACTCTCCCTATAAATTCGTGGCATTAATGCGATTCGTGGTCCACAACCATCTAAGGAACTCTATCAGTGTCAATCAGCGAAGATTAGTGTTCCCAGAACTCGTCCCGCCCCGCGCCCAAGAAAAGGGAACACTGATCTTCGCTGATCCTCACTAATCTTGAGGCGTCGGAATTCTTGCGAATTCCGCTACGGGAGAGAGTTACACGTCCAAGTTTCGCACATCGAGCGCGTGCTTCTCAATAAACTCGCGTCGCGGTTCCACCTTATCGCCCATCAACACTCGGAACATGTCATCCGCGGCGCTCGCGTCTCGCATGCTCACCTGCACCAACGTTCGATTCGCGGGATCAAGCGTCGTCTCACGCAACTCTTCGGCGTTCATTTCGCCCAGACCTTTGAAGCGAGTGACCGTCCAGCCCTTTTGACCAGCCTCGCGCACCGCCCCCGGCAAGCCTCGCAGGTCTTGCAGCGGCAGTTCGTTTTCGCCGCGACGCAAGATGTAACGAGGCGTATCGAGTCCCGTGCGGTCTTGCGGAATCAACGACTGAATGTCGAATTTCATCTCCGCGAGCTCTTTCAGCCCCGCGTTGATCGTACGCACTTCGTGCAATTCAGTGATGTGAATGTTCAACGCCGGCGTTGAGCCATTGGGCTGCGCACCACTGGCCGCCCCAGCCGCCGCGGCCTCGGCGCCATCGGCCGCTGGCTTCGGCGCTCCCTCAGTGTTGGGATTGGGTTCCGCCATCGACAACTCACGTCCCGCGGCCGCTTCCGCGGAATTCAAGAAACCGTCGAGATCGCCGCGAGTCGCGAACCAGTGTTCTTTGATCCCCAGAAACACATGGAAGACAGGAAGTCGACCCGAGCCATCCATGCGCCCCGCGTGAGCTCGCAAGCTAATGCCGCGCTTCTCCAATGCCACGAGTGCATCTTCCATCGAGGCCAGCGTCCGACACAGCTTGGCCATGTCGTCGCCCGAAATGCGTCGCGTATCATCCGGCTCGAACACCGCGTCTCCCAGACCACGCTCCAACAACTGGCTCTTCATCTGTTCATCGGTCTGAACGTAGAAGGTCTCTTTCTTGCCGCGTACACGGAATAACGGCGGCTGAGCGACATACACATGCCCGTTCGCGACCAACTCATACATCTGCCGGTAGAAGAAGGTGAGCAACAACGTACGAATGTGCGAACCATCGACGTCGGCATCGGTCATGATAATGACCTTGTTGTAGCGGCGTCTGCCAAGGTCCTGCTCGGCGCCAATCCCGCTGCCGATCGCGTGAATCATGCTTTGCACTTCTTCGGTAGCGAGCACCTTGTCTTCACGCGACTTGTAGGCATTGATGATCTTACCTCGTAGGGGCAAAATCGCCTGGTACTCGCGTAATCGTCCACCCTCGGCGCTGCCACCCGCCGAGTCACCTTCGACCAGGTAGAGTTCGCACTTTTCTACATCGCGGCTGATGCAATCACGCAGCTTTCCTGGCAACCCGCCGCCGCTCAACGCACCCTTGCGCTGCTGTACCAGTTCCTTCGCTTTACGCGCCGCAACTCGAGCTTCCGCGGCCACTAACCCCTTCTTCAAGATCTGCTTGGCGGTCTTGGGATTTTCCTCGAGGTATTTCGCCAGCTTCTCGTTCACGGCGGAGGCGACGATCCCATCAACTTCGCTGTTACCCAGCTTCGTTTTTGTCTGACCTTCGAACTGAGGATGACCGATTCGAATAGAAATAACGGCCGTCAGACCTTCCCGGAAATCGTCGCCCGTAGGGACGAGATCCTTGAACATGTCTTCCTTCTTGCCGTAGCTATTTAGCGTCCGCGTCAACGCCGACCGAAAACCACTGACGTGCGTGCCGCCTTCCACCGTATGAATGTTGTTCACATACGAGTGCAGGTTTTCGGTGTACTCCCCTGAGTACTGCAAGGCGATCTCGTACTGAACTCCCTCCGAGTCGCCGCTAAAGTAGACGACGTCTTGATGCAGCGGCTCGCTCGCCCGATTCAGATGCTCGACGAAATCGAGAATCCCGCGCTGATAGAAGAACTCGGCGCTCTCGTTGTTCCGCTGATCGTGGAACTTGATCCGCACGCCGCTATTGAGAAACGCCAGTTCTTGCAATCGCTTGTGCAGCGTGTCGTACTGAAACTTCGTGACCTGGAAGATGGTCGGATCGGGCTTGAACGTCGTCTTGGTTCCAGTACGAGTGGTCGTTCCCATGCGACGAACCGGACCCTGCGGTTCACCTCGCTCGTACTCTTGCTGATAGACATGGCCTGCGCGGCAAACTTCGACTTCGCACCACTGCGAGAGAAAGTTCACAACGGTCACGCCGACGCCATGGAGACCGCCCGACGTCTGGTACGCCCCCTTCTCGAACTTGCCGCCGAACTTCAAGACGCACATGACGCCTTCCAGCGCCGACATCTCCTTGCCCATTTCCTGCGACAACTGTTCGTGCCGATCGACGGGAATCCCGCGTCCATCATCTTCAACGGTCACTGAGCCATCGTTGTTGACCGTCACGCTGACATGCTTCGCATAGCCGGCCATCGCCTCGTCGATCGAGTTATCGACGACTTCGTAAACCAGATGATGCAAACCGCGAACGCCGATATCGCCGATGTACATGGCGGGCCGTTCGCGCACGTGCTCCAAGTCGGACAAGTGCTGTAGGTTGCTCGCCCCATACTCGGCATCGCCCCGCTTCGGCGTCGGCGGCGCGTCGGGCACGTTCGCCGCCCCGGCCTCCGCAACCTGATCCGAAGTTGGCTTCGAGTCGTCCGCGGGTTTGGTTTCATCAGCCATGCACTTGTCCCATCCTTCTTATCGTTAGCAGTGGTCGAACAAATCGCGGCAGCGGCTCATCCCATGACCCGCTCCTGTCCACTCGTTCAACCCGCTGCATCCATCCGAAATCGCAGTTCGCGCAGCTTGTGATCGGGCAAACGCCGCACCAGCTCCGCCACCAGTTCCTGTTTTCGAAACGTCAATTCTTGGATCAATGCGGAATTCGCCACATACACGGGAAGCACGCCGCGGGAGAGTTTCCCGAGCCGCGTCTGGCCCGCCAACCCCTCGCCCACCGCCGCTCGCCACGCTTCATCCAACGCCGACAACGATTCGATCTGACCGTATCCGCGTAAAGCCATCAGGCTCGCAATGATGTTATTCACTCGCGGCGGGTCGGCGATCTTGTGCCTCCGTTGCCGATGCAACTCTTGCAAGTACTGCAAGTCTTCTTCGTCCGGCAGTTTTCCGCGACGTCGTCGAGCCATACCGCCATCCTTAACGGTCTCGCGCCATGGGCATCACCACATACCCGTAGCCATCTTCCGTCGAAAAAAGAGCCGCCGACTCGCCACTCTCCAACTCCAAGCTGAAGGTCCGTTCGGCGTCCAATACCTTCAGGAAGTCGCCGACATAGCGAGGGTCGAGCGAAATACTCAACGGCTCGCCCGAGTATGACACAGGCAACTCGACGCGCGATTCCCCCACCTCGGCCGTCTCGGCGCTCAGAATCAACGTCCCCTCCTGGAACTGAAACTGCACCGCTCGACTCTCGTCGCTAACAACGACCGCGGCTTGCTTGAGGCCGTTGAGCACCGGCCCCACGGTGAGGTCGATCCGATGAGCACCTTGGCGATCGGGGAAAACATCACGCCACCGCGGGAAGCGACCTTCCACCAATCGAGCAAAGATCGTCACGCGAGCATCCTGCACCAGAATGTCGTTCCCGCGAGCCGTAATGCGAATCTCGGCCTCCGGATTGGAAAACGCTCGCGACATCAATTGAATGGCTCGAGTCGGAACGATGGTGATGGTCTCGATCAAGTGGTGCTTGCCATGCGATACGGCAGGTCCCTCCATCTTTGCCAAACGCCGACCATCCGTCCCCACGGCAACAATGGAGTTTTCGCCAAACTCCAACAACACGCCCGCCAATGCGTATCGACTGCTCTCGGTGTCGGTCGCGAACGAGGTTCGTTGGACGAGCTCGTGGAAGAGTCTCCCCGACACTTGGTGACATCGCTCTTCACGCACCGACGCCAACGACGGAAACTCGTCGGCGTTGGCCGACGAGAGTCGGAATTGACTGCGATCGCCCTTCACCACCGTCGCCTTCTCGTCGGACGACAATCGCATCTGCGAGTCAACCGACTCGCGGAGGATGCTCATGAAGCGTTGCACGGGCAACAAGCAGCTCCCAGGCGCCTCGACGACCACCTCGGGCAATTGCACTCGTACGCCCAGCTCGGAGTCGGTGGCCATCAGGCATATACCTTCCCCCGTCGTCTCAACCTTCACGTTCTGCAAAATCACCTTCGGTGTTCGCGTGGGCGTCACCGAGGCGGCAATGCTGAAAGCGGAAAGCATCTGATTGCGATCGAACGTGATCTTCATGGTTTCTTCCGTCTCATCTACTTAAATCTTCTTCAGCAGTAATAGGAGCGTTCAGTTTCCCTGGATCAACGGCTGGGATCTCGAACGCAACTATCTTTCAACGCGTCATTTACGTTGCCCGCTCACGACAAATTCAACTGTGGATAACCTGTTTTACGCTTGTCTTATGGCTGTGCGATTTCTGTGGGACTCGCCTCTCGCTTGTCACATTTCGCGAGTCGAGTGTTCGGATGTCGCATTTGCGTGACACGACGCGACACGGTTTCGACGAGTTTTCCACAAAGCTTCGGCTGGGCTGGAGGGCCACTGTTTGGAGCGACACTGTTTGGAGCGACACTGTTTGGAGCGACACTGTTTGGAGCGACACTGTTTGGAGCGACACACTCAGGAGTAACGCTGTCATGAGGATGCTTCCCCATGCAGTTGTTGAGTCAGATCGTCCACGGCTTTTCGCAATGTGGGGTCTTCGGCGATCAGTTCCTCGGTCTTGCGCACCGCGTGGAGTGCGGTCGAGTGGTCGCGTCCGCCGAAATGTTCGCCCAATCGATCCAGACTCTCACCCGCTAACCTACGTCCCAGGTAGATCGCAACTCCACGAGCTCGTACGACCATCTGCTTGCGACTCGGCCCCTTCAACTCGACGGGCTTGATGCCAAAGTAATTCGCGACCGCCGTGCTGACCGACCGCAACGAGACTCCAGGCCGTGTCGCCCAGCGCTTGGCGAACTCTTGGACGCAGTCAATCAACTGACTGCTGGTCGCGTCGGCGCCCAACCGACGCACTTCGCCGATAAACTCGTTTAACTCCATTACCGTCGGACTCGCCTCTTGTGACTTCTGCAACAAGTCGGCCAGTCGGCGAGTAATCTCCGTGGTCAGCGTGACTCGTTGGCGAGTGGCGAGTTCGCCGAGCAGGTGTTGGCGAGCGGAAGGGCCTGGCGCTGCGAGGGGAATGACCAGTCCTTCTTGCAGGCGGCTCGCCAACGGCGCGCTCAGGTTCTCGACCTCGAGCGGCATGGTGGGGCTGGTGGCGAGAAACGGCACTCCCTGCCGCACACATTCGTCGAGCAACACGAGTAGTTCGAGTTGAGCGGACTCGCGGCCGGCGATGCGATCCAGGCCATCGACCAGCAGGGCGGGGGCTGCCAGCATCTTGCGACGGAAATCGACGATCGAGTCGGCTTCGATCGCGTGTGAAACTTGCCGGACAAAGTCGGCGCCGGTGGTCCAGTGAGCCGAGTTGGTTTTCGAATTCGCTCCAAACGTCGCGGCCAACATCCACGAGAGGTGAGTCTTGCCGGTGCCGGGGGGGCCATACAGGACGATGGGATTGTAAGTGGGAGGAGTTTGATCGAATTGCTCAAACGCCACTCGCACCAACGCATTGCTGGAATCGCCAATGTAATCGCGCAGCAGTAGCGCGGGCCGCTGGTCTTTACGCGGCCACCCCGTGGGCTCGGTTCCCTTCCAGGGAATGACGAAAAGGCTGCTGATCACTTCGACTCCGTCCGCTCACCCGGCAAGAACTCTTTCGAAGGACGGGATTATAGCGGTTTTCGGCGAATAAGACGAGGCGACGAGGAGTAATTTCCGGCCTGTTTTTTTTGTCGTAAGTCATTCCATAACAGGACGATGCGGCGAGCAGCTTCTGACACGTCCTCCGGCGTCGTCGCTGTACTGACGCTCAGTCTTAGCGAGCTGCGTAAAACATCGTGCGGTAAACCCATGGCTTGCAACACGGGAGACAGTTCGCTCGCCCCGCTTTGGCACGCCGGTCCGCTCGAACAGGCGACTCCCGCGTTGTCGAGCGCGAGCAGAAATTGTTGACGATCCAACTCGGGAAACGCCGCATTCGTCACATGGGGCAACCGCTTCGTCTGCCGACCGGAAATCCACAAGTCGGGAATGCCTTGTAGCAGCAGTTCCTCCAATTGATCGCGTCGCGAGCTGACTCCCGTCTCACCCGTGTCTCGCAACCTCTCGACGGCCAGTTGCAAGGCCGTGGCGAATCCCACGGCCAACATCAAGGATTCCGTGCCAGGTCGAACGCCTAACTGTTGACTCCCACCCCAATGCAGCGGAGCAGGTACAACACCCGGCCGAAGGAGTAAAGCGCCAATGCCTACCGGTCCGTGGATCTTGTGCGCGGTAAACGTCAGGGCATCGACCCCCGACTCGCGAAAGTGTATTCGTACTTTCCCAACGGCCTGCACGGCGTCGCAATGGAAAAGAATCTGTCGGTCGCGGCAAAGCTGGGCGATCTCGTGGATCGGCTGAATCACCCCTGTCTCATGATTGCCCCACTGAATGCTGACCAGGCGAGTCGCCGGGGTTAACAGCGACTCCAGTTGGTCCAAGCGAATCACGCCATCGCCATCGACCGGCGCTCGTTGTACGTCGTAACCCAGTCGAGCCATTTCCTGGGCAGTCGCCATGACGCTGGGGTGCTCGACCGACGACACGACGATGCGGGTAGGTCCAGACGCGGAAGGACCAAGTAAGCCGCGAAGCGCCAGATTGTTCGATTCGGTGCCGCCACTGGTGAAAACCAGCCGATCTCCCCCGACTTCGGCGACGTCAGCTCCTAGGGCTTGAGCGATGGTTTCGCGGGCGAGTTCGAGTTGGCGGCGAGCGGCCTGGCCGAAACGATGAGGGCTAGCCGGATTGCCGGGGTGGCGGGCGGCCGCCTCCAACATCGCTTGACCCACCCGGGGGTCGAGCGGAGTGGTGGAACACGAATCCAAATAGATTTCGGCCATGGTGTCGCCGGATTGCAGTCGAATCTGACTTTTCTCGTAAGACGGAACGAGATAAGATTCGCCGCTCGTTCGAGTTCGATCAAGGGTGGGGCAGGCGAGGTTCTCGCTCGTGGATGTTCAGCGAATCAACAACCTGCGACTCACCGGCCTTCTCACATTCGTGGCCGTCATGCCTGTGTTGGCTTTACCCGCGGTCAACCGTCGGCTCGATCGCTGGGTCTTTGGCGGCGAAGAGCTGGCCGTAGTGTTAGGAAAAATCCGCGAAAAATCGGTTGAGCGGGACCTGCCCTTAGGGTCGGGGGGATCGCTGGCCGAAGGCGACCCAACCGTCTTGGCGGTCAATTTGACGCGGGAGGGTTTGCCTGCGAGTCCGAGTGTTGTGGAGCGGTTGCCGCCTGTCGACATTCCTGTGGATGGCGATGAGTTTGCAGATTACCAGAAGCGGCTTCAGGACTTAGGGGCGTCCTATTTCTGCTTGGAGGACACTGGACTGGGCGGGGCGAGGTATCGGTTTCGGTGCGAATTTCCCCTGCCAGGCAATTCGTCCTACGCTCGGCCGTTCGAAAGTGAAGATGCGGACCCCTTGGTCGCCATCCAAGCGGTGGTGAAGGAGGCGGAGAGCTGGGTGGCTGCTCAACAAGCCGCCTTGCGACGAGCAGCCGCGGGGAAAGGACGCGGGGCGTCCAAGGAGTAGGAAAGCCATGCGAAACATTGCCACAACGTTGGGTGGAGCGCTGCACAGCGTCTCTGGACCGCATGCGATACCCGCTTCGCCCCTCCGACGCGTCAACTTCGTCTCTTCCCAACCAGGGTTTCCTCTCGACTCGCCCACGACCAAAAAATCGTCGACGGTGGTCCGCGACCCCGCCCGTACTCGCGACGATAAACTTCAAAAACTCGAGGCAGTCCTCCTGCTGGCCCGAGAACCGCTAAATAGTCGGAAACTGAGTCAGTACGCCAACTTGGCGGATGGAACAGAAGCTCGTACACTGATTCGCAAGTTGAACGAGATGTACGACCGCAGCGGTCGCGCGTTTCGCGTCGAGGAGGTCGCCAGCGGCTACCAGTTGCTGACCCGACCCGCGTTCGCTTCGTGGTTGAGGAAACTCGGTCATGTCCCGGCCGAGATTCGTCTCTCCGCGCCAGCACTCGAAACCTTGGCCGTAATCGCCTATCGTCAGCCGGTCCTACGAGCCGATATTGAGGCCATTCGTGGAGTCAATTGTGGGGAAATCCTGCGACAATTGATGGAACGAGACCTCGTCCGCATTTGCGGTCGAAGCGAAGAATTGGGGAGACCGTTCCTGTACGGCACCACTCGCCGCTTCCTGCAAGTGTTCGGCTTGGTTAACTTGGATGAACTTCCCCGAGCGGATCGGCTGCGTGGCGCATCAAAGTCGACGGCACCCACCCTCGCGGTAACTCCCAATTCACTTTACCATCCTGAAAACAGCGAAGAAGAAAGCGATACGGAACCGATTGCCGAGTGAGGAGGAGGACAGAGCCGTGAGCGTACGAACTTTGAAGCAACAACCCGTGTTCGAAGAGATCGAAGATATCCTCGCGGAAGCGCGCACCCTCTACGCGCCGCGCCTCGAAGATGATTTCGAAGAGGAAGCGGACGAGGAATTCGAGGACGAAGACGACGAAGAGGATGACTTCGAGGACGACGACGAAGACGACTTCGAAGAAGAAGACGATTTTGAGGACGAGGAAGACGACGAGGAAGATCTCGACGACGAAGACGACTTCGAAGGCGAAGAGTGGGAAGAAGTCGAAGAGGACGAGGAAGGCGAAGAAGAAACTGCCGAAGAGGAAGATGACGAGGAAGAGGAAGATTGGGAAGACGACGAGGAAGAATGGGACGACGAAGAGTCGGCCGACGGCGACGCTGACGCCGAAGAAGAAGAGGAAGGCGAAGACGAGGATTGGTAGTCGTCCCCATCCGCCCGCTCGCGGTTCACACTCGCTACTTGCATGACAGAGAACGGATTTTAGGTCCGTTCTTTTTGTCTTTGAAGGGCACAGGGGGTTCCGTACGAGCTCTTTCGACGGACTGGAAGTCCGTCGTACTGTAGCCCGCTCACTTCGTGAGCGGTTAGCCGCGTTGCCTGCGAGCGCCCATGGACGCCAGCCCATCCGCGTTGTGTGTCGATCGCTGCTCTGGACTCGTCGGTCGACGGACTGGAAGTCCGTCGTACAAGGCGCTAATCTTGCAGGCGGAATAGCCGCTTTAGAGCGTCGAGCAAGCCGTGGGGAGTTCCGGCGGCGGCTTCGTCCCGGAGCGATTCGAGCGGTGGGTGCAATAGCTTGTTGATCAACCGATCGAACGCTCGGCTGACTTCGTCTCGGACCTTGTCGTCGACCGGGCCCAGCTTGTGAAACAGCCGCGACAACTCGTCTCGCTTCATTTCATCAGCACGTTCCTTCAGACGCTTGATCGTGGGGCCGGTTGCGCGATGGTACAGTTCGCGCATGAATCGTTGCGTCTCTTCCTCGATGATGTGCTGAGCGCGAGGCCACTCCTTTTCACGAGCCTTGCGATTCCCGTCGCAGACTTTCCGTAGATCGTCGATCGTGTACAGATAGACGCCGTGGAAATCGCCGACCGCGGGGTCGAAGTCGCGCGGCATGGCGAGGTCGAGGATAAAGAGAGTTCGTTGAGCTCGCCGGGCGGCGATTTGTTCGAACATCGCGGCCGTCACAATGGGCTCCGTGGCGCCGGTGGTGCTAACCACAATGTCGGCGTCGACCAAGAGATCGCTCAACTGACTCCAAGGTTGAGCTCGTCCCAAAGTCTTGCCCGCCAACTCAGCGGCTCGTTCAAAACTGCGATTGATGATCGTGATGTCGCGAGCGGCTTCGTCGATCAGATATCGCAGAGTCTCTTCGCCCATCTCGCCGGCGCCGATCACCAGGATGCGTTTATCGTCGAACCGCTCGAAAAACTGTTTGGCGAAGTCGGCGACCGCGACGCTGGGGATGCTGAGTCGCTTTTGCTGGATGGCGGTTTCCGTGGCCACTCGCTTGGCCACTCGGATGGCGGCCTGGAAAGCCGTGTGGAGGAGCGGGCCGGCGCTGTCGCCCGTGCGAGCCATTTCATAGGCTTGCTTCACTTGCGCGACGATTTGCGCCTCGCCGACCACCATGCTGTCGAGACTGGCGGCAACCGTAAACAAGTGTCGCACGACGTCTTCGCCCGTTCGCTCGAACAAATCGTCGAAGATCTCGGACGAATTGATCCCATGGAATTCGGCGAAAAACGTGACCATCTCTTCATGGGAGGGGCAAGCATCGGGCTGCTCGGCCGCCATGTACAGTTCGACCCGGTTGCAGGTCGACAGCAATACGGCTTCGGATGTGGGGTAGCGCTCGCGCAATCGGACGAGCGCGGTCCGCGCTTGGTCGGGGCTGAACGCGATGCGTTCACGAACTTCGACGGAGGAGCGGTGGTGGCTGCAGCCCACCATCTGGATCTTCATCGGACCGCCTCCCCACTGACCCCAACCCACGGCGCTGCCGAAACGGCAGACTCTTTCGGACTACTCGCCGTCCGACCCGACGCGTGATCGCCGAACAGGACGAAGCCGAGTGCCAACACCAGAAAGATGAAGCTTGCCAACGTCAGGTAGGCGACCTTTCTTCCCTGGCGAGCCGGCATGTAGAACGCCTCAAACAACGAGGCCGCGACAAGCCAGGCGCACAGGACGCCCGACGAGAGCACCACGGGACTGGTCCACGCCACCGAGCCGCCATGTTGGCCAAAGTTCATCACGATGCCCGACACGAGCCCAATCACCAGGAAGCCGGTCGAAGCCAACAACATCCACTGATTGCATCGTTGGAGCCACTCCAGACTGGGCAGCCGGAAACCTGGCCGAGGAGGGAGTTTTTGCTTCAGACGATACGACTGGGCGAGATACATGAGGCCGGCGGCGAAACCGAGCGTTACCGCAACCGTACCCAGCAGCAACGCAAAACCGTGGATCAGTCGCCAATAACCGATCGCTTCATCCCGCGGAAACGACGGATGGTCTCGTAACAGCCAGGAGACGCCAATTAGTCCGAGCACTAGCGGTAGCAGGAAGACGCCGACTGCGTTGTCGGAACGTCGCACCAGCACAAGCAGGTAGACGGCGGCCAGGAGCCAAGCCCCGAGCAAACACCAGTCGAACCAACTGGAAAGCAGCGCGGCATTAGGACCTGCGGCCGCCTCGGTCCGAGCCAGATTGACGAGGAAAATCGAGTGAGCGAACAGGCCGGCGGCGGCGAACCCGACAATGACAAACAGACGCACCGGCGCGCGAAAGAAGAGCCGAGTGATCTCGGCGCCCAAACTCACGGCATAGCTCGCCGCAAAGCACGTTAATGTGATGCCGCTCAACATGTCTGCATTCGCCGCTAACCTCAACCGGAAGCCCAACCGTCGTGGACTGTGAAGAAAGTCCGCAGCATATCTTAGTCGCTGGCATCGGCATTCGTCGACTCCGCCTGTATGACGGACTTCCAGTCCGTCGCGTCCTGCTGTACGACGGACTTCTAGTCCGTCGATCCCGTCCGCACCGAGGCGTTTTCCCTGCGCAAGCACCCCGCCACGCGAATTACCTGACGGCGAAGGGCGCTCGCACGCCGCGCGGCTAACCGCTCGCGAAGCGAGCGGGCTACCACCGTACGACGGACTTCCAGTCCGTCGATCATCCTCCCCCCGTTGCCCCGAGAGATTCCCGCCCGGTTGCCCAAGCGAAGCCAACGCCAAAGCCAGCACGGTGACCGTGCCGATTTTCACTCAACCAACGCCCAATCGAACACCACTTCTCCCCTTCGCCCCAAGCTTGCTTGGGGAGAAGGGGTAGGGGGATGAGGGGTCAAACGAGTGGGCAGCAGAGCACCGGCCTGCATAAACTCTGTGCGTTGCGCCACGCAAGAACCCCTGGGGCGATGCCCCAGGCTACGATGTGCTTGGCCTTCAGCCAAGATGTGGCGACGTTTCCCTACGATTCGAGTCCGTACTCTTTGAGTTTCTTGTGCAGAGTGTTGCGATTGATGCCGAGCTTCTTCGCGGCCTTCACCTGAATCTGAGCACAACTGAGCATCACCTGCGCTAACAGCTCCCGTTCCACTCGATTCACAATCTTGGCATGCAGGTTATCTTCCTCCGGACCCGAACTGACCAAGCCCTGCTGGACGACGGCGAAGGTCAGTGATTCCAGGTCGGCCCCGCGCAAGTGCGTGACCTTGGGCCTTTCGCGTCCCTGAACCACCTCGGGCAACAACTCGAGCGTCAGTTCATCCGAGTCCGCCAGCACCACGGCTCGTTCAATGTAGTTCTGAAGCTCGCGTACGTTGCCTGGCCAATGGTAATCCTGCAACGCGTCCATCGCCTCTTTCTGGATATGGACGACGTACCGATCATTGGCCTCGTTGTAGTGGTTCAGAAAGTGAGTGACGAGCGCTGGTATGTCCTCGCGACGCTCTCGCAATGGCGGAAGATGAATGCTGACGACGTTCAGCCGCCAATACAAATCCTCGCGGAACTTGTTCGAAAACACTTCCTCATGAAGGTCGCGGTTGCTGGCCGCGATCACTCGCGTGTCGACGCGAATCGTCTGCGTGTCGCCCACCCGCTCGAACTCGCGTTCTTGCAGCACTCGCAACAACTTGACCTGCAAGTGCAGGGTGGTGGAGTTGATTTCATCGAGAAAGATGGTGCCCGTGTGAGCTGCTTCGAAGCGTCCCGTGCGGTTATTGACCGCCCCCGTAAACGCTCCGCGCATGTGGCCAAACAATTCGCTTTCGAGCAAGCTTTCGCTGAGCGCGCCGCAATTCACGCGCACAAAGGGTCCCGTCGCCCGCTCGCTCAGCCGGTGCACCGCGGTAGCGATCAGTTCCTTGCCGGTGCCTGATTCGCCGAGCAGCAGCACGGAGGCGTTGCTCCGAGCAACTCGACGAGTCATCCGGTAGACCTCCTGCATCGCGGGACTCGTGCCAATGAGTCCGGGCGTGGGGGGACCTGATTCCGGCGCGGTAAGTGGACCGAACTTCGCCATGTGCTTCAGGGCGTCGCCGGGGTCGGCGACGGGGCGGGTTGTGCCTTGGCCGCATCGGCCACGGCGCTTTGTCGTTCGAACGTATCGAGGATCGAACCCAATACCTTCTGGGTCTCGCGATCCGCGGTAGCGCTTTGGTTGTATCGCTCGTACTGACGCGCGATCTCCTCGCGAGTCAGCATGAGCCCTCGTCGACGAACCGCGTCCCGAAATGCCGCGGCCGCCGCCCGACGATCCGCGATGGGGCGATTCATGTGACTGGCCAAATCGACTAACGCGATTTGAGCCCGAGCCGAGCCGAAGTGTCCCAGGACAGCGGCCGCTCGACTTGCCAACTCGGGCGTCTGCATGGCTGTTTCCACCGCGGGCTCTTGTTTCGATAGTTGATAGAACGCATAGGAATGGTCGTCCTCCGTCAACTTCGCCAACCACTCCAACGCGGCGGCGGCGTGAATCAACCGCTCATCGCGAGTGACCGCGGACCGACCAATTCCCTCTTCCAACCGGCGCACCAGAGTGGCCATCGATTCGGTGTCGATGGGGCGTGGGAACCCTTCCACCAAATCGTTGGTCTCCGATAACCGCTGAACTCGATCCAACGATTCGCCTTGAGCAATCGCGCCAATGGGGAGTCGAGCCGTTCGCGCTTCCTGTCGCAGCATCTGTACCAATTCCGAGACAGGCGGCCCCTGGATCGAATCGCTGACCAAACAGAACTCGTAGTCAGGATTCTTCTGGGCCAGGATGAAGGTCGAACGCCCTGATTGAGCCGCATCGGCCTCAAACCCCAGTTCGGCGAGCTTTCCGACCCAAGACTGCGCCTCGGTCGTGTTGGGATGAGCCACAAGGGCTCGGCGCGAGCCAACCGTTGCCGAGAGGTATCCCAACGAATCAGCCAAGTAACTGGCCCCAGGATACGCCCATTGCGGATTCAACTTCAGCACCGTTGAGACCGCCATGAATCGCACTCGTCGGTCCGAGTGATTCAGGGCGGCGGCGAGCAGCCTGGGCGTGCCATCGGAAGACTGGAGCAAATCGACATCACCGATCTCGCCCAGCACTTCGATCGCGGCCGCGGTTGCAATGTATCGCTGCTGCTTCAAACTGAATGCCAGAACATCCTCAATCACGCCGACGCTTTCCTTGCGAGCTCGTTCGAGAGCCGTTCCGGCGCCGCGCGGTAATGGCTGGTCGACCCCAGCGGCAATCTTGTCTGCTTCCAGATCGGTCAGCAAAAAGAGGCGTCGATGATCTTCCTTGGTTGGCGCCAAGCGATAGAGTTCGCGAGCCAGTCGTCGAGCTTCGACGACGCCGACATCGGTTGCCAAGTACAGTTGCGGATGCGCTGCCTTGGCGGCCGAGTCCCAATGCCACAGTTCGCCGCGATTGTCCAAGTCGAGCCTCACGACGGGCTCGCCCTTCAGATGCGACATGGCGCGTCTGAACAAAAACTGAGTCGCGTCGTATGACTTCGGCGGCTCGCCAACGATAAACGTCAACGACTCGACGGCAGCTTTCTTCGCCTCGGCCCAAGCGGGTTCGTCGGTCAACGCTGGTCGCAACAAGTAGCCGATGGCTCGTCGATTCTTCAATGCGCCCAAGACGGGAATGATCCGCGCCGCCAGCTTCGGGTCGTCGCTCTCCAGCACTCCGATCAGTGCCTCGGTCACTTGTGGACCGAGGGACGCCAGCTGACGCTGCATCGCCGGATGCTCGTCCGCAAATCCGTCGTCGGCGAGTCCCTTCACCAGGGGCTCGACGGCCGCAACGCCCGCTTGCCTTAAACCGGCCTCAGCGTCCCGACGTACGACGGGATTCGAGTCGGAGAGTTTCGCGACCAGATTGGTAAGTCGAGTTTGGTTGACCGACTCGCGGCGCACGGCATCAAGAGCCGTGTCGGATAACTTCGTACCGGTCGGCTGCAACGCCTCGGTCTTCTTGAGTCGACGGAAAAACTCGGTGCCAAACCGAGCATGCAATGAAACCCATTGGGCGTCGTTAGGATTGGCGGCGGCGAGTTGTTCGAGATAGCGCTTGGCCTCGTCGGGCCGACCTAAGTCCAATGTCACGCGAACGGCCCAGGCGAGTTGTTCGGGAGTGGTTGGCTTCGAGTCGCGGACGGCCAACACGGCCGGGTCCGACTCGATCGTCTCCGGCAGGTTCGAACTCTTGGCGGCAGCAGCGTCGGGCTTCCCTTCCGGTTTTGCCGGTCCTTCGCCGAACGGATCCTCTTGAGCGGTCAGTGGTCTGGCGACAAGTGTGCCGCCAACGAGCACCGCGCCAAACAACAAGAAACTCGATAGAAGGAGACCCGTCGACGTGAACTTAGCTCCAAAGGAACCTCCACGGACGGCTGCCCGCAAACGGGCAACGAAGCCGCTCCGCGCGCTTAGTCGCGGCGGCACGATCGGCTGAATTCGCAAGTCAGGAACGGCCGTCATGACCGGATTTCTCCGATTTTGTGCTTCCATCGCTCTACTTGGCGGGCAACTTCCGCGGGAGCCGTCGAACCATAGCTCACGAACGCCCGCACCGCGTTCTCAACGCCGAGAACGGAGTACACGGAATCATCGACTTCCGGCAACAACTCCTGATAGTCGGATAGTGGAAGGTCGCTTAACCGGACCCCCTTCTCCATCGCCTTCTTCACCAGCGCACCGACGATATGGTGGGCGGTTCGCTGCGGAACACCTCGCTTAATTAAGTGTTCCATCAAGGTCGTGGCGTCCAAGAAGCCTCGATCGAGCCGCGATTCGATGGAGGGACGGTTGAGACGAGCCCCGATGACCATGGCCGCCGCCAGCTCCAGACAAGCGTCGACCGTATCGAATGAATCGAAAATCGCGGGCTTGTCCTCCTGAAGATCGCGGTTGTAGGCCAAAGGCAGGCCTTTCACCAAAACCAGCAAAGTCTGCAAGTTGCCGATCACGCGAGCCGTCTTCCCTCGAGTGAGTTCGAGGACGTCCGGGTTGATCTTCTGCGGCATGATCGACGAGCCGGTGCAGAAGTCGTGCGGCAACTTCAAAAAGTCAAACTCGATCGTCGACCACAGAATCCACTCTTCCGCCCACGTGCTGAGGTGTTCGGCAATCAATGCCAGGCAGAAAGCGAACTCGATGACAAAGTCGCGGTCGCTGGAGACGTCCAAGCTGTTGGCGGCGACCCCTTCGAAGCCAAGTCGAGCGGCGACGTCCTCGCGGTCGATCGGCAAGGTGGTGCCCGCTAGAGCCGCGGCGCCCAGGCTGCACACGTTGGCTCGCTTCCGGCAATCGGCCAACCTTCCCCGATCCCGCTCCAGTTTTTCGCAGTAGCAGAGCCAATAGTGGGCGGCGAGCACCGGCTGTGCTCGTTGAAAGTGCGTATAACCCGGCAGTATCACGTCGGCGTCTGCTTCGCAACGATACAGAAACGCTCGCTGCAACTCGGCGAGGCGATGGTCGATCTG
Source organism: Pirellulales bacterium (assembly GCA_046349915.1). GTDB lineage: Bacteria > Planctomycetota > Planctomycetia > Pirellulales > Pirellulaceae > CAIXSC01. The sequence continues at coordinate 860,350 of JAXMBL010000005.1, read as the reverse complement.
ATCGATGGAGTCGCGGACCCAAAGTCGCAAGTCAGTCGCTACCTGGTCGTTGCGGCTACGACCCGTATGGAGTTTGCGACCCGTGTCATCAAGTCGGCGGATCAATGCCGTCTCGATGTGCATGTGGATGTCTTCCAGCTCCGTCTTATATTCGAACCGACCCTGCTCAATCCGCTCGCGGATCTTCTCCAGGGCCGCTTGGATCTGCTGGCATTCGATCGGCTCCAACAATCCTACGGATGCCAGCATTTGAGCATGAGCGATCGACGCTCGAATGTCGTGCGGGTAAAGACGCTGATCAAAGCTGATACTCTCCGTAAACAGCTCGACCCGCCGATCGGGGCCTGAGGAAAATACACCGCTCCGTGAAGGACTTGCCACCAGAATCACTCTTCAAGAAAAGGTCGGATGCCAAATTTTCGAGCCAAGGCAACCATCGAACAATAGGCAGGGGACGTTTCAGTGTCAATGATCGCGCATGTCGTTGCCTAGAGAATGGGCAAAACTGGAACCGACCAGGGGATGGTCTGGAACGGATAACCGTAGGGGGTCGGCTGGATGTTAGGGGAGGGTCCCTGGGCATAGAGGGCGTATGGAGCGCGCCGGAGCGCCCTTCGGCCAGAGCTCTTGGCCGGGTGGGTTGTCCTCGTCAACTCCCTGGGCTAATTTGCCAAAAGTCTCCGTGTTGGACCGAACTTCGTTGACCCTTTGGAACTACGTCACCCATGAGCGACCCTTATTTCCAGCAGCTTTTCGCGGAACGTATTGGCGGAGTGAACTACGGCAAGGGGACCGAGATCTATAAGTTCGAGAAGATCAAGCGAGCCAAGAGGAAGGCGCTGGCCGACTTCCCCGACCGGCCGCTGGTCGACTTTGGCATTGGCGAAAACGACGCCATGGCGCCCGCCTCGGTGCGGCAACGGATGGTCGAGGAAGTGAATCGGCCCGAGAACCGCGGCTACGCGGACAACGGAATCGCCGCCTATAAGGAAGCTGTCGCTCGCTTTATGCAGCGGCATTTTGGGGTCGCGCTGAACCCCCTGACCGAGATCAACCACTGCATCGGCTCAAAAACGGCCCTTTCGATGATTCCGGCGTGTTTCATCAATCCGGGCGACGTCACTTTGATGACGGTTCCGGGATACCCCGTCGCGGGCACACATACTCGTTACTACGGCGGTTCGGTTCATCGCCTCCCCCTGCTTGCCCAAAACGATTTCCTCCCCGACCTCAAGTCGATCCCGGCCGACGTGCTGGCTCGCACCAAACTGCTGGTGCTCAACTATCCCAACAGCCCGACGGGCAAAGTTGCGACTCGCGAGTTTTACGAGTACGTGATCGATTGGGCGAAGACGAACAAGGTCGTGGTGGTCCAGGACGCCGCCCACATCCTGCTCAGCTACGAAGGGGAGCCGCTCAGCTTCCTGTCGGTGCCCGGCGCCAAGGATGTCGGGGTCGAGATCCACTCGATGTCCAAGGGATTCGACATGATTGGCTGGCGCATTGGCTGGGTGTGCGGCCACGAGCGGTTGGTGCAAGCGTTCGCCGACGTCAAGGACAACTGCGACTCGGGGCAGTTCATGGCGATCCAGAAGGCTGCCGCCGCTGCGTTGGACGATGCGGCGATCCCTGGCCAGACTCGAGCCAAGTACCAACGTCGGCTCGAGAAGCTGGTCGCGATGCTCGCCCGCTGCGGTTTTCAAGTAAAAATGCCCGGCGGCACCTACTTCCTGTACGCAGCCGCTCCGAAGTCGGGAGGCGGCTTGCCATTTAACAATGCGGAAGACGCGAGCCAGTATCTGATCACGCAACACTCGATCGTGACCGTCCCCTGGGATGACGCTGGCTCGTTCCTCAGGTTCTCCGTCACGTACGAAGCGGCGGACGAAAAGGCCGAGGATGCGTTGATGGCCGAAGCCGAAGCTCGACTGAAGAAGGCCAGCTTCACGTTCTGAAACGGCCGCTGGGCGAATCGACGAACCCACATAACGTGGAACTCGCCCCGCGATAATCCTAGGAATGGTGCGAGCGACGATGCAACAGACAAGCAACCTTCGGGTCGCAGGCATCGTGCTCGCCGGCGGGTTGAGCAGCCGCATGGGGCGACCGAAGGCATGGCTGCCGTTCGGGCCCGAAACTCTTTTGCAGCGAGTGGTCCGGATTGTCGGCGAGGTGGTGGGACCGGTGGTGGTCGTCGCCGCAACGAACCAAGATCTGCCGTCTCTGCCGCCGGAAGTGCGAGTGGTGCGGGACGAGCGTGAAGCACAGGGGCCGCTGGAAGGTCTGCGAGTTGGATTGCGATCGCTCGTGGGATTCGCCGATGCCGCCTACGCAACCAGTTGTGATGTTCCGTTTCTCACACCCCAGTTTGTGCGAGCGATCATCGGACGACTGGGCGATCACGACGTCGTCGTGCCGGTGGAAATGGAAGGCGAGCGAGTGTTTCATCATCCGCTGGCGGCGGCGTACCGCGTATCACTCACCCCGCGGCTCGATGCGCTGATCGAGTCGGGTCGGCTTCGACCCGTGTTCTTGTACGAAGAGTCACGAACGCTGCGTGTACCCGTCGACGAGCTTCGGTCGGTCGACCCGCGACTCGACGCACTACGAAACCTCAACCACCCAGCCGACTACGAACAAGCGTTGGCTGATTTTTAACCACGAATTTCACGAATCCCACGAATCCAGACAGGTGGGAGAATTCATGGCGGGATGATTGCGTTCCTTCGGATCATCCCCATCTCAGTGGTTTAGGGTCACTCGCGTACCACGAACTCAGTTCCGATCTGAAATTCGTGCGATTCGAGTGATTCGTGGTCCAACCACTTCCTGATGGCCCTAGGTTGAGTTCGCAGCCTTGAGACGCGGAAGGCGATTGACCACGAATTGTACGAATCGCACGAATCCAGACAGTGGGAGGATTCATGGCGGGATGATCGTGCACTTTCGGATCATCCCCGTCTCAGTGGTTTAGGGTCACTCGCGCACCACGAACTCAGTTCCGATCTGAAATTCGTGCGATTCGAGTGATTCGTGGTCCAACCACTACCTGATGGCCCTAGGTTGAGTTCGCAGCCTTAAGACGCGGAAGGCGATTGACCACGAATTGTACGAATCGCACGAATCCAGACAGTGGGAGGATTCATGGCGGGATGATCGTGCACTTTCGGATCATCCCCGTCTCAGTGGTTTAGGGTCACTCGCGCACCACGAACTCAGTTCCGATCTGAAATTCGTGCGATTCGAGTGATTCGTGGTCCAACCACTACCTGATGGCCCTAGGTTGAGTTCGCAGCCTTAAGACGCGGAAGGCGATTGACCACGAATTGTACGAATCGCACGAATCCAGACAGTGGGAGGATTCATGGCGGGATGATCGTGCACTTTCGGATCATCCCCATCTCAGTGGTTTAGGGTCACTCGCGCACCACGAACTCAGTTCCGATCTGAAATTCGTGCGATTCGAGTGATTCGTGGTCCAACCACTTCCTGATGGCCCTAGGTTGAGTTCGCAGCCTTGAGACGCGGAAGGCGATTGACCACGAATTGTACGAATCGCACGAATCCAGACAGTGGGAGGATTCATGGCGGGATGATCGTGCACTTTCGGATCATCCCCGTCTCAGTGGTTTAGGGTCACTCGCGCACCACGAACTCAGTTCCGATCTGAAATTCGTGCGATTCGAGTGATTCGTGGTCCAACCACTACCGCGGCTCCGACCACTCGTTCGTTCTTTTTTCCCGAGAGACACCGAAATCTCGCCGTCTGCGGGCTTATCTCTTTCGTCGGTCGTAGTTGTCGAGCTGATTGCTTCGTGGTTCGACAACCAACCGGGCGTCGTTCCAAGAATGGTGTGCAAAAAATTCTCTCGAACACGCTTTAGTGGTTAGGCGGGGATGCGAAAGGGGAGACCACTCAGGACATCAGGGGAGGAACGTGCCATGGGGATTCGCGTAACGATCTGGTGGGTAGCACTCGGCGTGTTGGGATCGGGGATGGGCGCGCGACCCGTGGCGGCTCAGTCGTTCCGAACCTCGGAGCGGGTGGCTGATTTGGAACAGCGGATGGAACAGTTGCTGCAATTGCAGGAAGCGTTCCTGCCCACGGTCGAGCGTATGGAGTCGCGATTGGCGGCGTTGGAGAAGGGAATCGCGTCGTTGCCCACGACCCAACAGTCGTACGACGCGCGAAAAGATGTGGCTGAGTTGCAACGGCGACTCGATGCGCTGGAGGCCTCCTACGAAAACGCGCTCCGGCGTCGGTCGTTAGGGGTAAATGAATCGGCTTGGCTGAAGTCGGAATACGACATCGTCACATCGCGACTCAATGGCACCGAGCAACGGTATCAGACGTTGGCGATGGGGCGAACAGGCGAACGAAGCCAGTCAGCCAATACGACGACCTATCGAGCGCCGAGCCGGCGTGTGGCGGCCGGATACGCTCCTTACCGAGCCAACTCGAACGGCGTGCGTGCAACGCCTTCGAGCGCTCCAATCCAGGAGATTCGCGCCGAGGCTAATCCGGGAATCGAAGTTCTCCGCGGTCTGGCTGAAGCCGGACTGATCGGAGGTACGCCCAAGGCGCATACCACGATCGTCATTCAGGTGTACGTGCAGGGAGATGGCGGCGTCGATCACTAGCGGAAGGTCCGCTAGCGACGTTGAGTCATCGAGAGTTTCGGGAAAGTCTTTGGCGAGGAGTAGAGTCATGAGTCGAGGCAAATGGGGATGGTTGACAGGTAGCTCTCAGTGGACCGGGAAGTCGGTGGTGTTGAGCGCTCTGGCGACTGGCGCTGTGGCCATGGGAGGCTTCGCGCCGTTCGGCGCGGGGATAGTTTGGGCGCAGAGCGACACGGCCGAGTTTCGGCCGAGCGATCAACCGACCGGCAGCGGCAGCCAGTTCGATGGTGGAGAAGATTGGAACAAGGTCGCCACGCCGGGGCGCGGCGGCAGTGGCGAGCGAAAGGGTTGGGGCGCCGCTGATTTCGCTCAGCAGAAGGAATCGGCACGAGCGGAAATCGAACTTTGGGAGAGTCGTATTCGCCGGAAAATGGCGGACATCAACGTCGCTCTCAAGGGACTCGATCTGAAGAAGATCCAAGGGCAGAAGATCGCTGTCGATTCGATGGATGAGCTTCTCGAGGAGATCGATGGCGAAGCCAAGCGAATCATCGAGGCCAAAGAGCGAGTTGCTCCTGACTTGAAGCTCTACCGCCAGGCGTTGTTGAAGGCGCCCGATGTCTTCCGCAAGCTGGCCGACTCGCTGGAGAAACGAGCGGAGACTCGCAAGTCGACGATCTTGAAAGAGGCGTCGGCGGATATGGCGGCGGAAGCTCGCAAGTTGGCCACGTCGTACGAGACGAAGGCGAAGGCCGTGGATGGTATCGAGGCGGGTATTGAAGCGAAGATGGAATTTGTGATCGAATCCCGCGAGTTCATCGCCGATGTCCGCGAGCTGCTGAGTGCGATTCCGACAGATCACGGACTGCAAACGGAGAAACTGATCGACCAGCTGAACAAGTATGTCGAGGTATTCCAGGAGGCAGTGAAAACCTTGCAGGGAGTAACTCAGCAGATCAGTGAAGGTCGTTCCGAGACAACTCCGTCGTCGCCTGGACATTCTCCGCGAGTGCAGCCGACAAAGCCTCTGTCGAGTAGTTCTCCGTCGATCGAACCGACAGGCGCCTTGAGCATCGCGGACTACCGAGCAAAGTTAGCGGCTCTGAAGCGGTAAGGCGAGCGAACGCAGAGGAGTCTACTCGGTGGAATGCCGTAGCGAGTTGGTTGTGAAACCGCTCGACAGCTCGACTCACATCGAACTGTCGAAGCGGTTTTCTTGTTGCGACTCGCGAATACTTGTCCTTGAATTCAGGCCGCTGTCCAGAGAACTACCCGATGGCGCTCCACACCGCGTGCGCGACAGGTTTCTTGCGGATATCGCTGTGAGCGCCCGAGAAACCGCCTCCCTGGTTGATGAAGTTGCTCGACTCGACGTTGTACACATGTCCTGGTTGGAAGTTGTAGACGCCGTTTTCTGGGAGCATGTTGAGTTCCTGCTTCTTGGCAAACAGGCCTTGGATGCCGAAGGTTCCCACCGCCCCATACTTCGGATACTCGACTGCCAACGCTTCGAGATCGCCGGCGACTTTCGCGCCGCGCGGATACCACTTACCGACCGCCGTATCGTGAATCGATTGAGTGGACATGATGGCGCCCTTCACGAGTCCGAGCGCAATGATGCGATGGAAGTACCCGACTTTCGACGGCTCCGCCGGGATGCTGGCACAGTAGGTCCAAAGCGATAACGCGCCTTGCAAGAGCGATAGCGAATCGACGGGGCGAGCGAGTCGGGGGCCGCCTTTGGGACCGGCGATCGCCGCGGACGCCACGATACAACCAAAGCTATGGCCCGCGAGGTGAATGCGAACATCGCGAGCACCGATGGCGGCTTGCATGCGTCGCAGCAGCGGATGGACGCCAGTCTCGCCCACCACTCGCGCACGATCCTTCATCTTCCAAAAAGACAAAGTACGCAAAGGCGCCAGGACGGTGTCGCGCGAAAGCCAGGGAAAGCTGAGCGCTTCCAAACCTGCGTTGACTTGAGCCGCCTCCGCTCGTTCCGCTCGTACCTCCGCATAAATTGCATCTGCGTCAAATGACTCAATGTCCGCTCCCGGCGAGCCAGCGACTCCCGACTTGGGCAAGGCGGCAATCGCGTCGAGCTCGCGGTAGATCGCGCGAACGGGCGGCGGCAGCACAGGCATGTTGGCTTCGCCATACTGACGGCTCGCCTCCAGCAAGGATCGGATCATTCGTCGTACATGCTCGCTATCGCCAATCGCTTGACTGTACGTCGCCACTCGCTGGGCAAGCGTTGGGTCCATCTCGGAACTGTTGGCAGCGCTGGCGACCGACTCAAGGGCCGACGCCGATTCAAACTCCTCGTCCCCCCACGGGAGACTTGGCCAATGCACGCCAATCAAGAGCGGACGAAATCCAGGTCGCTTTTGTCGGATTCGTTGACGGTCGTCGGCACACGAGGCCATGGCTTGAATCCAGCCTTGGTACTGTTCATGGGCCGCGGGAATATCTCCCATCCAACCATGGCTGAATAGGAAGACGTCGGTCACGGGGGACGACGTAAGTTCCGCGATCACGCGATCACTGACCAACCCTGCCGCACCCGAGGGGCGTTCCTGCGAATTCTCGTCATAGGCCACCAAGTAGTAACTCAGGTCGGTTCCTGTCACTGCATGTCGACCCGTGGACGAATCGGTCGCGCTGCTTGCCGCTGCGGCGGCGGGCGCTTCGAGTGCCGCGGATTCGAGTGCGTTCGATTCAAGTGCGCTCGATTCGAGTGCGTTGAAACCCACGGCGGAACTCGTGACGCCGCGGATTTGGTCCCACGATTGGAGTGGAATGCGGCGAGTCGCGGTGGCTGAGGTCACTGCGACTGCTTCGGTCGCGGGCGTCTCAAACTGATCGACTCCGCCCGCGTCTGCGGCGACGAGCGGCCCAAAGTCGAAACCGGTGAGTGACGCGATCTCGGCGACCGATGTTTGGAACAGTCGAGCCGTCTCAATCGACTCGACCGTCGATTCCACAATCGGCTCGATCAAGTCGGCTTGCGTAACGATGAATCCGAGGGATCGGAGTCGACCTTGATTCCCCACGAGCACCGCCACTTTCCAGTATTCGCGCGGAATCGGGACTTCGCGGTATTCCGGATCGTCATCCCGAAAAACAGGGCCGGTGAAAACCGTCATGCGTTGATCACTCTCGGTGGCGCGATCGAGCAAGAAGTTTTCGATTCCCTGCCAGAGATTCTGGCCCTGATTGAATCGTTCGTGCTGGGGACTGCAATTGGTGAAGTGGAACGTGTCGTCGTTCGCGGATTTCGCGATGCCAAACGTTCGTCCCCAAGCGGGATCGAGTCGCCGCACTAAATGCCCGCGATCGAAAGGGTTGTCCGCGTACAACTCGTTGCCCAACTGTTGATCGCGACGAATACGTGGATCGAACGACCAGCGGTCTTTCTCCCGCTCGATCTCGCGCGCCTTCTGACCGTCAATGTTGACCGCCGTGAAAAAGGCCAAGCGGCGTTGTGCATGCATCACGACGCTGTAGTGATGGTATTTGAGTTCAAAGGGATCATCGCCCGCTTCGGGACGCAACAATCGAGCGGCCGAGCGTCGTTGCAGGTTGGTCAGCTTCGGCAGAGGCACTCGCAGACTACCCCGCCCTAGAAACTCGGGATCGTACCCCTCGCGGTTACTGTAATTGGGATCGATAACGACTGCTTCGACAGCCAAGTCGGCGTCGCCGCTGGTCGTCGCTGCTGCAGGCGCTGCTGGCACGGAAACGCCTTTCGCCGGAGTGGCATTGGCCGTGCCTGGCGGCGGCGCGGCGGTTGCCGCGACACAGGCGGCCGGAATCGTCACGGTGATCGTTATGGAGGGGTTTGCCGCATGAGTTCCGTTGGTGGTCGCGGTAATACTCACTGGCGACTGATGTTCCACTGCATCCGACATCGAAGAATCTCCGTGGCATATGTGACCGAGAACTTGGCAGACGCGCGCGAGCGTCTCGCGGAGACCGCGAGACAGCGGCGCGGATTCTAACTCGGTGAGCGCACGGACTGATATTCCCTGGTTGGCTATCCAGTCGGGGGGGAGGGCCAATGGTTGCGATCAGAGTAGGCTGCCTAGCCTCAGGCCAGCGCGAACTGGGAGTCGTCGATCGTTCGCTCGCCTCGCCAACGGTACGCACAGAGATACCCGCCCAGAGCGACGCTGTAGTCGAGGCAGGCGACATTGGTTGCGAGCCGCCCGGGACGCTCGCCGCGCAACCAATAGTGCCCGAAGAATACTGGCGGAGCATCATCGGGATAGGCGAAGTGAGGAGGAATCCGAGTCGAGGGAAACCGGTCGGTCGGCAAACCTTGATCAACCGTCAACGCATAACTTTGGTAAGTCTCGTTCATCTCGTCGGGTGGACGATACCAACGGATTCTCATGGTGCGTCGTTGAGTGCCATAGCGATCCGAGTAGGAGTAGCCTTGGGGCAATTGGATCTCGGGCCCTTTGAGTACGATCTCGATGGCTTCGTACAGCGGTTCGTTCCGTTGAGTGGCTCGAACCAGGAAATCGGTGTTCACTCCGCCGCAGTCGCGTCGAGCCGTATCGAGCATGGCGATTTGTTCACGATTCCAGCAGGCATGCACGACTCGGATGCCGTCGAGTTCCACGTAGAAGGGAAGCGAGCGAAACCAGTGGAGGGCGTCTTCGAGTTGATTTGGGTTGAATTGCTCGAGTGTGGCGGCGATCTGTTTCGTTGTTCGCGTCGATCGTTCGCGGAGGAAGGCGCCCGGTTTGGCGGGGTTGGGAGTGTGATAGGTTAGCGCATTGAATTCATGGTTGCCCATGACGATTTTCGCGGCGCCCGCGTCACACATGCGACGAACCAAGTCGACCACTTCGCGAATTTGCGGGCCGCGGTCGATCAGGTCTCCGACGAACACCGCCGTGCTTTCGGGATGCCGCCAAGTTCCGCCGCTGTTTGAATAGCCCATGATTTCGAGCAATCGCACCAGCCGGTCCGCGTGCCCGTGAATATCTCCAATGATGTCGTACATGTTTTTTTCCTGTAGCGGAATTCGCAAGAATTCCGACCGTTCCGCTTACTTGCGGGCAGCTTTGGCGAGCCAGCGATCCAGTTGGTTGGCGAAATTCTGTTTGTCCTTGGCGGTAAATGGGGCAGGCCCGCCTCCTACCATTCCACCACCCCGTAATTCGTCGAACAAATTGCGGATCGCGAGCCGTTCACCGACGTTGCCATCCGAATACAGAGTCCCGCGAGGATCGATTGCTTGAGCTCCCTTGGCGACCACTTGAGCGGCGAGCGGCACATCCGCCGTGATTACGAGATCGCTGGCCCCGACCCACTCGACAATGCGACGATCGGCCTCGTTCATTCCACCCGCGACCACGCGGCTGTCGATGAACTCGCTCTTCGGCGTCCACAAAGACTGGTTGGCGACGAGAGTCACGCGTATGCGAGTTCGTTCGGCGGCGCGAAACAGTAGCTGCTTGATTTCGCCGGGACACGCATCCGCGTCCACCCAGATGCGAGCCGCGGGCTCGGAGTTGGTGGAGTCAGTCGCGTCCGGTGAGCTCACTGGGGCTAGCCTGTATTCTTGAGTCCGCTGGCGATCCCGTTGATACTCTCCAACACACCGGCCATCAGTTCGTCACGCGGTTCCTCGCCGCTCCGCAGCCGTTGCATGAGCACCAACTGGACAAAGCTTAACGGGTCGACGTAGGGATTGCGACGAGCGATCGAGCGTTTCAAGACGGGCATATCGTCCAACAGTTCGGCGCGACCCGTGATCAGGGTAACGGCTTCCAGCGTTCGCTGATATTCGGCCGCGATCAAGCCATAGACGCGATCTCCCACCCGCGGGTCGCTCACCAGGTCCGCATACAGTCGAGCGATCGTGGGGTCGGCTTTGGCCAGGATCATTTGAGTGCTATCGATAAACGTTCGCCAGAGGGGCCATTGCTCGTACATCTTCGCCAGGTTGGCTCGATCCGCGGGCGATTCGGCCAAGTAGCCCATGACGGCTGATCCCAAGCCGAACCAACCGGGCAGGGTGTGTCGGCTCTGCATCCAACTGAACACCCAGGGGATGGCGCGCAATTGATCTAGCGAGGTGGCGTTCGCGCCAGGCTCGGCCCGACGAGCGGGTCGAGACGCAATTTTCAGCTGGCCAATTTCGGCAATGGGGGTCGCTTGATTGAAATAGGTCAAGAAATCCGGGTCGTCGTAGACCAGTTGGCGGTAGTGAGCGAACGCTCGTTCGGCCAGTTGTTCGAGCAACTGTTCCCACTCGGGCGCCGGGGGAGCGCAATGGATGTCGAAGCTGGCGCGAAGCACGGCGTTGAGGATTTGTTCCAAATGGCGTTCGGCGATTCCCGCGGTGCCGTAGCGGTCGGCGATCATCTCGCCCTGCTCGGTAAACCGTAGTCGGCCATTCACGGTGCCGGCTGGTTGAGCCAAGATGGCTCGGTTCGCTGGTCCGCCGCCACGCCCGATCGAGCCGCCGCGACCGTGGAACACCTGAACCGTGACGCCTGAGCGGCGCTGGACGTCGGCCAATTGTCGCTGCGCCTGATACAAGCCCCAAGTCGATGGCAAGCAGCCCATTTCCTTGTTGCTGTCCGAGTAGCCGATCATGACTTCTTGCAAATCGCCGCGCATCCGCAGATGGTCGCGATACAACGGCAAATCAAGCAGTTGTTCGAGAATCGCGGAGGCGTGGGCCAAGGGATGTCGCGACTCGAACAGCGGAATGATATTCAGTCGACTCACTCCCTCGCGGGGACGATAGAGTCGAGCTTCGCGGGCGAGCAACAGCACTTCGAGCACATGAGCGGGTTCGGTGGCATTGCTGATGATGTAATTCTCGACCGCTTCGCCGCACTGCTGTTCGAGCAGGGCTGCCAAGGCACGGAAGGTTTCAATGACCTCGCACGACTCGGCCGAGTAGGGTAGATGCGTGGGAATGAGTGGGCGACCACGGCCCAGTTCTTCGACCAAGCACTTAAAACGTTCGTCGCTGGACAGTGAGAGATAGTTGGGACAGACGCCTGCCCAGGCGAGTGCCTCTTCGACCGCGCGCCCGTGCCGTAAACTGTGCTGTCGAACGTCGAGTGTCAGGAGGTGCATCCCAAACACTTCCACCAGCCGAATCAAGTCGCGCAGCAGACCGTTGGCGGTCGCCGATGCTCCGATGCGATCGAGTTCACTGGCTAATAGCCGAAGATCGCTGAGAAATGGCTCGCTGGTTTGGTAAACGGCAACGTGCGGGGTAGGGGGGGCGTCAGTCCAGTCGGGGCGCAGGGAGCGAACCTGTTCCAGAGTTCTTCGCAGCTTGGCCAGCATGAAGCGGCACCAGCGTCGATAGGGCTCCAAGGGAAGTTGTGAAGCGATCTCCGGAAAACTCGCCGCCGCCTCCTGCAATGCTTGAGCCATCGCCGGACTGACGGGCGCCACCAGTTCGCAAATACTCACTCGCCGACAAAGTTCGTCGACCCGCGCGATGTACTGTCCAATCACGAATTCTTGCTGTAACCGTACCGCCTCGATCGTCACATCATGGGTCACTCGCGGGTTTCCATCGCGGTCGCCGCCGATCCATGATCCAAAGCGGAGAAACGCGGGCGCTCGACGCGGTGAAGCGTTGACTGGCGTCGCATGGTCGCCATCGGCGAGCCGACGGTGGGCAAGGATTTCATCGACCTCGCGATAGATTCGCGGAACGACTTCGAACAGTCCCTCGATCATGGCGATCCCTTGCCGCACTTCGTCCAGCACGGAGGGACGTTCGGCATGCACCAAATTGGAGAGCCAATAGACTTCGATCTCTTCGGTGATCGCCGCGATAACCGCGGTCCGCTCGCGCGGCGGCAGCTGGCCATACTCCAGCCGATCCATCTGCTCCGAGATGGCTCGCAGTTTCTCCAGGATCGTGCGTCGTCGCGCTTCGCTGGGGTGGGCGGTGAAAACGGGTGCGACCAACGATTGTTCGAGCAGCGATTCCAGTTGTTCCGGCGAAATGCGTGCATTTCGTAATTGCTGGACGGCGGCTTCTAGTCCGTCCGAGATGGGCGAGGTGGTGTCCAATTGCCGGAGTCGCAGAGTTCGAAGTCGGGCCCGCTGCTCGGCCAGATTGATCAAGTCGAAGTAGACGCCGAAGGCTCGCGTGAGGTTACGCAGGCGAGCGGTATCGAGTTGAGCGAGTTGGTCGCGGAGATCGCGAGCTTTGTCGACCGACGACTGGGCTCGAAGCTCTTGAGTCGCCCCGCGCACTTGAGCGACAAGCGCCAAGGTTTCGGGGCCAGCCAACCGGCCAATGACATCGGATAGAAGCGAGTCGAGAAAGGCGATATCGCTGTTGAGGGCTGTTTGGGGCGAGCGATCCGGCGCGACGGCGGCCGGTTGGGGTGGGGCCAGCGTCGCGGGTGAATCGGGGGTCACGAGTTGGCTAGCTGGCGAAAAATTGGCCTGAGCGGTACGAGAGGTCGCCATCGCGGACACTCGGATTTCCGGTATTGAAGAGGACATGGTTAGTTTAGGCTTCAGGTCTTTGGCACGAGGTGTGGGGTCAGCGATTATCGAGGGGCGAACGCGAATCCTCACCAGACTGCAACCGCCGTGCCGAAACCTGGCCGAGCGCCCAGCTACGACGGTAAGGCTTGTTTGAAGACAACCCCTAGCAGCCTGCTCGGACCTAAGGCAATGATTGCCCAACACATGAGATAGGCGAAGACCAGCCGAACGGCTAGTGCTTTTTCACATCGGTACGACGGACTTCTAGTCCGTCGCGTCTGTCCGCACCGAGACGTTTTCCACGCAGAAAGTCGTTCGCCAAGCGAATTCCCTGGCCGGCGATGGGCGCTCGCACGCCAAGAAGCTGACCGCTCACGAAGTGAGCGGGCTACTAGGTACGACGGACTTCCAGTCCGTCGCGTCTGTCCGCACCGAGACGTTTTCCATGCAGAAAGTCGTTCGCCAAGCGAATTCCCTGGCCGGCGATGGGCGCTCGCGCGCCAAGCAGCTGACCGCTCACGAAGTGAGCGGGCTACTTAGGTACGACGGACTTCTAGTCCGTCGTAAGGGGGGGCTCATTGAGCAACGGAGGCTTTCGTCCAAGAACTTACGGATTCGCCTGTGCCTTAGCCTTCGCTTTGGCTTTTTTGGCGGGTTGAGCCGGGGCGGTGAGTTTTGCGAGTTCGATCGTTTCGTTCAGTTGGCGAGTCCAGAGTTGCTCGAATTCCTTCGCTTTCTCGGGGTGAGTCGCCGACAGATCGTTCGACTCGGCGCGGTCGGTCGAAAGATCGTACAGCGCCCAAGGATCGCCTTGAGCAGCGACTAGTTTCCAATCTCCCACTCGAATCGCTCGATTCCCCTCATGCAGCCACCAGAGCGATTCACGGGGGACCGAGACGTCCGCCGCGAAGGCCGGCGCGAGGCTACGGCCAGGAGCGGGCGGGATCGGTTCGCCCTCCCAAGTCGCCGGTTTCGTCGCCCCCACCAGTTCCAAGACCGTGGGGACGAAGTCAACCATATGACCCGGCGTATTTCGCAACTCGCCCCGAGCCTTGATGCCGGCGGGCCAATGCACGACGAACGGCGACGAAATGCCGCCCTCGTGGACCCACGTCTTGTGACGCCGGAACGGTGTGTTACATGCGCTGGAAAAACCGGGCCCCAGGCAGAGGTAGGTCGCGGCGCTCCCAGGTGGCGCCGAGGGGTCGTGACCGCCGTCGCGCACCATAATCTCGGCGCTCGCGCCATTGTCCGAAGCAAAGAAGATGATCGTGTTTTCGAAGGCGCCCATTGTCTTGAGTTGAGCGATCAGACGGCCGATCTCCTGATCCATGCGGTCGACCATGGCGGCGTGAATCGCCATTTTGGTGGCCTGGAATTGACGCTGCTCGTCGTTCAACTGCTCCCACGGCAGTGGGCGATTCACCTCGCCAGCGCCCAGCTTCTTGAGCGCCTCCGGGAAGTGATAAGGAGGTCCAACGTCAGCCTCGAGCTGCGAGAGACTGGTACGGTGCAGGCCGAGTTCTCGCTGACGAGCGTAACGGCGCTCGCGCATCTTGTCCCAGCCATCCAGGTACTTGTCGCGATAACGAGCGATATCTTCGGGCAACGCGTGCAGCGGAAAGTGGGGCGCAATGAACGGCACGTAATGGAAGAATGGTCGATCGGCATATTTCGCGGCGTGCTCCTTCAGGCAGTCGATCGCGTGGTCGGCGGTCGCGATGGTCGCGTAATATCCCGATTCGTTCTCGGCCGCCTTCACGGGCACGTCATCGATCGAATTGCCCTTGGCGGAGAAGAAATTGCCCTGATTACGCATGTCGAGCGAACGGTCGAAGCCGGCGGCCAGTACTTTGCCGTCGATGTGCCATTTACCGCTGTGGTACGAGCGATAGCCGAGCGGCCTGAGGAAGTCGGGCAGCAATCGCGCCCACTTTTGTCGAACTCCTTGCCCGCCGCCGCCCAGTTGCGGCAATGCGTCGCGATGGACTTGTTGAGCGTAGTAGCCGGAGAGCAGCGCTGCGCGAGTCGGCCAACAGCGGGCCGTACTGTAGAACTGAGTGAACCGTAAGCCGTTCGCGGCCAACTGATCGAGATTCGGCGTCGCGATTTCACCGCCGTAACAGCCCAGATCCGAATACCCCAAGTCGTCCGCCAGGATGAAGACGATGTTGGGCCGTTTCGGCGAAGCGCTCTCGCCAGCGTCGCACGATGCATGGAAGCCCGCGACAAGCACCGCGGCTAGGGTCGCAATCTGAAGACATTGCAAAATTCGATGGACCAAGTGCATCGATGGAGTTCCTGCACGCGAAAGCCATGGAGCAAATCAAGACGATGAGGTCGCGGAAGTTCCGCAACCAGGGTCCAGCCTACTTCATATCGCGAGTTGGGGAAATCCACTACAGGTCACTCGATGAAGGGGCGCTGCACCGTCACCGGCTCGACGATCTTGCCGTACCACTCGGGGCGGCGGTCGGCGAAGCGGTTAATCTCGTGCTTCTTCGGCACTCGAATGATGTGCTTGTTGCGAGCTCGATCGACATCAATCTCGGCAAACAGAATCGTCTCCACCGGCTCGGCGGCGACAGTCATCACGTGGCCGCTGGTGTCGCAGACCTTGCTGCGGCCAATGAATGGAAAGCCGCGCTCCGTTCCCACTCGATTCACCGCCGCATAGTACACCGCGTTCTCCAAAGCCCGCGCGTTGGCAATACAGTCGGCCGTGCACTCGGCGCCCGGCGGCCAGTTGGTCGGCAGGGCAATCAGGTCGGCGCCATCGAGCGCCATTACGCGCGCCGCTTCCGGGAAAGCGCCGTCGTAACAGATGTTCATTCCCACTCGCAGTCCCCCCGCATCGTACACGCCAAAGCCACGGTCGCCTGGCGTCGTAAAGCGGTCCACGCCCAGATAGGGCAGATGCACTTTGCGGTAGTTGCCAATCAGACCGTTCGGCCCCACCAAGGCGCACGCGTTGAACACTCGCTCGCCATCCAGCTCCAACAGCCCAAAGACCGTGTAGCCTCCCAATCGCTTTAACGCGTTCGCGATCCGCTCGGTGGCGGGTCCGGGCGCCGGTTCCGCATACGGCCGACACTCCGCCAGCGACTCGTAGCAGTAACCCGCCAACGCACACTCGGGGAAAATAGTCAGATGAGCGCCCGCGCGGGCGGTCTTTTCCAGGGCCGCTTCCATCCGGCCGAGATTGGTCTCTTTGTCCGCGAATGCCACGTCCATCTGGACGCATGCGATCTTAAAAACACTCGCCATGGTCTGTCGCCTGAGTCGATAAGTGCGGGAACCCAAAGGGCCCCATTATCGCTCGGCGCGCCATGTCGGGCGAGCGGGGGAGGGAGCGCTCTCGGCTGTACGCTTCTTGCCTTGAGACTCACCACTAGAGCTCGCGCCGCTCGAATTCGCGCCGCTCGAACTCATCTCGGGCAATGGCGCCAAGGACAACGGCGGCAGTGCACTCGAAGGCGTTGAACCCGTGCCCATGGGCTTGGCGTTTCGCAGCGGCGCCTCGGCGCTCGCCGGCACTACTCCACTCGCCGCACTCGCGCCGCGGCCACCCGACTTCGTCCGCCAACCACCCGGTGAACTGCTGGGCGTCGCCGCCGACACTCGCTGGCCCGGCAAACGGATGACGATATCGCGATACGTTTCCAGCTTGCGACCATCGGCCGTCACATAGCGGACATGGAGCTGGAGCCTCTCGCGTTTCGGCGCATCTTGCGGCCAAGCCATGTGCAGGACGAAACCTTCGTCCGAGCGACCATCGGGCAGCAGTCGACGCACTTGGTCCGCGTCGAGATCCCAGCGAGCCACTCGCGCGGCAGGTCCTTGTGCCGCCAAATCGATCAACACCACCGAAATCGGCCCCGGCGCATGGACCGGTTGACCGTCGTCGTCTCGCAAATCAAGCGCCACGGTCACGCCGTCGTCGCCCGGCGAGTCGTCGAGATCGACGCCGCCGGTCAGTTTCGCGATCAAGTCGATCGTCGCCACTCGACGCTCACCCACCGATTTCGTCGCCGAAGTGGTCGTCAAAGGCGGAGCCAACAAAGTGCCGCCGGGCGCCGCTCCCGGACCAGGATCGCCCGGATCAGGCTCGCCTTCTTCGACCATGCCTTCCGTCCCCACCTCGCTGGCGGGCCCATTTTCGTTGACTGGCCCAGTCTCGTTCGCGGTCCCTGCGTCCACTCCTGGCCCCGCGTCCGCGGCTTCCGCGCCGGGGACGGCATTCACGTCGGGAACCGCTGGCGGATTCACGGGCGCCGGTAGCCGCGCGGGAGGAATCACAGGTCGACCCGGGGGCGCCGCGGGACGTCCGGGAGGAGGTCCCAGGGGCGTCATCTTGGGTGGAGCGTTGGGAGGCGGCCCTTCGTTGTCGGGCGCGAAGCCGCGAGGAGGCGCCGCCGGCTCACTCTCCACCTCGCCCGGTTCCACCGTCGGTGGTTTCAGGATCGCTGGATTGTCGGCCGAATCGCCCTTGGGAGCGATGGACGAAGCCGCGGGTCGACGTACTCGACCGCGTTGGCTGCCGGGGGAACTCGAAGAGTCATCGCCGGAGCGAAGCCGGTCGTTCTCGGCGCGAGCATGCTCCAGTTCGGAATGGAGCACATCGAGATCGTATTCAAGCTGGTAGACGCGATCTTCCAGCTGCCGCCGCTCGGCCGCCATCGATTCGATATACCCGTTGATTTTCGGTCCGCCCTGGCATCCCACGAGAAGCGGAACGAGCAATCCGAGCGCAACGAATGCGTATTGGCCGAGTTTAAGCACCATCCTTGGCGCCCCATATTATGGAGATCGGACGCGGCTCGTCGAATCATTCGCGACGCCGGACCGCCGACCTGGCTACTTCTTCACTTCCATGTGTTCGATCACTTTGTCGATCAAGCGATACTCGAGCGCCTCGGCGGCCGTCATGAAGCAATCACGATCGGTATCGCGTTCGATCTTGTCGATCGCGTGGCCGGTATGCTTGAGCAGGATTTGGTTCATCCGCTCCTTCACTCGCCGGAATTCCCGCGCGTGAATCATGATCTCCTCGGCGGTTCCTTGCATGCCCGCCAACGGCTGATGGATCATGATGCGAGCGTTCGGCAGCGCGAAGCGCTTGCCCGCGGCGCCCGCGGTCAGCAGCACGGCGCCCATCGACGCAGCCTGCCCGATGCAGTAAGTCGCGACGTCGCAGGTGACGAACTGCATCGTGTCGTAAATCGCCATCCCGGCGCTGATGCTGCCGCCAGGCGAGTTGATATACAGGTGGATGTCAGCCTTGGGGTCGTCGCTTTGCAGGAACAGCAACTGAGCGACGATGGCGTTCGCCACCTCGTCGTTGACCTGAGTTCCCAGGAAGACGATGCGGTCCTTCAGCAGACGGCTGTAGATGTCGTAGGCCCGCTCCTCGCGGCCACTCTTCTCCACGACATAGGGAATATAAGACATTGGGGCGGCTCCCAGGTGGATCTAGGCTTTAGGCTCTAGGCTTCAGGCTTCAGGGACAAGCTTCAGGCTCGACTACTTCTTTTCTTCCTCATCGTCGGCGACCGGCGGCTTGGTCAACATCTCGTCAACCAGTCCGTAGGCTTTCGCCTCCTCGCCGCTCAAGAAAAAGTCCCGATCCGTGTCTTTCGCGATCCGTTCGAGATCCTGGCCGGTATGGCGAGCGATGATTTGATTCAGCACTTCGCGATACCGCAGAATCTCGTTGGCCTGGATTTCGATATCGCTGATCTGCCCGCTCACGCCGCCGAACGGCTGATGCAGCATGACTCGAGCATGAGGCAGTGCGTAGCGTTTTCCCTTGGTGCCGCCGCACAGCAGCACCGCCGCGCCGCTGGCCGCCTGACCGACGCAGTACGTCGCAATCGGGCACGACAGGATTTGCATCGTGTCGTAAATGGCAAGAGTCGCGACGACGTCGCCGCCGGGCGAATTGATATAGAAGTGAATGTCCTTGCGGCGATTCTCGCTTTGCAAGTACAGCAGCTTCATCACGACTTCGTTGGCGTTCCCCGTGTAGATCTCGCCCTGGAGGAACACAATGCGGTTCTCCAGCAATAGATCACCCAACGTCAACTGTCGTTGACGCTGGTAATTCTGGTACGCGTAGGAAGCCTGCATCGGAGCGGGCATATCAGGGTGCATTACAAGCCGGTCCTTTCTTGCATGATCGCGCGACGAGGAACATGACCTCGGGCTGCTGGATCGTGATCTCCCGGCAAGTCGGGATGCTCGCGAATCGCTGCCCGATAACCGACCACTACCCCTCTCGCACTGTCGAACGCCGATCCTTGGCGAACGGGACTCCCTGAGCCATCGGATGGCTCGTCTTACGCTCTTCCCCGCCGACCTCCCTTCGAGGATCGCACCGCGGGTTGCGTACCTGTCCCCGGTCACTGCTCTTTACTTTAGAGCTTTCCCGAGAGACTGCCAGCTGGCGACTGGCCAGCTGGTTGGCATTCTTCCGTGAACCTATTCGTGAACTTTAATCCAACTACTTGCGAATATCCGGGCTGTTCGGGATCGGGCCCGCTTCGCCCCCGTGCTTCGCCTCGGGGATCGCCTCTTCGTTCCCCGCACCGCTCAACTGCACGTCGATCGCATAAGTCGACTCGCGATTCGGCTTGAACGGCGTCTCGACGAACGTCGCCTTGCTCGTAATCAACTCGATCGCCTTCCGCTCGATAATCTGATTGCGGAGAGTATCCATCAAGCCGCGCTTTTCAAGGCGAGCACGGACGCGACGAGGCGGCTCGTCGTTCTGTTCCGCAATCAACTCGATTTCCGTCTCGTAATCCCCCGCTTCCGCTTCGATCTTCTGATCTTCCGCGATTCGCTCGAGGATAAAGTGTTCCTTCAACGCCAACTCGGTGTTCGCCAGCGAATTCTGAGTCAAACGATTCGAATGCTCGCGAATCTGCTCGGCGCTAAACCCGGCCGATTGCAGTTCGAGCACCAAGCGATCGACTTCGCGTCGAGTCTGGCGACGCAGCAACGTGGGTGGCAGAGCCCAGTTGGCGCCTCGCGTCAGGATGGATGTAATCTGCTGGCGAATCGAGCGCTGCTGATGGAACTTGAACTGTCGCTCCATCTCCGCTCGCACCATGTCGCGGAGCTGCGATTCGCTCTCAAATCCGCCAATATCTTGCAAGAACGCCGGAGTCAATTCGGGCGGCACCAGACGCTTGACGTCCAGCACTTCGAATTCGACCTTCACTGTCTGGCCTCGGAGCGCCTCGTTGTGTGATTCGCCCGAAATCTTGGCCTCGACTTCAAACTTCTGGCCCGGTTGAGCACCAATGGCCACCTTGTCGAAACCGTCGACCACCGCATCCGCGAAGCTCAACTGCGGACGAACCCGCACTTCCTGCTCGGTCTCCTGATGGACGACCACGCCGTTGTGCGTCACCGTCAGGTTGACCGTCAAGTAATCTTCGTCGGCCGCCGCGTCCGCCACCGGCTCCTTGTTCGAATGTCGCTCGAGCAACCGGTTCAGGTGCCGAGTCACATCCTCGTCCGCGAACGAGTGCGTCTGGCGGTTCAGTTCCAACCCTTCCCAGTTCGGCATATCGAACTCAGGGCGAACTTCGATATTGAATTCGAAGGTCAGCGCACCCTCTTCCGGCAGATCAATCGCGTTCACATCAAAATCGGGCTCGCCGATCGCCGTGAATACCTGATCGTCGCTCAACTGCGCCATGCTGTCCATGAGCAGCGAACCCTTGACCTGGTCGCGCACATGCTCGCGGAATCGCGATTCAACCAGCCGCCGCGGCGCTCGCCCCGGACGAAATCCAGGCACTTCCGCCTTGCCCTTGATCTCGTCATAGGCCTTCTTCAGATAACGGTCGATGTCCTCGCGGGCCACCGTGACCGTGACATGCCGCTCGCACGCACTCCGGTTGTCGACCTTGACCGACAGATTCAATCGCTGATTCTCTGCTGTTTCCGCCGCTTCCGGAGTTTCCGTGTCCGCGCTCATGCTACTTTTCCAGGTCGTCTCTCGGAGAGTCGGTCGCCGTCGGTTACGGTCGACCCAATAAGTTGTCTACCAATAAAAAAGAGCGGGTGATGGGATTCGAACCCACGACAACCACGTTGGCAACGTGGTGCTCTACCAACTGAGCTACACCCGCTTCGCAACCGCCGCCATCTCACTGGTTATTCTCGCCCCGGACAAGCCCCCGGCCTTTTGTCGAGTCGCGAACGTGTTCGCTTCCCAAGTTCAAAGCCCTCTTGTCTACGAAGCCAGCTCCAGCTGCGCCACGGTCAACAAGGGGATTATAGATCCGTCCGGATTCGTTGCAAGGCCAGTTCTCGTCCAACCTCGGTGAGATTCAGCCAGGGAAGTTGTCGGATGTAGGGGGGGCCACGGAATTGCACGGAATGGACATGGAAGAGATGGGAGGGGTGGATGGGGTGGGGGATGGATGCTGGGGTGGGGCACGGTGCTTGTGAAGCTGGGGGCGAGAGTTTGATGGCTGGGGAGGTGAAAATCTTGTTTTCGGCATTGGGGTTAGCGTCGCGGCCCGAAAGGTGGTTGCCGTGCCCCGTGGCGGCTAACGCTGCGAGGAATTTCGCTAGCCTGTGAACCAGGACGCTCTACAACAGAACGACTTGAAGCGTGGCGCCTGTTTCTCCCGGCAGCCGTAACTGACTGGCCGACTCGCCCTCCAATCGTAACCGGCGACCCAAGGCGTCCAGTTTGACCGGAACGGTGGTCGGCTCTCGGCCTTCACTCGGCGCCGTTTGTCCTACCGACCGGCGGTTCATCGACGGGAAGTCAACCAAGTATGGCCGAAACTCCCACCGACCCCGCGTCGGCTGACGCCAAACCATCACCGTTTCTGTCCCCGATCCATCTCGCGAAGGAGCCGCGAAAACCGACACCTCGCCCGCTCCCTCGCCCGGCCTGCCTCGACGCCACGCCAAATCGCCCGCTCGACGATATTCAATTCCCACTTCCGCCCTCGCCAAAGGCAGCTCGCTTTGACCCGAACCCATGCCCGCTCGCTCCCAGTCGGTTCGGCAACGGACCACCAGGATCTGATCGGTCGGTCGCTGCTCGGGGCGCGACGAAGCCACAATCAGGAACATCAGCACGGCGCCGCCGAACCCGCAGCACATCAAGTCGAGATACGAGAGATATCGCGAAGCGTTCATCGCACATTTTCTCCCGACTCTCCCGGCCACGGCCAAACATTCACCCAGCCTCCCTCGGCGGGAAGTGATACGGTCCTTGTCGAATGCCGCTTCCCATGATGCAACTCAACTTGCATCTCGCCGCCGCCCGCTCGCACTTGCAGATCCAGCGATGCTCCCGCGCCCGGTGGACGAGGCGTCACCAGCACCGCGTGCGACTCGCCCCAGTCCCACTGCTGTCCGCGCCGATCCGATAACGAACCGTCGGACCAGCCCGAGCTCCGCCAGACATCTTTCTCCGCCGTCACATCGAACACTGGAGTCGCGGTCTGAACCAACAGCACCCACGGATCGGCCTCGGGCAGATCCCCGCGAGTCGGCGATTCGGCCGACGCACTCCACTCCAAACTCCCTTGCACCATCACCACCACGAAGAACAGCACCAGCATGGCGCCCAGTCCATTGGTGATGACATCGACAAAGGCGAGCCCCAAGTCGGCACTCGGTTGAGAATCATCTTGGATCATTGCCAACGTCCTAAACGGGCTGCGAACGTTCCGCCAATTGCCACAGGTGGTTTTCCCAAACTCTCAGCCGCACCACGATCGCACTCGCCACGATTCCCGCCAGCAGCGCCACCAAAGTCGTGTCGAACGCGAACCCCAGATGCGTGGTGATCTCCGAGATCGCCGCCCCTTTATCCTGGGCTTGGAATAGACCATCCGCCGACAACAACGCGTCCCCCATGCCATAGACCGTGCCGATGAAGCCCAGCGATGGCAAGAGTCCCAACAAGAACGAGTAGGGACCGTAGACTTGTCGGTCCAACAGTTCGGGCAATTGATGCTGCCCCAAGAATTCGGTCGCCTGAGTCGCTCCGTCGTACAGCGGGGGAATCTGTCCCTGCGCCCCCGCGCCATCGCCCGCCGCATTTCCCGAAGCCGCTCCATCGCGTCCCTGCCGCGTCCAGCCCAGCACTCGGTCAAACAACCGGTGAGCCACCGACACTCGCAGGGCGTCGCCCGAACGCGGCGCGAACCAGCCCTTGGCGTCGAGCGTCGCGAGCATGAAAGCTCGTTGCGCCGCGGCCACCAACACAATCCACGTCACATACACCGTCAGCCACTGAATCCAGCCATTGATTCGTTGCAGATTACGGATCGCGGGTCGAGTTTGTTGGATGACGAGATCGGAGAAGCCAACAAGAAACTCGCGCAGGTCGGCCGCCTGATCTTTCTGACCATCCAGTTTATGCTTCCACGCAGCGTCTTCTCGCTCGATGCGCTGAATCAACTCCGTCCCCGTAATCGGGTCCGCCGAGAGAACCAGAAACCGCCAGCCGCTCACATTTCCCAAGATCCACGTTCGCATTCGCGCTCGACGAGCCGTATCGCCATCGGACGATGAGGCAATCCCATCGATCAATTGCGCCAACTGCTGACTCGATGGCGCGTCCGACTGAAACACGCTCTGTAGCAACGAATGAGACTTCAACGAGCGCTTCGCTCGCACCAACTCGCAAACTCGCTCGATGCGTTCGTCCGCGGGAACGTTTCCCAACCAAGCGAGCGCCGACCCGTGATACGCCCCATCGATTTTCCACAGCAACCAAGTGTTCGCCACCGCGTAGGTCATCAACGTCAGCAGCAGCGCTTGCAGTGCCAAGAGCGGAGTAATGCCCGAGCGATCGATCGCAGCGGTCGAACGGCATAATGCTCGACCCCAACGATGGCGCGCGGTCGCGAGCGACTCGGGCCCGCCGCGATGAGTCGAACTGGTATGTACGTTAGTGTCGTTCATGACGCCTCTCTCAAGGAGCTGCAACTGGTTGTGACGGCGATTTCTGCTCGCGTTCTTCCTTGCCGGCGAGCATCAAGAGGCCGAGTGGATGGACGGCAAAGTCATCGGGTTCTCGTCGGACGTTCTCCCAGTCGCGCAGCACCGCTTGAGCCAATTGCTCAACCTGCACCAACCGGCGCGATTCGCGATTCTGCCACGCTCGCGGGAGAAACCTCGCATGCTCGCCCGTCCAGTCAATCCAACCCGCCCGCGACAATGATTCCCCTTCCGGCGGATCGAGTCCACGATCCGCGATCAGCCAAAATCGAGTATCGTCGTCGACGAATAGTCCCGCGGCGCCGACCCAACCGAGTCGGCCGGAAAGCGTGGGCGTCCGCCAGGCCAGCCGAGCGAACGCTTGTCCGCGCGAATACAGGTCGTCGTCGGCAAGCGAGTGGTCCGCAAGTTCCAACTGTCGCCAACCTTCGCGAGTTCGCCAGACGAGATGATCGTGAGCGAGGTCCTTACGACGCTGAACCACCCAACCGAATACCCATTCATTCCACGCTGTATCGGGCGGCTTGACCGCCGCTAAGGTCGCCACGAGCACGGGACGTTGCAGGTGAGCTCGCAGGCCCCGTTCGCCCTCACGCACCGCTTGCAAAAAGTCCGCTCGGCTCTCCCACTCGCGATCCACCCATGGCGAGGCCAAATCGATCGACTGGATCACGCCCTCGTCAAACCACAGCCAACGGCGATTCGGAGGCAAGCTCTCGGCTCGATCCGCGCGAGGCGGAACTTCAAACGCATAGCCGTCTAACTGATCGGGATGGGCCAACCGCTGTGGACTCAGCACATCGCCTTGTCCCGCTGACCGCAACACTCCCAGCTCAAAGGCCACTTTCAGGATGCGCCACGGCAACTCGCGACGACGCTTAAAGTCGGCCAACGACGCATCGACTCGAGAGTTGACAATGCCCAACGATTCGAGCGTGCGAACACTGGACGGCCGGCTCGACTGATCCTGCGCGTAACTGATCCGCAGCCACTTCCCTTGATCGATCTGACCGAACAAGATCTCCCCGCCTCCGCCCGCGGCCCATTCCGTGACGAGCGAGAGTCCCGAGCCATTGATATCGATCCCTGCTCGGTGCTCCGCCGGAATGCGACAGAGCACTCGTCCATCGTCCGTGCTCACGACCAATGTGCTGCCATCGTACTTGAACGCACTGCGTCCATATTCGCGATACGCTCGCGGAGGAGTATCCGACACGCGCACGTCCGGCCGAGGTCCGCTCTGTTCGTCGGGATCTTTCGTCACCGAATGACGCGAGGCGGCAAATCTCAGTTCCGCCTCGGTCGCGGGTCGTTGCGGCGCACTCTGCGCCAACTGCCGCAAGGCCGTGGTGGGTTCCGGTTGGTTCGGTTCGGGATCGGGCAAGTTCAACGTCGCCAGCGACGGGTCCCATTCGTCGACATAAGTGGTGCCTCCCTTGCCGTTCTCCACGCCTGTCTCGGTCTCCACTCCATCTTCGGTCGCGGTGAAGCGGCAAGTGAACGGGCCCGAACTCCCTTTGCCTCGTAAAGTGAATCGATCCATCTTCTTCGCGGCGTCTCCCTTGACGGTCAGCGAGGCGACATAGGGAACTCGCACTCGACCCGTTAAGTCAAACGGCCGTTCTTCCTGGGCGTTCTTCTCGCCCATCAAGAAGTTCAAGTTCGCGACCTCTTGGCTGAACACGGTGCCGCGACCTCCCATGTCGAACGAGCCCGCATCGCCGCGATAAGCGAGTTTCCCGTCGAGTCGCGCGGGGACGGTGTCCATGCCCGGCAGCGGTGCTCGCGCGAGAAAGTCGCCATCAATGTCTCCCTTGCTGAAATCGACCCCCAAGCCGCCGTGCGCCAAGTTGGTCGAACCCGCGACCGCCAGATCGCCCGTGCCGCGCAGCTTCGGCGCCTTCCAGCCTTCCTTATGCAACTCGCCGCCCACGGCGAGTTCGGTGTAGCCGACATCGAGCCAGGGATTGACCGGTCCGGGCGGTGAAGGCGGCGTGACTTTGCCCGCCAGGTTTAGCGAACGTTCACCCAGCCCCAACGCAATCGAGGGTTCGCTCAACGAAAAGTACGGCAGCGTAATCGTCCCCGGAATCGCCACGCCCAACTCTTTCGGTGCGTGCAGTCCACTGCCATCCAGCCAGCAGCGACCCGCTTGCACTTTCACTCCCAAGTAAGGCACTCGCGCCCAGCAACGGAGCGAGATTCTCGGCGGATTCATCGTCAGCCAGCGATTTCCTTCAATCCCCTGCGGATCAACTTCGACGCGCCCCACCCCGCCCAACCCGATCCAACTGAGCATCTCCTCCTGAGCGCTCGTCAACGCTTCATCCACGTCAGGTCGCAGCTCGTTAGACAACGCCAGTTCGTCCATCATGGTCCAGGCGCCGTCGAGCTGGGACTCAGCCTTCTCTTCCCAATCGATCGAGCCGATGTAGGGGAAGTTGATGGCGCTGCGGATTTTCGCTCGACCCTTGCGTGGGTCCCAGTCGGTCAGCTCGCTATGAATCTCACCGTAGCGACCATGTTTCAGCAGGCCCTTCGCATCATGCCATTGTTCGTCGATCGCGGCGGTCACTGTTTCTCGCCCCAACAGCGTATCGATCTGGCCCGGCACTTCTGCGACGGTCGCCGTCGTCACCGGCCCTAACGATAGCTCGGGCCAGTCGGAGATCTTCAGCGCCAGATGCAGCGCCACGCCCGATTCTACCGGCGCCACCATCGCTCGCAGCGCTTTACCCAACACCCGATATTCGCGAGCCAAGTGAGCTTCGGCCGCTTGCCGTATTGCGTCGGGAGTCGCGGGTGGCTGACCTGGAGGCGTTGGAGTGACCACGGTAGGCGGCGGTGGCGGCAACGACTTCGGCACACCAACTACACTGGACGCAGGCGAAGGCTGAGTCGCTTTCGTGTCACTCTTCCAAGCCAGCGTGACAGGTTCTTTCGACTCGCCAGGCAACGGACGCAGTTTCCACTGCACTTCTACTTCCGAACGGTCGGGCGCCAACTTCACGGCCGTTACCACCAGCCGCGATGCGTGCGGCTTCAATTCCGGTCGCTCCCGGATTAAGTGTTCGCACAGCTTCAAACGGTCTTCGACCGGTGGCAGAGGTCGCCAATCCAACTCGCCATCGTCGTCCAACGCGCCCGACAATCGCAAGTCGCCCCATTGAGCATGCGTCAGGGTAAGCTGGACGCCGCGAGCATCGCCCTGGATCGATTCGAACTTCGCCGGGCAGCCGCAATACTCGGTCAGTCCCAACACATGGTCGAGCAGACTCTGCCGCGCCGTTTGGGACGCTTTAGCCACTTGCTGACGCCAGTCGGATACCTGCGATTGCGGCATTTCCCACTCGACTGCCGACCGCCAATCGGGAAACTGTGGAGACGCCAGCTCAAAACGAAGAGTAACTCGAGGTTGATCCCAATCGCCCGTTGCTCGCAATGTCGCTTTGGCGGCCAGCCATGATCGAGGCAGCCCCGAGTCCCGCAGGAACTCGTTCACCCGAGGCAACTCGCAGCCCGCCGACAGCGAGTCGGGCGGCCAGATGGGCCGGAAGTTTTTGACGCCCGATGATGCCTGAGTCCACGGGACGCAGACCAGTCGCAACCCGGTATCCCACTCGTGCAATTGACCCGCGACGACCTTCGCCCCTTGCTCGTCCTGCTCGCCATCCAGATTTGCTTGAGCACGCACCCATAGCTCCCAATCGGAAAGCGTACGAGTGCCCGAGTAAACAACGGTTGGTCGTTGAGTGTCGCGGGCCAGGAGCCGCTTGAGCACCAGTTGCATTTCGCCCGCTTGTCCCAGCCGGATTTCATCCTTCGCGTCGGCCGCTCGATACAACTGCTCTAGCGGCTCAATCTGTTGCTCAATCGCCGTTCGCAACGACTCGGCCCAACGTACAGTGGTCGCGGGAGTGGTCGCCCAGAGCGACCGCCAGCGGGAGGTTTCCGCCGACGGCACGGGAACCGCGGACACTCGCCAACGTTCCAACAGCAGGCGATGCTCGGGCAGTTGGGCGATCTTCACCAAGCTCGCGGCGCGGCGTTGTTCGGCGATCGTCCGGAAACGACCATGCAGTTCGCGGACCAGTTCCGCCTGCTCCAGCTTCTGCAACTTTTCCAAGTCCGCACGGGGGTCGTCCGCACAGGGGGCGTTGCGCAGCAGATTGACCATGCCGTTGATGCGAGCGAACTCGCGGCCGTCGCTGCGAATCAACTCTTCCCAGCGTTGAGCGGACGCATTGGTCGGCATTCGCATCCACTCGGCCAACGTCTCGCTTGCCGCGAGTTGGGCGAAGGGCGGATCCCACTCGAGCAGCAGTTTGAGATCCTTGCCCAGCTTCGAAAGCGTGGCGGCATCGTGTCGCCCCACGCGTTCGGCATCGAGCCAGATGCCGCCGCCTCGTCCCCACACGCCCCAGATGATCAGAGCGAGCAGCGAGGCGGCGAGTGCTGATCCCAGCAACACTTTTGCCCACCGATGTTGGTTGAGCTCACTCCAAACCGCTCCCACTCGTTGAAGTCGCGACATGAGGTAAGTCCATCCGGCGAGTGTCGATGAGGGGCGAGGGGAATCGTCGAACTATTGACGTTCGGACGGCGTGTCGGTCTGAGGCAGGTTGTCCGCGGGCGGCGTCGCTGGGGTGGACGGCTCTGGCATGGGCGTTTCGCTCGACACCGACGGGACGGCGACAGGAGCGGGCGGGGGCGCCGAGCTGGATGATCCGCTGCTGGAGCTGCCCGACCCACCGCCTCCTTCGCCGCACCCAACCATCGCAAGGCAAAGTCCCAACATCACCATCATCAAAAACTGCCGCATCGTCTGATTCCTCGTCAAAGATTCTTGGAAGAAAAACTGCATTGGTAGCCTGCATTGTAGGTCGAATCGCTTGGTTAGCTATTCCATTCCTTCAGGCCGGCTTGGAACAGCTTCGAGCCGTTCTGGACGCACTATCAGGTAATGCCTCGACGCCCAGGATTTTCTCAGGCGATCGCAAGATTTTTGAAAAAAGCCAAAAGTAGGGTGCGTCGAACCGGGCGGCGAGCGATTCTGCCATCACCGGATGCTCCCCCACCGCCCGGTGAAAACGCACCTTATCGTTGAGTTGGCGTGGCGTCTTCGATAACGCCGCCGCGAGTGCAGGGCTTCTCTCGGACTGGCGAATTGTTCGGTGCGCGTGGTGCGTCTGCGCCTTCGGCTTGACAGCACCCTACGAGTTTTCGCGTAAGTCGAACCGGGCGGCGAGCGATTCTGCCATCACCGGATGCTCCCCCACCGCCCGGTGAAAACGCACCTTCTCGTTGAGTTGGCGTGGCGTCTTCGATAACGCCG
The DNA here is from genome assembly GCA_046349915.1 of Pirellulales bacterium. Taxonomy (GTDB): domain Bacteria; phylum Planctomycetota; class Planctomycetia; order Pirellulales; family Pirellulaceae; genus CAIXSC01. The sequence goes on along the minus strand of JAXMBL010000005.1, from coordinate 830,919 downwards.
CCGCGAGTGCAGGGCTTCTCTCGGCCTGGCGGATCGCTTGGTACGCGTGATGCGTCTGCGCCTGCGGCTTGACGGCACCCTACGAGTGGCCGCGTAAGTCGCACCGAATCGGCGCTCGCGGGGTTGCGGTTATTGCTGCTTTGGCGGAGCCAAAGGCAACTTTATTGCCCCAACGTCAACACTTTCAGGCGGCTCGCTTTCTCGCGCGAGCGGTAGACTTTGTGAGTAGCCTTCTGAAAATCGCCCTCGTTCGCCGCATAGATGTCGACCAGCTTCTGCGGGTTGCGATCAAACAATGGGAACCAACTGCTCTGCACTTGCACCATGATGCGGTGACCGGGGCGAAACACGTGACAGACGTCTTGCAATCGGAACTTCACCACGGACGGCTGATTCGGCTCGAAGGCCTTCGGCTGCTCGAAGCTCTCGCGGAACTTGCCGCGGAATATGTCGCCGCGCACCAATTGCTGATAACCGGCCAAACGCACTCCACGTGGATTTGGATTCGGCGCCGGTAGATCGTCCGGATAGACGTCGATCAACTTCACCACCCAGTCGGCATCCGTTCCAGTAGTCGCCACATGCAGTTCCACTTCGATCGGTCCCACGATCGTTGTGTCTCGCTCCAACTCTTCGGTCTCAAACACCAACACATCGGGTCGACGAGACGCAAACCGCTGATCGGCCGTCATGTACTCCTTCAACATCACCGTATCGATCGACTCCATGTAAGGCACGGGTCGACGAGGGTCGCTGGGATACTCATCGAACGCCGCGCTGCCAGCGCCGCTGCCGTTGCGATCCGAGTCGGAGGGCGAGTCCCAAGCGAGTTTCCCGTCGGCGCGGAAGTACAACTCGCGATGACGAACGCCCGCGGGCGGCCACTGAGCGTATTGTCGCCACTGATTCGTTCCTGTCTCGAACATCCAGGCCTCGGGGCGACGACCATCGCCTTGCCCCTTCAAATAATGTTCGAAGAACGGAAACTCGATGCTCGCGCGATAGAACTCCGACGTCTTCTGGTGAAACACGACGTCGCCCAACGACGCCCCGTCGCCGCTGGACCATTGTCCATGCGACCACGGCCCCATCACGATCGTGTTCGCACACCCCGGACTCGATTGCTCGACCGCTCGGTATGTTTCGAGTGCACCGAACAGATTCTCGGCGTCAAACCAACCGCCCACCGTTAACACGGCCGGCTTGATGTTCTTCAGATGCTTGCGCAGGTCGCGCGCCTTCCAGTACTCGTCGTAAGTCCCGTGCCGCATCAACTCGTTCCAGTACTCCACCTGCCCCTGAAAATACTTGGCATCCGCGTTCGCCAGCGGCCCGAGTTGCAGGAAGAACTGATATCCGTCCGCCACCCCGTGCTCGAACTTGTGGTCGAACTTCTTCGTCGGCGAGGGGCGTGGACGTCCAAAATTGGCCAGGAAGTTAAACGCATGCGTCAACTGAAACGCGCCATGATGGTGCCAGTCGTCCCCAATGAACCAATCGCAGATCGGCGCTTGAGGCGAGGCGGCCTTCAGCGCCGGATGAGCATCGATCATGCCGCACGACGTATAGAAACCCGGATACGAGACTCCCCACTGTCCCACTCGACCATTATTGTTGGGGATGTTCTTCAATAACCACTCGATCGTGTCGAACGTGTCGCTCGACTCGTCCACATCCTTGGGCCCTCGCTTGGCCGGAATGTGCGGTCGCATATTCACCAACTCGCCCTCGGACATCCAGCGACCACGCACGTCTTGAAAGACGAAGATATACCCGCTCTCGCATAACTCGTCGGACGGCCCCAAGCGATCGGGATACTGATCCACTCCATACGGCTTGCAGCTATAAGGAGAGCGGCGCAGCAAAAACGGATACGGCTCGCTGGCGTCCTTCGGCACATAGACCGACGTGAACAGCTTGACGCCGTCGCGCATCGGCACTCGATATTCGTACTTCGTATACCGAGCTCGCACGCTAGGGGTTTCGGCGAGCGACTCGCGAGTCTGCATCCCCGTCACCCAGGTCGCGGCGCATCCCAGTAACAGCATCAGACTCCCGTGGTTCCGCTGGTTCCGCCGCGTCATCGCAAGTTCTCCTCGGTGTACATCGATAGCTCAATCATCCGTTCCAGTAACTGATCGGGCCGCTGACCCGGGAAGTTGCTCACCACCAACTCTTTCGCGAACAATCGACAAATGTAGCGCAATTGCAGTGTCTTGTTGCGCGACGCGTAAACAAAATCACGGTGACCGTTGTTAATCAGAATCACATTCTGCTCGACGTCAAACCGCGACCGCCACAACTGACCCGGCGCATTCTGAAACGTGTAGCTCGGCAGGCCGCGACGATCGGCCGAGTCGCGTCGATCCGAGATCAGCGAATCGGTCACGGTCGCCAGCGCTTCGCCCTGACACACCACGTCGTCCTGAGTCACCGTCACTCGCAATCGCACCAACATCGGCTCGGGTGGAGCGGTGTAAGACACCAGCGCGTCGTCGGTTGCCGACAGCGTTCCACCTCCCTCGACGATCTCCCAGTGATACGTCAGGTTCTTGTCGACCGGTCGACGGCTGCGATCGCGGGGGATCGCTCGCAACTGTTTGGATTGCTCCACCGCCACGACGGTCGACGACGGGGTTACCTTCACGCTGAATAGCGGACCGGCGTGTTCGAAGAACTCGACCTCCCCTTCGCCATCGTCTTCCGCCGCGTCTCCCAGTTCAGCCCCTTCGCCCGTTGGCGATGCGTTACCCGACAATGGCAAACCAGGCTGGCCCGAGTCTTGTTTGCCGCGCCCTCGATTGTCGGCGATGCGAAACCATTCATATTCATCGTCGGGCAACGCCAACAGCGCCTCCTGGAAAGCTCGGCGGATCGAGCGCCATGTCTGTTGGCTCGCTCGCTCCCGCTCCGCTTCTTCCTGCTGCTGAATCAGTTGCACGAGCGCCGCTTCGACCGGCTGTAGCGCCTCGATGAATTTGCTAAGGGCCGCATCGTGGATCACTCCGGTCCGCGTCCCCGGCGAGATGGTCAAGAAGGGAGCATCGATCAGCCCTTCCAAGTAACGACTATTCCAGGGATGTCGGTCAAATTCCGGGATCTCCGTGAGGCTCGGCAGCACTCGAGTCCCCGCGCGGTACAGCCCAATGTGCCGCTCGTCGCTCGGGTCCGCCAAATACAACTCGACGTAAATCTCGCCCGAGTCGGTTGCGGTCGGCGTCGGCAAATGCAGCAATTGTCCCGAGAACTGTCGCGGTTCGACGGGATACTCGCTGCGAGTCTGTCGGTCGATGATGCGGATTCGCACTCCCGCTGTTCGAATGCGATCGCGCAATTCCGACGCCAAATACCATTGCAGCTTTTCGCCGCTAAAGTGACGAATGCCGCTCAACAGCGGCCGAATCGTCAACTCGGCGCCGTGTTCGGGCAGGAGCCGTCGAGTTTTCAGGACGCGGTATGTTGGTACGCCTCGCTCCATGCGCATCTCGTACGACTTGCCGTCACGCGCGGCCGAAATCATCGAGAGTCGCTCGCCCACCGTCCAGAAACTCAACAACCCAATCCCGAACTCGCCTTGCAGCCCCTTCTGTCCTTGCGATTTGAGTTGCCGCTTGATCGAGTCGCAAATATGAGTGGCGACATACTTGAAGTTCGGAATGCCGTTCTCGTCGAGTGGAATGCCTTTGCCATCGTCCGAAATCCGCAGGAACAAGTCGCCTCCCTCTTTCCCACGAACGATGACGATATTCTTCGCTCCCGCGTCGATGCTGTTCTCGACAAACTCGGCGACCGCCTTCAGCGGGTTCGATTGCGACAGAGCGATAATGTTGATAGCGTTCCAGTCGTCGCCAATGCGTAAACGCCCCGAGCCGCCATCGCTTGAGTCAATGTCGTCTGAGTCGCGGGGCGTGGGCGACGATGGAGTGAGTGATGTTGCGGGGGTGGTCGACGAGCGTCCGCGTCCGCTCGGCTTAGTCTTCGCCGCTCGCTTACTCTTCCCCGATTCGTCTGACTCCGCGGACTCTCTGCGTGACTTGCCGACCGATCGAACTCGCTTGGCCATGGATCGTCTCACCTGATGATGCTTCGTTGAGCCGTCTATTGCATACCAACGACGGTCGTCAATCAACCTAGCGCCAAGCATTCCCCTCCTTTGTACGACGGACTTCCAGTCCGTCGATCCGCCTGTACGACGGACTTCTAGTCCGTCGATTTCCTGCGTGCGGAACATGCTTCACGCCAGTCCTTTAGCCTGCGGCACACCACGGTCCTCACTGCCGCAACGCGCAGGGCAGAGCGACGGACTAGAAGTCCGTCGTACTTTGCAGGCAACTGTCTGGCCGTCGCGGACTGCTCTACAATCGCCTGGGAAATTAACGCCTAAACTGCTAGCCCGTGAGCTTCGAGGTGGTTATGTCGCACTTGGACTTTGATCGACGCCGGTTTCTACACGCCGCGGGCGGGGCGGTGGCTGCCTCGGCCTGGATGAATTCCCCCCTCGCACCCAACGCGTCCCTCCCCGTCAACTCGGCGATCGCGGACGAACCGTCCACCGCGCCGCGGAAGGCGGAGGCGGCCGATGGGCGACGCAAGCTGCGAGTGGCGGCGATCAACTCGATCTATCGCCTTCGCTCGCATGCCTACCACATTTGCGGGCGAGTGATCCATGGGTTTCAGCGCAACGGGTTTCATCACCAGCCCCAACTCCAACTGGTCCGCATGTTCAATGACCAGTATCCGCCCGACGATTTGGGGCGCGAGTACGGCAAGCGATACCAAGTCGAGGTATGCGACTCGGTGGCCGCGGCGCTCGGCGGCGATAACTCGTTGGACGTCGACGCGGTGCTGTTGATCATCGAGCATGGCGACTATCCGGTGAACGACTGGAATCAGGTGCTGTATCCGCGCTACGAGATGTTTGAGCGGATCGTTCAGGTGTTTCGCAAGAGTGGCAAGACGGCGCCCATCTTTGTCGACAAGCACTTGTCGTACGATCATCAACTGGCCGCGAAAATGGTCCGCACCGCTCGCGAGATGGGCTTTGGCTTGATGGCCGGCTCGTCGCTGCCTGTCACTTGGCGAGTGCCGCAGATCGAGCCGCCCTTGGGCACTCCCTTCACCGAAGGGCTGGTCACCTTCGGCTTCGATCGCGGCGCCCCTGAAATCTATCTGTTCCACGCACTCGAAGTGTTGCAGTGCATGCTGGAGCGGCGAGCTGGCGGCGAGACGGGCGTGAAATCGGTCGAGTGTCTCGAGGGGGATGCGGTCTGGAAGGCGCTCGAAGCGGGCCGCATGTCCGAAACGCTGCTGCAAGCCGCTCTCCGAGTGTCGCCGAGCAACAACGTCGGGCCAGTGCGTGAGAATGTGAAGAAGCCGCTGGCAATTTTGGTCGAGTATCGCGATGGCGCCCGCGGGTCGGTCGTCAACTTGATCGAACAAGTCTCGGACTTTTCGTTCGCAGGCTTCCAACGCGGCTCGCCCCTCCCGGTCGCGTCGAACTTCTACCTACCGATTCCGCCCGGCGCACGGTTCTTCGATCCGCTGGTGTGGAATATCGAACAGTTCTTCCACTCGAACCGATCGCCTTACCCCGTTGAACGCACTCTCCTGACCAGCACGGTGCTCGACTTGGCGCTGCACGCGCTGAAGGATGGAAAACCTTCAACCAGTCCTGCGCTTGATATTCGCTACTCGGCGCCGGCTGATAGTGGGTTTTTTCGGGGGCCGGTGGAAGGGTGAGTGGGGATGGGCGACGGACTAGACCCTAAACAAGCTTACGCCTGCGGTTAGATACCGCACAAAACTCCTGAAAACACGAAAACCTCCGTGAGTTTCCGGGGTTTATTCTGGTACACGAAACAGAAGAACCCACACGCACACGGAGGTTTTCAAGTGAAGGCCAGTATCGCCCGCGAACTCAAGAAACGCAAGCGTCGGATCGAGGCTCGTCTTGGCCAACGAGAGATGGCGCCTCAGGAGAAACCGGCCTTCACCGCAAGCAACGTTGAGTACGAAGTGTCGGGGCGTGGTAACGGACTGGCAGCGGGCGGCATTGGCGCCATGCACTTGATGGCGCGCCGCCTTGGCCTGGTCGACGCGATTGACCAACGCATCTCCGTCCTCAAATTGCATCGCCCCTACCAAGAATCCGACCACGTACTGAACATCGCGTTCAATGTGCTTGCGGGCAACAGGCGGCTGGAGCATCTCGAACGGTTGCGTAACGACGAGGTCTATCTCGACGCGCTGGGCGCCGAACGAATCCCGGACCCCACCACGGCTGGCGATTTCTGTCGCCGCTTCGTTGCCGAAGAGGTGGACGAGTTGCAAGCGGTCTTCAACGACACCCGCGTGAAAGTGTGGCGTCAGCAACCGCAGGAGTTCTTTGATCGTGCGGTAATCGACGCGGACGGCACGGTGTGCGAGACGCTGGGAGAGTGCAAGCTGGGCATGGAGTACTCGTATAAGAAGGTCTGGGGCTATCATCCGCTCGTTGTTTCCCTCGCGAACACGAGCGAGCCGTTGTTTCTGGTTAATCGCCCGGGAAACGTTCCCTCGCACGCGGACGCTGCCGAGTACTTGGATCGCGCCGTGAAGCTCTGCAAGGATGCCGGGTTCCGCGAGATTCTGTTGCGCGGCGACACCGACTTCTCGCAGACCGAGTTTCTGGACGGCTGGAATTCGCAGGGCGTCAAGTTCGTCTTTGGAATGGACGCCAGCGGAAAGCTCAAAGGTCTCGCCGATGATTTGCCCGAATCCGCCTGGAGAAAGCTGAAAAGGCCGGCCAAGTACCATGTGGCCACCACTCCGCGAGCGCGCCCCGAGAACTGCAAGCAGCCGATCGTCGAAGCACGCGGTTTCGAGGACGTTCAACTGGTGGACGAGGATGTCGCTGAGTTCGATTACCAACCCGTGGCGTGCAAGAAGTCTTACCGCATCGTCGTTATTCGCAAGAACCTGACGCGAGCGAGGGGCGTGGACGGACAACGCGAGTTATTCGACGAGATTCGTTACTTCTTCTACATCACGAACATTGTCACGGTATCGCGAGAGGAGATCGTCTTCGAGGCCAACTCGCGCTGCGATCAGGAGAATCTCATTGGTCAACTCAAGGGAGGCGTTCACGCCACGAACATGCCGTTGGGTTGCATGGTGAGCAACGGTGCGTACATGGTCATGGCGGCGTTGGCATGGAGCTTGAAAGCCTGGTGGGCGTTGTTGATACCGGTCGATGCTCGCTGGAAAGAGAAGCACGAGAAAGAAAAACGCACGCTGCTACGCATGGAGTTCGACACATTCCTCCACGCGGTTATGCTCGTTCCTTGCCAGATCGTGAAGACCGGGAGACGTTTAGTGTTCCGCCTCCTCTCTTGGAATCCCTGGCACTCGGTGCTCTTCCGCCTCCTCGACCGAATCGTGTCACTGCAATGTTGACGCGACGCATGTGAAGCCGGGGTCTGGATGCTCCGGTATCTCGATTGACGCCTTACCCAAGAAATTATCGACAATGAAACACCGACAACCTGGACGACCGTCATGCCACCGATTTCGGTTCGCTGGGCTGCGGGTCCGCGCGTTGCGTTCGAGCGCCGCGGCGTCGAAAATCACGGCAGGCATGAGCTTGTTTTGGGACTAGAAGTCCGTCGTACGGGGAGGAGGAGCGACGGACTGGAAGTCTTTCTTTCGTTAGACGTGAGGTAGAAGACTGGCGTGAAATCTTTGCCGACGGAGTCCATTCAGCGACTGCATCAAGCGGGCCGCTCGTTCGTGTTGGCGGTCACGGGCGGCGGTGCGACGGCCATCTCGTGGTTGCTCTCAGTCCCAGGAGGTTCGCGCTCGATCCTCGAGGCCACGGTGCCGTATGCTCCCGCGGCGCTCGACGCCTTCCTGCACTCTCGGCCGGAACGCTACTGCTGCGAGCGAACCGCTCGCCTGATGGCCATGTCCGCCTACATGCGAGCTCGCCGTTGGTCGAACGACTCCACCATACCGCATTCACCTGATGCCGCTTCGCAGGATGTCACTTCGCCTGATGCTAAGGCCAACGAACTTAGCGACGTGATCGGCGTGGGATGTACGGCGAGTTTAGCGAGCGACCGGCCGAAGCGGGGAGCTCATCGAGCTCATGTGGCTCTTCAATCCGCGACAAGCACAACGACTTATACGGTCCACTTCGTCAGCAACCGACGCTCTCGGCTGGAGGAAGAGCAGATCGTCAGTGAATTGATCATCGCAGCCATGGGCGCCGCCGCTGGCCTTCGCACGCCTCCCACTGCGTCCGACTTAGCACTCGACGGTCCGCAGCCGCTTGCCGACGACGAGTCGCTCGAACGCCTCCACACCGACGCGCCCGCGGCATGGCAAGCGCTCACACTGGGGCATCTGGGGCGAGTGGTTTACACCGATCCCGCTCGATCGGCCACGACGCTGGGGATTGCGAGCGAGCCAGCGAGCGGCGACCAGCTCGCCGAGCTTGACGAACCGCCCGTACGAATTCTATTTCCAGGGGCGTTCAATCCCCTGCATGACGGTCATCGCGAGATGGCTCGGGTGGCAACCGAGCTCACAGGCTGGCGAGTCGATTTTGAGTTGTCGATCGAGAACGTCGACAAGCCGCCGCTGGACTATACGGAGATTGCGACGCGAGGGAGGCAGTTTGGCGGCGGCGAGCGATTATGGCTGACGCGAGCGCCGACGTTCGCGGAGAAGAGTCGTCTGTTTCCGGGGGCGTTGTTTATTGTCGGCGCCGACACGATCGCTCGCGTGGGCAACGCCAAGTATCACGGCGGAACGGCCGAGTCGTTGCAAGCATCGCACGCCGAGATCGCTCGCCACGGCTGTCGGTTTCTAGTCTTTGGCCGAACGCTAAACGGTCCCTTCCGCACCCTCGATTCACTCGACCTCCCCGCCTCTCTCCGCTCGTTGTGTGAATCGGTCGACGAGCAAACCTTCCGCGCCGATATCTCGTCGACCGCGATTCGTAGCAGCAGCCCGCCCGATTCGTAGCCCGCTCGCTTCGACGTAGCCCGCTCGCTTCGCGAGCGGAACAGCCGTCGGCGAATGGCGCCAAACCTCAGCGATGCGTTTGGCGCAGAGTTTCCACGCTTTCGCCTACCTGCCGCTGGCGCTGGACGGCGGAATTCTTGCGAATTCCGCTACAAGCAACTTTATTTTGCCTCCAACCAGAAACTCTCCGAGTGGCTATTGAACTCGGGGGCGTACATGCATTCGATCGATGCGATGCCCGTCTGATAACGACCCTTCAATTGCACTCGCGTCGAGTACTCGAAGACATACACGCCCTTCGGCAAGTAGTCGATGAAGAAGTGGCTCGCCGTGTCCCGAGTCGACTCGTAGTACGCCAACCCATCCTGGTATCGGTAACCGCTCAGCACATTCACCGGCTCGGTCCCCGAGCCGCGTTGGTCCTTCAGGTGGACATATTCCATGTCCCGGTCCACTCGCAGCTCCACTCGCACTACCAACTCGTCGCCCACATTCACTTCGCCCGTCACCGGAGCCAACTCCGGCCCCTTCTTCGACGCTCGCTTCGTATACAACGTCTTCCGCAACTTCAGCGGAGTGCCGTCGTACGCGGTCACCTTCGTCATATCCTCCAGATATTGCCAGTGGACCGAGCCCCAGGCGACTCCGGCGTCGACCTTCTTCAACGAAACTCGACCCAACTCGGGCTTGATCTCGCCGCCCAATCGACGCTCCTCAAAGAAACCAGTGCCCGCCTCGACCGACTCCGGTTTCACTCGCTCGCCACCCACCGTTACTTCCACCAACGCGTCCGACGCCAACTGGTTGGCGCCGCGCAACAGCAACGCGTACACCGCGTCGGCCGTCGCCTTGGTCGTCTTCCAGTCTTGCGTCTGCTTCTGCTTCAGCAACCACACCTTGCAGTCCTCGACCGCTTTCGCGTCGCCCGCCACTTCGTCAAACGCCTCGATCATGACCGCCTGCGTCTCGATCGGCGCTCGATACCACCACCAAGACAACTCGGTGTCGCGCCAGAACATTCCCATTTCCTCGTTCGACACCGAGCGTTCGCGCAGCGAATTCACGATGCCGATCGCCGCCTCTCGATCGCCGAACCGCTTCAGGCCCAGCGCCAAATGTCCCTGCGATTGCCGCTCGTTCAATCGCAACCAGTATTTGCGAGCTTGCCCGAGCCAATAATCGACCGCCTCTTTTTTGTCGGCGGCGATCGGCTTGTCTTCCAAATAGAAGCTGCGGCAGTACAGATACAACGCAATCGTGGTCGACAAGTGGTTGTCGTTCTTGTCCACCTTCCGAGCCAAGATGTCGCGGTACATCCGGTCGGCCCAACCATCCAGCCGGTCGAGCGAGCGGATGGCGGGCGCCATATCGAGCTTCACGCCCAGATGTCGCATCCGACCAAAGCCCGTCGTGATATATAGCGTGATGTAATCGTTCTCGCGCCCGCCCGGGAACCACGGCCACGCGCCGTCGCCCAACTGCATGTCGGCCAACTTGGACATCGTCCGCGCCGTCTCGTCGTTCAATCGGTTCTCATCGAACAGAATGCCGACGTCGCGCCGCGCTTGGCTCTCACGCTCCGCTTGCCGCACCCACGGCGTCTCCTCCAACGCCACCGCCTTGAGATCCTGGTTCTTGGTCAGAGGGCTATCGAGCGCCGGCGTCCCCTTCCACTGCTCGAACACTCGCCGAATCTTCGGGTCGCTCTGCGCGATGTGGCGAGCCAACGCGTTGGCATACAGCCGATTAAACGTCTGCTCGGCGCACTCGTGCGGATACTCCATCAAGTAGGGCAACGCCATGACCGCGTACCACGATGGGTTCGAGACCATTTGGATCGAGTAGGTCTTGTGCTTCAGCGTGTCCGACTTGCCGCTGTCGATCAGGCGCTGGAATTGGAACTCCTTCGTCCCCGGCCCGCGAATCGGCAACGGCAACGACTCGGTCACCAAGATCCGTCGCGACAATACCGGCAGATAGCCTTCTTCGCCATCGGACACTCGGCCCGACGACCCGACCGCCTTGTAGATCAGGAACGGCGCGTCATCGGGCGTCTTGATCTTCCACGACAAGGTGCGAGATTCCTGAGCGGGAATGTCAAACTCTTGCTCGGGCGAGCTGTTCTGGAACGACGCGTCGACGCTTTGAGCGGTCCGTGCGTCGGCCAGCGTCAGGCGGACCTTGCCGACCTGTCGAGCCGCCGATTGGTTGCTGACCTTCACCGTGAATTCGATCTGATCCCCCTCGCGCACAAACCGCGGTGCGTTGGGTTGGACCATCAGATCTTTCGAGGTGACCACTTTGTCGACCAACAGGCCGCTACGCAGCTCGCGGTCGTGCGCAAACCCTAGGAACTTCCATTCGGTCAGCGCCTCGGGCATCGCGAATTCGATCTTCACTTCGCCGTCGCTGTTGGCGACCAGCTTGGGGAAGAAGAACGCCGTCTCGCGGAGATTCTTCCGAGCGGAGACCGCGTTAAGATCGGGGCCCGACGAGCCGCCGGGTCCGCCGTCGCCCTCTGCCCCGCCTTCTCCTCCCCCCTTATCAGCCGCTTGTTTGGCATTCTCACCCAATGCCACTCCCTTGCGCAGCATCTCCCCCCGCTGCTCGGCTGCCAAACCATCGATCGCTCGATTCGCGCCGAACGCATCCATATCAGCGGCGGCGGCCGCGGGAGCGGGCGGAGCGGCCCCTGCCGCCTCCATCCCCAATGCTCGCCCACGACGGTAGAACATCCGCGGGTTCCCGTAAATCGTCAACGCGCCGATCAAGTCGGGCGGGAACGAACGGTAGGTCGCGTTGAAGCCCTTCTGCTCGATTTGCCAATGCCCCAAGAAATATTGAAAGCCTTGGACCGAGTTCTCGAACTGTGAATGGAGATTCGAGTGATCGTGGCGGAAGACGCCGAACGACGACTGCCACGAGTGGGGACGGTAGGCATCCAGCGACGCGTCGTACAGACCGGCGACCATCTCCGCCACCGCTCGCTTCGCATCGGGTCCCTTCACGATCGCGGTCCACTTCTCCTGCTGGTTGGGTTCCAGCTTCGAGACGAACCGTTCCCATTGGATGGTCAACTGTTTGTTGGTCCACGGCACGTCGACTTGACGAGCGTGCAGGTAGCCGCGATTCTCGCGCACTCGAGTGACTCGGACCGTGAACCCGCCGCGCATCGCTTCGGTCACCGCCTGCTTGATGACGGTCTGCGTCTTGCCCGGCTCGGTCCAATAAGCTTGGACGATCTTCTGCCGATGCTCGACCTCCACGAACGCTCGACCCGTTTCGTAGCCCGTGCCCCACAGCGCCGTGAATTCAGCCCCCGGCTCGATGGTCCATTGAGGCGCCGCGAACAGATCGGGGATCTTGATTCCCAGCTTTGGCGCGGCCGGCGTCACCACTCGCAGCGGCAACTCGGCCGTCACCTGCTTGCCGAACTTGTCGCGAGTCTCAAACTTCACTCGATACATCCCCTCGCCCAATTCGACGGGGAATTTCGCGTTCCCTTGAGCGTCGGTGGTGAGTCCTTTTTCGAGCACTTGTTCGCCCAGCGGCCACGATTGGGGGTTCGAAGGATCGGCGGGCGGCGGGTTGACCGGCGCCGCGATCGCGCCTCGGCCTCGTACCCCGCGCGGTCCGCCGTAGATCGGGCCCGTCAGACTGGGACGCGCGACCTGTTCGGGCGACTTCAGTCGGTAGACTCGCGCCACCCCCTCGGCCACCTGTCCCTCGCCATCCAACGTCGTCGCTCGCAGCCGAACCTCGACCGCCTTGTCGCTCACCAACCACTCGTCGGCCGACAACGTCGCGGCGAGTGCCGTGTAGCCGACGGTGATCGAGCGATCGGCCGAGCGAGTTTCGCCCGCGGCGTCGGTCACATCGGCATGGATGGCGTAATGGAAGCGCGGCTCGGAGTCCTCGTCGACCGACAGATCGGGTTTCGCGGTGAACTCGACGTTGAACTTGCCATCGACGCCGGTCACGGCCGTGCCGTGGGCGATCTCTTGCGATTGGCCCGGTTGCGGCGGCATCCACCAGCAGCGCCAGAACCACCAATCGGGATAGCGCACTTGCCGGACCACTCGCCATTTCACCTTCGCGCCATCGATCGCCGCGCCGGTGTAGGCGGCGGCCTTGCCGGTCAACTTGACGGGTCCGTTCAGTTTGGCGGCGTCGCTGGGAGCATCCAGCGACACTTGGAACTTGGGCCGCTTGTATTCCTCGACGCTGACCATCGTCTGGCCTTGCGCCTCGGGTCCGCCGCCCACGACGGCGATCCGCATTTGTCCCATCAAGCGATCGCGGGGAGCGGTGAAGCTGCCGCTGAACGAGCCGTAATCGTTCGAGCCATGTTCGCGCCGTTCCACCTCTTTGCCGTTCACATCCAGCAGCGCGACCGTCAACTTATAGTTGGGCAGCACCTTGTAGCGATCGTTTTCGGGGGCGGCGGAGAAGACGATCCCTTTGTATTCGATGGTTTGTCCGGGACGATACAGAGCTCGGTCGGTGAAGAAGAACGTGCGCGAGTACGACCGGGTCACTTGACTTCCTTGGTGTACTCCCTGTTCGTGAGCGGACACCAGTCGTTGGCCGTTGGCTCGCGCGTCGACGGTGATCGAGACGCCCGACAGGTTTTCGGCTCGGAACAAGCCGTTGGCGTCGGTCTTCAGGTTGGGTCCTGGCGTGCGGAAATTGTTGCGACGTTGCCACAGCGTGACGTCGGCCCCGGCCAGCGGATCGCCGGTACGCGAGTCGAGCACAAAGCCTTCCAGGATGCCATCGCCGTGCCGATTGCGCACCACGATCGACAGGTTGCTCAACCAGAACTCGCAGAACTGGATCGGATTATTGTTGTCGGTGAACTGTTCGTTCGCGCTGGCGATCAGATAGTACGCGCCGGGCTTGAGGTCGGTTTGCGGGGGGAGTTCGACTTGTTTCTGTTGGTAGTCGTCGGTGGCGGCCAGGTCGGCGGACCAGCGGAGGGCCGTGGGTTGAGCCAAGAGTGCTCGGCGTTGGTTTTCGTCGAGTTGGAGGGGGGAGTAGCGGTTGGATTTCAGGTGAGCGTCGACGTCGAACGAGACGACCTTGAAGTGGACTTTGGTCAGGTTGCGATAGGTGACTTTGATCGACGGCCAGGGGGCCGCCCACACTCGTTCGGTCGCCAACTGCAATTCGGGCGCTTCGATCTGTTTGACCAGGTTGAAGCAATCGATCCCGCCGCGGCTGGCGGGGAAGCGTTGCAGGCCTTGGAGGGCGAGCTTACGGGCCTCGACCCAATCGCCAGCGGCGTGGATTTGTTGGGCCAGTTGAGCGAGCGCGAGGGACGAGAGGGGGTGGTTGGCGTGTTGGTCGGCGAACCGGCGCAGGGCGGCTTGGTAGCGAGTCTTGGCTTCGTCGCCGACGGCCGTGTTTTTAGCGTAGGCGAGTCGGAGGAGGTCGGCGTCGAGCAGCGCGGTGCGATCGTCGTCTTTTTGGTGGAAGCGGAGCAGTTGTTGGTAGAGCTGGAGGGCGCGGAGGGTGAGCGATTGGTCGTCGGGGCTGGCGGCCGGTTTCCAGTCGATGAACTGGTCGATGGGGGCGAGCGCCGGGCTATCGGCGGCGAGTTCGAACGCATCTTGCGGCTTGTTGGCGGCCTGTTCGCCGGAGGTGTAGAAGGCGAGTGCTTCGTGGGCCAGGAAGTCGTAGAGAGTGGGACGGTGAGCGTCGTCGAGCGCGCCTTTGGACAGCAGGTCGTCGTACTGGGCGATGTGGATTTTTTGGAGGGTGGGGGCGTCGGCGAGCGCTTGGGCGAACTGCTGGTCGATTTCGCGGAGGATGCGGGGGAGGTCCCAGGTGGTGAAGTCATCGCTGGGGGAGCTGGCGGTTTGCGTGCGTTGGAGGAAGCGCCAGCGGTTCTGTTGGTAGTATTGCCAGAACCAGTGAGCGAGCAGGGTATTGAGGACGGGCTTCATTTCAGCGGGCGCCTTGGCGATCTCCGCTCGCATCCGCACGACCTTTTCCTCGGCTTTGGACCCTTCGATTTGTCCTTCGAGCGCGATGGTTTGCGCGATGGCTCGGGTGGCTTCGGCGTGCCGCCCTTCGCGGAGGGCGTCGGCGATGATCGGCTTAAGTTCCTGGATCGCCGTCTTGGGGAGCCCTTTTTGGATTGCTTCGTTCACCTTCTTCCACTGACTTTCCCGCGGCCCGGCCGCGACAGCCACCAGCGCCGCAAACACGCCCAAGAACACGGCGGAAACCGCAATCCGTCTCATAACTCGAACCCCCGCAACAAGATAAGCCATCCCCAACCAGCCGCCCCGAGCCCAGCCAAATCCTCGCCAAGCCCACCGCTAGTTGTACCCGATCCCTTCGACGCCGCGGGAACGGAGAAAGTTCCCGCGGGGAGGGTAGGCAGTCGCGTTTCTCGTGCGACACCGAAGGAATCCAAAAAGCATCGGCGCTACGCCCTTCCGTTGTCACGCCGAAAGAGGTTGTGGATTGGAAACTCGCGGTCATTCAAGCATTGCGTGCCCCACCCACGGCGCGGGTGGGGCGCAAGACTACGTCGAGCGAACAGAATTACCGCAGTTCCATCTTTGCGGCCAACTTCCGCATGAATCGTCTCACTGTGCGTTCGTGAACCCCAAGTTTTTGGGCGATTTCTTTGAAGGTGGCGCCGATGCTCCGCAAGAATGAAATCTCGCGAAAGATCGCGGGCTGGGTGTCAACAAGTTGCAACCACTCCTCACGCAATTGAACGAGGTCGGATGGTGAGAGTTGCCGAGTGTCGGTCAATTCATTCTCACCTTCGTGGCCCTCGAAAAGCGTATCGAGCTGACACTCACGACGAAGATCATTCTTCTTGCAATAGATCGAACGTCGGGTGGCGTCGATGACTTTGTTGCGAGCCATTCTCGCCAAATAAAGAGCTGCCGCTTCTCGCGATTCGAGTTGTTCAACGCCCGCTGGATTGCGAAAAACGGACGCCCACACTCCTTGCACGAAATCAATAGAGTCAAATCGCGAACGCATTCGCGAATGAAGAAACCGACGAACGACCTTGAGTAACACAGGTGTGTACTCTTCTACGAATTGTCGGCTCGCGACACGATCGCCGCTCTTTACCTTCCGAAACAGCGACTGAAAATCTTGGTTCGCATCTTGTTCGAAATCCGTTCCATCCATCGTTGGCTCTCCTGCTCGGTTGACTGCCGATGTCACCTAGTCGGCCCAACGAGCTCGAAGTTCCCCCACGTTTAGCTCCCACAATCTAGCGATAACGACTAAGAAGTCCAGCACTCAAGCTAGATTTTCCAACGCTATTCCTTGCCCCAATAAAGTCGCCCGCTCGAAGCCAGCAACGCTCGTCTCGAGTTGCCAGTGAATCGATCTTGAGACGCCAGAGGATCACCTATGCACCGAGCATGGATCAGTGTGGATGAGTGTCGATCAGTGTTCCCATCCTCCGGCTGCGGTGTCGGGGCGTGACCCCGGGAGATTGGGAACACTGATCGGCGCTGATCTTCACTGATCTCTGGGCGTGTGATCCGGGTGGGTAACGGGCGGGGAACTGGCTGAGATTCCCTGGCTTTCCCCCTTCCTTCTCCGCTTTTTTTCGGTGGGGATCTGGCGTAGGATGGCCGTCGAAAATACCTCGTGGTGGTTTGGTTGTTTTTAGACTCATCCGTTAGGACGATCGCCGATGTCGCCTGTCAGCCGGGAATTGCTTTCCATCAACACGATCCGCACGCTTTCGATGGATGGGGTGCAGAAGGCCAATAGCGGGCATCCGGGCACCCCCATGGCGCTGGCGCCGGTCACTTACGCCGTCTGGAATCAGGCGTTGCGGTACGATCCCGCCGATCCCCTCTGGCCCGCTCGCGATCGCTTCGTTCTCTCCTGCGGCCACGCCTCGATGCTGCTCTACTCGACCCTCCATCTGGCAGGCGTCCGCAAGGTCGAATTCAGCGGCCCAGGGGTAGGCTCAGGTCAGGTGCTCGACCAGCCCGCGATCCGCGTCGAGGATCTGCAGAACTTCCGTCAGTTGCATAGCCCGTGCGCGGGTCATCCCGAGTATGGCGAGTCGGCGGGGATCGAAACGACCACTGGGCCGCTGGGCCAAGGGATCGGCAACAGCGTCGGCATGGCCATGGCCGCTCAATGGTTCGCCGCTCGCTACAACCGCCCCGGCTTCGAACTGTTCGGCTACGATGTCTACACGCTGTGCAGCGATGGCGACGTCATGGAAGGGATCGGCTGCGAAGCCGCCTCCATCGCCGGCCACCTCCAGCTCGGCAACCTCTGCTGGATCTACGACGACAACAAAATCACCATCGAAGGCGAAACCGAACTCGCCTTCAGCGAAGATGTCGCCAAACGCTTCGAAGGGATGGGCTGGCGCACCGTGGTGGTCGAGGACGCCAACGACCTGGGACAAATCCAGCACGCCCTGAACACCTTCCGCGAAACGCCCGACAAACCGACCCTGGTGGTGCTGAAGAGCATCATCGGGTTCGGCTCGCCCAACAAAGCCAACTCGCACGCCGCCCACGGCGCCCCGCTGGGGGACGACGAAGTAAAGTTGACCAAGCGAGCCTATGGCTGGCCCGAGGATCAGAAGTTCCTGGTCCCCGACGAAGCCAAGGCCGATTTCGCCCAAGGCCTCGGTGCTCGCGGCGCTCGGCTGCGAGCCGAATGGCACGCCAAGTTCCAGGAATACTCGCAGGCCTACCCCGAGCTGGCCGCCGAACTGCGGCGCATCTGGGCGGGCGAGTTGCCCGAGGGATGGGAAGCGTCGCTGCCTGTCTTCCCGGCCGACCCCAAGGGACTGGCCACTCGAGTCTCCTCGGGCAAGGTGCTGAACGCGGTCGCCCCCAAGTTCCCCTGGCTGATCGGCGGGTCGGCCGACCTGGCCCCCTCGACCATGACCATGCTGGACCACGCCGACGCCGGTCACTTTGGCCATGCCAACTACGGCGGGCGAAACCTGCACTTCGGCATCCGCGAGCATGCGATGGGGGCCATCTGCAACGGGTTGGCTCTGTCCGGCCTGCGCCCCTACGGCGCCACGTTCTTCGTGTTCAGCGACTACGTCCGACCGTCGGTGCGGTTGAGCAGCCTGATGCGGCTCCCCGTGCTATACATCTTCACTCACGATTCCATCGGCCTAGGCGAGGACGGACCCACTCACCAACCGGTCGAACATCTGGCGGCTTGCCGAGCGATCCCGGGGTTGATGGTGCTGCGACCCGCCGACGCGAACGAAGTGTCCGAAGCGTACCGAGTGATTTTGTCGAACCGCCGACGGCCCGCCGCGTTGGTGCTGAGTCGCCAGAATGTCCCGACGCTCGACCGCACTCAATTCGGCCCCGCCGCCGGGACCGCTCGCGGCGCCTACATTCTGGCCGACGCGGCGGATGGCAAACCCGAGGTGATTGTGATTGGCACCGGCAGCGAAATCGCGCTCTGCCTGACCGCTCACCAGCAACTGACCGCCGCCGGCGTGAAAGCTCGACTGGTCAGCATGCCGAGCTGGGAGTTGTTCGACGAGCAGGACCAGGCCTATCGCGACTCGGTGCTGCCTCCCTCCGTGACCGCTCGCGTGGCCGTCGAAGCGGGCCTGCGCATGGGTTGGGACAAGTATATCGGGCTGAAGGGGCGATTCGTCGGCATGTCGTCGTTCGGAGCGTCCGCGCCCGCGGGCACTCTGTACAAGCACTTCGGCATCACCCCGGAACGAATCGTCGAGGAAGCTCGCGAAGCAGTTAAAGGATGAAGTGTGAAGGATGAAGGATGAAGGAAGAAGGAAAAAGTGTGAAGTGTGAAGGGTGAAGGGTGAAGGGTGGTCGCGGGGGTGGCTTTGGAGAAATTGTCATGCGAAAGTCGGGACGATGGCCGATTGCGTTGAGTCTCTGGATGCTGGTGGGAGTGGTCGCCGCGACCGATGAGTTCCAACCGCGGTCGGCGGCGGCTCAGGAGAAGCCGGCTGCTCAGGGGGCTAGCAAGGACGAGAGCTCCAAGGGCGGGGCGAAGAAGGCGCCTACGGCGGACGAGTTGTATAAGAAGTTCGCCGAAGAGATGTCCGGGGTGAAGTTGGTGGGTCAGTTCACGGTGGTGGGGAAGGAAGTGCCGCCGGCGAAGGAAGAGTATTCGATCTTGAGCGCGACGAAGATGGAGAACGGCGACTTCTGGCTGCTCCAAGCGCGGATCAAGTACGGCGGCAACGACGTCACGTTACCATTGCCGATCGAGATCAAATGGGCGGGCACGACGCCCGTGATCACCTTGGACAACTTTACGATCCCCGGCATGGGCACGTTTAGCGCTCGCGTGCTATTCCACGGCAAGACCTACGCCGGCACATGGACTCACGACAAAGTCGGCGGCCATATGTTTGGCACGCTAGAAAAGCTGCCAGCGGCGAAGGAGCAGTAAAGGCGACAGTTGCCTTTGGCTCCGCCAAAGCAGCAGAGACGGCGTCGCCCCGCGATCGCCGCATCTGCTGGGCAACGCGGTCTCGCCGACAGCTGATCCGCTCGCGAAGCGAGCGGGCTACGTAGCCGTCTCGCTTCGCGAGACGATCAGCCTCCGACCGAGTGACGCCTGCGCCTGCTGAACGGGCGCCAGGAATTGCGGACGGCGTTGCCCCGCGAATGCCGTATCTGCTGGGCAACGCCGTTTCGCCGACGGCTGTTCCGCTCGCGAAGCGAGCGGGCTACGTAGCGAGCGGGCTACGTAGCGAGCGGGCTACTTCTCGACCGAGAAGCGATGAACCGTCGTCGACTTGAACGTCTGGCCGGGGTTCAAGCGAGTGGTCGGGAAGTCGGGCTTGTTGGGCGAGTCGGGATAGTGTTGAGTTTCCAGACAGAGTGCATCGTGCTGTTCGTACTTGTTCCCACCTTCCGAACCGTCCAAGAAGTTGCCCGTATACAGTTGAATGCCCGGCTCGGTGGTCAGGATCTCCATCACTCGGCCGCTCTTCGGGTCCTTCACGCGAGCCGCCAATTCCAGCTCGCCCTTCTGAGCTCGCAGCGAATAGCAATGGTCGTAGCCCTTGGTCTCATGCGGGGCTTGCTTCAGTTCTTCGATGCGAGCGCCGATTTTCTCGGGCTTGGTGAAGTCGAGCGGCGTGCCGGCGACCGGCGCGAGTTCGCCCGAGGGAATCGAGGTGGCGTCGATCGGCAGGAACTTGTCGGCCGCGACCATCAGCTCGTGTTCCAGGATCTTCCCCGAGCCCGCTCCACCCAGATTCCAATAGTTGTGGTTCGTCAGATTGACGACCGTGGGGGCGTCGGTTTTGGCTTCGTAATCAATCCGCAACTCGTTGGCGTTCGTCAGCGTGTAGGTCACCACGACATCCAAGTTGCCGGGATAGCCTTCGTCGCCGTCCGGGCTGCGCAGGGTAAACTTGAGCCCCACGCCTGCGTCCGATTTCACTTCCTCGGCCTTCCAAACCAGGGCGTCGAACCCTTTCTTCCCGCCATGCAGATGGTTGGGGCCGTTGTTCGTGGCCAGCGAGTATTCCTTGCCGTCGAGAGTGAACTTACCCTTGGCGATGCGATTGCCGTAGCGACCGACGGTCGAGCCGAAGTAGGGATGGCGTTGCAGGTAGCCGTCGAGCGTGGGGAAGCCGAGCGTGATGTTGGCCAGTTTGCCGTCGCGGTCAGGCGTTTCGACCGACACCACGGTCGCGCCATAGTCGGTCATCTTCAGCACGAGACCGTTCGCATTGACGCAGGTGAACAGGCTGACTTCTTGACCTTCGGCGGTCTTGCCGAACGGTGACTTCTGGATCGACATCTTGGCGGGGCTCCCGGCTTCAGGGGTGGCAGGCGGTGGATTGGAAGGAGTGGCGGGTTTTTCGGTCTCGGTCGTTGGTTCGGCTGGCTTCGGTTCGGCGGGCTTCGGCTCAGCCGGTTTCTCTTCGGCAGCCGGCTTTTCTTCCGCCGGTTTTTCCTCAGCGGGCTTCTCGTCGGCCGGCTTTTCTTCGTCGGCCTTTTCTTCAGTCCCCTTTTCTTGCTTGGGGGCCGCGGCGCCGGTGGTGCTGGAGGGGGGAGGCGCCGAGCTCTTCGGGCCGGGGGCGGGCGCCGGGGGATTGGCGGGCTGGCAGCCGACGCTCAACGCGAGCGATCCGGCGACAGCGATGGAGCCCAACAGGGCGGAAATCGTGATTCGCATGGAGGTTACCTTAGGCGACAGGGTCTGAGCTCGCACCGTTCGGGACGACAAGTTCCCGTGAGAACGGACCAGGGCGAGCAGTTATGGGGAGGGGGATCTGCGCGACCCTCGACCCCAGGAAGCCGCGTATTATGGGCGTGGGAAAGGGAATTTGGCAAGAAACCTCGTTCAGCGGCAACTACCACCTCAGGAGCACCCATTGAACTCGCCGAATTCCCCTCGCTTCGACTGGGCCGCGACGCTGGCAGCGCACGAGCGCTGGCTGCGGACGGTGGTCTACGCGCGCCTGGGGGAGCGGGACGCGGTCGAGGACGTTTTGCAAGAAATTGCACTCGCCGCCGTCCGTCAGTCGGCTCCGCTGCACGATGCGACCAAAGTCGCTCCATGGTTGTACCGACTGGCGATCCATCAATGTCTGCTCTACCGCCGTAAATGCGGCCGGCGACGGAAACTGACCGACCGCTACGTCGCGGCTCGGCCGCCCGTCGAGCACGACGCACACACCCCCGATCCACTCGATTGGCTCTTGGCCGACGAGCGGCAGCGGTTGGTGCGCGAAGCGCTCGGTCGGTTGCCGCCGCGCGATGCCGAGATCCTCATGTTGAAGTATTCGGAAAACTGGAACTATCACGAGATCGCTCGCAAATTGGGGCTGAGTCATGCGGCCGTGGAAACGCGGCTCCATCGAGCTCGCCGACGTTTGCGCGACGAACTCGCCGCCCGTTCGCTTGTGGAGACGCAACCATGAAAGGAGAGACTGGCCCTGATCGCGGTTTCCGTTCAACTGCAGGTAGCCGTTCAACCAACGGAGACCATGACGCTCGCGCGTCGTCGGACCGGCCGTTGGCCGAACAGTTGGATCGGCTGGTGGATGGCGAGTTGAGCGAGTCGGAGTACCGGCAGTTGCTCGAGTTGCTGGAGGCGACACCCGAGGGATGGCGTCGCTGCGCTACCGCTTTCCTGGAAGCTCAGGCGCTGGAGCGCGACTTGGGAAGCGTCTGGGGGCGAAGTGAGCGAGGGCACGGAGGCGAGCGTGAACACATGGCGAGTGGGTCGTCGAGTGAGCCAGCGAGTGGACCATCGAGTGGGCTGACAGCGATCGCGGACGATTCCTCGAGCAGCGTTCGTTCGCCGCGTTCGTCCGCTCTGCGTTGGCTGGCGATCGCGGCCAGTTGGGCGGTCGTTTTTGCGGCCGGTTGGGGCGTGAGCGTCGTGGGCAAGCAAGGGGCGAACCTACCGGGCGCTGCCTCGCCGATCGCCGAAGTCCCTGGGGCCAGCGGAGTCGGGTCGGTCGAGTCGTTGGCGGGATCGACTCCTTCAAGCGAGTCGGAGTTCGGGGTTGATCCAGCCACGGGAATGGCGACGAACGAATTGCCGGTCGATCAAGCAGGCGTCCCCGTTTGGAGTCCTTTCCCCATCGATCCTCGGTTGGTGCATACCGAAGAGCGGCAATTGCCTCGCAATGTCATCGACCGGTGGCGCGAGCGGGGGCGCGATCTGCGGGTGCGAGAACATTTTATTCCAGTACGCACTCAAGACGGTCAAGGAATGATCGTGCCGGTGCGTGAGATCAACGTTGCGCCGGTGCGCAATGTCGCTTATTGACGAGTCACGGAGGTTGGTTGTTTCAAGGTGTTTAGCCAGGGAGAAGTTGTTTATGAGGCGAATGTTTGTGCGAAAGTCGTTTGTGCGAAGGTCGTTGGCGGCGATGGCGTTGAGCGCGTGCTTGAGTGGCGCCGCGGTGATGGCTCAGGAGAATGCCGGGCAAGAGAAGTTGCCGGAGAAACCGACGATCACCATCGAGTTGGTCGGAAAAACTCAGGCGACCGAGAAAGCGGACAACAAGCCTGATAAGGGCGAGGAGTCTCGGCCTGAGGTGGGCGAATACTGGTTGGGAATTCAACTGAACGAGCTGACGGATGCGTTGCGAACTCAGTTGGGGATCGAGTCTGGAGTGGTGGTCGCTCAGGTGATGCCCGACAGTCCCGCGTCGAAGGCGGAAGTGAAGCCGCACGATGTCGTGGTGGAGGTGAGTGGCAAGGCGATACGCGAACCGATGGATCTGATCGGCATCGTCAACGAGTCGAAAGAGAAAGAGCTGGAGCTGACGTTGATCCGATCGGCGAAGAAGATGACGCTGAAGCTAACGCCCGCGAAGCGGCCGGAGGGGCAGTTAGTCGCGGCGCCGCAGGAGGATGGTCTGCATGGGGATATGTGGCAGGGGGTCTTTGACATGCTGTTGCCGAGGGCGGGATTGCCGGGCCAACCGCCCATTGTGCTGTGGCAAGCTCAACCGCCGGTGGCGCTGCAAGCCCACCAGCTTCATGTCCACATGCAAGCTCATAAGCTGCCGAAGAACGTTTCGGTGCAGATTATGAAGACGGGTGAAGAGCCAGCTCGAGTCGTGGTGAAGCGGGACGAGAAGACTTACGAGGCGACGGAGGGGAAGCTGGACGAAATCCCGTCTGATTTGCGGCCGCATGTGGAGCGAATGCTGGGAGGGCACGGCGCGTGGGCGATCGCGGCCCCGCATGTCCGCATTCTGCATGGTCAGCCCGCTGCTCCGATGCCGGGAATTCCGCCGATGCCAGCGATGCCTCAGGTTAAGCCGCTGGAGCGTCGTCCCCAGATTCGAGCGAAGGCGGAAGAGCGTTTGCAGGAGGCTCGCCCCGGCACGGCCAAGGCAGACCAGGAACTGAATAAGAAGCTGGAAGCGGTGCTCGAGCGGCTTGAAAAGCTGCAAGCGGATGTCGATGCGCTGAAGAAGTAGCCCGCTCGCTTCGCGAGCGGAAAAGCCGATCGGCGAATGCCGTCGGACGGTGACGGAGCGACGGGATACGCTGGTGTGGGATCGGTACGCTGCGCGGCCGATCGTCTCGCGAAGCGAGACGGCTACGTAGCCCGCTCGCTTCGCGAGCGGAAAAGCTGAATGGCGAGTGCCGTCGGCTGGCGGCGGAGGGATGGGATTCGCTGGTGTGGGATCGGTACGCTGCGCGGGCTGATCGTCTCGCGAAGCGAGACGGCTACAGGCGCGTCAATGCTTACGACCTTACTCTTGGTCCACTTCCCCTCCCTCATGCTGCTTTGGCGGAGCCAAAGGCAACTGTCGGGGCTGTTGTGTTCCTGCTTGTGACGGCGCATCATGGGCGTGCTATCGATTGGCGCCCACCTGATTCCCGCCTCAACACCTCACAGCTCTCGGGAGAATAACCTCTATGGCTCGTCGACTTCTTGAGTTTGGCTCGCTGCTGTTCGCCGCGCTCGCTTTTTCCACCTTCGGGGCCGTCATGAGTTCGACTGTCTGCGCCGACGAACCCGCGAAGGTGCTTCGCGCCGGCATCATTGGGCTCGACACGTCGCACGCCACCGCGTTTACAAAACTGTTGAACGATCCCAAAGCGCCGCCCGAGTTGGCTGGTTGCCGAGTGGTTGCAGCGTACCCGAAGGGGAGCCCAGATATTCCGTCGAGCGTTTCGCGAGTGCCCGGTTACACCGAGGAAGTGAAGAAGCATGGCGTCGAGATTGTCGACTCCATCGAAGCTCTGCTCGCCAAAGTCGACGTCGTGCTGCTCGAAACCAACGACGGCCGACCTCACCTGGAACAAGTGCTGCCGGTCCTCAAGGCGGGCAAGCCGGTATTCATCGACAAGCCGGTGGCGGGTTCGCTGAAGGACGCGCTGGCAATCTACGAGGCGGCGGCTAAAGCCGGCGTACCGGTTTTCTCGTCGTCGTCGCTCCGCTTCGGCAAGTCGACGATCGCCGCCCGCAATGGGGCGGTGGGCGTCGTCACTCACTGTGAGACCACCAGCCCCGCAAGCCTCGAGAAAACTCACCCCGACCTCTTCTGGTACGGCATTCACGGAGTGGAATCTTTGTTCACCGTGATGGGGACGGGCTGCCAGAGCGTGAAGCGTGGCAAGACCTCGGACGGCCTGATCGAAGTCGTAGGCCAGTGGCCGAACGGTCGAGTGGGCATTTTCCGCGAAGGTAAGGGCTATACCGGCACGGCGAAGGGCGATAAGGGAATGCTGACGGTCGGCGCGTACGAAGGCTACGCACCGTTGGTTGTCGAAATCGTCAAGTTCTTCCGCACGGGCAAACCACCCGTCTCGGCCGAAGAGACGATCGAGATCTACTCGTTCATGGAAGCGGCCGACGAAAGCAAGCGACAAGACGGCGCGGAAGTGAAGCTGTCGGACGTGCTGTCAAAAGCCAAAGCCCCCTAGTAGCGGAATTCGCAAGAATTCCGACCTAACCGTCGAGCACGCTCGCCTTCGCCATTGAGAATCTCGTTCACGAAGACAGAGCGGATTTCTGGCGAAATCCATGACCCAGGATGCACACTCCACCGTTCGAGGAACAGCAACGACGGAATCGGCAGAGTCGCGAGGCGTGGGCGTTATTCGCCCCGCATCGGGCTCGAGTCACCGAGTTGATCGTCCGGCAGATCGAACGGTTGGGGAAACGCGGACAAGCTCGAGTGGCCGTGCTGGGCGCGGGCAATCTCAACGATCTCGACCTTCAGCAATTGGCGCCCGCTTGCGAGTCGCTCGATTTGATCGACCTCGATGGCGAAGCGCTCGCCGACGGGCTCGCTCGCCAGTCGCCCGCGTTGATCGAACGAGTACGGCTGCGCGGTGGGGTCGATCTGTCGCGGACGAATCTCAACGAAGTAGTGGGAGCAGCAACAGCGTTGGATTCCACTTCGCGCTTTGACGTCGTGGCATCCACTTGCTTGTTATCGCAACTGCTGGAACCGCTGGTCACTGCCCCTAGCGCGGGCCAACCCCTGCCGCTTGACGCCATCCAGTCGTTGCGACAACGACATGTCCAATCGATACTCGCGGGCCTCAAGCCGGGCGGTCAGGGATTGTTGATCACGGATGTGGTGTCGAGTGTGACGTGCGAGTCGCTCGCGACCACTCAACCTGCCGATCTCCCCGGTTTATTGCAGCGGCTGATTGCCCAGCGAAACTTTTTCACGGGACTGAACCCGCGCATGATCGAGCAGATGCTGCGGACGGCGCCTGGGGTCGCCGACCGCATCGCCACACTCGAGACGCTCGACCCGTGGCTCTGGAATCTCGGCCCCCGCATGTATCTTGTCTGCGGCTGGCGGATGGAAGCGAGTGCTCGATAACAGTCTGCGATTGTCGTGGATTGCTCCGCAATCCAACGTCATGCTGCCGGAGCGTTGGATCGCGGAGCGATCCACGACTATTTAGGGAACCACCGAGGAAACTCGGCGTCGACCATCTCGATCACTCGCTGGCGCAGCGCTCGGTACTGGGCGATCAGTTGTTTCGCGAGCGGTGTGAGCGAGCTGCGATGAGAATCGGCGCCTCCCACGCGTGCCTCGACCAACGATTGGCCGAGCGCTTGCTCGGCCTCCTTGATGCGATTCCATACGTAGCGGTAGCTCTTGTTGATCTGAGCGGCCGCGTCCTTGATGTTGCCCGTCGCCTCGACCGCCTCCAGAATCAAACAGATGCCTTGCCCGAACACATATTCCCCCCCGCACTCGATCCAAACCTTGGAGCGTGGAACGAGAGGCGAGGCGGATGGTTTGGGAGGGCGAGTGCCCGTTGAGGCTTTCTTTCCCATGGGCAATCCCTGACTCAAACGACAGTCAACGCGTATTCCCGTAGCGGAATTCGCAAGAATTCCGATCGTCCTGTAGCGGAATTCGCAAGAATTCCGACCGCGTGCTCGACGGATCAGCTCCTCACTTCCGAAGCTGATCCCCGCCGACGGAATCCGCCAGGATTCCGCCTTACTGCTGCGTAAACTCGGGCAATCGCACAATCTCGCCGCCCTTCAACGCCGACTCGTGAGCGCAAATGCCGACGCAAGTCCAGTTGGCCGACTGGACGGCGTTGGGCCACGGGTCGCGGTTGTCGCGCAACGCACTCACAAACTCGTTCACCAAGTGCGGGTGCGAGCCGCCATGTCCGCCGCCTTGGATGAACGACAAATGGTCCGCATCCTGGATCGAGCGAGTGAACTTGCGAATCGGCTCGGGCAACAAGTGAGCGAAGTCGGGAACTTCGATCTTCGAGGGGATCTCCGGCTCGGGCTTCTTTGCCGTATGGATCACGTGCGGCTCATGCTCGACCAACGTCCACTCAAAGCTCTTCTTCGTCCCATAGACGTCGAAGCTCTCGCGGTACTGGCGAGCCACGTCGTACAAGAAACGCCAGATGTGCGCCACGAGATCCATATCCTTGATCTTGATATGGCACGTTTCGACGGCGTACTTGTTGCCCGACTTCTGACGAATATCGTCGCGCACCTTGCCCGAGCCGAAGCACGAAACATACTCGGCCACGCCATTGACCAACCCCAGGCAGGGGCTGACCACGTGAGTCGCGTAGTGCATGGGAATCATCTTTTCCCAGTACGCGGGCCAGCCGTCCATATCTTGCGGATGCGAAGCGGCCAGGTGTTGGATGTCCCCCAGTTCCCCTCGCTGGTAAAGATCCTTAATGAACAGGAATTCGCGGCTATAAACCACCGTTTCCGCCATCATATACTTGAGGCCGGTCGACTTAACCAGCTCGCAAATCTGACGGCACTCGTCGATCGTCGTCGCCATCGGGACGGTGCACATGACGTGCTTGCCCGCCTTCAACGCTTCCATCGACATCCAGGCGTGGTCGGGGATGGGACTGTTGATGTGGACGAAGTCGACTTGGGGGTCCTTCAAGACGTCGGCAAATTCGGTGTACCGCTTGTCGATCCCGAACCGGTCTCCCACCTCCTTCAGGTGAGCCGGATTTCGCTGGCAGATCGCGTACATGTTCACGTCCGGATGAGCCTGATAGATCGGAATGAATTCGGCGCCGAATCCCAAACCGATAATGGCGACGTTGGACGGTTTTCCCATGTTGCGAGCTCCTGTCGAAATAAAACGAGGACGGTGGATCCGGCGAACGCCGGATGGAATTTGCCTGTGTCCGATAGCGGCGTCTATTCTTGGGGCGAAAGCCCTGGGCTGCAAGCCCGGAGGGGGTGCGTCGGTGCTTTGTGATGGGCTTGGGGTGGGGCGGATCGACGGACTAGAAGTCCGTCGTACAATGAGGCGACGGACTGGAAGTCCGTCGTACTTTGCTTTGCCTCCCCTTCAACCTGGTTCAGGATCTATTGCCATGCGAGTTGGCATTGTTGCTCTTTTGCACGAATCGAACACCTTTATCCGCCAGGGAACGGGTTGGTCGGCGTTTGCAGAGCACGCTCTTTGGACAGGGGAAGAGATTCGTCGACACATGAGCGCCGCGCCGCACGAGGTGGGCGGCTTCTTCCAGGGACTCGACGAAAACGGTCTCGAAGCCGTCCCGCTCGTGTTCGCTCGGGCCCTCCCCTACGGCGCCATCGAGAGCGACGCCTTCCAACGGCTACTCGACCTGATCGCCGACCAGCTCCGCCAAGCCGGTCCACTCGACGGACTGCTGGTAGCCCCCCACGGCGCGACCGTCAGCGCACTCGACCCCGATGCCGACGGTCTGTGGCTGGAGCGAGTGCGTTCTCAAGTCGGTCCCGAGCTGCCGATCGTCGGCACACTCGACGCTCACGCCAACCTCTCGCCGCGCATGGTCGCCGCCACCAACGCGTTGGTCGCTTATCGCTCGAATCCACACTTGGATCAACGCGCTCGCGGCATCGAGGCGGCTCACATCCTCGCTCGCACTCTCCGCGGCGAGATCCGCCCCACTCAAGCCGCGGCCTTCCCGCCCGTCGCGATCAATATCGAACGGCAACTTACTTCCGAGCCGCATTGCCGACTCCTGTACGAACAAGCCGACTCGCAACTCGCTCGCCCCGGCGTCGTTTCCAATAGCGTGCTCCTCGGCTTCCCCTATGCGGATGTCGCCGAAATGGGCTCTTCGTTTCTGGTGGTCACCGATAACGATCCCGCGCTCGCGGAACAATTGGCCAACGAGCTGGCCGAATGGTTGATCGACCATCGGGATGACTTCGTCGGACAAATGATCGATATCGAAACCGCGCTGGATCAGGCGACCGCCTGCGAAGGCCCCGTATGCCTATTGGATATGGGCGACAACGTCGGAGGCGGCTCGCCCGCCGACAGCACTTTCCTGATTCACGCCATCCATCGCCGAAAAATCGATCGCTCGCTAGCCGTAGTCTTCGACCCAGGCGCCGTCCGAGGATGCCAGGCGTTCGGACCAGGCTCGCGGGTGGAACTCGCCGTCGGCGGCCACACTGACGAGCGACATGGGGCGCCGCTGACCGGCGAGTTCACGGTGGTCAGCTTGCACGACGGAAAGTTCCGCGAACCGCAGCCGCGCCACGGCGGCTTCACCGAGTGCGATCAGGGGGCCACGGCGGTGGTTCGGACGGATCAAGGCCTGACGCTGATCCTGACGTCGCTCCGAATGCCACCCTTCAGCCTGGGGCAGATCACTAGCTGCGGGCTCGATCCCACTCAGTTTCAGATCCTGGTGGCCAAGGGAGTGATCGCCCCGGTAGCCGCTTATGCTCCGATCTGTAAACGGCTGATTCGCGTGAACACGCCCGGAGTGACCACGGCCGACATGGTCACTCTGGAGTATCAGCATCGCCGCCGCCCGCTCTTCCCCTTCGAGCCTCTTGCCCCTGGGTAGCCACGGTCCGGGGGGATTGGCCACGGAAGTCGGTCGACCACGGATAACACTGATGACACGGATGAAAATAGAAAGGGGGCGTTAGATGGTTGTGGATACGAATCTCACAAATGCCCCGAATTTAGAGGAAGAGATGATTGATTTCGATGTCCTAGCGAGCGATCGGCTTGCCCTGTTCTCAGGTAGCCACTGCCAGTCTCGCATCACGACCCCAGTCCCAATCACCCATTCGTGCGATTCGCGAGATTCGTGGTGAAATCACTTGGGAACACTTATCATCACTGATCGATACTAAGTATTAACTCTGTCACTGTTTCGCGTTGCCTCAAGGGGTTAAACCTGGTGCTGTCCAATTAGGTACACGGTCGGAATTCTTGCGAATTCCGCTACAGGTTGGTTCTTATCCGTGTCCTCAGTGCTATCCGTGGTTAACCGAATTCCGGATGGTTTGATGCGGTTTGAACGGGTGACGCTGGCGTTGAGGTGGTGCGCTGTTGACGGTCGGAATTCTTGCGAATTCCGCTACAGGTTGGTTCTTATCCGTGTCCTCAGTGCTATCCGTGGTTGACCGAATTCCGGATGGTTTGATTCGGCTTGAACGGGTAGACGCTGGCGCTGAGGTGGTTCGCTGGTGACGGTCGGAATTCTTGCGAATTCCGCTACGGGTTACCCTTTTAGGGCTTTCAGGGCTTCGATCACTTGTTCGTCGTGGCCGTCCACTTGGACTCGCTTCCAGACTTTGGCGATTTTCCCCTCGGCGTCGATCAAGAACGTCGAGCGTTGGATTCCCATCGACTTCTTGCCGTACATGTTCTTCTCGCGCCAGGCGCCGTACGCTTCCGCGATCTTGTGGTCGGTGTCGGCGAGCAGCGGGAAGTTCAGCTCGTACTTGTCGCGAAACTTCACGTGGCTGGCGACATCGTCCGCGCTGACGCCGAGCACGGTGGCGCCTAGCTTGGCGAGTTCCGCTTTACGATCCCGAAAGGCGCAGGCTTCCTTCGTGCAGCCGGGGGTGTCGTCCTTAGGGTAGAAGTAAAGAACAACCGGTTTTCCCTTGAGATCAGCCAGTTTCACTTTGGACCCGCTGTCAGACGCCAAGGTGAACGCTGGGGCTTTGGCCCCCTCCTCAACCCAATCGGCCATACGATTTGCCTCGAAACTTTCCAGATATGCGGTGTTTATGTAGGATGCGACGCTCGCGGCTCGTTATTGAAGCAGCCGCCGCCGGATTGGCAAGTCTCTGGTGCAGGACGCGTCGCGAAAGTCGTGGATTCCGCATAGACTTGTGCAGAATCGCTATCGTTTTCCGCTGGACAAGGGATTCGACCATTCATGTGGGATTGGCTTCGCGACGATGTCGCACCGGACCCCGGCGTCACTTGGCAAGTGCTGCTCGCTCGCATCATCGTCGCCGCGGTCACGGGCCTGTTGATCGCGGGCGTCTATTCGTTGTCGCAACGACGCAAGTTGGCCGTCGCCGGTCCGCTCCCCACCACTCTCGTGCTGCTCACCATGCTGGTGGCCATGACCACGATCGTGATTGGCAGCAGCGTGGCGCGAGCGTTTGGGCTGGTCGGCGCTCTGTCGATCGTGCGCTTCCGCACTGTGGTCGATGACACTCGCGATACCGCGTTTGTGATTTTCGCGGTGGTCGTCGGCATGGCCATCGGATCGGGGTTCTTCATCGTCTGCCTGGTGGGGATCCCCATCGTTTCACTTATTGCACTCGGGCTGGCTCGGTTGAGCGGCGGGAATGAGACGGGGCGGGACGAATCCGAGCTGGTGGTGCGAGTGGGGATAGGGCACGATCCCGATACAATGTTCGCGGGTCTTCTTGGCGAGCATCTGACGTCGTATCGTTTGCGCAGCGTCCTGTCCGCTCGCCAAGGAGCGGCCTTGGATCTGCATTATTCGGTGCGACTGAAAGAAGGACGCTCGCCGCTGCCGCTGGTCAAGGCGGTCCATCAGCTAGAGGGCGTACAGAGCGTCGAACTCAAGGAGCGCGGCTAATGATCAGCCCATTCAACGGACGAACAGACGCGAGGCTGCTGGAGTCTCGCTCGATCGGCGCCTCAGCCAAACGACTCGCGGTTACCCTCGCAGGCCTCGCCATCGTGGCCGCGATGGGCTGTAACCAGTCGGAGAGTCCGCGGCCTGCGAGCCTACGCGCTCCCTTGCAAACCGTAGCCGCTCAAAAAGCCGCGGCCCCTCAACCCGCTGTTCCCCAGTTGCGGCGCGACTCGAGCGACGAGTTTTTTCGGAAGGGCGTGATCCCTCAATTGAAGATCCAGATCTCCAACGAGCAGGCTCAGTTCCTCCGCCAAGACGCTCGTCGCTACGTCGAAGCCACCTTAGTCGAGAATGGCGATAAGACTTATCGCAAGGTTTCGGTGAAGCTGAAGGGCGCCGCGGGGAGCTTCCGTGGGTTTGACGACCGACCCGCGCTCACCATCAAAATGGATCGCTTCAAGAAGGATCAGACGTTCCACGATCTCGAGAAGTTTCACCTGAACAATTCGGTGCAGGACGAGTCGTTATTGTCCGAGTTGGTGTGTGCGGAGATTTGTCGCGAGGCGGGTTTGCCGGCCGCTCGAGTGACGCACGCTCGCGTATGGATCAACGATCGCGACTTAGGGGTGTATGTGCTGAAGGAGGGGTTCGACAAGCGGTTCTTGGAGCGTCACTTCCTGGATGCGTCGGGCAACCTTTATGACGGCGGTTTCTTGCGCGACATTGACCAGGATCTTGAGAAAGACGGCGGCGATGGGGTCGACGACTTCACCGATTTGAAACAATTGGTCGCCGCGTGCCGCGAAGGCGATCCCGCCAAGCGATGGGAGAAAGTGGCTGAGAAGCTGGATGTCGACAAGTTTCTCACCTTCATGGCCATCGAACGGATGACGTGTCACTGGGATGGCTATGTGAATAACCGCAATAATTACCGAGTCTATTTTGATCCGCGGACCGGGCGAGCTCATTTCTTCCCCCATGGCATGGATCAAATGTTCAGCGACCCTGGGTTCGCGGTGTACGACGGCTGGGCCGCGATCGTGCCTCAAACGGTGATGCAGAACCCGGTCTGGCAGCGAGCGTATCGCAAGCGAGTGGACCAACTGATGCCCTTGTTCGCGCCGGAGAAGTTGCACCCGGTGGTCGATGCGGCGGTCGAGCGGTTGCGGCCGGTCCTCACCCAGATCTCGCCCGATCGAGCTCGCCATCAAGAGGACCGAGCCAAGGAGATGAAGGGGCGTTTGGCCGAACGACCCAAGCGGATGTTGGAGCAACGAGCTCAACGACCGCCTGAACCGCTGGAATTTGACGCCCAGGGGCGAGTGGAATTGGCCGATTGGCAACCGATGAAGGAAACCGACGACGCTCGCATCGAGGCGGAAACGAAGGGAAATCGGCAGGAGCTCGTGATTCAAGCGGGCGCGAGTGGTCGGTGCGTTGCGTCGTGGCGTAAGAAAGTGCTGCTGGCCCAGGGGAAATACCGGTTAGAGGCAAAAGTAGCGACTCGCGGCGTCGACGCTCCGCCGGAAGAGCAGGGGACGGGCGCCGGGCTGCGAATGTCGGGCGGGCGTCGCGATAACCGCTTGGTCGGGGACGCTCCCTGGACCGATTTGGCGTTCGAATTCGAGATTGGCGAGGCGATGCGCGAGGTGGTGCTGGTGGCGGAACTGCGGTGTCGTGTCGGCGAGGCTCGCTTCCAATCCCCGCTCATCCTGCGCCAGATCCCGGTCGCACGCTAGTGTATGTAGCCCGCTCACTTCGTGAGCGGAACAGCCGCGGCGCCCGCGAGCGCCGATCGCCGTCAGCCAGGTCGCATCGCCAACCGATGAAGACGCGGCTATCGCCGCTGGGACGAGAGGATCGACGGACTTCCAGTCCGTCGTACGGTTGTAGCCCGCTCACATCGTGAGCGGAACAGCCACGTCGCCCGCGAGCGCCGATCGCCGTCAGCCAAGTCGCGTCGCCAACCGATGGAGACGCGGCCATCGCCGCTAGGACGAGAGGATCGACGGACTAGAAGTCTGTCGTACATTTGATCTAGTGAAAACCGCGAGGGTCTCTGGTACGATCTGGGGAGTTTACGGCGGGTAGCTCGCTGGTGGCATTCCACGCGAATACCGGGGCCGCAACAGCGGGGGTTCTTTCGGTTCATATCATTTTGACGAGCGAGCGAGGCCATGCGTAAGTACTTGACGGGGACGGCGGCGGCGTTGTGCGTAGCGTTTGCGGCGCTGACGACAGGATTCGCCGACGAAGGTTGGATTGTCGACTTCGAGGCAGCCAAGGAATTGGCGGCGAAAGAGGGTAAGGACATCCTGATGGAGTTCACCGGTTCCGACTGGTGCCCTCCGTGCATCGCGCTGAAGAAGAAGGTGCTCGACACCGACGTCTTCAAAACCAAGGCCCCCGAGAAGTTCATTCTCTTGAAGCTGGATAGCCCTCGCGACAAGTCCAAGCAAACGCCCGCCGAGATTGCTCAGTATCGCAAGCTGAGCGAAGAGTTCAAAGTAACAGGCGTGCCGACGATCATCTTGGCGGATGCCAAGGGTCGGCCGTTCGCGAAGATGGTCGGCTTCGGCGGCCAGGAACCCGACGCTTACGTATCGAACTTGACGGAGCAGCAGTCGGTTCGTACCAAGCGTGACGAAGCGCTGGCGAAGGCGGAGAAGGCGGAGGGGACGGAGCGAGCCAAGCTGCTCGATTCGGCCATCTCGGGCATCGAATCGGAATTGGCAGTCGCTCAGTATCGCGAATTGGTCGATGAAATCGTGAAGTTGGACGGCGAGAACCAAGCGGGCTTGAAGGCGAAGTACGAAGAGATCCTCAAGTCGGGCGAAGTACGCAAGGCGCTGATGGACATTCGTCGCAGCGTCGCCTCGATCGGTCCCGACGAGACGCTGAAGAAGGTGGATGAGCTGATTGAAAAGATGGCGCCGACAGGCGAAGGCTTGCAGGAAGCACTCTTCCTGAAGGCGACGCTGTTGTTCCGCAATGAAAAGGACAAGTCGAAAGAAACGTTGGAAGCCGCGATGAAGGTCGCCCCCGAGTCGCGATTGGGCAAGCAGATTCAGCAGATCCTGGCCACTCAGTTCAAGGACGAGCCGGCGGGAGAGAAAAAGGAAGAGAAGACCGAAGCGAAGGACGAGAAGAAGGAAGAAAAGTAGTTTCGACTTCTTGGCAACCTCTTTTTGACAACCTCTGGATTCAGGGGCTTGGCTTGTCGAGCCAACGCCCCCGGGCGCTGTTTGACTCATGGAACCTCTGCCGCAGCCTGAAGCCGACGTTCGGATGAAGGGCTTTTCGCGCCGCGCTACAGTCGCCGCGGCGCTGCAATGGCTCGACTCACAACTCTTCACACTCGCCGCCGAACAAGTCCCGTTGGTTCAAGCCGCGGGCCGCGTGCTGGGACGAGATATTGTGAGTGGCTACGACGTGCCGGGTTTTGAACGCGGCATGATGGATGGATACGCCCTCCGCGCCTCGGACACCGAGGGGGCGTCGGATTACCATCGAGCGACGTTGGAAGTGGTGGGCGAAGTGTTGCCGGGGCGCGAGTTCGCCGGCGAACTCGCGCCCGGCCAATGCGTGCGCATCATGACGGGCGCTCCTCTGCCGCGTGGCGCCGACGCCGTCTTGCCGGTCGAAAAGTCCGAGACGCGCGAGTCGCTGGTGGAAGTGCTGGAGGTGCTGCCTCCCGGCAAACATGTCGGCCGTCGAGGTGAAGATATCGCTCGCGGCGCTACGGTGTTCGAAGCGGGCCGACGCCTCCGTCCCCAGGATCTCGGGGTGCTCGCGTCGATCGGCTTGGACCAAGTTCCCGTGGTCGCTCGACCTCGAGTGCAATTGGTCGTCACGGGAAACGAGTTGCTCCCTGCGGGCACGCCGCCGACCGGCGTTCAAATCGTCGACTCGAACGGGCCCATGCTTTCGGCGCTGGTCGCGCGCGATGGCGGCTTGCCAATCTTTCCTGGGATAGTGCGAGACGAACCGGAGGCGATTGCGGAATCGCTGCGGTCGGATGTCGACATCGTTCTGGTCTCGGGCGGGTCGAGTGTGGGGCGAGAAGACCATGCACCCTTGCTGTTGGCGCGAGAGGGAACTTTGGCGGTCCACGGTGTGGCGATGCGACCCAGCAGCCCCGCCGGCCTCGGCGAACTCGACGGACGACTCGTCTTCCTGCTGCCGGGCAATCCCGTGTCATGTTTGTGCGCGTACGACTTCTTCGCGGGTCGAGCGATCCGAAAGCTCGCGGGTCGTTCGCCCGAATGGCCCTACCCGCGCTCCCGTGCGCGACTCGTCCGCAAACTCGTGTCGATGGTGGGACGAGTTGATTATGCGCGCGTCCGACGAACGAGCGAGCCGACAGCGATAAATGCTATGCCGGGCATCGAACCGTTGGCGATCAGCGGCGCGTCGGTGCTGAGTTCGACCACACGCGCGGACGGATTTGTGATTGTGCCCGAGGAGAGCGAAGGATTGCCCGAAGGCGCAGAAGTAGACGTCTGGTGGTATGACACGTAGCCGATAAGGTCGTGCCTTGTAGAGCAGAGTGTCTCGGTCCGTGGAGCGGTCATGCGGCAGGAACAGTTCCTTGAGGTCATTCCACGCGATGTCGCGGAGCAGCGTTTTCAAGCTGCCCTGCGGCTCGAACCGCTCGGCAAGGATAACATCTCGATCGCCGACGCCTTGGGCCGAGTGCTGGCGGCCGATGTGATCGCGACGGTCGACGTCCCTTCATTCGACCGCTCGAATGTCGACGGTTTCGCGCTGCGAGCCTGCGACACCTATGGTGCTCGCGAGGAATTGCCCAGCCGGTTACAGCAGCTCGGTCCTTCCATCGGCACGGGAGTTGTGCCCGAGATCGGCGTGAACTCGGGACAAGCGGTCGCCATCGCGACGGGCGGCATGCTGCCTCGCGGGGCGGACGCGGTGGTGATGATCGAGCACGCGGAGGTGATTGAGGGTCGAGTGATCGTGCGGCGGTCGGTCAGCGCGGGGGCCAATGTGTCGTTCGCGGGGACCGACATCGGCGCGGGCGAGACAGTGTTGCGCCGAGGCGAGCGATTGACCAGTCGCGAGACGGGCGTGTTGGCCGCGATTGGCGTGACGCATATCGAGGTTTGGCGGCGTCCGCGAGTCGCCGTGTTGTCGACGGGCGATGAGATCATCCCGCCGGGCGAACCGATGCGGCCGGGACTGGTTTATGACTCGAACGCGCGGATCATCGCGGACGCGGTCCGGGAACTTGGCGGCGATCCGATCGAGTTGGGTGTGGTGCGCGACGATTATGAACAGTTGCGTGAACGGGTCGATGATGCGCTAGAGACGTGCGACGCCGTTTTGTTGTCGGGAGGAACCAGCAAAGGCGAAGGAGACATGTCGTATCGCGTCGTGCGGCGATTCGACGATCCGGGCATTGTGGCGCACGGAGTAGCGCTGAAGCCGGGCAAGCCCATCTGCCTGGCGGTCACTCGCGGCAAGCCCGTAGTCGTGCTGCCAGGATTTCCGACGTCGGCGATCTTCACGTTCCATGAATTTGTCGCGCCCGTCCTCCGGCGACTCGGAGGTCAACCGCGAGAGGCCAGAGAAACCGTGCGAGCTCGGTTGGCCATGAAGGTCAATTCAGAGATGGGGCGCACCGAGTATCTGCTGGTGGGGTTGGTCGCGGGCTCATCAAACGCCTCATCAAGTGCCTCATCGAGTCCCCATGGCGATTCCACGGAGCTTGTCGCCTATCCCATGGGTAAGGGCTCGGGGTCGGTGACCACGTTCAGTCGCGCGGATGGATTTGTCACGATTTCGCGGCACGAGGAGATGGTCGAAGCGGGACGAGAAGTCGACGTCACCTTACTCGGACGCGAATTGCGGCCCGCGGATCTTGTCGTGATTGGCAGTCACTGCGTCGGGCTCGACACTTTGCTGGGACGCATGCAGGATCGAGGATTTCACACCAAGTTTCTCGCTGTCGGTTCTCTCGGCGGGCTCGACGCGGTGCGGCGCGGCGAATGCGATGTGGCGGGAATTCATTTGCTGGACCATGTCACCGGCGAATACAACCACCCCTTCTTGACTGAAGGGATGGAACTGGTGCGAGGCTATCCCCGATCGCAAGGAATTGTGTTTCGGCATGGAGACGAACGATTTGAGGGCAAGTCGCTGGAGGAAGTGCGACAGCGAGTGCGTGCGGATGCCGAATGTCGGATGGTCAATCGCAACAAAGGGAGCGGAACTCGTATCCTGATCGACCGCTTTCTCGAAGGCGTTGAGCCGCCTGGGTACGCTGTACAACCTCGTAACCATAATGCCGTGTCGGCCGCGGTCGCTCAGGGACGAGCGGACTGGGGCGTAACGATCCGACATGTCGCCGAACTGGCGGGCTTGGGCTTCATCCCCTTGGCGGACGAGCAGTATGACTTTGTAATTCCTCGCGAGCGACGCAGCCGGCCGGCGGTAATCGAGTTTCTGCGGCTGGTCGCGAAAGCCGGGGCAAGTTTGTTGGACTAAGATAGCGGCTCATGGACGCGACATCCAAGACACTGCTGGACGATGCGCGCGGAGGTGATCCGCAGCGCTGGCGAACGCTCGACAAACTCTATCGCCCCTTCGTCGTGCGTGAGTTGCGGCGAGTGCTGGCGAAGCTGCACCCGAGCGACGCGGACGATATCGCTCAAGAAGTCTTCAAAGTCGTCTTCTTGCGATTGCCGTTGTTTGAGCACCAGGGCCCAGGGAGTTTCCGAGCTTTCTTGCGCGAGATCGCTCGCCGCCAGTCCCTAGCGTGGCTCAACCGCCGTAAACCCGGACAACTGCCCGCCGACGTGAACGAAAGCGAGTTGGTGGCGGGGTTGAATCAGTGGGCGGATGGGTCGAGCGAGCTGAGTCGGCAGTGGGACCTGGAGCATCGTCGGTACTGGGCCGAGCGAGTCTGGGAGGAAACTCAGCGGCGGTGTCGCGAGTCCCCGAAACTGGCTCGTTATCTTCCCGCCTATCAAGCCATTAAACTCGACGGCCGCCCCATTCCGGAGGTCGCGTCCGAGTTCGGGATGAGTCAGGCGACGGTGTATCGCGCCTTGCTGGAAGTGCAAGCCGTCATTCAAGATGTGCGTCGCGAGTGGTCCTCGATCATCGACCCGGAAGAGTGATTCGCCGCCCACCGCATCCCGGCCCGACGACGTAACGACGTAACTCGTGCCTATAGATTCTGAAAAAACGAGCGATTTCGTGAGAATCGAACGCGACTGACGCCATTTAGTTTAGTGGACAGCACGAGGTTCACGTGATTCAGGTAGTGTTCAGTGTTTACTTGGAAGTCGTTTAGATTGAAAAGGGCCGCGCTGGCCATAGTCGTGGATCGCTCCGCGATCCAACGCTCGGACACTGAGGCGTTGGATCGCGGAGCGATCCACGACTATGTGAACCTGGCGCTGTCCAATTGGGCAGAACTCTGAGTGCTTTGATACCGCTAAGGTTGATTCATGTCCCACTGTGTTTCCGACGACGATTGGCTGCGAATCCAGAACGGCGAATGCCGCGAGGAGTCGTTGTTGGACGAGTTGGCGGAACATCTGTCGAATTGTGCGACCTGCGCTCAGCGATTCCAACGACTGTCGTCCGACGACACGCATCGCAACGACGCTGGAACGTCGTCGCCTAGTTCGAGTAAAGACTCGACGGTCGGAGTGGGTGGATTATCGGCGCAAGTTTGGGATGAACATTGGCCGCCTCCGTCGCCGTTAGCGGACCACCCTCGCTGGCATGTGCTCGATGTGCTCGGCATCGGCGGCACGGGTGCGGTCTATCTGGCGGAGAATCGCGAACTGCCCGGTGAATTTCGAGCGCTGAAGATTCTGCAACCGAGTCTTGCGACCAGACATCAGTTCGCGGCTCGCTTTCGCCGCGAAGTCGACACGATGCGTTCCATTCCGCCTCATCCCAACTTGGTGTTGGGTTACGAGGGGGAAGCGCTGGAGCCTTACCATCTGTTGGTCATGGAGTATGTGCCGGGGGTCGACTTGGAAGAGTACGCGGCGGCTCAACCTGGCAATCGACTCGCTTATCCCCGGGCCGTCGGGCTGGTGCTACAGGCTCTGGCGGGACTGGATCACGCTTGGCGAGTTTCCGGGTTGGTGCATCGCGACGTGAAGCCCGCCAACTTGATGCTGACTCGCGAGGGAATCGTCAAGGTGCTCGACTTCGGGCTCGCCAAACTCCGCGAGAATTCGGAGGGCCGCGAACTGACCCGCACCGGCGTGTCGGCGGGCACTCCTAAATACTGTTCCCCCGAGCAAGATCGCAATCTGAAGGCGGCCGATATTCGCTCGGACTTGTACAGCGTCGGTTGCACGCTGTTTCGGTTGATTGCCGGCGAATCCGTGTTTGGTCCAACGACAGGCCACGAGTCGGATGTCGAGATTCGGTTGGCTCACCATCAATTGCCGCCGCGCCTGTTGCGGTCGCTGGAGAAAGAGGTCCCCTCGGGCTTGAGCGCCGTGGTCGATCGGCTGCTCGCGAAGGATCCCGACGACCGGCCGTCGACGCCGACCGAGGCCGCTCGCTTGCTCCTCCCCTACGCCGCGCCCGAAGACCGGCTGCGAGTGTGTCGCGTGATGCCGGACCTCGCGAAATCGCTCGAGAGCTCGACGAACACCGAGCGAAACGTCGCGGGAAGTCGTTGGTGGAGTCGAATGGGATTGCTGACCCTGGCGTTGCTGGGAATCGTTGGAATCGCGGCGGGTGTGATACTGCGAGTGAACACGAAGGCGGGACTGGTGGAAATCGCCGTCGACGATTCGTCGCTGCGCGAGCCGGGTGAAGGACCCGACGGACAAGCCGCCGCCGAGGGGGCGGACCAAGTGCCCGTGGACATTCAAGTGGACGATCGCCCCATCGATCGCACTCGAATCAAAGTGCGGCGGGCGGGCGAGCGGCGGTGGTTGACGATCGAGGCGGTCGCGGGAGAGCGAGTGGTGCGAGTGAGTCGGCCCGGTTTTCGCGTGGTGAGTCAGCAAGTGCGAGTGGAATCGGGGAAGACGGCGCCGCTCGAAGTGCGACTGTTTCCCGAGGAGCGGTTCCAGTGGCCGGCGGCTCTCGAGCAGTCGGCGGCGAACGCTGCGTCACCCGAGAAGCCGGCAGGTCCGCCGCGGCAACCGGTGCGACGAGTGGCCAGCATTTTGTGGGGGAGTGGTCGCTGGGAGATCGAGGGGGACGAGTTGTGTCACTACGATGGGACAGGACACGGCGAGCAATGGTTGTTGTTTGGCGACCCGAGTTGGCGAGATTACGACTTTCGCTTTGAGGTGCGGCACGAGGGGTTTCCCTCGGGAGTTACCACCTTTTTTCGTAGTCCCGACGATTCACACATTCAGCATTTCGGGTTCGGCTGGCACGATTTTCGTACGGCGTTGATCGAGTATCGCGATGGAACGGACTTATTCCATCGACTTCTAGGACCCGACGGCGAGTATCTGAAGAAGTTAGACGAGCCGATTCAAGCGGACCGTTGGTATCGGGTCGGCGTTTCGACTCGAGGAACGAAGACCGAGTGTCGCGTGGACGATGCGACTGTGTTCACGGTCACCAACAATCCGTACGAGACGGGTCGAGTGGGCTTGAGGATCTGGCGTATTTGGGGCGGTAAGACTCGATTTCGCAGCCTACGCGTGACCTCGCCCGAGGGCGCCGTATTGTGGGAGGGCGTCCCCGATCTACCCGGCCCTGATCCTCGCCGCTTGGTTTTGGACCCACCCATCATCCTGCCTCACCTGCAGAAGTAAAGTCGCCTTTGGCTCCGCCAAAGGAGCGATACCCTCGGCCCCGCGAGCGCCGATTCACCAGCGAAATAACGAGTTGCCGGTCACAATTCGTAGGGTGCCGTCAAGCCGCAGGCGCCGACGCACCATGCGCACTTAACGATAAGGTGCGTTTTCACCGGGCGGTGGTGGCTAAACCGGTGATGGCAGAATTTTTCGCCGCCCGGTTCGACGCACCCTACTTCTTGTTCGAAAAAACGCCACTCGGCGGCTTTCCGTTCATGGACCAGCCGATGCGTGCAACTCGTGATCGCTGGCTTGGTCGACAGGTTGCACAAGGTGAGCCATGCGATTTGGTTATTTGGTGGGCTGCGAGCAGGAGTGTCTAACGGTCGCTTCGAGCGAGTCGGCGGGCACGGAACCGTTGTCGTCCAACTCGCCCTTGTTTCGCGCCCTTTGTCAACTCACGCCCTACTTGCCCGGCAAGCAGGGGATATTCACCCCGTACGGCCGCATCTATGTCGATGGAGCTCACCTGGAGCTCGCCACCGCCGAATGTAGCTCGCCGTACCAGACGCCGCTGATCGCCGAGCAGCTCGAAACAATCGTCGCCCGCGCTTTGCCAACGGTCGGTGAGTCGGGCGGCGGCATGGTGCTGGCGAGCGTAAACCATGATGGGTTGTTGAGGGACGATGCGCACTGGTGGGCCTCGCACGAGAACTATCTGCTGCGTCGTCATCCGCGGGAACTCGCGGGCCAGTTGCTCCCGTTTCCTGGAAGAGCAACCCGAGCAACCGGCGTGGTGTCAACGGTTGGTGGACGATTGGGAGATGACGCTAGGCGCGCTCGCTGCGGGCGACGATGACTGGCTAGCTCGGCGACTCGATCCGTGGATCAAGCATCGTCTGTTTGGGGCTGCGTTGAGTGAGCGGGGCCGAGGCTGGCAAGATCTGGCGACGAATCGAACGCTGTACGACGAGTTGGCTCTGTTGAATCAGAACTACCACGAGTTCGCCAACCCGCGGTTGTCGTTCGTGCGATTAGAGGCGGCGGGCGTGATCGACCATCGAGTGGTCGAGCGCTGCCCGATAGGCCACGAGCCCGAGCCGTTCGTCCCTAATCTAGGCACTCGAGCGGTCGCGCGTGCGATATATCTCCGAGCCAACTCGGGCGACGAGACGTTAGTGATGGATTGGGACTCAGTGCGCAACCGTCAAGGCGAGTTGCAAGCAAGTTTCGCGGACCCGTTCGCAGTAGAGAGCGAGTAGGGGAAACGCAAAAATTCCAGCATCCTTGTAGCGGAATTCGCAAGAATTCCGACGAGCGCAGCTCGCACCACGAAGCGCATAATTCGGCGAGAGTCTATCGCCCCGCGAGAAACGTATCGCCCTCTCCTCAAGCTTGCTTGGGGAGAGGGACGGGGTGAGGGGAAGCAGCGCCGTCAGTCCACCAAACACAAGTCACTCTCCACAAAGCCCGTGACCTGCGAGACGATAACGTTGACTAGGCGGTGGATGCGAGCGTTTGCGCTTGGCGAGTGGATGCGGCGCTCGTTGGGCGACGTTTAGTGACTCTTCGCCGGAGGCAAAGGCAACTGTCGTAGCGGAACTCGCAAGAGTTCCGATGTCTGCCCCGCGAGTTGATCCGGCGTTTCCCGAGTGTCGGCGTTAGTAGCGTCTTCGCCGGAGGCAAAGGCAGCATTCGTAGCGGAACTCGCAAGAGTTCCGATGTCTGCCCCGCGAGTTGATCCGACGTTTCCCGGGCGTCGGCGATAGTAGCATCTTCGCCGGAAGCAAAGGCAACAGTCGTAGCGGAACTCGCAAGAGTTCCGATGTCTGCCCCGCGAGTTGATCCGACGTTTCCCGAGCGTCGACGTAAGTAGCGTCTTCGCCGGAGGCAAAGGCAACATTCGTAGCGGAACTCGCAAGAGTTCCGATGTCTGCCCCGTGCGTTGATCCGACGTTTCCCGAGCGTCGGCGTTAGTAGCATCTTCGCCGGAAGCAAAGGCAACATTCGTAGCGGAACTCGCAAGAGTTCCGACGTCTGCCCCGTGCGTTGATCCGACGTTTCCCGAGCGTCGGTGTTAGTAGCGACTTCGCCGGAGGCAAAAGGCAACATTCGTAGCGGAACTCGCAAGAGTTCCGACGTCTGCCCCGTGCGTTGATCCGACGTTTCCCGAGTGTCGGCGTTAGTAGCGACTTCGCCGGAGGCAAAGGCAGCATTCGTAGCGGAACTCGCAAGAGTTCCGCTGTCTGCCGCGTGAGTTGATCCGGCATTTCCCGATTTTTGCGGTCCTCAAAGGCAACCGTCGCAAATGGAAGCTTAGAGACCCGAGGGACCATCTCCGCGTTTTTTAATACTCCGATCCACGTATACCGCGTGCCAAGAAGCGGCCCTAGAATGGGGAGATCGATGTCTACTGTCCGAACCATGGGGAATCATCAATGGCATTTTCCCGAGGGGCATTGGGCCCGGCGAAAACAATACAAACACCGATGGAGATTGCCTGGCAAACCACACCATCGAACCATAGCGCGGGTTCGCCGCCTAAT
Organism: Pirellulales bacterium; assembly: GCA_046349915.1. Lineage (GTDB taxonomy): Bacteria > Planctomycetota > Planctomycetia > Pirellulales > Pirellulaceae > CAIXSC01. Next base: position 786,828 of record JAXMBL010000005.1, on the reverse strand, counting down.
ATTCAGGAAGCCGTGTTCTTTGAGCAGCGCCGGAGCGACGGTCGAATCCTGTTTGTTTTGGCGACGGTGATCGCGAATGATGCCGAACAGTCGCGCTGGCTTAGATTCATGGAGTTCGCGCTGGCGAAGAACCCTAATCTCCAGGGGCTGGCCCCGGCCGACTTGCTGCGGCGGTTACACGGTTATCTGGCGACGATCTTCCGCAGAAATCCTGGCCATTGGGGCGCCGTGCATGCGACGGTTTTGCTGGTCGACCCGGTGAATCGGTTCTGGCGAGCGTATCGAGCGGGCGAGCCGCTACCGATGTTTGCCCGTGAGCTGGGCGGATGGAGTTCCCTCCCAACGCTCGCCGGTCCCCGGCTTGGCGTGCCGGGTTCGGGTGCGATGGTGGGCGCCACAGCCGACGAGATTTTTCCCGTCAACCCGGAGCAGGGTGATGTGCAAATGGTATCGGGCGATGCCATGACGCTCGTCAGCCGCGGTCTGTACGATGCACCCGCGCACAATCGCCCTCCGCGCCGGTTCGGCTCGTCTCCTGATGGTCTGCTGTCATCGCTAAATATTTTGTCGGCAACGAGTTCCGCGAGTTCAATCGCGGCTGCGGCGTCGAGTGCGCTCGTCAGCTTTCGCGGACCAGCGGGGCTCGATAACGACGGAACGATCCTCGTTCTGAAGCTCGATTAAGCTCGCCAGTCCGCCAGCTTGGATCTTCCGCAAACGGCCGAGGGCTTATCGGGCGACGACGGAAAACAAAAAACTGTTCTCGGAGAGCGAAAATCGTCTTGCGCCGCGCCTGACTATTTACGGTGGCGAACTGAGGGATAGAAGCGGGCATGTACGAGAGCCGAGAATAAAGGGTGGTTCCATGCACTTTCATGCGGAATGGGCGTTTTTCTTGCTTACCGTTCCTGGCGCCAGGAACGAGCATGAGCGAGCCGCGCGCTTTCGAATTGAACTGGAGAAGAAGTTGGCGGGATTCCGCAAGCCAATCAACAATTGGCTATTCCGAACCAGCGGTGGTCGCATCGAATTCGACGACCTGTTGCCTAAAGTCGTGGATGGTTGTCTCCAGCGGTTCGGCGTGGTCGCGAACAGCTTCTACGCGTTTCCTCCCCAATTCGCGCGAGATCAGTTCCGCTCGGCAAGAACCGCTCTACTGCGACAGTGGGAAAGGGAGAAAGCGGACGAGGCGGTTTCGGGTGGGGAATCAGCGGATGTCGAGTACGACTACGAGGGAGTGATCGATTTGTGCGAGGCGGTAGGGTGGACTCGGGAGGAGTTTTCCGTCATCGCTCACTGGCTCTATACCTATTCGCCAGCCGCTGAACTGGACGTCGAGATGGAGTTGCAGATCCGCGCTAAGTACGTGGAAGCGGCGGGCGGCGCGAGCAAATCCGGCCCGAGAAGCTCTGAGCAAATGATGCTCGACAAGTACCTGCAAGGGGCTCGACAACAAGAAATAGCGAACGAATTCGGCGTCAGGGTTTCGACCGTGAACAAGCGGCTCCATGACGCGGCGAACACGATTGCGACGAAGCTGCATGACCCGACTCTGGCGAGCCCCATTCACAGCTTTTCAGAGTCCTGGAGCAAACGAGCTCGCAAGACCATGGCCGTACTGGAGCAAGAAGTTCGCGAGCCGATTGATCATGCACGATCCGACCGGTGGCGGGAATTTCATCAGCGATTGGTGCAAGATCTGGCTAAGTCGCCGGTGCTGCAGCGAGTGGCGAAATGGGCGCCCTATTGGACGATCCAGAAGTTGGAGGCGTATGTGACTCGCGTTGATCCCACGACCGATCTGGAAGCGGTGCTCGATGGTATCCACGAGGTGGCGATGAAACAATTCATGCCGCCACCGAGTGACTCCGAGGAAGCTCTTCCCGCGGCAAATCCCGTGGCGACGTACCAAACTTCCGCTCAGAGGTAATCTAACCGGCCCACTGGGCCACATGAGGATATTCGTTATGACTCAAGCAGCATCACAGCACGCACTATTCGACGCCAACAGCCTCTTGTCCCAATTGAGACGGGAGTTCACTCCGGGCGAGAAGTTGTACGGCATGTTTCTGTACGACGTCTTCAGCAATATGCCGGATGATTTGGACGTTCCGGAAATCGAAGCGTGCCAGCCGACTGACAAGCACATGGTGGATTTGGCATCGTCTTTGGACATTGCCCTCGGCGCGGAAAGTGCAAGAGAATTGCGTTCGTCCTTGTTGCCGTCGACGCTAGCCGATGGCAGGGTCTCGGTCCGTCCCATGACCTTCATCGTGAGCGAAGGGGGAATAGTTAAGAAATGCGAAGATGTCTCGGTCTCGGCCAGGCTGAAGGATGGGAAATACCAAGCCACGGTCAAGGACGCGAATCGGTACTCTGGTCGTCCCTGTCGAGTGTTGCTGCTGGAACAGATTGTCCGCGAGAACTTGATGCAGGTTGCGGGCATAAGCGGTTCATTCGACGAAGCAAAGCTCGCGACGATACTCGCGGATAGTTCATTGCGAGTAAATCGCGAGCTGGCTCGTTTCGTCGCGGCGTTACCCGACCTTGATGGCGCCATTGATGCCGAAGGCGACTGTATCCTCGAAGGCTCGCTTCCTCCCGAAGCAGAATGCGTCCCCGAAAATACTTGCGTCGTTCTCGTAATCGGATAAAGGAACTACACCGATGCCACTTGCCGCAGATTTTCGACAGAAGTGGAAAAGCGGCGATGCGATCGAGCTTCGCACGCAGCTTCGTGAAACTCTCAAGAAAGCCGGTTGGTTGAGTGGCGACAAACTCGCTTCTTCCGCGGCAAGCGACCGCGCCAGTAATCGAGTCGCTCGGTATACAACGAGTGAACCTGGGTTACTTAACCAAATCGTGGATCAGCTTCACGACCAACTCAAGAGTGAGCTGAAACAGAGACAAGCAAACGGCCCCGCTAGCGCGATCATCGCGAATTTACGCCGATTCGCGGAGAATGCCGTCTATCTTGCTGCATGTAGTGAAGATGATTTGGGGAGTACACTGGAGGCATGGAACGTCGATCAGAATCCAACCGCCATGTCACACCGACGAGGCTGTTGGCGAAACGACGATTGGTTGTATTGGCGAGCCTCTTTGGCCGCTGTTTGCCTGAGCAACTTAAGGCGGGAATTGAATGCCGGTGACTCGTCTCTCACCAACGACTCACCTGGACCAGACAAGAAACTCTGCCTTGCATGGGCTCAATTGTGGGAGATCCTGGCGCCTAGCGCCGAGCTCGGGAGCAACGACAGCCGCGCTCTATCTCTCTACTGGATCCCTCCCCAGTTCCTTCCCTCGCAGGAATCTTGCGAGGCAGCTCTAAACAGAGACGAGGCATCTCTGGATCTCGCAGCCACGACTGAGTTACCGCTTGCGCTAAAGTTTGTGCTAGCCATGGGCCAGTGGGAACATCGCTCGTACAGCGTCTGGTTTCCGACAGTGACAGCTAGCGGAGATCGACGCAACGACCCCAACGACAAGCTCAACTACCACGCGGCAAACGAGCAAGACGATGCGAGTTTGGGGTGCGTCTTGAATGCAACCGTCACTCTATTTCAACGACCCCAGGCCGGAGTGGAATCGCCCTTGGTCGACTTGGACTCCGTGGCGACAGCCGACGCAGCGATCTTCGCACCGTGGTCGCCAGTTCTCATTACTGAAGCAACTCGGCAATTGTTGGCGACACGAGTGCCAGCGATGCAGCGAGCGCTCAAGTCAGGTCAGATCCAAGGTAAGGTCGAACATATCATGCTCGACTTAACTCCGGTATCTGGCTCTCTGGTGTTGACGCCGAATCGCGAGGGTCTCTCGGCGCCCGTCGCCGTGGGTGGTCAATCTCTTGAAGTTTCGATTCTGCTCGCACTATGGGCAGCCAGCGAAAGCCTTGTACTCTATCCCATGGTCGCCACCGGCATGTTCGATGGAGAGGTATTCAGCGAGGTTCATGGAGTTCCCGACAAACTGTCGGTGATCGCGAGCCTGTTTCAGACGGGACCCTGTCCGCGAGTGTTATTGGTGGGGCAGAACTTCGAAGAAGTGAGACCGCGCCTTGTCATTGATCGCACAATCGATAGCGTGCAAAAAGGGCGACTCGAGGATCGGTTGGACATTTACTGTCTCCCCAAGAACCTCGAAGAACTCAAAAAACTCAAGCAGTTGCTTCTGACCGACGGCTTCGATGAATATCGGAAGTACATGAGTGAGGCGGCCCGTCTGCGCGACATGGCACTCCCGATTTCTGCCACAGATAGAGACGAACCAGGTGTTTATCTGACTGAGGATCAAGATGAACTGAATCGGGCGATTGAACTGGCGTCGGTGGTGAACGGCCGAGTGAAGTTTCGATATGAGCTTAAAGTAGGCGAAAATGCGACAGATAAGTTAAACGAAAAACATGTGACTGCTCTCCCATTCGACAACGACCCGCGGCTCGCCATGCGTTATGTCACCGCGAGACTATTCAGCAAAGTGGGCCGATCGCCGTCCGAACCCGTGCCGGCGCCACTCTGTCTCAACACTCTCGCTCGCGGAACGCACGATCGTCGGTCGGTTTGGGATGGTTGGCTCGACGCGATACTCCAAGGGTTTTCGGATCTGCGATCATCTGACACGATGTGGTCGACGGATCGACGCGTCCTGCGAGTCATCCTCCAAAGCAAAGATTGGTCCAAATTCTGCTTTGTCGCCTATGCGCCGCGATCACTGGAGTGCGATCTTGATCAACTAACGAACGCAATCCGAATGCTGCGACAGGCAATTCAACCAAGTCGCGGGGGAGATTCTGTCAGGACCCCGCCCTCGTTGCTCTGGATTGCGAGCGACGAGCATCAGGCGCGCTGGCTCAACGCGGCGTGGACCCAAGGAGGCGCTGCCCCCTTTGTCGTCGCTCAGGGAACGGTCGCCGACACAAGGTAACCCCCAATATGCCCGCGGAAGCTGGTCCGACTTCAATTCCAACCATCAGCCAGGTGTACGGCGCGTTTGACGAGTCAGCTCATGCGGTGTTTCGAGCGGCGATGGGCAAGAGTCGTGGAGGGGTGCTGCGAGTCGCCGATCTGGCAGTCGCTCTAAGGGAACTCGACAGCGCCGAGGTTGCGGGATTATTGCCCGAGGGATGGCGACCGAACGAGTCGCCCCGGGCGAGTCAGGATCGTTCGCGGATGGCGCCGATGAGCAACGAGCCAGCGGTGCGGCAGTGGTTGTTCGAAGCCTATCAGATGGCGCTCGAGCAGCGCAGGGATCAACGCTCCGCCGTTATCAGTTCTCGTATCCTCTGGGCCGTCGCGTTCGCTCAGCGGCTGCTCCCTTGCGCTCGCGCGTTGCTGGCGATGTTCGAGCAACTACAACTCGAGTGCCCACCGCGGCTGCTCGCCCAGGTTGGAACAACTCGCGCTGCGCCGGTCGCCCAGCCGCGAGACGAACGGCTTAGGGCAAACGATCATTCAGGACAAGAGATCGATCGGATCGTCAACACTTGGCTCGGAATGCAAGCGTTGCCTTCGGGCGATGAACGAGTTGCATTACGCACGCAACTCGCCGCCGACGTGCGTCGGCTGGCGGCGGCCAGTTGAACGGCGGAGCGCGTGGGCCTCGTAGGGTGCTGTCAAGCCGCAGGCGCAGACGCACCATGCGTACCGAGCAGCTCGCCAGTCAGAGAGAAGTCCGACACACGCGTGAGCGTTCTCGAAGCCGCCGCGCGAACTCAACGCGAAGGTGCGTTTTCACCGGGCGGTGGTGGATCGACCGGTGATGGCAGAATCGTTCTCCGCCCGGTTCGACGCACCCTACTTCACTAGGGCTTACGGAGCGGCGCTTTGCGATTACGGTCGCGCACCCATTGGACTTGGGCTTCCCAGAAGGTGGCCAGTTGCGTCCATTCTTTCATGTCGGCTCGTTGGTCCGCGACATAAGCGAACTTGACGGACCGGTCGCCCAGGAGTCTGTCGAGCGCCTCGGCGATGTTAAGGTCTTTGGGCGCGGAGTGCACCAGCACGCCGACTCGCTTAGGTTGGTCGGCGGCCCAGTCGGGCAGTGCGACAGGGCCGTCGTCGTTCGCGTTGTAAGCCATCTCGTTGACGATATACGTTTCGGCGACGCCCGATTTCGCCAATTCGACATCGATCCCCTTGCCAGGATTCCCCACCACGTAGCAGCCCGGTATGCGCTGATCGAGCACCTCGCGTAGCTTCTTGAGATCCGGAATTGCGTCGGGCGAGTCGGGCATGTTGTCGAGGAAGAAACCCGACAGGGGATGGTCCGGCTTATGATACCATTCAAGCCAACGATCCACTTCCTGAAGCAACATGTCGTGCGGCTTCAAAGTCCACTGATTCTCGCCCGGCTGTTTGACGCCCACGGCGATGTACGCCAGCGCATTCACGCCGGACCGTCGAGCTTCCCTCAGTACTATCGGGTAACGGGGGTCAATCAATTGCCCCGGTCCATCTTGGGGATTGACGATGCTCCAGATGCGCGCACCGGGCTTCTTGGCTTCCGCGAAGATGCGACGGAACGCCGCGTCGAACTCAGCCTGCTCGAAGAAGTACGAGGGAACCAGCACATCGATGGGCAAGGGCGGTTCCGGGGGAGGTTCGCCAAAACCGCGGACAAGGCTTGTCAGATAACTCGAACGATACTTGGCGTTATGTTGATCCACGAGCTTCACATAATTGGACCAGTACGAGGGCAATTGATATCCGAAGTGATCAGGCGCGACGCCTCCCCGATCCGAGATCGAGAGTGCTCGGACTCGCGATTCAACCACGGAATCAAATAACGCTCGCACTTGTTCGCGTGGAGTCGAGAACTGCATGATTCCATAGCCGGGCTTAGGATCCTTCCAGTCCGCCTGAAGCTGCTGAATCCTCTCGAAAGGCGCGTCGCCCTGCGAGAATCGCGTTGTGACGAAGTCGAACTTGCTGTACAGAGGTTTCTGGTTCAAGTCGAAACCGCCAAGACTGGCGAAGACGACTTTTCCCTGACCATGTGCCTTCGTGACAATCGCGTCGATCAACTCCCTGTTGGGAATAGCCTGCATGTCAAGCCAGACGCCCGCGGCGCCGCCGTTCAGCCATTGATCGACCGAGGCTTGGATGACTTGATTCGTCGTATTGCCATCGATCGGAGTTCGGCCCAAGAGTCCGAAGGGAGGAACGCCTCCCACAGCGGGTCTGGACTGTAGAGTAATCACATCGCGAAACTTCGCGGGCCAATTGTTGAACTGCTGTTCAATCGTACTGGTGTCGACGATCGCCCAGATGGTCGTGTTACGGTTTTCACCTTGTTGAACGGAGCGAGCAAGGTCAGACCAGACGGTATTCGCTCCCGACTGAAACGCGGTACGTAGAACGACAATGTCGATTGGCGTGCGCACGAGTTCCCGGGGGTCGGCGAAATCCTCGGGCTTTGCCTGACGAATCTGATTTCGCCAAATACGAGTTACGTCGAGAAACTCTTTCAGCTCGGGTAGGTCCGTCGTGAGATTCTCATCCAATTTGGCATTGCGATCGATCGCGCGGACATGGTTCGCCAGCTCAAAGTCCGTGAGTTCGCGTCCGAACAACCCAGGAAGATAATAGCGGAAGACGCCTCGAGCATTGACGGGAATGACGACGTCGATCGGCTGGGTGGCGAATCCATGCAATGGGCGTAGATTCCGTCCCACTTGGTTCGCGGCCTCGGGTAAATCGACCCACGCGGTGACTCGATAGGAATTGCCGGGCGTGAGTCGAATTTGTTGGTTGCCAAAGAAGAAGCAAGGAGTGTCCTTGGGACGGTCTTGCCGCTGGACGCGATACTTCACATTACTTGCCGTTGCCAACAAATCAAAAGGACCACTGGGTGTGCACCACTGAACGGGGAACTCACACACGATACTCCCGGCCGCGGCTTCACATGGCACGACCTTCCGGGGAGGTTCCTTGATTTCAATGGCCGGTTTAATCGTGGACACCCGCCCCAGGAGAGATTCCAGCATGTTCCCCATGGCTTTCAGTTCATCGGACTTCTTTGGGTCGCTCTGATTCTGAATTAGCCCCAGTATAAATTGGAGTTCATCTCGTGCTCGCTCGGGTTCGAACAGGAAGGGAGGTGTTTCCTGAGAGTCTTTCGTGCGGCATTCGGCGAGCGGAATCCATACAGCTTTTGGACTCCCATCCGATAATACGATGGGGAAAGCGTAGGGAATGAACCAGTACGAGTCGTCCTCTTGCGGAGGATCCGGGTTCAGGCCGGACGTGTCAACGACGATCCAGTACAACCGTGTCGACTGGAGCTTCAACGTGACGGTTCCATTACTCCCCGTGGTCACTCGCCTGAGTGCTTGTTTGTCGCTCGTCGCGAAGCCTCTCACGACAACGTCCGATGTGCATTCCACTCCTGAGTGCTCAAAGACATTGAGTGGGAGTTTCGCGAGTTTGTCTTTAGATCGAGCACGAGCGACAAATTGGAGAGTGACTTCTTGGGTCTTCACCTCCGCTGAAGAAGTCGCCATCGAACCTTGCTTGTTCTGGGCGAAACCAAGATTCGGGGCGTAGCTCAAAGCGAAGACGATGGCGTAGGCGGCGATGGCAAGCGGTGAGCGGTAGGATTTCTGGGGCGCGTACATGGTGATGGGGGCTCCTTGAGCTAGGGGCTCGCGTACGATTGCCGTCGACCGATTGGCGCCACATCCAGTCGCGAAAGCGATGGATCGCCGAGCGATCCTCAAGAAAGAAGGCTCGCCTCTCGCCGTCATTAGGGAGTTTCGCATAGATGTAGTCGTTCGATATCGGGTTGCGGGTCCTGGTAGAATAGCCAAAGAGCGAGGCGGACGTTGTCGTCGTTCAGCGCCAATAGCCAGTCCCTCAGCGTGAGAGTGTCAAATCCGACGACATACTCCGTCGCACTCTTCCCTTCGCCAGCCTTCGATTGAAATTCACCTTTGACCAGACGCCATTCCCTCTTGGTTGGATGAACTGCGAGCAGCAAGAGCCATCGTTGATTCTGCGCAAAATCATGTTTCGCATAGTCCGTGAATCTACATTCCAACTGTCTCGGCAATTTCGACTGGCTAATCGATGATTCGCAGTACCATAGCTGCGTTCCAGTATGCTCAATGCCAGCCAACACTTTGGCGCCGGCGCCCTCGTACGCTAGTCCCTGTTCAATGAGTAACTTCGCCGGTTGAAGATACTCGTACGGTTTCGAAAGCTGATCCTGCTGACTGTCGGGAGAATCGAGATCGCCAAAGGGACTGCCTCGATGAAAAGCGAGCGAAATCTGGGGTGTTCGAGGGAGAGAGATGACTGGTTGAGGCGGCTTGATTCCGTTCGGCGAGGGAACGGTAGGCGCTGTCTCGAATCGCGGCGGTGACTCGAGCGACGGCGGCGGGCTGGGAGAAGTCTGGGGTGTTCGTTCTCGAGGCGGAGTCGCCGGACGGGCTCGCCACGGCGAATCAACCATTGCGATCGCCGCCGGCAAAAGCATGCATATCACGGCGAGAGCTCGAATGAGTGGACTCGTTTGCTTCTTGACGGGTGGTCTGGCCACGATCGGACGGATGAAAGGCGCGTCTACGGTCTCCGTCGCAGGCGAGACCTGTTGCGACGGGGGAGTGGGCTCGGTTGCGATCGCTCCTGTTAGGGGCTGCGACGTCTGGTTTTTTCGAGACAGATTGAGCGTGCTGCTCTCGTCAGTCGCGCCGAGGATAGAGTTCAACATGAACAGCGTTGACTGAGCGGGCGGCGCGTCGGAAGCGAGGCCTGGGACGAACCGGCTACGCCAGAACTTCAAGAGATCGAGTTCGTTATTGATCTGTTCTGAGCAGCTAGGTGGAAGCTGCGTGGCCGCGAACATTAGCAGTGGAGTGCCAATGGGCGAATCACCACGCCGCAAATCGTCCTGAAAGTCTCCCTCAACGGCGGGCCAGAGTCTATGCAGAATCGTTGCGGCATCGCTTGGGGTGATGCGAGCCGATTTGCGTGTGGTTCGGCGTGGCGACAAAGAATCGCTGCCGAGATTCCTTTTCAATTCGGCCTCTACACTGGCCAGATACTCGTCGTACGCATTCGGATACTCGATGATGTCGCTTCGTGACCAAGTTGGATTGCCAACGTTGTAGAATATGAAAGGTCCTTGAAGTTGCTGAGCAGTTTCATTGTCTTGTCCGACGTTGGAAGTAACGACGCACTGATGTCCACATACGCCATAGGTGTCCTGAAAAGCTGCCAATGACTTAAAGACTCCCTGACGCTTCGGGCTCAAGTCCAAGTGGCTCGTATCGCAGAGTAACAAAAGCGGAGGCGAATTCTTCAGCCAGTTGATGAGTGTCTGTTCGGACACTCGCTTTCGTTGATCGGTGGCATCGCCGATCGCTTGAGCCAACGCACGAACCGTCAAGAGCGCCGGGTCTTCATGTGCCGAAGGTTTGACAACGGAAAATGCGGCGTGCGATAGCCAGACTGGGATTTGGAGATGACCCGCCGCTTGGGTAGATAGCGAATCCAGCCAGCACTTCTCCAAGAGGCCGGTCTTACCGCTTCCACGTCGTCCCCAAAGAACGATTCCAGCCGCCTTCCGTGTTCCTCCAGCAATAAGCAACGCTTCACGTAAGTAGCGCTTGCCTCCGTGGCTTTTGCCCAACGGTAGCAAAGGGAGGTCGATCCAAAGAGCACTCGATCTGAGGAGTCTCGCGGGATCGGTCGCGGAGTGCAGATGATTCACCGCGGCGTTCCAATTGTCCGAGATGTTAAGTCTCTCCAATAGCTCCCAGCGAAGAGTGCGGAGTGGCGCTAGGTTCGAGGCTGGGTCGTGTGCGGTTACCGTGAATGTCTGGTCAGCGTTCGCGATTCCTGGATTCAAACGCCGCTCAACAAGCGGCCGTACAAACGTTCGGCGCGCGAGCCGGAGTACGGGCGAGTTGGCGAGTCGAGGGTCGAACATGGCGGGTCGCAACCACAGCGGCGGGGAGAGAAGCAAACTTCGTTCAGTTAGGTGCGGCGATCCTTCGGTAACAGTATCTCTGAGTTTCTGCGATATGTCCACAGAGGGGGAGTGGGGCTTGCTAAACTCGTTGAGGTTCTGCTGGTCGATGGTAAGCTCGCGATTGCTCGCCAGACGTTGCTCAAACGCACCCTACTGTCGCCTTTGGCTCCGCCAAAGGAGCGAAACCCGTGGTCCCGCGAGCGCCGATTCACCAGCGAGACCGGCCACGGGCCACAGAGTCCGTCTTCGCCGAGGGCGTTGTTCAACGCGGTGAGTTGATGCAGGCCGGTGCTCCGCTGCGAGCTTGGTCCGACCCCTAGTATCTGAGTAGTTGACACGCGGAAGGTCGTTCACGAACCTCTCCGCTGGACGAACATTCTTCGCTAGGTGCACTGGCGAAGAGCGACGGCTTGTAGATCGACCGCCCCTTGGCGCTAAGGCCGTGGGTGAGCTGGATCGCAAGCCGTTCATTTCAAACCCGCACCGTCGCATGAGCGGCTCCGGCCAGCTCGAATTAACTAGGATGGGATGTAATGAAGAACGAAGCTGAGTCGTTTGCGTTGTTCGTAGGCGTCGATGTGTCGAAGTCTCAGTTGGACGTTTTTCTCCCCGACTCGAAGACGCGTCTCACGATCGACAACTCCACCGACGCCATAGTCCGTGAGTTGGTGAAGGTGCTCAAGCACAAGTCCCGAGTGTTGGTCGTGATGGAGGCCACGGGCGGCTACGAGTCGACGTTGGTCAGAGTGCTGGGAGAACGTCAGATTGCGGTCGCGGTCGTCAATCCGCGACAGGTCCGCGACTTCGCCAAGGGGATCGGCCGGGACGCTAAGACAGACTCGATTGATGCGGAGGTCATCGCGACCTTCGGCCAAGTCGTGAAGCCCGCGCCCATGGTCGCCAAGTCCGAAGCCGAGGAGAAGATCGCCGCGTTGGTGACCCGTCGTGCACAACTTCTGGACCTCATCAATCAGGAGTCCAACCGGTTGCTCCAGACCGGAGATCACGAGGTCAAGGATTACATTCGCCAGACGCTGGAATCCCTGAAAAAGCAGCTAAAAGTGCTCGATTCGCGGCTCGAGAAATGCGTCGCCGCGGACACGGTTAATGCGCGCAAGGTCGAAATCTTGAACTCCGTGCAGGGAGTCGGCGCCGTCACCATCAGCACGATCCTCGCCGACCTTCCCGAACTGGGGAAACTGAATCGCGAGCAGATCGCCAAGCTGGTGGGCGTCGCGCCGATCAATCGCGACTCGGGAACCTGGAAGGGACAGCGTTTTGTGATGGGAGGCCGCGTGCATGTGCGACGCGTTCTCTACATGGCCACCTTGGTCGCCACGTGCCGCAACGAGAGAATCCGCGCGCACTACCAACACCTACTCGCTCGTGGCAAAGCCAAGAAGCTAGCGCTGGTTGCCTGCATGCGGAAGCTGCTCACAATCCTGAACACGCTAATCAAGAATGATGTGCTCTGGAGCAATGAAAAGATCGTCCCAGGTCAACCCTGAGACGACACGGCGTCCTTGACGCACCCTCGACTCGACTATCCCTTGCCAGGTTGTGTCCCCACAGAGCCTCGCTCCGTTTCGTCGAGCACGCGCTACGATACCCCATCACTTTCACGTCGACAAGAACCTTGAACACCCGAGTCCATGCCTCCCAAAATCCCGGGGGTTTGGGGGCTGGCCCCCAAGGAGCATGAGTTGCACTACTTCACACTCCACGAAGGAATTCAAAAATGTCTTTTTGAATCAGTTGTTGACAAGAATTAAGACCGTCGCTCACCCCCCTGGCCCCCTGCTCCCCAAGCAAGCTTGGGGCGAGGGGGAGAACCAAGGGTGTTGATGCTCTTGCAGTGGTGAATTGGTTTGGTGATCGCAGGATTGCTCTCCGCCCGGTTCGCCGCACACGACTGTCGCCTTTGGCTCCGCCAAAGGAGCGAAAACCGACGCCCCGTGAGCGCCGCTTCACCAGCGAGACCATCGGCAGGCACCGACGCAGCGTGCGCACCGAGCAATCCGCCAGTGCGAGAGAAGTCCCACACACGCGTGAGCGTTCTCGAAGCCGCCGCGCGAACTCAACGCAAAGGTGCGTTTTCACCGGGCGGTGGTGGATCGACCGGTGATCGCAGAATTGTTCTCCGCCCGGTTCGACGCACCCTACGAACCTCTCCTACGGTAGTGCATCGGACATGCTGCCCAACTCGTACTCGGTAGCGAAGGGGGAAAGCAACGTGTGCAATTGTGCCGTCTCGCGATCGTACATGCAGCTCCAGTCCATCACCACCGAGTTGCGATTGGCTGAGTGCTGGCGAATCATTCTCGCTCGCGCTTCGGCTCGCGTTCCCACTTCGGGCACAAATGGCTCGGGTTCTTCCCCCGGACCGACATACGGCTGCAAGCGATGCTGCATCAAGCCCGCTTGCTCCAACCGATTAAATAACGAATCCGAACGACAGAACGAGTGGTAGCTTTGATCCAGCAACGCGAGTTCGTGAGTCAACTCCTGATTGTAAATCAAGTTGGCCCACGTTAGCCCTCGACCCTCTACAATCGATTTGTAGATTCGATACTTGGCGAATGCGTCGAATCTCATCGACAACCAATCTAAATCTCGCTGGTCGAAAGCATCCAGCATCCGCGACCAATTCGTCAACGCCCAGGGAATCCACGCCGGTGGATCGGGATACTGCTCGGCATACTCCGTCGCCAATTCCAGATACAACCGCTGCATAGCTGTGACCGTGGGATCAACCCTCCACGACTCGTCGGCTCGCTCCAGCACATTCAGCCGATGCAACGTAGGAACCGTCAGCAGCAGCTTAAGCTGCTCGGCTCGTTCGGCGATTCTTTGCCGCGCTCCGGGCACGAAAAAAATCGCCTTCAAAGCTAAAGCCGTCGTCGCGAACTGTAAAGCCAGATTAAAGTGCGATCGGTGTCCGTCTCCCAAGATCAAGTGATAGCGGAACTGCCGGGGATGATCTCCCATATGATGCTCGTCACGCGCCGTGCTATGGATCGCTCGCTGGTCCGTAGTCCCTCCGCCCGTCAAAGCCTGCATGCGAAGGGGACGAACACCGGCCACAAACGACGCATCCGACAAGTCGATTCCTCCTGATCCTCCATGAATGCGAGTCAACAGGAATGGCAAAATCGATTCGCCAAAGGTGTCAGGATGAGACTCGGTCAAAATGTTCTCGTGAGAACCCCAGGTGGGCGGATTGTCATGCAAGAACCCGTTCGAGTTGTTATTGGCCAACAACAACAACACGCCATCGCCCGCAAGCTGCTCGACGGCCCGCCGCACAATCTCCTGTTGCCGCTCGACAATCGAGGGCAACTCGCAGGGCGATGCGCACTCGCAAAGAGCCAGCTCCAGATGCCCGCTATCGAAGTAAATTCGGCCGTATCCATTGAACAACCCCGACGGTCCTTGCACCGACGGCGCTAATTGACTCAGGATGTCATACAATCGGTCCAGCAGCATCTCGAAAGGCTGGCAACCTGCCAGCAACGATGTCTGCAATTCCAACTCGGTGCTCATCAAAAACGCACGTCCAGGCATTCGTCGAAACCATCGCATGCAAGTCACTCCATGGTTGTGGATCGATTCAGGACCCAACCGGCAAGTGTGGGCCGAAGTCGTGAAGGACGGCGTTGGGTCGCGGCGGAGCGATCCACGACTTTGAGTAATACTGATGTTGAGCCGTCACTGACCCGAGCGATTCTTCCGCCTTTCGAGTTCCCTGGTTGCGTCTTTGCCATGCTGGCAACTGTCGTATGCCGCACGCGCGACGTCCAAGAAACCCTGGGCGATATTCTGGATGCCAGCTCCCGCCGTTTCTTCAGGCCCGCCGCCCGAGGATTCGACAGTTACGGGTGGACGAGTAACAGGTAGTGTTCGATCAAGTGTCATGGCAGTTCTCCAAGAGGTTTCAGGCTGCGACTGGGAAAGGGATAGAATTTCAGGAGGCGTCGTCCGTCACTCGCGCGGTTGCCAACTCACTGACAATGTCGATCTGAGGATCGCTGCGCCGCGCTTTCAGTGAGCGACTGTTGTCAGTCAGTCGCTCGTTGAGCTGCTGCAACGACGGCGATTGATCGAGAAGCGGACCGAAGTCCTCTTCGGTGAATTCGTCGATCCGAGTCATCTCGACCTTCAGCCGCTCGCTCCAACGATCGCCCGACGTCTTCAACTCGACGCACCCCCAATCGATGTCGGTGATGTGCGGATGAAAGCGGCGGATCAACATTCCTCGCCCCCAAGCTCGACTATCGACAGGCGGGTTCGCGAGTGCCGCATCAGCGTCTTCCAACTTCACCAACGGGTCGACGAAGCGACTCTCCCACAACCGCCAAATCGCCCCACGCTGATGATCCGTGTTCGTAAAGTCGTGATCGACCAGACGCGCCGAGTGGCTCTCCAGCGGCAGTTGGCCCGCCTTAAGCACCAACAATTTCGCGGCCCAGTCAAGATGCCGAGCTGCTTGGGATATGTCGCCTCGTTCTAGATGCTCGGTCAAATCCAGAATTCGCGGCAGCAAGTCCTTCGCCTCTGGGACGACATCGTCGGTCAGCAATCCACCCTCGCACATCCTGAGCAACCGACTGGTCAACTCGCGAACATACGCGGGTAAGGTGAGTTTCCGACCATCGATCAACGCGGCGGTCGCTGGAAGTTTGCCAGTCTCCAGATTCAGATTCCAACTCCACGTACGAAGCGCTTGAACAGGATCGTAAAGGATCAGGTCGCAGTAACCCTCCTCGGCCGCCGCCAACGAACACTGCACGTACGAAGCAAGCAGCGCCGCCGAGATCAGTGCGAAGTCGAAACCGATCAGATGTAGTCTCGCGAGCTCGCCATGAGGTTCATGACGAGTGTTCAGAATTCCGCGACGAAACGCCTCGGTGGTCGAAAGCGTCTTGACGAACGCCAAGTGATGAGCGCGGGCGCTCAAGCTATAAACGGCCGAGCCATCCTTCAGCGGCATCAAATAACCGCTGCCGAAGAATGCAATCCCAGCCGCCATCGCACTCGCGACAAATCCAAGCCTCGCGGGATGATGATGGTTCAGGAACAAATCGTCCCACAGCTCGTTGCTGACGCTGACATTCAGATGAGAGCCCCAACTAATGGCCGGATCCTGGATATCGACATTGGCGGCGGAAAGAGCGAACGTGGCCCCTCGCTGATCGTCGTCTTGCTCCGCACGCACTCGAGCTCGCTCGGCTGCCCGCAACAGACTGAACGATTGAGCCGCGAACGCTCGCGGACTCAGCGCCTCGGCGGAACAGGCCTCAAAGTGACTCATGTCGGCGTAATAACACTGGCCTCCGCTGGTCCAACGCCGCAAACAATCCATCGAATGAGCCGACGCATAACGGTCGTTCAACGACCAGACGCTCGCGCCGGTGTCCGCTAACGCCGTCGGCAACTGGGCGAGTAACGTGCGGGTGACGCTCCAGCCGTCGAGTGGACGACCATTAGCCTGCTGACCCGTGGTGGAGAGTTCGCAATCGCGGGCGAGAAATTTTTTCGTTTGCATGACGGGGGACCTTGGGTATGGGGTTGTCATTGGTCATTGGTCATTGGTCATTAGTTCTTCTTCCTTCTTCCTTTTCCCTTCTTCCTTTGTCATTGGTGGTCTTCTAGGTCTGGTTTGGGCACTGATTCGACTCGGACTACCGCGGTTTTGATCTTTAGGTGACGCACCAGCATGTGAGGGTCGGCTTGCATTTGTTGTGCGACCGACACGGCGGTGTCGAGCAACCCTTCCACCATGTCTTCGCTGGTGATGCCAGGAATGCCGATGCCGCGAAGACGCCGAGTCGCCGCGCGATCCTTGGCGATATTCATCGCTTTGCGGTAATGCGCCGCCGATAGCAACTGGCCCGCCACGACGTCGAAACGCTTTTGAGTGTCGTTGTGGTAGTGCAGCACGACTTTGTCGAAGACAGTTCGCAACGCGGGACGTACGAATCGTTTCGTCACCTCGTCCGGCGGTAGATTCGATTGCACCTCGCCGTTGATAAACCACGGCAAATGCGGTGCGCGGGCATAGACCAAGCAGACCTGTTCGGCGCCGTGGACATCCAGATCGGGGATTTCGATGACTTCGTCCCCCAATCGCCCCGGTCGCTTGAGTGCGTCGTCGATCCGCTCGGGTCGGTTCGTCATGCCCACGACAAACAGATGAGCCGGCGGATCGACTTCGGCTTGCTGGATCATTCCATCCATCTCGACCAGAAACGCTTCGAGTGCGTCGGATTGAGCGGCAGACACCACCGTGTCGCGAGCTTCCGGTCGACGACCCAAGGAGTCGATTTCGTCCATGACGACTAACTGCAGCAACATTCGCGTCCGCGGCATTTCACGGCGAGCTCGCAGGGCGCCAAACAGCTCTTCACGCACAATGCGTGCGTCCTCGCCGTGCCACATACTCTTCAGTTCGTTCGGTTTGACCAGATACAACACCACATCGAAGCCTCGCTCCTGCCCGATATCGTGTAGCGTTCCCGCAAACGCTCGCATGAAGGCGGTTTTTCCCATGCCGGGCCGTTCGCTGCACAGCAAGACGCCCCGCAACGGGTCCAAGGCGAAACTGGTCCGAATCTCTGGCTGGAGAATGCGCTTCATCACTTCCAACAACAGCTTCTCCGCCAACGGTTCGACGCCCGCCAGGTCCGACAACCGATCCGAAATCTGGTGAATAGGCACCTCGAAGCGACTGACCGATTGCTGTGCCGGCAGACAAGCAATCGCCCAACGCGGGTTGTCTCGCATCAAGACCAGTTTCGATTGGGGCGTGATCACTTGCTCCACCAGTGCGGGTGCAAGACGAACGATTTCCTCGCCACCGCCCAACCGACTGATGCGAGCGAGCGAGTCCTCGCCAGCGTATCCCTGGAACGTCACCACCTCGCCGAGCGCATTCTGTCGCAACGCGGGGTCGCCTACCCAAAGTCCGATCACGACGTTTTCGTGCACACGGACATACTCCCACGGTTGCACTTGTCGCAGATCTTCGAGCGATACATCGGGATGAACACTCAACTCCCGCACTCGATCTCCCTGGCGACAAACGACTCGCGGACCCGTGATCGACTCGACCACTCCCTCGCAGCGATAGGCTTCCGCATTCGACGTCACCATGGACTGCAAGAGTTGGTTGAGATTCTCGGCGGCCTCCTTGCACTTTTCGCATTGAGCAATCGCGTTGTCCCGCTGCTCCTCGGCTCGAAGCAGATCCTCGATCACTTCCCGCGGGTTGTTGTTCAACTTCTCCAGCAGCTCTTTTGCTCGCTCGACTGTCTTTCGTCCAGGGGCGCCTAATGAGGTGGATTGACGCTGTCGCGTGAACATTTCCAGTAGATCGGGAAGGACGGTAGGCATGAGTGTGGCTCCAGGCGAAACGCGGATTTGCTATGGAATAAAGGTATGGGGTCGGTTTTTTTCATCAGTCGTCAAAGCGGCGCCAACGAAGGGGACGCATCTGGCCCGATCTCCACCCGTACACTTGCAGCACGGGGCGACGACTGGCGCCGCCAATCTTGCGACCCGCGATCGGCAACAGCGTCGACTTGCCGGGGAATAAAGTTGCGAGCAGTTGGTAGTCCTGTAAGCTCGGTTTCGCCTCGGCGATGTGGCAGTCGGCCTTCTGATTGCACTCGCCACACCCCCATCCATGCGTGTGAAACACCGTGACAATCGACTCGCCGAGCCCGCGGAGATCGCACGTGTACTGCGCCTCGGCCAACGCAGCCGGGTGAAAATGAAACTGACTTTCATCGCCCGAGTGACGCGAGTCGAATAGCAACGTCGAGAGTACGGTGACGATCGGAGTCCGGGTTCCAGGGAGCGGCTCTGGAAGTCGAACCATTCGTCCCAGGACAGCCGCCCCGATTTCATTCTCTTGGCTTCGCTCGCACTGCTCGATCGCTTCCTGCTCAAACTGTTGACTGATCAAGACGGGGCGATCCGACACCAGCTCGCCATCAAGGAGCTGTCGGACGCCGCAATCCTCGAGAGTCGCTAGCGGGTAGAGCAGAGTGCTGTGTGGCGGAAGCGGGATCGGCACGTCACCGCGATCGGGTACGGCCAGCAGCATCTGGTAGATGGTTTGATCGAGTCGCACGACGCCTTCATCGCGCAGTTCCAGCAACCTGCGCTGCGACCAACGACTCCAGGGACCGCTGGTGAACGAAAGCCTGACGGCATTGATGTCCGCGGTATCCTGCGACGACAGCACGATCTCGATGCGGTCCGTCACCGGCGACGTGCGAAACTGAGGTTGCACGTCGGCGACCAGTTCTCGCGTGGCGACGGGCAAGTATCCGCCAAGAAAAGCATGCGTAATTGCTTCGTCAATTGTCTCGCCCAGGTCGGACGTGACCTCTTTGCTGACGAGAGGGACGCCGTCTAAGTTGGGTTGATCGCGCAGCTCGAGATAGAATCGATGGCGATGCTTGACGGCGATACGCAGTTGTTCGACGGTAGATACGTTCATGGAGAGGCGATCCTTCGGGCGCGAGGCAGACTATGGATCGGCGAGTGCGGTCACGGTCGCGACCGCACTCCACCTGATCCTGGGAGACGTTAACCGCGAGGTTCTGGTTCGCCGTTTCCAGCGGAGACCTCGGGCATTACAGTCCAGTCTTGATCAGCCGGATCGAGCTCGCGGATGCGGCGCTTGTTATCGAGCAACAAGCCGCGGCTGAACGCCGACCATCGCAATTGCCTCTCGTCGATGCGCATGCGATCCAAGTAGTGATCGACCGCCTGCCCGACCGAATGGTCGGGACTCAGTTCGTCGTTGTCGGCGAGACTGACGTCCAGACGCTTCTGTCGAGCGAGATCGGCCATCGAGATGCGTTGTAGAGCAACCATGGTTCATATACCTCCTTTCCGCGGCGAATGAGGCAAGTCAGGCGCCGCACACTCACCTGCCAGGAAGTCGAATGGAGAGAACATCGTTGCAAACAAGTTCGCAATCTCCTCGTGTTCTCGCAGAATGCCAAACGACGTCCGTACTCGATGCGCCGCCACTGCCACGGCGTGAGCCAACTCGGCCAACAGGGGCCCGCCCAATTGATCCCGGTGCAGACACGCTTCGGTGACCAATTTGCCGTCGACGCAGGCAAGTCGGGCGTGCTTGATGTGGCCATTCAGTCGAAGAGCCAACAGATGAATTGCTTCAACGATTGCTGGTTGAGTGGGAATTGCGATAACGTCGCGCCGGCAGCGAACGCGATCCCCTTCGATCAGCAGCTTCACGGGAAGCGGTTGCGAGCCGACTGTGGGGCGTAGTTCCCAGCCGTCCCCGATGGCAGTGGCCGTCTGGTCGTTCCACCACGGTGCTTGAAGTGCCTCGACCAACTCGTCTTTCGTGATCGGCAAGCTGGTTGCTGACGAGTCGTTGGTCGCGGGCAAGTCGCCGCTCGTCAGGCCGAGCGTGTGTAGAACAAGTTCTACTTCGAAGACAATTGTCTTCAGCGAGTGGTGCAGCAGTTTGGGAATGTCTGTCAGAAGGATATGGCGGTTGGGAAGCTGCGCCCGACGCCAGTTACCGGGGAGTGCTGTGATTGCCGAGAGCGATTCGAGTGTTGATGAGTGCGCGGGAATTGGAAGTTGCACGCGAATGCTGTCGAGAGCATCGATGGAGAAGTTAGCGACGTGACCGTGGATCTGCCGGCTAGCCTGGTACGCGTCGAGCAACAAGACTCCCGGTACATCGTGCAGCGGATGAGGTGAAGGGGCGAAAAGTGTTTTCATCATCAGAGTCTCGCGGCTGAAAAGTGTTCGTACGACGGACTTCCAGTCCGTCGATCCGCCCCGTCGGTTTGGTATGTCGGTTTAGTCCCACATGCTTCGTTCTCTGTCGTGACAAAGCACGAGGGCAGTCATCTCGAATCAATACAGCGGAGCAACAGGTTCGAGTCCGACCATGGCGGTAGGTTCGAGTGCGAAGTAGCGAGCTGCCTCGGCATCGGCTGGATGCGTGGGCCGTCGGTTTTGGTAAGTGACGATGGGATAGATGTGGTTTTCGAGGAAACGACCGAGGGGGATGGGACCTGGCGGAAGTTGAGATTCTTCGCCAATGCAGAGGAACCCTCGTGCTCGCGAGTAATTCGGGTGAAAGAACGCTAGATCGCGATCGATCAGTACGAGGATGGTGGGACCCTCGGACGCGGAGAACAGATCACGTCGATAAATCACTTCACCCTTGACCGGACCCGGCATCCATTCCACGGGCGATTCGGGTCCTAACTTACGCTTGTATGGGCAATCGATCTCGAAGCGAAAGGCTCGCGGGGCTGGCGAGAACTCGGGCCAGACTCGAATGCGCGTGGTGCGCGTCAGCAAGCCCTCAAGGCATTCCACCCAGTTGTTGGCGAAGAACTCGAGCGCCAATTGGTTGAGCGGATCGTCGTCGTTTATGTGCATGGAATGGCCCTTTCAGACGTTGCCGGCGCCGAGGCTCCCGGCGAGTGACTTGCGTCGTCCTCCATGGATAAAAGAAATCGGAGCGGCTTTTTTTTAGGGGCGCGAGCAACAAACATGGCGCCATCTCGCGGAATTCCGAGTTGAGCGAGCGGTCGAGCGGCGATATCGAGCTCGCGAGCCATCGCCTCGGTCAGCCAGTCATAGGCGGTCGCGAGCTGGGGAGTGAGCGGTTCACCGCAGCGTGAGCAAACGATATCTGGCTGCCAGCGACTGCCACAGGCTTTGAGATACTCGCCGCAAACACACGTCCAGTCGCGACAAAGTGGATGTCCGTAGGGCTCGAGCGTGATGGCTGAGGTATCGTCAGTTTCCCAGCGTCGGGCCGCTTCGACAAACAAGTCTTCAAGGCAGGTGTCAGTCGCGTTGCGGTCGAGCGGGATGAGCGACCAACGAACGTGGCCGCTCAAGCATTGAGAGCTGCGAGTGCGCCGCAGCGGAAGAATCTGACCATGGGTGAGGTCGACAATCCACTCGCGGTCAAGAACTTGATCGAGATCGTTGCCGGCGATGAGGCGTTGAGCTTGAAGGAGAACGACGCCTGCGATCGTCATACCAATGGCGCCGCCGGCGAGTGTTGGCGGCGGAGTTGGCGTCGCGTCGCCGGCACAGGGTTGGCGTCTTGTTGGACGAGACAAATCTTCCAACGAGTAGTTGCACATCTGACATGCATGCTCGCCGCCGCCGCCATGCGAGCAAGCAACTCGCCCGAGCTCGAGTTGCCCGTCGCCCGCCAGGGCGCCGCGGAGCAGAGGGATGCTTAGGCCATTCGAGATGCGTGTGAGCGGAACAGCCAGATTGGGATCGTCGGTGCAATCGATCAGCAGGCTAGCTTGGCGCAGACGACCGATGCCCGCATGGAGGATGTCGCACGTCATGGGGTGGAAACGACCTGGCGCGAATGCGGCAAGTTGTCGTGCGAGATGATCGACCTTCGCTTGTCCAGGAGTTCCCCATTGAGTCTCCGAGTTCTCGTGGCCGAAGATTCCAGGATCGTAGGAAGTCACGCGAGCGCCCGAGAGAACCGCCTCCAACACAACTCGCTGACCTAAATTCCCTGCGCCGATCACGAACAGGTGGGCGTTCCGCCACGTTTGCAGACCGCCTTCGCGAAAAGTGCGAGTGAGTGCGAGTCGTTGCGAGGGTGCTGGATGGATGACGCCCGTACTCATGGCGTCCTCTCCCCTCGTATCAAGCGGAGAATGGGGTCAAGCGAGTGAGCAGGTCGCGGTGGAGTTGGTTGCCAAACTGGCATGCGGGGATCGAACGCACAATTTGGGCAGCGGAATTTCGTGGCCGACGAGAGAGCGGCTTGCCAAGCGTTCCGCTTGAAGACCATTCCACACGGCTTGCCCGGTCGCCCTGGGCAAATGACGATCGGCTCGCCCTCTTTCAGCCGGGCCTTGGTAATAAAGCACCGAGCCTCTTTGTCGTGCCGGGTGATGGAGTATTGGGTTTCTTCGGGGACCGAGTCGGCGGCGATCCAGAGGGGCGAACCATCGATCTCAATGCAGTCGGTATGTTGCAGAGGGATGAGTTCTGTTGCGGCAATGACGCCATTGATGGCAACATCTCCGCGCCATGAGTCGGGAAGCACTAGCGCAGCGATCGCGTCGCGCGAGTGGGGAGTTGGCGCGATGGGGATCGCACTCAATTGCTGCGTCGAGTGGACTCGTCCATTACCGTCAAGCCAACTCATTGCGGGAAGCGACTGAGGAGTTAGCTTGCCACCGTCGTCGACGAACCAAATCGTAAGAGCCACGAGCGGGTACTCCGGTGAGAGAAGAGGCACATGAGCCAGGAGGTTGGGCCGGTCGCGATGCGTGCAACATCGCCGTCCGTCGAATGGCTCTGTATGATCTAAAGCAAGATCGCCCGGAAATTTTTGCCATAGTCGTGGATCGCTCCGCGATCCAACGTCTGTCTGTCCGAGCGTTGGATCGCGGAGCGATCCACGACTATGTGCACCTGGCGCGGTCGATTGAGGCGAGAGGGGCGAGCATAACGAGGCGACTTGAAGCACAATTTTGCGATTGATTTTGGGAATTTTCCGCAGGTCGCAATCGCTTGTTCTGTAACAAGTTGCGTTAACTCGGCATGGCACGTTAGCGAGGAAAACTCACATTTCTGAAAAGATCGCTCTTAACTCTTCGTAGCGTCGCGCATTGAAACGACAGGCGAAGGAGTGGAAGGAAGACCGTCGGCGACTCAGACTCGGACTCGGAAAGAGTGGAGGGAGGGGCGGGGATGGTGAGGCGAAATCGGAGGCGGGACCTCAAGAAACGTTCGATCCCAGATCACTGGCTTGCGCAGCGAGCGGTCGCGGGAGGGTGGTTCGCCACATTGGCGACGCACGTACTTTTTCTACGCCATGGTGAAATCGGCTATCGAATTGCTCGCACCTTCGGGCTGCAACACGCCGATGCGCTGAATGCGGTGCAAGAGGCGTACGTGCGAGCGATTCGCGCGCTCAATCAGGGAAAGTACGACCCAAGCAAAGGGTCCTTCGGTGGTTGGTTTCAGAAGATCCTCAGGCACGAGTGTCTCGCTCTGTTGCGATCGAGAAAGAAATACCGGACCATCGACGAGTTTCTCCAAAGCGTCGATGCTATGGGCGCTCCTTTTGGTTCGAACCCCGAACCGACCCCGGAAGAGATCGCGATCGCCGAGCAGCTCTTCGACAGTCTCAATCAAGCGCTCGAAACGTTGACGCATGCGGAACGTGCGGTAGTGGAGATGCGGCACATCTACGGTTGGAAGCTGCGTCAGATCGCCAAGTATCTTGAGTTGAGCGTGCCCAGGGTGTGCCAACTGTATCAGGGTGCGCTGAAGAAACTCCGACGATACTTCAACGAGCCCGAACGTCGATCGTTATCGCCGCCCGTAATCTCCGAGTCATCCAACGAGCAGCAGAGGACGGTCGTCGGTTTCGCTCAAAGGCTATCGTACTGGCAAGCGTCCCTTGGCAACCCCGCGAAACTCTGCCAAGCCATCGAGATCTTCGAGAGCACAGCGCGTCGCATCGATTTGAGCTACGAGAGACCTTGGGAAGAGGAGCGACTCGATGGGGTGAAATGTCCCTTGCTGTACGAATATGCGGTGCGGTTGCAGTGGAACACGATTGAGTGTTTACGGCAGCAATTGCTGCGCATTCAGAAAGAGCCGACCAACATCGAACACCACTTTCATCTAAGAGAACTCCTGGCCGAAATGCCTGTGCTGATGAAGGAACTTGAAGTGCTCGATTTTCGCGACGAGATACAGCGATACGTTATGTGGAGACGAGCTACGTGAATCCTTAATGCATGACTGGGAACATTCGGTGAATCACAATTGCCCCAACGGTTCGTAGGACCTTGATATGAAGAATCCCATCGGCAGACTACTCTCGGCCCACTTTGTTTCACCAAGGACTCCAACGTCGCACCAACCCAACTCAGTGGTCGAGCAGCTTGCGGAATTTCTGCGCACCAACGCCAAGGATCTCCAAGTCTCCCCGCCACGCCAGACTCAATCACCTGCTCCATCACTAGATCGGCACGTGGCGCCGCGAGGCGAACGAACGGGTCGCACAACGGATGCCGCGGAGGCGGCGTCGCTGCGAGTTCGGCTGCGGTTTCACGATGCATGGCAAGCGTTAGCTAGCGAGGCGCGTGAGCATGCGCAATTGCAGTTGGAGATTCTGCTGGCTCAATTGACGGAGCGATTCGGCGCGACATCCGGCTGGCTGTTTCTCCGAGAGGGAGATGAAAGACTACGGGCTCGAGTGACTTACCACACTCGCAACGAAGACTTCAGCTTGTCGCTCAAGGGACCAGGCATCGTCCCTCATGTGGCGCGAACCGGTCAGGGCTATTTATCGAACGATGTTCAGCAAGACTCGCTGTACCACAATCGAAATCCTGAAACGAAGTCCGAGCTAGCAGTGCCCATCATCGACTCGGATGGTTACTCGCATGGAGTGGTCAATCTGGAGAGTCGCTTGCAGGGAACGTTTACGCACGAACAGATTCAGGATCTGACGGTCGCGGTGGGTTGCCTGGTGCCTCATCTGCTGGTGCTTGAGAACGTCGAGTCGTGTCCCTATCACCCGGAATGTCACGGCTGGGATCTCTCGCGCGTGCTCAACCGATTGTGTCATGCGATTGCGAGAGCTTTGGATGAGGCGAAAGGTTCCGACACCACCGACTCGACCTCCTGCACCGTCTGGTATTGCGACCACTCGAAGAAACAGCTCGTAGTCTTCGCGACGAGTGGCTTTGACATCGAGTATATCGCGGACAACAGTTTGCCGATGGATAGTTTTACTGGCAAGGTCGTGATGGGGCCTCGCCACAAAGTGTGGAATCGCTCACCCGAGCGTGCTCCCGGATTTCGTCGACTCGACAAAATCGAAGTGACGGGTTTGAGGCGGATCATCGCGACTCCGATTCATGTTCGAGAGAATAACTGGGAGCAAGCGGCCTGTGCGACGTTGAACATCTACTTCTTCGCGGACCGAGATCCCGAGGCGATGCCTTCGAAGGTGGTCGTGCGCGGACTAGCTCGCGAGATCGGCTTCCTGATTGATAGATATCGCACTCAGCGGCTCAAGATTGCTCGAGCACAGATGCGGCACGAGTTGCGTGACTTGCCTCAACCTTCGGCGACAGGTTGCGAAGTGATTAAGGATCTGCTGAAGAAGATGTTCGACGCCAATGGCGTGTCAATTTTCGTGCCTGGGGTAGGGGCGTTGGAGAGTCGTCGCTTATATCTTGCCGCGACTACGGGCATTGAGAGACGCATCGTCAGCGGCGATTGGGCAAGCAAGATGGAACGCGAGAGCGAGCCGTCGTATGACTTGGATAACGAGCAGAGTTACACCACATTTCTTGCTCGCAATTGCGGTGTTCCCGTGCGCAAGGTGGATGTCGTCAATCCGCTGGAGCAAGGCATGCCGCCAGGCTTTCCGCCGTCGCCGCTGAACAAATACAGCGAGCGATATGCGTTGAGTGAACTAGATCGACGTCGTTACTTGGGACTTGGCGTGGCACTCGAAGGAGCCGAAACATTGGGTGTTGTGCGCTTGAATCGGGCATCAACATCCAAGCCCTTTACGCGGTGCGACGAGGAGATGCTGGTAGCGCTGATGGAATTGTATGAGTGCAAGCGAGCGTTGGTCGATGCTCGCAAGCG
This sequence comes from Pirellulales bacterium, assembly GCA_046349915.1. Lineage (GTDB taxonomy): Bacteria > Planctomycetota > Planctomycetia > Pirellulales > Pirellulaceae > CAIXSC01. Next base: position 760,182 of record JAXMBL010000005.1, on the reverse strand, counting down.
GCGAGCAGAGACGGGGCGCATCACGACTCATTTGATGACGTCTCATTCGACAACTTCTGTGAGTGCTCCGTTTCGTTCGCAACACATCCTGCGAGCTTTGGCGACCTTCTTGAGTCCCGCTCCGATTCCCAATGTCGGCTCGCCCAAGGCGTTGGTGGACGAGGTGGTTCAGTCGCTGCTGGTCTTTTTCCAAGACTTCCAAGTTCGGCGAGCAGGAGTTCTGGTTGATCCATTGGGAGTGGGAACATCGCGATCAGGGTCGCGGTGGTACTTATGCCATGATGGCCGATCGAGGAATTCATCCGCCGTGGATGACTGGGAAATCGCCATCGATAGACAGGTCATCGAGTCGCCTCAGCGAGTGATCACATTCGATCGTTTAGAGCGCACCGACACAGGACGAGCGGGTTCCTCGCCTCAGGATTCGACGAGTCTGATGGCGAATGCGCCTGCGTCGGGGATTCGGTTGCCGTTCATGGTTTGGCAAGAGAAGCGGCTGACTCGTTGGATTCTGGCGTTAGATTTCGACGAGTCGGTGCCTTGGAATCAAGATACTTGGAACATCTTGTTTCATGTCACTCAGCGACTATCGGCCATACTGGGGCAGACAGATTTTGTGATCCGGCCGAACCTGACCGATATCGAGCCGGGCGAGGCGATCGCGAAGTTCCTTGCTCTTACTCGAGATGATGCGGGGATTCAGGCCACGGGCGCTGAACTGAGACTTCGGGGAGCGAAGGGAATGAAATCGGTCTTGCGAATCGGGGAGCCTTTGCCAGAGACTCGCGAGCAGGATTGGCGCAGTGTGTTGGGAGAAGGGGGAAAGGGCAAGGCGGCGGGCTACAGCGTACGGCAATGGGTGGATGGTCCCGCGTGGTCCATGCCGTTATGGGTGGGACCGTTTGTGGTAGGGGACTTGCGTTGTTCGTTCGCCGACGGCCCCGAACTCGAACCGCGTTGCAACGAGTTGTTCCGTACGATCCCCGGATTGTGGTCGCGACTGACGTGCGAACTTCGCTCGCCCATTTGGAAGCCGATACGGTTTCGCAAGGGCGACACTCGCGATGGCGTCACGACGTGGAAGGAGCAACTGGTAATGCTCCCGTTGAATTTCGAGGACAAATCGAGCGATTCGGCCGCGGTCGAGTTGTTTGCGCGGCTATGAGGTTGGTCATTGGTCATTGGTCATTGGTCATTGGTCATTGGTCTTTGGTTGTTGGTTGTTGGTTGTTGGTTTGGGTTCGAGTCGTAGTGTGCGTCGAGCCGGGCGGCGAACGATTTTGCGAATACCGGTCGCTCCCCCACCGCCCGGTGAGAACGCACCATCTCGTTGAGTTGGCGTGGCGGCTTCGAGAACGCCGCCGCGAGTGCAGGGCTTATCTCTGACTGGCGGATTGTCTGGTGCGCATGGTGCGTCTGCGCCTTGACGGCGCCCTACGAGTTGTCGTGTGCGTCGAACCGTGCGGCGAGCGATTCTGCGATCACCCAACCAATTCACCAACGCAAAACCATCAACACCCATTTCTCCCCCTCGCCCCAAGCTTGCTTGGGGAGAAGGGGGCCCGGCGGGTGAGGGGTCGGACCAAGCTGGCAGCGGAGCACGGGTCTGTATCAACTCGCCGCGTTGCCAACGCCCTCGGCGAAGACGGACGTAGTTGCCCTCTGGCTGGTCTCGCTGATGAATCGGCGCTCGCGGGGCCACAGTCATCGCTCCTTTGGCGGAGCCAAAGGCGACTGTCTCACGATCATTGAGTTCGCGTGGCGGGCCTCTGGCGAGTTCCGCTGCGTAAGCAGACCCGCGAAGTTGACAGGGGGCCCGATTCAGTAGGAGAATCGGCTTTCGCGCGCAATCGTGTCTCTCGTCTATCCTCTTGTAGAGGTGTGCACGGAAGGTGTGCCGGCGAGTGGCGTTGTGCGTTCAGATTCCCGACAACATAAGCCAAAATAATGAGCCAGCGACAAGCGGAAACGATACGACGGCGGGGCCGCGCGGCGGGGACGTTGGCGCTGTGCTTGGTCAGCGTCGCCCTGAGCAGCGCTCAAGACTCGTCCAAGCCCTCTCGACCCGCGGGGCCGCGGAACATCGCGCTCGACGCGACCGCCGAATCTTCGCCGTCGCTGTTCACTCCATTGTCGTCCGAGCCCTCGGCGGGGAACGGCGGTCTATTCGTGGGCGTCAATAAATTTACGGCTGATCCTGATGTACAGCCGCTGCGGTTCGCGGTGAACGACGCAATCGAGCAGTGTCACTTGTTTGTGGTCGAACTGAAACTTCTGCCCGCGAACCAGTGCGTGTTGGCGTTGTCGGGCGAGGCGGCGGGGGAACGAGTGCAGCGGCACTTGGACGACTTGAAGCAACGAGGGGTCCAGGTGGTGGGGGCGGAGAAGAGCACCTTGCTGCGGTCGTTCGTGCGCGTGCGCGGATTCGTGCGGTCGATGACGGGTCTGCTGGTGGTATCGTTCAGCTCGCATGGTTTCACGGATAAGCGAGTGGGTTACGTGATGCCGAGCGACGGTTTGCGGACGTTTCTCGAGGACACAGCGATTCGTTTGTCGTCGGTGGAAGAGCAGATGAATGCGTCGCAAGCGGGTCATCGTCTCTTGCTGGTGGATGCTTGTCAGGAGCGCTTATCCGATGCCGCTCGCAGCAGCGGCATGACAGGCGGTCAGGCGATGACGGCCGATTTCTTGGAATTGCTGAAGAAGCCGACGGGGCAGTCGAAGCTGGTGTCGTGCGATGTGGGCGAGTACAGCTACGAGCATCCGGAGTTGGGCGAATCGGGCCATGGAGTGTTTACTCATGCGGTGTTGGAAGCACTGCGAGGCGGCGCCGCGGCCGACGAGGGGAATGTGGTGCGTCTAAGTTCGGTGGCGAGCTATGTGAGTCGTTTGGTGGGGAAGTGGGTGGAGGAGCAGAACGGTCGTCGTCGGGAGGGCGATCCGCTGAAGAAGCAGTCGCCGTCATACCAGGGCCCCGAGGCTGCTCGGGAACTGCCGCTAGCGAAGAAAGCGGACGACTTGTCGACGCTGGTGGCGAGCGTGCGCAAGCAACCGCTGAGCGGCGGCTTTAGCGCCGAGTTGCGTGGCAGCTTGGTGGCGACTTTGGGTCAGTTGGATTTGACGAAGGAGGCGGACCGGGAGTTGGTGACGGCGACCCGCGAGTTTGTGGACGAGAAGACTCGAGCCATGTTGTTTGTGCCGTACTTGCGCGGCGAGTTGGAGCGGCGACAGACGCAACCGTCGCCAAAGTTGGTGTGGGCGTCGTTTACGGTGCGCGACGGGGACGATGACAATTCGCCGTTGGCGGCGGGCGTTCGAGTGGAGTTGCAGTGGCAGGCGTCGGGGAGCTCGACGCTCGAGACGTTAGGAATGGCGACGACCGATGACCAAGGGCGTGCGCGCCTCGAGTTGAAAGTCGGAGCGTTGCCCACCTCGTCGGGCCGATTCTTCGCTCGCGTGTCGAAAGGAGCCCGTCAGCGCGATTGGACGCTAACGGATTTTCCGACGACTTTTGCCTGGCGATTGTATTTGCCCCAACCTGGTGCTCGTCTTGGCGATGTGACGACGAGTCCGAGAGGGATGAAGTTGGCCTATGTCCCGGCGGGTCAGTTTTGGATGGGGAGCGACGAGACGGTCGAGAAGTTGGAAGCGGCAGGGATCGCGCCGGGGGGCGTCGATACTTCCGACGAATCACCTCGGCACTTGGTCAAGATCACTCGGCCCTTTTACATGGGTATTCATGAGGTGACGATCGGTCAGTTTGCAAAGTTCGTCGCGGACACGGGGTATCGGACAGAAGCGGAAGTCGATGGTCACGGCGGCTGGGGCTATGACTCCGAGTCCAATTCTTCGAAACAGGATGTGAAATACAGTTGGCGGAATACCGGTTGGGAGCAATCGGACAATCATCCCGTCGTGAATGTCAGTTGGATGGATGCGGTGTCGTACTGCAACTGGTTGAGTCGTCAGGAGGGGAAGAGCGAGTGTTTTCGGATGGGCGAAGGAGTCATTTGGGAGGTTTCCGGGGACGGCTATCGGTTGCCGCGCGAGGCGGAGTGGGAGTATGCGTGTCGCGCGGGAGCTTCAAATCGTTTTGGCGTGGATGACCTGCCGAGTAGCTTGAATGGATTCGCCAACGTGCGAGACGCGTCGAATACGCGAACCGTACCGAATCGGGAACTCGATCGAAAGTACTTGAGATTCACGTTCGACGATCGCTGGCCATTCACAAGTCCAGTGCGAGAATTCAAGGCGAACGCGTGGGGCCTGCATGATATGCATGGGAATGTGTACGAGTGGTGCTCGGACTGGTACGGCGTTGATTTTTACCGTTCATCACCCGTCGCGGACCCGTTCGGACCTTCTACGGGATCGAAAATCGTGATCCGAGGAGGGGCTTGGGGGTGCGAGCCCGGATGCTGCCGAACAGCGAACCGCGGCAACCTCGAACCGTCGTCCCGCAACTACGACCTAGGCTTCCGTGTCGCCATCGCTCCGACCAGCGAGAAATGACTGTCGCCTTTTGCTCCTCAAAAGGAGCAAAAACGTTTGAATGGCGAGCGACGTCGAGCGTCCCAATTTCCCGAAAAACAGAGGCCCAGGCGATGAGCATCCGGCAAACCGAAACGCTGCGACCGCTGTTCTACTTGGCGGGGACGCTCTTATTGTGCTTGGTCGGCGTCGACCCGTGTAACGCTCAGGCGAGACGCGAGCCCGCTCAACCTGCGGGGCCGCGAAACATTGTGCTCGAAGGCACGGCGGAACCGTCGCTGTTCACGCCGTTGTCGCCCGAGCCCTCGGCGGGGAACGGGGGGCTGTTCGTAGGCGTCAACAAATTCACGGCCGATCCCGACGTGCAGCCGCTGCGGTTCGCGGTGAACGACGCCATCGAGCAGTGCCACTTGTTTGTGGTGGAACTAAAACTCCTGCCCGCGAACCAGTGCGTGTTGGCGTTGTCGGGCGAGGCGGCGGGAGAACGAGTGCAACGGCACTTGGACGACTTGAAGCAGCGCGGGGTCCAGGTAGTGGGGGCGGAGAAGAGTACGTTGTTGCGGACTTTCGTGCGCGTGCGCGGGCTCGTGCGGCCGATGACGGGTCTGTTGGTCGTGTCGTTCAGCTCGCATGGTTTCACGGAGAAGCGAGTGGGTTATGTGATGCCGAGCGACGGGTTGCGAACGTTTCTCGAGGATACGGCGATTCGCTTGACGTCGGTGGAAGAGCAGATGAATGCATCGCAAGCGGGGCATCGTCTATTGCTGGTGGATGCTTGTCAGGAACGCCTGTCCGATGCCGCTCGCAGCAGCGGCATGACGGTTGGTCAGGCGATGACGGCCGATTTCTTGGAATTGCTGAAGAAGCCGACGGGGCAGTCGAAGCTGGTGTCGTGCGATGTGGGCGAGTACAGCTACGAGCATCCGGAGTTGGGCGAATCGGGCCACGGGGTGTTTACGTACGCGGTGCTGGAAGCTCTGCGAGGCGGCGCCGCGGCCGACGAGGGGAATGTGGTGCGTCTGAGTTCGGTGGCGAGCTATGTGAGTCGTTTGGTGGGGAAGTGGGTGGAGGAGCAGAACGGTCGTCGTCGGGAGGGCGATCCGCTGAAGAAGCAGTCGCCGTCCTATCAAGGCCCCGAGGCGGCTCGCGAACTGCCGCTAGCGAAGAAAGCGGACGACTTGTCGACGCTGGTGGCGAGCGTGCGCAAGCAACCGCTGAGCGGCGGTTTTACCGCCGAGTTACGAGGCAGCTTGGTGGCGACTTTGGGTCAGTTGAACTTGAAGCAGGAAGCAGACCGGGAATTGGTGTCGTTCACGCGGAATTTCGTGAACGGCGTGTTTCCAGTGAATGCGTACGTGCCTTACCTGCGAGCGGAGTTGGAGCGTCGTCAGGCGCCGTTGCCGTTGCCGTTGCCGTTGCCGTTGCCGTTGCAACCTGGCTCGATCCTAGAAAACAGCATCGGGATGAAGCTGGCATACATCCCACCCGGCGAGTTTCAGATGGGCTCGCCGGAGGATGAAGCGGAACGTGGCCCATACGAATTCTCCCACCGAGTGCGGATCACGCGGGGCTTTCACCTAGGGGTGTACGAGGTGACTCAGGATGAATACGAGCAAGTGATGGGGAAGAACCCCAGCTATTTTAGTTCGGCGAGCGATGGCAAGACGGAAGTAATGGGAGTGGACACGAGCCGCTTTCCGGTGGAGCGGGTGAGTTGGGAAGAGGCGGTGGAGTTTTGCCGGAAGTTGTCGGCGCTCCCCGCGGAGCGGGCTGCGGGGCGCCGTTATCGTTTGCCGACGGAGGCGGAGTGGGAGTATGCGTGCCGGGCGGGGACGACGACGCCCTTTTTCTGGGGCGGTTTGCTGAACGGCGACCGCGCGAATTGTAATGGCAACTTTCCGTATGGATCGGCAGTGAAGGGCGCCCATTTGGGTCGAACGACTCGCGTGGGGAGTTACGCGGCGAACAAATGGGGGCTTCACGACATGCACGGGAATGTGTACGAGTGGTGTTCGGACTGGCGAGACAGCGAGTATTACCGGAAGTCACCCGCAGTGGACCCAGCCGGCCCATCGACGGGATCGAGCCGGGTGATCCAGGGCGGGAGCTGGGACGAAAGTGCCAGGCGCTGCAGGTCATCGTACCGCGATGGGAATGTACCGACGGCCCGCGGCAACGACCTGGGCTTCCGCGTCGCCCTAGTTTCTTCCAGCGAGAAGTAGCCCGCTCGCTTCGCGAGCGGAACAGCCGCGCGGCCCTTGGCGACAGTTGCCTTTTGCTCCGCAAAAGGGGCACTAACCTTGGCCCCGCGAGCGCCGTCTCTGTTTGTTAACGTCGTTTCGCCGACGGCTGTTCCGCTCGCGAAGCGAGCGGGCTACGTCGATGCGCAATCTTTCGGGGGTCCGACCCTCCATCTGGCAGAGACGCGGGGAAAACTACGACTGATCCCGGTCGCACTCGCGGACCCTACACATCTCTACAATCGTTCAGGAACGACTGCCATGGAACGCCACTTGCTAATCGGAATCCTCGGAACCAACATCCTGTTCTGCGCCTTGGCGGCCGCGGCTCTGTTCGGCGGCGTTGGTGCAAGGACCTGTCCCCATCATTACCATGGGGAATCCGTGGAGGCTCCAGTTGCCGCCCAGTCCCCGCATCTGTTCACCGATCCCACCCAACAACAGACGAGCACCCCCAATCCTCGGCTGTGAACGACAATCGTGAAGAACGATCACTGATCACACTTTACCCAAGGATCGAACGATGGCTGCTCGGGCAATCCAGGTTCACTCGCCGCTAGGTCCCAGGTTCACTCTGCGAGTCATTGCCATTGCGTGGACCGCGGTAATAGCGGCCGGGCTGGTGGCAGCGAATCCGTCGATTGCTCATGCGCGCTCGTTCGCGCTGCTGGTCGCGGTCGGCAAACAACCGACCGCCGGGGTCGCCTCCGAGGGGCATCGGCCGTTGAAGGGGACGACTAACGATGTCAAGAACCTTCGCCAACTGTTGATTCGCGAGTATGGTTTTCAAGAGGGCGATATCACGATCTTGATCGATAGCCAAGCGACGCTGGAAGCCGTTCGAGCGGAATTTAATCGATTAAGGAGCGCGGCGGGACCGGGCGACGTGGTGGTGTTTCACTACGCGGGCCATGGGACGTCGATCCCCGACGATAATGGCGACGAGTTGGTCGCTGAACCGGGCGACGTGATGGACGAGGCGTTATGCCTTTACGATTGCGGGCCAGATATGAAGCGAGCGCTCCGCGACGATGAACTCGGCCAATTGCTCGACCAACAGCAAGCCGAGCGAGTGGTCGTGATCTTGGATTGTTGTCATTCCGGCACCGCCACTCGCAGCCTCGACTCGGTTCCCCGTTTTGGCGCCGCGCGATACCAGCCCGCGCGATTGGACAACAGTCCGCCACGCAGCTCGCAGCCGCCGAAAGACCTGCCGGTCACTCGGTCGTCAACCGGCGATATCCGTAACGCTCGCCAGGGGCAAAGGCGAGTGGTGTTCTCGGCGTGCACGGCGGTCCAGCAGTCGTGCGAGATCATGCCGATTCCCCAACTGCCCGAGATTCAATGTGGGTCGTTGACTTACTTTTTGGTCGAAGGGATGCGGGGCCCCGCGGATACCGACGGGAATGGTCAAGTCAGTTTCCTCGAGGCTCAGCAGTACGCACTTCGCCGCATCGACAGCCTGTATAACGGCGCGCAGGAGAACGATCGGCTTCGGCAAACTCCCCAGTTGGAAGCCACGCCGGCAGAAGAGGGGGAGGGGCCGATCTTTGGCGTCGAAAAGAAGGTCCCGGTCCATGCGGTGATCAGTGCGGGCAATGCCGCCGACTTGGTGCAATTGGATTTGGGGGTGATCCACGGCATGAAGATCGGACAGCGGCTGGCACTCTTTCCTTTTGTAAACGGCCAACCGCGACTGGGAGAACCGATCGGAGATTTGGAGATCAAGTCGCTGGAGGCAGAAGCGGGCGAAGCACAGTTAAGGGCGGGTGCGTTCGGCGTTGCTGGCGCCCCGCTCGCCGCGGCGCCCCTGGTTGATCCCTTGGCGAAACCCGATGTGCGGCTGCACCTGCGAGTGAAACGTGACGAAGGCGGCCGCATTCCCTCGGTCGCCAATTCGTTGGCCATCGGCCTCACGGGCCGCTTGGTCGAGGAACCTCGCATGCGTTTAGTCGAAGACGCTGCTGAACTGGAGTTGGTCGTCGAGCAGACGGTGGTGGCCCAAGGGAGGGTCGAAGTGAGTTTGGTGTTGTGGGATGAATCGCGACGCGAGCAACGGCGCGAACCTGTGTCGCTGGAAACGGTGACCGGACTGGATCAAGTCGAGAAGATCCGGTTCCCGGATGAATCGGTGAAGTTCGTGACGGCGACGATCGAATGGATGCGGGGGGTAATCGCCGAATACCGATTGAGAAAGCTGGTAGGCGGCCTGACGAATCCCGCGCCCAGCTTTCAGGTTCAACTCGCCTCGAACCGTAAGGCGTTGGAGGGCGCCCTGATGCCCGAGTTCCAAGTGCGAGATCGAGTGAAGATCGCGGTGAAATCGACCGCCGACTGTTGGATCTATTTGCTCGCCATTTCCCCGTCGGGCAAGATCGATGTCTGGTATGAGTCGACAAGTGGCTCGCCGCCGCTGGAAGCCAATCAACCCAAGCTGTTCCCCGGCCCCGGCAAGTTTTTTTTGCCGAGCGAGCCGGGCGTCTATCAGATGAAACTCATTGCCACTCGCCAGCGGCTGCAATGGCCGCTAGTGCGCGAGGGAAAGTTGGACGCGGACGAATTGCGTTCGCGGTTGCCGGCCGACTGGTCCGAGTCGTCGTACCCATTCCGAGTGCTCGCGGCCAAGGAATGACGCCAAATCGAGTAGCCATCTCGCTTCGCGAGATGAACAGCCGCCCAGCGTACAAGCACTGCCGTCAGTATTTGCCACGGAACGACACGGAACCACACGGAAGCGATTGGAAGTAGGTGACGGCAAGAGGCGACGAGGCTGCGCGCTTGTAGCGGAACTCGCAAGAGTTCCGATTTACCGCCGGATCGGAGAACTTGCGTCGTCCCACGCGGGGACGTTGTCGGAACTCTTGCGATTTCCGCTACATGAGCAGTAACTCGAACGCCGAGTCAACAACCAACAACCAATGACCAACAACCAATGACGAATGACCAAGCCGTCACGGCCCAATCGCAATCAACTGAAAATCGCGTTTTCCAGATCGATGCAGATAATGGCATCTTTGGCGGCGGTTGGTTCTACTTTGGGCATGGCGGCGTCTTCTAGTCCGATGATTTGGGGCGAGAATTGCGGACCAACCGTGGAGAGTCTTAGTTCTCCCTTGAGCTTGGGTCGATCGTCCTTGGGAACGACTTGCCACAAGTCGGGGCCTTTTGCCTGCAACCATTGCTGGTAATTGGGGTGGTTCTTGGTGGGGCATCGCCCCCAGATGACTTGAGTCTTCATATTGTACCAATAAACCCATTGATTCGATGCGTCGGTGTTGTCACCTGCGGCGTTGTCTGGGAAGTAAGTCAGTACCTGTTCGTTGACGACCTTTCCGTTCGCGTCTTTCGCTTGATACCAGCATTGATAGTACAAATCGCCGTCCTTAGTCCGACGCGCATCCCACGGCACATTCGACCGCTTCCGCACGACCCCGTTGAAATCGACGCTCAACAGCACGACCCCATCGTCCCGAAACAAAAACTGTTCAAATTCCGCTGCGGACGCTGGACCAACGACGCTCGCCAACATGGCAAAGATCAGAGACATGAACAACGATCGCATGCTTACTCTCCTGGATGGAAATGAAACGAAAAGTAATCCTCGGGCAAGTGAGTTCGCGGAACATGCGTTGCGGGCATGGCGCCTGTCTTCGAGTCACTTCATGAGTGGTTTGACTCGCTGAAGCGCGAATTCCGCGGAAAACCGCTGTTCTCCGCAACGATAGCCTAGCGTCACGGTCCCATCAGACGCTTGCAGCAAGCGATCGAACTGCTTGGGATCGGTGACTTGGATTCCATCAATGGACTCGATGATATCTTTGATTCGCAGCCCCCCTTTGGCGGCGGGTGTTTCGGGAAAGACTTTCGAGACGACGACGACCGGCTTCTCCAGGTAAACTCCCGAAGCGTGCTCGATGCCCAGCATCCATGTTTTGTCGAAGTCATCCTGGGGCGCGGGAGCGGCGACCGAGAGAGCGAGCGGTGTTTGGGTCCGTTGTTCACGAACGAGATCCTGTGTTCGCTTTTCTCGCGGATTTCGTGGTTTGGTATTCAGCACGGCTTCACGCACCGGTTGGTAGAGACGGTCGGTTTCGTTGATTAAGGTGTGATGGAACTGATTCCAGGCCACCTTCCCCTCGGAAGTTCCGAATGTGGTATTGATGGCATCCCGCTTGGTGCAAAGCAGGGAAACAAGGGCCAAGGTGAATGTCCCACCTTTTGGCCCCTGCTGGTCGGCATAGCACATGGACAGCGCATCTTCCTGGCAACCGTTGATATCCACGAATCCGGCGTGCTGGAAGAACAGCAGATCGATGACCGGCCAGGTGGCCTTGGGAAGGTCCGGGAGTTGGGGCGCCCGTGTATTCTCGGGAATCTTGCTACAACAGTCGGTGATGATGACCGCCAACCGCGGTCGGAGTTGTTCCATCGCCTGCCGCAGGTCGCGACGGAAAAGAAACGGCCTCGTGTTCACGTTGTCGTGGTGCATGGTGAGCGCGTGGCCTCCCTGGTTGGGAAACGTCGCTCCATGTCCCGTGTAGTAGAAGAATAGTGTGTCGTTGGGGCGGATTTTGCCGGCGAGTGATCGGTAATGAGCGAGCACGTTTTGGGCCGTGGCGTTTCCGCCGTTCAGCGACTCTTCCAGCACGAGTCGATGAGGCCGCGTCGCGAACGCCTCCGACAGGATCTTGCGCAGATTGAAGCCATCTCGAACGACATGCTGTTGCAGATCGCTATCATTATCGACGACGGTCAAGACATGGAGCCGCGGCGGTTTGGCCGACGGCTGCTGGCCGAATAGCGAGTTCGCAGTTCCCCCGAAAGTGGATATCGCGATCACGCTGAGTAGAACTGGAAGAATACGAGACATACGAAATGGCCTCCGGGCCGCACTCAGTCGAACAGTTCTGGCCTGTTCCACGGTCTCTTGTTGAAGTTCCCACGGCGCTACGCCTGGAGCAACGGCTTATGGGTCAATCTATCCAGGGGGAGCCATTCATGACAAGTTAGGTATGCCATGCCGCCGACGCACGATCTCGACCGAGCGAGCCTGGTTGGGTGGGACTGCTCACCGTTTGCGTCGGGCGCTCGAGTGGAACTACTATGGCAGGCGTCCGGCAATCCTTGGCTCGATAAGTTGGGCTTGGCGACGACCGATGCCCTGGGGCGTGCTCGGATCGAATTGCAGGTTGGGGCATTGCCCACAAAATCGGGCCGATATTTTGCGCGCGTGTCGAAGGGAGCCCGTCACCAAGATTGGACGTTAGATAATTTTCCGGTTACGTCTTCTTGGCGACTCTACTTGCCTCGCCCGGTGTTGCCCCCTCAACCCGGTTCGATCCTAGAAAACAGCATCGGGATGAAGCTGGCCTGCATCCCGCCCAGCGAGAAGTAAGGGGGCGACAGTTGCCTTTGGCTCCGCCAAAGTAGCCCGCTCGCTTCGCGAGCGGACCCGCCGCGCGGCCGGAGGTTTGACGCAATTTGGGCGAATGTACCGCCGCACGCGAGCAGAGTGGTAGGGTGCGTCGAACCGGGCGGCGAGCGATTTTGCCCCAGCCGCCTCAGTCGCCACCGCCCGGTGAAAACGCACCGTCTCGTTGAGCGCCCGCGGCCCCTTCGCTGACGATCCCGCGAGTGTCGGGTGGATACACCTGGGGGATCGCTCGTTGGAGATGGTGCGTCTGCGCCGGAGGCTTGACGCACCCTACGAGTTGAAGTTGCCTTTTGCTCTGCAAAAGCGGGAAAAACCGTGACCCCGCCGGCGCCGTCTCTACTTGGCAACACGTTCTCGCCGACGGCTTACCACAAGTCGTAGGGTGCGTCGAACCGGGCGGCGGAAGATTTTGCACCAGCCGCCGCAGTCGCCACCGCCCGGTGAAAACGCACCGTCTCGTTGAGCGCCCGCGGCCCCTTCGCTGACGATCCCGCGAGTGTCGGATGGATACACCTGGGGGATCGCTCGTTGGAGATGGTGCGTCTGCGCCGGAGGCTTGACGCACCCTACGAGTTGAAGTTGCCTTTCGCTCCGCAAAAGCGGCAAAAACCGTGGCCCCGCGAGCGACGTCTCTGCTTGGCAGCGCGTTCTCGCCGACATCTGTTCCGCTCGCGAAGCGAGCGGTCTACTACGCGCGACCGTCATCGGCTGGCCAAACGAATCCACCGCTAAGCCGCGAATGACCAATGACCAATGACGAATGACGAATGACGAATGACCAATTCGTTGCTCCGCTCGCGGGGTGACAGCTACCTGCTCCTTTGGCGGAGCCAAAGGCAACTTTCTCAAAAGCAACAGTCGGCGCGCAATTCCTTCTGACTGGGCGCCTCTCAGGGGCAGAGACGCGGAGAATTCACGACCTAAGATGGTCGAACCCGCGGCTCGGAAAAGGCCTCTGCCATCAAGGAACTCAGCCATGAAACGTCACTTGCTTGTCGGAATCTTCGGAACCAACATCCTGGTCTGCGCTCTCGCTGTCTCGACCCTGTTCGCGGGCGTTGGCACTCAGAATCGCCAGTACCAGCACCAAGGGGAACCGACGCAGACACAGTGCGGCGTCCAGTTCGATCAAACTCCGCCTCGAGCTGTCCGCGGCGTCCAAATTCAGCAGCAGTCTTGCCCCGTTCCTGGCCAGCAGCAAGCCTCGCCCGCCAAGCCCCGCCCGCGGCAATCGCAGGCCACTCAGCAAGGCGGCGGCTACCGCCAGCAGTGGATCTATGGGACTCAGCGGTAATTACCCGGTTGGAAAGCGTCGGGTGGCGATCCAGGCGGCTGGCCCACCCGACTTACTATCGGTCCCTAGTAATGTAGGATGGTTAGCCGCGAGCCCTCGACTTGTGCGACGAACGGACTGAGTCATTCCCCTTTTCACGTAACGTGTCTGCGTTGTGGTTACTGAGGTCCGTTGATTTCTCCAGTTGACTGTGACTTGTCATTCGTACATCTGAAAGGTTTCCCTAACATGCGATTGAGACTTACTGGCCGAACCTGGCGCACTTCCTTCCTCACGCGTCGGTGGGCGTCGCGAACGGTGCGAGTCGCCGCGGCGTCGGTGGGGTTGGCGGCGAGCGTGTTCGCGATTGCGCCGCAATTCTCACCGGGGCAGGGGCCCGAGCTGGCGGCCGCGCGCGGCGCGTTCGTCGAGGAGATTCGCAACGACTTGCCAGCTTACCAGGTGCGAGTGAGCGTGGATCATCCCGATGGCGTCTATCGGGATGGCGAATCGATGATCGTCAAGATGCGATCCAACCGGAAAGGATATGCCTACCTGTTGTATGCGTCGGCGGATGGCAAGGTCAGTTGCCTGTTCCCGAACAAATTCCAGCAAGACAATCTGCTCCAGCCGGACGGGGAGCTGATGGTGCCGGCGAAGGATAAGGAGTCGAACGAAGCCAAGTATCGTATTCGTATCGGCAGCCCCTTCGGCAAGGAGGTGCTTAAGCTGATCGTGACCGAGCAGCCGCTGAAGGAGATCGCCGTCGAGAAGCTGATCGATTCGATCGCGACGCCCGTCGAATTGCGAGCGGTGAGGGCGGCTTATGTCGAAGAGTTGAAGCCGTTGCCGGGCAAGTGGGCCGAGCACTTCGTGACGATCACGACCTTGGAAACCGGCGAGCGGGTGATTCTTCCGCGCAAGGCGCGAGTGGGATTGTTCATCGGCATCAATCAGTTTGCCGACCCGAACATTCGGAAGTTGAGCGCATGCGTCGCCGACGCCGAGAAGATGGCGGCATTGATGAAGACTCACGGGAAACTCGATCAGGTCTTCGTCTTGACCGACAAACAGGCGACGCGCGAAGCGATCGAGAAGTTGATTCGGCGGACCTTGCCCGAGATCACTCGGCCTGGCGATGAAGTGTTCGTTTACTGGTCCGGGCATGGGGGGCGCTGTGCGGACGAGAACGGCGATGAAAAGGATGGCTTCGACGAGTTTCTGGTGCCGTATGACGGCCAGACTGCCAACATGAGTTCGACCATGGTGCTGGACGACACCTTCGGCCGCTGGATGCAGAACCTGGATGGGCGCAAGGTGGCGGTCATTCTGGATACGTGCCACTCCGGAGGCCAAGCCGCGAACGAGAAAGGGCTTGTCGGCGCGGTTGGCCAGCGAGGCGCGGGGGTCGATATGCTGGATGGCGACCTCGCTCATGTGAAGGATATCGGCCAGAAAGATGTGGCGTTATTGGTTTCGTCGCGAGCGGCCCAGGTGTCGTTTGTGCGGAAACAGGGCGACCTCTCGGTGATGACGCATTGTTTGGTCGAGCTCTACGAGAACACTCCTCGCTTGACGCTCGCCGCCGCCGCCGCTCAACTCAAGGTCGATGTTCCCAAATTTGTCGCGGCCAACTTTCCGGGCGCGACGCAAGACCCCGAACTGCTGGGCGATGTGTCCGATCCAGTATTGTTGAAACCGTAACGGGTCGTGTGCAGCTCAATGCTTGATGGAGAGTCCAGGATGGTTCGTCAGACGCCGTTGGTTTATGCCCTATTGGTTGCGGGGATGGTGAGCGTTTGGATGGCCCAGGCAGCGAGTTCTGTGGAGGCGGCTGCGCCGACCACTGCGGAAATTCAGCAGGTGATTCGAGCGTTCTTGAACATCCATCCCGATTTCGCCAGCGACCCCGACTGGTTGTCGCTGGCACGGTTAGTGCGTGTCGAACCGGAAATGGCCGCGATGGGCGAAGGGCGAATTCGCGTCGTGGCGAAGACGCTATGGAAGTTGCCGCCCGACCAAGCGACCGACGCCGTCCGCGGGCTGGAAAAACTGCTCGCCGCGTCACTGACCGAAGCCTCGACAGCCAATCGCCAATACCATGGTCGGCCCGTCGCGGATTGGGTCCAGGAGAGTTCGATCACCACGGGGCCGACCGTAACGTCGCGGAGACTGTCCGAGGTGAGCGAGGTCGAGATCATCGCGGCCGTGCACGACTATGTGGCGGCGCTCGATCGCGGAAAGGCCTGGGATCAACGCGGCCTGCAACAACTGAATCGCGATTTGCGACTCACCGGTCGAGGACTCGGCATTGAACGAGTGACGATCAATGGCGACGGAAACCTGTTACTCCATTGGAAGCTAGGTATCCGCGCCGAGGGCTTCTGGCCTAAGCCATCGTTCCGCGTTCAAAACGCGGCCAATCGTGTTCGTGACGATCAGGTGATAGAAGGCGACTTTGGAATCTTGGCAGATTTCAGTGAGAAGGTTAATGAGAAGATCAAGGAATTCGTCGAGGCGCAAGAAGCCGCCTTGCGTCGCTTGGTTGTGCAAGGTTTGACCGAGCATCCGTTCGCGGGAATAGCCGCTCCGCTCATCGAATCTCTCGATCAGGCGACGATTGAAGTGTCGATTGAAGTGCAGCCTCCAGCGGAATTGGCAGGGATTCTCGAGGGCGGCGCGCCACGCGCGGCGGCGCCCGCCGGCGGGCAGGGCCTGTTTATTCGAACCGCGACTGGAAATCAGGCGGCTAATTTCTCGCTTCACCATTTGGAGTACGAGAAACTCGCAAGACTGCCCAACGGAGAGCGCCCCGAGTTGGAACGGCAGGCGGCCGAACCAGCAATGCTCAATGCCCCCGTGCGGCGTCAGGATTTCTCAGTGGACCAGCAGAGCTTCCAAGGAGGCACGCTCGCGGCGCTGGCCTTCTCTCCCGACGGTCGTCGACTAGCGGCGGCGGGTGATGTCTTACGCATCTGGAACCTCGAAACCGGTGAGCTCGAACACACCCTCCGCGCCGGCCGCCCCACCGAGAAAGCGACCGGTTTTCGCGACATCGTGTTCTCGCCCGATGGAAAACAACTGATCGCCGCGATGTCGGGAACGAGTCATCGCCTGTGGGTGTATGAGACTGGCGATTACTCGGAGGTCAAGTTCACACTCGACGGGCACGACGAGGAGGTCGACCGACTGGGAATCTCGGACGATGGCCGATATTTGGCGACGGCCGACATCAAGGGCCGAGTATTTCTTTGGGACTGGGCCACTCGTCGAAAGGTCTGGGGCTATCAGTTCTCGAATCCGATCAGTCGCCTGCTGGTTTCGGACTTCGATGTATTGGCCATCGACAAGACGCTCGACTTCGCTCGCATTCCCGTCGAACTGCGGTTCGGCGGCGCGCCAGGAGTGACGGATCCACTAATCGAGTTGATGTTGAAGTCAAGCTATCCAGGCGATCAGCCCAAGGTCTTCACCAACTCGGTAGCCATCTCGAACTCGTCGGACGTGTTCGTGATTGGCGGCCGCTCCGATCGCGATGGCGAAACTCGCAACTATAACTGGTGCGCCGCGTTTTCGAGCACCGGCCAGATTGGCCAACGCTCGGCGCCGAAACGAGCTTCCGTCGACCATAAGTTCCAGATCTTGGCGTGCGCTCTGTCGAGCGACTCGAAATTGTGCGCCAGCGGCGACGTCACGGGCTTGATCCAGGTCTGGGATAGCCGGACGGGCGATTTGAAACGTGTGTTTCAGTCGGTGGGAAAGGGCAATCTGAGCGTGGCGTTCGGCGACTCGCTGAACATTTGGCAGTTTGGCCGAGACCGTTATCGAGGCCAGCAGTGGCAATACAATCACTGGTCGCCGCTTCAACTGCAGTTTGACTTCGAAAGGCGGATTCTGACCTCGATCGATGAGCGCGAGCCAAGTCACGAGACAGTTCGCGATGGGCGGAAGCTGTCTTACGTTTTAACCCCGAATCATCGACTGTCGCTCTTGGAGAACAATCAGTCCTTGGCGTCGGTCGATTTAAGCTCGAAGGCTGGCTGGCAGTTATTTGGCTACGGGTTCCATCCAGTGAAGGCGCTGGACCAAGGCTATGGCGTCATTGTCTGTTCGGAGGATGGCGGCGTCATGTGTCTTGATCCCAAGACCCTGCGGCCGCGCCGCTCGTTTGTGGGGCACAAGAGTCGCGTTTGGAATGCGTCGGTCTCGCGGGGCGCCATGGAAGGGAAACGCCTAATCACGTCGGGCACGGATGGCATCATTCATGTGTGGAATCTCGAGCGGTTCACGCCAACCTACAATGTCGCGGCTTTGGTCGACGACGATCTTACCGTGACTCATCTTTACCCCGGCACTTCGACCGCGGAACGACTCGCCATTGGCGACCGCATCGAAACGATCGATGGACTCTCTCCCATTGAATGGCTTGATAGCGAGAAAGCCAAGCGGACTCCCGACGGTCCCGTCCCCATCGTGATCACTCGCCAAGGCGAAAGTTACAAGGTTTCCGTTGAGCTGTCGGAGATGGGGGATCTCGCCCGGCCGCTAGTCAGCGCCGTCATTTCCGAGGATGGAAAGGACTGGGTCGTGTGGACAGCGAGTGGGTTTTACGATTGTTCGCCGCAGGCGAGCCGCTGGGTCGGCTGGGTCGAGAGCGGCGACGGCGACCGCGCGGCTCGATTCATTGACGGTGGACAGTTGCGAGAGCTGAAGCTGCGCCCCGATGTGGTCAACCTGACATTGACCTTGGGCGATGACCAACTCGCGCTGCGCCAGGCCGACGCCAATCGCAATCCGAACGCTCCGCCGCCGCCCGCCGTAGCCGCCGTTGTCCCTTTGGCGGCCCAATCGGTCGTGGTTCCTAGTCCACCCAAGGTACGCATGCTCCAGCCGCCGGAGGGTTCGGTTACGTCGACCGCCGAGGAGACGATTGAGGTTCGGGCGGTCGTGACAGCCCCAGCGGGCACTCGACCGGAGATCCTATTTCGCGTGAACGAGGCGGAGGTGCGTTCCAAGAACATTATGCTCGAAGGTGCTCCAGCTCCCACGTTGCCTCCGCCGCCGGCTGGCTTCGAGCATTTCCAGGTCGGGCAGACCGTGGCATTGCGAGTGGGGCCGAATGTGATTCAAGTGATCGCACGGTTGCCCAATGTGCAGACCGCGGAGGGAATGAGTTTCGTGACGGTCGAGCGACGGCTGCCGGTGGATCACGAGGCGAATGCGGTTGCGAAACCAACTCTGCACTGGTGTTCGATCGCGGTGAATGACTACGAAGGAACGGGCCTGCAGAGCCTCCAACACGCCGTCAACGATGTCGAGAAGGTGGCGGAATCGTTGGCGAAGCGTAAGCAGGCGGCTCGCTTCCCGTACCGGGATGTCAAATTCCATCGGTTAGTCGACAAGCAAGCGACCAAACAAGACGTGGGTGATCTGTTTGATGCGTTGATCAACCCCAATTCGCCGAACGTGGCGAAAACGGGCGACACCGTCGGCATTCATATTTCCGCGCATGGAGGGATTGTGGCTGGCACGGACGGTTACATGCTGGTCCCTCATGGCGGCGACCCCAAAAGGCCACGCGCGACGTGTGTGCTGTGGAGCGAGTTTGTCGAGTTGGCGAATAGCTTGGGGAAACAGAATGTGCGGTTGTTGCTTTTTGTCGATACGTGTCGAGCGGGCGGGTTGGGCGCGATCGAGAGCGGACCGGCGAAGATTCTCGCGAGCGAATTGAGTGGCGTGATTTATTCGGCGAGCGGCGCGAAACAGTCGGCGCTTGAGTACTCGGAATGGCAGCACGGCGCGTTTTCGCTGGCGTTGCGCGAGGCGCTCGAAGGGCAAGCGGTCGCGAGCGTCGCTTGGCCCGCGGGTCTGAAAGCGGACGACGATCAAGACGGGGTATTGGATGTGCGCGAGTTGGAGACGTTTGTGTACAAGCGAGTGCGGTCGCTAACCATGGACCAGCAAGTCCCCGAACACGCTCGCCCCCGAATGGGCGTGGAGCCATCCCTGTTCTGACCGACGCGACCGCCGAATCGTCGTCGCTGTTCACGCCGCTATCGTCCGAGCCCTCGGCGGGGAACGGCGGTCTGTTCGTGGGGGTCAACAAATTCACGGCTGATCCCGACGTGCAGCCGCTGCGGTTCGCGGTGAACGACGCCATCGAGCAGTGTCATTTGTTTGTGGTGGAACTGAAACTCCTGCCCGCGAACCAGTGCGTGTTGGCGTTGTCGGGCGAGGCGGTTGGAGAACGAGTGCAGCGGCACTTGGCCGACTTGAAGCAGCGCGGGGTCCAAGTGGTGGGGGCGGAAAAGAGCACGCTGTTGCGGTCTTTCGTGCGCGTGCGTGGGCTCGTGCGGCCGATTACGGGCCTGTTGGTCGTGTCGTTCAGCTCGCATGGCTTCACGGACAAGCGAGTGGGCTATGTGATGCCGAGCGACGGGTTGCGGACGTTTCTCGAGGATACGGCGATTCGCTTGTCGTCGGTGGAAGAGCAGATGAATGCGTCGCAAGCGGGCCATCGTCTATTGCTGGTGGATGCTTGTCAGGAACGACTGTCCGATGCCGCTCGCGGCAGCGGCATGACGGGCGGACAGGCGATGACGGCGGATTTCTTGGAATTGCTGAAGAAGCCGACGGGTCAGTCGAAGCTGGTGTCATGCGATGTGGGCGAGTACAGCTACGAGCATCCAGAGTTGGGCGAATCAGGCCATGGGGTGTTCACCTACGCGGTGTTGGAAGCACTGCGAGGCGGGGCCGCGGCGGATGAACGGAATGTGGTGCGTCTGAGTGCGGTGGCGAGCTATGTGAGTCGTTCGGTGGGGAAGTGGGTGGAGGAGCAAAATCGTCGTCGGCGGGAGGGAGATCCGTTGAAGAAGCAGTCGCCGTCGTACCAGGGCCCCGAGGCAGCTCGGGAATTGCCGTTGGCGAAGAAAGCGGACGAATTGTCGACGCTGGTGGCGAGCGTGCGCAAGCAACCGGCCAGCGGAAGTTTTACCGCCGAGTTACGAGGCAGCTTGGTGGCGACGTTGGGCCAGTTAAACTTGAAGCAGGAAGCGGATCGGGAGTTAGTGTCGGTCACACGGAACTTCGTGAACGGACTTCTGCCTGCGAATGTGTTCGTGCCGTACATCAGAACGGAATTAGAGCGCCGTCAGGCGTCATTGCCGCTACAACCCGGCTCGATCGTGGAAAACAGCATCGGGATGAAGCTGGCGTACATCCCGCCCGGCGAATTCCAGATGGGCTCGCCGGAGGATGAAGCGGAACGGAGCGACCGCGAGCTCCAGCACCGCGTGCGGATCACTCGCGGTTTTCACCTGGGCGTGTACGAGGTGACTCAGGGGGAATACGAGCGCGTGATGGGGGCGAACCCCAGCCATTTCAGCCTTGCGGGCGATGGCAAGACGGAAGTAACGGGAGTGGACACGAGCCGTTTTCCGGTGGAGCGGGTGAGTTGGGAGGATGCAGTAGAGTTTTGCCGGAAGTTGTCGTCGTTGCCCGCGGAGCGGGCGGCGGGCCGCAGTTATCGTTTGCCGACGGAGGCGGAGTGGGAGTATGCCTGCCGCGCGGGAACGACGACGCCTTTTTTCTGGGGTGGAGTGCTGAACGGGGACCGCGCGAATTGCCATGGCAACTCTCCGTATGGAACGGCAGTGAAGGGCGCTTGCTTGCAGCGAACGACTCGTGTGGGGAGTTACGCGGCGAACGCGTGGGGTCTGCACGATATGCATGGCAATGTGTACGAGTGGTGTTCGGACTGGCGAGACAGCGAGTATTACCGGACGTCGCCCGCAGCGGATCCGGCCGGTCCCTCGACGGGCTCGGACCGGTGCGTCCGTGGCGGTGGCTTCTTCAGCGCCGCCAGGGACGTCCGGTGCGCGATCCGCTACGGTTACTTTCCGTCGTACCGGCTCGACTACCTGGGCTTTCGCGTCGCCGCAGTTCCGTCGAGCGAGAAGTAGCCCGCTCGCTTCGCGAGCGGACCCGCCACGCGGCCCTTGGTTTGACGTAATTTGGGCGTATGTCGTAGGGTGCGTCGAACCGGGCGGCGAGCGATTCTGCCATGACCGGCAGCTCCCCCACCGCCCGGTGAAAACGCACCATATCGTTGAGTTGGCGTGGCGGCTTCGATAACGCCGCCGCGTGTGCAGGGTTTCTCTCGGACTGGCGGATTGCTCGGTGCGCATGGTGCGTCTGCGCCTTCGGCTTGACGGCACCCTACGACTTGCCGTTTGCGTCGAACCGGGCGGCGAGCGATTGTGCCATCACCGGTAGCTCCCCCACCGCCCGGTGAAAACGCACCTTATCGTTGAGTTGGCGTGGCTTCTTCGATAAAGCCGCCGCGTGTGCAGGGTTTCTCACGGACTGGCGGACGGCTCGGTGCGCATGGTGCGTCAGCGGCTGCGGCTTGACAGCACCCTACAACTCGCCGCGTTGACCAACGCCCTTGGCGAAGACGGACTCTGTTGCTCGCGGCTGATCTCGCTGGCGAATCGGCGCTCGCGGGGCCGCGGGTTTCGCTCCTTTGGCGGAGCCAAAGGTAACATTCGCGAAGGCAGCCGTCGGCGCGCAATTCTTCTTGACCAGGCGCCTCTAGATGGCGGAGACGCGGGGAATTCACGGCCAACGACGGTCGAACCCGTTGCTCACAAAATGGGCCTTGCCATTCAGGAAATCAGCCATGAAACGTCACTTGCTTGTCGGGATCTTCGGAACCAACATCCTCTTCTGCGCACTCGCCGTCTCGACACTGTTCGCAGGCGTTGGCACTCAGAACCGTCAGCATCAGCACCAAGCGGGACCGATGCAGATGCAGTGCGGCGTCCAGTTCGACCAAACTTCGCCTCGTGCCGTCCGCGGCGTCCAGATCCAACAGCAGTTTTGCCCTGTTCCTGGCCAACAGCAGACCTTGCCCGGGAAGCCCCGTACGCGGCAATCACAGGCCAATCAGCAAGGCGACGGCTACCGCCAGCAGTGGATTTATGGGATTCGGCGATAGTCGCTTCGGACTTTCAGCCAGAACAGAGGTTCTTTACAGGGATGCCGTGGGGATGGGATGATCTGAGCGACGCGACATTTGGACTTGTGTTCTTGAGTGATCACCATGCAAAACGAAGGTCTTTCCCTGACTTTGCGCACGCCCTGCCGTTGGCGGCGCGAGTGGTTGCTCGGCGGGCTGCGGCTTGGAGTGTTGCTTTTCGTGGCGACAACCATTGAGTTCCGGGCCGCTGGCCAAGCTCCCGGCCCGAATGGTTCACCCGAATCGTCGGCCCGCAACGTGACAATCGCGATTGAACCGGTCGAAAGCGAGGCTCCGCAGGGGAACGCGGGGCTCTTTGTTGGGGTGAATGAGTTTTCCGATGATCCTGGACTGAATCCGCTTCAATTCGCGGTCCATGACGCAATTGAATTGGCCCACCTGTTTGTGTTCGAACTGCGGCGAATTCCCGCGAAGAATTGTGTATTGTTGCTGGCGGGAAAGCCAACTTCCCCAGTGGTTGAAGGTCACCTGAAAGCGTTGATTAACGCAGGGGCTCAACTAGACAAAGCAACTCGCGGTTCAATCTTCGAACATGTAACCAGTGCGTGCAAACAAAATGCGGGGAAAGCGAATCTGTTGGTCGTCGTGATGAGTTCCCATGGTTTTAGCGATGAAGGCATAGCCTATGTGATGCCGAGCGACGGTCGATTGGCCTCTCTAAAACGCACCGCGGTGTCGTTGGCCGACGTAGAAGCGGATATTGATCGCGATTCGAAAGCTGGTAATCGGCTATTGTTCATCGATGCTTGTCAACAACGGTCGGGGGCCAAAGCCATCGGCGCTCCGGCGGTAGGAATGGATAAGGCGTTTAAGAGCGCGTTTGACAAAGCCACGGGCCAGTACAAATTAGCCTCTTGCAGTCCGGGTCAGCTAAGTTACGAAAGCGGTAAACTGGGCGAGGGGCACGGAGTTTTCTCCCATGCGTTGCTGAAGGCGCTCCGGGGAGGCGCCCCGTCGAATGAAAAGAACCTAATTCTCTTGCGGTCCGTGGAAGAGTATGTATCGAAATATATCCATGAATGGACGACACAGTCCAAACTCCCCGAGCAGACGCCATTTCACGCGGGTTCGCTTGCCTCATTGGAACTTGAGCTGGCGAAGAGACCGGATGACTTGAAGACCTTGATCAAGAAAGTCGACGATAGACAACCTGCCAAGCAGTTTACCGATGATCTCAAGAAGCGATTGGTCGACTTGTTGAAACAGCTCCCTGCGCCCCCAGGGGATCGCGACGAAGACCTGCTGCAAAAGACTCGCCGTTTCATTAGCGGGCAGATGGAAGAAGATCTTTTCGTGCCGTATCTCGAAAAGCAGCTAGCGAGCCGCGTGACGCCGCCCCCACCGCCGCCCGCTCGACCCCAAACGGTGACTCTCACGGCGCTTGGCGCCAGTCAGCAGCCCGTCGTCGGCGCATGGGTGGAATTGTTGTGGCGCGCTAACGCCGAAGATAAACCCCAAGTTGTGGGCGAGGGGGCGACCGACGCCAAGGGCCGGTGCGAAATCCGCTCGCCCAAACACGGAGCAGGGATTTTCTCCGCCATTGCGTGGCGAGGGGACGAACGCAGCGAAGAAGTTCGTCTCGAGATGTTCCCGAGCCAAAGAGAATGGACTCTGCCATTATCGATCGCCCCTCGTGACAAAAAGCCAGGGCAACTATATGTGAACAGCATGGGAATGCGGTTTGCCTATATCCCTCCCGGTCGGTTCCTCATGGGTAAGACTCATGAGGAAGCATCGCAGTTTGCTGACTACAAGCCTCACGAGGTCCGTTTGACTCGCGGGTTCTTCCTGGGCGTCTACGAAGTAACGCAACAAGAATATCAGCGCATCATGAACAAAAACCCTAGTTACTTTAGTGCGCAAGGAAACGGGGCCAAATTAGTGCGTGACATGGACACCTCGCGGTTTCCCGTCGAGAACGTCTCGTGGCTCGACGCGCAAAATGCCTGTCGCACTTTGTCCGAGCTTCCGTTGGAAAAGGAGTCGCGTCGGCAGTATCGACTACCCACTGAAGCGGAATGGGAATATGCCTGCCGAGCCGGGACGACGACGCCGTTTTTCTGGGGTCAGTCGTTAAATGGCGACCGGGCGAATTGCGATGGCAAAAACTATCCGTTCGGGACTGTAATCAAAGGCACATACTTGGCGCGGACGGCCACTGTCGGGAGTTACCAAGCAAACGCCTGGGGACTTTTCGACATGCATGGCAACGTTTGGGAGCTCTGTGCTGACTGGCGCGATCCCGACTACTACGCCAATTCCCCGCTCAACGACCCGCCAGGTCCTAACAACGGAACCAGTAAGATTCGGCGAGGCGGTAGCTGGCGAGTGCCTGCGGTTTACTGTCAGTCGGCGCATCGCAATTGGAATCACCCCAGTGAAACTCGATCCGACCCCGAGTCCCCTCCCGATACTGGATTCCGAGTACTACTGGAAGTTCCTTCGCCGGCGCCTTGAGACTCGGGATGATTCTGGCTACACCCCGAGTCTCCAGATGAATTTGACAGGTAATCCCGGGCCCTAGAAAGGAATCGTGTAATCGACTCGCAGAATGTCCGAGTACCACGCTTCCTGCGTCACGCAGTGCCCGTATCCGACAAACAGCGAGTGACCATTCAGGTTTCCGCGCAAGCCAACCTTGATATTGCCGATCGTGTCTCCGCGGGCGCTTTGAGGGCCAGGTCCAGGGAGGGCGAGGATATCGAGTTTTTGACCATCGAGAACAGTCCAGCCGACAAATTCGACCACTCCGTCCAATCGGCGGTATGTGCCGTCCCAGGCTGCCTCGTGCAGACGGTAGCTGGCCCCGAGGCCGTAACGTAGCACGGGACCGGCAAAATTGGCTCCGCCCGCCGTAGCGTCCGAAAACGGCACCCAAATGCGAACCTCGCCAAACGTGTTGACATCCTCCGTCCAACGATGTTGTGCCAGCAACGCGGGTTCGAGACTGGCGTGACCGGTCCCCAAACCACGGCCCGCATCGCCTGTCGGCGTGTAAACCCTCAGTTGGAATGTCACCGCTTGGTTCTCTTCGGCGATCAAGCCATAGCGGATGCCCGCCGTGATGTCCGAGAGGCCGCTGGCATCGGCAATCGGTTGCGCTTGAGTTTGTGCTTGGGCTGCGGGCGTGAGTTGGAAGTCGATTGAACGAATGGGCAATTCCACAAAGCCAGAGAGTCGTGGCACGACGGCGTACTCCATGTACGCGCCGTATTCCTGGTAATTGACGCTGGATGCCAATTGGAGAGGATTAGAGCTTCCGGGACCACGAGCCGGTGCGGGAAAGCAACCGCATTGAGCGTAAAAGAACTCGGCGCGGTCCGGAAACGCATTGTCGAATCCCGCGTCAAATCGCAACCGCACTCGCGACTGAATCACCGCTGGGTCAATGTAACCGGGTAGATTCGCTTCCGCGGATTCGGGGCCCATCGCATACCCCAACCCCGAGTCGTCCGACGCGAGATCTCCGTATGCGTCGTACACTTCTCCACTCGCATCAGAACCGGCAGCGACCGAGTCGCCTCCCCCACCGCCACACTGGCATTTGTCCGTCTGACAAGAACAGCTTCCCCCTCGAAGGGCTAAACTGCTTGGTTGGACTTTCAGCTTGCGACGGGTGCCTAAACTCGCCTCGACATCGTCCTCCGACTGATCGTCAGAAACGACGGGTGCTCCTTCGAGTTGGTCGCTGGCGAGCGTGACCGCCGCCCCGGACATGAGCCAGCAACCGCAGAGCAACACGCTGAGCTTACGAAGCCAGCTCGACCGGCCTCCTGGGAATTCGCGTTTCCTCATATCCCCCCCTTAAACGTTCCGTCCTGTAGGTCTTGTTTAGTTAGACATGGGGATGCCGTGGGTAATTCCCCGCCCGCGGACATTCCATGTGCGACGATTCGGGGGTTTGTGTTCCCCGCCTATGGGTTAGATCGTGACGGATAACCCGAAAAGTTAGCAAACTGCCCTTCAGTGCAAAAACTCGCCGTAGCTTGCCTGTCTTGTCTGTATTCGCGTATTGGCGTGATGCGCTGACCCGAATCGTACACCCTCTTGCTGGCTGTTGATGGAACCACCCACTCGAAATATCATGATGGGCCTGATCAAAACTCGGCTTAGCCAGTTACGCAGCAAGTATTCGGGGCACAAGTGCGATGGGAGCGCAAACGGTGGGAAAATGCTTCGACCAGGGGCGAACTCGCGCGACGGGTTTGCGAGGGCATCCTACGAACGTGATTGTGTGCATATTCGCGATCGTCTTGTCGGCGAGGGCGATGGCGGAGGACTTCACGAACCAGCCGTTCGTCGTCCCCAATGTACCGGGCCATATAGCGCCCATACGCGCATTAGCATTTTCCCGCGACAGCACACGGCTCTACAGCGCCGGTGACGACAAGGCGGTAATCGCGTGGGAGCGAAGCGCCGACTCGCCTTTGGGCGATACTTGGCGGTACGCTCGCCATATACGCTGGGAGGCTGATTGGGGGCAAATGGGTTCACTGAACGCGCTTGCTTGTTCCCCCAAATCCGAGTCGATTGTTTTTGGGGGGTACGGTTACCGTTCCCATTTTGGGACGTTTGCGCACGCAGATGGACTCGAGGGGCGAGTCCAACAGACGATCAATGAACCGCACGCATCGCGCATTGGCAGCTTGCGTTATTCGTCCCAGGGCAACACGATCGTTTCGGCCGACATGCGTGGCATGGTAGTGCTGTGGTCGGAGGATCTGCGGCGTTCGCGAACAGTGCGTCCGGCGGCGCCCGCAGGCATCCCCACGGTTTTTTTTCCCATCGCGCTATTGGGATCGGATCGATTACTGGTCCCGGAGTGGGAAGACTCGACGAAGTCATGGTTACTGGTGGAACAGTCGTTGCGAGTGAACGCGAGCGCCGCGGCGCCGCTGGACGACACGCGGTTTCGAGGGGGAGTGGCGGCGTTGGAGACGAATGCCAGCGGCGAGTGGATAGCGGCAGTGGGGCTCAACGAACAACACGTCACGATCTGGCGTCGAGTCGACAGCCAATGGCGAAAGTCGGTCGTCCAGATTCCGCAAGGTTCACAGCCGCGCGCCCCATTATCCTTGTCGTTCCTTCCAGACAATCGGACATTGGCGATCGGTACGACGGCGAGCAAGGACAATGGCAGCGCCGTCATTTTGTGGGATGTTATCGAAGGGCGCGAATGCGATTCGCAAAGGAAAGCCGGAAAGACGCATGTGTTCGCGTGCGCGACGAGTCCCAATGGGGAATGGTTAGCCTATGTGAGCGGCACGGGTAACGACCTGCAGATCGAAGGACGGGGAGCTCGCGCGGGGAGGTCCCAACGGTTGGCAGGGGGCGTTCCCATCTCGGCAGTTTCATTTGACAGCCCGTCGCCGCCCTATCGAATTCGCTTGACTCAGGAACTGTCTAGCTCGACGGAGAACGTCGTCTTTGATCCATCGATATTAAAGATGTCGAAGAACGAAGAACCACATCGCCCTCGGCCGCATTCCCAATGGTCGCTCCGTCGATCAGCGAAAACCGCGGGCGAATACGTGGTGCTCGAGGGCACACAACCTCGCGGGACCATCAACCTGAATTCCCTGCAAAGTCGCTATGTTTCGCATCAGTGGCTTGCGAGTGGAGGCGCTGGGCCGACCGCGGTTGCCATTGGCGCGGATCGCGAAAACCGAATTCTCGTGTTTCAGCTTCCCGGTCCAGGACTCGACAATTGCCCACTCGTCATGAACCTCGCGGGGCATTTTTCCAAGGTCTCGGCGCTGGCTCAATCCGCCGATGGACGAAGATTGTTATCGGGTGGAGCGGATGGAATGGCCAGCTATTGGGACCTCGTTCCGCTCGCCGATAAATCTCCGCTCTTCCGCCGCTGGGGGATGCAACTCGCCGATCAGCAAGGCAAGGTCGTCGTCACTCGCATCCACGAGTCGACGGCGGCATACTACCGAGGTCTTCGCGAAGGCGATGAGATTACAAGGATCAAGTGGTCGAAAGGGGGCGACATTACCGAGTTGGTGGACTCAGGGAAGATCCTAGCGGGGCTGAAAGAGGCGCCGTTCACTACCCCGGTTCACTTTACCACGCAACGCCGCGGCATGCCGGGACCATCGTTACAAGTGGAATCGCTGTGGCTGCCGCTATTGACCGTTTTTCCGTGGAACGACGAGTGGATTAGCTGGACGCCGTCGGCGCTTTATGCGGCATCCTTGGGTGGCGAGAAGGCAATCGGTTGGTTAATCAATCATGACCTCCAGACCGCCCCTGATTTCTTCTCCGCATCCCGCTTTCGCAAGACGCTCTATCGTCCCGACTTGATTCCCAAGTATTTGAATACCGGCAACCTGGGCGCCGAGCATCCTGAACCTTCCATGTCGCAGCGATTGCCGCCTCGCATTGAGGGGCTGGTGTTTGAAACCGCCGACAGAGTGGACCCACAACAGCGCCGTGTTCGCATCAGGGGAGCGAGTTTTTCAGTGGTCGCGCGATTCTCACCTCTCTCAAGCGAACCAACCACTCAACTGCAGTTAATGCTCAATCAGCGCCCATGGCAACAAGAAATCAGGCGAGTAAACAAGCAGGGCGAGTTCGCTCACGAGTGGAAGATTTCCTTGACGCCGGGCGAGCATTATTTGCAGGTGATCGCTGAGAACGGATTTGGCAAATCCGTATCGGAATTATGGACCTTAGACGTCGACTACGATCCCAATCATGTTACCGATCGGTTGTTTGTCTTGGCGATCGGCGCCGTTCATCCCGAAGATCAAAATTCGACGCACGTCGCCACGGATGCCGCCTCAATGACGGAGACGCTTCAGGATCGTCGACGCACGCAAAGTGTTTTCGACAACGTTGAAATCGAGCAGCGTCTCGGAGCAGAAGCAACTCGCGACAAGATTCGCAACGGATTCGATTGGCTTCGAAAGCAGATGCGAGAAGGGAGTAATGATGTCGGCCTCTTGTACTTCTGTGGGATTGGTTTTTCCGATCAGCGGACCCAACGGAACTACCTATTGCCTTCGGATGGCGAAATGGAGAATCCAGAAACTTGCATTTCCGAGGATGAAATCAGGCGTCTTTGCCGGGATGTGGGTGGTCGCGGGAGAATGATCATCGCGTTGGATGCCAGCCCGCTCGGCAATTTCGATACGGAACCGCTCGCCCGCGATTTCGGCAGCGACGACTATAACGTGATTGGGATGATTTTCACGGGCCGTTCGCGAGTTGCCCAGGATCGAAATCTGACCGCTGGCCTGTTCACCAAGGTGCTCAAGTCTGGACTCGAAGCTCGCTCGGATCGGGATGGAAACAAGCGAGTTTCCCATGTGGAATTAGCAAAGTACCTGCGCAGCGAAATCATGCGCGCCACCGCGGATCTCGAAAAGCCCATCATCGTCCTTCCCTGGGAAACACCTCGAATAGAGCTCACCACGGTTATCGCCCCGTAATAGTGCGCATGGTGCGTCCGCGCCAGCGGCTTGACGGCACCCTACAACTCGCCGCGTTGACCAAAGCCCTTGGCGAAGACGGACTCTGCTACTCGCGGTTGGTCTCGCTGGCGAATCGGCGCTCGCGGGGCCGCGGTTTTCGCTCCTTTGACGGAGCCAAAGGCGACAGTCGCGTGTGCATGGCGGGCCCTACGAGTTGAAGTTGACATGGCGCCTGTTTCGGTAAGAGAATCGCTCTTCGCGCGCAATCGTGCCTCTCATCTGCCCTCTTGTAGGGGTACGCACGGATGGCGTGAAGGCACGAGGCGTCGAGCGTCCCGGTTCCCCGAAAATAGAGGCCCAGGTGATGAGCATTCGGCAAACCAGAACCGTGCGGTCGCCGTTTCGAGCGGCGGGGATGCTCGCGCTGCTACTCGGCACGCTGGGGACGGTGGTCGGTCAAGACGCTTCCACCCCCGCAACGCCTAGGACGCCGCCGCCAGCGAGGCCCGCCGTTCCGAGTCGCAACATCGCGTTGGATCGCGGCGTGTTGTTCGAACCAGTGGAGGGCTCGGCGCCTCAGGGGAACGCGGGCCTGTTCATCGGGGTGAATGATTTCACCAAGGACAAGCAACTGAACCGACTTCAGTTCGCCGTGAACGACGCGGCCGAGCAGGCTCATTTGTTTGTGTTCGAATTGAAGCTGATCCCGGCTCAAAACTGCCGGTTGTTATTGTCAGGCGAGTCGAGTTCGCCGGTGGTGAGGAGGCACTTGGAGCAGCTAGTAGCGGCGGGCGCCACGGTCACCTCGGCCGACAAACCCGAGATTCTCACTCAGTTGGAAGCGGTGCGCGCGATGGGGCGCGAGTCGACCGATTTGCTGGTCTGTTCGGTCAGCTCGCATGGGTTTATTGATGGCCGGATGCCGTATGTGATGCCGAGCGATGGATTGAAGAGTCGCTTGCAATTGACGGCGGTGCCGTTGGACACGATCGAAGGGGACATGGAGCAGTCGCGGGCGGGTCATCGGTTGCTGTTCGTGGATGCGTGCCAGGAGCGGATTGCGGCTCGCAACCTGGGTGGGCAACCCCAAGGGCAGGGGATGGACGCGGCGTTTCGCGAGGCGTTCGCGAAGGCGACGGGACAATACAAGCTGGCGTCGTGCAGCGCGAAGGAATTGAGTTACGAGAATCCGGGGTTGGGCGATGTGGGGCATGGAGTGTTCACGCACGCCTTATTGGAGGCGCTGCGCGGGGGAGCGGCGGCGGACGGCGAGAACCTAGTGAGGTTGTCGGCGGTGGAAGAGTATGTGTCGACGTATGTGACGAAGTGGTCGGCCGACGCGAAACTCCCCGCGCAGACGCCGTTTTCCGCGGGCGCTCGAGGGTCACGCGCTTTACCGCTGGCGAAGAAAGCGGACGATCTAGCGACGTTGGTGGCGAGCGTGCGCAAGCAACCGCTGAGCGGCGGTTTTAGCGCCGAGTTGCGTGGTAGTCTGGTCGCGACGCTTGGCCAGTTGGATTTGGAGAAAGAGGCGGATCGGGAATTGGCGACCGCGACCCGCGAGTTCTTGAGTGGCAAAACGCGAGTCGCGCTTTTCGTACCGTACCTGCGAACGGAGTTAGCGCGTCGGCAGGCGCCGCCCTCGCCGCAGTTGGTGCGTGCGTCGTTTACGGTGCGCGAGGGGGACGACGACAGTGCTTCGTTGTTGGCGGGAGCGCTTGTGGAATTGCAGTGGCAGGCGTCGGGGAGTTCGAAGCTCGAGACATTGGGGATGGCGACGACCGATGACCAGGGGCGAGTTCGGATTGAGTTGCGGGTTGGGTCCTTGCCCACAAAGTCGGGGCAATATTATGCGCGCGTGTCGAAGGGCGCCAGAAGTCGCGACTGGACGTTAGAGAATTTTCCGACCACGTCGTCGTGGCGACTCTATTTGCCTCGCCCCATGTTACCTTTGCAACCCGGCTCGATCCTGGAAAACAGCATCGGGATGAAGCTGGCGTACATCCCGCCCGGCGAATTCCAAATGGGCTCGCCGGCGACTGAAGCGGGACGTCGAGAAGAAGAATTCCTTCACCGAGTGCGGATCACGCGGGGTTTTCACCTGGGCGTGTACGAGGTGACTCAGGGGGAATACGAGCAGGTGATGGGGACAAATCCCAGTTGGTTCAGCCGTTCGGGCGATGGCAAGACGAGTGTCAGTGGCCAAGACACTAGCCGCTTTCCCGTGGAGGACGTGAGTTGGGAGGATGCGGTGGATTTTTGCCGGAAGTTGTCGGCGCTGCCCGCAGAGCGGGCAGCAGCCCGCAGTTATCGATTGCCGACGGAGGCGGAGTGGGAGTATGCATGCCGAGCGGGTACGATGACGCCTTTTTTCTGGGGTGGAGTGCTGAATGGCGACCGCGCGAATTGTGATGGCAGCAATCCGTATGGAACGGCAGTGAAGGGCGCTTACTTGGAGCGAACGACTCGTGTGGGGAGTTACGCAGCGAACGCGTGGGGTCTGCACGACATGCACGGCAATGTGCTGGAGTGGTGTTCGGACTGGTCTGGTTACGAGTATTACCGGACGTCGCCCGCAGCGGACCCGGCTGGTCCCTCGACGGGCTCGTTCCGGTGCATCCGGGGCGGTTGCTTCGGCTTCACCGCCGGGGACGTCCGGTGCGCGAACCGCGGCGGGCTCGTTCCGTCGTACCGGAGCCTCTCCCTGGGCTTTCGCGTCGCCGCAGTTCCGTCCAGCGCGAAGTAAAGGGGGCGGAGCCCCAGGTCAAGTTGAGCGGAGCCTGTAGCGTAGGCGTTCGGGGCCGGAGAGGGCGACAGTTGCCTTTTGCTCCGCAAAAGCTGCAATAACCGCGGCCCCGCGAGCGCAGTCTCTGTTTGTTAACGTCGTCTCGCGGACGGCATTTCCGCTCGCAAAGCGAGCGGGCAACGAGTCGTAGGGTGCGTCGAACCGGGCGGCGAGCGATCTTGTCATCACCGGTAACTCCCCCACCGCCCGGTGAAAACGCACCTTATCGTTAAGTTGGGCGTGGCAGCTTCGATAGCGCCGCCGCGTGCGCAGGGCTTCGCTCTGGCTGGCGGATTGCTCGGTGCGCAAGGTGCGTCTGCGCCTTTGGCTTGACAGCACCCTACGAGTCGTCGCTTGCGTCGAACCGGGCGGCGAAATTACCTCGGCCTTACCAGACCAATTCACCGCCGCAAGAAACAGCGACACCCCCGGTTCTCCCCCTCGCCCCAAGCTTGCTTGGGGAGCATTGGGCTGGGGGGTGAGCGACGGTCTTAATTCTTGTCAACAACTGATTCAAAAAGACATTTTTTAATTCCTTCGTGGAGTGTGAAGTAGTGCAACTCATGCTCCTTGGGGGCCAGCCCCCAAACCCCCGGGATTTTGGGAGGCATGGACTCGGGTGTTCAAGGTTCTTGTCGACGTGAAAGTGATGGGGTATCGTAGCGCGTGCTCGACGAAACGGAGCGAGGCTCTGTGGGGACACAACCTGGCAAGGGATAGTCGAGTCGAGGGTGCGTCAAGGACGCCGTGTCGTCTCAGGGTTGACCTGGGACGATCTTTTCATTGCTCCAGAGCACATCATTCTTGATTAGCGTGTTCAGGATTGTGAGCAGCTTCCGCATGCAGGCAACCAGCGCTAGCTTCTTGGCTTTGCCACGAGCGAGTAGGTGTTGGTAGTGCGCGCGGATTCTCTCGTTGCGGCACGTGGCGACCAAGGTGGCCATGTAGAGAACGCGTCGCACATGCACGCGGCCTCCCATCACAAAACGCTGTCCCTTCCAGGTTCCCGAGTCGCGATTGATCGGCGCGACGCCCACCAGCTTGGCGATCTGCTCGCGATTCAGTTTCCCCAGTTCGGGAAGGTCGGCGAGGATCGTGCTGATGGTGACGGCGCCGACTCCCTGCACGGAGTTCAAGATTTCGACCTTGCGCGCATTAACCGTGTCCGCGGCGACGCATTTCTCGAGCCGCGAATCGAGCACTTTTAGCTGCTTTTTCAGGGATTCCAGCGTCTGGCGAATGTAATCCTTGACCTCGTGATCTCCGGTCTGGAGCAACCGGTTGGACTCCTGATTGATGAGGTCCAGAAGTTGTGCACGACGGGTCACCAACGCGGCGATCTTCTCCTCGGCTTCGGACTTGGCGACCATGGGCGCGGGCTTCACGACTTGGCCGAAGGTCGCGATGACCTCCGCATCAATCGAGTCTGTCTTAGCGTCCCGGCCGATCCCCTTGGCGAAGTCGCGGACCTGTCGCGGATTGACGACCGCGACCGCAATCTGACGTTCTCCCAGCACTCTGACCAACGTCGACTCGTAGCCGCCCGTGGCCTCCATCACGACCAACACTCGGGACTTGTGCTTGAGCACCTTCACCAACTCACGGACTATGGCGTCGGTGGAGTTGTCGATCGTGAGACGCGTCTTCGAGTCGGGGAGAAAAACGTCCAACTGAGACTTCGACACATCGACGCCTACGAACAACGCAAACGACTCAGCTTCGTTCTTCATTACATCCCATCCTAGTTAATTCGAGCTGGCCGGAGCCGCTCATGCGACGGTGCGGGTTTGAAATGAACGGCTTGCGATCCAGCTCACCCACGGCCTTAGCGCCAAGGGGCGGTCGATCTACAAGCCGTCGCTCTTCGCCAGTGCACCTAGCGAAGAATGTTCGTCCAGCGGAGAGGTTCGTGAATGACCTTCCGCGTGTCAACTACTCAGATACTAGGGGCCGGACCAAGCTGGCAGCGGAGCACCGGCCAGCATCAACTCTGTGCGTTGAGCAACACACGGATCGCCGTCGCGTGATGCCGACTATGTCGGTAACCGAGACTGGTGTTCGTGGTGAACGTTTTACCACTCTCCTCACCCTCCCCCCCTCGCCCCAAGCAAGCCCCATAGCGATTCTCGACCAACTTCGACGATGTCTCTCGCGCGTCTGATGAGTAGGGCAAGTACGAGAACGTCCTTTGGGTGATCCATTGAATTCAAGAGCGAGTCGAGTGAATTCGTTAATCCGCGAGCGCCGATTCCAGGACAACCCGAAATCCTTGCGTGTTGCGTCGCTCTGCTGGCGCGACGCTAAATCGGCTCGATGCATAGCTACTAGAGTAGTAATCATTCCAACTGCCGCCGCGGGAAACTCGAGTCGTTCCTTCAGCCGGGCCGATTGGGTCGGTCTTCGACGATACTCGATAGTATTCTTGTTCATACCAATCGGCACACCACTCTAGTACGTTCCCGTGCATGTCGTGCAGGCCCCATGAGTTAGCGCGGTAACTCCCCACGCGGGTTGTTCGACGGGAAGTCGTCGTTTTTGTTTTCGAGGGATTTAATGAAATACTGCAAATACAGTTCGCATCAGCTTCCCGTAGCGAGTGTCCCGATGAGTAGGGAGTTGACGACCTCGCGCGGCATGCGTACTCCCATTCCGCCTCTGTAGGTAAACGATACGTTCGTCCGGCCGCCCGTTCAGCGGGAAGCGCCGACAGCTTCTGGCAGAAACTCCTTGCCTCTTCCCAACTCACGTTCTCAACTGGAAATTGAGCGGTGTCTTGACCGTGCACTGCCGACTTCCCATCGCCTGTAGCACTAAAGTAACTCGGATTAGCACCCATCACGCGTTCGTACTCGCCTTGAGTTACTTCGTGCACTCCTAGCGAAAAATCGCTACTAATACGCACACGATGGGGCCATACGGGCGGTTCTAAGTTGCCTCCCGCGAACCCCATCTGGAACTCGCCGGATGGTATGTAGGCCAGCTTCATCCCAATGCTGTTTTCCAGAATCGAGCCAGGCCGGGGAATCAATGGTGTTTGACGCCGCTCTAACTCTCCGCGCAGGTAAGGCAGGAATAGCGTGGTGCGCATCTTCCCGTTCACGAATTCACGGGTCGCCATAACCAACTCGCGATCTTCTTCCTTCTTGAGGTCTAACTGGCTGAGTATCGCGGCGAGTTTGTCACGTAGGTCAGTAGTGAAGCCACCGCTGGGCGAGTGTTTTTGCACGCTTGCCACCAACGTCGTCAAGTCGTCTGCCTTCTTCGCCAAAGGCAGTTCGCGAGCCGCTTCGGGGCCTTGGTACGACGGAGACTGTTTCTTCAGCGGATCTCCTTCCCGCCGACGCCGATTCTGTTCCTCGACCCACTTCCCCACGGAATGACTCACATAATCAGCCACCGCACTGAGTCGCACCACGTTTTGACCGTCGGCCGCCGCCCCGCCTCGCAGTGCTTCGAGCACCGCATGGGTAAACACCCCATGGCCCGCTTCCCCCAACTCCGGATGCTCATAGCTGTACTCGCCCACATCGCAAGACACCAGCTTCGACTGGCCCGTCGGCTTCTTCAGTAATTCCAAAAAATCCGCCGTCATCGCTTGACTGCCCGTCATCGTGCTGGATCGAGCGGCAACGGATAACCGTTCCTGACAAGCATCCACCAGCAATAGACGATGCCCCGCTTGCGACGCATTCATCTGCTCTTCCACCGACGCTAAGCGAATCGCCGTGTCCTCGAGAAACGTCCGCAGCCCATCGCTCGGCATCACATAACCCACTCGCTTGTCCGTGAAACCATGCGAGCTGAACGACACGACCAGCAGACCGGTCATCGGCCGCACGAATCCGCGCACACGCACGAAGGATCGCAGCAGCACACTTTTCTCGGCTCCAACCATCTGGACGCCTCGTTGCTTCAAATCGTCCAAGTGTTGATGTACTTTTTCGCCTACGGCCACGCCCGACAATGCCAACACGCAATGATGAGCGGGCAGGAGCTTTAGTTCCACCACAAACAAATGACACTGCTCGATGGCGTCGTTCACCGCGAACCGGAGAGGCGGTACATCGGGATCGGCCGAGAACTCATTCACGCCCACGAACAGCCCGCCGTTGCCCTCCGCCGCTTCGGAAGACAATGGCGCAAGCAGCGACGGCGATGACTCGGCGGTCGCCTCGCGCACAATGTTCCGCGGCCCCGCAGGTCGAATGGGTTCACGTTTTTCTTGAGCACTTAGGGTGACACCGATCAAGTACAGCGTGAGCATCCCCGCCGCGCGGACGCACAGTCGCAAGATCTCGGCCTGTCGCTGATTCATCACTTCGGCCTCTGTTATTGGGAACCCGGCTTCACTCCAACATCTTCCTGCCGAAACACGAGCCGTGTCAACTTTGCGCCCCACGGCCGTAGCCGGACAGTTGCCTTTTGCTCCGAAAAAGCAGCAAAAACCGTTGCCCCGCGAGCGTCGTCTCTGTTTGGTGACGCTATCTCGCCATCGGCATTTCCGCTCGCGAAGCGAGCGGGCTACGTAGCGGGACAGTTGCCTTTTGCTCCGCAAAAGCAGCAAAAACCGTCGCCCCGCGATCGCCGTCTCTGTTTGGCGACGCTATCTCGCCATCGGCATTTCCGCTCGCGAAGCGAGCGGGCTACGTAGCGCGCAATCCGCAGCCTCTAAACGCCTCTTCCAGGCAAGTAAGCTCGATAGGGATTCTCGACCAACTCCGGTCGTAACCGACTTACGCAAACTCCAGGCACAGGCAGCTGTCGGGCAACCGAAAACAACGCGGCGTTCCATAGGGGAAGAGTGGCAAATGAGATTCACAGGTACAGACTTGGCGGGCGCTTTGCTCGTGGTCGCTCTGCTGGCGAGCTACAACTGGGGGCGCCAACGAGTGGCGGGGGTCATCGACGAGGTGTCTCGCGCTCCCCATCGTTTCCATGACGCGCCGCGGATCGATAAACCACCCCTCCCCGCACCCCTTGGCTTGCATGAACTGGCCCATGAACTAGTCGAGTCGGAACGGTTTGAACGCGCGACAGCCGAACAGGTCCAACAGGTGGAGCAGTTGCTCGCGCCAAGTCACCGAACGACTCGCGAAGCTAACGCTAAGCCTCGCTTGGTTAGCGATCATCGAAGCCGATGACGAGTTGGCGTGAACGACGACCTTAAGCGAAGTCCGCCCTTTCAAGGAATTGTCGGCTATGGCAGCTCGATTGTTGCGAATCCTGTGGTCGATACTCTCGCTGATGATGCACGTGCTGTTCATCGCGGGCGGGCTCTTGGTGATTCTGGGGCGAGGCTGCCTACTTCTGATCTGCATGGCATGGGTGATCGCCCGCGAACTAACGCGTCTCGTCTGCTGGACGTTCCTTGTCTCGACTCGCGCGTCTGAAGAGTAGGCGGGTTGGCTGATCTATTCACGGCGCGACGGTCGTACAAGCCACGCGAAAACCAAGATAGTTACCTCGATTCATGGCGCCATTTCCAGTTCGGTCGGCCGAACGGCAGGAACCAGCGCGGTCGAACCAACTACCGCCTCGGAGCGATCGGAACGAGCCCGTGGCTGGGCCAGTCGGGTCGACGGCCAGCGATACGGGAGGAATGTACCTGTCGTACCAGTCCGAACACCACTCGCTGACGTTGCCGTGCATGTCGAACAAACCCCAAGCGTTCGCGCCGTAACTTCCCACGCGAGTCGTCCGTTCTAATGAGGGTCCTTTTGATTCCGTGCCATAGGGAAAACTACCCGCACAATTCGCTTGGGCGCCGTTCAGTGAATCACCCCAAGAGAACGGAGTAATCGTGCTCGCTCGGCAAGCATACTCCCATTCGGCTTCGGTTGGTAAGCGGTAGATCCGACCCGCCGCCTGCTCGGCGGGAAGTGCCGAGAGTCTACGACAAAACTCGACCGCATCATCCCAAGTCAGGTTCTCTACCGGGAAGCGACTCGTATCAAGCCCCATGACTGCCACTTTTCCATCTCCAGCGGCACAAAAGCGGCTAGGATTCGTCCCCATCACTTGCTTGTATTCACTCTGAGTCACCTCATACACCCCCATGTAGTATCCGCGAGTGATTTTCACTCGATGTGGGAGTTCGTCATCCATGTGCTCAAGTTCATCCTCGGACGAACCCATTTGGAACTCGCCAGGCGCAATATCAACCAGCTTCATCCCGATACTGTTTTCCGCCATCGAACCAGGTTTCGCCACTGATGTTTGCATTGGCAAGTACAATCGCCAAGAGAAGGAATCGGGGAAGTTCTCTAGCGTCGAGTCGCGGCGGCGAGATTCCTTCGACATTCGAGCAACATAGCGACCAGCAGACTTAGGCAAGTCGCTCATTCTAAGATCGATTCGAGCACGTCCGTCGCGATCCGTTGTCGCGGATCCCAACGACTTGACCGATGAATCGTTCGACGCCCGCCACTGCAATTCGATGTGCGCATTCGCCAGCAACGGCGAGCGATCATCGGATCCCTCGTGCACGGTAAACGTCGCGCGAATGAGTTGTGGCATCGGCCCGAGCTGACGTTGTTTCAACTCGTCTCGTAGGTAAGGCACGAACGCACTCGATGGAAAGGCGCCATTCACGAAGTTCCGAGTGATCGTTACTAGCTCCCGATCGGCTTCCATGCTCAGGTCCAATTGGCTCAGAGTCACTGTTAGGCTCTCACGCAGCTCGGCGGTGAAGCCTCCGTTGAGCGGTTGCCGACGAACACTTGCCACCAGCGTCGCCAAGTCGTCGGCTTTCTTGGCGAGTGGTAAAGATCGCGAACTGCGAGCGCCAGCCGAAAATGGGGTCTGTGCGGGTAAATTTGCGTCCGCCGCCCACTTCGTCACATAGATCGAGACATACTCTTCAACTGCTGATAATCGCACGAGATTCTTGTCGTCCGAGGGCGCTCCACCACGCAGCGCCTCCAACAAGGCGTGCGTGAAAAGCCCATGCCCCACATTCCCCAACCCCGGATTCTCGTAACTCTGTTCCGTCGGGCTGCAAGAGGCCAATTTGTACTGCCCCGTAGGCTTCGCGAACGCCTCCCGAAACGCCGCATCCATGCCCTTGCCAACTGCTGGCATGCTTCGCACGGTGCGAGCGGGGATCCGCTCTTGGCAAGCATCCACAAAAAGCAGTCGATGACCGGCTCGTGACTGCTCCAGATCGCCTTCAATAGTGTCCAAGGAGACAGCCGTTAATTGCAGTCGATTCTTTAGTCCATCGCTCGGCATGACATAGGGTATGCGACCGTCGATGAATCCATGCGAACTTACCGAACACACCAATAGATCGGTCGCTTGTTGTCCCTTGCCGCGAGCTGCTTCAAGTTGAACAAGGATCTCGGCACGTTCCGCCGAACTAACCGTGGCTCCGGCGGAGCGGAGCTGTTCAAGGTGTTTCTGAACCGCCGGAGAATTCGACTCGCCCGACAACAGTACTAGACAGTTCTGAGCCGGGATGAGCTTCAGTTCAAACACGAATAGGTAAGCCTGTTCAATCGCATCGTTCACCGCAAACTGAAGTCGCGTCAGTCGCGTGTCCTTCGGGAAGTCATTCACACCGATGAAGAGCCCCGCGCTCCCGTGACGCGGCGCCGCGTCGATCGGCTCAAACAATACATCTCGATCCAACGCGATATTGCGACGTGAGGTGGTACGTGCTGACGAGGGTTCATCCCGTAGCGGCGAAGAAGGCTTTGTCTCTTGGCTAAATGTCGTTGCTTGACTGTTCAGCAGCAGCGCAAGCGACAAAAGAGCAAGCATAATCCAACGATCGGCGTGCGATAACGAGGTCATCATCGTGGGCACTTTCGCGAGGGTTCCACTAAAGGTGTTGAGTAGGGTCGATGTGAATCCCATAGTGAACCCTCCGTCCATTCCTTTTCGAAGTTTGCGTGTACTGCCGTGTTCTTCCGCGGCCAGTATCCCACCGAGGCCTTTTGTGGCCCGCGCGGCGCGGACCGAAGCGACGGACTAGAAGTCCGTCGTACAACTGAGTGAGACCGGGCGGTTAGCGGTGGCGGAGGACGATCTTCTCGATGATCACGGTGTTGGGATCGGGGCGAGCGGCGCCGTGCACTACCAACTGGACGTCGGCCTGTGGCGCCGTCGAAACCAATTCGACGCCGCGAGCACGCACTCCCTGGCGGATTTCGGCAATGACCTGGTCGAGCCCCTTCTTTACCGACATCGCCTGAGTAGCCTCGGCGGCGCCACCCAATGTCTTCGCTCGCACCGCCTTGAGATTCGCCAGCGCGGCCTGTTCTTCCTTGTCGAGTTCTCCGCCCTCCTGCACCTTCCTGGCGAAGTCCCAGATCTCTCGCGGCGCGATGAACGGAAGCGCCTTGGGCGACGCGACCAGCCACAATTCCTCGGTCCCGGCCGGCGGCGTGAACTTGAAGGCGCCCTTCTCGGGCAGCAACTGATCTTTGCCCGCCTCCAATCGAGGCACTCGACTCTCCTTGTCTGGCAACAAGACGTCGTACGAATTGTCGGCATTGTGAACGAGCACATAGCAGTACAGGGGCGAGGCGACCGACATACGCAACCGAAACCGCTCGCCATCCCGAAAATCGCGATCTGCCGGTACGGGGGCGAAACGATCGTTCTCCGACGTTGCCAACTCGATCGACCACGTGAACGCGCGAATCGCCGTCCACCCCGTCACGGTTTCGATATTCTTGTCGGTCACTCGGCCATTTTCGTCCACGATTTTTCGGACGTGGTCGAGCGAAGTGAAGCGTTCTTCGCCGCTGGCGAAGGCGCCAACCAACAAGGCGCAGAGTGCCAACAGACTCTGCGCCATTCCACGTTTGCTGAAGCTCATACGAACTACTTTCGCAAGAACAGAGGAGGGCTGGTGTTGTCGATCAGTTCGGGCGTCTGCGTGGCGCCCGGGAACCGTTGGCCCACGTACTCGGGCACCAACTGCTTTAGTTGGGCGGCCGCCTGCGGCAACGTCACCGGGCCGCTGGCGTCACTGATGACCTGAACCAGGAACTTGGTCATCACCGACAGATCGCCTTCCTTGCGGACGAACGAGATTTGCGAGGCGCGGGACGAGACCAGCAGAGCGGTTTCCTTCTGACCAATGTCTTTGGTGTGCTGGAGTTCGCCGTCGAGCATATCGACATTGCCGAGCGATTTGACGCCGTCGAGCC
Organism: Pirellulales bacterium; assembly: GCA_046349915.1. Taxonomy (GTDB): domain Bacteria; phylum Planctomycetota; class Planctomycetia; order Pirellulales; family Pirellulaceae; genus CAIXSC01. The sequence continues at coordinate 718,340 of JAXMBL010000005.1, read as the reverse complement.
CCACGAGTCCCTTTTCGTTCGTGGCCTGGCCGCCCGAATGGCAGGTATCGAGCAGCAAGACTACCTTGCGGCCATCCAGGTGTTGGATGATACGGCCGAAGTTGTCGTCCAGCAGGGACGTTTTACGCAACGTTTCGACGCTATCCGTCTGAGTGTCGTACGTGACCAGGAATTCGTCGAGCCCATCGGCTTCGTCGCCGTTATCGTCGGCGCACCGACCGCCATGTCCCGACCAGTAGATGAAGACAGTGTCGCCTGGTTTGGAATTGGCGACGAGTTTCGTCCGAATGAGATCGACGATATTCTTCAGCGTCGCCTCCTCGTCGAAGAGAATGTACGCTTCGTCCAGGCTACCGTGTTTCTTCATCGTGTCAAGCATCATCTCCGCGTCAGGCCGACAAGCGGGAAGCGGACGGATCGCCGACGCTTGGTACTTTGCGAGCCCAATGAACAGCCCGATGCGGCGCGGGCCGGGGGCGACGGGCGTTCCGTCCTTCGGGATCGTGGTCAAGGTCACCGAGTGCTCGGCCCACTTCGCGGGCGCCGTCCCCACCGCCTCGACCACCGCGTCCTTCACGGTGGCGAAGTCTATGGGAGTGCTCGCGTCTTTTCGCAGCTTGTCGTCGTCCACTTTCAGACGTTCTTTAGTGACCACCGCCTTCAGCACTTCCTTGCCGAATGGAGCGGCGATCCGGATGCGGAAAGTCGCCCCTTCGGTCGGCGGAACGACCGTATTGGTGTTTGCCTGGATTCGGTTGTCCTCCTGGTACTTATTCGGGAACAAGCAACTCACCTTGCCGCTCTCCGTGCGATAGAAGAGATACAAGTACCCACTGGCGCTCGATCGCACGGTCGCAGTCAACGTGTCTCCCTCGCGGTAGACGCAGTCTTCGTGGTCGACGCTCACCCGCACAAGAAACGCTTGGTTTGTGTTCTGTACTTCTTCCACAAACGCCGCGCGAGGCGTGGCTCGTTCCTGCGCAGTGGCGAAGCCTGCCAGCGACAAAACCATCAGACCGCTCAACAATCGTCGCCCCCAACACTGGTAAGTCATGACGTGAAATCCTTGTGTGCTAAATACCTTTTGTCTAAGAAATGTATGCAACGATGAAACTGAATCACTTGCCGGATGTGGCCTCGACAGGTTTTTCCTTGCGAGTCGGCTCGACGTCCGTTTGGTCGTTCGACTGCTTGGGCTTGGGTTTTTCCTGAGTCTGTTCGGCAGGCTGTTTGGGCGGCGGCGATGTCGCAAAGCCGACATAAAACGCCACCTCATCCTGCGCGAACTCGCCTAGATACTTCTTTGGTTCAAGTCGACCGAACTCCTCCTGGGAGAGGCGCTCGTCGCGTTGATATTGCGCGAGTAGTTGCTGGATTTGTTGAAGTTGCGAAGGCGGCCAGAGGAACTTCTGCAATTGCAGGGCGAGTCGCGAGGGGGTCGGCTTCTGCTGGCCCTGATCCGGTTTCGCCTGTTCCTGAGCTGGTTTGCCCTGCTCTTGCTTCGGTTTCTCTTGCTTGGGCTTCGGCTTGACCTGTTCCTGACTCGGCTTACCTTGCTCCTGCTTGGGTTTCTTTTGCTCGGGCTTCGGCTCAACCTGCGTGGGCGGCGTCTGCTCGGGGTGCTGTTGAGTTGGAATCAACCCGCTCAGTTGCAAGGGGCGAGTGGTGACGACCGCCTTGATGCGACTGACCCCTACCGGCTGTTCGGCCACGAAGGCGAAAGCGTCCTTGGGGCCGGGGATCGTGAACTTCTCCCCCGCCTTCACTCGGTTGTCCTGTCCTGGCTGGGGATACAGCAGCGACAGTTCGCCCTGGCCATTCAAGTGCAACAAGTACAAGTAACCCGCCTTGCCGCTCGAACCACTCACCACAATCGATTCGCCAATCTCGTACTGGCCGCCATCAAATCGGTCGACCGAGATGTCCAAGGGAAACGCGGACGTCTTGTTCGCGACCAGCCCCAGTAGCTCCCAGGGACTTAACACCATCGGACGTGCTGACTGGGCGACGTTCGGTACGCGTGGCGGAGTAGCTCCGGGCGTAGGAGGCGGCGGATTATCGGGATCAGCAGGCGGTGCGGGGGGACTTGGAGGTGTTGGAGGGTTCGGCGGCGAGGGAGGCGTCGGCGGATTAGGCGGCGTTGGGGGAGTCGGTGGCGTCGGTGGTGTCGGCGGCGAGGGGTTGGGCGGCGTGCTTCCCGAAACCGGCCGACCCACGAAGTGACGGACTTGTGCGTAGTCGAGTTCCGGGTTTTCGGCTCGCTGCACGGTGGGGAACCACGCGAAGTCTGGATGGTCCTTCACGCTGGGGCCGTGCCATTTGCCCGAGCCCGCGACGATCTTGTTTCCTTGCAACTGAAACGTGAACCAGTAGGTCTGGCGGCGCACTTTGACGCCCACATAGTCGGGCGCGACGAAGTCGTCCGCGAACCAGACGGTGAGCTGAGCCAACTGCTGCCCGTTGTCGCCATGCGGCGAGTAGGAAATCTTGTAGGCGTAGGCCGGGAAATTCCACACTTCCGGTCCCGACTCGATGTCCAACACCAGCGGGATTCGCTGTTGGCGGATGTAGAGCTTCAAGAGCTGCCACAATTGATCGGGCGGCAGATCGGTGGGGTCCTCCGACCCGCGACCGTCGCCGAAGCGATCGCCGTACGAATCGGCGTCGTCATGGGCATGGGTCAAGGACAAGAGGCCTTTTTGGTCGCCAACCGCCAGCGACGCCTGACGCGACCCCGCCTGCGCGACGCGTGCCTGCGCCGGCTCAACTTCGCGCACGGCCGACGCGGCCCAGGCGTGGCAATACCCATGCCAACTCGGAACCTGGGGACCTGCGGGATGCTGTTTGCGTTCCCAGGCGGCCGCTGCTTTGCCAGTCAGCTGGTCGTATTTGGACAGAGGACCGAGGATGCGTCCCTCGCGGTGCGGCCACCAGTAACCGGACCATGGGGTCCGTTCGGCTTGGCCCGAGTCTTCGCCGGCAAGCGACACGTGCGCGGCCAGCAGTAGAGTTAAACTTGTGGTCAATAAGGGCCAGACTTGCCAGCCCCGCGAAATGCTTCGAGATATCATGATTCCCTGTGTCTCCTTGGATGAGCGCGCCGAGCGCACTTGTTTAGCGGTTCCCCGCGGGCTCTACCTTCACCAGCCGACTGCGAGTGACGCCGTTGTCCGAGAAAGCCGGCCACGGCAGATTGGCTTGCCACAACTGACGCACTTTTCGCTGCCCAGCGGACAATTGCACATTGGCGATTGGTTCGCGAGTCAGCGTTTTGGTAAATTCTTCATGCAAGAGTCCCTTGACTTGGTCTTCTTGCGCGCTGTTCACATTTTGTTCGATTGAGTAGGAGAAGCTCAGGTCGTCCAACGCCTTGACTCCCGCAGCCCCCTGAATCGCCTCGAATTCGAATGTCTTTGAGCCCTTAGTGTCGGCCTGTTGAAAGACGGGGAGATCGACGGGCAGAACGACCGAGGTGGCGACGACCACGGGCGAAGGTTGGCCCGTGGGAAACTCGTAGCTCTCCGTCATGGTTCTTACTTCGCCAGCGATCGTTTGCTGCGTCTGAATCTGTCGCAATGCGTACGACTCGCGGTCGACCCAGAGTCGCGTGACGGGGGCCTGGACGTTGACGTCCACGCATTCAATGAGTACGCGGAAGCAGGGGCGTTGCGCCACCTGCTCCTCGGCCTGCACGGTAAATCGCCAAGTGAGTGGCTTCGCCGCCGGGGCGTCCTTCGCAATCGCCTCGCGACGCTGGACCGGCTGAGTTTGCGTCTCGATCACCCACCGATCGCCCACTCGCCACGTGGGCCGCAGTTTCTCGACCACGAGTTCCTGGTCGCCCCTGGCAGCGGCCGGTTGCGGAGTCGCGGCGGGTGGCTGGGCTGGCTGCTTGGCGGTTGGCTGCGGCGTGGCAGGTTGCTGCGCGGAAGACAGCGCCAGCCCGCAGGCCGCCCCGAAGAGCAGCGTGCCGAAGCACGCCATGCTCAAGACATGTTTGCGCATGAAAAGATTCCTTGTGACATCTGGGAAAGGACGAACGCGTGACGAGTCACGCGGTTGGGATTTCGTTGGGCAACTCCGACAGTCGCTCAGCCGCAATCACGATTAGCGAATGATCGGGATCCATGAGTAAGACGGAAGTGTATGACCCTGTGGGAGGGGTCGCAACTAGTGTCGCAGACCCACTCTAGGTGGGACAGCGACGGGGTTCGTGTAGTCGTGGATCTCGGACCAATCCAACGCTTCTGTGTCCAAGCGTTGGATCACGGAGTGATCCACGACCATGGATCTTCGACTTACTCCTAGTTAGCGGCTTTTGCGACAATCGGTTGGTCGAGGAACTTGCGGGCCGCTTCGAGGCTAGCGCCGCCGGGGGCGGCGGGCGTCGAGTCGCTCAGGAGCTCTGCCAGCGGTCGCACGGGATTGTTCCGGAGCGTGGTGTGGTTGACCTCCAGCAAATCATCGACCTGGGCGATCAATGCTTCTCCTTCCGTCGTCAACTGGTTCGCTCGCAGCAGCCCTCGCTGGGCGCTGATGGCGGCGAGTTGAGCTTCGGTGGCGTTTTGACGCACCACGATTTCCTGCATGCGAGTGGCCGCTTGCTGTCGGATCTGGTTGAGTCGGCGGACGGTGCCGTCGAAGCCATCGACCTCGGCCAACAACAGGCTGACCTGAGCCACTAGTTGTTCCTCCGTGTAAGCGGCGTTACGAATCGTGGTTGGGAAGGAGCTGCCCTGGCGGGCCGACTGGAAGGCCCCGCGGAACTCGTCCGCCAGTTTTCGAGCTTGATCGCGATAGGCTTCTTGCTCTTTGAGTTTCCCGCTCAGTTGATCCAGTCCCTTGGCCAACTCCCCGCGGCTCGTCTGGAACGTCGCCATATCGGCCTTGAGTTTGCGTTCGACATAGTTGGTAAAGCCGACCGGATCGGCTCGTCGAGCTTCCTCGGTCCAGCCGAGCCACTCGCGGCTCTGCGTCTCGACAGTCGCCCGCATGGCTGGGGAAGCTCGATAGAGCCCCACCAAGGCCGCGAATGCAATCACCCCAGCCGCCACATGTGCCCAAGTCATCTTCATGGTTCGATCCCCTTTTGCTGTAAGTAAGGCGTTTTCCAGGCGAGTTGCGGACATTCCACAACCCCTGGCTGCCAGTAAGAGGACCGGCCCTTACGAAGATTGCGCGGGGAAAGAAGAAAGTAAGGACCGTAAGCGATACCGTGTCCCGCTGGTGTGACGCATGACGCCAATCACCAGCGGGCGGAATTGATCAAGTTGCTCGCGGTAGATTACCGCTCAACGACCTGGAAAATGGGATTAGTATCGTCGATGGTCAGAAGGCGACCGAGCAGTTGCTGGTCGTTTGTACTCAAACGATCGAGCGTAATGGACCTCTGGACCCCAGCATCAGTGAGAAACTGAAGGCGTTCACCCTCCATGGAAATTAAGCGAGCGACCACCGTTCGGGCGCCCGATTGATCCGTCCAGGTACGAGGCTGGGACACTTCCCAGTATGCCAACAGCGTCTGATCATGCCTGCTCAGCTTTTCCAACTCAATAACCGAGCGAGTTCCATCACGTTGCAATAATCGCACCTTCCCGTCCGAGATGCTCAGCAGATGAGCTGTTCGACGAAACTCGCCGCTCGCATCTACCCATTCCCGGAAGCCTGATTCGATCTGACGGATGGCGGCATCCAAAGGCGATACGGTGGGAATCACCGCGATCGAATCCAACTTGCGGTCCGTCCCGTCAGCCAACGGCGGTGCTGGCAGATCGTCATCGGGTGGAGGCGGAGCGGGAAAGTCATCGAAGGAACGACTGGGAGCGGTTGGTAGAGATGGCGCCTCGGCAGGCGCCGCGGGAGGCATGGGCGCAAACTGAACGTCGACCATCGAGCCATCTGGCTTAGCCACGCGTACATAGCAGCAATACTCGTGACAGCGCCCGAAACGGCCGCGGGACACTCGACGTTCCAACTCGTAGAGTTCCTTGTTGTCGTAGTAGGCCAAGCGGCGTCCCGTGTCTTGCAGGATCGATTGCAGGTTGCTCAATCGATACGTGTGGTCCTGCAACTCCCGCCGTAGTTGATCGGCATCCATCGTGCTGACGAAATCCTCGGGGATCTTGCGGGACAAACCCTTCAGGATCGCGTCGCGGAATCTCTTGAATAGCGGTTTGTTCTTGGCGACCTCTTGGAGCCTCCGTTCGTCGCGATCTCCCAAAGACAGATTCTCTCGTTCTTTTTCCACTAGACCGCGGAATCCATCGGCTAGTGCATGGAACATTTCGTTAAGAGTCAGCAGTTCCTTGATTCGGACTTCATTTGGCGAAGTCGCTTCACTCAAGCGTTGTGCCAAGTTGACGGACGCCTCGGCTAAATTAAGTGCGCCGCCGATCGAGTCGAAGTACTTTTCCACGTTGTCCTGCGGGCCACGATACACAACGCTCACGTCGCTTTCCCACTCTCGCTTTTCCTGTGGCGACGACTCGATTTCCGCGGGTACGGCAGCTTGAGACTTATCCTCGGCCCGTGGAGGCATGAATTCCTTCGACTCGGCGCCCGCATCCTGCAGAAACGCCACGGGGAAGGTCAAGGAGAGCGGTTCCCAAAACACAAACGAGTTTCCTCTCCAACTCGGTAACAAGCTTCCCTCGTTGCCCATGGGCTTTAGCTTGTCCGTGGTCGAAGCCGCCGCTTCCTCGAACTCCGCCCTCCACAACGGCTTGCCACTTTGTCGCACCACACGGAGTGTCACCGTTCCTGGCGTCTGGTAGGTCAGAAGTTTCGAGCTGACGCCCGTGAAAATCTCCACTTCAATGCGATCAAACAGGCGCAGGCTGCGAGACTGTCCCGCTCCGAGAATTCGCCACTTATCATCTCCCGGAAGTTTGTATCGAAGGTCGGCGCCCTGCCGAGTCTCCCCGTTCGTGAGCACCACGCTACTGGCCGAAATCGCTGGCTTTCGTACCCTCTGGCCAAGTAATCCGATGTAAGTCTTGATACGCAGATTATCGCGTCTCTCGGAGAATATTTTGGCGGCGAAGATACTCTCCAAGCAGGACGTTAACTGTCGAGTGAGTTCGCGAGAATCCTCGGAGGCAATGAACAAGGCGTCCGAAAGCGTCAGAACTTCGGCTTGCTGCGCCGCGGTCAACTCGGCTTGCTCGGACAGATTTCGTAGTGACGACAGGTTCGCCAACGATGTAAGTTGAACCGAAGAAGTTTCAGGCGCGACGGCGGCTAAATCCGCAAGTAGCTTCGCGGCGACATCCGCGGCGACGCCCACTTCATCCGTCAGGACGATGCGCGACGCGAGGAGCTCGGCCTTCTGAGCTTCGTCGCCATTGAGCTTCTGCGCTGACAAGGCGCGCAGTTGACCAATCGAATCCAACGATTTCAGCGAACGATCGATAGCCTTATCGTCAGGCGAATCGCTCTTCACTTTGTCGAGCAAAGCACCTAGAGCCACGATGGGCTTATTCGCCGCCAAATACCTTTGCACGGCGAATGTACCTGGCGCCGATCGTAGTAGTTCAGTTACAGTCTTGACTCCCAATGCCGTCTGCTCTTCGGACGGTTCGGGCACGGCTAGCAACTCACGAAAGCGCACAACTCGATCGATGACTCCAAGTTCCATCTCAAGCTCGGCGCCACCCGAGCCCTTGATTTTGACCTTGTCCCGGTAATCGCACACGGTTTCGACCGGCGCAATGATTGCCAACTGCGATAGTAGCTTCAGGGCATGAGTGAGCTCGGCTTGTTCAAGTTTATCGGCTTCGAGTAGTTCATCGAGTTCCTCCAAGAGGGGCTTAAATGCCGATTCAGGATCTTCGGCTGGCTTTTTGGCGTCGTCCGGGGTTGAATCGCCGTCGCCCTTATTGTTTGCTTTCTCTTGGCCAGGTTTGCTTTTGGCCTCGCTTGCCTTTGAGTCGTCTGACTTCTCGTTGGGCTTCGCAGCCGGTTTCTCCGCCGGCGATTCAGATGGCTTTTCTGTTGATTCTTGCGCGGTTTTCTCCTTCGGTTCCTTCGCGGGCTTCTCGGCGTTCTCCTGCGAGCTATCTGGCTTGGGTTTCTCTGTGGGCTTTTGCTCGGGCTTTTCAGCCGCTTGGTTAGCTTCGGCGCCTAGCTTCTCAGTTGAATCGTCCGCGGACTTTGGCTCCTCCTGAGCGACTTGATCAGGTGTGGATTGCTTGGCGGGCTGGTCTCCCTCTTGCGCCAAACTCTCACTTGCTAGCCATGATCCCAGGACGATCGCCGCGCACTTGCTTACCCAGCGTGCGCGCGCGGCCAACCGCGACAAGCGGTCGAGTTCTCTCAATTGTCTCACGGTCATTGTGCCACCTCTCGTTGAATAACCCCTGAAATAACAATCCTAAATAAGTTCTTCCCTGATGAACGGGTCTGCCTTGACCGTCGAATCACATGGTCATCGTGCGCCATCTGGTTTCCCTCCACTGGGCCAGCGAACGCCAAACTTCCTTACACCTCTTTCAAGAATGATCTCGTGTGTCTGAGAGGACTCGGAGAAGTCAGCGTAGCTGAGGTCGCTATCCCGGAACTCGGTTTGATCGAAGCGACAATTGTAGAAGGTGACAGACCTCAAATTGCAGCCGTCCACAAACCTCGCCTTTTGAAAATTAACGCCCGAGATCTTGCCGTAGCCAGTAAGATTCACTCCACGAAACTCGGCGAACTGAAGTTCCTTGTTGTCTTGGAAGAAATCGGGCGTCATATCGGCTTGCGTATAGAGTCGCTTCTCCGCCTTTTGGCTGATCACCCACGTCTCCGGAGAATTCAACTTGGACCGCGGTTCAGGATGTTGACGACCTTTCGACAGACGTTGGGTTTCAGCCACCACAAAGGTACTGAACTCCGCGGCAGTCACCTCGCGGTCGACGCGTGGATTGGGGCGATCGGCGAGACCTTCGAGTCCCCGCAGCACGCTTTGAAGAAAGAAGCTGCCTTTGTCGTCGTAATAGGAGAATTGCTGAGGGCCGCAACTCATCAACACCATGGTTTCCGCGCCGGAAGCCCTTATCGGACGAGTCTTACTCGGAGGGGCCGCTTGGGGAAGCTGAGCAGGAATTGCGCGACAAGCATCCACCAAGAGAATGCGACGTTTACCATGCGTTGAGAGCGGTTCTTCGATTTCTTTTTCAATGGAAATCATGGTGTCTGGGTCACGACTATTCGAAATCCTTGGACAAAAGAAATAGTCGTCGCGTCTCGTTCTTGGGTCAGTTGAATCGTCCAAGAAGCGCATGCCATGTCCGCTTAGCAGGACGAACACGTCATCGTCTTCGCTGACAGTTCGCAAGAAGTTCTGGAAGTGGGCGACGATGCCTTTTCGCGTTGAGAAGCTATCGCCAGAGTCGTCATTTATGACCCAAACATGCTCTCGCGAATACGTCTTTTGCTTGATTAAGAGATTGCTGAGATCTTGCACATGCTTGTTAGTATGCTTCAACGGCGGCATGTCGGGGCTCGCATACTCCCCGACCGCCACGAGAAATGCTCGGCGCGTCCCCGCTACGGCGTCATTCGGCGCGAACGATGTGAGCAAGATGTTGCATACATCCAGTAGTATTAGGAATCGCATATAATTGCAGCGACGAACTGTCATCATTCACCTCATTTCGAATAACGAATTGTGACAGTGGATTGCAAGTGACCGATGTTGTAGGCGACCGGCGCCGTCCCCCTCTTGATGCGGCCTCCGGCATCTGTGTACTTCGGAACACCGACGTTGTGCTCATCCATGGGGAGTTTGTCATCGGGGCGCCAGGCAGCGTGGAATTGAACGCTGATCATGCCAATACTGGTCGAATTTCGTAGAAAAGGAGGCGCCGCGGGGGAGTACGCCTTCACCAGAAACTCTTTTAACTCGCTGTCGTTCGCATACCAGCCAAGTACGTCGCAGCTCTCACCGGTGGTTACGAGGTGAGTGTACTTGGGAGTTCCTCGCGCGTTTCTCCCCGCCGGATAGTCGGCGAATCCGAACATATCCAGTCCGTCAATCAGCACGCGAATGGCCGCCGGTTTCCCGGATCGGTTGTGGACGCGGATGGCGTAGACTTGTTCGAGCCCCAGCGAGACGTGGCATACCCCAGCGCGTTCGCTGGCTGGAATCGGTTCATACCGCGTCCCGTTCTTGACCAAGATTTGCACGCCATACGGACTCGCTTCATTCGCATAAACGATGCCGTCTCGAATTCGACAGCGTGGATGGTCCAAGCTATCCGCAATGGCTTGTTGTTGGTCGTCGCGCGATTGGGACAAGTCCAGGGCGACATTCGGACCCGTCAAGGAGGTGACTTCTGAATCCCCGAGTATTCCCCGCTCGAACCGAAACGGTTCGGCCCGCGGGTTTCGTCGGTCCGTGACTTCGAAGGCGAGAAATACGCCAACGTCTCGATTGGCAGCCATGCTATCCTGATACGGCCAAAAGGAGCCAGTAATGGACCAACGGGCACGGTCGTCGGTGGTGTAACCAGCCTTATGCAATTGCTCCGTTAACGAACGTACTAGCGCGACCCCGGCGGAAGACTGGGGAGAACCAGGTTCCCCTCGATAGTGAAAATCACCAACAGTCACTCGATGTTCATTCGGGCCGGCCTTCGTGACATACTCATCGATCAGGCGTACCGCTTCCGACATCTCCAAGGAAACATTATCGGAAGTGCTCGCGCGTGGACGAACATTACCGGCGAGCACCGCCACCCCACGCCAGTCCTGAGACGGAATGAGCTTAACGGTCTGTTCTTGTCGCATTTTACGCGCAGTGTCATCCACGCGAGCGAAGACGAACTTATGCAGTTCGTCATGGTCGACGAGTCCATCCTTGTCTCGGTCAGCTTGTCCAAGCAATCCTTCGCATAACCAATAGGTAAATACTCCTTGTCCCTTCTCATCCCACTCCAAGCTCTTTTCATTCGATAAGGAACTTGCCAGTGTCAATGTTCCTCTCGACTTCCTAAAAACTTGCTGGAGCTCATGTCCCCCAAACTGATCATCGTCTCCCCTTCCCGCTCCCGCATGGCAGCAGTCAAGCACAATGAACTTGATGGGAATCTGCTCGCAATTATCGAGCATCTGGTGAAGCGCTTGCAATGGAAAACATGTGAGTGGAATGTTCTTGGCATCGTAATCGTTGGGCGCGAGATACAATCGCTCCTGGGAATCGCGGTAACCATGACCCGAGTAATAGAACAATACTCGCTGATAGCCGTTTCGATCGGCGCGTATCAGCGCTTGACGAATTTGCTTCGAGAGGTTTCCCAACGTGGGCTGGCGATCCACATTCACGCGGTCATCCAGCAGCACTTCAACTTCGTCATATCCACACTCGTCACGCAAGACCTTTGCCAATCGGTGAACATCGTTGTGACAGTATTTCAACGGACTCGCAGGATAGTTTTGGATTCCCACTAGTATCGCCAGCGATTTTCCCGCAGGTCGAGTTGGCGTCTCGTGCACGGAATCCGTGCGTTCAATGTTCTTATCGTCTCCCGGCGTTGGAGCCGACCGCTTGTTGGATGTCTGTTGTGCATTTGCGCAAGCAATGCTAAGGCAAATGAGTGGAGTCGCCCAGATACTGATTCGCGTGCACGACATAAGATCACCAGCACGAATACCACGGAAACCCGGCGAATTTGCCAACCAACGCAATCAAGCGATTTCGTGGCGCAATCTAAGAAACACTTCAAATAGAGTCAATCAGACCCCCCCCGAATGGAGCGAGTTGGAGTCGGCGAGTCATGATGCTACGAAAGTCCTTTGCAGTACTTCGGAGACTGTTTCGTACCCAAAGGTGATTCGATCCATAGTCGTGGATCGCTCCACGATCCAACGCCTTTACGCCTGAGCGTTGGATCGCGGAGCGATCCACGACCATTTAAACCCGGCGCTGTCCAACTAGGCGGCGTCCTGCTTATTCTCCAGCGACTTGAGCTGCTCGTCGATCTCGGCGCGACGCATGGGGTCAGCGACTAGTTCGCGAGCTTGTCGCCAGTAGCGGCTGGCGTCTTCATTTCGCTCCAGCGCCTGGCTCGACATCGCCGCGTTGATGAACGCCGCCGGCAGTCTGGGTTCGTCCCGCATCAGCGACTCGAAAACTTCCAGGGCGCCGGCGTACTCTCGTTGCTCGTAGCGAGCCAGTCCCAGTCCTAAACGCGCCTCGACACTCGTCGGGTTGGCGGCCAATGCCAAGACAAACTGATCCTCCGCCGCTTTGATCATGCCCGACTTCAAGAGAAACTGCCCGTAATTGAGTTTCAACAAGAGGCTGGCGGGGTGTTTTTCGATCGCTTGCTCCCATTCTTTCTTCGCGCTCTCAAAGGCCGCGTCAAACGTAGGGAACGCCGACTTCAGGATTGATTCTCCCTTCATGCTGTAACCGTAATCGAGCAAGTCCGCCGCTCGCGATAGGGCCAATGCACTGGCATCCCCGCGTCGCGCTTGAAGTTGGCTATTCACCAATTGGTCCGATGCAACTCCCAGCCGGTCAGCGCGAGTTGCGATGTCGATCACTTGCGGGAACTCGGCTTTTCCCAGTCGCTCGAGAGCCGCTTGTTCCGCTGCTTGTTTCGCGACGTCGAGCGCCGCGGTTCGAGCGGGATCGGATAACTGTTTACCTAGCAGGCCCTCCACTCGCTGAAACGCATCCAGCGAGGCGCCTCGTGCTAGCTCGGTTTGCGCCATCGCAAGCTGCCGGGCGGCGCCGTTGTCGTTACCGCCGAAGTACGTGAAGGCTGCGACCAACGCGGCTGCCGCGGCAAGTGACGCGATGAGGAACGGCCGCCACCGAGCTGTTCCCGATTCACTGCCACCTCCCGAGTTGGATGGTTTGGGTGTGGCATGAGGCGATGCGTCCGCGTCGCTCGCAGTTGCGTTCATTCCGTTCGGCGCCGCGGAATTTTCGTTGGTCAGTGGAGGCGTGAGGGCGCCGATCTGGACCATTTGCGCGACCAGCTTGGAACAGTGCCGACATGCGGCCAGATGGTCCGTGACGCCGCGACACTCGGCTTCCGACAAATAGCCCGCCGACCAACGAGCGAGCAGGTCGTCGTCGTCCGCGACATGGGGCCCCGGCGGAGTAGGTTGAGTGTTGGCGATATCGGTCAGCAGGTCGCGAAACGCTTCGTGTGAGCGGGAGGAATTCATGACGATTCTCCCCGGCGTCGAGCGCCTCGATGGTTGGAACCGGTAGTCTTGGGAGCGGGCGGGGCGGGGTTCTTGGGCGACGGGTTCCCGTCGTCGAAGGGGCCGCCGAGGTCGTTGTCGTCGTCTAGTCCCAGGATATGGTTCAAACACGTTTTGAGCGATTCGCCGCCCTGCGTCACTTGATCCAGTAACAACTCCCGCAAGTTGGCTAATCCCGATTGGCGTCGGCGAGTGGCGCTCCCCTCGGCGACTCCCATGATCTGGGCCGCCTGTTTGTTGTCTAACTGGTCGACGTAATGCATCATCAACGCTTGTCGTTGGGAGGCGTCCAGCGTCTCCAGCGATGCCGCAAGCGCCTGACGCACTCGGTCTTGGCATTCGTATCTGATCAGAGCTTCGTCGGGCGAGTCAATCTTCGTATCCTCGACGCTGGGGAGCGGCTCGGCGACTCCCGCGGCGCCCTCTTGTTTCACTTCCCGCTCGGCAAAATGCATGATCTCGCGTGTGAAGACCCTGCCGAGCCAGGGTTTCAGGCCAGACTCGCCTTTGAAGTTGGCGAGTTTTCCAGGGCGGCCCTCGCGTACTACCAAGCTGGCCTGGATATCTTCCCACCAGTCGAGTTTATCTGCGAAGCGAGGAGAGACTCGTTTGGCCACTGCGATGGCGTGGGCGGTGAATTCCTCGATAAACAGTCGAGTGGCTCGTTCGTCCCCTCGCAGGACCCCATCGGCCCAGACGACGTCGTGCAGGACATCGCCTCCCAGCGAACCGCTGCGAATCCCTTGTCCGGCTTGGATTCTGGTTGCCACTTTCATACCGTCCACCTTTCCGCCTTCCGTGGCGTCACACTCGCCCCGCCAATGAAACTTCCAGCACTCCCAGAGTTTTATTGCCAATGCGTCGAAGTGATCGGCGTCGGTAATCCGCAGCGGTGACGACAATAACGTCGCTCCGTAATCGATCACCCACGCTTCCAACTGCTTGACCAGCCTTGCTTTCGCACTTGGCCAAGGGCGCATCGACGGTTGCGATTCGAGCCACGAGCGATCGTGGTCGAGCCGCGACAGGAGGTCGCTCGTAGGCGTCCGACCTGCACTAGTGAGAGGGGTTTCGGGCATGGGAATTGCGCGGGAAATCCGTTCGAGCGTTTTTGACCTTTCCCGCCATTGTAAGTAGCGGCCTCAGGGGAACAAGCGCCCCGACGATCGACCGGGGGAAGAACGCTGTGACGCCAGTAGATTGTCACAACAAGAAACAGAGTACGACGGACTTCCAGTCCGTCGATCCGGGGCCCCATGGAGAACGACTCCAGCAACGCACCCTCGCTGGCAAGCGAATTCCCTCAGCGCCGTTCAGTGAAGATCAGTGCCGATTAGTGTTCCCATCAACCCCCTCATGCCGCCGGCGAGAAGAGAGAACACTGATCGTCGCTGATCCTCACTAATCGGGTCAGCTCGAAAGCTACCAACCACTTCGACTCAACGTCGTCGCAGTCGACCGGTGTTTTCTTGGGCCGCCGAATCTAACTCGACGCGGTTCTTCGCCGGAATGGGACAGTCTGACTCTAAACGGTAGAGAATATGAATCTGGTGAAACGGCTTCTTGTGGAGTTCGACTTTGACCGCCTGAGTACGGCTGGCGATCTCTCGACCGGCAGCGGTTCCCAACGTGGGCTTAGGCGGTTGGCCGCCCGGCGCTGCCGCCATGCCGGGCAACGAGCGATCACCCGTGAGTTTCTCGCCAAAGAAGTAGACGCTGATCAGTCCAATATCGTCGGTGACGCCCAGAGTTTCAGCGACAATTCCCTCGTCGCGTCCGACGTTCGCGAACTTGAAAACTCGAGCTTCGTTCTCGCTGGTTTGCCAGCCCTGAATCTCCACCGAGGAATTGTCGGGATTGTCGCCTACCGCCTTAATGTAAGGATTGCCTTCCTTATCCCCGCCGATAACGAAGCCAGGGCGGCAAATGAGCCATTTTCGAGCGTCGCGGGGGTGGACGACGAGCGCCCCTGTCCCTTCGCCTATGTTCTCATGGATTGAATTCACGCCATCGACCAGCACTGCCACGCCGAACAGGCGATTTTCATCTTCTTGCGCACTGACGTTTACGATATTGCCGGGAAAATCCTCGAACTTTTGGAGGCCGCGTTCTTTTCGGATCGAGTTGCACCCCACTCGTATTCTGTACTCGGCGTTCTGCAAGTGCTTGGGCACCAAGGCGTAGATCTGACCCTGAAAAAAGTCGTTCTTGTCGACGACCAACGGTATGGATTGCCAGTCGCTACCTTCCCCAGGCCTGGCCGAAAGGCTGACGCCGAATCTCGGTACGTTAAGGTCGGTATCCGTGCCGTTGAAGTCGGGTAGAACCGGGGTGGCGGAAATCGGAGTTACCGACGGCTTCATCCCGCCCAAGACAAGTTTGCCTTGGATGGCCACACGTTCCCAATCGCCTCCAAAGCCTTGAAACTCACCGATGCCTACAGCGCCATTTTCGTCGTATTCTCCGACGACTGCCGCGTCGATTTTCAGGTCCCGCAGAAGCTTGGGTAGCTCGTCATTGTCTGGACTGATGGACGTGGGATCGATGGCACTGTCGCCAAAGGTCCGTGCTAAGGCGAACTTGTCCATCAGCATGAAAGTCCTGTCGAGCTTCTGTTCGATCAATCGTTGGCGGATTGTGGAAATGAGTGTTGCTTGAATGGCCAAGGCTTTGAACGCCTGCTGGGGATCCAGCTTCTTCTCTCCTTCTTGATTCGGGGCCTGTTTTCGACCAAACGGAAAAACGGCGATGCGACACGGCGGCGCGCCAACCGGCTGGCTGTTGATGTGTCGGGCGAGACTCTCCACCAACTTGTCAGCGCCTTGCCACTTCGTGTGATCACCCTTGTCTGGCGCCAGTGGCATCAGGGGAACTCGGTTTCTTTGGCCGAAGACCGCCAATTCCCTTCTTTCTTGTTGCCCGTTGGCGGGCATCACGACAGCCAGCAGCGCCAGCGCGGTCGTCAACACAAACAAAACTCGTCCCAATTTCTGTCGCATCACAGACAACTCCTATTCATTCGAAAACACCGAGATCATGGCGCGAAGCTCATGGCGCCTGCGCCTGGACCTCGCAGAGCACGCGAAAACCATCCGTGACCGCACGCTTCGGCGGATCAGGAACAAAACGACTCGCCGAACGACATTCCTCCGCCCCGCCGCGCCAACTACCGCCTCGCAGTACGAACGTATCGCGATCAACACACCACTCTTGAACATTGCCATGCATGTCATGCAGGCCCCAGGGATTCGGCTTGCGAGTTCCGACGGGCGAAGTCGACGCGACGCCCTGGCGGGAAAAATGCGCATCCTCGGCCGTCAGTCGCTCTCCGCAGTGGAATCGCGAAGTCGTGCCCGCGCGGCAGGCGTATTCCCACTCCTGTTCCTGGGGCAAACGGTAAATCCGTCCCGCCTTCCGCTCCTCTTCGACCTCCGACAACTTGCGGCAGAATTGGTCCGCCATCTCTCGGCTGACGCTGTCCGCGGGCCAAAGATCGGTGGCTTTCCCGGCAACGACGTTTCGGCCCGCGCCCGTCGGCGAGAAATAGCTGGGATTCTCCCCCGTCACGCGTTGATATTCGCGCTGCGTGACTTCGAAAACTCCCAAGTAAAACCCCTGGGCGATTCGCACTCGCGCCTGCTTCAAGTCCTCTTCCTGGCGATCCTCGTTGCGCGAGCCAAACAGAAACTCGCCGGGCGGAACGTACGCGAACTTCATCCCCACGCTGTTCTCCAGGACCATGCCGACCCGAGACGGAGACGGCGGCGGCGTCTTGCGCTTCTCAAGTTCCTGTCGGAAATAAGGAATGAGAGCGTTTGACTTAAATGGGTCGTTCAGAAAATTCCTGATCTCGGCTACCAATTCTCGATCCGCCGCCAGATTCTGATCCAGCTTCCCCAGCAACTCGGCTAAACTCGCACGCAGTTCCTCCGTGAAGTCGCCGCCCGTCGGTCGTCGTCGGAGGCTCGCCGCGAGAGTCGCCAGGTCGCCTGCTTTTTTCGCCAGGGGCAAGGTGCGCGATCCGCGAGCGCCGGCGGAGAACGGTGTTTGTGGGGCGAGTTGAGCGTCGGTCGACCATTTCGTCACAAACGTCGATACGTATTCTTCGACAGCCGACAATCGCACGAAACTCTGTTTATCCGCCGCCGCGCCGCCGCGCAACGCCTCCAAGAGAGCGTGAGTGAACAGGCCGTGTCCCACGCCACCCAGCTTCGAGTTCTCGTAGCTCAACTCCTTCGGGCTGCACGACGCCAATTTGTATTGACCCGTAGGTTTCGCGAACGCCTCCCTAAACGCCGCGTCCATGCCTTGGCCTGGCAGAGGCTGACCACCCGCGGATCGCGCGTTAATCCGCTCCTGGCACGCGTCGACAAACAGCAACCGATGCCCGGCTTGGGATTTGTCCATGTCTAATTCGATCGTCTCGATCGGCACGGCCGTCAGTTGCAAGCGATTTTTCAATCCATCGCTGGGCATCACGTACGGCGCTTGGCCATCGATGAAGCCATGCGAGCTGACCGCGCACACCAGCAAGTCGGTTGGCTTCTGTCCAATCTGGCGAACTCTTTCCAGTTGCACCAGGATCTCGGTGCGATCCGCGGCAGTCACGGTGGCGCCCGCGTTGCGTAAACTATCCAGATGCTCCTGCACCAGCGGCGAGAGGGGCTTGCCGGACAGCATCAAGATGCAATTCTGGGGCGGAATCAGCTTGAGTTCGAAAGCGAACAAGTAAGCTTGCTCGATGGCGTCATGCACCGCGAATTGGAGATTGGCGAGTGTCTTGTCGCGGACGAAGTCATTGACGCCGATGAACAGCCCAGCGTTGCCTTGCGACGCCCTCCCCGCGACCGGCTCGAACAACGTGCCTCGATCCACCGTAATGTTGCGGCCGGGCGCGACCTCGGGCGACGTCGATGGCGTCTGTCCCTGGACCAGCGCCCAGGGGGCTTGGCCCAAAACGTGAATGGCCAACGCCATCAGCGCGCTCGATATCTGAATGGTTAATGGCGGCGATTTACGCATGTCGGATTGTGCTCGATAGGACGGAGGTTTCGCCCACCCTGTCTAACGTCGAGGCGTTACGCTTCATTATGCGGCACACCGCAGATCCGCATCATCCGGCGAAATGCGACCGAGCGATGGCTGGACAGCTGTTAGAGGCGGGGCAGGCGGCAAAATTGCGCGGGAAACCGAAATATTTACGGAAACTCGTGAGTGCTCGCCATTGTAAGTGCTGGTGTTGCCTGAACAAGCGAGGAGGAAAGACGCGTCGAGAGGACGACGCGCAATTCTCGACTCGCGACGCCCTCATTGCTCGGGTGAGTCGCTTGTAACGAGTTGGAATGCAAAGATAATGAGCGACCGTGATTCTCGTCGCCGGATCGTTTCTGGCGCAGCTACTCAGGTTGATTGGATTCGCGGACGTTCGCCCGCCTTTTGGGTAAGAAGGTAAGCAAAATGGTCTCTTTCGATCGTCTCCGTACCTTCGCTTTTGCGGTGAAGATCGTCTGCATTGCTCTGTTCTGCGGGCCGATCATCGCCGCCGATCCTGACAAACCGGCGGAACGAAACATCACGCGAACCGAGTCGGTTCTATTGCAGCCGCTGGCCAACTCGCCCCCCTCGGAGAATGCCGGCCTGTTCGTCGGCATCAACGATTTCACTCGAGATTCCGACATCCGCCCCCTGCGCTTCGCCGTCCACGATGCCATCGAGCTGGCTCATCTGTTTGTGGTGGAATTGAAACTGATACCGGCGCGGAACTGTGTGTTGGCGATTTCCGGGAAACCATCAAACAAGGTTGTCGAGCAGCACTTGGCGATGCTCAAACAATTGGGCGTGCGCGAGGTGGGAGCGACGAAAACGGATGTTTTGGCGGAATGCTACACGCTCAGCCGGACGGCTCGACAAAAATCAGATTTGCTGGTGGCCTCGTTCAGCTCGCATGGGTTCGACGACAAACGCATTGCATACGTGATGCCCAGCGACGGATTTCGCGCGTTGCTAGACGAATCGGGCATCAAACTCAACTCGGTGGAAGAGCAGATGAAGAAGTCGGCGGCAGGCCATCGGCTGTTGCTAGTCGATGCCTGTCAGGAACGGTTAGGGGCCGATACGCGAGCGATTGGCGATCGGGGTCGAGCGATGTCGCCCGACTTTGTCGAAATGCTGAGGAACCCCACGGGACAAGCCAAGTTGGCTTCTTGTTCGGTGAACGAGTTTAGCTACGAGCATTCGCAACTGGGAGGCGTCGGGCACGGGCTGTTCAGCTACGCAGTGCTGGAAGCATTGCGGGGAGGAGCGACGCCAGACACCGACAAACTCGTCAAGCTCCAAGGGGTCCTGGCATATGTCAAGCAATATGTGCGGGAGTGGATTGACAACCAGAATCGGTTGCGATCGGCGGATGAGCCGGACAAAGCGCAGTCGCCTTCGTTTTTCGGCGAGATCGAAGCTTTCCAAATGCCATTCGCTCGCCGCGCGGATGATCTCGCGACTCTGCTCGCCGCCGTCAAGAAACGGCCCGTGACAAACAAATACACGTCCGCTCTGCGCGATCAACATGTCCAGGCTCTTGAGCGTCTAGACTTCACTGACGTCGCCGACAGGGATTTTGCGGTCGCGACTAGCAACTTTCTAAACGGCAATATCCCCGAGAGCTCCTTCGTGAAGATTATCGAAGGGATTGTGGGTAAGCCAAACGTCGAGCCCCCCGAGCCGCTCCAGACGCCATTCTCGGCCGAGGAAGCCGAGGCGGCCCAACTGGCTTGGAGCCGCCACTTGGGCATGCCGATAGACGTGCGCAATTCGATTGGAGTCGAGTTGCGGATGATTCCGCCGGGTAAGTTCACGATGGGATCGTCTGACGACTTTGCCCAACCGAACGAGCGGCCTCACCCCGTGCGCATCACGCCGGTGTTCTATGCGGCTCGCCATGAAATCACCGTGGGGCAATTCGCCAAATTCGTCAAGGATACGAATTACCAGACGACGCGCGAACGATTGGGCGGTTCGGGGCGAGGTTGGGATAACCGTCAGGGCCGGTTTGGCTTTGGCGACAACTACACGTGGCGGAGTCCCGGGTGGGAACAAGAGGATACGCATCCCGTGGTGAATGTTTCCTGGAACGACGCGCAGGCTTTTTTGACGTGGCTGAGCGACAAGGAGGGAAAGAAGTATCGACTCTTGACGGAAGCGGAATGGGAATACTGCTGCCGAGCTGGCACGCAATCTCTTTATGCAGTGGGTGACGATCCCAACCGACTGGTCGAGGTCGGCAATGTGTTGGACAGAACGGCCATCAAATTGTTTGGGAGCGACGAGGATATTCTACAGAGCGCTCGTGCCGACGGAATCTCGGGTGATGACAACGTTGCGTTCACGGCGCCCGCGGGACACTTTCAGCCAAATGCCTTCGGCCTTTTCGACTTTCATGGGAATGTCTGCGAGTGGTGTCAGGACCGATACGCGGACGATTACGGAGGGTTTGTTGAAAAGGATCCCAAGGGAGCTGCGACGGGAAGCCAGCGGATCGCGCGCGGAGGACGCTTCGACACCGGCAAACGGTTGGCCAAGTCGTTCGCTAGAAATCAAGGTAGCCCCAATATGTCGGACATGATTCTGGGGTTCCGCATTGCGCTGGAGGTTTCTCGCTAGACCGCCTGCGGAAAGACGCGGTCGACTTTTTGGTTATGAAGCTCGTCATCCACTTCCTCGAAGCGGCGTTTATGTCAGGAGTTTCTTTCGCCATGCCGCGAACTGCCCTGATGCTCCTCGCGCTCGTTGGAAGCTTGCTCGTAGGGGTGGGCGTTTCGCGGTCGGGCGAACGCGAGGAACGAGCGATTGCGGGGCATGTTCGCCAAGCGGATATCGACGCGGGGCGCTGGTCGCCGGGCGACTTGCGCGAAGCGGGACGACGATTGTTTGTCGCGAACTTTACCATTCATGACGGCGCGGGCCGCCCGCGAGCGACTGGGAAGCCAACGCCCCAGCGTCGCCCGGCCGCCAACAACGCAGGTTTCTCGCGCACGGCCGGACCGGATGCTCACTCATGTGCCGCCTGTCACAATTCTCCTCATGTAGGCGGGTCGGGCGACTTCGTCGCGAACGTCTTTGTGGGATCAGGCGAACTCGATCCACCCGTGTATTCCATCGAAGCGATGTTCGCCGCCGAGCGTGGCACGCCCGACTTGAACGGCTCGGGACTAGTCGAGTTGCTTGCGCGCGAGATGACTCGTGAACTCCAGCGAATCCGCGACGAGGCGTTGAAGGCGGCGAGTGAGGCAAAGAAGCCTGTGCGCCGGGAGCTGGTCGCCAAAGGCATTCACTTCGGCGAGATTGTCGCTCAGGCTGACGGAACCGTGGTGGCGGATCGAGTTGATGGGATTGATCAGGACTTGATCGTTCGTCCTTTCGGTCAAAAGGGAAATATCGTGTCCTTGCGAGAGTTCACGATTAATGCCGCCAACCTCCATCACGGCATGCAGGCGACGGAACGCTTTGGCTTCGAGCGAACTGGAATGCTCGACTTTGACGAGGATGGTGTGAAGGACGAGTTGACGGAGGGAGACATTACGGCGCTGACGCTCTTCCAAGCGATGCTCAACATGCCGGGCCAAGTGATGCCAAGCGACGCGAAGGAGCGAGAACGAATTCGGAAGGGAGAGGCGCTATTTCGCGAGGTGGGCTGCGCTACTTGCCATATACCGACCCTGCCACTGGCGTCGCCGTTGTTTCACGAACCTGGGCCGTACAATTCCCGGGGCACGTTGAGTCGTCGCGCGGAGGGGGAATCTCTTGCCATCGACCTGGAGAAAGATGGGCCGGGTCCACGAGTAGTCCGCGATGAACAGGGACGGATCTTGGTTCGAGTCTTTTCGGATTTCAAGCGACACGCGATCGCGGACCATGACCGGCCGTTTTTTGGCAACGAAACCTTTGTGCAGCGAGAGCTTCCAACGCATGTGTTTCTGACGAAGCGACTCTGGGCGACCGGCAATACGGCGCCTTACGGTCATCGCGGAGATGTAACGACGATCAACGAGGCAATAGGCCACCATGGAGGCGAAGCCTCGTCGTCCCGCCGAAAGTTCGAGTCGCTCGACGTCAACGACCGGCAAGCCGTTATCGCTTTTCTTCGATCACTGCAAATCCTGCCCGATGGTTCCCCGCCCACGATCATCGCCGACCCGCCCGCAAAGCTCCCCTACGAGTCGCCCTAAACGACAGTTGCCTTTGGCTCCGCCAAAGTAGCCAATCCCGTCACCCCGCGAGCGCCGTCGCAATATCGATTAACTGTTGGCAAGAATTAGGCCTGCCGCGAGCGTTTCATTTGGGGGAATCACATCCGAGCTGCTCGAACGCGACCTTTGCCGATTGAAGAAAGACTAAGGTCGCGCTAAGCGAATGGGCTTCAGATGGAAGCAAGGTGGGGCAGGTTTGCAACCTGCCCCTCAGGTTTCAATCGTCCCCGAAGGGCCGACAGTTGCCTTTGCCTCCGGCAAAGTAGCAAAAAACGCTGCCCCGCGAACGCCGCCGCCAAAGCGTTTAGCTTTCGGCGAGTAACCCCGCGATCAGCCCCAAAGTGCCGCGACTTGCGACGCGCACGCATTCTCGCGGGCGCGATCCAGCAAGACCAGTTTCAATCGGCCCCGAAGGGCCGCGCTTTGTGACTTCGTGCTTGCGGTGGCTGCTGCGGCGACGTGCTGTTTCAATCGTCCCCGAAGGGCCGACAGTTGCCTTTGGCTCCGCCAAAGTCGCAGCAACCGTCACCTGACGAACGCCGCCGCCAAAGTGTTTAACTCTCGGCAAGTAACCCCGCAATCGGCCCCGAAGGGCCGCGCTTTGTGACACCCCTGGCGAAAAAGTTTATGGGTTCTTTCTTGTTTCAATCGGCCCCGAAGGGCCGCGCTTTGTGACGAAGCTCGGCAGCCTGTGGCAGAAGAAATTCACCGTTTCAATCGGCCCCGAAGGGCCGCGCTTTGTGACCTTCGGCCAGGCCCCGTTCACCATCCCGCCGGGCCAGTTTCAATCGGCCCCGAAGGGCCGCGCTTTGTGACGAAGAAAGCAGGTGAGGGGAGCGAATACGCCCTCTCTGTTTCAATCGGCCCCGAAGGGCCGCGCTTTGTGACAGTCAGATTGCCGTTGTCTTGAATGAGGAATGTTTCAATCGGCCCCGAAGGGCCGCGCTTTGTGACGACGTCCGCTCCTTGAAAAACGGTCGCGGTCGTTCCAACTCGTTCTCCTGTCGCTTCTTCCAGTCACACCCGTCACTTGGCACCTCTCGTCACTCGGTGCAGACCCTCCTCGGCCAACCTTCGGAACCGCGAAAAAACGACCGAACTTGTCGGCCTTCTTTCGCATCCTCCCTCAAGGCGGTTGTTCCGGGCTCGTTTCCAGGTCGCTCGGACTCTGCTTCGCGGACACCCTTCCCCGAACCCGGTGCTTTCCTCGCGGAAAACACTCGTGCCGCGGCGCACCCTTACGGGACGCCGACCCGCGACTTGCAACTCTGCCCGTGGGCCATGGGCCCACGTTCTGCCGAGTGTCGGCGGCGGCGCAGCTCGAGTTCACCGTCTTGTCCCTTGAGTGGCAAGCTCAACCGGTTGCCGTTTCGTACTATCGACGAAACGTTCTCCAGCGAGGCGACTCAGGCGAAGGAGCATTCTACCGCAGGCGACTCTCATCACCAACCAAGTTCCACGGCGTACTGACTGGCAGCCACCGACCCGCGGGACCTGCTCGAGATAACCGTAAATTCGGTGAGCGGTTCACAGGGGTGGCGGTTGATTCACACTTGAGTTTATGGCGTTTGTGCGATAGGGTTTGCTTTCGGCACGGATACCTCATATAGAACAGGTCATGCCCCTCACCCCGGCCCTCTCCCCAAGCAAGCTTGGGGCGAGGGAGATGGGGCTTGGAGGGGCATTTGTTATTTGGTCATTGGTCATTGGTCATTGGTCATTGGTTGTTGGTTGTTGGTTGTTGGTTGGACCTTGCTTGGTTCATTTGCTTGTGTGCGTTGCTTCGCCGACGGCTTTTCCGCTCGCGAAGCGAGCGGGCTACTTTGTCGCGGGCTACTTTGCTTACGGACGACTCGGTGCTATGAACGCCTTTTGAATCTTCCCATGCAGAGGAACAACTTCATGTCGTCCCACAGTGTGATCGTGATTCCTGCTCGGCTTGCGTCCACTCGACTGCCGCGCAAACTGCTGTTGCGCGAGACCGGCAAGTCGGTGCTGCAACATACCTACGAGGCGGCCTCTCAAGCTCGGCGGCCTCGGCAAGTCATCGTGGCGGCGGACCATGACGAGATCGCCGACGAAGTACGCTCGTTCGGCGGCCAGGTCGTCATGACCAGTCCCGACTGCGCCAGTGGGACTGATCGCGTGGCCGAGGTCGCTCGCAATCTGCCCGAGGTCGATATCGTGGTTAACGTCCAAGGGGACGAACCAGAGATCTCGGCCCATGCCATTGATCTCGCCGCTAGCCTGCTCGACGCTCATCCCGCCGCCGCGATGGCGACCCTCGCCACCCCGATTCGCTCGCGGGCCAAACTCGACGACCCCGCTTGCGTCAAAGTGGTGTTCGACGACGCTGGTCGAGCACTCTACTTCAGCCGCAGCCCCATCCCCCACGCCCGCTCGTGGCACGACGGGTTGCTCGACGAAAACCCGCCTCATTTCCATCAACACATCGGTTTGTACGCCTATCGGCGCGATTTCCTCCTGCGGATCGCTCACCTCCCTCGCTCGGACGCCGAAAAGCTGGAAAGTCTGGAGCAACTTCGAGTTCTGTCGGCGGGCTTCGACATTTTGGTCGGCGTAATCGACGAACCAACCATCGGAATCGACACTCCAGACGATTACCGGGCCTTTGTCAGCCGGGTGACGGGCCGGTAAATTAAACGCTACAAACTGCGGGGGGCGGTTTGCGTGGATCGTTCACGTCCCCCTGTGGCGAGCAATGCGTCGCATGCGTGCGGCTTTCAGCCCGCGGGGAGTGGCATGACCAAGCATATTTTCGTGACAGGCGGCGTCGTAAGTTCTTTGGGCAAAGGCCTCTCGAGCGCCTCGGTCGGGATGCTGCTCGAACGCCGCGGCCTGCGCGTCAAAATGCAGAAGCTCGACCCCTACATCAACGTCGACCCAGGCACGATGAGCCCCTACCAGCACGGCGAAGTCTATGTGCTGGACGACGGCAGCGAAACCGATCTCGACCTCGGCCACTACGAACGCTTCACCAACAGCCCACTCACTCGTGATTCCAACTACACGACCGGCCAAATTTACCTCTCCGTCATCGAAAAAGAACGCCGCGGCGAGTTCCTGGGGAAAACCGTCCAAGTCATTCCCCACATCACCAACGAAATCAAGAGCGTCATCCAAAAGCTGGCCGACGACGAGACCGATGTCGTGATCACCGAGATCGGCGGCACCGTGGGCGACATCGAAAGCCAGCCCTTCCTGGAAGCCATCCGCCAATTCTCGCTCGACGTCGGCAAGGAAAACTGCCTCTACATCCACCTGACGCTAGTCCCCTATCTGAAGGCGGCGGGCGAGCTGAAGACCAAGCCCACTCAACATTCGGTCGGCCAGTTGCGCGAAATCGGCATCCAGCCCGATGTGTTGATCTGCCGCACCGAACGCTCGATCAGCTACGAGGATCGCCAAAAGATCGCGCTGTTCTGCAACGTGCCGATCGAAGCGGTCATCGAAGAAAAAGACAAGGAATTCTCGATCTACGAAGTTCCGCTCAGCTTGGTCGACCATGGGCTCGACCAACTGATCATCAAAAAACTGCGGCTCCCCGCCGGCTCGCTCGACCTCACCGACTGGCGCAACTTGATCCACAATTTGCGCAATCCCAAGCGCGAGATCAGCGTCGCGGTCGTCGGCAAATACGCCGAGCACAAAGATGCTTACAAGTCGATCTACGAAGCACTCGACCACGCCGGCATTCATCACCAGACTCAGGTCCGAGTTGCTCGTATCCAAAGCGAGAACATCGAGCGTGAGGGGCCCGAGCGATTGCTCAGCGGCTACGACGGCATCCTGGTCCCAGGCGGGTTCGGCGAACGCGGGATCGAAGGCAAGATCGAAGCCATCCGGTACGCTCGCGAGCGACGCATCCCGTTCTTCGGCATCTGTCTCGGCATGCAGTGCGCCGTGATCGAGTTTGGACGACATGTAATCGGACTGAACAACGCCCACTCGTCCGAGTTCTCGAAAGATACGCCTCATCCCGTCATCTGTTTGCTCGACGAACAACTGAACGTGGTCAACAAAGGCGGCACGATGCGGCTCGGCCAGCGAGACGCTCGGCTGGACCCCGCCAGCCATTCGCGCGAGTGCTACGGCCGCGACATGGTGAATGAGCGACATCGTCACCGTTATGAGTTCAACAACGTGTATCGTCAGCAGTTCCAGGCCAACGGCATGATGCTCGCCGGCACCAGCCCCGATGGTCGGTTGGTCGAGATTATCGAGTTGCCCGAGCATCCATGGTTCTTAGCGGTGCAGTTCCATCCCGAATTCAAGTCGAAGCCGACACTCGCCCATCCCCTGTTCGCGGGCTTCATCGGGGCGGCGATCGAGCGGCATTCGAGTCGTGGGGAACGATCGCCCGCGAATGTTGATGCTTAGGAGTGAATTGGAGGCGGCGCTTTGTGCGACGGACTGGAAGTCCGTCGTACGTGAGAGATTGATTTTGCGACGAAATTGGGACGAGCAGTTCAGGGGTGTCGGGACAATTGGAGAACGATCAGGTGACGGCGAACCAGTCAGACGAAGGCAATTCGGGGATGGGTGTGAGCGAGGACGAGTTGACTCGGGCGAAGCTTCCGCCCGCGTCCTTGGTCACGTTGATCGAAATGCTTGCCAGCCAAGCCATGGTCTTCCTAGGGCTTCATCCCGATCCCATGCAGAAGAAGCCGGTCGTGCGCCTCAATTTCGCTCGCCACTACATCGACACGCTGAGCATTCTGGAAGAGAAGTGCAAGGGTAATCTGACGTCCGAAGAGTCGGCGTTCTTGGACCATGTGCTGTCCGATCTGCGCATGGCCTTCGTGTCCGTGCAGAAGAAAACGCCGGGTCAGTAAGCTCTGTAGCGGAACTCGCAAGAGTTCCGATTCCAGATCGGCGTACTAACGCCGACGGTATCCGAGTTCTTCCCGCGAGCCAGTCGGCATTCAGGCGAATCCCGCAGGTCTGTTGGTCGACGAGTTGCGTTTTTTCTTTGCGGCTTTTTTGCCGGGGTAACGGTCGGAATTCTTGCGAATTCCGCTACGGCGAGTTCCGACTTCTTCACGCGGGCACGGTCGGAATTCTTGCGAATTCCGCTACTGGCCGATCGAGCGCAGGTAGGCGAACAAATCGGCGGCTTCTTGAGCCGTCAGGTCGCCGAGCACTCGGTCGGGCATCAACGACTTTTCGCCTCGTCGCATCTCTTCGATCGAGTCGCGAGGGATTCGCACCAACTGCCGTTCGGCCGTCTTCAATACGACCTGCTTGTCCGTTTGCTCGATCGCCAAGCCCGTCAACACTCGACCATCGTCCACCACCACCGTGTAGGCCGCGAACGGTTCGTCGATCTTCAGCGACGGTTGAACCACATGCCGCAACAATTCGTCGGCCTTCGGATACTTCTTAACAATCTCACGCAAAGTCGGTCCCAGTGATTTCTCGCGATCATCCAGCTCGTGACAGTTGCGGCAGCGAGCGCCATCGCTAAAGAAAATCAGCTTGCCACGCTCGCGATCGCCGGTTCGGTCGAGCACCAATCGCGGATCAAAGTTCGCTCCTAATGTTGCTCGACGCTTCCCCTCCGGCACAAACGTCTCAAACAAGCCTCGAATGTCGCTCGGCGCCGCACTCCCCACAGCGATCGCCTTCTCTGCATCGGAGGGCGTCAGTGAACGTCGATGGAGCAGGGCGATCAGCGCCAGCGAGCCCTCGGTCGTCTTCACCAACTCAGCGATCGCCTGTTCGCGATCTCCACTCGCACTTGCCGCCGACTTGCCCGCTTCCGCAAGTCCGGCGAGCGACATGGCTGTCGGTGAACTTGCCGTGGCAGGGTCCGACAACTTTTGCGAAGCCTCATGCGGCAAGCTACGAATCCACTGTTCGACGAGCGCCACTCCCTGGCCATCGACCACTCGCGAACCAATATAAGGCATGCGAGCGTAACCTAACTTGGACATGCGATACATCAAGACGCTGCGGTAGGGATCGCCAGGAACAATCAACTTGGCATCACGCACCCCAAACGTACCGATGCCGGTTCCCTTGTTGGTGTTCAATTTGTCGAAGGGAAGATCGCGCCTGAGATAAAACGACACGATCGCGTTCCCGCCCGGATGATGGCACATCGCGCAATTGGCATGCAGATAGGAACGAGCTCGATCGTCCAACGATTGAGAGGCGTCATGCGGATCAACCAAGCGAGCCGGATCGCTGGCCGCAAGCGGTTCGGCGCCCGCGATCACTCGTTGGCTGGTCAGCCGCGCAAGCTGGCTCGACGAGTTGGAACCCGCCGCCGATTCGCCGTCGGGTCGATCGAGCTGCGTGAGTGTGAACCCGAGGACAAACTTAGGCCCAGCGTTGTGGCACAGTTTGCATTCGTTGGTCGCGTTGACATGCCATGTGCGTTCGGGGATCGCCGCCACGCCGTTGGCGGCTGGTATTGCCGGTAGAGTGCGAGCGGCGCCCGTCGAGTCGACCAGCGTCGCGTCGCGATTCAACTCGTCCCACAGATAACTGTACGGTCGCCACACGCCTCGCTCGAGATGCAACAATTGCGTTTCGAGCCGGATGGGAGGTTGTCCTGCGCCAACGGGCCATTCGAGATGCTTGACCAGCACGGTGCCTTCGGGGAATGAGGGTTCGCCGTCAGGAACAGATGCAAGACGAACGGTGGCGTCGCCGGGAATGGCGATCCAGCGTTTGGCCGATGCGCCATCGTCCCATCGAGCGGCTCGCACCGAGTAAGGCACGACGCCCGGAGCGGGTTCAAGTCGTTCGACCGACGCAAAAAGCCCCGTCTCGCTTAATCGACGCGGGAAGCTGGCCGAGAGATCTTCGACATTCGAAGGCAACAGTTCGTAGATCTGGCCGGTGAAGTCATAATCGAGCACCAACAGTTCGCCATCGGTCGTCTGTGTGAACCCCACGATGCGCAGGTCGGTGTCGAGGAGCGTGTCGCATGTGTATGAGCCTTCGCGGTCAGGACGAATCGCCCACAGCGTTCCGGTGATGTAGTCGCCATAGACGAAGGCGCCATCGAGCTGGGGCAACTTCGAGCCGCGGTACACGGGTCCGCCAATCACCGAGTTGGCTTCTGTGTGAGGATGGTCCTTCACCGGCGGTACGATGGGTGTGGGGCCGACTGCCACCTCGGACCGCAACGCAACACGCCCTTCCATCACGGGCCAACCGCAGTTGCTCCCGCGCGACAGTTTGTGAATCATCTCCCAGGTTTCCCAGCCATTGTCGGCGACGAAGACATCACCCGTCTTGGGATCAACGCCAAGCTTGAACGGATTGCGCAATCCATACGACCAAATCTCAGGCCGAGCGCCCGCGAGTTCGACGAACGGGTTATCGGCCGGAACCGAATACTGTCGACCGTTACTCGCATGATCCACGTCAATGCGCAGCACCGCGCCCAGCAAGTCGGTGACCGTTTGGCCCGTGGTTAGTCCATCGGGCGGATTGGGGCCTGAGCCGTCGCCCGTCGATGCGTAGAGATAACCATCCTTACCAAACTCGAGACAGCCCGCGTTATGTCCACCGGAAGGCCAGGTGATGATCACTTGCTCGCTGCCGCTTACGAGGCGAGGCGGTTGGGAGGCGTCGAGCGTAAACCGGGAAACTCGAGTGTGTCCGCCATCGCCAGGATGGACGTAGCACAGAAAGATCTGATGATTTTGAGCAAACCGCGGATGAGGTTCCGCGTCGAACAGGGATACCGATTTGCGAGGCGCATCGGCAGGCAACAGCGTGACCAGATCGAACGCCAAGTCCGGTGTGGTCACCTGCGAGTCGCGGGGGATTGTGTAGACTCGGCCGCCCATCTCGGTCACCAACAAGCGTTGAGTGCCAGGCAATTGTTCGACGCTGGTCGGCTTCTGAAACTTGAGCTTCGGAAACTTCGACTCGATGCGATACGGTTCCGGCGGCACTGGTTGACCGCGAAGTTTCGAAGTCGTCCATGCGGGGCGAGGAGACTGCGCCTTGACGTCGCCCCTGGCGGTCGGCGGTGAAACGCCGAGCGAACCCCAGGTGACACTCAACACAAGCAGCGACAGCGCCGCTGGCAGGTGCGCCGACGCACGCGAGAGATAATCGCCAAAGTTGTCGAAGAGATGCCGCACATGGAATCGTGAAACGTCCGCCTGCATTGAACCGCTTCCCGCTCTGGAGGTGAAGTGAAATGGAACTCCAATCTTAGCGTTTCGCCTGGGAGAAAGTTGCCTTTGCCTCCGGCAAAGCGGCAAAAACCGTAACCCCGCGAGCATTGGTCATTGGTCATTGGTCATTGGTCATTGGTCATTGGTCATTGGTCATTGGTCATTGGTCATTGGTCATTGGTCATTGGTCATTGGTCATTGGTCATTGGTCATTGGTCATTGGTCATTGGTCATTGGTCATTGGTCATTGGTCATTGGTCATTGGTCATTGGTCATTGGGGGGCGGGGCGCGGGCGTTTTTGGGTGCGTGGGGGGGATCGGGCTGCTTCGCTCAGTGCTTTGGCGACTGGCCTATGGTAATCTCTGGGGTCACGCTTGCATTTGTTTGCTCTCTTCTCCATGGAAGTTGCCTCGCATGTCACTTCATCATTGGGCCGGAATTCAGCGGTGGTCGAGGTATGGGATTCTCGTCGCTTTCGTCGGGGTTTTCCTTGGGCAGTTGCACTCGGGGTTTGGGCAGACCGATAAACCGGTCGCAGATTCTGTGAATCGCATTCCTCCGACAGGGGCGGGCGACTCGAAGGCTTTGAATGCCAAAAGCCCCAACAAGCTACCGAAAGACGAGGCTGCCCATCAGAAGGCGCTGAATTACCGGTCGAAAGGCCCGCCTACTGAATCACGCACGTGGAACTCGCGTGGCCTGGGCGGCTTGATCGAAGGACGATGTTTGGGAGTGGAAGGCGATAAGATCCGAATCGAAGTGGGGAACGTCGAACGAGCGATTCCTTTCGAATTGTTCCATGAGAACGATCTGGCCTTGATTCGAGCTCACTTTTCGATGCCCGATCCGTTTCCTCCCCAAGCGACTACCGATCCTGCGCCTCGCTCCGACTGCAAAATGTTGCACACGATTCGCGGCGGCGTCCTGCCCTCGGCGAAGGTCGTGGGGCATGAGGGGAATGTGATTCATCTCGCTGACGCGGATGGGTTGCTGTATCGAGTTCCCTTCGCATTGTTCGCCGAAGGCGTACGAGGATCAGTGCGAGATGCAATCACCATCTTGGACGGTAAACCGTTTGCGCCTGTCGACGACGCGCAGGCGATTGCCAAGCCGGCAGCGGCGCCCACACCCGGCCGATCGCCGATGACGCCACCCATGGCGAACCGACCGAAGACGCCGCCCCGAGACAACTCGCCTCCGAAGGTTGCCAACTCGAATCGACCTCGGCCTGGCCAGGTGGTGACGCCGCCGCCTCCTCCGCCTCCAACATCTCCTGCGCTCCCGACTCCGAGCGTGTCGCCTATGCCAACAGCGCCCAAACCGCCTGAGATGCTAAAGCCATTGGGGGAAGAACGAGTGTGGACGATGCGAGGCGGCAAGATCAGTTGGCGAGGCCGATTCCTGGCGCTGGAACCGCCTGCCGTGAAGATTCTCACCACCGAAGGACAAACTCGCAGTATTCCCCTGCCACTGCTGGAAGATCGGGATCGCGCTTACGCCGAATCGTTGGCAAAAAATGGAAGAATCGGTGAGGCGCCGGCAGGTGCGTTGGTTTTGGCCAACGAGGATGCGGAATTCATATCACCGTCCGAGGGTCGGCCATTCTTTATCCGTGACGGTCGCAAGATCGTTCCGCTGGACAATCGCGGCCAACCAATGACGAAAGTCGTCACGTTATCGGACAGCTTTCGGCTTTTTCGTTTACATGAGAAGTACTGGGTGGCGGCGACGGAGAAGGAGATTCATCTCTTGGATCGAGCAACGTTGAGTTCCAAGAAGAAAATCGAGCTGTGGAAATACAAGCGAATCAACGATCTGGCCCCTCATCCAACTCGACCACTCTGTGTTGTATCGGTCGAGCAGGTGGCTGATCATGTACGCAAGAACCCGGCCGAGA
Organism: Pirellulales bacterium; assembly: GCA_046349915.1. GTDB lineage: Bacteria > Planctomycetota > Planctomycetia > Pirellulales > Pirellulaceae > CAIXSC01. The sequence goes on along the minus strand of JAXMBL010000005.1, from coordinate 685,835 downwards.
ATCAACGCATTGTGGTCGTCGACCTCGAGACTGATAAAATCCATGAGCCGGAGGAAGCATACGGCATGTGGCTGCGCATGCATCCCTCGGGCAACTACGTGTTGGCGGGCTTCCACGCAGCATTCAAGTCAGGACCGGATGAAGAATTCGACGCCACTGGCCGCCTTGTTCCCAGACTAAACGTCGAACATATCGACGTGTTGAATCGTTTTCGAATCGAAGGGGTTCAGCTCGCGTTAGATCAACAGTTCGAGAACGCGGGAACAAATGGGCAGCGATTGGCGATGTCGGCGAACGGCGAACGAGTCTGTTATCTCAGCTATACCGGCTACCCGACGCTGTCGTATCAGATTCAGGCGCTATCATCGGGCGATTTCGAGCAGAAGCCGGTCACGTTTGCGACCAAGGATCGGAGCGATTGTAAGCGATTGGTCTTCCACGGAAATGGAGAGCTTGCGGCATCGCCTACTGTAGGTGGAGCGATCATCTTCGACGCGAAAACGGGGCGCGAGAAATTCCCTTCCGTATTGAGCTGTCCTGAATTGGAAGGAGCCCTCATTCACGACTTGGCCTTTTCGCGCGACGGCAGCCAGTTGCTGTTTTTGGCGAGTAAAGACGGCAGCCCATTGTTCTTGCAGTCAGTAGCGTTACTTGCTGGCGTCAGATAGAGCACTCGATGGGTCGGAGGATTCAACCTTTGTCGCACGCCGACGTTGGGCCACATAGGTCCACACAAGTCCAGTTGTGGCTACGACGCCAACCGCCAGCCAACCAAGACCGGCTTGAGTAGCCGATCGCGCCGACTCGGACCAACCACCGGTGGGATTCCCCTTGTAGCGACTTGGCGGATACTCCACCGTCGAATCCGCACCACCGGCGTGCCACGCTTGCAATCCTTTCACCAACCGGGGCGCACCAGCGATCCAGGGCAACAGGCAGATTCCAATGGTTAAACTCCAAACGAGTTTGGTGAATAGCAAGTTCGTCTGCGAATGTGGTGGAGGATCAGCAGTTCTGGTTTTGGCGGTCGGCATCGGACTCGTCCTTCGGATTGAGCCTTGATTGTACATCAACGACGGCGTGAATCACTCAGCGAGCCAGCAGCGGCAAAGCACTAGTTTTTACTCGCCCCGCTGCCTAAGTTAAGCTAGAGCTTGGTGCAGTTCCGTGGAAGCCAAGAGGCGAGCGGGCAAGAATTGAGGAGTATCGTTTTGAACCGTCGTTGGGCGTATAAAGCCGTGGTGTTCGCGGTCGCAGTGATCGTCGTTGGCGTGGCTCACGGGGCCGAGCCAATCGACTTTGTACGCGATGTGCGTCCTCTCTTCGAAAAACGCTGTTACGAATGTCATGGGCCGAGCAAGCAGAAGTCTGGCTTGCGACTCGACATCAAGGAGGCGGCATTCAAGGGAGGCGATGCGTACGGTCCCAGCATTGTTCCCAAAAAGGTCGACGAAAGTCCGCTCATTGAGCTGGTTTCGAGTAGCACCAAAGAAGAACGCATGCCGCCCGAGGGTGAGCCTTTGTCGCCCGTGGAGATTGACGTGCTACGGAGGTGGATCGCCGAAGGGGCGGTTTGGCCCGATGGCGTCGACCTCGCCAAGTTGGAAGACAAGCGAGATCATTGGAGCTTCAAGCCGCTCGCTGTTGCTCCCGGCGATCACTCGATCGACGACTTCATCAGCGCGAAGTTGAAGACCAACGGTTTGACGATGTCGCACGAAGCCGATCCACTCACTTGGTTACGGCGAGTGACGTTTGATTTGACCGGTCTGCCGCCGACACTCGCGGAGGTTCAAGCGTTTACAACGCAACTCGCGGATGCCGGCGTCAAGATTGACTCGGCAGGGCGTCCGATTTTGGAAGCGGGCAGCGGCACTTCGCCTCAAGTCTCGAACACGCCGCGAGAAGCCGTCTATGCGGGCATTGTTGAACGTTTGCTCCAAAGCGAGCGATATGGCGAGCGCTGGGCCCAGCACTGGCTCGATGTTGTCCGCTACGCCGACACTCATGGGTTTGAGGTCAACACCGAACGTCCGAACGCGTGGCCCTACCGCGACTATGTGATTCGTGCCTTCAACCGAGATACGCCTTACGATCGGTTTATCCGCGAGCAGATAGTCGGCGACTCGCTGGGCGAAGATGCAGCGACTGGATTTCTGGTAACCGCATCGGTCTTGCTGCCAGGACAGATTGGCGCCGACGAACCGTCCAAGCGACTCGCGCGTCAAGATTCACTCGACGAAATCGTGATCAACATCGGTCAGACGTTTCTTGGGTTGAGCGTCGGATGTGCACGGTGTCACGACCACAAGTTCGATCCGATCACGGCCCGCGATTATTACTCGTTTCAGTGTTTTGTCGCGGGCGTGACCTACGACGAACGCGAACTCATGACGCCCGAGGCGAAGGCGGCTCGCCAGGCGGCGGAGGCGGCCAAAAAGCGAAAAGTCGAAATCGAACAACAAATGACTCGCTTCGCACCGCTCGTGAAGTCGGGCGATCCGCGACCGATGGTCAACGCTCGCCAAAACGTGGATCGCTTTCCGCCGGTCAAGACCAAACGCGTGCGCTTCACGATCCAAAGCACGAACAACCTCGAGCCATGTATTGACGAGTTGGAAGTATTCGATATGGCTGGCAACAACGTGGCGCTCGCGAGTCAGGGGGCGACTCCGACGGCCTCGGGCAGTAACGTCGCGCCGAACACCCATGAACTACGGTTCGTCAACGACGGCGCTTACGGCAACTCGCGCAGTTGGATGTCGAACCAGATGGGCGGCGGTTGGGTGGCCGTCGAGTTTTCTACGGAACGAGAGATTGATCGAGTCGTCTGGGGACGCGACCGGCAGGGGAAATACTCGGATCGATTGGCGACCACTTACGTCATCGAAGTGACGGACGCCAGTGGCGAATGGCAAGTGGTCGCGGACTCGAGTGATCGGCGTAAGTATGAATCAGGGAATACGCCGACGGAAATGTTCTCGGTCCAAGGACTGACGCCTACGGAAGCCGCCGCGGCGACTGAGTTGATGCGTGAGCTCGCGACGCTCGACGCGAAGATTCAGGCGGGAGGCGAGTCGTTCAAGGTGTTCGCGGGTGGATTTCGTCCACCCGACGAGATTCATCTGTTGTCGCGAGGCGATCCGGAGCAACCGAAGGAGCGAGTGGAACCTGCTGTGATCAGTGCGCTCGGGACGCTCAAGCTGGAGAATCAGACTCCCGAGCAAGAACGACGACGAGCATTGGCGGAGTGGATTGCCGATCCCGCGAACCCTTTGACGGCGCGGGTGATGGTGAATCGAATTTGGCAAGGGCATTTCGGGAAAGGGCTCGTCGATACGCCGAGCGACTTCGGACGCTCGGGCGCAAAGCCATCTCACCCGGAGCTGCTCGACTGGTTGGCACGGGACTTTATGCAAGGCAGCTGGGGCGTGAAGCGAATGCATCGGATGATCGTATTGTCGAAGACCTATCGGCAAGCGTCGACGGCTGCGATCGGCATGGATGGCGCCGTAAATGCCAACTATCAACAGGCATCCAAGATCGATGCCGATGTGCGGTTGCTGTGGCGTTATCCCTCGCGGCGATTGGAAGCCGAGTCGATTCGAGATTCGATGCTGGCCGTGAGCGGAAAGTTGGACCTGACGATGTACGGACGCGGTTTTGACTTGTTCGACAAGCGGGGCGGATTGAGTGGTTTCAAGCCCGTGGAAACGCTCACGCCGCTGAACCAACGCCGAATGATTTACGCTCATAAAGTACGTCGCGAGCCGGAGGCGATCTTTGGCGCCTTCGATTGTCCCGATGCGGGTCAGAGCACGGCGATCCGTCGAGTCTCCACGACTCCAATTCAGGCGCTCAATCTATTCAACAGCCGATTCACGTTGGAGGTAGCCACGGCCTTGGCCGACCGAGTGAAGACGGAGGCGGGTAGCGATGTTTCGGCTCAAATTGATCATGCCTATCGCTTGGCGTTGAATCGCGGTGCGAACTCGCAGGAGCGCGAAGATGTCCTGCCGGTGGTGCAGACGCATGGCTTGGCGGTGTTGTGTCGAGCGCTACTCAACAGCAACGAATTCTTGTTCATTCCTTGAGGCGATGGCTGCTTCAGGCGGCAGTAAAGCGTAATACCATGACACCTGATTTCAGTTCCTTTGGTCGCAGGCTGCTGGATCGTCGCAACTTTCTGAACGATAGCGCGACGGCGCTCGGTTCGATTGCGTTGACCAGTCTGTTGAGGAGCGATGGCTTATTGGCGTCGCCTGCTGGGCCGGCCCTGCCCAGCATCGATCCAGCTCGCCCCTATGCGGCTCGACCGAGTCACTTTCCCGCGAAGGCGAAGAACGTCGTCGTGATTTTTTGCGCTGGCGCGGTGAGTCAGTTGGAGACGTGGGACTATAAGCCCGAGTTGATCAAGTGGGATGACAAGCCGCTGCCTGGCGGACCGGCGGTGACGTTTCAGGGAGCGGCGGGGAATCTCGCGCGGCCGCAGTACGAATTTCGCCAGCGGGGCCAGACGGGCAAGTGGGTCAGCGACATGATCCCGCATTTGGCCGAGTTGACGGATGATTTTGCGTTCATCCACTCGCTGACTAGCCGGACGAATACACATGGACCGGCGGAGAATTTTCTATCGACGGGTTTTGTGCTCGATGGTTTTCCGAGTCTGGGTTCGTGGGTGACCTATGCGCTCGGAAGCGAGAGTCAAGATTTGCCGTCGTATGTGGCGATTCCCGATCCGCGCGGAGTTCCTCAGAACGGGGCGAACAACTGGGGCGCCGGTTTTTTGCCAGCGGCATTTCAAGGAACGACCATGAGTTCGAAGGAACCGGTCCGACACTTGTCGCCGCCGGGGGTTTCGAGTGATGCGGATATCGCTGCGCGGTCGCTGCTCCAGAGGATGAATGAGCGACATCTGGCGGCGAACCCGGGCGACACCAATTTGGCGGCACGCATCGCCAGCTATGAACTGGCTGCTCGGATGCAGTTGAGCGTGCCGCGGATCGCAGACCTCAGCACCGAACCTGCTCATGTGTTGCAGATGTATGGTGCTGACGATACTCAGAACGCGGATAAGGCGGCCTTCGCCAGGAATTGCATACTGGCTCGCCGGCTGGTGGAGAGTGGCGTGCGGTTTGTGCAATTGTTTAATGGGGCTTATGCGAGCGGCGGGGCGCTCAACTGGGATGGTCACCAGAAGCTTAAGGAGCAGTACGACACGCATGCCGCGATTCTCGATCAACCGGCTGCGGCTTTGATACGCGACCTCAAGCAACGCGGGTTGCTGGAACATACGTTGGTGGTGTGGTGCACCGAGTTTGGTCGGATGCCGTTCTTTCAAAAAGGGGCGAAGGGACGCGACCACAACCCCGATGGCTTTACCTGTTGGTTGACCGGAGCGGGGGTTAAGCCCGGAGTAAGTCATGGCAGGACGGATGATCTCGGGCAGAAGGCCGTGGAGAACATCCATCCTCTTTACCATTTCAATGCCACAATCTTGCATTTGTTGGGGCTGGACTTTGAACGCTTGAGTTTCGAGCACAATGGCATTCAGCGTCGCCTGACGAACGTAGAGGGTCAGGTGATTCGCGAAGTACTGGCGTGAGACGTTGCAGGTTCGCGAGCAGCAGCGACGCCCGCGTCGGCAAGATGACCGACGCGGGTTGAAACCACTCGCTTACGAACTGATTCGTGCGGCGGAAGTCAGTATCGCGGTGTCGATTCAGGTTGAGTTACGTTCCAGCGATCGTGCTAGAGTTTCGCGGAGTTCAGGTTCGTTGGCGAGGCGCTTTAAGACGCGTGCGGCGCCATCGGCAAAGGCTTCAGGCTGTTCCTCGAACTGGCGAAGCAGATCGGCCAGGGTCATGAAGGACGACTCCAACACACTTTCGCCAGCACTATCTGTATCGCGGATCGAAACGTTGGAGCTGCTAAGGCGAACGAGAATCGCGGTTGAATGCTCGACATTGCCCTGGCCGGGATGATCTAGCCCAGTCGTATACTCGCCGATTTCGCCGAGCTGCGACAAGTCGGTTGCGACGAACGGCCGACTCGGAGTTTGAATGATCTCCTCCGTCGCCTCCCGGAGTGCGGTCTCTAAGATTGCGGCGGCCAATACTGACGGATCCGAGGAGGAGTCAGGTGACTGGAGCGAACCGGAAAAATCGACGTGGCCACCGGCGAAATCGAGGCAGTTTGGTGAGACCTTTTTTAACTTGCTACGCCGATGGATCAAGATCTGGGCGGGTGCATCCGGGGTAGCTGGGCGATACGGGATAAGCAAGACCGTGGTGTGTGGAATGCCGTATTCATGGGCAATGACTCGGGACACGGCGCCTGCGCAGATGAGCTTTCCAGCTTCGCGCCGTACCCGGACTATGAGCTCGTCGCTAGGGTAGTTGGGCGCCAATACCAGCGTTTCGGACGGATAGGCGGCCGCCACTGAGCATGGCCTTGGAAAGCCTCCGCTTTGGAGGTGTTGTTGAATGGCAGCGGTGAGTTCCCACTGTGATGTCGGGCCTTCGCTGGGGTGGATGCAGCGTTCATTGTGTACCAGTTCCCAGTAGCGCTCGGGGCGCCCGGGTCCCAGCAAGTCTTCGTATGCGCCGTAGTGGAGTATTCGAGTCCGTTGAGGCATCCACATCTGAATGAGTTGGGAAAGCGCCAGGAAGTCGGCATGGCCGGTAAGTGATTCCGAGGTCAGCCGCGCGTCGCTCCAGGTATTGGCTTCCGCGATCAGGATGTCGGGGCGAGCAAATAGTGGGTTAGTGGCGGTGGCCCCTAGCGCCGCTTCCTCCGAGCTAGAAAGATGGAAGCGATCGAAGTCGAATAGAGCTACTAGTTTGGCAATAGGGCGACCGGGAACGACGAACTCGAAAACAGAAACGCACGATTGCCGGAAATGCACCACGGGAACCAGCGTCACGCGAAGTAGAGCTTGCCCGTCTGTCCAAAGCGTAATCGGCGTCAAGGTGCTGGACGCTTGGTAGTCGAGGTGCGGAGCGAGATGCCCAAAGCACTTCAGAATCGTTTGCTCGTAGGTGTCTCGGACGCAGATCAATTTGAGTTTCGCGGAATCAATTCCAGCAGCCGTCAGCCAACGCCGCCGCCGGAGGCCGACGAGAAGGTCCACACCGAGGAAGTGATCGGGGTGAGAATGCGATAACACGAGCACGTCAGGCAGTCGACGGGGGAACCGATCGTTGGCGACCAAAACGCCTGGCACTCCCGGACCACAGTCCAAGAGGCAATGAAAGACCACTTCGTCGCCGACAATCACGTATATGCTGAGGCTTGTGCAGGCCTGCGGTTGCGATGTCTTGGCTCGGCCCACGGCGTCGAACGCCGCTTGAATTCCATTGACAACTACAATCACTCGAATCATCGGATTCCCCTTTTCGTGAGAGCACACATCGGTGGTCTGGATGCCCAGACGACTCCACGTAGGCTACCAACGTCCGCAATGGAGGCTTCTCGGCGCTGCGCCGGTGGCGCAGAAGAGCTGCGTTGGCGAGCATCAGGCGTGAAAATGTAGCTGCAAATCGACGGTTCGCGAAATTGAAATTGAGATTAGGAGCGATACATGTTGGTCATGCTCGAGCAGCTCGTCGAACCGTTCGTGAAGGCAGGAGGTGGACCCCAGTTGATCAAAGCAGTGCGAGAATTGATCAAGGAACAGGCTGCAAAGTCGCAGACTCCAGATCTCGACGATTACCTTGACTTGCACCACCTCAAACACACATGGCGGAAGATCAACTCGCGTAGCTCTCCTCCAACCGAGGACGACGTGATACGCGGCATCTGTCGAGTGGTGCGGGATCTCAAGCTGCCGTTGCCAGTATCGCGTCAAACGACTCCTTGGGATCAATTCAAACCCGGCAGTACGATTGTCGTTTGTCTGGGGGAGCGGTTGGTTAGCATGCCCGAGGTTGCGAAGGATGTTCGCCAACGAGTGATCGGAGCGAGGGACGTACAAGCTCTCACAGAGCTTCTAGGTTTCTTTCAGAGCGATTTGAATCTGGATTGCAGAATCCAAGTGAAATCGATACCCGAGGATTTGTCGCGACCCAGGGCGCGAGACATGTTGGCGGAATTGCGCTCCTCGCAAGACTGCGGCGCCGTATGTGTTTTGGGCAGTCCCCTGGTGAATCGCTTAGCCGATGCCCTGGCGGAGACCCTCTTTCCTCAAGGGAATCCGCCTGCCAGGTTCCGCTGGTCATTTTCCCCGCAACCTGAGTCGGGGTTGCTCTCTGAATCCACGGTGTGTCGCCCGAATCAAGAAGGCATTCGCCTGAGCGTTCATGCTCAAGGGAACTCGCCCACAACGTACTTACGGACTCGCGATGATGAAGTCGTGAGTCAACTGAGATCTAGTCATCACACGGTGTTTGAGGACTGTGGAATGCTGATGCTCTCGTGTCGGCCCAAGGAACCGATGCTGATATTGGCCGCCGGTCACGGTGGTTGCGGGACGATTGCCGCAGTGCTGGCACTGCGAGAACAGGATGAGATCGCGAAGCGGCTGGCGTTAGGTGGAACCAGCGACTCGTCGATGGGGCGCAACCAACTGTTTGAAGTTGTCAAAGTCCGACGACGAAAGCCCTCCGCCTCAACTACGGATGATCTGATCTTCGAACGGGAACCGAAAAAGGGGCCAGGGTTTCGCACGGGCTGGCGATTCGCAGAGTAGCGATTGTCGAGGGTAGCTCTTGTGCCCGCTGAGCACAAACGTAGTCGGTCGAAACCGTTCGTCGTGGCCCTTTTCGCGATTCTACTTGCCTTTCGAACGACAGCCGGATAATTTTCCCGTTGAAACCCGTGCTCGACTTACGGGGTATTCACTCTTCGAATGATGGGGCAGGACGCCCCTGTGCCGATTCGCTCGCCTTCTCTTCTCAGATCAAGGACTCCTGATATGTCGAAATGGACCCGCAGGGCTTTAGGAGCGGTAGTTGGAGTTGCTGCTCTGTTTGCGTCAGAACTGAACGTGTCCAAGCTGATTGCGGATGACTCCGCGAAAAAAGACGTTGCACGGAAAGAGGCGGCAACGGAAGAAGCGGGAACTGGCGAGGTGGGAACGGACACGGATCAGCGGGCGGCCATTGAAGCGTTGATCAAGGAACAGGCCGAGGCTGCCAAGAAGCTCGAAACCCATCGCGACTCGGCCCCGTTCCACCAAACCAGCGAAATTCGGCTCGCCGAGGGCGAGGGCAAGATTCTCGGGTTTTGTGTGCCGGCGAATGGCGAGTTGGTGGTGATTAGCGGGCTATCGCAAGAGTACGGCGAAGGGGTGGTGGCTACCTTGGCTCGTACGTTTGCCGGTAAATCAAAGTCGGTTGCATCGCGAGTTCAATGGCTCGATGCCAGTGGCAAGATGCTTCGTTCGGCCAATCTCGATTTCTATCCCAAAGCGGTGAATGCGGCGCCCGATGGATCGGTGTTGGTGGTGGGTGCGGGGCAGATGGCACGATTCGATGCGAAGGGGGAAAAACTGGTTCAGATCGATTCACCTCATCTGGCGAAGGCCGTGGCGAACAAAGAACAGTTCGCCGAAGAGACGCTGGAGCGTCATCGTGAGGAAACCGAACAGATCAAGGAACAGGCCGCTCAATATGAAGAGGCCCTCAAGGAACTCAAGGCCAAGGATGCCGAATCACTGACTCGCAGTGAAAAAACTCAACTGCTGCAAGCGCAAGCCCTCCAAGCTCACTTTGCCAATCAACTCAAAGCACGGGAGGCGATGAAGCCGGAAGCGGTTGTCGCGCTGGCGATGTCGCGTTTGAAAGAGATTCACCGAGTCGCCATTTCTGATGAACATGTATTTGTCGTGACCAACGAAGCGACAGGATATGGCTTTTGCGTGTGGCGAATGAACTCGCAACTGGGAGACGCCAAGAAGATCATGTCGGGGCTCTCCGGATGCTGCGGGCAGATGGATATTCAAGTCATAGGCACTCAACTGGTGATCGCCGAGAATTCTCGGCATCGCGTGGTGGTGGCGGATTTTGAAGGCAAGTCGAAACTCAATTTTGGCAATGCCAATCGCACGGATGTCACAAAGGGCTTCGGTGGGTGTTGCAATCCGATGAACACCTGCTGGGATGCTCGCGGGTATGTGTTGACCTCCGAGTCGAATGGGTTGGTAAAACGCTACTCGCCCAAAGGCGAGTTTCAGTCAGTGGTCGGTGTCGCACGCGTGACGGAAGGCTGCAAGAACTCATCCATCGGCATGGCGCCAGATGGTTCAAGCCTCTATTACTTCGACGTGACCAAGGGCGAGATCTTAGTCTTGAAGGCGAAGAGTTGATCGACGGGGGTCATAGTCGTGGATCGCGAGTAGTTTCGCATTTTTCTGCGTGAGGCTCTCGGTATGGCGGGTTTTCATCAGTCGTTGACTTCGACGCAGCTTGCTCGTCGGTGGTGGAGTGCGGCGCAGTTGGCCGGTTGCGTAGTGGCGTGCTGGGGAGTGTTGATTGTAGGGAGCGTGGGGCGAGGGCCAGCAGCCCAGGCTCAAGTTCCGTCGGCTAACATTTCGCCAACTCGAGTTTCAGCATCCGATCCAGCAGCGCCGCTGATCTTGGTCGTGATGGACCCGCTGGCGGCGCCGCTGTCTTGCCCCTGTGTGAAGGGTTACGCTCAGCGAGATTACGCGAAGCTGGGCGACTATCTGAGCGAACGATTGGAACGAACGGTTGTGGTTAAGTTTGGCGAGTCGCTCGCGAAGGGGTTGGCGGAAGTCGAGGGTGGGCGAGCTGATATTGTGATTGGCAAACGATCGGTTGTGTTGTCGGACGCCGCGGCTCTAAAGCAACCCGTGACGCCAGTCGCCGATTTAACGGGGAAAGATGGCGGAGTGGTGCAGCGAGGCTTGATCGTTGTGCGGTCGGCGGATGCCGCAAAAACGGTCGCCGACTTGAAGGAATATCGCATCCTGCTCGGACCCGCCGATTCGGCCGAGAAACACTCAGCGGCCCGTGAGCTGTTGGCGGCACACGGTGTTGTCGTCCCCAAGGATTGTCCGATCTCGGCGGCGTGCAGTGATGGAGCTTCCGAGGTTGTCGAGGCCGTCGGGGACGCGAAGGTCGCAGCGGTGATCTCGAGTTACGCGCGTCCTTTGTTGGAAGGTTGTGGGACGATCAAGAAGGGAGACTTGCGAGTTGTCGGTGAGACTCGCGACGTGCCCTTCGTGTCGGCCTTCATCGCGGATCGACTCGACGCATCCCTGAAGGATCAAATTCGATCTGCATTGCTCGATGTGCGCACTCAGCCACTGTTGCGGCTCGCTCTGGAATCGAAGGCGGGCTTTGTGCCCATCGGGGCCGGCCCACGACCTGTGGACAACGGAGATTGGCCGGGCTGGCGAGGCGCGGGGCGCGATGCGCAGGTTGCGTACTTGCCAGACCAGTTGCCGACTCAGTTTCAGCCGCTTTGGAAGAAGACGCTCTTCCAACAGGGGCTGGGCGGACCGGCTGTCGCGCAGGGAATTGCGGTCGTGGGAGATCGCGATACGGCGGACGAGTCGGATGTGTTTCAGGCGGTGGATGCGAGCACCGGCGAGCGGCGTTGGTCGTTGCGATATCCGGCCTCGGGTCGTCTTGACTACGGCAACTCGCCCCGCGCCACACCGCTGATCACGAACGAGTATGTGTATCTCCTGGGAGCATTCGGGCATCTGCACTGCGTGCGAAAGGACAACGGAAAAATCGTCTGGAAGAAGCATCTGCGACAGGAATATCAAGCGGCTGACGATTTGGTTTGGGGCGTCTGTTCTTCGCCGCTGATCGTCGACGGCAAATTGATCGTGAACCCCGGTGGGCCGCAGGCGTCGTTAGTGGCGCTCGATCCAGCGACGGGAGAATTGTTGTGGAAATCGCCCGGCGGGCCTGCCGCTTTTGCTTCGTTTGTCGTCTTCGAAAGGGGTGGGCGAAAGCAGGTGGCGGGTTACGATAAGTTGTCGTGTGGTGGCTGGGATGTCGCGACGGGCGAGCGACTCTGGACGCTGAAGCCGCGAGTGCCGGGGGACTTCAACGTACCGACGCCGCTGGTGCTGGAAGACCGTTTGTTACTGACCAGCGAGAACAATGGCGTGAGGCTGATCGGTTTCACTCCCCAGGGCGAGCCTGAAGAGCGTGCTTACTATGGGGCATGTGGGCCAGATATGCACACGCCGGTGCGTGCCGGCGACCGGTTGTTCGCAGTACACAAAAACAAGATTCATTGCTTGTCGGCGACCGATCTCAAGTTGCTGTGGAGCGCAGCGGATCGATCGCTGGCGGGCCACGTATCGCTGGCGGCCAGTGGTGATCGAGTGTTGGCTCAGACACAGGCGGGTGAGTTGCTACTGATTGATGCTCGAGCCGATCGTTTGTCGATCCTGAGTCGACTATCGCTCTTTAGCGACGAGGTGTCGCTGTACGCTCATCCCGCCTTGGTCGGCGACCGACTCTATGTGCGCGGACCAAACCACTTGGTGTGCATCCGACTTCCGACTCTTTCTTTTTGAACAGCTTGCTGTACCCTTAATCTTCGAGGGGGCCATTCCTGCTGAGCGTTCGGGTATGAGGCAGGAACGTAGCAAGTTTGTCGAAGAGTTCCTATGTGGCCCCCTGTAACTTGCACCCCGCGTATGGGGTGTTGTTCGCGAGTTTACGCCCTTGCGAGGCCTCCATGGCTGACCCATTTTCCCATTCCGTGTCCGCTTGGCTCCAGGGGCTCAAAGAGGGCGAGAACGAAGCGGCTGGCAAATTGTGGGAGCGCTATTTCGAGCAATTGGTCGGGGTCGCTCGCCGTAAATTGGGTTCCGCCAACCGGCGCGTCTCGGACGAGGAGGATTTGGCCGCCAGCGTGTTTCATGCTTTGTGCCAGGGATCGGCCGCGGGGCGATTCGAGAAACTGCAGAATCGCGACGACTTGTGGTCGCTACTGGTGGCCATTACCACCAAGAAGGCGGTGGATCAGATCCGGCGGCAAACGACTGCTAAGCGTGGCGACGGCGAAGTCCGCGGTCACTCGGTATTCTTCGCCTCGGGCGAGGACGCCGACCGGGCCGGATTCGAACAGGTTATTGCTTCCAGTCCCACGCCCGAGTTCTTGACGTCGATGGAAGAAGAGAACGACCGATTGCTGGGGTTGCTCCGCGACGAGAGCCAGCGGGAGATCGTCCGCTATCGACTCGCCGGCTACAGTAACGAAGAGATTGCGGAGAAAATGGGGATTTCGCTGCGTTCGATCGAACGCAAACTCAAACTCATTCGCGAAGCTTGGTCCGAGGAGTTGGAGTGACGGGACAAACGCCGAGTGCCGCGGACGACTTCCCGACGTCGCAGCGGATTGACATCGTTTGCGACTCCTTTGAAGCCGAGTGGCTCGCGGGCAAGCGACCTGACTTGGCCGCGTATTTGGCGGCGGCGGCGCGCGAGTCGGAGCGCGGGGAGTTGTTCGTCGAGCTTCTGAAGTTGGATTGCGATTATCGGCAACGCGCCGCCGAAACGCCGCGGGAAGCGGACTATCTGGCTCGTTTTCCCCAATACCGCGTCGAGATTATTGCAGCCTTTTCCGTCTCGCCGTCCAGTTCGACGAACGAAGATCAGGCGTTCGCCGAGTCTTCCGTGCAGACGCCGGAAAGGCTGGGCGCTTATCAATTGTTTGAAAAGATCGGCCGAGGCGGCATGGGCGCCGTCTATCGCGCCCGGCATACCAAGCTGAAGCGAATTGTGGCCGTGAAGGTGCTTCCCGCCGAGATCCGCCGTCATCGCGAAGCGATTACTCGCTTTGAACGAGAGATGGAAGTGATCGGCGCCCTGGATCATCCCAATATCGTGCGCGCCATGGATGCGGGAGAAGTGGACGGCGTGCCTTATCTGGCGATGGAATTTGTGGCGGGCCAAGACTTGGGCTGCCTACTCAAGACCCGCGGTCCGTTTTCACCGACGGAAGCCAGCGACTGCATCCGCCAGACCGCCGTAGGCATGGCATATGCGCATCGGCAAGGCATCGTGCATCGCGATCTCAAGCCAGCCAATCTGATGCTCGACGACAATGGCACGGTGAAAATCCTCGATCTGGGGCTGGCGCGACTGGAGGCCGAAGTCACTCAGCGCACGGTAGCGCCGCTGCTCACGCAGGCCGGGCAAGTGATGGGAACCTTCGATTACATGTCGCCAGAGCAGGCATTGCAGACTCGCGAAGTCGATCAGCGGACCGACATTTATTCGTTAGGCTGCACGTTGTTTGTGTTGCTGACCGGCCGCCCGATTTTTCCCGGTGAAACGCCGTTGGAAATCGTGTTGGCTCATCGCAGCACGCCGCCGCCTTCGCTGCGGGCGGCGAATCCGGCGGTGAGCGAACTTCTGGAGGTCGTCTTTCAGAAGATGGTTGCGAAAGCGCCGGAAGATCGCTTTGCATCGATGGAAGAAGTGGTCGAGGCACTGACGCCCTCTTCATCGCCGTCGACGAGAAAGCGGCGCTCGACGATATGGCGGGCGGCGATGATCGCGATCGCCACCGTCGCGATGCTCGCCGCCAGTTGGGGATGGCGCCAAAGTACGAACTATGGCGAGGTACGAGTGGATTCGTTTGATCCGCGGATTCCACTCGAATTGGTGCGCGACAACCGTGTAGTGGCGTCGTTCGCCGCGGGCGAACGCGTGGATTTTCAGTCGTATCGCACCGGGAGTTACGAGTTTCGTTTGCAGCGCCCTAACGAACGTGTGCGGATTCATGACGCCGCCTTTACGCTCAGTCGCGGAGGCCGACATTGGGTGCGCATCGAATCGATCGGCTGGGAGGAGTTCTTGTCGTCCGAGCAACTCGCTTGGACTCCGCCCGAGGCACTCACCGGTTTGAATAGCGGCCGACACGATCAAGGACCGTCGCTATCCGCGGATGAGACTCGGCTGATCTTTGGTTCTGATCGTGAAGGCGGCCTGGGTAACTTGGATTTATGGGAAAGCTCGCGCGGCGCCGCGACCCTGGAATGGTCGAGTCCGCTTGCTCTAGGCGAGCCGGTCAATAGCGAACACACGGAGCGCGAACCAGAACTTTCGGCCGATGGTCTAACATTGATCTTTGCCTCGGATCGTCCAGGCTCGCTCGGCATGACGGACCTGTGGCAAACACAACGTGCGTCGCTCAATTCGCCGTGGTCGCAACCTGTCAATTTGGGGTCTCTCGTCAACTCGGTCGCGGCCGAAAGCGGCGCCGCGCTTTCGGCCGACGGCCTGACGTTGGTTTTTGCGTCGCAGCGCGGCGGCAGCGGCGACTTTGACCTCTGGCAGACTCGACGCTCCGCGCTCGATGCGCCGTTTGGAGAGGTCGTTAACTTAGGGCCGACGGTCAATTCCACCGCGGCGGATTCGGCCCCCAACTTGTCGGCGGACGGCAATTTGCTGGTGTTTGCCTCGCTGCGACCGTCGCGCGGCGGCCGCAGCGATCTTTGGTATTGCACTCGCAACGGAGCTGAGGCGGCCTGGAGTTCGCCGCGGCCGATCGGCGATTACGTCAATACGGCTGGCAATGAAATGGAGCCCGCGCTGGTCTCGAACGGTCTCGCGCTCTATTACTCAACCTTCAATCTCGCTGGCGGTAACGGCGGCAGCGATCTGTGCGTTTCTTACCGCTCTAACAAGACGAAGGTTCCATCACCCAGTCCGCCGATAGCGACAGCGCTTCCCAATCTGGCACCCTTGGCAACCACGATCAATGTCGTCGAACCGCCGATTGCCAAAGCGCCCTTTGCCGACGCGCGCGAGCATCAACTTCGCTGGGCACAGCATCTCGATGCGCCGCTCGAAAAGCAGATTCGGCTCGACAAACAAACCAAGCTGACGTTTGTCCTTGTTCCGCCCGGCGAATTCGACATGGGAACATCCGACAAAGACGTTGTCCGGTTGCAAAGGGAATTCGCGCGGGTCGGTATACAGGAAGGGGCCAAACTGGCTGACGAAACGCCGCAACATCGAGTGACGATTAGCAGGCCGTTCTATTTCTCCAAATATGAACTCACCACCGCCGAGTGGTCCGCGATCATGGAGGCGCCTCAGCCAACGAACAAACTTGATCATCCCAAACGCCTCACGTGGAACGACGCGGAATTGCTGATACGCAAACTCAACGAGCGGTTCGAGGGGCGAAAGGTGCGGTTTCGTTTCCCGACCGAAGCTCAATGGGAATATGCCTGTCGAGCGGGCACCGAGACCGACTATTCCTTTGTCGAGTCGGAGACGCTAGCTGACTACGCTTGGTTCGCGGGCCAAACGCAAGTGAAAGAAGTGCAGCCGGTCGGTCGACTGAAGCCGAATCCCTTTGGACTTTACGACATGCATGGCAACCTGGGTGAATGGGTAGGGGATCTCTACCGGGATAACACCTACGCGACCTCCGGTCGCTATGATCCCGCGGGCCCATTGGATGGGGTCCAAGCCCACTATACACGAGGAGGAAGCTGGGCCGATCCGGCCCATGTTTGCCGATCCGCCAACCGCAGGCCGCGGTACGACTCCATCAGATTGAATTACTGCGGGCTGCGACTGGCACTCACGCCGACTGGCTCGGATTTTGGTCCGATTCGCACCGTGGATGAATAGGCCGGACAAATAAGCTGATCGAACGGTAGTATCTTCTCTAAGTTCAGCCGCATTCTGCTCGTCCGGCCACCTCACACGAACTCCTAATGGTTTGTGTTGCGAAAAAATCTTTCGCCCTTCTGGCGGGTCCCCGCAACGGTCTGCGAGTTAACGGCGACAGCGATCCGGAACATTTCTGCGACGATCGCAAAAACCCAATTCAGATCAGGAGTTATGACATGTCAGCTCGCCGCGCCGCCACCCCAATGACCCGGTTCTCGCTCGGTTGCGAAAAACTGGAAGCCCGCCGCCTGTTTGCCGCCGACGTTGAGATCTTCCAACCGACCATGAACTCGTTCCTGGCTCGGCCGGTTGAGACCGTTCAAGTCGCGACGGATGCGACCCCTCAGACCGCGACCTCGCCCGTCGCCCGAAGCACCGGTTTTGTGGTCACGACGCCCGCCCTCGAAACCCTCGCCCAAGACGACGCTGACTACTCCATCAAGACCTACCTCGCGAACCAGCAAGACACCGATGTCTCGTCTTCCGGCAATTGGGGCGCCGCTCGTTATCGAGGGGAAACGAACACCGTGGGCGCCTCCGGCAAAGTAACGCTGGAAGACGACGCATCCAAGGGTAAGCTCTCGGCGAAGGCTGAGGGAGATGCGTCTTTGTTCAAGACCGAACACAAGGCCGAATATCAGTTGCCGAAGATCGAAATCGACGGCAAAGAAATGGCATCGGGCAAGGCGACGGCCGATGCAAACGTGCTGGTCGGCGTCTCCGGCAAGGCGGAAGCCGAAGCTGTGTGGACGGGAAGCAAGGCAGGTGTGACCGCGAATGCCGAGGTCTTTGCTGGCGTCGAAGCGAACGGCAAAGCAGGTGTGGAAACTCGCTCGCTGGGCCTGAAGTCGGACGCGAACGCCGAAGGCTATGCTCGAGCTGGCGCCGAAGCCAAGGGTGAAGCCAAGGCAACTCGGGAAGGAGTGGAATTAAGTGGTAACGCGTTTGCGGGCGCCAAAGCAGGCGGAGAAGTGAAAACGAGCTTCGGCGGCATTGGCGTCAGTGCGGAAGGCGAAGCGTGGGCTGGTGCAGGCGCCGAAGGCGGCCTGGGTGTGAAGATGGGCGAAGATGGCAAGTACGGCTTTCAGGTGAGCCTGGGCGCCTCGCCGATCGTTGGAGGCAAGGCTGGCTTCGGCTTAGAAGTCGACCCCTCGGAAGTTGTCAAGTTCGCCGATCTGCCGGACAACGCCAAAACCTTTGCGGCCGAGGCCGACAAGGTGATGAGCGAAGTCAGCAACTTCTTCGGGTTTTAACCACGAAGACTGCCAACGGTAGTCTTTTGAGACGACTCGAGACCAACCTCGAATAGTGGTTCTACCACGAATCACACGAATCGGACGAATAAATGCACGGAGTGGTGATCGTGTTACGTGAATGGCCGCGGCCGACTGCAAGGAGAATGATCTGAGCGTGCTGGGTGACGCCCAGCCGCTTCCCTCTCTCATCTGGATTCGTGAGATTCGTGCGATTCGTGGTCCACTACTCTCTGTGTCTCTCGTCTGCAAACTCTGCCACGTGCCATGGAGAGATGATTTGACCACGAATCACACGAATCAAACGAATGGATATCCGGAGCTATGTTCGTGTTACGTGAATGGCCGCGGCCGACTGCAAGGAGAATGATCTGAGCGTGCTGGGTGACGCCCAGCCGCTTCCCTCTCTCATCTGGATTCGTGAGATTCGTGCGATTCGTGGTCCACTACTCTCTGCGTCTCTCGTCTGCAAACTCTGTCACGTGCCATTGAGAGATGATTTGACCACGAATCACACGAATCGGACGAATGAATGCACGGAGTGGTAATCGTGGTACGTGAATGGCCGCGGCTGACTGCCAGGAGAGTGATCTGAGCGTGCTGGGTGACGCTCAACAGCTTCCCCCTCTCATCTGGATTCGTGCGATTCGTGCGATTCGTGGTCCACTACTCTCTGTGTCTCTCGTCTGCAAACTCTGCCAGGTGCCATTGGGAAATGATTTGACCACGAATCACACGAATCGGACGAATAAATGCACAGAGTGGTGATCGTGGTACGTGAATGGCCGCGGCTGACTGCCAGGAGAGTGATCTGAGCGTGCTGGGTGACGCTCAACAGCTTCCCCCTCTCATCTGGATTCGTGCGATTCGTGCGATTCGTGGTCCACTACTCTCTGTGTCTCTCGTCTGCAAACTCTGCCGCGTGCCATTGAGAGATGATTTGACCACTTATCACACGAATCGGACGAATGAATGTACGGAGTGGTGATCGTGGTACGTGAATGACCGCGACCGATTGCAAAGGGAACGACCCGAGCGTACTGGATGACGCCCAACAGCTTCCCCCTCCCGTTTGGATTCGTGCGATTCGCGCGTTTCGTGGTCCCCCACCCTCCGTGTTTCTTCTCAGCAAACTCTGATTTCCATTAATCGCCCATTTTGTCGCCCACGTAACGAACTAAACGTACGCTGGACTGATCCGTGGTCACGAAAGCGATCAATGTGGGATCGGTCGGGGAACAGCGTACGCGAGAGGGTTGAAAGGAACCGTTGCGGAGCATGCTGCGCATTTGTTTGGTGGTGGGATCCCAGAAGGTAACCGTGGGACCGTCCACGCTGGCGGTCACCAGAAACTTGGCGTCAGCGGATAGCGATATACTCAGAGTTGGTCCACTCTTGCCAATCAGCACTCCGGATTCCACGCCCGTATCGGCGTCCCACTGAACCACATTGCCCGCGTTTCCCACGCTGTAAATGAACGCGGAATCAGGTGAGAATAGAACGTCAAAAACACAGGTTTCGCGGTCGTGTCGCAATCGATTCAAACGTTCGTAAGTCTCGGCATTCCAAATCTGTAATGTGCCGTCGTGGGAAGCGGAGACGAACTGTCGACCGTTTGGTGAAAACGCAATGCCATTGATCGCGCTGGCGTGAACCTTGAACCTTGCAAGTTCGACGCCGCCAGCCACTTCCCATACCACGACCTCGTTGAGGTTGGTGCCGGCGACGAGCCGTTTTCCGTCGGGCGAAAAGGCAAGGCATAGCATGGTGGGGTAGATGTCGGTTTGGACGAGTAGTTTTTGTTCTTCCTCGGCCGAGATGTGCGACAGCGTGTGGATCAGCTTGCCCGTTTCTCGATCGACGATCACGGCGCCCAGTCGATCACCGATAAACGCAATCAGTTTTCCATCAGGTGAATACGCTACGTTCTCGCCTGCAAACGGCAGCCGAACTTGCCGCACCACCGAGCCGGTTGCTGTATTCCACAGCACCGCGTGTCCGCTGCGACCGCAGGCGGTCACCTCTTCTCCGTCCGGCGAAAACGCGACAGCGGAGGGCTCTTCGCGGAGTCCGATAAGTTCATGCTCGTCTTTCAGCACGGGAACTCTCTTGACCGTGGAATCCGCAGGCGACGAAAGCGTCGGGAGGAGACTAGAGGCAGGAGTGGGGATGGATTTTGTTTCGGGAATGACGGGGCTGGAGACCGCGGGCGGCGCGACCTTCGACGAAGCGGTGGCGGCAGTCTGTGGCTGAAACTCGACTTTCACTTTGGGATCAGCCGACTCGATGATCAAAGCGCCAGGCGGCGTCTCTAGACTCAGCATGATTCCGGCGGCGGCGCCTACCATCACGAAGAACGCGAGCACAATGAGGGCGAGCTGTTTCGAGTTGCGGACGGGGCGGTTCGTTTTTTTGCGAGTCGCGACAACCGTGTCGAAGTTGAGGGCCAAGCCTGGCGCCGTATCAGCGGCGAGCCTGGGCATCTGATCGATCCCGGTGACAGACGGTGATGGAGTAACTTCGCCAGGCACATTCAAGGCCCGCAGTGCGATCAGCAATTCGTCCATTGACGCGAATCGATGTTCTGGCCGCTTGGCGACCATCTTGTGATAGATTTGGTCAACAGATGCCGGAACCTCCGGTCGTTCCTGCCGCAGCGAGGGGATCGGCTCTTCACGATGGGCGATCGCGACGGCTATGTCGGTGGCGCCGCGATACGGCGGGTGGCCAACGATTAGATTGAAGAACGTACAGCCTAGCGAGTAGAGATCGCTTCGCGCGTCGGCTCGCCGCGCATCTACCGCCTGCTCCGGCGCCATGAACTCGCTGGTACCCATTCGTTGGCCGGACTGAGTTAGTCGCATGTCCACCGACGTTGAGTATGCTACGCCCAGATCGAGAATCTTCACCACGCCCGAAGAATCAACCATCAAATTCGCGGGCTTGATATCGCGGTGCACGATGCCTTTGCCATGGGCATACTTCAAGCCTTCCGCGGCCTGACGGAGGTAGTCGAGCGCGGTGGGGATCGTCAGCGCACCTTGTCGGCTGACGACCGTCGCCAAATCCAGCCCATCGACATATTCTAGAACCAAGTAATGCACACCCGACTGTTCGCCGGCATCGTAGGCGGCCGCGATATTGGGATGCGACAATTGGGACGCCGCGCGAACCTCCTGCTCGAACCGCTGCACGGCCTCCGGTGAACCGACCCATTGCTCGGCGATGATTTTGACGGCCACATCGCGCTGCATCTGCAGATGGCGAGCCTTGAACAACTCGCCCATGCCGCCTTGCGCGATGCGGTCCAGTAGCTGGTATTGACCCAGAATGAGCGCCGAGTTGATGGGTTGAACGTTGCGAGCCATGCGAGTTCCTACTGCGGAAAGCGTCTCGCGGAAGATAATAGAGGTTTTTGATCCGAGGAACGAGAATCCGGCTCGGATTACTTGTTGCCGCCGCGAATGGACCAAAGCGACGGACTAGAAGTCCGTCGTACGCCGTCTTCCCTAAGCTTCAGGCCAGTGCATCGGGAGACGGCAACGCGCCTTGCGGGTCGGGATGTCGACTTCGTGCGAGAAGACAAATGCCTATTGAGGCAGGGCAACTCGCGGGTTGGGGCGGAGCGATGGGTGAGCGTTGGGGTCGCGGAGCGTCTCGGCTTTCAACTCACGCACTCGTTTCTCGATCGCCGTCAGAATCATCTGATCGCTGGGATGAGGCGACTCGAAGGCAGGTCGCAGCGGAATCGGCACGTCGTCCATCCGGTAGACCGTGCCCGGAACGTTGATCCCGTAGCAGGCGACCGTAAAGGCGACGGTGGCGTGACGAGTGGTCGGGGTCTCTTTCGGATCGAGCGCCACATAGGGAATCGTCTTCAAGTGGTCGCGCGCCGGCTGGCTGAAATTCGCCATCGGGTCGCTTGCGATGATCAACGCCGCATCGGCTTCGCCTCGAGCCAACACGTCCGACGAGGTGTATTCGCCGGGATTGAATCGCGGGTAGCCTCGCCCCAAGTTTACGCCAAAGGGATATCCCGTACGCCAAGTCACCACATTGTCCGCGCCCGTCACATTGCCGTGCCCGCGGTTTGGCTTGCAGACGAAACGAGTGTACTTGTTCATGTCGCGAGTCAATGACATGAGTGCTTCGCTATTGGCGTGCTTGCCACGAGTCATCGTGACACCCATGCCGAAGAAGATGACGCCGAACTTGGCCTTCTTCATGCGGTCCATCAAGTCTTGCCAACGAGCGAGCGGAACGCCTGTCTCGTTCTCGACCTCGACGGGATCAAGCGTGATCCCTTGAGCCAACGCGCGCAGCGTCCACAACGCCTCAAAGTCTTTTCGCGGCTTGATCTGAATGAAGATGTCAGCAGCTTTGGCTGACTTCGTCTTTCGCACATCGACCACCACCGCCGTGCGATCCTTGCGGCCGTTCGGGACGAACATCCCCTTGGGCATCAGGCTGTACTTCGTAAAGTGACGAGGATGACTCTCCGCGGGGTTCGAACCCCAGAAGATGATCATGTCGCCTCGATTACGCACCTCGCCCAGCGTGCAGGTCACCTCGCCCACCCCCTGGAACGCCATGCCCGACGGACCATGGCACACGCTGGTCGTTGTGTCGACATTGGCGCCGATCCAGTCTGCGATTCCCACCGCCACTCGCTGCGATTCGATCGTGGTATCCGACAAGCCGTAAACCAGCGGGTACTTGGCATCCGCCAGAATCCGAGCGGCTCGTTCCACGCCGTCCGCGATCGATGCCGGCTTTCCTTCAATCAGGCACGACGGGCGATCTTCCACCTCGTGGTTCAAGAACCACGCTTTGCCCAGCACACACGCCCGCTCGGCCTCGACGATCCGATGCCCATCGACCTTCAAGTCGATGTCGTCGCAAGTGCACCCGCAAAAGGTGCAAGTTGCATCCTTGATCACCTTCAGTTCACCCGTGCTCGAAGCGCCCGCGTGAGTACTATCGCTAGCAATAACAGTCATGGGATTAGGCTTTAGGCTTTAGACTTTAGGCTTTAGGTCGGAAGCAGGAGAAACCCGCAGTCAACCGCCAACCAATGACAAATGACAAATGACGAATGACCAATGACCTACTTCGCAATCTTCTCCAGCGTCACGTCGATTCCTTTGCTGGTGGGCATCCCGGTTCCATGCGTATCGCCGCCCATCAGCCGGCTAGATTGATCTCCATACGCTAGGAACAACAGGCCCGCTGGCAACTCGTCGGCCTTGGCCGCCGTGATGGCGATGTCGATCGTCCCCCAGGTGCTGACCACTCGCACCCAGTCCCCTTCAGACAATCCTAACCGCTTCATATCGGCCGGCGGCACCTGAAGCGTGTTGAT
This sequence comes from Pirellulales bacterium, assembly GCA_046349915.1. Lineage (GTDB taxonomy): Bacteria > Planctomycetota > Planctomycetia > Pirellulales > Pirellulaceae > CAIXSC01. Next base: position 662,595 of record JAXMBL010000005.1, on the reverse strand, counting down.
TTCTTCCTGATAGTTGGACTTGTACTTGCCCTCGCTGATTCCCGCCCCCTGACGACTCGTCCGGCCCGGAATCAAAATAAACGTTTCTCGCTGGCTATTCGGCGTGCTCATGCCCGCCATTGTGCTCGCCATCCCCGAAAAACGCCATGGGGAAATCAGGCGAACGCCCACGAACGTAAAGCACTGGAAGAGCAGGTAATAAGTTACGACGGACTTGGAAGTCCGTCGTACAAAGTGCCAACCCGAAATTCGTCTCAAGTTGCGACAAGCCTTGGATCGAACGCTATTGATGGGTGAGTTTTCACGGTTTACACTGCGTGGACTGCCCGCCTTACCTGCCCGTCTTTCCCTTGGAGGGTTCGCATGATGAAGTCGAACTACGCCTGCGGGTCGTCAGAACATGGGATGCACCGACGAGCTTTTTTAGGACGGCTGGCGACCGGCGCCAGTCTGGGGGCAGGAGCGGCTACCGTAGGACTGGGCGGATTCGTGACCGGCACACCCGCGGTGGCCGACCAACTGAAGGCTCGCCGCAAGCGAGTTCTCAATATTTTTTTGCACGGCGGCGTCAGTCAGTTAGAGACCTGGGACCCGAAGCCGAACACCGACACGGGCGGACCATTCCGCACCATTGCCACCTCGGTGCCTGGGGTCCACATTTGCGAACTGTTGCCGCATACGGCCAAACAGATGCATCGACTCTCGATCATTCGCAGCCTCGACACGAAGAATGGCGATCATGGGCGAGGGGTGGTTGAGATGACGACGGGGCGTAAGGAGATGAAGGGGGTCGACTACCCTCATCTCGGCGCCGTCTCGGCCAAGGCGCTCACTCCAGGCGGTTTCACTCTGCCTGGACACATCCTCATTCGTAGTTCACCGGGCAAACGCAATGTCGAATCCGAGACGCACAAAGCGGCTTACCTCGGACCCCAGTTCAGCAACGTCATCATGTATGACGGGAAGCCGCCGAAGTTCACCGAGCGTCCCGAGTCGGTTTCAGCCGACATGGAAGCTCGACGCAACGTGTTCCGAGAGCGGACGAACGAACGCTTCGCGGGTCGCCGCCGCACGGCTGACACCGACGCTTACATGTTCTCATTCCAACAAGCTCGCGATCTGCTCGACCAACGCCAGGTATTCGAGTCAACTCGGGAGTCGGCCGCGGACCAGGAGCGTTATGGAGTCAGCGAGTTTGGCAAACACTGCCTGCTGGCTCGACGGCTGATTGAGCATGGCGTGCCATACGTCCAGGTCAACCACGCCGACTATGACACTCATCACGAGAATTTTGACTTCCACATCGAGCAGTTGGGCGAGTTTGATCAGCCCTTTGCGTCGCTGGTCAGCGACCTCGCCGACCGCGGCCTCTTGGAGGACACGCTGATCTGTGTGATGAGTGAGTTTGGTCGAACGCCGAAGATCAACAATCGTTACGGACGCGACCATTGGGGGACGGCTTGGAGCGTCGTGATGGGCGGGACGGGAATTCAGCCCGGCGCCGTGATCGGCAAGACGAATGACAATGGCACGGCGGTGGTTGATCGCATGGTCGACCATGGGCATGTGTTCCATACGCTGCTGCGAGCGGTCGGAGTCGACTCGAAGGGAGACTTCGACATCGGCGGCCGAAAATTTCCGATTGCGGACCCCGCCAAGGATGCGATCTCGGAGTTGCTGGCATGACCGCTGATTCGACGACGCAAGCCGCTCCTCCCGCGACCGACTCACCCAAGGTCGATCCACAAAAGACTCGCAAGCAACTCGAATACAAACACACTCGCCCTCTGACCGCTTGTCACTGGGAATCGCGAGGGCGGTACGTCTTTTTCGGCGCCGAGGACAATTTGGTGCATCGCTTCGATGTCGCCGCCAAGACGGTCGTCGAACTGGCGGGGCACGATAGTTGGGTGCGTGCCATGGGGACGACGCCCGACGGCGAACTCTTAGTGACCGGTGGTTACGACGGCCGATTGGTTTGGTGGCCGACCGCCGCCGAAAAGCCGACTCCGATTCGCACCGTCGAGGCACACGCTGGTTGGGTGCGATCGCTCGCCATCGGCCACCATGGCCGCTGGGTGGCGACTTGTGGCAACGACCGACTGATCAAGCTGTGGGATGTTGCTCAAGGGACTTTGCTCGCGACGTTGACGGGTCACAAGTCGCATGTCTACAACGTGGCGTTTGGCAAGGACGATCTGACGCTGGTGTCGTGCGACCTGAAAGGGACCGTGTTGACTTGGCCGCTGGATCCCGCCAAGCCAGTCGACGCCGTTGGTTCGGAGGTAGCGACCGTCCAAGCTTTACACTTTTACGACACGACGTTTCGAGCCGACATTGGCGGCGCTCGCAGCATTGCTCTCCGATCCGACGGCAACCAATGGGCGCTGGGGGGCATTACGAACGTCACGAACGCCTTCGCGGGGGTCGGGGAGATCGCGGTCGCGCTGGTCAACGTGGTGGAAAAGAAGGTCGATCAGTTGTTACAGTCCAAAGAGAAAACTCAAGGCGCTGTATGGGGTGTGGTGCACCATCCCGACGGCTTCTGGATGGGACTGTCGGGTGGAGGCGGCGGTTGGGTCCATTTTTGGAAAGGGGACGCCAACCACGAGTTCTTCAAGTTCAAGTTGCCGAGCGACGGTCGTGGTTTGGGCGTATCTCCCGACCGCCGTCAGTTCGCGGTCGCTCATGCCGACAACCACCTGCGCACTTACTCGTTGCACGAATAAACCGTAGCCGCCCCCTTTGTCTCATTCGGGTCAATCGCATGAATCACGCTCGACCATCCGCGCCACATCAAATCGCCGACATGGCCGTGATGGCGATTCCGGAAGACGAGCGGTTATGGGTGCCGCAGGCGCCCAATGTGTGGTTTCGCCCGCTCTTGTTCAACGTGGTGACGGGAGAGTGGGTGAATTTGCTGCGAGTGCGGCGAGCGGGAATGTTGAGTCGCCATTTGCATCCGGCGCCGGTGCACGGTTTCGTGATCAAGGGCTCGTGGCGCTATTTGGAACACGATTGGGTGGCTCGCGCGGGCATGTATGTGTTCGAGCCGCCGGGTGAGATTCATACGTTGGTCGTCGACGACGCCGACGAGATGATTACGTTGTTCCACGTCTGTGCCGCCTTGATCTATTTCGACGACAACTATCAGCCGTGTGGACACGATGACGTGCACACCAAGATCGCTCTTTGCCGCAAGCATTACGCCGCCAATGGGCTAGGCGAGTCGTTCGTCGACCAATTCGTGCGGTAGCAAGTCCTGTAGCGGAATTCGCAAGAATTCCGACGCGTCGCAAGCGAACGTCTCTCGATCCGTACCCGTTTCGCCTGCGACGACGGAACTCTTGCGAGTTCCGCTACCAGATCTTGCTGGCAATCCAACCGTACGCTCCGAGCGACAAGACGACGATCAAGATTCCGATCGTCACAAGCCAACGTCCCAAGCGGATCGCCGCCTCTTCTCGGAGGACTCGAGTGGGTTTGATCACTCGCATGCCCGGCGGTGGAAATCGCTTGCCTCGCAATGTCCTGCGGCCCAGCCAACAGAAATACCCGCCCGCCATCGCCATCGGGGCGGTCATTACGGTGATCATGCCGAGCGCCAGGTAACGCTGGGTCTCAACAGCTTCCGCAGGCCCTTGTCCACGCAGCCGTTGTTCGAGCGTCTTCTTCCACGACTCCATTCGACTTGCCACAACTCCTCCCAGAATCGCCACGACGATAAAGACGATCAAGGCGTTGCGTCGAGCAACCGGGTCGATGGGTTGGATTTCGTCCATGTTCGGATCGCTATCTAACTAACTCGCGGTGACCTTTACGTCGACCGTGTTCTTAACCGCCGGCGGAGGCGCGGCGAGCGATTCGACTTGGGGGGATGTGACGTTCAACGGTGAGGCGGTGGACAACCGCTGGTCGTCGCCAGCGACCATTCGCAACGACGAGGATTCGCCTGCCTCTGAGCGAGGCTCAGCGCTCGCGGACGGCTCGTCGACAGGGTCGTTCAGAGGTGCGCCCAGCTGAGGAACTCGGTTGAGCATCACAATCGTTGCGGCTCGAGCCACGCTGGATGCCACGAAGAGCCACAGGTACGAGTCGTACGACCGACCGAACTCGCGGAGCCACAACGCGCCCAGCAGCGCGCCGACCACTTGCGCCAGCGAGTTGCCGAAGTTGTAGATCGTCAACACGCTCGTGCGCCGTTCCCGCGGTATCGACTCGAAGAACATCAGCACAATGGCCAACTCGTAGGCTGCCCAGGTGATGCCTCCCAACAATTGCAGCACGGCCAGGAAAGGCATCGACTGCGATACCATCCATAAACCCGAGATGGGCACGATCGATACGCCGCCAATCCAGAGCAGTTTGCGAGGGTTCGCGTAGTGGGCGAATCGCCCCCATGCCGGCAGGGCGAGCACCTTGCCGACAAATGTCAGGCCGATCAGCAACGCGTAATCGCGGTAAGTGATTTCCAGCTTCGACAGGATGAACGGCGCGAAGTACGGGCCAGAAATGTAGACCGCCGTTTGGACGGCGAACAAATAGGCCAACAAGCGACGGCTCGAGACATTCTGTCCCCCGCGAGTCATCTGGGCGAGCGACACTCGCAGATCGACCACTCGCCGCCGAGGGCAGGCTTGGTGTCGGCTCAGGTGCCACGCCGAGGCGAACCGACAGATCGATGAAACGATGAAGATGGTTGTGAAGAGCGCAAGCGAGTCGCCCAGTTGCTTGCCATATTGCAGTGCGAAACCGCCGATCACAAAGCCGACCAGGATGCACGCCTGCGACACTCGCACTCGAAACGCGAAGAACTTGGTGCGCATGCCGCGCGGCACGATGCCTTCGATCCATGTATTCCAGACGGGGCCCGAGGCGAGTCCCGCGCCCCAATACAGAGTGGCCGCCAAGAAAGCGACCGCGACCGCGTATCGACCAGCGTACTGAGCAAAGGGCATGACCAGCAGGCTGCACGCCTGCAACATCGCGGTCCCCACGATCCAACGCTGATGAGGCACCCAGCGAGCGATCAGCCAAGGGGTGACCAACTGCAAACAGGCGCCGGCGAGCAACGGCAAAGCGATAATCAACCCGGCCGCAATCTCGCCGCCGTCGAGCGCCAGGACGTAAGCGGAGAAAAACGTCTCGCCCAGTCCAACCATGATGCTGAACAAACCCGCGTCGAACAAACTCGCCCGCAAGTTTCTTCGGACAGGGATCGGCTGCCTAAAGTTTGGCTGCCCAGAGCTATGCTGCCCAGGAATCCGGTCCCGGCGGCTCGCTCCCGACCGGGAAGGATCTGGAGTCGCTGATTCAAAGGTCGCGTCCACGGCAAAGCCAGGCGGGTAAGGGTGGCGAGTCGGCCCGGCCGCTCAACACGGACGGGTCGTTAAGTTATTCTACACGGTGCGGTCAACAGTTCGTGGAAAAAATCGCAAATTCGGCTCGCTCCCACCCACACCGAAGGGGTGGTTTCGTGCCAAACAGCGCGAGGTTTGGCTGCTTCGAGTACCAAATCCAAGCCGATCACGCTAGTTCAAACCTGGTTGGACAGAAGTCATGGCGGTCGATAAATCAGACAGTCGAGTGCAGCGAATGTTCGGGGAAATCGCCCCGAAATACGATCGACTCAACCACCTGCTGTCCCTCAACATCGATCGCTACTGGCGCTGGCGCACGACGCGAATCGTCAAGCCGACCGGCGACGCCCCGATCCTGGACGTCTGCACCGGCACGGGCGACTTGGCGCTCGCTTTCTACAAAGCCAACGCCGGTCGCTCACCCGTCGTGGGCTCCGATTTCTGCCCCGAAATGCTCGATATCGCCGAACAAAAAAAGCAACGAGCTGGGATTCGCGACCAAATCCAATTCGTGCAGGCCGACACGCAAAACCTGCCTTTCCCCGACGACAAATTCCAGATCGTCAGCGTGGCCTTTGGATTGCGCAACGTCTCCGATACCGACCAAGGACTGCGCGAGATGACTCGAGTGTGCCGACCGGGCGGACATGTCGCGGTACTCGAGTTCTCTATGCCCCGCTGGCAGCCGTTCAAGGCGATCTATGGCTGGTATTTCCGCCATATACTTCCGCGGATAGGCCAGTGGCTCGCGCGAAATTCCTCCAGCGCCTACAACTATCTGCCCGAGAGCGTGGGGGAATTCCCGTCGGGTGAACGATTAGTCGCGCGAATGACGGCCGCGGGTCTTCGATCCGTACGGTTCTATGGACTCACCGGCGGAGTCGCCACGCTTTACGTGGGGGAAAAATGAACCGCCCCATCGTCGTGGCCATTACAGGCGCCAGCGGCGCCGTCTACGCTCGTCGACTCGTCGAAGTGCTGGTAGAACAGGGGCGGGAACTGCACCTCGTCGTCAGCCCGTCAGCCCGAATCGTTTTCCGCGAGGAACTCGGGATCGACCTCGATATCGACCGCCTGGGGTTAGCCGCTTTTGGGATTTCTCGAGCCGCGACCGGCGCGACATCCGCCAATTCCCCCCCGCGAGCGAACGTGCATTTCCATCATCATCAGAATTACATGGCGCCGATTGCGAGCGGTTCCTTTCTGACGGAGGGCATGGTGATCTGTCCCTGCTCGGGTGGAACGCTCAGCGGGGTGGTGAGGGCGGCGAGCAGTAATTTGATTGAGCGAGCGGCGGAGGTGCACCTGAAGGAGCGTCGTAAACTGATCCTGGTCCCCCGTGAGACGCCTCTCTCTCTCCCCCAGCTCGATAACCTCAAGCGGGCCGCCGAAGCGGGCGCCGTAGTGCTCCCCGCGATGCCCGGCTGGTACCATGGCGTAAAGTCGCTGCAGGACCTGATCGACTTCGTTGTCGCTCGTATCCTCGATCAGTTGGGCGTCGAGCATCAGTTGATGCGGCGCTGGGGTGAGCCCGAAGTTCCTGCGTCGACCGGCGAGTCTTCGGTCGAGTCGTCAGCCGAGTCTTCAGTGCATCGTGTGGCGGAGAATCTGCCCGGGGAGTCAAACCGTGCTGAATAAACTCCGTCTGCTGCTCGAACTGATCCGGTTCAGTCACACCATTTTCGCTCTCCCCTTCGCGTTGTTGGCCGCCGTGATGGCTTGGACGACTCCCACGGTAGGCGAATCACCGACAGGCGGTCCGGTTCCACCCTTCCAGCCTCTGCACCTGCTGGGCATCCTGGTTTGCATGGTCGGCGCGCGCAGCGCCGCCATGGCGTTCAATCGACTGGTGGACCGGCGAGTGGACGCGGGGAACCCACGCACCAGCGGGCGGCATTTGCCCGCCGGATTGTTGTCGGTGGCGAGCGTCACTTGGTTTACGCTGGGCAGCTCGCTGGTCTTCATCGTCGGTACGCTCTTGTTCTTTCCGAACCCCTTGCCGATCGTACTGAGCATCCCCGTCTTGCTGTTTCTCCTTGGCTACAGCTACACCAAGCGATTCACATCGCTGGCCCACTTCTGGCTCGGCGCATCGCTCATGCTGGCGCCCGTCTCGGTGTGGATCGCCTTACGCGGCGAAATACTCTTGACCCAGCCGCTCGACATCCTGCCCGCCGTGCTGCTCGGCGTCGCCGTCCTGCTGTGGGTATCGGGCTTTGACATCATCTACGCTTGTCAGGACCATGATTACGACGTGCGATCGAAACTTCGCAGCGTGCCCGCTCGGCTAGGTGTCGCCAACTCGTTGCGACTCGCCGCCGCTTGCCACGCCTCGATGCTTGTCGCACTGATCGCCTTGCCGTTCCTCTGCCCACAGTTGCGCCTGGGGTGGATCTACGAAGCGGGCGTAGCCGCGGTAGCCCTGCTCTTAGTCTATGAACATCGGCTGGTGCGGCCCGATGATTTGACGCGGGTCAACATCGCCTTCTTCCAGGTCAATGCGATTGTTAGCATAGGCCTGTTCGTGGTCGGCTCGATTGACCTGCTGTGGTAGCTCGATGCAAAGGAAATGTCATGTCTGTCAATCAACCTTCCTTGGATAGCATTCGCGAGAAAGTCCATGCCGGCCAGCGATTGTCATTCGACGATGGACTGTTCCTGTATCGTCCCGACACGCCGTTGCATGAGGTCGGGGCGCTCGCGAATTACGTACGCGAGCGAATCAACGGCAACGTCGGCTACTACAACATCAACACGCATCTGAATGCGACGAATGTCTGCGTCTATCGCTGCACGTTCTGCGCGTTCCGCTCGGACCTCCGCGACCCCAAGGGGTACGCGATGAGCGACGAGCAGATCCTGGCGCGTGGCCAGGAAGCGCTCGATAACGGATGCACCGAAATGCATATCGTGGGCGGCCTGCATCATCAGAAGAAGTATGAATGGTACGTCAACGTCATTCGCCTGCTGCACGACGCTTATCCAACCTTGCATCTCAAGGCCTGGACCGCGGTGGAAATCAACTGGTTCGAGTTTCTCACTCGCAAGCCGGTCCGAGCAATCCTCGAGGATATGGTCGAAGCGGGGCTCGGGAGTATGCCGGGTGGAGGCGCCGAAATTTTCCATCCCGAGGTGCGTGGACAGATTTGCGAACATAAGGCGGATGCCAGCAAGTGGTTCGAAGTGCATCGAGAAGCTCACCGCATGGGCCTGAAAACCAACTGCACCATGCTGTATGGTCACATCGAACGAGACTTCCATCGTATTGATCACTTGGTTCGATTACGAGAACTGCAAGACGAGACGGGCGGGTTTCAGGTCTTCATTCCGCTCGCATTTCATCCCGAGAACACGGGACTGTCGCACATCCGCAAACCATCGGCGATCATGGACCTGCGAACGATGGCGGTCAGCCGTCTGATGCTGGACAACATCCCGCATATCAAGGCCTATTGGATCATGCTCGGGTTAGGGACCGCTCAAGCGGCGCTCGCTTACGGCGCCGATGACATCGACGGCACTGTTCGCCACGAGTTGATCTATCACGACGCGGGAGCCACTACTCCGCAGGCGCTCACCGTCGACCACATTCGTCGCCTGATTACCGAGGCGGGCCGCGAGCCGGTCGAGCGAGATACGCTGTACCATCGAGTGCACCGAGATCCCGCGAATCCCGCCCTATGGCAAACCGGCGAGCCGCTAGCCGCAGAACTCGGCCGCTGAAGTAGCCATCTCGCTTCGCGAGATGATCAGCCGCACCGCGTACCAGCACCGCCTTCAGAATAGGCCACGGAACGACACGGAATTGCACGGAAACTAGAGTGATTGGTGATTTTCGTGGAAATGATCGCAGGGTAGGGGGGATGATTTGGGAGTCTGCAAAATGTTCGACCTCCCGTATCGTTTCGTAACGACGTCTTTCGTGGCGATCCTTGGTTTTTGTTGCAGCTAAGGGCGAGCTCTGCGCGATCGACGGACTGGAAGTCCGTCGTACTTGTATCTCGAAGCGTTCGAAGTCTACAAGTCGTTCTGGTAGTCGCCTGAGTTGGGAACGATGTCGGAGGAGTTGTGAAACTGGCGACGCCGCCCGGCAGCGGATATACTCCAGCCACTTTATTCCTGAAATCCTTCCTGGACATGGGCGACGATGGTTGAGATGTCAGAGGCAGCGCCGCGGTCGGTAGTCGAGTTGGAGGAACGGTTGAGTCGACCCACTCGACGGGCTGTCGAAGCCATGGGTCGCATGCAAGGCGATCTGGTGATCGTCGGCGTCGGCGGCAAAATGGGGCCCACCCTGGCTCGGATGGCTCGACGCGCCTCGGACGAAGCCGGCGTCAAACGGCGTATCTGGGGAGTTTCTCGATTCACGTCGGACAAGGCGCGTCGCTCGCTCGAAGAATGCGGCGCTGAGACGATCGCCTGCGATGTACTCGACCCAGACGCCGCGACTCAATTGCCCGCTGCGCCCAATGTACTCTTCATGACAGGCTTCAAGTTTGGCGCCGCCGACAACCCAGGACTCACCTGGGCCATGAATTGCTACGCTCCGGCCGTCGTCTGCAGACGGTATGCGTCGAGTCGCATCGTGGCCTTCTCGACGGGAAATGTTTACGGCATGGTCCCGGTGTCGAGTGGCGGGTCGGTGGAAACCGATGCGCTGAGACCTGATGGCGAGTACGCGATGACGGCGCTGGGCCGCGAACGGATGTTTCAGTACTTTAGCCAGTCGCAGGGCACGCCCGTGCTTCTCGCGCGGCTGAACTACGCCACGGAACTGCGCTACGGTGTGCTCGTCGATCTAGCGCTCGAAGTCCATGCGGGCCGACCGATCGATATCAGCATGGGCCACGTCAATGTGCTCTGGCTTGCTGACGCCAACGCCATGACGCTCGCCGCCTTCGACCATCCCGCGTCTCCCGCGCGCATCGTCAACATGGCGGGCGCCGAGATCCTCAATCTACGCTCGGTCGCGCTGAAGTTCGGTCAACTCATGGGCCGCGACGTGACGTTCGTCGGACAAGAGCGAACCGACGCCTTGCTGAACAACGGACACGGCGGATACTCGTTCTTGGGCGAGCCCTCGACGTCCGCGGAGACCATGATTCGCTGGACCGCCGACTGGGTTGCACGGGGTGGCGAGAATCTCGGCAAGCCGACCCATTTTCAAGTGCGCGACGGCAAGTTCTAGAGCATCGTCACATCCTAGAACAAGTACGGCTCGTTCACACTCGATTCGTTCGCGGGCGTACATTCAGAGGTGATCGCGCATGCCTCAGCACGATTTCTGCTCCTACTGCGGCAGCCCCTTTGTCACTCGCGATCCTCGCATGCGGATGTGCGATCACTGTGGCGCGACAACCTACATCAATCCGACGCCGGTCGCCGTAATCCTACTTCCTGTCGACGATGGCCTGTTGGCGGTTCGCAGGGCGATCGAGCCGAAGATCGGGGAACTGACGTTCCCTGGCGGCTATGTGCACGCCGACGAGAGTTGGCAAACCGGCGCCGCTCGCGAGTTGTTCGAGGAGACTCGCATCGCGCTTGTGGACCCGGCAACGATCGAAGTGTTTGATGTCTTGAGCACTCGACGCGGGCACCTAGTGACCATCTACGGTCTGGCGCCGCGCATGAGGGCCAGCGATCTGCCGCTGTTTACGCCCACCGAGGAAGCGTCGGAACTAGCCATCATCCGCGAACCGCTCGAAATGGCCTTCCCGCAAGACACTCTAATGGCTCGCAAATTCTTCGAGCGAAGAACGTAGAAGAACTTCCAGTCGAGCTCATTTCAGAAACCCATAACCTCGGCAGTCTGACCTCAATTAGTGAGGATCAGTGAAGATAAGTGTTCCCTTTCACGCGGTCGGGTGCCATCCTGCGTCGACCCACAACTCGCCGCTCACCGCCGGGTTCGTCACCAGGAAGCATATGGCGTCGGCGATCTCCTCGGGTTTGATGAGACGTCGCAGTTGCGTATACGGAAGCACCTGCTTCTGAATGATCTCTTCGCCCATCGCACGCACCATGGGCGTGTCCGTAAAGCCTGGATGAATGACGGCGCAGCGCACGCCGTGAAAGATCGCCTCTTTGCTCAATGTCCGTGCAACTCCCTCAAGCCCCGCCTTGCTAGCCGCGTACGAGATCTGTCCCTTATTGCCTTGCGACGAGACCGATCCGATGAACACAATCACTCCCTGCATTTCCTCGGTCGGCTCCCAGCGTCCAGCCCCTCGCCCCTTGCGGTCGACGGCGATACGCGCAAGAGTCTCGAGCGCCCAGTAAGTTGGGGCGGTTAGATTGACATCGAGCACCTGCTGAAACGTCTCGCGAGGGTAGATGCTGGCGCGACCGGTCTCTTTATCGAGCTTCACGGCGATGGCGTCGCGAGTGATCCCGGCGGCGGGTACGCAGATCGTCGGCGTGCCGCAAGTGGCGACCAGACGATCGAAGACTTGCGAACGAAACGCGTCGTCCGTGGCATCCCCGATAAACGACTGCGCGACAAGCCGACCGAGCGGCTCGTTGATGGAACGCGCGACCTCCGACGCTCGCTCGCTACGATCCACCAAGGCAACGCACCGAGCGCCGCGCAAGGCGAACTCTCGAGCCACCGCCTCGCCGATCCCGCTGCCTCCGCCCGTAATGACGGCGACTTGATCCTTGATTCTCATGGTAGTTATTCCTTAAGTCGGGGCGGTCGAGTGCCTGCGATCTTCCGCCAGTCCGCCGCCAGCCAGGCGTGCGTAGCGTTCAGTCTCCCAAACGCTCGACGGCCAACGCCACCGCCTCGCCGCCCCCGATGCACAAGCACGCAATGCCTCGCCGTTCATCGCGACGATGGAGCGCGTTCAGTAGCGTGACGAGGATGCGAGCGCCGCTGCAACCGATCGGATGTCCCAAGGCCACCGCGCCGCCGTACGGGTTCACCTTCTCGGGTGGAATGCCCAGTTCCCGTTCGGCGGCCAACGCCACGGCCGAGAATGCTTCATTGATTTCGAACAAGTCGGTGCTGGCGACGGTCCAACCGACTTGGTCCAGCAGTTTGCGCAAAGCGCCGATGGGGGCGAGCGTGAACCATTCGGGTTCGCGGCTGAACGTGGTGAAACCAACCACTCGCGCTCGAGGCGTCAGGTCGCGTCGCGCCGCCCAGTCGTCCGACGCCACAACCAGGGCCGCAGCCCCATCGTTGATGCTGGACGCATTGCCCGCCGTGACCGTGCCCGTTTCACCAAAGGCGGGTCGTAACGCTCGCAGCTTCGATTCATCAAATCGAGCGGGCCCTTCGTCCGAAGTTACTGTGGTTGTCTGTTTACGCACCACGATCGACACCGGCGCGATCTCGGCGGCAAATGCACCATCTGCCTGAGCGCGTTGGGCGCGAGTGAAACTGCGGACCGCGAAATCATCCTGATCGTGTCGACTGAGGCCGACATGGGCGGCGCATTGGTCCCCGTATGTTCCCATATGTTTGCCGCCATAGACGTCCCATAGGCCGTCATGGATCAGCGAGTCGATTACTTCGCCGTGCCCCATGCGGAACCCTTGCCGAGCTTTCGGCAGCAGGTACGGCGCACGACTCATGCTCTCCATCCCGCCGGCGACCACGCAACGAGCGTCGCCGAGTCGGATGGCTTGTGCGGCGAGCATCACGGCTTTGAGTCCCGAGCCACAGACTTTGTTGACGGTGGTCGCGCCGACGGATAAAGGCAACCCAGCACGGATCGCGGCTTGTCGAGCGGGATTCTGTCCTTGGCCAGCGCCTAGGACATTCCCCATCACCACCTCGTCCACCTCCCCCAACTCGTTGGACGGCAGACCCGATCTGTGCAGCGCTTCGCGGATCGCGGTCGCGCCAAGTTCCGCGGCCGTCAAGTCGGCTAACGAACCGCAAAAGCCGCCAATCGGCGTTCGCGCGCTGCCTAACACCACCACTTCCGGCATGACTGAATCTCCTGGGCGCCCATGGCAGCTTCGAGTTGAATCGACGGAGCTGCTGAGCTGAAGAGAGCCAGTATGCAGGGCAGCCGGACGAAAAAAAACTACCAGCAGACCCACTCCTGGGTAAGTGTGGCTGGAATTCGGGATTGGGCGGCCAGAGATTGTTCGGATAGGCGTGGGACTGTGGCCGCCCAATCCTCCGTTCCAGCCACGCTTACCCAGGTCGCCCCTGGTAGAGCTCGGAGCCGTCGGCTCCGAGCAGACCTCCGGTAGTGCGGACGAGCAAGGCTTGTCCGCGCCGCAAAGCGGTGACAGGCGCTATAGCTGACTGTCTCTATTCCGCGGGCGCCGGGCCTGCTCGTAGTGGTTCGATCTCCAGTTGATGCTGATCAACAAACTCCAGTAAACGCTTCATGAATTGCGTGCGATGACTGAGCTTCACAGGTCCGTCGACCACGACGAGCAAAATGGGGCAGAAGATTGACCTGATATTCCTGCTCGATCAAACCCTTTTGCAGTGCCTTATCGATCAAAGGCGAAGCTGCGGAAGGCGGTTACAAATCACTCGTTGAACTGCTTCTCTCGCCCGCCTTCCGCAGCTTCGCCTTTGTTCGATAAAGTGGGTCTGCTGGTAGTTTTTTTTCGTCTGGCTGCCCAGATAAGCGGCCGACAGGCAACAAGGCAAGCCTCGGAAGGCTTGCCATTCAGAAGCCACCCCCGCTCGACGACCGATTACACTCGCGAACCAAGGGCTGGTTCGAGCCCTTCGGCGACGTTCAGGGTTTCTCGAGCCAGGAGGGCGAACAGATCGTCCGCGGAGAGCATCCCGATCAGTTTCTCTTGACGATCGACGATGGGGATGCGGCGGATCTTTCGTCCCCGCACATACTGAGTGGCGTTGAAGACGCCCTGGTCATCCCAGATGGTGACGACATCGCGCGACATGACATCGGCCACGGGACCGTCGATCGAGCCTGCGCCCGCGATCGCTCGAACGACCAAGTCGCGATCGGTCACAATGCCGACGACTTTTCCCGCCTGCACGATGACCACCGCCCCGACTTCACCGCTTTTCATTTTCTGCGCCACAGACCGAACCGATTCTTGCGGTTCCGCCGTAACGACCTGATTCCGAAACAACTCGCTGAGATTCATGGTAATCACCCTCCCAACGCTAGGGGCCAATACACCAAGAGGACACGGATGCAAGTTGCATGCCGCGTCCGACGGGGCAGGGGAGGCCGCGGATTTTGGCGGAGGTTGGCCCCAGAACGACACGCAAGGGCACGGAACAGAACTGAGAAGTGAGTGAAGCTGCCAGAAAATGTGTAGATGGGATGCGGCGCTCATTGCGCGCGCTCTTTGACGCGCCCGCGCGCTGAGCGGCCCCATTCTCCCGATTGCCTTTCGAATCGTGATGCCGGAGAATCGACCCAATTGAAACTCGGGGATTCTTATTCCTGGATGTGTCATGCCCCGGCCGTCCTCCCACGCGCGGAAATGTTTACTTTGCGGACAACTGATGTTGCCTCGGGAGAGTCGTTGTCCGGACTGTGGATGGAAGCCATCACCGTCTGCCAGGGTATCAGCAGAACCGGCCTTATCCGCCAACCCGCCGCCGGCTGCTCCTCAAGAACGCATTGTGCAATTGTCATCGGAGGTTGAATCAGTCGCCTCCGCGGCAAGCTTATCTCCTGGGTCCGCGACCACTCAGGATTATTTGCCATCACTCAATCTGACTCGCGAGGGTCTCTGCGTTGAGGCCGATGTTTTGACCAAGGCGGCCGCAACGCCCGATTTTCAGTCTGGCGTAAGACTGGCGGATCGCTACGTCTTGCAAAGCGCACTTGGTCAAGGCGGTATGGGAAAGGTGTTCTTGGCCTACGATCAGCGACTTCGTCGTCAGGTTGCTGTCAAGGTGATCAGTCCGAAGTCGCATCAAGCGAGCGCAAACGGCCAACAGCGACTCGATGCTTTGTTGCGCGAAGAGGCTAGGTTAGGCGCCAGCCTCGCTCATGCCGGTATCGCACAGGTGTACGACTGGGGCACTCACGAGGGGTGGGGATTCGCTGTGCTCGAGTATCTGGAGGGGGAAAACCTGCGCGAACTGCTCCAGCGCCGTGCTCGTTGGCCGCTCGCGGAGGCCTTGTTATTCGCCGCCCACGTCGCGCAATCACTCGATCACGCTCACCAGCGCCGGATTATGCACTGCGATCTAAAGCCCGAGAACATCCTGCTGACGAGAAGCGGCGACTTCAAGATCTTGGACTTTGGGCTGGCAAGGAGTAACCGACGCAGTAGCGAATACCGATTCGCGGGAACTCCCGCCTACGCTTCAACCGAACAAGCGAGCGAGGAAGCACTTGATGGTCGGTCGGATCAGTATTCGTTCGCTGTCATACTTTATGAGTTGCTGACGGGGCGTCGTCCCTTCTACTCGCCTAATCCGTGGGAGTTGCTGAGGATGCACCGTGAGGACTCCGTGCCCGACCCGCGAAATTGGCTGCCGGGGTTTCCCGCTAATGTATGGCTCGCGTTGCAGAAGGGGTTGAGCAAGCAGCGGACGGAACGGTTTTCAACCTGCCGGGAGTTTGCACTGGCGTTGGGGGGCCGGTATCTCACGGACTGCCAAGCAGAGTCAGCATGGAGGATTTATTCCGAGACTTGGGAGTTGGGTAACTGGCTAAGACTTGAAAGCAGCCGCGGCGCCGTTGGTCTCGACGACGCCGCGCTTTGGCGTCATACCGCAGGACAGATCGAGAAGTACCCGCTTGGATTACTGGTATCTGTCTGTCCGATTTGGTTGGGTAAGAGTCTGCGAATCACGTTTCGCATTCAAGATGAACATTTCGAGCGACGAGTACACTTCGGGTCGCGCATCGCTTGCAACCGATTCGCCTCGGAAATCGATCAAGCATTGCGGCAACTCGCGGGGAAAGTCGTTTCCGGCCGGATGGATGAGCCAGTGAGTCGACAGCAGGTTTTTCTGCTGGCCCAACGTCTGAATGTTCCCTCGATCGTGCTCGGACCACTCGCTGTCACAGGTAAAGGAAAGGAGTCAACGCGTCGACATTTGGAGCTGCGAGCCGCTTCTTTGAGCGCCAACGTGGTCGCTCAAGTCGAGGGGCGTCGCGACTCGAATGATACAGGCGGATTCCGTTGGTCAGGAACGGCGCAGCAGATCGTAGCTCCGCAGGGGCTGCGCGAACTGCACGCTCAGAAACTCGGAAGCGATATCCAAGCATTTGGCCAGCGCTGGGCGTGGTTCTTTCTGGCGATCGCCATCGTCTTAATCGCGCAGAGCTTTATCCTGGCAAGCGTGTATCAGGTTTCTCGCTCCCTGCTCCTCTGGACCAGCTTGGTGCAGTGGGCTTGGCCGGCGCTGCTGACGGGCTTTCTCGTGTGGCGAGAGGAACCGCGGGAGTTGGGATCCCTGAGACTCGCGGCCATTACCTGGGGTTTGGGGACGCTGTCCACGGCTGTTTGCGCTTGGCCTGCCATGTACATTAATGAGGGATTGGCGTCCGAAGGCCCTACGCTGCTATTTCGCTTACTCGCTGCCGGGTTAAACCCACTCCAGATTCTCCTCGTGCCCTTCTTGTATCAAATGGCTGTCGGATGCGATCAGTTGGATAGTCGCTTTCGTAGCCTCATTCTTGAGCATGGAGAAGTCGGCGATGCAGAGCAGAGGATCAAGGGATCCGAGGAAATCATCACGACGAGTCTTACCCGAATACAGGTGCTGCTTTACGCGATACTGTCTGTCTGGGCAGTGCTCCATGTAGTAGACAGACTCTTATCGGGAATGCAACTCGACCAGTTCTAAGAGTCGACAAAGCGATTGGCTTCATTCGAGACGCCTTGATACGCGAGGCTCGCGGCGTCACTTCGGCGCTTCCACCGGACTTGGAGACGGTTTGCGACGAGCGGATTCGATGCGCCGAATGGCGGATTCGGCTGCTCGCTTTGTGCTCGGGAGGAGCAGCTGTTCGCGCAGGGCCGTAAGAGCGTCGGTGGATTCCAAGTTGCCCAGCGCTTCGATGACGGCGACTCGCACACGAATTTCCGGATCTTTCAGAGCGGCCAGCAGCGCGGGCGTCGCCGATTCATTGGTGCGCCCGAGGGCCTGAACGACGAGGATGCGACGGGATGACTCTGTTGCCGTCAGCTCGCCTATTAACCACTGAATTCCAGTAAGCGCCTGAGGCGACTGCTTCCAATTGGGATCGATCTTATTCAGCGTGCTCCACACCAGAGGGTGCAGTCGGGCATCGACCGCCTGCTTCAGGAGAGGTTCCATGGCGGATTGAGCGGCTGGACCAAGAACTCCCAGGGCGCTGATCGCGCTTTGTCGAGTCGCGAGATCCTCTGAATCGAGTTGCTCCCGGAGCTGAGTCGCGACCCGACGCGCCGAGTCGGCGCTCCGCCACTCTTTCCAGTACGCATCGAGCATGGTTTGGGCTGCTTGGAGGGTGGCTGACTCGGCAAGGCGATTGATCAGTGCGTCCCTCGCTTCTGGGTAATCAGTCAGTTTGTTCTTAAAGGCTGCTAGGGCGTTCACGGCGGCTAGTCGGACTCCAGGCTCGTCGTCCGCCGCGGCCCCGATCAAATCATCAAGGCTCGCGGCTGACGCGGGTGCTGCGACTCCGAGCGCTCGGGCCGCGCCAGCTCGAACTGCCGCCGAAGGATCACGGAGTCGAGTTTGCCAAATCGTCACCAAAGGAGGGACTTGCGCATGCTCCTGCCAAGGAGTTTTGTCTTGCGCCAGCAGATTCGCGATGGCGTGATGAACTTGTTCGTCTTCATCCGCGAGAAAAGGCAGCAGCAAGTTGAGTCGTTGCGTCTGGTCGCCTTGCGTGCTCCGTCCCAGTAATTCGACGGAGACGATTCGAGCTTGTGCGGACGGATCTCGAAGGCGATTTACAGCGCGACTTTGCAAGTCCGCAATCTCTGAGCGTCGACGCCAATTGGGACTCACCGCTTCAATCGCCGAATAAGCGAGGGCTCGTACGTGAGGAGTCTGATCGTCTAGGAGGGGCAGAAGGTCGCGTTCCGCGGCGCTCGCTGCGGGTCCCCATCGCTGCAGTGCCGCGAGAGCCGCGATGCGCACCTGCGAGTCTTGGTCATGTAGAGCGCGTCCCATATCCTCGATGATGCGTTTGGGGGGGGCCGGCAGGGACCGGAGTCGCTCGATCGCGTCTCGACGCTGGGGCGCTCGGCTATCGCTTAATTGAGTCCGCCAGCCCTCCAGCACGGGACTCGCCAGGGGATCGTCGTACCAAGCCGGATCAATTTGGGCGAGAGATGCCAGGGCTGCGACTCGAGTTGTGGAAGAATTGTTCAGAAGCGAGCGAACGAGTGTTTCGATCACGTCTTTGTCCCGCTTACATACGTCGCCTATCGCCCGCAGCGCAGCTTCACGCAGTCGGGAGTCGGAGTGTGACGCGAGTGAAAGCAGCGTGGGGCGGGCGATCTCGGCTCGCTGCCCAAAACGTCGTAGCCATTGGATGCTGGTGAGTTGAATACTGGCGTTAGAACCTGATAGCGATTTTGCCATCGATTCCATCGCTTGTTGTCCCGCCGCGGTGGATTTCCACTGCGGATCAATGGCTTCGAGCGCCTCCCAGGCCGCGATCCGTACTCGTTCGTCGGGTTCCACCAGCAACAGGGCGACTTCGGACACTGCGGACTCTGCATGAGCACCTAGCGTCCGTAACTGGTTCAACGCCTCCCAACGCTGCGATGGTTGTTTCAGCAGCGATTCCCGCAAGGCGTTCACGAGATCGGTCTGCGGCAAGATCTGTCGCCAGTCTGCCCGAATCTCTGACATGGCTTTCTCGGCAGCGAAGCGTTGCGATGGGCTCATGCTCTTCTTGGCGAGCGCGGGCAAAGCAGGTTCCGCAAGTGGGCCGATCTTCCCCAGACATTCGATGGCCTTCATCTGAACGCGCGGATCGCGGTCGTCCAGGGCCGCGGCGACTCGCATAGCGCTGGAGGCCGCCGCGGGTCCCAGAAAGTCCAAGGCATCCAAAGAGGCAAGGCGTCTTTCGAGCTGAGGGTCGTCAAGCAACTCGACTAGACGAGGCAACACGCTTGGCAGATGAGGGTCGTGTCGCCATTGAGGACCAAGTTGTGATAGGGCCCAACGCACTCTACGGCGAACCTCCACATCATCATCGGCAAGATGCTTCACCAACGAGGCCGTCGCGGGACTTGCAACGGTTCCCAGTCGGCCCAATGCGGATGCAGCCGCCTCCCGCGTGCGAACGTCGGGATCGTCCAGCTTCCGGGCCACGGACCGAATCATTTCAACCGTTGGAGGAGAACTCACCAACATCCAGGTTTGCCAGGTATCCCACCAAATATTCCCCGTGTGATTTAGGCCTTGGTTCTGAGCCAATAAACTCAAGGCCGCTCGCCGAACGCCTAAATCTGCGTCGTCCAACCGCTGAACGACATGCGGTATCAGGTCGTGGAAGGCCGAAGTGGCGGACCACTTCGGATCAACTCGCTGGACAGCCGTCAGAGCCGCCTCGCGAGTCCGTGTGTCTCGATCCATCAACAGCGGTAGTAGCGAGGGCAGCGATGACCGCGCGGACTCGCCAAATACCGACAGCGCGCTCACTGCCACGCGTCGTTCTTCCGCGGAGTCGCTTTGTAGCAGCACGGCGGCCTTCTCGCGGGTCGAAACCGCGGTGGAGTTCGACCGCCAATCCTTGTCGATTCGGTCGAGCAAAGCAGAGACTGCGAATGTCTCGTCGGCGCTCCGGTTAGAGAAGTTAACGAGGAGCACTGCGAGGATGGCGGGCAACAGTTCGTCGTGAACAGAGTCTGCACGACGGACTAAGGCTTCTCGAGCTTCTCGACGCACGGCGGAATCCTCGTCAGCCAAACGCTCGACCAATAAATGGTTGGACTGCGACTGACCTGGGTCCATGCGACTCAAGAGTCGGACAGCGGTTACGCGCTGCGACCGGACTTCCTGTCGCGCGCTTTTCGCGACGTTATCCAGGCGAGTGATAAAGGCTGGCGAGCGACTCCACTGCGGGTCGATTGCGTCGAGCACTAGTAGAGCATTCAACTTGCCGTCCAGATCGACTTCGAGAAAGTGATCGAGTAGCGGGCCGATGGCAGCGGACGCTGCGGTCCCCAGCATCTGCATTCCCGAGATGGCGGCTGCCCGTTCTTCCGGTTTGTTGGATCGCAATCGTTCGATCAATTGCTCCAGACTACCGCTGCAGTCTTGAGTCTTTCTCCAGTCGGCATCGATGTTATCGAGTATCCGGACCACTGTCTGCTGCTGATGGGAAGCACTGATCGCAAGCATCTCAAGCAGCGCAGGCATTGCCTGACGAGCTGGTTCGAGGCGACGCCATTCATGATTAAGAACGGAGAGTGATTCCGCCGCTTGGATTCTCTGCTCCCAGGCGCCGTTGCTCAGTTGTTGGAGGAGATTTTCGGCATAGGTTCGACCCACCTGGGACTGTTGCCAAGCAGGTTCTAGTGAATCTAGAGCACGGCGGGCGGTCATGCGGACGGACATGTCGATGTCAGTAAGCAGAGTCGTGAGCCGCGGTATTGAAGATCGTCCGACCGTCCCGAGCTGAGCAAGCAATTCAGCGGCCCCTAGGCGGATACGGTGATCCTGATCGGTCAATTCCTGTTCGAGCTGTTCCGCGAAAGTCGACAGTTCCGGCTGATTCGCCCACTGGCGGTCCAGCTTCTGCAGGAGGGTCAGGACTTGGGCGCGATCTGGCCGCTTACAGACCAATAGATGACTCCTCAAACCGGTGGCCAGCGTTGGTGAAATCGCTTGGCGATTATCCCGATAAGTCGTCTCAATCGTCCTAAATGCTGCGGAACGCACTTCGGGTGCGTCCTCGTTTAGCCGATCCGCGAGCGCATTCACGGCGTCGATTGGCAACGTGCGGACGCGAGCGAGCGCGTGACACGCTTCTTCGCGAACTTTGGGGTCGGGGTCTGCAAGCATGGATACGATGCGAACCATGACTTCCGACTGGGAATCAGGCAGGAAGGCGTTCTGTCTGCGAGATTGCTCTGTCAGTTGAGACAGTAACTGGAGCTTGGATTCACGAGTGCCAACGACCGACTGTCGTTCTACCAATGCGTTCTGCAGCGGCGCGAATTGTTGTTCGATGGCGCCTGCCAAGAGCTGCGTGCTGCCGGAATGCGTGAGTGTGTTGAACGCAAGCCAGGCTGTCACCGCTGCCGCGGTCGCACCGAAGGCGGTGGATACGCCATACAGGCAGCGCGTGACGAGCGTTCTGCGGCGCGGAGCACTACGATATTCAAATAAGTGCTGCGTGTGGCGAGCGAGCTCGCTTAGCTGACGTGCGAGATCCGAAAGCCAAACCGCGAATAGCAGATGTCCGGCGGATTCGGCCAGTACTTGAATCTGGCCATGCCAGTCTCTTGGCGCCAGTCCAAGGAAGCACATGGAAGCCGTCGTCCCGAGCACGGGCGCAAATGCCGCAATTCGCGTGGCATAGGACGCCACGCCCGCCAACTGCGGCCACCTGAGTATGCGCAAGAACGCCATCACGAGAAATAGCCCCGCGAGTGAAATCAGCCAGGGGCCCCCTAGACCGCGCGACCATTCGCCGATCAATTCCATTATCATCGACGGCCATCCCAGGGATGCTCCGACAACCCAGTTCACTAACCTGGGCAAAGCAGTCAGGCCCACGTAGAGGCTAGCCACGATCCCCGCGAGTTTACCCGCGCCTGCTGTGATCTGTGCGACTTGCTCCGCAGACCAACGAGTCGCAAGTTCGACCAGGGCGCTCTCGCTGGACACCTTCACAGGTCGGGCCGTTAAACGGTACTCCGATCGCTGTGGACCAAATAAACGCTCTTGGATCAAATCCACAACCGCGTCAGCGCCGGCGGCAGCGGCTCGCAGCGACAATGACGCCGTCGCCTGCCAGCGAGTCGGCTGGCGCGATTCCATCTGTCCGAGGATTTGCATGGCGACGTGTGGACGGCCGCTGAGAATCATGAGTGGAGGACGAGCGGGTGTCACGGGGGCGTCGGCGGCAGTCAGTTTTGCTTGCTGTGACGCGGCGCGGAGGTCTTCTTCCCAGCGAGCGCAGATGGACTTGCTGGGGAAATGCCATACTTCTTTCTGGATCGCCTCGTCGCCTCGCCAAGTAACCTGTAGGGAATGTCCCTGAAAGGATCGGCGTACATCGTCCAAGCGCTTTAAGGGCCAGCGGCGGACTGCTCCACGGTGGTAGACCCAGAGGGTATCGGGAAACAACAGTAGGTGCGCACCGCGGCGAGCCTGGCTCCAGTCGATTGAAAAGGAAGATCGCGCAACGCGTACACTTTGCTCGCCTAGCGAGGTCGGCAGCAAGGCGGCTTGACTCATCAGTCGACAGCCAATCGCCGTTGCAAAGTCTTCGCAGGTGGCGAAGCGTTGATGCGGATCTTTCGCGAGAGCGCGGAGTACGGCCGCGCAAACGTCTTTAGGCAAACCAGGAGAAACATCGGCGGGCGAGGGCGGTTGCGCATGCTGGTGTAACTTCAGGTATTCCCGCACCGTAGCGGCATGAAACGGACGCTTCCCTGTCAATAGTTCATAAGTGATCAGGCCCAACGCATACTGATCCGCGCGGCCGTCGGAAGGTTGCTCGGCCGCCTGTTCGGGCGCCGCATAGGCGGGAGTGCCCGCAAAACGCCAATCGTCCTCGTTCAAGTCAAATCGCTTGGCGAGTCCCAGGTCGAGAATCTTGAATTGTTCGTCCTCCGTGGACCGAATGTTCTCCGGCTTTAAATCTCGATGGACGACGCGCCGTTGATGCGCGAAGTCCAAGCCCTGGGCCAAGGGCGCCACGATTCGACGTACATCCTCGAGCGGCAGCGGGGCGCGGCGCCGTATCAAGTCGCGCAACGAAAGTCCGCCAATGTACTCGAATACGGCAAAAGGCAGCCCGTTATGGAAACCATAGTCGAATACGGTGGCAATTGCTGGATGCAGGAGACCGGCCCCCAAGCGCGCCTCCTCGGCAAACATCTCTTGCCACACGCGGTATTCCTCCATGTCGCGCGACGGCGAGGGAGAAAGCATGACTTTGAGCGCAACTGGACGATCGAGACGCGTATCATGCGCCAAGAGAACCCGCCCCATTCCGCCTCGCCCGAGTTCCCGATCTAGTTGATAACGTCCCGCCACGCGCGTGCCGTCGGCGAACTCCCTAAGACTCGCTGCCTGCGTCCGACTTGCTGCGGGGATGCTCATTGCGCCGTCTGCATCACGGACGCAGAATGTGAGTGTCGGGTCGTTGGCGGCGAGTTCTGGGCGTGGAACGAAATCTTGTGTGGCGACCTGATCTTCCGGCGGCGGCGAGGTTGACTGCCGACGGCTGCGTTCAATAGCTTCAACGCCGCTCGGGCAGAGCTCGATATCCTCGACCGACGCGAGCTGCGGAAACCTGGCTCGCAATTCCGCAACCGTGGGATGTTCACCCATGGCTGTTCGCACGAGCCACTCTTCGCGAACCAGTCGTCTCAGCAATGAGACGTTCGCCAGTTCGGGAAACTCCCTCAGATACGGCTCGAGGAGAAACAGAGGTTTCTGGGGATCAGGCGAGTGTCGCGATGCTTGGCGTCGCCCAAGAAATTCGATCTCAATGCACACCAATTCGACCAGTGTCGGAAGATAACCAATATCGGTCGCGGCTGGCAGGTAGTCGCGAAGCGGTCGCGCTTGGTTAGCAATCCAGTCGGCTTCGAACTCGCGTCGAATGCCCTCGTGAATGTGTTCCGATAAGCTCAGGTAATCCATTCGGACGCCCTCGTCTGATTACTTGTGCCTTTGCATCACGATGCGGGATCTGCTCCCAAAGATTCTCGAAGATACGTTTGCCAGCGATCTCGCACTCGTTGGAGAAGCCGGCGCACGGTCCGTTCGGAGCAGTTAAGACGCGAGGCGATTTCCTCGCCGGAGTAATCCTGGAGTTTCAGCTCGACCATCCGCCGCTCCTCGTCAGACAGGGCGGACATCAACTGCTCTAGTTGTTCCGCGAACATGGCCAGTTCTTCGGGCGTGGAGGCGGCCGCGGCCGGTTGGATGTTCGGAGCCGTAGACGACTCGGCCGGCGTCTCCAGTGGAACTTCGCGTCGCGGAGACCGCCGTTGACGCATGTGGTAACGAATCTGCATCCGTACCTTGTTCAAGGTCATCGCGCAGAGAAGACGCCATAGGTTCTCTGAGTCGCTGAGTGTGAGCTCTCCGCCAGTGACTCGGCGAAAGAACGATCGGCAGGCGGACTGGACGACATCGTCCGCCTCCAACCGATTTTGCAAGTAAGCCGGCAGTCGGGCATCCGCTAGGGCTCGCAAACGATCGCCATAACGGCGCCAGAACTCGACATAGGCACGTTCCTCTCCGTTCGATAGTCCACGCAACATGGAAAACCGGGGGTCATCCAACGACTCGCCTAGCTGGTCTAGGGATGGTTCTTCGAATTGATCGTCCATCGAGAATCCTGCGTCAGTTCATGGGGGGAGGGATTCAATTCCAGCCAATTCGCGCGCTGCGCGAGATCCTTCCTCAGACGACCAGAATTGTAGTCCATGGCCTAAGGTAAAACTCAGGGGTCTCGCTTCCCTGGACCCATCCCACTTTCAGAACTTCGAAAAATCTTGAAATCTGTGTCCGCTGGGAACGAGCGACGGCAATTCCTCTGTTGGCAGGCAAATCACTAAACCTTCAACGCAGGAGTCACGCACATGTTCAAGAAGTTCCAAGCACTGTTGAGTCGGTCGAATCGCAAAGGTCAAATCGGTCGCCCAAACGGTCCGGGGGCGCGTCGTGAGCAACGAACTCTACGGCTAGAGTCGCTCGAGGATCGAAAGATGTTCGCGATTAACGCGTTTCTGGGGTCGGATGCCACGCTGACGGTTACTGGGAGCGATAGTGCGGACAAGATTGCGGTCGTCAATCATGGAATCAATACGGTTGTGTACGACAACGGGACGGCGGTATTCTCCACTCCGACTCTAGGAGTCGGTCGTATCCAAGTCGACGCACGTGGAGGGAATGATACGGTCCAGGTTTCCAATATCCCCTTCTACCACCCCGATCCCATCCTCGGGACGCTGTACAATAAAGTGTTGCCCGCGACGATTGACGGTGGGGCAGGCAATGACGTCTTGATTGGAAGTCAGGCGAACGACATCCTACGCGACTCGTCGGGGAATAACATCCTCCGCGGAGGCGATGGAAATGACACCATCTACGGCGGCTCGGGCATCGATACGATCGATGGCGGCAACGGCGACGACAAACTGTATGGCATGGGTGGTCGCAACGTCATTCAAGGAGGTGCGGGCGCGGATGCGGTTTATGGCGGCTCCGACGCGGAATCGATCGACGGAGGTAGTGGCAACGATACGCTGTATGGATCGGGCGGCGACGATACGATGTACGGCGGTGACGGAAACGATGTGGTGTATGGCGACAGCGGCAACGATCTACTGTGGGGTGGAGCGGGAAACGATCGACTTCTGGGAAACGAGGGGAATGATCGACTATTCGGGGATAGCGGCGCCGATGTTCTGCTCGGAGGGAGCGGCAACGATGGACTATTCGGCGGCGAAGGCCACGATTCGCTGAGTGGTGGTACCGGAGCGGATCGGATACTCGTATGGGACGCCGCACTCAGCGACATCGCGTACCACACCGTGAATGATCGCGAGTCGAGCGATGCCGTCATCCACTTCGTCGATACCTATGGCGTGAAAACCGTGGGGAAAGAGACGTGGGAGGGAGATTTTTGGACCGAAACGGAGATCGAACAAGTCGACGACTCGCTCGCTTGGTACCATCGGCTGACGAACAATACAACTCTGCTCAAGACCAATACCGGTACGGACATGGTCTTTGAACGCTGGGGAGCTAATCTGCAGGAGTCGGGTGCGGGAATATACGCCTGGAATCTGGGCGGCGGGCGAATGTCCATCACCGATGTGGGCTTCAATAACGGGAAGGCCGAACTGGATCTGACCGTGATCCATGAAATCGCTCACAACTGGGACGTGGAAAACCCACGCTGGACTCAATGGCTGTCGCTCAGCGGTTGGCGCCAACGTAGCGATGGATCGTGGTCTTCCGCCAGCACGGCGACGTTCTACGGTGGAGGAGCCGCAAACCCCATGGAAGATTGGGCGTGGTCCTTCGAAGCCTACTACCTGCAGAGGCAAGGGCTTCTGTCGTCGGCTGACGCATCCCGACTCGCTCCGAAACTTGATTTGATCAACCAGTTCGTACTGAGTGTGACCACCTGATACGACGAACTGACCGTGGCGGATCCGAGTTGCTGGTCCGCCAAGCACGGCGACAAGCTGAGAGGTGAAGCGGACGCGAATGGGATGCAAGGTAGTGTGGAAAGCGGCCATGGAAGGCCGCAGGATCGCCCAAAGTTTTGCCAAATCGCCGAACACCATTACGAGCTCGTCGCCCGCTTCATACGATACGCCTTCTCCCGAGCGTATCGCCACGTTAGCCCAGGAACTTCATGAGTCGTGATTGGAGTCGTTGCAGTCGGGCGGGCCGGGTTTCACACTCCCAGATCACCAACACCGACCAGCCGGCTTTGCGCAACTCAGCTTGAATCTTCGAATCTCGCGCTCGATTCCGCTCGAACTTGGCCAACCAGTACTCTTGATTGGTCGTCGGCATGGAACGCCCGCCGCCGCAGGAGTGGCGATGCCAGAAGCAACCATGCACGAAGATGACCTTCCGGCGACTCTTGAGAATGATATCGGGTTTGCCCGGCAAGTCCGCCGAGTGGAGTCGGTAGCGAAATCCCAACGCATGCACGATGCGACGAACCACCAATTCCGGCGTCGTGTTCTTCGCCTGCACCGACGCCATCGTTCGTTTGCGCTGAGCGGGAGTTAGGTTGTCCATTTGATTGGCTCGCCGACATCCCTTGCCGCCGTCAGCAAGGGATGCAAATAGTTCGTCGCAATCCAAGAGACAGCGTCGACGCAGACAGCGTCGCCGAACCCAAAGAGCGCTTGGTTCAGCGTCCCAACCATGCGATAGCCGTCCGCTCCCATCAGCGACGCGCACTCGTCCGCGGACAACAGTCTGACGTCGAGTCGCCCTCGACCAACTCGAACCAAAATCTGCCTGGCGCTGCCGCCCTTCGGCGTTCGCAGACAACCGGCGATGCCATCCGTTCGCAACTCGGCCATCGACCTTTTCGTGCCATCGTCTTGGGGGCGCACGCGACGGAATGCCGTGGCATAGTGATAGGTCGAAGCGTGACGACGCTTGTCGATCCACTCTTGATGTCGAGGGAACATTTGGTTGTAAAAGTAGTCGACGCGAGTGGCGTTCCACCAATCGTCGTGCCCAATCGGCGGATCTTGCACGATGCTCTTCAGCGACTTCTCCGCTTTCAACGGAGGCTCGGGAAGCTCGCGGATACTCCAGTCAATTTCGCTTGCATGGGATCTAATGAAAGCCGTCAGTTTGCCAGGCCGAATACGGGATTCAGCGACGTTTCGGCCATCGTCGCCATCCGCAAGATGAGGAAGCACGCCCACGACAAACATGCGCTGGCGACTCTGAGGAACAAACCATCGAGCGTCAAGAATGAAGGGATCGACCCTGTATCCAAGCTGGTTCAATGCCAGCAATGCGTCGCGAAAGTCACGACCGCCGTGGGACGTCAGAAAGCCAACGACATTCTCGATCAGCACTACCGGCGGACGCCGTTCAGCGCCCATTTCATTCAGCACTCGCTGAAACCCCCAAAACGCCGAGGACTCGCCGCTCCGGATGCCTGCCTGGGCGCCCGCCACCGACAGATCGGTGCAGGGGAACGACGCCGTCGCCAAATCGACTGTGGGCATCGAGGCAGCGGACAGCACGTGGACGTCCGAACCATCTACTTCATCGATCGAGCTGCCGAAGTGTCCGGCGTAAATGCGGCGTTTGGTTTCGTCCAGATCGTTCGCGAACATGCATTTCCAGCGTTGTCCCGATTTCTCCAGCCCGATCCTCATGAGCCCGATGCCAGCAAAGAACTCGGCGAAGGTAAAACTTCGCTCTTGTTCGTTCGCTAAATCTCGATCCATGGCCGCTCACTCCCCGCGGTTAACGCATCGCCCCGTTCGCCGCCGTCCGGAAATGTTCAGATGCATGCAAACTTGGGGTAAGGGTAGCAGAGGCTGCACGGGAGTTTAAGGCAATCGTTGTCGATTTGCGACAGAGGTCGAGCCGAGAGACGGTTAGTCTTTGCCAAGTAAGGACTAAGGGAATGAGAAGTAAGAAGAAACCTCTGTTCAAGCGAGCCCTCGACCAAGCTGCGGAGAACGATCTGCGGCGATAGGTGCTCTTCAACAAGAACGGCCTGAAGAAGCAAGGCATTCTTCCTCAAGCTGGAGGCTTGATAGCCATTAGCCGGTGGTTGAGCGAAGCGACACCACCGGTTCGCAGATCACCTTGGATTCCACGACTGTTGCCTTTGCCTCCGGCAAAGCAGCACAGGCCGTCGCCCCGCGAATACCGCCTCTCGATGGCTGTCATTGGTCACTGGTCACTGGTCATTGGTCATTGGTAACACGAGGGACCTGACCAGCGACGTCAGGCTTTACGTTGTCAGCACCCAATCAAACGAGCGCACGAAAGAGACCGCGTCGCTCGACCGAGGAAAGTCCGCGAGTCTGCCCCGTCGCGCGCCCACGTCGTCCCGTCCCGTCGCCGCATAATCTAATCCTTTATATGTTGCGCGTTTGTTTCATCCTGGATCTGAAGCGGTGCGGCCATTGTTCGTCGCTTGCTTCTGTCGATCCACTCGCCGAGAAGCTACGATCAGGGTTTCGTGTTTCCAAAAAAACATTCTCCGACCCACTCCCATGGACCATTCGACTTCCATTCAGCCTGGACGCTATCGACACTACAAGGGCAACGAATACTCGGTTCTAGGAGTCGCTCGACATAGCGAGTCGCTCGAAGAACTGGTCGTCTATCGGCCCGAGTACGGCGAACGGGGACTTTGGGTGCGGCCTCGGCAGATGTTCAGCGAAACGGTCGCCGTGAACGGTCAGGCTGTCCCTCGCTTTCAGCCCTTGAGTTCGACGGCGTCGGCCAGCGACGAACTCGCAGCGCCTCGCACTAACATCTTTGCGGAACTCCCCTCGCAGCTTCCAAAAGAATTGGTGCAGATCCTGCTCGCCGAGCCCCATGTGCGAATTGAACGCATCATCTCGCACGGTCACTCGTCGCCGAGCGATTTCTGGTACGACCAAGCCGACCACGAGTGGGTCATTGTGCTCCAAGGAGCCGCTCGATTGCAGTTCGAGGACCGTATCGTCGAAATGACCGTCGGCGACTTCGTCAACATCCCTGCGCACATGAAGCATCGAGTCGACTGGACGACTCCCGACGAACCCACCGTCTGGCTCGGCGTCCGTTACGGATTCGGCGTATAGCGTCTTTCCAGTGTATTCGCGACTAGAATAGATTCATCCAGAAAAATGATCTTGCCGCCAATCTATTAACGCGCGCAGCGCCAGGATTGGGTCGGTCGACTCAACGAGGGAATCGTCCTATCAGAGTATCGCGATCGTAAGCGCCAGTGGCAGGCACGAATGGGTTTTGCTGTCCGGATGTTTCACGCTGAACAACCTGGATTGTTCGCTTTACCCAATCCTGCAGTTTAAGCGAATCTCCACCAGCTACGTGGGGTTGAAAGGCATGAATCAGTCCCCAGGTGAAGACGCCGTGTCTCAAACGGTCGAACTCGGAGGACACTTCATCTGCGCCGGATGAAGCAAAGATCAAGACGTTCTTCAGCTTGGAAAGGCTTATGATTAAGTCTTTCTGCATCGCTAATTCCGACTTCGCAAAACCTCCGGCATGGCAGACGTCCGACAAGAAGATGATCTGTTGCGCTTCTGTTGTGGTCAAACCCTTGCCAATATCTTCCCAATTAAGGCATGTGTTCTGTAGATTTTCTGGGTCGCCTTCGTGTGGCATGTAATACAGGCCTCGCCGTCCCCTGATTCCATGTCCCGCGATAAAAACCATGACGAGGTCCTCTGGGGTGGATATCCTTTGGAGCCAAGATAGCCCATCGCGTATGTTGTCCGCGGTAGCCCGCTCGTTGACATAGAGTTGCTGCTCAACACTTGCAAATCGCAGACCAACTTGTTTGCTCATCAGCACGCACAACGCTTTGGCATCGGAGGCTGGATAGCGCAAATTGTATTCGGGGTACTTATGTTGACTCACGCCGATCGCAAGTATGATGAGGCGGCCGACAGCTTCATTCACCTTCTCGGATCGCACGACACTAACGCGAACTGGCTTCGTTGAAATTCCGAGGGAATCAGTTGCCGTGAAGACCAATGTCGCCTGATTCATACCTGGGGGAAACGCAAAGTCAACCGTTCCCTGAGATCTTTTTTCATGACGCACTTCATCGCGAGCGTCAGAGTTGCGGTTCGCCTTTCGGTCTGTTTCCGGTGGAGCGGGAGACGACGGTTTGGGTTGCGGCGATGGCTCCGATTCCAGCGACGATTGGCCTGGTGCTCCGTCCTCGCGCAGAGCGACTGCGGCGTGGGAGTCCAGGGCGCGCAATTCTAGGCACTCGAAGCGACACTGTTTCGCGCTTACGCTCTGGCCAAAAGTTCTCAATCGGACTCGTATCTCGGCTCGATTATCAATGACTTTCATTACTACCACGTCCAACTCGGGTGGAGAGTACCTTGGTGGACACCTTGAGGCTAACGCGGGGGGGACTCCCTTGAAGACGAGTGGTAAGGTTGGGGTCTGTTGTTCGTCCTTAAATCCCTTGAAGGCGACACGATACCATTCATTATCCCGATAGGGGTACCCAGAGACCTGTTCGTGAAGCCCTTGGGATGCATGAACTCGACCGCTTGCAGTCACTGCGCACCACTGTCTCTCCGTCGCAAAGGGGTACAGTCGGAGAAACTCTCCTATCTCGACCGCTGACCAAAGTGAAGCATACCTGTTGGTATAGGGAGATTTCCCTAGAAGAAACGGCGAGTGAGGCGACAGAGTGACATTAGTCAATGGCAATCTACCAAGCGCAACGCCTGTCTCTACGTCGCATAAAATGCTCTCATTCCAAGCTCCCGCAATCAGCCGAGCGCCATCCTCGGAGAGATGCACTTGTACTGCGTTTAGGTCATGAAATCTGAAGGTTCTGACTTCAGAGTCGTCTGCTAATCTGTGTATAGAGACTTCAGGGTGCGTATCACTCCACGATCTCTTCCACAACAGGGCATATAGACCGGCTATTCGAGCCACTGACATCTTGATCGCACTCCCTCGCGATCCGTCCTTCGTCTGATCTGAAAACTGAAGGCGTGACGCAATTGCAGCCGAGTCTCGGAGAATATTGTAAAGTGTGTCATTGTTTTCTCGCCCGTTGTACTTACCTTCGGACAAATGCAACAGGTTGTGATCGTTGACGAAACAGGTGGGCGCTTCCCACCAGCCCTCTTGGGAGTTTCGGTAGTAAAGTTCCGCGCTTGATTTAATAGGTACCTTGCCTTGTATGGAGAATCGTTCGGTATCAAACCATAGAATGCGCCCGTCTGCGAGAACGGAAATCAACCTTGAACCATCGGGCGACCATCGCAGGCCATGTAGACTGGGAAGGTAGTGTACGTCTTCGGGGAGCGCATCTTTTGTCACGCGATGGACCAACTCGCCTGTTTCTAGGCTCCAAATGCCGATAAACTCGTCGGATGAAGTCAGAGAAGCTCGATTACGGCCCGTAGCAATTAGGCTCTCGTTCGGGGCGAAAGCTATGCACCAACTAACACTATTGTCTTCTTCCTTACTGAGATGAAGTAAGCGATGTTGTTCACGCGCGCTATGAGTATCCCATAAACGACAGATGTTCCCTGTGGGAAGCGCAATCCATCGCCCGCGTGGCGAGAGCTGGGGAGTGCCGATCTCTCCAGCATATCGCCCCTGGTTGGTTTCAAATTGGGATGGTTTGCTATTCGGTTTTGTTTTCTGAAGTTCACTCGCTAGGTACGCCCCGTGCTCGGCTTCCTGTGACCATTGTTGCGGTGGGACGGCAACGTCGTCGCGGTGAATCGGTTGTCCCCACGCGTTCTCGCCTAGCAACAACGCTAGAATCCCATGCAACGCGAGGGAAGCTGTTAAGATGGGCTGGTATCGGCGCCTTGCGATCATGAGCGTCTCCAGGAGTTATGCGCGATGATGCAGATTATGGGCAGCCAGACGAAGAACTACCACTATACTCACATCTGGACTAGTGTGGCTGGGATGCGGGATTGGGCGGCCAGGGCTAGCTTAGTTTGGCGTGGGACGAAGGCAGGTCCGCGCCATCGTCCCTTCCAACCACGCTAGTCCAGGACTGGTTCTGCTAGCAAGGTTTTTTGCCCTGCCGCGTTGGGCGTGAAGAG
Source organism: Pirellulales bacterium (assembly GCA_046349915.1). Taxonomy (GTDB): domain Bacteria; phylum Planctomycetota; class Planctomycetia; order Pirellulales; family Pirellulaceae; genus CAIXSC01. Next base: position 629,851 of record JAXMBL010000005.1, on the reverse strand, counting down.
CGGACTCCCCCATCGCGCCACTCCAAACTCGCCGATCAATTTTTGACCCGAGGGCGATACTAGAAACTCGGCAAGACGTTCGGCCGACTTGGACTGAATGTGCGGGTGCTTACTCGAGTTGAGCGTGATAACCGAGTAATGGTTCAGTAACTGGGGATCGCCGGCGAAAACCACGACGAGACTCAACTCCTTTTTGAGTGCCAAATAGGTCGCTCGGTCTGCAAGCGTGTACGCCTCCTTCTCGTTCGCCATCCGCAACACGGCCGCCATGCCCGAACCGGCTCGTAGATACCAATCTCCTTCCGGCATAAGGCCCGCCGCTTTCCATAGATCTAGTTCCTTCTTGTGAGTCCCTGAGTCGTCGCCGCGAGACACAAATGTCTGCTGTGCGGCGGCGATCGCCAGCAACGCCTCCTTCGCCGTTTTCGCCAGTTTGACGTTCGCTTCGTCTTTCGCGGGTCCCAGGATCACGAAATCGTTTACCATGACCGACCGCCGACTCTCGCCCCATCCCTCATCCATGAACTTCTTTTCCGCGTCAGGTGAGTGAGTCAGCAGAAGATCGGCATCGCCGCGTCGACCAAGCTCCAGGGCCTGTCCGCTCCCCACCGCAACCACTCGCACTTCAATCCCCGTCTCGCGCGAGAAGACAGGAAGCAACTCGTCGAGCAGACCGCTGTCTCGGGTGCTGGTAGTTGTCGCGAGCGTTATCGGCCGAGGTGGGGTAGGGCGCTCGGCACAGCCGACGCACATCGCAATCCAAGTCAGTAGTCCAGCAAACAGAAGCCGATTCATGCTAATACACCATTTTTCCCTGGACGAAGTGGGATGTTCTCACGTCTCTGGGAGAAGCGAAAAACTGTTCCGTGGAAGTTATCTCAATCATTCGCCCCTCCAGCATGAGGCCCACTCGTGTGGCCACTCGCCGAGCTTGAAACAAATTGTGTGTGGCCCACGCAAGGGACATGCCGGTTCGCCGCCATTCATCGAGAACCACTTGTTCAACAAGTGCCACATGAGCTGGGTCAAGATGCGCGGTCGGTTCATCCAGCAACAACACGCTGGGTTCCAAGACGAGCGCTCGAGCGATGGCGACGAGCTGCATCTGGCCTCCTGATAGCGTCCGAGCAGGTTGGTTCGCGAATCGAGAAAGGCCAAACTTGGCTAGCATTGCGTCAGAACGGACGCGAGCATCACGATCCCCGCGCACTCGCAGTCCAAATTCGACGTTGTATCGCACCGAGTCCGCCAACAGCAGCGGTTTTTGCGGAACTACCACCACTTGCCGTTGTAGTTCCAGCGTCAAGGCATTCGACCAAATCGGCTGTCCGAGAAGCGACAAGCTGCCAGAGGTCGGGCGATCCAACCCTGACAGAAGTCGCAACAATGTACTCTTGCCAGAACCCGTCGGTCCCACGAGACAAAGCACGTCACCTGCGTTCAGTGTCAGTGATTCGATGCACAACGTAAAGTTCGCGCTGTGTTGCTTCCTCAAATCCTCGCACTCGCAAATCGGCGATTGATTCATGGGGACACTCTCCCCTGATACCGCACAATCAACAGATTAAGGCCTAACGCCACTGTCATCAGGACAAAACCCAAGGCCATAGCTCGAGCGAAATTGCCTTGGTTGGTCTCCAGCACAATGGCGGTTGTCACCACTCGTGTGTGGCCCTCAATATTACCGCCCACTAGCCAGACAGCGCCCACTTCGGAAAGGCTGCGACCCAGGGCGACCGCAATTGCTAACAGAATTCCCGCGCGAGCTTCCCGCACGATTTGCCAGCGTGCTTGGAGTCGGCTGGCGCCCAGTGAACGCAGTTGCCACTCGAGATCTCGCGGAACTGCCGAAACGGACGTCATCGTGATGCCGATCACGAAGGGTAAATCCAAGAGGAACTGAGCCGCGATCATTGCCTGGGGAGAAAACAGCCAGCCCAATGGACCGAGTGGTCCGCTACGAGACAGCAGCAAGTAGACAAATAGCCCGACCACCACGGGCGGCATCGCCATTCCCGTCTGAATTAAACTCGCCAGAATCGAACGAGACCGCGACCGACTTAGCCCCAGCCACACTCCCAGGGGCAGCCCAACGACCGAGCTGCCCAGCACAGCGCATCCACTCACAAAAAGGGATAGCCACAGGATGGGCCAAAGTGGTGTGAGAGTTTCCATAGCACAACGGCCGACTCAACTACAGCCGGTCGGGCCGGCCAGGCCAGCCCCTGGATTACATGGCATCGCCAGACACTCGCCAGCGCGATCGGAACAGCCAGATCATCACCAACAGCAAGCCGCCATTCAGCAGCAAAGTGAAAGCAAGATGACCGCCGAAAATCAGCCAGTCGCCTTTGGGCGCGACGGTGATGTCATCGCGAGTCAAAGGGTCCGCCTTCAGCGGCACTTCGAACGCCGTCGAAAAGGGACTCGCTACTCCCAGCATCTTCGTCCAATGTCGAGGCGGAGCAGGGGGAGTTAAACCACTGATCGGCATGGGCGTAGATGTTGAACCAGGGGCAGTGGAACCTGGAGTCGCGGACGAGGCGGTACCGGCAGAGCTCGAGCCCGGCTTGTCGGCCTCGGCTGAGTTGGGACCGCTAGCGGATTCGTTCGAATTAGACTCGTCGGCGGGCGTCGTTTGATTGCCCGACTTCGGTCGTCGACCTCGTCCCCGCGACTCCTCCCGCGAATTCTCAGTCGTCGCCGCGGCAGACGCGAACAATCCGACTTCCTTCGGAAAGAATGTGCGAGCGAAAAAGTTCACCGCCATCGGCGCGAAAAACAGGAACACGATCACGGCATACGTCGTCATCATGCTGACCGAACTCTTTCGAAACATCACGCTGCAAAACAGCGCGAGCATGGCGGTGGTCAAGCAAGTCAACAAGATAATCAACAGGTACGCGCCGACTGCCAGCAAGTTGGTCCAGTAGGCTTGAACCATCAAAGCGGCCAACAGGATGGGCCACACCAGAAAGAAAGTCAGCACACTGGAAATGCGGAGACCCGCAATCAGTTTTCCCCATAGGATCTGCCACGGACTGATCACCGTGGTCAGCAGCAAATCGAGCGTCTCGCGCTCTCGCTCGCTCGTCACACTGCCCGCCGAAAACACCGGCCCCACCAGCAAGTTGAAGATCAGCACGTAACCGATATACATCGCCGCGTACTGCGGGGCGATATAAAGGCAAATCGCCATGATGGGGATCGCCAGGAACATGCTGACCTGGATCACCAATCGCAGCATCAACGTTCCCTGACTGAAGATCTCGCTGCGTACTTCCTTGTCGTAGACCGGATTCGCACCGTCCTCCATCAAGTCGTCGCGCTTGGCAGGCGCGAACAGTCGATCGGGAAATTGATCGCGATTGATGACCAACCCCACGGCCTCTTGTGCTTCCTGCTCCAGGTCGACGACCTCCTTGCCTTCGCTGCCGACATCGGGCGGATGCAACAACCGCACGCAGGTGTTCATGAACAGCAAAAAGCAAATCGCGGCCGCGCAAGCCGGCAAGACGGTGATGGTCAGCAGCAGACGCAACCATGCCTGACTATCAGCGAGCGCGAACCAGATCAAAACGCCCGTCAGTGCCAGCGGCAAAATCACCAGATACGACACCACCAGCGAGGCAGCGGTCCGCTTAAAGTAACTGCTACACGCCACACTCACCATGCCGAATGTCACGACGGAGACGATCAGCCCCAGGTAGGCGGCCAATACTTCCCAAAGCGACACGCCGCCCAACGGCAGGCATAACATCACGATCGGCAAGGACGCAAAGATCAGGGCCGCCAAGTGGGTGAGCGAGGCGAGTAGTTTCCCCAGCACGATCGCCGCAGGCCTCAACGGACTGGCCAGCAGCATCTCATAGGTTTTCCGCTCTTTCTCGCCCGTGATGGTCCCCGCTGCGAAACTAGGCGCCATCAACGAGGCCAGCATGTACTGACCTACGAAGAATAGGTCAATCAGTTGCCGGGCAGATTCATGTCGAGTCGGATCGACTCGCGTGTCTTGCGGCCACGCGAAATAGACCACGGAAGCCAACAGCGCCTGATAGATGAACAGCAGGAAGAAGGCCCGCTTCATCCGCAGATTGACGAGCAGTTCGCGCTGCAGGACGGGATTTTCCACCAGGTACATGTTTCACCTGCCGGCCCGCGCCTGGGCGGATCACGCCGAACGACTCTTGGGACGAGCTGCATGGGACGGCATACCGTCCCACGCATGTTCTTAGTCACTGTAAATGTTCACTGGCGCGAGCCGCCAGCGAGTTCACTAAAAAGGTCGCGGCGAAACGCGGCCCTGCACGCGGCTCGGCAAACCTTGAATCCGCAGGAAGCCTTCGGCGTCGGTCTGATTGTACGACCCACCGCCTTCCATGGTCGCGATCCCCTCGTCGTACAAGCTCTTCGGGCTCGAACGACTCGACACCATGACGTTTCCTTTGTACAGGTTCAACGTCACTTCGCCCGTGCTGTTGCGATGAGCGTCGCGGATGAACGCCATCAACGCGTCCATCTTGGCATGATACCAGAAGCCGTAGTACACCATTTCCGCGATCTCGGGCGCCAGCCGATCGCGCAGATGCATCAGGTCGCGGTCCATCGTCAACTGCTCGATATACATCAGAGCTTCGTACAGGATCGTCATGCCGGGCGATTCGTACACTCCGCGGCTCTTCATACCCACGAACCGATTCTCAACCATGTCGACTCGGCCCACGCCATTCCGTCCGCCGATCTTGTTCAATTCCAACAGCAGTTTGTCGGCGGGCAACTTCTGGCCGTTGACGCTAACCGGCACCCCCTGTTCGAAGGCGATCGTCACGGCTTCGCGCTTATCGGGCGCCTGTTCCGGCGAGACCGTCATTCCAAACTCGACCAGGTCGAAGCCGTTGACAGTCAAGTCTTCCAGCTTGCCCGCTTCGTAGCTGATGTGGAGGCAGTTCTCGTCCGAGCTGTAGGGCTTCGAGACCGAGGCTTTGACGGGAATGTTGCGTTCATTGCAGAACGCGATCATTTCAGTACGGCCCGGGAAAGCCTTGCGGAATCGCTCCATGCGCCACGGCGCCAGCACTTGGAGCCCCGGCTGCAATGCGTCGGCGGCCAACTGGAAACGGCATTGATCGTTCCCCTTGCCCGTCGCGCCGTGCGCGTACGAGTCGGCCCCTACATCGCGGGCCACTTGGAGGCACTTCTTGGTGATCAAAGGGCGAGCGATCGAGGTGCCCAACAGATAATGCGTCTCGTACTTCGAACGCCATTGCAGAACCGGGAACGCGAAGTCTCGCACCAGTTCTTCCTGAGCGTAGACGATCTGAGCGCTAGCCGCCCCGATGTCGCGGGCCTTCTTGAGGATCGCCTCGCGGTCCTCGCACGGCTGTCCCAGATCGACATAGACCGCGTGAACTTCGTACCCCTCCTCCATCAACCAACCCAGGATGACGGACGTATCAAGACCTCCCGAATAAGCCAGAACGCAACGTGGCATGGCGAGCAATTTCCCCTGTGGCGCGACCAAGATCGATGGAATTGAGTAATCGCCTATTGTGGCTGCGGGACCCGTCAGGGGCAAGCGGCCGATTCGACCCGCTTGCCCGATCCCTCGCCGACCCGGATACTGGGGAAAACGTGGGCAACGCCGAGCCGTGGGAAGTGTGGGAGATGTTACAGGAAGCACTCATAAAATACTGGGGATACGACCGATTTCGCCCACTCCAAGAGGAGGCGATGCGGACCGTTCTCGACCATCGGGATTCGTTGATCGTTCTCCCCACGGGCGGCGGTAAGTCGCTCTGCTACCAAGCCCCAGCTCTTTGCCTCCCAGGGCTCGCGATCGTCGTTTCTCCGCTCATCTCGCTCATGAAGGATCAGGTCGACGCCCTGCTGGCCTGCGGCGTCTCGGCCGCCTACATCAATAGTTCGCAAACGGCCCCGGAGCGACGCCAGGTTACCGACTTCATCCGCCGCGGCACGCTCAAGCTGCTGTACATCGCTCCCGAACGACTGGTGCAGGATCGAACGCTCGAGTTCCTGGCCGAGTCGAAAGTGTCGTTGTTCGCGATCGACGAGGCGCATTGCATCAGCGAATGGGGTCACGACTTCCGGCCCGAGTACCGTGAACTCTCGCTGCTCAAACAACGCTTTCCCGGCGTCGGCGTCCATGCGTTTACCGCCACCGCGACCCCGCGAGTGCGTAACGATATCGCGGCCCAATTGCGACTGACCAATCCCGAGACTCTCGTCGGGTCGTTTGATCGACCGAATCTGATCTACCGAGTGGAACGACGCGAAAAGTTGATCGAGCAAGTGCGGGCTGTCATGGACGCGCACCCCGGCGACTCAGGCATCATCTACTGCCTTACTCGCAAGGATGTCGACACTCTGCACGCCACGCTCACCGGACTAGGATACCGCACGCTCCCCTACCACGCCGGTCTCAGCGACGATGAACGTCATCGGCATCAAGATTCGTTCGTCCAGGAAAAAGTGGATACCATTATCGCCACGGTGGCGTTCGGTATGGGGATCGACAAATCGAACGTGCGGTATGTCATTCACGCGGGCATGCCCAAGTCGCTCGAAAACTACCAGCAGGAAAGCGGCCGTGCCGGGCGCGACGGGTTGGAAGCCGATTGCGTGCTGCTCTACTCGGGCGCCGACTTCATGGCCTGGAAGAGTCGCTGGGCCAACGACGAAACGCCGCCCGGCGCGGGTGCCGTCGAGTCGCTGCAGGCAATGTCGTCGTATTGTACGAACGCCGTATGTCGCCATCGTGCGCTCATTCGCTACTTCGGCCAAGAACTCAATAAAGAATCGTGCGGCGCCTGTGACTTATGCCTAGGGCAAGTTGATCTGGTCGATGACGCACTGGTCATCGGTCAGAAAATCCTCTCGAGCGTCATTCGCCAGAATCAACGATTTGGCGCCGAGTATACGGCATTGGTGCTACGAGGCTCGAACGATCAACGAATCCTGCAAAACGGTCACGAAAAATTGTCGACCCACGGCCTGCTCGCTCAAGAATCGCAACGAGCGGTGCGGGATTGGATCGAACAATTGGCCGGTCAAGGGTTCTTGGATAAAGTCGGCGAGTATCAAGTGCTGGAGGTGACGCCGCTCGGACGTCGGCTGCTCAAGGGCGAGGTGACGCCGCGACTGCTCAAACCGGTCGAACGCGAAGAACAAGAGACTCGACGCAGGACTTCTGCTCGCGGATCGTCCAGTGGGACGAAGAGCAGCAGTTCGGTCGCCGACGAGTCTTGGGAAGGGGTCGATCGAACTCTCTTTGAATCGCTGCGGCAATTGCGGCGACAAGTGGCCGATGAACTGGGAGTGCCCGCGTACATTGTGTTTAGCGATGCGTCGCTGCGAGATATGGCGAGCAAACGCCCGAAGAACTTGGTTGAGTTTCGGAAGGTGCGCGGCGTCGGGGACAAGAAGACCGAGGATTTCGGCGAGAAGTTTATTGCGGCGATCGTCGCTGCATCGTAGGGCGTCATCGCCTCGGCAAACGAGACTTGATCACAGCGTAGATCTCTTGCGAAGCGCGGCGGTTGATTCAAGTGAGAAGGCATGAACGTGAATGAACTTGAATCTCGCCCGACGCGTCCACGTTGCTACGATTGCTTTCGACCCACGAACGCTTGTGTCTGCGGCGAGTTGCCTAGGATCGTGAATCAGACCGAGCTGTTATTGGTTCAGCATCGACGCGAGCACTTTCATCGTTTCAATACGGCTCGCCTTGTCCATAAGGCATTCGTCAACGCGACTTTGATCGCTGACAACAAACAGCAGCTATCCGACCGACTCGCCGAACTCGGTCAGCCTCGACCCGATGCGGGGTTGCTGTTTCCGGGAGATGACGCGCTGCTGATCGACGATTTGCCTTCAGCAGAACGTCCCCGGCAGTTGGTGGTTGTGGATGGCACGTGGCATCAAGCGAAGACCTTGGTCCGAGACATTCCCGCACTGCGCAATCTGCCTCGATATCGACTCGCACCGACCTCGCCGAGTCGCTTCAAGATACGTCGTGAACCGAATGCCGAGGCGCTGTCGACGGTCGAAGCGGTCGTCGCGACGTTGCGAGTGTTCGAGCCCGAGACCGCGGGCTTCGACCAACTGCTCGAAGTCTTCTACCGCATGGTCGATCGACAGGACGAGCATCCCAAGTTAGAGGCGAACCGGCGAGTGGTCGCGAACCGAGGGCGAACTCTGCGCAACATTCCTCTGGCGCTGATCCACCATCCCGAGCGGATCGTGGTGGCGTACGGAGAATCAACCGTGGGAGGAAAGGGGAGCGGCGACCGGCCGCGGCGACCGCTCGTCTGGGTCGCACAGCGTTTGCTGGGCGACGAAGGTTTTCGGCGATTGATCGAGTCGGACGAGGCGGTTGACGAGAAACATCTCGTGCATCTCGAACTGACTCGCGATGATTTTCGTTCCGCGCGACCACTCGCAGAGGTACGCGAGTCGTGGGCAAAGTTCTTGCGGCCGGATGATTTGGTGGTCGTCTATCATCCCGGAGTGGCTCGGCTGCTCGACGCACTTGGGTCCGAACGATCACCGCGATTGGTTTTGAAGTCGGTTGATTTTGATCTCGAACACAAGCCGAACACGCTAGAACAATGGATCGAACTGGCGCGATTGATCGCGCCAGAACCGCTGTATCCAGGTCGAGCGGGTAGGAGGTTGGCCAACGCGCTCGCGTTGGTCAAGCATCTGCGTGAGTTGGTCTTGGCTCATCAAGCGAGTGGTCGAACGTTGTCGACCCCTCCTGCAGAATCGTGATGAGCTGCGTTGGAGATCCGCCTACGGATGCGCTCCACGGCACGGTACACTAACGATTCCAACTCAACGAAAGCGTCGCGCCCAGTCCTGGATCGATATCCAACTCGCCGTTGCGATCGCCCGAGAACTTCTCGGCTTGGAAAATCTGTCGATCGAAAACATAGGAGGCGGCGAAGTCGAGCTGCCATTGGGGGCCGAGCGATCGTTGTAAGCCGAGACTGACTCGCTGATCGTAGAAGTAAGTTCGCTCGCGATCATCGATTCGCTCCGACAACCAGTAGGTCTCGTTCACCGTGCGATAGGCGGCGTAGACGCTCCAGTTCCAGCCCAACGAACGCCGCACCAGGCACTCGACGTTGGTCAGCGGCCGATAGCTGGCCGAGATCAACCATTCCTCCGTCGGACGATATTCGAAAGAGAAGGGGATGCCGATGTTCATCTGAAATGAATCGCTCGGACGCCAGATGTACGCGACGCCAGGGATAGGAAAGACTATCTGGCCGGTTGGCGAATAAAAGAGGCTGAGACTCCAAGCATCTCGTTCGCCACTGGGGATCGTCACGAAAGCCAACAGCGTGACCGTCATGTCGCGCAGCGAGTCGAAGGGGCGGTCGCTTGGCGAACCGACTCGAGCCATTCCTCCGCCTCGCCAACCGTCGCCCAGTTCCTCGATTCGCATGACGCCAAATTCGATGTCCCAAAGTTCGTCGGGTAGGACTAAGCCGGTTTGAGGAAATGCGGCCGAAGTGCCGATGCCGAGTCGCTCGACTCCCGCCAACCCCAGCCAGATCCCACGCTCGTCGATCTGTAGCGGTACTCCCAGCGAGACCGACTGGCTATCCATCGTCAAATCGCCAGGGGCGTTTTTCAGTGTTCGCGCAGGCAGCCAACTAGCACTCAAGCGAAACGGACTGCGGTTGCCGCCATCACCGAACCCCATCCCCATGCCGCCGGAATTGTTATTAGTTCCTTGAGCGGCGACGCCGTATTCATCTATCCCCGAACCGCCCGGGTAATAGTCGCCCGGGTAGTAGTCCATCGGCTCGTCGGAGTAGAGAGGCGGAAGTCGCTCGAACGGTTCAGCGGGGACAGTCAGTTCGTCTGAGTAACGGCGGTCGTACTGCGCAATCGCGAGCGACGCGGAGGCGTTCAACACCGCTGCGCCGAAGGCGATTGATGTAACCCACAAAGCGGTCCGCAGTACGAAACTCACACGCTCAAGCCCTGTATCAACGGTGGTTTTGCCGACGAGCTGTCAGCGGCACCCTAGGGCAATCGGAATCGCTCGGCAAGTGGAACCGATTTCGCTTGGTGAAGTGGGTTGAGTGGCTGATGTTGGTCGGCGAGTGAATATGGGCAGGTAGGATGATCGGCGTAGCTGGGGTTGTCCCGATGGCAAGTTAATGAGTTGGCTGGGCAGGTTGCAAACCTGCCCCACGAGGGAGGTGGGGCAGGTTTTCAACCTGCCCTGAGCAAACGCTGCTTACCGCGGCCCCCGCAAGTCAGGGGACGATCCAAATGTGGACGCTGTCGGCCCACGTCTTCCTTCCTCCTGCCTTATCCGAGTCCTCGGTGTGATCCGTGGTGGACCGAACTGCGAGTCTGACCGGGCAGGTTGCAAACCTGCCCCACGAGTTAATAGCCTACTGGGCAGGTTGAAAACCTGCCCCACGCGCATCGAAACTCTTGAGCCGTTACACTCGCGGAATTCCCGTTCCTCTTCTCCATTGGCACGAAGTAATCGAAAAATGCCTCCAGCCTCTCGCGTTCTTCTCTACCTGAGTTGTCCCGTCGCGGCCGTGTCCGTGTTCTTTGTGCTGTTGGCAATTAAATCGGAGGCCGGTGAGGCGAAATCGGCCGTTCGTCGGCCGAACATCGTCATCATCATGACCGACGATATGGGCTGGTCCGATCTCGGTTGCTATGGCGGCGAGATTGAGACGCCAAATCTAGACGCGATCGCGCAGGGCGGCGTTCGTTTCGCACAGTTCTACAATACGGCTCGTTGCTGTCCGACTCGCGCGACGCTGCTCACCGGACTTTACGCTCATCAGGCGGGCGTTGGCCACATGATGGAGGACCTTGGGCACGACGCGTATCGAGGGGATTTGAATCGGCAGTGTGTCACGATCGCGGAAGTGCTGCGGCCCGCCGGTTATCGAACTTACATGGCTGGCAAGTGGCATGTCACCAAGAAAGTGCGAGCGGATGGCGAGGCAGATCGAGCGAACTGGCCCTTGCAACGTGGATTCGATCGCTTCTACGGCACGATTCACGGCGCCGGCAGCTTTTTCGATCCCAACTCGCTGGTCCGCGACAATCGGTTGGTTTCACCGTATGCGGACGCCCAGTACCAACCCGCCGAGTTCTACTACACCGACGCGATCAGCGATCACGCGGTGAAGTTCGTCGACGAACACACTCGAGAGCATGCCGCTCAGCCGTTCTTCATGTATGTCGCCTACACCGCGCCTCATTGGCCCATGCATGCGAAGGCGGCCGATATCGCCAAGTACCGCGGGCGATACGACCAAGGCTACGACGCCATCCGTTCTGCTCGACTCGCTCGACTAAAGTCTCTAGGACTGACTCCGCCAGATCAACAACTTTCGCCGCCCGCGGGAAGACCGTGGTCTGAGGTGATGAAGTCGGATGAGGAACGCGAGTTCGAGCTTCGCTGCATGGAGGTATTTGCGGCGATGGTCGACTGCGTCGATCAAGGAGTAGGACGGTTGATACGGGAATTGGAACGAGTCCAACAATTGGACAATACGCTGATTCTCTTCCTACACGACAACGGTGGTTGTGCGGAGGGAATGGGACGAACTCGCAAAAATCCTGGGGCTCGCCTGCGAACGACTCAACCGACACTGGCGCCGCTCGCTGCGACATTTTTGCAACCCGATATGATTCCCAAACAAACTCGCGATGGTTTCCCCATGCGTCAGGGATACGGCGTGCTGCCTGGTGCAGGGGATACCTATGTTGGTTACGGCGAGTCTTGGGCGAATGTCAGCAATACGCCCTTCCGCGAATTCAAGCACTGGGTCCATGAAGGCGGCATTAGTTCACCCCTGATTGCTCATTGGCCCGCGGGTATCTCGGCCAAGCGTCGAGGCGCGATCGAGTTTCAACCGGCGCACTTGATCGACCTGATGGCAACTTGCGTCTCGGCGGCGGACTGCAATTATCCCACTCAGTTCCAAGGGCACGCGATCAAGCCGATGGAAGGAGTTAGCCTGCTGCCTGCGTTGGCGGGCGAGTCGCTCGGTCGGTCGCAACCCATTTTCTGGGAGCACGAAGGAAACCGAGCGGTGCGGGCGGGGGATTGGAAACTGGTATCGAAGCATCCCGGCCAATGGGAGCTGTACCATATTCCCAGTGATCGAATCGAACAGAACGACTTGGCGAAGAAGCATCCCGATCGAGTCGCATCGCTGGCGACTCAATGGCAATCTTGGGCCGATCGTGTGGGCGTTGTGCCGTGGCCTGTGAAGAAGTAATAGTAGCCCGCTCGCTTCGCGAGCGGTCAGCCGCGTGGCCTGCGAGCGCCTGTCGCCGTCAGCCAGTCCGCGTCACGCCCCAGTATCCGCCCAGAGATCGAGGACAATCTCGCTGAGCTTGTTCGGTGGGGACTGAATCGACGGACTAGAAGTCCGTCGTACATAGTAGCCCGCTCGCTTCGCGAGCGGTTAGCCGCGTGGCCTGCGAGCGCCCGTCGCCGTCAGCCAATCCGCGTCACGCCCCAGTTTCGGCCCAGAGATCTTGGACATTCTCGCTGAGATTGTTCGGTGCGGACTGGATCGACGGACTAGAAGTCCGTCGTACGAATCAGAAACTCTTCAGTAGGGAACTTCCATCGCGAGCGACAATTGTCGGGCGATGGATGATGCTTGTTTCCGTGTCCACTTTAGCGCGGCTACCTTACTCTCCGACTCCAGAATGAGGACGGCTTTTCCCTGAATATTCAGGTAGACGCGGACGGCGATTGTCTGTGATTCTTGCCCGCTTCCCGCGGATCGCGACTTCGAGGGCTCGGGTGCTTCGACCGCAACTTGCGACACGTCGCTGAAAGACGCCTCGCGAGTTCGCGAACCAACTTTCCATTGAACTCGCCGAGTTTCCCAGTCGATGCGAGTTTCACGAAAGCGAGAATCTTGCCACAGCCAAACGCCCGCGACGAGCGCTGTGATCAACGACGCTCCCAAGTAAAACTGCCCGATAAAGAAGGGGCCTCGACCTGCGAAGAAGAATAACGCGGGCGTTAGTCCGAACAAGAGTCCCAGTACCAAGCCAGCAACGACAGCGCCCCCAATCACCGAGAGCAGGCTAATCGAATCACGTTGCAAATGAACAAGTTGACCTGGTTTCCAAGTCAGGATTCGCTCGCGATACTCGCAGCCGTCGAGGATGCGTTGTGAGCGAGTTTCGGGATGGAGGCCGGTGGGAACGGGCTTATTCGTCCAGATCGCCTTCAGTACCAAGGGAGGGAAGAAGCCAAAGACGCCGGCGACAATCAGCATTATCCCGGCGCCGCCCCAGCGGCCTGGTTCGAGTACACACTGCTCGGGATGTTCGGGATGATACGACACCGTGACTTCGCGTCCGACCGGAAACTTCTCGGTGGTGGCTTTGGCCCAATCGTGACTGCCAAACTGGTCGGTCACAACCGCGATCCGCTCACCGGTATAAGTCTTCCCCTCGACGGTGTATTCGTAAGCGACGTGAGCCGAGTAGGAACGAGTTTCGCGGCGCCGACGACTATCGTTCTCGTGTTCGCGCGAGATGGAAACATCGACGCCCGATTGTGTGATGCGTCCCGGCGTCGTGGGCCATTGCAGCGACTCGCGGGCCTCGCGAATGCCCAGGTATGCGTAATAGCCGAATGCCGCTCCGATCGTGAAAAACACTACGCAGACGACGGACAGTAGAACGCGAATCCCCGCGGAAGCGGAACGAGTGGGTGTGTTCATGACCCCATCGTAATGGATGGCGTCAGACTACGAGAATAGCTCCCGCAGCGGTTCCCCCTTGGGCAGTACGGGAACGGGTCGGCCCGATGGCGTGATATAGGCCTTCTTCGTGTCAATTCCCAAGTGCAGATAGATGGTCGCCAAGACATCGTGAGGAGGCTTGGGGTTGTCCTTGGGGAAAGCGCCGTTGCTGTCGGACGCGCCAAGCACTCGGCCGCCTTGAATGCGTCCTCCCGCCAGCGCCGCGCTGAACACGTTGGGATAGTGGTCTCGTCCGGCGTCTTTGTTCACGCGCGGTGTTCGACCAAACTCGCCCCACGCCACCACCAAAGTCGACGACAACAATCCTCGTTCTTCCAAGTCCTTGATCAAGGCTGTATAGGCTTGATCCCAGCGAGGCAAGAAACCACGGCGGAGCGAATCGAATCCGAGCACATGGGTGTCCCACCAGCGCAGGTCGACGGTCACCAGTCTTACGCCTGCCTCGACCAAGCGTCGAGCAAGCAGCATGCGTTGGCTCCACGCCGGCGCGCCGCACCGATTCGCCGCTCCCGGATCGAATGCTGGCATGAATCCATACCGCTCGCGGATCTCCGCGGGCTCCGAGTCTAAGTCGAAGGCTTTTTGGGCGGTCGGCGAGCAGTGTATGTCCCAGGCCTTTTGGCCGAAGTTGTCGAGCGCTTCCATTTGACCGCGGTTATCCAGATCGCGACGCACGCGATCCAGGCTGCCGAGCAGGTTGCGGCGGTCCCCGAGTCGGTCGACCGTCAATCCTTCGGCCATCGCGAAATTCTGGACCTTGAATGGTCCCGGCTGGGCCGGATCAGCGCCGGTTTCGAACGGCTTGTACGATACGCCGAGGTACGCGCTGCCAGTGCCGGGCACCATCCGCGGAATCATGACGTAGGCGGGCATATCGCGACGCTGATGACCAATCTGTTCGGCCACGATCGATCCGCAGCTCGGATGAATATTTTCGTCGGGGTTGGGGCCGGGGTTGTAGCCCGTGAAGCAGATCTGATCGCCGGTCGAGTGGCCTGCGTCGTGGTGGTTCAAGCTCCGCACGATCGACCATTTGTCCATGATCTTGGCGGTTTGCGGGAGCATGTCGGTCAGTTGAATGCCCGGCACATTCGTATCGATGGTTCCAAATTCGCCGCGAATCTCTTCGGGCGCGTCGGGCTTGGGGTCCCACATATCGATGTGACTGGGGCCGCCTCGCATCCACAGGATGATGACCGACGTCTCGCGCGACGAGCTCGCAGCGCCTTGCGCTTCGTGCCGCAGCAACTGCGAAAGCGACAGTCCGCCAGCACCCAAAACGCCCGCCTTCACAAACGCTCGGCGGTCCGTCTGCGACCCTTCTTGAAACTCGCGGCAAGTGCGTCGCAAACTCCACAGATCGGCCATGGCCATTGCCCTTGTCGTCGAACGAGCGGTAAGTGGGAGGGATACGAAGGCGGGATCTTCAGATCGGCTCTAACTTATATATCGTCCAAAAGGGGGAGAAGCAAGAGAGACACTTCCCCACCCCCTGTAGCGGAATTCGCAAGAATTCCGACGCCCGCCCCCCAAACCCGCCGGCCATCCCGTGCCGCGTCGCCCGCCGTGTAGCGGAATTCGCAAGAATTCCGACGCTCGCACTCCAACCCCGTCAACCATCCAGTGCCGCGCCACCCGTCTTGTAGCGGAATTCGCAAGAATTCCGACGCCCGCACTCCAACCCCGTCAACCATCCCGTGCCGCGCCGCCCGCCGTGTAGCGGAATTCGCAAGAATTCCGACGTCCGCACTCCAAACCCGTCATCCATCCAGCGCCGCGCCACCTGCCTTGTAGCGGAATTCGCAAGAATTCCGACGTCTGCACCCAAGACCTGCCAACCATCCAGCGCCGCGTCGCCCGTCGTGTAGCGGAATTCGCAAGAATTCCGACGTCTGCACTCCAAACCCGTTGGCAGAGCAAAATCCCGTCGGCGAGCGATCCGGTTTCACTCTTCCCGTTTATCTTTTCCGCGACGGAAGGCGGGCCGTCGCCTGCGACTCTTGGGGTGAGGCGGCCGATTCGCCATCGGCAGCTCTTCCAGCGTGCCTCCGGGAATCTTGTCGATCAGTTCGACGATTTGAGCTTGTGGGCGAGCGGGTCGTTCGGGCAGTTCGCCGTCCTCTTTCATTTGGCGGAGTCGGCGAGCGGACTTGGGTTCAGTCCCTGGCACTAACTCAAACTTCACGGGTTGGCCGGGCAGAATTCGAGGGGGTGGCTGGCAAGCGCCGAGCGCCGTTACGTGGAAGAACACATCCTGCCCGACATCAGGCCGAATGAAACCGAACCCCTTCTCGGGAAAAAACTGAACCACCTGACCGTATCGCATTCCAACGTATTCCTATTCGACTCCGGCGAGTTGATTGAGGAGCAGGACTATCTTTACTCGCCTGGCAACAAGTACAACAAGCAGCCGCAAGCTTTGCAGAAGACGGGCTTCTGCATATGCAGCTCGTTCATCGTTTGTGGGGTGAGCATTCGCGAGCAGTGGCCGCACGAGTCGTTTTCGACGGCTGCCAAGGCGTCTTCGCCACGCGCCTTGGTCACTCGCAAGTACTCTACCTTGAATTCCTCGGGCAGTTGAGCTTCAGAGTTGGCTAGTTCCGCACGCACTCGAGCCAACTCGGATTCGAGCGTCTGCTGCAGGTTGCTGACCCGCAGCTTCACTCGTTCCAATTCCATTTTGATCTTCGCCAGCGATGTCTCGGCCGACTTGACGTCGGCTTGTCGCTTATCGAGATTCTCGAGCGCCTCGAGGATCTCGTCGGTCAGCACGCTATTGGCTTTCTCGTCGGCGGCGATTTGCTCTTTGAGCAACTGGTATTCGCGATTGCTTTCGGCCGCGTTCAGTTTGCCTTGGAGGTCCTTTAGTTTGGACTCGCGCTGCTTGAGATGCAGTTGCTTCTCGTCGGCGCCCAGGCGAGTTTTCTTGTACAGATCTTTGGCGGATACCAAGTCCGCCTCGGCCTTCGCCACCGCGGCCTCAGCGGCCTTGATTTGCTTGGGGCCCGACGCGATTCGCTCCGTGACATCGGTGAGTTGGCGATGGATACGGTGGAGTTCTTCCAGGGCGCCGGGAGCGATCGACATGGGAAATACCTGTGGCGAGCGGAAAAGAGCGGTATCGGAAACAAAATCCGACCCTTGGAAACTACTCTCCCCAAGCCCGCTTGAATAGGGGCTATCGGCCGCCGAATTTCGCGAAACCACGCCTCCCCCGTAGCGGAATTCGCAAGAATTCCGACGCCCCGCATACGCCCCCTCTCCACCAAGCGCAATACCCCCGCATCCCCTGTAGCGGAATTCGCAAGAATTCCGACGTCCCGCGTGCGACCCCTCTCCACCAAGCGCCACACCCCTGCCTCCCCCGTAGCGGAATTCGCAAGAATTCCGACGTCCCGCGTGCGAACTCTCTCCACCAAGCGCCACACCCTCGCCTCCCCCGTAGCGGAATTCGCAAGAATTCCGATGTCCCGCACCTGAACAATCGCCGCCTCGTGACATGCCCCAAAAGAAACAGAGGGAACTCTTCCGAGTTCCCTCTGTCGCAAACACTATCATTCTCGAGACCGATCGGATCGGCCTAAGCGGCGCCGCGGACGAAGCCGGCGAGCTGCTGGCTGCGGACCGGATGCTGCAGTTTCTTGACTGCCTTGGCCTCGATCTGACGGACGCGTTCTCGAGTTACCTTGAAGATTCGACCCACTTCTTCCAGCGTGTAGGTGTAGCCGTCTCCCAAGCCGTAACGCAGGCGAATGATCTCGCGTTCACGGTAGGTCAACGTCTTCAACAAGCTGTCGATCTTCTCGCGCAAAATGCCGTTGTTGGCGTTTCGCAGCGGGTTGTCGCTGACCGTATCTTCAATGAACTCGCCGAAGCTGCAGTCCTCGCCATCGCCCACGGGCCGGTCCAAGCTGACGGGGCTGCGACCAATGTCGAGCACTCGGCGGACCTCATCCAAGCTCAACTCGGCTCGTTCCGCGACCTCTTCCGTCGTCGGTTCGCGACGTAGCTCTTGCAGCAACTTCTTCTGCACGTTCCGCAATCGTGACAGGACGTCGATCATGTGGACGGGGATGCGAATCGTACGAGCTTGGTCGGCGATCGCTCGAGTGATCGCTTGCCGAATCCACCAAGTGGCATACGTCGAGAACTTGAAGCCGCGGCGGTATTCGTACTTGTCGACCGCTCGCATCAACCCCGTGTTTCCCTCCTGGATCAGGTCCAGGAAGCTCAACCCTCGATTGCGATACTTCTTGGCGATCGAAACGACCAGCCGCAAGTTGGCGCTCGACAACTGCCGCTTCACCGCCTCATATTCGGCGTACTGACGACGGATCTGCGTGCAGCGTTCGCGCAGACTTCGCGGACTCTCGAGCGTCAACAGCATGAGATCGCGGAGTTCGTGGCGTAGCGTCGTTCGCTCTTCCGCCGCGTCGACGTCATGGCGGATGGCATCCAGCCGATCGCGAATCTCGGTCATGCGCCGCGAGAATTCGTCGAGTTGCCGGATGAGGGGTTGGACGCGGCGAGTGCGCAGGCTCAGTTCCTCGACCAACTGCAAGCACTTGCGGCGACGTCGCAGAAAATCGCGTCGAGCCAAGTGTCGCTCGTCCTCGTCGGTCGACTTGCGAATCAGTTTGGCGAAGTCTTCATGATTTCGCTTGATCAGATGGTCCAGTGTCCGCAAGTTGTGCGGCATCCGCGCCAAGATCTGTTCCTTGGTCAATCGTTCGGTCAGCGATACCTTGATCGTGCGGTCGAACGGCAGATCGCCCTTGTACACCTTGGTCAACGTCTCCACGGTCGCTCGCAGCGCGAAGTCGCACGAGAGCAGCGTGCGGCGGAAACGCTTGCGAGTGACTTCGATCTTCTTGGCCAGCGAGATTTCCTCGTCGCGAGTCAGCAGCGGGATGTCCGACATCTGACTCAAATACATCCGAATCGGATCGTCGCTCGACTTCGGAGTGTCTCGCGGCTCCGGAGCGGAAGGCGCCGAGTCGAGTTCGCCGTCCGTCGAATCAAAGTCGACTCGAATCGTCTTCGCCCAATCTCCCTTCTTCCCCTCCGCGCCATGCTTTCGTCCGTCGCTCGCCATCCCAGCAGCATGGCCCGAAGACGACTTCGACGAGGATTTTTTGTTGGCGGTCCCCGTACGATCGGGGAACTTCAGAATTCTCGGCTGCTCGTCGGTCAACTCAATCCCCTGTTCCTCCAGGGCGATCAACAGATTGTCGAGCTTTTCGGGGGTGACGTCTTGATCGGGCAAGTACGAATTCACCTCGTCGTAGGTGAGATAGCCCTGCTTCTTGCCGTGTTGAATGAGGGAATGAAGGTCGTTAGCGAAATGTTCCACAGCCGCTCCTCCTTGAGTCGGACGCGACAAACCATCCTCGTCCGCCACGAGGCAGGGAGGCTGATCGGTCGCACCATTGGCGTTGCATCGGTCGAGCGTGTCGCGGGGAACCGATGGCGGCTGCTGGCGAGCAGTCGTCGTCGACGGGTTTTTCCCCGATGACACCCATTATTGAGGCCGACTACCCATCCGTGGGCGTCGTTAAACCTCGACGTTGCTTCTCCATTAAAAACAACTTCTGTAAAGTCTCCATCTGGTTCTGGTAATCTAACTTGCCTTGTTCGAGCTTCGCTTGCGCTTCGCGCCGCGAACGCTCTTCCCTGCGAGCATCAAACCGTCCGCAGACTGTCTCTAATAACGACTCGGGCGTCACGGGCGAAGCTTCAGCCTTCGCGCGAGCGTCCTCGTCCAGTTCCACCAACAAGCTCTTCAGCCTCGCATCCTCCAACTCCCCTAGAACATGGTTGAACTCTAGAGGTTCGCCCTGTTCATACAAGAATCGCAAGGAATTGAACAATAATTTCGCGGGTGGCGTCGTGATATCCTCGGGCCGTACTCGGTCAAAGGTCACTGGCGCCAATTCAGGATGCAGCAGCAACATCTGCAAGAGCGCCACTTCATCCTTGGCGAGACTCTTTAAGGGAATCGGCGGCGCGGTTGGCACTGTCGCCGCCTCCGCATCCGGCTCACGCACCGCGTTCGGACCACGCTGATCCCGCAACTCGCGCACGCGCCTGCGCAAGTCGTTTTCTTCCAGCATGAACTCGCGAGCCACTCGCGTGAGAATCTGTTGCTCTCGAAACAGTCCCGCGGCCGAAAGGGCCGTCGCGCCGCGCGGCGCGCGAGCGATGGTGGTCAGGATCTCGTCGAGCGCTCGGTTCGCCCGATGGGTGTCGGTCGCCACATTGACGCCCTGCGTCGACACTCGCAGTCGATGCTCCAAGGCATCCACCGCCCCCGTCAACATGCCGCGAAATGCGTCCGCGCCTCTCTGAAGGAAAAAGTCGGCCGGATCGAGTCCTTCCGGCAAAGTCATGATCCGCAGATCCATCTGTTCCGCAACGAACAACTCGAGCACTTCGTTGGTTCGCCGCTGACCCGCGGTGTCGCCGTCGAGCACCAAGTAGATCGTGTCGGCGAAACGTCGCAGAATGCGTAAATGCCGCGAATTGATCGCCGTGCCGAGAACCGCGACGACGTTCGACATGCCGCACTGATGAGCCAACACGACGTCCGTGTATCCTTCGACCACCACAATCCCACGCTCTCGAACCACCGTGTCGCGGGCTAAGTCGAGTGCGTAGAGATTTTCGCTCTTGGTGAATAATCGAGTCTCACGCGAGTTAACGTACTTGGCGGGCGAATCATCCCCCGGCAACACTCGGCCGCCAAACGCAATCGGTCGCCCCTGCAGATCATGGATCGGGAAGATCACCCGACCGCGGAATCGTTCGAAGCGCTGATTGGTCCGTTCACTCATCCCCACCAAGTCGCAAGCCTCTAACACCTCAGGGGTGAATGGCGTGCCGCGGGCGCGGTCGAGCAACCACTGCCACGAGTCGGGTGAGAAGCCTAGCTTGAATCGTTCGATGCTCGTTTCGCTGATCCCACGGTCGAGCAGGTAGGTGCGAGCGGCTTGACCTGTCGGCGACTTATTCAAGCATTCATGGAACTGCCGCTCGGCCCACGCCATGGCTTGGTACAGAGTTGCTTTATCTTCGGGACTGCCAGGGATCGCGGTGGGCACTTGAGTCCGCGATTCCAATTTGATTCCCGCACGCTCGGCCAGGATGCGCAATGCCTCCGGGAAATCGACCCGTTCTTTCTGCATGACAAAGTCGAAGATGTCGCCGCCGATGTTGCAAACCCAACAACGCCAGGACTGGCGGTTGGGATTCACGTTCAAGCTGGGACGGCGGTCGTCATGCCAAGGGCAGCGAGCAACAAAATTGGCCCCCTGACGGCGCAGCTCAAGGTAACCGCCCACCAAGTCGACGATATTCGTCGCTTGGCGAACCTGCTCCTTCACGTCCTGGGAAAACCCGTAGGACACTGCTGCCCCTCCGCGCGCCTCGATCACGGAGCAACTCGGGACCTGTCAGAACAGGAGCCCTGCCGCGACCGGAGCGTCACTTCCTTGTTTCGCTTCCAAGCCGCCAGTTGTCGGAACAACCAGCGAGACATGCTTTCCTTAGCACGGTCCGCAATTATAGTCTTCCCCGGACGGTGGGTCAACATCGCTAAGTGTCGATGTAGTCGGTGGTTGCGTTGCGATTTTGTTTTTTCTCAAGTTTCGCGTCTGTCAAGCCGACCCCGTTGGCGAGCCGCCTCGCGACCGATTTGCGTACTCCACAATCTCAGTAATCTGAGCCGGCGAATTGAAGCCAATAATGGCCGAACTGACCGCCGGATGCTCAATTGCGAAACGCACGGCCGCTTCCGCTAACGACACACCCAAGGGATCAAGCCGCGCACGCCACTCGGCCGCTCGCTGTTCGTCGCGTCGATAGAGGTCGAGTGGGAAGTAGGGGGTGCGAAACGTGTGAGCGCTCGGAGCTTGTCCCACTAACGCTCCGCCCGCCAACACGCGGATCGCAAAGACCCCCATGTCCGACCGCGAACATTCGGCGAACAGATTCCCGTAATTCGTCTCGGGAAACTCCTCGCCTACGCTTTGACCGGCACTGGGATTCAGCAAGTTGTAGGGCGCCTGCACCGTGTCAAACTGGCCCGAGGCGGCCAAGTCGTTCAGCAACTCAGGTCGCCCCGTACCCGTGAAGCCAAACCAATCCACCAAGCCGTCGTCGCGAAGACGTCGAAAAGCCTCGACCACCCCACGCGGTCCCAGGACATCTTCCAGCGAAATCGAAGCCGCCTCGTCGCCTCGCCGCAACGTGATCGCATTGTGAAGTTGCAGCAGAGCAATCCGAGTCACTCGCAGACGCTCCAGACTCGCGACAACCGATCGACGAACCGCCGTCGCGATGTCCAAGAAATCGTCGCCCGCCAACCGCACCTTGCTGGCGATTCGAACGGCGTCGAGTGCGCCTAATCGCGCGAGTGACTCGCCGAGATTCCTCTCCGACGCTCCCTCGCCATAGCCAGCGGCCGTGTCAAACCAATCCACCCCGAGATCTAACGCGCGGCGCAATACCGCCACGCGCGAGTCGTCGCTCCCCTCGCCTCCAGTCATCAGCGCGGGAACAGGTCCCGCACCGAATGCCACCACGGGGACTCTTAGATCGGTCTTGCCAAGTCGACGGTAAATCATTCAGGCCCTGGCCAGCAGAGCAAGCTTATTAGGTTTAGCAAGCGAGCCGCTTACGGTTCGGGGATGTCCAAGTCGCGACAGATCTTTCTAGCTAAGTAGTCCGAGATCTCGCCGCTTCACAGTTGAATCGTCACTTCTTCATACGACTCGCCGGCGGCTTCCACGTCCCATCGATGATCGACGGCGCTGATTGCCGCGGCCAATAAAGCCGCATCATCAGGACGAATTTGTCCTTGGGCGCCGGGAGCCAGTTCGCTTCCTTGTCCTTGCCGGGCGACTCATGCTGAATGTACAGATCCAGCGACCCATCGGCGTTGTAGACCAAATTGTTGCGCGGACTGACCGTGTACTTGTTGAGCGGGTTGTCGACAAAAAAGTAGTTGCCGTTGTACATGGTGATCGACCAGAACGCGTCGGCCGGCGGAGACTGCCCCTTTGGGAAATGAACGACGTACTTGTTCGCCCCGCTGTATGGCTTGCCATCAGCGTCCACTTCGGATGTGGGATAGACCGCGTCCTGAGGTCGGTTGGCGCCTAATCCAATCGCCGTGATCAGGGCTCGTTGCAAATAATCCGTTCCGTAGACGCCAGCCTTGGTGGTGAAGATCCAGCCGTTGATGTTCGAGCCAGCCGACTGGAAGTGACTCATGATCTTCTTCTGAGCCAACTCGGGAATCTGCGTTGCCACTGCACCGGGCAGCTTGGCCGCATCAAAATCCTGACCGGGCGTCAAACCAATCCGAGCCAGCTTGGCGATCAACGGAGCATCCGCTTGCGAAGGCGGATTATCCTTCATCAGCTTCGCGAGCAGTGAGAAGTAAGCGACTGCATCCAACTTGTGCACCTGATCCCGAACCGGCGCCTTCATGTCAATGGTCGAGTCGACCTTGCCGGCGGGGGGAGTATACGGTTTGCCATAGGCGCTCAGCGGCATTAGCTGATACTTGTCCATGAGCGCATGGCATGCCGCGTAATCCTCGGGCGTGCCCGTGCAGTAGGTTCGCCCCAGGATCCACACCATACTGGTCGGTGACTTCAGTTCCTTGATCCCCGCCGGTAACGTGCCTTTCCAGCCAGGGCCGGTGATCGCGTACGTTTGGGCTTGCGTGCCCGTCGTACGCTTGCCGGGAACTTCGAACACGTCGGTCCAGCCACTCAACATCGGCATCAGGAAGTATCGGCCGTCCATGTCTGGAAGACTCAGGACGCAAGGCTCCTTCGTCAGATCCAACCAAGCGGTTGAATAGAGAGTGTCGGCGTTCGGGGCCGTCACATCTCGGAACGACGCATCCGGATATCGCCGCATGCGCAGAAACTGATTCATGGGTGCGTGCGTCCCCTCCGGCGCGGCGACATTAGTCATCACTCGCCGAGTCGTCTCCATGGTGACGAGCGGATACCCGTAGATATACGCCTCGACGCCCAGGGCGAGCAGCTCTTGCTCGGTCAACGCCCCCTGGCCACTCTCCTGTGCGGAGACCAACGAGCCACGGCTACAGAGAGCCGCCAGGACCAAGGCGACACACCATGATGTTGATGACTTCATGCACTGCTCCCGCTATTGAGAAAATCTAGTTTCGCGTCGCCAACGTACGACGGACTTCCAGTCCGTCGCCAGCAGCACGTCTTCGCCCCCCACGCTCTTGCGCGCAACCAAGCACTTGAGGCCCCGACGCATCGACTCGCCGCATCTCGCGCGCTCATCCTAATCCGCCTCGGATTCGCCCACAATCGCCACGATTGCGGGACGAACCTCTGCCAATTCCATCGTGTTGACAAACCTGCCAACCTCCGCGCCCCGATGTCTAAGGATCAGCACTGGCACAATCTGCGCGCCATACGATTCGGTGACGCTCTTGGACGAAGCTTCAACGTAGGCAAATTCGCATCGACCCGCGAATTCGCTCTTGAGTTGTTCAACGATATCCGCCGTCGCCGCGGTCCACACCGAAGCCCACTCCGCCCAAACCGCGATCAACAAAGGCGAGTCGCCCGAGTACGCGAGTGGATCGCCTGCGATCGTCCCTTCGTAAACGGGCTTACGGTCGCCGGATAAGGAACGGACCGCTCGCAGGGTGAGCACGATCGGATACAGCAGGACCATCAGAAACAACCAGAAAAACCGGTTCAAGCGAATCTTCATCGAAGCCTCCGCCTCTTCGGTCACTCTATTTCATCGTGGGTGGAAAGACCGACTTCCAGTCCTTCCGCATGTCGACCACGATCCAACCGCGAGATTTCGCTTCGTCGAGTCCCTTATCCAATCGGCCAACACTCGATTGGCGATCGTAGGCCCATTCTCGCTCGGCATCGGTGTGATGAACGTAGAGTGCGAGTCGCGGGCCGCTGCCCGCCGCCGTCCACTGCAGCATTTGCAGATCGCCATCCGAATTGCCGAACGCCGCGATCGGTCGCCGCCCAATATGCTGGTGAATACCGACCGGTTTCCCCTCCTTGTCGTCAATGAAGTCGATTGCGGGAAGCCGGACAAGAGACGGAACGCCTGCTCGCATCTCCCATTTGACCTTGATACTGCTTCCAATCACCTGCTCCGGCGGGATACCGTAAACTCTCTCGGACCAAGGCCGCATAAACTCGACGCCTCCCCCCGACACGATGAATGTCTTGAAGCCATTCGCTCTCAGGTAGCTGAGAACTTCGAGCATCGGTTGATAAACCATCTCCGAATAAAGGCGACCAGTCGCGGGATGTCTCGCGGTTGCTATCCAACTCGTCACGATCCCCTCGAACTCGTCCGTCGAGGTTCCCGCATGAGTTGCCATCACGATTTCCAACATCGCTCGCTCGCCGCCAGCAAGCGCGCCTCGAACGTCGCCTTTCAGTAGCGAGGCGAAAGGTTCCTTCTCCCGCCACTCTGGATGCGACGGCGCAAGCTGCTTGACGCGGTCGAGAGCGAACTGCAACTGAGTGTATATCGGCTGCTCGGTCCACAGCGTGCCATCGTTGTCAAAGACCGCGATACGCTCCGCGAGCGGCACAAAGTCGGGCGAGTCAGGTTTGGCGACCTTCGCCACGAACTCGACGAGCGACTGCTTGGACTTACCCTCGTTCCATGAAGGCAGCAAATCCGCGGAACGAGTGGTCGCTGAGCCTCCGAAGATGAACGTAAGGCCGAATAGAAGAGTCAACCATGAGTGCTTCATTGACATCGCCATATTAACATCGCCTCGCTCGGATGCTCTCCGCCTGCTACTTCTTTGTCTTGAATACCAGAAGGTAAGGCACGGACGAGCGGCCAGTGGAGTCTTTGAAGTTCCCGTGCGACTCGCTATTCACCCAGATGGCGTACGTTTTCCCCGGTTCTAACTTCACCGGCAACACGCAAGTCCGCTTGTCCGCGAGATACTTTGGCTTGCCATCTAGTTTGGGGAAACTCTCGTTCGAACGAGTGACCCACGACCAGGAGCCGTCCAGCATGTCCTTGCTGTAAGTAACCTGGATCTCGGTCAATGTGGAGGCTACTTCGGAAGTGCCGGCTACGGGAACAGTTTTCACAACCACAGGGGGCGTTGTCTCAAGGGTGACGTCGTCTGCCTTGGTCGTAGGCCCGATGAAGCCACACAATAAGGTCAACAGGATAGCCGCAAAACACTTCATTGTTGTTCTCCCCACGAGCACACGCGTCCCCATGCTTTCGAATTGAAGGCATGAAGCGCCGTTTAACTCAGCTGCCCTCGTTCTTAACAGTGACAAAACACCGAGCTTCTCTCGCACAGTCTAGAAGGGCGACTTATCCAGCTTCTGGAATTTGTCGGTGACGTTTCCGGATAGTTCAACGTTGTCGGGGTTCAGCATCATCACAGGCGAGCCAGGTTCGAGCTTGAAGCTGGCTAGATCAGCCCAGATCACATTAGGACTGGTGGTCAACTCGAAGAAGTAGCGTCGGCTATTCAGGTTGATCGCGGTGCGATATTCGGTGTTGTAGATGCCAAAGCCCTTGTACGGCGCGCCGAAAGGCACCGAGACGTTACGGGCGATCGCCAGTATTCCCGCGATTGCCTCGCGTTCATTCTTTGGCTTCGGCAACAACGCGGCATAGTAGGCGGCCCGCTGAAAGCGGTCGCGCGGGTTGACGTTGCCCGGCAGGGGGGTGTCGCTCGTCGGTTTGGAAAAATCCAGTTTCTTGAGAAGTGCCAGTTGTTCGTCGTACGTCGGATCGTTGGTCATGATTCGGTATTCACGCCCCTGGTGAATGACCGCCTTCCCCCCGATGAACTCGATGATGGCGGAATTGCCGCTCGCATCTTCGATCGCGAGATGGACGAACGTCTTGTGTCCATTCGCTTCGGCCATCACCACCTGGACCTTGTCGTGTAACGCGAGTGCTTCCTTCACATCGGCGGCGTTGTCCAACAAGTACTGGAGCCATAGCCCGGCATGGAGAGCCGGCTTGCTGGCGTCGCGAGGCCCAAAGTCCGCCGCATTGAGATACAGCATGTGCCCAGAGAATCCCTTCTCGTTCACGCCGTCGGCACTCCCTACGCCGTAGACCGTGGTCACGAGACTGCCGTACTTCGAGTTCCACTTCGCGGGATTGTCCTTCACCAACTCTTGAGGCCCCACCATGCCGCCATTACGATCCATGCCGCGAGGAAAGACGGTAAGTACTGGTTGAGTGGACTCGGGCCAATCCATCGTGCGCCCGACAACTACTGCCAGATTGTTGTCATTCCAAAGGATCCGGGAGCAAGGTAATGCGGATGACAGCGGAGCCAAGGCGAAGACGATGGCCAGGATGACACCCGTGAGGTGGACCCAAGATCTGGACTTCATGGTGTGTTTCTTCTTGTGGTTGGAAAATCGATGGCTGGACGGCTGTGCGAGCGACCGAACGCCGCGGTTAGCCGAGCCGCGGCCAGCCAGAATTGACTGCAGAACGCTCGCGGCCCAAGCCGCCATCCTACCATTCGGCTCAAGTAAGCCGCAACGCGAGAGGCGCTGGCCTACCGACTTCTGTCGGTCAATATCAGTCTTGCCGCTCGGATCGTCCGCCAAATTGAGCGGGAGTTATCCGTCATTCTCAAGTCGAGGCAGCCAGTCCGTGCCCTCAATCAGGGATAAGGCCGTGATCGCCGGCCGATGAACGTAAACACTATTGACACGAAACGACCGTGCCTCGGCTATGGTTCGTTGCCGCCACGACCCTACTTCTTCTTTAGTACCGGCGTGAAGCGAGGCCAAATACCAGCGTTCAACCGGCGCTTGTGGTGCATTGCCGCCATCAGGCGCAAATTCCCTGTTGACGTAACTCCACGGGTTCGGATTACGCGAAGAGATCCAAGCCAAGCCAACGAGATTCGCCATGCCAGTGGCGGCAAGTCGCTGGTTAGCATTGCTCTCATGGACCTGGTAAGTTCCATTGTCATGCAGCACGTAGGCGAAAAGAGACTCAGGCGTACGGAAATACGTCATCAGCTTGGCGGCGACTGCTTCCTTCTTCTCCTTTGCCGCTTTCTCTGTTGCCTGATCTCCCAGGGCGGCAAACAATCGTTCGGCTGCCACAAAACCCCCATAGGTTTCGACGTTGTCCTGAAGATACTTCATTCGTCGTTCTTGTTTGTCCCAGGTGAGCCCGTCGTCATAGACAGACAGAAGAGCATCAAATGACCGTTTGGCAGCCTCCGAAATGCTCTTCGGCAGCTTCCTTGCGACTCGCTGATATCGTTCCACCGCCACAAGGTACGTTGAGGCGTACGAGTCGACGGAATCTCGTTGTCCATTGTCCATGTAACCTTGGTCAAGTCCGCCTTCCCAGTCGTTAATGCTTCCATCAGCAAGCTGGGCCTTTGCGTACCAATTCAACCAAGCCTCTACTCGCGCACGATCAGCAGCCTTCTTTCCTGAAAGGAGTGCAATCGCTGCATAGTTGCCGAAATACGGTCGTATCCAGACAGGATTCCCGTCCGCCTTCATGCGAAACGCGCCATCTTTCAGTTGGCACATGCGGACCAAACCAAGGCAGTTGTCGATCGCAGCCTCCTTGTCAGACTGGGCGGACGCTAAATCTGGCATCCAGAACGCAAGCGATACTACAACAAGGATCAAAGGTCTTAGCCGGTCTCGAGTGGTATACATGTTGACTACTCGCTGTTGTGTGTATGGACCTGTTGAACCCAAACTAAGCGCGCGGAGTTGGCGGGATTTCACAATTATTCAGGCGCCCGACGGTTCCTCCGGCGTACGGATAGCCGATGGCTGATCCTTCTCGGCAAAGATCAATACCGCACGAATATGTTCTCTCTTGTTGGCGATTTCGAATTCTGCGTACATGTCCACGCCTCGTTGCATTACACCCGCTCCTTCGTCACACAAGATCGCTTCGGTTGCTCCGTATTTCAAGAGCTCTCCCGCGGCATCTTCGATGGTCCAACCACCTGGAGTATCTTACTTTCCAGTCCAAGCCAGTGAGAGTATGTTGCCACCACGCGTTAATCCAAGCATTGCGCAGACCGTGGGGTAGGTGTTTCTCCGCGAATAGAATTCAACCAAGTTCTCGTCTTCTGGAATCTATCGTTCTGTTCAAGTCTTCCGCAGCGCCAGCGTCGTCACCGGTCTTGAGTAGCTGATCGCGAAGTCGTCGATTCTGCTCCGTGTGACGCGACTCGCTTTCGAGGCGGCGGCCCAATCAGAACGGCGATATAGGCCAGCGGCTTCCCACCCGAATTCGCCTGTCTCTTTCCGCCGGCAGAGTACGGCAGCACCGGCGTTACCGCTCGAGTGCCTGGTTCATCCACCAGTGTTATCCTCGCCGCGTGTACCCCGCCTGGATCAAAGCCAGTAGCGAGAACCGACACACGGCCATCTTTGCGTTCAGGAAGGTCGCCGCAAACAGGACAGAAACGACCCGCTGCTTCGCCGACAAGATGACCATTCCAGACGTGATTGGTGACGTCATCATCCGAAAGCAACCCGTCGCAAATTGTCACCCAGTCCGTAACCGCGAAACACTCGGGCTCGCCTAACGCCTTCAGTTGCTCCGAAACCCAGGACTCGATTGCGGGTCCCTCTTGCTTCGGAGTGGTTTCGGTGACCGGCATAATCACCTTGACCGATACCTGGTTGAAACGCTGGCGAGCAATCGCGGCGGGCGTTGGGTTCTGGGCGAACAACTCAGCAGCGAAAGTCGTGAGCGTGCACATAACCAGCAGTTGGGCGTAGCCATGACATCTCATTCTAGACCTCTTGCCCGAGTTGCGAGGTGGAAATGGGCGAGTGCCGCTCCATAGCGTCCCCTCCCAATGGGATTGTGCCAGACCTACCGGTCACTTGCAAATAGTTTTCAGAGTTCTGTCTCATTGAGTAGGACTGGAGTACGAAGTGCATCCTCGCAATGCAGCTCCCTCGATGGCAGCGCCAGCAAGTCACGAAGCGTGTCGGTCTCCCAATTGCGACTCAAGTGCAGCAATTCGATTTTGAAGATTCTGAATGTGACGACACAAATAGTGTATCGGTGGAATCGTGAGAAAGCACAGCGGTATCCACAGCCCCCAAAGCATGGAGATACCTACTCCCTTCATCAACGTCGCTGAAATCACGTGAGCGCCAATATCCATCAAAGCGCCCCCAAGGGCGAATGCCACAGTGATGCGCGTGACCGTACCGTCACTGCGTTTGGCGAGTCCTTCGATCGTCTCCTGGGCTGGGTCCTTCACGTGGTCGATCCTTTTAGGTTTCTGAAAAAGTGTTGAGCGTCATCGCTGATGGATTTGGTATCCGCGTGATCGTGAATCAACCCCGTCATGCCGTCTTTGCGAGAATACTCCTCGCCTTGGCCTTCATCTGCTCGTACTCTACCGCGTACTTGCTTTCAGGACGGAGGAGCTAGCCAACGAGAACCATGATACAAGACAACCAGGAGAAACAATAGATCGCGAGCAAGAGGTCCGACCACACGGCAAACGCGGTGGTCGAGATGTTGCCGATCAACGTCACACCAAGAAGGTCGTATCGCCCTCTCCCCAAGCATGCTTGGGGAGAGGGACGGGGTGAGGGGAATGAGCAACCGTGACCCACCCAACACCAGTCGCCATTATCAAGGTTTTCTAAATCGCATGTCTGCTTACCTCAGAATGCCGACGGAACAGGCAGTACAAAACCGTCCGCAGTATAGTAACCAATGTAGCCAATGCGAACTGATGAAGAACCACTTAGCGATCATGTACAAGTGCCGGAAGGCGGATACGCCCGCTACCTAACACTCGAATTCCGTGACCTGACCATTTTGCCTGGTACATTGCCCGGCAATCGAGTTCCCGAGTCCGGGCAATGCACCAGTCAGTTCATCAATAGAAATCACCTCTAATGGAAGTGTTTAGTTTGATGCCCGGGCAAGACCATCCGCTGTATGGTCGTCTGAGTTTTGGTTTGCAGCCTTCACTGTTCGGAAACGAGTTCCTTTTTGAAGACTTCGCGGGAGTCGATGTAGGGAAGTTGAGTTGGACGCCTAATCGCTTCTCTCAGGTGTGGACGGTCAAGCAGGCTCGTGGTCCTGTGTCGAGCTACAACGACTACCCCGCGGACGGAATCCTGGTCTCGTTTTTCAGTTCAAGGGCTGTAGAAGCGTTGCGCGAGTTGCTCGAGCCAAACGGCGAACTCTTGCGTGTGGAAGCGAAAGTCGGAGCCTATTTCGCCTACAACATTTTGACCAAGTCGACCGCCTTGGATCTGTCGAGAACCAAAGCGTTCTTCGGAGAGCCGGGAGAGGGCGAGAAGGAAACGGCTTTCAGGATCGATCGATTTGAGTTCGGTGAAGTGAAACTCGCCGAGCATGCGGTGTTCCGCCTCAGGGAGTATCCGCCAGCCGTGTATGTGACAGATGAGTTTAAGCGGCGGGCGGAATCGGCCGGCCTGCGGGGCATGTTCTTCTACAAGGTTTGGCCCCTGGCCCCTGACGAGGACTGGGTAACGCTAAGAAAGCAGCAATGGAAACGGATTAAAGCGGAGACGGCGCACCTCAAGGCGAATACCCTGACAATTAGATTGCAAGTGGCGAAGAAGCAGGCGTCCGAACGGGAGAGCGACGCCGTCGAGGAAATCGCCGCGGATCTCGCTGAGTACCTCGCGGTCGAACACAATAAGACCATCGAGGACTTCGTGGGGACCGTGGGCGCACTCGACGAGACACGCGGGGCGCTGCGGATCGCACTCGTGACACCTAATGCCGATCGCTTGGCGGAGATCGTTTCACCTTGGATCTCGGCGGTGGATTGGCCAGGCGGCATCGAACTGGTCAAGATCTACGGTGACATGCATGATGATAGTGCCAAGCAGCGAAAGGTTAAGATTCGCTAGGTCAAGATTCGCTTGTCAGTCAAGTTCTGGGGAAGGGAAGGGGGAAAGGGCGGGAAGTCATTGGTCACTGGTCATTGGTCATTGGTCATTGCAAACACGATAGGTCTGACCAGCGACGTGTGGCTGCACGTTGTCGGAATCCGATCATACGTGCGCGCTCAAGAATCAACGTCGCTCGACCGAGGAAGGTCCGCGCGGTCGTACGCCAGCACCCGCGGCGAACTTGTGTTCGGCAAGTTCGCGAAGATGATTGATCCACGATACACGAAACTCGCAGGTTACAGAGACTTCTGCAGTTTTCGAAGATTTGAAGCCTTTTTCTCCATTTCTTTGGCCTTGCGAGCGTTCCCTGTCTCGCGATACGCCTCGGCCAGAGTCGCGATACACTTCGCGTCTTCCCAATCGGAGAATTCGCATGCGTCGTTAGCCAGCATGACGGCCCGTCTTGGGTTGAATGTCGCAGCCTGCTCGGCTTGCAGAAGAGCGCGAGCCAAGGCATTGAGCGAAATGCAGTCGGATGGGTTTACCTTGATAGCGGCTTCGAGATCCGCGACCGATTCCTTCCATCGTCCAAGCTTGCGCAGCACGAGGGCCCGACTATAGAGCGCCTGGAAGTTCCCCGAATCGAGAGCGATAGCAGCAGTGAAGTCGGCGAACGCAGCATCGGAGTTGTTGGTCATGTCGTACGCAACTCCGCGCAGGTAGTACAGTTTTGAAGTCGGGCTCTTAGCAATCAGATGTGCTGTTAGCTGAATACCGTCATCAAATCGCTCTGCGGAAACGACAGCCTCGGAGATATATGTAGCCTTCTCCGGGTACTTCTCAACCATCTTAATGTATGTCGGCAGCTCTGCGCCGTACTTCAGTAGTAGTTTGTAAAGCGGTGTTTTTGCGAGCCCTTTGTTCTCCAGATACTCAAGACAATTCCTTGGTGTCGATGACAGGGTGAGAAACATTGCGTTCGGGTCGGCTTTATGCTCCAAAAGGAGCCGAGCCCAACCATTGTTTGGGCGACAGTACGACGGACTTGATGTCGCACCCATCATGGAATGCCTATCTGTCGCATCTCGTCCCGTTCCTCTTCGGAGGCCGACCGGTAACGCCCTAAGAGCCAGTCGCCACCCAGAAGCAGATTGTAGTTATAACTCGGATGACGGTGATGGATGAAGTGGTTTCGCCGCGACGCCGTCATGTACTTGGTTCCCAACAGCCAGCGAGTCACGGCTGACGAGCGCCGAACCGCAACCTCGTGCGGCAGGTGAAACAACGGGTGAAACCACCGGGACATGAGTGGGTAGACCACGAGAATGGGCGCCATGCTGCCGAGTGCGACCCAGGGGCCGAATAGCAGCCACACCGCTGGGATGGCCGGGGCCGTTGGCAACACGAACCGCACCACACTGAACCCGCGGAGGGTGGTTCCATAGTCGTGCTTGTGGATGTAAGCCCTGTAGTCGGCTGGCGTTCGCTGCTCCACGGCTCCCTTTTCCGCCTCGTCCCGGAATTGAGTGACAAAATCGGCCTGGTACGTCCATGTGTGGTGAACGATGCGGTGCGAGAAGTATGCACGCAAGAACGGCGCGAAGAACCATCGGTGACGCCGCCAGAACCGAATTGTCCTGGGCGAGGCGTGGCCGATATGACGGTGAAAAATCGACTCGGCGACGGTCGCAATGAGGTATCCGAGTCCAAAGCCGAGGACCATCTGTGCTGTTGCTACTATACCCATATGCACCGTTAGACCCGGCGAGGGAGTGATTATGACCCGCGGAGGCGGTCCCGCCAAGTGCCGTAATCTCTCCGCCTTCGTTCGACGTCGCATCACAGGGTAGTGGGAGTTGATGTTGATTTCAAAATCCGCTGGCGACCGCCGCTCCCGTGCATGCAAGGGATCAAGTAAGTCGCTGCTCGACGGGAATTATCCTAAGGTTCTCTCTTCGAGGTTGCCAGTTTTGCATGGCCGCGCGACTCGAAGAGAGAAGGCGAAGTCCTGCAAGCCGGAGGCTTGCTAGCCATTAGCCGGTGGTTGAGCGAAGCGACACCACCGGTTCCCTGCCTCGCTCCCCCTCTCAGCTGGGATTCCACGACTGTTGCCTTTGCCTCCAGCAAAGCGGCATAGACGTTGCCCCGCGAATGCCGCAACTCAATGGCGAACGTTGGTCATTGGTCATTTGTCACTGGTCACTGGTCACTGGTAACACGGGGACCTGACCAGCGACGGCTGGCTGCTCGTTGTCAGCCTACGATCAAACGAGCGTGCGAAAGAGACCGTGTCGCTCGACCGAGGAAGGTCTGCGCCGTCGCACGCCAACGCCCGAAACGAGCAATGATTTATCCCAGAAGTTGATAGCACCAACAACGAACAAAACGAGGAAGCAACACTCGGCCGGCCCTTCCTCGCGTCGTCGTTGCTCCAAGCGGCATCGGTAAAGAGACGCCCCTTGATCCGCCACGCTCTTCTTGAACAAGGGGCTCGATGGTGGCTAGGCTTCTCGCCCGCTACCCCTCACGACTCCACACGCGTCATCGTGCGCCCACGTCGTCTCGTTCCGCCGCCGCACAATTTAAGCCCTCATCGTTTTTCCGACGGCGATGTGGCTACCATGCTCCAAAGATAGAAAGATAACCGGCCATACAAATCAGGCCGATCCCTGCGACGACCCTGATTACTGAGCTAAGCGTAGCCATCCCGCCTATTAGCTCGTTTCCGAATTTGTCCTTCGTGGTTCCGGATCTTAATCCTACCACGCCAAAGTAAAGCAAAACTAAGCCAAGAACACACATGCCAGCTGCTAGAACCAGAGGGTTCTCGCGTAGCCATTGATTTGCTGGACTGTTGCGATCGGCCAAGAGTAGATTGGGAGGTGTTTCCATGCAATCGCTCCAATTCGATTTAAGTTGCAGATAGGTTGGCGAACGACCAAGGTAACCCGGCGTAAACCGCTCACCCGCATACGAAACCCCTTGTCCCTAGGACTTCCCCAGGAAGACGCCGTTCCGTTCGGTTCTAGCACACGAGGCGCTTGGTTTATGGCTCATTGCCACAGCGTACAAAGCACGCTCAGCAACGAGTATCTCCACCAAGACGGCTTGGTCAGTCTGTCCACTCTCTGGAGCCAGCTTGCTCCCAAGTTTCGAAACGCCTAGAGCGGACCCGCATGCTAGGTGTTGTGGGAGGGGCCCGGCGCAAGCCGGCCCCTATCCCGATCGCCTTGTTGGCGTGCCGACCGGGAACGTGTCCACGGCGAGCATGCCAAGTGTGATTGTCGTGAATCAAGACACGCGATGCAATACGTTTCGGTGACAGGCGATCCCCACGCGATCGAGTTCGGCTCCGAACGACTCAATACGAATCCTGGCGGGCACTGAGTCCGTATTGGGATTCGGCATTTTGATCGCTCGCGTGATAGACTCCGCGTCTCGAACATGCAGTCGCGGAGCGACGACCGATCGTAGCCACGGGTTTCAACCCGTGGTCTGACGGCCAGAATTCGTAGCCGACAGCGGTTACTATGAGGACGCTTGTATTATTGGAGAACAATGCGCGAGTGAAGCCACAGCGGAAGATGAGAGATTGCGGGTGGACATTGCTCCACGCCAACGCAGAGCAACCCGAGCACGACTTCACGACGCCGACGACGCCTGGCAAGTCAGTCGTCGCAATTTGGGAGCAAACGCTACGACTCCGCGGGTTGAAACCCACGGCTAAGATCGGACGTGGCTCCGCCACCCCTCGGAGCCCTGCATGTGTGCCGCACGCCCTAACGACCAAGGTAACCCGGCGGCGACCGAGAACCCTTGCCTTCAGAATCAGCCCGATTCGCCGCTCGGGTTCAGCGTCTTGTTGGCGTGCCTGCCGTGAACGCGTCCACGTTGGACATGCCGCTGGCAATTGTCGCTGATGGGCGAGTGTGATTCAAGACTTGTGCTGGCGCCAATATGGCGAGCGCCATGTACTGCGACCGTGCATAGGTGGAATCACGCCGTGACCAACGAGTGCTGCGGATCGTAACGGACGACAAATCAGAAGCCTGCCGTCCGGGACGGGGTGCCCTCGCCATGGGCCACTCGCTATCCAGCGAACTGAGGGCGGCGTGGAAAATGGAGGCACGATGATTGAAGGAACCGTCAGCATCATGAGTCGCAGTTGGCGCGAGTGATCATGCCAGAGCGGCTGCCGTCAGAACATATCTGGACATCCGCTGAGATGCAGCGTCACCGCCTGAGGGATATCATCCAGAGAAATTTCGCGCAAAGGCGCGAAGAAGGAGTACGCGTGGGTAACGTCGCACGCAGATCTTTGCCCCTTCGCGTCTTTGCGTGAGAATCCACAGAGCGTCACCCAGCAGCGAGTCGACGGGCGACGAAATCGCAGCTTCTCGGGCGCACACTACCGTCGTAACTTTGCTGCGGCAAATAAGTATGGTCTCAGAACTCGCGAGATCGACAGGCTCCGGTTCACGGAACGGTTACAAGCAGTTCGCACGATCGTTCTCGCTGCCACCGCATTTGCGAGAATTAGTCGCGCGACATCGAGAGCTCCTCCGAATCAGGGCGTCAAACGCGACGAAACTTACGACACACAGTGATGCTGCCAAGCCCCAAGTGATGGATAACAACAACCGGGGACGGATGAGTTGCGCAGCGTCGGGCGACATGAAGTCATCCCGCACCGGATCGTAGGCGCCGGACCTAATCGCCTCCAACATCGCCCAAGGAACCCCAATTAGCGTCGGGACACCAATCAACAACCAAAGGACCCCAAGGACATGCGACAGTCGCAGGGGGAGTTCAAGCCGTCGGAGCCCATGCCAAGCCATCAGAGTCAGGCCCACGACCGTCAGGATAGTCCCAAGCTGAAGCCACGGAAACACAGCGTGCCGCCTCCGTCTGGTTCCATGAAATCGCCGCCGCCCAGCAATTCGTCCTGGGCACGCCAACGAAGGCCGTAACGGGGCGGCCGCCGAGATCCATGATCTTCCAACACGCGCTGCCGGCCGCTCCCGTTCACGGCA
This sequence comes from Pirellulales bacterium, assembly GCA_046349915.1. Lineage (GTDB taxonomy): Bacteria > Planctomycetota > Planctomycetia > Pirellulales > Pirellulaceae > CAIXSC01. Next base: position 593,095 of record JAXMBL010000005.1, on the reverse strand, counting down.
TGGTTAGGTTGCGTCCGTTTTCTGGTGACTGGTCTGAGGGACATCAATCAAATCACACCAGATCCGCGTTTCAACCGCGTCTTTGTCGATTCCGTATTCGATCCCAACGCGAAGCGGTGATTTGTGATCAAGTCGGTTCTCTTCTAGTTGTTCCCAGAAATTTGTGTATTCCGACAGCCCGACGGTGAATCTGATGGTACGTCCGGGGGCAAGTTCGCGCAATTCCATGTCAACGCCGCACCAGTGCCAACCAGACGCAATCCATTTGCCATTCGAGCGTCGCTCGAACCACTGCCTTGGGTATTCAGGACCGTATCCGTAAAAGTAAATGGTTCTTGTGGTTGGATTACCAAATTCAAGAACGGCGAATTGTTCGCTGTCGATAGCGGTGAACTCGCGAAGAGTGAGCGATGGCTTCATGTTGACGCCAATCGCACCGTCAAGTGTAATGGTCGCAGATGATGTTTCGCTTATTGGGCCATTCGAGAAGACTAAGGCAGCGGCGACGACGGTCGAGACGCCAATGAACAGTCCGAAGATTACAGGATGTCGGAGTCGCACGATGAATACTCCGTCGAACAAAGTGCGAAGCGGTTCAGCAACCTAACGGTTGCGTTGACCGGGCCGCCGCCAACCAACGTTGATTTCAAAAAAGACGCGATCGGCGGCTCCGCGTCCAACGCTTTGTTCTGCCTTGCTTCAGTCTGTTAGCGATAGGCGCCAAGCACTGATTGTACTGGAATCGCGTTCTACCATCGCCAACCCCTCATCGCAAAATCGAAAACCGATCGCATTGGCAAATCGTCTACATTCATCGTCCGATTCTTGGAATTCAGCCCAGTCTTGCCATAGTTTTGCCATGATGCCCTGCTCGGAATGAGCAATGAGAATCCACTTCGGGTCATCGTGGAAAAGCCAAACGTATTCGGTAGTCCCAGCACGCGTCCAGCGAACAAACGAGTCAGCGTTTGAATCCCAAAGCGGTACGACATCTGTGGCGTCAGTGGGAACGAAATAGTCCCAGTTGGTAGTACCAATGTGGATGCTGAGGTCGGGATGATAGCTCTCAGGATCGGTTAGGATTTGAGCAAACGACGGAGTTACCCCGCGTGCAACGAGTTCGTCGAAGGGTAGCGAGTGAAGTCTCATCGAACTGGCAGAACGACTAAGGTAACCCGGCGGCGGCCAGGTGCCATTGCTATCAGAAACGCCCCGATCCGCCGCTCGGGTTCAGCGCCTTGTTGGCGTGCCGCCCGAGAACGCGTCCACGGCGAACATGCCGAGTGCCATTGTCGTGAATGGAGACGCATGATGCAATACGTTTCGGTAACAGGCGATCCCCACATGATTGGCTTGGGTAACAAGCGAGTTGCCACGGGATGCGCGGCGTGGGGGTGAGTGACAGGTTTAACCAGCGCTGGTAAATGGCAAGACCTACACGCCGAGCGAATGAGGGCCATAGATTCCCCAGCCGCGGAGCATGATGATGAATCTTGAATCTCCATCGCTCTTCGCCCACGGGAGTCGAATACAGGGAGCCAACGCCAGGCCATCGAGTGGTGTTGTGACAAGCTTCTCTCACTGCTTGCAGCGTTAATCCGTGTCCGCTCGCCTACTGGATTTGGCACTGTAGGCAACGCGGCATATCGTCTCGCGAAGCGAGACGGCTACGTAGCCCGCTCGCTTCGCGAGCGGAACCGCCAGCTCGCCGTAGCGAGCGACGTTGTCGGCCGAGTATCCCGACGCCCCCGCTGCTTTAGGCACGCCAACGACCAAGGTAACCCGGCGGCGACCGAGAACCTTTGATTTCAGAATCAACCCGATCCGCCGCTCGGGTTGCAGCCCAGTTGGGGCGTCTTTGGGCGAGGGACCGTTCCACGGCGAACCCTCCCTGTGGGATTGTGCCAAACCTTCCCTGTCAGTGCAATTAGTTTTCCGATCCTTCCCGGACAGACAAGCCCAGCAGTCCATGCGTCACCTATCAGCAACGCATCAATTGTGGTGCGACCGTCTTCGTGTTTTGGTACTCACCGGATCAGCGGCGGCTCGGACGAGAACGCGTGAATACACGCCCTGGAGGTGCTCGACAAGTCCGAGATCTGACGCCGATCCGGGACAAGATACTCGGTCCTGATGCATGCGAGCATCCGCTGAACTCGACAGCCGAGAACCACCACGCCGCGATTGTCCCATGGGCGCACTGGCGAATGATGCGCTGACAACGAACGCGCTGGAACACTGGGACACACGGACGCAACGGGCCGACGATACCAACGAATCCCGTGGCGGACGAGAAGACGGAAAACTCGACGGCCCCAACGACCAAGGTAACCCGGCGGCGGCCAAGAACCATTGCTTTCAGAATCGACCCGATCCGCCGCTCGGGTTGAGCGCCTTGTTGGGGGCGATGTGGGCGAGTGACCGCTCCACGGCGAACCCTCCCTGTGGGATTTTGCCAAACCTGCCCGGTAAGTGCAACCAGGTTTCTGATCCTTCCCGGACAGGCAAGCCCGGCCGTTCATGCGTCACCCAGCAGCAACAGATCAATCATGGTGCGACCATCTTCGCATTTGGTAATCACCGCATCAGCGGCGACCAGAAGAGAACTCGCGAATGGCCGTTATGGAGTACGCTCGATGAGTCCGGAATCTGACGCCGAGATGGGACAAGACACTCGGTCCTGATGTATGCGACCATCCGCTGAACTCGACAGCCGAAAACCACCACGCCGCGACTGCCCCATGGGCGCGCTGGCGAATGATGCGCTGGCAACAAAAGCGCTGACACACACGGGGACACGCGGCTGCAACGGACCGACGACACCAACGAATCCCGTGGCGGACGAGAGGGCGGAGAATTCGACGGCCCCAACGACTAAGGTAACCCGGCGGCGGCCAAGTGCCATTGCTATCAGAAACGCCCCGATCCGCCGCTCGGGTTCAGCGCCTTGTTGGCGTGCCGCCCGAGAACGCGTCCACGGCGAACATGCCGAGTGCCATTGTCGTGAATGGAGACGCATGATGCAATACGTTTCGGTAACAGGCGATCCCCACATGATTGGCTTGGGTAACAAGCGAGTTGCCACGGGATGCGCAGCGTGGGGGTGAGTGACAGGTTTAACCAGCGCTGGTAAATGGCAAGACCTACACGCCGAGCGAATGAGGGCCATAGATTCCCCAGCCGCGGAGCATGATGATGAATCTTGAATCTCCATCGCTCTTCGCCCACGGGAGTCGAATACAGGGAGCCAACGCCAGGCCATCGAGTGGTGTTGTGACAAGCTTCTCTCACTGCTTGCAGCGTTAATCCGTGTCCGCTCGCCTACTGGATTTGGCACTGTAGGCAACGCGGCATATCGTCTCGCGAAGCGAGACGGCTACGTAGCCCGCTCGCTTCGCGAGCGGAACCGCCATCTCGCCGTAGCGAGCAACGTTGTAGGCCGAGTTACCGGCCGCCCTCGCTGCTTTAGGCACGCCAACGGCTGCGGTAACCGGGCCGCCGCCAAAAAACTATGACTTCAAATTCCGCGTGATCGGCGGCTCCGGTTCACCGCTTTGTTAGGATTCCACCTTCGCCAGCGCCGCGTCGATCACCCTTCGGCGCAACTCATCATCCTTCGATGGCTTCATCAACTTCAGGCCGGGCGCTTGCTCGTGACTGAAGGTTCGCGTCTTTGCATCCCAATACATAGGCCGAGAAAGGAGTTCACCGGCAAACCTAAGCCACCGCACTGCCTCTTCCGTGGCGTCGGCCAGAAGGAGCAAGAGGGCATAATTCAGGACGCCGACGACGGGAAGATCACCGGTTGGGTCGCTGGGCAATCCGGAGCGCACACGGAATTGCTCGACCACATCCGAGTACGAGCCGAACTGGTGAAACCACTCCTCGGCCCTGGTAAGCGTCGCGGCGACGGCTTTCAGGTTGTTTTCCAACTGCTCTTTGTTTTTCGCATGGTACCAGCGCTCGGCACCATGTTCCGTGGCTACGTCGGAGAGCCTCCACGCAATCAGCAATCCAAAAATCCGTTCCTCACGGTCCACTGCCCAAAGCTCATCGAGACCGGGAACGTGAATACCGACGTTGACGCAGAAGTCGCCGCTACCCCATTGCGACTGCTGGAGGAAGAAGCCTTCGACCCAGCCACTCTTCTCGCGCCCGAATCCGCCGCTGTACCAGGGACGGTAACCGAGCGACTCGACTTGCGGGGCAAGCAAGCGAGTGCTCGCCTTGGCAAAGCTCCCGTAGTCGCGTTTCACCGCCATTGGAATCCTAACGTTGGCGTTAACGCGGCGGGCGCGTTGGACTATGCTTTCAAAACTCGCGTGATCGCCCGCTCGCGTTCAACGCTTGGTTCTGTCGCGTTTCGCGCTGACGTTGGCCGACCAAGGGCATCATGTTGGGGCACCCATCTCGCGTGAGAATGACGCTGCCACCATCAGTCGTCCATCGTTGGTTCCAGTATAAATCATGTCAATGGCCATTCCACATTGATTTGCCATTTCCCGAATCTGTACGTCGGCATTTGCCGAAATGTGGATTCCTGTGTATGCGGAATCGAAGCAAGTCTTGGTGGAGGCGCCGACCAACAGAATTGTTGCCCAACCGAGCCTGGCAACAGCACGTTGTGCGAACAGTGATTGTTCGTCAAAAGATCCCGAGCACCAAGATTTCCATGACAGTTTATCCAGTTCGGAAAGGTCGTCTGCCGAAGGTCCTGCGATTGCGTGGCGTATGGCTGAAAGTGTTTGCATGGCGACCTCGCACGGCGGCGACGCGTTCACGAATTCCTCAACGAGATTGAACGTCCATCGCACACATTGCGTCGGACTTCGGTCTGCAAGAGCGTTCGTCAAGCGAATGGATCGGAAATAAGAGTGTGCAGCGAATGCTTCAAGCACGTCGCGTGCGAGCAGATGCAGTTCATGACTTGTCACCATTGCCGTCTCTCGCGACAGAACGACCAAGGTAACCCGGCGGCGGCCAAGAACCATTGCTTTCAGAAACGCCCCGATCCGCCGCTCGGGTTCAGCGCCTTGTTGGCGTGCCGCCCGAGCACGTGTCCACGGCGAACATGCCGAGTGTAATTGTCGTGAATCAAGACACGTGATGCAATACGTTTTTGGCAATAGGGGATTCCCACGCGATGTAGTTCGGCACCGACCGACTCGACACGAATCCTGGCGGGCACTGAGTCCGTATTGGGATGCGGCAACCTGATCGCTTGTGCGAAGGACTCGATGTCTCGGACATGTAGTCGCGGAGCGACGACCGATAGTAGCCACGGGTTTTAACCCGTGGTCTGAGGACCAAAATTCATAGGCGACAGCCGATTATATGAGGACGCCTGTATTATTGGAGAACAATGTGCGAGTGAAGCCACAGCGCAAGATGAGAGATTGAGAGTGGACACTGCTCCGCGCCAACGAAGCGCAAACCGAGCAAGACTTCACGACGCCGACTACGCCAGGCGAGTCAGTCGCCGCAAGTTGGGAGTAAACGCCACGACTCCGCGGGTTGAAACCCACGGCTAAGATCGGACGTGGCTCCGCCACTCCTCGGAGCCCTGCAAGCGTGCCGCACGCCAACGTTCGCGTTGACCGGGCCGCCGCCAATCAACATTGACTTCACGAATGACACGATCGGCGGCTCCGTGTCCAACGCGTTGTTATCCGCCGTCGATTTCCGCAAACGTATCGACTAGGTGCATGTGAGAACGATTCACGACATCGTTTATCGCCTCATCCAGCGTATGAAAAGCGGGTTCAATAATCGACATGCATGTTCTGAATCCGGGCATACACTTCTCCGAGACCACCGTCGCGTATGGCATGCTCTCGACCCCTGACGGTTCAATACCGCGTCCGTACATTTCCCAGATCTTGTCGCCCCAGGCGTAGTCGAGATTGCGAAGATCAAAGACGACTCCATGGGCATGCCATGCGGATAGGCAAGCGAGAGTTGTCACACGCATGTAGACGCCATCGTCGTTGCCGGCCGAGCCATGGCCGAAGACACCGTTCCATTCTAAAACCGTAACGCAGACCCTGTGGACGATCTTGCGCTCCACGGCAAACACGCGGAAGTTAAGTTCACTGAGATCGCTGAATTTGCGTTCGATCATGCGGCGGATCTCAGGCGGATAACTATTATTCGACCTCGATTTGAGGCACTAAACTGCCGTCTAATCGGGGCGATCTTGCCGTCTAAATCGGTAAACGATTCCGTCTAAATCGGCGAGTCTCTTCCAAAATGTTGGGCGAGAATCGCCTCATGGGCCTGATCGTAACGTGCTAAACGCAGGCGAGTCAATAGTTTGGAATGGAGTCACTTGTGGCGGTCGCTCTCATGGGTGGTTGGCGTTAGACGAGGAATTAGACGGATGATTAGACGGCGGATTAGACGGCTATCTGACAGGCCTACCGTGTCGGCGCCTCACTCCATTGCTAGGCACTCGCGCCTTGTTCCGCGATTCGAAGATTTATTCCGTGTTGGCTCTTGTTCAGGTAGTGGACATGCATATAGTTTCGCCGTCGTAACTTGCCTGTCCAAGAAATGTGGGCGGGCGCTCTCGGGTGCGAGCTGGATTGTGGGTTGCGGCGAGTCTGCGAGCTTGGGAGGAAGAGCGTCGCTGGAAATGCTGGTTGGTCAGCTTGATTTGCTGTAAATTACGCCGCACTGAGGCCGTCGCGCTGTTCGTGAAGCTAGCTTGGAGGGGACGAGTACATGCGTTGTGTTGCTATCTTGTCGATCGTGTTTGTTCTCGCGTTGGGCGTGATGGCTCGCGCAGCAGAGTCTGACTCGAAGGAGACTGATTCAAAGGAGTTGGTCAAACGAGTGGTCGCGGCGGCGAACGGCGAAGACAAACTCTTGAAACTCTTCCGCTTCAAGGAAAGGTTGAACGTCACACCCGATCCGCTAAAGAAAGGGAACGAACGAGTCTCGGTATTGGAGCCGCCCAAATACTGGTGGATTGGTAAAGGAGAACGCGGCGCCGAGCCCGCGAAGTTTCTGGCTTGGGCTTGGACGCTCGGCGCGCTGACAGATCCCTTGTCCAAGATCGAAGTGATTCCTGATGTGACCGAAGGTGACTCGCCGGCCTTTGGCTTGCGAGTCAGTGGAACGATTGACCCGCCCATGGATCTTTACTTTGCTAAAGATAGTCATCGCCTGCTGCGAATTGATTGGCGATCAGACATTCACCGCTTCAGCGAGTGGCAGGATCGGGACGGCGTGAAATATCCCGCCAAAACGATTGGGTACAAGAAGGCGAGCGGGAAGCCGTGGTACTTCAGCGAGATCATTGAACTGGAGCCGCTGACCCAATTGCCGGATGGCTTGAAGCGGTAACTCGTCCCGCGTCCCTGTGAGCCCCGTCCGTGTCATTGTCATGATCGCATTGTCATGGATCACTCCGCGATCCAACGCCTATGCACCGCGGCGTTGGATCGCGGAGCGATCCACGACTTTGTGAAGACGGCCTTCAGTTAGCCCAACGCGTAGCCACGAGACGGGCCAATGTGATAACTCTTCTAAGCCAAGATCGGCTTTACCACATTGCCGTGCACATCGGTCAGGCGATAGTCACGGCCTTGGAACCGGTACGACAACTTGGTGTGGTCAAAACCCAGTAGGTGCAAGATGGTGGCTTGCAAGTCATGGACATGCACCTTGTCTTTCGCGATCGAAAATCCCAACTCGTCCGATTCGCCGTGCGAATAGCCGCCCTTGACGCCTCCGCCCGCCAGCCACATGGAATAGACGTCGGGGTAGTGGTCGCGTCCCAAAACATTGCCGCCCGCTGTTCGCCCTTCGCGGAACGGCGTTCGGCCGAACTCGCCGCCGCAAATGATCAATGTCTCGTCCAATAGCCCTCGCTGCCGTAGATCCTTGATCAAAGCCGCGACCGGTTTGTCCATCGTCGAGCACTTCTTCGTAAGTCCGTCGCGGATATCCTCGCCGGGACCCGTGCCATGGAAATCCCAGCCCCAGTCGAACAACTGCACATAGCGTACGCCCTGCTCTACCAGCCGCCGGGCCAACAAACAGTTATTTCCGAAACTCGCCCCACCCGGCTGAGCGCCATATGCTTCCAAGGTCTCTTTGGTCTCGCGAGTGATGTCCATCACCTCGGGGACTGAAACTTGCATGCGGTAGGCGAGTTCAAACTGGGCGATCCGAGTCGTCGTCTCGGGGTGCCCAAGCTCCTTGGCTTGAAGTTCATTCAAGTCGCGCAATGCGTCGAGCGATTCGCGTCGTAGTTCGCGATCCATCCCTGCGGGGTCCGATGCGTAGAGTACGGGATCACCCTTGGAACGGCACTGCACTCCTTGGAAAACCGAGGGCAAAAAACCACTCCCAAACGAGTTTTTGCCGCCATTGGGTTGCACGCCACTCGAAATCAACACGACGAAACCAGGCAGGTTTTCGTTCTCGGTTCCCAGGCCATAGGTGGTCCATGCGCCGAGCGATGGTCGGCCCGAGCGAGGCGAGCCCGTATACAGCAACAACTCGGCAGGCGCATGATTGAACTGGTCCGTGGTCATCGACTTGATGACGCACATCTCGTCGGCCACCTCATGCAGATGAGGTACCGCATCCGACAGCCAGACTCCGCCCTTTCCATGTTGCTCGAACTTACGCGGGGTTCCCAGCAACTTGGGCACTCCCGACGTAAATGCGAACCGCTTCCCCTTCAAAAACTCATCGGGGCAAGGTTGCCCGTCTCGCTTCACCAACTCGGGTTTGTAATCGTAGAGGTCGAGATGGGGCGGCGAGCCGGTCAGGTGAAGGTAGATCACCCGTTTGGCTTTACCCGGGAAATGAGGCGCTCGTGGGGCCAACGGGTTGACCACCTCGGAGGTAGCGCCCGTGGAAGTTCCTCCGAGTAACGACGAGAGCGCAAGACCTCCCAACGCGAGTTGCGAGTCGCGCAGAAAGTGGCGGCGGGTGGCCAGTTGGATTCGTTCGATGAGCGGGTTCATCGTGAGACCTTTAGTGGAGTTCCAAGGTTGGGCGCCGGGAGTTCTCGCGAAATCCCGAGCAGGCTGGCTATCGTTTCATCAAGGTTTCGTCGAGATTGAGCAACACGTTCGCGACCACCGTCCAGGCGGCCAACTGGGTTGGTTCGCGGTCGGCCGGCGGATTGCCCAGGGGCTCGGCCGCCAGCTTCTTCGCTTGTTCGACGTTTGACTGTAACTTCTGGAGCGCTTGATCATGCAATCGCTTCAAGCGAGCCAACTCGTCGGCGGTCGCGGGTCGCGCCAAGCAGAGTCGGAAGGCGTATTGCAATTGTTCGTCGAGCGTAGCGCCGCCCTCGGCGACCGCTCGCCGACCAAGCGCCTGCGCCGCCTCGATATAGACGGGGTCGTTCAACGTGACCAGAGCTTGCAGGGGAGTGTTCGTGCGCACTCGGCGCACCGTGCAGACCTCGCGATTAGGCGCATCGAAGGTGGCCATCGAGGGATAAGGGTTCGAACGTCGCCACGTGGTATAGAGACCTCGTCGGTACTTATCCTCGCCCGCACTCGTCTGCCAATCGATGCCGCTGCCGAACGCCGCATTGACTCCCAAGGATGGTTGAGGCGGCTTGACCGGCGGACCATACATCTTGTGACTCAACAACCCGCTGACCGCGAGCGCCTGATCGCGAATCGTCTCCGCCGAAAGACGGAAGCGAGGACCGCGAGCGAGCAAGCGGTTATCGGGGTCGCGCTGCACGAGTTCCGGCGAAACCTTCGACGACTGTCGGTAAGCGGCCGACATCACGAGTAGTTTCGCGAACTGCTTGAGGTCCCACTTCTTCTCGATCAGTTCGGTTGCGAGCCAATCGAGCAACTCGGGGTGGAACGGCAAATCTCCTTGCGAGCCGAATTCTTCGCTCGTCGCGACGATCCCCGTACCGAACAACTGTTCCCAGTATCGGTTGGCGATGACGCGGGGAGTCAACGGGTTCTCGGGCGCGACCAGCCATTTGGCGAGTGTCAAACGGTTCATCGGTTCGCCCGCGGGCGGCGAGTGGAAGGCGGGCGGCAATCCCTCGGTGACTTCTTTGCCGAGATCAAGGAAGTTGCCGCGGTGCTGCAACTTCGTTACTCGACGTTGTCCTGGCGGCAATTCCTTGAGGATCGGCACCGTGGCCGGTTTCTGCTCCGCAATCTGCTTGCGTGTTTGCGCGAGTTTCTCGCGGGTCGGCGCCAATTCAGCGGCGAAGCCAAGATAGTGTCGATCGATGGCCGCATTTTGCTCCGCGGATCGCTGACCCTCGGGCACGGTCAAAGCCGCGACCACTGGCTGAGGCGTTTGGCCAAACTCGGCGGCGCGGCCATCCGTAGTCCAGGAGAACCGGAATTTTCCCAGCACATGTTTCGGCAACTGCGACGCGTGATCGATGACGATCGTCACCTTCGCGCCTGCCGGAATCTCGACCGGCGCCGCGGTAACCAGCGTCAACGCGTGCGTCTGTCCCAACTGACCGCCGATCGCCCAGCCCTTCGACTTGGGCTCCTTGTTTTGTAACACCAGCGCGGGCTCGAAGCCGGTCTGCGAGTAATCAGCGACCGCTTGAGCAAACGGAATCGCTCGTTGACCATCCAACGCGAACTCTGTTTTCGGCTTCGGCGCCGCGGCGACCTCTTGCTTCCAGACCACTTGTCGATCGGCATCGAGCACGCTCAAGCGATAATTCGACAAGCGGTCTTCCGTGCCATTGTCGGTGCGGCCCCACAAGATGATGCGTTGAAAGTCGCGCGCCTCGCCCAAGTCCAGCTCGAACCAAGGATCGTCGCTGATCGCCGTGTGCGTGGTTGAATTGGCGAGTGCGTAACGCCCGTCGGTATTGCCGTCGATGGCTCGCTTGGCGTCGCCGCCGAAGTCCGTGGAACTCTGGGACGCTTGTCCCTTGAGCGCCAGATTCTCCTCTCCTTGGAAGACTTGCACTTCCGCGAGCGAGATCATTTTCTGCTTGCCCGGCAGTTCAATCCGTACATATCGCCCTTTAGCGCCGCCGTTGCTGGCCGCGGGCGCCCAAGCAGCCGAGATCGACGAAATCACAAAATTGCCGCCGGCTAAACCGGGGCCTTTGCCGGGCAATGCGTCGTCGGGCAACGTCTCGAGCCGCAAGGCTCGGATGGCACTGGCGGGCGCGTCGAGTTCGATGGTGAAGCGGTCCGTGGCGGGCTCTCCCTCGATCCGCACCGTTCCGTCTTCCAGAATGTTGGTCTTGGTCCCCGATTGAGTCGCGACTCGCGAGGGTTTGGCCGCAAGCCAAGCAAGGTCTCGCGGGAACGTCGCCTCCCACTTGCGCCGACCCTCGATGATGGCGGGCGTCACCGTGGCCAGAGTCTTTTCCAACTCGGCGGCTTGCGATTCCCACTCGTCGCGCTGGCGCTTTTGGTCGGGCGTTAAATAGGTGAGTAGTGGACTCTCGTCGCCGCGATCCGCATCGGCCGTGTTGTTGAGGATGGCAAAGACGCGAAAGAAGTCTTCTTGCGAAATGGGGTCGTATTTGTGGTTGTGGCACTGGGCGCACGTCATGGTCGTGCCCATCCACACGGCCAAGGTCGTGTTCACTCGATCGACCACCGCCACGTTGCGGAATTCCTCGTCGTTCGTGCCACCCTCGTTATTGGTCAGCGTGTTGCGGTGAAATGCCGTCGCGATCAGTTGCTCGTCGGTCGGGTTCGGCAAGAGATCTCCGGCAATCTGTTCCACCGTGAACTGGTCAAAAGGCTTGTTGGCGTTCAGCGACCGAATCACATAGTCGCGATAGAGCCAGATGGTGCGAGCGGGATCGTCGGCGTAGCCTGCCGAGTCGGCGTAACGAGCCAGGTCGAGCCACAGGTGAGCCCAATGCTCGCCGTACGACTCTTTCTCCAACAAGCGATCAACCAGTTTCTCATAGGCCTTGGGATCGGCATCCTTGACGAAGGCGTCGACTTCGGCCAGCGTCGGGGGAAGGCCCGTCAAATCGAGCGATAATCGTCGAATCAAGGCGTAGCGATCCGCTTCAGGCTGAGGCTGGAGCCCTTCCCTTTCGAGCCGTCCCAGGATGAAGTGGTCGACTGGCGTTTTCGGCCAGGCCTTGTCACGAACTTGGGGCAAGGCGTGACGCACGGGGGCGATGTAGGACCAGTGTCGCGAATAAGTGGCGCCCTGGCGAATCCACTCCTTCAGGAGGTCGATCTCTCGTGCCGTGAGACGCCGCCCGTGCCCTGGCGGCGGCATCATTTCATCGGCCGAAGTCGAGAGCACGCGAACCAACATTCGGCTAGCGTCGGGTTGGCCAGGAACAATCGCCTTGCCGCCGTCGCCCAGATCGACCGTGGCTCCCTCGGCCGTATCGAGTCGTAGACCATCGACTCCCCCTTTCCGCTCGTCCTGATCAGGACCGTGGCAACGGTAGCAGTTATTCGACAGAATCGGCTTGATATCGCGAGTGAAGTCGATGGTCGACGCCTTGGGCTCGGCGGCCTGGAGCGTCGCTCCAGCGCAGAGCATCGCCGCGACGACGACCTGGACGGCGACTTTGACAGTGACCTTCATGGCGACACGTGAATTCGAAAGGTTCTCAGTCATGTGACTACCTCAAAATATTCAACTTGCGTCCTGGGGCCGACTGCATCGCGAGTTGCTCGCTTCTTCTGTCGGCTCGACACGACGATGTACGCACCGTGAGATGGCGCCACACGGTGCGCTCTCATCTTTTTAGGCGCTACGTCATTTTGCGAACAGCGGATCGCGGGGATTACCTCGTGAGAGCAGGTAAGCCAACAGGTCCAGGACTTCATCGCGGTTGAGCGTCTTCAGCAGGTCCTTGGGCATCAACGACGTCGCGGAAGCCTTGCGTTCCTCAATCTCACTCTTCGCCACCTTCACGATCTTGGTTGAGTCTTCGGGATCGGTGAGGATGGTGAGTGAATCGTCGGTTTCGCTAAGGATGCGGCCGTTGTACACTTTGCCGCGATCGGTGGTGATGATCGCCCCGCGGTATTGATCCGAGACCACTTTACTGGGATCGATGATCGCTTCGGCGATTTCCTTATAGCTGAATCGCCCCGCCGCCTGCGTCAAGTCAGGGCCCGTGGCGCCTCCCTCTCCACCAAAGCGGTGACAGACGACACAGCGAGTGGCCGCGAACGCTCGCTTGCCCGCTTCGAAATTTCGTCCTTTGAGCTTATCGCCCAACTGAAGCAACTCGTCCAAAGTCCAATCATGTCCCGGACCGATCGGCTTGGGTAATTCGGGAATCACATAAGGCTTACGCAGCCCCGCCGCCTCGACCGCGAGTCGTTCGCTATCGGAGGCGTTCTCATAGGCGTCGTTGCCCATATTGCGGAGGAAGCCCTGGAAGCTCGAACCGCCGCTCTTACCGGTCATCTCTTGCAGGGACGCAAAATAGGCTGCTCGCTGCTCAGGCTTCCAGCCGACTTTCGAGTTGCGTAAGGCAAACAAGTAATGCAGCTTTTGCGGGTCGGCTTGATTGGCCAACATTTTCGCGATGGACCCGCCGTAACCGGGATTGCGCGCCAAGAGTTCCGCCATCTCGGCGGCCGTTGGCTCTTTGGCGGGCGCTTGGATCAGCGCGAGCGTCTTCGTCGCGATCGTGGGCGATTGCAGATAGACCAGCATGTTGCACAGCTCGCGATTGAGCGTATCGCTGGCCGCTGGGAAAGAGGGATCAAGTTTCTTGACGAGCGCCGCCGCTGTCTCCTTCGTCGGCTCGCCCAAGCGAATGAACGCCAGCGACCAAGCTCGCAATAGATCGAGCTTTTGAGTCTCCGTGAGTTGTTCCCACGAGATTCGCTCGAGTGCGGCGAGCAAGGGACCTTGATCGGACTTGTCTCCCTGACGAGCCAACGCCACGGCGCCCGCGATCAGCGCATCGGGGTTCTTCTCCGCCAGCACTCGATCGCGCCAGCCCTTCACTTCTTGATGTTCGAGCGCGACACGAGCCGCATAACGAATGAAGCGATCCGAGTGGCTCAAATTGGCCCAAGCCAGCTCGATCGCTTTTGCTTGATCTTCGGCGCGGCGATGGAACGACTCCAGCTGGCGGCGCAGTTGCCGCAGTTCCGCCCCCTCGCGGTCCTTCAGTTCCGCCGGCGCGGTCGATTCCGAGCCAACATAGGTGACACGGAACAACTCCGATGGAACGCCGCGACCACCGATCGTGAAATACATGGCGCCGTCAGGGCCGATGCGAGCGTCGGTGAGCGGCAGCGGCGTGCGCGAAACGAATTCTTCCTTCACCGCTTTATAGGTTGATCCCGCTGGCTCCAGGATCAAGGCGTACATGGTGCCGAAAGTCCAATCGCAGAGGTAAAGTGCTTTCTGGTATTTGGCGGGGAACTTGGCGCCATAGCCAAAGGTCACTCCGACGGGCGAACCAGGTCCGATGTCGACCAGCGGCGGCAGGCTATCCACGTAATGGGAGGGCCATTTGCCCGTACCGCTCCGCCAGCCGAATTCGCTGCCGCTGACCGAATGGGTTGCACGAGTTGGGCGGTACCAAGGCATGCCCATGTCCCATTCCATGTCCGAGTCGTACGAGAATAGTTCGTCGTCCGCGTTGAAGGCGAGATCAAACTGATTCCGGTAACCGACGCTCACGATTTCAATCGACTTGCCGTCGGGATCTGTTTTGGCGATCCAACCACCCGGAGCGAGCCGGCCGGTGGCGTGGCCATTCGCATCCCATTGACGGGGCAGCAAGTGATCCTCGCCCCAGTTGGTCGGAATGCGACTGGCGTCGATCTTGGTGGGCGGATCGGTGTGATTGCCACACGCGAGGTAAATCGACTTGCCATCGGGAGAGAGAGCGAGACCATGCGGACCATGCTCGCCGCCCCCACGGATCGCAAACAGTTTCTCCACCTGATCGAACTGGTCGTCGCCGTTGGTGTCGCGCACTCGATAGAAGCCGCTCCCCGGTCCGCCATTCACCGACAGGTAAAGGCTGCCGAAAGCGTAGAGCATGCCTTGAGCCGCGGAGACCTTCACGTCGAGATGTTCCACTTTAGTTGGTTGATCGCTGCCGATCGGCGGCAATGTGATGCGGCAAAGTCCCTTGCCTTCTTGGTCGCTGGCTAGGAGGCGTCCTTTATCGTCAAACGTAATGTTGACCCACGAACCCAGCTTGTCCTTCGGGACCGTGAAGAGTCGCTCGACCTTGAAACCGGGCGGCACATTGAAAACATCCCGCGGGCCAGTGGCGAGCAACGGGGAGGAGAAAGCATCGCCCCACGGCTGTACTCCCAGCTTACCCTTGACCGTCACCTTGACCTTTTCGCCGCCTTCGCGTTTCTCGGACAGTTGCCATTGATCATCGGTCACCAAGTAAGTGGTCGTGCCATCTGCTTGTCCGAGTGCGAGCTTGAGGCAAAAGCCAGCGACGCCTCCCTGGTTGCCAATTTCGGCAAGCAACTCGTTGGCGCCGGGTTTCACATGTTTTTGGATGTCGACGGTGACGGGCGATTGCCAATTGTCGCTGGAGGCGACTCGTTTGCCGTTCACGAACAAAGTGAAGACATTGTCGCACGACGCTCGCAGGATGGCCGACTTACCGCCGCCAGTGAAGGTGGCGCGAGCGTAGTAGCTCTTGCCATCCTGAGGTCCCCAAATCCATTGAGGTGTCGGGCCTTGGGCGAGTGTGTCGGTGGAAGGAGTCTTGGCAGCGTCGGCGGGTTTGGCCTCGACGCCTCGTTCCTTCGAATTAGCAACCTCGGGCGTCTGGGTGAAGACGCGGTCGTTCTCGGCCGCTGCCAGCAACAGGGGGCAGAGCAAGGCCAAGGCGAAGGTAAGCGAGGGGGCGAAGGCGAGTGCGATCAGCCGAAGCGATCGAACCTGCGAGCAAGCATCAAATCGAACGAACATTCCGGTAGGTTCCTTGCGGACGCGACTTAGGAGGTGGGACGCGACAGGCGTTTGGCTCGCCTGGAGCCAAGCCGCTATTATGCCCCAGACGCCAGGGCGAGGAAAGACTAAGCTCGCAGCGGTGAGTTTCAGCCCATGGGACGACGCCCAGTTCGGGGAAAAGGCGCCGTTACTCGACTTTCCCGCAATAAAGTCGATGAGTCTGCGAAAAAATGCCCAGGCGATGCATTACTCAAAGTAGCCCGCTCACTTCGAAGTAGCCCGCTCACTTCGTGAGCGGATCAGCCTTTTCCGCCCGAATCAAGCCATGAACAGCTCGAAGTAGCCCGCTCACTTCGTGAGCGGAACAGCCCCCGAGTACGAAGCCCCAATCGTCCGACAGCCCAAAACGCCCCCAAACGCCTCACACTCCCCCCTTCCCCCCACGATGCTCGCAAGGAAACCGCCCCATGAGCCAGCGAGTTAGCACCCGCCGCAAACCGTTGAATCTCGAGTCGCTTGAATCACGCTTGATGATGACGGCGGCGCCGGGCGACTTGCTCGTCTTCTACGCTCACCCCTCGACCATCAATGCGACGTTTACCGTGGCCGCTGCTGCCGCCGAGTTCGCGAAGTACGACTACGTCGTGCTGGGCGGAGGGATCGAACTGGCCACCCATATCGATCATGCGAATACGCGGGCGATCGTTCAGCATCCTTCGACGGATGGCGTCAAGTTCTTTGGTTACATCGAACTGGCCGTCGAGAAACCATCGGGGCAAGCCACGAATTACAGCTTGGCCGAGATACGTAGTCGAGCCGACGCATGGCTCGACATGGGGGTAGACGGCATCTTTCTAGACGAATTTGGCTACGAATTCCAAGTCTCGCGGCAACGGCAAAACTCGGCGGTCGACCATGTCCACAGTCTCGGCCTACCGGTCATCGCGAACGGCTGGAATCCCGAAGATGTGCTGGGGAATCAAGTCCATCCCAGTTTGAATCCCACGGGCGCCGCGACCCATTTGACGGCGACCGATTACTACTTTGTCGAAAGTTACCAAATCTACGAAGGCAATTACCAAGCGACGTCGGCGTGGCGCGACCGGATCGACTTGCTGAACAACTTGCGACAGTCGAATCCGTTGCCGTTGCTGGGAGTCACCACAAACTCGCCGGGCAATCCCTTTGATCCCGCCAAATTTGACTATGCGTGGTGGTCCGCGACGATGGACGGCTTTGCTGGCTTTGGCTGGGGCGAATACGAGTATGCCGCTGTAACCGCCTCGGCGCCATTCCGGCCTCGACCTGCCCTCCCGCCAACGGCCGACTTTCTTAGTCCATCGCTGTACGAGTCGCCGTTCTACGTACGTGATACGAACGTAGGCCGGATCGTTATTGATCCGCAACTCCATACGGCCGGGCTGAATCCGTCGGATTGGGGCGACGCGCCCGATGGAAGTGCGGGGACTGCCCAGGGCAACTACCGCACTCGATTCAGCGACGATGGGGCACGGCACGTGGTGCGAGGGCCGCGGCTTGGTCCCAGCATCGACTTCGAACCCGATGCACAGATTTTCTCACGGTTTCCTGGTGATAACTTCCCTGGAGTGAGCGATGAGGATGGAGTGCATTTCACGTCATTGTTGTGGAGTTCTCCCTCGGCCAGCAAGTTGGCAACTGTCGATGTCGTCGTGACGAACGCACACGCGGGCGCTCGGCTGGATGCTTGGATCGACTTCAATGCGGATGGCGATTGGTTGGATGCTGGCGAGCAGATTTTTGCTTCACGCCTGCTGGCCAATGGGGTCCACTCGCTTAACTTCACAATTCCCGCGGGGGCGGTCAGCGGGCTGACCTATGCGCGGTTTCGGCTGAGTACGGCGGGAGGACTTGGTCCCACGGGTTCGGCGCCGAACGGCGAGGTCGAGGATTACGCGGTGCAAATTGGCGGGCCTTCTGGTCTCGCCGCGCTGGAAGCGGCGATCGAGGAGTTTCGCTTAGGCAATGGTCCGCTGGGCGCGTCGCTGGGACCAGCGTTCTACGACGACACCGGCAAGGCGTGGTACATGGCCGAACCGTACTTCGCGTCGATCACCTTACGCGCCTTGCTCGCCGCTCCCAATCAAACTCCCACTTCTCCCTTCGAGTTGGCAGCGAACCATCTGCGTTTTTTCCTCGATCGAATCGAAGCCAATGGTTCGGTTCGCCGCTGGCTTCTGAGCGACCTTGGCTTACTTCCTACCACCGATATTCGCATCCAACTACAAAACCCGGAGACGAAAAGGATCGAATGGACGACGCTCGATAAGGACTCGCCCACGATTTATCCCGACGCGGACGATTCAAGTCTGGCTTTACTCATCCTGTTGGCGGTCGATTATTGGCGAGCCGGCGGCGAGAATCATGGGGTCCTACTCGGGGACAACAATGTGCGAGCGAAACTCGAGTCGATGGCGGACTTGTTGTTGGAGTTGCGGAACGACGTCGGACTCACGCGCACGTTCATCGAACCGCTCTTTCCCGATCAACCGATTGCCTATTATCTGGAAGACAATCTCGAGGTCATGGAAGCGTTGCGAGCGCTCGCCGAACTGGAGCGTCGCTTTTATGGCGACGAAGCGAGGGCGAACAAGTATCAAGCGGCGGCGGATGAATTGCACCAGGCAATTGTCAACACGTTCCGCGATGCGAACACGGGCATCTATCACGTGTTGGCGGGCGATCCCGTGCCTGATCTGGGAGTGTGGTATCCGAACGCTCAAGCTCAGATCTGGACGCTTCTCCAGGGGCTCGTTCCCGCCACATCCGCGGAGGCTCGCGAGATCTTGGATCGAGTGTATTCGGTATGGGATGGCGACCCACGCGGCGACTGGACTTCACGTTCCGACTCTGCGTGGCTCGCTTGGGCCGCCGTGCAGGCGGGTGATATCGAGCTCGCCGAACAATCCATTGCTTCCGTACTGCCGTGGGCGCTGAAGAACTCGAATCCTTGGCCAGGAGTCAACGACGTATCACAATTCGTTGGGCCGCAAGCTGTCCAGTCGGTGGCCGATGTCGGCCTCTTGCTTCAGGCGATGCTGCCGGCCGCCAATGCCGACCACGCGACGACGACCGTCAACGCGCCCGTGGTGATACTGGTGCTGGCGAACGACTATGGCGTCGCTCGCGCACAGGGCGAATTCCAGGTGACGATTGTTGCGGCGCCGAGTTCGGGAACCGCGACAGTTCAGCCTGATCGCTCGATTCGCTATGCGCCGCAGAATGGTTTTCAGGGGGAAGATCGACTGACCTACGAGGTGCGGGCGATCGACGGCGGCGTCCGCAGAGCGTTGGTGACGATACGAGTTGGGGCGTCGCCCACGCTCGGTGGAGGTGGGCAGGAAATTCAGATTCGCGGCGGCGAGTCGCCCAAGCCGATTTTCCCCTCGGTGACGGTCGCCGACTTGGACGATGCGACACTCGCGGCGGCTCGGATCGTCGTCGCCCCCTTCGTCGATGGCGTCGATCAGCTTCTGTTCTTGCCGAACCCGCTGACGATGGGAAACATTGGAGTTGCTTCGAACTCGGGCGGCGTGATGACGTTAGTTTCCCCAGGCGGTACGGCGACGCTCGCTCAGTGGCAAGCCGCCCTGCGAGCGGTCTTCTATCGACATTCCGGCAACTCGCTGACCGATACCTTGACCGCCATGTTGACGGTCGAGAACGAGCAGGAATCGAGTCAGCCGCTGACGAATCTCTTGCGAGTTGATGCTCGACCTCCCACGGTTACCGTTAACATCGTCGCGTCCACGCTGACGGACGCGGCAAACGACTCGTTGGTGACATTCACGTTTAGCGAGCCGATCAATGGCTTCACGATATCCGACTTGTCGCCGCTCGGAGGCGCGTTGTCTCAGTTCACCAAGCTGGATGATTTGAATTACACGGTTCGTTTCACCGCATTAGACGGTTACTCGAATGAAGGACGAGTCACCTTATCGGGCGGTTACGTGGATCTCTGGGGGAATGCTGGTTCAAGCGGTTTCGATACAGTGGCGATCGATACGCTGAACCCCAGTGTGTACGTTCAAATCGAAGCCGCTTCGCTCAACGCGGCCAATGCTCAGTCGATAGTGACGTTCGAGTTTAGCGAAGTCGTCAGTCAGTTCTCGCTAGAAGACATCACCGTTGTGGGCGGGAGCCTAGTGGGCTTCACTCAAGTGGATGGCAACACATTTACGGCGACGTTGATGGCCGCCGACGGCTTTCGCGGCACGGGGAGAGTCGAGGTGGCGTCGACGTACCAGGATGCGGTGGGAAATAGCGGGCTGAGCGGCAGCGATACTGTTGCGATCGATACCTTGCGGCCCAGTGTAGTTGTGAATGTCGTGGCGACGTTGCTTTCCGACAATGCTCCGTCAGCGCTGGTCACATTCGAGTTCAGTGAACCCGTGACCGGCTTCGCGTTGGCGGACATTACGGCGACAGGAGGAGTGCTGACTGCGTTCACTCAAGTGGATGCTGATAGCTATACCGCTCAGTTTTCCGCCAACGAGGACTTCTTCGGCGATGTGGAAGTTGTCGTATCGTCGGGGTATGTGGATGCGGCCGGCAACACGGGAATAGGCGGTTACGACTTCGTGACGATTGATCGACGCAATCCAAGCGTGACCGTGGCGTTCTTGATCTCAACGCTGAATGTCTTCTCGCGTAGCTCGCGAGTGACCTTTGAATTCAGCGAACCAGTGGTGGGGTTCACCCTGGACGACGTTTCGGTAAGTCAGGGAGTGTTGACAGACTTTCAGCAACTGGATGAGGACTTGTTCGAAGCAACCTTTACGGCTGTTGAGGCATATGAAGGTTATGGAATAGTAAAGGCTGACAACCGTTATACAGACGCCAATGGCAATTTGGGGGTAGTCGGAGCGGCTGCAGTCACGATTGACACGGCGCCTCCCACGGTGAACGTCGACATTGCAGCGACAACCTTGGGATCGTTCGGGCGCGAATCACAAGTCACTTTCACATTCAGCGAACCGATCGATGACTTTGGCTTGGACGATACCCTGACGCTGGGAGGGGTGCTGACCGATTTTGTGCGAGTCGATGAAAAGGTCTACCAAGCGAGATTCATCCTGTTCGATGCTTTCGTTGGCACGGCTTCGGTTACGGTCGGTCACGGCTACTCGGACCGTGAGGGAAACTTTGGCGCGGCTGCCACGGATAACGTGATCGTTTCTTCACAGGTCACTTACGACCTGGGCGACGCCCCTTCGCTCGCGCAGACGGGATTTGCGGCCAGCTATCCGACGCTCGTTGAGAACGATGGCGCTCGACATTCGGCGGGCGGCCCGCGGTTGGGCGCTCAAGTTGACCTCGAGGTGCAAGGTTCGCCGAGCGCGGACGCCCGCGGCGATGATACGACGGGCGACGACGAGGATGGTGTGCAGGTGTTGACGAGTCTCGTGGCTTCCTCGGGGCGAGCGAACATCGGCAGTCTGATCGTTTCCGTATCGACGCCCGCGAAACTTGACGCCTGGATCGACTTCAACCGCGATGGCGATTGGAACGACGTCGGCGAGCGGATCGCGACGTCGCTGCCTATGCTGACAGGCGAGCAGAGATTGGCCATCACCATTCCCGCGGCCGCCTCGCCCGGCTTCACTTATGGCAGATTTCGAGTGAGCACGGCGGGTGGTTTACAGCCGACTGGTGGGGCCGCGGATGGTGAAGTCGAGGATCACCGCTTGGAGCTGCTAAATGGCGACGCGGGCGCTGCCGTGGTTGTGTCGACCTCGTTTGCTGGTTGGACAGCCCACGAATTGGAGGTCGTTGCTTCTTCCGAGACCATGGTCATCCTGGGTGAAGGTGAGACTTTGTTTGAAGCGGCATTTAGTGCGCTTGATCGTTTGAGTTTAGTCGGCTCGACGAATGATCAAATCTGGAACGTCGACGATTGGGCGGCGGCCGGTTATGCGGGCGACTTCGAACTCGATGCAGGCGACGGCGTCGACACGTTGCGCGGGACGATTGTGGCTGGCGACAACGATTGGACGCAGGTAACACAAATCGGAATTCGCGGCATCGAGCGGCTCGATCTGAGCGGCAGTACAGCGGACCGGTTGCGACTGAATCGTTCACGAGTCGCCGAGTTGGCCGCGCCGGGAGATGAACTAGCCATCTGGGCTGATCCCGAGGATCAGATCGAGATTGCCAGCAGCGACGCGTGGACGCTGGTCGACTCGCGAGTCGCGGAGGGACGCTTCTACCGAGTGATGGAGGAGATGGGAACAAGCTTGTGGTTGCATGGGCCGGCTCATCAGCAGAACCCGTTGCGCTCGCTGGACGTCTCCGTGGGCGGCGGCATCACCTCGCTGGATGCACTGTTGGTTGTCAACGAATTGAATGAGCGGGCATTCAGCCAGCCCGACGGCACGGCGAGTGATCCCGCGACCATCGGTGGATTCGATCACCGTTATCGAGACGTGGATGGCGACGGAGTCATTGCACCGCGAGACGCCCTGTTGGTGATTAATTATTTGAATTTCGGAGAAGGCGAGTCTGTGGAGGAAAACCTCACCGAGGCCACTCAGGGATTGCCGTTCGTCGCTAGTTTGTCTACTAAAGCGTCTGGGACCAAAATCGACTCAACCTGGCGTCCAAGACGTGTCCGAGTGGACCGTGACACTCACGAGTTGTTAATTGCTCAGTTTGTAGGGTGCGTCGAACCGGGCGGCGAACAATCTTGCCATCACCTCCAGCCTCGCCACCGCCCGGTGAAAACACACCAAATCGTTGAGTGAGTGTGGCCGCTTCGATAACGCCGCCGCGTGTGCAACGCTTCTCTGGGTTGGCAACTCGCTCGGTGCGCACGGAGCGTCCGCGCCTCTACGGTTCGCTCCACTTCGACCTTGGACATTGCCGAGCCACCAAATCTAATCACCTCGCTCGCCATACGCTCAGCGCCGAATCGGCTCGACGCGGAAGGGGCCGAGTATCCACACGAGTGTCGATTGTCGTGAAGAAGTTCTTTGGGAAGAACGATCGAGACGCGGGCTGGTCTAAACCGTCGTCTAACTCTCCGTCTCACTCTCAATTTAACTCGCAACAGCCGTGAGCATGAGCAATCTACGCGAACACACCGTACAACCTTGATTCCCTGCTTTTAATACAACGAGCTTCTTACGCCACTGATAGAACGCCGGCTCGCCGACAAAGTTTGGCACTGACAGCAGGCTGGCAAATCGTCTCGCGAAGCGAGACGGCTACGTAGCCCGCTCACTTCGTGAGCGGAACGCCGGCTTGCCGCAGGGAGCGGCGTTGTCGGCCGAGTCGGTCGATTTTTCGGGCAATTGTCGCAAGTCGCAAGCGTTCATCGATCCTTCTGGTGGGTACGGGGGTATCCGTCCACAAACCACACCAGGGGAAAGGTCATGAATGCAAGTTTTCGTCACAGCAGTCGGTTCGGCGCATTGGCGGTCATCGTTTTGTGCGCGTGTAGCGTTTGGGCGCAGCAACGGGAGGACTCGCGCTGCCCGTTGAATGAGGATCCGGGAGGGGCGATTATATCACCTGACGAGTTCGAGGTCTTCGATCTAGTCCCCCCCCAAAAGCCTTTTGAGCCGGGGCTGACGGCGCCTGAGGGTTCACCTGAATGTCCGAGGCCCGATGGACTCTCGACGGACAATGGTCGGCCCGATCCGAAGCCGGTGCCGCCGGGTGAGGGAGGACCCAAGGGCCAGGCCGCCGATGACTTCGGCGAAACGCCGAGGCGCCCTGTGGGACCGGGAGCAGACCAGCCCGATGGGCTCGTCAGCAATCTGCAGCTCATGCCGACCTACCGCGGGAATGACGGCGGCGCTTTTTACCTGCGCAAGATCGGACAGGAGGTTTTCCTCTTCGGAGAGCATCCCGTGCATGATTACGCAATGGTCTTTGCCGGCACCCTCTCCGGTTCGCACATCACTGGCGAGTACTGGGATGTTCCCAAGGGGACAAGGGCTCTCCAGGGAACGGTGCGCTTTCGCGTCGAAGATGACGGAGAGCGTTTGGTGGTGACGGACGTCGAGGGGGGATTGGGCTTGAAGTCGCTGAACAGCTTTTCGATTCCCGTCCTGCAACTTCCGCCGGCGATCCGCCCACCCGGTTTCTATGCGACCTCGGCGGGCG
Source organism: Pirellulales bacterium (assembly GCA_046349915.1). GTDB lineage: Bacteria > Planctomycetota > Planctomycetia > Pirellulales > Pirellulaceae > CAIXSC01. Next base: position 569,095 of record JAXMBL010000005.1, on the reverse strand, counting down.
ATCTGGACGGCGCTTGGCGGTCCAGCCAGAGCAGCCTGTATGTTCGCGAGGTGGGAGAAAACGTAGTCGGCTGGGAGGAGATGCACTTTGGTCTCGGGTAACAGCCAACCTTTGCCCGCGTGATTTTGGCGAACCGCAACGACGCCAATAGTACGCAGGTGGCCGCTCGCTACATTGACCTGCCCAAGGGGGCCGGTCTCCAGGACATCGATGGCACGGTGATTGTGGATGATGCGTTTCATATACGTCGGCTGGGAGGAGACAAGTGGTATCGCGATGTCTTCAATGTCAATCAACTGGCCGCCGAGATCGAGTCCCGTTTTCAGGACAAGTGCGTGGGGTACGGCTACTCGATCGCCCATGAGGGGCAAATCGTCAAGGGAGGCGGCGGTGGTTGTCGGCTGTTAGCGAGCGATGGCGGTCCCCTGCCATTCACCGAAGATACTCAAAAGGACACGCAGAGCACGGCGAAGACGATCACCGCGGTCGCTGCGCTGCATGTCATGGAGGCGCACGGCCTCGATGTGGACGACTTCATTGAGCCTTACTTGCCACACTATTGGCCCAAAGGGCCGGGAGTTGAGTTTCTCACGTTCGGGCATCTGCTCTCGCACCGGTCGGGCTTGAGCGATATCGGAGACGCGGACGAGTACGACAATTTGAAGCAGACCATCGCCACGGGCTCTCCCGACCAGAACTGGATACTCCCGGAATACGCTTATCGCAACGCCAATTACGCCCTGTTTCGGCTCATCATCGCCTATATCGACAGGCCGGCCGACATGCAGAACTTCGAGGACAATGGCCTGCGCGGCGAGTCCATCAACGAGAGATGCTCCGAGCGCTATCTCGCTTACGTCCAGACACATGTCCTGCAGCCTGCGGCGTTGGGAACGAGGCATGCCTACTACACGAGCGACAATCACGCGTTTTCGTATAACTTCGAGAATCAGGGAGTTGTCGGCTACCCGCAGCAGACGGGGCAGATGTATGAAATGGGCGCTGGAGGATGGGTGCTCTCCGCCAAGGACTACGCGAAGTTTCTCGCCGCGTTGGAGAACGGCAATATTCTTAGCGACGAGATGCTGGGCGAGATGAAGAGCGGCCTGCTGGGGCTCGTCTGGATCGACAGTCCCCTCGGAGTCGCGTACGGTCATGGAGGTTCGATTGGCGGTGGCTCGGACGGTACCTACGGTTCGGGACGCGGCGCGCGAGCCCAATCGTTGATGTTGCCCAACAATGTGCAGATCTATATCACCATCAACTCGGCGAACAATGATCCCTCCATCGAAGATAGCACGGAGCGCATGGAGGCGCTGCGGGATTCGTTTGTCGAGTCCCTTCACCCGACCCCCTGAGGATAAGGTCCACCCACTGGCCTTCCCTTGCCTGGGAAAGAGAAAAAGGTATCCGTCCGGCGGATACATCTCGGATTTGTAGGGTGCGTCGAACCGGGCGGCAAACAATCTTGCCTTCACTGCGAGCTTCACCACCGCCCGGTGAAAACGCACCAAATCGTTGAGTGGACGTGGCCGCTTCGATAGCGCCGCCGCGTGTGCAATGCTTCCCTGGGTTGGCAACTTGCTCGGTGCACATAGGGCGTCCGCGCCTCCACGGCTCGCTCCGCTTCGACGGTGGACATTGCCGAGCCACCAAATCTAATCGCCTCGCTCGCCTTACGCTCAGCGCCGACTCAGCTCGACGCGGAAGGGTCCGAGTGTCCACTCCAGTGTCTCTGGTCGTGAAGAAGTTCTTGGGGAAGACCGATCGAGACGCAGGCTAGTCTAAACCTCCGTCTAACATTCCGTCTCACTCTCAATATAACTCGCACCAGAAGTGAGCAGTAGCGATCTATGCGAACACACCGCAAAACCTTGACTCTCCGCCGTTAAGCGAGATAGAATCCGCCGCGAGTGGCGAGTCGCCCCACTCGATTTTGACGTCAATGCATCGACTTAAATGGCACTTTTTTCCGATTTAGTCGGCAAGATCGACCCGATTACGCGGCGGTTTATGGCCTCAAATCGAGGTCGAGTAATTGGTTCGATGGCCTGAAGAACTTCGCCGCACCTTCACCAATGTTTGGCTCGACACCATTCGCTGAACTCCGCATACCCAACCATGGCAGCGCCGTTGCCTCGACTATTGGCTATTCGCTTGTGTTGTCTTTTGTGGTGGTCGCAATATGCAACTTGGTGTTCGTACGGTATATCCCAATCGTGGCCGTAATCGCGAGCTTGTTGTGGTTGCTCTTGGTGTCGTGGGTGGTTGTGGGAAACATCCGTGATGAAGGCGGAGTTCGACAGTACCTTATCAATCGGCTTGGAGTATATGCGGGACGGCAATTTGTTCGTGCCACACCCCAACACGAAGCCAAGACGATTTCATTTGGCTATTCGATGTTCGGCCGGTATCTGACTTACCTGATTGTTGATACCAACGCGATCTCATCAATCGACTGGAGTTCCGGGCAAGCAACAGCGATGGCCGGACGTGACATGAGCGATTGGCACGTCGCACTTTGGTACCACTATCCAGACGGACCACAAAAGAAGCCGTTTCCGGGCGTACGCGAAGAAGAGGTATTCATTATTGGTCCTTCAGGACCAAGAGCAACCGCGGAGCTGTTTGGTAAACAGCTTGTTGAATTCCTAAACTGCGTTGGAGTAGACTTGTTCCCGGGCTGCGACGACCGAGAGTACAATACGCCCTCGCGACGCATGGCCATCGAGCCAACCGATGAACGCTAGCCGGAATAGGCCGGCTGGCTCGCTTCGCTCGGCAACGTTGACTCCCGGCCGCGTTACCCGGATCGTTCGGCAAACGAGGCTCTCTGCATGCAAAGGCCAGCAGACGCACCTACGATCGTGCTAGCTCGTGTCATCGACGGACAAACGAAGTTGGTCGAGTGGATTCGGCAGGCCGATACGGTGTGGATCGTTACCGAGAGTGAGGAGATCGTGATTGGGCCCGACGCTTGGACGCAGGCATGGGCTGATCTGGTCGCTCGCGGCTTCGTTGAAGTGAGTCCAAACGACCAGAGAAAGATGGCGGCCAATACGGATCGTGTTTTGCGGCTAGTGCGAAGTGCATTCAGCGGTGTGACTCTCGGGAACGGCGTCGGTCTTCTCCAAAGCCAGGGACTCGATGACTATTCCGACGAGCGCACTTTGGCAGCTTATCGTGCACAGGACGAAAAGAATGACTGGTCAGCGATTCCGGTTGCCGACCTCGACAGATGCTACAGTAGCCTTTCCTTCTTCGACGCCGCAGGGATGCGATTCCATCTGCCGGCGTATTTGGTTGCCGATCTCGAGAATTCCTTGCAGACTGCCGACGTGCTGTTTCATCTGGTGCATACGGATCAAGGGCGCTTTGACACGCTGTCCACAGCTCAACGCGAAGCCGTGCGCCAATTCCTACTGCTGCGGCTGTCGGACAATCATCGCGAATTCGACCATCCAACCATCGAGGCAGCGCTCGCCAATTACTGGACCGCCAAGTCGGAGTCGTAGCATTGTCGGAGAGCATTGCCAGAACCTATGAAGGACTAGATTGTGCGACGACAGGACGAGACGACGTGGGCGCATGATGACGCATGTGGAGTCGCGAGGGGTGGCGGGCGAGAGGCTTAGCCACAATCTAGTCCCTTGTTCATGAAGCCCTTGGCGGCTCAAGGGATGTCTCTTTACCGATACCATGTGGAATCCCGAGTTTGGCACGTAGGTTGTTTCTGGAAATTTCTTCCCTCCGCGTTGTCCTGTAGCGTTCGAGCGTGGCGATCCATGCACTCGCTTGGAGCATCGACGACGCGCGGAAAGGCCTGCCGGATGTTGTTTCCTCATGTCGATCGTTGTTGATGCTCTTGGCTTCTGGCCTGAAGAGCTGCTCATTGCGGGCGTTGGCGTACGACGGCGCGGACCTTCCTCTGTCAAGCGACACGGTCCCTTCCGCGCGCTCGTTTGATTGGGTGCTGACAGCGTACTGCCGTGCATCACTGGTCAGGTCTCTCGTGTTACGAGTGACCAACGACCAACGACCAACGACCAACGACCAATGACCAATGACCAATGACCAACCGGTGGTGTCACTGCGCTCAACCACCGGCTAATGGCTAGCAAGCCTCCGGCTTGCAGGACAGGTGTCATGGCCGGAGACGCCGCCGGAGAACTCGGCGAACCGCGTTAATCATGGGGGAAGGCGAAGAAACGGCCGCCGTGTGTTGCGCAGTGCCTCGAGTCGCGCGACTAGGCAAAACTGGCAACTGTGAAGAGAAAACGCTAGGATGTTGTCCGCCGCGCGCTGATTGGTAGCGTTTGGCAAGTGGGTTGTCCCTTCGCTCCCCCGTTTATCGCAGTATCATTTCGATTGAGGGTGATGCTTGCCCATGTCCGTGAAACTCACAATCCGTCACTGGCGTTGTGGTCCACGTTTCCGGCTTCGCACGCTGTGGGCCGTAGTGACGTTTGGGTGTGTTTACCTTGGGCTTTGGCAGACCACGGCGAGATATGGGCCGCGACCGAATACCCGCTCAGGGTCTTGCATGCCTCTGATCGTATGGGAGAGTACTCGCGATTGGCCGGAGCCGAAGAGTCCGTTTACCACTCGCTACTATCTTTGGCTCTTTGGACCGAGACTTCCCATACCGTTTGAGACATACAGTAACTTTGGGCCTGGGTTCAGGGTTTTTCCCACTCGAGCACCGTGCGACTAGAGAACTTCCCCGTCAAGCGAATCGCCGAACACGGCGGTTAACCCGAGCGGGCGATAGGGCGTGTTCTGAAATCACAGGTTTTTGGTCGCCGCCGGGTTGCCACGGTCGTTGGTACGGCTCGACACAGCGTACTCTAGTTTCCTGAAATGGTCGCTATCCGCACGATGAACCTCATCGACGTTAACCAAGCTCTTCGGATTTATCTCGGCTCGGATCAGAATGGCGGCGTTACACCCGTCGGCATGGTCGCCAGAGTTGAGGCAAGCTACGGTAGCAACGCGTCGACAGTAATTGCGGAGCTCGAAAGTGTTCTGGATGGGTTGTACCAAGAAAGCGACGTGATCAACCTTCCGACTCTTGCAGATATTGCCATTTTCGTGGAGAAACGCGTTCGTCTTCTGAGGCCTGACCTCGAAGACGACGTTTGTAAGGCGATTGGGAACTACGTTTCGTATTCGTACAGATGAGCCGTTGATGGCCGGAGAGCATTTCCGAACCTATAAGGGACTAGATTGTGCGGCGACAGGACGATTCGACTTGGCCGCACCACGAGGCATGTGGCGTCGTGAGGGGGGCGGGCGAGAGGCGTAGCCACAATCTAGTCCCTTGATCAAGAAGCCCGTGACGGCTCAAGGGATGTCTCTCTACCGAACCCACTCGGAATCGCCGAGCTTGGTACGCGGGTTGCTTGTGGGGATTTCTTCCCTCCGCGTCGTCCTCTGACGTTCGAGCGTGGCGATCCATGCGCTCGCTTAGAGCATTGACGACGCGCGGAAGGGCCTGCCGGGTGTTGCTTCCTTGAGTGGATCTTTGTTGGAGCTCCTGATTTCTAGCCTGAAGAGCTGTTCTTTATGGGCGATGGTGTACGACAGCACGAACCTTCCTCGGTCGAGCGACGCGGTCTCCTGCGTGCGCTCGTTTGACTGCCTTGTGACAACGCACTGTCGCGCATCACTGGTCAGGTCCCTCATGTTACGATCGACTAATGACCAATGACCAATGACCAATGACCGACTCAAATTGGCGTCCGAGACGTGCCCAGGTTGGGCGAATTCATTGACGAGTTGGACAGGGCGTGACATGCTACGATTATTCATCTCGTCACGCCCATTCCAGGTGAGATATGCGCTCGTGCCATGGCCTGTGGTTACTATTGATAGGCATTGGCGTAACGCTCCTGGGAATCGTTGGGACTCCGTTAAGAGCCGCCGAGGAAGTTGCTGCTCCGGAGCTCCATTCCTGGCGTCTGGTAAGCCACGATGCCTCGGTCATTGCCCGCTCCAAGACCTCGATGGATCAAGGGGCGACATGGCGGAGTGTGGGATTTGGCGAGGCGCTTGCGGTTGAACTCCCTTCCGTTGAAAACCCTTCCGTTGAACTCCCAGCCGAGGTTCGTCGTGCGACCGAAGATGGCGCCAAGGCGACGGCTTCCAACGAAACGCTCGTCATGACCGGCGTTACACCGGGGGCGACCTTAACGAGTTCCCAGGGAAAGTTGGCGGTTGGACCGGGAAGCTACTTGTCCATCGCCGACGATCGAATCGAATTGCTCGCGGGATCGGTGCGAGTTTCCGCGGCTGACCGCCAAACGTTGCAGGTGAAGGTCGGCGAAAGAACGGAGCTTGTGAAGTCGAGTCAGGCGATTAAGGTTGCTTGGCCTTCTCGTTCCCAGCCCCCTGAGGTGACTGTCGATACTAAAGAGAGCCCCGCGGTGCAGCCGCCGTTAGGCCTCGGGCAACTCGTCATTGGCGACGCACAAGCCGACTCGCTGGTCCGACTGAAGGTTGCTCGTTATCACGTCAATGTGGTGCTGCAACCCCCGATGGCGCTCGTCCAGATCGATCAATCCTTTTACAACCCTTACCATTCGCAACAACAAGGGACGTTTGCATTCAGTCTGCCGTCCGGTGCGTCGGTCAGTCGTTTTGCGATGTATGTGACTCCCGACGAATTGATTGAGGGGGAGGTGATTGAGCGAGGGCATGCTCGAGAGGTCTATGACTCGATCGTCGCGAGTCGTCGTGATCCCGCGATCTTGGAGGAAATCGGACCGAACCAATTTCGTATGCAGGTGTTTCCCATCTCTGGGCGTGATACCAAGCGAATCCTACTCGACTTCACCGTACCTATCGAAGCCGTTCAGGGAATCCATCGGTTCCGATTGCCTCTGTTGGCGGACCGCGAACCGATTTGGGATTTTCAGTTGAAAGGGGTAGTGCATGGGGCTTTGCCCGCCACGGTGTACTCACCCACTCATCGTTCATTGCCCCTGGAGAACGACGAAGCCAATGATGAGGTTCGTTTTCGCAGCGAGCAGCGGATGTTCACGCCCGACTCCGACTTTGCGTTGACGTTTCGGTCCAAGGGAGAAGAACCTACCTTGCGCCGGTACGTAGCACGCCCGTTGCTGGCGAATTGTCCGACGTGTCTGCCGTCCCCGGCGGTTTCGACGGCCACCTACAGCTACTTTCAAGCAATGTTGCCCGCCACGAAAGGCGCCGCCGATGCCGCTCCGATCGATCTAGTCATCCTGTTGGATACAGCGACCCTTGTGAAGCAGCGTGAACAAGTGCGAGCCTGGGCGCGCCTGCTCTCGCTCGCCGCGCCGCGGACGTCGCGAGTCCGACTGGCCTGCGTCGATTCGGTCTTGCGTTCCCTGACGACTCAATGGTGTGCGCCGGGGTCCAAAGAATTGGACGAAGGACTGAGTCGGCTGACCAACGAGTTTTTTCTTGGGGAGCAACGACCCGCGATCACTCTTCCCGCCACATTGGAATTGTTCGCTCGACCCACGGAAGAGCAAGCGGCAAATCCCAAGGTTCAGGACGAGCGGCGTCGGTTGATGCTGTACGTGGGGCCTGGGTTTGCGACGACGAGGTGGTCGAACGACGCCGCCTCGCCAGCGACTCGCTCCCCTGCCCCAAACTCGCTGGATAAGAAGACCGATCATGCTCGAGACGTCGAGCAGGCGATGGTGGAGAAGTTGCAACGAGCGGGCGTTCGGTTCGCCGCGGTGCTGACGGATGACCAGCGTAACTCACAGGCTGCCACGCGCGAGTTTGCCGAGCGATCAGGCGGGTGCGCTTTCGATAGCTCACTGTCCGAACAGCAAGCCCGACTCATGGCTTGGTTGGCCAACGGCTTGGCCTGGCCGGTGCGAGTCGTCTCGGTGAAGGCAGCCGATAGCGATGCGGACGATTTATTCGCGCCAGCGGCCATTTTTCCGGGCGAACCTTTACGCATCCTGGGACGATGCCGACGCGACATCACGCGCCAACTCGCTGACCCGATGGCAGCGACCGCGGAACAGAGTGCTCAGCAGCAGGCGGCTCGAGAGGAGCCGCAAGAGAAACCGCAAGGGGATGGGGCAGATGAAGAATCAACGCGTCAATCGGCACAGCTACTTGTGCAATTGGAAGGCGAAGAATCCCCGCGAGTGGTGCAGCTCAATGGGCCGCAAAAGGCCGACGATCTCTTCGTGGGGCGTCTCTGGGCGCAAGCCCGTCTGCAATACCTGAAAAGGCTGGAAGCGGCCGACAAAGATCCCGTCGCCAGCAACGAACTCGCGAAATTCGGCGTCCAGCGTCACGCTCAGTCCGCGGCGATTCGGGCTCAGATGATCGAACTTTCGCAGGAATGGAGTGTGCTTTCGCCGCACACTGCTTTCTTGGTGCTCGAATCGGAGAGCGACTATGCCAAATATGGATTTGTTCGACGAGCGAGACGTCAGTATTGGTCGCCCTCGGGAAAAGAACTGAGTGAGCCGCTGCCGCCGGAGTGGCTTGCTGCCGTGCGACCCGACGCGTCGAAGCAGGCCAAGTTGGCGCCGGAAGCGACTAGTCAACTGTTGAAAAAAGTTCGCAAGGCGTTGGCGGACGAGCAATTTCAGGATGCCCAAGGATGGCTGGAAGCGGCGGCCCGTTCGCCTGTTTTGGTGCAATCCGAGGATTATCGCCGGTTGCAAGGGTCGATCCAGCAAGGTCTCGTCCGATGCCAATTGCTGGAGCGGGTGAGCGGACGTTTTCCCGCTTTTGCACCGGACCGCGCGAGTGTGCAGGCACTTCAGCATACGCCGGATTCGTTGCTTTTAGGGCTGAGTGGTTCGCCAAAGCAAAAACGTCTCTACGATCGATTGAACAAACGCGTCGAACCTGTCGCGAGTGAAATAACGCTCAAGAGGTTGGCGGAATGGGCGGAGCAAACCACGGGCATACCGATCGACTTTGATAAGGCAAGCCTTGATGCCCTCGCAATTCGTCTGGACGTGCCGCTGACGCCCGTCGCCGCGGGCTCGTTTACCTTGGAGAACTACCTCTACCTGATGCTCGACCAGTTCGATTTGACGCTTATCGAGGACGATGACCGATTGCTGATCATGTCCCAAGAGGATGGTCACAAGCGACAGCAGCGAATCGAGTATCCCGTCGCTGGTTTGGTTGGACCTCACGCAAGCGTGCCGCGCGAACGATTGGAGCTGTTGGCCAGCGAACAATGGAGGTTGCTGCAACACCAGAAACTTCTGCGGAAACTGGAACGGCCGGTCAGTTTTCAATTTCGCGACGAACCCATCGAATCGGTCCTCACCCAAGTCGCCGCAATGGCCGACGTGCCGCTGTTTGTTGATCCGCGAGGGCTGGAGAATGAAGGGTTGACCCTGGAGTTTCCCGTGACCGTGCGTGCAAGCGACCTGCCTGCTCGAAAAGCGCTCGAGCGAGTCTGCGAGCATTCGCTGGCTATCAGCACTCGCGGCGAAGCAGTGGTTGTCACGTCGAAAGAACGGGCTAAAGCTTGGACCTATCCGCGCGTGCATTCAGTCCGCGGAGTGCTTACCGAGACTCGACGCGACTCGGTCTCCTTCCGGTTGCCTCGCGCGTCCTCGCAGGGAATTGGCGGCGGCATGGGAGGTCTTGGCGGCGGCATGGGAGGAATGGGGGGATGGTCCGCCGTGACGGAAAACAGTGCGTCCCGTATGGGAATAGGCGCTGATCCCGAGGCGGCGCCCGACGTGCCGACCGCTGACGTTCACTCTCCCAGTCCACCAGCGATTACCGAAGCATCACCACCGCGGTCCCAGGAATCGTCCGATCTGGATACTGTCTCCATGCCCAACGGAGTTGACTCGGCAGAGACAGATCAGAGTTACTCGCCAGACTGGGATGAATTGACGGAGTTGGTGCGGAATACGGTCACGCGCCGGGATTGGGAGGATGCTGGTGGGGTTGGGGCGACCGCTGCGAGTCCGTCGACGCTCGATCTTGTTGTTCTCGGAACCGATCGGCATCACCGGGAAGTCGAATCCCTGCTTGCTCGATTACGTCGCGAGTCCTTGCACAGACCCGCGCGACACTACGTCCGACTGATGCGCGCCCCACCGCGGTTGCCCATGGGAGGCTTTGATCTCAGTGCGATCGGTGAGTTACTGTCTACGACGACGGGTAAACCCAGTCCTGGATGGGAGAAAGATGGGGGGGCGAATAACGTGGAGTTGGATTGGGTGCGAGCGATGCTGGTTATCAATGCCGATCCGCGTTCCCACGATGAAATTCATACGCTTCTCACTCAACTCCACCGCAGTCGTTACGAGCAGTTGCACGGTTCGCGACCCTGGGAGAATTCTCGGTCATTCCTAGAGGCGTCCACTGAAGACGCACCAACACCCCAGGACTCCGTTCAACATGCCGAGGAACTGACCTTACTGAAGGTGCGAGCGCCGTCAGAGGCAACGAAGTCGGAGGCATCGAAGTCGGCGGTCTCGATATCGGAGGCGTGGACCTATCGGCGATTGTCGGACCAGGGGCCGCAGAGAATCGAAGTTGTTTCGGCGGGGGAAGTCGTGGAAGTACGGTTTCCTTCGCTGGTGTTGCGCATGGATGGACGAGATGGTGCGATCATCTCACCGGCAATTTACTGGGTGCAAGTCGGGGAATGGGGCGAGGCATTGCGTAGGTTGGTGGATGCGTATCTTCCTTGGATGCCGCATCGAACCGACGAGGATCTCGCTCGGCGATTTGACATTGTGCGCGAGCGTGAAGATGCCGCCACGCTTACCTTGCGCTTCACGCCCACTCGATCGCTGGAAGTCCGCGAGGATGCACTCATCATCACTTACGACAAGCAGACGGGGCGAGTGGTAGCCATGAAGGCGCAAGGCAAGGCCGAAACATTGGGACTGCTCGAACGCCAGTCGCCGCCTGCGACCAAGAAATCCGAACAAGCAAGAGTCAAGGATCGATCGAATGTCGAGTTCGAGACGTTTGAATGGATCAATGCGCATGGTCGGAAAGTTGTCGAATGGAAGCAAGAGGCCTTGTCGGCTCAACGAGACCTCGAGTCGCTCGATGGACTCCAGACCACTCACGCCATCCTCGATCAACGCCCCAATGCCGGTCGGTCGTCGCGATTAGCGCTGGCTTGGAAGGCTCTAAGCGAACAGAAAGACGCCGAGGCCTTTCTCTTGTTTACCGATGAAATCCGTGAACGTGGACCGGTCGTCGCGACCTGCTTTCTGCGAGCTTGGTGTGCCCAGCGAGCGCCGGAATTCCGCAATCGTCCGGAAGTACTCAAGGATTTGGAATTCGTAGTGAAGCAGGGGGCGAGTCCTTGGGCCGAGCAAATCCGGTTGGCCGAATTCCCCGTGTTCACCGATTCGCAGTTGTACGAACTGTTGAGTCTGATGCCCCGATCGCGACGATCCGCGAAGGATGAAGAACGACTGGCCCGTCTAGCCTGGGAAGCTGGTTTATTGAAAGGCGGCGAGGTGCGGTTTCGCGATTTGCCGGAGGATGATCCGTTTTCCGATGAGCGGGTCGATAACAAACACTCCACGGCGGCGCTGCAACACATTCGCGCCGCGATCGAAAAACCGGGTTTGGCCGGCTGCTCATGGTCCGCGCTGGAATTCGGCGTCTATCTGGCGATGAGGACAGGTCAGTTTTCATTGGCGCGCGACTGGGCGGTGGGGCGAGTTGACCTTGGAAAGGATTCCGCCGAGCAAGTTGGCGAGTTGGCCGCGGAAATTAATCGTTTAGGTCAGCGGGAGATTGCCGAGAAGTTTCTGGACGCCATGCTAAAGCATCCGCATGTGCAAGGTTGGGACCGGCGAGTATTGCTGGTTCAGAGGGCGGCTTGGCTGCGGGGCATGCCACGTTGGCGCTCGTTGGTCGAATCCGAGAATGCTTCTTTGGGGGCCGACGGAAAATCGAGTATCTTCTTGAATGCCTCGATCGATTCGTTGACCAGAGAATTGACTCTCTCGGCGACGCCGGATGAAGTCACTCAACTGGCGAGTTTGGCGAAGTCGCCGGCGCTCAGGGTGCGATTGCTGTGGCTGCTGGGGGACATGCAGCGGGATGTCGACCGCATCTACGAATCGACTCGTGAGGGAATTGTCGCGAAGGATTGGCCGCGACACCGACTCGCGCATCGCTGCGAGCGGTTACTAAGCCTGGGTGCGTCCGAACGAGTCGTCACGCTGCTCGAAACGCTCCTGCGTCGTGATGAGATCTTGCCGCCCGATGTCTTGGCGCAGTTGCGAATTGCCTACGAAGCGCTCGACCGCCAACAGGAGGCCGCTCGCACGCATTAAGGTGGCCTCATTGGATCGACCCCATCGCATGGATCAGCGAAGATGAGTGTTGCTCTTTTCTTTGGCGCATGGCAGGAAGATTAACGGGAACACTGATCTTCGCTGATTGTCACTAATTGGCTTTTTCCAGCGAAAGGGTTAACGCGGACGCTTGGATTCAGAGGTCTTGCGAGGAATTCGTAGTTTGCTGCGGCTGATGACCTCGGTCCCTGTCCAGCCGTCGTAACTGATGGTCGCCGTGTCGACGTCGGCTCGCACGATCTTGGCGTCCCACCAACTACTGCCCCACAGAGCATAGACTTTGTCACCCGGTTGCAAGAGAGTTTCGCGAGTGACTGGATCGCCGTCACGGGAACCCCCGAGCTTCCCACTCCCGTTGCGATGGAACTCCATCAACTCGTTCATTGACTCGCGGTGGAACTCTTGGGCCTGGCGAAACCTCTCCTTCATCTCGGGCGTTGCGTCCGGGTGGTCGAGTTCAATGTACGGCATCTCGTTGGCTTTGGGCGGGGGAGGATTTGGGGGAGTTGGTGGAAAGTCCGGCTGAGTGGGAAAACCGGGCGCCGTGGGAATGGCCGGTGCGCGAACACTCGGCTGAGCAGAGGGCCTGGAGGAAAGCGCCGCTTGAACTTGAGCTTCAGCTTGTGCTTTCGCTTGCGCGAGTGTCGGCGGGGTGTTTTGACGACGCATCATCGTACCGATTCCTGCGCATAATAACGTCGGGATCAGGATGATGGCGGCGAGTACGCTGAGTAAAATCTTGCGAGCTCGCTGAGCCGAGCGATGGTTCTCCAAGTACGCCATCGATTCCGTTCGCGATTGACCCGCCAAATGAGGGCGACCATCCTTGTATCGGGCGCCCATCGACTCGGCCATGATTCGCTGCCCGGCATGAAACAACGCGTGCCACTCAGCATCGGAAATCAGCGCTTTATAACGCTGAATGGCGTCGGTCTCGTCGCAAAGGAAGTCGGCCACTACTGGCAGAACGTGCGTCCACCGGGGATTGCGTTTCGGGCCTGGCGTCAGTTCTGTGTCGGAAAAACCGGCGTACACGTAGTTGTTCACGGATAAGAGACGCGATCCTGGCCGTAATCCGTGGATCGGGACCAATTCGGTAGGGAAATCGAGGACCGTGGCGCAATCGAGCGCAGTAGCTCGCACGGCCACTCGGAGCGGCGCAACGCTCAGCACGATCGCAGGAGCGGGCTCGCCTGATGATAAACAGGCCCTGATATTCCCCAAGTCATCCTGCTGTTTTCCCAGCCGAACGAATAGCTGATGGATACAGCCAGAGAATCCCGTCAACTCGGGGACGAACGCCTTCAGCTTGGCGGTCGAGAGCTGAAAGGGAAGCGGGTTAAGCGGTTTACCTTCGAAGTTGACCGTTGTTTGGAACTGACCCCCAGCATGTTGATATGACATCGTGAGTCTCTCGACGGAAGGTCCAAGGAAATAGCCCGATCCAGAAAGCTCGATGTCGATATTCTATGGTAAGGTGGTCGTGTTGTCCTAGAGGTGGGGGTTGGGGGGAATTCGAATTGCGTTTAGGCAAGCAAGGGCTTGATGGGTTGAGCCCCTTCGACGCCGATCAGTCGCTGATCGAGCCCCTGGAACTTGAAGGTAAGTCGCTCGGGGTCGATGCCGAGACAATGGAGGATCGTGGCGTTGACGTCGTTCACGTTCACCGGATTCTCGACGATGTTGTAGCTGAAGTCGTCCGTCTCGCCGTACACGATGCCACGCCGAATCCCGCCGCCTGCGAGCCACATACTAAAGTTGCGTGGATGGTGATCGCGGCCATAGTCGTCGGCTGTTAGCTTTCCTTGAGAATAAACCGTGCGGCCGAATTCGCCGCCCCAGACCACAAGCGTTTGATCCAACAGTCCGCGCTGTTTCAGGTCGGTCAATAAGGCGCCGGTCGCTAGATCGGTGTCTTCGCACTGGTTCTTCAGCGCCGTGGGCAACGTGAAATGCTGATCCCAGCCGCGATGCAAGATTTGGATGACTCGCACTCCCCGCTCGACCAGCCGCCGAGCGAGTAGCGCACTGTGAGCGAAGGTTCCCGGAGTGCGAACGGAGGCGCCGTAACGCTCGAGCGTCGCTGCGGATTCCTGGGACAAATCGACGAGTTCCGGGACTGACGTTTGCATGCGAAACGCCATTTCATACTGAGCGATCCGCGTTTGAATTTCGGGATCTCCTACCTGTTCAAAGGCACGTCGATTTAATTGCCCCAGTGCGTCCAACATCACTCGCCGATCCGCACTCGTCACCCCCGCCGGGTCTCGCACATACAACACGGGGTCGCCCACCCCGCGTAGCGCCACTCCGTTGTATCGCGATGCCAGAAAGCCGCTGGTCCACATGCGAGTGAAGAGCGCTTGTCCATTCCCCGTCTTGGGAAACGTTGGCGTGAATACCACGAAGGCGGGAAGGTTGTCGCTTTCGCTCCCCAATCCATACGCCAACCACGAGCCGATGCTCGGCTTCCCAGGGACCTCCGATCCGGTCATGACATAAGTGCACGCGGGATCGTGATTGATCGCGTTGGTCCAGACCGACTTGACCACCGCCATCTCGTCGACATGCCTGGCCGTGTGCGGCAACAATTCGCTGACCCAGGTTCCGCATTGACCATGACGAGTGAACTTGAACTTCGAGGGGGCGACTGGCAGCCGCCCTTGACCGCTGGTCATCGTCGTGATGCGTTGGCCGCGACGCACGCTCTCGGGAAGATCCTTGTCGAAGTGTTGAGCCAGCCCAGGCTTGTAATCCCACAAGTCCATCTGGGCCGGACCGCCGTTCATGTGCAAATAGATGACCGACTTGGCCTTCGCGGGAAAATGAGGCAGCCCGGCTAGCGGCGGGTGAATTCGGGACGCGGCGTCCGCGCCCGCGGCAGGCGACGAAGATGAAGCGGCGACCTGCCCCAGCAGCGACATCAGCGCCGCGCCGCCGACGCGAACACCCGTTTGATTCAGAAAAGCTCGTCGACTGTACTCCACTGGATTCGGGACGTCTGGATTTCGAACAGTTGGATTGGGGACCATCACCACATTCTCCTCGGACTCAAGCAGGGTGCTCACGGACTCTCGGGCGGAACGGGCCATCTTCAGGGTTAGTTTCGTTAATTCCGCATGACGGTTTCGTCCATGTTCAGCACCAGGTTGGCGGCCAGCGTGTAAGCGGCGAGTTCCGCGGGATCGCGATCGCCTGGCGCCGCGGACTCGCCGTTCTTGATCACGTGTCGAGCTGACTCGACGTCGCCAGCGAGTCGCGAGCGGAACTTGTCGAAGGCGACACGGAGGACCTCTTGTTCAGCCGGTTCGGGACGCCGGGCGAGAACCAAACGAAACAGGAACGCTAGCCGCTGAGGGTCGTCTGGGGAGTCGCATTCGGTCAGAGTGCGCGTGGCCAAGGCGCGAGCGGCCTCGAAATGTTGCACGTCGTTCATGAGCTGCAACGCTTGCAACGGTGTGTTGCTGCGTTCGCGTTGCGAGCAAGACTGTTCGCGATTCGGCGCGTCGAAGTTCGCCATGAAGGGTGGCGGCGCGGTCCGCTTGAAAAAGACGTAGACGCTGCGTCGGTAGAGCGCCGAACCATGGTCTTGCTGGAAATTTCGCGTGTTCGAGCCGACAAATCCCACGGGCTCCCAGATGTTGGGCGGCTGATACGGATTCACTCCCCTGCCCCCCATCCGTGGATCCAACAAGCCCGAGACCGCCAGGGCGTTGTCGCGCAGTTGTTCGGCATCAAGTCGCACTCGCGGCCCGCGAGCGAGCCAGCGGTTCTCGGGATCGAGTCGCCACGCATCCGCGGACGTAACCGACGTGCGTTGGAAAGCGTCGGTCAACACCAAGTCGCGAATCAAGGCTTTCGTTTCCCAGCCGCGGCTAGAGAAATCGACTGCCAACCAATCGAGTAATTCTGGGTGCGAAGGAGTCTCGCCCTGGGACCCGAAATCAAAACTCGTCTTCACCAAACCGACGCCGAATACTTGCTGCCAAAAGCGATTCACGGTGACGCGCGCCGTCAGCGGGTTTTCCGCGGCGACTAACCACCTGGCCAGGTCGAGTCGATTGGCTGGGTATTTCGGATTGGCTTTGGTCAAACGCGGTAATTCCGTAGGCACATCGGGCTCGACTCGATCTCCTGGTTTGTCATATTGACCGCGCAGCATTACGAACGCTTCGCGGGGCTTCTCGAGATCCCGAAAAATGAATGAGGCCGGAACGGCGTCTTCCAACCGCTTTTTCTCCGCCTCGATTCGATCGACCTGGGCGCGCACGCTGGCGAAACGCGGCTGAGTGTCCCGACAAACTCGCTGGACATAGTAGTCTCGCAGTTGACGCCGTTCGTCGTCCGTGAAGGTCGCCGCTGGCTCTCGTTTGACGAGTGCCGCGATGGTCGGAGGGAGGTCTTTGAGGTCCGAATTGCGACGGCTATTCTGCCAAGCTCGCAACGAACGACTCGGATCGGCCGCCGGATCACTCGTCCCCTCGACGCCAATTTTATCCCAGTACACCGTGCCGCCGAATTGAGTGACTGCGAATCCCGAGACTTTGGCGCCGGCGGGGAGCCCGAGTCGCTCGGCGGGGACGGCTATTCGCACCCACTGGCCCGCGGCCGGCAGGGGGCCAATCAGCACTCGTTCCGGAGAATTCGGTTTGCCCCAAGCGATCGCATCGTAGTCGCCCCAGACGGCTCGATGGAGCCAACCGGTCGAGAAATACTGGAGCATGAGGGTCTTGGGAGGATCTTGCGGATCGAGCCAGACATAGGCGAACAATTCGGCTTGGACGGGCAATTCCTGGGGCGTCATCCCTTCGGCGACATCCTGGGTCAGCCCCTTATCGACGCGTTGTAGCGCTCGTTGGCCTGAAAAGACGCCGCCTCCTGGGACTTTGTCGACGAAGCGAGTCGGATGCCCAGGGCTCGCGAAGAATTTGGCGCCCGCGGGCGCGTCGTCGTCCAGCCAAACGTTAATGCTACGCTCGACCGCGGGCTTTTGGGGCGAGTCGGCTGGATCTTTGTACTCCGTTGTCGCGGCGACGGCGTCGAGTTGTCGGTGGAGTTCGGCCAACTGTTGGTCGAGCGCCGCGACACGCTGCGTCTGGTCTGGTGGAGGAACTCGCACAGTCGGGCCCGTCAGTAACGCGTTACCATCCAACGGTGGATCAGCCGCCGAGAGAAAGAACGCGTAGAGCGAGTAAAAGTCGCGCATGCTGAGTGGGTCGAACTTGTGGTCGTGGCAGACGCAGCAGCCCGCGGTCAAGCCGAGCCACGTTTCCGCCGTGGTGGAGGCGCGGTCGACTGCGTTGCGAAAGACCCATTCTTCGGCGATGGAGCCGCCCTCGCCCGTGGTAACATTGCAGCGATTGAAACCCGTCGCCACCAATTGTTCGGGCGTTGGATTGGGAAGCAGGTCGCCCGCCAATTGTTCGATGGTGAATTGATCAAACGAGAGACCGCGATTGAAGGCATTGATCACCCAATCGCGATAGAGCCACATTTGTCGCTCGTTGTCGAGATGCAAGCCGTGCGTGTCGCCATAGCGAGCGACGTCGAGCCAATGACGAGCCATCTCTTCGCCGTGTCGGGGCGAGGCCAAGTATTTGTCGGCGAGACGAGCCAACGCATCCGGCTCCGACGAGGCGATTGTTTCGTCGACCTCGTCGATGCGCGGCGGAATTCCCAGCAGTGTGAAGGCGAGTCTGCGCACGAGCGTGGCCGGGGGCGCTTTGGGTGAGGCGACCAACCCTTCGCGCTGGATGCGAGCCGTGAGGTAGGCGTCGATGGGCGTCGTCGCGGTGGGGAGTGTCGGGGGCTTTCGGACCGTCGGTCGCTCGAAGGACCATTGCTTTTGGTACGGCGCCCCCGCGGCAATCCAGCGTCGAAACAGCTCTTTTTGCGCCGCGGTAAGCGACTTGTGCGAGGAAGGAGGCGGCATCGCTTGGTCGGGATCAGCCGACAGCAGCCGACGCATGAGTTCACTGCGCTCGGGCGAGCCCGGAGTGATGGCGGCAATGCCACTTTCCGCGGGGCGAATCGCATCGTCGCGCCGATCGAGTCGGAGTCCAGCCTTTTGAGTGCCAGGGCCATGACACTTGAAGCAGCTATCGGCCATCAACGGGCGAATGTCACGCTGGAAATCGACGGGTTCCGCGGCCGACAGCGACGAGCCGCCGATGCTGGTCAGCAAGGCAAGCAAGACGATTCGCCAGCAGATCGCGGGTGGAGCAACTTGAGTAGAACGCTCCCGGCGTTTTCGCGATGCATGGGCGACGCGACATGCGACGCGAAGTGCGGCAAGAGGCGAGATGAAGCGGAGGGACGGCGCCGAGTTGGAGTGGGCATTCATTCCCGTATTAGGGCGTGCCGCCAGGTGATGTGTCAACCACGAAAAACGCCCCAGGAATCACCAGGGATTCTTGGGGCGTTATGTGGGGAATTCACCGCTAGCCGCTTGCGAGACTCGCGGCCGGGACCGTTGAACCAGGCGGCCTCGGCCGCCAAGACCACTTCGGTTAGAAGCGGGCTTCGAGGCGCGCCATCAATCCGTCGAACGATTGCATGCTCGACATATCGATGAAGTTGTTCGTCTGGACTCCCCGAATCCACTCGTCGGTCTGCACCGTGTTGAACCAAGCCTGGATGTTGTAGCCCGCGGTCAGCCGCAACGTGCCGCACGCGTTCGACCAACCCACGCCCAATTCCATGTCCGCCATGGTGACCAAGCGTCCGCCCTTCCAGCCGGTGTTGACGAGCACGCCGTCGTTCACCGAAACCTGGTCATAGTCCGCGCGGAATTCGCCCGGCACAAAACTCACGTTTGTCTTGCCGTAGACCATGAAGCCGCGTGCGCCGATTTTCTCGTATTCCAAGCCGAGCTTGATGCCCGCTCCATAGAAATCGAGATCGGTGGCGACCGTGTGATTGTTGTTATTCAGCGTGCTGTACTGCGAAATGAACTGCTGCTCGCTCTGCGCGATTCGCAAACCGACCAGGAAGTTGAATTTCGAGTAGCAGTCGCCATCGATCAGCCCGCGGTACTCGATGTCTGCGATGTTGAAACTGATGTCGTAGCGAGCATTGGCGTCGAGTCCCGTTTCGGCGACGTTCAGCGTGCCGGGGTGAACAACCAGCGAGTTGATCACGTAGGGCTGCTGGACATTGGGATCGATGGTGATCGCATTTCGCGTGCTGGCTTCATACTGCATGTACTGCACGCCGATCGACGAGCATTCGTCGAGCGTGGCGCCGAAGCCCACGAAGAAACCGGGTTGGAAGTCTTGATCGACCACCGCGACCGGCGTTACTTGGACGCCGTTCGCCGGAAGGCCAATGTTGTTCACGCCTACCGCATAGGCGACTTCCGAGTCACGCGCTCGGAGGTACATCAGACCGCCGTAGGCGTAGTAACTGTGTTGGTAGCCGACAAAGCAGTCGTCGCAGCAGGTCTCGCAGGACGACTTCTGTGCTTCGGGACCGCTGTGGTAGCCCGCCGGTTGCACTCCCGCGTTGGGCACCATCAGATAGCTCTGGCCCGACGGAGTGGTTTGCAAGAACGAGCCAGGCGGCGCCTGGGCGACGACAACGTTAGCGCCCACCAGACCCGCGACAATGGCGACGATCGCCAGCAACGTACGCTTCATGGAAAATTCCCCCCTGTTGTTAGGTTCCGAAAATACGGATCGACCGGATTTCACGGCAAAAACAGTACGACCCGCAGACGAGTCAAACTTTTGCTAGTTTTCCCGTCTTGACGCGAATCAAGGGGTTGTGACGGTAATTCCACGTAAATGACGTCGAATACGCTGACTAGGGAGAAAGGCCGTGAGCCGCGAGCGGCGAGACGTATCGATTCGAAACCATCAGTCAGCGGTAAGTCTTGATAAATTGGGTGGTTTGGGTAGGATTCTGGGCTTGTCAATCTCAACGAGCAAAAAAGTTGCAGCCTATGTAGTAGCGAACTAGGCTGAACGCCATCGACACGGTTCGGGCTGAATTTTCCGGTCTGGCGGGTCGAAACGGTTATAGCGGCCGGATGAAGCGGGCGATCCGGTAGCAGTTTCCAGGAATTTTCGGATTGAAGCGAGGTTGTAGCCGATGGTGAGAAGGAGACATGTCGTCATTTGGCGTCGCCGTCTCGTTTCATCGCCGCACAGTTCGCTCATCAGAGTCACCGACGTACGTAGTCTCCCGTTTTGCCTTTGGATTTGAAGGTAAGCATGACCAAGCCATCCAAAACATTCGGTCTGTTTCGTAACTCGGCTCGTCGTCGCCAGCGAGAGACGCTTCGCGTCCTGCGAACCGAGTTGTTGGAGACACGGGCGCTCATGGCGGGCGACGTTAATCCATGGCATAACACGGCGTTCCGTGGGGACGTCGATGGCGACGGGCAACTAACGCCCCGCGATGCCTTAATTATTGTCAACGAGTTAAACGCGGGCGGTTCGCGTTCACTCAGTTCGACGGTCACGGCATCTGCGTCCGGCGGCGAGTCGGAAGGGACGTATCGCTATGACGTCAACAACGACCGCTGGTTGGCGCCAGCGGACGCCCTGGAATTGGTCAATGTGCTGAATGACCCCGAGGGCGAGCCGGCGCTGATGAAGATCGGCATCTCCGCCACGAAGCTGGACGGGACGGCTTTGCCGATCGATACAGCGACGGGACGACCCTCGGTCCAGTTGGGCGAATCGTTCCTGGTGCAGATGTTCACTCAAGACTTGCGAGTGAATCCACAGGGTGTGGCCTCGGCGTACGCCGACGTTGACTTCGGCAGCCGCATTTCGTTCGATTTCCGGGAAACTCAACTGATTGCCCTTTCGAGTCCCTCGGCGACCGGCACCTTTACCTTGACGGTCAGCGTGCCGGGGCAAGCCGCCAAGACCACTGGCCCTATCAGCTACGTAAGAAACAACCCGCAGACGACTCGCGACAACATTGTTGCCGCGTTGCTGGCGCCGGGCATCGGTTTCTTCCAACCAGGCGAGGTCATTGTCGAGAAGCCTCGTCCCAAGACCTCGGGACCTCAGGAAGACCGCAATTTCGCGGTGAAGTTCGGCGGCCGGTATGCTGACATCAACATGCCCGAGATGACGGGAGCGTGGACGTCGGGTGGTGCGACGACCATCAATATCACTCAGTACAACACGTGGGTGACGACGGGTACGCCGCCGACGACTCCGATTTTCCCCATGTCTTTGACCTACGACATGTTCCGCGACGCGATGACCGCCAAGTTGGGCGAAGGCGTGAATCCGGACGTGCTGGACGAGGCGGGTGGATCGAGCTTCGATCAGTCGGATGGCGCCGAGTACGTGGTGTTCGAGGCGCAATTCACGGCGCTGATCGGCGGCCAGTTCACGATCGGCACCAATGTGGGCGAGGATAGCGCAAGTGCTCCACTGTTGCACGGCACGGGCGGCACGAATATTACGGCCGCGGACGTCATGTTCAGCAGTTTGGACATGATTGTGCTTCAGCGAGTGGTTGCCGTGAACGACACTCTCACGGTGCTGGAAGATTCGCTGGGCTCGGCCGCGACCAACCGCGTCAACGTGTTGGCGAACGATTTGCTCAATGCGGGCGGCAGTAAGCGAATTCTGTCGTTTGGCCAAGGAGCCAATGGCACAGTCACTCGGTTTGACAATGGCAACTCGGACCCGACCGACGACCAACTGGCCTATCAGCCCAATGGTAACTTCGCGGGGACCGATACCTTTACGTATGTGCTGTCTGATGGTCAGGGGAACACGGCGACGGCTACGGTCAGTGTCACCGTAACCGCCGTGAACGACGGACCGACCAACACGGTCCCATCCGGCGCCCAGACCACCGCTGAAGATATTGCCAAGACTTTTTCAACGGCGAATTCGAATGCCTTTTCGGTAACCGACATTGACGCCGGCAACTCGGACATTCAAGTCCAATTCACGGCCACGAATGGAACTGTGACGCTGGTGAATGGGGCGGGCGTAACGGTGACGGGCGGCGGCGCCAGCATCACGCTGACCGGCACGGTCGCCAACATCAACACGGCGTTAGGCGCCGGCTTGACGCTCACGCCCGCGTCGAACTTCTCGGGCAATGCCACGTTGGTCATGGCGACCAGCGATCAAGGCAATACGGGCCAGGCGCCGACTGGGCAGACGAATCCTTTGCGTGATACGGACACGGTAACGGTCTCCATTACGGCGGTTAATGATGCCCCAGTCAATACGCTCCCCTCGGGACTGCAAACGGACGAAGGGGTGGCGCTGAACATCACGACGATTTCGCTGGCGGACGTCGATGCCGCTTCGGGGACCGTCAACACGACATTGTCCGTGACCGCGGGCTCGGGAGTGTTGCAGCTGCTGCAAACCGCCGGCGTCACGGTAACCACGAACAACTCGGCGTCGATCCAGATCTCCGGCACCGTGGCGAATATCAACACCGCGCTGGGGGCGGGTGTTCGCTTTACGCCGGCCTCCGGTTTCGCTGGCAATACGACGCTGTCGATGGTGACCAGTGATCAGGGCAACACGGGAAGCGGCGGCGCCTTGACCGACACTGACTCCGTTATCCTCGATGTCCGTCCGCTCGTCCGCCCGCGTGCCTCGAACGATACCTTGACCGTGGCGGAGGATTCGCTGGCGACCTCGGCGACCAACGTCGTCAACGTACTGGCGAACGACACGCCGAATCCCGGCGCGACGCTCACGTTGCTTTCGTTCACTCAGTCGGCGAATGGCACGGTCTCGCAGGATGGGACCAGCTTGCGGTTCGAGCCGACGCCCAACTTCTTCGGCTCGACTACCTTTACCTACACGATCAACGACACCTCGGGTCTGGGAGTGAATTCCACCGGCACCGTGAGCGTGACCGTGACTGAAGTCAACGATGCTCCGACGGCTGGCAACGATACGGCGAGCGGCGTCGAAGATACTGCCGTGACGCTGACGGCTACTAGCTTGACGGCGAACGACAGCCCGGGAACCGGCGAGTCGACGCAGACGCTGACCATCCAGTCGGCGGCGAATGTGAGCCCAGCGGGCGGAACGGTCGCCGTCAATGGCGCCGGTAATGTGGTTTACACCCCGCCTGCGAATTACGTGGGACAAGCGGTCTTTACCTACACGGTTCGCGACAACGGCAAGACCAACGGCGTCGACGATTTCAAGACGGCCACCGCCACCGTCACCGTGACGTTCTCGGAGGTCAATGATGCTCCGATCGCGAACACCGACACAGGCATCACGGTGGCCGAAGACCCGGTTGCTCCGCTGACCATTGCCGCCTCGACGATTACCGCCAACGATAGTCCGGGAGGCGGGGCCGACGAGTCGACTCAGACGTTGACCGTGCAGAGCGTGACGGGAGTCACGACGGGCGCTGGAACCGTGACGCTCAATGGAACCAACATCGTTTACACGCCCGCGGCTGAATACAACGGACCGTTCGTCTTCACGTATGTGGTGCAAGATAACGGCACCACCAACGGCGCGAACGATTTCAAGACGGCGACCGGTACGGTAACGGTGACCGTCACCGAAGTGAATGACGCGCCTACCGCGGGCAACGATTCGGTAACGGGCGTACGAAACTCGCCTTCCGAGTTCACCTCGGCACAACTCTTAGGCAATGACACCAAGGGACCGACCAACGAGTCGAGTCAGTCCCTGCGGATCGCCAGCGTGAGCCCGACGTCCACGTTAGGCGGCACGGTGACGCTCAACCCGACCACCGGCGTCGTGACCTATACTCCCCCCGCCAACACCGATGGCCAAGTCGACACCTTCACTTACGAAGTGGCCGACAATGGCACCACCAACGGCACCTTGGACGAAAAGCGTGCCACGGGTACGGTTAGCGTCAACATCGTGAACTTCATCCCGATGACGGTCTCGGGCCATGTCTACATGGATCTGGACAACGATGGGGTGAAGGATGGCAACGAACCGGTTCTAACTGGGGTGGATGTGACGCTGTCGGGAACCGACTTTGGCGGCGCCCCGATCGCCAACCGCGTCGTCACTACGGACGCCGACGGCTTCTATTCGTTCAGCGGTATCGCTCCTGGAAACTACTTCGTCACCGAGTCGACGCCCGCGAACATGGTGGATGGACGAGAGTCGGCGGGTTCGAACCGCTTGGTCGCGAGCGGCAACGACCGTTTTGCGTTCAACGTCACGTTGTCGGAGAACGTGGCGATGACCAGCCACACGTTCACGAACAATAACTTCGGTGAACGCAGCTTGTCGTCAAGTTTCATCTCGATCCACTACCTGATCATTCCGAATCCGGATGGAACCAATATCACGGACGAACCCGAGGGCTTGATCTTCTCGTTCAGCGACACGGCTGGCGCCACGCTCGACTGGTACTCGATCCAGGACGGCTGGGCTGGTAACACGTTCGTGAACTTCACGCTCAGCGGCGACCGGCAATCGGCCAACCTGCGAGTGACCAATTCGTCGAACCAGGTGGTGCAGGCGACGATCACTGTCGCGTCGGGACGTCTCCGAGTGCAACAGGACGCGAGCGGCAAGCCAGTAGCGTACGTCCAAGGCTCGTTTGCCGACTTCAACTGGCAAGTCGTGTCCAACGGCGGCAGCGGCGAGGGTGAAGCAGAAGGCGAAGCAGCGGCGGACGCCGCACTGTTGGCCGCTGCTCTCGGCCAGTCGACCGACGACTATGCGGCCGCGGTAGATGCCGCGTTGGCCGAAGCCATCGGCTAACGTGCCGATTCGGGGCCAGCAGACCTGACATCAGAAAAAGAGGCGAGTGGGTTTACCCACTCGCCTTTTTTCGTTGAAGGTGCGGGGGACCACGAATCCCGCGAATCCAGCGAATCCGGATGGTGGGGGACCACGAATCGCACGAATTTCACGAATCCGGATGGAGGGAGCGAGTCGAGGGACGTTTTCTCGCGTGCTGGGATTGTGCCCATTGTAGGCCGCCCTGGCTCGACGAGCAGTATGAACGTCTTCCCCACGAACCGACCATTCGTTCGACTCGCGTGATTCGTGGTTGAATCACTGCTGGCTGGCTCGTGGTAGTGTTCGGTCTCGGGTGAACCACGGAAGGTGGGGGACCACGAATCGCACGAATCCGGATGGATGGAGGAAGTCGCGGGACGTTCGCTCGCCCGCTGGGATTGTCCCCATTTCAGGCCGCCTTGGCCCGACGAGCCGTATGAACGTCGTCCCCACGAACCAACCACTCGTTCAATTCGCGTAATTCGTGGTTGAATCTCAACTGACTGGCTCGTGGTAACGTGCGGTCTCAGGTGAACCATGGAAGGTGGGCGACCACGAATCGCACGAATCGCACGAATCCGGATGGAGGGAGCGAGTCGCGGGACGTTCGCTCGCCCGCTGGGATTGTCCCCATTTCAGGCCGCCCTGGCTCGACGAGCAGTATGAACGTCTTCCCCACGAACCGACCATTCGTTCGATTCGCTTGATTCGTGGTTGAATCACTGCTGGCTGGCTCGTGGTAGTGTTCGGACTCAGGCGAACCACGGAAGTCTGGGGACCACGAGTCGCACTAATCTCACGAATCCTGATGGAGGGGGGAAGTCGAGGGACGTTTTCGTGGAAGCTCGGATCGCCTCCGTTCCAGGCCGACATGGCCAGAATCGACGGAATGGAAGTCCGTCGTACAGCCCAAAAAGCCCGCGGGCGCCACGCCAAGTGCGTCCTGCTTCGCATGGAGGAGGTTACTCCTTTATATTACCCCATATGGGTTTTGCTGATGCTCTGATTGGATTGGGTGTGGTCGCGCGACACTCGCTTGATTTTTGAATTCGACCGTTGTCGTACGCATCGTCCGGTAGGCATCCTTCAGACGCTTTCCAACAGCTCGTGGCTTGTACCTGATAGTTCCCAATGGTCGACGGCAGTGCCAGCAAATCACCCTCCCGCTCTTTTTCCTTCTTCCTTTTCCCTTTTCCCTTTACAGGAAGTCAGGTCAGACATGGTTTCATTTACTTGCCGACGTTGCTGCTTCTTGACGTTGGCCTGCCTGTTCCTTACGGGATGCGTCACCAAATCGGTGACGGAAAGCGGGATAAGTGTTCAGTATCACTGGGGGATCGCTTTGGGCGCCTTGGCGGCTGGGATCTTGGCAGCGCCGCTCGGCTTAGTCGTGCGGTCTTTCTCGAGTCGTCTAAGTTGGGGCCTGTTCGTATTAGGTCCAGTCGCCATCCTGATGATTGCTCCCACGGCGTACCGTGAAGGGGTCACGATTCACGCTGACGGATTCGAGGTGTACTCAGGCATCTGGGGCCTGACGGCCTCGCAGGCGGTGAAGTTCGACAATCAGGGCAGCCGAACAAGCAAGGCCTGTCCGTGCCGCGAAGCGGTGGCATGCTTGGGAGCCGCCGGTCTCTATTCCCCAGACGCCGGGCCTGCTCGCAGCAGCTCGATCTGGACACTCCGCGCGGCAGCGTCTCGGAACGCGGAAGGCGGCCGCAGATCACTCGCTAAACCGCCTCTCTCGTCGGCCCTCCGCGGCTTCTCATCTGTTCGATTTAGCAAGGTCTGCTAGTAGTTTTTTTGTCCGGCTGCTTAATTGGACAGCGCCAGGTTTATCCGCTTGAGTCAACTATAACCGGTTACAGGGTGGGTACTTAAAACTGATCGAGCAATCGACGGCGTCGGCATGGATCGCTCCGTGAGCGAACATCGATAAAACGACGATTTCTCTTTGCTCGAAAAGGAAATCCATCAGTGACGATCAGCGAAGTTGAGTGTTCCCAGAACTCGTCCCGCCCGCGCTCAAGAAAAGGGAACACTGATCTTCGCTGATCCTCACTTATCGGGACAGACTGTCCGGCCTAGGTTTCTGGAAAATGGCCGAGGCACTCAATTCAAGCTCGTTCAAGATGATGACACCACGAATCGCGTGAATGGGTGGTTGAGACTCTTCCTCTTAATTCGTGGCATTAGTGCGATTCGTGGTCCACAACCATCTAACGACCCCCCCCCCTGCTCTTATCAGTGTCATCGGTGCTATCCGTGGTCGACCGATTTCTGTGTCTGGCATCCGTGATTTAGGCGAACCTGGCGCTGTCCAATTAACGCTTGGACATAAAGGCGTTGGATCGCGGAGCGATCCACGCCTGCTGCCCGCACTGCCCTTTCCAATCTAGTTCTTACTCCAGTAAACAATTCACACTGCCTGAAGCAGCTGAACCTGCCGCTCTCCGACTAAGAGAGAGCCCGGTCGTCCTTGCCTTGTCCCACCTTCCTCATGCGTCCCGTTCAGCTCCTTCGTGGTTCCCACCCCTCGGCCTTCCGTGCTACGTTGTTCCGTGGCCCAAGCAGATGACGGTACGTGTACGCCGTGCGGCTGATCATCTCGCGAAGCGAGTTGGCTACGTCGTTCCGTGGCCAAGTCGTTTGGTCATTCCGCGGCAAGCGGAGGCGAGTGCGTCAATAAAAAAAGGGGCGGCGATTAAATCGCCGCCCCTTCGAGTCGCTAGCCGTGCTGAATTCGCGGTTCAATTTAGAACCGGTAGTTCATGCCGAAGCTGAGAGCATGCAGCCAGTATTCGGTGTCGCGGAAGGTAGGAGGAGCCGGATCGAACGGGGCGACAATCGGGCCGCCTTGCAACTGCGACGAGTTGACTCGGCCGTCGATCTGGTCGCCAGCCAACACCACGGTCGACCAGTAGATGAACGAGTAGCCGATGGTGAAGTCGAGGTTGCGAGTGATCTGGCGGCTGAAGTTCAGGTTCAACTCAGGGATGAAAGCGGTTTCGGTCTGCTGATACTGGCCGATGTTCGTGCGTTGAGCGTAGAGGCCGCCATCGAACAGGGTCTGATTGTTGCCCGCGTCGGTCACCAAGGTGTTCCCTCGGATGCGGATCTGCTCGGTCATCCGACCAATGCTCAACTTACCCATCACCGAGATGGTCCACGGTCCGCGGTAGGTGTCGTACCAGAGACCGAAGGTTCCACCGTGGAATTCGTTACGAGTATTGAAGTCGTCGCTGATCAGGAAGCGAGTGTCGACCGGCAGGTTGCCGCCGATCACTCGGTTCTGACTGACAATCGTCAACCCGTCGTCGATCACGCTCATGTGGTAACCACCGATCAGGTCGAGTCGCGAGCGATTGTCGCCATCCAGGTTGATGCGTCCCATCACCTCGCCGTTGTAGATGTTGGACGAGGTCGAAACATCAATGTCGCCCGTCGACACGCCCGGCGCGGAGATCAGCAGCACCGAGTTGACCGGGTTACCGCCGAAGGTATTGATGAAGGGGCGGCCGATGAGCGGGCTGCCATTGGCGTCCGATCCGGCTTGGAAGCCCGTGCGGTCGCTCTCGGTGCCGAAGAAGCGGAAGTAGGCTCCCAGCGAGTCGGCGCTGTCGAGCCAGAGCCCCGCCGTCACCCGGCCGCCGGAAAGTAGTCGGTCGCCGACATTGTCGGCTCCGAACAGGACCGTTCCGCCGGGGAGTATCCCGTTGTTTGGGGTCGTGGTGACCAAGGGCGGCAAGTCGCGCCCCTTCTGCCACACCATCAGATACTCGACGCTTCCCCAAGCGCCCAGCGGTCGGCGGCAATAACCGCAGCTGCCGCAGCCGCCGCACCCGCAGGAGCTAGTGCAGTCGCCGCCACCCTCGTGGACAACGGGCGGGCCATCGCCGTCCGCTCCGTAGGCGGTGAGGGCGATCTGCCCTGCCTCGCCCGTGGTGTAGTAGTCTGCCGTGGCGGCTTGGTTGCCTACAGGGACGGCGCCCTGCTGCGCCAAGGCCGACAGGGTGGGGGCGAGTACCAGGGACGCCCAGGCCGCCAACTTCGTCAACGTCGCTTTCATGGTCGGAGCTCGCATGGTTTTGCCAAGCCTTCAAATTCCTACTGTTGGATCGACCGCTATTCTCGGAAAATCGAGAAAAACCGCTGCAATCCGTATGACCTTCAGACAATTCGTGTCTTGTCTGTATTGTCCAGTCTTTGTGCCTTGCGCACCTGGGGCCTTTTCACATCGAATGTGGGAAGATGTATGGGTCCCAAAGTCGCCTATCGTGCGTAGGGGTATTGTCGGTTCCTAGGACTCTAACGATTGAGGGAGATTGCCCGCCAAATTGTGACGATCAGTAGATTTTTGTCGCGGAGGAGGTCCGTACGGCGAGGACTTATTGGGAAACCTGTGCCGATGAGTCAGCGAACCTTCGACATTGAGATGGGCAAAAAGGGTCTAGGTCGGTAAGTTAGGGGGTAAGAGGAAGGGATAGCGAGCATGTCGAAGGCGAGTGAAAAGTCGACTCCGCACATCCACGGGCTACCGCGCGGCTTTCGCGCGCGCGTCTTGGCGCTCGTGGGAGGGCCGGTCCAGCGCCGACTCGCTCACTGGAGTCAACTGCTGGATGTGGTGGCGAGTCACGAGCCGGAGTTGCTGAAGAAAACCGATGGCGAACTGAAGAAGTTGAGTCGTTCGCTGCAATTCCGCGCGAAGAGCGGCGAATCGCTCGAAAAGTTGATGCCGGAAGCGTATGCGTTGGTCCGCGAAGCGGGTCGACGAGCCTTGAACATGCGACATTTCGATGTCCAGTTGATTGGCGGCATGTCGCTGTATCACGGCTGTCTGGCGGAGATGGGGACGGGTGAAGGCAAGACGTTGACGGCTACTCTGCCGATGTATTTGCACTCGCTGGTGGGCAAAGGGGCTCACTTGGCCACGGTCAACGACTATTTGGCGGCCCGCGACGCGGAGTGGATGCGGCCGTTGTACGAATTGTTGGGGCTGACCGTCGGGGTGATTCAGACGCCAGACAAGTCGGATCAACGGCGTCGCGCCTACGCTTGCGACGTGACTTACGGCACCTCGAAGGAATTCGGCTTCGATTTTCTGCGTGATCGCTTGCTGCTGCGACGCATGGGGCAAGGGCAGGATGACATTCTGGGGCAAGCCAGTTCGCATCGGTTGGAGGCGGGAGGCGAACAGCCGGTGCAGCGCGGAGCTCATTTCGCGCTAGTGGACGAAGCGGACAGCATCTTGATCGACGAGGCTCGGACGCCGTTGATCATTGGCTCGCTAGGAGATAAAGCTCGCGAGCAAGTGATTGCCTGTTACACCTGGGCCGCCGCTCAATGTGGTCGCTTCATCATGGACGAGCACTACACGTACGACCACGACACGAAAAAGGTCGAACTGACCGCGTTGGGAAGGCAAATGGTCCGAGCATTACCCCAGCCCGACTTGTTGCGTGGAGTGGGACTGATTGATCTTTACGAGTACATCGAGCGGGCGATCAAGGTGCAACGCGACTACCTGCTGCATCGCCAATACGTGATTCGCGACGGCGAGATTGTGATTGTCGACGAATTCACGGGACGTTTAGCGGAGGGACGCAAGTGGCGTGACGGAATTCATCAGGCGGTCGAGGCGAAAGAAGGGGTCGAGATCACCGTGCCCACTGGCCAGGCTGCTCGTATCACGGTGCAGGACTTGTTCTTGCGCTACAAGTACTTATGCGGCATGACCGGTACGTCGGGCAACTCGGGCGCCGAATTTCGGCGAGTGTACCGGATGTTGCCCATTCCCGTGCCGACGAACCGGCCGCCTCAACGCAAGTACTTGGCAGACAAGGTCTACGGCAACAGCGAGAAGAAGTGGGAAGCGATCGTTGAAGAAGTCCAAGAAATGCTGCAATCGCAGCGGCCGATCTTGATCGGAACTCGCTCGATTGATAAGTCCCTGCATCTTTCCAAGTTGTTGCGCGAAGCGGGCATCGAGCATCAAGTGCTGAACGCCAACGAGGTGGCGAAGGAAGCGGAGATTGTGGCGTTGGCTGGGTTGCCGGGAAAGGTCACCGTGGCGACCAACATGGCAGGCCGCGGAACTGACATCAAATTGCCGGCAGGGGTGGCCGAACTGGGAGGCCTGCATGTCATTTGTTCGGAGTTGCACGATGCCGCTCGTATTGACCGCCAGTTGGCCGGTCGCTGCGGCCGCCAAGGCGACCCCGGCTCCGTCCGCCAATTCCTGGCGCTCGATGACGACATCATCCTCGCAGGCTATGGTCCTCAACGCTCCGACCGCCTTAAGGACATGGGCGAGAATGCTTTAGGTGAATTCAAGAAGATGGGGAACCTGTTTCGGCGAGCTCAAAAACTGGTCGAACGTCGCCACTTCCGAGATCGCATGGTGCTGCTGTATCACGAGCGTCAACGCAAGAAGATGCAGATTGAAATGGGGCAAGATCCTTATTTGGATACGGCGGATAGTTAGGCGGTTGGTCATTGGTCATTGGTTGGGTTTGGGTTTGGGGGGGGTGGGGCTCTTTCCGGTTTTGACGACGGGAGCTGAAACCTCTGGGTGGAGGGCTGGGGCCTCCCGATGAATAATTGAGCGACGTTGCGTCGCCCCATTTGTTTGTCAGATTTTGACTTGTGCCATAAATTGAAACGATTACGACCCATCCATGAGCTGGGGCTGCGGTGGTTGGCATTCCCTCGTTTGGCAGGAACTGGGATTATCTGTCGACATAGGTCGGCAGGGGTGTGATCAAGCTGACTCGGGCTGGGCTTCGAACGGGATCGGGATTCGACAAGGAACACGGACGCATGTCTTCCGCTGAACAATCTTCCGTGAATCAAGACACGATCGAGCAGACCAAAGCGCAGATCCGCGGTTTGGTGGGCGAGATTGTGCAACTTTCCAAGAGCGACTTGGGGCCAGATCAGTATTACCCCGCGGTCTTGCAGCGTATTGTCCAAGCCCTGGCGGCGGTCGGCGGAGCGGTTTGGACCATGGGAGAAGGTAGACAGCTCAAGTTGGTCTATCAGCAGCAACTGAGCGATACGTTGCTGGACGCTCAGTCGGAAGATGGCAGCCGCCATCAGCGACTGTTGGATTTTGTCGCGGGAAGTGGTCAGCCGCAATTGGTCCCGCCTCTCTCGGGACTCGCGGACGAACGTGCGGGCGGCAATCCCACTCGTTATCTCCTTGTGTTGGCCCCGTTGTTGGTCGATGCCGGCGTGGAAGGGGTCATCGAGATCTTTCAACGCCCCGACTCGCAGCCGCAAGCGCAACGCGGCTATCTGAAGTTCCTGCTGCAAATGTGCGAGCAAATCGCCGAATGGCTGAAGACTCGCAAGTTGCGACAATTCAGTGATCGGCATTCGCTTTGGGCGCAGGCCGACCAGTACGCTCGCATGGTGCATGAAAGCCTGGATTTGCGCGAGACGGCGTACACGATCGTGAACGAGGGGCGTCGGCTGATCGGCTGCGATCGAGTCACCTTGGCGATCCAACGCGGCAACAAGTGCATCGTCGAGGCGATTAGCGGCCAGGATTCGCTGGACAATCGCTCGAACGTCGTCGTCAAGCTCGGCACCCTCGCGACTCGTGTCGTGGCCGCGGGTGAACCTCTGCACTATTCCGGTTCGACCGCCGAATTGCCGCCGCAAATCGAGGACGCGGTCCATGACTATGTCGACGAATCCTACTCGAAGGCGATTACCGTCTTGCCCTTGCGTAAACCGGGCGAGACCGAAACCGTCGGCGCCAAGGATGCCTTGGGTGACCGGCGAGTGGACCGGGAAATCTTGGGGGCGTTGATCGTCGAGCAGATCGACAGTGATCTGCCGCGCGAAGTGATGGACTCGCGTATCGACCTCGTCTACGAACATACCACTCGCGCCATCTCCAACTCGCTGGAACACAACAATCTGTTCTTGATGCCGGTTTGGCGGGCGATTGGGAAGTCGATGTGGATCGTCAAGGCGCGTACGTTGCCGAAGACATTGACCATCACGGGCGCTGTGTTGGCGGTGTTGATCGGGCTTTGCGTGATCCCCGAGACGTTTGAGTTGCACGCCAAGGGCGCCTTGCAGCCTGTCGAGCAGGTGGATGTTTTCGTCACGGAACCGGGCACGGTGCGGCAACTCAAGGTTAAGGATGGTCAAAAGGTCGCCGCGGGCGATTTACTGCTGGAACTCTCCAGCGACGACTTGGCTCGCGAATTGCAGCGAGTGATCGGCGAGTTGGATACGGCCGTGGAGGAAGAGGCGTCGGTGCAGCGAGCCAAACTGCAACCGAACTTGAAGGACGCTGATCGCGTGCGACTGTCGGGCCGGGCCGCGGAACTACGCGAGAAAACCAAGAGCTTGCAACGACAATTGGAGTTGCTCGAACATAAACGAGACAAATTGAAAATCGCCAGTCCGTTGGCGGGGACGGTCGTTCTGTCGTGGGACATCGAGAAGTCATTGTTGCATCGGCCGGTTGAACGAGGACAGGTGTTGATGTCGGTCGCCAATACCAACGAAGGGGCCGAATGGGAGTTGGAACTGTATATGCCTGAGCGCCGGATTGGACACGTCCAACGAGCTCAGCAGTTGCTGAAGAATCAAGAACTGAATGTGACTTATCGGTTGGCGACCGAGCCGGGCGTGGAGCGTCGGGGAAAGGTGAAGGCCATTCACCCGACGACTCATATTCACGAGCAGGAAGGTCAGACCGTGCGGATCAAGGTGGCGCTCGATAAACAAGATATTCCGAGCGATTTACGGCCTGGGGCAAGTGTGATCGCGAGTGTGGAAGCGGGGCGTGCTTCCATCGCGTACTCGAAGCTGCATGAGGCGATCGAGTATGTGCAGCGGACCGTATTCACTTGGTTCTAAGGGATCACGCGGCGGCGACGGAGCAGTATGGCTCGACGCATCGCGGTCGAGCCGAGCGGGAATTGATGGCGGATTGTGGAAGGAGAAGGTGCATGCGTCGTACTCTCAGTGGCGTTTTGGTGCTCGGGGTTTGCGGTACGCTGGCGTGGTTCGCGGGCATGGCCGACTCGGCCGCTCAACCCACTTCGCCTGGGCCGCGAGTGGTGCGAATTTCGCGGGCGCTGGTGATCGCCACCGAAGATGTGCAGATTCCCGCGAAGGCAGCGGGACAGATTGTGGATGTCCGTGTGGGAGAAGGTGAACGAGTCAAGACGGGCGCCGTCTTGGCCGTAATCGACGACGAAATGGCTCAAAAGCGCAAGCAGACCGCGGAAGCTGAATTCGAGGCGGCTCGAGCTCAGGCGGAGAGTGACGCGGAAGTCCGTTCGGCCGACTCGCGCTCAAAGTACTATGCCGAAGAGTACAAGCTGAACGAGAATCTTAGCAAACGCGACGTCGCCAGTCAGAGCGAGTTGCGCAAGGTGAAGGTGCAGTGGGAGAATGCGATCGCCGACGCCGATGCGGCTCGAGTTAAGTTGGTCATCGCCAAACTGACTCAAGAGGTGAAGCAGGCGACGGTCGCGCAGACGGCAGTCGAGGTGCGTAATTTTCAGGTCGACGCCAAATTACGCGTGGAAGGGGACGCCGAAGTCGTCGAGGTGTTGAAGCACGTAGGCGACTGGGTGCAGACCGGCGAGGCGATCATGCGGCTAGTGATGATGGCCGAAGTGAAGGTCCAAGGTCAGCTCAATATCGCCGATTTCGCGCCGGAAGAAATCGCGGGTCAGCCTTGCCAAATCGAAGTCGCTCGAACGATTGGCGGGAAGAAGACGATCCGCAAGGTGGACGCCAAGATCGACTACGTCAGCTCGGTGGTGGAAGCGGACGGCAGCTATCGAGTGTGGGCGAAGGTGCGAAATGTTGAAACAGCGCCCAATGTCTGGTTGTTGCTCCCAGGCACGAACGTCGACATGACGGTGCAATTGAAAAGTCTACCGGTGGCCGAGACGGCTCGTCGCTAATCGAATTCGACCACCAGAACGCGGTCGCCGCGCCGGTTCGGGGAAGAAGTTTGTAGAGTTGCTGGATTGAATTCCTATGGCCACGCTCGCTGAAAGCCTCGTCAGCAGTTCATCGAGACCGCTCCGCTTGCGGATGCGGCCCGATCTGACAGCGCGCAAACATCGGTATCATGGCCGCGTCTTTTGGGTCGTGAAGGAACCGGTGGGGCTGAATTACTTCCGTTTCCACGAGGAAGAGTATTCGATCCTGCAGATGTTGGATGGTCGGGCGAGTCTGGATGAGATCAAGGAGAAGTTCGAGGACGAGTTTACTCCGCAGAAAATTACTTATCAGGATTTGCTGCAATTCGTCGGGATGTTGCATCGCAGCGGGTTGGTAATTTCCGAACAAGCGGGGCAAGGTCGACAATTGCGTAAACGCGGCGACCAAAAGCGCCGCCAGGAATTGCTCGGCAAGTTTGCCAACGTGTTCGCTCTCCGCTTTCGCGGCATCGACCCCGACCGGATGCTCAACTGGCTCATGCCAAAGACCGCGTGGTTTTTCTCACGGTGGTTCTTCGCGATTTGGTGTGTGCTTGGCTTATCGGCCTTGCTGATGGTAGGAGTCGAATTTGATACGTTTCGGTCGCGTCTCCCCGCATTCCACGAGTTTTTCTCGGCGAAGAACTGGATCTGGATGGGGCTGACGATGGCCACCGTGAAGGTGTTGCACGAGTTTGGCCACGGATTGTCTTGCAAGAAGTATGGCGGCGAGTGTCACGAGATGGGCGCCATGTTGCTTGTCTTCACTCCGGCCCTCTACTGCAACGTCTCCGATTCCTGGATGTTGCCGAATAAGTACCACCGAGCGGCGATTGGTGCGGCGGGGATGTATGTCGAGGTGTTTTTGGCGTCGATCGCGACTTTTTTATGGTGGTTCAGCGAACCGGGGTTGCTGAACCATATTTGCTTGAGCGTGATGTTTATTTGCAGCGTGAGCACCGTGGTTTTTAATGGAAATCCACTGCTGCGTTTCGACGGCTATTACATTTTGATGGATTTGGCCGAGATTCCCAACTTGCGTCAGAAGTCGACGGAGGTGGTGCGGCGGTTCATGATCGAGACCTGTTTGGGGTTGGAGCAGCCGGAAAGCCCCTTCTTGCCGCAGAAGAACCGCTTTGTGTTCGGGCTGTTTACGGTGGCGGCGGTCATTTATCGCTGGCTGGTGACATTCTCGATTTTGTACTTTTTGAATAAAGTATTCGAACCGTATGGTTTGAAGGTTTTGGGCCAGCTGATCGCGCTGGCGGGTTTGATTGGTTTGTTTGTCCAGCCAGTTTGGCAGCTCGCAAAGTTCTTCTACACGCCTGGGAGGATGCACAAAGTGAAAATGCCGCGCGTCTACGCCACTTTGGGCGTCGTCACGGCTGCCGTGGCGGCGTTTCTCTTTGTTCCCCTCCCCTGCCATGTGACCTGCCCGTTGGAATTGCGTCCGAGTGCCGCCGAGTCGATTTATGTGGACGTGCCGGGCGTCGTGGACGAATGGAAAGTGAAACCGGGCGAAAAGGTGACGCCCGGGATCACCTTGGTGAAACTTAGGAACATTGACTTAGAGCGAGAAGTGGTGGATCTCGAAGGGCAATTGCGAACCGCGGAGACCGGTTTGGCCAATCTAGAACGCCTGAGAATCCACGATGCGACGGCGGGGCTGCAGATCGCGCCTCAAAAGGAGCAGATCATCGCGCTGCGGGGGTTGTTGGACGAGAAAGCGGCTGAGCTGAAGAAACTCCATATTGAATCGAAGTCGGAAGGAACGGTGATCCCTCCACCGCCGAGACCCAATCAGCGCACGCCCGATGGCCGACTCCCCGGTTGGACTGGCTCGCCCTTTGATCAACGCAACGCAAGGGCCGCGTTCGCGCAAGGGGATTTGCTGTGCTTGATCGGCCAGCCGCAAGCGCTCGAAGCGGTCCTGGTGGTCGACCAAACCGACATCGACACGGTGCGAGTGGGCGACAAGGTGCGCATACAGTTGGAGTCGTACCCGAGCACGATCGTGAACACGAAGGTCGAGCAGATTGCGCATGATGCGTTGGAGGCGAGTCCTCCTTCGCTGTCGATTCAGCATGGCGGCGAATTGGATACTCGGACCGATGCCAGCGGCGTCGCTCGACCGTTGAGTCCAACCTATCAAATACGAACGGGGCAGTTGCCTGTCGAGGGATTTGATTTGCAAGTCGGCATGCGAGGCAAGGCGAAGATTTCGACGCCTTGGCGGCCTCTGGGATCGCGAGTATATCGGTATTTGGCACGGACGTTTCACTTTGAGTTGTAGTGTGCGTCGCGGCGACGCTGCGTGGCGTCGACTCGACGCGTTTGTTCGATGGATGTTATGGAGAAAGAAAAGATGTCCAACATTGAGAATCAGGAAGCTCCCGCCGCTGCGCCGGCCGCGCAGCAAGTGCAGATCGAGGTCGATGACTCGCACGTCACGGCCCTGTATGCCAATTTCTGCCGCGTAACGGGCTCGCCTGAAGAGCTGATCGTCGATTTCGGCCTGAACCCGCAACCGATGGGCGTGCCGAAGAATCCGATCGGCGTCTCGCAACGCATCATCCTCAACTACTTCACCGCCAAGCGATTGCTGGCCGCCCTCTCGATGTCGATCCAACGGCATGAAGCGGTCTTCGGCGTGTTGGAAACCGACGTGCAGAAGCGAGTGAAGATGACGGGCCGCTAGTACGGCTTGGGCTTAGCGGGCGCGCCGGTTCCTCCGCGGGACCGGCGATCTAGAGGACGAAAAACAGCCCGAATGCCTCGACTCAAAAACCCGCCCACCCCGTGACCGGAGTGGGCGGGTTTTGTCGTTTGGGCAGCCGGACGAAAAAACTGCCAGCAGACCCACTCCTGGGCACGCGGGGTTGGAATGGGGGATTGGGCGGCCGGAACTGCCTCGAATTGGCGAGGGACTTGGGCCGCCCAATCCCCTAAGTCCAGCCCCGCGTGCCCAGGTCGCCGCTGGTATGATGCTCAGGCATCAATTCCGAGCAGACCTTAGGTAGGGCGAACGTATGTCGCTCGGCTGGACAGCATAGTGGCTGCGAATTCCCTGGTCGCCCGTCGCTAACCCGCAGGCGAGCTGAGCTCAGGGAATACCGCTTCCAAGGCTGTCGACCGTGACGAGCCAAATGAGGCGCAGATCGACGTGATTTTCCTGCTCGATCAAACCCTTTTGCGCCGACTTGCGACACCAGCCAAACATCGATTCCGCGCGCCGTAGGCTTGCCACATGAGACACCTCCTTGCAGAGGAGTCATCTTGGGCGTTTGGCCTTTCTGGTCCAAGGTCGATTCTCCAGCGAAGGCTCAGAAGTCGCTGAAGTCTTGCGCAACGCATTATCGATCAAAGGCGAGCAGCGGAAGGCGGTCACAGATCTTTCGCCAAATCACCGTTTTTACCCGCCTTCCGCAGCTTCGCCTTTGTTCGATAATGTGGGTCCGCTGGTAGTTTTTTCGTCCGGCTGCCTTGGGGCACTCAACTCCCCCCAAGATTCGTCCTCGGGGCTCGAATAGGACAATCCTGGACGATTACCATAAGCGAGTGTACCAGCGGCGAGTATTTAGGTCGGTGTTCCTTTCGGAAGCGAGGTGGGCGGTGATTACTTGTGCATGTGGAGTTTGCGGTAAGGCCTTGCAAGTGAAGGACGAGTGGGCCGGGCGCCGAGTGAACTGTCCGGCTTGCGGTGGCGCCTTCACTGTGCCGTCTCCCTGGTTGAACGCGGACGTCGTCGAGGCGGCGTCGGCCGCGGACCCGGTACGAGTCGCACCGGCCGGAGCGTCAGGAGGTGGGCCAGGAGGATCGCCCACCGGTGCTCGCCGAGCCGATGTGATTGATTATGAGATCTTCGGCGAGGAGATGCAGTATTGCGAGATCACGCTGGACCCAGGCGAGATGGTAATCGCGGAAGCGGGCGCCATGATGTATATGACGGCCGGAGTGAAGATGGAAACGGTGTTTGGCGATCCATCTCAAAAAGGCCAAGGATTTTGGAACAAAGTCGCCTCGGCCGGTAAGCGGATGTTGACCGGCGAATCAATGTTCATGACGACCTATACGAATGTGTCGACCCGGCGCGAGATCGTAGCGTTCGCCTCGCCCTACCCTGGTTGCATCATTCCTTTCCATCTGGACGAAATGGGCGGCGAGATGATTTGCCAGAAGGATTCGTTCTTGTGCGGTGCTCGCGGCGTGCAAGTGCAAATCGCCTTCCAGAAGAAGATTGGCACGGCTTTGTTCGGCGGCGAAGGCTTCATCATGCAGCGATTGCAAGGGGATGGCATCGTCATGATTCACGCTGGCGGCGCCTTGATGCACCGCGATTTGGCGCCGGGCGAAACATTGCGATTGGACACGGGCTGCTTGGTCGCGTTGGCGCCCAGCGTGAATTACGACATCCAAATGGTGGGCGGGTTCAAGAACACGCTGTTTGGCGGCGAGGGACTCTTTCTGGCGACCGTCACGGGGCCCGGTAAAGTGTGGCTGCAGTCGTTGCCCTTCTCGCGCTTGGCAGGTCGAGTATTAGCGAATGCGCGTCCCGGCGGCGGGAAAGACGAAGGCTCGTTGCTGGGAGGACTGGGGAGCCTGCTGATGGGAGGCGACAATTGAG
This sequence comes from Pirellulales bacterium, assembly GCA_046349915.1. Classification (GTDB taxonomy): domain Bacteria; phylum Planctomycetota; class Planctomycetia; order Pirellulales; family Pirellulaceae; genus CAIXSC01. The sequence goes on along the minus strand of JAXMBL010000005.1, from coordinate 529,461 downwards.
CCGCGGCGTACGAACTGCCTTGGCGATCATCGCCTGTCTGGCGATGCTCGCGGGGGTTGTTACTCGTTTCGTTCCTGCCTCAAGGCTCTATTGCGTCGCGGCGGAGTATGTGACGGCGCCCGAGGATGACGCGGCGTTGACGCAGTGGCTGAAGAACCAACCGGGAGTCGTGCCACATTCGGTTCAAGTCGATCGTCCGCCGGCAAACCCAAGAAAACTGATTGTAAGCTTCATTCAGGTTCGAACACTCAACGGGCAGCCGCCTTTCCCAGAGCTCGAAGCCGCGGCGAAAGCGCGCGGCTACGAACTCTCGTCTCCCGGATTCCAAGACGAAAGGTCGTGAAATCCACGGCAAACCCAACCTGCCTAATTGGACAGCGCCAGGTTCGCCGAAATCACGGATGTCAGACACAGAAGTCGGTCAACCACGGATAACACTGATGACACGGATGAGAATAGAGTGGGAAGGTCGTTAGATGGTTGTCGTCCACGAACCGTATTAATGCCACTAATTTAGGGGGCAATCGCCCATTCGCGAGATTCGTGGTGCGATCACTTGGGAACACTTATCATCACTGACCGATGCTAGGCACGAACTCTGTCACTGTTTCGTGTTGCCTCAAGTGATTAAACCTGACGCTGTCCAACTTAGTCGTTCCGTGAAATTCCGTGTAGTTCCGTGGCCAAATCCGGTGGCGGCGGTGCGTGTACGCGGTGCGGCTGATCATCTCGCGAAGCGAGATGGCTACTAGGGATCACGATGTTGTTCGAAGTAGAACACGCCTTTCTTATTTGCGATCACCACATCCAAGAGTCCGTCGGCGTTCATGTCGACCACCTCGAATTGAGTGCCTACGCCGCTGTCGTGGTCGATTTGTCGCGGCGTCCAGACAGGACGGCCAGCGACGCGGGATAGTTCATACCAGGTGAGCACCGGTGGCTCGTCTTCGCCCGGATCGCGGCCATTGTGCGCGTAGAAACGTTTGCCGGTGACGAAATCGGGGAGACCATCGCCGTTGATGTCGGCGAGGACAAGAGCATGAGTTTGCGCAATGCCCGAATCGATTTCGTGGGTGGACCACTCCTCGGGCCCCTTGCGTTCGTGCCACCAAATGCCGCGGCGGTGAGCGCTGCTGGACAAGACGTCGGCGTCGCCATCCCCATCGAAATCGTAGACATACATCTGAGCGGCCGGCTCGCCGAGCGGCGCTGGGTGGAACTTCCACGGCTCCTTGGAACTCATCGCCGGCGCTTCCCACCAACCGGCAGTCACGACGACATCGTCGCGGCCGTCGCCGTTCAGGTCGCCGACGCCGAGTCCATGAGAAAATCGATCGGTTCCAGGCGATTTGGGGCCGGAGATGCTTCCCAATTTCCATTCCGCTTCGGCGGTTGTCGAGGGTTGAGCGACCCCGAGATGACCTTCCGCGAAACCGAGTACTAACTCGCGCCGACCATCTCGATTGACATCCAGATAGTTGGGACTTTCGTTATTGGTGACGGGGGTGATGCGGTGACGCGCCCAGGGGCCGCCGCCCTGCCCCGGATTGCGGAACCACCAAGTAGGCGCTCCTGGGAAATCGACGACGATCAAGTCCTGTCGACCGTCTCCATCCAGATCTTCCGCCCAGTTGCAGAAGGTGTCGCTGTAGGTCTTGATGGAGAACTCTTTGGGTTGAGCGAGGATGGGAGTCGGCGTCCACTCGGGCGCGGCGTACCACATGGAACCGGCCGCGATATCGAGCCGCCCGTCGCCATTGAAATCGCCGAACGCGACCCCTTCGCTGCGAAATTTGTCGTCCAGTTGTCGCTTCTTGAACTTGATCGCACCCGTCGCGGGTCCTCCCAGCGATGTGGGAATATGGCCCGCTGTCACCGCTCCACCGTGAGTGCGTAAGAGTTCTAATCGCACGTTTCGGTAGCGGACTTCCAATGCTCCACCCGAATGCAATTGAAACGCGAAGACGCCGCGGCGAGCACCCACGGGATCTTCGAGATCGACGCACAACTGACCATTGAGCCAAGTGCGAACGCGGCTCCCCGAGGCCACGATCTCGTAGCGGTTCCAGTCGTCAACCTTGACGTGCTTGTCGCCTGGTTCCTTCCACAACAGGCCACGCCCTAATTCCTCATACAGCTTACCCCACCAACCAGCGCCGACATCGGCTTGATAGCCCTTCACTTCTCCGTTGGCTTGCGGTTGGCTGCGGAATTGGATGCCGCTGTTTTCTCGGTTTGGAGTAAGTTTCACCTCCAAGGTCAAACGGAAGTCCTCCGCCGATAACTCGCTTACCAAGAACTCGTTGTGCTTGAGTCCAGTGCTGCGACCGACAATTTCGCCGTTCTCGACCGACCACCGTTGAGGATCGCCACGCCAGCCTATGAGGTCGCGACCATTGAATAAAGTGACGGCAGTCTCGGTGGTGGCGAGTTGTGGAACTTGACCGGCGCTGGCGAGATACGCAACCAACGAGCGGACTTCGAAGGGGCTGAACGGCTTCAGCAGATCGTCGGGCATCATCGACTTTTCGCTTTGACGCCGTTCATCAATGTCGGCGACAGGAACCACCACCAATTCCGTCGCGGTTTGAATCGTGAGAGCCGCGTCGGTGGACTCCTTCACCAGCCCAGTAAGCACTCGCCCACCGTTGGTCGTGATGATCGTCGGTTGGTATTCGCGAGCCATCACGGCGCTTGGATCGACCACATTGGACAAGAGGTAATCCAGATTGGCTCGATTGGAGCCTGTAAGGTCAGGACCAATCTTGGCGCCAGAGCCGAAGAGCGTATGGCATTGCTGGCAAGTCTTCGCGAACAGTGCGCGTCCCAATTCCAGGTCTGGCTTGCGCGCCGCGTCCGTTTGGCCTACGACAAGCTTGTAGTGCTCGATCATTTTAAGTCGGTCGGCTGCCGACTCGCGAACCGTCCCCCAGACTCGCTCGATCTGTTTGTCGAGCGGTTCGTGCTTGAGGTCGCGAAGTTGCCGCACAAGGTCGGCGCTCAGGTGACCCGCGGGCACTCGACGCTTGTCGATGGCATCCAGCAGCGCGAGTGCATAACTCGGCCGAGACGCCAGCGTGGCGATCGCCTCGCGTTGTTGCGTGGGAGGCAACTGAGCATAAACGTCCAAGATGGCCGCGGGCGTTTCCGCCGAGTCGTAGGCGGCAAGTCCGCGTAGCGCATCTCCGCGCAGCGCCTCGTCGCGCAAGAGTGTCTTCAAGAGCGGCGAGACATCCTTGTCTTGCGAGCGCACGAGCGATTCCAGTGCTTCGCGTCGTTCGGTGGTGGGTTGTTTCCCATCCGCCGCGATCGCTCGCAGCTTGGCCGCTGCCTCGGCATCGCCAAAGGTTACGGCGAGAGCGAGCGCGGGGAGTCGAATAGCGGCATCTTCATGTTTGGCGAGCGGTGTGTACGCTTCCGGCCATCCTTCGGGCGCGGCGACTCGTGGACGCCCCTTCAAGGCTTCGCGCAAGCCCCGCAAAAAGGTCTTTCGCAACTCGTCGGTCGTCGCTGTCTTCAAGCCGCTAACCAGCAATCCCAGCGATTTCTCGGGCGCTCCACTGCCAATTCTGCGAATCATGAACTCGGGCAATTGGGGGAAATCGCGACCTGCGACCAATGCCCACGCCAAAGCTCGCTGAGGATCTGCGCCTCCTAAAGGTTCCGCCGCATACCAAAGCATGAGCGGCAGATTGTGGTCGCTGGCATCTTCACCGTGTCTGGCAAGTGACTCAAGGATGGACCAACGTGCGGTCACCGGGAGGCGTTGCAGGCCCGAGGCGAGGTACAGACGCACGACAGGCGACGGATCGCTGGCGGCCAATTGCGCTAGTCGCTCGCTGACGGCGTCGCTCACGGGCGATTTCGCGAGCGACGGTTGAGATGGTTCCAGGGCAAGTTGAATGGCCCACGCACGAACATGTGCGTCGGGGTCCGCCAGGAGCCGTAGGACGACGGGTTCGGCGACGCCGCCAGTCACATGCAGAGCCCAAATGGCATGCAGTCGCACTTGTTCGTCGGCATGCATGGTCGCGAGTGCTTCCAAGGCTGGCCGAGTGTCCGCGGTCAGTTTTCCCGCGGCGCCGCGTTCCTGCAGCAGTCGGCGAGCGTGACGCACAAACCACTGATTGGCATGCGATTGGTAGGCGACGAGTTCAGCGTCCGACTTCGACGCCAAGTCGATAGCGATCGGGCGTGCTTCTTGTTGAGCGATGCGATAGATGCGGCCGTTCGATCGATCGTGGACATCGGGTTCGTTGCGATGACATTGATTGGCGTCGTACCAATCGATGACCCACACTTGTCCGTCGGGGCCGTAGGTGAGATAGAGCATTTGCGACCACTGGTCGCCCGTCAGCAGAAAATCGGGCGCGTGGCTGCCGACGAAGCCCGACCCCTTGGAAGTGAGAATGTCGACGTTTAAGCGATTGCCGTGGATGTTGTTCATGAACAACTTGCCGCGGAACGACTCGGGCCAGGCGCCGCCTTGATAGATCATCGCGCCGGCATGAGCGTGACCGCCGCCGATCGCATCGGAGGAACGACGGTCGTTATTGTTCCACTGATTGCCCGTGTAGTGACGATGGTCGGCGATCGTCTTGATGTCTTGATAGGTATGCGGGTTAAAGTGTGCGCCCGCTTGTCGTTCGTACCGAGCTCCCTGAATCACGTGATACAGGTGCGGAATCACGCAGGCGGTGGCGAACGCCTGTCCGCGAGCGTCGAAATCAAGTCCCCAGGGATTACTGGTTCCTTCCGCGAACACCTCGAATGTGTGTCGAGTGGGATGGTATCGCCAATAACCCGCGTTGATCCGGGTGCGTTGATCGTCCGCCGCTCCGGGCTTGCCAACGTTCGAGTGAGTGAACACGCCGTGGCAGCCATAGAGCCAACCATCGGGTCCCCAGATAAACGAGTTGAGGGTTTCATGAGTATCCTGATAACCCCAACCATCGAGCAGTATTTCGGGTGAGCCGTCGGGTTTGTCGTCCCCATTGCGATCGGGAATGAAGAGCAAGTAAGGGGCCGCGCCAACCCACACTCCGCCAAAGCCTACTTCGAGGCCGCTCACCAGATTCAGGTTGTCGACGAACACAGTGCGTCGGTCGAGTGACCCATCGAGATCCGTATCCTCGAAGACCACGATGCGATCCTTGCCTGCGCCCTCTTTCGCTCGCCGGGGATACTCATACGCTTCGGCAATCCAAACTCGCCCCCGATCATCGATGGCCATCGCGACCGGTTGTTGCACGTCGGGTTCGGCCGCTCCGACTTGCACTCGAAAACCGGCAGGGACGGTCATCGCCTTGGCGGCGGCGGGCGCGTCAAGTCCCGCGTGGGGATAGAGCTGAGCAAATTCGACAGCCGCAACGGGCTTGGGTGCGGGAAACTCGGGTTTGGCCGCGTGCAGTCGGAAGTCGTCAAAATTCAGGTGGCCCCACCCGCCAGTGTGTTCATCGACCAGACGAATCTGGATCTTCTTGCCCTCCACTGCCTTCAGTTCAACGATGACAGGGCGCATCTCTTCGGTGTCTCGCCCCGATTGCTGGAAGAAAACCTTCCCATCGTCGGCTGTCAACAGTTCGACTCGCGTCTCTTTGTGGCGTCCGCCGCCCAGCAAGAAGCTGGCGAATGGGCGATTGGCAACGAAAGCGGCCGAGGTCAGTGTGCCGGTGGGGGCATCGAGCAGTTTCTCGAAGCCGCCAATCCAATACTCACCCGTATGGTCGCTCCGTTTTCCTTCGCCAAAGATCCGCTTGGGATTGATCGGACCCTTGATCGGCTGTTGCTCAAATGCTTTGCCTTGAGTGGTCCAGTCTTGGAGCGTTCCGGTCTCGAAGTCGAGATTCAGAGGCTTGCCATTTTCGCCTAGGGGGAGTTCCCCGCGAGCCCCTTTCGGAACATTGACCGCCGTGTTGACGCCTTGAGCATTTGCGGAAGAAGTTCCGCCAATCCAATCGATGCCCGCGATCACCATTACGATGCAAGCCGCGAAATACACCGCTTGCGATCCTCGCGCACGGTCGCCTGTCCGCCTCATGGACTGCCCCTTTGCTATGGAACTATCGCCCGCCGTTGCTCGTCTGTCTCGACAACCAGCGGGGCATTGGAAGATTCTAACGTGTTCGCACTCATTTCACCCGACCAGAGAGCCTGGGGATGTTCGCGATGGAAGTCTGCGAGCGATTGCCGCACATCCCCGATCATTTCAAGTTCGGTGTAGTACATGGCGCTGGGGTCGATTCGCGCAGCCTCGAGTCGTTCGATATGTCGACGAATGGGCCCCAGACGGGCCACGGCTGGAAAAACGACCAGCCAACCGACGCCAACCAGCAGGCTGATGAGCGCCAGCGAGCGAATGCCTTTATTTGCCGAGTTTTTGGACGACATCGCGGTACAGGACTCCGAACATGAGCCAAGCCATGAAGAGACTCAACGCCAGGTTCAATGTCTGGCCGCAGACATACAAGACCAACGGCTTGCCGCCCTTCAGGTGACTCGCCAACTGTCGAAAGTTCGACTCGAGTCCGATGCTGACGAAAGCGAGTGCGAACAGCCAGCCGCGCAAGGTCTTGGTTACATCAATGACCGCGCTGCTGAGCGCCGGTCCCTCTTGGACCGCTCCATGCAGAACCGAGAATGCGGCCGAAGCGGCGACGAAGCCCAGAATGAACTTGGGAAATCGATACCAGATCTCCCGCCAATCGGGCTTCACGTTCTTCTCTTGCCGATCGACGTACGTGACCCAATAGACGGCGACCGCGAACGCAATGACTCCGATCAAGATGTTCTGAATCATTTTGACCGTCGCGGCCACCGTTTTCGCGGGTTCCGCCAGGAATTCGCCCGCGGCGACCACCGCGCCCGTGGAATCGATCGTGCCTCCCAGCCACGCGCCGCCCACGGCCGGGTCCATGCCCGCCCACTTAATGAACAAGGGTTGCAGGATCATCATGGCGACCGTGAAGACTAGCGAGAGTCCGATGGCGAGCGAGAGCTCTTCCTTCTTTGCTCGACAGGCGGCGCCGGTAGCGATCGCCGCCGACACCCCGCAGACCGACATGTCGGCCGAAATCACCAAGTTCAACGATCGCGACTCCATCTTCAATACTCGCTGGCCGAAGACGTAGGTGCCGATCAGTACGACAGGAGTGACGAGCCACGAGACGCAGATGCCAGGCACTCCGAGCGCCAGCAACTCGCTGAACAGCACTTCGGCGCCCAGCAATACTAGTCCCGCCTTGATGTAGAACTCCGTTCGCACGGCCGGCTTGAGAAACGCGGGCATGCCCACGGTGTTGCTGATCACCATTCCCACGGCTAACGCCCAGAGGACGCTCTCGAGGTTGTAGTACTTGATGAGCTTCTGTTCCGCAAGCAGAAAGGCCAGAATCGTGAGCAGAAAGACGGGGATGAACGCCGCCGAAAAGCGCTGGAGTGGAATTCCTTGAATGGCCGAGGCCGCTCCGAACAGGACGAGCAGGCCGACTCCGACTGCGATGATCGGAGTGACGACATTCGTTCCCTTTTTCAGGTCGCGGAAAGCGTCGAGAGGATTCGAGTCCCAGGCTTGCAGTTTCCCTATCCACGGTTTGAGGGGGCTGGTGGGCTTGGGAGCTTTGGCGGACTTCTCGGGCGGAGCCGTCGATTCGCTGCTGGTCTTTTTTTCGACAGGCTTCGGCGCTGACGGAGCTGACGCTCCGCCCAACACGGAGAACGTGACGGCGGCGAGTAGAAAACCACCCACCCAGATCGCCCACCAATCTTCCGTCTTCCTCATCTCCTGCCACAGCGAGGGGCGTTCGAGCGGCAGGTTTTCACGCGGGTCCTTCACGTTAGCTGCTGACACCGGCAAAATCTCCGGTCACTAGGGAGGTGGAATGGGTGGGAACAAAGCAGGGGCGACGGTTGTCGACGCGAGGCAACCGACCGCGAAGTGTGCAGACTACTCGACGCAACCGGCCGAGTGAACCCGTGGAGAGGCCGTGAGTTGGGTTCGAACGCGGAATTCGAGGTTGGCCGCTGCGCGGACTGGCTCGAGCCAGTTGCGGTGGTTGGCTTGCAGTGATGGCTGAGTCGACTTAATCTGGTGCCCGGTTCGGAAGGGGTTTTATGGCGTTGTCGCCGCCCAACCCGGCCTTTTCTCCAGGATCACTCATGGACGCTGTCATCGCTTTGGTTGCCCTGTCATGCATGGAAGTCGTGCTTGGCATCGACAATATCGTTTTCATTACCATCCTCACGTCGCGTTTGCCGCTGGCCCAGCAACCCAGAGCTCGGCGGATTGGGCTCGCCGTGGCCCTGGTGAGCCGCGTTCTTCTCCTGCTCTCGCTCTCTTGGGTGCTAGGACTGACCAAACCGATTGCTCATCTGGGGTTCTTGGAAGGCATGCTCGAGGGATTCAAGGTCAGTGAAGAGGCTCGCCACCATATTTTGGACATCACCGTCCGCGACCTGATTCTGTTGGTTGGAGGCCTGTTCCTGATTGGCAAGGCGACCCTCGAAATCCATCACAAGATTGAAGGGGAGCATGAGAGTCACGATACGGCGAAGAAAGTCAGCTTTGCCAGCGTGATCGCTCAAATCGCGGTGCTGGACATCGTCTTCTCGTTGGATTCGGTGATCACCGCGGTCGGTATGGCCAAGCAGATCTACGTGATGATTGCGGCCGTGGTGATTGCCGTCGCCGTAATGTTGATCTTCGCTAATGCGGTCAGTAGCTTCGTCGAGCGGCATCCGACCGTGAAAATGCTCGCCTTGAGCTTCCTGATTCTGATCGGTGTGATGTTGGTCGCCGAGGGAATCGGGACCGAGATCAGCAAGGGGTACATCTATTTCGCGATGAGCTTTGCGTTGATCGTCGAATTCTTGAACCTCAAGGTTCGAGGTTCTTCGCACACCACGAGCCCGGCGGGCCCCGAGTAGTAGCCCGCTCACATCGTGAGCGGTCAGCCGCGTGTCGTACTAGCGCCGATCGCCGCCAGCCGAGCCGCGTTGTGGGCTAATGGCGGATCGACGGACTAGAAGTCCGTCGTACGTAGCCCGCTCACTTCGTGAGCGGTCGGCCGCGTGACCTGCGAGCGCCCATCGCCGCTCGATGGAGCGGATCGACGGACTAGAAGTCCGTCGTACAATTTCACATCGCACTAGCTTTGAGGTTTACCGAAGATACCGGGTTCGTCGCTCCCGTCCCCGTCCCAATCGCCGACCACCGGCTGATCCCCTGCTCCACCCATCTCAAACACTCGATCTTGAGCATCGAGTGTATGGTTGTGGTTCATGTCGATGATCCAGACTCCGTTGCGGTACACGCCGATTTCGTCGATGCCGTCGCCATCGAAATCGCCGTGAACCGGCGTATCGCCGGGCCGACCAAACTCGAATTCTCCTTCTTGTTCTCCCACCCGCCCGTCGCCGTTTTGGTCGAGACGCCAGCGGCCGTCGCGATAGATGCCGATGGCGTCGATGCCGTCGCCATCCCAGTCGCCAGCGATCGGAGTGTCGTTGGTTTGGCCATACCGGAACACGTGATCGATCAAGTCGGCTCGCGGGTCACCTTGGTCGGTTAGCTGCAAGAATCGCAGCCCATCGGTCGCTTCTTCATCCTGAGGCGGAATGTTCTTCGGGACAGGTTTGGGTTCGTTGCGGAAATCGGGCAGACCTGGCTCACGCGCCAGCTGTCGATAGTCCCCCGACCACTCCACGCCAAAGATGCCAATATCGTCCTTGCCGTCGCCATTCCAATCGCCGACGACAGGCCGGTCTTGACGGGACCCTAACTGCGCCCAGAGGTCGTCGCTATCCCACTGTCCATTGCCATTAACGTCCAAGAACCACTCGCCGTCGACATAGACTCCTAGGTCCGTGCGTCCATCGCCATTGAAGTCGCCCGCGACCGGAATGGCCCCCCGCGCGCCGAATACAAATTCGTTCAGCGTCGGGACGTCGCTGTGGGGGATTCCCACGGCCACTAGCCATTGAGCTTCGCGCATCCGCTGCGAGCGCCACCGCGAGAGCAAGGGAGTCAGGCGATCGATCTTCACCAAATCGACTCGTCGAGCCGACTCGCCGCGTGGTCGCCCAGCATCTAGTACGCTCAAGTGCCAAGTGGCGCCGGCATTGCCACTGCCGCCTGTAATGATTTCAGGAATCGGTTGGACTTGAGGGACCAGCAGCGGGATCTGCGGCGGTGGAGGCGAATAGGCGAGCGTCTCGATGAACTGCGGCGTGGGAGGAGGTGTTGCAGGGAAGTAGGGCGGAATGAAAGGCGGCTCGGGGCGAGGCGGTTCGGGTTTGGGCGGTTCCGGCGGCGGCTCGGGCGCTTTGGTCACCTGGATTTCGCTGAAGTTGTTTTCTTGGGAGAACTGGCCGTAGCCCAGCGAGATTCGGACGATCGCGTCGGTTCCCGGCGGGGACAACAGAGCGGCGACCACATCGGGGGGGATCGCGGCGCCGGAGTTGAAGGCCAAACCGCCCGTGGTGCCTGCCGTGTCGATGCCATCGAATAGGCCCGCGGGTTGAATCTCGTAGACCGCGTACGAGCGGTCGCCCGCCAAGCCGCGGAATTCATACCGACCTGTCGCATCCGTTACCGCGCGAATCGGTTGGTCAGCGGCGGCGTAGACGCCCGGCAGCGCCTCGGACCCCAGGATCGGGCGGCCCGTGACGCCATCGCGCAACTCCACCGTCACGCCAGCCAGCGGTCGATCGTCCGCCGTGCGAATTCCATCGCGGATGTCGCTGAGATTGGCAGGCGGCAGGCCATTCTCCGTCTCGATGCTGGCGCCATCTTGAAAAACTTGTCCTGCCAACTGAGCAGGAGGCAGTTCGCAGAAGTCGTACTCGACCGCATCCTCGCCCGACTCGAGATGAACTTGGTCGATCAGATTGGGACGAGCATCCCCGCCCGCGCTGCCAGCCATTGACTTCCCATCAAAGTACTGCTCGGGCTGAGCCTGCCTCACTGAGTAGGTTCCTGGACGCAAGTTGGCAAAGGAGTACTCACCCGCGGCGTTTGTCCGCGTAGTTTGCACCACTTGTCCTTGGGCGTCCAGTAGCTCAAGTAAGACGTCGGCCAGTGGCGTCGCTTGCGATTCGTCCAAGCATGTATTGTCGGGATTGGCGTGCACGGCCCCTTTGAGGCTCGCGGGCAACAGTTCGCCAAACAGGTAGTTGATGCCCGAGTCGCCCCAGCGGAGCGTGATCTCGCGGAGGTCGTCGCCGCCAGACGCGACGGTTCCCGTGGCAACCCCACCGACTGTGCCGATCGTGTCTCGCCCGTCTAGCCAGCCTGTCGGTTGATGTTCCACGAGCCGGTACACGCCGGCGGGAAGTTGATCGAAGCGATAGGCGCCGAGGGCGTTCGTCAGTGCCGATGCGACGATCGTGCCAGTCGCGTTCAACAAGTCGACTCGCGTGTTGGCGATCGGAGTCTCGGAGGACTGAAACTGACCATCCTCGTTCTGATCGTGGTAGACGAATCCTGCCAGCGACGCAGGTTCGTGTTCGCAGAAGTCGTATTCAACGCCGTCTTGCCCAGGGGCGAGATTCACCGCGGCGATCGTATCATCGGCTGCGATCGTCCCGCCTAACGAGCCGACATGTTCGTCGCCATCGATCAATCCCGCTGGCGTTACTTCGACGATCGAGTAAACCCCGGGAGGCAGGTTGGTGAACTCGTACCTTCCTTCGGCGTTCGTCGTCGTGGTCGCGACCAATTGGCCGTCGCGCAACAAGCGGATCTCGACTTGTTCCAGTGGGCGAGCGAGTGGGCCGTCGCAATTGCCTTCGGGGTCGGTCAACATGACTTGGCCCGTCAAGCTGCCCGGCGGGATCTCGCCGAACAGATAGTCGACGCCCTCGTCGCCGCCGGCAAGCTGAATGGAGTTCACGCGATCGCCCGGATTGACGGCGACGCCGCGAGTTTCGCCGTCCACGGTTCCGGCCCGATCGACTCCGTCGAAGTAGCCCGTGGGTTGGTCTTCTTCCAGACGATATTCGCCGGGGATCAGATCTTCGAAACAAAACTGTCCATTGACGTCTGTTTGCAGAGTGCGAACTGCTTGATCGGCGATCGTGTTGACGGGAATGGCGCGGATGGTCACGCCGGCAATCCCCGCTTCGCCGGTATTTCGCTGGCCATTTTGATTCAGGTCGACGTAGACGGCGCCGCAAAGACTGGCGGGCATGATCTGTTGAGTGGCGGGAACCACCACGCCGGTCGAGCGATCGCGTTTTCCCTCCCAATTGTCAGGCGGGAGGCCATCCGCATTCTGAGTGGACCGCAACAAGTTAGTTCCCGCGAACAGCGGGTCGTATACGTTGCGAAAAGTTGATTGGCTGGCCGTCTCGAAGTAATTGGGCGCCGCGAATTCCGCCCGCGCGAGCGACCCTTGGAATTCGACTCCCGACGCGATCGGGTCTATTCCCTCGTTCACTTTGGCTACGGTCTGACCCGGCTCGAATTGCTGGATCTCGTCGACATCGATCGAAAAGACCAACTTGTCGCCCGCCTCAAAACCGACGAAGTCAAACTCGAGTTTCTGGCCGCCATCGACCACTCGCCAAGTCACGGAACCGATGCCGTCCTTCGAGACGATCGTCAAGGGGAAGGCCTCGTCCGCGCCGTAGCCATTGTGCTCGGTGTCGAACAACAGATCGCCGACGCTATACCCTGATTCGCCTTGATCGGTGTCGATCACCAGACGAGTCATTTGAGTGAGCGGCGCTCCGCCTTCGAATTTCACTTCAAACGTGTCGCCATGGATGTCGGCGCCGGTATCCTCTTCGATGTAGGTCACGCCGAGATTGATTGGAGCGATGGCTAGCAAACGACGCGGCTCCATCGACTCGACGGCGCAGCGTCGACGCGACTCAGCGTCAGCGCGACGTTCGTCGGTTCGCGGGTCACTCGCCGAGTATGCTCGTCGTCGAAATAGCCGACTCCACCATGCCATCCGGTCGAGACTCCGTTAACGTTTGTGGGCGACTTGGTGCGCCAGAACCCAGACGCGTGCTTTCGTATCAAAACTAGTCGCGACCAAAATCTGGTCGCGGCATGCCAGCGCGGCGACACTCCCCTCGGCGCCGCTCAGATGTCCCACTTCGCGACGTTCTCGCAGATCCCAAAGCCGCACATAGTTGTCGCTGCCGCCCGTCGCCAGATGGTGCGGTCCGTGGAAGGTGAAGGCGAGGATCTTTGCGCGGCTGTCCGGCAAGTCAAAACCCTCGTCATCGGACTCGACGCCGTGAACATGGATGAAACGGTCTTCGCCCGTCGTCACGAGATATTCGCCGTTGGGGGAGAAGGCGATGGCGTGCACTCGTTGCCGATGCGCTCGATACTCGTATTCCGTCACGCCTTGACCCATTCCCCAGATTCGCACCACGCCGCTTCGGCCGGCGGCGGCGAGTCGTTTGCCATCCGGTGAAAAAGTCACGGCTCGCATGTCCGTACAGGGGCAATCCAGATGCATCGCCAGCGACCAAGTCGCTCGGTCATACACTCGTAATCGCTTTTCGAATCCCACGCCGGCGATCCAGGCGCCGTCAGGGCTCCATGCCAATCGCGTCACAACATGCCGAGGGTCGGACATGACATGAATCACCTCCCCCGTCGTTGCATCCCAACAGATCACTCGACGATCCGCACCGGCACTCGCCAGGATCTGGCCATCGGGCGAAAAGACGACTGATCGCACCCAGTCGTTATGCCCGCGAAACGCGGCGGTTAACTCGCGTTTCTCATAATTCCAGAGATAGACTCGGTGGTCGTCACCGGCAGCCGCAAACACGGTCTCGCGCGGATGAATATCGACGCAGGTGAGTACGGGTGGTCGGTCGCGCGGCGTGGCGGAAGGAGCCTGAAAAACTTGGGCTGGCCAGTTCAGCAACTCGGACCGCTCGTCGGCCCGCGCAAGGCGAGCGCTCACGGCCCGTGCTGTGAGCCATGCACTACTTGCCCCAACGAATTGTCGTCGAGTGAGCCGCATAATAAGAAGCTTCGTCGTGTCCGTACTGGAAAGCGCAATCCGACCCTTGATCTCTATCGGAACTCGCCGCTGACCCGCAACAGAGTTGCCGCCGTTGCCGGAACAAAGGCCTCTTGCGGAAGCTGCGTCGACTTTGCGGATCAGGCTGGCAGAACGGGGTGGCTTGCCAAGAAAAGATCACGATCCGCGGTAACTCACGTAGACCTCGAATTCTCGTGAACCTGGGAGAGTGGTTCGGGCTAGCGAACTCCCAACGCCGACAACGATCGTACCGTCCCCAGGCGGCTAACCCAGACGAGCGGGAGTGGGGCGAAGTTGGTTGTACGACGGACTTCCAGTCGGTCGCTTGCCTCCTGTACGACGGACTTCTAGTCCGTCGATCCGTCCTCAGTCGCCTCACAAAACGACTTGGCTGGCGGCAATGGGCGCTCGTCGGTCACGCGGCTGACCGCTCGCGAAGCGAGCGGGCTACGTACGACGGACTTCCAGTCCGTCGATTGAACCGAGCACTGTCCAACTAGCTGGCCAGCGCCAAGTTTAACCATTTGAGGCAATGATAAACAATGACAGGAGTTGATGCATAGCGTGGCTGAAGAAAGCGACGGCATCGACGTTTAGCGCGCCGTGAGCCAACATCAGGATCGCGACTGGCTGAATTACTCGCGACGTTATCACGAGAGTATCAATACCCGTGATTCACTACTATTTTTCTCTGCCGCAAATTGAATTTCTTGGCAACTGGGTGATCCTTAGTTTCCCGATTCTCAGATCAAGCAGTTGTCCAGCCGTTTTGCGCAATGGCGACAACTAGCCGACTCTGGCGGATGAAGTGGCCGAGGCCGAGGATTTAGCGAAACATGCGTCGGGTAAGTTGATTGAGGGAATTTTAAGTATTATTCTGGTCGCACAGGGTTGCTCAAATGGTTGATGCCGTTCCCTGCTCGCTTTGATCAGGCCTCGTCACGGCGCCATGGTTCGTATCGAAGTTGCAGCGGCCATTTAGGAGCGATTCAGTGCTTCATCAACGGGCCGTTGATTTTTGGGAGTGGTGGAACCACCGATTCTACAGGCGCATTCGTGGCCATCGCAGGCCAACTCGAAACCCGGCAAAACTCCGACGAACTCGCTGGCATTTGCACCAATCTCTTGAGCCGCGTTGGCTACTGGCTGTGGATTGGCGGAATCCCGTCGACGCGCTCGACGTAAACAGCGACACGGTAATTGCCCCTGTCGACGCCCTGATCGTCATCAACGATTTGAACTTCGTCGGGGGGCGTCGCCTTTCAGTTGCTCGGCCGGCAGACGCTAGTTTTTTGGATGTCAGCGGCGATCAGAACATCGCACCCATTGATGCGCTGATGGTCATCGACTATTTGAACAGCGGTCAGCCGAGCCGCCGCGTGCTCACCGAAGGAACGCGACTCGCCGCCGAAACCGACGTCACGATTTCGGTGGGACCTACCGCGGGAGCAAGGCTATACCAAGTTCAACTGGACGCGACCTTCACGCCTCCTGGCTCGGCCGGGGCCATGCAAGACGTGCTGGCTGTCTATCTTGTCGACCCGATTCATCCCAGTCAGACGTTGCTTGACCGCGGCCTGCCTGGCACGGCGATCTTCACATTGTCGGGAACGAAGGCCGAATATGCGCCGGGGATTGCGAGTTGGGATGGTTCAGTTCTGCAAATTGACACTACTCAACTGACGTCGTCGGACACGGCGATCCTGCGATTTCAATTACTCAACAGCGACGGGGCGGTCGGCAGTCAAGTTTCGATCAAGCCATTGTCACACGTCGTGGACACGAGAATCGCTGAGCGATCGTCCTTTTCCTTGCTGGAGGATATTCCGGCGGTTGCGGGAAGCACGCTGAATCTGTCGAACCTGACCCTCGCGTCAAACGTCGACTGGGAGTTCAGCGACATACGGTTTGACAAGTCCACGGGGAAGTATCAGGCCGAGGTGCGCGTGCTGAACCACGGTGCTCCCCTCGGTCGTAATGTGGCATTGGTAATTCCAGGTTTGCCAGCGGGCGTTACGGTCGATAACCCCTCGGGCCTGACTGACTTGAACGAGCCGTATTTGAACTTGCGCCCTGCCATCGAATCGGGTGGGTTGGATACGGGAGTTAGTTCCGCCAAGGTCACACTCGCTATCAACGATCCGAGTCAGGAGTTGTTTGTACTTCATCCCCGCATTCTGGCCGACGCGAATCACGCTCCGCATCTTGCTTCCCTTCCCACGTTCCAAGTAATGGCGGGAGGCGTCCTCTTGGCGCCGCTATCCGCCTCCGATGTGGACGGCGACCAAGTGACGATTTCCATCGACGGCATGGAACGCCTTCCCACGGCGACGTTCAATGCCGACAACACGCTCGTTATTCGTCCGACGCCAGATCAGATTGGCGCGTACTCGTTCGATGTGGTGGCGAGCGACGGCGTATCGAAGACTCGACAAAACGTTCGGTTGGATGTCGTCGCCGATTCGATAACGACCACGCGAATATCGGGCAGAATACTAAACGTCGATGGTTCTCCGATTGCGAACATGCAAGTCGAGATTGGCGCCGTGCAGTCGCTCACTTCCGTCGATGGTTCCTTTCTGCTCGATCTGGGGCTGGGCCCGGCGGTCAGCGACACGTTGCGAGTCCGGGGGGAATTGTTCGTGTCGTCGTCGAGTTACCCGTTTATCGGGGAAAAACTGGCGTTGTTGCTGGAGCACGAACCTTTTGTCGGCGTGAACAACAGGATCGACCGGCCGATCTATCTCCCCACGCTCGATACGGCTGGGGGAAGAACCATTGATCCGCTGCACGATACGACGGTGACGGCGTCAGCCATCCCCGGCGCTTCTGTCGTTGTCCGCGCCGGCACGCTGATGAATCAGCAAGGGACGCCATTCACAGGCATGCTGACGATGACCGAGGTGCCTCGGGACTTAACCCCCGCGGCGCTTCCAGACGACTTGCATCCCGACCTCGTGGTAACGATTCAACCTGGCGAAATGGTGTTTGCTTCGCCGGCGCCTTTGACCTTGCCGAATCGCAGCGGTTATGCGGCGGGGACGCTGTTCACGTTGTGGTCGATCAACCCCGTTACGGGGCAATTCGATAATGTGGGAATCGGACAGGTCAGCTCGGATGGATCGACGATCTCGACCATCTCGGGCGGCATTCGCAATAGCAGTTGGCACCTCTTCTCGCCGATTGTCTCTTCGCCCACCGATCCCAATCAGGATCCTTTCAACGAATTGAACGATTGCAATTCATGCAAGTCGCTGTTGTCGGCGGCCATCGACAATTCGAATGTGGGCTCGGATATTGAACTGCATTCCGGCGCGGTGCTCGAAGACTATCAGCTCCCCACTTACCATTCGCTGGGGCTCGACCGAGGCGTAACGTTGCACTATGACTCGAATCGCGCTGATCCACGCCCCATCATTCACTTTGGCGAGGACGAAGTCGAGACAAACGCGAACGTGCGTTTCGTGGCTTCGCTCGCCGTGCATGTGCACAACGTCGATGTAAGCGTCGGCGGCGCCACGGCGGGCGATTTGGGGCTGGCGGGCGGGGAGAACGTCTGGTCGATTCCCGACTTTCCTCCCAATTCGCAGTATCAGAACCGCCAGGTCGGGAATCTGGAAGCGGCGCTGCAAGTCGATCTGCGAACGGCGCCGACGGGCGCTTACTCTTATACGCTGGATACGGGACTGAGGCGGTTGAGTTCCGCGGGGCTGTCCGGGACTGACGTTTCCCAAGAAGGCGTCATCGTTCACATCAATAGTGTAAATAGCCCCTTCGGCAGCGGTTGGGGCTTGGCCGGTCTGGAGCAGATCTTCGTCAACGACAACAAGTCGCTCCTGCTGGTCGATGGCGATGGCAGTGAGTTGGTGTTTCAGCCGCCGCAGTCGGCGGGCCAGCCTTATATTTCTCCGCCCGGCGATTTCTCGACCCTCGAGCGACTCGCCAACGGGAGTTTTCGGCGCACGTTCACCGACCAAACCGTCCATCAGTTCAATTCCCAGAACGTACTCGCGTCCGTCAGCGACCGGAATGGCAACAGCATTCAGTATGCGTATGTCGGCGGATTATTGACGTCGATCACCGACCCCGTGGGTTTGGTTACGTCGTTGGTGTACGCAGGTGGAAAACTGAGTACGATCACCGATCCGGCCGGCCGAGTGACAGCGTTTGCGTATGACGCGGCGGGCAATTTGATCCGGGCCACAGCGCCCGACTCGACTCGGCGCGAGTGGCGATACGACAGCAACCATCATCTTACGGTCGCCACCGATCCCTTGGGCCACAGCGCCCTGCATGATTACGATCAATTCGGCCGCGCCGTCGGCGTCACTCGCGCCGACGGGTCAGTTCTGCGCATTACGCCGGCGCAAACGCAGACGTTGCTCCCTCCTTCCGCGACCGCGAATCCCGCTTCGCCGCCGCCGGCCTTTATCCGGCCCTCCGCGCTCGCCTACTCGATGGATGGCGTGGGAAATGTCCAAGTCACGCAACTCGATCAATACGGTCAAAACGTTGCTACCCGCGATCTGGTCGGCGTGCGGGGAATCGTGACTCGAAACGAAGACAACCAAGTCACGCAATGGACGGATGGACGCGGACAGACCACAAGTTACGCCTACGATGACCACGGCAATCTCCAGGCGACTAACGTTGTCACCTTAAGCGGCAACGAGGAATCGACGTCGTATTTCGCGGCTCGGCAGTTCAACGTATCCAAGTTTGGAGAGCCGAGTTCAAATGTCAATACGGTTGCCGATGTCAATGAGGACGGTCGGTTGGACTTTATTCAGCCCGGACGCGGCGATTCGCTCGGCGTCGCCGTTTTCTTGTCCGACGGCGCCGGCGGGTTTGGAACTTCAAGATTCGTGGATCTCGAGCTCGTCACGACCTTTGATCCCTTCTGGCTGATTGATATCGAGGCCAAGGACCTGAACGGGGATGGACATCTGGATCTGGTGGTCGCGACGCCGATTCATGGGAGCGGCGCCGAGATCCATGGCGATATTGTGATCGTGTTTGGTAATGGCGACGGGACATTTTCCGCGCCGCGGCGATTTTACGGCGGACAGAACCCAACTCAAATTGTCATTGGCGACATCAACAGCGACGGTCACCTTGATATTGTTACCGCGAACAATGCCATTGATGCGCCGCTTTCAAGTTTGTTGGGAGACGGTGCAGGCGGATTCACGGTCGCGCCCACGGTTGTGAGCGGTGGCGACCCGTGGCCGCGAGCGATGATCGGGGTACACGCGATCGCGGCGGCGGATTTCAATCGAGACGGAAATCTCGATTTAGTCGGCCGAGACTTCGGTTTGAACATATTTGTCATGGTGGGAGATGGCACGGGAGCTTTTACCGAGATCGGCGTGTATCCTCCGTCTCCGTACGCCGAGAGCTCTGCTCGATGGGTCGATGTGGCTGATGTCGATGCCGACGGAAACGTCGATGTCGTGGTCGCCAGCCAGAATTTTCCGGTAATCACAAATTATAACGTTTCTGTGCTGTTCGGAGACGGAACGGGCGTTTTCGCGCCCCAGCAAATCACGACGATCGTCGGTGATCCGTCCGCGATGCGCATCGTGGATCTCAATCACGATGGACTTCCCGAGATTATCACGGCAAGTGTATTTTTCGATGGTTTCGACCAAGCATACAGTTACCAGGTATTGGTTAATGAATCGAACCGACAGTTTTCGCTGACGCCCAGTGTTTCGGCGGAACCGAATCCCAGGACGATGGAGCTAGCCGACTTCAATCTGGATGGTGAATTGGATCTGATCACTACCAATTACACAGGCGCTCAGCTTCAAGTCCGCTTGGGAAATGGTCAAGCGGGTTTTGTCGAGTCGACCAATAATTCGTGGAATCGGGAAGAACCGCTCGATATGGCAAGCGGAGATGTGAATGGCGACGGTCAACTCGATCTCGCCGTCACCCGCGTTGGCGGTTCGACGATCACGTTGTCAGTAGATACCTATAGTGGATTTGGCTGGAACCCGACGTTCTCGACGCAGCGCATCATTCAACTCGGTCAGCGCGCCGAGTCGATTCGTCTGGTGGATGTGGATGGTGATGCGAAATTGGATATCGTTACGGCCAATCGACTCGACGGCACGGTTTCCGTGTTGAAGGGGGACGGTCACGGTGAATTTGAGGTTCCCGTAAATTATGCCGTGGGCGCCGAACCAGTCTCGTTGGTCGTCGCCGATTTGAACGGCGACGGTTATCTCGATATTGCAACGGCCGATAACGGCGCGAATACAATCACGTTCTTGTTGGGACTCGGCGACGGGAGATTTTCCGGCGCCGGAACGATGCCTTGGGAGCACGGCAGGCTACACGAATTTGGGCGTTACCTTGCCGCACCCGACATGAATGGCGACGGACGGGTGGATCTGGTCACGTCGAATGGCGAGGCCCAATCACTGTCGGTGTTTCTCAATTTGGGGTTTGGCGTCTTCTCGTCTCCCTTGACGCGCGCTTTGCCCAACTACACTGGGCCGCTCGCTGCCGGCGACTTGAACGGCGACTTGCGCGTCGATTTCGCGGTCACCAGCGATGTCGCGGCGAAGGTAACACTCTTATTCGGGGACGGCGCCGGGCAATTTGCCAGTACTAGAGAGTTTAGTACCAGCTTTCCGCCGGGAGTGATCGAGATTGCGGAGCTCAATTCGGACAGTGTTCCCGATCTGCTCGCCGGTTCAAGCCAGTCGCTCGCAGTCGCGCTGCTGGCCTCCGACGGAAACGGGAACTGGATTCAAACGGATGCTGCCGTTGGGATGTCCACACAGTCGATCGTATCGAACGACTTCAGCGAAGACGGTGTTGTCGATGTGTTTATCGCCAGCCAAGGCAATCAGATTGGTTCCGTGAGTGGGATCGGGGTTGTCGAACGCTCGATTTTTGGCGAGTTGCAACTAGTGCCACCCCGGTTGGTCTGGTCGCTCTACGAAGATGTGGGATCGCCAAATCGCAAGAGCCTGGTCGACATCAATTCGGATGGCCGCTTGGATTTGGTGTTCACATCGTTGGTGACCGAGTCTCCTAAAGTCGTCGCGTTGATAGCCGACGACCGCGGTGGTTTTGGCGAACCGATCGTGAGTGATTCCACGATCCTGCGGTCAGACTTTGATTCGTCCCCAAAGTGGACGACAGGCGACTTGAACAACGACGGCCATCTCGACCTGATCGGCGTGTTTTTGGGGTCCGATGGCATTCACCGCTACGTTGGCGTTCAATCAGGCGACGGCCAGGGACATTTTTCGGCGCCTCGCGAGCTCGCTCAATTGAACAACCCGAATACCGAGAGTCTTGCCGTCGGCGATTGGAACAACGACGGTTTTCTGGATGTGGTTGCCGCGAACACCCAAACTACCATTGGTGATCCGCTGGTTCCGACGCTTTCCATCTTATTGGGTTCCGCGGAGGGAAAACTGTCGCTTTCTCAGGACGTGGCCCTCCTGCTGACGGGTAGTGCGTTCTTGCGGCCGAATCACGTCGCCATGGAAGATGTCAGCGGGGATGGCAATGTCGACATCGTCGTTGCGGGCTATGCCGGCTTTTCAGCCAACTCGATCATGATTTTCCTGGGGAAGGGCGACGGCCAATTCTTGGGGACGCGGAATGTCCCGATTGCGACGAATTTCAATCAAGGAAACTACCCGCAGTTCCTGTCGTTGAGTGATATCAACTTGGATGGCCGCATTGACATTTTGACTGCCAATCGCGCCACAGAAAACGCGGTGTCCATCTTCATGAACTTGGGGAATGGCGAGTTTGCGGATCAGAGGGACGTCGACGTAGGCGACGATGCGCAGTCATTGTTCGTCGCGGACATGGACCTTGATGGGTTGATGGACATCGTCACCGGCAACCTGGACGATTCGGTCTCGATTGCCCTGGGAGCGGGCGGCGGCGGATATCGCCCCGCTCAATTGTTCTACGCCGGAGGTCTGGTTCAGGGTGTAACAGATCTGAACGGTGACTCGATGCTCGACATGATCGCCGTCGGCAGCGATAGTCTCTCTTTCATTCTGGCGTCGGGCCAACGACATGCCATCACGTCCAGCGCGACGTATGAGGCAAGCTTCAATCAGCTTACATCGTGGGTAGATGAACGTGGCAGTCGCACGGTTTTCGATGTAGATCCGGTGAACGGCAACAGGCGTTCTGAAACCGATTCCGCGGGCCATGTGACGAACTACACCTACACGCCGCAAGGGTTGCTCGCCACGATGACCGATGCGCTCGGACGAGTCACCGCGTACTCGTACGATGCGTTGGGACGACGGACTTCAATCGTCGCCGCTCGGGGAACCGCCGAGGAGGCGAGTGAGCACTACGAATACGACAATGCCGGCAATGTGACGGCGTACATCGACGCGAATAATCACCGCTTCGAGTATGAATATGATGCGTGGAACCGCCAGACTCTCGAACGCGATTCACTGGGCAACACGACCCATTTCACCTACGATGCCGCCGGCAATCTGACGCGGACCCAGGATGCGTTGGGACACGAAAACCATAACGAGTACGACCGTCTGAACCGCTTGGAACAGACCACCGACGCGTTGAACCAGATCACGCAATTGGATTACAACCGGGAAGGCAAGCTCGTATCGACAACGGATGCGTTGGGGCGAGTAACGCGATATAGGTATGACTCGCGGAATCGCCTGAGTGGGATGACGGACGCCATGGGTGGCGTTACGGAATATCGCTACGACGGCAACGATAATGTCATCGGGGTCGTCGATCCCGGCGGGAATCGCGAGGTCATGATTTACGACGGACTGAACCGGCTGACGCGCGTCATCGACTCGACCGGAGCGATCACTCGCAACGTCTATGACTCGGCCGGCGACCTGATCGCGACCAAGGATGCGAATGGAAACCTCACTCGTTTCGCCTACGATTCTGTGGGGCAATTGGTATCGGAAACCGATGCGTTGGGGGGAGTAACAACGTACGAGTACGATGCGGTTGGAAACCTCGTTTCCCATGCCGATGCGCTCGGTCGGACGACGGCGTACGCCTACGACGCCCGCGATCGACTGGTGCGGACAACCGACGCCTTGCAGGGCTTTGCCACGATCGGCTACGACTCGGTCGGGAACATTACTTCGAGAACCGATGCCTTGGGGTTCACGACGCACTACGGCTATGACGCCGCCGACCAGCCAACCAGTCTTACCGATCCGCTGGGGAATGCGACCCACATGGTCTACGACGCCAACGGGAATCTGTTGTCATCCACGGACCCGCTTGGCCATTCCATACAGTTCGCGTACGACGCCTTGGATCGAGTCGTGCGCCGCACGGACGCGCTGGGCCACTCGCAGTTGTTCGCCTACGACGCTGCGAACAACCTGGTCCGCGGCACGGATGAACTGGGCCATAAGACCGATTACAGCTACGACCTGCTTGATCGACTTGTTTCCGTCACCGATCCGCTCGGTCACGTTTCCAGGACGGCGTACGACGCCAACTCGAACATCGTCTCGACGACGGACGGACTCGGCCGCACAACACGCTACACGTATGACGCGGTCGATCGCAGGACGGCGGTGACGGATGCTCGCGGTAGCGTCACGACTTATCAGTACGATCCGGCGGGGCGGCTCGTCACTTTGACAGATCCGGCGCTGAATTCGACGCATTACGCGTACGACGCTTTGAATCGGCGCACGTCCGAGACGAACTCGCTCGGATTTTCACGTACCTACACTTATGACGCCGTCGGCAACCCGACGGCGATGACTGATCGCGACGGACGCACCCGTCGATTTGTCTACGATAGCCTGGATCGGCAAACCGACGAGCAGTGGCTTGATGGCGGCGGTTTGGCTACCCGCACGATTCACCGAGTGTTTAACGCGGCGAGCCAGTTGGTATCGGTAACCGATCCGGACTCGACGCTGTCCTATGGCTACGACGCCGACGGCCGCATGACCAGCGTTTCGAATCTGGGGACGCCGGGAATTCCAACCGTTGCATTTGGGTATACGTATGACGTAGTCGGTAATCTGACAAGGCGTTCCGACACCGTCGACGCGCAGGCGGCCGGCCAAATCGACTATCAGTACGATGCGCGGAATCAGCCAACAAGGATCAGCCAAACGGGCAGTGGCGTCGCCGACAAGCGAGTCGACTTTCGTTATACGGCTGCCGGATTGATGAACGGCGTCGACCGCTATTCCGATCTGGCCGGTAGTCAATTAGTGGCGACCAGCACCTACACGTTCGACGAGGCAAATCGACTGACGGCGCTCGCGCATTCCAGGTCCACGACGACCATTGCGCAGTACACATGGATTCTCGATGCCGCCGACCGCATCACTCGAGCAACGACGCCAGACGGTACGTCCAACTACACGTATGACGCGGTCGACGAGCTGACGGGCGTCGACCATTCGACGCAAACGGATGAGTCGTATGTTTACGATGCGAACGGCAATCGAGACAACGTCGGTTATGACGTGGGCGAAAGCAATCGGCTGAATTCGGACGGAGTCTACAACTATACGTATGACTTTGAAGGGAATCGGGTCAGCCGTACGAACATCGCGACGAATGAGCGGACGGAGTACCAATGGGATTACCGTAATCGGCTCACCGGGGTCGTGACCAAGAACGCCGCCGGCGCGATCATCAAGGAGTCGCACTACACGTACGATGCGCTGGACCGGCGGATTACCAAGTCGGTGGACAGCGATGGAGCGGGACCGAACGCGCCAGACGTCACGAACTTCGCATACGATGGGGCGAACATCGCGCTGTCCTTCAGTAGTACCGGGCAGATTACTCACCGCTACTTGTATGGTGCGTCAATCGATCAGGTTTTGGCCGACGAGCGTCCGGGCGCTGAGTTGCTGTGGGATCTGACCGACAATCTCGGTTCGGTACGCGACCTGATCACTTCCGCGGGCGTGGTGCGCGACCACATTGCTTACGACAGCTTTGGCCGAGTGATCTCGGAGACGAATGCGACTGTGGACCATCTTTTCGGCTTCACGGGCCGCGAACGTGATAGGGAAACGGGGCTGATGAACTATCGGGCGCGGTACTATGACCCGTCTGTCGGCGCCTTCCTGGGCGTCGATCCGCTGTTCGCCGCCTCTGACGAACCTTACAGCGCGAATGGTTACGCCTACGCGCGAAATTCACCAACGTTGTTCACGGATCCTAGCGGGCTGGACCCACGGCTGGGGCCGACGAATGAAAGTCCGCTATTCTCACCCGCGGAATGGCTGGCGAATGCTCGATCCGGTGAAAACTCGCCGATCCAGGTTTTCAAAGCGTTGCGGGACGCTTTTGCGGGAAAGATGACTTCGCTTGAAATCGCACAGCAGAATCTCGCGAACGGCAGTCGTCCCTTCTACTCGATTTCCTCCTTGAACCAATCGATGAATAGCCTCTGGCGAGCAATGAAGATTCAGTGGGCGATTCTCAAGAAGCTGCCGCCCGAGGCGAGGGGTGTTACGCCTATTCGGCCGAGTGCGTGCCCGCCCGGTATGAATAATGCGCAAACCCAGCCGATTCCGCGCGGAGCGGCCAACGTAAAAGCAGATACGCAAGCGGTCCCGCGTGGAGGGGCACGGGCGAACATGACGCAGCCCAATCGAGTTGCGCCGGTGAACGCGAACCCCACACTCGCCGTCGGCGCCTCCGAGACGAACGCCGCACAGGCCCGCATCAACACTCGCAATGCGAAGTACCAGCCAAGTTTTGGCGTCAGCGCTATCAACAGAGCCTCGCTGTTACGCACATTCCTTCAGCACGGGCCGACGATGGTCGCGGCCGGTCTGTCCGTCTACGGCACGATCGCGACTGTCTACTCCGTCGGCGACGTTACGACGCAGGTCGTCAACGCGGCGCCTCAAGATCGCTTACAGGTAGCCGGCAGCGGCTATGGCGGAGTCGCTGGCTCAGTCGGCGGCGGCGTTGCCGGCTTATCCGCCGGCGCATTTCTGTTTCCCGCATTATTCACAGGTCCAATCGGTTGGGGGACGTTGGGCGCCGGAATCGTCTTTGGCGGCATCGGCTCGTATGGCGGCAGCCAGATTGGTTCCTACGTCGGTGGGAAGATGGGAGCGGCGGCGCAATCCGTCTCGCAACGGGTCTCGTCGTGGTTCTCGAGCGATTCCCAATAAGTGGGCTGCGCCGAATCAAACGCCGCCTCTCTCTATCCCAATAACGCCGCGGGTTGAAACCCGCGTCTACGATCAGTCGTCGCTCCGCGACGAGGAGTGCCCATCGCACTTGCCCGATTCCCACGAGTTGGAGTTCGTCGGACCGCCTCTACGATTGTGGCGACGCTGCTCACGCCTGACGAAATCAATGTCGTTCGCGAACCATTACAGGCTCTTGACTGCTCGGCCACATCTGCTGGCACTGTGATTCGAATCATCGCTGAGCTCCTGAAAGAACACCTGCGATTACGGTAACCGTTGAGGTGTTCGGCTCGCGAGTCGCCCGCTGGCAGCAGAACAAAAAGCGGCCGGTGTGTTTGGGAAACACACCGGCCCGTGGTTTTGGCTTTTCCCGCGCCGACGGCGTAAACCGTCGAGGTTGTTACCGCTTGGCCAACGGAATCAACTCGCGTTCGCCAGGACCGACATAGACCTGTCGAGGACGGCAGAGTCGTTTGGTGTCGGAGCGTTGCATTTCGACCCAGTGAGCAATCCAGCCGGGGAGACGTCCCAACGCAAACAACACGGTGAACATCGGCACGGGGATGCCCAACGCTCGATAAATGACCCCTGAGTAGAAATCGACGTTGGGATAGAGCTTCTTCTCGATGAAGTAGGGATCGTTGAGCGCCACTTCTTCCAGCTCTTGAGCCACTTGGAACAAGGGGTCCTTGATGTGAAGTTTGCTGAGCAGGATATCGCATTGACGCTTGATGATCTTCGCCCGCGGGTCGTAGTTCTTATAGACCCGGTGGCCGAAGCCCATCAGGCGGAAGCCGCTCTTCTTGTCCTTGGCCATGTCGACGTACTTCTTGACGTTTCCGCCGTCGGCCAAAATCTGCTCCAACATCAACACGCATGCCTCGTTGGCGCCGCCGTGCAACGGGCCCCACAAGGCGCAAATGCCGGCGGAAATCGAGGCGAACAGGTTCGCGTTCGACGAACCGACCATGCGGACCGTCGACGTGCTGCAATTCTGTTCGTGATCGGCATGTACGATCAACAACATGTCCAGCGCCCGCACGTAGTCGGGATCAATCTGGTACTGCTCGCAAGGAGTCGCGAACATCATCCGCAGGAAGTTGCCGCAGTACGACAACTCATTCTGCGGGTACATGAAAGGCTGGCCGACCGACTTCTTATGGCAGTACGCCGCAATGGTCGGCAGCTTGGCGATCAACCGATGGATCGCGACCTCGACATGCCGCGGGTCTTGCGGGTCGAGCGAATCTTGATAGAAGGCGGACATGGCGCCGACGACCGAAGACAGGATGGCCATGGGATGAGCGTCCCGCGGCACACTTTCGTAGAACGACCGCATGTCCTCATGCAGCATGGAGTGGTGGAGGATCGAGCTCCGAAACTCTTCCAGCTGGGTCGCGGTCGGCAAAGTGCCATAGATGAGCAGATAGCTGACCTCGAGGAAGTCGCAATGTTCGGCGAGCTGCTCAATGGGGTAACCCCGATAACGGAGGATCCCGACCTCCCCGTCCAGGAACGTGATCGCGCTCTTCGTCGCCCCGGTGTTGACGTAGCCTTCGTCGAGTGTGATCAAGCCGGTTTCGGCACGCAACTTCGAGATATCGACGGCGTGCTCCTGTTCAGTGCCGACATGAACGGGTAGTTCAATTTGTCGGTCACCGTACTGAAGCTTGGCAACCTCGGACATTGATGGGGTCCTTTCCGGAGCGAGCGGCCACAAGGGGGAAAATCGGGTGGAGGCAGGCGCTTACGGGTCACGCGGGGGTGTCCAATTCAAGGCTCCAATGTACCGCCCGCCATGGCGTTCGACAACGCGGGTCGCGCGATGCGCGAAAAAGTAAGCAAAGTAGCCCGCTCGCTTCGCGAGCGGAACCGCCGCGTTGCCGCAGATAGCTGCTTGTGTAGGCGTAATTCGCCGGCAGCGGATCTGCTCGCGAAGCGAGCAGGCTACGTCGCCGGATCAGCCCCGAAGTAGCCCGCTCACTTCGTGAGCGGAATCGCCGTTCCGCCGCAGATAGCTGCTTGCGTAGGCGTAATTCGCCGACAGCGGATCTGCTCGCGAAGCGAGCAGGCTACGTCGCCGGATCAGCCCCGAAGTAGCCCGCTCACTTCGTGAGCGGAATCGCCGTTCCGCCGCAGATAGCTGCTTGTGTAGGCGTAATTCGCCGACAGCGGATCTGCTCGCGAAGCGAGCAGGCTACGTCGAGCGGAACCGCCGCGTTGCCGCAGATAGCTGCTTGCGTAGGCGTAATTCGCCGACAGCGGATCTGCTCGCGAAGCGAGCAGGCTACCTCGCGCCCTCGGCGGGCTTTTCGGCGTCGTAGATCGTCCAGACGTTGGTCGTCTTTCGCACCCGTTCTAGATAGGCTTGGACGTCAGCCATGCGTTTCTCGCCGCGAATCTTGTCCTTGATCGCGACCTGAGCTTCCAAGAATGGCGTGAAACCTTCTTCGGTCCGCTCCAAGACGCGGACGATGTGCAAGCCGCGATCATCGCGAATAATCTCGCTCAACCGGTTCAGCGGCAGCGAGAAAATCGCCTCGTCCAGCGACTTCGACGCCAGACTGCCCTGATTGGTCCAGTCGTGTTGCCCCCCCTGCTCGGCGTTGGGCTCTTGCGAACTACGTTTCGCCACGGCGGAAAGCGCCGCGCCTCCCAAGTAAACTTCGTTGCCCATCGCGGCCAACGCCGCGAACGCTTCTTGCTCGCCCGCAAATTTGTCGAAACGTACCGACAACTGCTCCCAGCGAGCCTTCGCGGGCACGCGATACTCGTCGTGATTCTTGTGGTAAAACGCCAGCATCTCTTCGTGAGTGATTTCGACATTCTGGCGGATGTGCTTCATCACCGCCATCTGCGAGAGCTTCTGTTCGCCGTAAGCACGCTGTTGGCGTTCGAGCGACGTCCCATAGCGATGGAGCAACACGTCGAGATCGGGGAGATTCTCGATGCCGCGTTGGTTCATCAATGTCGCCACTCGCGACAAAATCGGATCGCGCCGCCGCAACTCGTCGATCTCGTCGTCGTTGGCCTTCTTCATCTTGACTCGCAGCGGTTCAAGCTCTTTCAAGAACGCTTCGCCGATCCGCTTTTGTAGGTCGGGGAGTCGCTCGGGAGGCACTTCACGGAGAAAATCGACGTAGCCGATCTTCACTTGCACTTCCCCTTGCAACTGCTGGCGGAAGAGAATTTCCTTTTGCGGGGCGAGTTCCGGTCCGGGATGGGTGATTTTTTCGGCGGGCGTATCGACTGGCAAGGTGATCGCAATGATCAGATTGACGGCCCCTTCGATGTCTCCCGCGAGAACATACTGATTGCCAATAATGGCTACCGTTTGGGCCGGGCGAAACGTGTTGCTGGTGGGAGTACCGGCAATAGGACCGAAATCGAGATTCGGCGCGCCGTCGGGACTCGCTTCGAAAGGTTGGCTGATGTACTGCGTCGCTCCCGGCATTCCGCCTTGAGAGGGAACGCCGCCAGGATTCGCACCCGCGGCGGACTTGCTCGCGGGCCCGCCAGCCGACGCCTGTCCCACCGGATAGTTATGCCCGGGGCCGTTCGAGCCCGGCAACGGAGTGCTCAACGGCGCCCCCGTGCTGCTTGCCACACCTCGATTGCCGCCCTGCTCCGTGGGGCCGCCCTGCTCCGTGAGGCCATTGCCCGCAGGTGAGTTGAAAGGGGGCGGCTGAGTCGGTGGTTTGGCCACCGCGATCGCCGCGGCTTCCGCATCCGTATTCTTGCGAAATGGCCACGGCGTCGCGCAGGCGGTGAGCCCGACGATGCTCGGCAGAACGAGCAAGGCGAATCTCGCGGCTAAAGTGGTTGCGGACAAGTGGCGTCCCTTGCGGGAGGTGACGAAATGGCCCTAATATCCCGAACGGCGCGGGATCATAGGAAGACATTACTGAGGCCGCAACACCGATTTTGCAAGTCTTAAGAGTCGTTCGGGCGTCGACCACTCCGCCGGGATCGTCAAATAGGCGTGCTTGGCGTCCACCAGCCGCAGTTTGCCCTTGCGCAGCTTCGCTAGTTGCTCCATCCTGCGGCGGTCGGAGTACGCGAAGACCAAGTACTGATCCTCCCGACGCACGACGGAAACTTGCCAAGTGGCGGCGTCGAGTCGCAGTTCGGCGAGCGCCAGCAGCCGTTCGACCGCCGGCGGCGGCTCGCCGAAGCGATCGATCAATTCGCGCCGCATGGCATCGACTTGCTCATACAGCGTGATCCGCGAGAGTCGACGGTAGACGTCGATTTTTTGACGTAAGTCGAAGATGTAGTTGGCGTCAATGTACGCATCTCCCGGCAGGTCGATATCGACATCGATCGCGCGCTTCGGAGGGAGTTGCTTGAGATTGCGGACTGCCGCTTCCAGCAGGTCGCAATAGAGCTCGTAGCCGACCGCCGCGATATGACCGCTTTGCTGAGAGCCAAGTAAATTGCCGGCGCCCCGAATCTCGAGATCGCGCATGGAGATGGCGAAGCCCGCGCCCATATCGCTGAATTCTTCGATCGCGCGGAGGCGGCGAGCGGCATTGGGGGTCAAGCTGCGATGGGCGTCGATCAGCAGGTAGCAATACGCTCGATGTTTGTAGCGGCCCACGCGACCTCGCAACTGGTGCAGATCGGCGAGCCCGTAGCGGTCGGCTTGGTCGATGAAAATGGTATTGGCGTTGGGGATGTCGAGTCCACTTTCGACGATTGTCGTGGCGACCAGGAGGTCGAATTTGTGACCGACGAAATCGACCATCACCTGTTCCAGTTCGTCTTCATGCATCTGCCCATGACCGATGCGAATACGAGCTTCGGGGACGAGGTGTTCGAGTCGATGGGCCAGTTCAGCGATGTCGCCGACGCGATTGTGCACGAAGTAGATTTGACCGCCGCGATTGAGTTCTCGCAGCACCGCATGCCGAATTAACTCGTCGTTGAACCGAGTCACTCGCGTCTCGACCGCCATGCGTTCCTGCGGCGGCGTCTCCAGGTTGGAAATGTCGCGTACGCCGACCAGCGACATATGGAGCGTGCGTGGGATCGGGGTCGCGCTGAGCGTCAAGACATCGACCGTGGTGCGCAGAGTCTTCAGTCGTTCCTTGACGTCCACGCCGAATCGCTGCTCTTCATCGATGATCACCAACCCCAAATTATGAAACTCGACGTCGCTCGACGATAAACGGTGCGTCCCCACCACGATGTCGACATGGCCCGTCTTCAAGCCCCGTAGGACTCGACGCTCCTCCTCGGGATCGCAAAATCGGCTGAGCCGACCGATATCGAAAGGGAACTCAGCCATCCGTTCCCGAAAAGTGTGATAATGTTGCTCGGCCAAGATCGTGGTGGGAACCAGCACGGCCACCTGATAGCCGTTGTCAACCGCCTTGAAGGCGGCCCGCATCGCCACTTCCGTCTTGCCGAATCCGACGTCGCCGCACAGCAGGCGGTCCATCGGCCGCGATCGCTCCATGTCTCCCTTGATCGCTTCGATGGCGGCGAGCTGATCTTCGGTTTCCGTGTAGGGGAAAGAAGCATCAAAGGCCCGCTGCCAATCGCTGTCGGGGCTGAAGGCGATTCCCAGGCGAGTGACGCGGGCGGCTTGCAGATCAAGCAGGTCGGAGGCCATGTCGACCACGGCCGATTCGGCCGCTTTCCGCTGCCGTTGCCACGTCTGGCCGCCAATTTTCGCCAGTTTGACGACTGATTTCGAGCCTCCAACGTACTTCTGCACCAACTCGATCTTCGTCGTTGGCACATACAATTTCGTCTGTTCCGCGAACTCGATCTCCAGGTGCTCGACTTGCTGTCCTTGTTTATCGAGCAGACGCAGGCCGCGGTAGCGACCGATGCCGTGCGAGAGGTGGACGACCAAATCCCCTTCTTGCAGGTCGACGAAGCTGTCGAGCGCTTTGCCGAGGTGTCGGCGAGTGGGACGGCGAACCTCCTCGCGCCGAAACAACTCGGCGCCCGTCAGCACCAATTGGCGAGCTCGCCGGAGACGAAAGCCGCCGCGCAAACTGCCGACGGTCAGGTGCAAGCGACCCGAGTCGGCGACGGCCGTCGATCCGAAGATCTCGAGCAAGCGTCGCGCCTCGGCGTCCGTGCGCGCGACCATGGTCACTTCGCAATCTTCGGCAACTCGATCTAAGTCGTCGCGGACTCGCTCGAAGTCGCCGCTGAAGCGTTCGACCGATTCAATACCCAAGCGACAAGTCGTTGCGTCAACCGACTCGGCCATCGCCGACGCGGACGCCACGCCAAACCGACTCATCTCACGAAAGACATCCGGCGTCGTGTGAAAATCTTGCGGGTTATCGACCCGACTCAAATACTGATCGCCCGCGTCATGGATCTGGCGAGTATCAACCAGGAGTATCCAGGCGTCCGCGGGCAGGTAGTGGAAGAGATGTCCGCGATCTGTTTGCGACGGCAGGAAGATCGTGACGTCGACCGACTCCAGCGTTTCGAGACTACATTGAGTCGTCAGGTCGAAACGCCGAATCGATTCAATCTCATCGTCGAACAATTCGATCCGGACGGGATGGTCGGCATCGGGAGGAAACAGATCCAAGATTCCGCCCCGATGCGAGAACTCGCCCGGCAATTCCACGGCCGAACTGCCATGAAAGCGATGTTGCACCAGCCAAGCGAGGAATGAGTCGAGGTCAAGTCGCTCGCCAACTCGGAGTCGGCGATTCGCCGCGGTCAGAACGGCGGGGCTGGGCGCCAACTGCAACAGGCTTTGGATGCTGGTGACGATCAGCGGCGCCGCCGAGCGACGATCGGGGGACGAGGGAGCGGACGGCGGCCTGGCAGGTGCGGTGGAGATTGTCGAGTCGCGGGCCGCGAGCAGGCGTTTCAACGTCCGTAGACGCTCGCCAAAGATCTCGTCATGCGCCAGCCGCTCTTCGGGCTCGGACTCCCAAGCGGGAAAACGCCATGCTTCGTGCGAGGATAACAACTGAATGTCCGCGCATAACTCGTCCACTTCCCCAACCTGAGCACAGACGACCACGACCGGCGAAGTGGCTGCATCGACCAAGGCGCCTGCCAGCAGCGCGGCGGCAGATCCCCAGACGCCGTCGAACGAGGCCGGCTGTTGGGCGCGTAAGGCAGCGATGGCCCCGGCGAATTCGGGCGAGTCGGCGATGAAACGTGCGAACTGACGCAGCCGATCAGTTTCTAGGAAGTCGACGGTTTCGCTCATGCAGGGAACAAATCCCGCGGACTCGATTCGCGATCACTCAGGGAGGCGTTGGGTGCGAATCTCTGTTCCAAATCTCTGTTTCATACGTTGACCCAAGAACCGCGTGGCGGGCGTCGCCCCTCTGACTGCCCTTGTCGCCGCGAGTCCACCTAGCTGCGGATTGTAACGCTGTTGAGGGGGGAATACACTGGCGGGGTCGCTGATAGAAACCGTTTTTCCGCGGACCACGGCGGAACGGACGCCAAGATCCGTTCTCCGCACGAGCAACCCTCGCGCTAGGCTCCGTGACAAAGAAATCGTCGCTGGAGCTCCGTATGGCAGACCCGTTTGTTCCTCGCCATCCCCAGGGTACGGCTTCCGATGTCGGCCACCATGCTCCGGCGGTCGATTTGGTCCGTACGATCGGCCTCGTATTCCGCGGACTCGCCCTGTTCATCGTGCTCGGACTGTTCATATTCGGCGCCTACTACGCCGTCGATGTCTTCTTGCATTTGGGCAAGCTCGTGAAGAACCCCGCCGATGCCTCGGGGCCCATTGACCAAGTCGCCGAGATTATCGACGCCCAGCAACTGGTTATTGGTACGCAGGGGCAGACTGTGAATGTCGGGCGAGTAGCGGCGTTTGCATTGTATGGCGTCAGCATTGTGCTGTGGGCCTGGATCCCGTTGTCGATCATGAGCGTCAGCGGTCGGTTGCTCCTGCTGCTCGCCACAGGGCGAAAACCGCCTCCGCCGCCTCCACAGTCTTGATAGGCAGCCGGACCCACATCGCCTCGGATTATTCCCAGATCCCGCGAGACATGGCGGCCGCGAACGGCACGAACAGCAGCAAGGGGAGCCAAGCGGCTACGGCCGGACTGACCAGGTAGAGTGAACCGAGCGAATGCGAGGCGATCGTTACCATGAAGAAGCTGGCGATCACAAACAACGAGATGCCGATGGCCAGGAAAATGTTGCGCTGAGACCGACGCAATACGAGCGGCAGGCCGATCAGCACCAAGGTCATGTCGACCAGCGGCTGGAGAATTCGCGCGTGAACTCGCACTCGAGTCGATGCGCTAAAGTCGACGTCCGCGGACCGCATGCCGCGAACCAGATCCCGCGTCGACGATAAGTCGTGCCAACTATGGCCCGCCGCCAAATGCTCAAATTCCACCTCGCTGGCCACGAACAGTTGGTTCGGGCTGAGCCACGGGGAATCGGCCGGCGAGTAGATCACGTTACGCTCGCCGAGACTCGCCGACGGGAGTTGACTAAGTTTGGCGGCATTATGCACTTCTTCGAACAAATACCCGGCCGGGTGATCGTCGTTGGCCGGTGTTTGAATGGCGCGAGCGGCCGTGAGGCGAGTTCCAAAAGCGCCCAACGAACCAGGGAGCGTGAACGTGGGCTCGTCGATCTTGCGTTGAGCGGCGACGACGGCCTTGCCCGCGATCAGGATGTCGGTGTGATTGTCGTACGTCGGGGTGAGCGGCCGGGGGTTTTCCCCTTTCCAATTCTGAGCGTTGTAAATCAGCTTTTGACGAAATTGAGGAATCGCCCATTCACGGTTCACCACCCCTAACAAGCTGACCGCGGCGGATGCAATGATCAACGGCCGCACAACTCGGGACTTGGGAATCCCGCCTGCCAAGATCGCCGTCAATTCGTTGGTGCGGTAGAGCCACGAGACGACAAACATGCCGGCGACCATGGCCAGGATGCCATTGGAGCGATCGAAGAACTGTAGGACGCGTGGAGCGTAATAGTCGAAGATGACGCGGAAGAATCCACCCTGCGCCTTGCCGTAACTGACAAATTCATCGAAATTGCTCGTCGTGTCCACCATTACGAACAGGCCCGTCGTGCTCAAGAAAAGCACGACGAGTGTCTTGAGGAAGAGTCGCAGCAGGTAGCGATCGATGATTCCCATTACTGTTTTCGCCGTCGCGGGTTGACGTTCGGGGATGGGACGATAGGCTGACGGGGCGTTCAGGGTCAAGACCGACTGACCTGGGAAACAAACCCAGCCGACGGCTGGCGGGAGTCAAACGCATGTCAAGGATCGATCGCGCCCTCGAAATGGCCCACGGTTGTAAAGAACGTTGGGCCACCCTCTGGACTCGCCAATGCCGCCGCGGCCAACGCGTTGCGGGCCGTTCGCTGCGACGATCTTGTTGGCGAGCCGTAGACCTCCTGTTTCCCCCATGCTGCCTGGCTTGCGAGCGATTGTTGGCCGACGACGATTGGATTGACGACCAAACACCCTTTTTGATTTGCCGTGAATGCTGTGCGACATTTACGTTTGAAGCGACGGTCGTTTGTCCGCGGTGTGCGGCGCCGATGCCCGAGGTGGGACAGTCGGCCGGCTGCGGCGAATGTCGTCGGCGGAAACTACCGTTCGAAGCGGCGTTGGCCTTGGGCGAGTACCACGGTTCGCTACGCGACGCGGTGCTCAAGACGAAGAAAGCGGCTTACGAGTCGCTGACTTTGCAACTTGGCGAACTGGTCGCTCGACGTCTGATCGCCGCCGGATGGCGAGATCGCTGCGATGTCCTTGTCCCGGTGCCGAGTCATTGGTGGAGAAGGTGGTCGCGCGGCACGAGCGGACCCGAGTTACTGGCGTCGGCCATAGGGCATCGGCTCGATTTGCCAGTCGAGCAACGATTGCTGCGGTTCCAGCGACGGACCCGCAAGCAGGGGACTCTATTGCCAAACGAGCGACTGGAGAATGTGCGAGGCGCCTTTGTGATCGGCAAGGGGGCCCAGGTGGAAGGTCGTCGAATCATGTTGGTCGACGATGTCATGACGACCGGGGCGACGCTGCGCGAGGCGGCTCGCCTGTTGCTCAAAGCGGGCGCTCGCTCCGTCCGCGTCGCCGTGTTGGCTCGCGGGACAGGCGAGACGGCGCCTTCGCGAATCTGAAACAATGTACGACGGACTTCTAGTCCGTCGATCCGGTCCGTTGAGCGTCGATTTCCGCGCATCCATCGGCCCACGACGCGACTTGGCTGGCGGCGAAGGGCGCTCGCGGGCCGCGCGGCTGACCGCTCGCGAAGCGAGCGGGCTACTAACGTACGACGGACTTCTAGTCCGTCGATCCGGTCCGTTGAGCGTCGATTTCCGCGCATCCATCGGCCCACGACGCGACTTGGCTGGCGGCGAAGGGCGCTCGCGGGCCGCGCGGCTGACCGCTCGCGAAGAAAGCGGGCTACTAACGTACGACGGACTTCTAGTCCATCGATCCGGTCCGTTGAGCGTCGATTTCCGCGCATCCATCGGCCCACGACGCGCCTTGGCTGGCGGCGAAGGGCGCTCGCAGGCCGCGCGGCTGACCGCTCGCGAAGCGAGCGGGCTACTAACGCGCTGCCGCGATGAGGCGTTGAGCTCCTCGGGCCAACAAGCGGTCCGCAAGCGTCTCTCCCAACGACTCGGCCTCGCAGGCTTGGCCCGTCACGGAATCGACCAGCCGCTCGCGACCATCGGGGCTGAGCACAACCCCATCCAAGACCAGTTTTCGGTCCGCGTTCGCCCCTTCGAATCGCCCCCAGGCTCCCACGGGCGCCAGGCACCCTCCCCTCAACGTAGCTAAAAAGGCCCGTTCAGCCACCACCGACTCGTGAGTCTCGGCGTCGTCCAACGTCCGCACGGCCGCTTGAGTGCGGGGGTCGTCCTCACGAGTCTCCAGGCCCAACGCTCCTTGACCGATCGCGGGGAGCATCAGACTCTTGGGCAACACATGCTGGATGCGATCGGCGAGCCCTAATCGAGTGAGGCCAGCCTCGGCCAACACAATGGCGTCGTAATCTCCCGCATCCAGTTTACCGAGCCGAGTTTCGACGTTGCCGCGAATATCTTCTACCACTAAGTCGGGTCGAGCGTGAAGCAATTGCGCTCGTCGCCGCATGCTGCCCGTTCCCAACTTGGCCCCCACAGCGAGCGACTCCAAGGCGCCTCCCGCCCGCGTGACCAAAACATCGCCAGGCGCTTCTCGCGGAGGGACCGCCGCCAATTCCAAACCGGGCACTCGCTCCGTTGGCAAATCCTTCAAGCTATGGACCGCCAAGTCGATCTGCCCTTCTAGCAGCGCTCGCTGAATCTCTTTCGTAAATACGCCGACGCCGCCGAAACTCCCTAGCGGACCAGACTTTACGTCCCCCTGGGTCGTGATCAAGATCAACTCGACGGCAAATCCCCGACCGCGCAGCTGAGCCGCGACCCACTCGGCCTGCCAACGAGCCAACGGACTTCCGCGGGTTCCCAACCTTAACGCTGGCTGATCGGCCATGATGATTCGGTCCTCTCTACCCACTGAGGCTGTCGCAGGCGTACTCCCGCCCCGCGAAACGTACGATAATCCCACCCTGACATAGGAATGCAAGTGGGCGACTGCGGTCTGCCGCGTGGCCGGCGAGCGCCTGTTGTCCCCAACCAAGCCGCGTCGTCGGCCGGATCGACGGACTAGAAGTCCGTCGTACGGTGGCTACTCGACGGACTAGAGGTCGATCATACGGGGAGCAACGACTCATGGCGTTTCCCCCAGAGAAATGAGCAGATTAAACGACAAGAGCCGCCCTCAAGGCGGCTCTTCAGTGCGGGCGAGAGGAGTTGAACCTCCACGACCTTACGGCCACAGGAACCTGAATCCTGCGCGTCTGCCAATTCCGCCACGCCCGCAGCGTTGCGATGGGTAAGTTATAGGTCGCGTTTCGAGTGCTCGCAAGGGGAGCGAGCAACCTCGCACCGATTAATAGCGGGGAACCTGCGGGTCAATCATTTGCGACCAAGCATCAATACCCCCAGCCATGCTCTGCGCCTGCGAAAAGCCTTGCGAACGGAGCCAACGAGCGACCCGCAGGCTCCGGCCGCCATGATGGCAATGAACCACGATGCGTCGCCCCTGTTCGCCCGACAATTCTCCTACTCGCTGCGTCAACTCGCTCATCGGCAGCAATCGCGCGCCGGCGATCCGAGCCGTCTGGTATTCATCGTTCTCCCGACAGTCCAGAAACAGGAAATCGGCTGAACTGTCGAGCAATTGTTTCACCGACTGAATGTCTACTTCCCACGGCAGCGAGTCCGTCGAACTCATCCTCTTCTCCCAAATCCGGGGCGGTGACCGCCATCAGTTTCTATGCGACTTACGTCCAAGCGAATTGCCAGGACACAGGATACCACACTCAAGACGAAACGGAGGATTGGGCGGCCACAGTCTCACGCCAATCCGAACAATCTCTGGCCGCTCAATCCCGCATTCCAGCCCCGCTTACCCAGGAGGTGGGGCTGCTGGTAGTTTCTTCGTCCGGCTGCCTGAGCAGGACAGGGAGTAGGAGATCTCCTAACGACTCGATACAGTGGCGATTTCTTCCTGCCCCCGCTCAAGACCGTACCAACTCGTCCCCTTCGTTGCCCTTTCAAGAATGAACACCGCCCACGATCCCGCGGAAACTCGTCGGTTCGCGCTCGAAGTCGTGCAACGATTACGGGCCGCCGGCTTTGAGTCGCTGTGGGCCGGGGGCTGCGTCCGCGACCAATTGCTAGGGCGTGAACCCAAGGATTACGACGTCGCCACGAACGCGACCCCGCTCGAGGTTCGGCACGTATTCGGTCACCGCCACACTCTGCCGCTTGGCGCCGCGTTCGGCGTCATCACGGTCTTGGGACGCAAGCAAGCGTGCCCTGTCGAAGTCGCAACCTTTCGCCGCGACGCTGGGTACAGCGATGGTCGACATCCCGATAGCGTGTCGTTCAGTTCGGCCGAAGAGGACGCTCTGCGGCGAGACTTTACGATCAACGGGATGTTCTTCGATCCCTTGACCGAGCGCGTCGTCGACTATGTTGGAGGCCAGCGTGATCTGGCTGACGGCATTGTGCGAGCGATCCGCGATCCGTTTGAACGTTTCGCGGAAGATAAACTGCGGATGGTGCGAGCCATCCGCTTCGCTGCGACGTTTCGATTCCAATTGGAAGCGACCACTCGCGAGGCTATTCGTCAATTGGCCGCCGAGATCGTGATTGTCAGCGCCGAGCGAATCGCGGCCGAACTCCGCCGCATCCTGCCCCATCCCACTCGACGCCGCGCCGTCGAATTGTTGAGCGACGCTCGCTTGTTGCCCATCCTCATCCCCGAACTGGCCAACTTCGATCCAGAATCGGCGACTTTTGGCGATGAATCGCGAGACGCCTGGAATCGCCTCCTCCGACGACTTGACGCTCTCCCAGACCCGACATTCCCCGTAGCGCTTGCCACACTGTTGTCGGCCGACGTCCCGTCATCGGCTGCTGACCTGTCTGCGGATGCTGAATTGCCCGCGGCCAGTGATTCGTCTCGGCCAGCGATGAATGAGATGGTCGATACGGTTTGTCGCCGTTGGCGTCTCTCGAATGACGAAATGAATCGAGTGAGCTGGATTCTTCAGCAAGCCCCAACCATCCTGCGGGCTCACATGTTGCCCTGGCCCAGGGTCCAGCGAGTTCTCGTCGCGGATGGAGTGGCTGAATTGCTGATGTATGCGGAGAGCATGGAAGCGGTGGACAATCTGTCGCCAGGCGGAGTGGACTTTTGCCGCCGCCGATTGGCGTTGCCGCTCCACGAACTCAATCCCGCCCCCTTGCTGAACGGGCGAGATCTTCAACAAGCAGGACTGAAACCGGGGCCGCTCTTCCGCCAACTACTGGAATCGCTGCGCGACCAGCAGTTGGAAGGGCGGATTCCCGACAAAGCAGCCGCTCTCCTCTGGATTAATCAACAAACTCGGGCTGGATCAGGTGAGGAATGACGCCAGCGGCGTGTCCACGAGCGAGCAGTTGAGTGACCGCTTCACGCCCTCGAGTCCCGAAGTCCAGCGTCCAATCGTTCACATACATTCCCACAAACTGATCGGCCTTACGGCGATCGAGTCCGCGACCGTAGCCGAGCGCGTAGTCGAGCGCTTCGGCTCGATGCTCCAGCCCGTAACGGATGCTCTCATGGAGCAGTCGATTGACTTCGCGGATGGCGACAGGGCCGAGATCTTTGCGGATGCCATTCGCGCCGAGAGGTAGAGGCAATCCCGTTTCCTCGTACCACCATTTGCCCAGATCGACGACCAGCTTCAGTTGATCATCGCCGTAGGTGAGTTGTCCTTCGTGAATGACGAGCCCTGCGTCGACGGGCTGGCCTTTGTAGTGGCCGGCCGCCACAACTTGCAAGATTTCGTCGAACGGCACCACGACGTGTTTAGGTTCATTGCCCAGGCACATGCGTAGAGCGAGGTAGGCCGTGGTCAACGTTCCGGGGACGGCGATGACTGAGTCGCGAACACTCTTCACCGAGAGCGACTCGCGGGCCACCACGATTGGACCGTACTGGTCCCCCATGCTGGCGCCGCAGGTGCAAATGATGTACTTGTCGGCCAAGTGAGCGTAGGCGTGCAGGCTAAATGCGGTCAGTTCCAGTTCGCCCGAGAATGCTCGTCGGTTCAACGTCTCGATGTCGACCAATTCATGCTCGAACCGGTAGGGACCCGTTTCGATCTTATCCTTCGCGAGTGCGTAGAACATGAAGGCATCATCGGGATCAGGACTGTGACCCACTCGAATCAATTGCTTGGCGGCGGCGACGGATGACACAGCGGTTTTTCTCCACGGACAGAGGGCCAAGGGACGCTCGATCGCGTCTCGCGAGAGCTCGGGAGGGTCATCATGGCGAAAAGCCCCAGCGATCGCAACCGCGGACCCGGCATCGCCCATGCCTCCGGCGAGCTAACCGCATGGGGCGTAAAAAGATAACAGCTCGCCGTTTCCTTCCCCGTCATTTCGCGTCTGGGTTTCAGCGACCCCAGGACCCGAACTGGCGGGAGAGCAATCGGCGAGCTGTTATGTGATTAGCAAATCAAACTGGCAGAAACCGGGCTACTTTCCGAGTTCCCGAGTTTCCGAAGGACTCACTTGAGCCGCCTTGCGGTTCTCACGCTGAATCGCCTCGTAGACTTCCTGCCGGTGCACGGGCACATCCTGCGGAGCATTGATACCCAAGCGTACCTTGTCTCCGCGAATGTCGACAATCGTCACGACGATGTCGTCCCCGATGATGATGCTCTCGTCGCGATGTCTCGACAGGACTAGCATCGTGGCTCCCTCCTCATAAACAGTTCGATCCGACCGCCGGATCGACAAAGTGGAAAAATCCCCCCTATGGATTCGGTCCCCCTGTCGGTCGTATGCCAGCGAGTGGCGGCTTGGTCTCGCTTGACGTTCACGCCCACATGACTCTCGAACCCATGCCCAACTATCGGACCACTGGCAACTCGTCGATCAACACTCGCTTCCACGTTATCGTTGTGCGGCGGGCAACGGCTGTAGCATGTGCGTCTGAAGGGGTTGCGACGAGCGACGGGGCTGCCAGCCTATCACAGCCCTCCCAACCCACTCGCCGAGAACCCAGGACCAACTGGCGGGCTCGCGCCAAGAAGCAGCCGAGCCGCGTCATGGACCGGATCGACGGACTGGAAGTCCGTCGTACGGGAGTAGCCCGCTCACTTCGTGAGCGGTGAGCCGCGTGGCTGGCGAGCGCCCGTCGCCGCCCGCCAAGTCGCGTTGTGGGCTAGATCGACAGACTGGAAGTCCGTCGTACGGTGGTAGCCCGCTCACTTCGTGAGCGGTGAGCCGCATGGCTGGCGAGCGCCCGTCGCCGTCAGCCAAGTCGCGTCGCGGACCGGATCGACGGACTGGAAGTCCGTCGTACATTAGTCTCTAAGCGCTCTTGCGCAACGGTAACGCCGAAAGCGGCAATTCACTCAACCGATGCTGCATTGGCTGGTCATCACACGAGACGATCTGTCGCCCGAGTCGGCGATCAAGATTGATGATCAGGGGAGCCTTAAGGTTGATTGTAAGCGAGCCTTCGTTCTTACTCACCACGGTCAGCACATAGGCCTGATCGATTTCATTCAATTGCAGCGGAGCAAGCTGCCCCCGCGGCACTCGCACTTCATACCCCGGCACGAAACGTCGAGGGCTGACGACCGCCAACGCAAGTTCGGATCGAGAAATGTTCTGCAGCCAGCCAACCGCGTCGTTATCCGCATCCGCCAGCAAGACCCAATGCCGACATTCCTCGAATCCCAAGAGGCCCTGCGGAAACAACAAAATGTCGTCCGCTTCGATTTCCATCGCGCCGAATCGAGAGGTCTTAATGAGCATGCCGGGAATCCTTGCCGCGGAAGCGAGTCTCGGAAGCGCGCAGCGACGAACACCCGCAGTGTGCCGCGGAAATTCGCGCCGATGGTCGGTTTATCGGCATTCCCGTTGCAATTCCACCAGCGAAATCGCTCGTGCTTTGTCACCTTCCCGAGGTACGACGGACTTCCAGTCCGTCGCTCGGCCCACGCCGCCGCTTGGCTGGCGGAGAGGGGCGCTCGCCGGCCGCGCGGCTGACCGCTCACAAAGTGAGCGGGCTACTCGGCGTGAAAATGCGTAATCCACGGATTTTTTTCGGAAAAGCTAAAGAATTCCGACAGTGCGGATTTGACCGCTGAAAAGGATGACGTAGGGTTCCAGTGGAGATTTTCCCTGAGCAAGGGGAGTTCGCCAAATAGGAACCGGACGGATGGCGAGTGGCCCGGGAGGGACCTTCAGTTCGGAAGGGGTTTGTCCCCCAAGGATTAGGGAGCAACAGAACATGCGTGGTTTGATTCAACACATTCGTGATTTTGCGCGAGCGGAAGATGGTCCCACGATCGTCGAGTATGCCGTAATGGCAGCACTCGTCGCCGTGGTCGCTCTCACCGCGATTTCGACATTTCAACCTCGACAACAGACGTTGGTGGTGCCAGCAGCCGCGCCCGCCCCGACGTCCGAAAGCAAGTAAGCGGCCGAGGTCAGGAGAGCAAGACATGTATTCTTGGATGGCCGTCGACTCGTTAGGGGGGTTGGTGCAGATCGTCTGCTTCCTAACCACCATACTCGCCGCCTTCTGCACCATGGTGCTCGCACCAAGGTAAGGCTCTCCTCACGGAAAAACCTTCAGCGGATCCCATGGCCTCCTGACGCCGTCGCATTCGTCGTCGCCGACGAGCGAGAACGTTGGCGCCATCTGGGCTGAAAGCCGTCCTGCTGCGGATGTTGAGCCGCTCGGGGCGGCTTTTTTCGTGGTCCATCTTTGGCCGCCCAATCCCGCATTCCAGCCACGCTTCCCCTAGCAGTGGGGCTGCTGGTAGTCATTCTTCGTCCGGCTGCCTCGGCAAAAGATCCACTCGGGCAGACTTTGCCGATTGGGCCGCGAATCTCGATTACAGCCACCTTGCCTGGGATGAATGGAGTGATGAACCCA
Organism: Pirellulales bacterium; assembly: GCA_046349915.1. Classification (GTDB taxonomy): domain Bacteria; phylum Planctomycetota; class Planctomycetia; order Pirellulales; family Pirellulaceae; genus CAIXSC01. The sequence goes on along the minus strand of JAXMBL010000005.1, from coordinate 485,782 downwards.
ACGGTCGCAATGACCCGAAGATGTCGATGGATGGCTGCGCTCTGGCGACGTCATCGGCCCCGCCTTTAGGCCCCATTTCCAGGTTGCCCGGCTTCCGTACTCCTCTGCGAGTTCGGCGTGGTGGACTGGTGACGAGGAAATTTGCATGCGTTCCCCGGCCCTGTTACTCATTGGCGCCGCCACCGTCTGCGGCATGGTCGCTTCGATCGGCTTGAGTCAACTGCTGGAAAGCCCAGCGGGGAAGCAAAGTCGAACTGTGGAACGAGTGCGAATTTATGTCGCGCAAAGAGACATCGCACCAGGCCAGGCCTTGAGCGAAGCGAACCTTAAACTCGAAACCTGGGACGCCGACAGCGTGCCGCCTGGAGTGATCGTACGCTTCGAGGATACGGTGGGGAAAGTGGTGCGCGATGGAATCAGGGCTGGCGATCCCCTGCAAATGAGTTGGCTGACGGCCGTCTCGCGTCCCCCCGCCCCGCAACTCGCAACCTCGACGCAACCGCCTGCTTCCCCCGTGCAATCGCTGGTTGAGCCCATTCAGGACAAAGCGAACTCGTCGCCCCAAGCGGCCGATCACGTGTCCACGGTAACCGCGGCCGACAGTGATAAGCCAGTCGCGCAAACCCCAGACTCAACTCCTGCAACCGCACCCGAGACGGCGGTGGCCGAAGTTCCCCCGCAGCCCGTAGTTCTCCCGCAGCCCGTAGTTCTCCCGCAGTCCAGCGCCGACCCGTCGCCATCGCCGGCTCCCGCAGCTGCCTCGACGCCTAGCGAAGCAACGCAGGACTCCGTAAACGACAGCACTCCCCAGTACGCTGCCACGGAAGCGCCGCGAACCCCCCTAACCGTTCGCAAGCCCAAGGCCGTGGGATCGATTTCGGATGCGGGGTGGGTCATGACGATTCGGCGGGAGGGAGGCGTGAAGTCGTTACGCTATCGCGTCACGTCCGAAGCGGATCGCGAATCGTCGGATGCACGGGGCAATCCCGCGGCGACCACGCCGGCTGAGGCCGAACAGCTGGACGATCGAGCCGCGCGGAAAACGGTTGACTCGAAGAAGAGTTAACCCGAATGCCGCAGTCGAACAGGCGACTTTAATGTTCCTGTCGATTGTCCGAACGATTCCAGGAACGTTGGATTCCGCGAGCCGTCCGGCTCGATGACTGCCAGAGAACGAGTTACGGAATGACTCGTTGTCCTCGTATCTGGCAGGAGGCCGCATCATGGATGGGTGTCGCGCCGTGGGATTTTTGCTGCTGGCCCCACTCATACTGCTTGGCGGCTGTTCCTCTGGCTTTGGCGGCTACATGGCCGCTTCTTCCAGTCCCCCGCGTGCAACGTCGGCTCGCTCTTCAGCCGTAGCGCCTGTCGCGGTGGCGTCTCATTCGTCCGCGATCCCGGTAACCTCCGGTGCTGCTCGGTATCTTCAAGTGGATGAAGGAGAGGCGATTCGCCGTTAAGACGCAGCCGTCGCAGACAACCACGGCCAGTCGAGCGCCACGAACACACACCATTCCGATCTCCCATTCGTCCAATTCGTGCGATTCGTGGTGAAATCACCACCGACGCGCTCCAATGAGTCTCGCCCGACGCCCACAGATCAAGGCCGACACCCTAAGTCTGGCTCCGTGAGCGCCAACGTATTCGCGGTCGGCAAATCGACAATGATCTGCGTCCCCTGCCCCGGCGCCGACTCGATGATCGCCGTGCCCCCCAGCAAGCGGGCGCGTTCACGAATTCCCACCAAACCGTAACGCTTGCGGGAAACACTGGCGGGAACAAAGCCCTCGCCGTTGTCGACAATGGTCATGCGCACCATTTCCTCGTGCAGGGCAATGGAGACGGTGATCCGAGATGCATGACTGTGCCGAACGGCATTTTGCAGAGCTTCTTGCGCGATGCGGTAAACGGCAAGCTCAAGAGCTGGCAAGAACCGATGCTGCCCCAACTCGTGATGAAACTCGATCGTCTTGCCCCAGGTCTTCCTCAACTCCTCGACTAATCGCTGGAGAGCAAGAATGGCATTTCCCTGGTCGAGCGCTGGTGGTTGCAATCCCCCAATCAACCGTCGAGCTTCTCGCACGGCGTCTCGGACCAGAGTGAGTCCGATGTTCAGTGATTCGCAGGCCTCGCCTGTTTGATTTTCAAATTCCGAGGCCGCTGACTCCAAGAACATGGTGGCGGCCGTCATGTCTTGCACGAGACCGTCATGCAACTCGTAGCCAAGCAATTGTCGGTCCCGCTCGGTGATATCCACCAGCCGCCGCAACACTTGTTGCTCAGCGGTCAGTTTCTGTTCCGCGGTACGCCGCTGGGTAATGTCGATAGCGCTGGTGAAATTGAAGGGTTCGCCTTGAAATTCGATCGGCTCGACCCATAGCGATAGCACGGCTTTAGTGCCGTCGCCGCGGATCACGGCCAACTCGTGGTCCGTCACGCGTCCGTCGCGTTCAAGTCGCGCGAGCAAAGCTTGGCGGTCAGCCGGGTCGACATAGAAAGCCAAGCTCTTCAAACCCACCAGGGTCCCCGGCGGGACCCTCATGGTTTCCGCCAATTGGCGATTTGCGAAACGAATGAGGCCGTCCGCGCGGCGAATCAGCGCCACCGGGATCGGCAATGCCTCCAGCGCCTCCAAGAGGTGCGGTACGACCTCCATCGCGTTTCCCTCAGTTACCGTTACAGGTAACGGTTGATCAAGTTCTCCAGCATTTCCTGACGACCACTTTGATTGGCGGCCGCTTCGCCCTTGCCCAGCATGTAGGCCTCGAGGGACGTCAATGAGGCGCGACCCGATTCGATTTCGGCGCCAATGCCCGAGTCCCAACTGGAGTAGCGTCGCTTCACGAATTCAGCTAGTTCGCCGTCGGCGCGAATCGCGGCGGCGATTTTCAGGCCGCGAGCGAATGCGTCCATGCCACCGATATGGGCATGGAACAAGTCGATCGGCTCAAAGCTCTCGCGACGCACCTTGGCGTCGAAATTCACGCCGCCCGGCGCCAAGCCGCCGTACTTGAGCAGGACGAGCATGATCTCGGTGGTCAAGTAGAAGTTGGTTGGGAATTGATCGGTATCCCAACCCAGCATCAAGTCGCCCGTGTTGGCATCGATCGAACCCAACATACCTTGCATACCGGCGTAGTCGAGCTCATGCATCATGGTGTGACCCGCCAACGTGGCATGGTTCGTTTCGATGTTGAGCTTAAAGCGTTCGGTCAGGCCATAAGCACGCAAGAAATTGATGCAGGCCGCAGCGTCCGAATCATATTGATGCTTGGTCGGCTCCTTGGGCTTCGGCTCGATCAAGAACGTGCCATGGAAACCAATTTGCTTGGCATAGTCCACCGCCAGATGGAAGAACTTGCCCAAATGATCCAATTCCCTCTTCATGTCGGTGTTAAACAGGTTCTGATAGCCTTCACGGCCACCCCAGAACACATAGTTCTCGCCGCCTAATTCCTTGGTCACCTCCAGGCACTTCTTCACTTGAGCACCGGCGTACGCGAAGACATCCGCGTTGCAGGAGGTCGCGGCGCCGTGCATGAAGCGCGGATTGCTGAACAAGTTGGCCGTGCCCCACAGCAACTTGATGCCAGTCCGTTGCTGTTCCTCCTTCAACACCTTGACCACGGCGTCGAAGTTCTTGTTCGACTCGGACAACGTCTTGCCTTCCGGCGCGACGTCTCGATCGTGAAAGGCGTAGAATGGGGCCTGGAGCTTCTCCATGAACTCGAACGCCACGCGTGCTCGGCGACATGCGTTCTCGACGGAATCGCTACCGTCGTCCCACGGACGCAGCATCGTGCCCGCTCCAAAGGGATCGCTGCCCGTGCCGCGAAAGGTGTGCCAGTACACGACGCTGAACCGCAGATGGTCCTTCATGGTCTTTCCTTCGACAACCTCTTCAGGGTTGTACCAACGGAAAGCCAACGGGTTCTTCGAAGTAGGACCTTCGTACTCGATACGCGAGACATCTGCGAACGCAGCCATGGCATCTCTCTAAGGAGGAATTCTGGAAACGACAGCGACTTAAACGACCGTTAATCGTCCCACATTCTAGGCTCAACGGCAATCGGTCGCGCCGCCAAAGAAGGGCTGCCTTAGGTCTTCAGCTCACCCCCGACGAAACCCACCGAGGAAACTCGGATGAAGCGAATCAATTGCGCACAGAAAGCGATTCCTCATTCAGCCAAGTTGTTCAGGGAGCCGTGGTGGTCCATAATCCGGTGCTGTCAGCAAAAAACAAGTCCGCGATTGAGGTTCGAGAGCATAGACGGTCGTCGCTTCGGTAGCGGCTCGCGAACGAACAATGGCTTTCATAAAGTGCGAGGGTTATCAACGTGACCAGCTCCCCAGAGGGTCCGCAGCAGAACGAACGGGCTCACAGTGTCGAGCTTGATTCGGTCGCTGGCGTCCCCAAGATGGTCAAGTATCTGCTCGCGGCGGTATCGACGGTCGCCGTGATGAGCACGACACTTGTGGCAGTCAATTGGTTAAATCAGCCCGTCATCGATCCACAAGAACGCACCGACGTTGCCGCTCAACAAAATCGGCCGACGGAGAATACCGATGAGCCACAGCCGGCGTCCGATCCACCTGCTCCGCCACCCGTAGAACCGCCGTCAGTAAAAATGCCCGTAGAACCGCCGTCCGTAGAGCCTTCGCCGCCTCCCGCGGACGGCGACGAGAAGCCGAATCCGCCCATGCCGCCTGCCAGCGACTCACCCGAGTCGCCGGAAAAACCAAGTCGTCTGGTGACGAAGAAATCTCGCTTTCGCGGGGCGACGGAACCGACGATTCCCGCCGATGAGCCGCTTGGCCAGCCGACGAAGCCGAAGTCGCCACGCAGTCAACTCGCGGACGATCCGCTGCCTGAACCTGAAGATCCCAATACTCCAGTCTCGCAGGCCAAGACCACTCCGAAAAAGGCGCCGACCAAGGCGCCGCGGCGGCCGAATGAAGCACCTTCTCGGGAACCTCCTCGACCTCGACGCGAACCGCCTCTGCCGGAACCGCCAGAGCCGCCAGAACCCTCGCTGGTCGTCACTCGTCGTCGTCCCCCTTCGATCGTCGTCCAGCAGGGTGGTACAGGCGGCGTCAGGGATTGGCGAGGCGCGTGGACGTCGCAAGTAGTTGATCCTGTCGAGCCGGTTTGGACGTTCTCCGGCGACGATGTCGTCGATTGGGGCTCGACCGCCGTGACCCGACGTCGACCCGTCCGCCCCATCGATTCTCGCTCGTCCGTCGATTGGGAGAGATTGTTGTCGTCGCTGCTGGTGGAAGTGGTGACTCGACTGGATGACCCCACGAGCAATTCCAAGGGCGGCAGCACGGGGCGGCTCGATGCGACGCCGTCTTCCTTCTCGGGATTGACTTTCGTGCGTCGCGGAGTGAATGGCGCTCCGACGCATCGCTTGAAGTTCTTGGATGCCGCGAACTACCAGTTTGAAGTTGTCTCTCCTCCTGGCGGCAACACGAACGCGACGCCGGAAAAAGGACGATTCACCGTGGTGGATCAGTTGTTGACGCTCTCGCCCGAACTGCGCTCGCAAAATGTGCGGCGGCTCACGGTCAGCAAGTACCGGTTGAATGCCGATGGTAAACGCACGCTGCAATTAGGGAACGATCTTTGGGAGCAGGAAATATCGTCGCCGCCGCCCTCGGGATTAGTGGCGACTTTCGACACTCTCAAGGGAAAGGTATTTACTCGAACGAGCGTCGGCAATCTGCAACGTCTCGCCCTCGGCGACGATGGATCGTTCGTCTACGTCAGTGCGTCGACCGATTCGCAACGACGAGGCGCTCCGATGCGAGTGATTCGCGGCAAGTTCTCTGTCTCGGGCAAGAACCTCTCCTTTACTCGCGCCACCAACGATACCTTCCCGGCGCCCTTGGCGGATGTCTGGCCCATCGGCGACTTGCAGCGGGGGCCCGATGGCAAGTTCATTCTGGGTTTGAATCGTGAAGAATGGGATGAGGAACTGCCGATTTCGGCGACGCCTATTGGGCCGATCACTCCCAGCGCGGCGACGATTGGCGGACGGACATTTACTTGGACCGACAATCAAGGCAATAACTTTCAGATCGATTTCTGGCTGAATGGCTCGTTTACCATGCGAGTTATCAATGGGGCTCGATCCATCGCCACCTCGGGGGTCTACGAAGTTGCGCCGAACGAGTTGCGAGTGATCTTCCGCAATTCCCAGGCGATTGGCTCGCTCGTTAACGCGAATGGACCTTGGCCCATTCAGGATTACCTGATGAACGTGGATGGGAAGCGGACGATTCGGATGCAAGCCGGACTTGCATCCTCGCCCGAGCCAATCTGGAGCGAGAGTCCATAGTCAACGCCTTTCGAAGCGTCCGCGCCCGGCACTTATTGGGCGCGAACCAATTGCTCGGTCTTGTGCTTGCAGATCTGTTTGTGGAGTGGTCCTATGTCTCGCCAGCCTCTTTCGCTAGCCTCCTTGGTCTTCGGGCTAATCCTGGGAGCAAACTTCGCGTTCGCTCAGCCATACGAACCCGGCGCCAAGGTCAAAGTGCAGACGGCGGTCTACAACCCCGAGACGCTGCAATTCGACGAAGCAGTCCTGGAAGGGACCGTGGTGGACCATTCCGAGTTCACTTCGTCCACCTACAACGTAGCGACCGACAAAGTGGTCGAGGGAACCGAGCGAGTCTACATCATCGACTACGGCGAGACTCGTCGGTTGGCCCGCGAGATTCACATCAACAGCGACGTTAAGCCAGAGTCGCCGGCGGACTCGCTTCATCGCGAAATCGCTCGCCAACGCGGCGCGACAATGGTCGCCAAACGCTCCGCGAAACTCGACGCGGAAGCGGCCAAACAAGCCCATGCCATCGCCAATCTGGATGACGTGGCGGAAGGTGCAACTCTGTCGGTGCAAACTGTCAGCTCGGCGCTCGGCATCGATCCGACTCGCGTCGGCCTGATTGTGAGTCTCGGACTGCCGTCGGCCCACACCGTCGTGTACGGTCTCGGGGGAAACGCCTCGACAGGTTGGAAAGACGATCGTTTCGCTTGGTCCACTCTGCTCAACCCCGAAGCGACCGCCGTTGGCGTAGGGGCTGCGGCGATCAAGCGGCGAGCGCAAAACCTGGAAGGGCCTGCGACTGGTTTGGTTTGGGTGGCGATTTTTGTGTCACCTGCCGAACCGCCGATGCCCGACACGCCGCTGCCGCCCACTCCCAGGCCGCCAATGCCCTCCCCGCCGCTACCCCCGCCACCTCCTCCCATGCCGCTGGCGAATCTGCCGTTGCCGGTGGGCGAATGGGTGATTCGGCAGTACTCGGGCGCGGATGACACCGAAGGCCAAGAGGTGGGCACGATCACGGTCGCCAAGACTGGCGAGTTTGTACGGCAGCTGGGCGACGAGCAACAGACGGGCAAGCTTTCGGTGGTTGATGGCGTCGTTACGCTGGAGATCGAAGGGGGCGAGTCAGAACAGCGACCGATCGTGCCGCTGGCGGACGATGCTGGAAAGATCGTTGGCTATGAGTTGAGCGACGACGAGTCGCCTATCGAATGGCTCAAGCCAAGACCTGTGACGCCGAAGCCGCAGAAACCCGGGCCGATTCCGGCAGGCGAGTGGGAGATCCGCCAGTACGCTGGCGCGGACGACGCACAAGGCCGAGTGGTGGGACGCATTGTGGTCGCGAAGACCGGTGAATTCGAACGCCAGTTGGGAGAGGAACAACAGGTCGGCAAGCTTTCCGTGGTCGAGGGTGTGATCACGCTCGAGATTGAAGGGGGCGAGTCAGAACAGCGACCGATCGTGCCGCTGGCGGACGATGCTGGTCAGATCGTTGGCTATGAATTGAGCGACGATGAGACGCCCATCGAGTGGCTCAGGCCAATGCCTGAGAAGCCGAGCCCACCGAAGCCCAGCCCACCTCAGCCCAACCCACCGTCGCCGAGCCCCTCGAAACCGGCGCCGATGCCGGCGGGCGAGTGGATGATTCGTCAGTTCGAGTCGTCGGACGACATGGAGGGTCGAATTGTTGGCCGCATCGTTGTCGAGAGAACGGGAGAATTTCAACGTCTCTTGGGACGCAGAAGGCAAAGCGGCCAGTTGACGCTCGCCGGCAGCACGATGACGCTCGATTTCGAATCGGGCGATCCTGAACAGTACGAGTTGGTCACACTAGTCGACGAAGCGAAGAAGATCATCGGATACGAGTTGAGCATCGAAGACCGAGTGGTGCGCTGGGAGCGGCCGCGAGTTGTGCCGATGCCATCGCCCTCGCCGGATGAGCCGATGCCTTCGCCGACTCCGCAGCCGAACCCGCCGCCGCCACCGCCTCCCGCGCCAGAAGCCGGCCGAATGCCTGCCGCGTTGTTGGGACCGTTCAGTATTCGTCGTTTCGAAGGCCCTGATGATGAGACGGGGAAGATAGTGGGCGTGATTCGAGTGCTTCCCAATGGGACGGTCAATCTGCAAATGGAAGGTGAAGAACCACTCACGGGCAAGATCCGCTGGGGCGAGCAAGCGGTGACGCTTGAATTTCCAGATCAAGAGGCCTTCGAGTCGAGTTACTCGCTGGCGCCCGATCGTATTCGCATTGGCACTCGCGAGGAAATTGAAACTTATGAGGAATGGGAACGGCCGCGTCGACGACCGGCGGCGGAAGATGAACCGCAGCCAGTGCCGCCTTCCCCGATGCCGTCGGAGGCGCCGCCGGAAGAAAAGCCCGATTCGGCTCGCACTGCCTTGCCCCCAGTGATTGCTCGCGAATGGCAGATTCGTCGTTTCGAAAGCGTGGACGACGAAGAGGGGGCGATCGTGGGGAGCGTGAAGGTGTCGAAAGATGGCGCGATGATCGTCAAGATCGAGGGTGAAGATCCGTTCGCGGGAAAACTCAGTCTGCGCCCAGGCAAGTTTGTGCTGGAATTCGAGGGCGCCGAGCCCGTGGTGCTTGCCGCGGTCGTAAGTCCCCAACGCATTAAGCTCGGGTCGCGCGAGGAAATTGAATCATATGAAGAGTGGGAGCAAGTGACGCAGTAAGGGCCAGGGGCTGGTCGTTACTTGCCCATCGTGCCTTCGTCATTCGGGCATGTGACGACGTGCTCGCGGTACAATTTGATTTGCACGAAGCCGGTCCGAGGTCCTTGCCGACTTGTCGATTGAATTCGCAGATGGTCGCCACCGAGAGCAATTGACGCTTTCCGGCAAGAACCACGTCCTGCCAAAGCTGATTCATCAGATCGAGTGCGTTTCGAACTTCCTGGGCTTGATACGCCCGACTCTCTGGCAGTTTCTTTCCGGCCAGCATTTCGCGCAGTTCGTCTACGGTCAGAGTATTGCCTTCGATCGCCGTTGTTGCCAGAGCACCTCGCTCAAGTGAGACTCGACGCAGCTCCGTCTGTACTGTCGGGTCGATGGGGAGTTCCCCGAAGCACTTGATATACGTTTCACAACGTCCGAGGTTGAGTAGAGATTGCGAAGTCAGCGTCCAACATCTGCAAAACTCCAAATGCGGATAGTCGCGAGGCGGGAGACTGTTTCTCGGCATGAAGACTCTCCGGGCATGATTCCGCCAAGTTCACAGCTGCGAACCACGGAAGGTGGGTGGACCACGAATCGCACGAATCCCACGAATCTGGACGGCGGGATGAGCGAAGATCAGTGTTCCCTTTTCTTGGGAACTGGGGGGAGTCGAGTACGGCGAATAATGATCTTCGCTTGCGTTCAAAAAAAGAGAGACGGCCAGCATCGTCTGCTTGCCGTCTCTGGAGGGGGTTCGCTGGGAAACACTCGCAGCCCGTGCGTCGTCGCACCCGCAACATGAGGTCGTGAAGCTGGGCCATTCGCCCGCGTCACGACCTCTTCGATTCTTGCGACTTCTCGGCTCTACGGCACTCGGAACAGAGTGACGGTGCGGCCGCGAGTGGTCAAGGTCATGCGAGCGCCGCTGCTGGCGACCGTGTAACTGGTCGTCCCCATCGTCAGCCTGCCGTTCGCCCAGGCAAAGACGAAGGGTCCTGTGCGAGTGGTTCTGGCGCGATACGCATTCGGAGTCGACGCTTTGGTGTAAGTGAAATCGGAGGCGAACGTGTAGACTTCCTTGGGCGCGCCTAACGCTCGATTCTCAACTTGCCATTTTCCGACGAGCCAACTCGGGGCTCTGCGGGAGCCGAAGTTGCCTTGTCCGTGTCCATGACCATGGCCATGACCGATGATTACACGGCGACCGTGACCGTGGCCATGTCCGCCGCCATTCCAGTCTGCGTCTTCATCTTCGTAATCTTCGTCGTACCACTCCTCATCTTCCTCGTCATACCACTCTTCGTCGTCGTAGTACTCGCCGTCATCCTCATCGTAATAGTACGTCCAAGTGCCTCCTTGCCCATGGTTGTGACCGCGAGTTTGACCGTGTCCTCGGCCGCCTCGGCCATGACCATGACCATGGCCTTGACCGAAGTCGTCGTTCACCACCGTGTCGACCGCGCGAATCACTCGACCCACGATGTTGAGTATCTCGTCGTCGTTCCGGCTGGCGCCTTGGAGTTTCGAGAGCTTCGAGGCGACCGAATCACCGGCGGTGGCGGCGGCGGGAGTCGTCTTGATCGCTTCTTCAAAGACCTGTTTGAGATTCGTCCGCTGCTTTTCGGTCAACCGAGCCATCTTGTCAACGCTCTGTTGAGCCGTCTCGAGCGACTTGCGATCCCCGCGCAACGAAGCTCGGCGAATCGCATTCACGAGATCGCGGTACATCGCGAACTGCACTGGCGTGACTTCGTCGATCTGAACGGTGGCCGCGGCTGAGTCCGCTCGACTCGCCCCACCCAGCTTTTCCGCCACTGCGACTTGATTGACCACATCCTCCACCTTGAGCGCTTTCGCGGCCATGGTAATGCGAGCCAACGTTTCCTTGTTGCCGCGCGAGGTCGCAATGCGCGACGCCAACCGCAGTACGTCCGCGGCCGAGCCAAGCTTGTGGCTACGCAACAGAATGCGTTCGCCTTCCGCCAACTGCAGCGCCGCGTCGGTCAAGGCGTCGGCATCGAGCCGATTCCAGGCGGCGGCCACGAAATCCGAGTCGACGTACTTGTCGAATGCACGATCGTAAATCACCCCTACGTTAGGCTCGACGGCTGGGCTGACGGCATTCGCGTCGCTCGTAGTTGCCGCGGCTTCAGTCTTGGCGGCCGAAGGGGTTGAATCGTTCGCCCACGACTCGCCCGTCGTCGACGGCAGCCAAGCCGGTAAGGTGAAAAGCGCCAGACCAGCCAGAGCGGCTAGTCCATAGAAGCTTCTGCGTCGCATGTACTGCTCCAAAGAAAGTGGGACGACTGGCATTTCGCTTAGGAGAAACTAAGCGGCGTGGACTAACGAGGTCCACTCGCCTGCGGGTAACGACACCCCATCGTCGGTACCATGTTAGTTCACTCGCTTCGCGACCGCCACTGAAATCCGTGTGATAAACGTCCATTCCAACCGCCATTGGCGAGTATTCAGACCTAATCAACTTCTAGAAACGGTCTCAGCCATGCGTGGGGTAGAACGCTTGGGGATAAGGCGAATGAGCGAAAGCCCCGCGCCGATCCCGTATAAGATCAGCGTCCAAGATCGTGAGGCAAAGGGTGCGTAAAGCAGGTGATGTAAGGCGAATAACGCGGCCACAAACGACAGCCGATAGAGCGGCGCCCAGACTCGCCAGCCGACCCGTTTGGCCAGCGGCTTGATGCTCGCCAACAGTAGCAGCAGAAACACTCCCAGCCCCAGCAGCCCCGACCGGAGATAAGGCATGGTCAGCGTCAACATCCAGTGGTTGTCGAGATACACGGTGATCGACAATAGGGCATGGAGGATGGCGGCAAGACCGCTGGCGATGCCCGTGTTTCGGCTCCATCGAGCGGTAAAAGCAGGCTCCACGGCTACGCCGCACCATCCCAGAATGCGAACGACGGGGGTGGAGAGCAATGAAACGGCCAAGAACCCCAGAGTCATGTAGCCGCTGAGCTGACAGACCAAGAGTTCCCGCTCGATGTAGTAGCTATCCCAGCGAGTGGCCCAGACGCTGGCAACGGCGAAGACCAGCCAAGTGCTGGCTACCAGCATCTCGTCTTTGGGAATGCGTTCGCTGCCACTCATAGTTGCCCCAGGAAGTAGAGAAGATCGTCGATTTCGGTCGGCAACAGTCCCGAGACTCGCCCATGTTGGTCGGCTCGATTATGTTCGCGCAAGACATCGACGAGATTTGCCGCCCGCCCGTCGTGCAGATAGGGCGGATGCAGCGATACGCCGCGCAGCGAAGGGGTATCCACGAACGGTTGATAGTCGCTGAACCAACCTTCGTCCAAGATGTAGTCGGGGAATAATTGTCGGACCGGATGCTGCGCTAGATTCGTCATCGCCGGCGCCCCGTGGCACTGATGGCAATCCGCCTTGCGAAATGCCGCATGCCCCTTCCGCATACGAGTCGAGTCGAGCGGCTCTAACTGCCTTGGATTCACTTCGGCGGGAAGCGACGCCAAGAATGCCGCCAGCGCCTCGCGACGATCCCAGGGGACCGCTCGTCGATACCCTCGATAGACCGATTCCGTCACCTCGTGCAGTGAACGCAAGCCCGCGTTGCTGCCGTCACGCAAATAAGGCGAAGTCCCCGCGACCCCGCGCACTGTTAAAGAATCCGAATCGACATCCTGGCCGATATTGTGGCGTGAATAGTCGGGCCCAAGGTGCAAGTGGCAGCTTTGGCAGGCCAGGCCCGCTCGCGTTGATTCGTAAAACCCCAACTCGCCTCGACGTCGCAGCAGCTCTTTTGGCGAACGAGTCGTCAACTCGTCGTCGCTGGCGGCGAGTTCAATCTTCGCCAGTAGTTCTTCGCCTCGCACCACTCCTATCTGACCCGTCGCGGGCGATGAGACGCACCAAACTTTCTGTCCCAAATCGGCCACTCCATGCGGCGCCCAAATCGAATGACGCGCGGTCGATTCAAAGCGTAAGCGGCTCTCCAGTCCCCGCAACGCGATGGCCACTTCGCTGCTGCCCGCAAAGGCCGCAATGAATCCTTCCTCATATGGAGCAAGCCCCAACGGGGAAATGCCCAGTTCGGTGTCCCCTGCCCCGTCTTGCCGCGTACTCCGCCGATCCGTTCGCTCAACGCCGCGAATTCGCCAAGTCGCGAGATCGATCTGCATGATCGAGTTCTCAACGAAATGGTTGGCGGTGATGGGCTGGGCACGCGTGGTCGCCGCTGTGCTCGCCAACCAAACGGCGCTCCCGTCCACGGATCGACACATCGTGGCCACGGGCCGCGCTAACTCAATCGGCTCGCCCAAGACCTGCCAGGCCGAAGCCTCCGCGTTCGTCCCGTCAGGGCTCGCATTGGTCGGGTCAGTGGAGCGTGGACCATCCAATGCGTCGGACTTCTCCAACCGGACTACAGACTTGCCTCGCCGGTCGGTTACCACCAACTCTCGCTCGTCCCTCCCAAATTGCAGCCAATCGGGAATGAAGTTCAGTTCCAAAAATTCTCCTCGATTAGGCCCTGTCGTGGAGACCCATTGAATGCCTGGACTGGAACTGTTCATGGCGACGGCCAGCCAGCGCTGGTCGGGAGAAAGAGCGAGCCGATTTTGGCACGGACCGAGGTTGAGTTTATGGACGAGTTCACCCGTTTGCGTGTCCAAGATCCACAGATCAGAGGCAAAGCGATGAGCGACTACGATTTGCTTGCCGCCCGCCAACAGAACGGCGTCCGAGGGCCCATCGTCTACCGGAAACTTACGGAACGATCCATCGCGGCGCACCACGATCACTTCGTCAGTTTCCTCGCTCACCGTGACTGCCAAGCCTTCCTCGGGAAGCGAATGGAACCAGCGAGGGTGAGGCTGAGGATGGACTAAGTCCAGCGTGCGTGAATGGCGACGGCCGTCCACGATCAGTGCGACTTCAAGCGAGTCGGACGCGACTTGTCCCACTTCCGGAACCTGTCTCGGATCAAGATCGATCAGAAACAGTCCGTCGCCCAGCGGAATGGATGCCTGAGCCGCGGCGCCTCGAGCCCACTCGACCTCGACCTGCTTCGACCCCGGCGACTGAATCAAGAACCGCTGTGGCTGATGTGAAGCAACCAGCCGAGGCATGATGGACGGGACCGATTCCAGATAGACTCGATCCGTAATATTCTCGCGAAATGACGTCCAGTCTTCAGCCATTGGCAGCTTCCATAGCGCCTTTCCGCCGGCCACGAGCGGCGCGATGGCGATCAGCACCCACCACCAACGACTCGCGGCCTTGCGCGTTTCGCCGCTGCTTCCCGCTTGATGCGTGGCGTCGTTCGCCGTGGCATTTTCCAGCCGTGGCAACAGCCAATTGGCGAGCCCTAGTCCCACGATGTAACTGAGCAAGATCGCAGGGATGGACGGAGTGGGCCATATCGACCAAGCGGCGCCCGCCAGCAACAGCGTCTGCCATTGAAACGAGGTGCGCCAGGTCCGTTGAGTCGCGGACTTGGAGGGAGGTATTGGGGCAGATACTGACATAAGTTCTCAAGGCCGACGGCGCAGATTTTCTGGGAGAGTAAACGGAAACTCGTCGTCTAACTGCGGGCGTCGAGTGATCACTCGTAACGGCGCGGTGCTCTCGTTTTCGCCGACGGCGGGAGATTCGTTGCCACTGCTGGGAGGAGTCGCCGAAGCGCCGCCTTGACTTGGCGATTTAGAACGTTCGGTCCAGCGGAGCTCCCCTTCCCCCAATCCTCGCACCGGATCTCGCCACCAGCATTCGACGACGGGCAACTCCAATTCGGCCTGTCCTTGGCCCCGATTCAATCCCTGGGGAGGAGCGGAAAGGCCGGCGAGTTCCTTGACGACTTCGATCGGCAAGGGGAGCTTGGGACGTTCCGTGCCGCACGCCAGCCGAAGATCGTTGAGCGAGCAATGACCGTCCAGACTGATCGCCTTGCTCGCCCCCTGGGGAACGTCCAGGAAGAGCCATCCCTTGCCATCCAGCAGGTAAAGCGCGAGCACCGTGGTTGATTGTTCGGGCTTGACGTAATGGGCGCCGCGAGTCGCTTCCCATTGAAGTTCGAGCAGTTCTTTGACTTGCTTTGGGTGGCCCGCGAGTCGAGCTCGAAGAATCGAATCATAGTAGGGACGCAGGTAGGTGCGAGCCTCTCGACCGCCCGACAAGTTGAGCGTGTCGCCATAGGCTCCGCCCGCCGAGCTACGTGCCACGTCGCCTCGCGAAAGTGTTTGCCGGCAGAAGGCCAGCAAATGATCGGTGTCGCGCAGGGCTTGGTACTTGCCCAAGGAGTCGCCTCGTTCGACCAGGATGCGGCTGGCAAACAGCAGCAACTCCAACTGATCCCGGTGCAACGTTTGTCCATCCAATTCCGACCAAGCCGCAATCGCCTGCCGCAAATCGCTGAGGGATTGTTGAGCCGCCTTGTCTGTCGAAGGGCGATCTTCATCCTGCGGCGTGCTGTAGGCACGCACGATCGCCGGAGTTAACGCCGCTAGGGTCGCCAGCGGCGGCGGAGTCGCTCCCGTCGATTGGTTGAGCCAATCCTGTGCCTCTTGGCATAGGAACTCCGCATGAGCGACATCTTGCGCCGAAGAAGGAGTTGCGAGAGCCAAGGCTTGTTTAAAGAGAAGCGATGCTCGCAAAACACTGCGACGACCCGCGGGCATGCGGCCGATCCAACCGAGCGCTCGTCGGTAATCGTCGGCGGCCTCTTTCACGTCGCGCACCGCGGGATCGCCAAATAAATTGCAGTCGCCCAGCCGTTCCTGGGTGTTGATCAGGCGCTCGATCAAGCGCGGTTCGACATCGGTCGGAACTTCGGCGCCGCTGCTAGTTTTCTCGCTGGCCAGACGGGAAAGCGCCAACGTCAGCTTGCCTGTGATCCAGCGATAATTCGCGGCTGCTTCAGACACCTGGCCCTGAAAACGACTGGCCATCGCCAATCCATGTTGATTGTGCAAATAGTCGATTGCGTCGTCGTAGTCATGCTGTAATACGCGGTCGAAATCTTGCGACCGAGTGGAGTCGTCGGCCGTGGGAGGGGCGAGCGACGGCACGACGCCCGCGGGTCGCTCAGGCAGAGTCTGGCGCTCGTGAGCCAACGACACCAGCACGCGATTCGATTCCTGGAACGCACGCTGGGCCTCGTCGATCCGCCATTGCTCCATGTACGACCACGCCATGCGCTTTTGCACGAGCGCCATCAAGTCGTGTTGGGACGAAAAATTCTGAGTGACGGCGAGTGCTTCATCGAGGCAGCGGTCGGCCTCGCCCCACCGATTCTGTCGTTGCCATGCATCGGCTTGACGACAGAGGGCGTGTATGTGAAATGCGGGTGGAATCTCCTTGAAGGTCGTTTTTTCGCCCGCGACCACGGCTGCCATCATCCCCTCCGACTCGTCGCGGAATGGGGCCAGTGCTGCTTCAAACTCGCGAGCCGCTCGCAGCCATTCCCTACGGTCGTCCAATAAGTAGTTTCCAAGATCGCAACGACAGAGAGCCGCCAAGGCTCGATCACGTCCCTCGGCGTCCGCGTAGGCGGCAAGGGCATCGGTGTATGCGGCCATGGGATTGCCAGACGCTGCGGTCTCTTCGTTGGCGATTGCGGGTTTCGCGGGCAGATCTTTGTCAGGTATGGGCTGCGCGGGCGGAGCGACAACATCCGCTCGTGCGGCGGAGGTTCCGTTAAGCGACAGGTAATGTCGCACGACGGCCAGCAGGTGAAGGTCGGGCGCTTCGATCGCCGGACCTTGGGCGGGATTCGCGACGATCGCCGCAAGCTCGGCCTCGATCTTGGCGACCTCTTCGCGCAGTCTGCCTCGTTCAGCCACCCCTCGCAAGCGACGATATTGTGACACTCGCAGTTGAATCAGCGGATCGGCGACTTTCTCGGCTTCGATCACCGCGGCTTCCGCGAGCGCCGCCAGGCTATCGCGAGTGATCGCGGACTCGCGAGCTTCTCCGCGTTGTCTCGCCTTCCCCTCCAAAATCATGCGTCTCAAGCCGGGTATGAACCAAGGGGTTTCGTCAAACCACCACTTGCCATGTTCACCGGGGACCATCGCCTGCAAGAGCTCAAAGTCTTCCACGCTGTCGGCGAACGGGGTGAAGTCGGCGGCGGCGCGCGGCCAAAACAAAAAGTCGCCATCGCCGTTGACCAAGCGTCGACAATCGGGGCTTTGTCCTCCTCGCAGACTCTTCAAGTCCGATCGCATGGCCACAAACAACCGCGAAGTGGTGATGGGCGATTTTTGGGCGCCGATCTCGCGAGCGGGAATACGTTGCAGGGACCGAATGAAAGCCGCCGTGAAAGGCGAGTTCTCGCCGCGCACGCCATCGGACGCGACTTGCGCTCCGCGGCACGAGGCCAAGGCCTGCAACACGGGCTCGGCGATCAATTCTGGCGGAACGGGTCCTCCCAGCATGCTCGCCGGTCGGGCCGCTCGGCTAAAGATCTCGCCCGAATGACAACTATCGAGCACCACGAGTTTTTGACGAGCGGGAGATTGCTCGAGGGTCGCCACCAGATCCCCGTGGAGACGCACGTATTTCTCGACCGGCTTGCCTCGATTCAGCACCACATCGTGCGGAAAGATGAGGCCTCGCTCGGCGGCGACATCGGTGCGCACGCCATGACCCGAGAAATAGACGAATACACCATCCTCGGGCTGAACTTGCTGAGGATCTCGCAACTTATTGAGTTCGGCGGCAATCGCTTCGGCAGTCGCGTCCGGTCCGATCAGCGTCACTGGGTCAAAGCCGTAGAGATTGCGTAACGTCTCGGCGACCGCGGTTGCGTCCCGCTGCGCGTTTCTTAAAGCGGGAAGATGAGCCCGCTCGACGTCCGTTCTTTCTCGATAGTCGATCCCGATCACCAACGCCCAGGTGCGTCGATAGGGTTGCAAAGGACCGCGAACGGCGGTCGGCTTCTTCAGCCCACGTGTCACTTCGGGGCCGTTCGGCTGTGGCGCTTGTCCCCAAACGATTGTCAGGGGCGACGCCAATACTGTCGCCGCCAGCAATATCGTCGCGATCGACAGGATAGTCAAAGGCCGACCACTGCACCGCTCAGGTAAGGCCTTGAGCCGCGGCGATTGGTTAAAAATGGGGCGTGCCAGGAAACGAGCACGGTCGCACATGCGAAAGGATCTCCTCGAATCACGCCATCGTAGTCCGCACCTTCCACGAGGGGCAATCAAGATGAGAGGAATCAACGAGCCGGTTTGGCGGGAGTGTCGGCTTGTGACGATTGCTCCCTGGGTATCGTCACCCAACTCCAGGACCGAGCCTCCCAGGGTCCTAACCCCGCGGTCGATGTTCCTCGAGTGGCCACGTCGCTCGTCAGGGACGACATGAACGCGGCCAATGGGTCGTTCGGCGTTGCCCGCACGGCGACTGCTTCCGCATCCCCCAAACGCGTCTGCGACAGAATATCGAACCTGGGGCGAGTCGGCGCCTGGGCAAGCGGCTGGGCGATCATCACAAAACCCTCGGGGCCCGTCGAGCTCTCATCGACCGTCGATCGCAGGGGAGCAAAGGCAGCCCCTTGCCGAATTGCTTCCGTATACCAGACGTCGATGCTGCCATCTCCCGCGACAAAAATCAACGTAACCCAGTAATCGTCCAACGAATCATTGCGGACGCGAATCTCTAACGATTGACCTGCGGTTAACCAAGTGTCGGTCAATAAGCTGCCGCCCGATTCATCTTGTTCGTTGGCGATGCGAGCCACTTCGAGTTTGAGTCCCGAACGGTTCTGATTCCCCTCGCTCGCGGCGATGTTTCCGACAACTCGCCAGAGATTGCGCCACGCAAAAATCTTGCGGATATCGCGGTCCAGATCGTCGCGAAACTTCGACTCGTTCATCTCCAGGACTGCCCCTGAATAGCTGGCCAGCGGGCGAGCGTCCAACGACGCGCGTTTGTTGGTCGGTGCATGCGCGAGAACGCGGTCAGCGCCGCCTGCATAAAGGCGTAACCAGGGTGAGGACGGCGTCGCAGCTTCCCAACGCAATTCAAAGTCCGCCGAATTGTTGCTATCAACAAGCACGAACAGGTCGCGAGTTTCGCGTGGGAGCTTTTTCAGCAATTCGTGAGTCTGTTGCTTCCAAGGAGCTAGGTTGCGGGAGCGAGGCTCCACGACCGCTAGCTTCAACGCCAGAGAACCTACGGCCCGCTCGACGATACGACACGAGGCCAAGTTGGGCCATTGTCGGTAATCGGTCTGAGGTTGATCACCGTAAGCCGTTGACTCAACGGTAGCCGCCGCCGCGGTGGCCGCGACCACTCGCACATGGCCCAGCGGCACGTTCGAGCCGCCGGTGGCTTGCGGGAAGACGGCGAGAATGGCGCCAGGCGATACTCCATGCAACTCGCCAACGTCCAGCGACAGCGTTTTGTCCTGTCGAGTCAGCAGGATCGGTGACGCCGACCTCGATGGAGAAGTTTCGAGCACGTGTTGGTCTAATGCGCCTTCGAAGAGGGGCGTCGGCGCACGCGAACCCCGTTCCGCTCGATAGCGGCCCGCCAGCAAACATCCGAGCTCGCGATAGTGCAGCGGCGTCGACGACTGTTGTAGCAACTGGACCAAGGTGTAGGTCAACATGCCAAAGTAATGTTCGGGACGTTTGGGAGCAGTCGCCGGTCGCGGCAAGTCGGGGGCCTCTTCGAAAGCCTGTGCCGCATAAAACGCCACGACACTCCCCTTCCCTGCTCCTTTCGATGTATCGCCCACTGGGGCCGCAGGCGCCGCGCGATCGAGCCCCACCGCATCGCGTGAAGGATCGGGAGATTGTCGAGCGTCGCTCGACGCGACACCGCGAGTCTGCTCTGCCTCGTCGGGAATGCCTAACGCCTCGGGATCGACGCTCTTGGCCACCTCGCCTGAATCATCGCTTTCCTGGTCCATTGAACGTGCGTCGCTGGCGACATCGGTCCGAACGCCTCTCGACATGGTGCCACTGTGACAGCAATCGAAGATGATCCAGACGTGGGCGCCCTTCGCTTCCAACGCGTCTAACCACTGGCCAATCTGGTCGTCCCGAATCGCCCGCTCGACTCCCTGGTTCGTCCAAGTTCCTACATCTGCGGGCAAAAAGAGCTCGTCGAGCCCATCGGGTTCGGGATTCCGAGCGTCACGAGCGTCCGCTTGCGACCGGGGGATTGGGGCTTGCGCGCCGTGACCGGACAAATGAACTACAACCGACGATCCGGGCTCGGCGTTCTCCAGCAACCAAGCAAATCCCGCGGCGATGTTCGCGGCGGTAGGACGCTCGACTTCTTTCTCCGGCCAACCACTCAACACTCGCATGTTCTCGCCGGCGAAGCCATAGCGAGCGACTAGTAATCGCGAGAGAATCGTGACGTCGTTCTGGGGGCCCTTCAAAGCTCGGATGCGCGAATTGCTCACATAACGAGTGCAGCCGACAAGTAACGCCAGTTTCCGCGGCGACTCGGCGCGCACGACCAGTGGAATTTGCCAGACGGCGATCGCCACAAGCAAAGCAGCTACGATTCGCTTCATCATGGACTCCCTGGCTTGGACGCCGCGGGTGCGGGAGCGAACCGAGTGCGTTCACTGCCCGACGACTTGTAGACGGCCCAAAAATAAGGATGAATCCAAGGGTCGCCAGGTCCTTCCTTGCGACGTTGTGCGAGGAATTCACGCTGAGCGATAGCGAGAGCCGCGGGGGCGCCTTGTCCTTTTGCCAACTCGTTGAAAAAAGTCTCCATCAAGAGGACGCCCGTCTCGTCGTAAACGTCCCAGAGGCCAGCGACCACCGTCTTTGCGCCCCGCTGCAAGAAGGCTCGCTGTAGGCCAAATAAATCGTCTCCCGGCAAAGGACTGCGGTCGGCCAAACCCGAATAACAGGCACTCATGACCACCATCGACGCTCCAACATCTCCCGCCAAGATCTCGGCCGTGGTGAGTCGTCCGTCTGTTCCCGATTCGGCATGGCAAAGCAAGTAGCTGCCCAGTGGATCGTCGGGCAAGTTCTTGCCGTGAGTTGCGAGAAACAGCAAACCGCGCTCCTGGAGCAACTTTCTCGTGGCCGACTCGGTGGCCTGCTGTCCCGTCAATGTTCCTTTCACGCGGTCGCCAAAAGCCGTGCGAAAACTCCGCAAGTCCCGTTCGACGCCCGGGAGTGGTCGCGCCGTGGCGAACTCGCCGATTCCTAGCACACTCGCCTCTTGCATCGGTTCTGACGACGTTTCGCGCAAGAGGCGCCAAACGGCGAGCGAGGGAGCGAAATTCAGTTCGTGTGGTTCATCGATCAGGAACCGCGGCTGCGGCATCTCCAACTCGCCCCGCATGGTCTCGTCGCGACGAGTCACGAGGGCCGCGAAGGGGAAATAATGCAGCAAGTGATGCGGCACAATCAGCAAACGGGGGCTCGTTCCGATCGAATCGCAAATCTCGGTTGGCAAGAGAAGCTTGTGGAACGCTTGGAGTTGATCCTGCCACGTGTGATCGAACTTGCCTGTGGCCCGCGCCTCTTCCAACAACTTCAGGGCGGCGCCGTCCATCTGCCTCAAGAACGGATGGAGTCGGGCCAACA
Source organism: Pirellulales bacterium (assembly GCA_046349915.1). GTDB lineage: Bacteria > Planctomycetota > Planctomycetia > Pirellulales > Pirellulaceae > CAIXSC01. The sequence continues at coordinate 464,232 of JAXMBL010000005.1, read as the reverse complement.
ACTCGGACGAAGAAATCTCGCGACCACTCTCGTCACGCACGGGAACCACCCGAACGTCGCCCCGCGGCGAGATGGCAAAAATCCAAGCTCGTTCGGATGTCAAATAGTATTCGATAGCAGCCGTGTCCGCCGTCCATTTACTAAGCAACTCGGCGAGCGACCGTTGAGTGGGAGCGGGGCTAGGATCTGCCGATGTATCGCTCGCGAGAAATGGCACGCGTTCAACTTTGCCCGCCAGTGCATGCTCCAGCGTCTGCGCTTTGGCCTCTTCACAATAGGCTAACGCGTCCGCGAATCGACCTTGCTCGATGCGCAGTTCCATCAGTTGTTCAAGCACATAAACTCGGCGCGAGAAGAAGCCTGCCATTCGCACTCCAACTTCATCCTCCAGAAACCTCGCTTGCAGCACTTCGCCCAGCACGCGTGACGCCTCAAGATGGCGTTCCGCCATTGCGAGTTGCTCTTGGCGAGCGTCGGCTGCCGATGTTTGGCGGCCAGTCATTAGCGAGGCGCTGCCCAACAGGCGTGTCGCCGTTTCCAGCCCGGTAAGTGATCCGCGTTCAACGTGAATGTCGTAGGCTCTCTGGGAGGCGACGATCGCTTGAATGGCATTGCGTTCTCGGTGCGCCAATCGAGCTCGCAGTTCCCAGGCGGCTGCTTGCTCCGCCAAGGGAATTGTCTTTGAGACAGCTTGTGTGATCTGTTCGAGAAGCGTTTTCGCAATTCGCTTGGCCGCCTGCTCGCCGTCGGTAAATCGTTCCGCCGCTGGCAGCGCCGAGTCGAGAAGTTGGATAAAGTCGGCTAGCAGCAGCGAGTAGCGTGCTCGCTGAATGCTCAACGCGGCACGTCGTCCGGCGGCATGTTGCTCGCTAACCTCGGCTGTCTTTTTCATCTCTGTTAGCTGTCGCTCCACCGCGACACACGCGGCAGCGGCGGTGGCGAACGGCCCCTGCACGCCGCTCGCCGATTGAAAGCTCTGGCCATAGAGCACGTCTTGCACTTGACTCAGCAAGTGCGTCACGTAATTGATTCTCGCTCGAAACACATCGGCGGTTTGGGCCGAGGGGATTTTTGCAATCGCCTCTTCAAACGCCTCGCTCGTTTGTGCGGCGGTCGCTTGTCCCGATTGCGAACCAATGACGGCGAGATACACCGATGCGAGTGCCTTGACTCGCTCGTCAGGGTCGACCGACGCATCACGCAACAACTCCGCCGCTTCTCTCCACCGCCCCTGCGCGAGGAGGTTTCGAGCATGATCGATTGCGGCGACCTCGGTTGCGTCTTCGTCGAGCTCCGACGAACGAGGATCTTCCTTCGAGGTTGGATCGTCGAGTGAATCTCCCCGTAACTGGCTTTCCAACTGTGCTCGCAGGCGATGCAGATGACCCGGCCATGGCTTCTGGCTCTTCGTCTTTGTCGCTGCATCTTCGTCCAGCAGATCGAGTGCGTCGGCGATATAGGGGCTGGGCTGGTCGTCTTCGTCGCGGGCTGCAAGGAACGAGTCGACAGCGATCTGTAGATAGACGGGATCACTTGGGGCGCCGACCACTTGGCGCCAGGCGTCGGCCGCGGCCAACAAGCGAAGTCGTAGCTCGGGGGCCGCTACTTGAAACACTCGCGAGGCCGCGCGCGGTCCGCCTCGCAATGCATAGCGCCCCGGCGGAAGTCCGGTCCGAATATCGTCAGGCAAGTTGGTCAATTCAGTCCACCGGAGGCTGGCGTGACCCGCGGGAAAACGAATTTTCCCCAACTCTCGCGAGTCTGACCAAAGCGAGTATTCTTCGGCTGGAAACGGGGGGCTCCCTTCTCGAGCCATACGGCGCAGTGTGGGGCGGCCATCGAGTCGAGTTTGTTGATGGACGGGAGTGATCAATTCTCCAGGATCAACGCCTCGTAAGATCTCGCCGCCAGTCAGTTGCTCAAGCGGTTGAGTGAGAACAGCAACACTCGGACCGTTCAGTGCGGATTCCCCACGACTTGCTGACCAAGCAACCTGTTGAGTTGCTCGAGTAGGAGTCGATGGAGGTGATTCCGACGCGGGAGGCCAGCGGGACGCCGGGCGCCAACGGTCGTTTCCTTCAAGGTCGAGCCAGAGCACAAGCCCTGTTCGCGGGCGCTGTTCGGCCGCATCCGCTGGCGTTAGCGATATGACCGTTGGCGAGCCATTCGTAGTAACCGAAAACCAAAAGATCGGCTCTTGCGCGCGCACCGTCGGGCTTAAGTCCCAGGCCAACGACAGCAATCCCAGCAACAAACATGCGGGGACGCGATGAGCTATTGGCGAGCGACACGCTGTCGGTCTTGAACCCCGTAGCGCGAGTTTGAACGACGCCCTACTCATGGTTCACCTGAAGGGGAATTTGTCACGGATACCACGACTGGTTCCGCGAACTCGTGCCAAGCATGCTCCAGCATGGGAACGGAAGTCGCGCCGTCGTGGACCACGAAGCGATACCGCGAAACCTGCTCCTGGCCCGGTGCAATCTCCCAATCGCCCAACTGCGACGGTGTGTAAACCATGTAGGGCATCGAGGGATGGATGCGCAACGGTTCGGGATAACGGAAGTTCGCCGGATGGGTCATCAGGGCGAGGCCCGCGACCTGCCCATCCACCTCGCCGCTCAAGTCGCACCAGCGAGGTCGCGAGTGATTGCCTGCCACACGATCCTTGCCGTCCGAGGTTGTGAATTGCCCCTTGTCCCCGCCCCAACCACGAGCTCCTCGCAAAGCCATTCCGCCGTAGTGATATTGCGGAAGTTGCAGCGGTTGATTCGTCGCACAGCGTCGGCGACTCTCAATGTCAAAGATCCAGTGATCGACGCGGTCGGTGCGTTTGGCGATGGGATTCCAGATCCGCACTTTCCACGTTTCCAATAAAGCGACTTTTCCTTGACCGCCAGGCGCGGTCTCGTCCACATGTTCATGCTCGACCGCGAATTCGACCCAAATCGGATTGGCTTCGTAGTAGTCGACCGCCGAGCGGTATCGCACCCGGCCGCGTTTGTTCGCTAACTCCCAGAAGTTAGGCTCCCGATCTTCGAAGCGAGCCTTTGTGTATGCCAGAAACACACCGCTCTGATGAGCATGATCGGGAGGGTATTCGTCCGTCACCACTCGGCCCGAAGGAGTACGCAAAGGATGCAGGTAAGCGCTCCGTCCAAAAACGGGCGGGATGTCGGCGGGAGGGATGACATGGGCATGATTGTATTGGAGCCAAGGCGCTCGCGGCGGGCCGGACGAAAAACATGTCAGTGAATGAAACGCTAATAGCGAGCGATCGTTGCGCTCCAAGGAGAGGTGACTCTCTGGTTCCGCGGCCAACCGATCTGCCGCAGGTCGATCAACGATTCGGAAAGTTCGTTGCGCTCGAGGGGCAAAATCGCCGGGCGCTATCCACCATATTCGCGCCGGTTGACGCCGGTCTACCTCGCTCGGCACGACCTTCTCGCCGTCCTCGGTCACTTCGACGACGACTGTTTTTTGGGTCGCTTGGACGACGGGAAGGGAGAGGACGGCATTTCGTCGAGCGTAATCGTTGTTGGTCGCCACCAGGCGATCGCCTGGTTTGGCAACTGACTCCACCAAAGAGATCGCCGACTTGGAGTCTGTTTGTGGTTCCGCCGCGATCGTTGGAGGGCATGTTCCCAGGCCCATCGTGATCGCTGCCAGGACCGCTGCCTTACCCAAAGTGCTTGAGGCGATTCGCCGCATGATACTCCCCCCGCAAAGGTCGGCATGTAAAGGATCGAAGTGCCCGATGATTGTACACAATTGGCGGGGGGAAGCCGGTATCGGCGACTGTTTGCCGAGGTGGTGATTTCGACGTACAGTCCATGCGTCCTGGGTGGCGGGGGGCGGTGAGGAGATCGACGGACTAGAAGTCCGTCGTACGAAGGACGGCGACGGACTGGAAGTCCGGCGTACATTTAGGTCATTGCCACAACAACAAACGCCTGTTTTGCGTCTATTCCTTACAATCGTTGTAACCCGATGCTAGCTCGTATCGCTCGCCTGCCGTACTTGACCATTCTTTTACGCGGGGCGTTCGCGTTGGTTGTTGCTGGTTCGCTGGTTGGAACGACTTCGGTGTGGGCGGAATCTCCCGTGGCGACGAAGACCGAATGGACGGCGACCGCGAACCATGCGACCGATTTTGCGGTCGGTCTCCCCGATTCGAACCATGCGTCGGCGCCCGCCGAGACGATGACGATTCCGCAAGCCGCTGTGCTCGGCGTCGTCGAAGGACTGACGGAATATCTGCCCGTCAGTTCGACCGGTCATCTGCTGCTCACTCAACGAGCCATGGGGCTAGGCGATGACGGAGGCGAGTCCAAGGAAGCGGCCGACGCATTTGCGGTATGTATTCAAGCAGGTGCGATACTCGCCGTGCTCGGACTGTATTGGAAACACACGTTGCGCATGATTCGCGGTTTGCTGGGGCGTGATGCTGGCGGGTTGAAGCTGGCCATGAATGTCGTTGTCGGCGTGGTTCCCGCCGTCCTCGCGGGTCTGGCACTCGAAAAGCCCATCAAGCGATTGCTGTTCGGCGGCGAAGCGTATGGCCTTTGGCCCGTCGCGGCCGCTTGGATCGTCGGCGGTATCGGAATTCTGGCCATCGCACGTTGGCGAGCGGCTCGTGAGGAACAGTCGGAAGCGGGATTGAGCCTCGAACAACTCACCTGGAAACAAGCATTGGTCGTAGGACTTTGTCAGTGCGTCGCCATGTGGCCGGGAGTCAGTCGTTCCCTGATGACGATTCTGGGCGGCTCGCTGGTGGGACTACGACTGACGGCCGCCGTGGAATTCAGCTTTCTGCTCGGCGTCGTGACGCTGGGAGGCGCGACCGCGAAGGATGCCGTCGAGTATGGTCCATTGATGTGGCAAATGTATGGGCCGATGCCACTGATCGCTGGCGCCGCGGCAGCCTCCGTTTCCGCCGCGCTCGCCGTGCGCTGGATGGTCGCCTATCTGAATCGCCACGGGCTGGAGATCTTTGGCTACTATCGAGTCGCCTTGGGCGCACTCGTCATCTGGCTGATGGCGCTGAAAATGTTGTAAGTGAGGAAACATAGTCGTGGACCACTCCGTGGTCCAACGCTCCTCAATGCTCCTGCGCTCCGCCGTGGTCCAACGCTCCGCCGCAAACTAGCTCGCCAAGCCACCCGCCCCTTATTCAGCTACGCGTGAACTTGCGCAATAACCAATCGCCAAATCGGGGCGAGAGTTGCTGGATTGCGAACAACAGTCTCGCCTTGAAGGGGACGACCAACTCGGTTTCGCGTTGCTCACAGGCACGCACAATGCGTCGAGCGAGCCACTGGGGATCTAGGCCACGCAGTTTCACCCCGCCGCCCGGCTGCTTCACCGACTCTGGCAGATTCGCCGCCTCGGACGAGTAGCGTTGGCCGGCGTCTTCGCGACGGATGGGGCCAGGGCAAACCAAGAGCACATTCACTCCGTGCTCGGCCCATTCGTAACGAAGTTGCTGGGAATAAGCGCCTAGAGCTGATTTCGTCGCCGGATAGGCGCCCAAGAAAGGGGCCGCGGACTTCGACGCCAGCGAGCCAATGTTGACGACTTGGCCTTTGGATTCGAAAAGCAAGCTGCGAGTCGCCAGCACACATCGCACGATGCTCAAGAAGTTCACTTCCCACAGACGCTGGAACTCCGCGGGCGTCGTGTCGACGAGTGCGCGGCGAGCTGAAATGCCCACGTTGTTGACCAGCACATCGAGCCGCCCATATTTGCGAGCGACCATGCCGAACAACTGATCGACGCTCTCTGTATCGGTCACGTCGGCCGACAAACCGTCCACGCGAGCTTGCAACTCGGGAGGCAGCGTCGCGAGTGCCTCGGCCATTTTGCGTTCATCACGCGATACGGCGATGACGCGAGCACCCGTCGCCGCGAACGCCGCGACTAAGGCGAGGCCGAAGCCCGCCGAGCCGCCGGTTACCAACACCACCTTGTCACGCCATGCCTGCATCGGCGGCTCGCCATCTTCTGGGAAATCAGGGAATGACCTCAAACTTGTCGACCGTCCAACTCGCGTCAGGATTCGTCGTGCCATTGCCCCATTCGATGCGTTGATAACGCAGAGGGATGCCGCGCTCCGGTTCGAATTCACAACGTAAGAGCAACGAAGTACTCGGAGCGGCCTCATCACTGCTCCCGCGCGAGCGACGTTCCAGCCCTTCTACATCCAACAGAATCGTGCGAAACATCCCCGGAACCGACCATGTCTCCAGCGTCGGTCCCGGGCTCAACGATTCGCCATTCCGTAACGCTTCGACGACCACGCCATCGCGCACACGCACGTCGTAACGAGCCCCCTGTCGCCCCGTCACTCGCACTTGAACGTGATAGCTGGCAGGCCCGCTTTCCGACCACAGGCGGCTCGCTTGTTCCAATTCTGTTCGAGTTACTTTTGGCAGCGGCCGGCGCAAACTCCATAGTCCCGCGCCTGTGGCTATCAGAACGAGCACGAGGATCAGTAGCCAGCGCGGGCGGATTGGCGGCTGAGCCGCGCGAGCGGGAGTGTTTTCGCTCGGCGATTCGGTCTCCTGGTTGGCTGTCGAATCAGTCTCCACGGAGCGCTCCTATGACGGGCGCTCGCGACATCGCACGCAGCGCGATCCAACCCGAGATCAGTCCCACCACCAACACGCAGGCCAGCCACAACGACAATTCGCCCCAAGGAGCTGGGGCGCTTCCCAGGGCGCCATGCGGCAACACGGCGCCTAGCGCGGCAACGACGCCAACCGTCAGGCCGCCGAGCAGCAGAACAGCATGTTCCAGCAATACCAGTCGATTCAACCGAGACTGTGGGAATCCCGTCGCTCGCAGCAACGCCAACTCGCCACGCCGCTCGAAGACGCTGCGAGCCTGTACCGTGGCCAAGCCAAAGGTGCCTAGCAGTAGGCCAAGAGCGCCCAGGCTTTGGAAGGTGCTCAGGTACGTGTTCTGCACCGACAGAAACGCGGCCAGCACCTGCCGACTATCCGATGCATCGAACCCTTCGTCTCCCAGGCGTTCTTCCAACTGTTGAGCGACCGCGGCGGCCCGCGACTCGCCTGTGCGCACCAAGAAGTGGCGATAGCCGCTCACCTCGGGAAACAGTTTCGTGAATTGACGCTCGTCGATCATCAAGCTGCCCTGCAGCACGCTGTTCGACAACAAGCCAGCCACTCGAAAGCGAATCGTCTGACCATCCGAGTAAGTGATCTCGAATTCCTGGCCAACGCCGCCGTAGAGATGCAGGCTGTACAACGCGGTGTTCATGTCGAGCACCACCGGAACCGCTGTCGCTCCGCGTGAAAAATCGTGCGGCTCCTGCCCCAGATAAGTCGACAGTAAACGCCACGGATTCTTCCGAGTTGCATCGTTGTCCGCGGCAGTCGCGGCCCAGCCAAACCGCGGCCCCTCGACTCGATCTTGATCTTCCACAAACGCAGCCGAGACTCCGAGCACGCGCGGTTGAGTTGCTTGATAGAGATTGTTGCAACTGGCGTCGTCGCCCGGTTGCACTCGCCAGGCAAAAATGCCAACCCCCTGCAAGGCGCTCGCCTGCTCGCCCCATAAGTCCTCGCGAGCCTGCGGCGAGTTGAGATCGACGAAAATCGGTTGAGCGCTCTCGGCGATCAGATCAAACCCGCCCACGCCCGTGGCGGTCGGCTGCAGCCGGAAAGCACTCATCGAAACGATCAAGAAGCAGGCGGTCGCGACCAAGCCAATCGTCAACGTACTGCGACTTGGATTGCGGCCCGCGTTTCGGGCCGCTAACCATGGAAGATTGAAACGCGAAGTGTTGTGAGCCATTCCTCCGGCCCGCTGGAACCATCGCCAGACTAACATCAGCAACGTACCCAGCAAGCACATACCGCCAGCCACAAACGCACCTGCTCGCGCTTCGCCACTCAAGCCGAAGGCCGAACCACTTGAAGCGAGCGTGCCGACGACCAGCGCCCAAAGCACCCAGCGCGAACGATCGCGCCGACTGCTCGAGCCTGCTCCCGTCGCGTTCGCGACCTCCGCCGTAAACGTCCCCGCCAACAGCGGACGAACGGGCGCCTTGCGTAATGCCCGCAGAGTGAAATATGTCACGAGCGCTGAAACAACCACGCCACTCGCGTAACCGACCAATAAACTGCGCGGCGTGATCGCCAACTCCAGAAAAGGAGTTGAAATGGCGCCGACCCACCAGGTCTTGAGCCCCGTCACCATCAGCCAAGCGTAGCCAAGGCCCGCCACAACTCCGATCACAGCGCCTACGGCCGCAACGATGATCCCCTCAATCACCAACACTCGAGTGATCCGACGAATCGACCAACCCACGGCCGCCAACAAACCAATTTCGGCCGCTCGACGTTCCAGTCCCAGTCGGTACAGCAGCCCCACCAGCAACAGCGCGGCGCCGATCACGAAGAAGCTGAGCGACAGGAACAACGCATCAAACGGCGTCGTCCCCTTGGAGGCCGCGAGGCCGCGTTGCTTGAGCGGCAACCACTCCATGCCGAGCCGGACGTTTTCCTTGACGAATTGCTCGAATAAACGTCGCCGCAACTCGTCCTCCGTCACGCCCGCCCTTGCTGGGACGCGAATGGAGGTCAATGAGCCGAACCGACTTTTCCATAACCGCGCACCCGTCTTGGCCGACACGTACGCCTTCGGAGTCGTGCGATGACGCGACCAATACTGGTCGTCTTGCGCTCTCATCCGTTTCGGCTCGTAGGGGAACGGCGGATCCCACTTGTCGATCGACTCCTGGTCGGTCACTCCCTCGACAGTCGGAGTAAGGTCGGGGTCGTTCGCCTCCGTGGGCCGCTTGTCGAACACGGGCAAGCGATTGCGACGATAGCCCTGAGTCGGTTCGACTAACGGGACAATCGCGCGCAGAGTGAACTCGGCCGATGTTTCCTTCGTCTCTCCATGAGTCGTCTCGGGCTCGAACCAAGTCACTCGAATCTTGTCGCCGGGCTTCACTCCTAAGTCGTTCGCGGCCCAACTGGTCAAGGCAATCTCTTGATCGCCCAAGGGAGGAAGAGGCTGGCCATCGTCGCCGCGTAGCGGTCCCAACGCTTCGTTGGAGTCGATCGCGGAGATCATCGAGTAAGGAATTCCAGGACGGCGAGTGGACGGTGATTGTCCCGCCGCGGAGGTCGTTTCAGTTTTGGCTTCCGCACTGGCCGTAGCGTCGGGGCTTACTTTGGCGATCGTATTCGCCAAGTAGGTCAACGTGGGCTGCGGCGAGAAATCGCGCCACGCCTCCATGGCGGCTCGAGCCGCTTGCTCGTCGATCAACAGCCGGTCGCTGGAAAGATGGAAATACGCGTACACTGTCTCGGACTTGCCGCCCTCGGGGGACTTAAACTCTCTTTCCACTCGCGTGATCTTCAAACCCAGATCGGCCAGATCGGCGGGAACAGGGATGGCGTCGGTCGACGACGCCGGTGTCGCCGAGTGAGGCTTGCGAACCGCGAACATCGCATTCACTCGGCCCGTTTGCTCGACGGCCTGCTGAGCCAGCTCAAGCGGAAGGAAAATGGTGAGCGTGGGACGTTGCGTGGAGCGAAGGCTGAACCGTCCGAGTCCTTCGGCGGGAATGATGTCGACAACCTTGAGTTCCGCCAGCGAGCGGATACGGTCGGTCTTGCGCCCCAGAGGGCTGTCGGCCGGCACCTGGTTCGCTCCCGGCAAACGCAACACGACAGTGTCGCCGATCTTCGCGCCCAACTCGTCAGCCAACGGCTGATTCAGCACGACTTGTTCTCCCTGCGGGAGCGTGGGCCGACGAGCCGTCGCGGGGCTCAAGTCCCAGAATGCCGCGTCCACTCCGAGGATCTGCACTTGAGTCGCTCGGCGAGCACCGGCACGCGATGCGCTAATGGCTGCGGAGTCGCTGGCGCTGCCAGTGAGTTTTGAGTCGTCTGTCGACGAAGCCGTCTCGCTAGAACCTGATGACTCGGCTCGCTCTACCGTTCCTCCCATCAGCAACACCGCGGGCACAATGGATTCATGTAGGGCATCGTGCGGTGCTGCCTCGGAACTCGACGAGGCCGAACGGGTCAGCAAATCGCTGGCTAACTCCTGACGAAAGAAGCGATCGACCACCAACACATCATCGATTCGACCAAAGCGATCGAGCACCAGATGTCGGAGGCTCGCTCGCACTGAGTCGCCCACCAAGAGCGCACCACACAGCACGGCCGTGGCCGCAGCCACCCCGAGCGCGACTGCAATATGCACTCGACGATGATGATCAAGACTGCGTACGAGGAATTGGCGAAGATTGAACATCGGTTCGCGAGACTCCAGCCAGGCGACTACCGAGCCATTTCGAGACGCCCGTCATCAATGTGGTATCGACGCTGCATGAGTTCGGCTAATTCCAAGCTGTGCGTGACCACGACCAGCATCGTTGGTTCCGACTCCCGCAATTCGCCCAAGACCCTCGCGATCGCTTGAGCGTTCGTTCGATCAAGATTGCCCGTGGGTTCGTCGGCGAGCAGCACGAGTGGTTGTAGCAGCAAAGCGCGAGCAATCGCCGCTCGCTGACGTTCACCGCCGGAGAGTTCCGCGGGGCGATGCTCCAGGCGATGCGAAAGCCCGACTCGCTCGAGCAACTGGACCGCTCGATCACGCTGCGTGGTCGTCGGGGCGCCGACGGCGAGTGCCGGAATCAGGACGTTCTCCAGCACGGACAACTGTGGGAGCAAGTGATGCTCTTGGAACACAAAGCCGATGTGCTGGTTGCGGAAGGCGGCGAGCGCGGGTTCGTCCAGCGTAAACGGATTAACTCCGCCCAACGAGACGGCGCCCGAACTGGGAGACTCCAGCGTGCCGAGGATGTGCAAAAGCGTGCTTTTGCCGGACCCGCTCGGACCCAAGATCGCGACCGTCTCGCCCTGTTCGATCGAGAGCGAGACGCCGCGTAGAACCACGACAGGTTCGCCGCGAGTCGCGTACTGTTTGGTGACGTTGTCTACGACGAGTTTAGTCATGAGAGTCAGGCTATCCGGTGCAGCAACGCTCGACAACCCAGCCCGTAAAAGGTGTACTCGACATCGTGAGCCGGATCCCACGCGGCGCCGTGGAAGCCGCCTTCGGGTAGCTCCAGCGAACGCACGAATCGCAACGCCGCCTGGCCATCGATTTCGTCGAACGCGTCCAAGTCGATGATGGTCAGCAGGCCCGTGAATGTGCTCAACAAGTCGGCGATCGGAATGCGAGTATTCGCCCGGAGCCCCCCTTCTTCGTTCTGCATCTCGACCAAAAAATCGAGAGTTGGCTCGCGGTCCGCGGACGTGATTTGGCCAAGTAGGCGCAATGTGCCGATGGCGGCCGCCGTTGGGTTAGTGCCCGCTCGCTTGCCAGCGCGAATCTCGCGGAAGCCCCCACCTTCGCACGACTGGCTGCGGAGGAACGCAACCAATCGCACGGGCTCGGGGATGGGGCGGTCGATCAGTTGCAGGCAAAGCGCTACCAGAAACGTGTGATAAGTACTGCTGGCATGCCCTTCCGGACCCTTCGCGTAGCCGCCGTCTTCTCGCCGCAATCGTTCGAGCGACTGGGCGACCGCGTCACGCCATGTCGGCGCGGCATCCGACAGAGGATCGACCCCAGCCGCTTCCGCTAAGAGCCGAGCGCTGTAAATTAGCGACAGAAAATCGACGATCGATTCCTTGCCCGAAAGACGCCCGCGCAAATATCCCGCCGCTCGCTCCGCCGGCTCGCCATGCAACTCGCCCAGCACTGCCAAGCCACGCAGCCCGAAGCTGGTGTAATAGAGGTCGCTGCCGCCCTCGCGGCCAGCAAACCCTCCATCCTCGCGTTGAGCCGAAAGGAGGTAACGCGCATGTCGTGACCGCACCTCGTCGGGCAGATGCCCGAGGCCCGTGGCCAGCCGTACGGTTAGTTCCTCAAGGTAAGTCGTCATAGCGGACCCGCCGTCAACGGCAGGAGGTAGGTCTCAAGTTCGCGGCGAAGGTCGGCGGGAATCGGGATGGGCGCCGGTTTTTCGTGGGCTCGAAATCGACAGCAGACCGCCGTCACTCGCCCCCGAGCCACTTCGTCGGCGTCTCGCAAAAATCGGAATTCGTAGGTCACGCTTGTTTCACCCAAACGAGCGACCGCGACTTCCACATCCAACTGTTCCTCGAATCGAACGGGGCCGCGATAATCGCATTGAGCAGAAACTCGCGGCCAGCTTACTTTACCTTCCCCGTCAACCACCCACACGCTTGAGCCGAGTGATCTCAGGAACGCATGCTCAGCTTCTTCCATGCGGAGGAAGAACGTCGAGAAGTGCATCATGCCTGCCGCATCAGTGTCGCGAAACTCAACGCGTCGCCCGTATCGAAACACTCGCGACATGATGACTCTCCCACACCCCGGCGCAAAAAATAAGCCCGCCACGCGTACGACACCATGGCAGGCAAGTTTCAGGCAACTAATCGAGTCACTCCGCTCGTGCGACGATCTCCTGAGTAACTGAAGCCGCCCGAGGGCTTCACGGTCGCAGCACTGTGGTGAAAGGTTAGGTGATCGCCGAGTCGCGAACGCGCGCAGCAAAACATGAGTGAAGGATTTCTTCACATTCGCGACTTCACCGGGGTTCAAACCCCGATGAAGCTGATTGGTAGTAACTCAGACCGGCCCGTTTGTTTACTCGCCGGTGTACGGGAGCAGGGCCATGAAGCGAGCTCGCTTGATGGCTTGCGTCACCGCATGTTGGCTGACCGCCGAGCACCCTGTCTTGCGACGGCTCACAATGCGACCATGGCGATTGACAAGCTTCTTGAGCAGTTCAACGTCCTTGTAGTCGACGTACATCGGGCGCGGCCGCTGTCCGTCCACGAACAGAGGATCCTTCTTCTTCGTCTTGACGCGCGCCTTGCTACGCTTTTTGAGCTTGGCGCCTTTCGCGGGCTTCTTCGGAAACATGGAGCTTGCCAACCACCTGGTAAGGTTTACTAACGGTTTAACGGAAAACGCTTCTGCCCCCGCATCCTTCGGACGCATCGGCATTCCCTGCGGCGCGGCTTTCCCAGGAAGCACGCCGACAGCGAAGGAGGGGATTGTACCCAAATCGTAAGCGGATGCAAGGTTAGGGCAGACCAAGTCCGCCGGCCTTACAATCCGCACCGTCGCGCGAACTGGCACGATCTTTACGCCGCCTACAACCGTTTATACGGCTTGTCACGGCTGTTCCCCGTATGCCGTTTCTTCCCGAAATGCCCGCGCCGCCTTGGTTTGTCGAGCATCGCGGGAGGCAACGCCGAAAACCTTGTCGAGGCATTGATCGACACGGAGGTCCGATCTGATGGGTCAACAGCATTCAACGACGAATTTCGGCGTCATCCCCGTCCTGCTAGGGGTTTTTGCGCTGTTAGGCAGTCCCGCCTACCTCTACGCGATCCCCCCCGCTCCGCTGCGCGACCCCCCCACGTCGCTCCGCCGACTCCCCGCATCCGAATCGCCGCGGACCGCCAACTCGGCCCACTCCGTCTCCACCTCCGCTCGCGTCGCCAAATCCGTCGAACCCTCCGAATCACCAACACCAGCCAAGTCGGCAGCGTCGGAAGATTCGCTAGCTGACGCGGAAGCCGACGTCGAACGCGAGCTTTACCCGAGCGGTGCGGTCCGCACATCCCGAGAAGTCCTGCATCTGCCTTCAGGAAAGACCATCTCGCACGGCGCCTGGCGCTGGTGGGATGAAGCGGGCCAACTCATCGCGTCCGGCGATTTCCAAGACGGCAAGCGCGAAGGGATCTGGAAGCGTTCGTACGACCCCAGCGAGTCGCCGACGTTTGCCGAGGAGCCCTACGTTGGCTTCGCCGCGCCGTTTCATTCGGTGGCTGGTTTTCAGGCCGGATTGCTGCACGGGGAATGGAAGATCAGTGACGCTCGAGGACGCCCGATCGTGTCCATCCAATACCGCGAGGGACAGCGAGACGGCATCGCTATCTGGTGGAATCCGCAAGGCCAGAAAACTCAACAAGTCGAATATCGCGCAGGGCTGCTCGAAGGCGACTTCGTGAAATGGGACGCGCGTGGCGAGGAGATATTCCGCCGCGGCTTCCAGGACTCGCGCGAAATTCTGATCGACAGCACCACTCACCCCAACGGCCGCCGACGCTCGGCCGTCACCGTACTCAGCGCTCCGCTGCGACCCGACGGCAAAGACGACTGGTGGACCGCGAACCGTGCGCTCTACCGACCCGAAGGGCGTGAAGAACGCCAGGGGATGGCGCTCCAATGGTACGCCAACGGACAAGTACGTCGTCAGGGGGACTTTAATGAAGATCAACCCGTCGGGACGCACAGTTGGTGGTACGAGAACGGACAACTTGCCGCTCGCGGCGATTACCGCCGAGGCGCCCAGCACGGTCCTTGGACTTGGTGGTACTTGAACGGTCAAGAGCAAGCGAAGGGCGAGTTCGACGATGGGCAGCCGGTCGGCGCCTGGATTTGGTTCCGCGAGGATGGCTCGGTGCAGGCCGAGTCATCGCGAGTCGGCTCAGTGACTCAATCCGCCGACCGCGACGCAACTCCCCTGCCCCCCAAGGCGCGCTAACGAAACTCGCCGCATGACCGTGCTCTGAAGTAGGGTGCGTCAAGCCTCCGGCGCCGACGCACCGAATTGAGCGATCGGTTTTTCAATTCGCGTGGTTTGATCGACGCGTGCACTTGATCGGAGTGTCCGCCGGCCTTCACCGCCCTGGTGCGTTTTCACCGGGCGGTGGTGAAGTTGATTTTGCTGGCGATGTTTATCTCCGCCCGGTTCGACGCACCCTACGAGCGGTCTCTGTCCGCCTACAATGTTTGGCACTGCTGGAAACGCGGCTTATCGTCTTGCGAAGCGAGACGGCTACTTCGCGCCAGCCACCTTCGCTCGAAGCTGGTACACGCTGGTCGAGGCCGTGAAGAAAATGTCCTTGCGATCAGGGCCGCCGAAGGCGATGTTGGTCGAAAACTCGGGCATCGGATGGTGCTGTAAAAGTTTCCCTTCAGGACTCACAACGAACAAACCGGTGGTGGCGCCCTGTCCCGCGGCCGCCCAAACATTTCCCCGCTCGTCGACTCGCATGCCGTCGACGCCTCGATCGGGCGAAAAGTCATACAGTATGCCGTCGGCCGTCAAACCGCCGTCTTCGGCCACGACGTATCGATGTAGCTTTTGAGTGCCGCGGTCCGAAACGTAGAGCTTCTTATAGTCAGGAGTCAGCACAATTCCGTTGGGACGCTGAAGGTCGCGAATCACCAAGACGACTTGACCAGGCGAGTCGATACGGTAGACGCCGGCCACCGGTTGAGCCGCGTCTTCGGGCTTGCCAAAATTGGGGTCGGTGAAATAGATCCGGCCGCTGCGATCGACACACAGATCATTCGGCGCATTGAACGGCTTACCGCCGAACGAATCGGCGAGCACCGTTTCGCGTCCATCTTTTTCCAAGCGAGTCACTCGGCGCCCGCCCCCCGGTCCGCCCGATTGGCACATCACCAAACGGCCCTCGCGATCGATCGTCAGCCCATTCGCTCGCCCACATGGCTTACGGAAATCCGACAACTCGCCCGCAGCCGTTCGCCGCACGATGCGATCATTCGGCCCATCCGAGAAATACAGATCGCCGCGCTCGTCGACGACCGGCCCCTCCGTGAAACGGCACTTGTCCACGATCTTGCGCACAGGAACCGACTTGTCCAGCAGATCATCGTCAGCACTGGCCCTGTCGCCCCAACCTGCGAGCAACATGGCGGCAAGAGTCGCCATGCAGGCAGCGACACACGGGGTCCGAAATCGGTGAATTCTCATGACTCGTGATCCTTGTGGATGTTTCTCTTTCTGCTTGCCTCAGCAAGTGTCTACTGCTTCGTTACAGCAAAAAACGGAGCACGACGGACTAGGAAGTCCGTCGTGCAGGGCCTTCTACGTACGACGGACTTCTAGTCCGTCGATATGCCTTAGCATCTTCTCTTGATCATCGCCAATCAGTGAAGATCAGTGAGGATCAGTGTTCCCAATCCTCTTTCCGTCCTGCGCCGAAGAAAAGGGAACACTGATCTTCACTAATCTTCACTCATTGATTCAAAGCTTCAGGTGCGTTTGGCAGGGCCTATATCGACGGACTGGAAGTTCGTCGTACAGGGCTGTCTATGTACGACGGACTTCTAGTCCGTCGATCTGCCTTAGCGTTTTCTCTTGATCATCGCCAATCAGTGAAGATCAGTGAGGATCAGTGTTCCCAATCCTCCTTCCTTCCTGCGCCGAAGAAAAGGGAACACTTATCTTCACTCATTGATTTAAAGCTTCCGGCGCGTTTGACAGGGCCTATATCGACGGACTGGAAGTCCGTCGTACTTTAAGCGGTTCTCACTTCAATCGTTGGATGTCCTACGGATCGGCTGGCGTTTCCGACAGAATCTTGGCGTAGGCTTGCCGAGCAAAATCGTAGGCCGCGGCCGCCGCGGGGCGTTCTTCCGCGCGAATCGCTCGCTCCTTTTGCTTCCAGCAGATGTCGACCGCGTCGCGACACCATTGAGCACTGCGGCGATTCGCTCGGATCGGCTTGCCATCCACCTCGACAAACACCGGGTTCGTGTGGCAACTCGGGAAGATACGAGTAGCCACCCAACTTGACTTGTTCACCTTGTAATTAAAGGTGAGATCGACAATGCGGCCGTCCGCTTCGACTTCCCGCCGTTCGACCACTTCGCCGTTCACAATCAACTCGACGGGGACTTTTCGAGTCGCTCCCACGCGAGCTCGCTCGACATGCCAATATGGCTTCTGATCGAGCGGCAAGCGGCGGATTTCTTCGCGAGGTGTTTCGTCGAGCAGCGCCGAGGCTCGAACTTCGATCGGCAGCGATTCTCCCGCTTGGACCTTCAGCACACTGGCGCGCCCGTCCGCTCCTGGTTCACCCACTCCGAGGCCGCCGACTTGGAAGTCAACCAAATGGCTCAAGCCATCGCCGCAGTAACTGCGCCCATCGCGAATGCCATCGACCCACCGGTCGTAGTCGAGCCCCTTTCGCGGGTCGAGCTTCACATAGACGCGTCCCAGCCCGACGCGGTCGCCATAAATGCACGGGAAATCGGTCTCGCCGCTGATACGGCACGAATAGCCGCAGTTCAGGGTGTGATACCAGATGCTCAATTCCCACAAGATGGGCGTGTCGACGGCGGAGATAAAATGACAGACATCGTGCGTCACATCCACGATGTATTCATTCGCGCCGATACCGTCGAACTTCGGCATCTCATAGCTCGGCAGAGTCGTGCCAGGGACTTGCAAGCCCCAGCCGCTGTGCGAAAAACCAACGACTCCCCCCTGCTCTTTGCCCCATTTCAATACCGGTAGATCCCAACTGGGCCATTCTTCGATCTTGGTCGTGTTGGGGTAGTCGTCTTCAGTCAATCTCAACAAGCACAAGTGGCCCGCGTGCGAACTAGGAAAGCCAGAGACTTCGACGTCATACCGCATCACGTAATTGGGCAGCGAGAGTGGATGGACTTTGCCATCGAAGAACTGCTTTTGGTAATACCAGCATGGTCCCCAGGAGAGGACGCAGCCGATGTTCAAGTCCTCGCCCAAGATGTGTCGCATCATGTCCGCGGGCGTCACGCCTTGCGTGGGCGCTTCGTAATGAGCACAACCCGCCGCGTGCACGTGATGATCGCCCGAGTACCAACCGTGATCGGCCAGTTTGATCCAGCGTTGCAATTGGAACGATTCACGGTGAGTTGCCGCGGAGGGGACCGAAATGGACCGCTTCAACACGCGGTACTCAGGACCTCGCGTGTAGGTCACTTCATAGCTTCCCGGCGGCAACAAAACCGACTCGCCGCTATGTCGATAAATCTGATCGTGAAAAAAGAAGTCGGGTGCGAGTCGACGCGAACGAGCCGGATAGACTCGCCCCTGGTCATCCTTGAAAACAAATTGACCCGTCGTCGGTTTGCCATCAACATCCAGCACTTCGAGCGTCACGGGAACGGCTGGTTCGCATTCAAATAAAATAGGCAACTCGTTGCGAAAGCCGAGATCTTGCGTCCCTTGCCCCACATCAAAACTGAGCTTGGCTTCGCATTTCCCGCGCTCGCGGCTGTAGAGCTGCACAATGCGGTATTCGAGCGCCAAGCCCGATAGCGTATCGTTGAGCGGCTGTTGATCGAATGTGGAGACATCCATCCAGAGATCGGGCACATCCGACGGTTTCACTGATGGCTTGGGATCAGGCGAGCCGGTCGAACGCTTATGCAGCGGCGCCGCATTCGGACTGCGAACGGCCAACTTCGCGGTCACTCCCGCTTCGTTGTGGACCTTGACCAGAAACACTCGCCAGCCCTGCTCGTGTAACACGGCCGACGCCGCGCCTCGTTGAGCTTTCACGCGACTCTCGGGATTGACGCTCACGCCCGCGATCACCAGCGGATCGAGCGCCTTCTGGATGGCCGCCACGGCTTCCACTTCGTCGGTGAGGGCGAGCGCCTTATCAAGCGATGTTCGGCGCTCTTGCGGCAAGGGCTCACCCAGAAACTGCAAGGCGTCGACCACTCGACGAACTTGAGCCTTCAACGGTTGAGCGGGGACGTCCGCTACCAACGGCAAATCGGCGCCGTGCGCGACCGCCAGCCCACCGACGAGACAAAAGAAGCCGCTTAGCCAAGACAATCGAGAAACCGCGTGCTGTCGCATCATGCCAGGAACCCTCACTCCGGCGCCATGGATTCAGAACTGCGTCATCATGGTCGCGCTCACACGGTGGCCGCAAGCAGGTCTCGGTGCAACCTGCCGATTGTGTGCCCCTTAGGCTGGACGAGAGTTGAACCGGAGAACATCCCTGTCCAAGACTGTGTCAGAAAGTAACCACTACCTCCGCCCAACCATCTGCGGATTCCTCGGCCGCGATGCGAAGCAGATTCATGACGTGGTCCTCGAACACTATGACTCGAGTTCTTGCTTCCATTGCTGCACAAGTTGCAACGCCTGCAGAGGCGTCAGCACGTTGACGTCGGCGGCACGGATTTTGTCCAGCAGCGGGTGATCGTAAGGGGCGAAGAGGGTGAGTTGTAGATCGCCTCGACGTCTCTTCTTGGCGGTGCGAGCCAACTTGGGACGACCATCCTCGCCTAGATGCTCGGACTCCAGTTGAGCCAATATCTGCTTGGCGCGCTCGTTCACTTCGCGCGGCACGCCCGCGAGTCGAGCGACGTGAATGCCGTAACTCTTGTCGGCCGCTCCTTCGACGATTTTGTGGAGGAAGACGACATTGTCTTCCCACTCCTTGACCGCCACATTCAGGTTCTTGATCCCTCCGAGCGATGTCGCCAGGTCAGTCAATTCGTGATAATGGGTCGCGAACAACGTCCGGCAGCCAATGTGGTCGTGCAGGTACTCGACGATCGCCCAAGCGAGCGAGACGCCATCGTAAGTGCTGGTGCCACGTCCGATTTCATCCAAGATCACAAGACTTCGAGCGGTTGCCGTATTGAGAATACGAGCCGTCTCGGTCATCTCGACCATGAACGTGCTTTGTCCGCGCGATAGTTCGTCGCTCGCACCCACGCGCGCGAAAATTCGATCCGCGATGCCAATCTCGGCTCGCTTGGCCGGCACGTAACTGCCGATCTGCGCCATCAGCGTCAGCAAAGCGACCTGACGGATGTACGTACTCTTTCCGGCCATATTCGGGCCAGTGATCAACAGGATCGAGCCGTGCGGCGAGCCCGCTTTGTTGACGCCGCCGGGGCTGACGCCGCTGGCAAGTGGATCAATCGTCGAGTCGGCGGCGGGTGAATTGTCGCCGGCGGAATCGGCGAAGAGCGGGCCTGTGGGCGGCGCCGCGGTCGAGTCGGCGGGAATGATGCCTGCTACTGTGTCGTTCGGCACGAATGTGCCCGCGGGTTCGAGGATGTCGAGCACCGGGTGACGGCCGTCAATGATTCGCAGTCGCGGTTCTTCCACCAAGATGGGACGAGAATAACTGCGTTCTCGCGCCAGAACCGCGAGCGACGCCAGCACGTCAAGTTCCGCCAGCGCGGTCGCGGCGGCGAGCAAGCGATGCGACACATCGGCGACCGCTTCGCGTAGCTTCAAGAACAACTCGTATTCGAGTTCCTTGGCTTTCTCGTCGGCCGTCAGTACTTTCTCTTCGTAATCCTTCAATTCCGGCGTGATGTAGCGTTCCGCGTTCGCAATCGTTTGCTTCCGGATGTAATGCGGAGGCGTTTTGTCTTTGTGGGCGTTCGTGATTTCGAGATAGTAACCAAAGACCTTGTTGTAGCCCACCTTCAAGTTGGGAATGCCCGTCCGCTGCGATTCTTCGGCCTGATACCGAGCAATCCACTGCTTGCCGCCAGCCGCCAATTCGCGGAGTTGGTCCAATTCGGGCGAGAACCCGGTGCGAATGAAGCCGCCCTCGCGTGGCGAGAGGGGGCAGTCGTCGTCGAGAGCCCCGGTCAGTTGGTCGCGTACTTCCGGGCACAGGTCGAGACGTCGGTCGAGGTCGCCGAGTAGAGCGGGCTTGCGCGCGGCGAGTTGCCGTTTGATGATCGGCAGATTGGTCAACGTGCGGCCGACAAAAGACAAATCCCGCGGACTCGCTCGCCCCGTCACCACGCGCGCCAATAACCGCTCGACGTCATACACGCCTCGCAATTGCTCGCGGAGCGAATCGCGAAAGGCCGTGTCGCGCAGCATGTCCTCGACGGCATCGAGTCGAGCGTTGATGTGCTGACGGTCGGTCAGCGGCGCGGCGAGCCAATCAGCCAGGAGCCGCGAACCCATGGGAGTCGTGGTGCGATCGATCACCGCCAGCAACGAGCCCTCGCGCTTGCTTTCGCGGATGGTGCGAGTGATCTCGAGACTGCGACGAGTGGCTTCGTCGATTTCCAGCGTTGAACCGGGACGATAAGGGATCAAGCGATCGAGATGGTCGATCGAAACTCGCTGCGTTTCGCGTAAGTAATCGAGAATGGCGCCCGCGGCCCGGATCGCCAAGGCATCGTCATCCGTGAAGCCAAAGCCTTCGAGCGTCTGCGTGCGGAACTGTCGAGTTAAAGCGGTGCGGGCGCCGTCCAGGCCAAAAGCCCAATCGGGCCGAAAAGTCACCGACATCTCGCGAGTACGCTGCACCCCAATGGCCGCACTTTCGCCGACCAGACACTCCGCGGGCCGAATGCGTGCCAATTGGTCGGCCAACTGCGACCGCGGGAATTCGGCAGAGTAAAACCGTCCCGTCGACAACTCGGCCCAAGCCACTCCCACTCGCTCGGGCGCGGCGCCACCCTTGGCGGGCCCGTCGCAGATGGCGGCCAGATAGTTGCTCTCACGCGGGTCGAGCAAGGCGTCGTCGGTCAAGGTGCCGGCGGTCACCACGCGAGTGACCTCGCGCTTGACTAAGCCGGTCGCCTTCTTCGGATCTTCCACTTGCTCGCAGACCGCGGCTCGATGGCCCGCGCGGATCAGCTTCGCCAGGTAACTTTCCAACTGATGATGCGGAAAACCCGCCATCGGGATCGGGTTCTCCCCTTTTTCTCGACTGGTCAGAGTTAGACCTAAGACGCGAGCCGCTATCTTCGCATCCTCGAAAAACAGCTCATAGAAGTCGCCCATCCGGAACAGGAGGAGCGCATCGCCGCACGCCTGTTTGGCGTCGTGGTACTGCTGCATCATCGGGGTCGGTGCCATGGTCGCGAATGCTAGCATGCAGCCCGAAATCCCGAAACGGGGGGAGAGCCCGTTGATTTGTGGGACAGCGTGGCGTGCCTTATCGACCTCGCGCCGGTTGGTTTACCATCTGCTCAATCTCGTACATAGTGGCTTGAGGCGGCTCGGTATGACCATCGTGCGTTGCGGTCGGAGTTTGACCTAGACGATAACGAACCGGCGCCTGTACCGACTCAAACTCTCTTGAGCCCCAGAAACTGAGCCACTTGGTCAGCGATTCGGGGGCGTCGCGCGGTACGATCGCGCGAGCGACATTCCAGCCGCCCACGCCCAGAAACTTGGCCGCCTCCGAATACTGATTGTTGCGACCATGCCAATCGATGACCTGAGGCAACCGCCGCGCCGCCTCCGCTCGCTGCGGCAGATCTTCCGCCTGCCGCGACCAAAAACTCACCACCCACTCGACATCCAACACATTTCCTTCCACCGTGAAAACTTGCCGTCGCGGTCCAGGGCCAACCGTGGGATTGGCCGATGCTGGCTGATTCGGGGCGAGTGGGCCGCCGGGCGACACGCCAAATTGCTGTGAGGGGCCCGGCGATCCCAGGGCAACAGCGCGCGGCCACTCGAAACGAAACGCCTCGCGAGCCCGAAAAGTCGACCGCACCCATTGCGATTGAAACGATGCTCCATCGTGGGTCTCGAGCAACAATCCCGCCCGACCCGTGAACACACAGTGACTCGCGAACAAGCGATGCTGAGCATTGTCGTGAAGGCCGCTCGCGGGATCTTGCCACCACACGGCGATCTGTTCCCCGCCATGGAACTCGCTGAACTCCAATTCGCAGTTGCCGACATTCGGCGCATGGATCGTCAAGCAGCTTGTGCCGCCCGCGACACTCAGCCGGGACCGCCGCACGCGCAGATCGGGACCGAAGTAATCCAAAAGGGCCGCGGGGGCGCGGGGTACGCCGCGAGGAGCACTCGACCATACGGCTCGCAATTCAAGTCCTTCGAGCTCCAAGGTACAATCGGCGATAATCGCAGCCGCGCCGTCGGACGGAACATCGATCACGATCCTTGGCTTACTGCCCGATGCTCCTCGAATGGCAAGCGATCTCCCTTGTAGGTTCAGGGGACGAAGACGGTATTCGTGGTCGGCCTTCACCAGCACCGTGCTTTGGTTTTCGGCCTCTTCCAACGCTCGTTCCAGATCCTCGAACGACTGGGGTGCTTTTCCCGGCGTCCAGACTTCAATCGCGGCGCCTGTCCGCGGCGTGGGAGTCGCGTTGACTAGCGGTTGCACAAAACCCGATGCCGTGGAGAGTGATCGCCCATCGAAGGAGGTCGGCGGCGATGAAGATTGTGGCTTCGATGCGACATACTCGTTCACTACCAGCAGAATGACGGCTAGTGTGGCGAAGAAGCCGGTGAGCGTCAGGGCAATTTGGTTCCAGGCGGTGAGTTGAAAGGGCTTCTGGGCGGGGCGATGGGCTGCGGCTCCCCGCGGCTTCGGCATCGTGACAAGCGGCATCGTAACAAGCGGCGTCACCTCGGTAGGCTCGTCCGCCGGCGAAGTTGCATCTGCCGGAGCGATTTGACTGGCGACGACGCCCGCGGGTGCGACGATGGGAGGCGGTTGAACCTCAGCCGACTGCGAGCGAGTCGATCGAGCCGTATTGGGTGGAGGCGGCGGCAACGGTGGTTCCGGCGGCGGCAGATCCTCCTCGCTCACCCCGGTCCCAACGAGGGCTCCCTCGGGCAAACCGTGCTTCAGCAGCCGAGCAACCTCGTCGGCCGACTGAAAACGGTCCACTGGACGCTTGGCATGCAAGCGAGCGACTAATTGGTCGAACCATTCGGGCAATCGTGCGTCTCGTTGGCGTGCCCGAATAGGTTGAGTTTCGACGACCGCGCGCACGATCGCCAACGTATTGGCGTGCGTGAACGGTGGTTCGCCCAACGCCATGGAATAGAGGACGCTGCCGAAGCTAAACAAATCCGAACGATGATCGACGTCGCCCTCGAAGACTTGCTCGGGCGACATGTACGCGGGAGTTCCTACGATCACGCCGTCGCGAGTCAGGCGAGCATCGTCGGCAGCGCGGGCCAAGCCAAAGTCTGTCAGCTTGACTTTGCGAGTAGTGTTTTCGATGAGAATATTCGCAGGCTTCACGTCGCGGTGAACGAGACCGCGACGATGAGCGGCCGCGAGTCCCGCGGCCACTCGCCACCCGATGGCCGCGATCTGGTCGAGTGGCAAGGGGCCTTGTTCATCCAGCAATTCTTGCAAAGACCGACCTCGGACAAATTCCATGACCAGAATCGGCCAGCCTTCTAGTTCTTCGACCGCATACACCGTTACGACATAGGGACTGGAGATGGCGGCGGCCGCCCGAGCCTCGGACAAGAATCGTTGACGCGCCAGCCGATCGGCTGCCCATTGTGGAGCGAGCACTTTGAGTGCGACGGGCCGATGCAGCGATACGTCTTCTGCTTCGAAGACAATTCCCATGCCTCCCCGGCCGATTTCGCGCTCGATGCGGTAGCGACCCAGCAGATCGCCAGTCTTGGGTAACGGCTGTGGCGGAAGAATTGGGGCATCGGCACGTGAGTCGAGTAAAGAACGAGAATTGTCGGCGGGGGCTGACGCTGGCGAGTGGCTGGAGTACGCGGGAGTGGCGTGAGGTCGCGGGGCGGCTAACTGGGCCGATTGGAGACGCTGCCCCAACTGCTGCGCGAAATCAGGCGCCGCCGCAACTTGCTCTAAGCGAGTTTGGCAGCGAGGGCAGGCGTCCAGGTGGAGCGTGGCGCTCTGTTCTTGATCGGCGTCGAGTTCCCCTCGCAACAAGCTTGCCAGCGTTTCACGCGCGAGGCAAGCTGGTGAAGAGGGCGCCGATGAGGAGTGCACCGGGGTGCTCATAAATCGCCTAGTTCTTGGATCGCCTCGCGGAGCTTGGCGACCACGCGGTTCTTCGCCACGTAGACCGATCCCACCGAGATGCCGAGCGCTGTCGCCACTTCCGCGGCCTCCCGACCTTCCACCGTAGTACGCCAAAAGGCTTCCCACGTCTGCGATTGCACTCGACCCTTTACCACTTGCGCCGCCCAATGAAACAGCCGTTCTTCGTATTCCCGGTCCCACTGCTCGACTTCCGCCGGAGCGGGCGTTTCGCTCAAGCGTTGGTGAAAAGTCGTGTCGCCGCTGCCCGCGGGCTGGCGACGGCCACGAGCCAAGCCATCATTGAGTTTATTTCGAGCGATCGTGAAGAGCCAACTGCGGAAACGGCCAGCGGCCGGATCGTATTGCCAAGTTCCGATCGCCTTCGCCACCGCCGCCATGACTTCTTGAGCCAGATCGTCGGCGTCGGCCTCTTGCAGGCCATTGCGAAGTCCAAAACGCCGGACGAGCGGCGAGTAGATGTCGGCGAAACTGGACCAGGCTTCGATGTCACGCGCATCGCGAATCCGCAACAGGAGGCTCGGTCGAGTGATGGATGGGTCGCCCACGAATGTCTCCCGAGGACCACGAGGGAACGGAAGGTTCCAATGTAGTGGAGACAAGCGTTGGCGCGAACGCGAATAAAAAATGGAACCGCGCCCCTACGAGGGACGCGGCCCCGGACGGATGGTCGGGTTATCGGCGACGGCCTACGGCCCAGCCGAAGGAGTCGCCAAGGTTCAGAATTCCGCCGAGCAGGGATTCGTCCCAGAGCTGGCTGCCTACATCGGTCAGGCCGCCGAGCGCTCCGTACAGCACCTCGACAGCGCCGCTGTCCAGGACGCCACCCGAGTCCTCGCCCGGGATGCCGATCGCCAAGTCGGCTCGGCCGTCGCCGTTATAGTCGCCCGCGCCCAGCGAGCGGCCGAAGGTGTCGCCCAAGTTTGGCGCACCGGCGACCAAGCCCAGGCCTTGCTGCCAGATCTGTGCTCCGCCAGTACGGATGCCCGCTCCGGCGATCCCGTAGAGAACGTGGACCACACCGGCATCGATGGCGGGACCCAGGTCCTCGAACATCGCGGCGATCGCCAGGTCGTCGTCGCCGTCTCCATCGAAGTCGGCGGAGGTTAGGGTGCTGCCGAAGAAATCGCCCGCTTCTTCGAAGTCGGCGATACCGACCGAATTCTGGCTGAAGAACTGATTGCCGGCCGCTCCCAACCCGAAGACCGCGCTGACGCCGTAGATGATGTGAACCCCGCCCGCATCGGCGAACGCCAAGTCTTCGGTCGGCACGCCGATGGCCAAGTCATCGCGGCCATTGGCGTCGTAGTCGCCAGAGGATAGCGCGTCGCCGAAGTGATCTTGGAATTCCGATACTTCGGCGATTCCCACACTATTCTGCGAAAATAACTGGTTGTTCAGGTCGGTGATGCCCCCTGCTGTCCCGTAGAGCACATTGACGGCGCCCGCTTCGATGATCAGACCTACAGATTCACCAGGGACACCGATCGCGAGATCGTCGTAAGTATCGCCATCGAAATCGCCGCTGACCAAGGTGGCGCCAAACACGTCGCCTGTTTCGGAAATTTCGGCGACCAGGCCGCTGTTTTGGGTCCAGATCGTGCTGCCCGCGGTCGTCAGACCCGCGGCACTCCCGTAGATCACATGGACCACGCCCGTGTCGATGTTCGGGCCTATGTCCTCCAAGGAGGCGCCGACCGCCAGATCTTCGTAGCCATCGCCGTCGTAGTCGCCTGTCGCCATCGCCCAGCCGAATTTGTCGCCAATCTCGGCCACTTCACCCAGGCCGCCCATGCCTTGAGCGAAGGTCACCGCGGAAGCCGGGTTGAGGCCCGCGGCTGAACCGTAGACGACGATGATTTTCCCGGCTTCCGTGGCCGCCCCGAAATCCTCGCCCACCACGCTGATCGCCAGGTCGTCGTATCCGTCGCCGTTGTAATCGCCGATTTCCAGCGACGCCCCGAAGTTGTCGTCCGCGTTCAGCACTCCACCCAGCAGGTTTTCGGTCAGCGGTTGATTGACGACGCCATCCAGGCCGGCCGCCGTGCCGTAAGTGATGATCACTTGACCCGCGTTCGGTATCCCCATGACGTCTTCTTGCGGCACGCCGACTGCCAAATCATCGAAGCCGTCGCCATTGAAGTCGCCCGTCATAACTCGCCGTGATTCCAGGGATTCGACACTCAGGGCAGAGGTACGGAGTGGCCGGCGGCGAGTCGATTCCGCGGCGTTGGCCGGGCGAGGCGACTTGCGGGATTGGCGGAGAAAGCGGCTGACGAGATGGTGCAACATGACGAGGCTCCTGGAGGAAAAGTGTTTGGGTCGAACACCCTCAGATACGGCCCTGCCGAGAAGTCCTTACACGGGCTGGGAAAAAAAGCGCTGGGAATCGTCAGAACCGATTAGTGGGGATCAGTGCCAATCAGTGTTCCCTTAATTTCTTGTGCGTAGGGTCCGGGGCGAGTGTCGGGAACAAGCGGATTTCTCTCCTTCAGAGGTCGAACTGCGGTTGGAGGAAAGTCGTGGGGTGGCGTAGGATACGCTGATAGCCCCCGGTGGCCAGGGCCGCCGGTACGGGCGGAATGGACTGCTGGACTTTCGATGTCTTTGCTCAAGGAAGAGCCAAACTCATGCGTAGCATCGCCCGCGACCTGGCGATTCTCGCCCTTGTTGGCGGAGTTGTTTTATTTTCGAACTTGGGCGGTCCCCGGCTTTGGGACCGGGACGAACCGCGGAACGCGGGCTGCGCGCTGGAAATGCGCGAGCGTGGCGACTGGATTACTCCGTGGTTCAACGACGAACTGCGCAGCCACAAACCGGTTTTGCTCTATTGGCTGATCATGTCCGCCTATGCCGTGTTTGGGGTGAGCGAATTCTCGGCCCGGTTTTGGTCGGCGGCGTTGGGGCTGGGGTCGGTGTGGCTAACCTACGCCATGGGGCGAAGGTTATTCAGTCCCCGAGTTGGTTTATGGGCGGGAGTCATTCTCTGCTCGACCCTCATGTTTGATGTGGCCGCGCGCGCCGCGACTCCCGATTCCGTCCTGCTCTTCTGCGTGACTCTGGCTATCACACTGTTTGTGTGCGGAGAATTTCCGCGAAGGTCCGTGGCGGTGGGAGGTGCTGGGGCAAGTCCGCAGGGGGAATTAGCCGCTGCGAGCTTGGACGAGGCCGGAGACCAGTTACTGGGAGGCCGCGGGTGGAATGTCCCGCTGCGAATTTCGACTGCGATTGGGACGTATGCCGCGATGGGACTGGCCGTGCTTGCGAAAGGGCCGGTGGGCGCTGTACTGCCGACCGCTGTTGTGGGCATGTTCCTGCTGGTCGCCCGGCTGCGCCAACCTGCAACCGAGGTCAGCTCAAGCGAATCCCACTCGAGCGAAACGGGTGAATCCACTGCTGTCCTCGGCTGGGGGCGTCGACTGTGGGGGTGGGGCCGGGCAGCGCTCCGACCCTTTGCTCCCCTGCACTTCTTGAAAACTTGCTGGGACATGAGACCACTGCTCGCAATCGCCATGATCCTGGCGGTTGCGGGACCTTGGTACGTTTGGGTCGGAATCAGGACAGACGGTCAGTTCTTGCGCGGCTTCTTTTGGGAGCACAATGTGGCTCGCGCGGTGCAGAGCTTCGAGGGGCATCGAGGCGGCCCGTGGTTCTACCCAGTCGCGATCTGTATCGGGTTCTTTCCCTGGTCCGTGTTCGCCAGCCCCTGGGCGGTCGACCTCAAACGGCGCTGGCGACTCCTGGGCGCCGACGCCGGTGGCGTTGTATTCGCTCTCTGCTGGGCTGGGGTCTGGATCGGAGTTTTCTCGCTCGCTCGTACCAAGTTGCCCAGCTACGTGACGCCCGCTTATCCAGCCTTGGCACTGCTGACCGCTGACTTCGTGGCGCGATGGAGCGAGGGGAGGATCGCGGTCGGCCGCTGGCTGGCGCGAGTTCCCTTGATCGTCTTCGGCTTGACCGGCGCTGTGCTCTTGTTCGCGCTCCCCTTGGTCGCTCGCCGGTTCCTGCCAGGGGCCGAATGGCTGGCCGTGTTGGGGTTGGCGCCCATCGCGGGATCGGCGGTCGCCTGGTGGTGGTGGCGACAAGAGCAATTCAAGTATGCGGCGGGTGCGTTCGCGACGGCCGCCGTAGCCTTCTCGACCCTGCTGCTTGGCGTGGCGCCCCAAGTTGTCGATCGGTATCAGCAAGCCGATCGGTTGCTCGCGGCCATCGACCAATTCGATTCGCAAGCCGAGGTGGCTGCGCTTGGTGGGTTGGAACCGAGTTGGGTGTTTTATGGGCGACGGCCCATTCGCGAGCTAACGCTTGATCAATCAGCCTTCATCCCGGGCGGTTTGAGCTCAACCGCTCAGGTGACCGACGCGACGGTCGCCTCGCCGTACCTGCCGAAACCCTTTGTGCCCGTGAATCAGTTTTTGGAAGAGGACGAACATCGAGTGGTGATTGTGCACGGTCGTCAACTGCCGGAATTGCAGCAGCGGTATGGCGAGCGGCTCGCGGTCCTCGCCGAGGCGCCAAAGTTCCTGAGAAAAGATCGGCTGTACGTCGTCACGCTACACGGTGAACGTTCGGCTCGCGAGTTGCGTGCGACCAAAGTGCAGTAGGGTCTGGGGACTCGCCGGGGCGGTTCGATGGCATGGGACGCCAAACGAGTGCAAACCAATTGACAGGCAGGAGTTGGGCTGGCGGCGACTTGATTGCCGAGTCTTCTGGCTGATCCGGCCTACGGGGGAGGGGGAACCGGCGTGATCCCTTAATTCAGCATCCCGCCGCCCCCTGCATGTCGCGCGGCGACTTGATTACTATAGAGCGTTTGCAGTGAGAGGCTCGGACAAGGATTCTTCAGGAAGCTCCGCCACATGGCCAATTCGCCCGATGATCGTCCCCCATCTCCGCCCGACGAGAAGGGAGGGCGGCCCGCTCGCCCCATGGGATTCAACTTGGTCCTGTTGATGTTGGCGCTCGGTCTGATCTTTGCCGTTTTCCTGGCATCGTCGAACGTCTCGCGTTCCGAACTCCCCTACCCGGTGTTCGAAGAGCAAGTCAAGCTGGCCGAGCCCAACATACTGCGACTCGAAATCGGCGATACGCAGGCTTT
Organism: Pirellulales bacterium; assembly: GCA_046349915.1. Lineage (GTDB taxonomy): Bacteria > Planctomycetota > Planctomycetia > Pirellulales > Pirellulaceae > CAIXSC01. Next base: position 434,499 of record JAXMBL010000005.1, on the reverse strand, counting down.
CGGCGTGTTTAAGGATCCGCCGGAACGAGCAGACGAATTCGATGAGTCGGGGAAGAAGATTACGCATTGGGATAAGGAGAAGAACGAACGCCAAAAGTACGGCAAGAAGTTCTTCGTCAATCTGCCTCGCAACGATTCGTCGCGCGAGAAACTGATGTCGCTGCTGCGGGCGAGCGGCATTGATTACCGAGTGATGGCGACTGGCGGATCGGCGCTCGAGATCCTGTGGCTGATCGCAATCGGCGTGTCGCTGGCCATGTTCGTTTTCTTCTGGCTGCAATTCCGTCGGACTCGCGAACAGTTAATGGGTGGCGGGTTCCTCACCGGGTTCAGCAAGAGTCCCGCCAAACGCTACGAGGCTGCTCGACAGCCGATTACGTTCAAGGATGTCGCGGGTCTCGAGGGAGTGAAGGCGGACCTGCTGGAGATCGTCGAGTTTCTGAAGAGCCCGCAAAAGTTCCAGAAACTGGGGGGGCGCATCCCCAAGGGCGTGTTGCTGAACGGTCCGCCGGGCACGGGAAAGACGTTGTTGGCGCGCGCGGTCGCGGGTGAAGCGGGCGTGCCCTTCTTCTCCGTGAACGGTTCCGAGTTCATTCAGATGTTCGTGGGTGTGGGCGCGAGTCGCGTGCGGGACTTGTTCAAGACCGCGAAGGAAAGCTCCCCTTGCATCATCTTCATCGACGAAATCGACGCGGTAGGGCGGCAACGCGGCGCTGGGCTCGGCGGCGGGCACGATGAACGCGAACAGACGCTGAATCAGATCTTGGGCGAGATGGATGGATTCAGTCCGAGCGAGGCGGTCATCGTCTTGGCGGCGACCAACCGTCCCGATGTGCTCGACCCCGCCCTGCTCCGCCCCGGTCGCTTTGATCGACACATCACGGTCGGACGCCCCACGTTGAAGGGACGCATCGAGATCTTCAAGGTCCATGTGCGCGAGGTGCCGTTGGCGGACGATGTCGAAATCGAGACGCTGGCCGCTTCCACGATCGGGCTCACCGGCGCCGACATTCGCAACATTGTCAACGAAGCCGCGCTTTGGGCGGCTCGACAAAACAAGACTCGCGTCGACATGTCCGACTTCGATCATGCCCGCGACAAGGTGCTGATGGGGGCGAAACGCGAAGAAGTGTTGCAGCCCAAGGAAAAGGAAAAGACCGCCTACCACGAAGCGGGCCATACGTTGACGGCGTGGCTGCTCCCTGGTGCTCATCGAGTGCACAAGGTGACGATCGTTCCCCGCGGCAGGTCGCTTGGCTCGACGCACACAATGCCGAACGAAGAACGCTTGAATCAGTCGGAAAACGAGCTGCGCGATCTGTTGATCGTCATGCTGGGAGGGCGAGCGGCCGAGCGGATCATGTACAGCGAGACCACGGTGGGCGCCGAGAATGATTTGGAACGCGCCACCAGCCTCGCTCGACACATGGTCACGCACTGGGGCATGAGCGAAAAGCTGGGACCAGTCAGCTACAAGATGTCGGACGAAGATCCATTCCTGGGACGCGAACTGCATCGGCAACGAGCGTTCAGCGAACGGACCATGGAATCGATCGACGAAGAAGTGACCAAGTTGCTGCGGATGGCTGACCAACGAGCCATGTCGCTTCTGATCGAGCAAAAGGAGAAACTCGAGGCGCTCACCCGAGCGTTGATCGAGCAAGAGGAATTGGACGAACGCGAGATCGGCTCGATCATCGGGCCCTCGGTCCACGAGCAACCCAAGCCATAATTGCGAGCGACCGACGCCTGGCCTACCTATTGTCGCCGCACATTGGTCCTTTCCCACCCTAGGTCAATTTGCAGGAGGATATGTCGATGGCGAACAGGGAACGGCGGCAAGTGGTGAAGACATTGGGGGCGGGACTGGTGGCGCTGGCGGCTCGACCGACCGACTGGGTTTCACCCACTTGGGCGGACGACGCATCTGCGACTGACCATTCAGCAGGACCGTTGCGAATCGCCCCCTTCCGGCTCGACGTAACGCCGCCGATGGGGCACGGTTGCTGTGGAGGCTGGATCAAGCCGGTCAGCGCCGTGGATGATGCAGCCGAGGCCATCGGATTTGTGCTGCTGGGAGGCGGGCAAAAGCCAGTCGTCGTTTGCGCGGTCGATTGGACGGGGATTTTGAATAGCGGCCACGTGATGTGGCGTGAGGCGCTGGCGGCCGCGGCCGGCACCTCGGCCGACCGAGTGGCCGTGCAGTGCGTGCACCAACACAATGCGCCGTTTGCGTGTCTCGATGCTCAGAAGCTGGTGGCGGCGCAAGGCGATCTGCCAGCGATCGTCGACGTTTCGTACTTCATGGACTGCGTCGAGCGGGCGAAGAAGGCGGTCGCCGAGGCGATTCGATCGGCTCGACCCGTGACCCACGTGGCTCGCGGGCAGGCACAAGTTCAGGGCGTCGCTTCCAACCGGCGCTTCTTAGGACCCGACGGCAAGATTCTGCATTGGCGAGGCAGCGCCACCAAGGACAAGAAGTTGCAAGAGTTGCCGGACGGCTTGATCGACCCGTGGCTCAAGACCATCGCCTTCTACGAAGGGGACAAGAAGTTGGTGGCGTGTCACTACTATGCGACGCACCCGATGAGTTTCTATGGGGACGGCCGAGTCACCAGCGAATTCGTGGGGTTGGCTCGCAAGAAGCGGCAGGCCGACGAACCCGATACGACTCACATCTACTTCACGGGCTGTTCGGGCAATGTGGCGGCGGGCAAGTACAACGATGGCACGCCTGACGCTCGCGTGCGTCTGACCGCACGCATGTACGAAGGACTGGCGGCGTCGGAGCGGCAATTGCAGCGTGAGTCGGTTCAGACGTTTCAATGGCGGGCTCAGCCGTTGCTGCTGACCCCCAATCCCATGTTTGACGCGGCGAAGCTCGAAGAGCAAATCAAAAACAACAGCAACCCCGTGGTCGCTCGGAATCGTCCGGCGTTCACCGTGGCGTTCATTCGTCGCTGCGAACAGAAAGTGCCGATCATCCTGTCGTCGTTGGAGATTGGCGGCACGAAGATGCTGCATTTGCCGGCGGAGTCGTTCATCGAGTACCAGTTGCGAGCTCAACAGCTATCGCCCGACCGATTCGTCGCGGTCGCCGCTTATGGCGACGGCGGTCCCTGGTATATTCCGACGAAAGAATGCTACTCGCAGGGAGGCTATGAAGTGAGCGTGGCGTTCTCGTCCGACGCCACGGATAGCTCGATGTCCGCAGGCTTGGGCTAGGATGTACGCCGGACTTCCAGCCCGTCGCTCCGGTCGATGCCGCGGCTCGGCTGGCGGCGAGGGGCGCACGCGGGTCGCGCGGCTATTCCGCTCGCGAAGCGAGCGGGCTACTAAGGAGGCGAAACCAGTATGTCCGCAACATTTACTCCAGGGCCGAATCCCAATACGGTGCGAGCGAGCGATGGTCGAGTGCTCACGGCGCCAGCCGGGTGGGTTTTGTTGGCGCCGGGCGACGCCGCGCTGACTCGTCGAGTGAAAGCGGCGGGCGATCACTGGGTGGTGCAGGAGAAAAAGGGACGCAAGTTATTCTCGCGCGGGGTGTGGGCGCCGGCGGACACGATTGCCCGGATTAAAGACGAGCTGGCCGCCGAGCGTTCGACGGAGAGTTTCGCCAAACGCAAGGAAGCCGACGCCAAACGGCGCGAGAAGGCTCAGACCGAGTACGTCGAGGACTTTACTGGGGCCGTGGTGAGTTTCTTAGCGTTTCATCCCAGCCACGCGGCGCTCGCTCAGCGGCTGGCCGAGGCTGTGTCCGCTCACGCAACGCCCGTCGGTAGCGGCACGGTGGCTCGCACGAAGCGGATTCCGATCGAACAGCGAGCGGAAGCGGCCGTGATTGCGTGGATGCGACATCAGACCACGGCGTATGATTCGATGACAATCCCGCGAGTGAAGGGCAAGCGGCGCGAAGTGCGCCGCATGCTTGCTCAACGCTCCAAGGAACTACTGTCTCGCTACCGCCAAGGCGAAAGCTCGACCGTACATTGTCCGCTACAACAAGCTCTCGCCTACTCGAACGCCACCATCAAGTCGCCGGTTTGAACGGGAGTGCCGGGCTTCACGAGGACTTGAGCGACCTTGCCGTCTCGTTCGGCGTACACGGTCGCTTCCATCTTCATGGCCTCCAAGCTCAATAGCTTCTGCCCCTTCGTCACTTGGTCGCCCACTTGGACGGTGACGGTGACTACCATACCCGGCATGCTGGCGCCGACCTGCTTGGGGTTGGCGGGGTCGGCCTTGGGCGCCGACTTGGTCTCGGGTTCCAGGCTACGGTCGACCACGGTGACGTCGCGCGGCTGACCATTCAATTCGAAGAAGACCGATCGTCGACCGTCCGCATGCGGCTCGCCCACATTCGTGAACTTGACGATCAGCGTCTTGCCCGGTTCGATGTCGATCGCGAACTCTTCGCCCGGCAATTGTCCGTAGAAGAACACCGGGGTCGGCAAATCGCTGGTGTCCGAGTACCGCAACTGGTGAGCGACGAAGTCGCGGTAAACCTTGGGGTACAACAGGTACGACAAGACCTCGCGTCGCGAGGGCTCGCGATGCAGGAATTCGCGCACTTCCGCGGTCGCCTTGTCAAAGTCGGCGGGCGGCAACGTCTCGCCCGGTCGTCCCGTCATGACCGCCATGTCCCGCATCACTCGAGTGACGACTTCCGGCGGGAATCCGCCGGGCGGCTGGCCCATGCGCCCGCCAATCAAATCGACCACCGACTCGGGGAACGCAAACTCGCGATCGCTCCGCAGGATATCCTCTTTGGTCAAGTTGTTGGCGACCATGAAGAGCGCCATATCCCCTACCGCCTTGGAGGTGGGGGTGACTTTCACGATGTCGCCAAACAGGTCGTTTACTTCGGCGTACATGTGGCAGACGTCGGCCCAGCGGTCGGCCAAACCTAAGGCGGCCGCCTGCTGATGCAGGTTCGTATACTGTCCGCCAGGCATTTCGTGGTTATACAAGTCGGTGGTGGCTGGCACCATTTCGGTATCGAACGGCTTGTAGAACTCGCGCACCGCTTGCCAGTAATTCGCCATCGCGTCCAAGTCGGGCGTGTGCAGACCCGTATCACGCTCGCCGAATTTCACGGATTCGACCAAGGTGTTCAGGTTAGGTTGAGACGTGCCGCCCGACATGGGCGCCATGGCCGCGTCGACCACGTCGACTCCTTGGTCGGTCGCCTTGAGCAACGATGCGGCCTGAATACTGGCCGTATCGTGCGTGTGGAAATGGATCGGGATGCCGATCTCCTGCTTGAGCGTACGCACCAGTTTCTCGGCCGCGTACGGTTTGCACAAACCGGCCATATCCTTGATTGCCAGCATGTGGGCGCCCATCTTCTCCAGCTGCTTCGCCAAGTCGACGTAGTACTGCAGCGTGTATTTGTCGCGTTTGGGATTGAGAATGTCGCCGGAATAGCAAATCGCTGGCTCGCAGATGCTGGAAGTCTTCAGCACCGCCTCCATCGCCACTCGCATGTTCGGCACCCAGTTCAGCGCATCGAACACGCGGAAAACGTCGATCCCCGCGTCCGCCGACTCCTTCACGAACTCCTGCACGATGTTGTCGGGATAATTGGTGTATCCGACGGCGTTCGACGCTCGCAGCAACATCTGGAACGGAATGTTGGGGATCCGCTCCCGCATCTCCGCCAGCCGCTGCCACGGACACTCCTTCAAGAATCGCATCGAAGTGTCGAACGTCGCCCCGCCCCACATCTCCAGCGAAAAGAGGTTTGAGCAGCGACGAGCGTACGCGTCGGCGATCTCCAGCAAATCGTGCGTGCGGAAACGAGTGGCCAATAGTGATTGATGCGCGTCGCGGAACGTCGTGTCGGTGACGAACAACTGCCGCTCGCGCAACACCCACTGGCAAAAGTTGGCGGGACCGAGCGTCCGCAGCTTATCGCGCAGCCCCGGCGGCACCGGCGAATAGCGATCGATCGCGGGAACTGGCGCGGGGAGCCGGCGAGTCGCCTTGGGACGATCCTTCACCAGCGAGTTGCCATTGACGATCACATCCCCCAAGAAAGTCAGCAGCTTGGTGGCCCGATCACGTCGCTTGGGCAACTTGAACAACTCGGGAGTCTGGTCGATAAACCGCGTGGTCGCTCGCCCATCCAAGAACTGAGGATGCGTGATCAGCTTGATCAAAAACGGAATGTTCGTCTTAACGCCGCGAATGCGGAACTCTTGCAAGCAGCGTTCCATCCGGCGAGCGGCATCGATGAAGCGACGACCGCGCGCCGAGACCTTCACCAGCAGCGAGTCATAGAATGGATTGACGACCGCGCCACTGAAGGCGCTCCCCGCGTCCAGTCGAATGCCCATGCCGCTGGCCGATCGATAGTGGGCCACTCGCCCATAATCGGGCATGAAGTTGTTCGAGGGATCCTCCGTCGTCACTCGGCACTGAATCGCAAAACCATTCGTCTTGATGTCGGCTTGCGACGGCAAACCGATCTCGGGGTCCGACAGCGGGGACCCTTGAGCGACCAGGATCTGCGACTTGACGATGTCGACCCCCGTCACCTCTTCCGTCACCGTATGCTCGACCTGAATCCGCGGATTCACTTCGATGAAATAGAACTGGTTCGTTTCGCGATCCAACAGAAACTCGACCGTCCCCGCGGCGTAATAGTTCACCTCGCGGCCGATCGCCAAAGCGGCCTCGCACAGTGCGTTCCGCACGTCTTGGTCGAGTTGCGGCGCCGGGGCGATTTCGACCACCTTTTGATGGCGACGCTGGATCGAGCAATCGCGTTCCCAGAGATGCACCAGATTGCCGTGCTTGTCGCCCAGCAACTGCACTTCAATGTGACTCGCTTGCGCCACGAACTTTTCGACAAAGATCTCGGGGCTGCCGAACGCTGTCAGCGACTCGCGCTGAGCCTGGTCAAACGCGCTGGCGAATTCCGCCTCTTCCTTGACCACTCGCATCCCGCGACCGCCGCCGCCCTTGGCCGCCTTGATGATTACGGGGTAGCCGAGCTGTCGGGCGATCTTCAGGCCATCTTCGACATGCTGGAGCGACTCTTTGCTCCCGCCGAGCACCGGCACTCCCACTCGCATGGCCAGATTACGGGCGAAAGTCTTGTCGCCCAACTGCTCGAGCGCCTCGACCGACGGTCCGACAAACAGAATGCCCGCCTTCTCGCACGCTCGAGCCAACTCGGGGTTTTCGGACATGAAGCCGTAACCCGGATGGATCGCGTCAACGCCCTGCCGCTGCGCCAGCAGCACGATGTTGTGGACATCCAGATACGCGCGGATTGGCTCGCCCGGCTGGCCAATCAAATACGCCTCATCGGCCTTAAAGCGGTGCAACGCATAGCGATCTTCATGCGTGTAGATCGCCACCGTCCGGATACCCAGCTCATGCGCGCTGCGAAACACCCGAATCGCAATCTCGCTGCGATTCGCCACCAGCAGTTTTGTGATTTTCTTCATGGGCTCAAGTTTACCGTGCGACCGCAGGTCGAGAAGGGTGGAAGGAACGAAATTCGCCCCCGCCCGCGGCTTGCGGCGGTCTTTTCGCCACTGGATCGTAGCCATCCCGCTTCGCGAGATGAACAGCAGCAGCGCGTACCAACGCCGCCCCACCAATTTGGCCACGGAAAAACACGGAACGGCACGGAAGGGAAACGGGGCCTGCTGAACAGAGGATTACGATTTCTGTGGGGGAGGCGCGGAGCGGTTGAGGAGTGTGGGGCTTGAATGCAGGGATTCGAGTGCGCGGAGGCTGTGACTCGACCAGTAAGAATCGAGAACGAGACTCGCTTCACCTACGATTCGGTTACGCTAACACTTTGCGGAAGACTTCGCCTTCGTTCAAGGTCGCTCGCTCGGGGCGTCCCTTGTGCAGATAGACCAACTGCACGGGATCGATTCCCAGTAAGTAAAGGATGGTGGCGTGCAAATCGTGCACATGCACTCGATGCTCGACCGCATGCAAACCAATCTCGTCGGTCGCTCCCACTGCCACGCCCGATTTTACTCCGCCGCCTGCCATCCACATGGTGAACCCGTAAGGATTGTGGTCGCGGCCGTCCCCCTTCTCGCTCATCGGCGTCCGTCCAAATTCGCCGCCCCAAATCACTAGCGTCTCGTCCAGTAACCCGCGACGCTTCAGGTCGCGCAACAAACCGGCGACCGGTGCATCCGACGCACGGCAGTTTTCGGTGTGGTTCTTTTCGATGTTCGAGTGCGCATCCCAGCGACTGCCCGAGCCATGATAGAGTTGGACGAACCGCACGCCTCGTTCGACCAACCTTCGGGCCAGCAAACACTGTCGGCCAAAGTCGGCTGTCTCTTTCTGATCCATGCCGTACAGCTGTTGAGTTTCCGCGGTCTCGTCGCTCAAGTCGACCGTTCCCGGCGCGGCGGCTTGCATGCGGAACGCGAGTTCATAACTGCGAATCCGTGCATCCAACTCCGACTGGTCCGTGCGCTCGGCGGCGTGCCGCCGGTTCACTCGCTCCAGCAAACTCAACTTCCGCTGCTGCCGGTCGCCCGCGACTTCCGACGGCGGCGCCAGATAGGGAATCGGCTCGTTGCCGCCTCGCATCGCGGTCCCTTGGTAAACGGCTGGCATGAAACCAGCCCCCCAATTCCGCGGCCCGTTGATTACCTTCCCAGGATTGTCTTCCAACACCACGAACGCGGGCAGGTCCTGGTTCTCGCTCCCCAAACCGTAACTGACCCACGCGCCTAGCGACGGCCGACCCGCGAGGATCGAGCCTGTGTTCATCTGACAGACGCCGTTCGAGTGGTTCAAGCCATCCGCCCAGCACGAACGGATCACGCACAAGTCGTCGGCGCAGTTCGCGATATGCGGCAGCCAATCGCTAATCCACAATCCTGACTCGCCATGCTGTTTCCACTTCCGTTTGGACGCCAACAGCGGCGCGTCATACTCGCCCATCGGCGTGATGACGGGGCCGAAACTGTCGGGGAGCGGCTTCCCCGCCAACTCGGTTAACTTCGGCTTGGGATCGAACAAGTCGATATGACTCGGCCCGCCCTCGAGAAACACGAAAATCACGCTCTTCGCTCGCGGTTGCAAATGCGGACCGCGCGGGCCCGGTTTGGCGGCGAGCCCATGTGATGAGTCGGGCGAGGCCGCTTGTGTTATGCCGCCGCCTAACAGATAGCTGAGAGCCAGTGCTCCGAACCCGCCTCCCCCCTGCATCAACATGTCGCGACGCGAAAAGCCCGCGGAATTCGACGAACCCAATTCCAACGCGGGCTGGCGACGGAGGTTCGCTCGGCTTGAGAATTCGGCGGCCATGCTGGAGATCCTCTCAGTCAACGTACAAAAATTCGTTCGAATTCAGCAGCACATGGCATAGATCGACCCACGCGGCATCTTGTGCTTTGGAATCGCTGGCCGATTCGCCGAGAAATTCGATCGCCTCGCGCTCTTCCGCCGCCGTAGGTGCGCGGGCGAGCGTCCAGGCGTAAAGTTGTTGGACTTTGGCCGAATCGTTCGGCAACCGTGCTTGTCGCAAGCGGCCCGCCAATTTTTGCGCTCGCGCCATCGTGTAGGGACCGTTGATCATCAGCAACGCTTGGTTGGGCGTTGTCGTCACGTTGCGTTCCGCCGCGCTGGAAATATGGTCCGGCGCGTCGAACGCTTCCAGCAACGGTTCACGAGTGTTACGCAGCACTTTGGTATAAACCGATCGTCTCGGTTGGCCCCAATCGACGCTCGCCCCGCCCGTTTCCTCGCGCAATTCGCCGGTCGCAGCCAACAGCGAATCGCGAATCTGCTCCGCGTGCAGTCGAGTGACGTTCATGCGCCACAGGAATCGGTTGTCGGGGTCGGTGTTGCGAGCCATCTCTGAGGCGGGCTCGAGGGCCGATTGGCGATAGGTCGCCGAAGTGACCAACAAGCGGTGCAGCGGCTTCAAATGCCAGCCCTGCTCGACCAACGTCGCGGCCAAGTAGTCGAGCAACTCGGGATGCGTCGGCGCTTCGCCTAACTTGCCGAAGTCGCTAGCCGATCGAGCCAATCCTCGACCAAAGTGGTACTGCCAGACTCGATTCGCCATCACTCGCGGCGTCAGGGGATGATCGGGACGAGTGATCCATTGAGCCAGCGTCAAACGTCGACCCGTGGTCGCCGTCCCCGTCGGTGGCGGCAAAATCGTCGCGTCCGCAGGGTCCAAAACGCTGAGAAATCCGGGTGCGATGGGTGACGTGTGACGAGTGCCTTGGACAAAGGTCGGGGGCGCCACGGGGCCGATATCGGTCGCCGCTTGAGCCGTTGGCAGCGGGGTCGGCTTGTCGATTTCGTACTCGGTCAGCCTTTTCTGCAACGCGAGCCACTTCTCCTTCACGGCGTCTTTCAGCTTGGTCTCCATCTTGACGTTCTTTTGCTCGAGCAACACTTGGCGATTCGCCAAGTCGGCAATCTGGCGTTCGAACGGATCGCGCTCCGCGGGCGCTTTGCGCAACATCGGTCGGACATCTTTCGGGAACTTTTCGATGGCGCCCGTGGCGATGCGGTCACGGACCGCTTTCTCCAACTCGGCTGTCTCGAGCCTCAGTTCTTCGGTCTTCTGTTCCCAGTCCGCCAACCGTTCATGGTAGGCCGCTACTTCCTGCACGCTCACCACCGCCAGATCGTCTCGCGGGCTCAGGGCCGCGAAGAAGGCTTGCAGCCGGTAGTAGTCGCGCTGGAGCAGCGGGTCGTACTTGTGGTCATGGCAGCGAGCACAGCCCATGCCCATGGCCAAAAAGACGTCGGCCGTGACGTCGGTGACGTCATTCAGAATGTTGTTCCATTGGCTGCGAACGTCTCGCTGGTTGTATTCATACATCCAGTGCCGCAAGTAGCCAGTGGCGACTAACGCTTCGGGATCGCCCGGCGCCAACTCATCGCCCGCCAATTGCTCTTGAACAAAGCGATCGTACGGCTTGTCGGTGTTGAAGGCGTCGATCACATAGTCGCGATACCGCCAAGCGGTCGGTCGGAAATCATCCTGCTTGAAGCCATCCGATTCGGCGTACCTGACCAAGTCGAGCCAATGCTGAGCCCAGCGCTGGCCGTGCCGCGGGTGAGCCAGCAGCCGATCAACTCGCCGCTCCCACGCGTCGGGCGACTCGTCCGCCGCGAATTCCGCCACGTCCTCGGCCGATGGCGGCAGACCGACCAAATCATAATACAGCCGACGGAGCTGCGAGCGACGATCGGCCGCGGGCGCGGGAGTTAGTCGCATGGCTGCGAGCGACTGCTCGATGTAGGGATCGACCGAATTCAGGCTGCGAGCAGTGAAGGCGGATGCGGCCGCCTGTTGCCGCTGGACAGGACGAAAGGCCCAGTACTGACGGTCCGACTCGCCAATCGACTTGCGAGAGCGGGGGCCGGCGAGGATCGTTCGCTCCGATTCAGGCCAAGGGGCGCCGCTGCGTATCCAGGTGGTGAGGGCGGCGATTTCAGCGTCGGCCAGTTTGGACTCGGGCGGCATCGCGAACGACTCGTGATTGATCGCCTCGATCAACAGGCTCTCTTCAGGCTTTCCCGGGACGATCGCCGGCCCCGATTCGCCGCCCTTGAGCAGGGCCTCACGCGAGTCGAGTCGCAATTCGCCTCGTTGTTTCTTGGGGCCGTGGCAATGGACACACTGTTGGGCGAGCACCGGACGCACATGGAGCTCGAAGAACTTCAACGCTTCGGGATCGTCCGCAGGTCCGCCGAGAGCCGATAGCGGAGAAGTTGCCCAGCATGCGGATAGACAGAGGAGGAGGACGGCCCAGCCAGAAATTCGCCATGAGCCGGCGAATAGCAGGGAGGCCAACGAGCGATATTTGGGGCGGCAGGCAGCCATGGATGTCACAGCAACAAACCTCCGTTCGCGTCATGCATCGCGGAAGAAGCGTAAGGCGGGCTCGAAACTTACGTCTAGATTAGCCGTTCGCGAAGCGAGGTTCAAGTTCGGAGCAGCCCGCTCGTTACGTAGCCCGCTCGCAGCGTTGTAGCCCGCTCGCTTCGCGAGCGGAAAAGCCGCTTAACCAGCGCGATCAATCATGTAGGCGAGCCACCCATTCCCGATCCTGTTCGTGTTTCTTGGCGGCGTCGCTGGTTTGCAGCGTGGCGATTCCGCTCACGAAGCGAGAGGAATCGCCTAGCGGCCCGAAAACCTACGCAAGGCGTCGCGATTCAGTTCGACGCCGAGCCCCGGGGTGGTGGGGATCGTCAACAGGCCGTCCGCGTCTAGCTGGAACGGTTGAGTAATAATGTCGTCGATATACGGAGCCGGGGTCAAATATTCGACATATTTGGCGACCGGGATTGCGGCCGCCAAGTGCAGGTCGGCCGCCAAACCGATGGCCGTATTCCAGCCATGACTGACGAATTGCAGGTTGGCATCCGCGCACATCCAGGCGATCCGGCGTGCTTCCGTGATGCCGCCGCACTTCGTGGCGTCGGGCTGGACGATGTCGAAGGCGCCCCGCTGAATCCAGGGGATGAACGATTGGCGGCGAGTGAGTACTTCGCCGCCGGCAATGGGGACGGGCGAAACCTCTCGTAGTCGAATGAAGCCCTCGATGTCGTCAGGCGGCAACGCTTCTTCAAACCAACCAATTTGGTAGTCGGCCAACATTTCCGCCGTCCGCTTGGCCCATTTGTATCCGTGCGGCCAGAACTGTTCGCTGCCGCCCGCGTCGACCAAGAGATCGATCGAGGGGCCCGCGGCATCCCGAGCCGTCTTCACCAACAATTCGTCGAACTTCGAGTCGCGACGGCCGAAAGGACGCCAGCCCAGCTTGATCGCGCGAAACCCGCGGCTCGCCACCGACCGAATTCGCTCGGCCAACGGTCCCGGTTCGTCGAACAGAATCGAAGCGTAGGGCTTGATCTTCTGCCGATAGTATCCGCCCAACAAGCGAGCAACGGGCTGTCCACAGGCTTTGCCCAGGAGATCCCACAAGGCAATGTCGATGCCCGAGATCACATGTTCGAGCGTCCCTCCTCGACCTTGCCAGAACGCACTTTGCCGGAGCTTCTCGCTCACTCGCTCCGGCTCGATCGCCGACTCGCCCTGCCAGTGTTGCCGTAGAGTTTCAACGCCCGCGGCGGTGAGCGCCGAGTTGGTAAAGACGCTGCCGACGCCGGTGATGCCTTCGTCGGAGACCACTTCGACGAGTGCGTGCAAGTCGTCCTCGGGCTGGTGTCCCTCGGGCCAACCTCCGTCGACCGTGCCTCCCAGCAGCCGATGCACCACAATGTCGCGGATCTTCATGCGGATCTTCCTTCAAGGCAAATGGGAGGCGGAATCCGTACGTCGCGAATCACGCAGCGACGGAAAACTGGCTGCTAGTTTAGACCAGCCGTGAATCGACGACGAGGTGGTTACGGGGAGGTCATATCGAGCGTCAGACGCAGGCTTGCGAAGCGACTTGACTAAAAACGCCTCTCATCAAGAGCGAACCACCCAGAGGAGCCCTCAGTTTGTTGCTTTTCGGCGACAAAAGGGCTTGTAAGGGAAAAAACTTCGGAATTTTTAGTCGTGGCGGAGGTTGCCCGTCGGCGTCGATTTTGAAGAGTGTGTCACAGGCAAGACGAGCACCCACGTTGGTCGCTACATATTTCCCAAGCTTTTTATTTCTCGTGTCTTGCGTCTCTTGTGCAGGTTCGACTTGATGTCATCAAGAGTCGAACCGAAGGAAAAAACTTTGCACTCTTACGGCCCTTTGGCATGGGAATATTTTTTCCATTCGGGCCAGTCGGGGCTTGCCGACAGCCCTTTTGTTCGCCAAAACGCCCCTGCTTCAGGACAACTCCCAGTCCGCGACTGGTCCTTCCACGAAGGGGGCAAGCGGGGACAAACGAGTTGATGGCGGATGGAGCTCCTTGCGGGGCGTACATCAGTGATCAGCTCGCATGGACACGGTGTGGGTGATGCCGAGCAGAGAGCGGTTCGAGACAGTTCGAGTCGTGAGGTTCGGTCCAGTAATTTCGTTCTGCAGAGTCACGGAGGTTTAGGATGAGGAGAGTTTTGTTTGCAGTCGCTTTGATGGGCGCACAAGTCGCGATGTCGTCATTCGCGGCAGGCCAAGAAACAACGGCGCCGGCGCAAGCGGCTCAGGAGAAAGTCGAACAGAAAGCACAGGAGAGTGGAGCTAACCAGTCGCAGGCCGCAGCGGCTCAGACTGGCGAGCAGGCGAAAGCGGGTGAACCGCAGAAGCAAGTTGTCAACAAGCCGGTGATCAGCGATGAAACGTCGCAGAAAACGGCGGAAGAAGCGGAAGTGCCGCTGCATCGTCATCCGACGCTGCTGCGGATGCTCTTCCGCAATAATCAGGTTCGTGGCGGAGTCGGGTTGCGGAACCACCGCATCAATCCGGCATTGACCAAGGCGGCTCAAGACCACGCCAACTACATGGCGCGGACTCGAGACTTTAGTCATTACAGCAACGGTGGGCCGTCGGGACGCGCCTATCGTTACGGTTTTCGGTACGGCGTGATGGAAAACATCGCCTATGGCTACCCGACTGTGGAAGCGGCTTTCGCCGGTTGGCAGTCGAGCAGCGGGCACTGGGCGAACATGTCGAGCAATACTTCGGACGCCGGCTTTGGATATGCCGTCAGTCCAGAAGGGACGGCTTACTGGGTAGCCGTCTATGCCAACTCCCCGATTAGCGACGAGGAACTCGCGAAGGAGGAGGCCGCGGGCCAGGATGGACAAGTGCGACAAGCGAGCGCCGAGGAACCGGCTGCTCCCGGCACGCCCGCCGCGGAAGGATCCACGAACAACTCGGCCCCCTACTATTCGAATTACTCGAATAACTCGGGCCGTCGCCGACTGATTTTCCGTAACCGCTAAGGTTCAGCGCGGAAAGTAAACCGGGAGTGTCTTGAGGCACACCATGGGGCGAATGGGGGGGCGGCTGAAGTATCCAGCCGCGACCTTTCGCTCCGTGGTGTTGTTTTTTTTCCCGGTGCTTTCGCTATGATACCCGCCGAAGCTCGTCCGCCGGGGCCATCGAGCGTGTCGGCCAATCAGCTCGCGAAAGGACGCCGAATGTCGGGTGCGAAAGCGGCGCAAGAGAAACGTCGAGTGGCGGCGTTGATCGCTGGTCTCAAGTCGGAATATGGCGACGCGGAGTGTGCGTTGGTGCACGCCAATGCCTTCCAACTCTTGATCGCCACCATTCTCTCGGCGCAATGCACGGACGAACGAGTGAACATGGTTACCGGTCCACTCTTTCAAAAGTACCCAGGGCCCGAAGAGCTAGCTCGTCTGCCGCTCGCCACGCTGGAAACCGCGATTCAATCGACCGGCTTCTTCCGCAACAAGGCGAAGAACATCCAGGCTTGCTGCCGGAAATTGATGGAAGACCACAGCGGCGAGGTGCCTCATGATCTCGAAGCGCTCGTCAAACTTCCGGGCGTCGGTCGCAAAACGGCCAACGTGGTGTTGGGAACCGCCTTTGGTTTGGCGACGGGCGTGGTCGTCGATACGCACGTGACTCGGATCAGTCGTCGTCTCGGGCTCACTCGCCATGAAGACGCGGTCAAGATCGAACGCGACTTAATGCGAGCCTTGCCGAAGGAAGAGTGGATCATGTTTTCCCATCGCGTGATTCACCATGGTCGGCGAGTGTGCAAGGCGCGAAAGCCGCAGTGCGACGCTTGTCCGCTCAAGGATTTGTGTCCGCAAGTGGGCGTGGAATCGCATTCGTAGGAGCCAAGCTGCCATGATCCTCTCGGGCGCGGAAATTCAACAACAGCTTGGGTCCAACATCATCATCGATCCGTTCGACCCGGCTCGACTGAACCCCAACAGCTATAACCTCACGTTGCACGACGAATTGTTGGTGTACGAAGAGGTGGTGCTGGACATGCGCCAGCCCAGTCGCACTCGACGCATCACGATTCCGCCCGAAGGGCTGGTATTGAGTCCGAATCAACTCTATTTGGGCCGGACCTGCGAGCGGACGGAGACACACAATCTGGTCCCAATGATCGAGGGACGCTCGTCGATCGGGCGTTTAGGTCTCTTCGTGCATGTAACGGCCGGCTTCGGCGACGTCGGTTTTCGCGGCTACTGGACGCTCGAAATGTTCGCGGTCCAGCCGATCCGTGTCTACGCGGGAGTCCCGATCTGCCAGATCTTCTACCACCAGATTCACGGGGCGATCACCGAGTACGACAGCGACAAGTATCAGAACAATCGCGATATTCAGCCCAGTTTGATGTTCAAGGAACTCAACCCCGAAGCGAACGACGATCCCCAGTTGCGCCTCGATTTCTGACCGTCTTGACTTCCGAGCAGCTCGGCGGCTGCCTGTGAAATCGAGCGGGCAACTAACTGCGGTCTCCTCTACTTCGCGACGGCCTTGGGATGGGCTAGAATCTGCCCGGTTGACGCGGCTCGGTCAGGCGATGAGGCTGACCGCGACAAATCCCAATTCCTGGTAACTCAAAGTGAGCGGCGGTTAGCCGAGGCATACTGGCTATGAGCGCGAATTCGACCGTGTTTGACCCGTTTCGCACGCGTGACACATTTTCCACCAGCCAGGGACCGATCGGGATCTATCGGATCCAGCGGTTGGAAGAACAAGGTCTGGGCGCCATTTCTCGGCTCCCCTTTTCCATCCGCATTCTGCTGGAAGCGGTCCTGCGTAACTGCGATGGCTATGTCGTGACCGAGGAAAACGTCCGACAGCTGGCGGGGTGGAATGCGGCGGCGCCCGCCAAGGTCGAGATCCCCTTCCACGTGGCTCGCGTCGTGATGCAAGACTTCACGGGTGTGCCCGCCGTCGTCGATCTGGCGGCCATGCGAGCCGCCATGCGTCGCTTGGGTGGCGAGCCGAAGCGAGTGAATCCACTCATTCCGGTCGATCTGGTCATCGACCACTCGGTTCAGGTTGATAACTTCGGCGCCGCAGACTCGCTGCAACGCAATGTCGACCTCGAGTTTGAGCGGAACGCCGAACGATACGAATTCCTTCGGTGGGGGCAGCGTGCGTTCGACAACTTCCGCGTCGTGCCGCCGAATGTCGGCATCGTGCATCAAGTCAACCTGGAATACTTGGCCAAGGGGGTCTTTGTTCGCGAAGATCAAGCAGGACCGGTCGCTTTGCCAGATACGCTGGTAGGCACCGACAGCCATACCACCATGATCAATGGGTTGGGCGTGGTGGGCTGGGGTGTCGGCGGCATCGAAGCCGAAGCCGCCATGCTGGGACAGCCGCAGTACATGCTGTTGCCCGAAGTAGTGGGCGTCGAATTGGTAGGCGAGCTCGCTCCCGGCGCGACCGCGACCGACTTGGTGCTGACCATCACCGAGATGCTGCGCAAGGTCGGCGTGGTGAACAAGTTTGTCGAGTTTTTTGGACCGGGGGTGAGTCGCATGAAGTTGGCGGATCGAGCAACGATCGCCAACATGGCGCCCGAATACGGCGCCACCATGGGGTTCTTCCCGGTCGACGCCGAAACGCTGGAATTCCTGCGTCGCACGGGGCGCTCGGCGGAAGATGTGGAACTGGTCGAGCGGTACATGAAGGAACAGGGATTGTTCCGCACCGAAGAGACGCCGGCGTTGCAGTACACGCAAACCGTTAAGCTCGATCTGTCGACCATCGTTCCGTCGCTGGCAGGCCCCAAGCGGCCGCAAGATCGCTTGGCGTTGGGCAACGTGAAGTCGGCCTTCCGTCAATCGCTGCAAGCTCCCCTGAATCAGCGTGGCTACAACCTCGACGCCGCCGCACTGACTCGCAAGGGAGTCGTGAAGAACGACGGCCAGGAGACCGAAATTGGCCATGGCGCCGTGGTGATTGCGGCGATTACCAGTTGCACGAACACCAGCAATCCGTCCGTGATGTTGGCGGCGGGGTTGTTGGCCAAGAAAGCGGTGGACAAAGGCCTGCGAGTGCCGCCGTACGTGAAGACCAGCTTGGCGCCGGGATCGCGCGTGGTCAGTGATTACTTGGATCGAGCGGGCCTGACCCCTGCTCTGCGCGATTTGGGCTTTCACATTGTGGGCTATGGTTGCACCACCTGCATCGGCAACAGCGGTCCCTTGCCGGACGCGGTTGCCAAGGCGGTGACCGAAGGCGATTTGGTCGCGTCAGCCGTGTTGAGCGGCAATCGAAACTTTGAAGGTCGAGTGAATCCCCATGTGAAGGCGAATTACTTGGCGAGTCCTCCGCTGGTGGTGGCTTACGCGCTGGCGGGTTCGACCGACATCGATCTGGCGACCGAGCCGCTTGGCGTGGGGAGCGACGGCCAACCGGTCTATCTGAAGGACGTCTGGCCGACTCGGGCGGAGATTGACGAAGCCATCGAGCGCTGCGTGCTCCCCGAGATGTTCCGCACTCAATACTCGAATGCCTTCACGGCGAACGAGGAGTGGAATCGGATCAAGGTGGCCGAAGGCGATTTGTACGCTTGGAACGAGAAGAGCACCTACATTCAGGAGCCGCCGTTCCTGGTCGATCTGACGCGAGAGTTGACGCCGGTCAAGCCTCTGAAGGGGGCTCGAGTGTTGGCTCTGTTGGGAGACTCGGTGACAACCGACCACATTTCTCCGGCCGGTTCGATCGCCAAGGATGGACCCGCGGGTCGCTTCTTGATCGCCAATGGCGTGCAGGCGGTCGACTTCAACAGTTATGGCGCTCGCCGCGGTAACGATCGCGTGATGGTCCGCGGCACATTCGCCAACATCCGCATTCGCAACCAGGTTGCTCCCGGCACCGAAGGCGGTTGGACTCGCCACCTGCCGGACGGCGAGAAGCTGTCGATTTACGACGCCGCGATGAAGTACCGCGACGAGGGGATTCCGCTGGTGGTGATTGCGGGCGCCGAATATGGCACCGGCAGCAGCCGCGATTGGGCGGCCAAGGGGACGTATCTGCTAGGCGTCCGAGCGGTGATTGCGACCAGCTACGAGCGAATCCACCGCAGCAACTTGGTCGGCATGGGCGTGTTGCCGCTCGAGTTCCAACCGGGAACCACTTGGCAGTCGCTCGGCCTGACGGGCGAGGAACTGATCGAGGTCGAAGGACTCGACGACAACATTCAGCCGCGCAGCACGGTGAAGGTCAACGCCACCTCGCCGGATGGATCTGTCAAGTCGTTCGTGGCGAATGTGCGCATCGATACGCCGGTCGAGATCGACTACTATCGCAACGGCGGCATTCTGCAGACGGTGCTGCGTAAGCTGTTGCAGGCCGGCAAGTAAACAACCTGAGAAGTTGATGCGGACATGTCGAACATGGGGCCTCGCGTGGAGTTGAGCGGGCGGATCAAAGGGGTGCCGCTAGGCGAGCCCCCTTTTCCGCTGGCGGAATTGGCTTCACGTGGCTGGAACGTGTTGCGTGAGGATCTGCCGCTGCCGGTCGCGCTCTTGAAGCGCGAGGCGATCGATCACAATAGCCAGTGGATGCGGCGATTTCTCGACTTGTCCAACGCCAAGCTTTGCCCTCACGGCAAGACGACGATGAGTCCACAGTTGTTTCATCGGCAGTTGGCCGATGGCGCTTGGGGGATCACCTTGGCCACTCTGCATCAGGTGCGAGTGGCCCGTGAGTTTGGGGTGCAACGCATTCTGTTGGCCAACGAAATGCTCGGACCGACGGCCATTCGTTGGGTCTCGGCCGAGTTGGATCGTGACCCGGCGTTCGAGTTTTACGGCTTGGTCGACTCGGTGGAAGGCGTGCGCCAACTGGTGGAAACGCTGCGAGGCCGGGCGGCTCGCCGACCGATCGATGTCTTCGTCGAGTTGGGTATTGCTGGCAAACGCTGTGGATGTCGAGGCGTTGAGGCGGCGCTGGTGGTCGCTCGCGCGGTGCGTGACGCGGCGCCTTGGCTGAGATTGCGCGGCGTCGAGGGGTTCGAGGGAGTGATTACGGGCGCGACCCCTGGGGAACGCGACTCTCGAGTGCGAGCGTTTCTCATCGAACTCGTCGATTTCGCTCGACGCTGTGCAGCCGAGTCGCTCTTCGCGCCGGGACCGGTGATCGTGACGGCGGGCGGTTCGTGCTTCTTCGACATGGTGGCCGAGGAATTGGCGCAGGTGGGAGTTGCCGACGCGCAGGTGGTGGTGCGCAGCGGCTGCTATTTGACGCATGATTCCCTGGTGATGCAGCAGTACTACGAGCAATTGCTTGAGCGATCGGCGTCGGCGCGAGGATTAGGCGACGGCTTACGTTCTGCGCTCGAAGTTTGGTCCTACGTGCTGACTCGCCCCGAGCCGACTCGATTGGTTCTCTCGATGGGCAAACGCGATTGCTCGTTCGACGCCGATTTACCCGCGCCTCGCTGGTTTTATCGACCTGGCAGTAATGCTCCGCCGATTGGCTTGGGTTCAGATCATCGAGTGGTAGGGTTGAACGATCAGCATGCGATGGTCGACGTCCCCGCGGACTCGCCGCTGCAAGTGGGAGACATGGTGGGATGTGGTATTTCTCATCCCTGCACCACGTTCGACCGTTGGCAATTCTTGCCGATCGTCGATGACGACTACAACGTCGTCGAAGGCGTGACGACTTATTTCTAGTTGGAGAGAGTGCCTGGGGCGATGCCCCAGGCTACGTTGGACTTGGCCTTCAGCCAAGATGTTGCGACATCTTCAGCCCCGCAGTATTCCCACAACCCACAACCAATGACCAATGACGAACAACCAATGACGAATGACCAATGACGAATGACCAATGACCAATGACCTAACGTTTCTTCTTGGCAGCACGATTCTTGCGGTGCTTCTTCCAATCGCTCCAATCGTCGATGATGTCGTCGCAGAGTTTGCTTGCCGCCTTTTCCAGCCACGAGTTGGGGCGATTGTCGAGGTCTTTCGCGATGGCGTCACGAGCGGCTTCGCTGCCAAGATGGATATTGGCCAACTCGGCGCCCATTGATTGAAAGAGTTGTGCGAAGTCTTCGGTTTGGGACAGTGATTCGAGTTCGATACGCGAACAGCGGGGGGCGAGTCGTCGAGTGGTCCAGCGGGCGCCTACGACGAAGAACGGATCGTGGCAACGTACCGCGTTGCGCAATACCGCTTCGATTCGCGATTTCACTCGCCGACGTCCCGACTCGGCCCACTGAGTGCTCGGCGGCGTCACCGCCTTTGCCTCGCGAGCGATCTGGCTGCCTCGCCAATCGGCCAGTGCGACATAGCGTGGCTTGCCGAGGCTGCCCATGCCGACTTGCTCGCGAAAGCGAAACTGGATGCTCAATTTTTCCGAGGGAAGGCTGCGGATGAGTGCATCGCGAGCCTCGACGGGCGGCTTGACGACAGGAGACTTCAGGACCTTATTGATCTTCTTCCAGAATTTCTTGGGGTCGCGATCGCCCGCCATCGCGAGTTGTCTTAGGTGGCCGTGATGTTCCTCGAGCACGAAGGGAGCGGGTGCGGTAGAGGTGAGTTGCTGGGAGTAACCTTCCAGCAGCAGTCGGCAGATCCGTCCCCATTTGAGCGGTAGTGGAGTGGAGCGGTTGGCGAACCACGCACTTGCCGCCAACCGAACTAAGTCGTGGGTGTAGGGCAATTCATCCGCTTCGTCGAGGTCGTTGACGCCCCAGACGAGTCGCCCTTCGGAGTCGCGCCAGTTGCCGAAGTTCTCGACATGAATATCGCCCACGGCCAAGACGACTGGGGCGTCGCTCCACCGCTCGCCGCTTTTCTTCCACCGCTGAACCCAACGGTAATAGGCGCCGCGAAAGAAGGGAAATGGGTCGTTGCGATCCGCCATCTCGTCATATTTGTATTGGAGGTCCGATTCGCGAACCTCGGTCTGTTCGCGAAGCCACAATTCGAACGATTCGGTGGCGGCGACGATATTCATGGGCAGGCTGGAGGGTGAAGCTCAAGGGAAACCGCAAAACACCCCTCACAGTAGTTTGCCGTCCGGGCTGGCGATAGTCCCCAAGAGGGGGTTCTCGCTTGTCGGCGGCACAAGCGTCGACATTCACCAACGAACTCGTCCTGCCGGTTCCCCGACGAGTTGCGAGGCGGTCGGGCGATATTCAGGGGCTCGACCCTCAGGCCATGCTCGACATTTTCCTCAGCTTCGTAACCGTTTCCGCGATGGCGAGAACCGCAAAGTCGATCTCTTCGGCTGTGGTGAAGCGGCCTAGTCCGAAACGCAGACTGGAGCGAGCTTGGTCGGAGTCGAGTCCGAGCGCGCGGAGTACGTGACTTGGCTCGGGGTTGGTGGACGTGCAAGCGCTGCCGCTGGATACTGCCACCTCCCGGAGATTCATCATGAGCGCTTCGCCATCGACGTAGTCGAACCGGCAATTGAGATTGCCGGCAAGACGCAAGTTGGGGTTGTCGAGCGTGGGGCCGTTGAGTGTGACGCCCGTGATCGCCGACTGTAGGCTGGCACATAGTCGATCGCGTAGCTCGCGTTGCCGTTGGGCTTCCGCCGAGCTTTCGGCGATGGCGAGTTCCAGGGCTTTGGCGAAACCGACGATGCCGGGGACATTCAAGGTTCCGCTGCGTAACCCCTGTTCTTGCCCGCCGCCGTCGAGCAACGGTTCGAGTCGCAGGGGTGGAGAGTTACGGCGGACATACAGTGCGCCGACTCCTTTGGGGCCATGAACCTTGTGCGCACTGAAACTCATCAGGTCGACCGGGATCGCTCGCACATCGACCGGGATTTTTCCTACGGCTTGAGTCGCATCGCAATGAAACAAGACGCCTCGCTTCTGGAGCGTTGCACTGATTTCCGCCAGCGGATGAATCACGCCGATTTCGTTATTCGCCCACATGATGCTCGCGAGCAGCGTGTCCTCGCGCAGTGAGTCGGCCAGTTGCTGCGGATCAAGCCAACCCGCGTTTGGCTGGTTTGCCGGCGCGACGGGCAGCAGCGCCACTTCGAAGCCTCGACGACCGAGGCGAGCGAGGGGATCGAGCACTGCCTTATGCTCGGTTGCAACGCTGACAAGGTGATTGCCGCGACGACGAGTGCGCTCGGCAACGCCTCGGATCGCCAAATTGTTGCTTTCCGTGGCGCCGCTGGTGAAGACAATTTCTCGGGGAGAAGCATTAATGGCGCGAGCCACGGTCTCGCGAGCTTGGTCGACGGC
The DNA here is from genome assembly GCA_046349915.1 of Pirellulales bacterium. Classification (GTDB taxonomy): domain Bacteria; phylum Planctomycetota; class Planctomycetia; order Pirellulales; family Pirellulaceae; genus CAIXSC01. The sequence goes on along the minus strand of JAXMBL010000005.1, from coordinate 411,447 downwards.
GTCGCGAGCATACCAGCCGAACGAATGGCTTGTGCTGCCCGCATTTCCGAAGTGGTCGGAAAAGTACGGCAGCATGGCCTCGATCACGCGCGGATCGACTCGCGTGGTGGCGTGATTGTCGAGATAGACCGGAGTAAACATGGAATAATGATCGTAGCAGTAGCCCGCTCGCTTCGCGAGCGGAACCGCCGCGTTGCGGGTGATCGCCGCTGGTAGTTTACGCGAGGATTTTTTCGCAGGCACAGTCGGTACGTTGGGCGGCTGATCGTCTCGCGAAGCGAGACGGCTACGTAGCGCGACGGCTACTTCCTCAATTCGCACTGCTCAAGGCATATTCGCGACCATGTCTCGAAGCCTTCCAGCTTACCGAGCAATTCCGCTAGCGGGCGGAATGCTGCGTCCAGAATGTCGGCTTCGCGCGGTCGTACTCGCGGCTGAGCTACATCGAATAAATGAACGACGCCTAAATGAACCTTGCCGACCTCCGTCAAGTCATCGTTGATCAAGCCAAGACAACTCTGCGTATACGTCGTGTCGATTTCCACCTCTTCTTCCAACTCGCGGCGCATGCCTTCGGCATAGACGTCTTGATGAGCCGAGTCGGCGGCGGAAATGTGACCACCTATGCCTATGCTTCGCTTGCTATGCAGTCGCTGCTCCCCCTGCCCTTTGCCGCGAGTGTATTCGAATAAATGAACGGCGCCGGCTGGATCGATATAGCGGAAGACGACGTAGGGGATGAGTTGTTTGAAGGATGGATCACGTTCCATGTCCGGCCGCGGGCGGTAGCTGGTGTGCTGCGGACTGAGCAAACTATCGAGATACCGCGCCGTATCGCTCGAAAACCCCTGAAAGTGGCCGAGTTGATGGAAGAGCGAAGTCGGAACGACCAGGATCTGCTCCACCTCGGGCGTTGTCGACGTTGTGGCAGGCTGAGTATTACTCACGTGTAGGCCTTTCGTGCAATTGGGCGCTGCAAGTTCGCATGGGCAAGTTCAAGGTCGACGTGGCGAATCATCGTGAATCGCGAGCGTCGGCTCGGCAGTATAAACGTCGATCGACGCATCGTCAGTTGGTCGATTCATGAACGGGGAAAACCAAGCTAGGTCCCAGTTGATCGTCGCCTCGCTCCCGCAGAATCGCCACCAACTCGCCCGAACCGTTGACCGCGGCGATCGTTTCATGGTCGACAGCAAGCCGAGCAAAATCGGACGAGTTCCCTTTGGGAGTAGCGCTCGGCGATTCGGGGTCGTGCCAACTCAGCGGTTCGTCAATCTGACCGCGGAGAATATAGCGACCGTTGCGAGTATGCGTCTCTTCGTCGGGCGTCAAAATGCGGCGTCGACAGGGGGCGAGCGCCGTCAGCGGCGACTGTAAATGCTGCGCGATCGTATCTCGATGGATCGCGTCCATCGGCAAAGCTGACTCGACGTGAAAAGGTCCGATCCAGTCGCGTCGCAAAGCCGTCATCACCGCTTCCGTGCCGACCGCTCGCGCCAGGTCGCGTCCCAGACTGCGGATGTAGGTCCCCGACCCACAGACGATTCGCAAACAAAGTCGAGGGTATTCAAACTCCACGATTTCGAGCTGATGAATATCCACGGGACGCGCTTCAAGTTGTACGGCGTGTCCGCGGCGAGCCAGTTTGTAAGCTCGACGTCCATCGACTTTGACCGCGGAATAGGCCGGCGGCACCTGCGGGATGCGGCCGATGAATTGCGGCAGGACAGCGGCAAGTTGAAGGTGGTCGACCCGTGGTGCGTCGGGCAACTCGGTCACCACTCCCTCGGTGTCCTCGGTGTCACTCACTCGCCCGAGCAAAAACGTAGCGTCATACGCCTTCGGGTGCCGCTGGACCTGCTCGGCCAGTCGAGTGGCTTGGCCGACGCAGACGACCAGGACGCCGGTGGCGAGCGGGTCGAGCGTGCCGGCGTGGCCGACCTTATGCGGACGAACGGCCCATTTCACTCGATCGACTGCATCGCGCGAGGTGACCCATTGTGGTTTGTCGATATTCAGGAAGCCGAACACGGGAGCGAGTGAATCCTGCGACGGGATGTGGTCTGGGAAGGGACACGTTAAGTCGGTTTAATGTAGCGTATGAGCAACTCCTACGGTTTCCCCCAGACGCGGCTTCGACGACTTCGTTACCATCCCGGCGTGCGCGAATTGGTGCGCGAAACTCGCCTGCACCCGCGCAACCTGATTCAGCCGCTTTTCGTGCGGCCCGGCGAGGGAATTCGGCACGAGATCGGCTCGATGCCGGGCCAGTATCAATTGTCGCTGGACAAACTGCCGGCGGAAATCGAAGAGGCTCAACGCCTGGGGCTGGGAGGCGTCATCCTTTTCGGCATTCCGCCTCACAAAGACAGCGTCGGCTCTGATTCGTACCAGGATGACGGGATTGTGCAGCGAGCGTTGCGAACCGCTCGCGAGGCCGCGCCGACCGTGGTACGCATCGCGGACGTTTGCTTTTGCGAGTATACGGACCATGGACATTGCGGGGTGGTGAACGAACGGACGGGCCGCCCCGATGTCGACAATGACGCCACGCTCGAATTGCTCGGAAAACAAGCGGTCAGCTTCGCCCGCGCAGGCGCTGATGTAATTGCGCCTAGCGGCATGATGGACGGCATGGTGGCGGCGATTCGTCGAGCGCTCGACGGCGCGGGCTTCGAACATGTGCCGATTCTCAGCTACGCCGCGAAGTATGCCAGTGCCTTTTATGGACCATTTCGCGACGCGGCCGAAAGTGCGCCTCAGTTCGGCGATCGTCGTGCCTACCAGATGGACCCCGCGGCGGCCGCTGACCAAGCCATCCGGGAAGTGGAGTTGGATTTGACCGAGGGGGCCGACATGATCATGGTGAAGCCCGCGCTCGCGTATCTCGATATTCTCCGCACTCTGTCCGAACGTTTCAAAGGCGTGCCGCTCTCGGCTTATAACGTGTCGGGCGAATACAGCATGGTGAAAGCGGCCGCCGCCAAAGGCTGGATTGATGAACGTGCGGTGGCGCTCGAATCATTGCTCGCCATCCGCCGAGCCGGTGCGAGCATGATCTTGACATACTGGGCCAAAGACGCCGCTCGCTGGCTCGCGTAGAGTAGCCGTCTCGCTTCGCGAGACGATCAGCCGCCCAGCGTACCCGCGACGCCTACACCCAACCGCGTTGTGAATATCGCCGAGGGCGCTCGCTCGCAACGCGGCTGTTCCGCTCGCGAAGCGAGCGGGCTACGTAGCCGTCTCGCTTCGCGAGACGATCAGCCGCCCAGCGTACCCGCGACGCCTACCCCCAACCACGTTGTGAAAAAATGGCGGAGGGCGCTCGCTCGTCACGCGGCTGTTCCGCTCGCGAAGCGAGCGGGCTGCTTTACGCCAACAGCTCTTGCACGACTCGGGCTTGAGTCACTTCGGCGTCGGTCAAGCTGGTCTCGCGGCCATCGTAGGGGCGTGAAAGTCGACGATGATCAATGCCCAGTGCTTCGAGCAGCGTGGCGTGCAGATCGTGGACCGACACGATATCGGTCACCGAGCGGTAGCCAAAGTCGTCGGTCGCCCCATGCGTGTAGCCGCGACGAAAGCCGCCGCCCGCAATCCACAGCGAAAAACCGTGACGGTTGTGATCTCGGCCGTCCGCCCCCTGAGACACGGGAAGCCGTCCAAACTCGCCCGTCCACAAGACGATCGTGTCGTCCAGCAGGCCTCGTTGCTTCAAGTCGTGCACCAACGCGGCACTGGGCTGATCGGTCTTCGCACACAGCCCCTTGAGTGATTCGGCATTTCGACTGTGAGTGTCCCAGGGCTGTCCTTGCAGATAGATCTGCACGAAACGCACGCCTCGCTCAAGCAAACGCCGGGCGAGCAAGCAGCGAGTTCCGTACTCGCGGGTTTCGTCGCGGTCGAGCCCGTACAGACGGCGAGTCGATTCGGTTTCGCTGGTCAGGTCCAGAGTTTCTTTCACGGCCAACTGCATGCGAGCCGCGGTTTCAAAATTGTCGATGCGCGCGAGCAATTCCTCGTGTCCCGGGTTGCGGCTCAAATGGTTGCGGTTCAAGTGTTGGAGAAAGTCGAGCTGCGCGGCGCGAGCGACTCGGTTATCTCCCCGTCCTTGTGGGGGCTCGAGATTCAAGACGGGCGATCGTCCCGCACGAAACTGGACTCCCTGGTAAGTGGCTGGGAGCCAACCAGACGACCAATTTCGCTCGCCATCGACAGGAAATCCGCCAGGGTCGGACAGCACGACATAGGCTGGTAAGTTAGCGTTCAACGAGCCTAACGCATACAGCACCCAAGAGCCCCAAGCCGGCATCCCCGCGAGGAAACGGCCCGTGTGGATCAAGCGTAACGCCGACTCGTGGTCCACCGATTCCGTCATCATCGAGCGCACAAGCGTGATGTCGTCGGCGATCGACCCGGTGTGGGGCAACAATTCCGAGAGCTCGAGCCCCGCGTCGCCAAAGCGGCGAAAATTGTAGGGACTCCCCAGCACGTTGCCCTTCTGTTTGTCGAAGTGAATTTCCAGTTCGCCACCCGGATAAGGCTTGCCATGGTGCTTCTGCAACGCCGGCTTGGGATCGAACAAGTCCATCTGGCTGGGGCCGCCATGCTGGAAAAGACACACCACTCGCTTCGCACGCGGGGGACGCAAGAACGAACTGGTCGAGTCGCCGAACGATGGATCGGCCAACAGGTGAGTTAACGCCAGCGAGCCGATGCCGCCCGCGTGTCGTGCCAAGAAAGCTCGTCGATGCATCCATTCGTGAAGCATGACTCTGGTCACTCCAGATACAAAAAGGCGTTACTCATCAAAACGGCCTGAGCTAGATCAATCCAGGCTTTGCTACGAGCCTCGCTGGCTGGAGCATGCGATCGCGATTGGTCGTCCAAAAACTTGGCCGCCGCCTGCTCCTCGGTTGTCATAGGGCGACCATAAGCGACTTGCCAAAGCAAGTTGAGCCGTTCGGCATCGGTCGACGCCTCTTGTTGTACGCGAGTCGCTAAGGCCGCGGCACGGCGCAGCACGAACGGCGAGTTCCAGAGGGTCAACGACTGAAGCGGGGTCGTCGAACGATTCCGCTGAGTGCTGAGAAATACGATCGATGGCGAATCGAAGACGTTCAGGAAACTGACGATTTGTGTGCGTCGTTGGTAAAGGTAAAGCGAGCGGCGGCGAGCGCCCGCGGATTCTTCGTCCGCCACGACCTCACCCTCCGAGTCGCGGGACGTGGGGACATAGGGGCCGCCGAGTCGCGTGTCGAGTTCGCCGCTGGCGGCCAACATGCCGTCTCGTAACGACTCCGCGTCCAATCGCAAGAGTGGGAAGCGACTCAGCAGGCGGTTGGTGGGATCGAGTTCGAGGGCGCGCGGCGTCACCGCGGACGACTGACGAAAGGTGGCTGAAAGCAGGATCTGTCGATGAAGCTCTTTGGTATTCCACTGGGAATCGACCAATTCAGCAGCCAGCCATTCGAGCAATTCGGGATGAGTGGGCGGTGCGCCGCCCAGTCCGAGATTTTCGGACGTGGCGACAATGCCCACGCCGAAGTAGTGCTGCCAAATGCGGTTCGCTTGCACGCGAGCCATCAGTGCGGAAGGACGCGAGCCGGGGCGAGTGAGCCATTCCGCCAACGCTCGGCGACGACCTGTCGATTGAGGATGCGCACCGGATGGGCCGACTTGATACGGGTTGTCGAGGTCTGACAAAACGCTCGGCGGACCAGGTTCAACCTTCTCGCCTCGGGTCGCGTAATTGCCGCGAGTCAGCAGATGCACGTCGGGCGGCGAATTCGACACATCGGCCAGCCAAGCAATTTTGCCTGGCTTGGCGCTGGCGAGCGAATCGCGTTCCTTGCGTAATCGATCGTATCCAGCACGTTGTTGCTTCAGTTCCATGACAAACTGATCGAGTCGCTTGCGCGATTCGGCGCCAGCGTTCCCGCCGCCGAATCGCTCGACTCGCACATTGTCGACCACGAAGCTGCGTCCGCAGCAGTACTCAAAGCCGAAACCGCCGTCGGGCAAGTCCGCCGCCGTCAGTGTGATCGATTTCTCCTCGGGCAAGCCATCGACAAGATGCTCAAGACTAAACTTGCCGTCGGCAAGTTTAGTGATCCTGACTCCAAAGTTCTTGCCCGGCTGATAGCCAGTGCCACCAATCTGCCCGACGCCTCGGTTGTCGGCGCCGGGATAATCGACAACCACCGCCGTCGCCGCGGACGGGTGTCCATCAATCAAGATATTGCCGCCCGCCACAGGCGAGTTGTCATTGTAGTCATGTAATGCCAGGTAATAGCCTACGCGTTCGGCGGGCGTCCCCTGACGCTCGTGCCGGTTATCCACTAAATCAAAGGTGACCTGGATCGCTTCGCCGACGTTGTCAGGCGTCCAATCGAAGCGTCGAGTGGTCGAGAGCCAGCGATTGCCCGCGCCTCCCGACTCGATGATCCGCAGCGTGCCGTCGTGAACTCGAGCCGCTGGCGCCGATTGGCCATCCACCTCGACGGGACGATCGCCGCCCGGTGCGTCGTCGCCCGGCGCTGTGTCGCTCCACCGCCGCGTCCAAGGTTCGCCCGTGCTGGCGTCGGTTGCGGCGTCGAAGGAGTCAACGAATAACGTGTCTCCCTGAGGCCTTTTGGCCCGCACCCATTGTTCAAGTTCGCGCTGCTGTTCGGCGAGTTGTGCAGCGAGCTGATCGAGTCGGGCTTGCCACGCTTCCGTTTCTCCCACGCGTGGAGCGAAAATCGCGCGATCGTTGGGCTTCACCCACTGCTCGATCGGAAACGCGGGATACAGAATGGCTTGGAGTCGATAGAAGTCGCGCTGGGTGATCGGTTCGAACTTGTGATCGTGACACTTCGCACATTGGATGGTCAGTCCCAACAAAGTGCCGCTCACGAGTTGTTGCGATGACTCCAACGCATAGTACCGATCCGCTCGCACTTCGTCGGGATTGCCGTCGCTCTCGCCCGAACCATCCTGCCCGTTGCGCAAAAAGTGCGTGGCCTCGAGCCATTCAATCTGTTGGTCGGTGGCAGCTTTCCCCGGCGTGAATTGAGCAAGTTCATCGCCCGCCAACTGCTCGACGATGAAGCGGTCGAGTTGTTTGTCGGCGTTGAGGGAGCGGACGACGTAGTCGCGATAGCGATAAGCGAGCGGCCGGTCGGTATCGGCCCCAAAGTATCCGTTCGAATCGGCATAGCCGGCCGCGTCGAGCCAGACTTTGCCCCAGCGCGGTCCGAATTGCGGAGAGCTGAGCCAGCGATCAACGAGTTGCTCGTAGGCATCGTCGGCAGAGTTTCCACTCGCGGCGTCGCCGACGAGGTCCAACTCGTCAATGCGAGGAGGCAGGCCGGTAAGTGCGTATCGAGCTCGACGCGCGAGCGTTGATCGCGGCGCCGTTGGACTGATGGCAAGTCCAGCTTGCTCCAGCGCGGCTTGCACAAAGTAGTCGATGGGCGATTGTAGATGTTGACGTTGAGCCACGGGTGGAAGAGTCGGCCGTTGCAGTGGTCGAAAGGACCAGTGGTCGGCCTCGACCCTTGAGTTGGCTTGGAGGGGGCGCAAACCGGGCGCGCCGGCGAGAATCCAACGTCGGAGCAACTGCTTTTCCGCGTCTGGCAACGGGTCGTCAGGCGGCATGTCGTCGCTGGAAACTTTCGTCCACAGGAGGCTCGCGGCGACATCGTGTGGGACGACAGCGGGGCCAGATTTACCTCCCTGCATTAAGCCCGCGGGCGTGGCGAGAAACAATTGACCCTCACGAGTCGCCGGCCCATGGCACTTGACGCACCGATTCTTCAATAGCGGCGCAACCTCTCGCTCGTAGCTCGGGGCTGAGGTTTGGGCGGATGAGGGGGGCGTCGCGGAAAGAATGACGAACAATGCCCACGCCACGCTAAGGACTCGCCCCATGCCGAGTTGACGTCTGTACGACGGACTTCCAGTCCGTCGATCTGGTGTCCGACGGACTTCTAGTCCGTCGATTCTGCGATATTCGAACATCAATCGCCTCACAACGCGGGTTGGCTGGCGGCAATGGGTGCTCACCGGCCGCGCGGCTGTCCGCTCACGAAGTGAGCGGGCTACCACCGTCCGACGGACTTCTAGTCGGTCGATCCGGGCTGTGGAAAACGGGCGCAACACCCCGCGTCCCATCTTAGCAAACCTCGCCGTTCGCTGTGCCAAAGCACTGGCGGTTGTTGGAATACGGAACCAACAGCTGTATTGTGGGCAGAATTGATCACTCGCGGCAACGCGGGCGATGGTGCTCGACTCGACGGACTAGAAGTCCGTCGTACACCTGAGAAACTCAACATTTGCCGAGTGGAAAGAAAAAAGAGGCTCCGCCCGGATTCGAACCGGGGATGGTGGATTTGCAATCCACTGCCTTAGCCGCTTGGCTACGGAGCCATGTTCAACTCAGTCCGCGCAAGATTACGGAATTCACTCGAAACGGTCAAGGGGAATAGGCAACGTGAGAAAAGCTTGCGGGCTGTTTCCTGATTGCCTCCGACCTTGACTACGGTCTTTCGTATTCTTGGCGAAGTCCCCGTCTAATCACCTCGACGAGGGGAGGCCCATGGAAGACTCTCCGGTTTGAGCCGGTTGTCCGCCGCGGGGCACTTATTATTTCGTCGCGAAACCGGTGGAACTGGAGTCCTTCCTGGAATTGCTAGGGATTGCCCAAAACGACCTCCCCTCATGTTTCGCACTCGACTGGAAATGGGGGTGCCTGGGGAACGATGGAGATTCTACCGAGCCGAGGCGGGACAGGTTGGGCCTTGGGCGTCGAGAAAGGAGTCCGTCATGAGTCTGCTGGGATTTTTCGCGCGATGGCGCAAGGAACCGCGGTTGGTCGAGCTGGGCGACTCGATCGCGGCTGAAAGTTTGGAGTCGGTGTGGCCACTGGTTGGGCACCGCGTGGGGGAACTCTCCACCCACGAGCTTGTTGGCTATGTTCGCGCTCGGTCGCGCGGATTGGTCAGCGAGAAAGTGCAACGAGTTGCCGAAACGCACGGAAGCGGGATCGCTCAACACACGGAAGCGTTGATCGAGCAATCCACCAATGCTTTGGTCAAGTTGGTGGTGACGCGGTATCGTCAGTCGACGGAGCGGCAAGTGATGCGACGCCGGGCGGCCTAGTGGGACGGCTGTTCGTGCGAGTGACGTGAACGCCGCGGGGCGGGTTGTCCGGCCCGCTCCGCGGCTTCGCGGTCACTCGGGTTGAGGCGTGCCTAAAACGGGGCGCGAGTCAGCCCCATCGAATTGAGTTTCCGCGGGATAGGCTGGTTCACCAGTTGGCTCCTGGAACGTACGAGGAGCATTCTGAAAAGCGGGGGGCCCGTCCGCGAAGGCCGGCATCTGTTGCCCCTCGGCCACCGATCCGCGCACCGCTTCATCCCTGACCGCGGTCCGCGGCGCCATCCAAGTGCCACTGCGACTCGAAGTCCGGGGCGACGCACCTGAATTCGTCGACCCATTCGCGGCTCGCGATGACCCGTTGGCCCCCTGATTCGGATAACCTCCGCGAGCGCCAGGGTTGGTCGGTTGCCCTGCCATGGGCTGACCCGCGGGATATTGCCCAGGCGGATATTGCCCCGCGGGATATTGGCCGGGCAGATAAGTTCCAGTACTCGGAGAACTGGACGCATCGCGGCGAACGGCTTGGGCCGTGCGAGGCGTCGCGGGGTTGCGGATCAGCATCGAGACCAAGGTCAGGTTATTGGTCGAGCCGCCGATGGCCAACGCATATTCGGCAATCAACTCGTTGTACAGCCGCACTGCTTGAAGGAACTCGACGCGGTGTTTGTGCAAACGGTCGTGGGCCGCGATGATCGATTCAAGCGACCCTTGCCCTTGTCGATACTCTTGATTCAATTGCTGGATCAAGTCGGTGTCCGCGGCGACCAGCGAGGCTTGTGTTTCCACGAGCTCGAGCTGAAGTGGAATCGACAACGCAATGCGCCGCAGGCCCGCGGGCGGCGTTCGATTCGCAAAGATCTTCTCGAACTTTGTTTGGTAAGCGCTGACCAAAGGCAAGTCGCGCGGCAAAGGGGCTGGGTCGCGAGTGGCGAACCGAGCGAGATCGGCGAGGTCGTTTTGTGAGCCGGTCGCGGTGACCTTGGCCCGCTGTAATTGGGATTGGGCAGACAAACGAGCGGACGCCAGCAGCGATTGGTCGGTGTTGCGATTCGATGGTTCCAATCCCGAAATAAATGAACCTTCTTCAACTGACCAATAGTAGGCCGCTGTATCCGCTGTCATCCGCCAGTAGGCTCGAACCATCGCCATGCGCGACACGCGATCGGTAGCGCGTTCCAATGCCGAGTACAGAGCGAGTGGTTGTCCTGGCAATCGCCAATCTTCCGCCTCGGGCGGCGTTAATGAGTGCTTGACCAACAGTGGAGCGTTGGCTGCCGATCCGCCGGCTTCAAAATTTGCTCGTGAGACGGCGGCAAAATCAGTCCCGGTCGCGGCGCCTCCTGGAGTGAACGGGGCGCCCTGACCTGCGATGGTCGGAGGCAAGGCGAATTGAGGACGTGGAGGAGGCGCCATCGGCGTCTCCCCTTCTACTTCCACCTCTTCCCGTGGCGCGCGATTCGCGGGAGGGATTGACCAGGAAGGTCGAGTGGCTGGTGGAGGTCCGCTTGGTGGTGCATCGGTATCTTCGACTGGCGGTTCGGCGACCCCTGGGGCGAACGGGGAAGATTGAGCGACGTCGTCCCCCGGTTCGGCGCCCATGGCTTGATCGTCATCCTCCGTCTGTTCGGCCGCTGCCGGACGGATCTCGCCATCAAAAATCACCCTTGGCGGTGCGCTGGCCGCGGGCCGAACGGTCCCCGCTAGCTGCTCGGATGATGTTACCGATGCGCTCGGGGTAGCGGTTTCTTTCGATGATGCGGTTTCATTCACCGTTGCATGGGAGCGAAGAGCATTGCCCCGCGTTGCCGCCGGAGGATTGGTCGAAGAAGGCATAGTTGAAGGAGGCATCGTTGACGGAGGCCCCTTGGCTTTGTTCGTAACGGGTGCACCCCATTGAGTCGCAATCGGCTGGCGAGTTGTCGGGGCGGACTCGGGGGCTGTCGCGGCGTTGGGACGCGGCGACTCGAGTCGCACCGATTCGGCCGGCGCCACTTGCAACTGAAAGAGGAGAAGACTTGCCAGAGACAGGACTGAGGCGTGCATCCTTGCACCTCCCTCCGCCGGGAAAAAGTAGGGCTTCTGTGAGGAGGTTTAGAATGGCAAGTTTTGGAAGACGCGTCAATCTGAGTTAGAGAAGCGAATTAACAGCGATTCAAGCGACCCGAAGAACCCCCCAACAACCAATGACCAACAACCAACAACCAACAACCAACAACCAATGACCAATGACCAATGACTCCTTCTTCAGCGATTCCCCCAGCGCAAACTGTTGCCCGGGATCGTGGCGCCTGGTGAAGGGGGAAGGTCGTAAGCGCTCGCCGGTTGAACGCCCGTCGGGCCGTTTCCAGGCGGGAGCATCTGGTCGACTCGAGCGGGAGTCGACAAATAGGTGGGGGGAACGTTGGGAGACGTGCCAGCGGGAGTTGTGAGGATCGTGGTGGGCGGCACTGTCGGGATCGGGGTCGCGGAATACTGGTAGTTGGGCGCCGAGTTGGGAGGGGAGATGGAGGTCGCGCCTGTGTTGAAAGTGGGGCGAGTGCCTGTGGCTGGGACGGCTGGCGGTCCGTTGGTCGGGGGAGCGGACGCGGCGGGCGGTAGGCCGGCGGGCACGCCGGCAGTTGTCGCGTTACGCTGATAATATGACGCGGCCGTTCCATAGCTGCTGGTATTCGGCGGCGGTACGCGAGCGGTTCCACCCCAAACGCCTGCCCCCATGCCGTTCGAATGGCAGCCGGCGGCGATCATCGCCAAGCAAGCTGCGGCAATCACGAACCGGGCCTGAGGGACATGGAACGGCATTGAGGACTCCCGCCGACAAAATGACTGCGAAAAAGTCGCGGAAGACTAGCGAACGACTTGATTCCCGCCAAGATCGAAAAAAGGGGGTTGGCGTCAAAGGGGCTTTGGGAGAAGCTGTGGGCCGGGAGTCGCACGCGATATGACGCTCACCCAACAGCTCAAACAGACCGCGCGAGAGCTCGGCTTCGCCCACGTGGGCGTCTGCGCCGCCGTCCCGGCGCCAGGTTGGGAACGATTTCAGCAGTGGCTGGCGGCCGGTTACGCGGGAGAGATGAAATACCTGGAGGATCGGCGCGACGCCTACGCTCATCCGCGTCACGTTTTGGACGGAACTCGGAGTCTCGTCATATTGGGCTGGAATTACCGCACCGCGGAGCCCGAGCCGCCGGCGGTCGGTCAGGGGCGAGTTTCGCGGTACGCTTGGGGCGATGTCGACTATCACGATGTTTTACGCGAGCGTCTCCATCGATTGGCCGACCAATTGCGAGAATGGTCGCCAGGGTGCTTGGTGCGCGGGGTGGTCGATACGGCGCCGCTGCTGGAACGCGAGTTCGCTCAATTGGCCGGTCTCGGCTGGGTCGGCAAGAACACGCTGCTCATTCATCGACAACTGGGAAGTTGGTTGTTTCTGGCCGCACTGCTGACCGATATCGAACTCGACTGCGATCAACCCTGGACTACGGACCATTGCGGTACATGTCGAGCATGCCTTGAAGCCTGTCCGACGCAGGCTTTTCCTCAGCCCTATGTGCTGGACGCCTCAAAATGCGTCAGCTATTTGACGATCGAATTGCGGCAGGCGGCGCCGCCGGAGTTGAGGGAGGGAATTCAGGATTGGTTGTTCGGCTGCGACGTCTGCCAAGACGTCTGCCCGTGGAATCGTCGAGCGCCGCGGGCGGCGCCGTCGGGTTTCGACCCGCGTCCGGATCGCAACCCAGTTAACCTGATCGAACTGCTGGGCATGGATGAAGCGACATTCCGCGAGCGGTTTCGCGGGACGCCGCTATGGCGAGCCAAGCGTCGAGGATTACTCAGGAACGCGGCCTATGTATTGGGAAATCAACGCTGCGAGGAAGCAAGGCCTGCCCTGAAGTTGGGGACGACCGACTCAGACCCGCTCGTTCGCGGCGCCTGTATCTGGGCTCTGGGTAAAGTGGGCGGCTTGGGGGTTCAGGGGTGGCTTGAGGAACTGCTGGCTGTCGAGAGCGACGCTAGTGTTAGGGGCGAGTTGATGCTAGCCCTAGAATCGTTGCTTTCTTGACAAATGGTACTTAGATGCATACGATTTGCGACTGAGGTCATTGGTCATTGGTTGTTGGTCATTGGTTGTTGGTTGTTGGTTGTTGGTTGTTGGTTGTTGGTGAGTCAAAGGATTGGCTGAGAACTCGGCTGCCTCTCGTATGAATTCCTTCCTTCTCCTTGCCGGACGCTCGCTGCTCGCCTGGGTGCTCGCCGCCCAGTTGGCGATCGGCTCGTCGTGGCACCATCATGGAGTTGGCTGCGAATCTCAAGGCTGTCATGCTGGCGAGTGCGGGGTGGCGGGCGCCGAGTCGTCTTGCGGCAGCCAAGTTAACAATGGCCAAACCAGAAGTGCTGAATCTCGTCATGGTCGCTGCTCGACCGCCTGTGCGTCTGAACGTTGCGAGCGACTTGACGTCAATCCGTTCGCCAAGCGAGCTCGCGAGCGTCAAAGTGCCTTGAGGATCACGGCAGCACGGGCTTGCGACTCTCAGGGAGTTGGCCTGGGGACTGGCCGGGATTGTCACGCGACCGATCAGTTGTCCGCCTCAAGTGTGGCTGGCCATGCTCACTCCAAGGCTGGATTGAAATCGGCTTCGAAGGTTGCGTCGAGCCAAGGCGGGACGGGCGACGTCTCGGATTGCTCGATTTGCCGTATTCTGGGTCAACCGACCGCGGCCGCGACGACAGTGGATTTCGAGTTCTCGACGGCCTTCTCGGATTTGGTTGTGAAACTCACGACCGATTCGCCTGTTTCTCGACCCCAACGTCGCTCTCATTCTCGCGCCCCGCCGGTGATTGGCTAGCGATCACGGCTGGTTGGGGTCCCTTGAAGCTTTCAGGCTGCGATTCGCCGCAAGGCGACGTGGCCTTTTCAAAGAGTGAGAAACAGTTATGGTTCGTCGAGTTTCGCGTGGGTTCACGCTCGTGGAATTGTTGGTAGTGATCGCGATCATCGGCATTTTGGTCGCGCTGTTGTTGCCGGCTGTGCAGGCAGCTCGCGAGGCTGCGAGGCGGTCGTCTTGCCAGAATAACCTGAAGCAAATCGGTCTGGCGTCGCACTTGTACCATGATGTGCACCAGTCGCTGCCGTCGGGCTGGATTTCACTCGACCCCGCCACAAAATACCCGTTGGCGACTGGCGAGCCCGGGTGGGCGTGGGCGTCGATGTTGTTGCCCTTCATCGAGCAAGCGAATGTGAGCGACGGGATGATTCGGTATCCCTTGTCGATCACCGATCCGGTGCACGATACGGTGCGAGTGATGTCGCTCCCGGTGTTTCGTTGCAAGTCTGATCCGGGGCGAGCCACATTTGAATTGGGGACCGAAGACGACCCCACGGTCCCCTTGGTGACCTTGGCTTCCGCGAACTACGTGGGCGTTTTCGGGACGACCGAGTTGCATGACTGCGAGGGCTTGCCTGTGGGGGCGATTTGCCGAGGCAACGGCGCCTTCCAGCACATTATGGGGGTGAATTTCGCGGAATTTCTGGATGGCACCAGCAACACACTGTTGGTGGGCGAACGATCGTCTCGCCTAGGGTACTCGACTTGGACGGGCGCGGTCTCGGAAGGGTCTGAAGCGATTGCTCGAGTGCTGGGAATTGCCGATCACGCTCCGAACCATCCGGGTGCGCACTTGGATGATTTCTCGAGTGAGCATCCTGCGGGGACCAACTTTTTGTTGACTGATGGCTCGGTCAGGTTGATCATCGAAACGATCGACTTGACGGTCTACCAAGGCATGGCGACTCGGGCTGGCGGCGAAGTAATCCCGAACCCGTAGTGGGCCCATTGCTAAGCGCGGATTCTGGCTAAGCGGCCGAAAGTTTGCTAAGTCGCGGAACTCGCGGCGAGTTTCGCGAGTTGATCGCAAAATTGAAGCCGTTTAGACGCGAGCATGGCGGAATGCCGGCGGTTTCCTGCTTCGTTCGCGAGCGGAGGGATCGGAATTCTTGCGAATTCCGCTACGAGTGAGTTGCTTGGGGGCGTTGGTCTTCTGACTTCACCCTTCATCCTTCACCCTTCATCCTTCATCCTTCATCCTTCTCTTTACGTTTTCTTAATTCCCGTGCGGCGAGTGCCACCCGGGGACGTGTTGGCCGGTTAGGATGAAAGGGGGTGGGCTCGAGAGAGTTTGTACTTGCGGAGGTGTAGCGATGACGGTGTTGGTGGTCGAGGATGAGACTCAATTGGGAAAATCGTTGGAGCAAGGTTTGACTGAAGCGGGGCATGCTTGTGAGTGGGTGAAGAGTGGTGCGGAAGGATTGAAGCTCGCGTTGGCTAACCCCTATGACGCCATCCTGCTTGATCTGATGCTGCCGGATTTGCCTGGATTAGATGTGTTGCGTCAGTTGCGGGCAGCGGGCAATCGTTCGGCGGTGATCGTCTTGACGGCCTTGGGGTCGGTGGAAGAGCGAGTGGCGGGGTTGGACGCGGGAGCGGACGACTACTTGGTGAAGCCCTTCGCGTTCTCGGAGCTGTTGGCTCGATTGTCCGCCGTTTGTCGCCGTTCGATGCAGCGGCCGTCGTCCGAGGTGGTGGTAGGTCCATTACGGCTCGACCTGACCAATCGCCGAGTGACTCGCGAGGATCGCGAGATCGAGTTGACGCCGACTGAATTCAGCTTGCTCGAATTCTTGATGCGCTACGCGGGCCAAGTGGTGACTCGCAAAATGCTCTGCGAGCACTTATGGGAAGCGGATTGGGAGGGGGTCACGAATGTGATCGAGGTCCACATCAATCGGCTGCGGAGCAAGGTGGACCGGGGTTTCGCGGAGCCGCTGATTCAGACGGTGCGAGGACGGGGATATGCGCTTCGCGCTACTTAGGGAGAGTGTTACTGCGTGGCTGTCGCCTCGCACCTTTCGTACTCGACTGATCGTGGGAAATGTCGCGGCCGTGATTGTGGTCGGTCTCGCGACGACGTTGGGCATGCGGTTCGCCGTCCGTTCTGCCTTGTTGGAAGAGTTGGATGGGGTTCTCAAGGATGACGCCCAAGAAATTCGGCTCGACTTGCGCGACAAGTACCCGCACGAGGCGGAGGCGCTCTTCGAAGACTTGACTCGCAAGTCGGAAGCACACGAGTTGCATGGATGGTACGTGCGCCTGATCAAGGAGAACGGGGAGCAGATTTGGACCAGTCCTCACGCGCCGCCCCAGACGCCGATGGCGCCGAGTCCTCGCGAGTTGATGGCGGTGGACAAGGGGAATTATCGCGTGGTGCAGTTCACTTATGCCGAAAGCGGCTTGCCGCCGATCACGGTGCGAGTCGGTTCGTCGCTGGCGTCCTTTCGTCGGGAAATGACGCGGATCGATCGGCTGGCGCTGGTCGTGGCGACGCTGGTCGTTTTTTCGACTCCGCTGATCGGCAACTGGTTGGCGGGGACGGTCGTCCGTCCTCTCTCGGAGCTGTCGAAGAAAGCCGAGGAGTTACAACCGGGGCGGTTGAGCGAGCGACTTCCGCGGCGCGGCGCTTCGGATGAACTTGACCAATTATCGCGCACGATCAATCGGCTGCTGGAACGCATCGCCTTGCATGTGGGACAGCGGCAAGATTTCTTGGCCAACGCGGCCCACGAATTGCGCACGCCTTTGGCGGCGTTGCGGAGCACGATCGAGGTGACGCTGGACCGCGACCGGACAGCGGCCGAGTATCAAGACGTATTGCTGACATTGTCGCGGGAATGCGACGTGTTGGCGACCTTGGTGAATCAGCTGTTGCTGTTGGCCGAAGCGGAGACGCCGCAGGAGGCTCAGTCGCGCGAGCCGCTGGATTGGTCGTTTGTGGCTCGGACGGCCGTCTCCATGTTCGAAGCGGTGGCAGAGCACAGAGGGATCGAATTGAGGTCGGAAATCGGCGCGGGACTGTTAGTGCGGGCGAACCGGTATCATTTGCGGCAAATAGTCAACAACCTGATCGATAACGCCTTGAAATACACTTTGTCGGGGGGGAGGGTCACGGTCAGGCTGAAGAGAATGGGCGCCACCGATTGGGCCGAATTGACGGTGGCGGACACGGGGGTGGGATTGAGCGAGGAGGATGCCAGAAGAGTCTTCGAGCGTTTTTTTCGCGTCGACAAGGCTCGCCAGAAAGAGGCGGGCGTTGGCGGTACAGGTTTAGGACTCAGCATTTGTGAGTCGCTGGTCGTTGCTCATGGGGGCA
Source organism: Pirellulales bacterium (assembly GCA_046349915.1). Classification (GTDB taxonomy): domain Bacteria; phylum Planctomycetota; class Planctomycetia; order Pirellulales; family Pirellulaceae; genus CAIXSC01. Next base: position 394,104 of record JAXMBL010000005.1, on the reverse strand, counting down.
AAATCCAACTGACAAGCGAGTTAGGGCGTGGCACGGTCGTCTCGGTCAAGCTCCCCCTGGTTGTACCTTGACCGTGCGGTTGAGGCGGCCTAAACTGGTGCCAGACTGGGGTTTTTGGCGTCCGCCGCGAGTTGCCGCGGAGGTGATTTGATGTCCGGGCCCTGGTCGGAAGAAATTGCGCGAAAGGTCGGCCACCGTGAAGCGGGCCCTCATTAGTGACATCCATGCCAATCTCGAGGCACTCCGCGCCGTACTGGCCGACATTCGAACTCAGGAGATCACCGAGATCTACTGCCTGGGCGACATTGTCGGCTACGGACCGAATCCGTGCGAGTGTGTCGACGAGGTGATGAACAAGTGTCGCGTGGTGATTCGAGGTAATCACGACCACGCGGCGCTTTGGGATCCCGCGGGCTTTAATCCGGTGGCGCTGCGAGCCATCTATTGGACTCGCGAACAATTGGACTCGCGCGGTTCCACCAAGGCGATCGAACAACGCTGGGATTGGTTCAACTCGCTGGAGAGCTCCCGGAAGGAAGGCGACATTTTGTTCGTCCACGGCTCACCGCGCGACGTGATGAACGAATATGTGTTTCCGGAAGACGCCTACAACCAGCGCAAGATGGACGCGTTATTCCAGCGAGTGCCGAAGTACTGTTTTCAGGGGCATACGCATTTGCCGGGAGTATTTACGGCATCGCAGGAATTCGTGCGGCCCGACGAGTGCAATTACGAGTTTGCGTTGGGCGGCGAGAAGCTGATGGTCAATGTCGGTTCGGTGGGGCAGCCACGCGACGATGATCCACGCGCCTGCTACGTCGTGTTGACCGACGACAAGATTACGTTCCGTCGAGTCGCTTACGATATGAATGCGACGGCCAACAAGATCTATGCCATCAGCGAACTCGACAATATGCTCGGCGATCGGTTGAAAACAGGTCGATAAACCGCCGCGCGAGAAACAAAGCAGACGCGTATGAAGCGGGCGATTGTCAGCGACATTCACGGCAATCTGGAAGCGCTCACCGCGGTGATCGCCGACCTGGGGCAGCAGGGGGTCGAGCAGGTCGTCTGTTTGGGAGATAGCGTCGGCTACGGCCCCAATCCCGGCGAGTGTTTGGATTGGGCTTTGGCGCAGTCGGTCTGTTTGCTGGGAAACGCCGAGGAGTCGGTTTTGTTTGAGCCGAGCGTGGGCGGCGAGGCGGGCAATGAAGTAATGGCCTGGACTCGCGCCGCACTCTTCTCGGGCGATTCGGCCGCTCAACGCCGAGAAACGCTCGAACGATTGCCGCGGGTCGCGTATGTGGCGGGCGCCTTATGCGTGCATGCCTCTCCGCGAAATCCGCTGCATGAATATCTGCTGGCGCGGGAAGTCGAATCGCCCGAGCGATTTGACTCTTTGTTCCGACTGACGCCTGGCTTGGCTTTCGTCGGACACACCCACTTGCCAGGTTTCTTCACGGAAACTCGCGAGTTCTATTCGTCCGCCCAACGCCCGCGGTTCGATCGTCAGGGGGCCCGCTTGATCGTCAATGTCGGTTCGGTCGGGCAGTCGCGCGACGGCGATCGCCGCGCGTGCTATGTGGTTTGGGAAGAAAACCAACTGGAATTTCGCCGAGTGGCGTACGATATCGAGTCGACCGTGACGAAGATCCGTCAGACGCCCGCGCTCGCACAGGCCAAGGCCACTCGCTGGCTGGTCGGCGAGTCTGGCACTTGACCCTGATCCGGGACGCTCTTATCTTGCGAGTTTCCCTGGATTTACCTCATCTCCCGAACCCCACGCGTGCGATGTGAAGCGGGCCATTATCAGCGACATCCACGGCAATCTCGAGGCCTTGCAAGCGGTCTTGTCCGACATTCGGGACCAGGGCGTCGAGCAGATTGTATGTCTTGGCGACGTCATCGGTTACGGTCCCAACCCCCGCGAGTGTTTGGACTTGGCCATGGAGTTCTCGGTGTGCGTGCTCGGCAACCATGACGAGGCGGCATGCTTTAATCCCGAGGGCTTTAGCAGTGCGGCCGAACGAGCCATCTTCTGGACTCGTTCGCAATTGGAGCATGACGATGCCGACCCCGCAGTCGTGGCTCGCCGCTGGCGCTTCCTGATGGGGCGTCCGTCCTTGGTGCGCGACGGCAAATTCCTGTACGTGCATGGGTCGGTCCGCAATCCGCTCAACGAATACGTATTTCCCGAAGACATCCATAATCCGCGGAAACTGGAACGCCTGTTCTCGCTCATCGATGGATTTTGCTTCCAGGGACACTCGCATGTGCCGGGCGTGTTTACGGCGAGCGGCAAGTTCGCCGCCCCGGACCAAGTGGGTAGTCGAGTCCATTTGGGAACAGAAAAGCTGATGATCAATGTCGGCAGCGTCGGGCAGCCGCGCGATGGGGACCCTCGTTCGTGCTACGTCATCGTGGACGATGCGCGAGTCGAGTTTCGACGAGTCTCCTATCCGGTGGACGCTACAGCGCGCAAAATCTACGCCATCCCCGAACTCGATGATTTTCTCGGGGATCGTTTGCGCGAGGGACGCTGATCCAAGTTTTTAAGACGATCTGAATTGAGGAATTGACCGCTGTGGAAAAACGTCTCGCCCTCTTTTGCGTGCTTGCCGCCTTCGTGATGGGGGGCCATCTGCTCCTGCAGTCCTACATTCGCCCGCCTGATCCCACGCCCGAGCAGTTGGCCGCTGAATTGGCTGCCGCCGATGCGAAGTCTGAAGGCGAGAAACCGGCGGATGCGTCGGGCAAAGGCGAAACGAAAACGGAGGAAAAGGCGCAGAGCGAGTCGACTCTCAAGGAGGGTGAGGCCGAGAAACCGACGGCCAAGCCGGGCTCGACCGAGATTTCTCCGTCGCCCGCGAGCAAGGACGAAGCGGCGGCCAAAGATGCGGCCGCCAACGAAAAGGTTGGCGACGAAAAGCCTGACGACGCCAAGCCTGGCGCGAACGCCGACGAGTCGCCGAAACGGGCCGTGGCGCCTCTTGTACGCAAAACCTTGGGTTCGCTCGTCGAATCCTCGGGCTACCGGATGCTGGTGACATTGACCAGTCGCGGGGGAGCGATCGAACGAATTGAAATGACCAGTCCGCAGTACCGTGATCTGGATGATCGCCGCGGCTACCTTGGTCATTTGGGACTCACGCCGGCGAAGGACGGGACAGGAGCGGTGGTCGGCGTGGTCGGCGCCGGTACTCCAGCGGCGCTCGCCGTCCCACGGACACCGTCCGACCCCGCGGGCTTGGTCGTGGGCGACGTGCTGTTGACGGCCAGGGGGCAAGCGGTGGCCACAGAGGCGGCTCTTGAGGGGGTGTTGGACGGAACTAAGCCGGGCGAGTCGATCGAGTTGGAAGTGCGTCGCGGCGACGAGAAACTCAAGTTCACCGCGGAACTGACTCGTCGCCCGCTGGATGTGATTCGACCCGAGCGGCAATCGGAGTACGAACCGCTGGAGGGGAGTCCGGGGTCGTTCTTGGTCACTCTGGATTCGATCGGCGGCGATGGAAAAACCACCTCGGCGCCGCTGAAGCAGCGCGAAATCGCGCAGTTGCCCTCGCTGGAACAATCGACCTGGCAGATTGATGAAGAGCGTTCGACGGGCGACTCCATTGAATTTTTCTACTCGCTCGACGCCCGACAGTTACGCGCGATTGGGCAAGAGGGTGGCTTGACGATCCGCAAACGGTATCAGTTGACGGCTGCCAAAGCGGAAGAGCGAGACAATCCGGCCGCCCGCGCCTACCACCTGGAACTGTCGGTGAAGATCGAGTCGACCGGAGCGGCTTCGCGACAAGTGTCGTACCGCCTGGCGGGGCCGAGTGGTTTGCCGCTCGAAGGCTGGTGGTACATGAACAAGAGTGGTACTCGCGACGTGGTGGTGATGACCGACGGCGGCGGTCGAGTGTGGTCGAGGGCGCCGGAAATTCACAAGCGAGCGACCGCGAATCCCGACGAACCATGGGTGGCCTTGTTCGCCGACGATGAGCCGCCCGCGAATCGCGGCGTCCGTTATATCGGCGTGGACGCGAATTACTTCGCCGTTTTGTTGATGCCCCAGGGAAATGGCGGCGATCCCGGGCTCTTCCGGCGAGCGATCGCGGGGCACGTGGGCGACATTACGTCGGTGCCGAAGAGTCACAATCGGACGCTGAACACCACGTTCGACCTCTTGAGCGACTCGACGTTGATCACGTCTGAGAAACCACTCGAACACAAGTTCACGATTTTCGCGGGACCGAAAGATCCCGATGTGTTGCTCGCCTACACGCAGGAAGCGGTCGATGGTCGGGGCTATGTGACGATTTCGGATTTGAACGACTATGGGTGGTTTGGCGTCGTATCGCGCCCGCTCGCGCGGATTCTGCACTTCTTCTACGATCTGGTCGGAAACTACGGCATCGCGGTCGTGATGCTGACATTGTTGGTGCGCAGCTGCATGCTGCCGATCAGCCATCGCGCGACCAAGAATGCTCAGAAGATGCAGGAACTGTCGCCCGAGATCAAGAAGATTGCGGATAAGTACAAGAACGAGCCGGAAAAACGCGTGAAGGCTCAGCAAGATCTGTTCCGGCAGCACAACTATAACCCGTTCGGCGGCTGTCTTTTGGCGCTGTGCCAATTGCCAATTTTCATCGGTCTGTATCGCTGCTTGTCGATTGACATCGAGCTACGCGGCGCGTCGTTGTTGTCCGGCGTCGATTGGTGCTCGAATCTCTCGGGCCCTGACATGCTGATGTACTGGAAGCCGTACTTGCCCGCTTGGTTGGGCGACGAGACAGGCTATCTCGGGCCCTACTTCAACGTGTTGCCGCTCGTCACGATTGCTCTGTTCCTGGTGAATCAGAAACTTCTGACCCCGCCAGCCACCGACGAGCAGACTCGCATGCAGCAGCAGGTCATGAAGTTCATGACGATCTTTATTGGCGTCATGTTCTTCAAGGTGGCCTCGGGCTTGTGCATTTACTTCGTGGCGTCCAGCTGCTGGAGTTTGGCGGAACACAAAATACTGCGGAAGGGACGCTTGAACACGCCGCCCGCCGAAACCGAACCGACCCCGCCGCCTACGGCCTCGTCGAACAAGGGGCGATCGGATCGTGGCGGCCGGTCGGATCGCGGAGGCCGTTCGGGGAAGAAAAACTAGCGACATGATGTTGGCGACGACCGACACGATTGCCGCGATTGCATCGGCCCGCGGACCGGCGCCGCGCGGAATCGTGCGCATCAGCGGTCCAGCAGCGGAAAGCTGCTGGCGCGCTCTCGCTCATCCGACTCCGACACGTCGGATAGCGGATTCGCTGCCGGCGCCGCTGCCGTCCGGAAGGATCGCGGCATCCGAAGTCATCGAATGTCAGTTGCAGTTAGGTCCCCCTTGGCCGGCGATCCCCTGTTCCGTTTGGTGGTGGCCTGGTTCGCGCAGTTACACGCGGGCGCCGACGGCCGAATTGCATCTGCCTGGATCTCCACCGTTGCTCGACGCCACGCTCGCCCAGATCTGCCGAGCGGGCGCGAGAATGGCGGCGCCGGGCGAGTTCACGATGCGAGCGTTTCTGGCGGGGCGACTCGATCTGACGCAGGCCGAAGCGGTGCTCGGCGTGATTGATGCTCGCGACCAACGTGAGTTGGAGGTCGCTCTAAGGCAACTGGCCGGCGGACTCGCCGGCCCCCTGCATTCGCTGCGCGACCGGCTTCTCGACTCGCTCGCGCGCCTCGAGGCGGGGCTCGACTTCGTGGAAGAGGACATTGAGTTCGTCACGGCGGACGAGTTAGAGGCTGAGTTCACTGCCATCCTCCAACAGCTCGACCAAGTGATGGGACAGTTATCGACTCGCGTGGCTCAAGACGACTTGCCGCGAGTTGCGCTCGTCGGTCTGCCCAACGTGGGGAAGAGCAGTCTCTTTAATGCGCTGGTAGGGGAGGCGGCGGCGATTGTCGCCGATATTCCGGGAACAACTCGCGACTACGTGGAACGAGTCGTGACGACGAGTGGTCGACGCTTTCGCCTGATTGATACGGCGGGACTCGAGTCGGAGTGGGGACTCGATCAAATTGTCGGCGAGTCGCAGCGATTAGCGCTGCGCGAGCACGAGGCGGCGCGGCTGAAGCTCTTGTGTCTCGACGCCAGCCGGTCTCTGACGATCGAGGAACGGTCGCGTTGCGACAAGATGACGAGCGATCCAACTTCGTTCATCGTCTTGACGAAAGCGGACGCGACTCGCGGTTTGCTTGAATGCGAACAGTTGCTGGCTGCGGGGGCTTTTCCTGTCAGCTCGCTGACGGGCGAAGGACTGGAACGCTTGCGAACTCGGATCGCCGAGAAGCTCTTGAGTCTCGAGGATGGCGAGTCGGCAGTGGTGGCGGGTACGGCCGCTCGTTGCCGCGATAGTCTGGAAAGAGCTCGCGAGTCGTTACGAGCCGCTCGTGATTTGGTGATCCACGGCGGGGGAGACGAATTAGTCGCGGTAGAGATTCGAGTCGCGTTGGATGAACTCGGCCGTGTCGTGGGCGCCGTCCACACCGACGATCTGCTCGATGTCATTTTCAGTCGCTTCTGCATCGGGAAGTAGTCTGTTTTGCATCGACAAACAATGCCGTGTTTTGCAGGGTCATCACCGCATTGACCGGACCAACGTCACCTTCAGCTTCGCCGCGAGCGCCCGAAACTTTAGTTTCTTGGCCCGCCGAAGCTCTAGAATCTGGCTGCCGAAGCTCATTTGTTTGATCCTGCTTGCTGTCTTGATGGCTTCATCGCAAGATAGTTGCACTGGATATTCAACAATATAGGGACGGCTGTGTCAGCCGCAGACGTCGATCCTGGTGGAGTAAGTCATGCCTAGCAAACTACCGAGGCGGCGCGATGCAGGTGAGCTCGTGCCGACCAGCCTGCCCACGGTCGTCCCCGGCGATCTCGATCCCCGTACGGCTTTGATCCTTGGTGGCGCGCATGTAGCCCACGGCGCGATTCAGGTAGGTGGGCAGGTTGCTTCGGCGACTGTCACGGCAGCAGGGCAAGTTCTGGAAGCCTCGATCCATTCGTTTGGTCAGTGCTTCGTCGCATTCATGGGATATATGCGGGAGCGAGAGGTCACTGCGCGGGTCGTGGCACAAGAACGGGAAATCACGGCGCGGGTCATCGCTCAGGAAGATGCCGCGACAGCACGTTTACAGATTTGGTCATCAACGGTGATTGCGCAAGCAGAAGCCAGGACCGAAGAGGTCAGGATTCAGGCAACGCTTGTGTTGGCCAGTATCGAAGAAAGAAAAGGCCAGCGGACTTCAAAACTGGAAGTCATCCAGGGGTTCATGGCGGCGTACCAGCGTTGGAATGTCATGCTTACGGAAGCATTGGCAAGCCGCGCAGACCGGATGCCCCTGGACGAACGAGAATTGTTACAGCAACACATCGAACGTCTTTTGCAGCGGGCGCGCGAGATGGAAAAATCGATTACGTCCATTGCCGTCACACTTTGACGCATGCAGGGGAGGAACCAAGATCACGTTTGCAGGCGAGGTAATCCCTCATGTCCATTGGCTCGCTCATCATCGGTGGCGGAACGCTTGTTGTAGCCGCCGAGATCGCAACGTGGTGCTTCAAAGCTGCCGCGAAGAATGAGCGGCAGTATCGGAAGGATGTTGTTCGTAACGAGCGAGCGTATCGCTACCAAGTTGTCCGAAGGGAACGGGCAGAACGTCGGGAGATAGAGCGCGAAACAAGGCGACGACTTTACGAGGAGGCCAAGCAGCAACGCGAAGAATGGCATGAAATGTTAACGGAGTGCATGGACGCCGTTTGGGAGATGAGAACTCGCACTCGTGGCCTCCGCAGGCAATTTCAGGAGATCGTTCGGGCGAATGAAACGCTCATCAAGACCTCTCCGCTCACGTTTCAACAGCAAGAAGCGATTCGAGACTGCATCTTCCATCTGGAAAGGGGCGTCGCTCGTCTTCATGCGTATTCAGAGAGATATTTGCAGTCGTTTATCGACGGCATAAGCGCGGCGAGACAAGTCGTAAAGCATAACACCTTCATTGAACCGGAGATGCCGGATGCGATGTTGCCCGTCGACTTTCCGGTTGTCGGTGATAACCTCCGACTTTCGCCAGAGGAAACCCAAACTCTGTTCCGCACGGGGGAGTTGGCACTCGGCTGTGGCCAAGTCGGACGGCTTACCAACGCTCTGTCCTCGGTTAACCTTCCGAGCAATGTCGATGCGTTTGTGGATGACTTCGACCTGGATTCTTCTTGTTGGAAGTTGAGCCTCGCCAAAGGAGCGTTAGCTTCTGCCAGCATCGCCGACGTTGCGAATGCCATCGAGGCCACGTTGCTTTCGCAGTCAAAGGGAGGGTTTCGCGCCGCCTGGCATTCTCCCTTCGCGGATTCTGTCGAACTCTTCCTCCCATTTGCATTGGCGAACGCCGCCATGCGCTCCGCACCGTGGGGAACCCGGTTGCCGGTCTTCGTTCATCAGACGGATTATCGCACACGCCGAATCGTCGTTGGGCAGCAACGCCCATCACCGCCTGATGACCTGGGCAATAGCCTCGTCGTGGAAGTTGCCTCGGCATGCATTCGGGACACGATTGAAAAGGCGTTCACAATATCGCCTTCAACTTTTTGGCTCGTCGACGGGCCGTTCAATGTCGGTCGCCGCAACGGCGGGTTGCGCATGCGCATAGCGACGGGCGAGGAATACGCCGTTTCGTGTGACGATCTGCGTGGAATTCTACGCATTGGGGAGCAGACCGGATTTCGGCTTGGCAACGTGGAAGGTGCAATCTGCCGAAGCTACATCGTCCTTCACTTCGCTGGCGACAATTCAAAGATCACGACGACGGTGAGGCTCACTGCCCCGGAATTTCTCTCCCGAATCATGAAACGTCTTGACGAGCAAGAAGAACTTCAACGGGTGTTCCAGGAGGAGTCGCTGGAAACTCGCAAATATCAACTGCTTCTTGAAGCCGAACTTGAGGCCAGTAAATCCGCATCCCGCGTCGTCTTGCACTACTCCGCATACCATCCCGCCACGAATGGCGACGATGATGAACCGCAAGAAGTGGCCTTTGTGCTGGAATCTCTGCCCACGCCTGATCTGGAAAGCTACGCCATCGAAGTGCTGCCGAAATTGCCGTGCAAGGCGGCGAAGTCTCGGATATGCGGGTTCGTCAGGTCGGTTGATCGCGTTAATCGCACGATAATGTGTTCGTTCTCAGACGAGTTTCTGCGCCTGTTCCTCGACGCCAAGGTTGAAAACGCTGGCACGCTCGAATGCGGCTACGTCGATATGGACACCCAGCGACAAGTGCGCGCTCTCGATCAATTCCGCAATGTGAGTTTCTTGCAGGGAAAGTCAGCAGAGGACCGTGAGGCGTTTCGGAATCTTCGCCGAGTCCTCCTCGGCTTGCCTCAACCAGTCCGGGGCGCGGTTTCGACGCCCGCCGCCATTCAAGTTATCGGCCACTTGAACGCTGAGCAGCAGCGTGCCGTCCGGCTGATCAACTCCGATAGACCGCTCACTCTGGTCCAGGGACCACCGGGGACAGGAAAGACCGATACAATCGCGATTGCTCTCGAAGTATTCCTTCGTCGCTCTCCAGATGTACGAGTCGCGGTCGTTTCTCAAGCGAACGTCGCGGTGGACGAGGCTCTGAAGAAACTGAAAGATCGCTACCCGGAATGCGACATCGTGCGACACGTTTCGGCTCATGCAGTCAATTCGGTGATGGACAGCAGCAAAGACCTGACTCAGCACGCGCGCCGCGACGAATTCACAAAGCAACTGATGGAACAGCCTGCTTTGCCGGAATGGGCAGCGGACATCCGAGAGAAGTTCCGCCATGTTTGCAAGGACGACCGATATTTGACTTATCGTGTGCTGAAAGCCCTCGTGCATTCATCGGCGGTCTATGGCTGCACGCTTAGCGTCCTTGGTCGCTTATCACTGGGCGCACCCTTGTTCGATATCGTCGTGGTGGACGAGGCTGCAAAAGCATCGTTGCCGGAGTGCATGATCGCAGCATTATCGGCGAAGCGTCTAGTTCTGGTTGGAGATCATCACCAACTGCTTCCCTTTCTCGACGAACGCATTCTCGAACGGGCAGGCCCACTACAGTCAGACCAACGGGCGATCCAGGCTTTGTGGAACAACTCGCTCTTCAAGAGAATGTGGAATCAAGCAACTGACGATGCCAAGGTGCTTTTGACTACGCAGTATCGCAGTCGGTCGGGAATTCGTGAAACGATTAGCACATTGTTCTACGACGGGAGACTTTCTCCTGGTCGGACAGACCAGAGCGAGAAAGTGCCATTCCCATGCAGCCTCGTATGGGTCGATACGAAGGGTTGTCGAGAAGACCAGATTTCCGTTCGCAAGAGTCTTGTGAACGAGCGCGAGGCAGATGTGATCCTTGCGACACTCGATATGCTCGCCCACACATTACCGAACCCGGCTAAAACGTCTGTGGCCGTCATCTGCTTCTACGGCGAACAACGCATGTTGATCGAGCGAGTGCTCCGCAACGAGCCTGTAACCCAGGGATTCAGCAGTTGTGAGACCAGGACAGTGGACGCATCTCAAGGGGGCCAGTGGGATGTCGTTCTGCTTTCTCTGACGCGGTGCGATGGCGGTTCCGCGTTCGTCGGCAATGCGAACCGCTTGAATGTCGCCCTGTCGCGGGCGCGGGAACTTGCCGTTGTGATCGGCTCGTTACGCTACGCGCTCCAGGACCGAAGCCCTGAGTCGAAGCTCGGAGCGTTGGCAAAACACGTCCGGGCCAAAAAAGGACAAGGAGTTTGGATATGTGCACCTGGCCCGCGAGGGGGAATCGCCCCCGGCTTTGGCTTCCGAGACAATACAGGAGGCGGTCATGGCTACCGCCGTTGAAGGCATTGTTTCGGTATCGTACCGCCCGCTCGCGACGATGGACGAGTTGCATATCCTGCTTCTTGCCGCCGTTTGGGCACAGACCAATGATTTATCTCTCTTGGAACTGGTCTTTTCCCTGCCAACCAATGTTGTTGTGAAGGAACTTGCCGTCTTGGAAGAGTACGGATTGGTTAAAAAAGTGGACGCTCGCTGGTCCGCGACTCGTCGGGGCCTGCGATTAGCTGGCGTGTGGAACGCTTTTCACAAACAGGTCGAAATTGAAGTGCAGTCGAGCGGACGGCAATGGCTCCTTGGACCGGGGGAGTTTGCCGTCGATGAGATGATCCGCGACAAGGACGAAATCGAAGCTCTTGCTCGATCTTATGGAACCGCGGATGCGGGTTCCGCCGTGAAGTTCCTGGAAGAACGCCGCAGGGCAGCCGAAGAATTCGAGGCTTTCGTGGTTGCTTGGCCGTCACGCTCGTACAGTGACACCGCAAATGGTGAGTTCGCTGAGACATTGGTGTTCAATCTGCTCACGCTGGCAGAAACGGATGAAGCGTTAGCGAGGCTCGAAGGCCTGCTCATCACACACATTGGAGAAGTCGTGGATCGCGTCAACAAGACAGTTGTTGCCGCGGTCCACACCGAAAACGAGGGGAAACTAGAAAATGCCGCTGCCACCATCCATAAGCGTGGCAATGACCTGATGAAGAAGTTCGAGAATGAGAGGCGATTTCAACGGAGGCTGAATCAAAATCTCGCCAAAATCAAGATGACTTGTGAGGCAATCCTTGTTGGTCAATGGTTATCGGCTAATTTCGGAGCACTCGTGGATGCCTTCAATACGGAACCGGCAGCGTTTGTCTTCCGAAGTACGGTCCCATTTATGCAACCGGAGGCCCCAGAGAAGCCAACCGCAAAACGTGCTCCGAATCCTACTTCTGCAACGCGGCCAAAGCAGGAAGAGGAAGGTGGTTTGAGGTCACTGTTTAGATGGCTTTTCGGGTAGTCGCACCTATCGCGCTCCATAGCCATGAGCGAACCAAACCGGTCGGGATTCCGTCGCCGCGCTGAAGTGAGTCTGGCGAGGAGGGGATGCGAGAGCTGCTCCAGGCCGATTATCCGGTTGAATCTCGGTGCGCCCTGGGCAGCCGGAATTCGTGATGCTTCACCATCGGCGAGTTCGACGAGCCACCCACGGTCTGCGATACTGAAGGACACGCACGATTTTCGCGATACTCAGGCCGTGTATACCTTAAGGGTTTTCGACACTATGGAACGACAGGCGACCAGTTACGATGAACTGCCTTACTCCAGCCACCCGCTGGCCGCCGGTCACCCGGAGAACTTGGCCTGCAAGGCGCTGCTCCATGGATTACGCCCCGCAGCCGTCGAGAATTGTCGGTTGTTGGAACTCGGTTGTTCCACGGGCGGCAACCTGATTCCGCTGGGCGAATTATTGCCAGACGCTGAATTCGTGGGGCTCGATCATGCGGCCCGACAGATTGCTCGAGGGCGAGCGATCGTCGAGAGCCTGGGCCTGTCCAACGTGGACCTCCGGACGCTCAGCTTCGAAGAAGTCGACGAGAAGTTGGGGACGTTCGATTACATCGTGTGTCACGGCGTCTACTCCTGGGTCTCGGTCGAGAACCAACAGCGGATTCTCGAGATCGTTCGCAAGCTACTCCGCCCCGCGGGCGTCGCGTTGGTCAGCTACAACGTTTACCCAGGCTGGCATCTCCGCGGAATGGTGCGCGATGTGTTGATGCGCGAGACGGCCGGACGCGGCGACGCGCAATCTCAGGTCCAGCATGCTCGCGCTTATCTGGATTTTCTGGCGAGTGCCGCACCGGACGCGGAAGGCGTTTATGCTCGCATGTTGCGGCAGGAAGCCAATCTGTTGCGCCGTACGCCCGACACGTATGTCTTCCACGAGCATCTCGAGACCGTGAATCTTCCGGTCTATTTTCGCGACTTCGCTCGCGCCGCCGACCGTCACCAATTGCAGTATTTGGGCGAGGCGAGTTTTTCGCCGGTCGTTGCCAACCTGCCTATTGAAACTCGCGGCCGTCTTGAGCAACTCTCGCGGGATCGAATCGACTGGGAACAACAACTCGACTACCTTTGCTGCGGAACCTTTCGTCGAAGTTTGTTGTGCCATGCGGGCGTCTCCGTGGCCGCTCGTCCCCTGCCCCACGCCATTCCCCTGGTGCGACTCGCTGGCCACGCTCAGCCGACGTCGGCCGACGCCGACTTGACATCGACCGACCCACTCGAGTTTCGCACGGCCGAGGGGGCGGCGGTCACGACGACTCATCCGTTGGTCAAAGCGGCGCTCGCCGAACTACGCGAGCGTTGGCCCCGATCGTCTACCTTCAATGATCTGGTGGAACGGGCGGCGGCACGCATTCACCGTCCAGTCGACCCCGTGCGCAACCTGCAAGAGAACGAACTGCTCGCCGCCGCCCTGCTCCGTTGCCACGAGTGTGGACTGGTTGATACGCATTTGATCGAGCCAGCGCTGGCCACTCGCGTGGAGGAGCGTCCTCGCACTTTGCGCACGACTCGATTGCAAGCCGACCACGGCGAGTCGGTCAGCAACCAGCGACACCGCATCGTCGATCTCCACGAGGTCGATCGTTTCCTGCTCGCTCAACTGGATGGCACTCGCGACATGGCTCGCCTTGCCGAGGAACTTGTGAGCTTGGTTCAGCAAGGCGCTTTGACCTTGGAACGCAACGGGCAATCGGTCGCGAACCACGAGGAGCTGCCGGAATTCGTGCGACGCGCGCTCCAGTTGAGTTTGAAAAAGATGGCGGATTTGGCGCTGCTGGCAGCCGATGCGTGAGGCAGCCGGACGCCAGTATTAGCTCGTATCAGCTCACATTTTGCGCAAACAACTCGTCGACCAACAGAGCGCGAGCGGAGTTACTGGGGATGATGTTGGTCGTCACCGAGACTCGACCAAAACGCAGGCCGAACGAACTTCGGAGTGCGTCAGGCCCGCGCGCTACGCCAGACGTTGCCACGGCGAGATTCTGCAACGAGTACTTCAGATAATAATCCTGCGGCGCCTGATCGCCAGGCTGTGGTCGATAGACCACCATACTCGCTGACGAAAATCGTTTCCCTTGCGCCAGCAGGTTGAGCATCGCCGGCGACGCGCTCGAAATTTCCGCCGTGAGACTCAAGTCGGTGAATTCGGGACGCCCGATCCCGATGCCGCGGGGCGTGCGAGTGACGGTTCGGTTCAATCCCCAACTATACGAGTCGATGTCGATCGCGCGCGTGTCCAACGGGGCGAACTTCGCATCGAGTCCGTCGAGCTTCAGATAGATCTGGAGATTGGACTCGCGGGGTGGTACTTGGTCGATGAGTGGTTGGCCGACCTCGGAACGCACGCTGCCGATCCGGTTTCGCCAATCGGAACTGGGGGCGGTCGCCCAGTCGAAGGAGGCCTTGGTTCCATTCTGTTCGAGTTGAATTTTGGCGAAACTGAGAGCGACTTCTTCGAGAGGGATATGGCCGCTCTTGCCGCGTGTTGAGTACGAGGACACAACCACGTCGCTCAGCCGAATCTTCATGAAGTCATCGAGCTGGTCGTCGAAGGACCGCGAAATGGTCAAAACGCCGTCTTTCGCGAGTTTGCCATCGATGGCAAGTCGCGTCAGCGCCGGAGTGGCAAAGCCCGCGTCGGTGACCACATGCAAGTCCTGCACCCAGATGTCGGCGCCATTGTCCGCGCGGTTTGGCTTACGCGCATGATCTGCTTGAGCCGCGCCGAAGCCAAATGACAAGACTTCGGTCTCGCCAAAATGGCCCGCCGCCAGACTCTCGCCGGGGACGTCGGTAAGCTTGATGTGAGTCAGCACATTCGCCGAACGTGCGGAGGTCGCGTCGAGCAATGCGTTGGAACTCGTAAAACTGACCTCCGATTTTCCGATCGCCCATTCCCCTACCGCAGTCGTGCTGACCAGCGACCTGGACGTCACCGTCTCGCGAATCTTCATGAAGGACAACGAGGACAGTTGTTGGGGGATCTCCGACTCGCCGCCGCGTGCCTGGAATCCGGTTACCTTCACATCTTCAAGTTGGTAAGTGAGGTAAGTGGGAGGCGGTGAACCGCCATCCTCGTCCGCTGCACGAACGGTAGCGAGCGTCGCGGACGCAAAACCTCCTCGATTAAGGGCTGCCAAATAGAGAGGACTTGTCGACGCATCGAACTCGCTGACAAACTGGAACGCATCGGCGACGAATCGCGGCGCGGTACCATTGCGTCCGGCAGACGAGTCCAGATCCACTCGACGGAGTCCCCAACTGAATGAATCGACTTCAATGGCGCCCTTAAAACCAGCGTCGGTCGAGCTGCCCGCTAGTCCCGCGAACTTCAGGTAAGTTTGGCTTTCCGACCCCGTCGTGGGAGTTTCCTGGAGGAGGCTTGAACCTGGCGAGTACGTCGCGAGTTTTCCGCCGGCATTATTGGAGATGGCGGTGGAGCGAGTCGTTAGGGCGCCGTCATTCTGGAATGACGCTCGAGTCACGCGGATCTTCTGAAAGTTAAGTCCCGCTTCTTCGACGGGCGTTGTGCCGTTGACTCCCTGCTGATGGAGTGATGACACCAGCACGTCGGAAAGTTCCAACTTCAGCAAACTCACCGGGGAGGCGCCAGTAGGTGAAGACACCACGGTGTTGAGCGTGACGTTAGCGCTGCGTCGAGCGGTCGAGAGATTCTGCAGCAATTGGGGCGAGGCGGCGCTTACGTCCGACACGAAGCGCAGGTCTTGCCAAACGAGATTGTCCGTAACTGCTCGTCCGATGGACGTGCGGCCGGTCACAGGGCGACTCAATCCCCAACTGAACGAATTCGCTTCGATGGCGCCTTGATAGCCGTTGAGAGTTGATTCGCCTTGGATGCCATCCAGCTTGATGTAGTTTCCTTGAATGAATGCTGATGAGGGATCTGTGTCGGACAGAATGCTCACGCCTGGCACATAGCTAATGGACGAGGGAGATGGTTCCCATTTTCCCGTTACCGATGGATCCGTGGGAAGCGATTGGTATGTCTCGCCGATCTTCGAGAAATTCAGTGTGAACTCTTCCGTGGGTAGCTCGTTGCCAAGGCTCCGTATCTGATAACTGCTGACCAGGATGTCGCTCAACTTGTACGAGAGAAACTCCTGCGAATTGCTCGAGCGTTGAACTCGTAAGGTAGCCGAAGGCAGCGAGTAACCTTGGCTCACGGCGTTGATCAGGTCGACGGTAGCGGCGGAACTTGGAGCCGCGAAGCGGAAGTCTTGCACGGCGAATTGCCGGTTGGCGCCTCCCCAACTCGGTTGTCCGACTATTTCATTACCGAGCCGGCTCATGCCCCAACTAAACGATTCGATCTCAATCGAAACGGTGCTCGATGACACACCTGCTTTTCCAGGGGTAGCTGTTTGTCCGGGAATGCCCGTGATTTCCAGAAACGCCTCCACGTCATTCGTGCTGCTCGGCGACTCGGGAAGAAACTCGCTGGATGTCTGCCAAATAGCGCCCCGAGGCGCCTTCAGTTGCGTCTCGTATTTGGTCGCGGGACCGCTTGGCGACTCGAAGGAGGAAACTATTTCATTCAGGGACGAAAACCGGAGCGAAAACTGTTCTTCAGGTATCTCGCCGTTCAGGCTGCGACTCTGAAGAGAGGCAATGGTAACGTCCTTCAAGTCGACCTGATAAAACGGAACAAGCTCGTTGTCGATCTTGCGAGCAGCCACCAACCGGCCGCTGGGGATTTTCTGGCCGCTTGAAAACGCTTCCAGCAAGCGGGGGGACGCCTGACTGACATCGGTGAGTGCGACCAACTCCTGGATGTAGCTTCCCGTGGGCGAAACAACGCCGGGCGCCGTGGATGCACCCCAGCTAAACGACTCCAACTCGATCGATTCCGCGTAACCGTTGACGGTTGATTCGCCGGGAATGGAATCGAGTTTTAGATAAAAGTCGTAATTTCCATCCGCTGGGAAATTGAAGGCCTGCCAGTCCGCTGCCAACAACGCTCGCTGTTCGAGCGACTCAACAGCGAGTCTTCTGCGGTTAGACTTCAGGGAGTGCATGGCCGACTTTCTTGACATGTGGTGACCGTCTCGGTGGGAAGGCGATTAGTCTATCGGGAGGGGAAGCCTGTCGCAATCAAGATTTTGCCGGTTATTCGGGCCGAGGAGGATGGGGTGATTGATCCGCGAAGACAAGGGCGAGTGTTGGTATTGGGATCGGTCAACGTCGATCTTGTGGCTCGTGCGGAACGCCTGCCCAATCCCGGAGAAACTGTACTCGGCGCCGAATTTTATCGGGTGGGAGGCGGCAAGGGCGCCAACCAGGCGGTGGCCGCCGCCCGGGCTTCGCACAGCTCGGTGGTCTTTGTCGCGGCGGTGGGTGACGACGAGTTTGGCCGCGAATCCCTGGCGGCATTCCAACGGGAAGGGATAGACACTCGTTGGATCAAGACCTTGGAAGGAGTCCCCACCGGCGTGGCGATGATTCTGGTCGATTCACAGGGGCAGAACCTGATTAGCGTCGCGTCGGGGGCGAATGCGCTGGTCCGCGCCGACGACATCGATCAACTACCTGAGTCGTTATTTGAGCAAAGTGCGGTGGCCCTGGTCTCGCTCGAAACGCCTTGCGACGCGGTGCGCTGCTTTTTGCGGCGAGCGCGACGAGCGGGCTGCTTGACCGTGCTGAATCCCGCGCCGATGAATCGGCTGATCGTGGACGAGGGAACTTTAGGCCTGGTCGATATTCTGACGCCCAACGAAACCGAAGCTCAGGGATTGGCTCAATTGCTGGGATCGGGATCTTCGTCGCTCGACGAGGCCGTGCGGCCGATCCGAGCCTTGGGGTGTGGCTTGGTGGTTGTGACGCTAGGCAGCGCAGGAGTGCTAATGATCGACGGCCCCGTCGCTTCGCCCCGGGTGATCCATGTGCCAGCTCGTCCAGTCGTGGCGGTGGACGCGACCGGAGCTGGCGATGCGTTTAACGGCGCGTTGGCTGTCGCTTTGGCGGAAGGGCGACCGTTGACGCAGGCCGTGGAATGGGCCGTCAAAGCCGCCGCCTGGAGTGTCACGCGACGCGGCGCCCAGCCATCGCTCGCGACCCGCGACGAGATCGAATCGGATCAGTTGAATTGTTGACGAGTCGAAAGAACGAGTTGCCAAGTACGACGGACTTCTAGTCCGTCGCCGTAAGGCGTGCAGCACGGGCGACCTGTTTTTGGCGACCCATGTACTTGGCAGCGATAAGACACTGGCACATCGACGGACTGGAAGTCCGTCGTACAGGGAGGCCTCAACCAGGCGCTAGGGTGCGGCTGGCAAGTAGCGACGGTTAAAGACCTCGGGGTCAAACGGATCGCGACTCGACGCAGACAGGGGGGAATTGGCTGAGGTCTTGGCTTCCCCAGTTTTGGCTTCCCTGTTTTTGGCTTCGTCAGGCGACCCGTTGGCTGCGTCCGCCGTGATGGCGGGACTGCTTTCGGCGCCGGCCATGCGAGTGGTCTGGAGCAATTGGGCGTCGGGGCGTCCGATCGTCGCGGGAGAATTTGTCGATTTTGGTTGCGTGATTTGGCGAACCCATTGAGCCAACAGTTCGTACTGCACTTGTTCGCCTTCGCGAAAGGGGGCCGATTTCGCGGGACCGTGGGCCTGCCGTGAGCGACTTAGCAGTGGGCTGTCGTCCGGCGAGTCGCGATCAACGGTTTGCAGGGTGGAGTACAAGTTGCGGAGAGTGAAACGGCGAGTGCTGGTTTGGCCGGGTGCGGGGCGGAGCAGGTGAAAATCATTCGGTGTGCCGGGACCGTGGCAATTGTTGGTGCCGCAGCGGTTTAGCAGCATCGGTTGGATAGTCGCCGTGAAGCGTTCGACGGCGCCAAAAGGGAGGTCGCGGGCTGATTGTTCCAGTTGGTCGACGGTCGCGGGGGGGGATGCGGCGCTAGCGGTTGGTTTTTCCGTGACGACTTGGCTCGCGGCCGCGGCGATTCGCTGTTCGAGAGTGGCGAGTCGCGGATGGTCGGGTTCCAGACGCATGGCAACGGTCGCTTCATCGGCGGCCTGCTTGACCAGTCCGAGACGGAGGCACCATTCGGCCAGATCGAGCCGAGCGGAGATTTGACCGGGAGGAAGCTGGTTGCGTCGCCATTGATAGGCTTGCAGCAGAGTGTCACAGTGAAGTTCGACATCTTTCGCCGGAATCCGTACTTCGTTCTCGCGGTCGAGTGCGACGAGGTAACGATCGCCAAGTAACGAGATTTGTCCACGCAGGAGGTTGCCGTTGCGGAGCATGAGTACGCCAGGCGCGGGGCTCAGGGCACGCACCACGGCAATTGGGCTCATAGGCGCTGAGGACGATGCTTCTGAGATTGATGGGGACGTTGGAGAGAAGGTCGGCGGGGTGGCTGAGTTAGGGCGGGAAGTGGACGGCGGCGGGAGTTGGCTCGCTGGCGTCGTCGGTTTGGAGCCACCTGGATGGGCCGTTGAATTCGGTGATGTGGAGGGCTGGGCGAGGGGAGATGATTGTGCTGAAGGTGGGGTGAGCAGTCGAGGGAGCACAACAGGCTCCTGGGCGACGGCGAAGCGGCCAGCGCAGATCGCCAGGAGCGAGAGGGCACAGCAACGGTAGCGGACGATGAGATAATGGACCATGCGGGGACAGTAGGGACGAAGTTGCGGGCGAGTCAAGATCAATTGGCGATCGAACTTGCGAGAAGGGCCTTTGCCGACTGGAAGCCGTCCCATACCCGACTTATACTCGATAACTTCTTGAGATCGAGCACAAGCGTTGCTGAGGGGCGACGAGTCCGAACGTCGAGGTAACAGAGCGGATGGCGGGGTGTGAACGGCTAGAAGTCTATTTCTCCGGACACGTTCAAGGCGTTGGCTTTCGCCAGACCACTCGGTCTTTGGCGGCCAATTTTGACGTCACGGGGTATGTGCGGAATTTGGGGGATGGCAGGGTCGAGTTGGTGGTTGAGGGGGCGCGGCACGATTTGAGCCGATTGTTGGAAGCCGTGGAGTCGGCGATGTCGGGGTTCATCCGCCGCGCGGACTCGCACTGGTACTCGGCATCGGGCGAGTTTGACGATTTTGAAATCCGACGCGATGGGTGCGCCAGCTAGGAATCGCTGGCGGCGACCGTTCATCGCCTCGGCTGGAGTGGGTCACGCAATAGGATTGAGGAGCGACGATGAGCGGAATGATGTTGCCAGCGGTGCTACCTTGGGTTCGGCAGTGGGCGACGCCCGTTTGGCTGTTGAGCGTGGGCGTGACTGTCGGCCTGCTGGTGCTGGCTTTGGCGTGGCTCATCATCTCGGTCGCCAATCGGCGGTGGGCGGCGGAAATTCGCGAAGCACTGAACGAAGGCGTTTTGATGCCGCTGTTGTGGATGGGAGGCGCCCTGGGGGCCTTCGCCGTGATCGGCGTGTTTCTGGCCGAGGAACCGAAGTCGGTGGCGCTCAGCCTGCAACGAATTCCGGCGGTGGGAACGCAGGAATTGCAATTTACGCTGCCCGCGTCGGCCGAGCGTGCGAAGGACGAGTTCGCGGTCGTTCCCTTTGAGACATTGGCGATGGATTTTCGTCGGGACGAAGTGCGTACGATCGCATTCCTCAGCGACCAGAACATCGAAGTACGGTCTGTTTCCCCGGTCGACACCAAGGAGAAATTCTCGGGCATGAAGTTCGACATCGCGGCGAACGCCCGCTCCGTCTGGAACGCGCCGTCGCAGGGAGTCGCGCTCGCTCTGCCCACCAGCGAAGTCAAGGCTCTGTATGCTCGTAATCTGGGAGAGAAAGACGCCAAGGTGACGGTCACGATCGTGACGCAACCGGCCGTGCCGCAAGTTTGGACCATTCCCATGACGGCAATTTCCGTCATCGCCGTGTTCCTGCTGTACCTGATACCGCGTTTCGCGGGTCCGCGACTATCGGCCGTCTCGTTGGCCACTTTCAAGTCGCAAACCGCTCAACCTGTCTTTCTGATTCTGTCGCTGGTCGGCGCCGTGGCGCTCATCGCCCTGCTCGTTTGGCCCTTCGGAACGCTCGGCGAAGACATCAAAGCGATGAAGAAGTCGGGCATCCTGGTGATGCTGACCGCCGCGATGTTTCAAGCGATTTGGGCGGCGAGCACCGAGATTGCCGAGGAAATCGAAGGCCGCACGGCGCTCACCGTACTCTCAAAGCCGCTGGGCCGACTTTCGTTCATCGTCGGTAAGTTTCTCGGAATCTTCTGGACCGTGGGGTTGCTGTTCGCCATTCACGGCCTGTTGTTCATGATTTTGACCGCCTACAAGCCTGTGTTCGAGGCGAAAGAAGGATCTCAGGACGCCACTTGGCAGTTGTGTCATCTGGAGATGATGAGCATCCTGCCGTCGCTTGCATTGGCGTTCATGGAAACGATCGTCCTGGCTTCGATCAGCGTCGCCATCTCCACTCGCCTTCCGATGCTCGCCAACCTGATCATCTGCTTCAGTATTTACGTGCTGGGCAATTTGACTCCGTTGATCGTGCAGTCAGGCTATGGCCGCTTCGAGATTGTGCAGTTCTTTGGCAAGCTGATCGCGGTCGTCTTTCCGAACCTGGAGAATTTCAACGTCGAACCGGCCGTGTCAGGCGGGCATTTGGTGCCCCTGTCGTATCTGGCGACCACGGGCATTTACGCCAGCATCTACTCGTTGATCGCCCTCTGCTTGGCCCTCATCCTCTTCGAAGACCGCGACGTGGCTTAACGCCGCGGAAAAAGGAAGAAGGAAGAAGGAAGAAGGAAGAAGGAAGAAGGAAGAACTGAATTCTGCACCTGCTCACTGATCAGTGAAGCAGGTGCTTTTTTTTGTAACTGTCCCGCTCGAAGCAAACAACAACCGCCAATGACCAGTGACCAATGACCAATGACCAATGACCAATGACGAATGACGAATGACCAATGACCAATGACCAATGACCAATGACGAATGACGAATGACCAAAGACGAATGACCAATGACGAATGACGAATCAGCCAGCTTTTCTTAGCGGCTGTGATTCGATTGGCAAGCGGGTCGTGGGGATTCGTAGGTTGGTTGAGGGGGCGGCGAGCGGGAGGTGACGTGCGGGCGACGCGAATTGCGCGAGGATGCGTTCGGCGATATCGAGCGCTCGGCGGGCATCGATTCCAGATACTCGAGGCGCTCGTCGGTCACGGATGGCTTGGACGAAATCGGCCTGTTCGTCTTCGATCGCATTTCGCTTGCCGACGCTTAACTCTTCGGTGGGCAAGATCTCGGTGAAGAAACGATCCTTCAGGGTCAACCGGGCAGTTGGATCGAGTTGGGCGACGTTGAATTGACCGTTCAGTAGAGCATCGCTGGGGCGAGCGATTCTGGCGGCGCAGGCGCCAAAGTCCAGGGAGGCCATCGCACCGTCGCTGTAGATCTGTAGGCTCCGTTGAGCCTGCGGGCTCACTCGACTGGCCGTCACGTTAGCGACGCTGCCATTGGCGAACTGCAAGCGAGCTTGCGCCATATCTTCGTGCGGTCCGACCACGGTGCAGCCGAAAGCGGCGACCTCGACCACCGGCTCGCGAACCAGCGACAAAATGATATCGAGATCGTGGATCATGAGATCCAGGACAACGCCGATATCGGTCGAGCGGCCCGTGTAATTGCTGGTGCGGACCGCCTCGAGATACCGGGGCGTTCCCAAGTGAGGGCGTACTGCATCGAGCGCGGGGTTGAACCGCTCGACATGCCCCACCTGAAGCACTCGTTGGCGTCTCGCCGCGACATCCACCAACTCGTCCGCCTCTTCGACCGTACGGGTCAGAGGTTTCTCGACGAAGACGTGAATATCGTGTCGCAGGAGCTGAAGGGCGATTGCGTGGTGTTGCGCCGTGGGAGTGGCGACGATGGCCGCGTCGATGGTGCGAGGCAGAGCGCGAAAGTCGCTGACGCCCGGCGCCCAGAACTCACGACTGGCCGCTTCTCGCGCCGCCGCGATCGGTTCGACGATGCCCACCAGTTCGACGTCCTGTCGGAGATTGAGCAGTTTGCAATGAATGCGACCAAGGTGGCCGGCGCCCACCACGGCGACTCGTAGTCGCGGCGTTTCCGGCCGATTCCGCATGCTCGCGGGCGATTTCGCTTGTCCATTGGCGTCGTTAACGGAGGACAGTGGGTGAGAATTCTCGCTCATGCGGCCGACCTCCGTCGTTCTCGCCCTCGACCATGACGTCCTTCTTGCTGGTTCTGAATGAAGGCCAGCAGGTGAGTGACCACGGGGGGGAGTTGATCTTGAGAGCGGAGGATTTCGCGGGCATGGTCGAGTCCCACGCGGGCTCGATACAGCAGTCGATGCGCCTCCGCGAGCGCTTCGATAACCTCGGTAGTAAAACCGTTTCGTTTGAGCGCGACGACATTGACGCACCGAGGTCGAGCGGGGGCGCCGTCGACCAGCATGTAAGGCGGCACATCATGCAGCACTCGACTCAGCCCACTCACGAAACTGTAATTCCCAATCGTCGTGTAGTGATGCACGCCAACGCCGCCGGATAGCGTGGCGTCGTCATGAATATGAACATGGCCGCCCAGCAGCGTGCCGTTGGCCATGATGATCCGGTCGCCCAGGCGACAATCATGAGCCACATGGCAGTTCGCCATCAGATAGCAGTGGTTGCCCACCAACGTGACTCCTTCCTCCTTCATCGTCGCTCGATTGATCGTGACTCCTTCGCGGATCATGTTGTGGTCGCCAATGAAAACCTGAGTCGGTTCTCCTTGGTAACTGACATCCTGCGGCTCGGAGCCAATCACGACGTTGGGGAAGAGGCGGTTGTGGGCGCCGATCGTGGTTCGGCCCACGATCGTGACATGATTCTCGACTCGCGTGCCAGGGCCGATGATCACTTCCGGGCCGATGACACTGAAAGGTCCGACTTCGACGTCGGCGCCCAGTTCAGCGCGAGGGTCGACGACGGCGGTGTCGGCGATACGAAGGGGCATGGCGAATGGAGGTCGAGGTGAGGATTCAGTAGCGGCCCGTGGAAAACAGTTTTTCCACTCGGGTTCATGCGATAGCTATCACGCCGAACGTCGTCGATCGGAGTGTCGCCGGCCTTCCGCCAACAGAACTCGAGCGAGGTCGGCGTTCAGCCGGTGGCCGGAGCGATAGGCGACAATTTGACCCGCGATATCGCAACCGCAGAGCGCGAGATCGCCGACCAGGTCCAGTGCTTTATGCCGCACGCATTCGTCGGGGTAACGCAGGCTGTTGTCGATCGGTCCATCGGGGCCGAAGACTAGCAGGTCGTTCGTGGTCGCTCGGCAACCCAGCCCGCGATTGCGCAACCATTCCGCCTCTTCCTGCAGCAGGAAAGTGCGGGCGGGCGCCAACTCCGTGCGGAACGTCTCGGGTGTGACCGGCAATTGCAACGTCTGCTTGCCGATGGGGCCCGAAGCGCCGTAGTCGAGTCGGTAGCGGATGGATAGGCCGGGCGTCGCGGAGGGGCGAGCTTCCACCCAGCTATCGTCGCAACCCACTCGCGTGACATCCGCGACAACCAAGACTTGCCGCATGCCGGATTGCTCCGCGCTGCCGGCTTGCTCGAGAGCGGCGACAAAGTCGCGACTGGAGCCGTCGAGGCCCGGCATCTCGGGACGGTTGACCCACACTTCACAATTATCGATCTGAAGACCGGCGAGTGCGGCGAGAATATGTTCGACCATCTCGACCGTCGCGCCGCCGCAGGCGAGCGTCGTGCGACGCGGGGTCTCGATGCGAAACGCCAATAGGGCGGGAATCCGGACGACGGGTTGGATGTCGTGTCGGACGAAGGTGACGCCGGTATCCGACGCCGCGGGTCGAAATTCGACTCGGACGTCACGGCCGCTCCAGTATCCGTGCCCCTCGACGGACACGGCCCGTCCAAGGGTCCGTTGGGGACGCAACTGCAGATTCAAGGAAGCACCACTCGCGATTCGAGGAAATCGGAGGGAACCGCCGCGGGGCGGTTCCCTAGTATCAATCCCGCTGGCGCTATTGCTTGCGCACGCCGCCCGAGACGCCGGGATTACGCGAGAGGCCAGGAGCAGCAGTCGTAGCCGCCGCGGTCCCCGTATTCACTCGCTTGATGATTTCGTCCGTGATGTCCAGATTGCGCTGGAACACGATCGCTCGGTTCACGCCTTGCAGCACCGTGTCGCGCTTCTGGGGATCCATCTGCACGTTGTTGTGCCGCAAAACCAGCGAGATGCCGTAGGTGTCGGCGAACGTTTCCACCTGGCGGTAGATTTCCTTGTAGGTGTTGAAGTAGACGTTCGCTTCCTGTTCCGCGACATTCTTCTGCTTCAACGCCATCTCGACCTGCAGGTCGGATGCCATGCGAGCGACTTCTTCTTCCAGCTTCTTGTACTCGGGCGAGCCAGCCTTGTAGGTGGCGAGCTTTTCCCGCTGACCGACGATCTTCTTCTGTTCGGCCTGGTAGTAAGCGTCGAGCGACTTGATTTCTTCCTTCAGCGAGTTGAGCTGTTGGTTGAACTGAGCGTGCTGCTTGAACACCTCGCCCACGTCAATCACGACGACAGTCGGTGAACCAGTACGAGCCGCAGGAGCGGCAGTCGCTGTCGTGGTGCGTGGCGCCGTCGCTTGGCCGCCGGTCGCGGGACGGGTGCCCACACCGGTTCCCTGGGCCCACAGCGACCCGCTCGACGAGACGATCATGACGGCCGCCAGCGCGGCCAGGATGCGAGAGTTCTTCACGTGCTGCACTCCTTGCTCGATGGGTCTTCCTTGACCGGCGACGCCGCGTCCTTGGACGTCGCCTCCAAACGGGTCGGCAGTCGCGGAGGACGCCGATTCCCGGTCAAAGCGGGGCGGAGTATGACGCCGCCGCCGCGGATAGGCAAGATCAGTTTTTCGCACCCAAACAATAGAGGAATTCTCGCCGAGCGGCTCCCTGCCCCGTCGCCGTGCGAATGAACAGTTGACCCCGGCTGGCCGCCGGGCTCGCAAACCCCTCCTCGCCCAATTGGTTCTCGGAAATCAGCTCAAATTTCGCTGGATTGGGGCGAAATACATAGGTCGTGCCCAACTCGTTCGTCCAATAAATCAAGCCGCCGACCAACACGGGCGACGAACTGACGGGGCCACGCAATCGCTGCTTCCACATCTCGCGACCATCCGCGATCCGCCAACAATACAACACGCCGCCATCCGTCAATCCATAGACATGTCCGCCCGTGGCCAACATCGATTGCTCGTAGCACTTCTGATTGTTGCGCCACAACACGGTCCCGCTCCCGTCCGCCTTGACCGCCAAGGTCTCGGCCTTCGGATACCCGCCGCTGGCGATTACGACATCGCCCTCCCACACCATCGTGCCGCAAGTGGCCGCGGTCGTGCCGGGCGTCGACCACAATCGTTCGCCGGTCGCCGGATCATAGCTGGCCACCTGATCGGCGCCGCTGATCAACATCTGGTCGCGGCCCGCGACATGAGCGACGACAGGCGACGAAAAGGTGATGTTCTCGGGCCGCGGCTTTCGCCACCGCTCGTTCCCCGAAATTCGGTCAAAAGCCGCCATGAAGCTCGATCCGTCATACTCGCCCACCACGATCACCGAGTCGCGATAAATCAGCGGCGAGGGTGCATATCCATACTCGTATCGCCGCGGGTTAAAGGGCCCTGCGTCCTTCTTCCACAGCACTTTTCCGCTGAAGTCGAGTGCGAAGAGTTCGATTTTCTCGTGGTGGAAGAACGACGCAAAGAGTCGGTCGCCGTCGCTGGCCAAGGTGCTGGTCGCTTCCGTGTTCTTGGGATGGTTGCGAGCGGGAAAACCACCTTGGCTCACGTCGGTCTTCCAAAGGGACTTGCCGGTGGCACGGTCCAATGCCAAGACCGAGTGCACCTGACTCGCCATGTCGGCCGTGGTTAGATAGACGCGATCGCCCACCAAGATCGGCGACGAATGGCCTCGTCCCGGCACGGGAGCTTTCCAAACCACGTTCTGCGAATCGCTCCACTTCGTCGGCGCTGGAGCGCCGTCCACGGCCCAACCATTACGAGCTGGCCCGCGCCACCAGGGCCAGTCCTGGCTGGCGTTGAGTCGAGGGAAGTCGGCGATCCCCTTTTCGCGTTCGGCGGCAGCGGCCGTCGCGCTCAAACCCGTCGCGCTCAAACCCGTTGCCACGAACCCCGCAACAGCGCACGCCAGTAACAGGGGGCAACGGCCCCAATCCAGTCGA
Source organism: Pirellulales bacterium (assembly GCA_046349915.1). Classification (GTDB taxonomy): domain Bacteria; phylum Planctomycetota; class Planctomycetia; order Pirellulales; family Pirellulaceae; genus CAIXSC01. The sequence goes on along the minus strand of JAXMBL010000005.1, from coordinate 366,997 downwards.
CTCAGCAGCATAGGGACACTCGCAAACTAAAGGCTAAATTTCCGAAACGTTTGAGTTGAGACAGGTCGCTAATTGCGCGGTGGATCAAGAGTCACGGTGACCGTCACCATCTCTTTTCCTCGCTTGACGGTCACGAGTACTTTGTCGCCGACCTTGAACTTCCGCAGAGCCAGATCGAAGTCGTCCAGACTGCGGACATTCGAGTCGCCGACTTTTACGATGACGTCGCCGCCTTTGAGTCCCGCGCGATCAGCGGGACTTCCCTTGGCAACACCCATCAAGGCGTAGCCTTCCACTCCCTCGGCGAAATCAGGGATGCTGCCGAAATAGGGGCGATCGCCCGACCGGCCAATCTGAGCCGACCCCTTCACTTCCAGGTATTCAGGCCGTTTCTCCGCCTCGACAATCGCTGTCGCCGTGTCGGAGACCATGCTGACGATCCGTCGCATCCCTTCGATGTTTAGCAGATGGGCATCGTCACTCGGGCGATGGTATTCAGGGTGAGTTCCCGTGAAGAAATGAAAGACCGGAATCTGTTTGCCGTAAAACGACGCGTGGTCGCTCGGGCCAAAGCCTTCCGGATGCTTCGTAATCACGAACTTATGTTGTTCGTTCAGGCGATCGACCAGCGGATTGAATTCGGTGGCCGTTCCCGTGCCGTACACGATCAGTTTATTGTCCGCCAGCCGCCCGACCATGTCCATGTTGAGCATGGCGACGGTCTTTTCGAGCGGAAAACGGGGGTTCTTCACGTAGTGCGCGCTTCCTAGCAAACCTCGCTCCTCGCCCGTGAAAGCGATGAACACCAGCCGTCGACGCGGTTTCTTTTCTTGCTTGGCAAAGTATCGAGCAACCTCCAGCAGGGCCGCGGTTCCTGACGCATTATCATCGGCGCCATTATGGACTTCAGTGGACCAAGGCGGCGCCAGCGATCCACTGCCGGGGCCGCCCTTTCCCACGTGATCGTAGTGAGCGCCAATCACCACGGTTTCGTCCGCTAACGGACCTTCGCCCTCCAGCACGCCCACGACATTTTGCACATCGGCTCGGCGATGAATGACGTCCGTCTCACCGTCGACTTGGCAGCCCGCCAACTCTTTGCTCCGCGGCTTCAAGTCGGCGTCGATCTCGCGTTCGACTTGATCCAAGTCGATTCCGCCTGCTCGCAGCACCTCGGCCATCGCCGCTCGTTTGCAGAACATGACCGGCAGTACTTTCGAATGGCTCCCTTGCCCCGCTTCCAAGAAGCCAGGAATCGAATCAAAGTCGCCCGATAGCTTTTGACTGCTCAGTTGGATTTGCTCGGCGAGCCGACCAATCTCTTTGCGATGAGCGGCCCAGTCCTCGGCCGTAGGCTGTTCTTTCTTCTGAAACTCGGCTCGCGTAGATGCTAATTTGTCGACCAACTCGCCCCATGCTCGTTCTTCGGATTCTCGAGCCTGGCGAATGCTGAACAGGTCGTTGATCAGAATGACAGCAGCAGCGCCGTGGTCGGTGGCATTCGCGATCTTGCGGACGAACGGAGCGTAGGGCGAGGCCTGTTTGCCGTTGAAGACGCTGTCGTCTTTGTCTTGCTGAGGCTCTTTCCGAATCACCACCACGACTTTGCCCTTCACATCGAGACCGGCGTAGTCGTCGTAGTTTTTATCGGCGGCTGTGATGCCATAGCCGACGAAGACCAGAGGCGCGGAGAATTTGCCAGTTCCGCCGAGCGCCAAGGTTTGGAAGTCTTGCTCCAATTTGAACGGCTTGGTCGTCGGTTTGCCGTCGACGACCGCGGGCCCCACGAGGGTCAAACGGTTGCGGTCATCGGGTCCGCGATCCACGGCCGAGGGAACCGAGAATTTCTGAAACGGCTGGCCCTCGAACAGATCGGTGCGAAGTCCCGCCTTCGTGAATTCGTCGGCGATGTACTTGGCGGCTTTATCAAGGCCCCCGGTCCCGACTCCCCGCCCTTCCAACTCGTCCGACGCCAAGTACTTGGCGTCGGCGGCGAGTCGTGTTTCGACGGCGGAGACCGAACCGCTGGCTTCGTCTCCCTGCGAGTTCACGGTGAGAGCGAAAATGGCCAGGAACGGAACCGAGACTGTTAGCGAAGTCAGCAGGCCTCGGCAACCCAATCCTAATGCTCGATAGCGCATGAACTTCAGACTCCTTGAAAAAGACTCGCCCCATTTCACTCGCAGGATTCTTGCGCCTCCGCCCTTCGCCGTCAACCGGCAATCCCTCCTCGCGCTAGACGACATGGTCGCTGTCTTTCGCGAGTTCCCGTTCGAGCGCAGAGAAATCGTCGTCCTATCGATGTTCGCTCACGGGGCGATCCAGGCCGACGCCGTCGATTGCTCGATCCGTTTTAAGTACTCACCCTGTAACCGGTAATGGTTGGCTCAAGCGGATAAACCCGGCGCTGTCCAACTAGGGGGCGACAGAGTGTCAGCGCGCGGACCGAAAGCTGTCGCCTCTACTTGTGAGGCGGGGCTGTCCATGGGACATTAACCCATAGTTGGACGCTCATCGGATTGGGCGTTCGGAGGTCGAACTTAACTGGTGCGGCTCGGCGGCTTGCCGTGCGAGTCGACCCGCTCACGAACCACGATGGCTTCGCTGTTCGTCATTCAGGGACGCGATCAGGGCAAACGCTTCGAGTTGCTTGACGCGGTCACTTCTTTGGGCCGCGAAAGCGGCAACACGATTCAATTGCACGACTCGGAAGTGTCGCGTCGGCATGCAGAATTGCGGCGGCAGGACGATGGCTTCCAGGTCGTTGATCTGGCTAGTTCCAACGGGACGTTCGTCAATAATGAACGAATAACCGAGAAGTCCTTGGAGAGCGGCGATCGAGTCCAATTGGGACGCTCGCTGTTGATCTTCACCGATATCGACGATCAGTCGTCGAATGTCGTCGACGACGTCGACATTGTGCCCCGTCAGTTTGATCCGGGCGGGTCGCGGATCGTCAAGGCGATTGGCGAGGGGGATGAGCCGCAGGCGATCGTCGACTCAGATCTGGCGGAAAGCCCCTGGTTGGCTCGCGCTCGCAGCAATCTCCAGATCATGTATCGCACGGCGCTCGCCGTCTCCCATACGCTCGATATCGACCAGTTGTTGCAGCGGATTCTGGAATTGATCTTCGAGTGGGTCGAGGCGGATCGCGGGTGCATCATGCTGATGAACTCCGAGACGGAAGAGCTTGAGCCCAAAGCTCGCCGCAACCGCAAGGGCCTGCGCGGCGACGACAAGATGGAGATCAGCCGCACCATCTTGGACTATGTGTTGCAGCGCAAAGAGGGAGTGGTCACCAGCGATGCTCGCGAGGACGATCGCTGGGAAGCCGCGGGCAGCATTGTGAAGTTGGGGGTCCGAGAAGCCATTTGTGTTCCCATGCAGGGACGCTACGGCATCGTCGGCGTGATTTATATCGACACCTACACGCCTCCCGGGCGATTTGTCCAACGCCATGTCACTCGCTTCACCGAAGAGCATCTGAAGTTGATGGTGGCGATCGGACATCAAGCGGCGCTCGCCGTCGAGGACACTTCGTACTATTCGGCGATGGTTCAGGCCGAACGACTCGCCGCCGTCGGGCAAGCGATCGCGACTCTGTCCCATCACATCAAGAACATCCTCCAGGGAATTCGTGGGGGAAGTTATTTGATTGACGAGGGGCTGAAGGCCAGCGAAACCGAACTCATCCGCAAAGGCTGGCGGATCGTCGAAAAGAACCAGGAACGCATTTCGGCGCTGGTGATGGATATGTTGTCGTTCAGCAAGGAACGCGAACCCGAGCTGACGACAGCGAGCATTCAGGAGGTGGTCGCTGACGTCGTCGAATTGATGCAGACTCGCGCGAAGGAAGCCAAGGTGGTCTTGGAACTACAGGCCGACCCCGACATCCCCGCCTTGGTGTTCGACCCCGACGGGTTGCATCGAGCGATTTTGAATGTCGTCACCAACGCGATCGACGCGTGTGAAAAACGCGAGGATGGTCGAGTGCTGGTGTTGGCCGAGTACGATGTGGCGAAGGGTGTGCTGCGAGTGCATGTGGCGGACAACGGCGAGGGAATTACGCCGGAAGATCTCGGTAAGATCTTTTCGGTGTTTGAATCGCGCAAAGGCGCCCGCGGCACCGGGCTCGGCCTGCCCGTCAGTCAGAAGATCTTACGAGAGCACGGCGGCGACATTTTCGTCGAGAGCACACTGAACGTGGGGAGTCGATTTACGCTCGAATTCCCCGCGACGCGGCCCTCACCCGCAGCGCCACTCGATTTGCCTACGCTATCGGGAGAGTGAGTGGTAGCCTGCTCGCTTCGCGAGCAGATAAGCAGCGCACGAGAGTCGCCGACATCAGCGACTCGCTTCGGCGGCGCGGCTGTTCCGCTCGCGAAGCGAGCGGGCTACTTTGCGAGCGGGCTACTTCACGAACTACGGCGCCGACGTCTCTGGCTTGGGGACGACGATCTTCAAGCCATGCTCTTGGGCGAGAGCTTCTGCTCGCTCGCCTCCCACGGCCAGTAACGCCGTCGCCCAAGCGTCGGCAGCCGCGGCCGTGCTTGCCGCCACGGCGCACTGCGGCGCTACGACTGCTTTGGGTCGTCCTGTCTTGGGCGAAATCAGGTGGTGCGGCGTCGAACTCGTCCCGCCGGTTCGCTGGCGATAGACTCCGCTGGTCGCCAACCCCTGATCGACGATTACTACGGGCGCCGAGTTCGCCGCGATCCCTGGCGACTCCGGCGATTCGACGCCCACCGTCCAGGTTCCTCGTGCATAGAACTCGCCGCCGACCTCCACCAAGAACTCCTGGACTCCGGCATCGTCGAGTATTTGGGAGACACGGTCGGCCGCGTATCCTTGTAGCAACGAGCCGAGATCGAGTGACAGCATGGGGTGCAATTTGCGCAGCGTGTTTTGATCCAGATCCACTTCCAGTTTGTCCCAACCGACCTGCTGCAGCAGTTTTTCGATTTCCTCGTCGTTAGGCGGAGGACCGACGCGCCGACTGGGACCGTATCCCCAGGCATCCACGAGCGGAGCGACCGTCACGTCATACTCGCCGTCCGTCGCGCGACCGATCAGGCTGGCTTGCTGCACGAGTTCCATGAGTTCGCGAGGTTGCTCCATCGCGATCGTCGTTTCCGCGGCATTAAACTGCGCGGTGTGGGAGTCGCTGTGCCAATGAGACAATTCGTGCTCGATCCGTTGCAATTCGGCGGCCACTCGACTTCGCACTTCCTCGGCCGGTTTGGCATGTCGAAATCGCACCGACCAAGTTGTGCCAAACGCTTGTCCACGCCAAGTCGCCGCGTCATCGATCGGTCGGGCCACGACGCTCGACTTGACGGAACCCTCCTGTACCATCGCACTCGACATGCGACGTGGGGCGGACGGCCAGTTTTCTTTTTCGCGGCTCGAGTGCGAAACGAACGTCCCCGTCACGCCCAAGAAGACCGTGATGGCCGCCAGAGTATCGCGGCGAGACCAATGGTCGTGCGAGCCTCCGCTCTTGAGCCAATCGAGCAGTTCGCCCGTTGGGCAGCCGTAGCGGCAATAGGCTTGGGGGATGAAGACGGAGGCCACGAGCCCCACGACTGCGATCGCTGCCGATACGATGGCGGCCCCCTTCAAGACCCAGGCGTCGAACGGTTCAAGTTGAGCGAGGTCAAAGCTTGGAACCCAGACCGCCAAGGCGAAGGCGATCAACAAAAGCAACGCGGGACCGCGACTCAACCAACGATTCAGCGCCGGCGGAACTCGCCAATGGAGCCGTTTGAATCGCCCCAACCAATCTTGGGCGGCGCCGTGGGGGCAGATCTGTTGACAGTAGATTTGTCGTCGAGTGGTCCAGGGAATCAAGAAGGCGGACGCCATGAATGCCACGACGGTCGGCGACTCACGCCACGGAACGCCCTGCCGCAGCCAACCGGTCAGTAACGCCAGCGATAACAGGTCGCCCAGCCAGACGCCGAAGACGAGCACCAAAACTGCTTGCCAGGCAAGTCGTAACGGACGATAGGTTCGCAACCGAGTGAAAGTGAGCGCGAGGGCGGTCAGTAAGATGAGGACGAGTGCCGGAGACTTCAGCCGTTGCCAAGGTGTGGCAGGTTTAATACCGGAGTCGGTCGCGGCCTCGGCTTGCTTGCGATCGGCCGCGAAGCGGCGTCTCACTCCATCCGCCACCGCAAAGCTCGTTTGCGTGGCGCCGGATACTCCTTCAATGCCCGCGGCCTGAAAGTCGAGCGTCGACCACTCGTCCACCGATCGGCCTGCGAGCGATTGCAAATAAGCGGTCTCCTCACGCACTCGATCGACATACTCGGGCGTGTCGTAACTTTTTCGCAAGCGGATGCCCAGCACCTTTTGTCTGTCGGCGTCCACGGCAATCAACGATTCGGTCGGGCCGCGATATCCTCGGCCATTATCGGAATAAGGCGACGTACGGACGGCGTAGCCAAGCACGGTGTTTGATTTGTCAGTGACTCGGTGCCATCCAGCTCGCGTTGCATCGACCGCAAACTCATGAGCTTGCGGAAACAACTGCCTCACTTCCTCTAAGGAGAGCGGATCGGGAAAACGCAACGACGGGATGGTTCCATATAAACGACGCTCGACCGCCTCGGCCATCGCCAAGCTGGTGAGCGTCGAGCCCGCGAGGGCCTCGACTTTCGGCGGCGGTTCGAGCGCGGGACGCCACCCTAGCAGAGGCTTCCAGAATTGTTTCGATTGCCGTACCTGCTCGACATGAGCGACCGTGTCGCCGCTCGACAAAATGGCGACCGAGGTCACTCGTTGTTGCGGATCGAGCGTCACCAGCAAGTTGCTGGGGCCCGCATACCCGACGAGATCGTCGGTGTCGGGCGACGTGGCGACCACAAAGCCGAGAGTTTCGCCTCGCGCGTCCAGCACCGCCGCGCCGCCGCGCGGGGCGCCTCGCGGCGAAAGACGCATCGCCGTCGGAAATCGCTCGACGATCATTTCCCAGTCCAACGCCAATTGAGGCGTTGGATCGGGCCGGTCCGCTGTGAAGAAGATCAGCCCCGCGGCGGCCGCGAGAATCACAAGACGGGCCGCACGCGGAAAGAGACGTCTGACGAGGGACGATGGTTTACGGTTGGGGGACGAGTTGAATGGCATCGATGTGGATCAGGCCATTGGCCCCTTCGTTGGACAATATGATCGCACCGCTGCCAGCGGCGAATTCAAAGACTCCGATGGCGTGGAATGGAGCGTTTTGGCGAGCATTCTCGCGCTGATTCAAGCGGAGCTTGATCGGCTTCGCGCCGGCCCGCTCAATCGAGCACGACGTGCGCGACGAACGATTCTCGTGCCCCATCCAGGCAATGCGAACTTCGTACTTGCCCGCCTCGACGATTTGGAACTCAAACCGAGCTTCCGCGGGCGCCTTGGGATCGGCGTAGTGGTAGCTCTCGCCAACCAACGGAGTCAGGCCGGCGCCATCCGTCCATTGGCCAACAAGTTTGGCTCGCGAGTCATCGACGACAATGCCAGCCAGCGACTGAGGAGCGATCCGTTTGACGGGCGCGTCGACCACCCCCGTCACTCGGTCGGTTGCTTTATTCAGGTAGCCGACGACGGTGGCGATGCGGGGATCGCGATACAGGTCGGAGCTCATTGAATCGCGTCGCATCGCGCCGGGTTGCTTCAGTAAATCGATCAAGTCGGGCAGGTAGCGGTCGTGGACTTCGCGCGGCGAGGCGTCACGCAGCACGCATAGATAGGCCGCTTTGCCCACGACCTCCCCCATCATGCCGCACGTCCGCATCACTCGCACCGTGCCGAGCGCTTCGTGGTTGACGCTGATGCAACGGCCTGCCATGAACAGGTTGGGGACGTTCTTCGAATAAAAGCAGCGGTAGGGAACCGGATAGCCGTTCTTGCGATCGACTCCCGCGCCGAATTCCGCTCGTGAGATAAAAGGGTTGTCGGGGAATTTCTTCGCAAATTGCTCCTTCGGATAGTGCAAGTCGATGTCCCAAGTGGTCGGCACGCAACCGTCAGGAAACTCGCGACCCGAAACGATATCGTTGCGAGTGAGGATGACGTCTCCTTCGAGCAACCGGGATTCACGCGGGCCGCCGACATGCGCCACCCACTTGAGCGCGGCGGTGGCATGTTGTTCCTTCTCGGGGCCATGCTTGAGCGCGCTAAAGGCGCCAAACACGGCTCGCAGGTTCCAATCGCGAATCAACTCCAAGTCTTGGATGGCATCCTTGTTGAAGCCCGACTCCCAAAACCATTCGCCCTTCATGAATGGTTTGTCCTCGATCCGCGACAAGCTCTTCACGGTGCGAGGGAAGTCGGCCAATTCCAGCGGCAGCGCCCACGGGGTCTCTGGCCACGACTGAGGCGCCGCCTCATGCTGCCAATACCACATGTTCGACATCCCCATCCGACCCCGCGGTTCGATGTGGTGCTTGGCGCCCGCCAACGCACCGACCACTCCATGGCCCGTGCAGTCGCAAAACAATTTGCCGCGAAATTCCCGCTCGCGACCGGTCCGAACCTCGAGAGCAGTCACCGATACCACTCGACCGTCCCCGTCTGTCTTGACCTCCCGAGCAAAATGGCCAAGGAACAACGAGATCGATTTCTCGGCGCGAACCACCGCTTCCTTGCGATCGTCGGCGAAATCGGCCGCGGCGCCGGGCGAGTCGGGAGCGTGATCGGCAAACTCCTCGACGATTTCGCCGAGGTGTGGGTATTTGCCGCGAAGCGTGCCGCCCTGCGCCCACACTCGCACTTCACTGCTGCCATTGCCTCCCAGGACGAATCGGTCTTGGACCAAAGCGACTTTCAACGACTGGCGAGCGGCCGAGATGGCCGTGGCCAACCCCGCATAACCTCCACCCACGACAACCAGATCAAAGGGACCCGTCTCCGCGGACGTCGCACTTTGCCCCAGCCACTCCCGCCGAGCGGCGATCAAGGCCTCGCCCTCGGCCGGTCGATAGGTGGGGTCGGTCGTCAACAAGATGGCGTCGCAGCGTCCATCGAAACCCGTGAGATCGTGCAGCGCCAACTGGTTTTCGCCGGCCATCAATTCCACCGAGCCGCCCGACTGCCAGTGCCATTCCGCTCCCTCGATCCCAAACTCGGCGGCCACGGGCTTGCCATTCACCACGACTTGAAACCTGCCAGGCGTTCCAGGGGCCTTCCACGGCGCCACCCAATCCTTGGTCCGGACCCAAACTCGATAGTTGCCAGCCGTCGCGACCTTGACCGTCGTCGTCGCATCCGGGACCGGTTTGCCCAGGCCATGCGCCAACAAATAGGGAGAGCCAACAATCTGGGTGAACGCCGTGTCGAGCGACCAGCCTCCCAGTTTTTCAAAACCCTCGGCTTCGACAAAGAGAGTTTCCGCGCGAGCTGATCCACCAACCAGCATCGCCAAAGTCAGGCAACAAGGAAGCAACCATCGCATGAGAAATCCTCCGGCGCCCGCAAGGGGGCATGATTAGACGAGCAAGTCGCTATTGTGCGCGCGAGTCGCTTGTTTGGCGAGGCCGGAGGGGAGCGATCAGTGCCTCGTCACGGCTAAGAATGAAGGTTGCTGAAATGTAAAATGGGTCATGTGACCCGTTCGCTTCGACTCGCATCGACGGACTAGAAGTCCGTCGTACCTCGGTGCTTCAGCCAGTCGTGAAACAACCACGCCGTCACCCCAAAGGCGACTAAAACCGCCTGCGGAGTCCAGCAGATGAACGTGCCCAAGAGCACTTTGTCGAACTCCAGCGGAGGCGCCAGCGACCGGCCGACCAAGATTCCTCCCGCCATCAGGAGAAATGTGACGGGAATCACCACATATACTCGCTGCTGCCAGTTCAATCCCAAGGGCAGAAAAGCGGTGGCCACCAGTAGCCAAGGGCCCAGTAGGTAGAAGGCGCCAAGGACTTCGGGACGCCCTTCGTTCGCGTAACGAGCGGCCGCTGCGACCAACGCTGCTAACCCCGTGGCAACCAACATGCCTCGTAAGGATATCTGCGGCGGATGACGAGGAGCGTTCGCGAGCGTTCGTTCCACGTCCTGCTCCAAGGAGTCCAGTAGGGGGCGAAAACGAAGAGTAAACACGCCCGCGGCGATACCCATGGCGGCGCCGCAGGCGATGTTCAATAGAAACGGACCTAGGTCGACATAGTAGCCGTCAAAGTCGTTGCCCGCTTCCCACATCTCGAGTGGGAATCCGATGGCTTCTCGCTGTCGCGGATGATTTCCCAACAGGTTGCCGCCCCCCTCGGACCGCGCGAAATACGAGGCCGCATTCAAGGCGCCCGCCAACAGCACTCCCACCATGGCGCCACGCAGGAACCAATGATTGCGAGACGTGGGCATGAGAGTGCTCCATTGTGTGGATGCTATTGATCGCGAGGCCAGCGACGGGAGTTTGCCGCTCGAGTCGCTACCGTCGCGAGATCAGCCGTGGCTTGGTCCTGTTTCAGGCCTACCATTATCATAGCGGGCGAGTGAATCTGGCTAGTGCTTGGTCTCGGCTGAGAACGTGGGGGGCGGAAATGTAGTAGGGGTGGTGGGGGCTTGCTGGGCGATTGGGATCGACGGACTGGAAGTCCGTCGTACGATGTGGCGGTAGAGTGATTTCGAACTGTTTTCTTTTTTTGTCGGGTGGCTGTTTCATGGTGAGAGTATTTCTCGGGATGGTCGGCTTCGCTTACTTGGCACTCGCGTTGTGGTGTTCGTTCTCGCCCGAGTCGACGGCTCGCGCCGTCGGCTTCACTCTCATTCCCGGCGCGGGGCAATCGGAATTTCTGACCGTCTACGGCGGCTTGGAGTTTGCGCTGGGAGTTCTGTTTCTGTGGCCTGTCGTGCAACGCAGCGATCCCAAGTATTCACTCGTTGTGTGCTTAGTGATTCACGCTTCGCTGGTCGCTTTCCGCTCGCTGGGTTTCTTGCTGTTCGACGGTTTGGGCGGCACGACCTACTCGTTGGCGGCAACCGAGTGGGTGATTTTGCTTGGGTCAGCGATTCTCACGCTCAAGCTTCGCCGCGGTGAATCGCCGGCGCGACCAAGAGAGAATTAGGTTTGCGAGTCATCGCGTTGTAGGGCGAGCGAGCTTGGAGGTTCGAATGGCAGAGTCGCAAAGTGCGGGACGGATTAGCATGCCGTCCTACAGGGTGGGAATTGCTTTTCTGACTTTGACGGCATGTTAACTTGGTTCGCCCAGAAGTTTCCGCATGAAGCGTTGCAGGCGAGTGGGGCGAGGTGGAGGTACGAGCGGCGGCAGGTCGCGGAGCGACCAGTCGATTCGCCAGCGACGCATCTCGGGTTCCAAGGCGCGCCAGCGCGCGACGACTTCAGGGCTCGCGGCGAAAGGGTCGGTCAGCGCATCGAATTCGGGAATTCGCCAACGGATCGTCTCGCGCCAATACGGAGTGATGGGAGTACCATCTCTCGTGTTGGCGAATTCATTTCCCCAAGCTCGACACTCGTCCCAGCCATTCGATCGTAGTTCGTCCGCGTACTCGCGCAGCAATTGCTCGAGGGCTGCTGAACTGCCCTGCGGCTGCGCGGAGTCGTGCGCCGACAATCTACCTGGCTGGTGGGGATCGAATCCCGAGAAATGAAACGCGACCAAGGGTTGGCCATCCACTCGGTAAGGCGAGTCGGCGGGCGGATCGTTGGCCAACGTGAGCGGTCGAGACCAGAGTCGCCAGAAGGCCGCATTCACTCCCGGTCCCCGTTCGATGTGAACGCCGCCAAACATGCCGGGAACCAAGTCAAGCCAACGCTGGTCGGCATGTCGTCCGCCTGCCAAATCGACATGAAACTCAGCATTGGACCTGACCGTCCACCAGTCTAACATCGAGCATCCTTGGGCTGAAGCGCGAACCGCGACCAGGCCGCCGTTGTACACCCCTGCTCGCAGCAGCACCGTTTCCCTATCAAAGGGTTTGGCATCTGGCAGCGGATCAAGTAAGTGTGGGGTCAGTACAATGTCGCTGTGGCTTAATGCGTCTTCCCACACACGTGGAGGCTTGTAGAACCGCACGTCGGCGTCGGCATAAAGCACCCGCTCGCAGCCCATGTCGAACAATCGACGGATCGCTCGAGGCTTCAACGCACACGCTAATTCAAGCCCGTTGTATTGAAACGCGACGCGTCGCCAATCAGGAATTCCCAACTCGTCCGCAAAGAAACAGGGCGCCGGTTCATCCTCGGCTCGCCATGTCGCTGGCGGACGATCGGTCAGGCAAATCCATACTGGAACAGCGGGCGCGACAGCTCGCAGCGAATTCACCAGCACTCGCGCGCCCGCTAAATAATTGCGACTCACGACCGTGACAACCGCCAACCCTGGCATCGCGAACTCATCCTTCCCGCGGGCAAAACTAATCTGAAACAGTCTCAGGTGGAATCTGCTCGCTTAAGTCCTTATTCTAAAAACACATCGCATCTTGCGGAACGGCGAGTTGCGGGGGCCCGGTGAATTCTCTCGTCGAGCCACACCCAACGAAGAAGCAATCTAGGCAAATGACTTTTTGAACTGGCCATTTTTCCAGGGTTGGCTTAGACTGCCAGGAACTTTCTAGGAGTCGTCGTAATTATGCGTCCTGTCGCCGTGCTACTGCTGAACGCTATGCTGCTTGTTCGCGGCTTAGCGGCGCCGCATGTTCACGACGCCTGTGAATCGCATCCCGCTGATCACTCTTCGAGGCAGCACGAACGCTCCCACTTCCATCTCTCTTTCCTCGGTGGGCATTCCCACTCTGCGACTCAAGAGTCGGAGCACTCGCACACGGACTGCCATGCGCAGCCAAACCAGAATCGACTCTCATTGCAGGCTGAACTCACCGCTCACCACCTCTGCGGCAACTCTGGTCTGCTGAACTCGCTTGAGCCGGAGACAGAGTGTCCGTGTCACGATGGCGACGTGGTTTATTTCAGTGACGAGACCATCGATTCGACGACGAATCGGCTGGTCGATCTCACGTCCGACTCAGTCCCTTGCTTCAGTGCAATCGAGTCATTTGGCGCGACAGATATCGCTGCTTCAAGCCTCTTAGTTTGCGGCCCCACGGGCCCCTCTCTCTCAGCGGCATTTCTCTTTTTGCCGCATGTACTGCGCATTTGACAAGCAGACGGAATGATTGGCATTGGTCAATTGTCATTAGTCATTAGTCATTAGTCACTGGCTTTTTCTGGCTTTGGTTAATTGACCAGGACATCGGACCCGTGAGTGTTGCGGGCCCTATAGGTTGCTCGCGAATAGCCACTGATTTGCAACCAATGCCCAAAAAAGAGTTCGCCAAGAACTAATGACCAATGACCAACAACCATTGACCAGTGACCAATGACCAGTGACCAATGACATTCGGAGTGATTTATGAGCTACTTACGAGGGGCGATCGTCGGTTGGTGGTTGCTGATTGTCGCGGTCGCGGGAGTAGGTGCTTGGGGCGTGCTTCAACGCAAGCAGTGGGTGGCCTCGCTTCACGGGTTGAAGGCTCTTGTTACGGGTCAGGAACGCATCGCACCGACAGAGTCGATGGCGGCGGCGAAGTTGGAGAAGACAGTCGCTGCTCCGCGGACGCTGGAGCTGAGTCCGCAGGCTCAGCGTAACTTGCGCTTGGTGGTGCGGCCGGTGAAGCTCGAGACGTATTGGAAATCGCTGTTGATGCCGGGCGAGATCGTCGACCGACCGGGGGTGTCGGATCGCGGAGTGACATCACCCGCGATCGGGGTGATCTCGCGAGTGCATGCGTTTCCTGGCGACACCGTGCGACCCGGCGATCGACTGTTTAGTCTACGGCTGATCAGTGAGTACGTTCAGAACACGCAGTCCGAACTTTTTCAGGCGACTCGCGAGATTGAACTTTTGGGCGAGCAACGCGAGCGGCTTGCCAAGGCAGCCGAAGGGGGCGCGATTGCTCAATCGCGGCTGATCGAAGTCGAGCAACAGTTGCGGCGTCAGCAGGCGGTCGTGCAAGGCTATCGCCAAGACTTGCTAGCACGCGGTCTTCGCCCCGAGCAATTGCAGGAGGTCGCCGAGGGGAGGTTTGTTTCGTCGATCGAATTGTTGGTCCCTGTTGCCCGCGGTTCCATCTCCGATCAACGGGCTGGCGATGCTGAGGCGCGAGACGCTCGCGAATCGAACGAGTTGGCTGTGGGTGACGCCCAGTCATCGACGGAGTCGAATGACGTCGATGTGAAAGTCCCGACGTATGAGGTTCAGGAGTTGCGAGTTGATTTGGGGGCGCAGGTCCAAGCGGGACAATTGCTCGGTGTTTTGTCGGACCATCGAGCGTTATTCGTCAAGGGGCATGCCTTCAAACGCGAGGCGCCGCAGTTGGAACAAGCGGCTCAGCGTGGTTGGCCCGTTCAGATCGAGTTCGCGGAAGATGATCCGGCTGGTTGGCCTGTGCTCAACCAGAAATTCCAGATTCGCCATCTCGCCAATACGATCGATGCGAACAGTCGTACGCTGGACTTTTTCATCCCTCTCGAAAATCAGTCGCATTCGTATGAGAAGGATGGGCGGACGTTTGTGGTGTGGCGATTTCGGCCCGGTCAGCGACTGCGGTTGCATGTGCCCGTGGAAGAGTTTCGAGATGTCATCGTGTTACCCGCGGGGGCGGTGGTGCGCGAGGGGCCCGAGGCTTATGTGTTTCGCCAGAATGGCGAGTTGTTTGATCGACGTCCCGTGCGAGTGTTGCATGAGGATCGTTTGCATGTCGTGATCGCCCACGATGGCAGCATCGCTCCGGGGTGGTTTATCGCGCAGAACGGCGCTGCGTCACTCAATCGAGTGCTTAAATCCCAATCGGCGTCAGGCGTTCCAGTTGGTTTTCACGTGCACGCGGACGGCACCGTCCACGGGGCGCATTGAACAAAGTGGGGAGTTCTTATGCTTAACGCCGTCATCCGATTGGCTCTGCGATACCGCCTGATCGTTGTCGTCGTCAGTCTCGCGCTGCTCGCCTATGGCGGATATCTCGCCGCCTTGATGCCGATCGACGTTTTTCCCGATTTGGATCGCCCGCGCGTGGTCATCATGACCGAGTGTCCGGGCCTGGCGACCGAAGAGGTGGAGACGTTAGTGACTCAGCCGATTGAAACGGCTTTGCTTGGCGCCAACGGCGTTGAGGCAGTGCGTAGTCAGACCACCGCGGGGTTGAATGTAATCTACGTGGAGTTTGCTTGGACGACGGACACGCGAGTGGCGCGGCAGACCGTTCAAGAGCGACTCATTCCACTCGCCGCCGTCCTTCCCGCGGGCATCCAGCCCCAGATGACCCCGACTTCGTCGATCATGGGTCAAATCGTCATCGCTGGGCTGTACCGACAGTCAGGACCACGTCGAGGCGATTTGTTGGCCGTTCCCAACTCGGACTTGATGGTCGAGTTGACATCGTTGGATCAAGGCGAGACCAACATCGCTGTTTGGCGAGTGACCAATCGTCGCACGCCGGAGAAGTGGCTCCCCGTCGACGTGCAAGACTTGCGCGTGGAGTTAGGTCCGAAGATTGAGGGGCGATCAGAGTCGCGCCGCAAGGTGTCGTTTCGAGTGGGGGCTCAAGCGTATGACCTGCCTGTTCCCACGGCGGAAGAGCAATCGATGGCACTACGTACTCTCGCTGATTGGGTGGTGCGCCCACGATTACTGAAGGCGCATGGGGTGGCCGAGGTGTTTATCCAAGGGGGAGATCAAAAGCAGTATCAGATTCGAGTTGATCCGTCGGCGCTCCTGGAGTACGGCGTGACGCTGAAGCAAGTCGAGCAATCGTTGCAAGAGAGCAACATCAACACCAGCGGCGGGTTTGCCGTGCAGGGCGAGACCGAGCGGCCCATTCGCGTGCTAGGACGTCTCGGTCCCGACTCAACCCGCGTTGTCGAGGACCTCCGCAAGGTGCCGATACAAGTACATTCGCAGCGAACGCTATTACTGGAGCAAGTGGCGGAGGTTGTCGAAGGGCCGCAATTGAAACGGGGCGATGGCGGCGTGGATGGTCGACCAGCCGTCGTTTTCACCATCGCCAAGCAGCCGCACGTCGATACTCGTGAACTGACACGGCGTATCGAGTCGGCATTTCGCGAAGTCGAAGAATCGCTTCCCGCGGATATCGTGGTGAACTCCGAATTGTTTCGATTGAAGAACTTCATCGACCGCGGCATTTTTAATGTCGCCGAAGCGCTCGTCATCGGCGCGACCTTGGTCATCATCGTATTGTTTCTGTTTCTGCTGAACTTCCGGACGACATTCATCACGTTGACAGCTATCCCGCTGTCGCTGGTCATTACGACGCTGGTGTTTCGTGGCATCAGCTGGCTGTCTGAAACGGAATTGTCGATCAATGTCATGACCTTGGGCGGGATTGCGGTTGCGATGGGAGAACTGGTCGATGACGCGATCGTCGACGTCGAGAATATTTTTCGTCGACTGAAAGAGAATAGCTCGGCGGCGGCGCCTCGCCCGACGCTAAGAGTCGTCTATGAGGCGAGTCAGGAGATTCGCGGCGCCATCGTGTTTGGCACCGTGGTGGTCATTCTGGTCTTTCTTCCGCTCTTCTCGCTGTCGGGAATCGAAGGGCGCTTGTTTGCTCCTTTGGGAGTGGCCTATATCGTGTCGATTCTTGCGTCTTTGATTGTTTCACTCACGGTTACTCCGGTGTTGTCGTATTACTTGATTCCCCAAGCGACTTCGGCCCTGCATCGGCCCGATGGCTGGTTGCTGCGAACGCTGAAGTTCTTAGCGAGTTATCTGATTGTGGGCAGCATGAAGCATGCGCGCCTGCTCTTGCTGCTCACCTGGGTCGCCGTGGGCTTCGCCGGTTGGAAACTCGCCAACCTCGGTCGCGACTTTCTGCCGCCGTTCGACGAGGGGAGCGTCCAAATCAATGTTACCTTGCCGCCCGGATCATCGCTCGACGCGTCCACTCAGACCTGTCAGCTGATTGATGCCAAGTTGGGCGGGATGCGAAAGACGCTCGCACGTCCCCAGGGCGAGATTCTTCACTTTGTTCGTCGTACTGGTCGAGCGGCCCTGGACGAGCACGCTTCACCGGTGAACGTAAGCGAGTATATCGTGAGCATCAATCCGGCGAGCGGACGGCATCGGGAGCAGATCTTGCAGCAGTTGCTGGCGGAGTTGCGTTCAGAAGTGCCTGGAGTCGATATTGAAGTCGAGCAGCCTTTGGCCCACTTGATTAGCCATATGGTGTCCGGCGTGTACGCTCAGGTCGCCATCAAGGTGCACGGCGATGATTTGGATGTGCTCTTGCAGACTGCCGATCGAATCAAGGAAGTCGTACGAGTCATCCCTGGCATCACGCCGCCCGTCGTGGAGCCGATCCGGCAGACCGAGGAATTGCAGGTTCGATTGAGGGCCGACGATTTGGCTCATTATGGCGTGACGCGAGCCTATGTCGCCCAGATCGTGCAAACGGCCTTGCAAGGCCAGGTTGTTTCGCAAGTGCTGGAAGGTCAGCGACGCTTTGATCTCTTGGTGCGGCTGGAAGAGAGTTACCGCAGCGATTATGCGAATCTTGGACGATTGCGTATCGATCTTCCTGGCGACCGCGGTCAAGTGGAACTGCGAGAATTAGCAGACATCGGCGAGGGATTTGGTCCCAACTCGGTCAACCGCGAGAATGCTCGTCGGCGCATTGTGGTGCGCTGCAATACGCAAGACCGAGATCTAGCCAGCGCCGTCGCGGAGATCGAGCGTCGAGTGCGAGACGAGATTGCGTTGCCAGAAGGGTACTTCATCGAGTATGGCGGACAGTTCGAGAGTCAACGCCGAGCGACGACGATGATTACTGTTTTGGCGGCCATTTCGGTGGTGGGAATGTTTGTTGTCTTGCTGATGCTCTTTCCGTCGATCCGAATCGTGTTACAGATTCTCAATGCGCTCCCCACTGCTTTTGTGGGCGGAGTGCTGGCGTTGACCATTACGGGACAGTCGTTGACGGTGGCAAGTCTGGTTGGGTTTATTTCACTGGGCGGAATTGCGGTGCGGAACGGGATTCTGCTCGTGACGCACTACTTCCATTTGATGAGGGAAGAAGGCGAATCGTTCTCGGAGGAGATGGTGCTGCGCGGAAGCCTCGAGCGACTCGCGCCAGTGCTGATGACGGCGTTGACGGCGGGGATTGGTTTGATTCCGTTGGTGCTGGGTGGAGACGAGCCAGGGCGAGAAATTTTGTATCCCGTGGCGACCGTGATTTTGGGCGGACTATTGACCTCGACGTTCTGTGAGTTCTTGATTCATCCTGGCCTGTTCTGGGTGTTCAGCGGGCACGACGCGGCACGCTTGGCTGAACGCTCGCATTCGCAGGAGGATGATCTGATGTCGCGGGACGAACGAGAACTCGGCTGAATCATCGTATTCAAACACCGTCTGGCCGAGCGCTGCTCGCCGCGGTGTTTCGTTCTAGGGGAATCGTTGTTGTTCGCCAGTACTTGGATGCTTCAAGGAGTGAATCAAAATGAAACGAAGAGACATTAGTTGCATGTGGTGCGTCACGCTGCTCGTATTCGCAGTCGGTTGCCTGCGAGCAGACTACTCGTCGGCTCCAACGGCGGCTGGCGGCGGATCGAAGCACACGGCTGATGATGGTCATGACCATGGCCACGATCATGAACATGTCGAAGACGAGGGACATAGTCGCCATCAGGAGGCAGGGCACGCTCATGCTGCGGGGCCGAACGGAGGGACGATCGTCGATTGGGGCCGAGGGACTTACCACTTGGAATTCACTGTCGACCATCAGAAACAGCAGGCCGTGGTGTATGCCTATGGGACGGATGAAAAAACTCCTAAGGCCATCCAACCTGCCGACGGAAAAATCTTGCTGACCATTCAAGAACCTTCGTTCCAACTGGAGCTCGCCGCGGACCCGCGGGAGGGCGACGCCGAAGGCGCTTCGTCGCGCTTCGTCGGTGTTCACGAAAAGTTAGGTGAAGAGCGAGGGTTTGCGGGAACCTTGAGTGCTCAGGTCGACGGCGTGCCGTATGCGGGCGACTTTCATGAAGCGGCTCACGATGAAACGTCTAAGAAGAAGTGAGGATCAAGCGTCGAGTCCGACGTAAGGGTTGCTTCGTCGCTCGATGCCAATCGTCGTGGCTCCGCCGTGACCCGGATAGACGATCGTGTCGGCGGGGAGCGGGAACAGATGCGAGTGGATTGCTTCGCGCAGTTGGTCGAAGTCGCCATCGGGAAAATCAGTTCGGCCGACACTCCCCTGGAACAGCACGTCGCCGCCGAGCACGAACCAGGGCGATTCGCCGCGCCACACGAAGACGACGTGGCCCGACGAATGGCCGGGAGCGGAAAGGGTGAGAAAGTCGAGTCCCGCGGCGGAGTAGGTTTCGCCGTGATGGACCAGCGTATCGGCGGGTGGGCTGACCACTGGCGTGCCGTATAGTCCGGAGAGGTTTTTGTAGGGGTCGGTTAATTTGTCTTCTTCGTCCGCGCCAATCACCAGCGGGCAACGGGGCCACTCCTTCTTGAGGGCCGCGTTGCCGAAGATATGGTCGACATGCCCGTGCGTGTTCAGAATCGCGGCGGGCGTTAGTCGCAACTCAAATAGCTTGTCGATGATGCGACTGGTGTCGAACCCTGGATCGACGACGATGCAGTCGGTTCGGCCGGGCAGATAAACGATGTAAGTATTGATCGCGAACATCCGCGAGGTAATGGTGATGATCTGAGGGCGATCTGTGTTGTCCGTCCGCCGTTCGACGCTTTCGGCCATGAAACTCACCTCGCAAAAACTTGACGTCGCGACTAAAATTTGTTCCCCGCATCCTTGGTAGTTTATGCCAACTCGGCAAGCTGGCGTGAACTCGCGGAGTAAGCAAGATTCTTGACGGGAAGTTGGGCGATAGGTTACTTTGGGCGAGTGGTTCCAGGGAAGGACGCCACGCCGATTCTCGTCGCAGGAATCGACGTGGGGTGCACGTTCAAAGGAGTGAGATTCTCATGTCCGAGTTGAATCTTTGGCGTCGGGCTTTTTTGGGAGCGGCTTGCGCCGCGGGTTCCTCCTTCGCGACTGGACAGCTTTTCGGGCAAGCTCCGCAATCGCGTGAACAGCTACGCGAGCCCGTGTTTCGAGTGAGCAAGGCCGCGTCGGGCGACAACGCCGGGGCCGCCCGAGCCGAGCAAGGGGCGGAACATCCGCTCGATGCCGCGCTCGACATCGCCTACAACGGCCTCAAGCATATTCGTTCGACGATTCCGGATTACTCCTGCACTTTCGTCAAACGCGAACGCATTAAGAACAAACTGGGCGAATACGAATACATGTTCGCCAAGGTGCGAAATGCCCAGATGGAAGGCGACCAAGTAAAGGTGCCGTTCGCCATCTACCTGTACTTCCTTAAGCCGGATTCGGTGAAGGGACGCGAGGTGATCTATGTCCACGGCGAGAACAATGGGAAAATGGTGGCCCATGAAGGTGGGCTGAAAGGCTCGTTCCTCCCCACCGTGTGGCTCAAGCCCGACAGCACGCTCGCCATGGCCGGCAATCGTTATCCCATCACCGAAGCGGGGATCGAAACGCTGGTGCTGCGGCTGATCGAAAAAGGTGAACGCGACCGCAAACGTGACGAATGCCAAGTTGAATTTCGCAAGAACGCGAAAATCAATGGGCGAGTTTGCACGCTGTTGAAAGTCGTGCACCCGGTGGAACGCGAGTATTTCGACTTCCATCGAGTGGAGATTTTTATCGACGACGAGTACCAAATTCCGGTGCGCTACGCCGCCTACTCGTGGCCGACCTCGCCCGGCGGCGACTCCCCGCTGCTCGAAGAATACACCTACCTGAATATGAAGCTCAACGTCGGTCTGAAACCGCTGGACTTCGATCCCAATAACCCGGACTACGGGTTCGTCGCGAAACGCAAGTGAGAACGCGCCAGTGAGAACTCACCAGTCAGAACGCGCCAGTCAGACTCGTCCGTGAGTTGTTTCGAATTTCATGGCAGCGGTCCCACGCATCGACGGGGACCACTGCTCGCCATTCCAGGCGGCCAGTTCGTGCGGTGGGTCGGCGAGTCGGCTCACCGACTTTTCTGGAAGGAGCCAGCCATGCGTCTATTGGCAATCTGGGCAGTTTTCTTCAGCGTCATGAGCCTGGTTGGCTGCGGTGCGCCGGACGCAAAACCGCCTGTGGGGGCCGAGTCGAGCGACACGAAGCTGGACATCGAAGAAGGTGGTGGAGAGGAGAAGCCGGCGAGTGATGCGCCGATGGGTGAGGCGCCTGCGGCCGGAGAAGCGGCGAAACCATAGGCCAAGGCTGCCCTTCCCCGACAAGTTTTGACTAGGAAGAGTTGAGAGCTAGGCTTGCGCCAGTTACTCCACCTCCACCCTAGTATTTGTCGGGATTGTTGTCGCCATGACGTCAGCGGACTCCGCGATCGCTTCTAATTCTTTGGACGCCGTTGAAGTGCCGGTGGTAAGTCCTGTTCAGGCAATTAGTTGTGGTGTGGATTCGGTCTTTCTGGCGGCGGCGAGTTCGACTGCGGCGAAGAGCTCGCCAGAGTTGACGGCGGCGCAGCCTGACGAACAAGGTTATCAGCAAGCAAGCTCCACTCCCGATTCGGCGGCCGATTTTGCGGAACTTCTGCACCGCAATGTCGTCGAACTTCCTGGAACCGAATGGCTGACTCGACTTTCCAACGATCAACCGCGGGAAAACGTTCGCTGTCTGCCGCTGAGTTTTCGCATCATCAAGCGACTGTTTGACGTAGTGGGGGCGCTTGCTCTGATGGTCGCGACCGCACCA
Source organism: Pirellulales bacterium (assembly GCA_046349915.1). Classification (GTDB taxonomy): domain Bacteria; phylum Planctomycetota; class Planctomycetia; order Pirellulales; family Pirellulaceae; genus CAIXSC01. The sequence continues at coordinate 345,244 of JAXMBL010000005.1, read as the reverse complement.
CTGGTCATCGTGGCCGCTCTGCTGATTAAGGCGACTTCCCCTGGTCCGATCCTCTATTCGCAGACGCGTGTCGGCTTAAACTTGCGAGCCAAGAAGCGGAGTGATCGTCGAGCGGCGGAGTCGGCGGCGCCGCCCGAAACGGGAGATCGTCGAGTAGCCTTGCGAGACCGTCGTGAACTGCGAAACTACGGCCGACCGTTCACCATCTATAAGTTGCGGACCATGCGCGCCGACGCCGAGAAGAGCGGCGCTCAATTCGCGCAAAAAGGGGACGCTCGCGTCACTTGGATTGGCCGCTGGCTTCGCAGAACTCGCGTCGATGAATTGCCACAGCTCTGGAATGTCCTACGCGGCGATATGTCGCTGATCGGGCCGCGCCCCGAGCGCCCCGAATTCATGGAAAAGCTACAGCAGCATATACCTCATTTCGTCGATCGCCTGGGGCTCCGTCCTGGTTTGACCGGCGTCGCGCAGGTGGTCAACGGTTACGACAACGAACTCGAAGGCTTTCGCCGTAAGATCTCGTACGATCTCTTGTACTTGCAGAATTGCTGTCTCTGGAATGACTGCAAGATTATGTTCCGCACCGTTCGCGTGGTGATTCGCGGCGATGGGGCGCTGTGAGAAACTCAGATCTTTGCTGATCGTCGCAAAGGGGATTCCTCGTAGATATTCCCCTCGAACAATAACTAGTGGCGCGAACGCGTCAGCAAGGCGACTAACAGGCGAATGGTATCGTGTTCGATGCCTGGCGCCGAGCTTTCTCGCGGGCCCGCGACGTTCAGTGTCTTGACGTTGTTCCGAGCGAGCCAGTCGCGGATCAATCCGACATTCACGGGGCGAGCGAGATCGATCAGCAGGAACGGCTTGCCGCGACGTTGCGCGAGTCGGCGAGTGAGAGCGGTACCGGAGGTAAGCGGCCCGCGATGAATGATCAGCGTCGCATCCGACTCAACGACATTGTATTCCGTCCGAATGTCGTATCGAGCCGACTCGGTTTCACGCAAGTCGTAACGATCAGGAATCCGACCATCCTCGGCCCGACGCCCACGCGGGCACCAACCACCATGTTCCAAATCTAGTTGGATCGCCGCCTCGAGCGCTCCGCGATCCACTCCGGTTTGCCCTCCAGAAACGATTCGCTCGATGGCAGGGAAACTTAAGTTGGAGTGAGTCTCGTCGCTGGCAAGCTCGAACGACCGGTCCGAGGCCTCGCGAGTTTTGGCGGCCATCTCTTCTGGGCGACGAGAACCACTCATCGCCTCGGGTCCCTGCCGTCAGCCGTCGACGACACGCTCTCCGCAACTCGCAGGCGAGCGCTACGGCTGCGTGGGTTTCGCTCCTCTTCCTCTTCGCTGGGCCAGATTGGCTTCTTGGTCAGGGAGTTCCAACGCGGGTTGTCGCGGAAGGATTGCTTGACTAAACGATCCTCGAGCGAATGGAAACTGATGATGGCTGCTCGTCCACCGGGCCGCAAACAGCTGGGCAGTTCCAGTAACGCTCGTTCCAATTCCTTCAACTCGCCATTGACGGCGATTCGGAGGGCTTGAAAGGTGCGAGTCGCCGGGTCGATGCGGTCTTGGCGACTGCGGGGGACGACGCGTCGCAAGAGGTCGCCCAACTGAGCCGCAGTGCGTATCGGTTGACGTTGGCGAGCCGCGACAATTTCTCGCGCGATACGCCGACTATGGCGCTCTTCGCCATATTCATAAATCAAATTGGCCAGTTCGTCCGTGGGCATCCGTTGCAGCAACTCCCACGCGGGGCGACCCGATTCGGTGTCGAATCGTAAATCGAGCGGACCGTCGCTATGAAAGCTGAAACCTCGCTCGTCGTCCGCCAACTGATCACTCGACAAACCCAAATCCAGCAAGACTCCATCGACCGCGGGGATTCCGAGTTCCGCCAGTACTTGCGGGAGGTCCGCGTAGCTCGCATGCACCAAACGAACGGGCAACCCCTGCAAGGCGACCGCCGTTCGTTCAATGGCTCGTGGGTCGCGGTCGAGTCCGATCACCAACCCTCCCGGTGCGACTCGTTGAGCCAATTCGCGGGTGTGACCGCCGCCGCCGAGTGTTCCGTCGACCAGAATGGAGCCAGGTTGAGGGGCGAGCCACTCGAGGACTTCCTGGAGAAGTACGGGGATGTGGACCGTGTGGTCGTTGGGAGTTGGGTCTGTTGCCTGAGTGTCAGGCACAGCCCGTGCGGCGTTCGGTTCGTCAGAGAAAGACATGACTGACTTATAGCGGTCTGAACCGCAGGGCACCAGGAGACGGCCGTCCAACGAGGCACAAACGGTGACTTCGCCAGCGCCGACTGATCGCCGCTCTTCCTCGGGTCGCTCCGACCCGGGACGCGTCCGTGCGTCCCTGGTGGGTCGTGGCGACGGAGCGGGACACCCTGCGGATGATGTCCCGCCGCCCGGTCCGCGTGAAGGCTGATCCCTCGCCTCCCCCAAACCACCTCCGCCCGTCTCCGTCTTCAGGCGAGCCGTCGCGCGCCCGTGGCCCGTAGCGCGCGACGCGAGGTGGATTGGCTGCGGACCGCTGGACGGTCATTGGTCATTGGTCATTGGTCATTGGTCATTGGTCATTGGTCATTGGTCATTGGTCATTGGTCATTGGTCATTGGTCATTGGTCATTGGTCATTGCGCGCGGGGGGGATGGCAGTTGTTAGGAGGTGGGTGGTGGGGCTTTGGTGAGGGCGTGTAGAGCGGCGTCGGCGACTTCATCGTAGCGCTCGCGCTGGGCCCGTAGATACGACTCCCACTTCGACCGGTCCCAGATTTCCACATGGTCGCGGACTCCCAGTACGACGATTTCTTTATCCAGCGAGGCCCACCGCGCCAGTTCGGTCGGCAATCGCACTCGCCCCAGTCCATCGAGTTCAAGGCGTTGAGCTTGCGCGTAGTACAGGCGTTGAAACGCCCGCACCGCGGCGCCTACCGCGGGCGAATCGCCCATCTCCTGAGCCCGTTGCGCGAAAATTGCGGGCGTGTAGAGCGCCAGCGAACCATCCGTGCCGGGACCCACATAGACCACTTCCGTGCCGGGTTCCCATTCGTCCCGAAGGGGTTTCGGAATGGCGAACCTGAGTTTGTCGTCGAGCGTGCGGGGATAGGTGCCGGTGAGCAACATGGTTGACCGCGAGTCTCGTGGCTCCCGTTGCTCCCACTTTCTCCCACGCGACCCCAAAGATACCCATCGAGTTGGAAACGTCAAGTCAAAGAAGGAAAATTGACAAGGTCGGCCGGGACAATCTATGTTGTCGTTTCCCTATTCTGCCGAGTTCTCCCCTTTGTCTATGCATCGAGTATCGCGTCATGGGTCCGCAATGGTTTTGCAAGATCGGCGAGAAGGAGTTCGGGCCGTTTTCCGCCCAACAACTCGCTGGCCTCGTACGCACAAAGCGGATCAGCCCTAGTGATTACATCCGCAAGGATGACAGCAAATGGGTGTTGGCGAGTCGCGTGAAGGGGTTGTTTCCCAGTGAATCGGGTTCGGGCCAAGCCACCACGGTGACTCGCCATGAAGTCACGACCGATTGGGTGCCTGGACAAAGTGACGAACCAGGTTCGGCCACGGGTGGCTCGGCTTCGTCCGGCGGCAGCGTGCCCGCAGGTTCTGTTCCCGGTGGGGCTGCATCAGGCGGTTCTCAACAGGGGGCCTCGACCCCATCGCAGGGGGCTAGTGCGGGCGGCGGGGAGGCCGCCAAAAACGTGGCCGCCATGCTGATCCCCGGGGCCACCATGGGGAATTACAAGATCCTTGAAACGCTCGGTGAAGGCGGCATGGGGGTGGTGCTGAAGGCCCAGCATGTTCGCATGGAGCGGATGGTGGCTCTGAAAGTCCTGCGGGGGCAAGCGACGGAGTCGCCTGGGGCGATCAAACGGTTTCATCAGGAAGTACGCGCCGCGGCTCGACTCTCTCATCCCAACATCGTCACGGCCTTTGATGCCGACGATGTCCAGGGAGTTCACTTCCTCGTGATGGAGTACGTCAATGGTCAGAATCTGGCCGACTATCTCTCCGAACGGGGCAAGCTCGACATTGCCGAGGCCGTCAACTATGTCAAGCAGACCGCGCAGGGGCTGGCGTACGCTCATAGCGAAGGCGTGGTCCACCGCGACATTAAGCCCGGAAATTTGTTGTTGGACAAAAAAGGAGTCGTGAAGATCCTGGATATGGGGTTGGCTTCGATTCGCGAGCCGCGCGAATCGGACGAAGTTCACGCCGATGTGACGCAAGCCAATCAGCTGTTGGGTACCTTCGACTACATGCCGCCGGAGCAGGCGGAGGATCCGCGCAGCGTCGACCATCGGGCGGATATCTACAGCCTGGGTTGCACGCTCTATCGACTGATCACTGGCCATCTCCCCTTCAAGGGCGATTCGCCCATCAAGAAAATCATCGCTCATCGAGATCACCCGATTCCTTCGCTCCGCGACGGCCGTCCTGACGCCCCCAACGAACTCGACCGCATCTTCCGCAAGATGTTGGCGAAGAAGCCTGAGGAACGATTTCAGTCGATGGCGGAAGTGATCGAAGCGTTGGAACACTGCTTCGAGGAACGTCCGGCGGTCGACTTGGGCGCGGGCGGCGGCGGCTACAAGTTTAGCGGCGCGAGCGGAAAGTTCGGCGACGGGGACGATGAATACAAGTTGAGCACCGGGGAAACGACGCTCCGCGCGGGCGGCGAGTCGATTGTGGTTCCCGTGAGCGGCTCGGACGACGACGACGACTTCGGCGGTTTCAATTTAGCGCCGGTCGATGGCGCCGAGGAGCGGTGGTACTGGCAGTGCATGGGGCAGGAGGCGGGGCCTTTCACTCTACGACAACTACGAGGAAAAAAGCTGGGGCCCGAAGATCTGGTGCGTCGCGAGAACGGTCGCAAGTGGTTTCGAGCCGCGGAAATCACCGGCCTGTTCTAGTGCGATGTGACGCCCAGACACCTGGTACGACTCACCTGGTACGACGGACTTCCCGTCCGTCGGATCGAGTCGAGGAAGGGAATCACGGACGTTCGCTGGCCGTGACTAAATGCCTGAACAACCTGCTAGCAGTTCTCCGCCTCTAATTCGTGTTGAAAATGCTGGATGGCTTGAGTGGGCGACAGATTAAAGATCGCGCGACCGACCGTCTGCCACTGGCCGTTCGTCCACTGAAAGACGGCCGTTGCCGCTCGCAGATTGCCAACGTTCGGATTGTGTTCCATCCCGCCGCCCGCGATCGCCTCGAAGCGAATCGTGACGGCGACTAATGCTCGTGGATCACCCGTCTCACGATCGCGGGCCCAGGTCACCTGACTTTCGAATTCGCAATCGATCCAAGCGAGCCCTCGCGGTTTGCCGCTCGACCCAGCCAACGTCAAAAAACGTGCCTCCAACCATTCCCGCCGCTGGAAAAACTCGGCCCGGATGGCTTCCAGCCCGAGTCGCCGATCCGCGGCGCCGAACGTGGGAAATCCCGCCGCGGGGAGCCCCGTTGCAGTAACCCCAGATGCAGGGGATTGACGCGGCCACGCTTGATTCGCCTCACGGTTCGAGGGCGCCTGCGAGTCCGCATTCGCCGATGAGTTTCGCCCGCGTCGGAGGCGGACCAGCGAATTAGCGGCGAGAGCCGCGACTACGGCAACCAAGACGCCGACGGCGGCCGTAGCGAGTGTGACGAGCCCTGGCCAGCGAGATCCATCATCCACGAGCTTTAAACCTCAAGAGCGATCAAGGGAAGACGAATTGTATTCTAGCGACTGGTCGGCCTTCAGCAACAAATTGGCTTCGTGGATCGATTTGCCATCGTGAACCCTACGAAGTCTCTTGGTAGGATAGTGGGACTGTGTCGCGCAAAGAGGGGTAGGTATTGGGAGCGAGTGGGAGTGGTCAACTCGGTGGTTGAATTCGCTTGCCCTAGTTGCGGAGTGGCTCTGCGGATTCCACCCGACGCTGTTGCGCGCGATATTCGCTGCCCGGCTTGTTCGGTCGTCTTTCGTCCCCAACCAACCGAAATTCGGCAGGTGGAACCCCCCGAGCCCGTTCCCCCCAAGATCGTGGCTGCGGCGGACGTCTACAGCGAAGCAGCTGTTCCCGCGGAAGTGATCGACGACGGCGCTGTCTGGTCGCTGCTGACGCCCGAGGGGCTCAATTACGGTCCCGTGACTCGCGATACCTTGGAACGCTGGGTGCGCGAGGGGCGAGTGACAGGCGACTGTCGAGTGCGGTGCGTTGGTGACGAAACATGGCGGTCGGCGGAGATGGAATTTCCAGTGCTGACGCCGCCAAGTTCGCCTCCGGCTGGCGTTGCCAGCGTCTCGGCATCCGGGGTCGTCACGCCCGCCGCAGTCAATTCGGGAGCAAGCCACAGGGGCGCGAATGGCTTGGCGGTTGGCGATCAGACGCCTTTACCCGCCGCGGCCATGTCGCCTCATCGAGGCCCCTTGATTTTGACGCTTGCGATTGTGGGGGTCTTTGTGCAGTGCCCCATTTTCAGCGTCATGGCCTGGGTGATGGGGTCGTCGGACCTGGAAGAGATGGCTCGGGGACGCATGGACCCAGCGGGCGCCTCCGTGACTCGAACGGGACGTAACTTGGGCCTGATCTTATCCTTGTTCTGGATTATCATGGCGGTCATTCTGGTGGCGGGTTTGCTGTTCGTGGCAGCGTCAAGGGCGTAGCATCGGCGAGCGACCTGGAAAAGGGGAACGGCGAGTGGCGATTGAACTGATTTGTCCGGGTTGCGCAAAGAAGTTACGAGTGGGCGAAGAGCATGCGGGCAAGAGTGCTCGTTGCCCCGCCTGTGGAACCGTGACTCCGGTCACCTCGGCAGCGGCGCTTCATAGTCGACCCGATGCCACTCCCGACTCAACGCCAGCATCCCCCTTCTCTGCCCTGCAAGATTCGACTCCCGCGGTCTCGTCGACGCCCGTCGGCGGCGCCCAACCCGGTGGTTTCCCTTCCAGCAGCTCGCAGGCTGGGGGGGCTGCGACCTTGGGCGGAGCGAAATTTGGCGCAACGACCTTTGGCGGAGCGAGTGCATCGTCTGTGGTCGGCGGGGCCGGTAGCTCGAGCGGCGGGCAAACGGCGACCGACGGCCGCTGGTTGCTGCGAGCCGACAATGGTCAGACCTACGGCCCCATTCCTCGCGCTGAACTCGACGCCTGGGTGCAGCAAGGGCGAGTTTCCGCGACCTCGTATGTAATTCGCGAAGGCGATGCTCAGTGGCTGTTGGCGAGCGACGTCTACCCGCAACTCAAGCCCATGACCACCTCTGCTAGCGGGAATCCTTGGGCGGATGCGCCGACGCCGGGAGGCTTCGCCTATCCACCACCCAGCGGCGGTTACGGATACGGTCCGACGGGCGCTTATGGCGGCTACAAACGACCTCATCGGGGCGTCATGGTGCTGGTATTGGGCGCGTTGAGTTGGGTGGTGTGTTGCGTTTTCGGCCCGGTCGCTTTTTTTCTAGGACAAGCGGATGTGAGTGCCATGAAGCGGGGAGAAATGGATGATTCCGGCCTCGGCATGACTCGAGCCGGCATGTACCTTGGGCTCGCCCATTTGGTTCTCATGATCGTGGCGTTTGGATTCGCATTCATTGCGGCGATTATGGAGGAAATGTGAGTCGTCGAACCACGCCGCTGATCGGCGCCCATATGTCGATTGCGGGAGGCTACGAGCGAGCGGTGGAGGCGGCCGCGGAGTGCGGCATGGATGTCGTGCAGTTGTTCACCAAGAACAACAACCAATGGCGCGGCAAGCCTATCTCGGATGACGATGTGACTCGGTTTCGCGACTCGCTGTCGAGGCTGCGGATTCGTCATCCCCTGTCGCACAGCTCGTACCTCATCAATCTCGGCAGCTCCGACGAAACGCTCTGGCGCAAGTCGGTCGATGCGTTGATCGTCGAATTGCAGCGGGCCGAGTTGTTGGGGATCGCCTATGTGGTGGTGCATCCCGGCGCCGCGGTCGGCGCCGACGAATCGGTGGGGCTCGACAACATCGTCCGCGGACTCGACGAAATTCATGATTCGCATCCCGCGCTGAAAGCCAAGTTGGCCTTGGAGAATACGGCGGGACAAGGCAGCTGTTTGGGATGGCGCTTTGAACAACTGGCGTATCTGCTGGAACACGTTCGACAACCCGACCGACTGGGCGTATGCTTCGACACATGCCATGCTTTTGCGGCAGGATATCCGCTGGCGGAGCGAAAGGACTACCTGGCGACGTTTCGGGAATTCGACCAATGGATCGGGGTTGAACGAATCGTGGCCTTCCATCTGAATGACAGCAAACGCGAATTTGGCTCGCGAGTCGATCGACACGAGCACATTGGACGCGGGCACGTCGGTTTGGAAGCATTCCGACACTTGCTGAACGACAAACGTTTCCGCGACACGCCGATGTACCTGGAAACACCGAAGGGAGACCACGAAGGCCGATCGTGGGATGCGATCAATCTCGCAACTCTTCGCGCCCTGACCGCCAGCTAAGGCAGCCAGACGAACGTTCCACACACGGGCCAGTCAGTCGTGATTGGACCACGAATCGCCCGAATCGCACGAATGGGAACTCGGAGTGGGGTTCGTGGTTGGGTTACGGTCCGTGACTGCCTGAGAGGGGACGACGGGAGTACGAACGCGACCAAGCCCAACAGCTTCTCCGCTCTTTGTCTGGATGCGTGGCATTCGAGTGATTCGTGGTCAATCGCCTTCCGAGTCTGACCGGCGTGAACCAGGCCGCGGGCCAGTCGGTCATGATTGGACCACGAATCGCCCGAATCGCACGAATGGGAATTCGGAGTGTCGTTCGTGGTTGGGTTACGGTCCGTGACTGCCTGAGAGGGGACGACGGGAGTATGAACGCGACCAAGCCCAACAGCTTCTCCGCTCTTTGTCTGGATTCGTGGCATTCGTGTGATTCGTGGTCAATCGCCTTCCGAGTCTGACCCGCGCGAACCAGGCCGCGGGCCAGTCGGTCGTGGTTGGACCACGAATCGCCCGAATCGCACGAATGGGAATTCGGAGTGTCGTTCGTGGTTGGGTTACGGTCCGTGACTGCCTGAGAGGGGACGACGGGAGTATGAACGCGACCAAGCCCAACAGCTTCTCCGCTCTTTGTCTGGATTCGTGGCATTCGTGTGATTCGTGGTCAATCGCCTTCCGAGTCTGACCCGCGCGAACCAGGCCGCGGGCCAGTCGGTCGTGATTGGACCACGAATCGCACGAATCGCACGAATGGGAATTCGGAGTGTCGTTCGTGGTTGGGTTACGGTCCGTGACTGCCTGAGAGGGGACGACTCGAGTTTGAACGCAACCAAGTCCAACAGCTTCTCCGCTCTTTGTCTGGATTCGTGGCATTCGTGTGATTCGTGGTCAACCGCCTTCCGAGTCTGACCGGCGCGAACCAGGCCGCGGGCCAGTCGGTCATGATTGGACCACGAATCGCCCGAATCGCACGAATGGGAACTCGGAGTGTCGTTCGTGGTTGGGTTACGGTCCGTGACTGCCTGAGAGGGGACGACGGGAGTACGAACGCGACCAAGCCCAACAGCTTCTCCGCTCTTTGTCTGGATGCGTGGCATTCGAGTGATTCGTGGTCAATCGCCTTCCGAGTCTGACCGGCGTGAACAAGCCGCGGGCCAGTCGGTCATGATTGGACCACGAATCGCACGAATCGCCCGAATCGCACGAATGGGAATTCGGAGTGTCGTTCGTGGTTGGGTTACGGTCCGTGACTGCCTGAGAGGGGACGACGGGAGTATGAACGCGACCAAGTCCAACAGCTTCTCCGCTCTTTGTCTGGATTCGTGGCATTCGAGTGATTCGTGGTCAACCGCCTTCCGAGTCTGACCGGCGTGAACCAGGCCGCGGGCCAGTCGGTCATGATTGGACCACGAATCGCCCGAATCGCACGAATGGGAACTCGGAGTGTCGTTCGTGGTTGGGTTACGGTCCGTGACTGCCTGAGAGGGGACGACTCGAGTTTGAACGCAACCAAGTCCAACAGCTTCTCCGCTCTTCGCCCGAATGGGTGTCTGGATTCGTGGCATTCGTGTGATTCGTGGTCAACGCCTTCCGAGTCTGACCGGCGCGAACCAGGCCGCGGGCCAGTCGGTCATGATTGGACCACGAATCGCCCGAATCGCACGAATGGGAACTCGGAGTGTCGTTCGTGGTTGGGTTACGGTCCGTGACTGCCTGAGAGGGGACGACGGGAGTACGAACGCGACCAAGCCCAACAGCTTCTCCGCTCTTTGTTGGATGCTGGATGATTCGTGGTCAATCGCCTTCGAGTGACCGGCGCGAACCAGGCCGCGGGCCATTCGTGGTCAATCGCACTTCGTTCGAGTCTGACCGGCGCGAACCAGGCCGCGGGCCAGTCGGTCATGATTGGACCACGAATCGCACGAATCGCACGAATCGCACGAATGGGAATTCGGAGTGTCGTTCGTGGTTGGGTTACGGTCCGTGACTGCCTGAGAGGGGACGACGGGAGTTTGAACGCGACCAAGCCCAACAGCTTCTCCGCTCTTTATCTGGATTCGTGGCATTCGAGTGATTCGTGGTCAATCGCCTTCCGAGTCTGACCGGCGTGAACCAGGCCGCGGGCCAGTCGGTCGTAATTCCATCATGAGTCGCACGAATCGCACGAATGGAACTCGGGATTGCTTTCGTGGTGCGCAACAGAGCGTGGTTGAATTCACTGCCGCTCCACGTTGGTTTCCCCAAATCTTCACTCAATCCAACGAAGCTTGGGGAAGAAAATAAGTGTGAGTAAGGCAGGTCCTGGGAGGCCTGGCCAAGGATGGAAGTGATTTTTTGAGGAGTTGGGAAATGGTGGTGAAATCGGTGGTGGGACTCGAATCGTTCATGGATTCGGCTTCGGAAGGTTGGAGTCTGGTGGCGACGAAGGCGCCCTTGGAGCGAGTGGCGCGGGTCATTCAGCGACGCGACGACTTGCTGGTATACGAGCCCGACGTGTCATTCCGGCCGCTGCGTGGAAATCCCGTCTTGCGACGGGAAATCAAACGCCGACGCTGCTTCGCGTTGCAACTGGTGGACAGTCCGTGGACCGTTTTGCTCCGCACGGTCGATTGGATCACCCCGGAGGATGCGCTGCATGTTCGCAGGATGGCGGCCGATTTGTCGAGTCAATTGGTGACGGAGACGCTGGCGTCGGTCGCGGCCTATGAGGGCGCCGAATGCCGTCGATTCCGCTTTGGCATGGAGCTGAGCCGAGTTGACACGGATGATCCGGGCGCGGACTTCCTGGAGTTTTGCCACGAGCAGGAATTTCATCTGCCTGCTTGCTTCATCGGTTTTGATGGCGACCAAGCGACGCTGTACTTGGAAAATACGTCGCCAGCGGAAGTACGACGAGTTGATCGGTTGTTGTTAAGGGCCTAGCAGGGACGGGCCTAACAGGTGCGGGTCTAACAGGGCGTGACAATGTCCGCCTTGGTGCTGGCCACGATCAAGAAGATCTCCGACTGCTCTCGCAACGGCACGTGGAACTTGTCGAGCGATTGTTTGAGCAGGTCCAGGAATGTTTGCCACTCGGCTTCGGAGATCTTAAGGTGAGCATGCGAGTCGCGCATGCCGCGGCCCGTGTAGCGCTGTGGGCCGCCGGTTGCGTGCCCGAGTTGTTCGGTCACGAGATACTTGAATCCTGCTCGCGACACTCGATGGTGCGCTTCTTGAACCAGCGGATTCGCGTTGAGCGCTGAGCTCTCCATGACGCGGTCGATGAAGTCGTCGACGACGGCGGCGATGGCGAAAATTCCGCCGAGTCGATCGTACAGGCTGGATGGGGGCGCGTTCATGGCGTCTTTCCGTGGTGGGCGCGAGTGGAGAGGGATCGGCGGCTCGCCGCAGCGAGTCTGCAAGCCAACGCGGGCACCGTATCGCGCGACGCGGGTGGCGTCAATGCGCCGCCTCGGGTTTGAGTAGGGCAGGCGGACGCCCGCTGCAAACGGTTATGCGACAGGCTGACTGCCGGTTACAATCGGATGGTATTCGAGGCGGCACATCCGGGTAGGGAGACGTAACGTGAAACGCAGCCGGTTAGTCCTCATCCTGGCTCTCAGCGGATTGTTCAACTCATCGCTCGCCGGCCAAACCATGGCGCCGCAGTCGAGTGGTCCCAAGGGGCAGGCCGCAACGGCGCCCAAAGATCCCATGGCGGACGCCCCTGGGAAGTCGCGGCGGTCGACGATCGATCGCGAGGCTGCCGCGCGGGGGTATCGGTTTCTCACCGAAAAGCCCTACCTGGGCCAAGATTTTGACGAACAGACGTTCGGCGAGGCTTGGCGGTACTGGCCCGAGCCCGCGCGGACGACGGCCGAGCAGGCGAGTCCCGCGGAGCGACGACGCTTGGCGTTTGCTCGTTATGGCCTGACCACTCGCCCCGGCGACAACTCGGGGAAGCCTCTCCAGTATGTCGTGGATGCGGCGGGCAACTGGGTGATGAACTGTTTCGCCTGTCACGGAGGCGAGGTGGCGGGGCAAGTCATCCCTGGGCTGCCGAATGCGAACTATGCCTTGGAGACGCTGACCGAAGAAACGCGGGCCGCGAAAATTCAACTGGGAAAACCACTCTCGCGCATGGATGTCGGCTCCGTGTTCATGCCGCTTGGCGGTAACGTTGGCGTGACGAATGCCGTGATGTTTGGCGTGGCGCTGATGGGGTATCGGGACGCCGAACTGAATTTTCAGACCGATCGCAGCCCGCCGAAGATGGTTCATCACGATGTCGACGCCATTCCGTGGTGGCACTTCCGTAAACGCGACATGATTTACATTGACGGTTTCGCGGCGAAAGGGCATCGAGCGTTGATGCAGTTCATGCTGATTCGACAGAATGGCCCCAAGAAATTCCGCGAGTGGGAAAGCGACTTTCGCGACGTGTACGCTTATCTCGAGTCGCTCGAGGCGCCTCGTTATCCCTTCCCCATCGATTCGGCCTTAGCGACCGCGGGGCGGCAGGTTTTTGAAACGCACTGTGCGCGATGTCACGGGCAGTACGGCGCCGAGGAGACGTACCCGCAGGCGGTGGTGCCGATCAACGAAATCGGGACCGATCGAGTGCGCTTTGACTCATTGAGCGAGTCGCACCGGGCGGGCTATGGGGCCAGTTGGTTCGCTCATTTTGGCGAGAAACCGACGGTGACTCAGCCCCGAGGCTACCTGGCGCCGCCACTCGATGGAATCTGGGCGTCGGCGCCCTACTTTCATAACGGGTCTGTTCCCACTCTATGGCACCTCCTCTGGCCCGAACAACGGCCCAAGGTGTGGAACCGAGTCAATTCCGAGTACGATTCAACTCGAGTGGGCCTGAGAGTCGAAGAACACGCGGAGACTCCACCCGACGCCCTGCGTTCCAATGCCGACCGACGCCGCTATTTCGACACACAGCGGTTCGGGAAGAGTGCCGCGGGTCATACCTATCCCAGCGACCTGACAGAAGCGGAGAAGGCGGCCCTACTTGAGTACCTCAAGACGCTCTAACCCGACAGGCAAACTGGCCCGTTCTCCCAAGCGGCGAGCCTCGGTTTTCGCTGCGACACCGCACGAGCGCTGGAGTGTCTCCCTGTTTGGCGGGGTTGGTGTTGATTTCTGGAGGGTGTGGCCTTTGCAATCAGGGGGCGGTATGAGTTACACTTAGGCATCGTCAAAAACCAATTCGTCGTGGTCCGGTGTCGAGCGCGCGGGCGACAAGGTGTTAGGGGTGATTGTCCCTAAACCGGGTCGGTCTCGAAATCCGGTTACCCGGCGGTGCGCGCCAAGATGGCTCGATCCGTCCTCGGACCAGGTACGTCGTCGGAATGTCGCTGAAACCTGAAACACCGTCTGATCGTTGTCCCGATTGTGGTGGATCGCTGCAAGCGATTGAGTTGATCGCGCGCGGTCCCGAGGGATCAGTAGGTCCACCGCTGGATGCCGCCGTCCGGTACTATGCCAATTCGGACTCGGAACGAGTGCGGATGGGCAATGAGTCCCGAGCGTCGGGGCAAGTGCGAGTGACTCTTTGCGGTGGTTGCCACCGCATCTTCCTGCACGGCGTGCCCAGTCTCTTGGGCGCACCGGCGAAGGTGGATGTCCAACCGCCGACCGGCAAGCAGGCGGACGAGCCGTTGAGTTTGGCTCGCGACGCCTCGGATGGCTTCAACTACTTGCGGGTCGAACAACACGGAACGATTTCGCTCATCGAAGTATTGCCCGAGCGGATTGGAACGCCGGGCGAGTCGCTTTACTTGCGGATCGGGCAGGAATTCGCCGATGCGCTCGAAACCTGTCATGCCCGCACGGTGCTCGATCTGGGTCAATTCGTCCCCACGCACCACGCCAGCGCGTTCGTCACGACGCTGATCAGGCTGAAGAAGCGGTGGCTGGAGAAGCACTTGGTTCCCAGCGAAGCGCAGGCGATGGTGCAAGATCCGCAGAAAGGGAGCGCTCAGCCGACTGTCCGTCAGTTGTCGTTTCCCGTGCATCGGACTCGACCAGCCGCGATCGAGTCGCTCGCCGCTCTGCCCGAAGGCGGCTGTGAGATGGCGCTCTGCGGCGTGCCGCAATCGCTGGTCGATGTGCTGAAAGTCACGCGACTCTTGCGAGCCCAGCCTTGATGGCGAATTCAGTTATTCGTCTTCGGCATCCAGGTCTTCGGTGCGCAGCAGCGAAATGACGCCGCGTCGCGGGCCAAGATCCTGCTTGCGTCCCGAGTTACGCGTGGAGTTGGTGCGGGAAGAGGCGTCGGTTCGAAGTCGCATGGCCGACTCGCGTCGTCGAGACTCGCGGCCGTCTCCGTCGTCAAACTCGTCCGCGGACTGTTCGTCCGTGCCATTATCCTCGTCGTCGGACGAAACGACTTCCGCATCATCGGACAGCGAATCCAGGCGTCCGGAAGACTCATCGGACTCAAAGTCGTCTTCCTGTTCCTCCTCTTCATCCTCGCTCGATAGCTCTTCTTCCTCGGGGGCTGAACGAGAGGCGACGGGAGGCGGGGACTTTTTCGAACTGCGGGGCGTAGGAGGCGGCGCTGGTTCCGGCACGACTCGGTTGGAACGCTTCCGCGGCGGCTCGGCTGACGCGGCGGAGGCGCTCCCCTCGGCACTCCCTTGCGCCTGCATCTGCTCCCAATCTTCCACGCTCAGCAGCACTTCGCGAGCTTGCGAGCCCGCATAGTTGCCGACGATGCCGTCTTCGGCCATGAAATCGATCAAGCGAGCGGCTCGACCGTAGCCGATCCCCAGCGCGCGTTGCAAGAGCGAGCAGCTGCCGCGTCCTTCGCGGATCACCACGTCCACGGCCGACTCGTACAGTTCGTCGCGTTTCTTCAGTTTCTCCATCAAGCCGCCGTCGCTCTCGTCCTGCACCTTGATGTTGACCAACTCGGTGGCGAAATTCTGCGGCCGACCTTGGCTGCAACAATCGACCACTCGATTGATCTCGTCATCGCCCAAATAGGTGCCTTGACCACGCAGCAGCGTACTCGTGCCTGGCCAAAGGAACAGCATGTCGCCGTTGCCCAACAGTTTATCCGCGCCCATTTCATCCAGCACGACGCGACTGTCGGTTCGGCTTGCCACCTGGAACGAGATACGAGCGGGCAAGTTCGACTTGATCAGGCCCGTGATGACGTCGACGGTCGGCTTTTGAGTCGCGAGGATCAGGTGAATTCCGACCGCACGACTCTTCTGAGCCAAGCGAATGATGTGCTGTTCGACCTCTTTGCCAGCGGTCATCATCATGTCGGCGATTTCGTCCGCGACGATGACGATGAAGGGGAGTTGTTTGGGAATGTTGGCGCGAGCATCTTCGTCTTCGGGCTGCAGTCGCTTGCACAGTTCTTCTTCGCCCAACTGATTGTAGTTGCTGATATGGCGAACGCCGGCTCGAGCCAACAACGCATAGCGTTCTTCCATTTTCTCGACCGCCCAAGCCAAGATCGCTTCGGCTTTGCGCATGTCGGTGACGACCGGATGCATCAAGTGGGGCAGCCGTCCGTACCCGCTCAATTCCACCATCTTCGGGTCGATCATGATCATCCGCACTTCGTCGGGGCGGCGAGTCATGAGGATCGAGGTGATAATGGCGTTCAGGCAGACGCTCTTACCGGTGCCGGTTCGACCAGCGATCAGCAGGTGTGGGAGCGTCGATAGGTCGGCGGTCAGGGCGTTGCCCGAGACATCCTTGCCCAGGAACAACGGAATGCGCATCTTCTTGATCTTGCCATTCGTCTCTTCGATCACTTCGCGCAGACGCACGACTTGTCGTTCTTCGTTAGGCACTTCGATGCCGACCGTGTTTTTGCCGGGGATCGGCGCCACGATGCGAACGCTAGGGACGCGTAGCGCAATGGCCAAGTCGTCGGCCAGCGACGTGATCTTGGACAGACGCAAACCGGCTTCCAGCTCCACTTCGTACTGAGCGATCACCGGCCCCGTCTCGATCTCGACGACTCGCACCTGAAAGCCGAAGTCCGCGAAGGTCTTTTCGAGCACTTTGGCTTTGCGGCGTACTTCTTTTTCCTGATTCTCCCAGTCGACGCTCTCGCCGGCGACCAGCAGATCCAACGACGGCAACTCGTAGTCATCGACCGTGTCGGACATGCCGCCTTCTTGCAGTTCGGCGAGTACTTCGGCGCGGGCGTCGGGATTCTTGATTTTGAAGTGCGGCGCCGAAGCGGGCCCCGTCTCTGCGGGGGGCGAAGCGTTCGCGCCGCGGGCTGCCGCGGCGGCATTCACCGCGGCGATCCCCGCCTTGGTGGTCGGGTTGGTGCTGCGACGAGGTTTCGTCGGCGACGGAAGCGGCTCGTCCTCGACATCCTCATATTCGTGCAACTCTTCGGAATCGTCGACATCGTCGCCCAGATCGCGCGACTCGTCCGCTTCGTCGTCCAACTCATCCGCTTCGTCATCGACCGCCGAGCGGGCGCTGTTCTTGCCGCGAACACGAATCGGCAAAATCGTCGGCTCGTCGGCGTCATCCGCCGCGGCATCGCCAGCCGCCATGCCTGGTGCATCCAGATCGCTAGACGCCAGCGTCGAAGCCGATTTTCGCGTCGTCTTGCCAACCGCGATCTTCACCGGCTTCGACTTGTTGGGCTTGCCTGTCGCCTGCCCCTCCGCGGTTCCGGGCGCTGCCTGGGAATGGCGTCGCAGGGCGGCGAGCAAGAAGCCTCCGAAGACCCACTTCAAGACTGCGGGGAGCAAGTGATCGGAGCACATTAACAGACCGCCGAGCACGAAACTTCCCGACAGAATCAAGCTGCCGAACAAGGCGAAGTGATGCTGAAGCAGACCGCCGCCGAGAGCGCCCAAGTAACCGCCGGAGCCCGCAATGGGGCCTGGCGACCAATCGGGCAATAAGATGGCGGCGAGCGAGCTGACGCCAACCAGCGACCCCAGCCACCCGGTTGCTCGGAGGGCCGGCATGTCGGGCACTTCCCGACGCAATAGTGTGATGCTGAGTGCCCCCAGCGAAACGACAAAGTAGTAGCCGCCCACGCCAAAACCAGTCAGCAGCAGGTCCGCGGACAATGCACCCCAGCGACCGCAGGCGTTTTGAAATCCGCTGCGAGCTGGATATTCGACTTGGTCAGGGTGATAGAGCTGCGAGAAAGGTCCGAGAGTCGCGGCTACCGGATCACTGGGGTGATAGGTGGCCAGCGCGACGGTCAGAAAGACCACGACGGCCAACGACACGATCGCCAGCAGGTTGCGGCGGAGTGGATTGGGTTGAGCCATCGGAGTAGGTCGAGCCAGGACGGACCGGCCACTTGCAGCGGGAGCCGGCGGACCGCGGGCTCGTCCCTGCCCCATACACATCCGTGATCTCAGATCCTAGTTTCGACTTCACGGCCGCCTCTCCGCCACTCTCCGACCCAACGCCGCCAACTCTTCCCTGAGCCGCAAATCCGGCCATGCCGGTGGTAACGATCATAGGGACGCAACGTACGACGGACTTCCAGTCCGTCGCTCTTCCCCATGCGGAATGGGGTTAGTCGATAGTCCGAGAGTCGCCCCACTTGGAGGTGGGGCAGGTTTTCAACCTGCCCAGCAGTCCACGCGAGTCTGCCCCACTTGGAGGTGGTGCAGGTTTTCAACCTGCCCAAAAGTCCATAAACCAGCCCGGCAGGTTAAAAACCTGGCCCCACGAGCCCCAAAGGGGTCACTGCTCTACTCAAGCGTTCCGCCCTCATGGGCTCGCCAATAGCGATCGAGCGATTGCGAGGCAGTGTCCCACGTTTGAATCTCGCCCCAGGGCCAGGCGACCTCGACCCGCTCCACTTGCGTCGAGCTTCCCAGGCCAAACACCACCCGAGGATCGCTCGTCGACAGATAACTGCCGCCGCTCTTCACGAATTGAGTCAGCGTTCGCTCTCCGACCTTGATGCGAACGGTGGCGCCAGCGGTTGGTCGACCATCGCGACGAGACAGTTCGATTCCCAACCAGTGAGGCGGCTTGGGCTGGCCCTTAGCGGCGATGTTGTGCAGCAGCGTCAATCGGCGATTGCATCGGCTGCACAGGAGATCGATGCCGCCATCGTTGTCGAGGTCGGCGGCGGCGAGTCCTCGCCCCAGAGCGGGCTCGTTGAAGAACTCGCCGCCCTGCGTCGAGATGGGACGAAACGTCCGTCGTTGGCCGCGTGGTTGATTGTGAAACAAGAGCGGCTTCTGGTGGAAAGGAACTCCCGAGGGGTAACGCACGACATGGCCATTCAGGATCGCCAGATCGAGCCACCCGTCTCGATCAAAGTCGGAAAGAGTAACGCCGAAGCCCACATACGATTGACCGACGGCGCCGAGCCCTACCGCTTGCGATTGATGCAGAAACTGACCATCGCCCAAGTTGGCGTACAGAGCAGGCAACTCGCCTTGAAAGTTGGTCACCAGAATCGAAGCGCGGCCCGAACCGTCGAAATCACCGACATCCACCCCCATGCTGCCGTTGTAGCGCCCATGGTCGTCCACCGCGACGCCTGCCTCCTGGGCACACTCGGTGAATTTCCCAGCGCCATCGTTGCGATAGAGCCAGTTCTCGCCATCGTCGTTGGCTACGTAGACATCAGGACGTTGATCCTGGTTAAGGTCGGTAATGACGATGCCGAGCCCCTTCCCTGCTTTAAGCGGGATTTGATCCGAGACCTCTTCGAATCGTGAGCCCGTATTGCGGTACAGCGAGTGAGCGAGAGGACGGAATCGCTGCGGAGTGCAGACATCGCGATTAGTTGGATCATCGCGACGCGGACAGACTGGGTCATTGGACTCTGACCAATCCAAGTAGCGGCAGACATAGAGATCGAGTCGCCCGGATCCCCACAGATCGCCCCACGCGGCGCTGCTGCACCAACGCGGATCACTGAGTCCCCATGCTTCGGTGACGTCGCGAAACTGTCGTGCATTCCCGTCGGGCGCCAACTCGTTGTGGTACAGCGTCATCCCGCGATAGCCAGTCACCAGCAAGTCGGTCCAACCATCGTTGTCGATGTCGCCCGCGAGTGCTCCATGCGAGTAGAAAGGAGCGGCGTCGAGTCCCAGAGCGGCGGTGACATCCTGGAACCGCAGTCCTCCGAGGTTGCGAAAGAGTTTACCGGGCAGGCCGCGAGTCTTTCCGCCGCTATCGCCCTCGAATTCACCTCCGCCCGTCGCGAATACATCCAGCAGCCCGTCGCGGTCGTAGTCCAGTACGGCGACGCCTCCGCCCAGCGATTCGAGAATCGTGTAACGATTCGCTTCCTCGCCATTGCGGTAGGTAATGTCGAGTCCGGCTTCATCACTTACGTCTCGAAACCACAAAGGCTCGACCGTGGCTTGAGTCGTCGCTGAATCCGGGGAAATGGTCGGCTTGTCAACCAATCCGGTGGAACTCGTAGAATCACTGTGCGTTTGCGGAGGCTTGGGCTTTGTCCCACAGCCGTAGACCGAGACGAGGCACGCTCCGACAAGCAAAATCAAAATTCGCATTCGAAGATGAACAACCCGATCAGAGCGATTCAACGGATCTCGCGACTCGCTCCTTGTACCAGACGCTGTTCTTAATCGCTTCGCTCGCCACGTTCCTGAAGCACCTGTCATGGTTGAATTCTGCCTAGCTGTTGCAGTTGGCGAATACGTTGGTCGAGCGCTTTGTCGATCTGCGCGACTCGTTCACGCACTTCGCGAGCTTCCTCCGATTTGCCGGCAAGTTGTAGACAGCGAGCGAGTGCTTGCAGGGCTTCGCGCCCTTGCGGTCGCTGCGCGACGGCGGCTTGCAAACAAGTCTCCGCGACTTCGTTGCGCCGTTGTTCCAGCGCCAATTGGCCTCGTTCGACCAGTCCATCGTAGTGGTCGGGGTGAATAGCCAGCAGTCGTACCAAGATCGCGTCGGCCTGCTCGGCGTCGCCCAAGGCACGCTGGCAGCGAGCTCGAATCAGTAGTCCCTGGGGCGACTCGCTGGCGTTGGATTCCTTCGTAGCCTGAGTGTTTGAGGTGGTGGAGAGAAGATCCAGTTGGGCAAGTGCCGCGGTCGGCTCTTGTCGAGCGAGTAGATCGGCCAGTCGCAGGCGACGCGAAACGGTGGGGGCGAGTTCAATGGCGCGACGATATGCGTCGGCTGCTTCGTTGACCTCGCCGCGTCGGATGGAGATTTCTCCTTTCCACTCGGCGGACAGGGCTTGGAATTCGGCGGTAGTTGCGGACTTGTCCCAGATCTGGATGGCATGCGCGGCGACAGGCAAATCAAGTCTCACAAGGGCGCCAGCGACGATGGCTTCCAGCAGTAATTTGGAAACGGGAAGGTCCGGATTCTGCTCGGCGACCTCCAGGTAATGCCCCACTGCTCCGCTTTCTCCGGTTTGGACTTTGGCGAGCGCTCGCTCTAACGCAACGACTTCATCCGACGCTCCTGCCCGCTCGGCGCGATTCAATAGTTCCGCGGCGTCGTCAAATTCACCGAGACGTCGCGCGACTTGGGCGGCAAAGGCGAGTGTTTCGCCGTCGTGAGATTGGTCCCGCAGTCGTTGGTCTAGGATTTGGCGGGCGGCGTGGAGGTCGCGTGCTTCCAACGCCGCTTCCGTTAGCTGTCGCGCACGCTCCTTGTCCATCCAGCGGTTCACTTGCCAAGCGATGGCGAGGAGGGCCACGAATGCCGTACAGGCGGCAATTAAGCGGTCTCTGGGCAAGGGGTTTCCCACGGTCGGGGGTTCCGGCGAAGAGTGCGCGGTCGTTTGGGGAAGAGCTAAACATCTAGAGTCTAGGCAGCCGGAGGAAAAAAAACTACCAGCAGACCCACTCGACGTCGCCGCTGGTATGACGCTCGGGCATCACTTCCGAGCAGATCTTCGGTATTGCGAACGTATGACGCTCGGCTGGTGGTGCAATTGCTGAAGATGAGCGAAAATCGCGTCGGTTGCGGGGATTTTGGCCAACGGGTTAGCCTTGTGTACGGGGCGTAAACAGAACCCCAAACGATCCATCAGCCGCTGGCAAGTGCGAACGGCTGGCGGTTTGATATCCGCGAGTTCCGCGTGTGACTGAAGCAGAGTGCGCAGCAGTGTACCCGTCACTCGCGTGTACGGCAGGTTCACCTGGAACTTGGGATCGGCCTGCGATTGTTCGTGGAGCAAGTCCGTCGATACGTGGGCGAGCGCAGGGAATCTCGCCTCCAAGGCTCGTCTTCCGCGACGAGCAAGCTGAAGTCTTACGCAACCCATGATCGATCAAAGGCGAGCAGCGGAAGGCGGTAACAGCACTCCCGCCAAACCACCGAGTTCGCCTTCCACAGCTTCGCCTTTGTTCGATCATGTGGGTCTGCTGGTAGTTTTTTTTCGTCCGGCTGACTTGACTGGAATCCGTCTACCTGGAAATGCCGATAAAGGGGGGGGCGCGAATCGAGCCGCTTAGATTTACGACCATCACGGGAAACGATCCAAGGTCCAAGGACAAGAACGGCGCCACACCCCAATGGTTTTCATTGTGAAATACTTACTTAGGGTGGTTTGGTGCACTTTTTGACTGTTTCTTGAGAGTTTAGCGAAACTTTTGTCCAATTGTGTTGTTAAAAAAACGTCGACTACGTTATGGTATCGAGCTATGATCGAGAAATCTGGGCCGACCGTTCGGTTGCTCCGCTTTCGGATCGCGATTTTGTTTGACGCTTAAGTACGCAAGTCGTGCAAGGATCGCCGAAAGTTGGAATTGGTTCAGGACAAAAGCAGGTCAGCTTTTGGGAAATCAATAGTTTTTTTGTAATGCTGCATGGATTTGGCTATTCGCGAGCGCATCGAGTGTTGGTGTGTGTCGCACAATCGTCCTTGTTTACTTTTGTTTCGGAGAAGGAGGCCTTATGAAGCTTGTGCAGTGTCGGAAAAGCGGACACTCGGTGCGCCGAGGGTTCACGCTCGTGGAATTGTTGGTCGTGATCGCAATTATTGGTGTGCTCGTTGCGTTATTGCTCCCGGCCGTGCAAGCGGCTCGCGAAGCGGCTCGTCGCTCGCAATGCACGAACAACCTGAAGCAGATCGGGTTGGCGATCCATAATCACCACGACACCAAGGGGTTCATGCCCCCTGGAACTTCTCAGGACCAACAGCCGTTTGGTCCGGCTGCGTCGAACTGGGGTGCGAGCTGGATGGTTTACATCCTGCCGTTCGTCGAGCAGGGACCGTTGTTCGACAAACTCGTCATCGGTGGCGGCACTGGGTACGGCAATTCGGCCAATGGCGCGATTTTTGGCACGAATTACCAAATCAAGGGCTTCCGCTGCCCGTCGACGCCGCTTCCGGCGACGACGACTTCCGGAGTTCCCGGAAGCGGTGTAATGATGTTGCCCACTTATGTTGGCATCGCGGGCGCTGTTCCTGGAATCATCGCTGGTTACACTGAGAACCGCTACATGAATCCAGGTGGCGCCGCAGGTTGCTGCTCAGGCGGTATCCTGTCAAATGGCGGTGGATTGCCACCGAATCTAGTGAACACCTTCGCTAGCCTCACTGATGGCACTTCAAACTGCATGGTTGTCAGCGAACACGGCGACTTCCTCCAGCTGGGCACGACGGCCACGAAGGTGGCTTGGACGGCGGCTGGTCCGCACGGGTGGACGATCGGTTGGGGCAACACTCGCACCGATATGACCAATGGTGCAGGTAGCGGTGGCGACAATCGAGCCTTCAACGTCACCACGGTTCGACATCCTGTCAACCAGAAGAAGTGGCCCGCGATTTCGGGCGCCCCTGGCAACTGCTCAGGCCTGGGGATCTGTGACAACACTGGACAGAATATTCCGCTCAACTCGGCTCACCCGGGTGGAGTGCTCATTCTGCTTGGCGATGGCTCGGTCCGCTTCATCTCCCAGACAGTGACCCTCGATATCGTGGGTCGATTGGCGACCCGCGATGACGGGTTGCCGGTGGGCAACTTCTAGTCCACGTTGCAGTCACTTGGGCGGTCGGCAGACATTGTCTGCCGACCGCCTTTTTTGATTATCCCCCGTATCTTCGTATCCCTCGCGTTACTTCTTCTCAAAGGAGATGTCCGTTGTCTCGAGTTCTCTCTGTCGTTACGCTCGCGTTGGCAGTCGTTGTGTTCGGTGTTGGTTGCGGTCCAAAAGATCCTGTCGGCCCGAAGCTTGTTCCAGTCAAAGGTACGGTAACTCTCGACGGCAAGCCCATGGAGTCCGGTGATGTCATCTTCACCGCGCCAGGCAATGCTCACACGTCCAGCTTCGAGGTCAAGGGAGGCGCTTACGCTGGTCAAGCTGCTCCTGGCGAAAACAAAGTTGCCGTCATGTCCTACAAGCAGGGCGAAGCGGTGCAGATGGGCGATCAGAAGTTTGGCGGTGAAAAAGTGAACTTCATCCCCGCTAAATTCAATCACCAGACCACTCTGACCGCCAAAGTCGCGGAAGGCGGCGCCAACGAATTCAATTTCGAAGTCACCTCGGAGTGATGCGCTCCCAGGCTATAAGTAGCTGGCGGTAAGAACGACGGGCGGGATTCGTTCAAGAACAAGTCCCGCCCCTTGTTTGCGCTCATGAAACTGAGGTCGTTATTACAACGAGTCAATAGCTTGCCAGAAGCGCAGAGAATCTGGCAGAGCTCTATTCGCCTACCCGGAATCGCTGAAAACTGGCCACCACAGCATCGCGAGCGTCTTCCATCACATAGTGGCCTGCATCCTTGATGCGGTCGACTTGAGCGTTGGGGAAAGCAGTCAGCAGACGATTCAGACAAACTTCCGTGAAGCACCAGTCCTTCATACCCCAGACCATGTGGACGGGAAGGTGAGCCAATCGCGGCAAGGAGGCCTCCAGATCGGCCAGCGTTTGCCACGTGGGATGGCGACGAGTGAGCGGGATGTCGCGCACGAATCCCCAAACCGCCACGCGATTGGCCCACGAGTCGTACGGCGCCAACAGGCCCGCGCGAACGGCAGGCGCCAGTCCCCCGCGTTGCTCGGTCGCCATCGTCACCGCAGCTCGAGCAAAGAGATTCAGTCCGCGGAGTGCGATTCGCCCCGCCACCGGCAAGCGACACGCGCGAATGCGATGCGGCACGTACGGCGGTGGAAAAGCGCCGGTGTTCAGAATCAGTAGCCGCCCGAATCGCTCGGGACGCGCCGCCGCCGCCCCCAAGCCAATCGCGCCGCCCCAGTCGTGGACTACCAACGTGATATCGCTCAAGTCCAACTGCTCGATCAGTCGCACCAGATTGGCCGTGTGGTTCGCCAGCGTGTAGGCGTACTGTTGCGGCTTGTCGCTGAGGCCGCAGCCCAGGTGGTCGACGGCGATCGCGCGATGATCTCGTCGGGCCGCCTGGATCAATTCGCGATAATAGAACGACCACGTGGGATTGCCGTGGACCATCAGCACCGGCGAGCCGCTCCCTTCGTCGACATAGTGCAAGCGACCTCCCGCCAAAGGCAGAAAATGGGAGGCGAAGGGATACAAACTGCGCCAGTCGTCGGCCATGAGCGTGTCTAAAAAAGTCGAGATCGAGATCACTTTTTGGGTGTCGGTGGGGGCGAAGACCGCACGAGTCGAGCGTCGCCCCAGTCGACAAAGTCGGACAAGTCGAGATGGGGTCCCGGTTCGACGACCAGCGTCAGACGCTCCCTTCCCTGGAGCGCCACATGGATCGAACGAGGTGCGTCACCACCACGAACGGTAGCCTTCCAGAGAGGCACTGAGCCGTCGCCCAACACGACAACCTCACATTCGCCGCGACCTTGGGCTGCATCATCCAAACCGACGGTCGCGACAAACGACTCTACGTTCGCTGGCAAGTTGTACTCTAATTGGGAGCGGGCGCGCACCCCTATCCCGCGACGATGGATCGTCCCGCCCAGCTTAAGCGGGCCTCCCAGCACCGACAGATCGCGGCGCCACGGCAAGGGGCGACCCGCAATCGCTTGTTCGTCGACCATGCGAGGCGATAAATCAGAAAGCCAAACCACGCGTGGAGACCGAATTTCCAAACGCCGCATCGATTCAGTCGGCAGCTCAGCCTCCCAATTGGCAGGGCGAGTGGGACCTGAGGGTGCGGGGGCGTCTCCACCTTGCCCACTCGCCTGCGTGATGTTGGTTTTCCATTTCGAATCGGCAAAGAGCAGCCAATCGGTCTCGATGGCGGAACCATCGCTTAGTTCAAATCGGCGAGTCGTTGGGCGACGAGCTTCTTCGGGCGCCGCCATGATGACCGCCGACAGTGTTTCTCGCGCCACTCGACGCGTCTCTCCGTCGACCTCCAATTCGACCCCTTCCCCGGATATCTGCGTGATGAGCCCGGAGATCGAGATGACGCGGTCGCCGTCCCGCACGAGCAGTCTGTCGGCGTCGAGTGCGGGTTTCCACCGCGGATCGTTGACAGGTATCGGCGATTGAGAGGTCGCGTACGTGATGCTGGCTAAAGCGTCGATCGAACAGATTACAGGATTTTGGATCATGGGCCAGCGTATCGTGACTCGTTCATCCACGAGCAACAGGCTCGCAGCCTGAATCAAGGAACCGGATCGCAAACGAACTTGGATCAATGGCTCTCGAGCACCTGCGATTCTAGACGGCACACTTGCTTCCGCGGGAAAACGCATCTCGAGCAGATCGTCGAGTGTGAGCGAATTAACGGCAGGCGAGGGGTGAATTCGACCTTGAAGATCGACTGATTCGATCGTCTGTCGCCAGGATCGTCCATCGATGCCGATCAGCAGAGGAAGGTTGTCCGCTGGCGTCGATAGGCTGGGCGCTGACTGTTCGTCAGCTGGCGCCAGCGATACGGCGAGTGTCCCTAGAAGACAGGGGATGAGCCAAGCGAAGGAGCGATTCACACGGAGATTCACCGCTGTCCCCTAGTGAAATCTTGTGCTTCAACGCGGTTCGGCGTCTCTCGGGACGAAACCGGTTTGTTGTTTGTGGGCGACGATGGAGGAGTTCGGAGGCCGCGATAGTAGGCCTCCAGTTGTGCGCGATAGCGTGGAGGAAATCCCTGCTCGCCAAGTGTGCGGAGCAATTTCTCTCGTTCCTTGGCGGGCAGTTTCCCCCAGGCGCCAGGCATCCCGGACGGCGGTTGTGAACTCATGTTCGGCGAGTTGTCGTCGTTCGGTTTGGGACTGGGATCGGCGGTTTGCTCGGGGGAAGCCGCTGGTTTAGGGGCTTGAGTGCGCCCCGAAGCGCCAGCGCCGCCCGCTTGTCTCTCGGCCGCTTCTTGTCGTTGGGCCGCTTCGATCAAGCGATCAATCGCTTCCAGCGTGTCGGTTTGAGCGGCCTGCGTGTCTGGCCCCGTTTGGCCTTGCGCCAGCAGTTGTTTCGCTTGAGCAAGTCGATCTCGTGCTCGCTCAACGATCCCGGCGATGGGATCGGCCATTGTCGGGGCAGCCGTTAAGTTCGGAGGCGCCTGCGCGGCGACTGGTTTCGTTGCCCATGCCATCAAGACACAGGCGACGGCCAGCCAAATGAACCGGATCGGACTTGAGGCGAGATGGCACACAGCGGTTGAGGTTGAGGTGATCGTTCGTGCTTTGCGATTGGTAAGTCCGTCGTACATGAGCACGAGGCGATCGTCATTATGTGAGTTGGAAGGCCAATGAACCAGACCAGGCGTAGATTGGGGAAAAACAGGTCGTCGCGTGGAAGATTATCGGGAATTTGCCCGTTCTCAGCGCCGGGCTCTCCAAGATTACTCGACAAAAGGCGATATGTAGCAGGAGCGTCACGGCGCGCGCCGGTAGTCCGGGTTGCTAGTTCCGAAGGGGGATGGTAGTGTCTCTGGCGAACTTGGGAAGATTTGCCGAATGAAACGAGTTGAGGCGCCTTGTCCTGCGTGTGGTGCACCTGTCGAGTTCAAAGTGAGCTCGTCGCTGGTCACGGTCTGCGCGCACTGCAATTCGGCGGTCGCTCGTGGGGATCGCAATCTCGAGGATCTCGGTAAAGTCGCGGCGTTGGTCGATACGCTCTCGCCGCTGGAACTGGGGCTGACCGGCGTTTACCAGCAAAAGTCCTTCGAATTGGTGGGGCACGTCCAGTATCGACACGCCTCGGGCGCGGTCTGGGATGAATGGTACATCGCCTTCTCGAACGGCAACTATGGATGGCTCGCCGAAGCGCAGGGACGCTTCTACGTGACCACTCGCCGTAGTCCCAAAAAACAGGTGGAATTGCCCTCCTTCGACTCGCTGGCGCCGGGTGAGAAGATTACCATCGGTTCGCCGCCGCCTTTGACCGTGAACGAGGCGGGCGAGGCGACGCTGATCGCGGCGGAGGGAGAATTGCCGTTTCGTCCCGATTTTCAATCGCCGCACCGTTATGTCGATTTATCCGGCGCCTTGGGACGATTCGCCACGATCGATTACGGGGAATCGCCGCCCATCCTGTTCGTGGGCGAGCAGGTAACGTTGGCGGACATTCACGTCTCGCCCAAAGTGGATGTGGGCGACCGGGCGGTTCGAGAGATCTCGGCCAAGATGGTCGCGTGTCCGCATTGCGGCGGTTCGCTGCAACTCCACGCGCCTGATCAAGCCGAACTGGTCGTATGTCCCTACTGCCGTTCGGAACTCGACGCCACTCAAGGCAATCTGAAATACCTGCGGACGCTCAATAAAGCGTCCGTGCATCCCTTGATCCCCTTGGGACGATCGGGGACGCTGCGCGGCGAGTCTTACGTCGTCATTGGGTTTTTGCAGCGAGCGGTGACGATTGAGGGAGTGCAGTATTTTTGGACCGAGTATTTGCTGTATCACCAGCGCGATGGATTCCGCTGGCTGGTCGATAGCTCGGGGCACTGGAGTTTTGTCACGCCTGTGGCGCCCGGCGAAGTGGAAGCGAACGCGGCGGGGGCGTCGTATGATGGACGAAATTACAAGCTGTATCAGCGTTGCCCCGCGCGAGTGACTTATGTACTGGGCGAGTTTTTCTGGAAGGTCGCGGCGGGCGAGACGGTGATGGTCAACGACTACATCGCCCCTCCGCATATTCTCTCGGCGGAGGTTTCGCTGGGACGCCGTGAGTCAGGCACTGGCCAAGCTCAGGAAATCAATTTCTCGCATGGGGTCTATGTGCCCCGCGAGGAGGTGGCTCAGGCGTTCGGACTGGATGCATTGCCGAACAGTTGGCAGATCGCGGCTCATCAGCCTAATCCAGTCGACAACAAAGTCTATCTGTTGTTCGCCTTGTTCGGGTTCTTGCTGTTTGGCGTCTATCGATTGCTCGTCGCCATTCGGCCCGCGGGTACGGTCGATTCTGGCTTGTTTTTTATCGCTTTGTTCGCCTTAGGGGTGATTCCGCTGGGCAGTTTCCTGTACGGCCGGAACTTCGAGACCAGGCGATGGGAAGACAGTTACATCGAATAGGATTAGCTGGGCAAGGATAAATTTCGCAAAGACGAATCGCATCGATTTGTGGGAGTGAGTTGCACGTGTGTGGAGGACATCAAGCATGTTGATGAAGACCTATGCGGCTTGGGGCATCGGGGTGTTGATGACCTTCACAACGCTCGGCATGACTGGCGTGAAGGCGCCTCGATTAGATAGGTTGGGGTCGTCGAGCGGGTATTCCTCGTCGAGTCGCTACGGGGGCCATGGCAGCGGCGGGTTCGGCGGTTTCTCGGGATTTGGAGGGGGCAAATGAGCGAGCCATTGATGCAGATTATTGATAACACCGGGGCTGGTCTGACGCTGGCCATGACAGGGGCCGGGATACTGTGGGCGCAGGCCGATGGCGACGCCATCGGCCTCGCTCTGCTCATTCGTCATCTGATCGCGGCGGCGGTCTTCTCGCTGATGGGGATCGTGATTTTCGCGATCAGTGTCTGGATTTTGAGCAAGTGTCTGCCGTTCTCGATGCGGAAAGAAATTGAAGAGGACCAGAACGTTGCGTTCGGGATTATCATCGCGGGCATGTTCATTGGTATCGCGTTGATCATTGCCGCGGCGATTGTTGGGTGAACGAATGCGGCCGATAGGTCCGATGAATCGTGCGCCGCTTTTCTTGCTCTACGTCAATGTGCTTGTCGTAGCGACCTGTGGGTTGGTTTACGAATTGCTCGCAGGGACGCTGGCCAGCTATGTGCTGGGCGACTCCGTCACGCAATTCTCGCTGGTCATTGGCGTCTACCTTTCCGCGCTGGGCGTGGGAGCTTGGCTGTCTAAATTCGTCGTCGAAGGATTGGCGCGGTGTTTCCTGGAAGTCGAACTGGGAGTCGCGTTGATCGGCGGTTTCTCGGCGCCGGTCCTGTTCTACGGATTCGGCCACACGTCGCTGTTCCACTTGTTGCTGTTTGGTTTGGTCTTCGTGATCGGCACGCTGGTTGGATTGGAATTGCCGCTCCTCATGCGCATTCTCCAAGACCACGTGGACTTTAAGGAGCTGGTTTCGCGAGTGCTTGCTTTTGACTATCTGGGAGCACTTTTCGCCTCCGTTCTTTTTCCCCTGTTTTTCGTGCCGCGACTCGGACTGGTCCGAACCTCGTTGACCTTTGGCATCTTGAACGCGCTCGTCGCCTTATGGGGCACTTGGCTGCTTGCGCCCCTCCTCCGTCGCCCGGTGAACGGCCTGCGTTGGCGAGGAGTCATGACCATCGGCATGTTGGTGATCGCCTGGTGGCAAGCCGATCGACTCACCCGCTTGGCCGAGGAAAGTCTCTTCCCGCACCCCATCGTTTTCTCGACGACCACCCATTATCAGCGCATCGTCGTGACCAAGAGCGAGGTCGGTTTTCAACTCTATCTGAACGGCAACCTGCAATTCCATTCGGCCGACGAGTATCGATATCACGAGGCGCTAGTGCATCCCGGATTCGCGGCCCATCCCGCGGTGCGGCGAGTGCTGGTGCTGGGCGGCGGCGACGGGCTCGCCCTACGCGAAGTCTTGCGATATCGCGATGTCGAACATGTGACGCTGGTCGACATCGATCCCGACATGACGCGACTGAGCGAACGTTTCCCGCCGCTCGCGCAACTCAATCGAGGCTCGTTAGCGGACGGGCGAGTGCGAGTGGAAAATGCGGACGCCTATGTCTGGCTCGAGCAGACTCAAGAGGCGCCTTTCGACCTGGTGATCATCGACTTTCCCGATCCCAACACCTACTCGCTGGGCAAACTCTACACCACTGGGTTCTATCGACGATTACAGCAAAGAATGACGCCCGAAGCCGTGGTGACGATTCAGTGCACCTCGCCGTTGATCGCTCGCACCTCGTATTGGTGCATCGTGAGAACCATGGAAGCGGCCGGCTTTCAAGTGGCGCCCTACCACGCGGCCGTCCCTTCGTTTGGCGTCTGGGGTTATGCCTTGGCGCGAGTGGGAACGCCGCCAGTCACGGGGCCGTTGGCCAGCGAGGTAGCGGCTGAATTGCGTTTCTTGAATGACCGAGTGATCAGTGACCTCTTCGAGCTGCCGCCCGATATCGGGCCGGTGCCCGCGGAAGTGAATCGTTTGGATAATCAGGCGCTCGTTCGCTACTACGAGCGAGAATCGCGGCCCTGGAATTGAGTTGGCTCGGGATGTGGTGGCCGTCAGGAATGGGCGGAGGTGAAACGTGCGGCGGTTGGGACGGCCCTATCATTGGACTCGCCGCGAGTGGCTCAGCGCGACACTGCAAGGCGTGGCTGCGAGTAGCCTGGCCACGTCCGCGGGTTGTCTGGCTGATCTTGATCCGCCCAAGATCGTGGGGGAATTCGTCGAGTCGAACATGTCCGCTGGGCATCGTTTGCGCGACGGATTAAAGCCGACGGCGACGATGTCGATGCCATGGCATGATGTGGATGTGGCGATCATCGGCGCGGGAATCTCCGGGTTGGCCGCCGCCAGGCAACTCGAGCGAGCCAACGCCGGGAATTTTGTCGTCTTGGAACTTGAGTCGGTTGCGGGGGGGACGGCTCGTTCGGGTGAACGCGAGGGCTGGCGTTTTCCCTGGGGCGCGCATTACCTCCCCCTACCCCACCCCAAGAATCAACCTTTGGTCGAGTTGTTGGAAGAGATGAAGGTGGTTTTGGGCCGCGACTCGCAGGGACGATTGATTGTCGACGAAGAGACTTTGTGTCGCGATCCCCAGGAACGCATGTTCATCGACGGAGTCTGGCAGCAAGAGATCGATCCTTGGCGCGAGGCCGATGACCAAGAACTCAAACAGGCCCAAGCGTGGCACGAAGCGGTCGAACACTGGGCTCGCTGGCGCGACGATCAGGGACGGCCCGCGTTCACGCTCCCTTCGCGCGAGGGAAGCGACGCGGAAGCGGTACGCGAGTTGGATCGAATCAGCATGGCCGAATGGCTGAGGCAGTGCGGCTGGGATTCGCCTCGCCTGCGGTGGGAGATCGACTACGCCTGTCGCGACGATTACGGCCTGACGATCGACCAAGTCAGTGCTTGGGCCGGTTTATTCTATTTTTGCGCGCGTTTCGACTTGGACTCCGAAACGTCTCAACCATTTCTCACTTGGCCTGAAGGCAATGGACGGATCGTCAGTCATCTTACGCAAGTGGCGGGGGATCGACTGCGAACGGGAATGCCCGTTTGGACCATCCGGCCGCTTGACGACGAAGAGCGAACGAAGGTTGAAGTTGTGGCGGGCGACCCTGAACAAGGAACTCTCTGCGGATACCGAGCGCGGCGAGTGATCTGTGCGGCGCCGCAGTTTGTCGCCGCTCGATTGATCGAAGGCTATGCGACCGCTCGCCCTGCGCTGTCCAAGTCCTTCCAATACGGCGCGTGGATGGTGGCGAACGTGTTTCTCCGCGAACGGATGCGGGAGAATGGATTTCCGCTGGCTTGGGATAACGTCAATTACCACGGCGAGTCGCTGGGTTACGTGGTGGCGACTCACCAATTGGGAATCGATCATGGTCCCACGGTTCTGACTTGGTATCACGCGCTGTGTGACGACGATCCCAAGGCGGCTCGCGAAGGACTACTCAATCTCACTTGGGAAGAGGCCGCGGCTCAAGTCCTGGATGATCTGGCTCAAGTCCATCCGGAGATTCGGCGGCTGGTTACGCGCGTGGACATTCAGCGTTGGGGACACGCGATGATTCGGCCAATCCCAGGTTTTCGCACGGGCGACTCGCGCACCACCGCCATGCAACCGTTCCGAGGCGTGCACTTCGCGCACACCGATCTCAGTGGATTAGCGCTGTTCGAAGAGGCGTTCGATCACGGCACACGGGCAGCTCGAGAAGTGCTGCAAGTTGGGTAGCTCGATGCTCAGTGCAAACCTTGCGTCAGGTCGTTTAGATCCTGCGGCAAGATGTCGTGGCTGGTGACCTTGGCAAAGAACCAGCGTTTGGGGTCGAGCATTCGCTCCAGGTCCGAAAGCTGCTCCTTCCGCCCGTAGAATTTTCAGTCAGCCACGCGATCCTCGTGAGATAAAGCCGCTTTATCTTGTTTAGGTAAAATCACTTTATCTTA
Organism: Pirellulales bacterium; assembly: GCA_046349915.1. GTDB lineage: Bacteria > Planctomycetota > Planctomycetia > Pirellulales > Pirellulaceae > CAIXSC01. The sequence continues at coordinate 312,381 of JAXMBL010000005.1, read as the reverse complement.
CGGCCAGGTAGGTTGCAAGTGCTTGTGAGGATGAGGTTTGCGTTGTGTGTGTTCGATTTGGGACGTGGCAAATTGACCCGGCGAACTTAAAGAGAGATTCCGCCGGAGGCTCGCCAAGGTCGCGATTGGCCGAGCAATGTCGACAGTCAACTTCACGACACGCGTGGTTGGCAAATGTGTTCAGTTTTTATTGTTCGCAATTGGCTTTGTAAAGCTCTGGGCCGATGATTCTGACCAGTGACAATGCAACGGAAGGAAAGACTCGTGCCAGCGCTTGAAACAATCGATCCTCGGACGCTAGGGCTGAGGGTTGCCGAGGCTCGTAAGGCCAGAGGAAAGACGCAAGAGGAGGTTGCGTCCCATCTCGGTTGCAGCCGACCAACGTACATTGCCATCGAGAAAGGCGAACGTCGGGCCAAGCCAGAGGAGATCCGCAGACTGGCTGGGTTCCTTGGCTGTCGTGTTCATGAGTTGGTGCGTTCCGGCGAGCCAGTGGTGGATTTGCAGCCACACCTTCGCGCAGTCGCGGAAAAATTGAAGGATGCGGATGAGCCTGCGCTTCGAGCAGGCATCGACGAATTTCAGAAATTGGCGGAAGACTACCGAGCGTTGGAGGACTTCACCAAGTCGCCGCTTCGCTTCAACTATCCACCCGAGGCCAATCTCACGCCTCGCATTGATGTCGTTCAATTGGCGGAGTCCATTGCGATTCAGGAACGCAATCGACTTGGGCTTGGCGATCAACCCGTGATTCACCTTCGCAGCATCCTTGAATGGGATGTGGGCCTGCGAGTCTTCTATTGGGAACTCCCCTCCGCAATCGCCGGCATGTTCGCTTACACGTCAGAGCTTGGCTGCTGCATTCTGGTTAATCGCAAACATCCTCCCGTGCGTCGCCGAGTGTCGATGTTGCACGAATACGGCCACCTGATCGTGGATCGGTACAAGCCCGGAATCGATTATCTCAGCTACAGCGGCCGCAAACCCGCCAACGAGCGGTTTGCCGAGGCGTTTGCCCTGAGCTTTCTGATGCCCGCAAGCTCGGTTCATAATCGCTTCAATGCCATCGTGACCTCAACCGGCGATTTTCAAGTTTCCGACCTGTGCCGTCTGAGTCACTTCTACTTCGTGTCCGTGGATGCCATGTGTCTTCGCTTGGAACAGTTAGGGCTTGCCTCTCGTGGCACTTGGCAGAGTCTCAAGGAATCAGGACTGGCGCCCCAAACCGTTACTACGCAGCCTGAACTTCTCTCTCGCCCGGAAGCCAATCGACCTTACCCAGATCGTTTCCTGTTTCTTGCCGTGCAAGCTTTTGAACAGGGTGAGATCAGTCAAGGTCAGCTTGCTCGGTTCCTGCGCTGTGATCCCGTGTCGGCTAGGGAATTGGTTGCGGAATGTTTGACGAATCTGCACATCGAAGATGACGGCCAGCAGCGAAATATTCAATTTGAGTTCCATCGGTCGCTGTTGGCCGAAGCAAAGTAAGGAGAGCGCCGAGCGATGACGGATGTCGCTATTGACGCTTGTTGCCTCATCAATTTGCTGGCGGCGGATTGCGTCCTTCCCAAGCCGTCGCTTCAGGGAATGAGACCGAGAGACTTGCAACGGTCCCACGAATTACCGTCATTGGGCTTGACGCTGCATGTCCCTGCTGCCATAGCGAAAGAGAGCCTCTATATTCTCCAGCCCGATCACGAAGATCAGGCCAGATTAATCAAATCGCCCATCGACCTTGCCCCATTCTTTGCGGACAACTTACTGCATCGATGTGATATCGAAGGGCAAGACGAGACGGCCTACTTAGTTAGATTTGCGAGCAGGCTTGATGACGGCGAGGCGGCGCGCATGGCCCTCGCCAAGAACCGGCAATGGTGGCTATGGCACCTACAAGTCTGACTAAACCGCCCTCTCAAGGCTGTTCCAACAAGCGGAGAACCTGGGTCTCGAGTTCTGCTTGACGGCGAGCCAGTTCCGACAATTCGCGACGTGAGGCTTCGGTCGCTTCCTGATCGGCATGCGCGGCGTGAAAGACTCGAGTTCGCTCGTGCAGACGCTGTTGAGCCTTTCGCAGGAGTCGCAACTCGATCGATTTCGGGAGCTGGATGCCGCCGGTTGCTTCTTCCTCTTCGGGAGGCGGCGAGTCGGCGGGGGGCTCGCGTTCCGCGGATTTGGGACGCAACGCACTCAACAGTTCCTCCAACGTCGCTTCGACCGACCGTTGGCGGCCGGTCAGTTCGGCGGTGGCCTTAAGTTCGATCAAGTCTTCTCCGATCGCCAGCAATTCGTCGCGAACCTCGCTGACGACCGCTCGGACGACGCCGAGAGCGGGCGAGTCCGCGATGCGTTCGAGCAACGGCGTCAGGGGCTCGGCCAACGCTTTTTCGTCGGCGGCAAGGCGAGCAATCGCCAATCGATCCGCTCGACGCCACGCGCCGTCTTCGGGACGTCGAGCGAGCAAGTCACGAGTCGATGAGGTGAGTGTTTTCTGGCGAGCCAAGGTTTGCGCCAGCAGCGTACTGATCTCGCCAGCCAGATCGTCCATGGGCGGCGAGTCGGCTTCGCCGGTGAGCAGACGTCGTTGGAGTTTCGCCAAGTCTTCCAGTACTTGGCGTTGATCCTCGAGGGCGCCTTCTCGTTCGCCTTGGGCCAGTGCCGCGGAAATCGACTTGAGGCGAGCTTCGATGCGAAGTTCACCGGCTTGTTCTAACGTTGCGGCGACGCGTGCCGCTTGCTCGGGTTCCGACGTTCTCAATTCCTCCGCCAACTCGCGAAAGCGGACGTTTAGTTCTTCGAAGCGCCGTTCGAGTCGTTGTTGGCGAGCCGCGAGATCGCGATCGTTCGCTTCTTGCCCTCGTAATGCAGACTCGAGGAATGAGATCGCCAAGACAACGGCGGTGACTGCGGAGAGTGGTCGCCCAATCGCCCAGGGTGCGCTGGGGATGACGACGAGCTGGAAGTGGGCGAGCCAGCGGTTCATGCCTGACTCCGAGCAGGCTGGTCGGGGATGGCGTTGTCGCGCAAATTGGTGCGGCATTGATGGACGATTCGTTCGAGTTCGTCGACCACTTGCTCACAAGTTAGTCCGTCCGTTTTGACCTCAGTGGCATCGGCGGCGGCAACGAGCGGCCCTACTTTGCGCGCCGCATCTGACTTGTCACGCCGCATTTGTTGGGCGAGTACTTCCGAATACGCAACCGACTCGCCGCGTGCACTAAGTTCGGCCACTCGCCGTCGAGCTCGTTCTTCAGGCGAGGCCGTGAGGAAGATTTTGCACTCGGCTTCGGGAAACGCGACCGTTCCCTGGTCGCGTCCCTCGGTGACCAGATCTCGACCTTGAGCCACTTGACGTTGCAGTTCGACCAGACGCTGACGGACGCCGGGGTTATTAGCGGAATAGTGAATGAGTTGAGTGATTTCATTGGTGCGGATCTGATCGGTCACGTCGTCTCCGTCCAGGATCACTCGGTCGCCTATTAGCTCGATGCGAATCTCGGAGGCCAGCAATGGAAGAAGTTCGGGGCGCTTCCAATCTAGTTGGCGGAGGAAGGCGGCCAGCGTAACGGCTCGGTACATGGCGCCGGTGTCGAGAAACCCAAAACCGAGACGGCGGGCAAGCTGCCGGGCGACCGTGCTCTTGCCGGCGCCAGCGGGTCCGTCGATGGTGACAATCATGGGGGGGAGGCTGATTTTTAAGGGGCGGGACGGTTAGTGGCGGCAACTTGGGGCAGGGTATCGCCCGACCCAAGCTGAATAAGCGTTTAGATTACACACTTGCCGGAAAAAGGACACTTGGTATATTTTAGACAGTCGCGGTTGTCAAAAATCGGGCTTTCCATCGAACATCTGCATTGGATGAGGTTTTGGTATGTCGATCACGTTAACGGAACGAGCGGCTCAAGAGGTGATCAAGGCTCGAGATGCGCACAAGGCGGACGCCGCCATGTTCTTGCGTATCGGGGTGAAGGGTGGCGGCTGCAGCGGCTTCAACTACTCCATGCAGTTCGACTCGAAGTTTGACGAGTCAGCCGACTCGAAGTTCGAGTTTTTCGGCGTGGAGGTGGTGGTGGACAAGAAGAGCGCCCTGTACCTCGAAGGCATGACGGTCGATTGGTACGAGAGCTTGGAGCAGAAGGGCTTCAAGTTCGATAACCCCAACGCCACCAAGACTTGCGGTTGCGGCAGTTCGTTCTCGGTCTAACGAACCATTACGACGGACTAGAAGTCCGTCGTACGGAAGTAGCCCACTCACTTCGTGAGCGGTTAGCCGCGGGGCCAACGAGCGTCCGTTGCCGCTAGCCAAGCCCCTTTGAGGACAGGATCGACGGACTAGAAGTCCGTCGTACGGAAGTAGCCCGCTCACTTCGTGAGCGGTTAGCCGTGGGGCCAACGCGTGCCCGTTGCCGCTACCCAAGCCCCTTTGTGGACATGATCGACGGACTCGAAGTCCGTCGTACCAGTGAAACCCAGCCGCGGAACTCTCTTCCTGTCCGCTCGCCCGGTTCGCGGGGCGCTGGTAGAACTACGGAGCGCCGGTGAAGAGGCGTACGCGCGTCGACGCGTGGCGGCGGGCGGCGATGTTCAGTCCCTGCGAGGAATAACGCGGAGGTGCTTGTGACGGCGGCGGAGAAGATCCATATCATCGGGATCGGGGACGACGGCGTGGATGGACTTACGTCAGCCGCGCGCACCTTGGTGGAACAAGCGGAATTGCTGATTGGCGGGGAGCGGTCACTCGCGCTTGTCCCCACCCGACCGACCACTCAGCGGATGGAAATTGGCGCCGACCTCGAAGGGGTCGTGCGACGTTTGGCCGATTCGCCCTATCTGCGATCGGTCGTTTTGGCGACCGGCGACCCTTTGTTCTACGGGACTGCTCGCTTCTTGTGCGATCGACTCGGGAAGGAACGCTTTGAAGTCGTCCCGCATGTAAGCAGCATGCAGCTAGCCTTTGCTCGAGTGAAGGAGAGTTGGGACGAGGCATATCTGACCGATTTGGGCACGCAGAGCTTGGAGCACGTGGTGGAGAAGATCCGTACCTCGCAAAAGGTGGGACTCTTCACTTCGGAACGCTCGCCGCCGCAAGCCGTCGCGCAAGCGCTGCTCGATCGCAAAATCGACTACTTTACGGCCTATGTCTGCGAGAATTTGGGATCGCCGGACGAGTGCGTGACTCAGGGTGAATTGTCCGACTTGGCGGCGACTGAGTTTGGCCCGCTCAACGTGATGATTCTGCTGCGGAAGCCCAACTTGCCCGATCGGCCGGTGCAGATGATCGGCCGCAGATTGTTCGGCAATCCGGACGAGATTTTCTTGCAGTCGCAGCCGAAACGCGGGCTATTGACGCCGGCGGAGGTCCGCAGCATCGCGCTGGCTGAATTGGATTTGGGCCCCACCAGCGTGGTTTGGGATGTGGGGGCGGGGAGCGGATCGGTTGCGGTCGAGTCGGCTCAGATTGCAGTCGGCGGGTCGGTGTACGCGATCGAAATGGACCCCGAGGATTACCAACTGATTTCGACGAACGCCGAACGATTTGGCGTGCGCAGCTTGATTCCCGTGCTCGGGAAGGCGCCCGAGGCGTGGCAAGGGTTGCCTGATCCCGACGCGGTGTTTGTTGGAGGAACGGGGCGACAGGTTCGTTCGATCGTCGACTTGGCCTACGACCGCTTGCGGCCGGGGGGACGAATCGTCGTCCATGTCAGCAGCATTGACAATGTGGCCGATGTGCGCCGCGTGTTGGAGCAAAAGCCTGATAAGGGGCGTGAGGTGGATGTGTGGCTCGTGCAGCTTGCTCGAGCGACTCATCAATTCGAGCAGTTACGGTTTGAATCGCTCAACCCGTCCTTCTTGATTCGCGGCGTGAAGAGGTGAACCGTGGCCAACGTGAGCGACATCCCACAACTCGATGTGATCGCCGTCGGCGCTCACCCCGATGATGTCGAAATCGCCTGCGGCGGGACGCTGGCGCTACTGGCTCGCCAAGGGTTTCGAGTTGGAATTATTGACTTGACGGATGGCGAGCCCACTCCGCGAAGTCCGGGGCCGGAGGTGCGGTTGGCGGAAGCGGCGGCCGCGGCCCAGGCGTTGGGCGTCCACACTCGAGTGACGTTGCCATTGCCCAACCGTCGGCTATTCGACTCGTTCGAAACTCGTGTGGCGCTCGCCAAGGAATTTCGGAAGTATCGGCCGCGAGTGGTCATTGGCTTTGGCGACAAGACGCCCATGGCTTCGCCCGATCATTGGCAAGCGATGCAAATCACGGATGCCGCGGTCTTCTATTCGCGCCTTACGAAATGGGATGAGTACTTCGATGGGTTGCCGGTGCATTCCATTGAAACTCAGCTTTACTTTCGCCTTGCGTTCGAACCTTCGACGCTCGGTGGCTACGCCAGTCACTTTACCGTCGACATTTCGGAAACGCTGGACGCCAAAATCGAATCGATCGCATGCTATAAGACGCAATTTCCGCCCGAGAAGGCGCATGTCTTCGAGCGGGTTCGCGGCGCGGCGCTGTTGGCGGGCGCGGCCGCCGGCGCTCACGCCGGCGAGGTGTTCGTGGGCACTCGTCCCCTGGGCACTCGACGTCCCATGCAGTTCCTTTTTGGCGATGCGCTATGACGCTCAAGACACGCATGAGGCGAAACGGGCCGACGCGGACGGGCATGGCGGCGGTAGGTCTTTGCGTGTTGCTCGCGGTGTTCGCGGCGTGTAAAGAGAAGACTGTCGGGTTTACGCACTCCGCTTCATCGACGACGAACTCTGTGGCGGCAGATTCGAGCGAGTCGTCGGAGTCTGCCTCGGCGCCATCCGTCCCTTCGGTGGTGGTAAGCGACCGTGTACTGACGATCTCGGTCGCCACAAGCACCAAGGATGTGGTGGAGCAATTGGTGGCGGAGTTCTCGCGGGACACAGGAGTCCGAGTGGCCGTGAACGCGGGCTCGTCGAGCAGTCTGGCGGCTCAAATCGAAGCAGGCGCGCCGGTCGATATCTTCTTGTCGGCCAGTCGTAATTGGGCCGAGTCCGTGGTTAAGAAACGGGCGACGAGCGAGAGTCGTTCGCTGCTCTCCAACCGCCTGGTGCTCGTCGTTCCCGCGGGCAATCCGGGCAAGGTTCAACAGCCCTCCGACTTAGCATCGGAACGCGTGACTCGCTTGGCGTTGGCCGGCGAGAAGGTGCCCGCGGGAGTATATGCGGGCCAGGCATTGACTCGCTTGGGGCTCCTCGAGACGCTCGAAAAGAACGGCAAGATTGCGCGAGGCCTGGATGTTCGCGCGACCCTGGGATTTGTCGAGCGTGGGGAAGCGGAGGCGGGAATTGTCTATGCCACGGATGTACGAGGAGTGGCGACGGTGGAGACAGTTCACACATTCGACTCGGCGTTGCACGAGCCGATCGACTATGTGTTGGTATTGTTGAAGGATGACGCGGGCGAAGATCCGACCGACTCGAAACGCTTGTTCGATTTCCTGGTTTCGCCGCGAGCACAGGCCGAGTACCATCGGTATGGATATTCGTTCGTGGCAGCACCGCCGGGTGTGGCGAGCGAATAAGACCATCGTCAACCGCCATCACTCGCGTGCTCACTCCCTCTGAATGGCAAGCTCTTCGACTCACGCTAACCGTCGCCATGGCGGCGGTGGCGGCGAGTTTGCCGCTGGCGGTGGCTATTGCCTGGTGGTTGGCGAAGTATGAGTTTCGTGGCAAGTTTCTGGTGGAGACAGTCTGCAACTTGCCGTTGGTCTTGCCTCCCGTCGTGACGGGCTACTTGCTGTTGGTGGTATTTGGCCGGCGCGGATGGCTTGGCGCTTGGCTTGAGCAAACGCTCGGCATGCGATTCGTATTTGATTGGAAGGGGGCGGCGCTCGCTTCGGCCGTAGTCGGGTTCCCTTTATTGGTTCGCCCCATTCGGCAGGCGTTCGTTGCGGTCGATGATCGACTGCTGGGAGTCGCGCGGACGTTGGGAGCTCGACCATTCGATGTGTTTTGCACGATCGCCCTGCCCCTGGCTCGCCCCGGAATTCTGAGTGGTTCGGTGTTGGCGTTTGCTCGCAGCATGGGCGAGTTTGGCGCGACGGTCATGATTGCGGGGAACATCCCAGGCCAAACTCGAACCATTCCCTTGCACATCTACACTCAACTCGACGCACCCGGCGGCATCGCCGAAACTTATCGACTGGTCGTTACCTCCGTCGTGGTTTCGGCGGCGGCCTTAATCATCAGTGAGTGGTGCGAGAGACGCGGTCTTCGAACTCAAGTGGGGAGCCGCCGCTAAGTCATGCGATCGCTGGTGTTCGACTGCGAATTCCGCTACCCCACGGGGTTCGAACTGGCTTTACGGTTCGAGACAAACGCTGAAGTCACGGCGCTGGTGGGGCCGTCTGGTTGTGGGAAAACGACCGTTTTGCACTTGATCGCGGGCTTACTGAGTCCGTCGCTAGGTCACATTGCATTGAATGGTCGCACTTGGGTGGATGTTCAAGCCGGGATTTGTTTGCCGCCCGAGCGCCGAGCCATCGGGCTGGTTCCCCAAGACTTTCAACTCTTCCCACATCTCACGGTGGAACGCAATCTGAGGTATGGTCTGCGGCGCAACCCACCGGGCAAGTTTGCCTTCGACCATTTGATCGATGTCCTGGAACTTCGTGGGCTGCTCCAGCGAAGACCGCTGGAATTAAGCGGCGGACAAAAGCAGCGAGTGGCGTTTGGCCGAGCGTTACTGCGGAGTCCCGATCTATTGCTGCTCGACGAACCGCTGAGTGCATTGGACGAGTCGTTGAAGGCCACGGTGGTCGAGTTCCTGCAACGAGTATTCGCCGAGTATCACGTGCCGACGCTACTGGTTAGTCATGATACGGCCAGCGTCGCCGCATTAGCTCAGCAACGAGTGGTACTTAAGTAGCCCCGCTCAAGTAGCCCGCTCGCTTCGCGAGCGGACAGCCGCGTGGCCAGCGATCGCCCGTCGCCGTCAGCCAAGACGCATCGTGGGGAGTATTGGTGCTCAGAGGTCGTAGCTCGACGGACTAGAAGTCCGTCGTACGAAACAGAAACAGCGACGGACTAGAAGTCCGTCGTACAAGGTTTTTCTAGGCGAAAACGCCTTCGGCTTGCCGTCTTCACTTGCCAAGTTTGACTTCGAAACGTCCCTTGGCGTCAGCCAGCCCTCGAGAGAGCCCGTCGGTGTTGAAGGCGGCGACCAGCGCGCCATCGGGACCGACGGCAATCAAGGCGCCGTCGTCAGGTTGCAGCACCTTATGAATCACATCATGTGCGGCGTCGGCGAGCGGCTGGGACTTGTAGAGCACTCGCGCGTGCACATCGTGCGACACGCCGTGCCGAATAAACTCTTCGCCTGTTCCAGTGCATGAGACGGCGCAGGTGCGATTGTCGGCGTAAGTGCCGGCGCCGACGATGGGCGAATCGCCGACTCGCCCGAATCGTTTGTTGGTCAAACCGCCGGTCGAGGTCGCGGCAGCCAGATTGCCATGGACATCCAGCGCGACGCAGCCCACTGTTCCTTTCTTGTCCGACATCGGTTTCGCGGCGGGCGGTGAATCGGGTTTGGCCGCGGCCTCTTGCGCTCGTCGCTTCTGCCAGCGTTCGAACTGATAGTCGGTGTCAAAGTACTTCGGGTCGACTCGTTCCACTTTCATTTCGGTCGCAAATTCTTCGGCCCCGGCGCCGATCAGCAACACGTGTCGAGTGCGAGTCATGACGAGTCGAGCGAGCGAGACGGGGTTTTTGACAGTGCTGACCGAGGCGACGGCGCCGCAGGCTTTCGTGCGTCCATCCATGATCGAGGCGTCCAGCTCGTGACCGCCGGCCGCGTTATAGACCGCGCCTTTGCCTGCATTGAACAGAGGTTCGTCTTCCAAGATGCGCACGACGCTTTCGACGGCGTCGAGCGACGTGCCGCCCGATTCCAGAACCTTGACCCCGGCGCGTAAGGCGCCGTCGAGCGCCTTTTCCATGGCACGTCGACGCTCCAGGGGGATCTTATCGACCTCGTCGAGTGCGCCGCCGTGGATGGCGATCGCCCAATGAGGTTTCTTGGCGGGTGGCTCAGCGCCGCTCGAGGGCTCCGACAACATCGCCATAAGGCCCGCGATCCAACCGATCGCTCTCCAGAGTTTTAAACCCTTACCGTGGGTCATAGACACATCCTTTGGTTTCAGCGGGGAATGTGACGGTTACCGAACGTTCGTCGAACGAGGGCGATACTGGCGAAGAGCGTCGAGTGTCGATTGCATATCGGCCGGCAAAGGGGCGACGAAAGTCAGCGACTCGTTGGACACTGGGTGCGAGATGGTCAAGCGATGAGCGTGGAGCGCATGCCGGTCCAGGATTACGGTCGTATCTTCCGAGCCTCGCTCAAGCTCGCCTACAGTGATCTGGGAACGTCCCCCGTATTGTTTGTCGCACAAGACGGGGTATCCCAAGTGCGAGAGGTGGACGCGGATCTGGTGAGTGCGACCGGTCTTGGGGAGAACTCGGACGTACGCGAAGCCAGCGAATCGCTCGACGACCTCGTAAAAAGTGCGAGCTGGTTTGCTGGTGGAGTGGTTGGCGCGAATGGCCATTTTCTCGCGCTGGTACGGATGAACGCCGATCGGTAGTTCAATCACATCGCGATCGTGATCGGGGACGCCGACGACGATGGTCAGGTATTCCTTTTCCGTGACGCGTTCTTCAAATTGTTGAGCCAGAGCAAAGTGAGCTCGGTTGGTCTTGGCGATGACGATGACGCCAGTGGTGTCGCGGTCGAGTCGATGGACGACGCCGGGGCGCACGGGCCCGCCGACGTCGCTGAGCGACTGGAAGTGGTGAGCCAGCGCTGAGGTGAGCGTCCCTTTCCAGTGACCTCGTCCAGGGTGGACGACCATGGCGGGCGGCTTGTTGATCGCCGCTAGATGTTCGTCTTCGTAGAGAATGTCGAGCGGGATGTCTTCCGGGATGGGGCCTTCCGGCGCGACTTCGGGAAGTCTGACCGATACTCGCTGACCTGGCCGCACCTTGAAGGCTGACCGAACTTCTCGACCGTCGACGAGCGCCCCTCCGAGGTGGATGGCTCGGCGTAAACTCATCCGGCTGAAGTAGGGGAATTTTTCGGCGAGGTAGATATCGAGCCGCTTGCCCTTGTCGGCCTCTTCGATGATGAGTTCTTGCGACTCGGCGCTGAGTTCTGGGCCGACTTCGTCGCTGTTGACAGACATGCGGGAATCTACCTTCTGGCTTGCGGTTTGGCGCTTGCCGAAACGATCCGTTGTAGCGGAATTCGCCAGAATTCCGTGTCAATTGGGCGTCCACCGCCGCACGGCAGCAACTGTCCCCGCGTCGCGGAACTCCCACGGATCGAGCGATCAGTGTCAATCAGTGTTAATCAGTATTCCCAGTACTCGCTTTCTCATACACCAGAGAAGCGGGAACACTAATCGTTGCTGATCCTCACCGATCGAAGCAATTCGTCATCAGCGCCAACCGAAAGCCATTAATTGGCCGGCTTTTCGGCAGGCTTTTCCGCCGGTGCGCTAGCAGGCTTTTCGGCCGGCTTCTCGGCGGTCGGTTTCGCGTCCGCTGGCTTTTCCGACGCCGGTTTCTCGTCAGCGGGCTTGGCTTCCGCCGGCTTCTCTTCCGCTGGCTTTTCCGACGCCGGTTTCTCGTCAGCGGGCTTTTCTTCAGCCGGTTTCTCCTCGGTCGCCGGCTTTTCCGCGTCTTCTTTGGCCGCGGGGGCGTCAGCGCCGCCGCCGAAATCGGGGAACTTGATATCAGGACGATCGGGGAGATCACCCAGATTTCCTCCCGGCAACATTCCACCTCGCGGCGGCGGAGGCGCTGGCTTCTGCTTCTCAAACCAAGCGTAGAAGTCGACCACCTTGGGATCGGAAACAGCTTCCAGCCGGCGAGCAGCCAGTTTCGAGTAAGCGGGGGTGGTTTTCGACTTCACTACCTGCTCGTACTTCGCTTTCGCCTTCTCCAGCGATCCCTGGCATTCAAACACCTGCCCCAGGCCAAAGCGAGCACGTTCTAGCAACGTGGGATTGCGCTGCGACTCGGCTTCGACTTTCTCGTAGTTTTTCTGGGAGCGGTCGAGCAGCTTGAGGGCCTCGTCGCGGCTGCTGAACAGCATGCGAGAGGCTCGGTCGAGGTCCAGATCGGCTTGAGTCTGCAGGGCCCACAGGCCGGCCGGGTTCCCCTGCTCGCGAGTGGCCACGTCTTCGAGGTCAGCCACTTGAGTGTCGACGTCGCGTTCCATCAACGCGCCCAGGTACGACTGCCAAGCTCGGCCCGACGCCGCCGACTGCTGATAGCTGACGACCGTGTAGGCGATGGCGATCACGATAATGCCAACAATGCCCCCGACGATGGCGCGTGTGTAGGGGACCAGCTGTTCGATTTTATGTCCGACCCAATCAGCTAGTTCGTTGGTCTGTAGTTCGTGGCGACGATCCGACTTCATAGTTGCTTCCCCCGGTCAAACAACGACCGGCGTCCTGCGGGGCGAAAGGTTTCCATGGCATTCAAAAAGTCGCCGCAAATATAGAAGCCGCCTAGGGATGACGTCAAGGGATGACCGAGCCTCCCCTCCCCTCCCCTTTCCTGCTCGACCGCCCTTGCGATCATGTCGCGTGACGGTCGACAAGAACCGGAAGCGCGCGACAAAGATGACTTCATCATCGGAGCTTGTGTCCAAGGCGAGTCGCGATTCCAATGGGTGGCGTGGTCCAACGACGGAGACGCCCCATGATCCCCACGAGACGAATGACGGCACGTTTCGCCTTCGCGATCCGGACTGGCGCGAGTCTACGAATGCTGGCCTGGTTGGTGCTGGTAGCCGCCCCCCTGCTCCACGCTTCCGCTCAGGGTGACGACCCAAAGCCAGCCAATCAAGAGGCGGCCAACTCAAAGCCAGGCGGCGACCGAGTCGACTTTGCTCGTGATATTCGTCCCCTGTTGGCCCAGAATTGCTGGAACTGTCACGGGCCGGACGAAAAGACGCGTGAAGCCGGTCTGCGGCTTGATCAGTTCACGGCCGCAACCTCGGCACGCGGCGATTCGGAGCCCGCGATTGTGCCGCATCAGCCCAATCGCAGCCTTGCATGGCAGCGAGTGACTTCGACCGATCCCGAACTGGTCATGCCACCTCCTTCCACTAAACGCTCACTCGATCCGGCTCAAAGGGAGTTGCTGCGGCGGTGGATTGAGCAAGGGGCCGGTTTTGCTCGCCACTGGGCGTTTACGCCGCCTGCTCGCCCGAAGATTCCCGATTCGGATTGGAAGTCTGCAGGACGAGGACCGCTCGATTTCTTGGTCCACGCCGAGCTGCCCGCGAAAAAGCTCCAGCCGGCGCCCGAGGCGCCTCGAGCGACCTTGTTGCGACGACTCTCCTTCGACCTCACGGGCCTCCCCCCGCATCCGGATCAGGTCGAAGAGTTGTTGGCGGACGACGGACCAGACGCCTTGGATCGAGCGACCGATCGCTTACTCGCCTCGCCCCGCTATGGCGAGCGGATGGCGACCTACTGGCTCGATGCCGCTCGTTTCGCGGACACCAACGGCTACAACAACGACGAAGAGCGTTCAATGTGGCCTTGGCGCGATTGGGTGATCACTGCATTTCGTCGCCAAATGCCCTTCGATCAGTTTGTGTCAGAGCAGATGGCGGGCGATTTGATTCCGCAGGCGACGCTCGAGCAGAAGGTGGCGACCGCCTTTCATCGCAACCACGTGCTGACGACCGAAGGCGGCATCATCGAGGAAGAGTATCGGATTGAATATGTCGCCGATCGAGTGCACACGACCTCGACCGTGCTATTGGGACTCTCGCTGCAATGCGCTCGTTGCCATGACCACAAATACGACCCGTTCTCGCAGCGCGAGTACTACCAGTTCTTTGCCTTCTTCAATCAGTTGCCGCATACGCCCGTTGGCTATGCGCGGGGAGGCTTGGCTGATCCCAGTGTGAAGGCGCCGAGCGGCGACCAGGCGATGAGGCTCGCCGAACTCGACCAGCTGCGAGCCGCCGCGGAAGCGACTCTGCGGGAACGAGAGAAGGCGGCCGACGCCGAATTGGCTCGATGGGAAGCGGCGCTATCCGCCGAGGACCGACAGGCTTTGGGACGGCAAGGCTTGCGTTTGCATGTGACCTTCGATCAGCGCGAGGGTGAGAAAGTTCTCGATGCCGTGAATCCGGTGCGTCAGGGCACGGTGAAGGGGCCTGCGAAGTGGGTGGAAGGGAAAATGGGCGAAGCGCTGGCCTTCGACGGCGGCACGCACGTCGATTTCGGCGACCAAGTTGCACTCGAAGCCGATGCTCCTTTTTCGTTGGCCGCATGGGTCATGCCGACCGTGAACGAGGCCAGTACCGTGTTGTCGAAAATGGACGACGCTCAAGCGTATCGCGGCTATGACGTGATCCTGGAGTCGGGCAAAGTGTCGTGCCACTTGATCGACCGTTGGCCCGACAACGGACTGAAGGTAGTCACTCGAGAGCCGATGTCCCTGAATGAATGGCATCACGTGTTGGTGACGTACGATGGTGGTCGAAATGCGGCTGGCGTGCGGATCTTTGTCGATGGGAAGCCGACCACGCTGGAAGTTGAACGCGATCAATTGCAAGGGACATTGAAGACCGACAAACCGTTCCATATCGGAAAGCGTCATGCGTCAGTGCCATTCCGCGGTCGCATCGACGAGGTGCGAGTGTATGGGTTTGCGTTGACGGCCGACGATGCGACGAGGCTCGTCAAGAATGAACCGGTCAGCGCGTTAGCGGGGGTCTTGGACATTCCCGCCGAGCAGCGCGACGAAAAACAACGACGAACGCTGGTTGCCTACTATCTCGAATCGGTCGACCCACAGGCGCGTACCGCTCGCGCTACCTTGGCGGATCTGCCTAATCGTCGCTCGACGCTGGAAAAAGCGGTGCCCGCAGTGATGGTCATGCAAGACATGCCGCAGCCCCGTGAGACGCGAGTGCTGAAACGAGGGCAATATGATCAGCCCGCCGATCTGGTGTCGGCCGGGGTTCCCGAGATTTTGCCGCGGTTGCCCACCGACGCCCCCGCGAATCGACTCGGATTGGCTCGCTGGCTGTTCGATCCCCAGCATCCATTGACGGCTCGGGTCGCGGTTAACCGTTGGTGGGAACTCTACTTCGGCTTGGGAATTGTCGAGACTTTGGAGGATTTCGGCGTCACCGGCGCGCTCCCTTCGCATCCGCAGGTGCTCGACTGGTTGGCGACCGAATTAGTCGCGTCCGGTTGGGACACGCTCGCGATTCAGCGAGCGATCGTTACTTCGGCGACGTACCGCCAAGATGCTCGCGTGACCCCTGAGGCCTTGAAGGTCGACCCCAAGAACCAATGGTTGGCTCGGGGGCCCCGTTTCCGCCTCTCGGCCGAGATGGTGCGCGACAACGCCTTGGCGATCGCGGGCTTATTGGTGGATCAGGTCGGAGGGCCCAGCGTGAAGCCGTATCAGCCCGAGGGGCTCTGGGAGGATGTTTCGGTCGAGCGACGCGCGAAGTATCAAGCCGATACCGGCGCCGGACTCTACCGTCGCGGCATGTATACCTTTTGGAAACGGACCTGCCCGCCCCCGTCGCTCAGCACATTTGACGCTCCGAGCCGCGAGACCTGCGTGATTCGGCGAGCACGTACGAACACGCCGCTGCAAGCCCTCGTACTGATGAACGATCCGACGTATGTTGAGGCGGCTCGCAAGTTCGCCGAACGAGTCTTGCAGGATGTACCGTCGTCGCGGGCGAGTGGTTCGTCGCGTGATGCGGCGCGTGAGGCGGCGTTGGACGAGATGCGAGTATCGCGGGCCGTGCTGACAGCGCTGGGCCGTCCGCCTCGCGATGTCGAGCGTCAGGTGCTTTTGGAGACTTTGGCCGCCGCGCGGCAGCGATTTGCTTCGATGGCGGGCGAAGCGGAGAAGCTGGCGGCGGTCGGGCGTGCGCCGGTCGCGGCGACTCTTCCCACGCTCGAGTTGGCGGCGTGGACGGTCGTCTGCGATCTCTTGCTGAATTTGGACGAGACCATTACCAAACCTTAGAACGGATAAGCGATGCCTACCATGTTTGGATCAACGAATGCTGGAGACAATATTCGATTGTCGACGGCTGGGACGCTGGCACTCGTATGTGTCGGGGTGTTGTTGGGAGCAAGTTCAGCCGCGTGGGCGGCGTCGCCGGGGTTGATGACTGAACCGCCTGCGGCGGGACCCTCGGTGAAGACGGCTCGTGGTTACATGGTGCCGTATGAATTCGAGATTCCAGGGACCGAGGCCAAGGTCAAGATGTTGCCGATCCCGGGCGGCAAGTTCCGGTTCGGAAGTCCTGACTCCGAGCCGAAGCGAGCGGCCGATGAGGGGCCGGTCGTGGAAGTCGAGGTGTCGCCGTTCTGGATGGCGGAAACGGAAACCACCTGGGCCCAATTCAAACCCTACATGCGGATGAACGACGCCTTCCAGAAGATCGCTCGCCAAAAGGTGCGGCCCATTACCGATGGGGATAAACCGTGGGTCGTTACCGCGCCGTCGAATCTCTATGACACCAGCTTCACCTTCAAGCTGGGCGACGAACCGTTCTTGCCGGCGGTGACGATGAGTCACTTCACGGCGCGTCAGTACACGAAGTGGCTGAGCGGCATCACCGGCATGGCCTTCCGCTTGCCTTCGGAAACCGAGTGGGAGTATGCGTGCCGAGCGGGTACGTCGACGGCCTATTCATTTGGCGATGACCCGAAGAAACTCGATGAGTTCGCGTGGCACTTCGGCAACTCCGAAGACACTCTGCATCGAGTCGGCCAGAAGAAGCCCAATCCCTGGGGACTGCTCGACATGCACGGCAACGTCGGCGAGTGGGTCTTGGATGAGTTTACCGAGGCGGGACATGGGTGGTTGGGAGCCGGCCCTGTGAAGGCCGAAGCGGCCGTGAAATGGCCGACTCGTCTTTTTCCCCGCGTGATCAAGGGTGGATCGTGGGACGATGACGCGGATCGCTGCCGCTCGGCCTCGCGACGACAATCGCACGATGACGATTGGCGAGCGGAAGATCCTAATGTTCCGCAAAGTCCCTGGTGGTTTACGAGCGACCCGTCGCTGTCGGTCGGTTTTCGCATCATTCGCCCGCTCGAAGAAATGTCGCCCGACTTACGCAAGAAGGTGTGGGAGTCCGACCTGCCTGAGATCGACGAGACGGCGAATCGGCGAATCGATAAAGAGGGGCGCGGCGGTCGTGGGATCGCCGACCCCAAGCTGATTGAAATCTTGCAGACTTTGAAATAGGCGGAGCCGCTCGCATGTCCTCGTTCGTTACGCATCTAGAGGCCGCGATCGACGGCGCACGGCTCGATCATCAACAGCCGCAGACCCTCCATCGGGATCGTCCACTGTGGGTGCGATACGATCTCGATGCGGTGCGTCGAGCTGTTTCGCCAACCGACTTGCGGGATCGACCCGCGACGATGTGGCGAATTCGCGAATTGTTGCCTCTGCCCACCGAGTCAGAACCGGTGACCTTGGGCGAATGTCGTACGCCCCTCCTGCCCTGCCCGCGTCTGGCCGCGCATTGCGGCGTGAAGCAACTGTGGGTGAAGGATGAATCGCAATTGCCAACAGGGAGCTTCAAGAGTCGCGGGATGGCGATGGCCATCTCGATGGCTCGGCATTTTGGCATCCGGCGAGTGGCCTTGCCGACCGCGGGGAATGCCGGCGGCGCCGCGGCGGCGTATGCGGCGCGAGCTGGCATCGAAGCCCACGTGTTCATGCCTTCCGATACGCCTGTCGTGAATCAGTACGAATGCCACTTGGCGGGCGCGCACACAACCTTGGTCGATGGATTGATCAATGATTGTGGTCGCATTGTGCGCGAGGGCAAAGCCAAGATGGACTGGTTCGACCTCTCGACGCTGAAGGAGCCCTATCGCATCGAAGGAAAGAAGACGATGGGGCTCGAATTGGCCGATCAATTCGATTGGGACCTGCCCGACGCGATTCTTTACCCAACCGGAGGCGGCACGGGGCTGATCGGGATGTGGAAGGCCTTCACGGAATTGGCACAGCTCGGCTGGCTCCCCAAGGCCGACGTACCGACGCTCCCCACACCAGGCGCCGAGCCCGTGGCTGGGCCAGTGCGAGGGCTGCCCCAGATGATCAGCGTTCAGTCAGACGGTTGTGCGCCGATTGCCAAGGCATTCGCCGCAGGAAAACGATTCGCGGAACTGTTCGCCGACGCGCACAGCGTGGCGAGCGGCATCCGTGTCCCGGTCGCTGTCGGCGACTTTATGATTCTCGATGCGGTCCGAGCCAGCGGCGGGTTGGCATTGTCAGTAGAAGAGGAACGGATCATCGAATGGATGAGGACCGCCAGTGCACTTGAAGGAATCGCCATTTGCCCGGAAGCGGCCGCCTGCGTCGGCGCCTTGAAGCGACTCGTCGCCGAGGGCCGAATCGATCCCGAGGGGCGAATCGTGATCTTCAACACGGGCGCGGCTCAGAAGTATGTCGAAGCGATGCGAGTCGAGCTGCCGCGCGTCGCGAAGACTTGGAGCGTTTAAGGATTTTCGTTAGGGGGCGAAGAACGCTCTCTCATCACTGAGAAAGACGCTCTCAACTCGGAACGACGCCGCCGTCAGCGTTAGCGGAGAAGCGCAGGATGCCCATCACACGCGAGTTTCTGGACGTCACTCGGCCCGCCTTGCCGGAAGCTGCCGAGTATCTGAAAAAGAGGTTTGCCACAGCCCGAACGTTCGACTTGAGTCGAGTGATCGTGGTGGTTCCCGGTGGTCGCGCGGGACGTCGCTTGCTGGAGATTCTGGTCGATCTCGCCGAGGCGAACGGGCGGATGTTGTCCCCGCCGGAGATCGTGACGATCGGCGGACTTCCCGAGAGGCTGTATGAGCCGAAGCTGCCGTTTGCCACCACGCTGACGCAGCGTCTGGCTTGGGCGAAGACGCTGCGGGAAACCTCGCCCGACAGTCTGCGCCAACTGATGCCGCGCTCCCCCGAGTCGCCTGATGATCCCGCATGGCTCGCCTGGGGCGACTCGCTGCGCAAGGAACACGCCGAGTTGGCGGCCGATGCGCTCGACTTTTCCCACGTCGCCGAAAAGATCACGGGACGAGTTGGTGAACTGGAAGTCGCTCGTTGGCGAACCCTACGCGATATTCAGGAGCGATACCTGCGCCTGCTGGATGAACTTCAATTATGGGATCTCCAGACGGCTCGTCTGACGGCAGTGATCAAGCGCGAGTATCACACGGATCAGCCGGTGATTCTGATCGGCGTCGTGGATCTGAATCAGACGCAGCGCGATATGTTGGATCAGATCGCCAATCATGTGACGGTCTTGACGCCCGCGGCCCCGGAGTGGATTCCTTGGTTCGACGAGCATGGATGTTTGAATGCGGACGCTTGGAACGATCCCGAGAAACTGCCTGTCCAACTGGATGATGAACAGTGGGAGCAAGTCGAGGGGCCTGTGGAGCAGGCGGAAGCGGTAGTGCGGCAGATTGCCGCGTATGACGGAAAATTTCGGGCGGACGAGATCACGGTGGGGTTTGCCGACGAGTCGTTAGTGCCGCAGGTCGAAAGGCAAATGCGGCAGTGTGGGTTAGTCGCTCGCTGGGGCCCCGGCAAGCCGCTCGCCGAAACACGCCCCTATCGGTTGCTGGACGTCATCGCTCGCTGGCTGCGTCGCGATGGATACGCCCAATGGGCTGAACTCTTGCGACATCCCGATGTGGGCGACTGGCTCGCTCGCTCCGGTGTACGTGCCGACTGGCTCGCTCGACTCGACGAATTCTACAACGAACATCTGCCGGCCAGCCTTCACGAAGAACTGTTTGCGGAAGATTCAGACTGTGGAGATTCAGACAGCGAAGATTCAGACAGCGAAGATTCAGCGGCCGAAGTTGCGTTAAGCGGCGGCGAGGAATCGGAGAATGTTCAGTCTCCTGGGGCTGTCGACTATCGAGCCGAGTACGACGCGGAGACTCGACGCACTTTGCTCCAGGTCGTTCAAACGGTTCGTCATTGGCTGCGAGACTTGTCCGGCGAAACGACGAACGAACAGGCGGTCAAGCCAGGCGGCGCGGCGCGAAGTTTGGAGGCGTGGAGCGGGCCGATACAGCGGGCGATTCAGGCGATCTACTCGGAGCCGCTTGATCTCGGCAAGGAGCAAGAGGCCGCGGTCTGGCAGGCCTGTCAGAGGATTGGGCGGACGTTGGAAGACTTTGAAAAGGTGCCCGATCGTCTGCGGCCACGTCTAAAGGTCGACGAGGCCATTCGGTTGGTCATCGAGCAGTCGGCGATGGCCACCGTCGCGGCTCGTACCGATCCGGCGGCCATTGAGTTGGTCGGGTGGCTCGAGCTGCCGCTGGACGATGCTCCCGCCATGATTGTGACTAGCTTGAACGATGGGCATGTGCCCCAGTCGGTGAATGCTGATCCTTTCTTGCCCAACGCGATCCGCTCCGCCCTGCGTTTGGACGACAATGCTCGCCGCTTCGCTCGCGATGCGTACGCGCTGGGGGTGATTCGAGCGTCTCGGCCCGATTTGCACGTCATTGTGGCTCGACGCGATGCCAACCACGATCCGGCGGCGCCCAGTCGACTCTTGTTCGCAACCGATCTGGAGACGGTGGCGCGGCGAGCGTTGCGGCTGTTTGACCCTCCTCATGCCGAATCGGCTCCCGCGTCGCTGCCGGGCGCTTTTCACCCAACGCGGGCGAAGTCGTCGTTTGCGGCGCCCAGTCCCGCGGACTTGTTGGAGCGATATGGCGAGAAGGCGTTGGCCGAGCCGTTACGGCTGACGGTGTCGGACTTCAAGAGTTATCTATCGTGTCCCTATCGATTCTTGCTGTCCAAGGTCGCTCGCTGCGAAGCGGTGACCGATGAGGCTCGTGAATTGGATGGCGGCGCGTTTGGTTCGCTGGCGCACGATGTGTTAGGCGCCTTCGGCGCCTCGGATCTGAAGCACTCCGGCGATGCGACGAAGATCAGCGAGTTTCTCGGGGATACGCTCACAGCGCGCGTCTTCGCACAATTTGGCGCGCGGCCTCGGCCTGCGGTACAGGTGCAGGTCGAGCAGCTACGATTGCGGCTCACCGCTTTTGCCGAGATTCAAGCTCGCCGGGGCGACGAGGGTTGGCGAATCGCGTATGTTGAGGAAATGACGACGCGTCAGCAGGTCCGAATCCCGGTGGATGGAGTCGAGTTTTTACTGGTGGGGCGGATGGATCGAGTCGACTTGAATGGGACAACGGGTCGTTACGGCGTGTTCGACTACAAAACCTCCGATCACGGCGACGGCCCGCTGAAAACTCATCGCTTGCGAGACGGCAGTTGGGTCGACCTGCAACTCCCCTTGTACCGGCATTTGGCGAAGGCTCTGGAGATTCCCGGGACGGTGGACTTGGGATATGTATTGCTGCCCAAGGATGTGACGAAGGTGGGGTTTGTGATGGCCGAATGGAGCGAAGAGGACTTGGCGGGGGCCGACGCGGTCGCCTGGGAAGTCGTCCGGCGGATTCGTCGGCGGGAATTCGACCCGTCACCCGACTTTACGACCAGCCGCTACGACGACTACGCCCGTATCTGCTTGGCGAACGTGCTCAAGTAATTTTTCGGGCTTGACGCCGAGTGAGGTTTTTTGGGAAACACGAATGGCGGCTGGTGTTTGACATCAGCCGTCCGCTGAACGAAGATACCAAACCCCGAATGGCTCCATCACGCGGACTCACGTCGAGACCTCGCGGACTCGAAGCGGGTTCCCCACGCGGAATATCGGCTGGTGAATAGAAACAGCACGCATCTGGACGAAGAGAACGAGACGACATCGACCGTGGTCGAAGCGGATGGCGCATCGGCGCCAAGACGCCAAGGCACGTTCGTCGGGCCCGCGACTTCGAAATACCCCATCCCTCGCCCCGAGCGGACGAAGCCGGTGCGCGTCCTGAAACCGTACGCAATCGGGATTCCGGTTGTGCATGTGTTGTGTCTGTTGGCTTTCCTGCCGTATTTCTTCAGCTGGACGGGAGTCGTGCTGGCGATCGCAGGCC
The DNA here is from genome assembly GCA_046349915.1 of Pirellulales bacterium. GTDB lineage: Bacteria > Planctomycetota > Planctomycetia > Pirellulales > Pirellulaceae > CAIXSC01. The sequence continues at coordinate 290,323 of JAXMBL010000005.1, read as the reverse complement.
ACTATTTCTTCGGCTTGCTGGGGATGACGTTGGGCTACCATCGACTGTTGACTCATCGCGGGTTCACGTGTCCCAAATGGTTCGAGCACATGCTGGCGCTACTGGGCGTCTGCTGCTTGCAAGATTCGCCCGCTCGCTGGGTGGCCGTTCATCGGAAGCACCATCAGTATTCCGACGAGCAACCTGATCCACACAGTCCGCACGTGACCTTCATGTGGGGGCATTTTGGCTGGCTGATGCTGCGCAACGATGAGTTGAGCACTACCGCGTTCTATGATCGCTATGCTCGCGATCTGATGGCGGAGAAGTTCTACCGTCGGCTCGAAATGCATGCCGTCTGGGTGCTGGTCTACATGCTGCACGCTTTGCTGTTTATCGTCGCGGGCTTCGCGGTAGGCTGGTTTACGACAGGGACGCTGGACGAAGCGATTCGCTTGAGCGCCAGCTACTTGGTATGGGGGGTGTTTGTTCGCACGGTCTTTGTGTGGCATGTGACCTGGGCGGTGAACTCGGTGGCTCACCTGTTTGGTTACCGCAACTACGAGACGACGGACGACAGCCGCAACAATTGGCTGGTGGCACTCTTGGCTCATGGCGAAGGGTGGCACAACAATCATCATGCCGAGCCGCGAGCCGCATCGCACGGCCATCGCACCTGGGAACTCGACCCGACGTGGATCACAATCCGCGTCTTGGAAGCGGTCGGCCTGGTAAAGAACGTCGTCCGCCCCAAGTCGTGGCGCACAAAATAACCAGTACGACGGACTTCTAGTCCGTCGATTGGGTTTATCTAGGACGAGGCACGAGCCCCGCGAGCGCCGCCCAAGCAGCGTGGCTCATTCGAATAATCACGCTGCGTGCGAAGTCGCACCCTTCGGCACGGCGAACTCCCAAGCATTTCCTCTCGCGAAGCGAGAGGGCTACGTCATCTCCGCTCGCGACGCGAGCGGGCTACTTACAGCGGCGTGCCTGACGGCAAGATGGGCATGGGGCGACCGCGGTGGTCGGGAAAGGCCAGCGCCGTGTCGACGCCGAGGAAGCGGTAAATCGTTGCCAGCAAGTCGTTGGGATCGAGCCGGCGGTCGTGCGGCATCTCGCCGCGCGAGTTGGTGCTGCCGATGACTTGTCCCATCGGTAAATTGCCGCCAGACACCAGCACCGACATGGCGTTCGGCCAATGGTCGCGGCCGGGAAAAACGGGACGAGCCGCTCTTCCCATGTTCACCTGCGGCGTCCGGCCAAATTCGCCGGTCGCCACCACCATCACTCGCTGGTTGAGCCCACGATCGAATAGATCTTGAATCAAAGCGGACAGGGCTTGATCGTAGATCGGTAGTCGTTGCCTCATGCTCTTGAACAGATGCTGAGCATCGCCATGATCGTCCCAAGTGGCATTGGCGGGACTGAGATAGCCCATCTCCACAGTGACGAAACCGCAACCTGCCTCGACCAGTCGTCGCGCGAGGAGCGCCGACTGTCCCCATTTCGTGCGGCCGTAGCGCTCGCGAGTCGCCGGGGTCTCACGCGAGTCAAATGCCTCGCGAGCCCGCTGGCCGGTCAGCAGATCAAGGGCTTGCTGTTGGAACTGGTCGCCGACCGACAGCGAGCCGCTGCGATCGAGCGAGTATCGGAAGCGGTCGAGTGCTTGGTTCAGTTGCACGCGATCTTCGAGTCGTGGGACGAGCGACGGATCGAGTGCGATATTGTCGACGTGAAAATCGTCGGCATTGGGATCGCCCGCAATCACGAACGGCTCGCAGGTGGCGCCGAGATATGCGCTTCCTCCCCCCTTCACCGCTCGGACATTGGAGACGACCGTCGGCATGGGCGAGCGACGTGACTGTCGCACCTTGGAAACCACCGCGTCAACCGTCGGGAATTTGGAGACGGGGTCGCTGATATTGACCGGGCGACGGCCCGTCAAGAAGCGGCCCGCCGCGCCCGGATGGTCGGGCACATCGTGCGAGATCGAGCGAATCAACGTGTAGCGGTCGGCCACCTGAGCGTGCCGCGGCATGAACTCGCAGACATCCAGTCCCGGCACGTTCGTCGAGATCGGAGAAAACTCGCCGCGATACTCGACCGGTGCGTCGGGCTTCAGGTCGTAGGTCTCGAGATGACTGGGGCCGCCCTCCAGCCACAAGAGAATCACCGACGTGTCGGCCGGGTTTTGGCCCTGGGATGCGCCGAACGCTCGAGCCCGCAGCAGGTCCGCCAATGTCCAGCCGCCCAGTGCGAGAGCTCCGGCGCGCAACAGCGTGCGGCGATTCAGCGGATCGCGAAAGGGGTTGGTGAACTGCGACATCTCGAGCTCCGAAAAGGGGGAACCGTCAGCGGCGGCTGGTCGCGTTGGAAGGAAGGAATTATGGGGGGGACGTTAATCGAAGGTGACTTGGAGCGTCCTATTATGTCCATACGCGGGAGAGCGTGGCTACGGGGAATTTTGGCGGGAAGAATTTTTTGCCAACATCGTTTTGTAGGCGACGTATTGGCAGGGAGCCGACACGTTGTTTGGCGAGCGGGACCGTGGTAGGGTTGCCGTTCTGTCGTCTTCAACAACCCGAACTCTTCCGCGGACCCATTTTGCCCTCCGATGACCACGTATTTCGCCGCTGGCTCCCCTACGACTGAATTAAGCAATGCCGACATCCGCGACGCGCTCTTCGGAGTGTTTCGTCAGTTAGGCGAACGGCGACGAGTGTTAGTGCTGCCCCCTGATTTCACTCGTTTCAATAGCCGGGGCGGGCTGCTTACTTGCTTGGCTTACGAGTACTACGGCGAGCGTTTGGTGGATGTGATGCCGGCGTTGGGTACGCATGTGCCGATGCCCGACTGGCAGTTGGAGAAGATGTTTCCGGGAGTTCCCAAGTCGTTGGTGCGCGAGCATCGTTGGCGCGAGGACGTGGTGACGATCGGCGAAGTGCCGGCGGAGTATGTCTCGGAAGTGACGGAAGGTCTGTGGACGCGTCCCTGGCCTGCTCAACTGAACAAGCTGCTCTGGGAGGGTGGTCACGATCTGATTCTCTCGGTGGGGCAAGTGGTGCCGCACGAAGTGATCGGCATGGCGAACTACAACAAGAATGTGTTCGTGGGGACGGGCGGGTCGAAGGGGATCAACGAGAGCCATTTCATCGGTGCGGCCTATGGAATGGAACGCATGATGGGGCGAGCGAACACGCCGCTGCGCAAGATCCTGAACTACGCGCAAAATCATTTCTGCCAGCATTTGCCCTTGATGTACGTGCAGACGGTGGTGGGAGCCAACGAGAAAGGAGAGTTAGTCACGCGTGGGCTCTATATCGGCAACGACGCCGACTGTTTCGAGCGAGCCGCCGAACTCTCGTTGCAGGTGAATTTCACGCTGCTCGATGAACCGCTCGACCGAGTGGTGGTGTATCTGGATCACGAAGAGTTCCATAGTACTTGGCTAGGGAACAAGTCGATTTATCGGACGCGGATGGCGATCGCCGACGGTGGACGACTGACGGTGTTAGCGCCCGGAGTGAAGACGTTCGGCGAGGACCCGCAGATTGATGTGTTGATCCGAAAGTATGGCTATCGGACGACGCCGGAGATCATGAGTTACATGCGGGACAACGACGACTTGCGAGCGAACTTGTCGGCGGCGGCCCATTTGATACATGGTTCGTCCGAGGGACGTTTTTCGATCACCTACTGCCCCGGTCATTTGTCGCGAGCAGAGATTGAGGGAGTGGGATACCAGTACGCGGACCTTGATCCAATGCTTGCTCGATATTCTCCCTCAACGATGCGCGAAGGTTGGAACACGATGCCGGATGGCGAACGCGTGTACTACATCGGCAATCCCGCGTTAGGGCTCTGGGCCTACCGAGGAAGGTTTGGGCAGAGCTCGTAGCGGAATTCGCAAGAATTCCGACCGGCGCCCCGTGCATTAGCCGTGACTCATGGCGACGTCGATTCGCGAGTAGCGCCGGAACTCTTGCGAGTTCCGCTACAGAGGACCTCGTAGCGGAATTCGCCAGAATTCCGACCGTGACCCCATGCACCAGCCGAGACTCATGGCGACTCGGTTCGCAGGCGACGCCGGAACTCTTGCGAGTTCCGCTACCTGAATCCTCGTAGCGGAATTCGCCAGAATTCCGACCGTGACCTCATGCACCAGCCGTGACTCATGGCGACTCGGTTCGCAGGTGACGTCGGAACTCTTGCGAGTTCCGCTACCCGAATCCTCGTAGCGGAATTCGCCAGAATTCCGACCGTGGCGCCGTGCACCAGCCTTGACCTATGGCGACTCGGTTCGCAGGCGACGCCGGAACTCTTGCGAGTTCCGCTACCTGAATCCTCGTAGCGGAATTCGCCAGAATTCCGACCGTGACCCCATGCACCAGCCGTGACCCATGGCGACTCGGTTCGCAGGCGACGCCGGAACTCTTGCGAGTTCCGCTACCTGAATCCTTGTAGCGGAATTCGCCAGAATTCCGACCGTGACCCCATGCACCAGCCGTGACTCATGGCGACTCGGTTCGCAGGCGACGCCGGAACTCTTGCGAGTTCCGCTACCCGAATCCTTGTAGCGGAATTCGCCAGAATTCCGACCGTGGCCACGTGCACCAGCCGTGACTCATGGCGACTCGGTTCGCAGGCGACGCCGGAACTCATGCGAGTTCCGCTACAGCAAGACCTCGTAGCGGAATTCGCAAGAGTTCCGATCGTCGCCTCGTGCACAAGCCGTCGCCCGTGGGGACTCGGTTCGCAGGTGACGACGGAACTCTTGCGAGTTCCGCTACACCAGATCCTCGTAGCGGAATTCGCAAGAATTCCGACCGTCGCCCCGTGCACAAGCCGTCGCCCTTGGCGACTCGGTTCGCTGGTCACGACGGAACTCTTGCGAGTTCCGCTACACCAGATCCTCGTAGCGGAATTCGCAAGAATTCCGACCGTCGCCCCGTGCACAAGCCGTCGCCCGTGGTGACTCGGTTCGCTGGTCACGCCGGAACTCTTGCGAGTTCCGCTACAGCAATACCTTGTAGCGGAATTCGCAAGAATTCCGATCGTCGCCTCGTGCACAAGCCGTCGCCCGTGGGGACTCGGTTCGCAGGTGACGTCGGAACTCTTGCGAGTTCCGCTACACAAGATCCTTGTAACGAAAATCGCTAGAATTCTGACCGTGACTCCGTGCACTTTCCGCTGTAAAGGCCCATCTGTCGTGATTTAAGGCTCAACCTTGCGGAGTTGCCGGACGTTCGAGTTGTCGATTACGTTGGACTCGCCTTTCAGAAAACTCTCTGGGACCTGAAACGAGAATTTGCGTCCGATGTCAGACTCGTTTGGCGACGCTGCTGAGTCTTCGCTCGCTTGGTACTTGAAGAGTATCCTCACCGGACGATCGGTGAATGGCATTGGTTCGGCGATCTTAAACGTGGCCAAGGGAGATACTCCGTCGCTATGGCCGGAGTCGCTGTTTTCAAACCAAGAATGTTCCATGTCGAGCGTCGTCAAGGTCGCGATGCAAGTTACGTCGGCCGGTGCGTGAGAAACCACGTTCATGTTCACGGCTGATCGAGGACGCGGGTTCCCGGAAAATTCAATCGCTGATGGAGTTTCTGTTCCACAACCAAGCATCGTGAAGATGGTCATGGCGCCAAGCGGGAGTGCTGCGAGGACTGTGAGCCGCGACATGGTGGTTTCTCCGAGGCCAGGCGAATCTGCATCACTCAATCGGTGTTGCTATTGCCGCTGAAGGGGCCAGGCGTTTGACCTCATTCTCTGTCTTTTGTTCCTTGAAATGGAAGTAGCCAACTCGCCACTTGCCACTCATCGCAGCGTCCAGGAAATCGGTCGCCACGCCCCTGGCCCACCTCAGTTCCGCAGCCTGCCTGTAATCCAAGTCACCCGCACAACTCGATCGCATGACCGAGGTCAGTAGGAGAAATCCCAGTGCGATCGCACACCCTCGGGTCATGCATCCTCCTTCGACTCGGAATCTCTCAATGAGCACTCACTCTCGTTCAATTCGCGAGTGCGACCAGCAAGCTTTATCGCGAGTAGTTGTCGGGCCAGTTCACCAGCATGTTCTGATCGTTAGATATTTTCTAGCGATCGGTGCACAAAAATCAAAGGCTCGTTTGTGTTGTTGAGCCATACAGTCTGTCGGTGTTGGCGCACAGTTCAAGCGACTTCACGATGGACAGGTTTCGGCTAAGGACCACATGCTGACTCAGCCTCGGAACAGTGTCTCCTCCGGAATTCACGCATCGCCAGACTCACGCTCGCCTTCAATGCATCGCCAGGAATCGAGCATGGTTCAGTACTTTCGTCATACCTTCCAGGGCCTGCGGGTGCAGATGAAATTCCTCCACGAGTTTCTGCGAAGGCCGCGCGATGTGGCTTCGGTCGTTGCCAGTTCGAAGTATCTCGAACAACGACTGGTCGACGTGGCTCAAGCTTCTCAGGCTCGCCTACTCGTCGAATTGGGGCCGGGTGTGGGGGGGACGACGCGGGCGCTCCTGGAATCCATGGACGACCGCGCGACCCTGCTCGCCATTGAAATGATACCCTCCTTGGCTAGTCAGTTGAAAACGATTCGTGACCCGCGACTACTCGTGGCTGAAGCTGATGCCATGAGGCTGAGCAGTCTGTTGCAGGAGCGAAAACTGAAACAACCCGATTGCATCATCTCGGGGATCCCGTTCTCCTCGCTAAGCCCCGTGTCGGCTCAGCGACTGATGGAGCAGATCCATGACGTGCTTGCGCCGGGAGGGGGGGGCGTAGCCTATCAGTTCCGAACCGACGTCTTGCCGTTGAGAGGAGCTTACTTTGGCTCCGCCGAAGTATTTCGCGAGTATCGAAATCTCCCGCCGCTATGGATCTATCGCTGGCGGAAGCAGACCCGCGCCAGCCGAGTCGCCTCGTCGATTCGTAAGCCTCTCACTCCCCAGAAGACTCGAGCCGAGAAACCGCGTCGGCATGCACAAGGACGCGGATCGTCGGGCCGTACTGTGACAGCTTCATTTTGTGGTCGTTAGGACGCAGCAACTAGTTTTCCACAGAATCCCTTGGATTACCCGCAGAGGAAAGCCATGAGCAAACCGATTTTGAAAAATGAGACGCAACTAGCCACATCGAACACCGCGTCAATAGCTCCCAACGCCTCCTCGCCGACGCCGAGCCAATCCACCTCTGAAGGTTCTACGCAGATTTCGACGGATCATCACGACGACGAAGTTCGCCGTTTAGCTTACGCCAAATGGGAGGCGGCTGGATGTCCCGGCAGTGATGGCATCGAATTCTGGTTGGCGGCCGAGCAAGAGTTGACCGGAAAATGTTCGGATGGTTCATGATGGAGATCGGCCATGTTGACTATATGACTTACCGCAGAATGGGCACGTCGTCCCCTTCCCCTCGTAGTCTCGCTCGGCCTGCATGTCAATCACTCCGTGCACTGGGCAATGGAGTCGATAGACGTCCAGGTAATCCTGGCCACCCTCATCGGAATGTGAGCACCAAACCTCTTGGTCGCAATCTGGGTGTTTACACTTCATGCTCATTTCTCGCCTGGAAGTAATGCTCGGTTCCTTAGGAACTAAAGTCGGCCCGCGTACTAACTGTAACCCATGGCGACTCGGTTCGCAGGTCACGACGGAACTCTTGCGAGTTCCGCTACCCCAGTGCTCGTAAGGGAATTCGCAAGAATTCCGAACGTTGCCCCGTGTACTGGCCGTTGTGCGTGGCGACTCGGTTCGCAGGCGACGACGGAACTCTTGCGAGTTCCGCTACAGCGAGACCTTGTAGCGGAATTCGCAAGAATTCCGACCGTGACCCCGTGTACTGGCCGTTGTGCGTGGCGACTCGGTTCGCAGGTAACGACGGAACTCTTGCGAGTTCCGCTACACCAGAACCACGTCTCGGAATTCGCCAAAATTCCGACCGTGACCCCGTGCACTCGCCGTTGCCCGTGGCGACTCGGTTCGCAGGTGACGACGGAACTCTTGCGAGTTCCGCTACAGCCGTCCTCGTAGAATTCGCAAGAATTCCGACCGTGACTCCGTGTACTAGCCGTTGTGCGTGGCAACTCGGTTCGCGAGTGACGGCGGAACTCTTGCGAGTTCCGCTACAGGTGAGAGAAAGGTTGCTTTTCTCGGACCGCATACGACACAATGGGGGGATGTTAAGCCAAGCTTTTTTTTGCAGCGTGTCCAATCGTCACCATTTTCGGCGACGTGCTCGACGAATGTTGTTCGGCGAGCGGTTGGAGTCGCGCGCACTCCTCGCGGGATTGTCGCATAACTCGTTCTTTCCTTGTGATGTGAACATCGACGGGCAATTGACGCCTCTTGATGTCTTGTTACTCGTCAATCAATTAGGCGATACGACCATTTCGGGGACTTTCGACGACTCGCCCGAGGCGGAACAACCGCTCTGGTTCGATGTCGACAACAACGGCTCGCTCACACCTGCCGACCCTCTAATCGCCGTCAATCAACTCAATTCCTTACTCGCTGCCCCTACGCTCCCCGTGCCGCTCGTAGGTGGGCTGGCGCCTGAGTCTGATCCAAACGGCAATGGCGTTGTGCTAGGTGGCGATATCGTGATTCAAGGGCAATCGCCTCCCTTTGCCTCCGTGCGTCTAACTGTCGGCAATCAAGCGTCTCAGCAAGTGATGGCGGACTCGAGCGGGCGGTTTTCGTTCACCCTGCACGTCGAACCAGGGGCGCATTCGGTGCGGCTCGAGGCGACCGATCAATTGCGGCCCGTAGTTGCTGTCGAACGCACCCTGAAACGCGGCGATGTGGCACTCGATTGGAACGCCACGCTGCTCCAGGTCATTCGTGACTGGACGACATTGTCGAATGATCCCTATACGAATCGCGTGGTGACCGAGCGTCCTCCCGTGGCGGCTCGCAATCTGGCCATGGTCCATGCGGCCATGTATGACGCCGTGGTGGGAATCGAGGGAGGATTCGCCCCCTATCTCGTCAACTCGCAGGCGCCGGCTGGCGCGTCGTCGATCGCCGCGGCCGCGGCAGCCGCCCATCGAGTCGCCTCTGCAGTCTATACGCAGCCCCACGAACTCGCCGTGTTCGACGCATCGCTCGCCGAATCGCTGGCCACTGTCCCCGATGGGACCGCGAAAGACGTCGGGATCGCGTGGGGACGCGAGGTTGGCGACGCCATGTTGGCGGCGCGAGCGAACGATGGTGCGAAGGCTGTTGTCAGTTACACGCCAGGAACGGACCCTGGCGATTGGAATCGCACGTTTCCCGACTTTCTTCCCCCATTGATTCCTCAATGGCCGCAGGTCGAGCCGTTTGCGTTGTCGAGCGGTTCGCAGTTCCGTCCGGCCGCGCCGCCGTCGCTCGACAGCGTCGACTACGCTGCTGCGGTCGACGAAGTACTTCGGTTGGGACGTTACGATTCCACGGAGCGGACCGCGGAACAGACCGAAATCGCACTCTACTGGGCCGACGGCGGCGGCACCTACACTCCCCCGGGCCATTGGAATCAAATCGCCGCCGACGTCTCGATTTCACAGACGCAAACCTTGCTGGAAAACGCTCGGACCTTCGCGCTGCTGAATATCGCTTTGGCGGACGCGGGCATCGCTTCATGGGACTCGAAGTATGCGTACGACCTGTGGCGACCGATCGATGCGATACGGCGCGGCGGCTCGGACGGGAACGAGGCGACCGTTGAGATCGCCTCATGGATTCCACTGCTCAAGACGCCGCCCTTCCCCACTTACACCTCGGGACACAGTACCTTTAGCGGCGCGGCCGCGACCGTGTTGACCTCGCTGTTTGGCGATGACGTGGCTTTCTCCAGCGAGTCAGATGGACACGCGGGTTTCCGCTTGCGTCCGCTCGCCGCCAACCAAGTCGTGACTCGTCATTTCACCAGCTTTTGGGACGCGGCAGAAGAAGCGGGCCTCAGCCGTGTCTACGGCGGAATTCACTTTCAATTCGACAATTCCGCGGGACTCGCCACAGGCCAAGCGGTCGGCCAGTACGTCGTTGACCAATTGCTGCGAGCGGAGACCTGAGATGTCAACGTTGGAAGGATGGGAGCGAGTTGCGATGGCGATCAACGAGGTGCGCGAGCGACTTCTTCGTTGCAGTGCCGCGTTAGAGGCCGCGGGAGTTCCCTATGCGATCGCGGGCGGCAATGCGGTTGCGGAGTGGGTGGGACGAGTGGACAAGGCGGCCGTGCGTTTTACACAAGACGTGGATATTGTGCTCCGCCGCGTCGAGTTGCCTCAAGCGGTCACTGCATTAACACATGCGGGATTTGTTTACCACGAATCTTTTGGCGTTACCCTCTTTCTCGACGGCCCGTCCGCCGGTCCGCGTGATGCCGTGCATTTGGTTTTCGCGGGCGAGAAGGTGAAGCCACAGGATGAGTTTTCGGTACCAGAATTAAGCGACGTCGAGTTGGGTGGTGTATTTCGAGTGGTGTCTTTGCAAAGTCTGGTCGTCATGAAACTGACGGCGTTTCGAAGGAAAGATCAGGTGCATTTGCTGGATATGTTGAGTGTTGGGTTAGTTGACGAGTCGTGGTTGGGGCGAGTGCCGCCCTCTCTGGCGTTGCGACTTCGTGAACTTTTGAATAACCCTGAATGAGCTAACCAGTTAACGAGGAGTAGGTTCGCAGGTAGTTTTTTGTCCGGCTGAGCGAATTCACAGAATCAGCATCGCGTCGCCATAACTAAAGAAGCGATATCGCTCGCGTATGGCCTCGTCGTACGCGCGTTTCATCAGCTCATCTCCGCCCAATGTTCTGACTAAGACCAACAAGGTGCTCTTGGGTAAATGAAAATTGGTCAGTAAGGCGTCGATGGCGCGAAATTGATACGGCGGTCGAATGAACAAGTCGGTCTCCCCTTCCCACGCTTGCAGGCTCCCGATGGCGGCGAACGCGGATTCCAGCGTGCGGACGACCGTGGTGCCGATGGCCACGATGCGTCCTTTGCGCTGGCGGCAGGCGATCAGTTTTTCAGCGGCCGACGCCGTGACTTGTGCCCACTCGGAGTGCATCGGATGGTCTTCCAGCCGAGCCGTCTCGACTGGACGGAAGGTGCCGATACCGACATGCAGTGTGATCGAAGTACGATCGACGCCAGCGACTGCCAATTGTTCCAGCAGATCGGTGGTGAAGTGCAGGCCGGCGGTCGGCGCCGCGACCGCTCCCGGAGTCGAGGCGTACACCGTTTGATACGACTGTTGGTCGCCAGGTTGCATTTCACCGCCGCGAATATAGGGCGGCAAAGGCACTCGCCCCATGCGTTCCAGTTGCTCATGCCATGAGCCTTCGCCATCGGGACGGACGGCCCAGCGTCCTTTATCGAGTCGAGCGAGCATGGTGAGCGTCGCCGCCTCGCGCCCTTGGGGATCGACGATCACGATCCGCTCGCCCGACTCCAGCGTGCCGCGCGTCTTGCAAATGATCTGCCAGACGCCTGCGGGATCGGCGCCCGAGGCATCAGCTCCCAAAAACAAGCCTTGCCATTTTCCCTGGGTTCGCTCGCGATAACCTACCAGTCGAGCAGGGATGACCTTGGTATCATTGAGTGCGAGGCAGTCGCCCGGCGCCAGGAGTTCGGGCAAGTCGCGGACATGTCGATGTTCCAGCGATCCAGTTGAGCGACGCACGACCAACAATCGCGCGTCGCTCCGGCGAGCGAGAGGTTGTTGGGCGATCAGTTCCGGGGGAAGGTGATAGTCGTATGCGTCGATTTCGGCCATGATCTTTGTCCGTGCCAATGCCTCAATCCCATTTCGGAACCAGAGTTCCTTAGGGCCGCGACATCATGACCGAAACGGCTGCTAGTGACAATCGCCGCCGCTTGAGCTTGGTGACGACTGAACTATCGGTGGGGGGCGCCGAGCAGTGTCTGGTGAATATCGCGCTGCGCATCGACCGCTCGCGATTCGTCCCCGTCGTCTACTCGCTGTTCCCCCCTCCTGCCCCGCCTCGTGATGGACTCGTCCGACGACTCGCAGACGCCGGCATCGAAACTCGATTCCTGGGCCTGCGTCGCAAAACTCAACTGCTATCCGCCGTTCGCGACTTGGCTCAGCACTTTCGCGACCAACGGACCGAAGTCGTCCAGTCGTTCTTGTTCCATGCCAACATCGTGGCATCCTGGGCCGCTCGACGAGCCGGAGTGCGTCGAGTGGTCACGGGGTGGCGAGTCGCGGACCGACGGCGGTGGCGACCAAGGATCGAGGCCTGGATGACTCGTGGGGCCGACCGAGTGGCTTGTGTGAGCCGATTGGTTGCGGACCAGGCGCTCGCGGCCGGAGTGCCGCGAGACAAAGTTGTCGTCATTCCCAATGGCGTCGATTGTTCACGGTTCAAGAACGTGAATCCGCTGAGACCCGAGCAACTCGGCTCGGCGCCCCACCGCAAACTGTTGGTCGCCATCGGGCGATTGGATTATCAGAAGGGCTTTGACTGGTTGCTCGAATTCGCTCATGAGATGTTGTCGCGACTTCCGGAGCATGATCTGGTCATCGTAGGTGAAGGTAGCCAACGTCCTGAATTGCAGGCCCTGGTGGTTCGCGAGAAACTTGAGGGGCGAGTTTTCTTGCCGGGATGGAACCCGGACCTGCCGGGCGTGTTGGCGGCCGCGTCGCTAATCGTGATTCCTTCGCGCTGGGAAGGCATGCCGAATGTGCTGCTGGAAGCGATGGCCAGTCGGCGGCCCGTTGTCGCGACTCGCGTCGAGGGAGTCGCCGAGGTACTGGGACCGCTGGCTGAATCGCAATCGGTCGAATGGGGCGACATCGCGGGAATCGTGGCGAAAGTGACAACGCTTGCGCTCGACAGCCAACTCGCCGAATCGCTAGGGAGAGCCAACGCCGACCGAGTCGAACGCCACTTTACCTTGGATGCGATGGTGCAAACCTACGAGTCTTTGTACGTGGGCGACGTTTGAGATGAAGGGCGAATCATTAGCTTTGACAAGGCGCCAATCCGAAAGGAACGTCAGGTCTCGGGCGGGAGATTCTCGAGATCCCTGAGATCCTCGGTGGCCCGCAAATAGCCATGAAACGAGACCGCGTGGGCGCCGATGACGACAAACGGAACGTTATGTCGCGCCATAACGTCGAATGGGTGAAACAGGTCGCCATTGGCCATCGACCACCTCCACGCTACGCGATGCGTAGTTGCGCTTGAGATAATTCCTATAACCATCGGCGGACGATCGCAGCAGTTCAAACGACGCTTGTTGGAGCCTTGCGAAACGGGCCATGCGCTCGTCGGGCGTCTCGGCGAGGCTGGCGGCTCGCATGCGTTTTTCACGCAGCGCCAGCAGTTCGGAAATCGATGCGTCGTTGGGTTGAGTCATGAGAGCCGTCCAGGATCGCCCTCTCGCGTCCGGCGGGCGGACGCGAGGATGTAGGGGACTTAATCTCCGTCGATCTCCACGACGTCGATCTTCTAGACCTAGTGGATGACATCGGCGAAGGCCGCGTTCAAACGTTCAAGCGCTTGTTGGCCCACGCCGCCGTCGACCACGATGTTCACTCGCACTTCGCTGGTATTGATCAAGTCGACATTGATGCCCGCGTCGGCCAGGGCGCGGAACATGCGAATGGCGACGCCCGTGTGGCTGCGCAAGCCGACGCCCGAAACGGCCAGTTTGGCGATCTTCGGAGCATGCGTGACGCCCTGGCACTGGAACGTCGTGGCCACTCGCTCGGCCACCTTCAACGCTTCGGCCAACATTTGCTGCGGCACGGTGAGCGTCAAGCTCGCGCGACCATGACCCGTATGGCTTTGCACAATCATGTCGACAAAGATGCCTGCTTCCGCCACTTCGTCAAACACCTTGGCGGCAATCCCCGGTGTGTCGGGGACGCCGACGATGGTGACGCGAGCTTGAGAATCGTCGAGCGTAATGTCGTTGATGAACAGGTCCTCCATGTCGACCCCTTGCAACCGTTCGACGACGTCGGCGGCGTCGACAGCTGGCGTGTTCGCGGGCGCGGCGCCGGTCGGCTTCGACGGCGGAGGTTGGTCGAGCCGGAATGCTTCGTGAACCACTCGCAACGCTTGAGCGGCGACCGAGCGTTCGATCAGCACCGAGATCTTGATCTCGGAAGTGGTGATCATCTGGATGTTGACGCTGGCTTGCGCGAGAGCGTGGAACATCTTCTGAGCGACCCCTGTCTGTCGAGCCATGCCGAGGCCGACGACCGAGACCTTCGCGACATTTTCGTCCTGATTGACTTCGCCCGATCCCAGTACTTGCAGCGCTTCCTGCACCGCCTCCAGCGTTGCTCGCAGCTCGTTTTTCGGGACCGTGAACGAGATATCGGCTTTGCCCGCGGCGCCGACGTTTTGGACGATCATGTCGACCGAGACATTGCGAGCAGCGATGCGCGAGAAAACCTCCAGGCTGGTTCCCGGCACATCGGGGACGCCCAAGAGACTGATCCGCGCCTCGTCCTTAATCAGTGCCGCGCCGCACACAGGCAATTCGGGCGATTCGGGCTCGGACACAATCATGGTTCCCGGCGCGTCCGATTGACTGTTGCGCACCAGGATTGGCACGCCGAATTTCTTGCCAAACTCGATCGACCGGTTGTGCATGACTCCCGCGCCGAGACTGGCCAACTCCAACATTTCGTCATAGCTGATCTGCGTTACCTTGCGAGCTTCGGGCAGAATGCGCGGGTCGGTCGTGTAGACGCCATCGACGTCGGTGTAGATTTCGCAAGCGTCCGCGTTCAGCACGGCGGCCAAGGCAACGGCCGTCGTATCGCTGCCGCCACGCCCCAGCGTCGTAATATTGAAATCCTCGTCGATTCCTTGAAAACCGGCCGCGATGACGATGTAGCCTTGTTCGAGCCACTTCTGCATGCGTTCGGTGGAGATCGACTTGATCCGCGCCTTGCGGAACGTCGCGTCGGTCATGATGCCGATCTGGGCGCCGGTCAAGCTGACGGCCTTGGAGCCGAGTTCGTTGATGGCCATGGCCATGCAAGCGACGCTCACCTGTTCGCCCGTCGATAGCAGCATGTCCATTTCGCGAGCGGGCGGCCGATCCGTGATTTGGTTGGCGAGTTCGATCAAATCATCCGTGGTGTCGCCCATGGCGCTGACCACCATCACCACTTGGTGGCCTTCCTTTTGCGCGCGGATTGCTTTACGAGCCGCCGCCAGGATCTTCTGCGGATTTGCGACACTGGAACCACCAAACTTCTGCACAATGATGGACATGGAGGTTAAGCGCCACGGATTGTCAACGTGGCGCTCAAGGGTTGCGGGCGAGAGGCTCACGCCTGTCGCCCTGGGAACTGGATGGGTGACGCCCGGAGGCATCATTTCGAGAATGTACAGGGAACCCGCAGATTACAAGCGGCGCTTATTCTCCTAGGAAGAACGGCATCAGCTTCCAACCTTCGGGGAAGGCGTGCGGCGAAGCGTCGGCGGCGACTTCGTCGTAGGTACGGTGCGAACCCGGCGCAATGCCTGTGCCGCACATGGCCCAGGGGACGTCGCCGTGGCTGTGAGTTTTGAGGCGGACGGGGGTCGGATGATCGGGCGAAACCAGGATGCGGTAATCCCCCTGAGCTCGCAGGGCTTCCCAAACGGGGCCTACGATGTGCCGATCAATGTCTTCCAACGCCTTGATCTTCGTTTCGGCATTGCCTTCGTGCGACGCCTCGTCGGTCGCCTCAATGTGGACGCAAATGATGTCGGTCGAAGGAATAGCGTCGACCGCGTAGCGCCCCTTTGCCGCATAGTCAGTGTCGATATAACCCGTTGCGCCAGGCACCTCGATGCGGTCCCAGCCTACGAGGGCGGCGAGTCCGCGAAGCAAGTCGACGGCTGTGATCATCTTGCCGCTCTTGCCGTGCAACTGGGCAAACGAGGTCAGTCGAGGAGCTCGTCCCAATCCCCAAAGCCACACTTGAGACGCAGGGAGCTTTCCGGCTGCGATGCGCGCCGAGTTCACCGGATGGTTGGCGAAGACCGCTTGGCTGCGGTCCATCAGTTCTTGCAGCAATGGTGCGCCAACGCCACGCGGAAAATCGTTGACCACCGTTTTGTCGGTCAGGTCATGCGGCGGCGTGGTGCCCGTATCGGTGGCGAATGGCGCCGGTTGGCCCGCTCCTCGATAAAGCAACAGATTGCGGTAGCTGACGCCAGGAACAAATTGCCAACGCTCGCTACCCAACGCCTGCTGAGCGGACGCCAACAATTCCGCTGCCTCGGCGCTCGAAATGTGCCCCGCGGTAAAGCTCCGCATGCAGGCTTGTTCGATGGTGACCAAGTTGCAACGGATCGCCCAGTCGTCGGGCCCCAGAGCGATCCCTTGAGCCGCGGCTTCGAGCGGAGCTCGGCCGGTGAAATTCACGTTGGGATCGTATCCCAAGAGGCTCAAGTTGGCGACGTCCGAACCGGCCGGTAGGTGAGCTGGCACATTGTTGGCTCGCCCGACGATGCCGTGTGTAACGATGGCATCCATGTTCGGAGTATGGGCGGCTTGCAACGGCGTCTTGCCACCCAGGGTCGCCTGGGGTTCGTCCGCACAGCCATCGGGAATGATGATCGCGTATTTCATGGTTAGCTCCTTAGGGTTAGCTCCCCAGCACTCGCAATCGCACGCTTCCTTTGCGGACGACATTCAGTCGATCGATTTCGCGAACAGCGCCATCCACCGCGCCTTCGCTGGCGACGTGAGTCATGATGACCAAGGGGACGTAACCGCCCATGTCGGCCGTCGCCTCATGCTGGATGACCGACGCGATCGAGATCTTGTGTCGGCCCAGCGCCCCGCAGATCTCGGCCAAAACGCCGGGATGGTCGGCGACGGCGAACCGCAAGTAGTATCGCCCCGTGGTCTGCAAATGATCGCACAGCGGCACGCGAGCCTCGCGCTGCGACCAAAGCTCCAAAGCGCGAAACGTAATCTGAGCACGGCCTGTGACGGTGTCGATCAAGTCGGCGACTACCGCCGACGCGGTCGGCATGCGTCCCGCGCCCAAGCCATGGAAAAACAGTCGGCCCACGGCATCGCCCACCACGGTCACTGCGTTATACGCTTGCCGAACTTCCGACAGTGGGCGACCCACCTTGACCAGATTGGGCGAGACGTGAATCTCGAGCTTTCCGTCGTTCAATTGAGCCAACGCGATCAACTTGATGCGATATCCCAGTTCGCTGGCGTAGCGGAGATCGGCCGGATCGAGCCGGTCGATGCCCACTCGCGGAATCTCGGACCAATGGATGCGAGCGCCAAAAGCCAAGTGAGCGAGAATGGCTAATTTTTGGGCGGCGTCCGACCCGTCGATATCCATCGTGGGATCCGCTTCGGCGTAACCGAGTCGTTGGGCTTCGGCCAAAGCGTCGGCGAAGCTCATCCCCTGCTCTTCCATCTGGGAAATGATGAAATTGCTGGTGCCGTTCAGGATGCCGCGCAGCGAAGTGATTTGGTTCGCGGAGAGGCACTGACTGATGTTGGTGATGATCGGCACGCCACCCGCGACCGCCGCTTCAAACGCAATCGAACGTCCCAACTCGCGAGCTCGATCAAACAACTCGGTGCCGTGTTCGGCGAGCAGTGCTTTGTTGGCGGTGACGAGGTCCTTGCCGCTTTCGAGCAGTTGCAGGGCCATTGTGCGCGCTGGCTCGAGGCCGCCCAACAGCAGAGCAACGACGCTGATGTCGCGATTTTTCGTGATGCGGCTGAGATCGTCCGAGATCATCCCCGCGGGCAGGTCGATCTCCCGTGCTCGAGCCAGGTCGCGTACGACGACATGTTCGAGCGACACTTTGCGACCCGCTTGTCTCGTAATGCGGTCGCTGTGGTCGCGCAGCAGCCGTGCCACGCCCGTGCCGACCGTACCGAGCCCCACGATTCCTACCTTGGTGTCTGCCATGTTCCGCTCGTAATCTCTTGCCCTGACGTCGGATACCCCGACAACTCAACGACAAGCTTGCTCGCCCGACGAATCGAGTTCAGTGAAACCGACCATGGTAGGGAGGGCGAGCGGAGAGCGTCAAGGCGTCCGCAAGTCTCGCAGGCAGTTGCAGATTGGTTGTCGAGGGCCTATCATGCGTACAGGATATTGGGAATATGTCTCAATAAGAATCGCTCGAAACGTCGACCAGACGCTTAGGGCGTGCCTGGGAGACGCCCCGCCAACCACCCCACCGTTTGCCAGGATCGCCCTCGCCATGGACTTTGTCCTCCCGTTGGTACAGCTCCTGCCCGGCCAGACTGCTCAAGTGTGCCAGCTCATGGGGCTGCCTGATCAGGTGCATCGACTGGAAGAATTAGGCCTGCGAGCGGGAACGAAGGTCGAGATGGTGCAAGCGGGGAGTCCGTGCATTATCCGGCTTGATGGCGCGAAGCTGTGCTTCCGCGAGAATGAGGCGTTTTCAGTGTTGGTACGGGCGGGGGAGGAATCGTGACGAAGACGGCGGCCGAGATGCGAATCGGGCAGCGAGCTCGAGTCGTGGGGGTGGAGGGAATCGACGAGATCACCGCGCGCTTGATGGAGATGGGGCTGACCCCCGGCGTGGAAATCGAATTACTCGGCTCGGCGCCGTTCGGCGATCCGTTGGAATTTGAAGTGCGCGGATACAGACTGAGCTTGCGAGTGTCTGAAGCTCGGCGCGCCGCGGTCGAGATCTTGGGGGAAGCGAGCCGATGACCGCACCCGATCCGCCTGCCCAAGTCGTGGAGGGGGCGAAGTTGTCGTCGAATCACTCGCCCGTCACCGTGGCCCTGATCGGCAATCCGAATACGGGTAAATCAACTCTATTCAATGCGTTGGCGGGCGTGCGGCAACGGACCGGCAATTACCCCGGAGTGACGGTCGAGAAGAAAGAGGGGCGGATGACGATCGAGGGGCGACCCTTCGTGATCATCGATCTGCCTGGAACTTATAGCCTTGCGCCTCGTTCGCTCGACGAAATGGTCGCCGTGGACGTTCTCTTGGGCCGCCGCCGCGATGTGCCGCCGCCCGATGTCGTGCTCTGCATTGTGGATGCGAGCAACCTCGATCGAAATTTGTATCTGGTGAGTCAGGTCTTGGAGTTGGGTCGTCCCACGGTGCTGGCCGTGAACATGGTCGACGTCGCCGAGAGCCGCGGATTGAAACTCGATCTCCCGAAACTCGAACAGCATCTTGGCATCCCGGTCGTCGCGGTCCAGGCGAACCGCAAGGTCGGCGTCGACGCCCTCGTTCAAAAACTCGCCGCTTGTACGCCGGGCGCTCGAACGACTCCCACCAGTCCCTTTCCGCCCGCATTTGTCGATGAAGTCTCGCGGCTCGAGCAACGCGAGCGAGAAGAAGGGCAACCTGTCCTCCCTCGCTATCTGCTCGAACGACTACTGCTCGATACCACGGGTTACCTGGAACAGGCCGAATTGCCGGGCGTGACCCCCGGTGTGCTCGCCGAAGTCCGTGGCGCGCGTGAGCGGCTCGCGAAGGCAGGACTGCCGGTTCCGGGCGTCGAGGCGATGGCGCGCTACCAGTGGGTCGGCCGCATGCTCGACGGCGTGCAGCAGCGCCCCGCTCGTCGCCCCGTCACCTTCGGCGACAAAGTCGATCGAGTGCTCACTCACTGGTTTCTCGGCACCTTCGTGTTTGTCCTGCTGATGGTGCTGATGTTCCAGTCGGTCTTTTGGATGGCCGAACCGGCTTCGACAGCCATCGATTGGGGAAAGTCAGCGATCGCAAATTGGGTCGACTCGCAGCTCGCCCCCGGCCCGCTCCACTCGCTGATGATGAATGGCGTGGTAGAAGGCGTCGGCGGCGTGTTGGTGTTTCTCCCGCAGATTTTCACGCTGTTCTTCTTTATCGCCGTGCTGGAAGATTGTGGTTACATGGCGCGAGCCGCCTACCTCATGGACCGCTTGATGTCGCGAGTGGGGCTGAGCGGCAAGTCGTTCATTCCCCTGCTCTCGTCGTTCGCTTGCGCCATTCCTGGGATCATGTCGACTCGAGTGATCGAGAATCGACGCGATCGACTGGTCACGATGCTGGTGGCGCCGCTGATGAGTTGCAGCGCTCGCCTGCCGGTCTACACGCTGCTGGTCGGCGCGTTCATTCCCAACCGACGTTACCTGGGCGGTTTGGTGGGCCTCCAGGGACTCACCATGTTCTCCATGTACGCACTGGGAGTCGTGATGGCGGTGGTCGTGGCGCTTGTGCTGAAACGTACGTTGCTGCGAGGCGTAACGCCGCCGTTCGTGATGGAGTTGCCTAGTTACAAGACGCCGGGACTTAGTGTAGTACTGCTGCGGATGTTCGAGAGTGGCTGGTCGTTTGTTCGTCGAGCCGGAACGTTGATTTTGACGGTCAGCGTCGTCGTCTGGGCCGCCGCCTACTATCCGCGCGATTTAAAGCAAGTCGATCCTGATCTAATCGCCCAACGCGACTCGGCCCGCGCCGATGTCGAACGGCTGGAAGCCGAGATCGCCGCGTTGCCCGAACCGCTGGCTGGCTCTCGCGAACAGGACGCGCGACGAGCGGAACTTGACGTGCATCTAACGGCTGCTCGGGAGTTGTCGAGTCATAAAGAGGACGAATTAGAAGGGGCGTTTCTGCGGAACAGTTACTTGGGGCGATTAGGCCATCTGATCGAACCGCTCGTCCGCCCATTGGGCTGGGACTGGCGACTCGGCTGTGCCGCGATCGCCTCCTTTCCGGCTCGCGAAGTGGTCGTGGCGACGTTGGGGGTGATCTACAACCTTGGGGCGGACGAGGAAGCGGAAAGCGAGTCATTGCGGGAAACGCTGCGAGCGGCGACTTGGGACGGCAGCGACCGCAAGGTGTTCAATGTGCCGGTCGCCTTATCGCTCATGGTCTTCTTCGCACTCTGTGCTCAATGCGCCTCAACCTTGGCGGTCATGCGACGCGAAACCAACAGTTGGCGTTGGCCGGTGTTCACCTTCGTTTACATGACCTCTTTGGCCTACATCACTGCGTTCGCCGTCTATCAGATCGGTATGATCTGTTGTTGAGGAAGAGGAGAAAACTCGGATGCAATTCGCCGAATCCTCCGCGACATCTTTTCAGGAAATCGCTGCGCTAGCAGTCGTTCTCGCGGCTGCTACTCATCTGGCGTGGCGCATGGTTGTTGTCGGTCTGCGAGTTGGGGGGAACTCGTCCTCGTCGGCGACGGGAGGTTGCGGACAAGGCTGTCATGGTTGTACGAAATCGCCATCGCTGGTCGTGATTGCGCCGCTTGCGGAAACGAAGTAGCCCGCTCGCTTCGCGAGCGGCAGAGCTTTGGGCGAGTTGGGTTTGTCGTGTTCGACGTTTGTTCCGCGTGGCGGCGTGCTTGGTGCGCGGCTGATCATCTCGCGAAGCGAGATGGCTACGTCGCGAAATGGCTACTTCCTCGCCGCCAACATTCCGCAGGCGCCGTGGATGTCTTGACCGCCGCTGTAACGACGTTGCACTGGCATGCCGAGCTCCTCGCGTAGCAAATCACGGAATGTGTTCAGCTCTTCCGCCGACGCTCGATGAAACTGGCCCGTGGGATCATTGACGTCAATCAGATCCAGCAGAATCGGCAAGCCTCGAGTCAACTCGGCCAACGCGCGAGCTTCGTCGCGGTTCGTGTTGACCCCCGCGATCACCGTCCACGCCAACGTCACTCGCCGCTTCGTCGCCGCATAGTACTCGCGAATCGCCTCCATCAATTCGGGCAGTGGGTGGATTCGCTCGACAGGCAACAACTCGCGGCGGCGTTCCGGGAGCGCCGACGTCAATGACACAATCAAGCGAAATGGCCAACGATCCGTGGTAAAGCGACGAATCGCCGGCACGACGCCCACGGTGGAAAATGTGATCGATTTGGCCGCGATCGCCATCCCGCATGGCTCGGAAATGATGCGAGCCGCTCGCAGGGCGTTGTCGTAATTCAACAGAGGTTCACCCATCCCCATGAAGACCACGCCGCGGACGGGATGCGGCGAGTCGCGTTGAACTTGCACGACTTGGTCGACAATCTCCCATGTCGCCAGATTCCGCTGAAAGCCCAACCGACCTGTGGCGCAGAACGCACATCCCAACGCACATCCCACTTGCGAACTTACACAAACGACATACTTGGGATCGTCCGGCCGATGCAATAATGGGATCCGCACCGCCTCGAATTCCCCAGCCCCGGCGCCGCGAAAGAGGTACTTCGCAAATCCATCGACCGGCGAGACTTGTTTGTCGGTGCATTCCAAATGCGGAATCGCTAGCCGCTCCCGAATACCAGCGAGCAAGCGAGGCGATGTGCTGGGGAACTCGGCCGGGATCTCCAAAGCCCCCTGACGAACGGCCGCGGCATGCAACTGCCGCACCAGCCGCTCGGGAACACGCTCGTTCTCTCGCGCTGTTCCCTCAGCCCAGCTGCCGGCAAGTGCCTGCGTCAATTCCTGCGAAGTTTGGTTTTTCAGCAATAACATACGGCGAACGCAAGAAGACTGGGGTGTCGCTGGTGCCTGCGAGAATAGCTGGCGGCGGCTTGGATAGGAAGAGTGGTCATTGGTCATTGGTCATTGGTCATTGGTCATTGGTCATTGGTCATTGGTCATTGCGCGCGGGTGGGACGGCTTGGTTGAGTTGAGGGACTTGGTTTCCCTATCTTGCCTCCTGTGATGTTTGGGGATGAGTCAGTTGCGGCTTCTCGATATTGGCATTGACGGTGGCTGGCTTTCCTTGCTACACGCCGCCTTGCGGGCGGCGTGTTGCGGATCTAGTTCAACCGACCAAGCAGACGAGTCACTCTCTTATGTCGATGTCCATGGTTTGCACTCGTCGTTGCCTCCAGTGGGGAATCGTCTGGTTCGCATGTTTGCTTGTCGATTCCGCGGCTGCTCAAATCAGAATCACACCTGAGAGTGGGCGACCAAAAATCAAGTTTGCTGCCGACGAACGGAGTCAGGCCAGTTTTGCCGATTTGCTAAGAACTCGCTCGGACCAGCAACGTCGAGTTGCCGAGGCGTTACGGCGGGGGGATGAAGCAGCGTCGCTCGCCGCCGCCGAACGACTCGCCGAGATCGAGCGGGCCATTTGCAACTTGCCAGTCACGGCCGAGGATGAACGAGCCGCCGTCGAAGGCGCCCGACGCGATCTGCTTGACACACTGAACTGGTTGGCCGCTCGCTATGAAGCCACCAACCTCGACCAAGCCGAACGCACTTGGGACGAGCTCGCGCGACGCGCCGCCGCTTTGCCGGCCAAGTTCGCTTGGCGTTCCCGAACCGCTCAACTGGAATGCGAAGGGGTGCGACGTCTGAAACAACTCGACGCCAACCAACGCCGACGAACTCGGGAATCGACCGACATGTTCCGTCAGTCCGAGCAGCTTCGCGAGCGGGGAGAATGCCGCGACGCCGTCGCGGTGGCTCAAGAGGCGCTTGCCATCGATCGCGAACTCTTTCCCAACGACAGCGCCCGCGTGATCGCCGGTCGATTGAGCCTCGCCAACGCCTGCCTCGACGCCTCGCTCCCCACGGAAGCTCGGCGAATTCTCGCGGAGGGCGTGACCGTGGTTCAAGAGCGGTTGGGAGCGAGTCACCCTGTCTATGTGGTTTATAAGCGAGCACTGGGGACGGCGTTGCGAGATGAAGGGCGGCCGCGCGAAGCGTTGCCTCATTTGCAGCAGTCGCTGACGGAGGCTGAGCGTTTGTTCTCGCCCAACGATCGCCAAGTGGCGCAATGTCAGCACGAGTTGGCTGGAGTCTTGCTCGACTGTGGGCACTATTCACAAGCTCTCCCCCTTGAGCAAAAAGCGGTAAAATCATTGGGTGTTAGTGGAGCGGCGGATGTGCGCGACGCCGCCGTGGCTCTGAATCGCCTCGCCATTATTCACCGTCGGCTCGCTCAGTTTGATGAATCGCATCAAATGCTGGAGCAGTCGGCGGAGATGTTGCGCGAAGCCGTTGGGGCTCAAAGCGTCGACTATGCGCTGGCGTTGAATAATCTGGGCGAGTTCGCCGTGGAACGGGGCGAATACGATCAAGGCGAGAAGCTGATCGGCGAGGCTTTACGGTTGCTCGAAGAGTCCGCGGGGCCCGAGCATCCCGAGTATGCCACATGCCTTGCGAACCTCGCGTTGGCTCGCGATCGACATGGTCGAGCGGCCGAGGCCGAAAAGCTCTATCGCGAGTCGCTCGAAAGAATGGCTCAATCCAAAGGCGTGGATCATCCGAGTCGCGCCGTGGTGCTGAACAATCTGGCGCTTTTGTATGTCGAACAACGTGATCCGCGGCGAGCGGTTGCGCCGTTGGAGGAGGCATTGCGGCTGCAGCGTGAGCGACTCGGTGAACGTCACGTCGCGACCGCCTCAACGCTCGCGAATCTGGCTCGAGTTCAATCGTCGCTCGCCAAGCCTCGACAAGCTCTCGACTTGCTCGAATTGGCGGCCCGACTCACGCTCGACGCCTACGGCGCCACTCATCCCGAGTACGCCAAGTATCTGGACGCGATGAGTTTGGCGTATGAGGCCCTGGGAGAGCCGCAAAAAGGGCGGCAACTGGCGACGCAAGCGTTGACGATTCTTGAAGCACAATTGGGAGAAAAGCACCCCGAGTATGCGTTAGCGCTAGCAGTTGCCGGCCGACTCGCTCAAGCAGCGGGAGAACGAAATCAGGGGCAGTCGTTGGTGCGTGAAGCCGTCGAGATTCTGGGCGAGGCGGTGGGTGAGAAACATCCGGAGTACATCCGCACGGTCGCCGCGCTGGGCAAGCTCTACGCAACTGGCGGGCAGAGTGAACTGGCGGAGATCGCGTTGCGGGAGGCCTTGGAGACTCTTCCGCCTTTAGTTGGCCAACGTCATCCCGAGGTAGCCAGGGTGATGCGCGATTTAGGCGAGTTATACTTGGCAACTCAACGGCCCGAAGTTGCTCTGCGTTTACTGACCGAATCATGCTTGATCTTGGCTGAAACCGTGGGGCAAGAGCATCCTGATTTCTCGGCCGCCGTCGCCGCTCGCGACCGAGCCGGCGAAATGGTCCGCCAAGCTCAACGCCCGCGCAAGTAGGGTGCGTCGAGCCGGGCGGAGAGTCTCCCGCCATTGCGATTCACCGTCATTCGCCCGGCGAAAACGCACCAAGTCGTTGAGTGCCGTGGGAAGCGTCGGTGACGCTGGAGCGGGTGAAGGATTTCGCGTATTGGGGAATCGTTCGGTTGGGAAGGTGCGTCTGCGCCGGAGGCTTGACGCACCCTACGAATGGCGCAAAACCACTAACCGCGTGTGAGGAATTCGTCGAGGTTCAGAATTACGTTGCATACGGCCGTGAGAGCGGCCAACTCGTTGACGGACCAGCCTTCGGGAAGGGGGCCGAGGGGATCGGTCGCGAGTTTCATGGCGGATTCGGGTTCGGCCCGCAATTCCGCCAATCGACGCTCGTAAAGCCCCATCATGGCCTGAACTTCCTCGGCAGTCGCCGGTCGCATGGTCGCTCGCTGGAAAGCAAACGCCAACCGTGAATCGATCGTCGCCCCGCCCTCGCGTACCGCTCGGCGAGCTAGTCCTTGGGCGGCCTCGACGTACACGGGATCATTCAACGTAACGAGTGCTTGCAGCGGCGTGTTCGTGCTGATGCGGCGGATCACGCAAAATTCGCGACTCGGCGCGTCCAGCGTCGTCATGCTGGGATAAGGCGAAGTTCGCTTCAGGAACGTGTAAAGCCCTCGACGGTACTTGTCCTCGCCGGGACTCGTCACCCATTTATCCGTGTTGTAGGTCGAACGCCAAATGCCGTCTGGCTGTCGAGGCATCACCGAGGGACCGTACATCTTGGAACTCAAAAGACCCGCGACCGCCAATGCATTGTCGCGGATCATTTCCGCCTCGAGACGCGGACGAGGCGTTCGAGCCAAGAGCCGATTGTTGGGGTCCTTCGTCAGCAACTCGCTGGTCGCTCGCGACGATTGGCGATACGCGGCCGAGGTGACGATCAAGCGACAGAAGTTTTTGAGCGACCAAGGAGTCGCGGCCGGTTGCACGGTAGGTTCACGTAGTTCGGCGGCCAGCCAATCCAACAACTCGGGGTGACTTGGCGGCTGTCCTTGCGAGCCAAAATCCTCTTGAGTGTCGACGAGACCAGTACCAAAAAACTGAGACCAATGACGATTCGCCGCGACGCGCGCGGTGAGCGGGTTATCGGCGTGCATCAGCCATTGAGCGACACCCAGGCGATTCCGCGGAGCATTCGCGGGTAAGGGACCAAACGATGCTGGCGTGGCTGGTTCCACGACATCCGACTGTTCGAGGAAATTTCCGCGGACATGAACCTTCGTCACTCGCTGTTGCTTCTCAGGCAGTTCACGCAGCACCGGAGTCAACGGCGGCTGAATCGACTTCAGTTCGGCTTCTTTGCGGGCAATACGCTCGCGGATGGGCTGAGTGAGTGGAGCGATGGTCGCGTAGTGGTCGAGTAGTCGCTGTCGCTCTGCCGCCGTACGCTCCTCGGGGGACTTTAGCACGATCGCCAGCAGATCCTCCGGTAGATCGCCGTCGAGTGTTGGAGATTCGTCGCCCGTAACCGAGAGGCGGAAACGGCCCAAGCTAAACCCGGGATACGAAAACTCGAATTGGTGATCGAGCTTGATGTTGAGCGTCCGCGGTTCGGTCAGTTCGAGTGGCTTCTCGAAGTAGAAAATCGCCTTATGAGGTTGAGTCAATTGAGGTGACACGGCCCACCCGTTCTTCTTGGGGTTGGGACTCGTCACCGCATGTTCGACGGGATAGCCTTGCTGGGCGTAATCAGCGACCGCGCGAGTTATCTTGAGCGGGACGGCTTGTCCCTGCGAGTCGTGCGATTCGACCGTGATGGAGGTCAACACAAAGTTGCCGTCGTTGTGCGACCGTCCCACGCCTCCCTTGGGGAGCGACTTGTCGGGGATTGCTTCAAGGCGGATTGCCGTGAGTCGTGACGGCTGCACCGGCATCTTCACGGTGTAAGTTTCTTTGTCCGGTCCGGCGCCTTGGACCAGCAGCGATTGGTCGTCGAGCAGCTTCATCGTGGCGCCGCTGGCCGCCTTGAACTCCGTGGGCTTGGGGCGGGACCAGCCACTGCGTCCTGCGAATGTTAGCAGCCAAGCCGCCAGCGGTTCGGCCAACTGTGGCTTCGTCGCGTCGTATTGGCGACGCAGTTCAGCCAACTCGCCGCGAATCCTCTCTTCAACCGCTAACTGATCGCGAGTCGGCGTCGGCAAGGTGGGACGTTCATCCCCTTTGTCGCTATCCTCGGTCTGATTGAAGAACGCGTAAAACTGGTAGTACTCGCGCTGCGAGATTGGATCGTATTTGTGGCTGTGACATTTGCTGCAACCCATCGTCAATCCCATCCAAACTTGGATGGTCGTATCGACTCGATCCTTCACCGCCGCCACACGGAACTCTTCGTCATCGGTGCCGCCTTCCTCGTTCACCAACGTATTGCGATGGAAGGCGGTGGCGAGAATCTGGTCGGTCGAGGCGTTGGGGAGCAGGTCGCCAGCCAATTGCTCGATCGTGAACTGATCGTACGGCAGATCGCGATTGAAGGCTTCGATCACCCAGTCGCGATAACGCCAGATGGTGCGGCTGCGATCCTTTTCGTAACCGCGAGTGTCGGCGTAGCGAGCCAGATCGAGCCATACTCGCGCCCAGCGTTCCCCATAGGTTGGGAGCTTTAAGAGTTCGTCGACATACGCTTCATACGCGGTGGGGGAATCATTTTGCAGATACGCGTTCAGCAACGCGACGGGCGGCGGCAGCCCGGTCAAGTCCAACGCCGCTCGACGGGCCAAGGTGCGTTTATCCGCCTCCGAGTTGGGCTTTAGGCCCTCGGCTTCTAGTCGAGCGAGAATGAACTGGTCGATGGGGTTACGCACCCAAGCGGTGTTCTGAACCATGGGCAAAGCAGGACGCTTCACCGGCTCGAACGACCAGTGCGATTGCCAGTCAGCCCCTTGAGCGATCCAACGCTTCAGAATGTCAATCTGTTCGGGCTTGAGACGAGGACCCGACTGGGGAGGCGGCATCCGCTCGTCTTCCGCTTCAGCTAGCACGCGGTAAATCAACTCGCTCGCGTTGACATCCCGCACTTTGACCGCGGGTTTGCCGTCTCTGGAGGCGAACAGGCCTTCGCGGGTGTCGAGTCGCAGGTCGGCCTCGCGATGTTCCGCGTCGGGGCCGTGGCACGCATAGCAATGTTGAGCCAGGATGGGGCGAACATCGCGAGTGAACTGAACCGGCCGTTCAGCCTCTTGAGCCCCTGCCACGGTGACCGTCACGGCGACAGCTGTCATGGCGAACGCTGTCGCCGCAAAGGCCGCCCACCCGCCCAGGAGCACTCGATTCACCGCAAGTCTGCCATTGTCCGTACTTCCCTGCCCCGTTCGAATCATCAGCTGTCACCTTGCTCGCTTGGACTCTGAAACCACCGCAGTGGGAATGGACTTGTGGACGAGCACTACCCGACGCTGGAGCGCGGGAAGTGTCGCCCTGCCTGATTCTATGCCCTTCCATAACCCATTGAACGCCATAATGAAGCGTAACGCCAGCCGTCTGTCTCGAGTGGAACGTCCGTCTGCCCAACAAACTGGCCTGATCCCCACCCCTGGTCATTTTCTGGCCATTTGCGGTTTGCCTCGCACGCTTGGCTGGACATTCCCGAGGGGGCTTGTTGTAATGGGGTTCTCGATCCAAAACCCGCCCCTAATATATGTGCGACGTTGCTTTGGCGACCCTAGCGGCTGGCGTAAGCTGGTCGCCGTGGGAGTTGCACAAAGTCCCACCTCCGCACACGTCAGACAAGTCTCACGAGGAAAAGGCGCAGATGACTGCGATGTTGACCAAACTGCGTTGGCGATCCTTGCTGCCCACCGTGTCGCTGGTAGCCAGCGGGTTTTTCAGTGGGCTCGCCGGTGCCTCCGCTCAAACCCCAGCGATCGACTACAACAAGCAGATCCGGCCGCTGCTGTCGGATCGCTGCTACCAATGCCATGGTCCCGACGAGGCGACGAGAAAGGGGGGCCTGCGGCTCGACCTACGCGATGCGGCGCTAGGTAAGGGAGAAAGTGGCCAAGTGGCCATCGTCCCTGGTAAGTCGGGCGACAGTGCACTCATCGCTCGTATCCTCTCGCCTGACCCCGACCAAAAGATGCCGCCTCCAGAATCGGGCAAGACGTTGTCCGACGCGGAGATTGCCCTGATCAAGACTTGGGTCGAACAGGGGGCGGAGTGGAAGGAACATTGGTCGTTCGTCAAGCCAACTCGACCTAATCCACCCGACGTGAAAGCCGCGTCGCTCGTTCGCAATCCAATTGACCGCTTTGTGTTCCAACGGCTCGAACGCGAGACGCTGGAGCCATCGCCGCTCGCCGACAAGGTCACGTTGATCCGCCGTGCGACGCTGGACCTGACCGGTTTGCCGCCCACTCCGGCGGAAGTAGATGCTTTCGTGAACGACATGGCGCCCGACGCCTACGAGCGGCTCTTGGATCGACTGCTGAAGTCGCCGCGATTCGGCGAGCACATGGCCCGTTATTGGCTCGACGCCGTCCGGTACGGCGACACGCATGGCTTGCACCTCGATAACGAGCGCTCGATGTGGCCCTACCGCGATTGGGTGATTCAGGCGTTTAACGACAACGTGCCGTTCGATCGCTTTACGCTGGAGCAGGTCGCGGGCGACTTGCTACCCAACTCGACAACTTCACAGAAGGTGGCGAGCGGTTTCAATCGCTGCAACGTTTCAACCAGCGAGGGCGGCTCGATCAACGACGAAGTGCTGGTCAGATACGCGGTCGATCGCACCGAGTCGATTGGGACGGTCTGGCTGGGATTGACGCTGGGGTGTGCGGTTTGCCATAGCCACAAGTACGATCCTATTTCTCAAAAAGAGTTCTATCAGTTGTACGCGTTCTTTAACGCGGCGGCAGACCCGGCGATGGACGGCAATAACCTGCTGACGCCGCCCGTGATGAAGATCCCGACGGAAGAGCAAACAAAGCAATTGCAAACGTACGACGAGCAGATTGCGAGCCTCAGGAAACGGATTGCCGACGAGTTGGCGAAGGTCGAGTATGTCGAGCCGGCGTCGACTCCAGCCACACCTGCCGGCAACGAGCCGAAGGAGTTTGTGTGGATCGACGACGCTGCTCCCGCGGGCGCTCAGCTTCAAGGCGACTCGCCCTGGGAATTTCTCGGTGCGCCCGCGCCGGTCCTCAGTGGGACCAAGGCATCGAAGCGAACGGCGCCGGGGTTGAGTCAGCACTTCTTTACCGGGGCCAACCCAGGTCTGAAGGTGGGCGAAGGAGACAAGCTATTCGCCTATGTCTATCTCGATCCGGCGAATCCGCCGCAGGAAGTCATGCTGCAATGGAATGATGGCAGTTGGGAACATCGCGCCATCTGGGGAGAGAACTTGATTGAATGGGGACAGTCGGGGTCGGTCAGTCGCCTGCCGATGGGGCCGCTACCCAAATTGGGCGAATGGGTGCGGTTGGAGGTTGAGGCGGCGAAAGTCGGACTGGCGCCCGGCGCGATGATCAACGGCTGGGCCTTCACTCAGTTCGGTGGTACTTGCTATTGGGACAAGGCGGGGATTGTGACTCGCACTCCGCAAAACGGGCAGAGCTTCGAGTCGCTGACTGAATGGGTCGCCTACGAACGAGGGCAGTCGAAGTCGACGCTGCCTGGGCCTGTGAGCGAGGCGGTGAAGGCCGAGCCGGACAAACGGAACGACGAACAAAAGAAACGGCTGCGCGATTACTTTCTGGAATTCGTCTATCCCAAGACGAAGATGCAGTTCGAGCCGTTGCGGAATGAGGTCGAGGCGTTAACCAAGAAACGAAATGATCTCGACGGCGCCATTCCGGCCACGCTGGTGATGGCCGATATGCCGAAGCCGCGCGACACGTTTGTGTTGACTCGTGGACAGTACGACAAGCCTGGCGAAAAAGTGGAAGCGGGCGTCCCCTCGATCTTCCCGGCGCTGGCTGCCGACGCACCACGCAACCGCCTGGGATTGGCTCAATGGTTGATCTCGCCCGAGCATCCTCTCACCGCTCGCGTGACGGTGAATCGACTCTGGCAACAACTCTTCGGCGCCGGCATCGTGAAGACGGCCGAAGACTTTGGCTCGCAGGGCCAGCCTCCCACGCATCCCGAGTTGCTGGATTGGTTGGCTGTCGAGTTCCAAGGGACAGGCTGGAATGTGAAGGGACTGCTCAAGATGATGATGCTGTCCCACACATATCAGCAGTCGTCGCGAGTTTCCCCCGCGCTCGCTCAACGCGACCCAGGCAACGAGCTGTTGGCGCGAGGCCCTCGCTTCCGCATGGATGGCGAAGTCCTGCGGGACTCGGCGCTCGCGGTCAGCGGTTTGCTGGTCGAACGGCGTGGCGGCAAGAGCGTCAAGCCCTACCAGCCGGACGGCTTGTGGGAAGCGGTGGGATTCGTCGGCAGCAACACCTCGGTCTTCAAGCAAGACTCGGGCGACGCACTCTATCGACGTAGTCTCTACACGTTCTGGAAACGCACGTCGCCGCCGCCTTCGCTGGCGACCTTCGACGCGCCGTCTCGCGAAACGTGTACCGTTCGTCGAGCACGCACGAATACGCCGTTGCAAGCGCTGGTGTTGATGAACGACAAGCAGTTCGTCGAGGCCGCTCGCAAGCTGGCGGAACGGATGGTTGCCGAGGGAGGACCGACATTTGCCGAGCGAGCGACGCTTGGGTTTCGGCTCACGACCGCTCGCACGCCCACCGCGGCTGAGTCAGCCGTGCTACAGCGAGTGTTTGACTCACAGCTCAAGTTGTTTCAATCGAACAAAGAAGCCGCGGCTCAATTGTTGGCCTACGGTGACGCCGCTCGCAATCAGCAGTTGGACGTCAACGAATTGGCTGCTTACACGATGGTTGCCAACGTGCTGTTGAACTTGGACGAGACAGTCACGAAGGAATAGCTAGCTCACGGAGTCACTTGACGATGGACCCGATTCAAGAACATAAGCTGCTCGAAACTCGACGTTACTTTTTTGGGCGGACCGCCACGGGGCTCGGCGCTGCCGCGCTGGGTGGGTTGTTGAACCCGCAACTCTTCGCGGCCGACAACGCGGCCGCGGGCGGCGCCGCGAGCCAGGGCTCGGGGACCGCAACTCCCGAGAGTCTAGGCGTGTTGCCCAAGCTGCATCATCCGGCGAAAGCGAAGCGGATCATTTGGCTGTTCATGGCCGACGCTCCCTCGCAGATGGATCTGTTCGACTACAAGCCGAAGATGCAGGACTTCTACGACAAGGACCTGCCTGAGTCGGTGCGGCAAGGGCAACGCTTGACGACCATGACGTCGGGGCAGTCGCGCTTCCCAATCGCTCCATCGCTGTTCAAGTTTGCTCAACATGGCAAACATGGAGCTTGGGTGAGCGAGTTGTTGCCGCACACGGCGTCGATCGTCGACGATATTGCCATCGTTCGCTCGTTGTACACGGAAGCGATCAACCACGATCCCGCGATCACTTACATCCAAACGGGAAGCCAGATTCCTGGTCGACCGAGTTTGGGAGCTTGGTTGTCGTACGGCATCGGCAGTCCGAACAAGGATCTGCCCGCCTACGTCGTGTTGACTTCTCGTTTGGCCAGCGGTTCGCAGTCGCAAGCCCTGTTCTCGCGTCTGTGGGGATCGGGTTTCGTGCCGACTCAGCACGCTGGGGTTTCGCTGCGATCGAGCGGCGACCCGGTCCTCTACTTGTCCAACCCGCCCGGCGTCTCCGGCGATGCTCGCCGCAATATGCTCGACGGGCTTGCGGAACTGAACAAGCAAAAGTTCGATCAAGCGGGCGACCCCGAGATTCAATCGCGCATCGCTCAATACGAGATGGCGTTCCGCATGCAGATGTCAGTCCCGGAACTGATTGATTTCTCGTCGGAGCCGAAGAGCGTGCTCGATATGTACGGCCCCGAAGTGACTCAACGCGGCACCTACGCCTACAACTGCCTGCTAGCAAGGCGAATGGCCGAACGAGGCGTCCGGTTCACTCAAGTGTTCCTCCGCGGTTGGGACCACCACGGCAGCTTGCCGAAACAGATTCCGCAGTTGTGCAAGGCGATGGATCAGCCTTCCGCCGCGCTGATTAAGGATTTGAAGCAGCGAGGCATGTTGGAGGATACGCTGGTCGTGTGGGGTGGCGAGTTTGGTCGTACGGTTTACAGCCAAGGAACTTTGACCAAAGACAATTACGGGCGAGATCACCATCCTCGAAACTTCACCATGTGGTTCGCGGGCGGCGGCATCAAGCCGGGTATCGTCCATGGCGAGACCGACGACTTCAGTTACAACATCCTGCAAAATCCGATTCATATCCACGATATGAACGCCACCCTGCTCCATTGCCTGGGCATCGATCACACTCGACTGACCTACCGCTTCCAGGGACGCGATTTCCGACTGACCGACATTCATGGGAATGTGGTGAAGGAGATATTGGCGTAAGGAAGTCATTGGTCATTGGTCATTAGTTGTTGGTCATTAGCTATTGGTTGTTGGTAAGTAGCCATCTCGCTTCGCGAGATGATCAGCCGCGCACCAAGCACGTCGCCATCAGACAAACGATCGAATACCAGACGCCCGACTCGCCCATATCTGATTCGCAACAGCTTGTTTTCTTGGAGGGGGGATGGCGGTAGAGTTTGTTCAGTCGCTCGAAGATCCCCGCATCGCTGTTTATCGTGACTTGCCGCGGTCCAATCTCACTCGGCCCTCAGGATTGTTCATCGCGGAAGGGTGGTTGGTCGTCGAGCGACTGTTGCTTAGCCGATTCGCTATCGAGTCGGTGTTGTTGGACGAGAAGTTCGTCGACGAGTTGTTGCCGCGGTTTGCGCCAGAAACTCGAGTGTTTATTGTGCCCCACGAGTTGATGAACGCCGTGGTGGGGTTCAAATTTCATCGGGGAGTTTTAGCGTGTGGCCGCCGAGCGGATGGGTTGGGATGGAGCGAAGTGATTGCGGCCGCTCGTCCGACGCTGACCATTGTGGTCGCGGCGGACGTCAATGATCCCGAGAATATGGGCTGCATTCTCCGCAATAGTGCGGCGTTTGGGGTCGACTTGGTGCTGGCGAGTTCTCGGTGCGCGGACCCTTTCTCGCGTCGAGTTCTGCGTACCTCGATGGGGACTGTCTTCCAATTGCCGCTGATGATCTCGCATAACTTAGCGGCTGATGTCGCTCGACTACAGCAAGAATTCGGCGTCGAGTTTGCCGCCACGACGCTCGACGCCGCCGCCGAGCCACTCTACGATGCCGCTCGACCTGATCGATTTGCGCTGGTGTTTGGCAACGAGGGGCATGGGATTCCGGCCGAGGTGCAGGCCAGTTGTCGACGAGCCGTCACGCTGCCGATGCACGGTGGAACCGATTCCTTGAACGTCGGCGTGGCATCGGGCATCTTCCTCTACCACTTCACTCGCCTCCAATCACTTCAGTCGCAACCGGAGGATATTCCTTGAATTTCGCTGCGTTCCCTACGATCGGCCAATGTGCGACGCTCGCCTGCCTCTGGGAAGTGATGGCGCCGAAGGTGGGCAATGTGCACCGCGGAGCTGATTTCGAGGATTTGACGTTCGCCGATTTCGCATTGAGCGCGGTGGCGATTGCGCCGGCGATGGAAGCGGCGGTCGCTCAAGGGGTGGGACGAACTTGCCTGAAGGCGATTCAAGCCACTCGGGAGTTGGTAAACACCAACACGAATCTTGGCATTACGCTCTTGTTCGCTCCTTTGGCAGCCGTGCCGCGTGATCAACCGCTCGACGCCGGAGTAGCTCAAATTTTGCAGCAACTGACGGACGACGATAGCCGAGACGTCTACGAGGCGATTCGGTTAGCTCAACCAGGCGGATTGGGCGAGGTCGAGTCGATGGACGTACGGGCCGCGGCGCCCCCAAGCTTGCTTGACGCCATGCAAGCCGCCGCCGACCGCGACCTGATCGCTCGCCAATATGTCACCGGATATCGCGATGTATTCGAGTGCTTGGTACCGTGGCTGAGGGCCGACTTGGACCGAGGAGTGAAGGCCGTGGACGCAATCGTTCACGCTCAGGTTCGATTTTTGGCTCGCGAGCCCGACAGTTTGATCGTGCGCAAATGCGGCGTGGAGACGGCGAACAACATCGTCGAGTTTGCTCGGGCTGTGTTGCGAGCTGGCGAGATGGGAAGCGAGCGGTATTATCTCGCGGTGGGGGACCTCGACTTCTATCTGAGGTCGGACGGGCATCGTCGCAATCCTGGGACCACAGCCGATCTGATCGCCGCCGCGCTGTTTGTGCTATTGCGCGAAGGTTGCGTGCTGGCGACGTAGCCCGCTCGCTTCGCGAGCGGAACGGCTTTAGGCGAGTTCGGCTTCTGGTAATCGGTCGGCATTTTGAGTGGCGGCGTGTTGGGTTAGCGGCTGATCATCTCGCAAAGCGAGATGGCGACGTAGCCCGCTCGCTTCGCGAGCGGAATTGCTTTGGGCGAGTTCGGCTTCTGGTAATCGGTCGGCATTTTGAGTGGCGGCGTGTTGGGTGCGCGGCTGATCATCTCGCGAAGCGAGATGGCTACTTCGCGAGCGGCGGCGATTCGTCGCGGTGTTTCCCCCCTTCCCTGCTGGCGGCCGGTGGTTGCGTAACCTAAGATGTGGCCGCGTTTTTGGGGCTCTCAACCGGCTCCTGAGATGTGCGCGGTTCGTGTCGAGCAATGGTGGCCGATGCGGCGCAAGCGTAGCCGTTGGGATGATACGGTGGGAGAAGGATCATGAAGACCTGGTTCAGCGATCGGGCAAGCGAAAATCTAGTTTCCTCGCTCCAGAACTTGTTTACATCAAGCGTGAGTCCACTCGTCGTTGCCGCGCTGGTGTTGCTCGGTTCCGCGGGCCGTACGTTCGCTGTCGATCTGAAAGCGGGCGATCGAGTTGTTACGGTGCAGGCGGGTGTGGAACTGGGCTTCAAGGATAAGCCCGTCAAGGTGCTGGACCGAGGAGCGGAAATCGTGCTGTCCGAAGTGCGAGATCCTTGGATCGGCGGCACGGCCGAAATTGATGGCGAGAAACACACGGGTTGGGTCCACAAGCGGGAAGTTCGGCGAGCGGCCGTGGAAGTGAAACCGCTGCCAGAAGTGACGGACGAGGCTTCCGCGGTGGTTGCTCTTGGTAAATACCAAGTGACCGTGGAAAAGGACGACGAGGGGCATGTGCAGGTGGTGGAAGCGACCGACACCGGACTTCCCGACGCAGCACTCGCTTGGCTCGCGCACTTCCCCAAGCTCAATGTCGTCGCGCTCGGCGGCACGGCGGTCACCGACGAAGGACTCAAGTCGCTGGCGGCATTGAAGACGATCGAGATGTTGTATCTCGACCGTACCGAGGTGAGTGACGCGGGGCTTGAGCACCTGGCGGGACTGGAAAATTTGGTGGTCCTGGTGCTGGAGCGAAGTCGAGTGACCGGTGCGGGATTGAAGACCCTCGCTCCGCTCGTCGAACTGCGCACGCTCAATCTGGCCTGGTGCCCGATCAAGGATGACGAGTTGGAAGCTTGCTTGAAGTTCGAGAATCTGGAAGTCGCGACCCTCAACAAGTCGGGCATTAATGGCGAAGGGCTAGTGCATCTTCGCCCGTTGAAGAAGCTCCGAGTGTTGAACATCAGCGACAATCCGGTCGATGAAGAGAACCTGTTGCATTTGCAAGGCGCGCCGACGCTGAAGATGCTGTACGTGCGCGGCTTCAAGACGACCGACGCGACCATTCAATCGCTGAAGGATACGCTCATCAGTTGTGCCGTTTACCGCTAGATCGTCCGGAGCCCGCATGACGCAGGACACTTCGAGTACTCAGCGTTCCGAGGAGTTGCCTTCATCCCATCAACAGCACTTGCGACCGTGGGATGGGATCAGCATCATCGTCGGCATTGTCGTGGGAACGTCGATTTTTAAGTCGACGGCCCTGATTTTTAGCAACGTCGAGGGCCCGCTCGGGTTGCTTGCCGTCTGGGTGGCGGGCGGCATCCTGTCGTTCATCGGAGCGCTCTGTTACGCCGAACTCGCGACGACCTACCCTTACGTGGGCGGCGATTACGCTTATCTTAAAAGGGCGTTTGGCGGGTTTGTGGCGTTTCTATTCGGCTGGTCTCAGTTGGCGGCGACGCTGACGGGCAGTATTGGTTCCATGGCTTTCGCCTTTGCTGATTACGCGGCCGCGTTTCGGGGCGAACAAGGGGCGGGCGGGTCGGCGTGGGTAGCAGGGGGATCAATCGCCGTCTTGACCGTGGCGAACATCCTCGGCGCTCGAGTCGGCAAGACGCTTCAAAACGTACTCAGTCTGGTCAAGATCGTCGGGCTCGCGGCCATCGTGGTGCTGGCCGTGTTTGCATCGGGCGGTGGTAGTGAATTGAGTCCCACGAAGCCCATGGGAGGGCCCGGTTTTGGGCTCGCCATGATCTTGGTGCTCTACACCTACGGTGGTTGGAATGACGCGGCCTTCGTCGCCGCGGAAGTGCGTGATCCCGAGAAGAATATTCCGAAGGTGTTGCTCGGCGGCATCGCGCTCATTCTCGTCGTCTACTTGATCATCAACGCCGCCTACTGGTGGGCCTTAGGTTTCGATGGAGCACGAGATTCCTGGACGCCAGCGGCCGACGTGGCGACTCGCGCCGTCGGTGATTGGGGAGGACGTGCCATCAGCGTTTTGGTGATGATCTCCGCGCTCGGCGCGATCAACGGTTTGCTGCTGACAGGCTCGCGCGTCTACGCCACGATGGGCAACGATCACTCGCTGTTTGGATTTCTCAAGCATTGGGATCCTCGGTTGAACACGCCCGTGTGGTCGTTGTTGGCGTCGGGCGCGGTGGCTCTGGGGATGACCGCGATTGTCGGAACGGAAGCAGGTCGAGGCGCCGTGGATGCTGCGTTAATGATTGCGAAAATGTCCGCCAAACCACTCGAGTGGAACAACTTTGGCGGTGGGTTCGGCACATTAGTCGCCGCGACTGCGCCCATCTTTTGGGCGTTCTTCCTGCTGACGGGAATTTCGCTGATGGTGCTGCGAGTGATTGATCGGGAAAAGGTGCGCCCATTCCGAGTGCCGTTATACCCAGTCACCCCACTGCTGTTTTGCGCGACCAGCGTCTACATGCTGTACTCGAGCATTGACTATGCTGGCTCGTTGGCACTCATCGGATTGCTCCCCGTGGCACTCGGTGTGCCGTTGTACTTCTTGGGCAGACGTTCGTAAGCACCGATGAGTTGCGAGCCGTGTGGTGGTGCGCTCAATTCATGAAGATCTGGCTGTTTTTCGAAGTTGGGGAGTTTTGAATCAGGGAGACTTAAGTATGTCGAGTCAGGCAAGGCGTTGGCGAATCGCGGTCGCGGAACTCGCTCAAGAGACCGATTCGTTTTCACCCTTGCGAGCTGATCTGAGCGAGTTTGAAGGATACGGTCTCTATCATGGGGCCGAAATTCTGGAGCGCATGCGCGGCGCGGGGCCGATCGGCGGCTTGTTCGAAGTGGCGGAAGCTCAGGGACGGAACGTCGAGTGGGTTCCAATTGTTCGAGCTTGGGCGGGCGCTGGTGGAACCATCACGGACGCGACGTTTCAATCACTGTTGGCGGAACTGCTGACAGGTTTGAGGAATGCCGGTGCAGTCGACGCGGTGTTCTTGGCTTTGCATGGCGCCGCGGCAGCGGAATCCGAGGATGACATCGAAGGCGCGGTCCTGGAAGCGGTCAGGGATGTGGTGGGGCCCGATACGCCTATCGTCATTCCGTTCGATCATCACGCCAACATCACTCGCCGCATGGTGCGGAATGCCGACCTTCTGGTCGGTCACGAGACGCAGCCGCACGACACCGTGGCGACGGGACGCAAAACGGCCCGCCTCCTGTTCCAGATGCTGGAGAGTGGCGTACGGCCAGTCGTGGCCTGGCAGAAGATTCCGCTGATCACCCCTCAAGATCAGTTTTTGACCATCGCTGGCCCGATGAAACGATGGTTTGATCGGGCTCGCGAACTCGAGCGTCTCCCGGGGGTGCTGGACGTATCTCCCTATCCCATGCAACCGTGGCTCGATGTCTCCGAAGGAGGCTGGTCGGTTGTGGTGCATACTGCGGGCGACGCAGTGCTGGCTCGACGCTTAGCCGCCGAGATGTCACAACTCGCGTGGGACATGCGCGACGACTTCTGGCGGTCAGAGCGAGTGGCTGTAGACGATGCCGTGCGACTCGCTGTGGAAGCTCCTCGCGGACTCGTCATCCTCTCGGACACAGGAGACTCGGTGTACGGGGGGGCTCCGGGAGATAACACCTGTTTGCTGCGCGAGTTATTGAATCAGCGGCCCGCTTGTCTCGCGCTCGTGCCTGTTGTGGATTCCCACGCCGTGGAGGTTGCACATGCGGCGGGAGTCGCAACCACCGTGACGCTCGACATTGGCGGCCGCAACGATTGCGAGTTCAGTTCGCCGGTGTCAGTCACCGCTCGCGTTGCCGCGGTTTCCGAGGGAGTGACGGTCGACATCGCGGACCGCGGAGTCTGTCGAATTGGTCGAACCGCGCTCTTGGAGTGTGGTGGGGTGCGAATCGTCGTGATGAGCGAACGTTCCTTTGCCGTAAATCATCCGACTCTCTACTGGCATTTGGGCATTGATGTCGCCGAGGCGAAGATGGTCGTGGTCAAAACGGCCAGTAATTTTCAGTTCTTTGCCAAATGGCGTTCTGAATTGATTCGTGTCGATACTCCAGGAACGACTCAGTCGAATCTGCGAGCTTTTCGCTGGCGCCGACTCCCACGCCCTATTGCGCCGCTCGACGACTTACCCCATTGGACTCCCACGCCTCAGGTAA
Organism: Pirellulales bacterium; assembly: GCA_046349915.1. Taxonomy (GTDB): domain Bacteria; phylum Planctomycetota; class Planctomycetia; order Pirellulales; family Pirellulaceae; genus CAIXSC01. The sequence goes on along the minus strand of JAXMBL010000005.1, from coordinate 250,526 downwards.
AGGGTTTCGACTCTGTCTAGTTTGGCTGGCGTGAGTTGAGGAGAACGGGCATGCGAAGCGATAGGTGCGCCACGACGAATTCCACGCTGTGCGATCGACGAATGCCAACATGGTGTTGGTGGATCGTATCATTGGTGCTCTTGGGAACTTGGTCCAATGAAACCCAGGGCGATGCCTTGGATGACGACCTGAAGATCGTCGCGGCGGTGAGGCCGAATGCGGTTGGCAGCGAACCAGCTCAAGCTGCCGTGGAACGCTTGAAACGGTCGGGACCGGAAGCCGTGCCGCGTTTGCTAGTCGCTCTCGATACAACGAACGTGGTCGCTGCGAACTGGCTACGCACGGTGCTCGACGATGTGGCTGCTCGCGAATCGACTCGTCCGGCGGCGGAATGGCCTGTGGCCGATATCGAAAAGTATGTGCAAGATCCCGCTCGACCCGGACGAGCTCGACGGTGGGCCCTCCACCTGCTCGATCGCTTGACGCCCGGATTTTCTAACGCCTGGATCGCGAAACAGTTGGACGACCCAGAGTTTCGCGGCGATGCCGTTTCGGCGACGATCCGTGAAGGAGATGGACTCGCCCGCGAAAAGCGCCGCCGAGACGACGCTCTGGTCCAATATCGCCTGGCCTTCATCCATGCTCGCGAGAGCGACCAAGTCTTGTTGGCCGCGAAGAAACTCCGGGAACTTGGCGAGCAAGTCGATCCAATTTCACGTCTCGGCTTCGTAACTCGTTGGCATCTGGTAGGCCCCTTTGACGCACCTGGAACCTCGGGATTCGAGAACCAGTATGAGCCCGAGAGAACGGTCAAACTGGACCAGGTATTCGCGGGCGTTGGGCAGAACTCGGTTAGTTGGAAAACGCACGCCACGGAAGACCCGTTGGGGCAAGTCGACTTGATTCGTGCGTTGGCAGCGGCGCGTGAGGCGGTCGGTTATGCGTACTCGGAGTTGGTTTTGGACAAACCGGTGGCGTGTCAGTTGCGTTGCAGCGCTGATGATAACTTGACGGTGTGGATCAACGGCGACAAAGTACTCGCACGCAAGCAATGGCTGAATGGAACTCGGCTCGACCGCTTCATGGTTCCCGTACAGCTTCAGTCCGGCACAAACCGCTTGCTGGTCAAGATCTGCCAAGGTCCACAGCACGCCGATCCCGCCGTGCCGAACAACTGGACGTTTCAGTTGAGATTCTGCGATGCCACAGGGGCGGGCGTTCCGCTGAAAATCTCGTCACCACCGCCGAAGGAGGCTGCCCCATGAGAATGGATGCACTGTTGACGGGAAAAGACCAGGAACTTCGCGGCTTGTTGGCGGGCGTTTTGATACTAGCGGTGGTCGGTTGGGTACGGGCGGACGAACCTTGGGTGGGATGGCGAGGTCCCGGACGCAATGGGGTAAGCACCGAGGGCGCCGGTCCACTGCGCTGGTCTGCGACTCAAGGCGTGGTGTGGAAAACTCCCCTGCCCGGCCAAGGCATCGCCAGTCCGATTGTCTGGGGAGATTGGGTGTATGTGACAACCGCCGAGGGGGCGAAGCAGAGCGAGCTGCATGTCTTGGCCGTGGATCGACGCAACGGGCGAGTCGCCTGGGATCGAAGGATGTGGGGGACGGCGCCCACTTTGTTCCACGCGACGAAGAGCGGTATGGCGAGCCCCACGCCGACAACCGACGGCGAGTTCATCTATGCGTTCTTTGGAACTGGCGACGTATTTTGCCTCGATTTGCAAGGCAACTTACGCTGGCAAAGATCGCTTGCTGACGAGTATGGAGCGTTTGAAAATCGCTTCGGACATACGAGTTCGCCGCTCTTGGATGGCGACCAGTTGTTCATTCAATGCGATCACTACGGAAAATCGTACTTGATTGCGCTCGACAAGAAATCGGGAAGCAATCTTTGGCGAGTGGACCGGCCTGGCAGTTGGCACTCATGGTCCTCGCCTCAAATGATCACAGCCAACAGGCGGCGGGAACTCCTGGTCTGCTCGTCCGAATCTATGGATGCGTTTGATGCAGCGACGGGGGAATCGCTGTGGACCGTGAAAGGGCTACAACGGGAGTGCATTCCGACGGCGGTCGTAGGCTTGGATCGAGTGTTTGCGGTGAGTGGGCCGAAAGGGAAAACGTTTTGTATCCGACCAGGTGGACAGGGAGATGTCACTGAGAGCCATGTCGATTGGATCGTGGCTCGCGGAGGACCATTCGTCCCCTCGCCCATCTTGGTAGGCGATCAGTTGTATCTGGTAGACGACCAAGGGATCGCGACTTGCTTGGATGCCAAGACGGGCAAACGTGTCTGGCAGAAACGCATTCCGGGCGAATACACGGTCTCGCCGGTCGCGGCTGGGGATCGAATTTACTTTGTCAATGATGCGGGTGAAACGACGGTCGTGCGAGCATTCACTCGTACGTTTGAAGAGTTGTCCCACAACCAGCTGGGCGAGCCCGTCTACGCCTCGCCGGCCCTCAGCGGCGGTCGGCTCTTCCTGCGAGCGGCGAGTCATCTATATTGCGTCGAGTAGGCGCGTAGCGGAATTCGCAAGAATTCCGATCCTCTGCGCACGAGTCTTGCTCGCTTGTGTTGAGCCGTTTGGTGGGCCGGCGTCGGAATTCTTGCGAATTCCGCTACAAGTCAGATGGCGAGTACGCGCCGAGCGTTTTCGCGAGCGATCTTGCGTACCACCTCTTCCGGCAAGTCGAACTGCTTTTCGAATAGATCGAATTGCGGGACGCCTTGACCGGGGGCGAGAAAATCGGTGCCGAACATCAACCGATCGGCTCGTCGAATCAAGAACTCGCGGCCAAACTTCGGATCGCGAGCGATCGCGTTCGCACCACTCCCCGCCGACAGATCGCCAAATAGATTGGGATACTTTTCCATCAACATATCCATGGCCCCGCCTGGCGCTACAGGGCCCTTCGGATAACCACCCAGCTCGGCCTGAGTCAGTCCGCCGGCGATCGAGGCCCACCAGCCAGGACCGTGGCCGATAAAGCGGCAATTGGGATGCGCGGCAAGCGCTTTCTCGAGTCCCGGTAAACCAGGCTTGTCCGTATTGCGAATGTCATCCAAGTGAAACAACACCGGCAGTTTCAATTCGCCGCATGCCTCGTACAGCAACATGTTCCGCGAATCGTCGATCGGAACTCCCGTCTTGTGTTCGCCGAATCCCTTGGCGCCTGCGTCGATCCAGCGCCGGATCATGTCCCGCAAACCTTGCTTGCCGTTGTTGTATGACGTTCGTGGGTCGATACAGCAGAAGGGAATCAGACGTTCGCGATGCGGGCGAGTTTGTTCCAGTACAAACTCGCTGGTCAATAAATAGCTTGACGACTCGGGCGACACCAGCGGCAGCACGACGGCCTGCGCGATCGAGTGAGCGTCCATCCAACGCAGCAATTCTTCGGCGGAGAGCGGCGCGGTGCTGTTCCAGGTTTGACCCAGATGCGTGTGCATGTCGACATACTTGCCGGGTGGGTACTTGCTATCCTCCGCGGCGCTCACACTCGGAGCGATCAAGCCATGCATTGATGCGGCAGTGGTGATCGAGGCGACCGATTGGCAGAAGCGGCGTCGAGTGATCATGCGTGTACTCTCCTGAAAGTAAAGACCGTCGCATCCAACTTATGTTACGACTCATGGACCCTCGATGTTATCTCGATTCCATGAGCATCGACGGACTGGAAGTCCGTCGTACATCATTTCGCCTGCGCGGCCGATTCGGCGGCGCTTGAACCGGCCAACCAACCCGTGCTCCACGCTGCTTGAAAATTGTAGCCGCCGATGGGACCGTCCAAATCCAACACTTCGCCAGCAAAGTAAAGCCCTGGCACTCGTTTGCTCTGCATCGTCCGCGAGTCGACTTCCTCCAGCGGAACTCCGCCGGCCGTAACTTCGGCCTTCTTGAATCCCAATGTGCCACTCAGGGGAATCGGGAGACGCTTGATCGTATGAGCAATCCGCTGTCGCTCCTCTTTCCCATGCTCGGCGGCCTTTCGATCTGGCGGCACGCCAGCTTGGGCAAGTACGACGTCGGCGATTCGCTGCGGAAACCACTGTCCTAGCAAAGTGGCGAGCGTCTTGCGACCGGCATCCGCAAGTGACTCACGCCACCGCTCCACGACGCGCTCTTCATTGAGATCGGGCAGCAAATCGACTTCCGCAACGAGGTCACTGGGGCGAGCGTGGCCGGAGACCACTCGGCTGACGTCGAGCGCGGCGGGTCCGGTCAGTCCAAAGTGGGCGAAAAGGAGCGAGCTGCGACGCTGAGCCAATCGCTTTCCCTTCTCCCACACACTTAAGGTCACGTCGGGGAGCGTGATCCCCTTTAGATCGAGCACCCAGGCGGCGTGCGTCGTCAGCGGCACCAGTGCAGGCCGAGGAGGAATCAAGCCATGACCCAGCGTTGTGGCGAAGCGGTAGCCGTCGCCTGTCGTGCCCGAACCTGGATAAGACTGTCCGCCCGTTGTCACGATGACTCGACGAACACGGATCTCTCGCCGAGTTGTCTTCGCGATGAATTGGGATTCGGCGAGTTGAAGTTCGAGCAGTGGTTCTTCGGTGGCGAGCGTGGCGCCGCTGCGTTTGAATCGGTCGAGCAAGGCTTCGAGCACATCGGCCGCTCGATCGCTTTGCGGAAACACCTTGCCGGTCTCTTCGGCCTTGGTATAGACCCCTTCCGCTTCAAACAGCTGAATGCTGGCGCGGACCGAGAGGGCGGCGAGTGCTGAATGGAGGAAGCGGCCTGGAACGCCGTAGGCCTGGACGATGCCGCGGTTGTCGGTGTCGTGCGTCAGGTTACAACGAGTCCCGCCTGACATCAGGATCTTGACGCCGGGCCGTCGGTTTTTCTCCAACAGAAGAACCGATGCACCTAACTCTGCGGCGCGGAATGCAGCGACCAATCCCGCTGCTCCCGCGCCAACCACCAAAACGTCCCAGACTTCGACCGACATCACGTTGCCTTCAAGCCGAAGACCTTGTCCATCGCCACGGAGATTTCGCGCAGTTGTTCGGGACCGCCGCCCGACACTTCGGCCGCGACCCAGCCGCTATAGTGGATTTCCAGCAGCGCCTTGCGTACATCGGCCCAGTCGATGTCTCCCTCGTCGATCTTCGTAAACTTGTTCATCGCTCGCGAGAAGCCCTTCACGTCCAACTTCACCACTCGCTTGCCCAATTGGCGAATCCAATCGCCCATGCTGCCATACTTCCAGTGGTTGCCGATGTCGAACTGCATGCCTACCCAGGGCGAATTCAACTCGTCGACATACTTCACGAACTTGTCAGCCGTCTGCTTCGAATCCCCCTCGTGATCGTACAAAAATTGATTCCAGACATTCTCGATGGCGATATACATGCCGAGTTCGCCGCACAACGGCAACGCTTTCGCGATATTCTCGATCGAGCGCGGCCAGATCTCGCTTTCTGGTCCATCACTCCCCTTGCCGACCACCAGCAAAACCGTGTTGCCGCCCACGGCGTGCGTGTCGCGGATGGCTGTCTTCAGATCTTCCAGCGCTTTCGCACGAGTGGCCGCGTCGGGGCTGGTGTGACGGATGTTCCAGTGCGACGAGCATACCGTGCCGTCCACGGGCAAGCCCGTTTCGGCGATCGCCTTTTTCGTCTCTTCGACGTTCATGCCCGGCGAGTCCATTTCGATGCCATGGAAGCCGGCTGCCTTGACCGCCTTGAACTTGTCGACCAACGACCCCTCGACTCGCACCATCCCGATTTTCAGCGTTTTATACATGCGGCCAGTGAGGTCCGTGGGCGCGGGAGGGGCGGCTTGAGTCATGAGCGGCGTGACCGCGGAGGCGGCGAGAGCGGCGGCGGATGTCTGAAGGAAACGACGACGGCCAAACGACAACGACATACTCATGGAACAGATCTCCAACGGTGGGTGGACGTCAACAGCGGCCCGCCAGTTTAGCAGACATTGGAAAGCGAGTAAGGATCGGTGTGGGATAAACTTGCGGGGTCGTTGGGCTGCCTTGCTCTACAGCAGCGGCCCCAGCAAGCGCGCGAGGTTCTGCGCGAATTGGCGAGTCCAGGGGCGAGATCGCCAAGCCGCTAAGTCGAGTGGTCGGCATTGCTTGGCATAGGTGCGTTGAAGCTCGCGCAGCGACTCGGTGAACGTGGGATCGTAGATCGCCAGCGTAATCTCGAAATTCAGGAACATGCTGCGAGGGTCCAGGTTCAACGAGCCAAACAAGCTGACCTGTCCGTCGACGGTGACGCTCTTCGTATGCAGCATCCCTTTCTGATGCTCAAGCACATGGACGCCAGCCGCCACCAGTTCGCCGCGGTAGGCTTGGCTGGCGTAGCGGACGAGATGCGAATCCTCGTTGACGGGGACGATGAGCGTGACTTCGACTCCGCGGCGAGCGGCCGCAATCAGGGCGGCTTGCAACGCTTCATCGGGAATGTAGTACGGAGTTGTCAGGATCAACTCGTCCCTCGCCCCATAGATCACCCACAGCAAGATCTCCTGGATCGACAAGGGACGATACATCGGGCCCGAAGGGATGACATGCACTGTCGATTCACCGGCGGCAGCCAGTCGCTTGACATCTCCCGATACTCGCAATTGCTCGAACGTGGCGCCCGTCTCCAATTCCCAGTCCTCCAGGAACGTGACGGCCAACGCTTCCACGACGGGGCCATGTAAACGGACCATGGCGTCCAAGAAAGGGCCATAGCCTGTGGCTCGTTTGAAATGGAGTGGATCGGCGACATTCAGACTGCCCGCATAGCCGATTTCGCCGTCGATCACCACGATCTTGCGATGGAGTCGCAGATCGAATCGCACGAAGAAAGCTCGCAGCAAATTCGCGGGCAACGCCGCCTCGACCTCGACCCCGGCGGCTCGTAGCTTTTGAGCCGCCTGACTCCGCAGGAACTTGCGACTCCCGACGTCATCCAGCAAGATGCGGCATTTGACGCCCCGCTTTGCGGCTCGTTCCAACGCCGCCGCCACCGCGTCCGCTCGTCCCCCGGAATCCCAAATATAAAACTCCAAATGCACCGTGCTCCGCGCCGATTCAATGTCGGACAACAAGGTCTGGAACGACGAATCGGCGTCGGCAAGCAATTCGATGCGGTTATCGCAAAGCGGGGGAATCGCCACGGCCGACTCGGCGAGTCGCGCGAGCGGCTCCCAGCGAGCATCAAAGGCGGGCGACCGATTCGGATCGCGCAGCTCGGCCAGCCATTGCTGATACGGACCATGGATCAGGTTGGCCAACTTCGCTCGCTTGCCCCCCAATCGCAGCTCCCCCAACAGCAGGTACAGAATCGCACCGAAAATCGGCACGCTAAACAGAACTGTGAGCCAAGCCAGCGAAAAGCCGACCGACCGGCGACGCATCACCACGCGCACGGACAAGACGATCAAGACCAAGAGATCGAGTGCGAGCAGGATGTGGGGGGACCATTCAGCTAACATGCCTCGCATTGTGTACATCGCCTGAATGTCGCGGAAGAGGGGTGCGAGGTCGGCGACAGCGTTGCGCGGCGAGTGGGGCTGAACTCTCACGCAATTGGCGACGGCTTCATTCAAGCCGATGCGAGTTTTTCCGACCATCTTGGCGGCATACCGTTTCATGGCGAGAATGCGCGGTCGTGGGCGGGTAGAGTGGACGGCGGGGAAAGTCGCCGAGCATCGGTTGGTGCTTGGCGTGTTTTTAGTACAACAAGGAGTACGCTGTGGATCTCAATCGTCGTGCTTGGTTTGGCGCTTCCGCGACAGCGGCCGCTTTGTGGTCGGCGGCCGAACATGGAGCCGGCGCTGAACCTGCTGCTCGTCCAAAAAATCGAATCGGCGTCTCCACCTATTCGTTTTGGCACTTTCGCGGCGAGCCGACTCCGATCGAAACCTGCTGCGAAATGGCGGCCGACATGGGGTTCGACGGCGTCGAAATCCTGCATGTCCATATGGAAGAGGCGGCCAAGGCGAAGGGGGAGAAAGTCGAAAAGCCCCTGTTGCGGCGGATCAAACAGCGGGCGTTCTCGCTAGGCCTCGATCTCATGGGCTTTTCCACTCACCAAGGTTTCGTGACCCCCGATGCCGAAAAACGCCAAAAGAACATCGATCATACTCGGCACTGTCTGGAACTCGCCTATGAACTGGGGATTCCCACCATTCGCGTGAATACGGGACGCTGGGGAACCAGCAAGAACTTCGACGAGTTGATGGCAAACAAGGGTATCGAGCCGCGTCTGGAGGGATTCACCGACGACCAGGGGTTCGCCTGGGTGACAGAGAGTTTTGAAAAACTACTGCCGGTCGCGGAATCGCTCGGCGTCGTCATGGGGCTGGAAAACCACTGGGGACTCGGGCGCGAGGCCACAGGCGTGATTCGCGTTCTCGATTCGCTCAAATCCCCCTGGCTCCGAGCCACGCTGGATACCGGCAATTTCCTGGAAAACATGTACGAACAAATGGAGTTGCTCGCCCCACATGCCGTGCTGGTGCAAGCCAAGACCTACCATGGCGGCGGCGAGTGGTACTCGCTGGATGTTGACTATCCGCGTGTGGCGTCGATCCTCGCCAAGGCAAAGTACCGCGGTTACATCTCGTTGGAGATGGAAGGGAAAGAATCGCCAGCGACTGCGGTGCCAAAGAGTCTCGACACGCTACGAGCGGCATTCTCTGTGTAGCCATCTCGCTTCGCGAGATGATCAGCGGCGCCACGTACACGCTCTGCATTCGGTATTGGCCACGGAATGGCACGGAAGTGCACGGAAAGAGTCGTTCTCGACGGTCGGTCGTGGCCAGAGTTGGGTGGGGAGATTTTGTGGGTGGAGAGAGGGTTGGATTGGGGCGGAGTTGAGAGCGGGCTTCGCCATCGAGTGATACTTGCCCCGGCTTGAGGGCAAGTATGAGGGGCCGAGTGACACGGCTGATGCATGTCCGTGCGACCAATAGCGATCGTTGTTTAGAGCTTCTTCAGCCGAATGTTTCGGTACGAAGCTTCCGCGGGGGGGCCGCTGTGTATTTGCAGGCCGATGATCCCCTGCCGAGCGATCTTGTCGTCGGTCTCTGTGTAGTCGACCGTTTGCAATCCGTTCACCCAGATCTGAATCCGCGGACCCTCGCAGCGAATCACCAAATCATTCCAACTCTCTTTCTTCACGACCGGCGCCAATTTGTCCGCGGGTGCTTCGGCGAGAAACTTGCGACGACGCGACTCGTCGTACAACCAGCCCCAAATCGGCTTTTCATTCGTACCGCCAATGTCGCACTGAAAGCCAATCACCTCGTGGTGATTGGGAATCCGTTCGCTGCGAAACTGGATGCCCGCGTTGTCCCCTTGCCCCACCAAGCGGGCTTGCAAACGCAATTCAAAGTCGCCGTAGCGCTCGGTGCTGCATAGAAACTCGTTGTTCGGAATCTTCTCCTTCAAGTTGCCCGCCACAATCGCGCCTTCCTCGACGCGAAAGAACTTGGCTTTCCCTTCCCAACCAGCGAGCGTCTTACCGTCGAACAGACTCGTGAAGCCCGGTTCCACGGCGCCCCGCTCTTGCCCTAGGCCTGCCATCGTGTGCAGGGAAGCGAATAGCGACAGTGTGACGGCGAGCAGCAAGGGAGATCGGACCATGAGGTGTTCATCCTGGAGAATTGAAGGATGGAGCAACGCGAGCACTCGTTGAGTCGACGTGGATTTCCGTGAGAAATCCACATCGGGGACTGATTACCAAAACTCAGGTTTGGGTTGAAATCGACGACGCACTCGGATCATTCGTCGGTGACGCAACCTTCCGAAGCCGACTTCACGCTCTTGATGTACTTGTAGAGCGTACCGCGAGTCGCCTTGTAGGCCGGCGCTTTCCAGGCAGCTCGGCGGCGGGCCAATTCGGCGTCGTCGACATGCATGTCGATGCGCCGCTTCTCGGCGTCGACCGTCACCTTGTCGCCCGTGCGGACCAACGCCAGCGGACCGCCCTCCTGGGCTTCCGGCGTGATGTGACCCACGATGAATCCGTGCGATCCGCCCGAGAATCGACCGTCGGTCAACAACGCGACATCGGATCCTAGGCCGGCGCCCATGATGGCCGACGTCGGCGTCAACATTTCGGGCATGCCCGGACCGCCCTTGGGACCTTCGTAGCGAATGATGACCACGTCGCCCTTTTGGATTTTCTTTTGCTCGAGCGCTTCCAGCATGAGCTCTTCCGAGTCAAAGACGTTGGCTGTTCCCGTAAAGACCAACCCCTCTTTACCGGTAATCTTCGCCACTGAGCCCTCGGGCGCGAGATTGCCCTTCAAGATCTGGATGTGACCGGTCGGCTTGATAGGATGCTCGATCGGTTGCACGATCGTTTGACCCGCCTTGAGACCCGGCAGATTGGCGACGTTTTCACCCAGGGTTTTCCCCGTGCAGGTGAGGCAATCGCCATTGAGCAGGCCTTTCTCGAGCAGATACTTCATCACGGCCGGAGTGCCGCCTACCGTATGCAGATCTTCCTGCACCCACTTGCCGCTCGGCTTGAGGTCCGCCAGATAAGGCACGCGATCGCTGACCGCTTGGAAGTCGTCGATCGTCAAGGGAACATCGACCGCTCGGGCCATCGCGATCAAGTGAAGGACGGCGTTCGTGGAACCGCCTAGCGCCATCACCACGACCATGGCGTTCTCGAAGGCGGCGCGAGTCATGATGTCGCGCGGCTTGATGTCGCGCTCCATCAACAAACGCAACGCGGCGCCCGCCTGAAAACACTCGTCCAGCTTTCCCGGATCCTCGGCGGGAATCGATGCACTATAAGGCAGCGACATACCGAGCGCTTCAATCGCACTGGCCATGGTGTTGGCCGTGTACATGCCTCCGCAAGCGCCGGCGCCTGGGCACGACAGCTTGACGATTTCCTTGCGCTTGGCCTCGTCAATCGAGCCCGCCAGATACTGGCCGTAGCATTGGAACGCGGAGACGATATCGAGTTTTTCGCCGTTGAGGAATCCCGGCTTGATCGTGCCGCCATAGATCATGATCGCGGGACGATTGAGTCGGCCCATGGCGATCAAGCAACCAGGCATGTTCTTGTCGCAGCCGGGCAACGTGATCAGCGCGTCGTACCACTGAGCGCCCATGATCGTCTCGATCGAATCGGCGATCAGGTCACGGGACTGGAGCGAATAGCTCATCCCATCCGTCCCCATCGAGATGCCGTCGCTCACGCCGATGGTATTGAACCGCATGCCCACCAGCCCGGCCGCTTGCACTCCCTCTTTCACTCGCTGGGCAAGCGAGTTGAGGTGCATATTGCAGGTATTGCCTTCGTACCACATGCTGCCGATACCGACCTGAGCCTTGTCCATATCGGCTTCAGTGAGTCCCGTCCCGTAGAGCATGGCCTGGGAAGCCCCCTGGCTCTTCGGTTGAGTGATGCGGCGGCTGATTTTATTGAGCGGCTCGGTCATGGATTCTCCTCGGCTCGGCGGCGTTACGCGGGCCCCTGCCCGGCCCACGTCTGGGCGGCCATCCTGGGGCGAATTCGCCATTCTAAGCCCCGCGTTGGCGGAGTGGCAGGGGGCGATTCCCCGACGCCCCGCTCGTCGCAAGCTGTTCCGCTCGCGAAGCGAGCGACGTAGCCATCTCGCTTCTCGAGATGATCAGCCGCGGGCCAAGCCGCGTCGCCATACCGAAATTCGTCCGGTTCCCAGACGCCGCACTCGTCGCGAGCTAGTGCATTCTGGCTCGCGATTTCGCTAAACTTCTTCCCCTGCTCCTTGTCGATCCCCCGAGCGATGGATGTTTCATCGGTCGCCCATGTGCCGTACGTGCGAGGATCGGCTGAGCAGGCCTGGAGACTGTATGACATGCGAGTTCCCACGAATCTGGTGACCGGGTTCTTAGGCGCCGGCAAGACGACGGCCATTCAGTCGTTGCTGGCTCAACGGCCGCCAGGGGAGCGTTGGTCGATTCTGGTCAACGAGTACGGCATAGTGTCGCTCGACCATGCGTTGCTGGGGGAATCGTCCCCCGATATCGCGGTCCAAGAATTGGCCGGGGGCTGTTTTTGCTGCACTACTTCCTTGGAACTCGGGCCCGCCCTGAACTACTTCTTGCGGCAGTCGCGACCTGATCGGTTGATCATCGAACCCAGCGGCGCTGGACATCCGGCTCGTGTGATCGACTTGCTACGCAAGGCCCCGTTTGATCAACAACTCGACCTGCGAGCGACGATTTGTTTGGTCGATCCCAAGGATTACGATAACCCGCGAGTGGTCAATCGAGCGGTCTTTCAGGATCAAATCCAAATGGCCGATGTCGTCGTGCTCAATTGGCTCGACAAACGACCCGCGGACATGGTGAGTCGGTGCCGACAATGGATCGACGACTTTGATCCTCCCAAACTCCTGGTGGCCGAAACGCAATGGGGAAAGCTCGACCCCCGTTGGCTAGACCTCAACGCCACGCCGGTCCGCACTCCTCGCTACGATGTCGACTTGGTGCATCCGCGGCCTGCGGAGGGACGGATGTTGGATGAGCTGCCAGCGAACTCAGGCGTAACAAGCGAACTCGCCTCGGCGCATGGCGTGATCTCGACCATACAGTTGGACTTGAGCCCCGAATTAGGACGACCGTTGCGGTTACCCAACCAGGGCCAAGGCCAGTGGGCCTGTGGTTGGATTTTCGCGGCGAGCGAATTATTCGATCGCGACGAATTGTTCGATGCGTTGGGCAGGCTGCGCGGCGTCGCTCGACTGAAGGGAGTGTTTCATTGCGACGACGACTGGTGGCAAATCAACCGCGCGGGCGACGAAACATCTTTTGCGCTCTCCGCCTATCGACGCGACAGTCGGCTCGAGATCATCGTGCAGGATGAACCTCGCGATTGGGAGGCCATCGAACGTCAACTGCTGGCTTGCAGGCGCCGGTCGACGGACTAGAAGACAGCCTGGTGGGGCAGGTTTTTAACCTGCCGGGTAGGCTTATGGACTGCTGGGCAGGTTGAAAACCTGCCCCACGTCGAAATGGGGCAGACTCTTGGCCTATCGGCTAACCCCCTACTGCACGGGGACGATCGACGGACTGGAAGTCCGTCGTACTTTGTCTTTAGTGATTGGAAACTCGACCGCCCACGGTTACCACTCGCGTGGGAGCTCCGCCCACTTTGAATCCTGTCACCGTCCGTCGTTCGTCGATCGACAGCACCATCAGCGTTCCGTCGCCTGGGTTCGAGTACACAGCGCGGCGATTGTCGCTCTCGACGCTCAACGACCGACGACGACCCGATTCGGCCGAACCTGATCCGCCGACGTTCAAGGTTATCGCCAGTTTCGCGTCGTTCCAGTCGCCATTGCGGTCCGGGTCAAGCTCGACGATCGCGAGATTTCCGGTCGTCACCGCTTCGGCGGCCGACTCGTGAAACACAAACGCCACCGGTTGGCCGCGGCGGTTGCGGATGACAACATGCTCGCCCGGCACTTCGCCTTCGGCCATCTTAAGAGGCAGCCGCAGCACTCGAGGCGAGACGGCCGAAGCATCCAGGTAACAAAGCGCTGCTCGTTCACCCGCTCCGGCAGTGAAGGTCACAAAGTGGCCGTAATTCAAGAACCGCGAAGCGGTTGGCGAGTCGGAGGCCTCTTCAATGGCGATATTGGTCGCCGGCAGCGTGGTCGTGGTCGACGCGATCCGAGGCGGAATGGCTACCCAGGTCAAGCCCTCCGCTGTCGCGAAGAACACCTTGCCGTGATTCGTGGTCGATTCGCGAGCGCCCGCCACCGGCAACTGAAACGAGAAGGTTGGTTTATCGTTGCCCACGGGCTTGATCGCCGTCACATCCACTCGACCCGCATGGTCGCCTTCCGCGTCATCCCAGGTCGAGAATGCCACCACCTTGCCGACGGACGATAGCGTCATCTCGCCGCTGCCGCCGCGATGGAAGGCGACCCGCTTCGTCACCGCGGCTGGCGAGTCGTTGGGGCCGATGTTGGCGGGGTCGAGTCGCATGAACCCCCTCTTGGACTCGACCGTCCAATGAAACGCACCGTCATACTCGTATAATCGCGCCGGATTTCCCTGCTGGCCATCTAACTGCACCGCGCGAATTCGAGGAGCTACCGGATAGAGCCAATGGGAGTGATCGCCATGCGCCTCTTCGTACACGCCGCATTCCACCAGCACCCAGCCACTCTGGAATTGGCCATGATCGTTGTCGCGGACCAAGGCGAGCAACAGTCCGCCCGATTGTTGTAGGCCGACGATGCGTTGCCGTTGCGGATCAAGTTTGGGGAATCCCTGAATCTCGCGCACCGGTCCCATGACCGGTTTCTCGCCCGCCAGCAAATCAGCCCACTTAATCGTTTGCGTGGCGTCGTCTTGAAAAAAGACGCGAGTGAGAACTTGGGGAGGTTGGGCGGCTGCGGTGGTCTGTGAATATAGACTTGCCAGGCCCACCACCCACGCGATGAACCAGCCAGAGATCGTCAAACGAGCCATGGTAGAACTCTCCGAAGAACCAACGCTATGATTTCGCGGTTCCTCGTATACCGCGAAATGGAAAATCACACACGGTCGATTTTTCCTATTTCGCGGCGAGTTGTTCCCTATGGCGAAAGTCGTGGATCTCTCCGAGATCCAACGCCCGGACGATGGCGTTGGACCACGGAGTGGTCCACGACTATGACGGCCAACAGCGTTGGACCACGGAGTGGTCCACGACTTTGGGAGCTATGCACTGTCCTACGAAGATTGCTTTCGCAGTTCGGCTAGTGCGGCTCGCACGGTGGCCAACTGTTCTTCCAGTTTGGCCAATCCTTCTCGCTCGGTGGCGACCACTTGCGGTGGTGCTCGTTCCACAAAGCTCGCGTTCGACAGCTTGCCTTGCTTGGCCTTCACCAAGCCAATCAGCTTCTGTTCTTCCTTTTCGTTGCGAGCAACTTCGGCGGCGACGTCAATCAAGCCCGTGAGGTCGACGATCACGTCCATGCTCGACAAACTCATCGTCGCACCCGTGGCGGGCGGCTGCACGTCGGGTCCCCAGGCGACGGGTTGAGCATTGCCCATCGACTGGAAGTAGGACCGCATCGAGTTGAGCAGTTCGGCGGTCGCCTCGGGACAACGAACGTAAAAGTTGAGCGTCGTTCGCGGGGCGATGTTTTGACGACTGCGAATTTCTCGGACAGCGCCCAAGGCCGCTTGGAAGGTCGCGAACTGTGCCTCCATGACCTCATTGCGCCGACGCTCGTCCCCCTGGGGCCATGGCGCCGCGATGATGCTGGGAGGCAAAGGTTCGGGTTCATCGATCCCGCGCACCGGAGCGGCCTGTTGGAGCAACTGCCAGATCTCTTCCGTGATGAAAGGCATGATCGGGTGCAGTAGTCGCAACAAGCTATCCAGCACATAGGCCAGGATGCGTTGGGCGATGGGGCGAGCGGTCGGGTCTTGCAACCTTCCCTTCGCCATTTCGACGTAGAAACTACAGAACTCGTCCCAGGCGAAGTCATACAGCACTCGAGCGGCATCCGCGAAGCGATACGATTCGAGTGCTTCCGTGGCGGCCTTGGTGACCGTCGAAAGTCGGCTGAGCAGCCAGCGATCCTCGAGCGCCAATTGGTCGTCGGCGACGGGCGCGGCCGAGTAGCCTTCGAGATTGATCAGAGTGAAGCGCGCCGCGTTCCACAGCTTGTTGCAGAAGTTACGCGACACTTCGAAGCGTTCGCTGACCACCAGCCCTCGAGGCAGCGCGGCATCCTCTTCCTTGCGAGCCCACTGTGTCGAGAACTCTTTCTGACACTTGCCGCACTTCACTCGCGGCAACTCGCGGTTCGTCCGAGTCTGATCGATCAAGGCCCCGCAATGAGGGCACTCGAACTGCACGGGCATGCGAACGTCTTGCGTTTCCGTGCACAAGTAAGCTAGTCCGTAGCGCAGCGCGTCAGGTCCGAACTTGTCGATTACATCGAGCGGGTCAACGCCGTTCCCCTTCGACTTCGACATCGTATCCCCCTCGCGATCGAGGATCTTGGGATGGATATAGACTTGGCGGAAGGGGACGTCGCCCACGTTGTGCAGGCCCGTGAGGACCATGCGCGCCACCCACAGCGTGATGATGTCGCGACTGGTCACCAACGTGCTGGTCGGATAGAAGTACTCCAGTTCAGGCGTTTGCGCGGGCCAGCCCAACGTGGAATGAGGCCACAGGGCGGAACTGAACCAAGTGTCGAGCACGTCGTCGACCTGGACGAAACCGTGCGCCAGGGCCGCTTGCTCGAGCGCCTCATGACCGGGCGCGATCGAGACAAACAGCGTCACACCGCTGGACTGCTCGTGACGCACAAGGCGTGCGGCGACGAGATCCTCGAAACCTCGCTTGGACGCGGGTGTTTCCTCATCGGCTGACGTCACCTCGAGATACGAGAGCGACAGTTCGCTCGCGCGAGTCGCGTCATCGACTGACTTGTGCCAGACCGGAATGCGATGGCCCCACCACAATTGGCGACTGACCGGCCAATCTCGCTTCTCGCCGAGCCAATCGAGATAACTCTTCGCATACCGCGACGGGAAGATCTGCACGCGTTCGTCGGTCACCGCGTCCATCGCCGACTGAGCCAGCTGTTCCATACGGACGAACCATTGGTCGGCCAGATACGGTTCAATGGGGGTCTTGCTGCGATCCGAGTGGGCTAAGTCGATTTCACGATCTTCCACCTCGGCCAACAGTCCGGCTTCCTCTAGTTCGGCGACAACCTTTTGTCGCGCCGCTTGCATCTTCAGCCCCTGATAGCCGCCCGCGTTTTCGTTCAGCGTGCCATCGGGATTCAGAATGTTGATCATCGGCAGGCCGACTCGCCGCCCCACTTCGTAGTCGTTGGGATCGTGCGCGGGCGTGATCTTCACGCAACCACTGCCCATCTCGGGCTTGGCCCATTCGTCGGCGACCAACGGAATGGGGCGATTGGCCAAGGGCAACAGCAATTGTCGCCCATCACGCGCCATATCGCGCAGCTGGACAAGTTGAGCGAGCGCTGTTTCGCGTCGGACCAACAGCGCATCGATCTGACTCTGAATCGCATCGCGTTCCTTCACGGGCGCCGCGGCGAGCCGCTGACGCAGTTCCGCCTCGGCGGCGTCGAGTGCGGCGGCCGGATCGGGATGCACGGCCACTGCCGTGTCACCCAGCATGGTTTCTGGCCGCGTGGTCGCGACGACCACATGCGTGGGCTCGCCGGGACGCGGGTGAATCACGGGATAACGCAGGTGCCAAAAGTGTCCCTTGACCGTCTCGTGAAACACCTCGTCATCACTGACCGCCGTTTGCAGGAAGGTGTCCCAATTCACCAGTCGCTTGCCGCGATAGATCAAGCCTTCCCGGAACAGGTTGAAGAAGGTCTGGCGAACGGCCGTCGCACAGACGGTGTCAAGCGTAAAGCGAGTCCGTTGCCAGTCGCAACTACAACCCATTTGTTTGAGTTGTCGCAGGATGCGGGCTTCGTACTGGTCTTTCCAGGTCCAAATGCGCTGGACGAGCTTTTCGCGGCCGAGATCGTGGCGCGTCAGTCCTTCTTCCTCGCGCAGACGTTTCTCGACGACCGCCTGCGTGGCGATGCCCGCGTGGTCGGTGCCCGGCATCCACAGGACGTTGAAGCCCTGCATGCGCTTCCAGCGAATGAGGATGTCTTGCAGGGTGTTGTTCAGGGCGTGCCCCAGGTGCAGCGCGCCGGTGACGTTGGGGGGCGGGATGACGATCGAAAATGGATCGCGCGACCGATCGGGGACGGCATGAAAGGCGCCAGCTTCTTCCCACATTTGATAGATGCGGGGCGCCGCCTCGGCGTAGTCGAATCGGTTCGGGATAGCGTTCGAGGAAAACGTATTGCTCATGTTATCTCCTGCTCAATTCCGCCGCTCGGCGTCCTTCCACAGCTTGTATTCCACGGCATCGACCAGCGCCAGCCAACTCGCGTCGATGATGTTCTCGCTGACCCCGACCGTGCCCCAGACCGAGTGTTCGTCCGCGCTTTCGATAAATACGCGGATGCGAGCGGCCGTGCCTGCTTCGGAATTGACGACGCGGACTTTGTAATCCACCAGTCTCATCGAGGAAAGCGTGGGGAATTGGCCATTCAGCGCTTTACGCAGTGCGGCATCCAACGCATTGACCGGCCCATCCCCTTCGGCGACCTCATGTCGCACCGTCCCCGCCGCCTCGATCTTGACCGATGCTTCCGTGGTCACGCGGTTTTCCACGTCACTTTCAACTTCGACGCGATACTTAAGCTTGTGGAAATGAGGGTGATGAAGGCCGGCACAACGGCGAACCAACAAATCGAACGAAGCCTCGGCCGCCTCGAATTGATAGCCGCGATTCTCCAGTTTCACGACCTGATCGAGAATCACCTCCATCAGCTTGGCGTCTTCTTGCAACTTGTGTCGGCTGGCCAAGGCGCGAATGTTCGACCGCCCCGACAGCTCGCTCACCAAAATCCGCCGCTCGTTCCCGACCAGTTGCGGGTCCATATGTTCGTAGCTAGACGTCGCTCGTTCGATGGCATGCACATGCATGCCTCCCTTGTGAGCGAATGCACTCTGGCCCACGAACGGTTGATTCGACCGAATGTGCATGTTGGCGGTTTCGTACACGAATCGCGACAGCTCGGTCAAATGCTGCAACGATCGGCCGCCCAGCACTTGATAGCCTCGCTTCTTGAGGGCCAGATTGCTGACCACCGAGATCAGGTCGGCATTCCCGCAGCGTTCCCCAAAGCCGTTGATGGTCCCCTGCACTTGCACGGCCCCCGCATCGACGGCCGTCAACGAGTTGGCGATGGCTAGTTCACAGTCGTTGTGGCAGTGAATGCCGACGGGAACCTTCCAAGCAGCCAAAGCCGCCGTCGCCTCGCGCACGCGGGTCGCCACCTCGTCGGGCATCGTCCCGCCATTGGTATCGCACAAGACGACCAGTTTGGCCCCGGCCTCGGCGGCCGCTTGAATCGTCTTCGCTGCATACTCCGGGTTGGCTCGCCAACCATCGAAAAAATGTTCCGCGTCGTAGAACACTTCGCGACCCGAGGAGACCAGGAAACGCACACTATCCCGGATCATGTCGAGATTCTCGTCCAACGAGACTCGCAACACATCCGTCACGTGAAAGTCCCAGGTCTTGCCCACCACCGTGCAGACCGGCGCGCCCGACTGAACCAGCGCCTTCATGCCAGGGTCGTCCTCGGCCTTAACGCCGCGACGGCGAGTCATGCCGAAGGCGCAAACCTTGGCATGTCGCAACGCCATCTTCTGGACTCGCTGGAAATACTCGGCGTCTTTTTCGTTCGACAGCGGGTAGCCGCCCTCGACAAAGTCGACGCCAATCTCGTCGAGCCGCCGGGTGATCTGCAGCTTGTCCTCCAGCGACAGGCTCACCCCTTCTCCCTGTGTACCGTCTCGCAGCGTCGTGTCGTAGATCTGAATCGATCGCATGGGCGTGTCTCGCCGAGTAAGTAAACGAAAAAAGCCCTGGCTCCCTCGACGGGCCCCAGGGCTCTGGATGTCCGATTATCGCCGGTTCCAGCCCTAAGCCCGCCTGTCCGTAATAATCCGTACGACCCGAATGGAATTCGGGACGGTCAGGATCAGCGACGGAATGGGGAACTTCAGGCTATGCATCATCAATGCTCTTCGGCGAGAAACTGTTGTAACCATAAGCCGGAACGCGAAAACTGTCAATCGAGTCGGGGAATTAGGCGGGGCCCGAGGGGGCGGCGAACGTCTAGATCCGGGGCATTGTTTGTGAGGATTTCGGGACGGCGAGCCTGTGGGGGCGAGCGGGAGATTGATGCCATGGTTGGAGGGAAGGAGTCGCCTGAAAAGGTAGTTCGTTCGTGCTAGGCACAGATTTCGGGCTAGATTTCCACTATTGCTCGGAGCTTTGCGGAGCTTCTCGCGTATCCGTACAACTCTTTTCGATTCGAATCGCCCCGTCAGGTGCTGGCATGAGTCCACTCGCTCGCCACCGGTTCCTTGTCCCACGTTTACTTGCACTGGCACTCGCCCTCACGCTACCGCCGATGCTGCCGCTGCCGTTGGCTTGGGGACAAGCGGACGTCGCGGCGAAACGCCCAATCATCGAAAACACGGTCCAAGCCGTCAGTGAGTCGGCGCCGGTTGACCCGCCATCGCCGACTCCGCGAAAGGCTGTCGCTTCCGCGCCGGCGGGCCCTCGGGTCCTGGGAGTCCATCTTGAGCAGAGGTCAGCCTCGGACTCGCCCAATGGCTGGGTTGTCGAGTGGATCGACGCCGACGAGACGTTCGATCGTTGGACGCTCTTGGCCGCGACTCGCTTCTATCGCAATGAACCCAAGTCGCCGCGTGAATTCGCGCAAAATCTGGCCGAACAGATTCGCAAACGCCGGGAAGAGGGCGATCATGTCGCCAACGCCGCGGTCTTCTCCAGCGATAAAGACGATTCGTGCGTGGTCGATTTCCTGGTATCGCAGGACGGTAAGACTTTTGAACACAACCTGATGCGGTTCGTGCGGGTCGAGGGCGGCTTGGTCTGCCAGCAGATTGCTCGTCGAGCCTACGAAGACCAAGCCGACGGCCAACCTGCCGACGATCGCCGCCCAGCAACTCCGGTTCGCCTTTTATGGCGACCTGCCAACGAGCAAGGCGAACCGGTGGCCGCCTTGATCAAGTCGATTCCTCCCCTGCGAGCTCGTTTGATCGACGATCTCCAAAAGCTTGAAATCACCAAGTCTCCAGCGGGCCGATAGAGACCGTGGTCCGCTGGGTGAGTGGATACTGAGCGATCAAGCGGTGCAGTGCTTCCAGCGTCACGGAGCGGTAGACGTCGACCGTCTCGCGCACGGTTCGATACGCTCGCCGCTGCACCCAGTTGTTCCCCACGGAAAACAAACGGTTGGAGGGACGCTCCGCGCTCAGAACGATGTGCGAGCAGATCTTGCTCTTGGCTCGTTCGAGTTCGTCGGCGGTGACACCCTCGTCCTGAACGTGCGCCAGGACTTCGCTGAGTGTTTCCCAGTTTTCGCGGGCGTCTTCGGGCTGGCAGCACAGGTAAGCGGAGAAGATGCCCGTCCCCTGGTATTCGTAGTTGGCGAGTCCGGCGTACTCGGCTCGTCCGGTGTCGATCAGTTCCCAGAATAGCCGGCTCCCCAGATCGTCGCCGATGATGTTGGCGAGCAAGCGGGCCGCGAACCGGTCCTCATCTTGGGCGGATGGGAAGTTGCCAATTTCGATCGTGTATTGTTGTTTGGCCGATTCTTTCCGCATCAACGTAAAGCTGGAATTGGGCGCCGCGCGTTCGATTTGTCGATCGATCGCACGACGTTCCCAGCCGCCGCACCAACGCTCCGCGTCGGCCACCAACTGTTCAAAATCAACTCGCCCTGCCGCGGCCAGCACGATGTTCGAGGGGCTGTATCGCAGGTCAAAATAGGCGCGCATTTGCTGTGGGGTCAGCGCCCCGACGCTCGCCGCCGTCCCCAGAATGCTGCGTCCCAAGGGATGGGAGCCAAAATGTGCCGACATGCATTTGTCGTGAGCGCCATAAGGCGGCTGATCGTCATACTTGGCGATTTCTTCGAGAATTACTTTCTTCTCGGTTTGGAAATCGTCGTCGCGCAGCGCGGGTCGGAGGATGTCGGCCAACAGCTCGGTGACCTGCGACTGGTACTCGGGCAATACGGTCGCGTGATAGACCGTTTGCTCCTCGCTAGTGTAAGCGTTGCTATTCGAGCCGATCTCGTCGAGTTCACGATTGACGTCGGCCGCGGACCGCTTGTCGGTCCCCTTGAACACCATGTGTTCGAGGAAGTGGCTGACGCCCGAGACTTCGTCCGACTCGTCGCGTGCTCCGGTCTGGACGAAAAACGCCAAACCCGTCGAGTGGGCGCCGGGCGTGCATTCGGCGACGACTTCAAGTCCATTGGCGAGCGTGGCGTGGCGGAAAGTGGTGGCGGGACGCAAATCGGTCGTACTCATGGGGTCGACACCTCTAGCGGGCGATTGCCCAGCGTGACGATGGTAAAGTCGCGTGGGGGATGGTCCGCGAGGTAAGCGTTGATTTGCTGGATGTTCAGTTGGTCGACGATTTGGCCCAACTCTTCCAACGTTTGCACTCGACCCAAGTGATACCAGTCGGACGCCATCGCCCCCGCTCGCGCCGCACTCGACTCTTGCTGCATGATCAACGCGCTCTTGAGGCCCGCTTTCAGACGGCTGAGCTCCGCATCGGTGACGCCTTGCGCCAGCTTGCGGAATTCACCCAGCATGACATCCAGCGTCTCCTGGGCCCGTTCGGTCGTCGTACCGGCATAGCCGAATACGGCTCCGCGATCACGGAGGGAATGGCAGAACGCGGAGACCGAGTAGCACAAGCCGCGATTCTCGCGCACTTCCGTGAAGAGCCGGGAGCTCATACCGTCGCTGAGCACGCCAATGGCGGCTCGAGCCTGATAATAGTCCGGGTGCGAGTAAGGAATACTGTCATAAGCGAGCCAGATCTGAGTCTGAGCCGACTCGTGCGGCATGTGTTCGTAGCCATGCGGGGCTGCGACCATCTCCAAGGCGGGCGGGTCGCGTCGAGCCCAATCCGACCAAGTGGCGGCCACTAGGTCCCGCAGCTCGGGCCAGTTGAACTTGCCCGCGATGCTGAGAATGGAGTGCGTGGGCGTATAGGTCGATTCGAAGAAAGTGCGAATGTCGCCGATCGTCGTCGCCTCCAGCGATTCGATCGTTCCTAGGCTAGAGCGTCCCCAGGGATCGGGATATTGCCGAGCCTTCAAGCGATGGAGCGCGCGGGTGGCTAGGTCGTCTTCGAGCGCCAGGACTTCCTGAATGCAGGACTGGCGAGCATCGTCGAGCTGATCGTCGGGCAATAGCGGTCGTCGAGCGAGATCGGCATAGATCGCCAGGGCGGGCGCCAGGCTCTCCGCGGGCATCGCCCCGCCGAAGCTGGTGTGAGCGCCCGCTACCGAAGAGGAGGCGTCGACGCCAAGCCGTTCGAGCTGCTCGAGGAATTCGCGACTATCCCGCTCGCCGCAGCCACGTTGCGTCATCTCCGCGACCAGGCTGGCGAGTCCCGCTCGGCCGGGCGGATCGTGGGTGCAGCCCGCTGGCATCAGCAAGGCGAGCGAGGCCGATTCGAGCCAAGGCATGGGTTCGGCCAACAGGGTCAGGCCGTTGGGAAAGACGTGGGAATGGATCGTCACCGGTTACTCGCGGAATTCAAGGTCGGGCTTGTGACGCGGGAGGCGTCAGACGCAAGCCAGTTCCGCCGCTTTATACACGGTTTTGATCTTTCGGAAACCTAGCCTCTGGTACAGTCGGATCGCGCCGACGTTTTGAGCGGTCACTTCGAGCGTCGCGCGACGTAGGCCGCGTTGGCGAAATCCCGCCAGCGCTTGGTACAAAAGCACCGATCCGAGGCCCTTGCCCCGATGTCCAGGAATCACACCTAAGTTCTGAATCGACCCAATCGAATCGACGTCGATGATCCCCTGAATCGTCCCGCAGTACTCCCGCTCTTCCATCCCGCCGCCGCACCACTGCAGCAGCCAAGTGGCGGAATTGAGAAAGCCGTGTCGGCGAGTGATTTCGCCCATTAAACGTCGACAGCCGTCGCGATCCCCCAGGCAGGGGAAGACATTGGCGTCGAGTTCCGCCCGAAAGCACTGAAATTTGGTGTCGGCATGGGCGAGCAACAGCGATTCGTGCCAGTCCAGCAGCAGATACCCCTCCGGCAAGGGGGGCTCGCGAAAGACTCGCCCCAAGTCGCGGGCCAAGTCGAACTCCATGCGGTAGCGTTTAAAGTAAGTAACCGACATGATCGAACGGCTCGGCATGGGGCGGAATTCAGAATCTGCCTGAAATCTACCCCTCCGCCCCCTGCGGGTCAAACATTTCCCGTCCTGGAATTCGCGAGAATTCCGCCCGTGGTCTCGTGTGCCATCCGTTGCCGCAGGCGATGTCTACTCGTCCGCGACGACGGAACTCTTGCGAGTTCCGCTACACGGGAGTTGTTGTAGCGGAATTCGCAAGAATTCCGCCCGTGGTCTCGTGTGCCATCCGTAACCGCAGGTGATGTCCACTCGTCCGCGACGACGGAACTCTTGCGAGTTCCGCTACACCCGAGTTCCGCTACACGGGTTTTTCGCGTTATTCGCCCGACTGCAGGTGGCAAAAACTCTCGTAGCGGCGCACATCGATTCGGCCGTCGGCGACCGCGTCTTTCACGGCGCAAGAGGCTTCGTGAGTATGTGTGCAATTGGGAAATCGGCATTGGCTCAAGTATGGACGCAGTTCGCGATAATAGTTCGCAACTTCCTCGGGAATGACGTCCCACAGTTCGAACTGTCGAATCCCCGGCGTATCGACGACATGCCCGCCACACGAGAGACGCAGCAGTCGAGCGGTGGTGGTGGTGTGCTTGCCCTTTTCAGTTTCCTCGCTGACTTCGCCCACTCGCAGATCGAGCGCGGGATCGACGGCGTTCAACAGCGACGACTTGCCAACTCCGCTTTGACCCACTACCGCCGACTGGCGACCTACAAGCCGTCGTCGTAATCGTTCGACGCCGATGCCGCGGGCGATCGACACTAAGTGGACTTCATAGCCCAGTTGTCCGAACACGCCGGCGGTTGGCTGGAGGTCCGCGGGATCGATCAAGTCGACCTTGTTGATGCAGATGACAGGTTCGATGCCGACCTTCTCGGCCATGACGAGAAAGCGATCGATCAGGTTGAGTTTCAGATCGGGCTGAGCGGCGCTCCCCATGATCAGCATCTGGTCGATGTTGGCCACGATGATCTGTTGCCGACCGCGACTCGTGCGACTCAACATTCCATAGCGCGGTTCAATGCGTTCAATCAGTCCTTCCTCACGCCCCTCCGGACGAATCCAGACATGGTCGCCCGCGACGATGACTTGCCGCAATTCCGTGCTTAAGGTCTTGAGGACTCGGCGAGTCGCACAGCGGACGATGCGCCCGTCCTCGACTTCCACGTCGCTGCTCAACCCAAACACCCGCAGTACTCGACCTTTTAAACACTCCGATCGATCGACGTCTCGTTGGACCGCGAATCCACCGGTCGACTCGTCCGCCTCGGTTCCCACAATGGTGCGCTTTCGAGTCAACTCGCCTTTGCCGCTCAGTCGTTCCCCGCGAGCACACTCGTCGTAATGCTCTTCCCCTTCGCGATGAAAGTCGCGAGTGAGGTCGTTTTGCCGTGCGCGGGGGAGCCGATTCTTGCGAAAGTCAGTGCGATGCTTTTTCTTCTCGCGATCGGACATGAGGGGCTCTAGATCGAGTTGGGTTGATGGGGGAGACGCAGCGATTGACATTTTAGCGACTGGCCGCGGCTGCGACGACCCTGTTTCATGGTGTCGGATAAGGCGAAGTCTTGAATTTGAAAGAGTTTCCGATCAGAAAGACCGCCTTCTCTTGTTCTTCACAATTTCTTCACAAATGCTCGGGATAATCGCCCGCGAAAAGAAACGGAATAGATCGGTTGAGGGGCATATGCGTCGAACGCTGCGGGACACGGAGTTTCGCGGGTCGGCAACCCTCAGTGAAGAACGCAACGAGGAGCAGCAAGCATGCGTATGGGAATGCAGCGGGGATTCTGTCGGCGTTGGGCCGTGGCGTTGGTTGCGAGTTTAGCCGGGTTGCTGATGAGCAGCGGTATCGCGACCGCTCAGGTCAAGGTGGACCCAAAGTTGCCGAGCTACAAGCCGGCGGCGGGCGTGTCAGGAACGATCAAGAGCGTCGGCTCGGACACAATGAACAATCTGATGACGCTGTGGGCCGAGGCGTTCAACAAGCACTACCTCAGCGTGAAGGTGGAAGTGGAAGGGAAAGGCTCGTCGACCGCCCCTCCCGCCTTGATCGCGGGGACGGCGACCTTCGGCCCGATGAGTCGCCCGATGAAGGCTGATGAATTGGATGCCTTCGAAAAGAAATTTGGTTACAAGCCGGTCGGCTTGCCGACCAGCATCGATATGCTGGCTGTCTATGTGAACAAGGACAATCCGCTGAAGAGTTTGTCGCTGCCGCAAGTCGATGCGATTTTCTCGGCGACTCGCAAATTGGGGCACTCCGAGTCGATTACGAAGTGGGGGCAACTGGGACTAACGGGCGAGTGGGCCGACGCGCCGATCAGCTTGTACGGCCGTAATTCGGCCTCGGGCACCTACGGTTACTTCAAGGAACACGCCTTGGGTAAGGGGGACTTCCGGGATTCCGTGAAGGAACAACCTGGTAGCTCGGCGGTGGTCCAAGCGGTCGCGACCGACAAGTTTGCGATCGGCTACAGCGGCATTGGTTACAAGACGGCCGATGTCGTGGCCCTGCCCCTCTCGGAAAAGACGAAGGGTGAAGCGGTCGACGCCGATGTGGCGAATGCCTACTCGGGCGACTATCCGCTGTCGCGACAACTGCTGCTGTATGTGAACTACAAGCCAGGCAGCCGTCTTGATCCTCTACGCCGTGAATTCATCAAGTTCATCTTCAGCAAGGAGGGGCAAGAAGTGGTGGTGAAGGACGGTTACTTCCCCGTTCCCGCCACGATGGCCGCCAAGACGCTCCAGAGCCTCGGCATCAAGTAGATCGCGAGCTCGGTTCAGCAGCACGGTCTTGAGGAAACTGCGGTCGGAGCGGCCTGAAATGGCTGCTCTGGCCCTGACCTCGGCCCACTGGGAGACGCCTTTATGACGGATTCAGGCGAGCAGCGCAAGTCTTTCACGGGGCGGGCGCGTCGCCATCGAAATCGTTGGTCGGTTCAGTTGACGGACTCGCTAGCACGATGGATGATCACCATCGGCGGCGTCGGAACGATCGTCGCCGTGCTGCTGGTCTTCGCGTTCTTGCTGTCGGTGACCTTGCCTTTATTCTGGCCCTCCGCTCACTTGCAGCGCGAGCTGGCAGTGGCTGCGCCGTGGAGCGAGTCGCCTTGGGCGTTCGCCGTGAACGAATACCGATCGCTGGGGTGGTCGCTCGAGCTCGATGGTCGACTGCGAGTTTTTCGGGTCGACACGGGCGAACCGATTGGAACTCGCGATTTCTGCGACGAAGGCCGCATTACGTCGGCCTCCTACAATCCCATCGCGGGCGACTTGGTTCTCGGGATGGAGGATGGCTCGCTGCGGATCGGGCGAGTCCGTTTCGCGGCGCTCTTCAAGGAACCGGCCGAAGTGCCGGAAGAGTTTCGCAACCTGACCGACGATAAGCCGCGTACTTTTGAAGAGGGCCTGCTCGAACGCACTCCACAGGGACAGTTGCGCATCCAAACGGTGGACGCGGAACTCTCGCCCCCGTTGAAACTCGCCGCAACAGCTCTGACGCGAGTGGATCATGTGAGTGGCGCGGGCGAGGAAGGAGCGACAGGGCGAGGTCCGACGATCGTCGCTTACGCCGCGGACGGCGCACTGCATTATGCGACCTCGAAGTTCAACGAACTGACGAATCAATTCAAACTAGACGACAAGCTGGAACTGCCTCGGCCGATGTCGCGGTCGCCAGGAACGCCGCTGCGAGTGCTGATCGCGGGCCGAGGAGACACTGTCTACGCCGTTTGGGACGATGGTTGGGTGTTGCCCTACGATGTCCGCGATCTGGAAAAAGCTGCGGTACTCGAGCCAGTCGATGTTCTGGCGGGCAGCGAGTCGCGTGTGACGGCATGCATGTTGATGCTCGGACGCGAGACCCTCGTATTCGGCGACTCACAGGGGAAGCTTGCCGCTTGGTTTCCGGTACGGCGGATTGTGCCGGCCTCTTCCTTGGAGGTGACACGCTTAGAGTTAGCACATGTGTTCGAAGCTGGACCGGCGGCCGTGACCGCGTTGGGCTTGTCGCAGCGCAGCCGTTTGCTTTCGGCGGGATTCGCCGATGGAACGGTGGCTGTTTACCACGTGACGACCGAACGGCGGATCGCACAATCCAAGGTCGCTGGCGAGGGACCCGTACTGACAGCCTCACTCTCGCCCAAGGACGATTCACTGGTTGCGGCGACGCAAAACCAATTGACTCGCTTCGAATTCGATCCCAAGCATCCCGAAGGGACTTTTTCCGCCCTGTTCCGCCCTGTTTGGTACGAAGGGTACGACCGCCCCAGTCATGTCTGGCAGTCTTCGTTCGCGGGGGTGGAACCGGAAATGAAACTGGGACTTTGGCCGCTGGTCTTTGGCACGTTGAAAGCCACTGTTTACTCCATGGCGTTTGGCGTTCCGATCGCGTTGTTGGCGGCGATCTACACCTCCGAATTCATGTCGCCGCGAGCGAAGGCGAAAGTGAAGCCCACCATCGAGATGATGGCGAGTCTGCCGAGTGTGGTGTTGGGATTCTTGGCGGCGCTGGTGTTCGCCCCTGTCGTCGAGACGGCGGTTCCGCAGATCTTGACCAGCTTCGTCCTGGTTCCGGTCTCGCTCGTGGTGGGATCGGCCCTGTGGCAACTCATGCCTCCCTCGTGGGCCCCCTACGCGGCGCCGTTGCGTTTTCCGGCGATTCTGGTTACGGGCGCCCTGGGCGTGGCCGGATCGATCGCCGCGGGCTCGACCGTCGAAAGTGTGCTGTTCGCGGGCGACATACTGCGGTGGTTGGATGGTCAAGTGGGTCGCGGCGCGCCGGGGTGGCTGTTGCTCGCCTTGCCCTTGTCCGCGCTCGCCACCACCGTCGCTTGCTCGCTCTGGATTAATCCCTGGCTCCGCCAACGTTGCGGCGATTGGCCGCGTGGCGCGTTTGGGTTGCTGAACGCGGGGAAGAGTTTCGCGGCCATCCTGTTCGCTGGTCTGTTGGCTTGGGGAATCTCCGAGTTGGCGTCGGCGGCGGGGTTCGATCCGCGTGGATCTTTTGTCTCCACGTACGTGCAGCGTAACGCGCTCGTAGTGGGCTTCGTGATGGGATTCGCTATCATTCCGATCATCTACACGATCGCCGACGACGCCCTGTCCACCGTCCCTCAACATTTGCGATCCGCATCGTTGGGCGCGGGCGCCACGCCTTGGCAGACGGCCGTGCGAGTGGTGATACCGACGGCGATGAGCGGCTTGTTTTCGGCCATCATGATTGGGCTGGGGCGAGCCGTCGGCGAGACGATGATTGTGCTGATGGCGGGCGGCAATACGCCCGTCACGGACTGGAATCTGTTCAACGGATTTCGCACCCTGTCCGCGAATATCGCCGTCGAGTTGCCGGAGGCGGTGCGAGATAGCACGCACTTCCGCACGCTCTTCCTCGCGGCCCTGACGTTGTTCCTTTTGACCTTCCTCGTCAACACGGCCGCGGAACTGGTGAGATTACGGTTCCGTCGTCGGGCGCTACAATTGTGAGCCTATGACCAGCGTGGCCCCTCCTCCTTCCGCCTCGAACACCGGCGACCCACCACGTCGCCCCGAACGCCGTCGCGCTCGCGCCCGTCCCGGCGTGTCGCTGCTGGCTGCCGGCGAAGGGATGGTGTGGCTGACGGGGGGCGCGCTCTCGCTCGCAGTCGCCATGATTCTCGGCCTGCTCGCACTGGTCATCCATCACGGAGTAGGCACTTTTTGGCCAATGAAAATCGAGCGTGCGTCGCTCAAGGATGGCACGCAAGTCATGGGGGAAGTGACTCGCGTCGAACCCTACCAGTTGACTCGCCAATTCGCCGCCAATCTCTCGGGCCCCGCCGCCCAAAACGCGATGGAAGCCCTCGGCGACAAAGACTCGCTGACCACGGCTCGCCGACTCTTCCGCGTCGGCAACTTCGAGATCACGCAGAACCACTACCAGTGGGTCAGCGACTTCGAATTGTCCGCGCAGGCGATGGAACTCCCCGAGTGGGCGATTCTGGCGGAACGGGTTGAATGGGGGCGCTTCGTGGGCCTGTTGCGGCGCTTCGTTGCGCGGCATCCGCGCGAGGTTAATCCCGATGAACAAGATCTCGAACTGTTGGCGAATTCCATTGAATCGGCGGTGACGGCGCTGCCAGAAGATCGCCAAGCGGAAGTCTCCGCGGCGCTCATGGCGCTTCGCGAGTATATCGCAACCATTCGCCGGGAGAATGTCCGACAATTCCTCGCCACCGTCCCGTCGGAAGGAAATTGGGAAGCGGTCCTGGACGACGGAACCGCGGTCCCTGTTGATGCGATCGATGAACCGACGCGAGTGACCGAATTGCGGCAGTCGTGGTCGGAACCCGCGGCTGCCTGGGAGCGATTCGAAAACGAACATCGAGCGGCGCGCGAGCGATACCTGCGACGGCGCGAATTGGAACGACACGATATTGGACGAGTGAATCAGCGGATCGAACGAGCTCGCTTGGACGTGCGGGCCGCGGAACTGGCTGCGGGAACTACGTTTCTCGACCAATTAGAGGAGCTCCGCAATTTGCAGACGCAGATTGCCGCAGTGGAGGACGAATGGAAGGCGGCCTTGGACCGCTGGGAGGTGTTTCGGCGACTACCTCAGCCCCTCCTGAAGCAGGTCGAACCGATCGAGAAAGCCGCACAAGCTCTGCGGGACGCGGGAAAAGCGGCCTTGGAGGAACAACTGACCGAGACGCGAGCTCGAGCTGCCGAGTTAGAGTCTGAGTCGGCGCGTCTTGATCCACGCCTGCGAGCCGCGGGCGAACGCTTCTTGCAAGCACACCGGGATGGCGAGGTGGAGACGGCGGGCATTCAGCGCAGCATCCGCTCGCTGAACGAAGAGAACGATCGTAATCAACTGTTTCTCGAGACTGCCGACGGCGCTGAGACTCCTTTGGCGCTGGCCAACATCGTGCGAGCGTATCCGGCGAATCGCTTGACGGGCGGCCAGTCGTGGGGCGTTTACTTCTCGCGCTGGTGGGAGTTCTTGTCGGACGAGCCTCGCGAAGCAAACAGCGAGGGGGGAGTTTTTCCGGCCATCTTTGGCACAGTGGCCATGACGCTCATCATGTCGCTCGCCGTCGTTCCCTTCGGCGTTTTGGCCGCGTTGTATCTACGTGAGTACGCCAAGGGCGGTCCGATTGTGAGCGCCGTGCGGATTTCGATCAACAATCTGGCGGGAGTGCCGAGTATTGTGTTCGGCGTGTTCGGGCTGGGATTTTTCTGCTATCTGGTTGGAGCGTTCGTGGATGGCGGAGCGAAAAACGCAGGCTTCCAGCCTTGGCCGCCCTATCTGTGGTATCTGGGATTGCTGGCCTTGGCGGTCGTGGCGCTGACCGCTTTTACTCTCGGAGTTCGCGCCCCATCTGGGGGCACGGAGGGACGAGGGATGTGGCTGGGGCGAGCGGCATTGATGTTGTGGCTCGGCGCCACCGTTTGGCTCGTGATCCTGATCTTTGCGAATCCGTACTTCAACGGATTGTTCACCGAGAATCTGCCGAATCCCACGATGGGCAAGGGAGGACTTCTCTGGTCGTCGCTCACGCTCGCCCTGTTGACCTTGCCGGTCGTCATCGTCTCGACGGAAGAAGCTCTGTCCGCCGTGCCCAATTCGATGCGCGAGGGCTCCTATGCTTGCGGCGCCGGCAAGTGGCAGACCATTCGCCATATCGTTTTGCCGCAGGCGATGCCGGGCATTATGACGGGAATGATCTTGGCGATGGCGCGTGGGGCGGGCGAGGTCGCGCCGCTGATGTTGGTGGGGGCCGTGAAGTTAGCGCCCGAATTGCCTATCGACGCGACAGCCCCGTTCGTGCACCCAGAACGCAGTTTCATGCACTTGGGATTCCATATCTACGACCTAGGGTTTCAGAGTCAGAATAGCGAGGCGGCGAAGCCCATGGTCTTCACCACGACGCTGCTCTTGATCGCCATCGTCGCCACGCTGAATATCGCCGCCGTGTGGCTGCGAGGACGCTTGCGTCGCCGCTTCCGCTCCGGTCAGTTCTAGTCAAGTTCGGTGCCCTATGCTTCAATCGCCCCTGATGGCCAACACACCACCTCAGTCCGATGATAAACGGCCCGCGACTCCGTCGGCGGGACACGCTGCCTCCCGATCGCTGCAAGAAAGCGGTCTGGCTCGCATCGCTCGCGGGGAAAAAGTCCCCGCGGTAGTTCACGAGTCGGTATGGGACGAGGAGCCGGTATTGCAAGTCGAGGACTTCTCGCTGTGGTACGGCGAAAAGAAAGCCCTGCACGAAATCACCTTGCCGGTCTCCGCGGGCAAGGTCACGTCGATCATTGGTCCGTCGGGTTGCGGAAAATCGACGCTGCTCCGCTGCGTCAATCGCATGAACGATTTGATCGGCACCGTGCGCATCTCGGGCGCCATGAAACTCAACGGCGACTCCATCTATGCTCGCGGCGTCGATGTGATCGAATTGAGAAAACGCATGGGCATGGTGTTTCAAAAGCCCAATCCGTTCCCGATGAGTATTTTCGAGAATGTGGTATACCCGTTGCGGATCGACGGCGAACGAAATCGTCAGGTGCTCGCCGAAGTCTGCGAGAAGAGTCTGCGCGGCGCGGCCCTGTGGGATGAGGTCAAGGACCGATTGCACGGCAGTGCGCTCGAGTTGTCCGGCGGCCAACAACAGCGCTTGTGTATCGCTCGAGCGATCGCCAGCGAACCCGAGGTCTTGCTGTTGGACGAACCCTGCTCGGCGCTTGACCCGATTGCCACTGGCAAGGTAGAAGATTTGATCAGCGACTTGCGCGGCGATTACTCGATTCTGATCGTCACGCACAACATGCAGCAAGCGTCGCGTATTAGCGACTATACGGCCTTTATGTACTTGGGACGATTGGTGGAATATGGTCCCACCGCGGACATTTTCACTCGACCACGTCTGACCGAAACGAACGACTATGTCACTGGGCGGTTCGGATAACGCGATCTCGATGACGCCCGCACGATTGTTCGGTCAAGTTCAACGCTTCGCACTGCTCGCCGCCAAACGCTCGCACGAAGATCGCGAATACGTTCATAAACTGCGAGTCGCAACGCGGCGCGCCGCAGTCGTCGTGGAAGCACTCGCGGCCGACTTCGAAGGTGATGACGCACGGCGAATCTTGCGAGGGCTACGTCGACTGCGACGGAAAGCGGGCGTGGCTCGAGACCTGGATGTACGGCTCGCCGAACTAGTCGTCGATCACTCGCTTCTCGAACGCGAAACGCAGATTGCCCTGGTCCATCGCCTGGCGCTCGCTCGCGGGGAAGCGCAACAAGCGCTCGCGATCCACGTGAAAGAACGGCGCAAGGCCGGCGAGTTCAAGGAGTGGCACTCGCTGGCGAAACGCATGCACCGTCGCGCCAAACGCGTGGGGCGGTTTGAACTCGCGGTGAGTTCTCGATTGACTCAAAGCATCCAGCAACTCGAAGAGCAAAGTAGTCCCTGGCCCGTGCTGCCGAAGCAATTGCATCGACTGCGGCGCGAAGTCCGTCGAGCTCGGTATCTTGTCGAGTGGATCGCGGGAGGAATGTCCCAGGAAAGTCGACAGACGCTGATGGGCGAGTTGCGAGCGTGCCAAGAGGACCTGGGCGCCTGGCACGATAAGTGGATCGGCGGGCACGTTTGGCGACAGTGGGGCGAGGAGGCAGGGCCGGAAATGCACGAGGCGATGGAGCGGTGGAACCACGAGACGGTCGACGCTGAACAACAATCGCGAATGCAATGCGAGTCGACCTGGGCGGGCGAACGATTTCAGCGACTCACCGCACTACTAAGACAACCACTAAGCTCTGAACCACGGGACCTCGGATAGGCGACGAGTAGCGGAGGAACCGTTTGCGATGTGACCCCTGCCGTTCCCTCTCAAGGGATGTTGAATGCTCGAAACGAGGGACGACACTCTTTCGGTCCTGCGATTGGGGGTTTCACCACGAATGGCACGAATCGAACGAATGGGGGCACAGGGCGGTTTTCGGGGTGCTCGATCGATCGTTGGCTATTTGAGAGGGGGGCGATCCTGACGCCCAACATCTTCCTCTCCCTCGGTCTGGATTCGTAGGATTCGCGAGATTCGTGGTCAATCGCCTGCCTGGTCTCACAGCCACGAACCTGCCGGAAGTGATTCGACCACGAATGGCACGAATCGAACGAATGGGGGCACAGGGCGGTTTTCGAGGCGCTCGCTTGACAGTTGGCTGCTTGAGAGGGGGGCGATCCTGACGCCCGACATCTTCCTCTCCCTCCGTCTGGATTCGTAGGATTCGCGAGATTCGTGGTCAATCGCCTGCCTTGTCTCACCTCTGCGAACCGGCCGGAAGTGATTCGACCACGAATGGTACGAATCGAACGAATGGGGGCACAGGGCGGTTTTCGAGGTGCTCGATTGACAGTTGGCTGCTTGAGAGGGGGGGCGATCCTGACGCCCGACATCTTCCTCGCCCTCCGTCTGGATTCGTAGGATTCGCGAGATTCGTGGTCAATCGCCTGTCTTGCCTCACCTCTGCGAACCGGCCGGAAGTGATTCGACCACGAGTGGCGCGAATCGAACGAATGAGGGCACGGGGCGGTTTTCGAGGTGCTCGATTGACAGTTGGCTGCTTGAGAGGGGGGCGATCCTGACGCCCGGCGTCTTCCTCTCCCTCCGTCTGGATTCGTAGGATTCGCGAGATTCGTGGTCAATCGCCTGCCTTGTCTTCCCTCGGCGAACCGGCCGGAAGTGATTCGACCACGAATGGCACGAATCGAACGAATGGTACTTGGGACTGAATTCGTGGTGCTGTCCGCTGTCGTTCAACGAGGACGCCGATTGGCCAAGAAATTGGCCAGCCGCAAATCTTCGACGACATAGCATTCACCCGTCGCCAGATCCTCGAGTCCGCGTAGGCCGGAGCGAGGGTCGTCGCAGCGCTGGAGCGTGCGATTGGAGACGACAAGGCGACAGAATTCTTCGGGTTCGATGTAACGGAGCGTAGGCATCTCGGAGGGCATGGGAAAGCGATCGATCGTATGGACACTCATCATGGCTAAGGGACCTCCATGGTGGGCATTTCGACTTGGACGATCCCGAGTGGTCGCGGACGAAATTGTATCGCGAACGGGTTGCTCAAGTCGCCGAAGCTGTCATTGCTAGCAGGCGTGCAGATTGTCCCACAGGGGCACTCCCCGCAAAACCCCCGCCCCTCGTCTACCAGCGAGATTCATCAAAACTTCATATTTTGCCCTGGGGATTGGAAGGCCTGTAAGTGGGGTGGTGGTCGCCATTTGCGATGGATCGAATGGTTCAGTTAGTCTGATTGAACACCTTGCCGCAAGGCAGCAAAGATCCTCCGCCGCGTTCCCTGACTTACCGTGTACGAGAACTGATATGGACCGTAGCGAATCGCCTGTCACGCCCGCCTCAGCTCGCCCCGCTCACGGTCGCGTCGCGGAACGGGGGCGTTGGCTGGCTGTCATCCCAATGGCCCTGGTCGGCCGCTGGTTGGGGCGAGTCTGTGGCGGTGCGTTCTTTATGCTACGCGATGTTGACGGAATGGCAGACCTCGTTTCGCTCTTCTCGCTCATGCCGAGTAGCTTTGGATTTACCCTCGCGGGAGCACTCGTTGCGCCCCGATTTCGACTGCGAGTCGCGATGGTGCTGGCCGTGAGTTGTAGCGGGCTGGCGGTACTGAGCCATTTGCTGCTTCCGTTGAGGGTCGGGCGCAGCAACTATCTGCATGCTGCTGGCGAGTCGCTCGGAGCTGTGGGAGCCGTCTTGATTTGTCGCTGGTTGGCGACTCGTGCCGAGAAGGACCGATCCCTGGCAGCCACGTAAAAACTACCGATGGCTTCTTGTCATCCGGCAGCCTAAGCTGCAAGAAGTGAGTTGCGTCGAACTACCGCGAGAAAGAGCGCTTCACGGCCATGTGGGAAGTATCGCTGTTGGCGGCGGGATTGATTTTCCCGACTTTGAGCGCTCTGACTCTGCTCGCTTCGCTCGCGACTCGCTGGCGATCGGGCCGTTTCGTTTCCCCGGTGTTTATTCCCTGTGTGGGTCCGCTGCTACTCACCGGTTGGCTGTATGTCACAGGCAAGTCGTGGTGGTATCTGCTCCTCGTTTGGTTCAGCGATGTCGGATCGCTCGCCCTATTCGCGGCGCTCCCCGCCTTGCTTGTCGAATGGTGGCAATACTCCGTATTCACTCGCCTGAGAACGCTCGTAGGCTCGCACGACATTCAGCGGGTGAAACTCACCCTTCATCGCGGCAGCCGGTATCACTTGAAGAAAACTTGGGAACGGTCGCTCGGAGAACTGGGGATTGTGGCGTTAAGCGAGACGGGTGTTTACCACGAAGAGAACGGCGTTCTTGTCCTTCAGTCGGACCACGGATTAGTGCGTCGTCTTCGGCCGACCGATGGGGCCGGTTTCGAGGTTGCTGAAGATGTTCATCAGCGTCCCGAATTGAAGCACTACTCGTTAGATGGCTGGCGACTAACGGGACGTTAGCGTTTCACCTTCAGCAGACGATCGTCGAAGAAACGGAACGACTGTTCGACCGTATGGTCCAACTCGGCCCCCTTCCAGCCGTGGGCCGCGTTTACCAACAGTTCCACTCGGCCGGGAACACCGGCACGGGTCAATGCTTCGACCATGCGATAGGCTTGTGTGTGCGGGACGAGTGGGTCGCGAGTTCCTTGGAAGATCAAGAGCGGGGCGTCTCCCTTGGAGACGTAGCTGACAGGCGAGGCTCGACGAGCGGCTTCTGGGGCCTCCTGAGGCAAGCCTCCGAGAAAATCCTTGACAAGCGCCTGGCTGACGACGGGCAGATCATCCGCCATCAGGTCGGTGGGGCCGAAGAACGCGACCACCGCCTGCACCTGGCTGGGCTGTTCAGGCCAGCCCCCCTGCCCTTCCAACTGATCTTCGCGCCCCATCACTCCCAGCAACATGGCCAAGTGTGCGCCCGCCGAGAAGCCCATGGCGCCGATGCGCCGCGGATCAACGCCTAAACGATCCGCATTCGCTCGCACGAATCGAACCGCGCACTTCACGTCTTCGATCTGTGCCGGGAAGGGATTCTGTGGGCAAAAACGGTACTGCACAGTGACGGCGACATAGCCCGCTTGCGCGAACTTGAATAGCAAGTCGGTGTGAGCCGTCTTGTCGCCGCCGCGCCATGCTCCGCCGTGAATGATCACGACGCAGGGCACGGCTTGCGGCAGTTGTTCAGGTCGAGCGAGATCGAGTCGGAGCGGCTGATTGCCACCCACGCCGAACTCGATATCCCGTTCGTAAGCGACACCCGCTGGCGCCGCGAGCCCGCCCGCATTGGGCCCCGCGACGTTCTGCCCGCCAACATTCTGTTGAGCGAACGTGGATGCCGCCGCCCCTAGGACCAGGATCAGCGCGGCGCAATAATGGCGAGTGGCATCCACGGGGCGATTCCTTGACGGGAAAGATCAGCCTTCGTCCGAGGCCCGCAGCCACGGGGTCAACGTCGGTTCGTAACCGAAAATCTCGGCCGGCTGAAAGTACAACGCAATTTCGCGCGCGGCGGCTTCCGGTCCGTCCGAGGCATGCACCAAATTCATCTGCCGACTCGAACTGAAGTCGCCGCGAATCGTCCCCGCCGCCGCCTTCAAGCCGCTAGTGGCGCCCAGGATATCGCGAGTCACTCGAATGGCTTCCAGGCCTTCGACCACCAACGCGACGATCGGGCTGGCCGTAATGAACGACTCGAGCGCCGGATAAAACGGCTTGGCGACGTGCTCGGCATAATGCTCTTTCGCCAGCGCCGGAGTGACGTGGAGCATCTTCATCGCCACGATATTGAAGCCCTTGTCCTCAAAACGGCTCAATACGCGACCCATCAACTTGCGCTGCACGCAGTCGGGCTTCAGCAACACCAAAGTACGTTCCAACCCCATCGGTTCTCGTCTCCCCATTGTAATGTTTTACCCAAAGGGCCGAGATTCTAAGGGATTTTCACGTTTTGCTCAACGCGAGCCTCGGGAACTTGCCTGCTCTACGCCAAGATCCCGTGAATCACCTCGCCGGCCACGTCGGTCAAGCGGAAGTCGCGGCCGGAATAGCGGTAGGTCAGCTTGAGATGGTCGAGCCCTAGGAGATGGAGAATCGTGGCGTGCAGATCGTGCATGTGCGCCTTATTCTCGACCGCCGCGAACCCAAAGTCGTCGGTGCGCCCATAGGCGAAGGCCTCTTTCACGCCTCCGCCCGCCAGCCACATGGTGAATCCGCCCGGATTGTGGTCTCGACCGGTTCCGTTCGCCTGGGCATACGGCGTGCGACCAAATTCGCCGCCCCACCAGACGATCGTGTCTTCGAGCAACCCACGCTGTTGGAGATCGGCCAGCAGCGCGGCGATCGGTTGATCGCACGCTTTCGCATGGTCGGCATGCTTCGGCAAATTCGAATGCTGATCCCAGGCCGGATTGGCCGTGTTATCGCCGTAGGTCACTTGAATGTACCGCACGCCCGACTCGCACAATCGTCGCGCCATCAGGCACTGACGTCCGAAATTCTCGGTCTCTTTGTGGTTCAGGCCGTAGGCTTCGAGCGTCGCCGCCGTCTCGTTTTTCAGGTCGAGCACATCGGGGGCGTTGGTCTGCATGCGCCAAGCCACCTCGAACGAATGGATCACCGCATCCAACTCGCCGTCTCGTCCCAGCCGTTCGGCTTGGTCGGCGTTGAGCGTGCGGAGCAAGTCGAGTTGTTTCTTTTGGGTGGCGAGATCGAGTTTCGGGTTGATGAGGTTGCGAATCGTGGCCTCTTTCGCGGGCGAACCCGCCTTGCCGAGAGCCGTCCCCTGAAACGCGGGCGGCAAGAAGGCGCTGCCGTAATTGCGAGGCCCGCCATTGCCGGCGGATGGGGCGATCGATACGAACCCTGGCAAGTTGGCGTTTTCCGTGCCGAGTCCGTAGGTGATCCACGACCCCATCGAGGGGCGGATGAAGTTGGTCGAACCGCAGTGCAGAAACAGCGTCGCGGGTCCGTGTGCGACCCCCTCGGTGTGGAGCGAATGCACGAAGCAAAGTTTGTCGGCATGCGCGGCCGTTTGTGGAAACAAGTCCGACGCCCAACGACCCGACTCGCCATACTGCCGGAACTTCCACAGCGGCTTCATCACTCGATGCTGGGACGCCTTCTTGCCAGTGTTGGCCAGCACCCTCGCGTCGTCGAACGCCAGCGACTTGCCGTCTTCCTTTTCGAGCAGCGGCTTGTAGTCGAACGAATCGACATGGCTGGGGCCTCCCTGCATGAACAGGAAGATCACCCGCTTGGCCCGTGGAGCGAAATGAGGAACTCGCGGCGCTAACGGGTCGACTGCCGACTCAGCCCCTCGAGCCGACTCGGCCAACAATCCGCGCAGTGCCAATCCGCCAAATCCACACGCCAACGATTGCAGTGCTTGTCGCCGGTCCATGCCCCACAGGCTCTCCATCGTCGACCTCGCCATTCCACGTTTGAAACGGTTCTTGTATCAACCCCAACAACACCCGTTGGAGGTGTCCTCAGATTCTAATCGATCCCCCAAGTCTCTGCTGTAGCGGAATTCGCAAGAATTCCGACCGTCGCCCCGTGAACTAACCGCCGCGATGGGGAACCAACTCGCCGGTAACGCCGGAACTCCGGCGAGTTCCGCTCCACGGAATTTCTCGTAGCGGAATTCGCAAGAATTCCGACCCGTCGTCCCGTGAACCAACCGCCGCCGTGGGGAAGCAACTCGCCGGTAACGCCGGAACTCTTGCGAGTTCCGCTCCACGGAATTTCTCGTAGCGGAATTCGCAAGAATTCCGACCCGTCGTCCCGTGAACCAACCGCCGCCATGAGGAACCAACTCGCCGGTAACGCCGGAACTCTTGCGAGTTCCGCTACACGGGAGTTCCCTAGCGGAATTCGCAAGAATTCCGCCCGTCGTCCCGCGAACCAACCGCCGCCGTGGGGAAGTAACTCGCCGGTAACGCTGGAACTCCGGCGAGTTCCGCTCCACGGAATTTCTCGTAGCGGAATTCGCAAGAATTCCGCCCGTCGTCCCGCGAACCAACCGCCGCCGTGGGGAAGTAACTCGCCGGTAACGCCGGAACTCCGGCGAGTTCCGCTCCACGGAATTTCTCGTAGCGGAATTCGCAAGAATTCCGCCCGTCGTCCCGCGAACCAACCGCCGCCGTGGGGAAGCAACTCGCCGGTAACGCCGGAACTCTTGCGAGTTCCGCTACAACGGAGCGAACCCGATTTCGCATTCGCAACCATTTCGCCTTCTCATCCCTCACTGATAGCGGAAATCGATCGTCGACATCAGCGCTTGGGCGGCCAACGCCCAGGACGCACCGCGGTCAGCTTTCGCTTCGCGGAGGAAGTCGAGCGTCGCCTCCCGCTCGCGACTCGACGGCTCGCGCCCGACGAGTCGTCGATACAACAACTCCACTCGTTCCGAGTCATCGGCCATGGGTGTTTCCGCCAGCAAGCGGTCGGCGGTTCGGCGAGCTCGTTCCAGGACGAACGGATGATTGCGCAGGAACAGGGCCTGAGGCGCCACGGTGCTCGTCGTGCGACGTCCGGTGACCAAGCTGGGGTCGGCGAAGTCAAACGCCTCGAACGCTTCCGGCAATACGTTCCTCAATACGGGCCAATAGACCGCTCGACGCCGCGAGTCGTGCTGGTAGCCGTAATCGGCCGCCAATCCTGGCTTTAAAATGGGGCCGCCAGCGGTCATGTCGAGTTCCCCGCTGGCCCACAACATGGTGTCCACCAACGACTCGGCGTCGAGTCGTCGGCGATGAGCTGTTCCAAACAGGCGATTCTCGGGGTCCGCGGCCAGCAACGCCTCGGAACTCTCCGTGGACAGGCGATACGCGCGAGTGGTCACGAGGCGTCGCACTAATTGTTTGAGCGACCAGTCTTCCGCCATCAGGTCGAGCGCCAATTGATCGAGCAATTCGGGGTGAGATGGCGCCTCACCCGTCGTGCCAAAGTTGTCGGGCGTGCGCGACAAACCTTCGCCGAAGAGCCAATGCCAAGCTCGATTCGCGAAGACTCGCGAGGGGAGCGGATTCCGTGGGCTGGCGAGCCATTCGGCCAGTTGCAGGCGACCACTCTGGTCCTCGGGCATCTGAGGCGCCGCGTCGTACAACGCGACTTGCAAGACGCCGCGTGGCACGGAGGGGCCCAGATTGTTGACGAGTCCCCGTACATGCACTCGAGTGTCCCCGATTTCGTCCCCCTGCTCTTCACGCACCGACAACACCATCGGGCGACGAGGGCCCGATTGTTGCAGGTGTTTCAATTCCGCTTCCAGCTTCTTCAGCATTTCCGTGTCGGCCTGGAGCGCCAACTTCGCCGCTTCTTGTGAAGCAGAATCAGACGCTGTTGGATCAGGCTTTCCCGCAACAGATGGGGACTGGTCCGGTTTCGCGGGCTGCGAACCGGTTTTGTCTGGCGAACCGGTTTTGTCTGGCGGGCCGGTTTTGTCTGGCGAGTCGACAGGACGAGCGGCAACTCCGGTCGTGCCGCCTCCGCCCGCTGTCGCCGCCGCCCCTTGCGGCAGAAACTGTACCGCGTCGACGACGACATGCCCCTGAGTTCCCTCGTTCGAAACAATGACAAAGCCCTGCCCGTTCGACTCAAAACGATGAATGCCCAAGGAAACCCATAAGCCATCAATGGGCCCCGGCTGGCGCTGATCGACTCGCACCGTTTTCTCGCCATCCGCACTGAAGATCGTGACCGGCACGGCCGTCGAGCGATTCTCGCCCGTGGTGTAGGCCAGTCGGACTTCATACTGACCTGGCTGAGTGATCTCGGGCTGAAACGTCACTGTTTTGTCGCCCTTCCCGTCGTCCTGGTCGTGAGCGTAGCCGTCTCCGACATAGGGGCGCACGACCTTCGAGTCTTGCCACACGCCGACTCGTTTCGCCTTCGCGTCATCGATCACAATGCCCGCCAAACTCGACAAGGAAACCACTTTCTCCGCGGCAGGTTTCTTCGCCGGCGCACTCGCCGACTTGATCGCTTCGCGTAACTTCTTGACGCGATCCTCCAACGCGGCCACCTTACCTTCGTGCTCGCGATACACGGCCTCGTCGGCCGCGGCGAGCGGCAGCGGAACCTCGATCCACTTGGAGACATTCGAGTGTTCCATGGTCTTCACGCTGCGGAAGATGCCCGCGAGCGCGTAATAGTCGCGAGTGGAGATGGGGTCGAATTTGTGATCGTGGCAACGGGCGCAGGTGATGGTCTGAGCCAGCAGGCCTTTGCCGATCACGTCGAGCTGCTCGTCGACGTAGTCCATCCGCAGTTGTTTCTTATCCTGCTCTTCGAGATTCGTATTTCCCAAAGCCAGGTACGACGTCGCGACGACTCGACGCTGCCGCAACGCGATATCGTCCGTCGGCATGAGATCGCCCGCGATCTGTTCGCGCAAGAACTCGTCCAGCGGCCGATCGGCGTTAAAGGACTCAATCACATAGTCCCGATAACGCCAAGCTTCGGGCAAGACGAAACCACGCAACGTAATTGACTCGGCATATCGAGCGACATCCAGCCAATGACGCCCCCAACGCTCGCCAAATCGCGGCGACGCCAACCAGCGATCCACCAACCGCTCGAAGGCGTCGGGCGCCGCGTCTTCCGTGAATTCGCGTATCGTCTCATCGTCGGGCGGCAGTCCTCGCAAGTCGTAGGAGAGTCGCCGAGCGAGCGCGGCACGCGACGCATCGCCCACCGGCGACAACGATTTGGCCTCGAGCGCATGGAGCAAGAACGTATCGACCGACCCTAGCGGCCAATCACGATCGACGACCGCCGGCAAGTTGGCCTGCCGCGGCAGTTGATACGACCAGTGTTTCCGACCCGCCGCAATGTCGATCTCCGCGCGTTTGGTCGCCGAGCCGTTGCGAGGATCGATGGCGCCGTCCTGAATCCAGGTCTGAAAATCGGCGATCACCGCATCGGGCAAGCGGCCTTTGGGAGGCATCTCGAAACTGTCGTACTTCAGTGCTGATAGGATCAGGCTATTCTCCGCATCGC
The DNA here is from genome assembly GCA_046349915.1 of Pirellulales bacterium. GTDB lineage: Bacteria > Planctomycetota > Planctomycetia > Pirellulales > Pirellulaceae > CAIXSC01. The sequence continues at coordinate 207,697 of JAXMBL010000005.1, read as the reverse complement.
CAGGGACCACCGCGGGCCCGCTATCGCCTCCTTGGAGCGTCGCTGCGCGAGTGTCTAGCCGGAGGCCGCCCTTGAGTTGTCCGGTCTTTTCCGCTTGCTCGGAATGGCAAGAGTAGCAGTGTTCCACCATTACGGGACGAATCTTCTTCTCGAAGAAGGCGAGTTGCTCGGGGGAAGCCGCGCTGGCCGAAACTCCGCAGGCAGAAAACGCCGTCCATCCGAGCAGCAATATTGCAACCGGCCACCTGTGGAGCGGTTGAACATCCCGTCGCCGCGACCGATCACTGCCGGAGGCCAATGCCCGCTGGTTCCATACACTGGTCATAGTTCCGCCTCGATGACGCCAAACCGTCTGCTAGGAAGCTCCCAAGTATAGCTGCCTCCCCCCAGCGAAAGGAGAGCGTTTCGCCAAGTTCACACGCGCCACACGCGGAAGTCGGACAACCACCGGATCACACCGATGACACTGATAAAGCCAGTCGAGTACCACGAACCGACGCAAAACACTAGCCCCGCCACTATTCTCTCGTCTCGAGCAACTAAACCTGAGGCTGCCCTGCGAACAGTCCTTAGATTTTTCCGTGTTGTTTCGTGTCTTTCCGTGGCCAAAATGAGTGGCGGTGCGTGTACGCGGTGCGGCTGTTCATCTCGCGAAGCGAGATGGCTACTCCAGTTCGACTTCCACCGCATCGGCGGCGGCATGGTCCAGAGGAATTTCAGTGGCCCCGTCGACGACGAGCGTCCAGACGAGATCGTCGCCCGTCCGCGGTCCCGCCACGACGCGTTGGCCCACTCGTAATGGCGTCGCCGCCGCAATCGCTCCCACCGCGACGACTCGAGCGGCTCGACCCTCACGCAACAATGCCGCCTTGACTCGCGCGCCGGGCACCAGATGCACGAAGTCCTCGGGAATCTCCGAGCCATGCGGATCGACCAGTGGATGCCCTAGTTTATCGTCCAAATAGTCGACGGCCGCTTCGTCATGCACATGCTCCAACTGGTCCGCTCGCCGGTGCAGATCGTCAACAGGCGTCCCCAGTCGTTCCAGGTAGGTTTCCCACAACCGATGAGCTCGACGTAAACGCAACGCCTCATGCCGGCCTGCGTCAGTGAGTCGTGCTTGGCGATTGTTGCATTCCACGAGCTCTTGAGCGGCGAGTGTTTGCAGGGCGCGGCGGATGATCGCGGCGCCTCGACCCATGCGAGCTTGCATGGCTTCGAGCGGCACCCAATCACGGTCGTCGCGCTGGATGGAGCCCAGGACATCTTCGAGCACTTCTTGGGGCACCGCCCAGCGCCGTCGCCACCATTGAGCGACCAGACCGCGTCGCGGCGCGAACGACAGGACGGCGACAAACTGAAGAGTGCTCGCCACCACAATCGCTGAACCTGGCGCCACGTTAATCCAAAAAGAAAATCCGTACCCCAGCAAGAAGCTCGAAACCGCAAAACCCGCCGCGGCCCACAACATGCGACTCAACCGCTGGCAGACCAAGTAGGCGGTCGCGGCAGGAGTAACCAACATCCCGACCACCAGGATCACGCCCACGATATGGACCGCGCTGACCACCACCAGCGATGTGCAGGTCGTCAACAGATAATCGATCGCCAGCACGGGGATGCCCAACGACGCCGCCATCACCGGATCGAAACTGGTCAATTGCAGCGGTCGATACAACAACGTCACGGCCGTCAGCACGAAAACCGCGACGAACGCCATCATCCACAAATCGAGCATCTCGACGGCCAGTACATTGCCAGTCACGAAGTGCAGCAAGTCGACATGGATGTAATGACTGAACAAGGAGGCGGCGAGTCCACCCGCGGCGAAAACGCCGGTGTACATGATGCCGATGGCCGTATCTTCCTTCACTCGCGACAAGCGACTCACAAAGCCAATCAGTCCGACCGTGCCAAAACCAGCCAATAACGAACCGATCAACATGGCCGGCGCATTGGCCTCCGAGCCAAAAGCGAGCTTCATTAGCAGGTAGCCCGCAACCACTCCCGCCAGCATCGAGTGAGCCAGCGCGTCGCCGAGAAAAGCCATGCGCCGCAGAATGATGAAGCACCCCATCACGCCGCAGACCACCGACACCAGGATGCCGGCGAGCAACGCACGCACCACGTGAGCGTGTCCCGCGTGCCACTCCAGCCACGTCGACCACAAGTCGCTCATCACCGCTCGCCTCCCGGCACGGCGACTTGCGTCGCGTCGAGTCGACTGAAGACATGCAGTCGGCCCTCGTACACTTCCGACAACAAGTCGGGATGCAACACGGCCCGCGGCGGGCCGTAGGCGTAGAGTCGCTGTTTGATCAGCACCAACGAGTCGAAATACTCGGCGGCCGTCGTTAAATCGTGATGGACGACGACCAGCGTGCGACCCGCATCCTTCGTACGCTTGAGCACGTCCAGGATCGCTCGCTCCGTGGCCGCATCGACCCCCGCGAACGGTTCGTCCAACAGGAGGATATCGGCCCCCTGCGCCATCGCTCGCGCCATGAATACTCGTTGCTGCTGACCACCCGATAATTGGCCGATCTGCCGATCGCGGAATTCCGTCATGCGAACCATGTCGAGTGCTTCGTCGGCGGCCCGCACATCCTCCGCTGTCGGCTCGCGCCACCAGGGAATCTTGCCATACCGACCCATTAACGCCACTTCGCGAACCGTCACCGGGAAATCCCAGTCGACCGCGCCGCGTTGCGGTACATAGGCGACTCGCCCCACCGCCTTGTCCGCCGATTCTCCGAAGATGCGGACTTGACCCAAGTCGGGCGGGACGAAGCCCAGTATTGACTTTACGAGCGTCGATTTGCCCGAGCCATTCGGGCCAATGACTCCGACCAACTGACCTGGTGCGATCGACAGGTTGATATCGAGCAGCGCCGGAACGGCGCCGTAGCTGACCGTCAAATGTTCAATCTGGATCGCCGCCTCGCTGGATGCGGCTCGCGTCGTTGTCGCAGTTCCTGTCGTCATCGCAGCCCTAGTCGTCATCGCAGCGCCTCGACGATCGTCAGGGTGTTCTCACGCATCATTCCCAAATACGACTCGCCGGCCGTGCCCGCGGGGCCCATCGAGTCCGAATAGAGTTCGCCGCCGATCCGTACGCCGGCATCTTCCGCGATCGCTCGCACCGCCTTGGGATTGACGCTCGTTTCCACAAAGATCGCCTTCACTCCGAATTTCTTGATCGATTCCACCACCGCGCGCCGTCGCTCCGGAGTCGCTCCGCCGCCAATTTCTTCGCCGGTCGACCAGCCCGTGGGCGCCGCCGCTCGAAATCCATACTCTCCGCAAAAATAGTGAAACGCGTCGTGACTCGTCACTAACACTCGCTGCTGAGCGGGAATTAAAGCCACCTGACGTCGAATCCAAGCGTCTAGTTGTTCAAGCTGTTCCAGGTAGAGAGCAACTCGAGCTTCGTATTCTGCTCGATGGCTAGGGTCGCGCTCGCAGACCGCATGCAAGATGTTCCGTACGTAAATCTGCGCGTTCGCCGCCGTCAACCACGCGTGCGGATCACGTCCCACTTCGCCCTCCACTCGCAACGGCTCAACGCCAGTCACGCAGGTGACGAGCGGCTTATTGGATTGACGAGCCAAGTGGGCCATCCACTCACGGCCCTCCAGGTGCCAGCCGTTTTCAGCACACAAGTCGGCGGACGCCACCAAGGCGGCATCGCCCGTCTTAATCTCGTACAGGTGAGGATCCTGGCCCGGCGCCAACACGCTGTGCACTTCCCAACGATCTCCCACGACCTGTCGCGCAAAGTCCGCGACTTGCGTGGTGGAGCAAACCAGCCGCAGCCGACGACCCGCTTCGGGCAAGGCCTCGCTGTCGGTGGCGACAGGACGAGTCGTGCGACTCACCCAGGCGTAGCCTCCCACTATCCCGAATACGAGTGTGGCGAATGAGAGGGCCAGCAGCGGGCGAAGCAGAGGCATGACGAAGTTTCGGTGGCGGGAAAATAGCGTTTTGATTGTTCTAAAATCATAGCGAGTCTCGGGAAGCCATGTCAAGTATCGCGTGCCTTGCTTGCGACTTGCTCCGCAGTCAACGATACTTCTCCGCACGAGGAGCAGCCAATATGTCGCGATATGTGCGGAAGTGGATGCGTTGGTGCGTTGTTGGGTGGTTCGCCTGGGTGCTAGGCGGATTCGGCCTGCAGCGCGACGTGGCGGCTCAAATGCCCGAGCCGCAGATCAAATTCCTCGAAGGGCACTCGGCGCCCGTCTATGGAGTTGGCTACACGCCCGATGGTCGACTGCTGCTCAGCGCCGGCGTCGATGGAACCGTCCGCACTTGGGATCGCACCACGGGCGCACTGATCTCCACCACCAAAGTCAGCGACAAAGCGCTCCTGACGCTCGCCCTATCGCCCCAGGGTGGAGGCTACGCCACCGGGGGAATGGATGTCGCGGTACGGCTGTTCGATTTAGCTCGCCCCTTTCCACTCGTCGAGTGGGGTGGGCTCCCTGCCCAAGCCACGTCGTTGGCCGCCTCTCAAGATGGACGCTACGTGCTTACCAGCGATGCGGGGGGAGTGGTGCGTTGGTGGGATAGCCAAACCAAGGCGGGCGTGCGCGATTTTCCTGGTTCGCCAGCGCCGGTCGCGGGAGCGAGTTTTGTCGAATCGCAGGGAATGGTGTTCGCCGTGGGAGCGGACGGCGGTGTGCGCTCATGGAAGTTGGCGGACGCGCAACTTACGGGGACGTTGTTGGCGCCTCCCTCCGCCGCTCTTGTGGCGACGCCCGACGGACAGCAGGTGTTCGTGGCGGGACAGGATGGCTGGTTGCGACGTCTGCGGTGGCCGCCAACTCCGCCGCAGACGCTCGGCACACACAATGACCAAGCGGTGAGTCTCGCGGTTGCGGCGAATGGTCAATGGTTCGCCAGCGGTTCGCTCGATGGCCAAGTCATTATTTATCAGGCAGCAGATGGCAAGCCACAACGCACCCTCACGGACGGGATTGGCCGGATTACTCAGATTACAGCCACCGGCGATTCGACGAGTGTGATTGCGGTCTCCGAGCAGAGTCAAGTCAAGGTGTGGTCGGTCGCTGACGGCGCCACTCGCATGCACGCGAGCGCTCACATCGGCGTTGTCACCGGCGTGGCGAGCCCGCCGAAGTCATCCCGCTTCGCCACCGTGGGAACTGATGGACTGACGCGATTGTGGGAGCAACCCGAAACGCGGCGGGTGATTACCGGCCACACTCAGCCTTTGCAGCGAGTCGCCTTGTCCGCCGATGGCAAGTCGCTGTGGACGCTGTCGGCCGACAAGACTCTGCGGCGATGGCTGACAGCCGACGGCAAGCAGGCGCAAGTGTTCGACAAGTTACCGGCGACTCCGGGGCCGCTGGCGCCATCGGGCGACAATCGCTTCATGGTCCTGGGAGATACCGCGGGCGATTTGACGGCTTGGACGATCGACGGCGGGGCTCTCGCGGGAACGTGGGGCGCGCACCTGGGCGGCGTCACGGCGGTGGCTCGTGATCCCCAGGGCAAAGGTTGGCTCACCGTCGGCGCCGATGGTTGTGCCAAACTGTGGGAGGGACCGCCTCCGCCGATCGAGAGCCTCGCAGGTTTGCCCGCACCCGTGTCCCAAGTGGCGCTCGCCGACGATGGAAAGATCCTGGTTGCGGGTCAGGCGGATGGGACCGTCGTCGTATGGGACATCGCGGCGAAGAAGGTACTGCATCAGTGGCCGTCCGTCGCCAAGTCGCCGCTCACTTCGCTGCAATTGGCCGCTGGCGGCGCCGAGGTGTGGGTGTCGGACCAAGCGGGACAAGTGCGAGCGTGGAAGTTGCCTGCCGGCACTCCGCTCGACTGTTTGACCGGCGGCAGCGATGCCGTGACCTCGGTCGCACTTCATCCGCGCGACCCACTGTTGGCAACCACCTCGGCCGATGGCGAAGTACGGCTCTGGCGCCGAGACCCGCAGATCAAAGTGCTGAGGCCGGCGGACGGCCCCATGGCTAACGCTCCGGCGAAACCCGACAAAGCCGCTGCCGAAAAAGCGGCCGCGGACAAAGCAATGTTGCCATTGTTGCCAGTCGCCAACTCGGCCGACGGACAATCCTTGGTCGCGGCCAACTCGCGAGGCGCCGTCTCGTGGCTCGCCTGGGCCGATCAAAAGCCGCTGCGGCCCGACGTCGATCTCGGCGCGCGTCCCAGAACTCTGGCCATCCGCCCCGATGGCGGCGAATTCGCTGCGGGTGATGTCGAGGGCGGCCTGCATCTGGTGAGCGCCGGCATGGGAGCGCCTCAAGCGCGCGTGGCGGCTCACGATGGCGAAGCGACCGGCGTCAGTTACCACCCTGGCGGAAGCCAAGTCGCCTCGGCAGGCGTCGATGGTTGGGTGCGAGTGTGGCAACTGCCGGTGGTTGCTCCTCAGTCGGTGGCGAAGCTGATGGGAAAGCCCACGGCGCTCGCGACGTCGGTCGACGGCAGTCGGCTGTTCGTCGCGGCTGGTAAGCCGGGACTTGTCGCCGCGGAGACGGCCACCGAGAAGCGACTGTTCGAAGTCGACTTACCACCTGGGGCCATTACGTCGCTGGCGGTCTCCGCGGACCAAACCGTGTTGGGCTCGACGGATGCCAACGGCGGTGTCTCGGTACGTGGTGCGACCGATGGTGTGCTGGCGGTGCGCCTGCACGGACACCAAGGAGCGGCTCGAGCCATCGCATTCCCGCCCCGCCCTGCTCCCTGGGTATCCGTGGGCGACGATGGGGCGCTGCGTGTTTGGGACACTCCAACGCCTCCTCGCGTGTTAGTCGGACATACTGGCGCCGTGGAACTGTTGGCCGCGGGACCGAATGGTCAGCAGATCGCGACGGTGGGCGCCGACAAGACCGTGCGCCTGTGGAACCTCGGAGATGGTGCGCCAGGCTGGACTTTGGCTCATGATATGCCGGTGCGAGCGCTAAGTTGGAAAGCGGATAGCCAATGGCTGGCGACCGTCGACGCGGCGCAACGTATCCGCGTCTGGAATCTGGCGGATGGGCAACAGACCGCCGTCCTCGAAAGCGGAGCGGCGGCAGTGACGGCCCTGGCTTGGTCGTCCGACGGCACGTTGGTCTCCGCCACGGCGGATGGAAACGTCAAGTTCTGGAATGTGACCGAGAAGAAGGAAACTGCGACGTTGGCCAGCGGCGCACCGCTGACGGGACTTGCGTTGGTCGCCGCCACGCAAACCATCGTCACCGCGCACGCCGATGGCTCGTTGAAGACCTGGCAATGGGCGGACCGAAAGCCGCTCGCCACCTTTGCCGCAGGCGCTCCCATCGAATCGCTTGCTGTCTCCGGCGATGGGAAGACCGCGTTGATCGCCGGTCGCGATAAGTCGCTGCGTCTCGTGACGCTCGCGGGCGGCGCCGCCGGGCCGGTGATCGCGAACTTGCCGAGCGTTGCTCGAGCGTCGGCTTGGTCCGCCGATTCGCAGAAGTTTGCCGCGACATTCGCCGACGGATCCATCCGAGTGTGGGCGGCGACCGCGGGCGAGCCGGTCGATCAGTTCGATTTGGGGCCAGGCGCGCCGAGCGGGATTGCTTTTGCCCCTGATGGCAAATCGGTCGTCGTGGGAAGCGACGATCACAAGGTGCGAATCGCTCGCTTGCTGGCGGTGCGCAAGATCTCCCTCGGCAATCAACCGCTCACCAGCGTGGCGTTTTCCAACGATGCGACGACAGTGGCGGTCGGTTCTCGAGACAAATCAGTGACCCTGTGGAATGTGACCAGCGGTGCGGCGATACGCACGCTGGCAGGCTGCGGCGACGCCGTAACAGCCGTGGCCATCAGTCCCGATGGAACCAAGGTCTACGCCACGTCGCTCGATAAACAGCTGCGAGTTTGGAATCTGGCGGACGGACAACTGGTCGCCACTCATCCCCAGCCTACGGCGCCGCTCAGCGTGCGCGTTTCGCGCGATGGACTGCGGTTGGCCGTCACGCTGGCCGACGGCTCGACTCGCGTCGTCGATGCTATGTTGGGACGAGTATGGCAGAGTTATCCGGCGAAGACGCCTCCGGCGGCGTTCGCCATCGACACGCCCGTCGCGACGGCGGCTTGGGGCGCCGACAACGTTACGATCGTGGCGGCGGGAGCCGAAGGCGAAATACGCCGTCTCGCGGTTCAGTCGGTCGCCGCCTTCCCCGCTCATGCCGCCGCGATCACCGCCATGGCGTGGTCGCCGAACGGCCAGCATGTCGTGACGGCCAGCGCCGACAAGACGATCAAGGTGCATGACTTGCTCGGCAAGCCTGTCGTGGCCATGCAAGGCGGCGAGTTCGATGTGGTCAGCATGGCGTTGCGACGCGACGGCGCGCAGCTCGCCGCTATCACTCGCGACAATCAATTGGTTTTCTGGCAAGTCGCCAACGGTCAGTTAGAGCGGAAAACGCCGCTCGCCGCCCCCGCCACGCAGGTCGCCTATTCGTGGGACCTGGCGCGAGTACTTGTCGCGGGCATGGGACGAATCTCCACGTACGCGGTGGCGACGGGAAAACTGTTGGAGTCCGGTCCTGGACATTCTTCGGCAACCAGCGTGGCCGTGGTTGCGCCGCCGGCCGGATCAACGTCGGCGCCGTATGTCTTGTTGGACGCCGAAGGAGAATGGACTCTGCGGCAGCCGCGGTTGGAACGAGTAATGACGGGGCACGCGGGCGCCGCGACCAGTTGTGCGTTTTCCAGCGACGGGGCAAGTCTGCTTTCGGGCGGAGTCGATAAAACCGTGCGTCAATGGACGATCGCCAACGGCGCCGCGGTGCGATCGTTTGGCGGCGCCGCCGAGGCCGTGACAGGCGTCGCCGTTTCGTCCGATGGCACGCGCGTGGTCGCCATCGGAGTCGACAAGACGGTGCGAGTGTGGAATTTCGCGGACGCCGCGGTCGTCTCGGCCGTCGCCTTGCCCGCCCCACTCAAGCATTTATCCACGGCGCCGGGCAGTTCTCATTTCGCCGTGCTGGGAGACGACCACGTCCTGCGCGTGTTCGATTTCGTTTCGGGACGTGAAACGCTCCATGCGCCCGCCGGTGGAGTTGTCTCGTCCATCGCCCTCAACGCATCCCATAAACTGCTTTGGACCGGCCCCGAACTCGGTGTCCGCCTTCAATCGCTCCAAACGCCCACGCAGTGGTTGGCCGACGCGGGCAAAGTACTCGTCGCCGCTTGGTTCCCTGATGGAAAGCAACTGGCGACCTGCGGCGAGGACCGCGTGATCAAGATTTGGGATCGGACGGGCAAACTGATCCGCTCGCTGAACGGCTATCCGGTCCCGCCCACTCAGTTGGCGATCCGACCCGACGGCGCCATGCTGGCGGTGGCAGGTCAAGTGGCGGTCCCGTACGCGAACGTCTTGCTGTGGAATGTCAGTGAAGCGCAACCGGCCGCGCAGATTCAAACTCCCACGGGAGTGACTGGACTGACGTGGTTGGCCGACGGCAGGCTGGCCGTCGCGGGCGGCGATTCTCGCTTGCGCGTGTACGGCGAGAAGCCATGGTGGCTGCTGGAAGACTTGCCCCTGGCTGGGATCGCAACCGACTTGGCGACCGACGCCGACGGCGTCACGGTGTGGGCCGCCGCCGATCATCAACTGCATGGAGTGAAGCCGGCGTGCCGCCGAGCCTGGGCGTGCGAACAGGGGGCGCTGGCGGCGGTAGCGTATGCCGACGACGGACGACTCTTGCTGACTTCCGGACAAGACAAGTCGATTCGAATCTGGAATGCGGCGACCGGCGAATTACGAGCCGTTTGCGCGGGAAGTCCCGTGGCCGTTGGCGCCATCGCGGTGACTCGCGATAGCAAACGAGTTGCCGCGGCCTGCGCCGACAATCAAATTCGCGTGTGGTCCCTCGCAGCGCTCGTAGGGATGCCAGCCGCCCCAACTCCGCCCGCGAATCCACCCATGCCCGCGACGTTGGCCGTCGAGGGGGCGTGGGCGGCGCCGCACTTGGTTCGATCGCTGCAGTGGAACCCGGCGGGAGACCGCCTGTTGACCGCCTCGGATGACGCACAACCTCGATTGTGGCAAATCGCACCCACGGCGACGCCGCCCAACATGCCGCCCGCGGCCGACTTTTCGCGAGAATTGAGACGCTGGGCAGGTCAAGCGGGCCCAGTGACGTCCGTGGCCTTTTTGGCGGAGGCAGAGAAGTTCGTGACGACCAGCACGGACAAGACGGTCATGCGGTGGGAAGGCGCCGACGTGATCGCCCACAAGGCGCATGAGGGCGCGATGCTCGAGATGCGTTCGTCCCTCGACGGTAAGACCCTCGTGACCAGCGGTGCGGATAAGCTGGTCCGCATCTGGGACGCGAATAATTTGCAACCACTGCGAACTCTGGCCGGCGCGACCACTGCCACTCGCTTCGTAGCACTCAGCGGAAACGGCCAAGTGACGCTCGCCGGCGACGACACGGTCGCTCGACTGTGGAACGCGGCTGACGGAAAACCACGGGGTGAATTCAAGCAACCCGCGGCCATTACCGCCGTGGAGTTGTCAGCCGATGGACGCATGGCCTACATCGCTACCGCCGACCAGATCATCCGGCATTGGCGAGTGGAAACGCAGGGAGAAAAGACGGAACTTAAGTTGATCGTCGAGCTGAAAGGCCCGGCTTCGCCAGCGACTCGCTTGACGCTGGCCGCGGACCAACGCACGCTCTATTCGACGCACGCCGACCAAGCGATCCGTGGTTGGGGAACGGCGAGCGGCGAGCCGCGTTTCGCCGATGGCGAGTCTGCTCTACCCGTCTACTCGGTCGCGTTTTCCCCGGACGGTAAACTGTTGGCGAGTGGTGGAGCAGATCGCAAAGTGCGGTTGATCGACGCCGCGACGGGGAAGGTTACGGCGACCGGTTCGGTCCAACCTGGCGCGATTCAGGCGATCGCGTTCGCGGCGAGCGGCAAGGAATGGGCGAGTGCCGGCGCTGATGGGGCGATCCAGATCGGCGACCTGGAGGGCAAACCCATGCAACGCATCACCGTGGGACTCGCCGGCCAAATCCACACCGTGGCTTACTCGGGAGACGGCAGCCAGTTGTTCGCCGCGGGCTCGGCTCGCTCATGGTCGGCGTTCCAGCGTTCCTCGTTGTTGCGGACGCGAACCGTGGATGGGCATTCCGATACGATCTATCGGTTAGCGCTCAGTCCCTCCGGCACGCGGCTCGCGACGCTCGACTACGCGGGCCATCTGGCGATTTGGGATGTGGGAAGCGGCGGCGTGTTGTTTCATCAACAGTTGCCGACGAGTCCGGCGTTTTCGTTGGCTTATTCGCCTGATGGCGTCGAGTTCGCCGTGGGGACTCGCGATCCCCGAGTGCTGCGAGTGACCATCCCACCGGCCGCTCGCTAGTGGGACAGCGCGCGGTTCGACGAATTCACGAGTGTCAGAAACGGGAGTCGGTCGACCACGGATCACACCGATGACACGGATAAGGAGTGGGTCTGCTGGTAGTTTTTTTGCTTGGCTGCCGTAGAATGCAGGTTGGCGAACAGTTTTCAGGTCCCGTTACGTTGAACGAATGGCATCATGGAAGAAGATTTCTATTCCGTCCTCAAGGTTTCTCGCGACGCATCGTCAGAGGAAATTCAGAAAGCCTATCGCAAGTTGGCGGCCAAGTATCACCCGGACATGAACCAGGGGAACAAGCGAGCCAAGGAGACGTTTCAGAAAGTCCAACGGGCGTACGAAGTGCTGAATGACCCGGCCAAGCGTAAGCTCTACGACCAGTACGGGAGCGCGTTTGAAGCGGTGGCCGAAGGAGACGCGCCCGGCGGGTGGCGGACCGCGGGGGGCGCGGGCGGGCCCGGCGCTGGGGGCCCCGACATCGACTTCAGCCAGTTTTTCGGTGGTCGAGGGGGAGGCGAGGGAGATCCATTCGCCGAAATCTTTCGCCAGTTTGGAGGCGGCGCGGGTGCTGGAGGCGGCGGGCCGGCCGGTGGCGGGCGACGAGGTGGTCGAAGGCCAGCGCATCGCGGCCAAGACGTCGCGCACGAGATTGAGATCCCTTTTCGCACGGCGATTTTGGGGGGCGAAGTTTCGCTCAAGCTGCACCGCACCGGGGAAGCTCCTGAGACGATTGCCGTGCGAGTGCCTCAGGGAGTGGGCGAAGGTCAAACCATTCGCTTGCGCGGCCAGGGCGAACCTGGGGGCGGCATGCCGGGCGATTTGTTGCTCAGCGTCAAGATCGCTCCCCATCCCGCGTTCACTCGACGCGACAAAGATCTGATCGTGCGATTGCCAGTGACGTTGAACGAGGCCGTATCAGGGGCCAAGGTCGATGTCCCGACTCCCTGGGGAACCATCGCGGTCAAAGTGCCCGCGGGGACGAGCAGTGGCAAACGACTGCGAGTGAAAGGGCACGGCGTGAAGACGTCGAAGGGAGAACCGGGCGATCTGTTCGTCGAAGTACAGATCGTGCTCCCGCCACGTCTCGACGCGCACGCGGCCGAACTTGCGGCCCAGTTCGACTCGCTGTACTCGACCTCGCCGCGCTCGGACCTCGCCTGGTAAGAAGCCTCCCATGACCGGTTCCTCGTCGCGGAAGCCATCCGATCGGCCGTCGACCACGCCTCGCCAGCCCCGGCCGGAAGCAGCGAACGGCCGACCGGCTGTGCTGGTTGGCGAGCGATTTTCGCGAGACCTGCGAGTCAGAAAAAAGGCCGATTTTGATCGCGTCTACGCCGTTCGTCGCTATGCATCGGACGCTTGGTTGATTGTCAACGCGGTCGCCAACGAATTGCCGTACCCGCGTCTCGGACTAGCGGTTGGCAAGCCCATGGGCAATGCGGTCGTCCGAGGGCGATGGAAGCGACGCCTGCGCGAAGCCTTTCGGCGGAATCGATCCCAGTTCCCCGTGGGTTTCGACTATGTCGTACGACCTCGTCCCGGCACAAATCCAACGCCCGTACAACTCGTCCAATCGCTGATCGCGCTTGCTCAACGAGTTGCGCGAACTCGCCGGGAGAAACGCGAATGAAGCGTTGGGCGGCGAGTGGATGGCGGTGGTTATCGCGCGACTTTCCCGAGTGGTTCCTAATTGTGGGAGTTCGCGGATACCAGATTTTTCTAGGCCCGTTCTTGGGCGGGCATTGTCGCTTTACGCCGTCGTGCAGCAATTACTTCATCCAAGCCGTCCGCAAGCATGGGCCGTGGCGAGGCGCGTGGATGGGAACGCTACGAGTGCTACGCTGCCACCCCTTCCACCCCGGCGGCCACGATCCACCGTAGAAACCACGAAAAACGGAAAGCCACGAATAACGAATAACGAATAACCAATGACCAATGACCAATGACCAATTGATGGGGGACCACGAATGACACGAATCGAACGAATAAGAGGCAGGTGAGAGGCCGAAGGCGGTCAACCACGGATCACACCGATGACACGGATAAGGATCGCGGAACGTCGTTTCCCATTTCCTCGAGTGGTTAAACCTGACGCTTACCGATGGGGCTGAGTCGAACGGGGCGACAACCCGGTTAGAAGGGTTTGGGCAACCTTCTTTATTTTCTGCGACGAAGCCCAATTCTTGAGTTGTTTCCTCAATTTCAAAATTCCCAGTTCCCACAAGCAGCAAATCCACACCTTCTACCCCACGTATTCTCATTCGTGCGATTCGTGCGATTCGTGGTCCACCCGCTTGGATGCCTGCTTGCTGCTTGTTCCCCAAGCTTCTGTTCCCCGTGCTTTATTGACTCCTCGCTTCGTGGTCCACTCGCTTCATGGTCCAGTCGCTTCATGGTGCTAGCGATTCGCGGTGCGCTGCTTGGCGAGCTGGTTGGATTCCTCGAGCCAGTAGGCGGCGAGTGCGGCGTCGACCAGCGTGGCGTCGAGCGGCGTCGATGCTTCTCCCTCCCCTTCTCCTTCGGACGCCGGATTGCCATTCAGCTCGTTGATGACCAGCAATGCGTCGCGCGGGGTCAACAGATTGTCGCCCGAGGTGTCGTAGTACAAGAAATCGGGGCCGAGCGCGGGGCGCGGCGAGGTGAAGACGCCGGCGGCCGACGTTACCACTCGAAAATTCAACTCGTTCACAATCACCAGCACGTCGCGTGGGGCGAGTACATTGTCGCCATCGGTGTCGAGCGCTCGATCGGGGTTCTGCCAGAGGCGAGGATCCGCTTGGACTTGCACACTGACCACCTGTGAGTCGACGGGGTCGCTGGTGTTGTTGGCGACACCCGTGCCGGCTCGGACGCCCGTAAAGATTTGCACGGTTCCGGTGAAGCCCGCGTTGGGAGTCAGCGTGACAAGGCCGGTCGTCGAGTTGACCGAAACTTGCGCGTTTCCACTCACCACGGATGCTTCGTAGCGGACCGCGTCCCCCTCGACATCCACCGATTGGAGTTGCCAGGACACTGTTTGAGCAATACCGGTCACGACCGAGCGGACGGGCTTCAAGAAGGGGCCGCCGTTCGCGGTGTCGGCTTCGACCGTCACCTGGAAGGTTCGTTGAGCCGTATTGCCGCTGGGGTCGCGCACGGTGACGGTGACGTTGGCGGTTCCCGTGGCGCCTGGGGCGGCCGAGATCATCAAGGCACGATCCTCGGTGTCTTGGATCACTTGCACCGAGTCGATGATGACGTCGCGCACGGGCTTGTCGTTCGACGTGGCCGTGCGGTTGATTTCGTAGCGAACTTTTTCGCCTTCGGTGAGCACGCCGAAAATGGGGACGTTGAAGTCGAGTTCGCGGGCGGGCGCGTCGGTGACGAAGAACTGTACATCGCCTGTGTCGTCGGTGGTCTTGACCAGTCCCAGGTAGCCGGCGGCGTTGTACTGTAATCGCGAGTCGAATTGATCATTGACGGGGCCCAAGCCCGAGGCGGCCGTGCCCACGCCTGTAGGATCGCCCAGTTGAATGAAACGCACGTTTCCTGTCTGCACGGCTTTGGTGACGATCGAATTGTTGACGCTGGTTTTGTCGTAAAACCCAATTTCGGCGTGGCTGGCGATGCGTTCGGTGATCTCGGGGACTAGATGATCGAACAATTGGAATTTCATGGCGCCCCAACTGCGGACATTCACCTGCAGACTGCGATTCCCCTCGGGAACCTGCAGCGTGAGCAGCGACGGATTGTCGGTGGTCACGGTGTAGGTCAGGTTGTCGAGATTGGGGTCGAAGGCATTGAGGGCGATCCAACGCGGCGAGCCCGCTTGGATAGTCAAATCGGCCAACGGCAGCAACTCGGGGGCGCTCGACTGTGTGATCGTGACGCCCGAACGCTGAGCTAATGTTTCTAACGTTTGCACCCCTGTCACTCGCGAACCGTCGGGGAAGATCCAGGTGGGAAACGAGGTAATGCTGGCCGCTTGCCCGGCTGCATTGAGTGATCGATCGGGATTGGTCGCCTCAATGAAGGGCAAGTAATAGGCGGCGTCGGCGAACAATTCCTTCTGCTGGGTGCAGAAGGGACACCAAGCCGCTCCGTAGAATTTCGTGCCCGAGGCGGCAATGGCGCGAGCCAGCGTCATGAGATCGGTGGCAGTTGCTCCTTCGCCCTCGGCGCCGTCCGCCAGCCCGCTCGCCGAATACGTCGTCATCGGCGTCGTCACAGGCGTCGTCAAAGGCGCGGCGTCGGTCACTTCCAGGGTATCGTCGACGAGTGGGCAGGCGAGCGACAGGTCGGCGGCGAGCAATTCGCGGCGGTCGAGTAGCTCGAACTGGGGTCTGCGAACGGTAAAACGACGCGAAGTCTGCGGGCGTGCCATAGCACTGGGCTCCCTCGATAAAAACGGACCAACCTATCCGAATCTTATCGGTTGCCGGCCCGCTTTTCCAGAGATTTGTCGTTCTCGCACGCCCTTGGTTCGGGGGGGGTGCATGTCCGCCGCCCCTCTTTGGCTTCCCGCTGACGCTCCCCAATTTAGTCAAGTGAATTGACAATTCGGCCGTTTCTGCCAAGACTGGGTGGGCTGAGAGGATCGCATCGTTTATCGCAGTCATGCCGAGCCGTCATACTGATCGTCCAACCAGGAGTTCCCGCAATGTCGTTATTCCGCCGTCGTCGCTCCACTGGTCCGGCCTCCCCCGTGGCTCGGGGCGGGCGTCGTCGTACGCCGCGTAAGTCGTGTTTTCTGGAGACCTTGGAATCGCGACGGTTGCTCGCCCGTGACTTCACGCCGCTCGAGCCCAACGACTCGGCCGCGACCGCTCAATTGATCGAGCATGTGGCGAGTGTTTCGACTCCGATTGTCCATTCGCTCAACTCGACGACCCCCGCGGTCATCACGTCGGGCGATCTCGACTTCTACCGAGCGGTCGCGTCGGTGACTGGCAATGTCGTCGTGAATGTAACTAATCTCGGAGGAGATCCGGACGGCGACACCAGCAATCTCGACAATGGACTGAGACTGCAGCGCACGGACAACGTCGGCGTGCCGATCGGTGGTTCCGTCGCGATTCCCTCGGGAACCGGTACGTTGAATGTCGCGGTTACCGCGGGCGACAACCTGTATTTCCGCGTCGATGGGGCGACCGCGACCAGCGATGCGAATTATCGCTTCGAGATCTTGAATCAAGACGCCGTGGAACCGGCCGGCAATACGCTCGGCACGGCCACGGCTTTTGGTACGTATGTCGGCTCCACTATTACGGTGCAGGGACGAACAATCACAAGTCCCGACCGAGACTTCCTCGTCTTGAATATTCCCGCGGGACAATCCAACCAGACTTTCCTCGCCAGCATTACTATGCCTGCGGGCACGGGGGCCGCGAGCGGTTCGAACGGGCCGACGAACCTCGGCCTTCGCGTCCGTAATAGCGCGGGAACAATTGTGGCGACCAGCAACGGGACCACGACGGCGGTCGACAACGCTCGGTTCGACGTGCCGGCCTCGGGAGTGACGCAGACCTACTACCTCGAAGTCTACAGCGGCAGTTTGGGACAGGTTAATCAATACGACTTGTCGGTCACAACGATTCCGCGAGTCGGTTCGATCAGCGGCTACAAGTGGAACGATATCAACGGCGATGGCTTCCGGCAGGAAAGCGAACCAGGCGTCCAAGGCGTCCAGATCTTCCTTGATCAGGACGCGGATGTGACCTGGGATGCCGGCGAGCAGCAAGTGTTGACCGATGTCAACGGATTCTACACCTTCGCAAATCTCCCCTACGGCACCTACACGGTGGCCGAGACGGTGCCGGTGGGCAATGTGCAGACATGGCCCGGCGCGCCTGTCTTGTCCTACACGTTTGACTTGAATCGCGATAACGATCTTCTCGACCATCTCGACTTCGGCAATTACGTCGGTGCTTCGGTGTCGGGTACGAAGTTCAACGACTTGGATGCCGATGGCGCCGCGCAAGAAGTGGGCGAAGGCGGGCTCGTCGGTTGGACGATCTACGTGGACTACGACAACGATGGCTCGCTAGACGTTAGCGAACCTTTCGCGGTCACCAACGGGAGCGGCGATTACACGATCAATGGCGTGCTGGCGGGCACTTACCGTGTCCGGGAAGTAGTCACGGGTGGCTGGACGAATTCATTCCCGGCGACCGTGGATGGATTTGGTCGATATCACGAGTTGACGTTCACCTCGGGTGCTGCTTTCACGGATCGCGATTTCGGCAACTGGACGACGGGCCAAGTTTCGGGCCTCAAGTTCGAGGATTTGGATGCGGACGGCGTGCTGGATGGCGGCGAACCGGGCTTGGCGGGCTGGACGATCTTCGTCGATTACGACAATGACAGCTTGCAGGATGGCGGCGAACCCTCTGCCGTGACTGTCGTGGGGGGAGCTTACACCATCAACGGCGTCAATCCAGGAACGTGGTCGGTCCGCGAAGTGAATCAGGTCGGTTGGACCAATTCGACGCCGGTCGGCGGCGTCCATTCCGTCGCTGTCTCGTCGAACGCCAACACGGGCGGCTGGAATTTCGGCAACTGGGCGCCCGCGACCATCAGCGGCACGAAGATCAACGATTTGAATGCCAACGGCGTCATCAATGGCGGCGAACCGGGACTCGCGGGTTGGACCTTCTTCGTCGATTACAACAACGATGGCGTGTTGAACGTCGGCGAGCCGCAAGCAGTCACCAACGGCAGCGGCGCCTATACGATCGCGAACGTGCAGCCTGGTAGTTGGCGAGTGCGCGAAGTGCAGCAAGTTGGTTGGACGAATTCTTTCCCGGCGACGAGCGACATTTTCGGTCGTTACGTGCAAGTCACCACGGTTTCGCGAGGTACGGTCAACGGCGTCGACTTCGCGAACTGGACCACCGGCACGGTCTCGGGCACAAAGTACAATGACGTGGATGGCGATGGCGTGATTCCCGAAGGCGGGGAACTCGGCTTGCAAGGCTGGCGCATCTACGTCGACTACAACAACAACAGTGTGTGGGATAATCCTACCGAACCGTCGGCGGTCAGCGATGTCAACGGTAACTACTCGATTACGGGCGTGAACCCGGGGAACTGGAATCTCCGCGAGGTGGCGCAGGTAGGCTGGACGCAGACGTCGCCCGCGGGCGGCGCACCGCATGCGATCACGGTCCAGTCGAATGGCTCGGTCACCAATCGCAATTTCGGCAACTTCCAGTTGGCGTCGATCAGCGGTCAGAAGTTCCGCGATACCGATGGCGATGGGACGCACGATGTGGGCGAACCCGGTCTGCAAGGGTGGACCATCTTTATCGACACCGACGATAGCGGCACGCTCAATGGCGTCGAGGTTTCGACACTTACGGACGTCAACGGGAATTACTCGTTCGCCGGTCTGACGCCGGGCAGCTATCGGATTCGCGAGCAGCAACAGGTCGGCTGGGTGCAGACGACGGTCAATCCGGCGCTCATTGCGTTGTCGAGCGGACAGGTGGTGACGGGCGTCGAATTCGGCAACTTCCAACTCACGTCGATCAGCGGCCAGAAGTTCAACGATCTGGACGGCGATGGCGTCAAGGATGGCGGCGAACTGGGGATTCCTGGTTGGCAGATCTACATCGACGCGAACAACAATGGCTCGTTTCAGGGAGGTGAACCGACGACGTTCACCGATGGCAGCGGCAACTACTCGTTCGCCAACTTGGGCCCCGGAAACTACTCGATTCGCGAAGTTCCTCAGGCGGGTTGGACGCAGACGACGGCGAATCCAGGGCCAATTGCCTTGCAGAGCGGCACGCCCGTGCCGAACGTCGACTTCGGCAACTTCCAGAACATCTCGATCAGCGGCTACAAGTACGAGGATCTCGATGGGGATGGAACGAGCGACGGGAACACCGATCCTGGCGTGGTGGGCTTCAACATCGAATTGATCCGCGACTCGAACAACAACGGGTTGCCGGACGATGCCGTCGTGAACACGATTGCGTCGGGGGGAGGTGGAGCTTACGCGTTCAATAACCTGGGACCAGGACGTTATTTTGTTCGTGAGCAGACGCCGCTGCCGGTCGGCTGGACGCAGTCGGCCCCGGTGGGCAACCTGTACACGATTGTGGCGTCCAGCGGCTCGAATCAATTCAATCAGAACTTCGGCAACTGGCGACCGGGCACGATTAACGGCACGAAGTATCGGGATCTCGATGGAGACGGCGTCGTTCCCGTCGAAGTCGGTGACACGCCGCTGGCCGGATTCACGATCTATGTCGACTACGACAACGATGGAGTGCTTGACTTCTCCGAGCCGTCGGCCGTTTCGAACGGCGCTGGCGTTTACTCGATCACCGGCGTAGCCCCGGGAACCTGGCGAGTACGCGAGCAAGTGAACTCAGGCTACTCGAATACCTTCCCGCTCACCGCGGATGCCTTTGGCCGCTATCATTCGGTCACGGTGGCTTCGAATTCGGTCACCAACAACATTGACTTCTTGAACTACGAAGTGATCTCGATCAGCGGTCAGAAGTTCAACGACTTGGGGACGGTGGGCGTCAAGGATGTCTCCGATCCTGGGTTGGCGGGCTGGAAGATCGAAATGTTCCGCGATGTGAACAACAACGGCTTTTTCGAGCCCAATCAATACGTCGGCGATGTGTTGGTGGCGAACGGCGCCGACGGCGCCCCGGTTCACACCAAGTTCACCGACTCGAATGGCAACTACGAGCTGGGCGACTACGCTAGCTTCGTCGTGGGAGCTCGCTACTTCATCCGCGAAGTACAGCAGAACGGCTTCCAGCAGACCTTTGGCAACGTCTATTCGTTTGTCTACAACAACGCGAGCGTAACGAACCAGAACTTCGGAAATCGCTCGTGCAATGGCGACATCACTTATGTGAACGATACGCCGATCAACTACCAAGCGCCACGCGTTGGTATCTTGACCGTTCAACTGGAAGGGCCGGGGACGGTCACGGTGGCGTCGGCGGGTAACTTCCGCTACTACGACGGGGCGGGGAATCCGGCAGGTACTGGAAACACGACCGACGGGATCGCGAACCCCTACGGAACTGGCACCCGCGTCGACTTGCTCGTCGAAGTCGCGCTCACCTCGTACACGATCACGGTCACGGGCGCCGGTCCGAATACCAAGCTGCGAGTCATCAATTCGGTCAACGTGGACATTCAAAGCACGCTCGGTTTGCAGATCACCACCGATTCGTGCGGCGATTTTGTCGGCGTCTACGACGACCCCAACTTTGGCACCACGTCCGACGCGAAACGCATCTTGGTGGGCGCTACCTTGGGGAATCCCAATAGCGGTGCAAACTTGGTGTTCGAGGGCGTGCAGTACGACGCTCAGTACATCAACGCTCTGTACAACGGCAACCCATCAATCTCGAAGATCGATATCACGACCAATGCCGGAGATGACATCGTTCGCGTGGGCGACAACGTCACTCAGCAAGTCAATGCGTTGCTCGGCGATGGCAACGATCTGATGCGAGCGGGCGGCGGCAAGGCCACGGTTTACGGCGGCATCGGCAACGATGGCATCGTGGGTGGCGCCGCGGACGATACGTTCTACGGCCAGAACGGTTTCGACATCCTGGTCGGTATGAACGGCGCGGATCGTATCACCGGCGACGCCGACAATGATATCGTGGTCGGCAACGCGGGCAACGATGTCTACCTCAAGGGCGGCCTCGGCAACGATCGCATCTCGGGCGGTCTCGGCGCCGATGCCATCTACGGTGAAGGTGGAACCGATACTGTCTACCGCGATGCATCCGATATCTTGATCGCCACGTCGGAAATCGTGATCAATGCAGCCGCTCCAGATCCTGTCGAACAACTCGGCAACCAACTGGTCGACAACATCTTCAGCGATCTGTTTGCAACCGATGGGGATGAAGACGGCGCGCTTGACACGATCGACGAACTGATGGCGTCATTGGTGGTGTAACAAATCTTGAGTCAGCTAGGGGCTGGATAACACTCCAGCCCCTAGAGATCGCTTTGCAGTCATATACGACGACCGACTGCTTCTCTGGCGACTCACCCTCGCTAGAAGGCGAACTCCCTCTGTGCCAATCAGTGAAGATTAGTGAAGATCAGTGTTCCTAATACTCGCCCTGCCCGCGGGAAAAGGGAACACTGATTGTCGCTGTTCCTCGCTGATAGGAAAAGCGCGCGATCGGGACTATTCATCTCGGATTGCTTGTCGCGCGACTAGATCCGCCAGCTCTCGCCCCGCCAACGAATGACTGGCTCGCTCACGATTTGACCGGCGATGGCGGCTTGGTAGCCGAGAGAACCGGCGAGTTCCACGAGGGCGTGGGCGGCGGCCGTATCGCGTGCAACACACAAGAACCCGACGCCGCGATTCCACTGCTCGCAGGCCGAGCGTTGGTCGACGATCGGGCGGCCATCGCGGGGGTAGCGAGCGGCGAGTTCCAAGAGTTCTGGGATACCGGCTGGGTCAGGAAAGACCGTCTCGATCGCGGCCCCCAGTCCCGTCTTGCCCAGCATCCGCTTGACCTTGAGCGGGATGCCTCCGCCTGTGACGTGAGTTGCCGCAATCAGTGGAATCGCCACCGGACCATCCACGCCGCCCTGAGCATCGTGGATGACCGGCGAGTAAATGGTCGAGGGGCGTGACAGTTGTTCGGTGAGGTCGGCGAAACGCAGATGCCAAGGGATCGTCAATTGTTCGGCGAACCCCGGTTGCTCCAGCACCATCGCTTGCCAGAATTCGGCGACCGCGGCGCGAGTTGAGCCGATACGGCGAGCGATCGCGTCCTGGATCCACTCGTCACGCGACACGCCCAATTCCGCGAGATAGACATGCTCCAGGATTGCGCGGGCTCGAGTGAGACCATTGCTGCGAATAGTGGTTTCCCGCAAGGCGACCAGGGGCTGGCCGGGACGGAGATTCTCGGAGCGAAAGACCTTGTCGAGATTGACCAAGGCCAGGGCGACAGAGTTCCAGTTCAACCGAGCGTCGCCGGGGCCGGGGACGCGGTAGCCTAACTCGGCCGTTTCGCCGTTGATCAGCGCGAATCGTCCCGCGCGGCAGGCCGCTTCCATCCCGCGAGCCATCGCGGCGACAAAATCTTGGTTGTCGGCGCTGCTGACATCGACGCAATTGACGATCCCCAGAGTGAATTGGCCATGGCGAGCGGCATCGTCGGCCACCATGGCGACGACATCGTGGGCGGGCCGCTCAAAGTAGCTGGCATCCCCCGTCGCCTCGTACAACCGTTCGGCCAACTCGGGCTTCGTGCCGGTGCCGTCGCTATTCACCGACAGTTGATGAGGGCCCAGATAGAGTCGAGTGCCGGTGGGGTCCGCGGTCGGGCGATACTTTGAGTCCGGGAACAACTCGCCAGTCCGCTTCACCACCCCGGCAAATCCCGCTCCCGCCAATTCCTTCGAGTCAACCACAACCGGTCGGGGGATCGTTACCGAAGTCATGCGGATATCCTTGAGGGACTAAAGAGTAGACCTGATCGCCAGCCAAATCCCATTAGACAACAATCGCCCGATCTCACAAGGCACCCATTTCGTAGGGTGCGTCGAACCGGGCGGCGAGCGATATTTCCCAGAACGAATTCGCTGGCCACCGCCCGGTGAAAACGCACCAAGTCGTTGAGACCGCGTGGCCCCTCCGTTGACGATTACGCGGGGTGAGACTTTTGCGAATTGGGGAATCGCTCGGTCGAGAAGGTGCGTCCGCGCCGGAGGCTTGACGCACCCTACTTGTTTTACCCTCTTCACCCTTCACTCTTCACCCTTCAAACTTCCTAGAAGTAGGGTGCGTCGAACCGGGCGGCGAGCGATATTTCCCAGAACGAATTCGCTGGCCACCGCCCGGTGAAAACGCACCAAGTCGTTGAGACCGTGTGGCCCCTCCGTTGACGATTACGCGGGGTGAGACTTTTGCGAATTGGGGAATCGCTCGGTCGAGAAGGTGCGTCTGCGCCGGAGGCTTGACGCACCCTACTGGTTTTACCCTCTTCACCCTTCACTCTTCACACTTCACTCTTCCTGGAAGGTGCGTCCGCGCCGGAGGCTTGACGCACCCTACTTGTTTTACGCGAAGTTCAGCAACTTCGATACGACTTGGCCGTGAATGTCGGTCAGGCGGAAATCTCGACCTTGGAACCGATACGTCAGCCGTTCGTGGTCGATTCCCAGGCAATGCAACAACGTGGCATTCAAGTCGTGAATGTGGATCGGGTCGCGGACGATGTTGTAGCCATAGTCGTCGGTCTCGCCGTACACCATGCCGGGCTGGATTCCGCCGCCCGCCAGCCACATCGAGAAACACCGACCGTGGTGGTCGCGGCCATAGTCGTCCTTCACGCCGCCTTGCCCATAGACCGTCCGTCCAAACTCGCCGCCCCACACGACCAGCGTTTCGTCCAGCAACCCTCGTTGCTTCAGGTCGGTGATCAACGCGGCTTGAGCTTGATCGACATCCTTGCACTGCTTGGGCATGTTCGTCGGCAAGCCGCCGTGTTGGTCCCAGCCGCGATGGTACAACTGCACGCACCGAACGCCTCGCTCGACCATTCGCCGAGCCAGCAGGCAGTGGGCGGCGAACGTCCCCGGTTTGCGAGCATCTTCGCCATACAATTCAAAGGTCGCAGCAGGTTCCTGTGACAAGTCGGTCAGGTCCGGGACCGAGGTCTGCATCCGAAATGCCATTTCGTATTGAGCGATACGAGTCGCAATCTCTGGATCACCGCTCGCCGCCAACTCCGCCTCGTTGATACGAGCGATCCCGTCGAGCATTTTGCGGCGCAGCGAGCGATCGATGCCTGGTGGATCGGCCAGATAGAGCACTGGATCACCCGTTCCACGCAGCTTCACTCCCTGGTGACTCGAAGGCAGAAATCCCGCACCCCACAATCGGTCGAGCAAACCTTGGTTGGCATCGGCGCCCGATCCGTGCGAGATCATGACGACAAACGCCGGCAAATCCTCGGCCTCCGACCCAAGTCCATAACTCAGCCAGGCGCCCAAGCTGGGTCTTCCTGGTTGTTGCGAACCCGTTTGGATAAACGTGATGGCCGGATCGTGATTGATTGCTTCCGTATGTAGCGAACGCACGATGCACAACTCGTCGACAATCTTGGCGGTATGCGGCCAAAGTTCGATCAGCCATACGCCAGACTTGCCTCGTTGTGCGAACGGAAACTTCGGCGCAATCACGGGAAAACTTTTCTGGCCCGACGTCATCCCCGTCAGTCGCTGACCTTGGCGAATGGAGTCGGGAAGCTCCGTCCCTTGCAGCTCTTTCAACCGCGGCTTGTAATCGAGTAGCTCGAGATGCGAGGGGCCGCCCGACTGAAAGAGATAGATCACATGCTTGGCTCGAGCCGGCCCGTGCGGCACGCCCGCAATTCCACCCGCTCGCTGACGTTCGCCTTCTTGTCCACGGTTCAAGCCATCGTCACACGTTTCAGACGACGCGGCAGTGGTCGGGGACTGTGCGAGCGCTGGTCGAGCCAGTAATTGATCGAGCGCCGCGGCGCCCGCCACTGCTCCAGCGCCGCGCAAGAAAACTCGCCGCGATTCCAAAGCTAGTCGTTGCTCGAGTGGATGCATGGTCGATCTCGTAAATCCTTCGAAAAAATCTGCCTCACTCGGTCACTCGCCGTCGGCGAAACTCGGTTTCCCCCTGACAGCATTCACACGGTTTGAGCTCAAACATGGCGATCGCGCAAACATCGCACCAATAATCGAGCTCGTAACGGCCCGTCTTTTCGAGCGACCAGACCTTGAGGATCTGCAAGGCGGGTGAACCGCGATAACGACGAGCCAACAGTTCCACATCGTACGAACGTAACCGCTCGTCGTTGCGAAACCCACGACCCCGCACATCTTCAACCAACGGCAACAGTTCGCCTGTCGGGGTCTCGATCGCCAGCGTTCGCTCGCGAGCTTCCTCGACCAACTTGATGCCGTGGAGTCTTTGGAAAGCTTCCCCAAAGAAGACGACTCGGCCCCGCACCGTGATGAGTTCAAATCGTGCTGCTCGCTCCTCGGCGCCTGAAGGCGCTGCCTGAGGAACTGGCTGGGTCGCCTGCAACGTGGACATCGAGCCGGGCAGCGGCCCGCCAACGATTTCCGCGAGCCCAAAGATGGCCGCAAGAATCGCTGGCAGACGAGCGGCAGTACTGAATTCAAACCTCGGTGTCATGCTGCGACTCACGCCGAACATTCTACAAACAGCTACTCGCTCGCATGACCCACGACGACCAACTCAAGGGGCTGCTTAGCGGCCTTATCCGCCTGCTTCGACTCGCCATCCACTCGCACAATCCACCAGTCCTGTTCCTCGCGATGGCGAATGGAAAGCGGCGAGTCGGCGGCGCCTTCGAGCCGTTGCAATGACAAGAGTAACGGATGTTTGGAGCCGGCCGCTTCCGCACTCTTGGTGATGAGCGTCTTGTAGTCGAGCGGCTCGACTGACTGTTCGTCGGCGGCGCGGATCAGTACGAGAAAATCTCGCGTGGGTGAAGTGCCGACGTGGGCGCCATCCACGGGCTGCTGTCCATACCGGATCGTATAAATACCGCTCGCGATCGACTGATCCCGAAAGTCGGCCGCCTTGCGTGGATAACGAGCCACTCCCAGGATTTGGCCAGGCTGGAACGGATAAATGACGTCGCCCTTGGGCTGGGCGGCCGCGGCGAGCGGCCACTGCTTGCAGAGCCAGATTTCGCACACCGTCCGCGACTCGCCGCGAGTCACCTTGAACGCCGGTCCCCCCAGCAGTTTCTGGACGGCTGCTGGAACGTCGTCGGTGGGGGGAGCATCCGCGAGCGGCGCTACCAGATGGTCGACTGCGTGAACTCGCGCCGATTCGAGCGACGCGTCACTCAGAATGGCTCCAACAAAAGCCGCAAAACCAACGATGCCAATCCACAATCGAGCCATCATGCGTGAAACCTCTGCCTGCCAAGAACCTCTGAAAGTCGAATTACAGGCGGAATTCGCCCAAATATGCACTGCGACTGTTGGGCAATGACCAGCGACCGCCGAGCCCACGACCGGCGAATTCCAATTCCACACAGACGCCGACCGCGAAATACTCCAGCGCCGCCAACGGCGGATAGTAAGCGACTTCATTCGTGCAGATGCAATCGTTGGGGCGAGCTTTCCGCGTCACGATCTTGACCCAGTCGCCCGCTTGTACTTTGCCAACCAAGGTTCCGGGATCAACGCTGACCGAAATCGGTTTTGACTCGATCCTCACCACCGTTTTGCCCGCCTTCCCCGTTTGACTTGCCGCAAACGATACCAAGGCGTCGCGTTGAGCCGCACTGGCTCGTTCGTCGACAATCACCAGCGACTTGATCTGCTCGGGCGCGTCCAACCCGCCAAATCCCAAGGTATCGGACGAGCGGACGACCATCACCACATTCAGACCCGAAATGTCGACGCCGTCCACGCTGCCGGTATCCACGCCCCAGGCCAGGATTGCTTCCTTGCCGGTGAGTTGCATCTCGGCGTTCGCGAAACAGGGGCCTGTATAGACCTGGCAAGTCCGGCTTTCGACGTAGTAGCCGCGGATCTTCGGGGATGAGATGCGACCGGCCCGCGGTACGGCCGACTTGCCGACGAACGTTGCTTCCTCGGCGTGCAATGGTTTTTCCGTGGGCTTCTCCGCCGCCGAGACGGTTGGGAGATGGGGTGAGAATCCCACCAGCCCGCTGGTCATCGCCGTCATTGCCGCCAACCAGCACCCGACGCTTCCATGCCAGAACCTGTGCGCCATAAGAGCATCTCCCGCAGGGATTTTGGTGACCGTCGATTCGCTCCGCGAAAGCCGTATTCTAGCCCACCCCAACACTCGCGGGAAGCGTTACGACTACCCTTCCCAGACACCCCACTGGCCGTGGTTTTCGTCGACCTCGATCCTCAAGTGCTGTGGCGCGAAACCTAATCGCTTGAGCAAGGCGGCTCGCAAACGCTCTCCCAAGTACTTCGCCAGTAGTTCCGCCGTGGTCTGCGCCAGTGGCAACAACACACAGTCATTGCGAGGAAAAATCCACCGCCGATCCTCGAAAGTCGCCTCCACCTCACGCTCGTCGACTCGCAGCCGGATGGCCGGATGCTCGGTCGGCAACAGCATGTGATGATCGAGTTCGTCGGTGAGCAAACGAAGTTCGTCGCGGAGCGCGATAAAGTCGATCACATACTGGTTTTCGTCGAGCGGCCCTGTTACTTCGGCTCTGACGGCATAGTTGTGGCCGTGCAGACGCTCGCAGATGTTGCCGTTGAACGTGATGAAATGAGCCGCGCTGAAGACGTGGCATTCTTTCGCCAGCCGCACTCGATACGTTTCCGCCATCACAGACTCCCGAACGGTTATTGCGGCTGATTGGCTTTGAACAGATTCACGGTCAAATGGGCCTGACCCTGATGATGCGCCTCGTGCCAGGCCAGCAAATGGAGGACGTCATCCAACGTGAGCCCTCGCTGCGCCAAGGCAGGCGGGATCCAAGTCAATTGGTCTTCGTTGAAGGTGGCGAGTGTCTCGAGCAGTCGTGCTCGCGACTCGGCCAAAGCGAGTCGAATTTCCTGCGCCGAGGGGATGTTATCGTCGGGAGTGCTACCGCCGCGGAATCGCGCGACGAGGTCGGGATGGCGAGCTACCGCGTTGGGAAGAAGACGTTCGCTGGCGAACAACTCTTCAGTCACCGCAATGTGCATGAGCTGCCAAGCAATGTGCGCTCGCCCTGGTCCGGGACGATACGCCAGGATTGCCGCCGAAGCCGGCTCTTGTTCGATCTTGTCCAAAAGCCCCAAGGTGCGGGACCGCTGAAACTCGAATCCCTTACGCGCGATATCAAATCGATTCACAAGTCTCTCTCCGGTAACAGATTATCCTTCCACCGACGCTTCGTCCCCTCCGTAGCCGTCTCGCTTCGCGAGACGAAATCCCCGGCTCGCCGCCCCACTTCAGCCAGCGGTTGCTTGCCGACAGGTCGGCTAGCGTCCCCTGGCGTGGGCCTTTTATAATCCAGGTTACCGAGGAGAGACCATGCCCGTACTGATGACCCTTGCGCGAATCGTTCTCAACGACCTGGCTACTCGCCGAAATCTAATTTTCCTCAAGGAGGTCGAGGGGGAGCGGCAGTTTGCGATTGAAATTGGCATGTGTGAAGCTCGCAGCATCGACCAGCGAGTGAAGAAGTTGCACAAGACCCTGGTGCCCCCGCGTCCGCTGACTCACGATCTCGTGGTCAACTCCATCGTGGAGTTGGGTGGTGAGTTGGAGAGTATCGTGATCACCGAACTCCGCGACGCCACCTATTATGCTCGACTGCGAGTGCGTCATGGCAGCCAAGTGCTGGAAATCGATGCTCGACCGTCCGATGCGGTCGCCGTCGCGGTGAGTTGCTCGCCGCCGCTGCCGATTTACGTTGCGGAGGAAGTGTTGGACGAAGCGATCGGAAGTTGAGGACGTAGCCCGCTCGCTTCGCGAGCGGAATCGCCGCGTTGGTTAGCGATTCATCGTGGTGTGCGAGTTTCTTGGTTGATGTCAGCGGCGCTCGTTGGCGACGCGGCTGATCGTCTCGCGAAGCGAGACGGCTACTTTATCGGCGCGATCACTCGCGATGCATACTCAGGCGAATGGAGCACGCTGTTGGTCGCTACCTCGGTACGAGCGGGCGCGTCCAACGTCAGTGGTTCGCCCGTGTTGGGGTTCGGCTCGAAGAAGGGCGCACCTGTGCTCGCGACCGTCACGCGGATGCGATGGCCCGCCGCAAAAATCTGGCTGATCCAACCCACATCGAATTTCACGGTCTCGACCTGTCCCGGCCGGAGCGGAACTTCTTTCTCGTAACCTTCGCGATAACGAGCTCGCCGAACATAGTCGATCAACAGGATCGAGCGACCATCAGGGTACACGTCGCTCACTCGCACAATAAAGTCGGTGTCCTTCGCCGTCGATGTGACAAACAGCTCCGCTTGGACCTTGCCCGTCCACTCGACTGGTTTCTCAAGCGGTTCGGACGTAAAGGTTCGCACCTCCGCCTGTTGCTCAAACGGGCGAGCATCCTCGGCGCCGGCGAACGCGATCTTGGGAATCACATTGGGATGAAGTGGATCGGCGCGGAAAGTTGTGCGGTCGGTTGAATCCCCCTTCGTCGGCGCTTGGAGGCTGAGCTTGCTGGCGGATCGCAAATAGTACGGAGTCGCGGTGGCAGGAACCGGCCAATCTTGGGCCGTACGCCATTCATTGCCCGGCGCTCCCGCTTCATCAACCGCCCCCATCACGAAATAGCGCACGGTTGGATCGCGATCGGCGCCATTGTCGATTCCCTTCAGATGCCGATCAAACCAGCGAATCATATGGTCGTCCATCGCAAACTTGGCATGCTCGGGGAAGACTAATTGGCCAGCTCGATTCGTCTCCTTAAAACGCCCATGCAGCCACGGGCCAATCAACAGCTGTTGTCGGCCTCGCGAATTCGGTCCCCCCCGATGTTGACGACCTACATAGCTGTCGACCGAACCCACGCACATAAAGTCGAACCAACTGCCCACCGTAAAGCACGGTACATTCATCTTGTCGAAATGCGCGGAACAGTCTTCCGCCCGCCAGTACTCGTCGAAAGTCGGATGAGTAAACCACTCGTTGAGCAAGTCCAGATTGTCTTGCGGATTGCGACACACCTGCCCCATTTGTTTGAATCGCTCGGGGCGACTCGTACCACCGATTCGATAACCCTCGTGGTACAGGCTGAGTCCTGTGTCGATCATGTATTGGGCGGCCAGGTGAGGCGGTTGAGCGACGGCGAGAAAGTTCTGCGCGAAACCGGCTTGAGAACTACCAAAAGTGCCAATCTTGCCCGTCGACCAAGGCTGAGCGGCGAGCCATTCGACCGTGTCGTAGCCATCTTGGCGGTCGCCCCAACCGAGCGCTCGGTAGCCCACCCATTTGCCCTCGGACCGTTGCGAGCCGCGGAAATTCTCGGCGCAGACCACATAACCACGACTCGCCAATTTCGCGAAGTTCTGACGCGAGCTGAGGGCTCGCAAATCGGCGTACCGCTGCTCGTAAAGCACCGGCCACGGACCCTTGCCCGGTGGGAAGTACAAGTACGCGGACAAACGCACGCCGTCACGCATCGGAATCCAGACGTGCTTCTCCGTGACATCGCCCAGGCTCGCCTGTTCATCTGCCGCCGTAAACCAGGCAAGCGTTCGACGCAGCACATCCACTCGATGCAGCGGCTGCTTGATGCCATGCCCTTCGTCGGGATAGAGCACTAACTGAGTCGGCACTCCGCGCCGTTCCAACGCACGATGAAACAACTTCCCCATCTCCACCGGCACTCGACGATCACCCGTCGCGTGCAACAACAACGTAGGGGTTTCGATCTGGTCGATGTAACTCGAGGGACTGTGCTTGTGCATGGCGTCCGCGACCTCCCACGGGCGACCGCCAAACTCCCACTCGGTCCAACTCTGCAGGTCGCTGCACCCCCACATCACTCGCAAGTCGGTCACGGCGTTTTGCGCCACGGCCGCTCGGAATTGACGAGTGTGTCCGACCAGCCAGGTCGTCAAGTAACCGCCGTAGCTTGTGCCGTAGACGTATTGGCGAGCTGGATCGGCGACGCCCGTTTTCACCAAGTGTTCCACACCCGACAGAATGTCGCGCATGTCGCCGCCGCCGAAGTCATTGCGATCCGCATCCAGGAACTTGAGTCCATATCCTTGGCTGCCGCGAAAGTTCGGTTGGAACACGGCAAAGCCCTGAGCCGCGAACACTTCGGCGGTGAAGTTGAAGCCGAGCGTCGAGCGGCTATGGGGGCCGCCATGCGGATGGACCAATAGCTTATACGGCGCCTTCGCCACACTCGGCGGCGGCACGGTCAGTATGCCCTCGATCGTTACTCCCGGTTCCGACTCCCAAGTGACAACCGTCGTCTGCCCCAACACTCGGTCTGACAAGAACACGTTGCCCGCGGGCGTCAGTTGGCTGCGACGCTTCGTTCGTTCGATGTACGGACTGGCTGGCGAAGATTCGTTTTCGTCCAACACACTCCCCTTCCCCGTCTTCAAGTCCACTCGAACCATGCGATTATTTACACCTGCAGGGTGCGAATAGACCAACGTATGGTCGTCTTCCCAGCAACCCTCCAACAAAGGAAACGCCGGTATGGGGTGAGCTGCGCTCTCGCGAGTCTCCTTCGTCGAACTGGCGTGATGGTCGAAGACCACCTTCATGACTGGCTTGGTACTCGACAGATCGACAATTGCCAAATTGAAGACGTCGGCATGCGGACCCTTGCGAGGACTGCTCAAACAGGCAAGCTGCTTGCCGTTGGGCGAGAATCGCGGCGAGACTTCGGGACCAGGCCCAGTTGTTAGCTGTCGTAACGCGCCCGTCGCGACATCAATGCTCCACAAATCAAAGTTCTTGTTGATCGAGAATCGAGCCGATTCGGTATCGTCGGTGCGATTGGCATGCACCACGAGCGTCTTGCCGTCGGGCGACCACTGCGGGTCTCCGTACCAGACGTCGTCATGAGTCAAGCGGTCGATTCGCGCTGCGGCGTGAGTGGTGGGTTGAGCCAAGAGGTGAGCAACCCAGATCTGGGCCGCGCCGAACCCCGTGTAGCCCTCTCCTTGATCAGGTCGGACGATGGCGACGCCAGCCGCCTTTTCATCCGCTGTTCGCGGATCGCGCCCATCGTCGGCGATAAACGCAACCATGCGACTGTCGGGCGAAAAAACGACTCGACCGTAAAACGCGTCGCTCAACACTCGACCATACGGCTTTTGCGGGCCTGCCAGCGGAATGGCTGGCGACTGGCCATCGGTCGCGATCAACCAGATATCAGTCGCGGGCTCGGACTGCGGGGGGACAGACGCCGTCGGCTGCCAACCCTCGGGGCGAGGGCGAGTGGACCGAACGGCGATCCACTTTCCATCAGGAGAAAACACGGGCAAACGCGCATCGGGCTCGTTCGGCTCGCGCGCTCGAGCGGCCGCGGCTGACCCACGAGCAACCCAGAGCGACTGACGCTCTTGATGAGTGTCTCGATCGATCCACTGCCGCACATAAGCGACCGTCTCGCCATCGGGAGACAATGCGGGGGTGGTTGGCGCGTCCAGTCGGAAAACGTCGTCCACCTTGAGCGGCGTGGGGGAAGGCTTGGGGCCGGCGGTTGAGGACGCGGTTTGAGCGACGATGCCACCGGGTAAGCAGGTAAGTGCGAAGATGCCGCCAAGCAGGACTGACAGCTTTCGCAGCCGGTACACGCGCGCAGTGACACATTGGGCGTTCGCGAACACCAATCGCATGACGGTCAACTCCGATTAGACGAGCTCGCGGATCGGAGCTCCGTTGGTGAAGATGGGATTGGGACGTCCTCGTTCATCCTCGTACGTCGTATGCAACGGGACGCCCATATGGTGATAGATCGTGGCGGCCAAGTCGCCGGGCGTGACCGGCCGCTCGCGAATCTGGCCGCCATCGCTTTCGGTTGCTCCAATCACTTGGCCGTGCCTCATGCCTCCGCCCGCCATGCACATCGACATCACGTACGGCCAGTGGTTGCGGCCATCGGTGCTGCCTTGAGTGCCGAGCTGAGGCGTCCGACCAAACTCGCCCATCGCAATCACTAGCGTGTTGTCGAGCAATCCTCGTTCGTCCAGATCCGAAACCAAGGTCGTGACCAAATGATCGAACAGCGGCAACAACGGACGCAAGCCATTCCAGATCCCGCCGTAGGGCGGAATATTGTCGCCGTGCGTGTCCCAAGTGCCTGAAGCTGTGTGGTAACTCAAATCGAGCGTCACAAATGCCACACCCGCCTCGACCAGTCGTCGCGCGAGCAATGCCTGCTGGCACCACAAGTGCTTCCCGTAACGCTCGCGCACCCCTTCCGGCTCGCGCTGCAGATCGAAGGCCTGGCGAGCGGAATCGCCGATGACCATATCGATCGCTTGGCGACTATACGAGTCCATCGCGTCCATCGAGCCCGATTGGTCGAGCCCTCGGCGAAAGCGGTCGAATTGATCGAGCAACTGTCGCCGTTCATGAATTCGCTCGCCCGACAATCCAACCGGCATATTGAAGAGATTGCCGCCGGCGACCGAGCCCATGTCGTTCCCCACGAGATCGTAGACCGGCAAACGAGCCGCTTGGTCGGCGAGGAATGGATCGTAACGCTTGCCCAATTGGCCTGCGAACGCCACGTGCGAACGCGAACGCATGAAAGCAACGTAGGGAGGCATGGCCGGATTGTTCGAACCATGGTGCTTCGCGACGATCGACGCAATCGAGGGGTAATCGTCCGCTTTGGGATTGGTCCGTGGCTCAGCCTCCAAATTCGCTGTCTGAAAAACCTTGTTCGGTTCGTGGTTGCTGTTGCGAGCATCCACGCCGCGGAGGATCGTGAATTTGTCGAGCATCGCGGCCTGCTTCGGCAGGTACTCGCAGATCTGCACACCCGGCAACTTCGTCGGGATGACGCCAAAAGGACCGCGATTCTCGGCCGGACGATCTGGCTTGGGGTCCCAAGTATCGATGTGACTGGGGCCACCCGCCATCCAGAGCAGAATCACCGATTTGCCGGCGCCCGTCTTCTTGCCGTTGGGACTCGCTTCCGCTCGTTGACGCAGCAATTGCGGCACAGTCAGCCCGGCGATTCCCGCTAAACTTGCCTTTACCATCCCCCGTCGATCGATCACCGCGACTCCTTCGCGATTTCGCGCATTCCACGACGTAAACGCATGCGACATTCGACGTTGCTCCTCTCGGGGGTTCTTATCCCAATCCCACCCGCCTGACCGTTCCTTCTAAGATATCGACACTCGTCGATCGGTTCAACCGCGCGATTTTGGCGGATCAGGCGGTTGAGTTGGCACTTAGTGCGGTCGGAATTCTAGCGCATTCCGCTACCGGGTGAGCGGAATTCTGTCGAATTGTCGGACGTGGGCGAGTCTGTCGCTATTACTCGCGCTTCGCAGCCTTGCTCATCGGCGGGGCGCTGGCATCGTCATACATCAGTTTTTGGGGAATGGACTGAAACGTCGCAGTCTTGGTCGACGGATCGATCGCGAACGTCCAGGTCAAACCGTAGACGGCGCCACCCGGCCATGCCAGATTAGGCTCTGTATTTATTTTGTATTGACCGTTGGTCAAGCTGGTGACGAGTGTGTTGGCCATGTCCGCTAGGTGCTTGTGTTCCCAACAAATGAGCACCGTTTTTCCCGCAAATTGGGTGTTGACCGGATTAAGTAAATCACTCGCCAATTGAGCGTACTCTTTGGACTTGTACTGGTTGGTAACAAAGTGCTCGTTATCGAGCATGAGCGATTGGGCATACGGAGTGACGGTGAGAATGGGGCGTTGGGAGTGTCCTGACGGAGCGGATTGAGCAAATATGAAGCTCGGTGGGGCAATTTTGTTGTCCTGGAAGAACTGCTCGAAGTATGGGACAAGGGCCGCGGCTCGCGCTTTTCCTTGCCAAGTCAGGCCAACATCGGCGGGATTGTTGGGGTCTTTTTCCCCGTGCCGAATCATCACGATGTTCGTCGGTTGAGCGAACGACGGCGACGCCAAAGCTGCGGCCAGTAACAATGCACCCAGAAAATACTTGCACATAGGGCCTCCAGGGTTGACCGAACACGAAGAAGAGAGGTTACACCACTCGCGATGAGGTGTACCTCCCTCAGTGGAGTTGTTTTCGTGCCGTTCGTCAACGTGCGAGCGCCGCTAGGTCGCGGAAGAAATGGGGATAGGTCTTCGCCGTGCAATCGGGATCGCGAATGACTACGCCGGGAATGCGTAATCCGGCCAATGCGAGGCTCATGGCCATGCGATGATCGTGATAGGTGTCGATTTCGGCGGCGCAAGCAGTTCCGGGAGTGATTCGCAACCCGTCAGGGAACTCGTCGACCGTGGCGCCCAGCTTGCGCAATTCACGAGCCAGATCGCCAATGCGATCGGTTTCCTTGTGACGGATATGTCCCACCCCAGTGATCGTGGTGGGACCCTCCGCGAACAATGCCACCGCTCCCAGCGTCTGCACCGTGTCGCTAATCGGGTTCATATCGACTTCGATCCCGTGGAGTTTTCCGCCCGTCACGGCGATTCCATCTGCCTCGTGCTCGACGACACAACCCATGCGCTCGAGGCAACCGACGAACTGCACGTCTCCCTGCAGCGCGTCGCGTCCCAACCCAAGCACCTTCACTCGACCACCGCCGACCGCGGCCGCCCCCCAAAAATAACTCGCCGCCGACGCATCCGGCTCGATCGCATACTCGCGTCCCCGATACCGCTGGCCGGCCGCAATGCGGAATCGCGACAGGTCGGGAGCATCAATCCGAGCGCCAAACGCCTCCATCACTCGCAGCGTCATCGTGACGTAGGGTTGCGAAACCAACGTGCCATCGACGTGTATCTCCAAGTCCCGTTCAGCATAGGGCGAAGCCAGCAGTAGTCCGCTCAGGAACTGACTCGAGACATCGCCCCGCACATGCGTCTCGCCGCCCGGCAACCCACGCGACGACAACAATACCGGCGGACAACCATTGCCTGATTCGCTCCGAGCGACCACGCCCAACGCGCTCAAGGCATCCAGTAGATCGCCGATGGGACGCTCTCGCATGCGAGCGACGCCATCGAGTCGATAATCGCCGCGGCCGATCGCCAACATCGCGGTCAAAAAACGAATCGTCGTCCCGCTGTTCCCCACGAACAACTCGGCGCTCGCCAGCGGCCAACGGCCGCCGCAGCCGGAAACGGCAATCGTGGCCGCGTCCAGGTCTGGGGTAACCTCAAGCCCGAGACGCTGCAGCGAATCAATCATCACTCGAGTGTCTTCACTATCGAGTGCTCCGCGCAGCAACGAACGCCCTTCCGCCAAGGCCGCGCAAACCAGCGCTCGATTCGTGATACTCTTCGACCCCGGCGGACGGACCGAAGCGTTAAATGATCCAGCGGGCGAAATCAAAATCTGCTTCATGAGAAAAAACGCCGAAACCCGAACAACCAACAACCAACAACCAATGACCAATGACCAATGACCAATGACCAATGACCAATGACCAATGACCAAAAATCACTTCTGCTCACTAATCTTCCACAGATGCTTATCGCTGCGGACATACAGAGCGTTGCCAGCGACCGCCGGCGAGCCTTGGACGCGTTCGCCAAAGTCCGCCTCGCCGACCACTTCGCCCTTCCCTTCGCCCAATTCGACGACTTTCGCTTTCCCATCCTGGTTGACGCAGTAAAGCTTGCCGCCCGCGACGACGGGGGTCGACCAGAACGTGCCGCCCACGCGTAGCTGCCACAGGTTCTTACCGTTGTCGGCGTCACCGCAAGTCAACACACCCGCACGACTCATCGCATACACTCGCTTGCCCACCACGATGGGGCTCGCAGGTCCCGGATTCAATTGGTTCGAATCCCAGAGGACCTTGGGCGCGGTGCCGTCGGCTAGATCGAGTGCGGTGAGTCCCTTGGCCGGGACATAGACGCGGCCGTCCGTCCCCACGGCGGTCGGAATCGTCTGGCATTCGGCCTCGAACTGCCACACTTGTTCGCCCGTCTTGGGATCGTGGGCCGACAACAAGCCCGGCGATTGCAACATCACGACTTGCTTGCCTTGCGGCGTGCGGAACAGTGCGGGCGAGGTCCAGTTCATGCTGGCCTTGCGAGGGAGGCGCCAACGAGTTTCACCGGTCGCGGCGTCGATCCCCGCGGCGAATGAATCGCCCAGATTCTCGACTTGCACGACCACGGTGTCGTCCACCACGACCGGCGACGAAGCCATGCCGACGTCATTGCCAGCCTTTGGGTAATCGTAAGCCAGCCCGCGGAACCATAGCAGGTCGCCGTCGAGACTCAAGCAGGCCAGGTCGTTGGACGAGTAGAACGCGAAGATCCGCTTGCCATCGCTGGCTGGCGTCGGGGCCGCATTCGCGCTGTCTGGATGCGAGTAGGTACGGCCCGTCGCCCAGAACTGACGTCGCCACAGTTGTTTGCCCGACTTTGAATCGAAGCAAACGACCAGCAGTTTTTCTTGGAGCGGGCCGTCCGAGCAGGTGACGACGACACGGTCGCCCACCACGATCGGGCTCGATGGCCCGCGTCCCGGAAGGTCGGCCTTCCAGGCTACGTTTTGGCTTTCCGAGACATTCCATTGAGTGGGAAGTTTGGCGTCGGACGCGACGCTCGTGCCCGCGGGACCGCGGAATTGAGCCCAGTCGGCCGCACCGACAATTCCTGGGAGAATCGACGAAGTGAGTGCGATCACTCCGGCCAATGCCAGCTTACGCAAGACGCTGATTCGCGTTGCAGAAGGAGATCGTTGCATATGGTTTCCAATCTTTCGGAGTCTTCGTGGAAGGAGAATTTGAAGCCGCGGCCGTGCGACACCGCCAGGCCGCCAGCGTTAGCGAATCGGGGTGCCGATGGCGTCGCAAACACGGAACTGGAATTTCCAATCCTGAGCCCATGATTCGGTTTGTTCGTTCTGGGCGATCTTGAGCAGGATGGTATTGCGCCCCGCCTTGAGCTTGCCCCGCGCCACGTACTGATCGACCGCGCTCCCCGAATGGTATACGTGATTAGTCGTCACCAACTCGCCGTTCAACCAAATCTTGTTCGCGTTCACACTTCCCAAACGCAGCTCGCATTCCACATCCTTCGGCGACTGGAACTCCGCGAACGCGTAAGCGATGGCGCCTTTATGCGGGCCGACTTGTTTGTTCAGGTCGAGCACGCCGTAGTCGTCGGTGGTCGACAACTCCACCCACTTCACCTTCCCCTTCTTTCCGTCATACTCGCCATCCAGCACCACTTCTCGCTCGGGTGCGTAGGCGACGTCGAAGCCCGCCCCGCCCGCGTTCTCGAAGGGGCCGATCACTTTCCACTTCATCAGAAAACCGAAGTGCTCGGGCAGGTCGACTTTCTCGCCGAGTTCCTTGAGTTTGGCGGCGGCGGCCTTGATTTGGTCCAAGTCGCGAGCCGAGCGGAACGCCGCCTGATACAGTTTGGCCGACTCCGCCTTGTCCGCGTTCGCTTTCTCGGCTTTGGCGAGTACCATGGCCACGGCGTCGCGTCGTAATTCGAGGCTCGGATCATCGATCAAGCCTGGGATGAGTCGCTGCTCCGCGTCGGCATCCACGCGAGCGATCAATTCGTAGGCCAAGCGGCGAGCTCGCGGGGCATGATTGGTCTGGCCGAGGAATTTTTCCAGGTCGGCGAGCGGCAGTTTTCCACCCGCATCGACTTCTCGTTGAGCGACCGCTTCCGCGATGCCTCGCAGCCAGTTGGCCGCCAGTAGATCGGCGCCGTCCATCGCCGCAAGGATGGTCGGCAACTCGGCTGCGGGCGCCCGACTCAACGCCTTCACCGCTTCGAGTGCTTCCTTGTGGCCAACCCCCTTGGGACCCACCTTTCGCACCAGGGTGAGATTCTCGGCGAGCGGCGCATCGGCGGCTTGAATGACATTGATCCCGAGCGTGACGGCAAGCATTGCCGTTCCCACTGCCGCGGCGACGCCCCATGCATACGACTTCATCATGTTCCTACTCCACTGACTCAAGGGACCACTAACTCAATTGACCTACCAAACGCCCCCGCCTGCCATTCCGCCAGCTTGCCGGCCCGTCAACTTGGCCGCGGCCCGCCAGCCCGGCCGCAATCGCCATCCCCGGGGGCATGTACGATGGCGCCCTGCGACGTGATTGTAACGACTGATCGAGGGCTCCGCACATGGGGCCGCTCGCCCCCAAGTCTCGCGGCGAGGTGTATGATAAGGAGAAGGCGGGTGATCCGTGCTCCAGTCGGTCCCGCAACCAATCGCTGCGCGAGCGGCGTTCTGTTAGTTCACCCCGTTAGCTCACCCTGGATTTCGCGACCGAGGAACTTGTCCGATGGCTGCTCGCCCGCCTGCTTGCCCCGATTTCTTCTACTTTGACATGGGGAAGGTGCTGCTCGATTTCGACCACGATATTGCTTGCCGCCGAGTGGCGTCGATGACGGGGTTGCCGGCATCCACCGTGCGTCGAGTGATCTTCGAGAGTGGACTGGAAGCTCGCTATGAACGAGGTGAACTGACGACCGAGGAGTTTCACGCGGAGTTCACTCTGCGGACGGGGGCTCGAATCAGCGTCGAGCAGTTGACGGACGCTTGCAGCGATATCTTCACGCTCAAACCGGAAATGCCGCCGCTTTTGGCCGCTTTGCGGGCCGCGGGACGACGCATCGGCCTCCTCTCCAATACCTGCGACGCTCATTGGCGCTTCGTCTACCCACATCGCTACTCCGACATGTGGCAAGTGTTCGAAGTGTTTGCCTTGAGTTTTGAACTCAAGTCGCTCAAGCCCGAACCGGATATCTATGAACGAGCGGCTCAGATGGCC
The DNA here is from genome assembly GCA_046349915.1 of Pirellulales bacterium. Classification (GTDB taxonomy): domain Bacteria; phylum Planctomycetota; class Planctomycetia; order Pirellulales; family Pirellulaceae; genus CAIXSC01. The sequence continues at coordinate 167,952 of JAXMBL010000005.1, read as the reverse complement.
GGTGTGCCGCTCCCTCAGTTATTCTTCGTCGACGATCGTCCCGAGAATGTGGCGCAAGCTCGACAACTCGGCATCGACGCCCTACTGTTCGAATCGCCCGCCCAAGTCCACCGCGAATTGCGTTACCGCGGCGCCTTCTAACGCCGCCATGAATGTACGACGGACTTCTAGTCCGTCGATCGGAATGCGGTTTAACCACTGATCACACGAATCTCACGAATCAGAACCGATGAAGGAAATACTCAGACTGTCATCGAGCAGATTCACAGCGTCCCTCTTGGTCAACGACGGTCCATCGAGTGCCACGAAGCGAGCTCTGATTTCCTATTCGTTTGATTCGCGTAATTCGTGGTCCAACTCGTCGCTGAGAGACACGGAATGCGGGGGAACCACTGATCACACGAATGCCACGAATCAGAACCGATGAAGGAAATACTCAGACTGTCATCGAGCACATTCACAGCGTCCCTCTTGGTCAACGACGGTCCATCGAGTACCACGAAGCGAGCTCTGATTTCCTATTCGTTCGATTCGCGTGATTCGTGGTCCAACTCGTCGCTGAGAGACACGGAATGCGGGGGAACCACTGATCACACGAATCTCACGAATCAGAACCGATGAAGGAAATACTCAGACTGTCATCGAGCAGATTCACAGCGTCCCTCTTGGTCAACGACGGTCCATCGAGTGCCACGAAGCGAGCTCTGATTTCCTATTCGTTCGATTCGCGTGATTCGTGGTCCAACTCGTCGCTGAGAGACACGGAATGCGGGGGAACCACTGATCACACGAATCTCACGAATCAGAACCGATGAAGGAAATACTCAGACTGTCATCGAGCAGATTCACAGCGTCCCTCTTGGTCAACGACGGTCCATCGAGTGCCACGAAGCGAGCTCTGATTTCCTATTCGTTCGATTCGCGTGATTCGTGGTCCAACTCGTCGCTGAGAGACACGGAATGCGGGGGAACCACTGATCGCACGAATGCCACGAATCAGAACCGATGAAGGAAATACTCAGACTGTCATCGAGCAGATTCGCAGCGTCCCTCTTGGTCAACGACGGTCCATCGAGTGCCACGAAGCGAGCTCTGATTTCCTATTCGTTCGATTCGCGTGATTCGTGGTCCAACTCGTCGCTGAGAGACACGGAATGCGGGGGAACCACTGATCGCACGAATGCCACGAATCAGAACCGATGAAGGAAATACTCAGACTGTCATCGAGCACATTCGCAGCGTCCCTCTTGGTCAGCGACGGTCCATCGAGTACCACGAAGCGAGCTCTGATTTCCTATTCGTTCGATTCGCGTGATTCGTGGTCCAACTCGTCGCTGAGAGACACGGAATGCGGGGGAACCACTGATCACACGAATCCCACGAATCAGAACCGATGAAGGAAATACTCAGACTGTCATCGAGCAGATTCGCAGCGTCCCTCTTGGTCAACGACGGTCCATCGAGTGCCACGAAGCGAGCTCTGATTTCCTATTCGTTTGATTCGCGTAATTCGTGGTCCAACTCGTCGCTGAGAGACACGGAATGCGGGGGAACCACTGATCACACGAATCCCACGAATCAGAACCGATGAAGGAAATACTCAGACTGTCATCGAGCAGATTCGCAGCGTCCCTCTTGGTCAACGACGGTCCATCGAGTGCCACGAAGCGAGCTCTGATTTCCTATTCGTTCGATTCGCGTGATTCGTGGTCCAACTCGTCGCTGAGAGACACGGAATGCGGGGGAACCACTGATCGCACGAATGCCACGAATCAGAACCGATGAAGGAAATACTCAGACTGTCATCGAGCACATTCGCAGCGTCCCTCTTGGTCAGCGACGGTCCATCGAGTGCCACGAAGCGAGCTCTGATTTCCTATTCGTTCGATTCGCGTGATTCGTGGTCCAACTCGTCGCTGAGAGACACGGAATGCGGGGGAACCACTGATCACACGAATCCCACGAATCAGAACCGATGAAGGAAATACTCAGACTGTCATCGAGCAGATTCGCAGCGTCCCTCTTGGTCAACGACGGTCCATCGAGTGCCACGAAGCGAGCTCTGATTTCCTATTCGTTTGATTCGCGTAATTCGTGGTCCAACTCGTCGCTGAGAGACACGGAATGCGGGGGAACCACTGATCGCACGAATGCCACGAATCAGAATCGATGAAGGAAATACTCAGACTGTCATCGAGCACATTCACAGCGTCCCTCTTGGTCAACGACGGTCCATCGATTGCCACGAAGCGAGCTCGGATTTCCTATTCGTTCGATTCGCGTGATTCGTGGTCCAACTCGTCGCTGAGAGACACGGAATGCGGGGGAACCACTGATCGCACGAATGCCGCGAATCAGAACCGATGAAGGAAATACTCAGACTGTCATCGAGCAGATTCACAGCGTCCCTCTTGGTCAGCGACGGTCAATCGAGTGCTACGAAGCAAGCTCGGATTTCCTATTCGTTCGATTCGCGTGATTCGTGGTCATTCCTGACTGGTTCAGCGAGTCAAGCGGCGGCCGATGTTGTACAACTGCTGCCAGAGTTGCTTGATCTTCAACTGATCCCAATCGCGATGCAGGTGACGCAGCAGCGCGCACGCTCGGACTTCGTGGAGTTGAGCGACGAGCGCTGGGAAAAGAAACTGCTCCAGTCCATATACTCGGTCACGACCGACATCGGTGCAGACTGGAATCACGGCGTCGACGCGGTCGCCCAGGACTTCGCGGTTGTATTGGACGGCCTCGCGAATCATCACCTCTTTCACTCGCTGTCCTTCCCGCCAGTCGTACGGCGGCTCCCATTCCAAGACCGGACGCAAGCCGTCCATATGAGTCAGCACGCCGATCACCGGGGGACGTTTCCGTTCGGGGCGAGCCTTCAGGCGTTTGTCTAATTCAACCAAGACGTTGAGGTCGACGTTGCGCGCCGGACTGGTTGCGTTCATCACCAAGAGTAGCGCGTCGGCGTCTTCCAACGCTTGATAGACCTCGTCGAGCTGCGCCGCGGTGAGTCCATCGTCCCCGTAACCTGGCGAGTCGAGCAGCGCGAGGGGGGCGTCCGTTGGACCGAGCGCCATGCGATACCGTCGCAGCTCGCGAGTACACGGCAGAATATCGACCGCGGCCGTCGATTCTCCAATCAACGCATTAATCAAACTCGACTTCCCCGCCTTGGCTTGCCCCACGACTACAATTCGCAGCGCCGGATCGCCAGCGGCGGCTGGCGCCTGAGCATTCGCTGAGCTGGGTTCGTCGGTTGTGGTTGATTCACGAGGCGGAACTGTCGATGACTTGGGGCGAGTCTCTGGCTCCGATCGATCGTCTCGGTCGAGAGGACGCGTGATCTTGGCGTGGGGCGAGGCCGGGCCGAAACGCCGTTGAGCTTCCAGATAATGGTCGGCCCCCAATCGCAGTCGACCACTATGGACTTCAATCAAATAAAAGCCAGCTCGCTGGACGAAAACTGCATGGAAGCCGGCGAGCAGCCCGGTTTGTAGTTCCTTGCTGGCCGAGTTCAGCGAGAAGCGAGTGATGAGTTGGCGGACGATGTCGGCGGGGTTCAGCAGCACGGCGCCGATCGACCACGCATTGCCCGCGATTTTGGCCCAACGCGGCGCTTCGGCTAACATGCGCCAATGATCGATCCGCAGTAAATGACTGCCAGGGACGTAATCGCGGACCCACTGCGACGTGTCCCGCAGCGCCAACTCGGCCGCCGCCATCACCTCGGGAACTGTCAGCGGCCCCAGAGGATCGTCAGCTTCCGGGTGATAATGCCGCGCTACTTCAAGCGCCAGATCTTGGGCTGAGGTGAGATACTGGTGCGGATCAAGCAGTTGCTCCGCGGTTAGCTCGGAAGTCCCGCGAGCTCGTCGGAGTACGATCTCCCACGCGGCCTCATCGCGAGCAGTCCAATGGGTCGCGGGTTCGACCGCTTCGGGCGGCGCCTTGGGCTGCCAGCGACGAGCAAGCCAATAAGCAATGGTCCAGCATAAAGGGAGAGCCCAACCGAAGTAGCCCAATCCGCCGATACGCCACAGCGCGTAACCACCCCATCCGACATACAGCAACGTCGGGACCAGCAAGAGCACGCCTAACGTAATGATTTGCCAACGCTTCATGGAGTCGACTCGTTGGCAGCCGCGTGCCGTTGCTTCCAGATTGTGTGGGCCTTCGAGATTTCATCCCGCCAAATGCGACGAATCTCGTCCGTCGATGGAGCTGCCCCTTCACGAGCTTGGGCGAAATACCACAAACAGGCTTTCCCCATGCCGTAGGTATAGGTGAAGGCGAGCGCCGCATTCGTCGCCTGACCGACAATCGGGATGGCCTTCAGCAACTCGCGAGTGGCATACTGCAGCAGCACGCGACCACTCAACGGGCCCAACGCCTGGAGCAACTCGCGGGTGGTCGGTTGCTGATGCAGTTCGGCCAGCTTGGTCACCATGTGAGCCTGAATGGCGAATACGACTGGCAGGTCGATCCAGGGGACAGGCACCGCCGCCGCACTCGCCGCCGCCAAACTGTATCCGACCAAATAAGGCGCCGCTCGCCGAGCCTGCAGGTCGCGCAACGAGTGACGGGCATCGGTCCATGAGACAAATGTCTGCCGTAAGGCGGCGGGAAGCAAGTCGATCAGCGCCTCCGAAAGTCCCTCGCCTCCCAGCGTTGGATTGTGGAACCCATCGTCAGGGCGAGTGAAATCGACCAGTGCGATGCGATCCACCAATCCCTCGAAACGGGACTTCTGCTCTTCCCAACATCGCCTGACGACCGTGGGCGACTGCTCGGGCCACTGGCCGCTGGCCACCGGATCGGGCTCGGGGTGCTGCTCCCCCGGATAGGCCTCGTGGAGACAGGTGAGCACCAGCAGCACGGGACGATTGGGACGAGCTTCGCGGATGGAACGTAAGGCGTTGACCACTTCCTCCAACGCATGGTCCAGCAGGCGGACGGTCACCACGATCAAGTCGGCCTCGGCGTCGAAGCGCGCGAGATCCTCCGCAGGATCGTAACGAGCCTCGCCGAGCCCACGCGTATCGAGGAACCTGAGTAACGGATCTTCGGGTGAAGGAAAGTCGTAGCGACGCGAATCCTTGGTTTGAGGGCGAAAACCTGTGCCAATCTCCGCGTCGGCCGCCCCGGTCAGATAACGGACCAGCGACGTCTTGCCACTCCCCGTCTTACCGATCAACCAGAACAAAGGGACCGGTCGTTGCTCGACCAGCTTGGCGACTTCCGCTCGGTAAGCGTCTTCCGACAGCCAACGTCCCTTCCAGAGCGACTTCAGTCGGCGAAACATGGCTTCGACGCTGCCTCTTCGTTGGTGGATTCGCGTCCGAAACTGATCGTCCCCGGTCAAGCCCGCTCTAGCTACTTTGGCGGGGACTCTTGGGCCGTCGACAGTTGCGCCAAGGCTGTCGCACGGTCCGCCACGATCTCGAACAGTCTCTCCATCCGAGTCACCCGGAGAACGTCGTAGATGGAGGGTTGAAGTTGGCACAGCTTGAGCGACCCGCCGCTTCCCTTGAGCAGTTTCATCAACTTCAGCAGCTCGCCGAAAAACGGCCCCTGCACTTGATCGACATGCCCCAGATCGAGAATCACACGGCAAGGTCGATCCGCCGACAACTGACCGATCACCAAACTCAGATTGCTCCCCGTCGCGGGCTTTCCCTCGGGAAAGGTCACCACGAGCGCCGCCACATCGCCCACCGTGACCTGTTCAATGGTCAACGAAGGCGAAGGATCGGACGCGCCAGTGGGAGTTATCGACATGCTTTACGGTTTCAACTCGCTCCCAAGGCACATTCGCAGTGTTCTATTCGGGAGACTTGCAGCAAGCTTGGGGGAGAATTCGCGGGTAACTCGCCACAAGTATAGCAGCCGCGTGAGCAGACATACCACTCCGGGGGAGCGTAAAAATTGTAAGTCGTATTTCTGTAAGTCTTTAGGGTTGAAATGAAAAAGCGGCGGGAAGTTCCCAGGAACTTCCCGCCGCATGTTCAATAGATCAATCTGCTTGGATTGATAAGCCGCGTTAGTTGCCAGCAGCCGGCCGACCAGCGCCGCCGGGACGACCAGCTCCACCCGGGCGACCGCCTGCTCCGGGGCGACCGCCAGGTCCGCCGGGTCCGCGACCCATCTGCAACTGGCTCACATCGAAGGCCTTGCCCTTCAGCTTTTCAAACGAGGCCTTCTGGTCCGCGGTGAGGACGTCGACTGCCTTGGCATCGCGTTCCTTGTTCAGTTCCTGCATCTTCGCCATGAAGTCGCCTCGCTGGCCGCCTTCACCACCCTGTCCACGGTTGCCGAACGCTTCCCGCATCATCTCTCCCTGCTTCGTCCGCGCTTCGGCAATCACGGCTTCCACCTTGTCCGTCTGTTCCTTGGACAGGCCGAGCTGCTTGGAGAGGTCGGCTTCCAGCAGGGCGCCGGCGCCGGCGGCCTGCCAAGCAATCTGCTGGAGGCGAGTGAATTGTTCTTCGGTCAACAGCGCCTTCAGTTGCGGGGCGAATTTCGCCTGCAACTCCTGCATCGCCGCCGCCATCTTCGTCTGCATCTCACGCCGCTGATCATCGCTGAGGTCGCGGAAACCTCCCTCACCGACCACTTTCTGCATCTCGGCCCGCATCGCCTCGCCCGCTTCCTCGACCAGCTTCTTCCCCTTTTCAACTGTCTCGGCGGACAAGCCCAGTTCTTTCTGCACCGCTTCTTGGGCGAGCAAAGTCAGGGTTCCAGCGCCGCGGCCGCCCATGCCTCCCGGCCCGCCAAATCCACGGCCACGACCACCCTGGCCTTGAGCCAAAGCGCCGCTCGCGAACACCGCGCACAGTGCCAACGCTCCAACCCAACGTCCTACCACATTCCATTTCATGATCGAGTCTCCCGACTGATTGCTTCGAGTGGTCCGCGTACGACGTCGCGCGCGTCCTTACCCCGCTTTGCAAAGATGAACACGCCTCGCACCAGCCAGGTTGCGGACAATTCCAAAAATGGTGCGTGGGGAGGAGTGGTCATTGGTCATTGGTCATTGGTCATTGGTCATTGGTCGTTGGTCATTGGTCGTTGGTCATTGGTCATTCGGGGGGGCTAGGTGCTGACCCGAACGACGAAAGTGAAAACGGTCGAATTGCTACCTTGAGAGATTTGTGGCTGAGTTGTAAGTCCTTTTGGGTGTGTTGTTTGTGGCGTTTTGTTCCGGTTCGTTGAAGAGAGCCTAGGAACGCCTTACCAAAAAAAGACCCTTTACTCACCAAGTAGAAATTGACTGACTACCCTAAACCGACCACCGTACCGAATGACCAATGACCAATGACCAATGACCAATGACCAATGACCAATGACCAGTGACCAGTGACCAGTGACCAGTGACCACTTCCCTCGCGCGCTCGGCTATACTGTGGCGTGACGGGCGATGACGCTCGGGTTCGATTGGAGCATGGCGAGGCGACACTGATGACGCACAATCTTTGTTGGATGCGAGCCCAATTGGGGGCCTTCTTGTTTGCGATGATCGTCGCCACCTGCGGGACGCTGGCGGCTCAACCTGTCGTTGTCGATCCTGACCACGTAGCGAAGATCAAGGCGGGGACGGAGCTCTTCCAAAAGGAAGTTCGCCCAGTGCTGGTGGGGCGCTGCGTCAAGTGTCACGGGGGAGACAAGACGGAGGGTGAGTTTGACTTGAACACTCGCGAGGCTCTGCTGAAAGGCGGTGCCGAGGGAGTGGCGGTAGTCGCGGGCAAGCCAGCGGCAAGTCGGCTCATGAAATTGATCACTCACGAGGAAGAGCCATCGATGCCGGAAGACGGTGCGAAGCTGCCTCCCCAGCAGATCGCTTCGATCGCTCGTTGGATCGAATTAGGCGCCCCTTACGACAAACCGCTTGTCGATAAGAATGTGCGACCCGACGCCTGGATCACGAAGACGATCGACGAGAAAGCTCGCGAGTTCTGGGCGTTTCAGCCCGTGCGCCGAGTGGAGCCGCCAGCGGTCAAGCGAGCCGATTGGCCCGCGGGCGCGGTCGACCGCTTTGTTCTGAACGCTCTGGAGGCGAAGGGCTTGACGCCCAACGGCCCGGCCGAACGTCGGCAGCTTATTCGACGCATCTATTTCGATCTGATCGGTTTGCCGCCGACCGCCGCGGACATCGAGCAGTTTGTGAACGACAAAGATCCCGAAGCGTACCGCAAGTTGGTCGACCGATTGCTCGAGAACCCTCATTACGGCGAGCGTTGGGGGCGACATTGGCTCGACACGGCTCGTTTCGCCGAAAGCCATGGTTTTGAGCAAGACTACGACCGGCCGCATGCTTACCACTACCGAGATTTCGTCATTCAGGCGTTGAATCAAGATCTGCCTTACAACGAATTTGTACGGTGGCAGATCGCGGGTGATGAACTGCAACCCAACAATCCGCTCGCTTTGATGGCCACGGGGTTCCTTGGCGCTGGGGTGTTTCCCACGCAGCTAACGGAGAAGGAGTTTGAGCCGGCTCGCTACGACGAGCTCGACGACATGGTGGCGACGATGGGGACCTCCATGCTGGGACTCACCCTCGGCTGTGCTCGTTGCCACGATCATAAATACGATCCCATTCCGGCGGCGGACTACTATCGGTTGGTCAACAACTTCGCCACGGCGATCCGGAGCGACATCGAGCTGGACCTCAAGCCCGAGGAAACTCGAGCGGCTCTCGCCAAGTGGGAGACGGAGCACGAGCCGCTGGTGCAAGCTCTGAAGAAATTCGAATCCGAGCAGTTGCCGGGACGATTCGACGAATGGTTGAAGAAGCGAGTGGCCGAGGGAGGCCAGGCGCCCGCCGCTGACGTCGCGGGCGTTGATCCCGCGAGTAACTGGCTCACGTTGGATTTGACGAGTGCCGTGTCCAAAGGGGGCGCGACACTCACCGCCCAAGAAGATGGTTCTTGGTTGGCATCGGGCGCCAATCCTGATTTTGACACTTACACCTTGGTGACTGAAACCCATCTGACAGACATCCGCTCGCTGCGGTTGGAAGCACTTCCGCATGACTCGATGGTAAAGAAAGGCCCGGGGCGGGCCGGCAATGGGAACATTGGGTTGAGTACGATCAGTGTCACCGCCGAGCCGTTGGCGGGGGATGCGAAACCAATTCAGGTTACCTTGACGAAGCCTCGCGCCACGTTTGAGCAGAATAGTGGCGGTCTGTCGATTGCGTCGTCGCTGGATCAAGATCCCAAGTCGGGCTGGGCGCTCGATCCTCAGTTCGGCAAGCCGCATGCGGCTGCGTTTGAGTTTTCCGTGCCGGTCGGTTTCCCCGGTGGTACGCGTTTGACCATCACGCTAGATTTTCAACTCAATAACAAGCACAACATTGGTCGACCTCGCCTGGCCATTACCAGTTCGGAGAAGGCGTTAGCGCTCGACGCCGCCGGTCAGTCGCAAAAGTCGGTCGAGATCCTGGCGCTAGTCGACCGATCCAAGGGGCAGCTCACGCCCGAGGAGCGCGCTCGCGTGTTGGGGTGGTATCGAGCGACCGACGTCCAATGGCGAGCGTTGAACGATCAGGTCACGGCTCATCATGCCAAGAAACCACAGCCGCAAAAGACGAAGGTGATGGTGGTGAGCGAAGGGGTAAAGCCGATCCCGCACCACGCGGACGGTCGCGGTTTTCCTCACTTCTACAAAGAGACCTTTTTCTTGAAACGGGGCGACGTGGCGCAGAAGCAAGCGCCAGCGACTCCTGGGTTCCTGCAGGTGCTGATGCCACAGCCCACCCAGGGGAATTCACCGACGACCGAGTCGGTGTTGAGCCGTTGGAGCATGTCGCCGCCCGAGGGCGCCAAGACCAGTTTTCGGCGAGCCGCGTTGGCTCAGTGGATCACCGACACCGAGAGTGGCGCGGGACAGTTGCTGGCGCGAGTCATCGTCAATCGGCTGTGGCATCATCACTTCGGCCGGGGAATCGTCGCGTCGCCCAACGACTTCGGCATGCAAGGCGCCCGCCCCACTCACCCCGAACTACTCGATTTTCTGGCCGACGAGTTGATTCGAGGCGGGTGGAAACTGAAGCCCATCCATCGGTTGATTCTGACCAGTGCCGCGTATCGGCAAAGTTCGCAGTTGGATGAGGCCGATCAGCGACTCGATCCAGAAAACCAATGGTTGTGGCGTTTCACCCCCGCGCGACTGCAAGCGGAGATTATTCGCGACAACATGTTGGCGGTCAGCGGCGAGTTGGACGATCGCATGTTTGGTCCGGGTACGCTGGATGAAGGGCACAAACGCCGCAGCATCTACTTTATGATCAAGCGGAGTCGGCTGGTGCCATCGATGCAATTGTTTGATGCGCCGGAGCCGCTGGTCAGCATCGGCGGGCGTCCCAGCACGACGATCGCTCCGCAGGCCTTGCTCTTCCTGAACAGTCCTCAAGTCCGCGGCTATGCCCGCTCGTTCGCCTCGCGGCTCGCGCCGGCGGCGGATCAGTCGCTGGAGGCGGCCGTGAAACAGGGTTATTTGGCGGCGCTCGGTCGCGAACCCATGGCCGAGGAAACTCGAGACGACGTGGAGTTTTTGACGAAACAGATCGAATCGTATCGAGGAGCGGGGAACGATCGCCCGCGTGACGCCGCCTTGGCCGACTTCTGCCAGGTGCTGATGAGTTTGAATGAATTTGTGTACGTGGAGTGAGTGAGAATCCACGAACGAACGATGCGTCGTCTGGGAAGATGACCTGTCGTGGACGAAGGTAACTCGAACCCGTTTTGTCGAATGAGTAGCGGAGACGTCGACATGTCATTGCCCAACCACTCGGAATCCTTCCCTTCCCACGACTCGCTGGAGGCTCTGCCGCCCGCGTTTTGGTCGCGGCGTCAGTGGTTACGACGAGCGGGCATGGGCGCCGGCTTGTTGGGGCTCGCGGGCCTGTTGCAAGAAGAAGGATTACTCGGAGGGAACGCCCAGGGCGCCACTTCATCCAATCGCGCGCTCAACCCGCTCGCTCCGCGTCCGGGGCATTTCGACGGACAAGCGAAGTCGGTGATTTGGCTATTCATCAATGGCGGCCCGAGCCATGTCGATACGTGGGAGCACAAGCCCGAGCTGGAAAAGCGCGATGGGCAGGAGCTGCCGGGGTTCGACCGCTTCACCGGTTTCTTCGCGGACGCCGTGGGACCGCTGATGAAGTCCCCCTTCAAGTTTGAGCCGCGGGGCGAGTGTGGCAAGCGAGTGTCCTCGATCTTCCCCAAGTTGGGCGAACATGTCGACAAGATGGCCTTCATCCACTCGCTGCACGGTAAGTCGAATAATCACAGCCCGGCGCTGTTCATGATGAACACGGGCTTCACGCAGATGGGATATCCCTGCGTTGGTTCTTGGGTCACGTACGGCATCGGCAGCGAAAGCAAGGACTTGCCTTCGTTCTTGGTCATGTCTGACCCGCTGGGACGAGGATTGCCGAAGGGGTATTCGCTGAACTGGGGTGCGGGATTCTTGCCCAGCGTTTTCCAAGGGACTTGGCTGAAGCCCCAAGGCGACCCGATCGACAACATGAATCGACCGAAGGAGATGACGGGCGAACAACAACGAGCACAGCTCGACTTGCTCCAGAAACTCAATCAGCGGCACCTCGAGGGACGCGCGAAGGAGCTGGAGTTGGCGGCGCGGATCGAGAGCTTCGAGTTGGCGTATCGGATGCAAACGGCCGCGCCCGACGCGATCGATATCTTGCGCGAGCCGGCGCATATTCAACAGTTGTACGGGGTCGACAATCCCAAGTGCTCGCATTTCGCCAAGCAATGCCTGATCGCTCGGCGGATGGTCGAACGCGGCGTGCGCTTTGTCCAGATCTATTCCGGTGGGATGGAGAATCAACGTTCGTGGGATGGTCACAACGATATTCAGGGAAACCACTCGCAGTTTGCCGAAGAAACCGATCAGCCAGTAGCCGCGTTGTTGACAGATCTAGCTCAACGCGGGTTGCTTGATCAGACCTTGGTGGTGTGGGGCGGCGAGTTTGGCCGATTGCCGGTGGCGCAGAAATCGGCCAAGCCGGGCCGCGACCATAACCCGCATGCGTTCACCTTCTGGTTAGCGGGAGGTGGAGCTAAGGGAGGCGTATCCTATGGCGCCTCGGATGATGTAGGTCACAAAGCGGCGATTGATCCCGTCGATGTGCACGACTTGCATGCCACCATCCTGCACCTGATGGGGCTCGACCATAAACGACTAACGTTTAATCTCAACGGCCGCGATTTCCGACTGACCGATGTCGAAGGTCGAGTGATCCGCGAGGTGTGTGGCTGAAAGTTGCCTTTGGCTCCGCCAAAGGAGCATTCGTCCCCCCGTAACCGCCGTCTCGCCAGCAAAACTGCGTCCCCTCAAAATCGACGCCATCCGCCGACGCTTCGTTTCAACTGACTGGTGTGCGGGACGCCTTGGGTTGGCGAACCGCTCGGTTTAGAAGGTGCGTCTGCGCCGGAGGCTTGACGCACCCTACTGCTGAAAGGATCGCCCACCCGTCGTCTGGCGAGCACCGTCTCGAGCGCGGCGTGGCAGCGTGCAAGAATCACAGTCCAGTGTTGCCGGGATTTCACCGGCTAGTTACAATTCGCCGCGTGAGGAGCGAGCCCATGACGTCCTTTTTTGGGAAGTGGGTTCCATCTTGTTTGCCACAAATTCAAACTCTACCCAAGTGCCGGGCCGTCACGAACGGTCTGTCGCGCTGTGTGGTTCTCTGCAATTCGGGTTCTGCCCGCTTGATTGGCCGCTTCGTGGGATAACTTCCCCGGCTAGGCACGTGGCATTGTTGGCCAACGGCAAGTGGCAATTCGAGTCGAGTCGCACTAGCGACGACTGAACTCGGCGAGGGGCGTTCCATGCCCCAATGCCCCGGCCGGTGAAGGATGCTGCAAACGCATCGACGACTGGGCTAGGAAGAAGGTCGTTTCCCGGCCGGGGCTAGGGGTTCCTGGGTTATGGATCGAGTTTTACTGCCATTGAATCGTTGGTTTCGACTGCCGCGATCCACAGGAGGAATGTGGCGAGCGGCCTGGGTGCTGAGTTTCCTGTTTCACTTATCAGCCTGGGGCACCTTACAAAAATTCTCGCATCATTGGTTCGAAATGTCCATCGATGTTCAGCGAGGCCGATCGTCCATTCAGTTGATTTCCGCGACCCCGTCGTTCGTTGAGGAAGTAATTGCGCCGTGGGAGCTGGGACCAACTGAGGAACCTACGGAGTCGCCCACTATCCCGACTGAAATCACTCCTACCAAGACCAGTGTGACTCGCGGCGACCCGAAGTCTGCTCCGTTGGTGCAACGAACGCTGCCACCGCCGGAGGCTATGGACGCGCACCAAGCGGTGGTCAATCACCCGCCACGCGAGAGACAGCGAGATACCCCCAGCGCGGAAAATACTCCGTCGCTGCCTCTCGATCGGCAACCGACTCCCTTAAATCCAGTATCCGCGTTTGTCCAATCGTTAGAGGGCAATCAACCCAGTCAAGAGCCCGCGCCGCTCGAAAGCCCCCTGCGACTCGAGGTAGCTCGACGGCAATCCGTCGAGCCGCACGGCTCACCTGAATCGCTCGCTGTTCAGGACCCCATGCCTCCTGCGGCGGCTAATCCAGCGATGGTGGCGGCGCGAGTTGCTCGACGACCGCTGGAGCCCGAGACGAGACCGCGGCCAATCGAAGAGCCGCGGCCCATTGCTCGTTCAGCGCTAAAACAACCGCATCGCGTCGATGCTACCGTTGCGGTGAACAGCAGTCGTTCGACCGGCGCTTTGGGCGAGACGCCTCCTCAGTCGCTATCCACCAACCGGGCGCCCTTCTATCCGGCGACCGCCATCGCGGCTCGACGCGAAGGCACGGTCGTTTTACTCATACGCATCCGTGCCGATGGGACGGTCGAGTCGATCGCGGTGTCTTCATCGAGCGGTTCGGCCGATTTGGATCAAGCGGCGATGGATGCAGTTCGCCTGTGGACCTTTCGAGCGGCTCGGCGTGGCGAAACATCTGTGGCTTCGGAAGTATTGGCGCCGATCGTTTTTCGACTTCGGTAATTTCACTCTTCAAGAGGATCTGTCATGACACACGATACGAGACGCGAGTTCTTGCAATCGACGCTGGCGACGTTGCTGGCGGGCGGAATCGCTCAAGCCACTCTGCCCGCGGCGGGGCAACAGCCCGACTTGCCTGAGCACATGAAGAAATTGCCGGCCCATTGGCACGGAAACGAAACCGTGGCCATGTTGTTGTACCCAGGCTTCACAGCGCTCGACCTCTTCGGGCCTCACCATGCCTTCATCTCCATGATGGGCGCCAAGGTGATGCTGGTGGCGAAAGACGAGCAGCCGGTCGAGAGCGACTCGAAGGTGAAGGTGCACCCGCATTACACCTTCGCAACTTGCCCCGAAAACGTCACTATCCTCTTTGTCCCAGGGGGAACGAGCGGCACTTTGGCGGCTGCATTGGACGAGGACACTCGAAAATTCGTCGCTGATCGTGGGAGTAAAGCGAAGTGGGTGACGAGCGTTTGCACGGGATCCCTGGTGCTAGGAGCGGCGGGGCTGCTGGAGGGCTACAAGGCGACGTCGCATTGGATTGTGCGCGAAGAACTGGCGCTTTTCGGCGCGATTCCCACCGATCAGCGAGTGGTGGTGGACCGTAATCGCATGACTGGCGCGGGGGTCACCTCGGGAATCGACTTCGGCCTGCGACTCGTCAAGGACTTGCGCGGCAAAGATTACGCACAGGCCGTTCAGTTGTTTTCCGAATATGATCCGCAACCACCTTTGGATGCGGGAAGCCCGTCCAAGTGTCCCAAGGAACTGGTGACGTTACTGAAAGAGACGCACCTCCCGTTCAATGAAGAAGTGCGCAAGATGGCTCGGTCCGTTCGTCGAACCGCACCTTGATCCGGTTGCCCACGATGAAGCGACGCGTCGGCAGGGCGGCGAGCACCCAAGGGGAAACTCGCCGCCCTTCGCGGACACCTACCCTAGAAGCTCCACCCCACAGTCGCCCGAACATTGAATGGGTTGCCAGGATTCACGAATGAACCCATACCCGAAGCGAAGTAAGTGCGGTCGCCTAAGTTCTCGAAGTACAAGTTCGCCGACAAACGGTTTCGTTCGTAGAACATTCCCGCGTCGAAGGTGACCATCGAGGGAAGATCAAGCGCTGGTCCCAAGAAGCCAGCGATGGCGGGCGTCGTGGAGGAGCCGATCCAACGAGTGCCGAGACCGACGCCGAGCACCTGCTTCTCACGCCCTTCGTCCCAGCGATCATCAATCACGTTGTAACGTCCCCATGCATACGCTCGATTGTGAGGCACCAAGGGGAATTGCTGGCCAACGATGCCCAGTCCCGCGCCTTTCTCGTCAGTGACTTTGGCATCCGTATAGGCATAGTTGGCGATCAGGTGGAGACGCTCCGTGACTCGACCATAGAGGTCGAGTTCCACGCCTTGGGAATGGGCGTCGACCGCCACGCTGCCAGGGCCAAACGGAGGCGCCAGTCCGAAGATCGGCACGCCCGACTTGTCCAGGCTGAACAGTGAAGCGGACAACACCAGGTCATCGCTGGGAACGATTCGCAGCCCAATCTCATGCTGCTGACCTTGAGAGGGGTCGAGCGGCGTGGTTTGCCCTTGGAGATTGGTGTTGACCAAGGGAAGGAGCTGCGAATTCAACGATTCGGTGTAGCTGTACCAAGTCGAGACGAATTCAGGGACAGGGTGGAAGAGGACGGCCCCCTTGGGCGTCCAGCCGTTGACATTGTCGTCGAAGTTCGCGCCAGGTTGGCGTTGCGAACGATCGAAATTCTGGTAGCTCACGCCTCCCACAAGTTCCCAGTAATCGTTGATCGTCAACCGATCCTGCACCGACGCGACATCCGCGTCGATCGACAGTCGAAATGGCGTGGCGGTGAGTGTGGGGAATGGAATGCCCGCCTGGCTGGCGTAGAGCGGACTAAAGGCAAACAGCGGATATCCCAATCCCGCCCCTGCTCCGTAGTCGCCAAAGAAATCAAACCCCGTCTGGGCCGCGGTATCGATCCATTGGAATTCGAAACCACCCGCCAAATGGTGAGTCATCTCGCCCGTTTCCACTTCACCGACTACCTGACCGTTCAACGACGAGAGACTGCCTTGCTGATCCTGCATCCCCGGATACTGAGGGATGAACCCGAAGAACTCGCCGAATGGGGACCACGTCTGCACGCGTTGGTTCGCGTTGGCATAATGGTAGCCCAGTTGAGCGGACCAGCTCTCGCTCAGCGTATGGTTCAACTGGATGAGCGATTTGTAGTAATCGCCGTCCGCTCGGTCGGAAGGGTCCATGGTGAACCGGCTACGCGGCAATAGGTAGGGATCACCATTGATCGCGGGATATCCCAAGTCGTACTTGGTGTTGGCCAGATAATACTCGCCTTCCAGCGTCAGATAGGTGGACTCGGTCAACAAGATCGTCATCACTGGCGTGATCTGAATGCGATCGTCGTTGACAAAGTCGCGAAAGGAATCAGCACTCTGCAAGCCAACGTTCAAGCGAAACTGAGTGAAGTCGTTCAATACTCGATTGGCGTCGAGCGTTGTGCGAGCCAGTCCCCAGCTTCCCGCGCTGAGGGAAACATTCGTGAAGTCGGTGTTGAGCGGCTTCTTGGTTACGACATTCAGGAACCCACCTGCCTCCGAGGCGCCATACAGCGTCGACGACGGCCCTTTCAAGAACTCGATGCGTTCGATGTTCGCCGCATCAATGTTGGGCTGAACGAGATCGCTGCGGTAACCGTTCCAGCGACGATACGTGGAGGGAAGTCCACGAGCCAGATAATTGAACTCGGCGGAACTTGCCGCGAGCGTTCCCGTCGTGTGATCGGCGCCTAAGCCGCTGATGTTGCGAAACGCGTCCGTGACCGAGAAGATCTGCTGATCTCGCATCGCATCGGCCGTGACAACATTCACATGCTGGGGAATGTTCAACAAGGGCGTGTTGGCCAACACGCCGCCCGTCGCTGTCGTGGCTCCATAACCGGCGACAGGCGGAGCGAAAAAAGGTGAGTCGAAAAGGGTGCCTTCGAGCACGGACGAGGGCTCAAAAGCGTCCGCGGGAAGCGATTCCTCGACGACGGTTTCGGGCATCGTCGCGGGCCCCGATTCTGCTTCGACGACCGTGGGTGGGATTGTGGGACGCGTATTAGGGGTCGGTTCCTGCGCAAGGGTCGAGTTGATTCCGCTGATTGCTTCCAAGGACGCCACGAAAAGAGCGCCTGCGAAGCATCGCAAAGAAAACCGCCGACGCGCATGCCGACCCTGCCGCTGCAAGCGGGGGCGGTGCATCGAGAAACTCCGAAACTCGTAGCGGACGCCTGGCTCAGGTCGGGCGGTAACGAAGGAAGAGACCTGACGGCCATCCCAGATGGGTCTATCACTGCTCAATCGGCAAAATCCTTTCAATCCATGAATTCGACACGACTTCTTCCGGCTGCCCAAGGCATTACACACTCGCCGGAATCGGGCGACCATCGCTTGTCGGCGAGTCCGGTCAGGCCTACAAGATGATGGTTCCTCCTGCAAAGTTGCCTATCCCGCCAGGATCGCGTCATGCCCGAATTCAGACTGCGCTCGCTGATGCCCTGCTCTTCAGACGAGTTGTTTGCGTGGCATATGCGACTTGGCGCCTTCGAACGGCTCGCTCCGCCTTGGGAAAGAGTCGAAGTGGAAAAGTGGGCGGAGCCCCATCAGGTGGGCGAACGTGCGGTGATACGAACACGTTTGGCGCCCTTGGTTTGGAAGCGTTGGATCGCCGAGTATCGTGAATTCGAACCGGGCAAGATGTTTCGCGACGTGCAGATCAGCGGCCCTTTCGCCCGCTTTGATCATCGTCATCGGATGTCGCCCGCGACCGAGCATGATGCCGCTCGACAGTCATGGCTGGAAGATTACATCGAATACGCCCCGCCGCTGGGCTGGCTAGGACAGGCCGTGGCCGGAGGATGGGTCCGCACCAGCCTCGCCCGCATGTTCGCCTACCGCCATCGCACCACGGCCGATGACCTTGCCGCACATGCTCGAGCAGGCGGGAAGCCGATGAGGATCTTGCTGACCGGCGCCGGCGGGTTGGTCGGTTCAGCGCTACGACCTTTCTTGACCGCAGGCGGCCACTCGGTGGTTCGGCTCTATCGCCCTGGCGCCTCGGCGAAATCCGATGGCATTACCTTGGCGGACCTGGAAGCCTCGGCACTTGGAGGCAAGGATGCGTCTGCGGCGGCGAGTGAACCGTTCGACGCGGTCGTGCATTTGGCGGGCGAAGGGATCGCCGAAGGTCGTTGGACTGCCGAGCGTAAACGACGGATTCGTGAGAGTCGCGTCGAGGGAACCACTCGACTATGCCAACTGCTCGCTCGGTTGCCGACGCCCCCGCGAGTGTTAGTGAACGCTTCGGCCATTGGCTACTACGGCGATCGAGCTGACGAATCACTCGACGAAACCAGCAGTCCTGGAGACGACTTTCTCGCGCAAGTCTGTCGCGATTGGGAAGCAGCCGCGGCCCCGGCGCAATCCGCCGGAATCCGTACCGCTTTCGTGCGATTTGGCGTCATACTCTCCGCGCGTGGCGGTGCACTGACTCGCATGCTGCCACCGTTTCGCATGGGAGCGGGTGGACGCGTGGGCAGCGGACGGCAGTACATGAGTTGGGTGGCGCTCGACGACGTGCTCGGCGCTATCCATCACGTGATTACGAACGATTCGTTAGCGGGACCCGTGAATGTGGTGTCGCCCGCGCCGGTCACGAACGCCGAATTCACTCGAACGCTCGGCCACGTGCTGCGTCGTCCCACATTCTTCCCATTGCCCGCGCTGGCCGCGCGAGCAGCATTCGGCGAACTGGCGGATGCCCTGCTGCTTGCCAGCCAGAAAGTGGCGCCCACCCGGTTACTCGCCACCGGATATCCCTTCCGCTACCCAGACTTGGAAACCGCACTTCGATTTCAATTGGGCGCCATGCGAGTGACGTAAGGCGATTGATTCCTCTTCACCCGTAACTGCATTCTCGCAATTCTTCCGTGTACTCCCGTGGCCAATCTTCTTGAGGCAACGTTGGTACGCGGTGCGGCTGAACATCTCGCGAAGCGAGATGGCTACTTTGCTGAACATCTCGCGAAGCGAGATGGCTACTTTCAATCCCCCCTGCCAAACTGTGGCTAGGGGGGAGACCTTCTTTTCACGGAGTGAAAGGCGAACTTAACGGACTTCGCGGTGGCACTCACGGCCCTCGACGCAATCGAGCCGGTTGGCCGGCCGATCGTCGGGGCCCATGATCCGCTGAGTCAAGTTGCACCAGCAATTCTGGCTACCGGCCTCGTCGGGATGCTCGGGGTTCTTGATCTCCCCCGTGACGTACATCGCCTTGCTCCGCAGGTAGGCGCAAGGAGGTAAGGTGGCCGGACTAGTCGTGTCGTAGTGTCGTTCAAAAGGCATCGTTAGAAACCTCCCGTGGGAAGACCCGCGGCTGCGAGCAGCGCTCGCTTGACCGCCACCTTGGCCAACTGAACCTTGTATCCATTCATCGACAGAGGCGTGGCGCTCGAAACTGCCGCCTGCCCTGCCTCGTCCGCCACCGCTTCATCAATGCGTCGACCGCGAATCGCGGCGACTGCCTCGTGCGAGCTCCACGGTGTCGGAGCAACCTGTCCCATAACCACGCGAGCGTTTTGGACAACGCCGCCGACGATCTGCACCGCCACCGACGCGGCGGCCAATGGGTACTCGGGTCCCTCGCCATGCCGTACCTCATACGTCGCACTGGCCGTCCCTTCAGGGTTGGGCAACACGATGTGGGTCAGCAATTGGTTGGGGGCGAGTACCGTTTCACGTTGACGTTCGTGCCGCGGAACGCGGAAGAAGTCGGTGATCGGCGTCAGCGTCTCGACCGATTCGTCCGCGGTTCGTCCCGGTCCGATCACGCGGACGGCTGCTCCCAGAGCGATCAGCGCCGGCGCTACTCGCGAGCTGTGCACGAATTTCGCCGGTCCCTGATTCCCCAGAATCGCATGGAAGCGGTTGTCCCCTTCCTCAACGGCTTGGCCCGCTTCGCCGAGCAATCCCCGACCTCCGCGGAAGAACCAGCACTGAGGCCGTTGGCAGACTTCGCCGCCAATGGTCCCTTGGCACTGGAACTGCATGCTGTTGATGCCGCGGATCGCTTGCGTGACCGCGTCGTAACCAGCCAGGTAGGGACTGTCGAGCAGCGTGTCGAGCGAGACGGCTGCGCCAATCCACAGACCGCCGTCTTCCCGCCGTTCGATTTGCTGGAGCGACGGAATCCCCATGATATTCACCACGCGATCTGGCGTGACGATCATCTTCTTCATGAGTCCTACCAGATCGGTGCCGCCGGCGAGGATTTCGGTTTGCACCGAGCCGTCATTCAGCAGGGCGATCGCCTCCGACTCGGTGGTCGGCGCCGCATACTCGAAATTCTTCATGGATTAGACCCTCCCCGCTTTCCGTAGAGCTTCCAGGACGCGAGCCGGAGTGATGGGGAGAACCGGCACGCGGACTCCCAAGGCATTGGCAACCGCATTCGAAATCGCGGCGCCTGGGCTGATGACCGGCGGTTCGCCCAACCCGATCACGCCGCGGCTGCGTTCGCTTTCGGGTTCATAGATGTCGACCACGATGTCGCCAATGTCGCCGATGCGCGCCAGCTTGTAGTCGCGCAGTTCAGCGTTCAGGAACGCACCCGACTTGGGGTCGGCGATGCGTTCTTCGAACAAGGCATAGGCGATCCCCATGATCACCGCGCCGTAAATCTGGCTTTCGGCCTGTTTACGAGCGACGACGAGGCCCATGTCTTGAACGGCGACGAACTTCTTCATCTTGACGACGCCCGTCTCCTTGTCGACGGCCACATGCGCCATCTGCACGCCACCGACGGTCGCGTTCGAGAGCGGCGACTTGGTGCCGCGTTTGAAAGACGCCATCACTTCTAAGGGACGCATGCCGATCAGATTGCAAGCCTCTTTCCAACTCACACTCTTATCGGGCTGTCCCTTGACGCGAATTCGGCCTGCCGCAGCCTCGAGCGTATCGGCGGCTACACCCAACTTCTTCGCGACCAGTTCGGCGATCTTGGCCAACGCGTCCTGTGCCGCTCGACGATGTGATTCTGACACGCCGCCGATCGTCGTGCTTCCGCCCGACGGACCGCTGACCGGCAGCTTCGAACTGCCGATATTCACTTTGACGTCGTCGACCCCCAACCCTAGGGTCTCGGCCAGCACCATGGCGCACGCCGTGCGAGTGCCAGTGCCGAGATCTTGCGTTCCACAGAACGATTCGACGCCCCCGTCGGGATAGATCTTGAGCGTGCAGTTCGAGTCGTTAGCGCCGCCGCCCCAGGTATGAAGCGCCAATCCAAGCCCCTCGACAACTGAACCTTTCGCGGGTCCCTTCCCATGAGGATGCCACTTCGCCTTCCAGTCCATCAGCTTGGCGGCCAGTTCAATCTCAGCACGGTACACCGAAGGCTTCGCGCCACCCACTCGGCGATTTTCGTCCGTGCCCAGGTTTCGCAGAAAGACGTCCATGCTATCGACGCCCATCTTCGCCGCGAGGTCGTCGAGCGCGGTCTGAGTGATCGCGCACGCTTGCGGATGATTGGGCGCCCGCCAGGCTCGCTGCGGTCCCAGGTTCGTCTTGATATTGGTCTGACTGCGGCGGTAGTTCTTCGGATCGAAGACGTACGGAATCACGCCGTTGTGCGTGACGCCGCCGCCCACCGCTCCACCCGTCGTCCAATGTTCGCTGTCCCACACCTGGATGACGCCATCCTGGTCGGCGCCGAGTTTTACCTTGAGATAGGCCGAGGGGCGATTGCCGCCCAGTTTGAGTTCCTGGTCGCGATCGAGCATCAACTGAACGGGCCGTCCGGTCGCCTTGGCGATCTTGGCCGCCGCCAACCCCCAGTAGTCCGCGGCGAACTTGCTGCCGAATCCGCCGCCAATGTACTGGCAGCGAACTTCAACATCATCGGCCGCAATCTTCAACCCGTCCGCAAACGCTTCGTCCGTACCCGAGACGTTCTGCGTCGAGAGATAAGCGAGCAGCTTGTCGCCGTTCCAAGCGACCGTCGATCCATGCGGCTCCAGGCAGCAGTGCGTGATCGCATCAATGCCGTAGAAGCCTTCGAGCACATGCTTCGATTCCTTGAACAGCCGAGCAAATTCCTTTTGCACGAATTCCTTCTCGTCGTCATCGTCTCCCGGTTCGCGTTCAGTCTGCTCTTTACCTCCGCCCTTCGAGTCGCGCTTCGCGGCGCGAGCGGCTTCCAGGTCGGCGTCATTCACGAAGACGTCGAGCAGCTCGTATTGAACTTTCAGCTTCGCGACGCCTTCCGCGGCCGCTCCTTCCGACTCGGCGGCCACCGCGACCAACAACTCACCCTGCCATTCGATTTCCTTGCCGGGTTGAGCATGATCGAAAACATGGACATGGACGACGCCGGGCGTTTTTTCCGCCGCCGAAGTGTCGATCGAGACAATTTTGCAGTGAGCATGCGGGCAGCCGAGCGCCTTGGCGATCAGTTGCTTCGGCAGTTGCATGTCGTAAGTGTACTTCGCTTTGCCAGTCGCCTTCTCCACGCCGTCCAGTCGGTTCACGCGATGGCCGAGCACGGTCGTGGCGTCAGCGGCGGGCCAATTATAATTGGGGTCTGCCATCACTTGCCTCCCTTCACAACAGCGATTGCCGCTTGCACGATGTTGGCGTAGGTCCCGCAACGGCACAGGTTGCCATTCAACCCGCCGCGAATCTCCGCTTCACTCGCGTTCGGGTTCTTATCCAGAAACGCTCGCACCGCCATGACGAAACCAGGAGTGCAGAAGCCACACTGCAACGCATCATGCTCGACGAATGCTCGCACCACCGCGTCCGGCTTGGCGCCACCGAGACTCTCGACCGTCTGTATTTTCTTGCCGACGACTGCCACGGCGAGCAACGTCGAGGCCGACATAGGCTTGCCGTCGACCATGACGGTGCTGCCGCCGCTGCTTCCGTCGTGGCTGATCGGCTTCGCGCCGGTCAAGTCCAATTGAGTGCGCAGGACTTCGAGCAGCGTCGTACGCGGCTCGACGGTCACCTTTCGCGCCTCGCCGTTGACTTGCAGAGTAATGGTCGTCGCGCCGCGAATCACCGCGGGGCCCGCAGCCTGCGCCTCCTGGTTTGCCGCGACCGCCTGCGAATGCAGAGCGCCGGCCGCCGCCACAGCGCCCGAGCCCCGCAGGAACTCGCGCCGACTAAAGCCCGTATCGAACGGGCCCTTCACTGTCGATTCCGTCATGGATTGCACCTCATGCCAAGGACTGTTGCCTGAGCCTCCGAGACGCGACGATTATAGGAGGGCTCGCGCACGGATTACAACACGAGTTGGTCATTGGTCATTCGTCATTCGTCATTCGTCATTGGGTGATGCGTGAGTCACTCCCCGAAGGAGGCGTCTGGAGAAAGTCTGCTCAAGAAGAAGCTTGAAGAACTTTTTGGTCTCAGACCAACAACCAACGACCAACAACCAATGACCAACAACCAATGACCAATGACCAATGACCAACAACCAATGACCAGTGACGAATGACCAATGACCAATGACCTCGTTACCCTTCGGCTCGTTTTTCTTCGGCTGCGCTGAGCCGAAAGTACTGGGGGACGAGCGACCAGTGGGAAGAGGCGCGACCAGCCTTGTACTCGCGCCAGCCGATTGCTGCGACTTCTCTCGCACGTGGTTCCCAGAGTTCACGGTCGGCGACGGTCAAAGTCGCGGGAAGGCGATTCACGATCTTGGTCAAGCCGGGGCCCGAGACCATGTCGTTGGCCTTTAGCTGTGACAGCCACTCGGAGATACCAGCAAGTTTGGTGGGCTCGTCCGACAGCCATTCGCCGTTTTCGCTCCACTGCCAACTGGCGGCGAACAACTCTTGTCGCTGTGCGTCGAGCACCGTCACAAGCCGAGGCTGGTTGCTGATCCGAGCAGCGATTGCTTCGAGTGTATTGACGCCGACTACCTGTGCGCCCAAAGCGTAGGCCAGCGTTTTCGCGGTCACCACACCCACTCGCAGGCCCGTGAATGATCCAGGACCGACCGTGACCGCGACCGCTGATAGGTCGCGAATCGACCAGCCGGCTTCAGCCACGAGTTGTTCGATCGCGGGCGCCAGCGATTGAGCCGTGCGCTGCGGAGGACTCAACGTCCGATCCGCGACGACTTGCCCGTCTTCGGCGAGCGCCAACGAGCCGTACAGTCCCGAGGTTTCCAACGCGAGTAACCGAGTGGGCATGAGCGACTAGCCAGCCAGTACTTCGGCGGCTGCCGCGACCGTTTGGTCGATATCGGCTTCCGTATGTGCAGCCGAAACGAACAACGCCTCGTATTGGCTGCATGGCATGTAGACGCCGCGATCGATCAGTCCCCAGAAATACTTCGAGTAGGTTACGGTATCGCTGCGACTCGCACTCGGCCAATCGACCACTCGATCTGGATTGAAGAACAGAGTCATCATGCTACCGACGCGAGTTAACGAATGGGGCACGCCCGCCGCCGTCGCCGCTCGGCCTAGTCCGTCAGCCAGTCGAGCGCTTAGTGTTTCCAGTCGACGGTAGATTTCGGGATGTTCCCCCAGTTCCTTGAGGACGGCGATACCGGCCGCGGTCGCGATGGGGTTTCCGCTGAGCGTCCCGGCTTGGAACACTTTTCCAGCTGGCAATACATGTTTCATGATGTCAGCTCGACCACCGTACGCCGCCAGCGGCAGACCTCCGCCGACGATCTTGCCCATCGTCGTCAGGTCGGGCGTGACGCCGAACAATTCCTGGGCGCCGCCGTACGCCACTCGAAAACCGGTCATCACTTCATCGAAGATCAAAACCGCGCCATGTTGCGTCGTCAAGTCGCGCAGCGCTTTCAGAAACTCGGTGGTCGGGACGACGGTTCCCATATTGCCCACGATCGGTTCGACGATTACGGCAGCGATACGGTCGCCATGCGTCTGGAACGCATTGGTCAATCCCTCGACGTCGTTGTACTGCATGACCAGCGTGTCCTGGCTGGTCCCCGCGGTCACGCCCGGTGAATTGGGGACGCCGAGAGTCGCGGCGGAACTGCCGGCGGACACTAACAAGCTGTCGACATGTCCGTGGTAGTTTCCGGCGAATTTGATAATGACGTCGCGACCCGTGAAGCCGCGGGCGAGTCGGATGGCGCTCATCGTCGCTTCGGTGCCGGAATTCACCAGCCGCACCATCTCGACGCTCGGCACGGCGTTGATGATCAACTGCGCCAGTTCGTTTTCGGCGGCGGTTGGCGCGCCGAAACTCGTGCCTCGAGTGATCGCGTCATGCAATGCGGCTGTGACTTTGGGATGAGCGTGTCCGAGGATCATGGGACCCCATGAGCCGATGTAATCGAGGTAGCGATTTCCATCGACATCGGTCAGCCACGCCCCTTCTCCGCGAGCGAATACAATGGGTTCTCCCCCTACTCCGCCGAATGCTCGAGCAGGACTATTCACACCGCCTGGCATCAATTGCACGGCTCGCCGAAACACCGCCTCACTATTCGCACGCGATCCCATCATGCACCCCTAAGTCCAACAACCGAGTCCCATTACCGATTCGCGAGAGTCCTTAATGTAGCAGATGGGGCACGCAGCAGGGGTAGACGTAGCCTGCTCGCGAAGTAGCCCGCTCGCTTCGCGAGCGGAACCGCCGCGGTGCGCGAGCGAGTGGATTCTGTGGGCGAGGCGTCACTCGCAGGCGACGTGGCTGATCGTCTCGCGAAGCGAGACGGCTACGTAGCCCGCTCGCTTCGCGAGCGGAATAGCCGCCGTGCGCCAGCAGACGCGTTCTGTAGGCGAGCCAAGCCCGCGCAAAAAAGAACCGGGGGAGTTCGCTCGCAAGCCAACTCCCCCGGCATCGGTTTCACTGACACTCAGACCCTAGCCAACTGGTCGACTAGAACTGGCTGAAGATCGAGTCGATCGCGTCTTCGTCGTTCTCGTCTTGACCCACGACCAACGCGTCGAGCAGGTTCGAACCTTCCTCTTCGTCCTCGACCAACTGAGCGATGGCCGCGGCGGTCGCCGAGGCCGGGGCAGCCGACTCGGACGAGCTGGCGCTGGCCGCACCGGTCGAGCCGCTGCTGGCTGGCGAAACGCTCAGCGGAGCCACGACCAAGGCCGACGTCGCTTCCCCTTCGGCCTCGCCCGACGCGCCGTTCAATTGGTTGATCACGTACAGGGCGTCGAGCGGAGCGATGCTGCCACTCTTGTCGACGTCAGGGTACTGATTCAAGGCCGCGGTGGCCGCAAGCGGGTTCTCGCCGTTCGCACCGTTCAAAGCGTTGACGATGATCAGGGCATCCAGCGGAGTGACCACGCCGTCGCGGTTCACGTCCAGTTCGACGGTGATCGGGTTGCCCGAGCCATCCGAGCCGCCCGTGGTGGTCGGCGGCGGGTCGAAGTTACCGACCATCGGGATGCTGAAGCTGTCGCCGTACGACGCATACAGGTCGCGACCGAACGGCACCGGCGTAAACGCATGGTTCAGCAGGCCAGCATTGCCCAGAGCGGCTGCCCGTTCGGCAGGCGTCGGGAAATCGGACACCAGGAAGTACCATTCGGCGAACGACGAGCTGCCGGGCGTGGTGCTGTCGGGCACCCACAAACCGATGTCGTCGATGCCGTCGCCATCCATATCGGCTGCCACCGGACGTTCGCGAACGCCAATGAAGCCGAAGTTGATGGTCGCGTCCTGGGCGCCGAAACCGCCCGCCGCGAAGTCGAAGCGGAACTGATCCTGCTGCCAAGTACCAAGGTCGTCCTGGCCGTCGCCGTCGAAGTCGCCCACGATCGCATGGCCGCGAATCGGGCTGACGATCTGCGTATCGACCAGGTAGTCGTGGTTGGTATCGAGCCACCACGAAGCACCGTCGAACACACCGACTTCGTCGCCGTTGGCGGCGTTGCCGTCGAAGTTGCCAGCGACCGGCGTACCGTTGATGCCTGCGGGGTCGAACACTCGTACGTCAGCGACGCCGTCGTTGTTGGTGTCAACCAACCAGCGGAATCCACCGGCTTGGCGACCGTACGCGGCCAGCTTGTCGAATCCGTCGCTGCCGCCAATCGCGCCCGCCGGAGTGAACTTGCCGACAAACACGTTGTCGCTGGTGTAGATCTTGTCTTCCTTCTGACCGTTGCCCGGATTCACCCACTCCATCTTGTACTGGATGTCGCGGTTGACGAAGTCCGGATTCTCGGGATCGAAGGTGAAGTTGCCGTTGGTGTCAACCCAAGCCGCTTCGCCGCCCCAGGCGCCGATTTCCGCTCGCGAGTCGACCGTGAAGCGAGCCACGAAGTTGCCGCCGGGGACGCCATCGCCGCTGGGGAGCGTCGTCTGGTTGTCGTGCGGTTCTTGCGTGTTCGCTTCGCCATCCAATCGATTGCCAACGCGATCGGTGATCAGGTCGGACAAGGTCAAGGTGAAGCGGTCATCCGGCAGCGGTTCGTAGAACGTCACGGTCACGAAGCCAGTGGCCACGAGGCCGTTGCCAGCCGGATCAGCCGAGAAGGTGATCGACTGGATCGGAATGATGCCGTTGTGATCGCCTCGCAGCGTGTACAAGCCTGGATCGATCGAGACCGGGGTGAACAACGCGTCGTACAGGAAGTTCGGATCGACGTTGCTGCGAGCCGGCAGGTCTTGCACGCTGATGACCAGCGAGTTGACCAGCGGAGTCGGCACGAGGTAACCATCGTTGCCGCCGTCCGGCCGAGCCTTGTGATCCCAGATGTTGTACGCCGCATTGTTGCGGGTGTTCACATCGACTCGGGTCACCTGCGGTCCGCGGGTGTCGAGGAAGATGTTCAGGCGGTCAGCGTTTCCGTCGGGCGTAATGTTGCCCGCCAGATCTTCACCCGTCGCATAGATGATTCGCAATCCATCCTGAGTGAAGAAGCCACCCAGGTTCGGATTGTTGAGATCCAATTGTGAGGTGATTTCCCAGTTGCCGTTCGGGAACTGGTTGCTGCCATCCAGCGGGTTCGACGGCGAGAGGCCGATGAACAAGTCCGGATTGGCCGCGCCCGATTCACGCGACTGCAAGCCAGCCACGCCGTTCGATTCGACGTACAGCCGGACGATCGCGTTCGCTTCGGCGGTGCCGTAGAACGTCGGGGTCGTGTCGTAGGTCACGCGGTCGACGTTGGTCGCCGGGTAACCGTTCACACCCGAATCGCTCGACGCCGACAAGCCGTGCTGCGTATCGGCCAGGTTCGTGTAGCCGAAGAACGTCGGCGGAGCGACGCGGTCGACCACGATCTCGAACGAGTCGCTACGGGCGCCCCAGCCGAACTGTTGCGGATTCGCCGGGTCGATCATCAGCACGCGAGCCGTGATGAAGTGGCTGCCGTCGCTCAGGTTCATACCGGCCGGCACCGTGAAGGTGTACAGGCCCGATTCGAGCTGAGTGGCGAAGCCCAGCGGCACTCGGATGTTGACATTGCCCGCGTTGCCAGCAGCCGGAGCGGTCGCACCTTCGTCGAAGATGGCGATCGCGTAACCCGGATTGGTCGGCTGAGTGCCGTTCACGCCCACGCCCGGCTGGAACGGAATCGAGATGATCTCGTCCGGCGGGAGGGTGGCCGTGTCGTTGCCCGGCATATCGTTCAGGAACAGACCATCGTCCAAGCGGAAGATGATCGTCGGGGTGTTGTCGTAGGTGTGGTTGTCGAACTGATTGCGACCCGTGTCGCTGTTGTCGTTCTGGCCCGGCGGGTTCGTCGTGCCATTGACCGGGTTGTCGCGGAGTTCCAGGTCGAACGGAACCGCGGCAGCCGTGTTGATCACGTTCAACGTGAAGGCGTTGATCGTGCCGGTCAGGGCCGTGGGGTTATTGGCCGGAGCGCGGCCGATCACTCGCACGATGTACGTCTGGCCTTGGACCGCCGGGATGCGGATACGTTCGTTCTCGGCGAACACGTCGCCGTCGACGTCAAATTCCGGATTGGCGCCCGAACCGTTGTTGCCGCCCCACAGAGGACCATTGCCAGCGATCAGCGTTCCATCGATGTCATAGACATAGATGTCGAGGTCGCCGTCGCCCGGCAAGCCCGGCCGACCGCTCGACACGATGTTGCCGACCTCTTCGAACAAGGCCGTGAAATCGAGCGTGCCGGTGACGTTCGCCTGCACCTTGAACCAATCCTCGTCGCCCGGGATGTCGATGCCATCGCCGAACGGATTGAGGATCTGGCCCGGATCGACCGTGCCGCCGATCGACGTGGTGAGCGGAGCGCCCAGGATCGTCGACAGGAACCGGTCGTCGTTGTACTCGTGCAGATCGGTTTCAAACATGACCAAGCGGCTCGTGGCGCCCGCGGGATCTTGATTGATCGCGACACCGTTCTCGTCCAAGAACTGAACTCGCTCGATATCGTCGAAAGCCGTCTCGAACGGTTCGGCATTGCCCGGTCCGATTGTGACTCCGCCTTCGGTGACCGTCTGGCCCTTACGGTACAGAGTGAGGTCGTCGGCCGCGTCGTCGACCATGATCAAGCGGTCGCCTGCCGACGTGGCGGTCCCGCCGTGGACGACGGTCACCAGATGGTTGACCGGCGCGTCGACCGCCAAGGCGTCGGCAATGCGAACGCGAATCAAGTCCGCGCCCGCACCGGCTTCCACCCGGATTTCGTCCACCGTTCGCGTGCCCGCGACCGGCAAGGCGGTCGTGACCAGCGTGTCGGTCTGCGTGTCGGCGTTCACTCGGTGAGTCACCGAGGTGGCCGAGGTCTGATTGATATCGATCGTGTCGTTGCCGGTCGTGCCCGAGACCAGGATCGTATCCCACTCGATGATGCCCGCGACGTCGCCGCCGTCGATCGTGTCGTTGCCAGCGCCGCCGACGAAGGTGTCTTCGCCCGCGTTACCGTTCAACGTGTCGTCGCCGCCGCCACCGTAGATGGTGTCGTCGCCTTCACCACCGGTGATCAACTGACCGAACGAGCCGCCCGACAGGAAGTCGTCGCCGTCGTCGCCGTTCAGGTTGCCGAAACCGGTGATCGAATCGTCGCCGTCGCCGCCGTTGACGATCAAGCGGTTGACCGAGGCGAACGCCGCGCCGAACAGGTTGCTAAGCGCATCCGACGCGATGATCGTGTCGTCGCCATCGTTGCCATTGAAGGTCAGCGTATCGGGATCGCCGATTGGGTCGAGCGCCGTGACGTTGACGTCGTACTTCATGCCCGCGATGTTCACGCCATTCACCGCCGCGTAGTACGACAGCGTGACGTTGTCCGAGACGCTGCGGCCTTGGACGGTCACGGTGTCGACATCGACGTCGACTCCAGCACTGATGTTGACGTTCGTGATGTCGGTCGTGAACAGGTCTCGCACTTCCACCGTGTCGGCGCCAGCTCCGCCGTTGATGTCCACCTGCTCGACCTTGCCCATGTCGATCGTGAACGGCACCAGGTTGGTCCGTTCGAAGAACGCTCGCGATTCATCGCCCGTCTTCGTACGGAGCAGGAAGGCATCGCCCGCCGCGGCGCCATTGACGATCTGGACGTCCACGCCCTCGTCGCCCTCGACGATGTCGCTGTTGTCGCCGTTATTCCAGATGAAGCGGTCCGAGCCGTCGCCGCCGAACAGGTTGTCGTTCCCCGTTCCACCCGTGATGATGTCGTTCCCTTCGCCACCGTAGATGGTGTCGATGCCGCCCAAGCCGCTGATGGTGTCGTTGCCCGAGCCGCCGTAGATCAGGTCGGCGATCGGCGAGCCGACAATCGTGTCGTCGCCCAGGCCGCCGAAGATCGTGGCGTCTTGCATGGCCGAGACATCGACGTTGTCGTTCCCTTCGCCCGCGTCGACCACCTTGCGCACGTTAGGCAGGTTCAGGGCCAGAGTGATCTGGTCATCGCCCGACAGCGTGTTGACCTGAATCTCGATCAGGTTCGCGCCCGCGGTGACCGGTTCGCCGTTGATGGTGACGGTGTCCCCATTGCTGGTCACCGTGTCATTGGCCGGCGTGCCGATCAGTTCGAGCACATCGTCAATCGGGTTAGCACCGAAGGCGTCGCCTGTGATGGTGAGTGACGTGAGGTAACCACTCAGTGATGTCGGATAGACGCGGAAATGGTCTGTCCCGAATTCGTTCGTCAGCGCGACTGTGTCAAACTGCTTGTAGTCAATCGTTTCTCGGTCGTCGATCTGGACGCGATCTCCGCCGTAGTCGCTGGCATTGACCGTCCACAGGTTGTCGCCCAGATCCGGCGTTGCTCGCACCGTCAACGCGTCGCCCGCGTCAAACCCGGCTTGCAACTGGAGATGCTCGACGCCCGTATAGTTCACCAGCACGCCATTCACGTCGACGGCGCCATCGGTGCGAGTCTCGCCCGGACGGACTTCGATGATATCCGCGGCGCCAACGACGCCGAACACCTCCAACACATCGCTGCCACCCGGTCCACCGCCTTCGGTGTTGACTGTTTCGACGGCGTCGGCCAGCAGCGACCGGAATTCGAACAGGTCGTTTCCTTCCAGACCATCGAGCGTGTAGTTCTCGATGTTGTCGGTGCGGATCGAGATCTGGCTGTTGACATCGATCAGGCCGATCGCGGCCGACTCGCGGCTCGCCGTCAGCGTATCGCTGCCGCCCGTGCCGAGCGCCACCAACACGTCGGCTCGGCCGCCGCCATCGCCGATGGTGAAGGTCGCGTTCAAACCGAGGTTTTCGTAGTTGACGGCCAACAGGTCGTTCACGCGGACCGAGCCCTCGTCGCGACGAGCGCCCGGGGTATGGGTGATCACGTCGTTGTTCACCGTGTCGATCACGGTGAAGATGTCGTCGGTCCCCTCGCCGTCGTAGTTGAACTGCTCGAAGCCGCCGTCGCTCGAAGCGTACTCGTTCACGCCGTTCGCGTCGCAGTCGCAGACGAAGCTCTCGACCAAGTTGATCGTCGTGTCAAACACGCCGCCGTTGGTCGAATCGAGTTGAATGACGCCGGTCGAGTAGCCGGTCGGCGTGTAGGTGACGCGATTCTGGCCCGGCGTGCCGAGTTCGAACACGTCGCCTTGGTCGCCCGTAACCGTCGACGGCGAACCGCCTGTGACCCACGCTTGCACGTTCCACGCGATCGGAGCATTGCCGTTGTTCGGGTCCAAGGCCGGAGCGCGGAAGACAATGTCATCGTCACCCGACAGGCCGTCCACGAACA
This sequence comes from Pirellulales bacterium, assembly GCA_046349915.1. GTDB lineage: Bacteria > Planctomycetota > Planctomycetia > Pirellulales > Pirellulaceae > CAIXSC01. The sequence continues at coordinate 135,699 of JAXMBL010000005.1, read as the reverse complement.
GATCGACGGTTGGGTCGAGAGCGTTGTTGTTGACCCACAGGATCTCGATGCCGTCGTTGACGGTCGACGTGAAGTCCTTGTTGCCATCCGCCGTGGCGTAACGCAGCGGGTTCTGGAGCTCGGTGCGAGCGATGATGGTGATGTCATCGTCGCCGTTGGTCCCCATGATGATGATGCATTCGGCGTCGGTCACCACACCCGCTTCGATATGGTCGTAGCTGATGCGGGCGTTCGTTCCGATGATGATGCCGCCCTCGTCGTTCTCGGGGCCAGCTTCGAAGATCACGGGGCCGCCGCCGGCAAGCATGTTGAACTTGTCGCCCGCGGTTTCGCCGATCGGGTCGCCGCCGTCCACGAACAGCGGAATCAAGCCCGCGATTACGTTGAAGGTGTCGTCCCCTTCCAAGCCATTGACCGCTAGCGACTCGTTGTTTTCCCAAGTCACGATGCCGTCATTCACGGCGTCGTTCAGGTCGTCGATGCGGACCGAACCGGCCGGGATGTCGATGTCGAACGTCTGGCTCAGGGCGTTGCCCACCACCGAGACGGTGTCCTGGCCAGCCTGTGCGTCGATATGGATCGCCGCGCCGCCCGTACCAAAGTAGAACACGTCGGGCGTGAAGACCCAGTTGTCGCTGACCCAGCCGGTCGTGGCATCCTCGGGGGTGACGGTGATGTCATCGTCGAAGACGGTGCCACGCACTTCCACCAGGGCATTGCCTGCGTCCACGGCGATGGCCAGCAAACCGGTGTAGTTAATCGTGGCGCCAAAGCCAAGCACCTGGGCGGCGTTCCAATCGACGATGGCCGGACCGACCGGCGCGACCGCGGTCAACGTATCGCCATCGCTGGGGCCGTCCCCTTCGATGTCGATGATGTCGTACAGCAGGTTGCCTACGATCGAGAAGACATCGAAGCCATTCAGGCCCTTCAGGACCAAGGCGATCGCTTGCGTTGGATCGACCGTGATCTGATTGTTCAGATTCACCAAGCCGGTTCCACCCACCGTGAAGTCGTCGTCGACTTCCGTTCCCACGTAGACGAACGTGTCGTTGGCGTCGGCGTCGGCCAGGATCAGCGAGCCCGCCACGCCCAGATTCGTGAAGTTCATCGGAACCAGCGAATCGACCTGGATTGAACCGGAATCCGGCGTCGTGCCCGGAGTCAAGGTCGTGGTCGCGGCGCCCGCTGGAGTCTGCACGGTCAGGTTCAGATTCGCGTCATTGCCGCCAATCGTGACCCCTTCGACGGTCGTCAGATTGACCGGCAAGAAGCCGACGGCCGTCACGGTCGCCGACGACGAGGTCAGCGGAGCGAAGGTCGTGTCGGAAATCACATTCACCACCACGGTGTCCGAGGCGGTCGGGTCGTTGCCTTCGACATTGACCGTCACGTTCGCGATCGGACTGACCGAGAAGTGATCGTCGCCGAAGCGGCCTTGGACCGTCAGGTTGGCGAAGTTGGCGTTGGCGCCGTTCAGCGTCATCACCGTGCCCGCGCCAATCCAGACTCGACCCTGGTTCGGGTTGCCCGCGACACCCTGGATCGCAATCTGATCGCCGTTGTTGGTGCCGCGAATCAGCAGCGTGCTGCCCGCGGTGTTCGAGACGATGTTCAGGCTTTCAAGGGCTGCGTAGTTCACAACGACCGCGCCCGCGTTATCGACCGTGCCGCTCTGCGGATCGACCGACTGCGTGATACGGGCGTTGGCCGCTACTGTCAGGTTGACCACGTCGTTGTTCGCCGAAGGCTCGCCGCCGTCGACAACCAGGTTGTTCACTCCACCCGCCAGCAGCGACAGGTCGGCGCTGAACGTGTCGGTGTTCTGCAAACCGGTCAACTGCAACGTTGTGACGCCAGCGAAGTCGATCGCGACGCCGTTCACCGTGTATTCAGCGGCGGCGGTGTGCGTGAAGGCGTCGGCATTGTTCGTACCGACCAAGTTCAGCTTGTCGTCGCCATCGCCCGCCACGGTGAAGCTGGTATTGAAGCCCGACAGATCCGTGGGATGGACGGTGAAGACATCGCTGCCAAAGAAATTCAGCAGAGTGACCGTATCGAAGTTGTCGTACTCGATCGATTCTCGGTTGTCGATTTGCACCAAATCGCCAAAGCCCGACGCGCTGACGTCCCAGGCGTTGTCGGCGCCGTCATCAAAGATCGCCAGGGTATCCGCATCGCCCGAGGCGTCCAGCTGCAAGTGCTCGATGCCCGCGTAGTTCGCGAACCAAGCGTTCACGATCACAGTGCCGTTCGTGCGCTGGGCGTCTGGGAACACCAAGAAGTTGTCGTCAGCGCCAATGACGTCGTTGATCACCAGCAAGTCGCTGCCGCCCGGGCTGCCGCCCAACGACGTTACCGATCCATAGGGCTGATCGGCGTTCAGCGTGAAGGTGTCGTTGCCATCCAGGCCGTCGAGCGTCAGGAATTCACCGGCCGCATCGACGCGAGTGAGCGCGACATGGACGCCAAGCACGGTGTCGAGCACCACGGTGCCCGTCGTCGCTTCGACATCGAAATCGTCGTCGCCATTGGTGCCGCGAGCCACCACTTCGTCGTCGCCTGCCTGGCCGTCGATCGCGACCGTGCCAGCAGCTCCAATTGCGGTGTAGCTGATCGGCAACAGGTTATTGACCGAGACCGAGCCCGAGTCGATTGCAGCGCCCGGCGTATGGACGATGATGTCGTCGTCGGCCGTGCCGTTCACTGTCAGCGTCTCGTCCTCGTCCTCGCCCTGGTAGGCCAGCGATTCGACGCCAACCAACACGATCGCGTTGGCGCCCACCAGACCCGCCACCTCGAATGTGCCGCCATTGACATCCGTGGGCGTGTACTCGGCGTTGTCGGCCGCACCCGCCTCGCCGGTGATCGTCACCGCATCGCCCGAGGCATTGGGCAGCGAGCCCAATACGGTGATCGCGGTCGCGGCCAAGTCATTCACGTCAATGTCGAAGTCATCATCGCCCGACTGGCCGTCCAACGAGGCAGCGGCGAAATTGTTGTACTGCACGGCCGGACCGGCGTTCACGCTGACCGTGAAGTCGTCGGCGCCATTGCCGATCAGGGTGATGTCGTCGTCGGCGTTGGTGCCATTGACCAGCAAGGTCGAGCCAACCACGCCGTTCACGGCCGCCGCCTCGATGTGGTCGTAGCTGAGCGGAGCATTGGCGTCGACGCGGAACGCACCTTCGTCGGCTTCTGGTCCCTGGTCGGCCGTCACATTGCCAGCGGCCGTCAAGGTCAAGATCAGCAGGTCGCCCGTCGGCACACCGACTGGCGAGCCGCCATCGACGAACACGGAGATCGCACCGGTCACCACGGTGATCGAGTCGGCTTCTTCGTGGGCATTGATTTCCAGCTTGTTCGGCGCACCGACGTTGAAGTCGACGATCGCGCCATCCACCGTCACGGTGCCAGCGGGCACATCGGCCGTGATATCGTTCGCCGCGGCCGATCCGTGGACGATCAACTTGTCGTCGCCCGTCGACAGATCGACGAACAACGTGTTCGCGGCCACTCCGGTGTAGCTCACCACCGGGTCTTCGTCGTTGTTCTGGACGAAGCCCGCGTCGGCGCCGGTCGGGGTCACTTCCAACGTATCGCTCGAGCTGGTCGCCCGCACGGTAAGGGTCTGACCCAACGCGCTGATGTTGACATCCTGTAGGCCGCGATAGAATGTCGCCCCCAAGGCTCCGTTGAAACCGACAATGGAAGAATTCTCAAGATTGATCGTGATCGCGCCGGTCGGAGTCAGCATCGACAACGAATCGCCATCATCGGGGTTGTCACCTTCAATGTCTACTAGAAGGTATGCGTCTCCACCAATCTGGTTGATGACGTCAGAGCCATTGCCTCCTCGCACGGCCAGGAACTGCCCATCGCCCGCGAAGACCTGAATCTGGGCGTTCAGCAGCACGAGACCCGTCGTGCTATCGATAAGGAGGAAGTCGTCGTTGTCAGTTCCCAGGTAGACGAACTGATCGTCGGCGGCCAAGTCATTGATTGCCGCCGATTCCACGTCGTCGAGCACCAGCGAGCCTGCGCCCAGGTTCGTGAAGCTCATCGGCATCAACGACTCGACCTGCACGTCGCCGCTGTCGGCCGTATTGCCCGGGGTCAGGGTCGTGGTATGCACGCCCACCGGGGTGCGAACCGTCAGATTCACGCCAGCGTCGCCGCCGCCAATCGTCACCCCTTCCATCGTCACCAGATTGATCGGGGCGAAGCCTGTCACCGTCAAGGTGGCGGCAGATGAACTGGTCGGAGCGAAGATCGTGTCGGCCGTTACGTTGACTACGGTCGTATCCGATGCGGTCGGATCATTGCCTTCGATAATCAGGGCGACATTCACCACCGGCGCGACCGAGAAGTGGTCGTCGCCAAAGCGTCCCTGGACATCGGCGATCGAGAAATTCGCGGCGCCAATCTGGTTGCCCGTGATCACCGTGCCGTCGTTGATCCAGACTCGCACCTGATCGTTGTTTCCAGCCACGGCCGCGACGCTGATGTTGTCAGCGCCGTTCGTGCCCCGCACGAACAAAGTGCTGGCCGCCGTGTTCGAGGTGATGTTCAGCGCTTCCAGCGTCGTGTAGTTGACCGTAATCGCACCGGCTTGGTCGACCGTGCCGCTGCCGGCGTCGGTCGACTGAGTGACGCGAGCGTTACCGGCGACATTCAGGTTGAGGACATCGCCCGCCACTCCGCCGCTGGCCGAAGGCCCGTCGCCCGCGACGATCAGGTTGACGACGCCGCCCGCAAGCGTCGCGAGGTCGGCGGTCACGGTGTCGGCGCCATCGCCGCCCGTCAACTGCAAGGTCGTAACGAAATTGAAGTCGATCGCGACGCCGTTCACGGTGAACTGGTTCGCGGCGGTCTGGGCCATCGCGTCGGGGTTATTGGTGCCCAGCAATTCCACCTTGTCGTTGCCATCGCCGTTGATGGAGAACGAGGTGTTGAAGCCGGTCAGCGAAGTCGGGGCGACCCGGAACAGGTCGGTCGACAGGTTCAAATTGTTCAAGGCGACCGTGTCGAAACCGGTGTACTCGATTGATTCCCGATCGTCGATTTGGATCAAGTCGCCGTTCGAACCGGCCGACACGTTCCACGTGTCATCGCCCAAATTCAAGTTGTTGACCGAGAACGCGTCGCCCGCGTCGCCGCTGCCCTGGAGGATGACGTGTTCGATGCCTTGGTAGTTCGCTACCAACGCGTTGACGCCCACCACGCCGTTGGTGCGAGTCAAGTTCGGCGTGATGGCAATCGCATCCGCCGCGCCGGCCACGTCGTTGACTAGCAGGGTGTCGCTACCGCCTGGGCTGCCGCCCAGGACCACCATGGTTGCGTAGGGTTGATTCGCGTTCAAGATAATCAGATCGTTGCCATCCAAGGCATCGATCGCCAAGAATTCGCCCGCCGCATCCACTCGCAAGAGCGGAATGTGGAAGCCCTGAACGGTCGACAGATTCACCGTGCCCGTGCCCGCGTCGACGATGAACTGGTCGTCGCCGTTGGTGCCGCGAGCAGTGACCAGATCTGGGCTGCCCTGGCCGTCGATGCGGACGCTGCCAGCCAGCCCGAGGTTGGTGTACTGGATCGCCAAACCGTTGTGGTTCGACACCGTGCCCGCATCGACCGCGGCGCCCGGCGTGTGGACGAAGAAGTCTTGAGCTGCCGATCCGATCACGGTCAACTGCTCGTTGGCGTTCTCGCCCGAGTAGTACAGGTTTTCGACCGTGTTGATCTGGATCGGCGTCACCAAGCCGGCGATATCGAACGTGCCGCCGCTGCCCGTGGCATCCGGGGTGTAGGTGGCGTTATCGTTGCCCGCGCCAGTGAGACCGGTGATCGACACCGAGTCGCCGCCGCCCGAGCTGGGCGAGCCGCCATTGACGGTCAAAGCCGTGGTCGTCAACACTTCGACGTCGATGTCGATGTCATCGTCGCCGCCCATGCCATTGATGAATCCAGCCGCGAAGTCGGTGTACTGGACCGCGGGTCCGCCATCAATGCTCACGGCGAAGTCGTTCGCGCCATTGCCGGTGACCGTGATGTCGTTATCGGCGTTGGTGCCAATCACGTTCGCCGAACCCGTGCCGTCGCCCGTGATGGTGATGCCTTCGATGTGGTCGAAGCTGATCGGCTCTTGCGCACCGACTTGGATCGCCCCCTCGTCGCTTTCGGGGCCCGCCATGAACGAGACGGTGTTCGCGCCCGCCGTGATGTTCAGCGTGTCGCTGAACTGAATCGGATCGCCGCCATCGACCTTGACCGCCGAGATCGTAGCCGCGGTAACGTTGATGTCGTCGTCGCCCGCCCCGGCCGCGATCACCAGCGAACTCTGTCCGGCGTAGTTGAGCGTCACCCAGGCTGGCGGGCCGGCCATCGGGGTCAAGGTGACTCGACCGCCGTTCAGCGTAATCGAGTCGTTGCTGGCCGAGCCGTGGAACGTGATCTCCTCGCTAGGACCGCTGACCATGGTCAACGTGTTTACCGCATTGTTGAAGTTCGATACGTTGATTTGCGGTCCGTTGGCGTTGGTGAGAGTCGCCGACGTCGGGCTCAACGGGCGGAAGCTCGAGGCCGTCGAGTTGGCCGAGCCCACCACGACGAGCGTATCGCCGTCATTATTGTCGAAATCGCCCGGGTTGTAGTTGATCGTGCCGAGGTCGCTGCTGTCACCGTAGCTGAACACCACCAAGTTGTCTAAGTTCCCATTCACGGAGGAAGTGACATTCAGCGTCTCGACCCCGTTGAGCGAAACGGGACCGGTCACGGCGCCCAACAGCACGTCCGGCGTGGAGGACAAGAACAGCGCAAGTGCCATGGCGTTGGGCGATTCGATGGTCACCGCGTCGCTGCCAGCGCCCGGCTCGCCGCCGATCACGTCGATGCCGCCTGCGAACAAGGCACTCGGAACGATCGTCACGCGGTCGTTGCCACCCAGGGTGTTGAGCACCAAGCGAGTCGCCGCGGATGCGTCGACCGAATTGTTGAAGCCCAGCGTGTTCGTGACGGTCACAATGCCCGTGCTCGAAACGGTGATTTGGTCATCACCCGCCGTGCCATCGACCACGATTGTCGTGGCGGTGACAATCGCCGTCTCGAAGTCCGAGTAGCGAACGCCCAGCAGCACCGCTCCACCCGCCGAGAACGTGTTGACCGTTCCCGAACCAGGGGTGAAGCCGTGTTGGATCTGGGCGTTGGTGTTGGTGACGTTCAGCGTGTCGCCCGCGGCGCCTTCCGCATCCAGGTCGACCGACGAGACATTGACCAGATTGTAGGTGGTGGTGGTGCCCGAGGTCAGACCCACCGTGCCGCTGTTCTCGGACAGACCGGTGTAGGTGAATTGTTCGTCGTTCGCCGTGCCGCGGACTGCGATCGAGTCCGCCGCCCAGGGATCGCCGCCATCGACGTTGACCGTGCCGAACACCCAGTTGGCCGCTTGATTCGCTTGGATCGTATCGGTCCCGGCGCCCGTGGCGACGGTCAACACGCTGTTCGCTGCAAAATTCACCAGCGTGATCGCGGGACCGAAGCTGGTGGCGACATTCGCGCCCCCCGCGGTTCCCGTTACGGTCACCGCATCCGCGCCGCTGGTTCCATTGACGGTCGCTGCGCCCACCGCGGCGCCCGCGTCCAATTGCAACGCTTCGACGCCCGAGAAATCGGTCGTGTTCACTCGACCCGAGTTCGTCGACGCGCCTGCGACAATGTTGAAGTTCACGTCGGTCATTTGCAGGGTGTCGTTGCCGCTGACACCGCTGTCTTCGATATTCACGTCGGCCAGATTGCCGGTGGGGACCGAGTAGATGTCGTCGCCTTCGCCGCCGTCGACGTTGATCGCATCGCCAGCGCCGATGTTGGCGAGCGTCACGCCGAGCAGCCCAACGATGCCGACCTGGGTATCGGAGATGACGGGGAAGATATCGATGCCCGCAGTGCCGAGCACTCGCAGTGAATCGTTGCCCGCGACGCCATCGATCGTCAGAACGTCAACATCCTGTACCGTGAGCGTCGTGTCGATCAGCAGATCGGTCAGGCGACCTGAATCGTTCGAGAGAGGTTGGTAAGTCGCCGCATCATTGCCAATCGTCCCCAGCACGATCACGTTTTGACCGGCGGCATCGACAATCACATTCGACAAGCCCGAAATGGTGACGGCCGCAAAGCCCGCTTCCTGAATGGTGCCCGCCGCGGCATCGACCGTGACATCGCCAGCACCGGTTCCCACGAATGTCAAGGTGTCGCCCGGCGCGGGACTGTTTCCGTTCACGGTCAACGGCACGTCGATACCGCCGTTCACCGTCACTTGGTCATCGCCGTCGCCGGTCTCTACGGTCGCGGCAACCAGATTGAAGGCCGAGACGAGCGCATTGAATTGCCCGTTCGCGGCGCTCAAAATCGCCAGATCGCCCGCGCCGATTGGGCTCACCAACATCTCGTCGCCGCTGCTGGTGCCGTGGAATACAAACGAGTCGTCTCCGCCAACTTGGGCGAAGTTGTTGAATTGCAGTCCAAGTGCCTGCGACATCCCCTTGAACGTCGTCGGCACCAGGGTAAACGGACCATTGCCCGTCGCGTTGTTGGCGTCGAGCGATCCCGTCACGAGTCCCGTATCGGGGGTGAGGCCCGAGCGATACTGCAGCAAATCGTCGCCAATCGTGCCATCGACGCCGAAGGCATCCAGATCCGCCTCCTGACCCACCAAGGTCAAGCCTTCAATCCCGGTGAAGGCGACATCGGGCAGATTGGCCAAATTGTAAGCCACTGTCCCCGCTCCGACCGCGGTCGGTTCCAGCACCATGGGATCGAAGACGCCCGCTTGGCCGTTCACGATCAGGGTGTCGCTGGCCGAAGGTCCGCCGCCATCGACCTGGATCGGATTGACCAACCCTTGCGGAATGGCGTCGTTGGCGATCTCGATCACATCGTCGCCATTGCCGCCGCTGATCGCCAGCGTTCCCTTGTTTGTGAATTCGATCGACTCGAAGGCATCCACCTGCACCAAGCCGGTGTCGACGCCCAAGCCGAAGAACAAACCGCCGGGGCCCGCGGTGTAACGAATGCTGTTGTTGGCGCCCGTGCCGAAAACCGACAGAGTCGCGGCCACGATGTTGTCGAGCACCGGCTCGAGGTTGGCAAAGTCGATCTGCATCAACTGAGCGTCGGCGTTGTCTTCGTAAACGACTCGGCCCGTATAATCGACCGGACCGGCGTAGTACTGCACTTCGTCCGCGACCCCGGCGCCGCTGATCAGCAGCGAGTCGGCGCCAGCGCCGCCGTTGTACGAGATATTCGGCGAAACGAAGCCGCCCGTGGTGTCGACTTCCAGCGAGTCATCGCCGTTGCCGGTGTTGATTTCGAGAGCGGCGACGTCGGTGAAACCGACCGTGCGGCCCAAGGTGATCGCGGTGGAGGTCAAAACGACCTGTTGGACATCGTCGCGGCCCGTGCCGTCAATGACCAACGTGTCGCGCAGTTCGCCCGCCGTGTTGCCGCCAATGACTTGGTATTCGGCCGGCGGCGAATTCTGGTTGCCAGCGACGCTGAACGCGGGCAAGCGGTCAGGCGATACCACAAACGTGTCGACGCCGCCCGTGTTCTCCAATTCCACTCGCTGGAAACTCTCGAAGTCGATCGGCGAACGCGAATCGATTCCGACACGGCCGCTTTCCAGAACAACGGTCGGACCGGCCGACAACGACCAGACGCTGTCGCCGCCGTCGTCGCGCACGCTTAACGTGTCGTCGCCGTCGCCGACTAACTGGACCTGTTCAATGCCCTCGTAAACCAATCCCAGGGTGAAATCGCCGACGCCGTCCTGACCCGTGATGTTGCCATTGTGGTCCTGATTATTGCCCGACAAGGCCAGCACGTTGTACGTGCGAGGCTCCGCCGCGCCCGTGCGAGCCGACTCGTCAATCAACAACCGGTCGTCGCTGCCGCCGCCCTGTAAGGTCAGGGCGACCGGGAAAGTGCCCAAGACATTCGTGAACGACAACTCGGGAACCACCGTCACTTGGTCAGAACCAGCCCCCATGTCGACCGTCACCGCGGTGGTGCTGAAGAGCCCGTTCGCGTCGGTGAAAACCAGTTGGTTCAACGGCGTGTTGCCGATCGAATGCGTGATGTTCGATAAGCCGGCAAAATCAGAGATGTTGAACAGTTCGTCGCTGCTGGTGCCTTGAACGCGTAGTTCGTCACTGCCTCCGAAGCCGAAGAAATTATAGAAACCTGCTTGCCCGAAATTGGGGTTGTCGCCCGTGACGACGATGTTGGGCAATGTGAACGGCCCATTACCCGTGGAATTGTCCTGGTCAAAGAGGCCGCCGAATGACGCCGCGCCCGCCGTGGTGGTCAAGTAGGCCTGGAAGAGATCGTTGCCCGTTGTGCCATCAATCGCAAACCAATCATCTTCGTTGAACTGCAATACCAAGCGAATCTCTTCGATCGCCCCGTAAGAGACCGTTGGCAGATTGAAAGCGTCCGCATCTACAAATCCTGCCCCCTGCGCTGTCGGCCGCACTCGTACGTTGTCATTATTCGAACCCGGAATCGCCTCGACGATCAACGTGTCGCTCGCGCCCGGCGAGCCGCCGTTGACCGTGATGCCCGTCAAGCCAGTCGGCGTGTTCGGGTTGGCGATGTTGATCACGTCGTCGCCCGCGCCGGCATCGATCACCAACGTGCCCTTGTTCTGGAAGTCGATCGGCTCGAAGCTGTCGATCGTCACGCGACCGAAGGTGTTGTTGAGTGGATGAGCCGAATAGTTGATGGCATTGTTGCTTTGCAGGATGCTGGCCGCGGCCGGGAAGGCCGCGATCGTGAATGATGCCGCGGGGACGTTCGACTGAATCGGTTCGAGCCCCTCGAAGTACACGATCTGATCGGCGGCGCCGTCGCTGATGATGCTGGTCCCTTGACCCGGGTTCGAGCCCGGCTCGACGCGTTCCAATTCACGCTCAGGACCGCCCGTCTGAGTCAGCACCAAGCCGTCCTGGCCCGAGCCGCCGAAGAAGCGGATGCCGCCCGGCAGGTCGATCAGGCCGTTCGTGCTGTTGACGGTCAGGATGTCGTCGTCGTTCGAGCCCAAGACCTGGATTTCGGTCGGCGCGACCAAAGTCCCTGTGAAGCCGCCGTTGACGTACACGTCCACGTTGCCAGGCATGCCCGGCGTCTGCACCAACTCGAAGGTGTCGACGATGCCGTTGTTGGCGGCCACGCCCGCGTTCACCACCGCCATCAGATTGCGCGATTCCAGGGATTCGAGCCCCGAGCGACGCGGGCGAGTACGCAGGGCCGACTTGAGTTCTTGCTTGCGGTCCGATCCGCCAAAGAGGCTGGCGAGCGACTTGAGGAGCGAGCGGCGCGGCTGCGTGGAGGACGAGGGGCGACGCGTGCGGTTGCGATGACTCACTTCAAATTCTCCTTGGCGACAAGCGAAAATCGACTCTCCGAGGGGCTAGCAACCTCGAAAAATCAACTCCCAGGAACGCGGACGACGGCAATGGAAATTGGGTAAAAAGTGCTGGCTGCGCAACGAGCGCAGTTCAGGTAATGTAATTCTGGTAAGCTGGGATAGATGTTACTCTCGCGTAACGTGTTGTCAACCTTGACTGTAGGGGTTAGGCGAAATGTAGGGGCTGTGCAATCCATTCGTTAATTCGGGGGATACAGATGTATCGGTTCTTCCCTACCTGCGGGTGGAAAAAATTATGAACCCGCAGGGGAGACGTGGCCACGGAACGGTGTAGCCATCTCGCTTCGCGAGATGAACAGCAGCCCCGGGTACCCGTACCGCCTTCAGATGGGACACGGAATGACTTGGCCACGGAATGGCACGGAAATTCACGGAAGGAGGAGCGGGGGCAGATGGGGGGGAGGTTGCGGCGCTCAGCGCTCCTCCGTACGCCGGACTTCTTGTCCGTCGATTGCTCCTGTTGTACGACGGACTTCCAGTCCGTCGATTCGCTGCGGCCGTCGCGGGCTGCCATGCGACCCGTTCGGTGCGCCACGGTTCGACGGACTAGAAGTCCGTCGTACGGGGGCTTTCTCTGGGCGACGAACCTCTCGTCCGTCGATTCGCTCCGCTCACACCGTTCCCAGCGCCCCATCCCCATTCGACCAAAGAAAGTCGGCGGAGATTGGCCATCCTCTCATCCGCCCCGCCACAGCACCGGCTATTTTTGCCCTCTCCCCTGCCTCAGCGGTCAGTGCTGGAAATCAGTGAAGATCAGTGTCAATCAGTGTTCCCTTCCCTCTCCTCCCCTCTTTTCCCCTCTTTTCCGTTCTTTTCCCCTTCTTGAGAGCCCGGTTCCACTGGTTCCACCCTTATTGGGCGATCCTTGACCAAGTCAGGTAGGACAGCGTGAGGCCGGTGATCAACGCCACGACGCCGATGGCGCCCGCAATCATCTTGTACCGAGCAGGCAAGTGTTTTCCATACTTCCCCGCCGCTCGCACGATGTTCGGATCGATCAATGCCGCGATCGCATAGAAAAGTCCAAAGGGCCCGATTCCCAGTAGCGTTGCCCCACCCGTCGTCATCTGCTTTTGGCCAAACGCCGCGGCCAACATTCCCAGAATCATCAACGGAATCATCACCAAGCCGCCCAGCCGAATCTGCCTGTCAGTCGGCCCTTGCTCAAAGATGTTCGTCGCACTCGACGCATACGGGTTCCCAGGTGGACTCCAGCCCGTCGGCGGAGGATAGCCTTGCGCCCACGGTGGAGTCGCAGCAGACGGCATCGCAGGTCCGCTCGGCGGAACCTGTGGCGATCGCACGACAAACACCGCGCCGCATTGAGGGCAATTCACGTTCTGGCCCAGAAACGAGTCCGCGACCTGATACTGCTGCCCACACTTCGGACATCCCGTAACTACCGGCATCGCCTCTCCCCCTAAAGCCTAAACCCCTACCCCCTAAACCCCTACCCCCTAGAACACTCCCTCAATCGGCTCCCCTTCGCTCGCTCGACGCGTAAATCCATCGGGGCTAATCCGCGTCTCCGGGGGAATGTCGAGCGCTTTCAGGCATGTTGCGGTAAAGTCCTGCAAACTCACCGGCTTGTCTTTCACGTACGCCGCCTGATGGTCCGACTCGCCATAAATCGTTCCCCCGCGGACGCCGGCGCCTGCCAACATCGCCGAGTAGCAATTGGGCCAATGGTCGCGACCGATCGCAGACCCTCCTTTGCTAATCTTGGGAGTTCTTCCAAACTCGCCCACCAGCACTACCAGCGTCGTCTCCAGCAACCCTCGATCTCGTAGATCTTCCAGCAGCGCCGCGACCGCCGCATCACACCGCGGCAACGCAAATCCCAGTCCGTTCCAGCCGTCGCCGAAGATGCTGATCCCCGCGTTGCCATGCATGTCCCAAGTCTCAACGCTCATGAACTTCTCGCCCTCTTTCAGCCCAGTCCAGGCCACGACACTCACCAGCCTAGTGCCCGCTTCAATTAGGCGGCGAGCGAGCAGCAAGTTTTGGCCGAGTGGATTGCGGCCATAGCGATCACGAGTCGTGTCAGACTCGCGGTCCAGATCGAAAGCCAGTCGAGCTTGTGGACCCGCGACCAAATCAATGGCTCGCTCTTGATGCTTGGAGAAGTTCCGAGCGGGTAGAGTCGATGCGAGTTCCGCGGAGCAGGCGTTGAGTTGTCGGTTCAGAGCGAGCCGCTCGGCGACCCGAGGCAACGGCATTTCGCCCGGCGCGTCAAACGCTCGCACTCGATATCCCGGGGTCGCAAGATTGTCGTCGTGACCGGCGCCGATCAGCAACGGACTATAGGCCACTCCCAAGCTGCCGCCCGTGAGGTAAGTTCGTTCGGGCGGCATCGCGCCGCCGCCGAACTTCTGCAACCAAACGTAGCCCGGTATCGACGCGTCGGTGGGACGAGCTTTCGCGACGATCGAGCCAAATGCCGGCGCATCAAGCGATGGCAGATTCTGGCCCGCCAACAGCATGCGATTCGCCACATCGTGTACAGGCACCGAATGGTTCAAGGTGCGAATCACACAGTATTGGTCCGCAAGTGTCGCCAATCGCGGCATCAACTCGCACACCTGATAGCCGGGCACCTTGGTAGCAATCGGACGATAAGGACCGCGAATCGCCTCGGGTCCCTGCGGCTTCATGTCCCAGGAGTCGAGTTGGCTGAGGCCGCCATACTGATAAATGAAGATGCACGATTTGGGAGGACGAGCCGCAGCGGTCGCCTGTGATTCGAGCAGCGTTGGCAGGCCAATGCCCAGCGCGCTGAGGCCGCCGAGTTGCAAGAGCTGCCGACGCGCCAGCTTGGGACTGCTGCGGCTTGTTGATTGCATACTCAACTCCTTGTGATCGAATTCTTGCGAATTCCCGTGCGGGGTTGTTGGTTTTCTTTGCGGCGGCTTTGGCGGTTTGACGGTTTGTCGGAATTCTTGCGAATTCCGCTACGGGGTTTTCTCCAGAGCGCGGAATCTTGTTAGTTCCGACTCGATGCCTCGCGAGCCATGCAGCAGGATCGTGCCGAACGAAATGAAACGGTAGCCTTGCTGGTACGCTTGCCGGCAAGCTTCAATGTCGGCGAACGTGACGCCCGCCGCCTTGCCCTGCGCGGCCACTCGCCCAGGAAAATCGGCCAAGTACGCTTGCACCTCGGGGTGCTTATTGTTGCCGATGAAACCTAGCGATGCGGCCAGGTCGTTGGGGCCCGCGAACACGATGTCGACCCCCTGGACCGCCGCAATCGCATCCAGATTTTTGATGCCCTCGGGCGTTTCGACTTGCACGATGACGCACGTCTCGTCGTTAGCGGCCGGCAAGTAGTCCGACCAAGCGACATCCATCATGTGGGTCCATTGAGGTGAAATGCCGCGCGAGCCCTGCGGCGGATACTTGCAGTATTCAACAGCCAGCCTTGCCTCTTCGGGCGTATTGATCTGGGGGAACATAACGCCGTTCGCGCCGATGTCGAGCGCCTTCTTGGCAAGCTGGGGCGACAGTCCCGACACTCGCACCACGCACGCACAGTTCTTTTGGCGACACAGGATCGGAACCCAAGTAACGGCGTCCACCTCGAACGGACGATGCTCGAGATCCACCCACAGGAAGTCGATGCCCGCGTTGATCGAGGCCTTGGCCATCACATTGGACGCATCCGGCAAAGTCACCCCCCAAGCCGCTCGCCCCTCACGCAATAATCGCTTCACTCGGTTGTCAAACATCATGGCTTCCTTGTCTCTCCTTCATAATCGGCTTCTCCTATAATCGGCTTGGCGCCCACGGAAACGCCATCCTCGGTGGATTCGCATAACGACGCAAGCGCAGAGTCAGGCGGGCGCCCGCGCCGGGGGCGAGTCGGACGGAAAAATGTGAACCATCCAGAGGTTGAGATTGCCCGGCCCAGGCGACCGACTCCCAGCGATGTTCGCCATAGGCGCCCGCCTGCAGGATCACGTCACGCGCATCAAGCTGATTGATGTTGACCAACGTGACCGAGACTCGGTCTGCCGTCAACTCATCCACCAAAGCCGCCACATCCTCGGGCAAGCCGGCTCGACGTCGCGCTGGGTCAAAGTAACGCAGGCGACAAAACAGCGCCGAACCGCTACGGCCCGGTCGCAGCCCACCTGTCGTCAATTCCACCAACGACTCGACACTCGCCGGGTTCAGCCCCATCGGATCGTCCGCCAAACGTGTATCAGGAGTTGTCGTGTCGGCGCGAATCGCCGCGACTTGTCGGCCGACACGCGCTAAATCAGCCGCCAGCGAGCGTTCGGGATAGTCGGCGTCCTCGCCTCGCAGGTACTTCAGCCACGGTTCATGGGCCACCACAGCCAGATCGGCGGGCCGTTGCGATAAGTACGCAAGTTCTAGTGCACAAGCATCGTAGCGTCGCGGCGTGAAGTCGTACCAACCTTGTTCGCCATACATGTGAGGGTAGACGGTTTGGCCATCGACCACCTTGGCTTGAGCGTTGACGGTTTCGATTTGTTTGCGCCACACATCGAGATACCGATCGTCGCCGGTTAGGAAGAACGCGTTCATGAACCCCTGGAAGCCGGCGTGATGCTGATTGCGATGAGCCATTCGCTTCGTCGCGGGATCGAAGACGCTGAATCCCCAACCGTAGACCCCGCCCCACCACTTGCCGCCCGCCGAACTGCCAGGTTTTCCATCGAGTCCGATGTTGGTCGGAATGATGTTGCCGTTGGCGATCATCCGTTCGCGCCAGGCGTCGACATAGTCGAGCAACCATTGACGATACTTCGGTTCACCCGTCAGCAGGAACGCATTCAGCGCCAGCGTCGTCGCCTTCAGGTTCTGGGGATGATCGCCCACGATGTCGTTGTAGTCCTTGAAGTGTTCGATCATCTGCGCGTACGACGACTCGCCGTGCTTCGGCTTGAACCGATGTTCGATTTCGATCGGGTCGCCCGCCCAGTCGAGCGCCGTGGCTTTGCGCAGCAGCGGCCCGCGACTGCCATTGAACATGCTGCGAATGATCTTGTGCTGAGGATCATAGTTAGGTGCGCCGGGATCTTCGTTCATGTAGAAGCCGGCATAGCGGCGCACTCGTTGAGCGAATCGCAAATCGTCCGGGTCAGACAGGCCTTGCAGGTTGAAGACGACGAGTCCCTCGCCGTTATGGAGCCAGTCCATCATCACCGGGAACTCTTTGTGGTACATGCCATCGCGGGCGAAGGGAACTTCGACCGTCCGCGCCGCGGTGTATTGACGCAGATGCCCCTCCCAGGCCCGCTTGTACAACTGCAAAACCTCGTCGTCTCCACCCAAGGCATGGACGAGCGGCCAATCGAGACAGTTTTCGATGGCGTCGTCCGGCCCGTCGTCTCCTCCCCATCGCTCAACGCACAACAGCCATCCCCGTTCGTCGAAATACCGCTGGTAGAATTCGCGGCAGGCGAGTGAATTCTGGCGAAGCAGTTCGCGTTCCAACAGCGCCCAGCGCGGCGGCGTCAACGGCGTCGTGATTGTGATGCGCGATTCGGCGCCCCACAGTTCTTGCGTCGCGACCGATGGCGTCACCATCAACGACAAGGCGCTCGCCAACATGACCAGATTCACAATCGTGCTGGAATCGCGAGATCGCTTGGGCATGTGCGAGTTAGAGGTCATCGTCGAATTCCCGGCCACGAGGATCTGTCGGCAACCACTCCACCAATCCATCGGCGCGAGGTGGAACTCGAGGATGAGCCCGCGCGTCGTTCTCGTTGGCGAGATGATAGACGAAGGCCGAGTGACGTTCGCTGCTCTCCAATTCCTCGCATTCAACCACTCGCCGCACATACAAATCGACGTCGTCGATTCCGTAGCATTCCACTTCGTCCAATACTCGCAACGACTCGGCGACATCCTCGGCGCGCAGAAACCACAGCTCGCCTAGCACTCGGTCATCGCCCGGAATGAGCGCGGGATAAGGCCCCAAGTCATGCAACTCGCCCCGCATCACCGCCGCGACGACTCGAACCGGCGCTCGCGGCCAACAACGCTCGCGCACTTGACCTCGTTTCAAGGTGCCGTAAACGAAGATCGCGTCGATCATGGATCGGGTGGGTGGGTAGAGCAGGAACGTTCGCAGGCGGCTGCACGAACCCACGTCGGCTCGCGGCGCCGCCTACGACTATAAGTTACGGTGTTTACTCCGTGCCAGCCTAATTGGACAGTGCCAGGTTCCCATAGTCGTGGATCGCTCCGCGATCCAACGCTCCGGCGTAAAGGCGTTGGATCGCGGAGCGATCCACGACTATGCGTCGAATCGCCAGTTTCACACGATAAGTTCCCCTAAAGTGCGACGACTTTGCCAATCGACACAAACACCAATCTCGCCGTAACTTGTTCCAGCGGCAAGGACAACGACCGCGCTACCGACTCTCGGTAGGCTTCCAACTGGGGACGATAATAGTCGACTTTCGCCGCTAAACTGTTGGTGTTTGGCGAAGAAATCACCCCTCCCCGCGCTTGCTCCTGGCTTGCGGTCTCGTCGATCGTATCGGTCTTGAAATCGATAATGTCCGCATAGGTGACGCTGCCGCCCTGGGATTCTGTCACCAAGCGGTCGATGACGCCGCTGACGATTTCGTCCTCTCGCCGGATCGCAAAGCGTCGTTCGTTGTACACCGTCAGCGAACTACGTCCCGGATAGAAACCACGATCCAAGACCGCCGCAATCGAAGGCCGTTGGAGCACTTCGCGGAATTCCACCAACCAACGCTCCAACTGTTCGGAGGACAAACGTGCGTCGAGCACTCGCTGGGCGACGGCTCGCAGTTCCTCGTCTTTCGGCACGCCGTCAGCCAGCCACGTGATTTTCTCGAACCATGCGTGGAAGAGCGTTCCCTTCTGCCGCCCTAGCAAACCATCGCCGACGAACTGCGAGCTCAATTGCACTCGTCGCCCGCCTTCCAACGTCGATGGCGCCACTCGTTCGAGCCCGCGACGACGCGGACCTGTGAGCGGAGCGAGTCGTAGGTCGGCCACGGGCGGCGGCGCGGTGGGCGCCGCGACGGGCTTGGGTTTTCGACGAGTGAACCATTTCGGATCTCCCATTTCGAAGGCGGTCGTCAAGGGTGTCAGCGGCTGACCGTCGGTTAACGCCGCTCGCAGCACGCCGGCGAACGTGCGCGGCAAGCCCGACTTCTCGGCCTTGACATTGGGCGCCACGATCAAGTGCAAGGCATGAACAGCGCGCGTGAGCGCGACATACAACACACACAGCGACTCAATGGTGTCCTGCCGATCCTGTTGGTCGAACATCTCCTGCAAACGAGGCGGCAGGAGGGAACGAAACTCCAGCCGCACATGACGACAGATCGTCTCCACGGGGCCGATGGCGCTGGTACGACTTGCCGCATACCCATCGGGTTGGCCGATCAATGGCGTGGCTAGATCCGGCAACACCACGATGTCGTATTGCAGGCCCTTCGACTTGTGGATCGTCGTCACCTTGACGTCGGCAGATGTCGGGTCCGCAGCCCGCTCTTTCCTCACCGCCGCCGCAAAGTCGCTGGGACGCAACGTCGAGTTCCCATCGTGAGCATAAGCTCGCGCCACCAACTGATTCAGCCGTCGCCACTCACGCGCGTCGCATGACGGGGCGAGATGCTGAGCCCACTGCTCGATCGTGCGACCATACCCATCCGCCGCCAACTGTTGACGAATCCGGGCCGCGATCGTCGAGCAACGCTCGGGGTCGCGATCAACGTCGGCTAATCCCAAGTGTCGGCCCAACGGCGACAGTGCCAAGTGCAGTTGAGCGATCGAATGCCCAGGATGGTCCGCGAACTCGAGCGCCGAGACCACCAATTGGACGGCCGCCGCATCGGTTAACGCATTACCGCCCTCCTCGCTGGCCGCCACCCCGAGCGATCGCAACCGGAAAATCAGTTTCGCGATCGTGGCATTGCTGCGCACCAGCACGCCCACGCTGGCGCCTGGCGAGTCTTTCACCAGTTGTTGAATGCGCTGAGCCGCATGCGTCAATAACGGCTCGTCGTCCACCGACTCCTCATCGGGCGCCGGCCCCGTCTCCAGCGTGACGTAGCCAGGATAATCCTTCAGCGCCGTCGTGTGCTCGGGAAATTCTTGCGACCAATACTCGACGCCCGCCGCGGAACGTTCCAGGTTGTCGTGTTGCGTCATGTCGCGAAAAATGCGATTCACGAACTCGATCACGACGGGCGAAGAGCGGCGACTCTCGTTCAACGGCGCTCGGCTCAGGCCGGTAAGCTGTTGGTCGAGTGCATCGAAAATCTCAGCCACGCCGCCGCGCCAACCATAGATCGCCTGCTTGCCGTCGCCGACGCAGAAGAATGAATGCCCTTGGCGTTGCGACGTGATGCGTTGAGCGAGCGGACGCAGGACGTTCCACTGCGGCAAGGATGTGTCCTGAAACTCGTCGAGCAGCAAGTGGTTCAAGTGGGAATCGAGTCGAAAGGCAACTTGCTCTAACGATTCGTAAGTCGCTTTCGCTCTACGTTCCTGTTGAGTCGTATTGAGGGCCGCGTCCCGCTGCCGGAACCACTCGCCCACCAAATGCGTGACGTCCGAGAACAGCAGCCCGCCCGCTTGCCGCTTGAGGCGATCGTAGTGGCTGTCGAACCTGGCCAATAGTTCGCGAGTTGCTTCGGTCTGAGCGGCCAGTTTTCCCAGGAAGACCGCGACGCAGTGTCGCAGAAGTTCCGAATAGACCGCGACGACATCTTCCTCCAACGGCTTCTGGTAGTAGGTGTCTTTACCCTGACAAACGGCGCCTGCGACTCCCTTCAATGGAAACGAATCCCAGTCGCCCGCACGAGCTGCTTCCAAATCGCCTTGATGCGCTTTGGCGATACTCTTGTGCGTCGGCAATTTCAGACGAGCAAGTTCCTTGATGCAGTGGGTCAGTTCATGGGCCGCCAGACCTGCTGGTCGAGGAATCTTGGACCAAGCGTCCGAGGGCGCCTCGCGATACAGGTCGTACAGTTTCGAGACGGTGGAATCGAGTAATTCGCCTAAGCTCCGCTGCGCTTCCCCTTTCGTCAGCCATTGGACGAGTCGAGTGAGCGCGGCGCGATCATCGTCGGCGAGCACCTCCGCCACCGCCTCGTCGCGCAATCGTGCGTCCTCGAGTTCATCGAGAATACGCCAGCCCGCGGGCAGGCCCAACTCCCAGGAGAAGCTACGAGCGATCTGGATGAAGAAGCTGTCCAGTGTTCCGACTCGCAGCCGATGCAGGTTGCGAGCCAGCCCGGCGAGCAGTTCGAGACATTCAGTTCGCGAGAGGTTGGGGAGTTTCAGAAAGCCGGCGAGTGCGTTGCGTTCGCGATCGTCGACCGCCGCTTTCGCGATTCGTAGCAGGATTCGGTCCTGGATCTCCGCCGCGGCCGCTCGCGTGAAGGTGGTGGCCAGAATTGTGTCGGCGGGTTGGCCAGCCGCGACTAATTCCAAAAAGCGGTTGGAGAGCTGGAACGTTTTACCAGAGCCAGCCGAAGCGCGAATGACGAGGTGAGGCCAATCCTGAGTGGTTGTTGATCGAGTGGTCATCCGTGGTATTCCTCTCTGCGAATAAAGTACCACGTCGCGGTTGAGGGGCGAAAGTAGCCCGCTCGCTTCGCGAGCGGAACCGCTTGTGCCGAGTCTGTGCGCGGCGCGGCTGATCATCTCGCGAAGCGAGATGGCTACGTAGCCCGCTCGCTTCGCGAGCGGAACCGCTTGTGTCGAGTCTGTACGCGGCGCGGCTGATCATCTCGCGAAGCGAGATGGCTACGCTATCGCGCTGTACACTTACCGAGGCAACTCAGAGAGGGTGAACATGCGAGTGACGATGCTGACGAAATTAGCGATTTTGATGATTCTCGGCTTGAGCTTGACGTTGGGGCGCAAGCCTTCGCTCGAAGCCGGTCAACTCGAAATCAAGGTCGTCGATGCCGAGACGGCCGAACCGCTCGCCGCACGCATGCATCTGCGCAACGCGAAGGGCAAGCCCGTCAAGCCGCCGCGAGTTCCCTACTGGCATGATCATTTCGCATTCGACGGCCGAATTCTGCTCGACCTGCCCAATGGCAACTACGAGTTTGAATTGGAACGAGGTCCCGAATACAAGATCACCTCGGGCTACTTCATGATCCAAAGCGGCGCCAACGATAGCAAGGTCGTGGAACTCAAACGATTCGTAAACCTCAAGAAGGAGGGATGGTGGTCAGGTGATTTGCACATCCAACGGCCTCCCAAAGAAGTTCCACTGCTGATGCTCGCCGACGATCTGCATGTCGGACCCGTGGTCACTTGGTCGAACGATCCGAAGCTGGCGAAAACCTACCCGCGAGTCGATCCGTTGCTGGCCGATGTGGGACCTGATCGGTTCGCTTATCTGTTCGCTGGCAAAGATGATCGCGGCGGAGGAACGTTGCTGTACCACAACCTCGAGCAACCATTGGAGGTTGCGGGGCTGGCGCGCGAGTATCCTAGCGCAGTCGACTTCCTGAAGCAGGCGAAGAAGGAACAAGCAGGCGCTCATATCGACATCGAGCGAACCTTCGGTTGGGATGTGCCCACATGGATTGCGAGTCGTCGCATCGACACGATTTCGATCGCTCACAGCCACCTGCAACGCGATGGGATGCTGTCCAACGAAGCGGGTGGAAGAACTCGCGATACCGCGTTCTATCCGAATCCCCATGGAGTGGCCCGTTGGTCGCTCGACATTTATTCGCATCTGTTGAATTGCGGCTTGCGGACGCCGCCGTCGGCCGGCAGCGGTTCGGGCGTCGTGCCGAACCCCGTGGGCTACAACCGAGTGTATGTGCATGTCGACGGAGAGTTTAGTTGGGACAAATGGTGGGAAGGCTTACGGGCGGGGCGCTCGTTCGTGACCAATGGCCCGTTGCTCCGGCCCCAGGT
Organism: Pirellulales bacterium; assembly: GCA_046349915.1. Classification (GTDB taxonomy): domain Bacteria; phylum Planctomycetota; class Planctomycetia; order Pirellulales; family Pirellulaceae; genus CAIXSC01. Next base: position 113,318 of record JAXMBL010000005.1, on the reverse strand, counting down.
GAATGGCGAATTGCCCGGCCACATATTTCAAGGATATCCCGGAGACAAGATTGAACTGGTGATCGCGCTGAATCTGTCGATGCGGGAGAAAGTCGAGTACCTCGAGATCATCAAGGATGGCGCCGTATTGCATGAGGTGCGGCTGGACGAATGGGTCAAGCAACGAGGCATGTTGCCCAACGTGGTGTTCGACAAAAGCGGGTGGCTCGCGATTCGCGCCGTCACCAACAACACCAAGACCTTCAGGTTCGCGATGTCGGCGCCCTACTACGTCATGATCGGCGACCAACCCAGGATTAGCCGCAAATCGGCCGAGTTCTTTGTGACTTGGCTGGAAGATCGCATGGCAAAATTGAAGTTGAACGACGCTGATCAGCAGGCGGATGTCTTGCGATACCATCGAGCGGCAATGGAGCACTTTACGAAGATCCGAGACCGAGCGAACGCCGACTGATCCTATCTAATTGGACAGCGCCAGGTTCTCATAGTCGTGGATCGCTCCGCGATCCAACGCTTCGGCGTCAAGGCGTTGGATCGCGGAGCGATCCACGACTATGCGTCGAATCGCCATTTCCACTTGCTAAGCTCCACTAAAGCAAACACTTAGCGCGGACTGATGCAGTAGAACCCGGCGCTGTCCAACTAACTCGCTTGCCCAGCCTCCTGCTACGAGTCCCTATCGGGCCAAGCCTTGTCCGGCTATCATACGCAGTTCGCGATGGAGCGGTGAACTGTGTTATTTGTTCACGGCTTAGCTTTCGCTTGTCCGGGCGTGAGATGACGCCCTGAATCGTATTTTGTGCAGGATCGCTCCATGCTCCGCCTCCGTCCGAATAAACACATGACTTTCGTCGCGCGACACCCCTGGGTGCTCGCCAAATCGCTGGACGAGCCCGAGACGCGGCCGGCGGACGGCGAGGTCGTGGATGTGGTGGCGGCGAACGGTCGCTTCGTCGCTCGCGGAATCTACAACAGCAAAAGCCACATCCGCGCCCGACTCTATTCGTGGAATCCCGACGAACCGCTGGATGACGGCTTTTGGATCCGCCGACTCGATTCGGCGCTTCAACTGCGCCGCGACATCGGCTACGACGATCCCGCGGGCGCCGCTCGCTTGGTCTTCTCGGAAGCCGACGGCTTGAGCGGCCTGATCGTGGATCGCTACGCCGAATGGCTCGTCATTCAAGTCGCGGCGCTCGCCGTCGACAAACGGCTCGATGCACTGGTCGCGGCACTTGTGGAACGGACGCAGCCCCGCGGCGTGCTCGTGCGCACCGATGCCAAAATTGCGGTCGCCGAGGGAATGGAAGTGCGCGAGGGAGTGATCTGGGGCGAATCGCCCGCTGGCCCCATCACCATTCGCGAAAACCAACTCGATTTTTCCGTCGACCTTCTGGGCGGCCAAAAGACAGGCATGTATTTGGATCAGCGGGAGAATCGGCGAGTGGCCGCGGGATATTTGAGCGGTCGCGATGTGTTGGATGTCTGCTGCTATGTCGGCGGCTTCAGTCTGGCCGCCGCCAAGTTGGGACGAGCACGCTCGGTGCTGGGTATCGATGCGAGTGAAAAGGCCATCGAGCAGGCGCGAGCGAACGCGACCGCCAACGGCGTCGAAAACGCTCAATTTGAAGTGGGCGAGTGTTTCGAGACGCTCGAGCTATTGCGGAATGAAGGACGTCGCTTCGGCGCCGTCATCCTGGACCCGCCCAAGTTCGCTGGCAGCCGCCATGGCGTGGATCAGGCGCTGCGAGCCTATTTTCGCTTGAATCGACTGGCGGTCGAAGTGCTCGAGCCGGGCGGAATGCTGATCACATGTAGTTGCTCGGGCCGAGTGACTCGAGACGACTTTCTGCACATGCTGGCCGGCGTCGCACAAAAGACCAGCCGCGATCTCCAAGTGCTCGAACCACGCGGACCAGCGCCCGACCATCCGGTCCGCTTAAGCTGCCCCGAAACCGACTACCTGAAGTGCTACATCTGCCGAGCGACATGAAAGTTGCAGACTGTTGCCTTTGCCTCCGGCAAAGCGCATCCTCCTAACCCCACAACCCATCGCCAACCAACTCCGAAGTCCCCGCCGAGCCATCCGTAATGGCGAACATCTTGGGGAACTTCTGATCCCAGCCGACATTGCCCGCCGGGCAATACTGCCGACCGTTGCCTTCGATGGCCGCGATCGTCGGCAGGCGAGCGGCAATACTTGCCGAATGGAGAAATGACCGTCCGACGCACGTTAGGTCTTGGACGCAGAGAAACAGTCCATACTTCTGCGCTGCGGCGCCCATCAACAGGGCTTCGGTTTGACCCTTGCACGCTTTGAGCGCCACGCCCGAATAGCCGAGTTCACGAGCCAACAGCAAACTCGCAAAGTCTGTCAGCGATTCGTCGATCACGACCGGCTTGATTCGAGCCGCCGCGTGCATTTTGTTCTCGGGATACGCTTTGAGATCACGATGAGTCGGTTGTTCGATGTATTGAATACGATCCATGGCTCGCGGCGAGCGAGCCGCGATCTGGGCGAGGAAGTCGAGCACATACTGAACGCTCTCGCACTTCTCGTTGAAGTCGCACGAGTAGTACCAGGTTGAGCAGCCGCGTTGCGCTTGAGCTTCTTCCGCCACCCGATTGATCGCGATCACTCGCTCGACGTCCCAAGCCAAGTCGTCGCCATTCAGCTTAATCTTCAGGTGAGTCAGGCCGTTGAAGATGATCCAAGGGCCAAGCGACTCTGGCAGGCCATCACCCACGGGCGACACAACGTCTGACGGTGTGAGAGGGTCCAACGCACCGACCAAGTGGTACAGCGGCATGTGCGGCTTGGGAGTCCGTAGCGTGTACTGGTCGAGATACTCGCCGCTGAAATCGGGCGACAAGTAATGCGCCAAGTCCGTATTCACATAATCAGGACCGAGCAGATTATAGGCGTTCGCACCTAACGTCTTGCCGTAAGCGTCATGCACCGCCGCCTCGACGGGACTGCCCGCGACAAGTTGGGCGAGAATCGGCATCGGTTCCGCCAGATTCATTTCAGCGGCGATTTCCGCGGCCAAGGCGCCGTAGACCGCCGACCACGCGTGGCTCAATTCAAGGGGGTGTCCCACCACGGCCAGGTCGGCGACCCGCCCCGGCAAACGCTCGGCGAACGCCATCATCGCCGCGAGGGCGACTTCGCCCGTCACCACTTTGCTGGGCCAAGCCCAGGCGTTGGCCATGGGCATTGAGCCAACGCCGCGACCGCGACGGCCATCCCGCGTCTCCACTTCCATTTCGACATCGAACACGACCGCGTCCACCACCACTCGCCCACCAAACTTGATCGGCGTGCGATAGGTGATACTTTGCGATTGAGTGGAAACCTCTTGGACGCGGATGTCCGTCAGCTTGGTCATTGAATCAGGCCTTTCCGCACCGCCCACACGGCCGCTTGAGTACGGTCGGAGACGCCGATCTTGCGCAGGATATGCTGCACGTGTTCCTTCACCGTCTCATAGCTGATATGCAACGAACGAGCGATTTCCTTATTGGTGGCGCCGCTGGTCAAGTGCTTGAGGACTTCGCTTTCGCGTTGAGTCAGCGGAACCTCGGAATCAAGATTCAATCGCGGGGTCGCCAACGCCCCGGTCACTCGCCGCAAGCTATCGCGAGTCCAGGTGCTTTCGCCGGCGGCGGCCTTGCGAAGCGCTTCCAGAAGTTCCTCGCGAGGCGAGCCTTTGAGCACATAACCGGCCGCGCCCAGAGCGACCGCGCGGGCGATGTAGGTCGGGTTGTCGTAAGCCGACAGAATCACGATCGGCAAATCGGGTCGGTCCAGCTTGATGCGGCCCAGCGCGTTCAGGCCATCGCCGTCCGGCATGCGAACGTCCAACAACACTACATCGATCTTGTCTCGTTCCTTCTTGACCCGTGCCACAGCATCCTCGCCGCTGGTCGCTTCCGCCTGCACCTGGATCTCCGTACCCTGAAACAAGCTACGCAATCCGCAGCGGACCACTTCATGATCATCCGCGACCAACACTCGAATACTCATCGCATTTCCTTCCTCTGGCCCGAATCGGGCCGCTAACCCGTTTACGCTCGTCTGGGGGACTTGAGTGTAGAAACCGCCCCTCACGTGGGTACTATACCAAGAGCGCTCGATTCCGCAACCGGCAGAGGCCCCTAAATCGCTGGGGATTCGTGCTGGTTACAAAATCGAAATCCGCACGCGGCGTCCTGACGCGTCGCGTGCGGAACGAAAGTCGTTCGGCTCACGCAAACTCGCCGTACAACGACTCCAACGCGAGGTCCGCCAGGTCGGCCGACTCCAGCTCATACCGCCCCTGAGCCCACTCGCTCCAGATGCGATCCAACGACTCGGGTAGCACTTGAGTCGCCTCGCCCACGCTCGGTCGGAGCCAGCGATTGGCGACCGCGATCACCTGAGGGTCGACGAACAACACCTCTCGTTCCAAGGTTGGTGAACCAGCATCGGAGGCGATCAAGCTGAAAATCGCGCCCGCGGTGGAGCCTTCGCCACCTGCTTCGTTGGCGGATGGAGCATCCAAGGCGCCATTGATAACGCCGATAGTCATGAGGACGTCGCGAGGTTCCAGAGCTCCGTTGCCATCTGGATCGAGATACGCTTCCTGGTCCGACTCGCTAACCGCCGAGAGCGTCCGAGCGCCGCGAAGATTGATGTCGTTGATCAGTAGCAGCGCATCGAGCGGCGTTACTTGACCGTCGTTGTTGACGTCATGGGCTTGGTAGGGATTCTGCCACAAGGAACTGGCGACATTGACCCAATCGTCCACGGCGATGGCCATTGGGTCCTCTCCGGCGCCAAACGATCCCGTGACTGGAATCAACAGGATCGCATCCGCCGATAAAACGCCAGCGCCTGGGGTGAGACTTGACAAGTCGACTCTCAGACTCCCGGTCGAGACATCTCGTATCCCTAAGCTTTGCCAGTTCACTCCGCCGAACGAGATTCCGCTCGGTGAATTCTGCTGGTTAACTGTGACATTGGTAACGGGGCCGCCCGCGTCGATGCGATAGACGGCTTGCGTGGTGCGAACCGGCGCCGCGACCCAGGTCGCGAAGATCTCATACCGACCGGTGGGAACGCCGACGGTCCAGCGTGCGGTGGAAGGAGTAGAAACCCCTCTTAGGCGATGATCGCCCGCGTAACCTGCCGTCGTGTTGGTCGTCCAAATGCCCGATTGTGTGTAGCCCCAATCGCCGTCATCCTTCACTCCGGTGGGCGTGATGGAAGGGTTGTCGTCATTCAGGATGGTTCCCACGCCCTGTGAATCGGCAATCGTCGCATTCGTGGGCCCACTCAAATTGACGAAGAACCGCTCATCTGGTTCCGTCGTGGTATCGCCCGTCACATTCACCGTCACCAGCTTCTGCGTCTCGCCGGGGGCAAAGAACAATGTGCCGCTCGCTGACGTGAAGTCCACGCCCGCCGTCGCCGTGTTGGCTGCCGTGGAGTAATTGACGGTGACCGAGTTCGAAGTCGCGCCCAATAAATCGACCGCGAAGACGAAACCTCGAGTTCCGATGTTTCCTTCATAGGTGGCGAGGTCCGAGATACGTAATGCGACGTCATCGTTTTCAATCGTCCCCTGCCCCGTGCCGTCCGCGATCATTGCATTCGTCGAATTGCTCAACACCACGCGGAAGTTCTCGTGCTGTTCCTGCAGCGTATCGCCGAGCACGGGGACGCGAATGAACTTGATCGTCTCGCCAGGCGCGAACGTGATTGTCCCACCGACGGGCATAAAGTCATTGAAGCCCGCCGAATTCGCCTGAGTGGCGAAGTCAACCGTCACGGGCGAGCCGCTGACGCTCGACAAGCTGACCCAGAACTCCATGTCGGTCGAGCCGGAGTTTCCTTCCACCAGCGACGCATCGCTGATCGACAAGAACGCATCGTCGTTCACGATACGCCCTGTCGCTGTCCCCGTTCGAATCGACACGCCGGAAGCCGAGAGAAGCTCCAGCTGGAATGTCTCGTCGGCTTCCACACTGGTGTCGCCGAGAATCGGGACCGCGACGAACTTGTTGCGTTCGCCCGGTTGGAAGACGACCGTGCCGCCGGTCGTCATATAATCACTGCCCGCGGTCGCCGTTCCGTCCAGCGTGGTGTACGACACCGTAATGGGCGTCGCATGAGCAGCGTCGAGCGAGATCTGGAACAGCATGTTCTGGCTGCCCGAGTTGCCTTCGCCCAGCGACACCGATTCCACGGCAACTCGTCCATCGTCGTTCAGAATCCGCCCGATCACGGTCGAGGACGCCAGCGAGGCGTTCACCACATTCGAGAGATTCAACACGAACGACTCATCCGTTTCGATCGTCGTGTCGCCATGCACCAGCACCTGGACCGTGCGCGTCGTCTCGCCTGGGGCGAATGTGACGGTCCCCGACGCCGAGGCATAGTCGCTGCCCGCTTGGGCCGACTGGTCGGCGGTCGCATAGTCAAACGAAACAGGCAAGGCGCTGGGGAAAGCCAGCGAGAAAGTGAACGTCAACGGCGCGGACCAAACATCCCTTTCCAACTGTTCGACCGTGGGGAGACCGAAAGTCGCGTCATCATTCAGAATCGTGCCGATCGCCAGGTTATCAACCAAGTTGACGTTCGTCGGCAGCGACAAGTCGATCGCAAACGTCTCGGTTGGCTCGGCCAAGGTGTCGGCGACCACGCTGACAAAGATGGTCTTCACCGTCTCGCCTGGCGCGAATGCGACGGTCCCCGCGTTCTGCAGATAATCGCTCGGTTCGTCGGCCGTTAGATTGCGAGTCGAGTATGCAATGGTGATCGGCAACGTGCTGGGAGCGGACAACGAGACCACGAACTGGAACGTCGTTAAACCAGCATTTCCCTCCAATCCCGAGACATCGGTAATCGACGCGGTCACGGCACGCATCGCCCAAGTGTCGACCGCCGAGCCGCTCCCGGCATTGCCCGCCAAGTCGGTGACGCCGCTGCCATTGACGGTGATCTCGTAGTCGGCATCCGGCACAGTCAGGCTGGCTAGACCGGATATGCGATAGACCGAGGGACCTACCTGCGAAATGCTTTCCGAGCCCGTCAGCAGGTTCGAGCCGCCATTGCGCCGCAAGGCGAAGTTTGCTGGCGAGAACGATGACAACAGGATCGGCTCGCTCCAAACGACATCAATCGCCGCCACCGACGTATTGCGAGGGTCGGGAGTGACATCGATGACGTCTAGCAATACTGGAGCCGCTGTATCCATCGTCCATGTGTCGGAAGCCGAACCCGAGCCGACGTTGCCAGCGAGGTCCACAACCAGACTGCCTGAAACCGTCAGCGTATAGACGCCATCGGTGGCGGTGAGTCCCGACAAATTGTTCAGGCGATAGGTCGAACCAGCAACCCATGTCACCAGTTCAGTACCCAACAGGAGGTTGCCGCCGCCATTGCGAGTCAGGGTGAAGTCGCTTGCGCTCAAGCTCAATAAATCGATCGGCTCGCTGAATACCACCTCGATGGAGCCGACCGCGGAATTCCGCGGGTCGGGCGTCACATTCACTACGTCGATCACCGTGGGCCCGACGCTATCCTTGCGCCATGTCTCCACCTCGCTCCCCACACCCGCGTTCCCCGCCACATCCGTGACGCCCGACATGGTCAACGTCAGCGTGTAATCGCCGTCCAGCGAAGTCAGACCGGCAAGTCCCGTAAGTTGGTAAGTATTGCCCACAACATGTGTCACCGACTGCGCCGCGGTCAGTAGGTTGGGACCGCCATTGCGTGTCAGCATGAAATCGGAAGCTGTCAGAGTGCCCAGATCTACAGGTTCGCTGAAGATGATATTGATCGAAGCAACATTCGTGCTGCGCGGATCGGGCGTCACGTCGACAATGTCGACGATCGTCAACGGCGTCGAATCGATCACCCAAGTATCCGCGGCGTTTTGCGCGAGTGGGCTCGAGGTCAGGCTTTGAATGCCCGAGCCCGCCGCGACCAGCGTGAGTTCATAAAGACCATCCAGCGTCGTGACTGTCGTAAGATCAATCACGTACTCCGAAGGCGTAATCTGCGTCACCGACAGACTCGCCAACCCCACGTTCACGGCATTGCGAGTCAAGGTGAAGTCCGCAATGTCGACTCCCGTGACATCGGTGGAGAACTGAATGGTCACCAACCCCACGGCGGTCGTCCGCGGATCGGGCGTGATATCGACGATGTCGGCCGTGACAAGCGCCGAGGTCATGGTCCAAGTGTCGGTCGCACTACCCGTCGCGATATTACCCGCGAAATCCTGTACGCCGGCGCCGAACGCGGTCAGCACATAGGCGCCATCGGCTCCCGTCATACTGGTCAATCCCGATAGCCGATACGTGTTTCCGCTCACCAGCGTCACCGGTTCGCTCCCCGTCAGCAGATTCGCGCCACCATCGCGGGTCAGAGTAAAGTCGGCCGCTGTGAGTGTCGCGGGATCGATCTCGCTGTCAAACACGACGTCGATCTGAGAGATAGCCGTGTTGCGTGGATCGGGCGTGACATCGATCACATCCGTGACAGCGGGAGCAATCGTGTCCATCGTCCAACTGTCCGAGGCGCTGCCGGTCCCCGAGTTCCCCGCCAGGTCTTGTACGTTGGTCATCGATAGCGTCAAGGTATAGACGCCATCGCTACCGGTAAGCCCCGACAGGTCGCTGAAAAGATAGAACCCGCCGCCTAAGGGCACTAAGGTTTCCGAACCAGTCAACAAATTGGGACCGGCGTTACGGGTAAGCGTAAAGTCCGCGGCGGTAAACGTCGTCGTATTAATCGACGTTTCACTCAATAGAACAACGACGGTCCCGACGCTAGTGTTGCGCGGATCGGGTGAGACATTGGTGAAAAAGACTCCCGTTGGCGCCGTCGTATCGACCCACCATGAATCGGCGGCAGAGCCGGTTCCCACGTTTCCCGCAGGATCCTGCACGCCCGTCATCGTCAACGTCAGGACGTAATCGCCGTCACCAGCGGTCAAGCTGGCAAGTCCGCTCAGACGGTAAGTCGTCCCCGAAACCAGCGTGACGGATTCCGAACCGGTCAATAGATTCGCACCACCATCTCGAGTCAGCGTGAAGTCGGCGGCGGTCAGAGTGGCCAAGTTGATCGACTCGCTCAACAACACATCGATCGAAGCGACCGAAGTGTTACGCGGATCGGGACTGACATTGATCACATCGATCACGGTCGGCGCGGTCGTATCAACCGTCCAGGTATCGGAGGCGGAACCAGTGCCCGCCGTGCCGAGTGTATCTTGCACGCTCGTGCCGGTGAGCGTCAGTTGGTAGACGCCCGCGGCGGCCGTGAGACCGGCGAGTCCGCTGATTCGATACGTGGAACCCGAGACGAGGGCTACTGCCTCGCCGCCCGTTAGTAAGTTCGCGCCGCCATCGCGGGTGAGCGTAAAGTCCGCGCTCGTCAACGTCGCCAAATTGACCGGCACATCGAAGACGACGTCGACCGACGCGACCGCCGAGTTGCGTGGATCGGGCGTGACATCGACGACATCCAGCACCACGGGCCCAGCGCCCGCGAAGGTCCACGAGTCGGACGCGGAGCCTGATCCAGTATTGCCCGCGGCATCCTGCACGCCGGCCCCTTGCACGGTGAGGGTGTAGACGCCAGGAGTCGCGGTCAACGCCGCTAGGCCGGCAATTTGATACATCGGGCCTGCCACTTGCGTTACCGTTTCGCTCCCATTCAGCAAATTGGCGCTGCCATCGCGAGTGAGCGTGAAATCGGCGGCGGTCAGCGTCGCCAGATTGATCGTTTCGCTGAAGATGACATCGACCGAACCCACCGCGGTGTTGCGCGGATCGGGCGACACGTCCACCACATCGTTCGCCGTCGGCGCCGTGGTGTCCACCTCCCAGGTGTCCGATCCCGACCCAACCCCCGCGTTCCCGCCCGTGTCTTGGACGCCGGACATCGTGAGGGTCAACGTGTAGACGCCTTGCGTTCCGGTCAAACTTGATAATCCGCTGATACGATAAGTTGTGCCTGACACCAAGCTCACGGGCTCTGATCCTGCCAGCAGGTTCGCTCCGCCATCTCGCGTTAAAGTAAAGTCGGTGGCGGTCAGCGTGGCCAGCGTGATCGCTTCGCTGAGGACGACATCGACCGTGGCGACCGCCGAGTTGCGCGGGTCGGGCGAGACATCGACGACATCCACCACGGTGGGAGAAGAACTATCGAGCGTCCATGTGTCCGACGCCGAACCCGTGCCCGTATTTCCCGCGAGATCTTGAACCGCCGTCATGCTCACGGTCAGCGTGTAGGTTCCCGCGGTGCCGGTGAGACCAGCAAGTCCACTCAGGCGGTACGTCGTTCCCGATACAAAGGCGACTGCTTCGGAACCGGTCAACAGATTGGCGCCGCCATCGCGAGTGAGCGTGAAGTCGGCGGCAGTCAAGGTCGCCAATACAATCGTTTCGCTTAATACGACATCGAGCGAACTGACCGAGGTGGCTCGCGGGTCGGGTGTGACATCGACCACATCGGTCGCCGTGGGGCCCACGGTGTCGACCACCCACGCGTCGGAGGCCGAACCCGTGCCGCTATTGCCTGCCAGATCTTGGACGCCGGACATGTTCAGCGTCAGAGTGTAAGCGCCCGCCGTGCCCGTAAGACCCGTCAGCCCGCTCAGGCGATAGGTCGACCCGGACACCAACGTCACCGTTTGTGATCCGGTCAACAGGTTGGCGCCGCCATCGCGAGTCAGCGTAAAGTCCGCGGACGTCAACGACGCCAAGGCGACTGATTCGCTCAACACTACATCAATTGTCGCGATCGATGTATTGCGTGGGTCAGGCGTGACATCGACGACATCAGTGACTGTTGGGGCCGTCGTGTCGACGATCCAGGTGTCGGAGGCCGAACCGGTTCCGCTATTGCCTGCCAGATCTTGGACGCCCGACATGTTGAGTGTCAGTGTGTAAGCGCCCGCCGTGCCAGTCAGCCCCGCCAGTCCGCTTAATCGATAGGTCGTCCCCGACACCAAGGCCACTGTTTCGGCGCCAGTCAACAGGTTGGCGCCGCCATCGCGAGTCAGCGTAAAGTCCGCGGACGTCAACGACGCCAAGGCGACTGATTCGCTCAACACCACATCAATCGTCGCGATCGATGTATTGCGCGGGTCGGGTGTCACGTCGACGACATCGGTCACCGTGGGCGCCGTCGTGTCGACGGTCCAAGTGTCGGAGGCCGAACCGGTTCCGCTATTGCCTGCCAGATCCTGGACGCCCGACATGTTCAGCGTCAGCGTGTAAGCGCCCGCCGTACCGGTGTGACCCGTCAGTCCGCTCAGTCGATAGGTATTCCCCGAGACCAACGCGACAGTTTCAGCACCTGTCAGCAGGTTGGCGCCGCCATCGCGAGTCAGTGTGAAGTCCGCGGATGTCAACGACGCCAACGCGACTGGTTCGCTCAACAACACATCGATCACATTGACCGAGGTATTGCGCGGATCGGGCGACACGTCGACCACATCGGTGGCGGTTGGCGCCGTCGTGTCGACGGTCCAGGTGTCGGACGCCGACCCCGTTCCCGAGTTGCCAACCAGGTCCTGAACGCCCGACATGTTGAGCGTCAGTGTGTAAGCGCCGGCGGTTCCCGTGAGCCCGGCGAGTCCACTCAAGCGGTATGTCGTACCAGAAACCAGCGAAACGGCTTCCGAACCGGTCAAGAGATTCGCCCCGCCATCGCGAGTGAGCGTGAAATCGGCGGAGGTTAACGAGGCCAGCGAGATGAGCTCGCTGAGGATGACATCAATGGTCGCGACCGACGAATTACGCGGATCGGGCGACACGTCGACCACATCAGTGACGGTTGGGGCGGTCGCGTCGACGGTCCAGGTGTCGTTCGCGGAACCGGACCCGGCGTTGCCCGCCAAATCCTGCACTCCTGTCATGGTCAACGTCAACGTATAGACGCCCGCGGCGCCTGTCACGCTCGTCAGGCCGCTCAAGCGATACGTCGTCCCGGAAACCAGCGTGACAGTTTCGGACCCCGACAGTAGATTCGCGCCGCCATCCCGCGTTAACGTGAAGTCGGCCGCGGTCAATGAAGCGAGCGCCACCAATTCGCTGAGCACAACGTCAATGGAGGCGACGGTCGTGCCACGCGGATCGGGCGTTACATCGACGACATCGGTGACCGTGGGGCCGACTGTGTCCTTGGTCCAAGTATCCGAGGCGGAGCCCGTGCCTGAATTGCCGGCCAAGTCTTGTACGTTGGCCATGTTGACTGTCAACGTGTAGACGCCATCGATTCCCGTCAAGCCCGCCAATCCGCTGATACGATAATTCGTACCGGAAACGAACGAGACAACTTCCGAGCCGCCCAGCAAATTGGCGCCGCCATCGCGCGTGAGCGTAAAGTCGGCCGCTGTGAACGACGAAAGCACGACCAATTCGCTCAACTGCACGTCAATCGACGCCACGCTCGTCGTGCGTGGATCGGGCGTGACATTGATTACATCGAGCACCGTGGGGACGGTCGCGTCGACGGTCCAGGTATCCGAGGCGCTGCCCGTGCCCGGATTGCCGCCCGTGTCTTGTACATTCACCGCGCTGACCGTCAGCGTGTACGTTCCCGCGTTTGCGGTGAGTCCCGACAAGCCGCTCAGTCGATACGTCGTGCCCGAGACCAGCGAGGTCGTCTCGGCGCCTGTCAATAGGTTCGCGCCGCCATCACGAGTGAGCGTGAAGTCGGCGGAAGTCAGGGTGGCCAGAGTCAACGCCTCGCTGAATTCCACATCAATCGAACTGACGGGCGTGCCGCGCGGATCGGGCGTGACATCGATCACATCGATGATCGTGGGACCACCCAGGTCGACGACCCAAGTGTCCGAGCCATTGGCCGCCAGCAGATTGCCGCCCAAGTCCTGGATGTTCGAACCACTCGCTGTCACGGTCAGCACATAGGTTCCTACCGCCGACGAGACGCTCGACAAATCGACTGTGTACTGCGACTGGGATACCTGGGTAATGCTCAAGCCCGTCAAGCTGACCGGCGAACCATTGCGAGTGAGCGACACATCATTCAGGCCAAAGCCATACACGGGCTCGGTGAAGTTAATCGTCACAGCGCCGACGGCGGTGGCTCGCGGGTCGGGCGTGACATCAATAATGTCGACCGTGGGAGCGGTCGAGTCTCCGCCCAGCACGTCGCTGGCGTTGGGCAAGGTCCACGCGCCGCGACCCATGGTTCCCACCACCAGCACGTCGTCGGTGGCGTCGTACTTCAAGTCGTAAGCCAACGCGTTCGGCAGATTCGTGCCGATCTTGGTCCAAGTCGCCAGATTGTTGGCGGGCGCCGAGAAAACTCCCTTGGAAGTTCCGACCACCACCGAGCCAATGGGACCGGGGACGAACTCCAACGAATAGAAGACGCCGCCCGACGCGGACAGCAGGTTGCCCGTGACATCGGTCCACGCGCCGCCGTTGTTCGTCGTGCGGAAAACTTGATTGTCATTGATGGCAAATGCTGTTTGCCACGTATCCGGATTCATGATGACATCGCGAATCATGCGAGTATTCGCCGTGGTGGGGTCGGTGTTCGTCACCGATCCACCCGCCGTCGTTCGCACGAGCACTCGATCGTTGCTGCCAACATAGAACACATGGGGATTGGGCGTCCCGCCGCTCATGCCGCCATAGGCAACGGCGTCTTGCAAGAATCCACCGCCTCCCAGAAACGAACCGACGTTGGTGATGTTGTCGCCGCGGTTTGTCGATTCGTAGATTTCCAAGGCGCCGATAATCAACAGCCGCTGCGGGTCTACTCGATTCAGTTCCACCGGCGTCTTGAATTGTTCCGCCCCATCCAGGTCGACTCCCGTGCCGCTGAAACTCAGCCCGACCGAGGTGACGTTGACCAGGTTGTTGTTCGCGTCCCACTCCGAGCGGATGAAGCCGCCCAGACTTTGCGAACTGCTATACCTCAAGGAGTGACCGCCGCCCAGCGACGTCGAGTCGATCACGACGTCGCCGCCGTCGCCGCCTTGAAAGAACGACCAGGTTTTAGAACCGGGCGCTTGCTGATAGTGCGTGCCGTTATCTTGAGCGCCAGCGAATAGCACGTTCGCATTGCTGTCGTACGCGACATCGTGATATTCGAAGTTGGAGATGTTCCCCGCGAGCGATACCCAGTCGCCGGTGTTGTTTTGTGGACTGTTGCGGCGGAAGATGCCGCCGTCATCGCCTTCGATCAAGTTGCCGTTGGCGTCGAATGCCATATCGCGCGAGTCGGCGTGTGGGGCGCTGCCGCTGCGAGTTCCGCCAGCGGGGTCCATCGATACTTGGTCATGCGTCAGGTGGTCCCACTGCGGCGACGGCGCAACGTTGGGATTTCTCGCCACGCTCGCATTCCCGCGGAAGATCGCGGCGCCAAACGAATTGTCGCCGATTGGATTGTTCGGCTGCTCCTGGCGGTCGCCGCCGACATAAACGATGTTCTCATTCGCCGGATCGACCGTGATGGAAAAGTGAATCGCTCCCTGTCCGCCCGGGTTCTCGAGCGTCACTTCGTCGCTGTCTCCGGGACTAGGATTCGGGCCCGTGACTCGGGTCCAAGTACCTCCGCTCGTGTATGCGCCGTTGCCAGCACTGCCGTCCAGTTGGAAAGTGTTGGCTGTCAACGCCGTAACTCGAAAGAATCCATTGGCCGCGGTGTTGCCATTGACGCCGCTGATGACGACGAAGTCGCCCGTGTTCAATCCATGGCTGTTCGAGGTGATGACGATGGGCGCTGCGTTCGTGGCGCCCGTGATCGCGACGCCCGCGGCGAGCGGCAGCACGGGAACGTCCATCTGCGTCCAAGTAGGAGTTGCGGACGTTCCTGTGTTCGTATGGAAAATGCCATTGAGTTGGCCGTCAATCAGGATGCCCGCATACAAACGTCCCGTCGTGCGGTGGACCGCCAATTCAATGTTGTCCGAAGCGGACAACAGGGTGTTCATCGTCGCATTGATCGCGGCGCTGGTGATCTTGGTCCAACTGGATCCAAAGTTGTCCGAGCGATAAATGCCAAAGACTCCGCCTCCGGATTCAGCGGCGGCATACAGTCGTTGGCCCGTGGCGTCGGTGGGGTCCACGACCAGGTCGGTGAAATTGGGGTTGGGCGAAGTGAAGTCCGCCGACGAGATGGGGGAAAAGTTGGCGCCGCCGTCCGTGCTGCGGAAAATTCCCCCGAAACCGGCCGACGACGTCAGCACGATCGTCGATCCACGGACCGCGATCCCCGAAATGTTCTCGCCAGCCGCCTTCAAGCCCGCGCTCGCTAACTCGGTCCAGGTCGTGCCGCCATTCGTGGTGCGATAAACGGTTCCTCGCGAACCTCCCGCACTCGCGAAACTGCTGTAATTCGCCGTGCCCGCCACCAAGGTGTTGTTCGTCGCGTCCGTGGGATCGAAGGCCATGGCGCCGATCGACAACGACGACAAGAGGTCGGTTTGAGGCGTCCAGACGGGATTGGTCGCCGTCGCGTTGGTCGTCTTCCAAATGCCGCCGTTCACCGTTCCCACATACAAGATGTCGGCGTTGGTCGGGTGCGGCAAAACGACGTGCGTCGCGCCGGCGATTTGACCTTCCGGCGTCATCTCCTCGACTTGGCCGTCTTGAGTCGAGCCGCCGCCCTGCTCCTGCCACACCTTGGGCGCAGGAGTAATCTCCACCAAATGGTCTTCCACCTCGCCGTTCGAAGCCGTGCCGCTCGGGGTGAGCGCCGATGCGCCCGTGGACAGACGGAAGCGAGCATATGTGGCGCCAACGACCGCGGTCGACGGCGTCTGGAAATTGATCGCATTGTTTCCCGCCACGACCGCGCCCGAGTAAATCGCTTCGCCGGAATCCAGCCAGTCCCCATCGCGATTGAAATCGATCCAGGCGTCCAGACGCGGGTTGGAGAGTGCGGCGGAATTGGTCACGAACACATCGATTGTGGCGGCCTGATCTTGGGCGAGCGGCCCGCGGAAAGTCACGCCGTTATCGTCGTCCGTGGAGCGACTGTCGTCGCGCAACCCCGTGACACTCGGCAGCGGCATCAACTCGGCGTCGACAGAACTTCCGAGACTGAAGCCGGAGACAATCGTATGGCGAGCTCCAGTGTCCGCGAATTCCGTCGGATAGCTCGACGCAAATAACGACTGCGACGCCGTCGGCGCATCGCCAAAGTCGACGCTCCCCACCACGAAACGTCGGATCAGCACGTTGTTCGACTCGTTTGTCTCCGCCACCGTGTTCGCGCTGTCGATCGTCAAGGTCAGAGTATGCTCGCCCGCCGACAACGTGCCGAAGTTGATGTCGGTGAAAAGGAACCCACTGCCCGGCACGGTCGCCGGCAAATTGCCCGGCACCGGTGAGTTGCTGTCGAGCTGGATGGTCATGGTATAGGTCCCGGTGGCGACGCTCCCCCGGTTCAGCATCCCCACGTCGACTCGCACGCTGTCGCTGGTCGAAATGAACGCGGCATCGGTGTTCGTTCCCGTGACCGTCGAGATGACGATGGCGTCCGACCAGCCCGAGAATGCAAACGGTATTAAGTCGGCGACCAACAACCGACGATGTTCGAGCGATTCCTGAAACAAGCGGCGTCGCGCCGGTTTTGTCTTCTTGTCCGCTCGCTTGCCCAGCCAACGGCTGATGCGACCGCCCAAATTGCTGAGTCCACTCGCCGCCGCCCCGGTAGTTTGACTGCGCATGCCGATCTCCCAGAAAAACCGCCTCGAAATCGTGTTCTATCGCCGGTCACCGGAATGCCATCGAGTTACTCATGACATAACGAGACGCAAAGTGCTTGACAAAAAAGTTAGTCCAGCAAGAACAGTACCATGTTCTAATAACGCTAAGGGGGGGAGTCAACGATCGCCGCAAAACTCTGCGAGAATTCATGGACGAGCTAGTTGGACAGCTCCAGGTCTTATCACTTGAGGCAATTCGAAAGAGTGACAGAGTTTGTGCTTAGCATCGAACAGTGTTCCCAAGTGATTGGACCACGAATCGAGCGAATCGCACGAATGGGTGATTGGGGCCAGGATCGTGGTACACAACCATTCGTGGAAATTGGAGCAAGGTGGTGTTGGTAATTCCAACGACTCTCTAGCCCCCCACCCCGCCCTCCCCCCAAGCAAGCTTGGGGAGAGGGAGACGAAAACAACGGGTGGCGCCATCTTTTTTCGTTCAGTGATCATCAACGAACAAAAAAGCACGAGTAGGAATTGTTTCCCTACTCGTGCTCGAGTTTGATCCGAGTGTCTGACGGCTAACTGGTTAGTCGGCGAACAACGACTCCAACGCTGCGTCGGTCGCCGACGGCACGTCGACGTTCGACCAGTCGTCGGCCAATTCATCGACTAACGAATCCCACGCGGTGCTTCCAGCATTGCGGCTGCGGAACTGGTCGGCAAGTCGTCGGCCTTCCAGAGTTCGTGCATCGTGCACCGGAATGACGAGCGGTTCGCGAGTCGAACGGCCATTGCTGGCGGTCGAACGCTGCGAAGCCGTGATACTCGACGACCCGCCCAGCGAGCCGTCGCTGACGCTGCCGACCGTCAGCGGGGCTGCAAGCGTGTTGATCGAGATCGTCGAATCGCCTGTCGCTTGCTCTTCCGCCGAGTCTTCGCCTGCGGCAGACGTCGTCACCGAAGCGAACGGATTGATGAATCGCTCGCCCTCGCCGCCGATTGCATTGTTGATCGCCGTGATCACTTGCACCACATCGCGCGGTTCAATCGATCCGTTTCCATCGGGATCGAGGTACGGCGGCGGGGATGTGCCCGTCGTCGGGAGAACTCGAGAGCCGTTTTCGTTCAGGTCGACGATCAGGGTAAGCGGATCGATCGGCGTTACGAATCCGTCGTTCGTGACGTCATTGTTGTTCGCCTGATTCTGCCAGCGTGGAGCGGCAGGACCCACGGTGATGTTCACCGTCGCCGCGTTCGATGTCCCCGCCGCGTTGTCGCGAACGG
This sequence comes from Pirellulales bacterium, assembly GCA_046349915.1. Classification (GTDB taxonomy): domain Bacteria; phylum Planctomycetota; class Planctomycetia; order Pirellulales; family Pirellulaceae; genus CAIXSC01. The sequence goes on along the minus strand of JAXMBL010000005.1, from coordinate 95,343 downwards.
TGTACTGGAACGAATCGCTTCCCTGGAAGCCGCTATTCGGCGTGTAAGTGACCGTCCCGTTCGCGTTCGGCGTGGCGACGCCGTTAGCCGGATTGGTGACGATGGTGATCGTCGAGCCATCGATCGTGCCGTCCGCATCGGTGTCATTCGCCACGACGTTCACATTTACCGATGAACCCGAGGCGACGTTCGCCGAATCGTTGACCGCTACTGGCGACTCGTTCACGTTATTCACCGTGATCGTGACCGTCGCGATATTCGAGTTCAACGCTCCATCGTTGGCTCGATAAGTGAAAGTGACCGGACCAAAGTAGTTCGCGGGTGGAGTGTAGGTGAACGAACCATCCACTCCCAGCGTCAGCGTGCCGCCGTTCGTCGAGCCCGTGATCGTCGGTCCCGCCACTCGCGAAATCGTCAGCGTGCTTCCTTCGGCGTCGGTGTCGTTGATTCGCACGCCATTGAAGGCGACTCGCGTTAGCGTCGTGTCTTCATCCATCGTGTAGGAATCATTCACCGCGATCGGCGCGTCGTTGACCGGCGTGATGGTCACGGTGACGGTGCCGCGAGTGCTCTTCGGCTCCGCGACGCCGTTGGTCGAACCGTTATCGGTCACGGTGTAGAAGAACGTGTCGGTCTGCGGCGTCGTGCTCGCGAACGGGAAGTTCGCGGGCGGGGTGTAGATCACGTTGGCGCCAGAGACGACCACCGAGCCGCCGTTGGTGCTCAAAGCATCGACCCCCGTGAAGGTCAGCGTTTGTCCACTTTCGTTGGTTGGGCCCGGAGTGTCGTTCTGAGTCAACGTCGCCACGGCCACCGTGAGCGGCACGTCTTCCGACGTTGCTCGAGGCAGCGGCGAGGTCCGCGGCGGATCGTTGACCGAGGTAATCGAGATCGAAACCGTGTCGGTATCCTGCAATTGAGTGATCGGGAAACCGGTGTTGCCCAAGTCGTTCGTTGTGATTGCCACCGAACCCGATCCGAAGAACTCGGCGGTCGGGACGAAGCGTAATCCGTCGAGCGCCGTGTTGATGGCCGACACGGTGCCGGTGAACGTCATCGTTCCATCATCAGTGCCATCACCCGCGGAGAAAACCAGCCCCGTGACGCCTCCGAGCGATAACAAGCCATTGACGGCCGCCAATTGCACTCGCACCGCACTCGCGCCTGCGTCGATGTCCGAAATCGAGATGGCATTGCCTTGTGAACCGGCAAAGACCAACGCGATATCTTCCGGAGTCGTCTGCGTGCCGGGTACCGCATTGACGGGCGCGTCGTTTCGCGGCAAGACCGTGACGGTCACGGTGCTGGCGCCAATCAAACCGGGGCCGCCACCCGAGTTGCCCTGGTCATTCACCGACACCGACACGGTGGCGTCGCCCGTGAAGTTCGTCGTTGGCGTAAAGGTCAAGGTATTGAGTGCGGAATTGATCGCGCTGAGAGTGCCTCGCACGTCAATGCTGGCCGATCCGTTGCCGACGACCGTAACCAATCCGCTGACGCTTCCTAGCGACACGATGCCGTTGGCCGACGCAATGGTTGCCAACAATTCGCCCGTACCCGAATCATCAACCACGGTGATCGCATTCGAGTTTCCACTGGAGAAGCCCAGCGATCCGTCCTCGGCGACTTGCTGAGTGACCGGCACCGTCACTGTCGGTGCATCATTGACCGGTGTGATCGATACGGTGACCGAGTCGGTGTCGGTCAGAGTTCCACCGGAACCGGTCAGCCCCAGGTCGCTCGACACGATGGTCAGCACTGCATCGCCCGACAAGTTGGTGGTCGGCGTGAAGCTCAACGTGTTCAGGGCCGCGTTGACGTTCGCGAGCGTTCCATCAAACGTCATGAGCGCGTCCGATGTGCCATCTCCTTGGACGAACGTCAGGTTCGCCAAAGTACCGGCCGCCAAGCTCAACGTGCCTAGCGTCGACGTGAGCGAGACGCGAATCGAACCAGTACCGGCGTCGACGTCGCTCACCGCCCACTGACCCGCGGTGAAGGCGAGCGTCGTGTCCTCGCTCATGTTGATCGTGGCGCCTGGCAAAGTATTGACAGGGGCATCGTTCACCGCGTTGACGGTGATCGCCACCGTCGTGGTTGTGACATTCGACAGCGCCGTGAACGGTGCATTGCCGAGGTCATCGGTACGGACCGTCAAATTGACCGAACCATTGAAGTTCGCCGGCGGCGTGAACGACATTCCCGCCAACGCCGTGTTGATTTCGGGCACCAAGCCAGTCAGCGTAATCGTGCTGGGGCCCGTGGTGACCGTCAATGTGCCGGGAACCGTGGGGCCGAGAGCGAGGGCGCCGATCGGCGAGCCGCCTGTGGTACGAGCCGCCAAGGTCACGCTGACCGGGAAATTCTCGGTCACCGAGTCCGCGGGTGTGTCGTTCACCGAATCGTAAGCATCATCGGCGACGGTGATCGCATTGCCGTTGCCGGACGAGAAGACCAACGTCGCATCTTCGCTGATCACGACCGATGGCGGGGCGGTGTTGACCGGAGGATCATTGACCGCGACCACGGCGATCGTCACCGTATCGTTGTCAATCAAGATTCCGCCAGCGCCCGTCTGTCCTTGGTCGCTGGTGCTAACGACCAACGTGGCGTTGCCGCTGAAGTAATCATTGGGACGGAAAGACAGATTGTTGAGCGCCGCGTTGACGTCGGTGATGCTGCCCGTGAAGGTCATCGACGGATCATCGGTGCCATCGCCCACGGTAAAGGTCAAGCCGGTACGGCTGGCGAGCGTGATAATGCCGTGATTACCAGTCAATATCACTCGCATGGGGTTCGAACCCGCATCCACGTCCGAAATCGTCAGGCGATTGAGGGAGCCATTCGCGAACGTCACCGGCGTCTCGTCGGTCGTGGCCGCCGTGCCAAACGTGGCTGACCCTTGGAACAGATTCACCGGCGCGTCATTCACCGCGGTCACGGTGATGTTCAGCGTGTCGGTGTCGATCTGCGGCGTCACGCCCCCCGTGTTGCCTTCGTCATTCGTGGTGATCACGATCGATGCGGGACCGTTGTAGTTCAGGTTTCCTTGGAAGGTCAACGTCTGCAGGACCGTGTTCATTGTGGTGAGTGGTCCACGCAGATTGAGCGTCGACGTCCCGAGCCCGCTCGAAGAAATCAAGCCCGCGGTGCTGCCCAGATTCAGCACGCCGTTGGTCGCGGTCAACGTCACCGTGACCGGCAATCCGGCTGCGTCGTCGTTGATCTGGATGGCATTCCCCGCGCCCGTGGTAAAGGACAACACAGTATCTTCCGGCACCGACTGTGAACTGGGGATCAGATTCGATGGCGCGTCGTTCGTCGGCGTTACCGTGATATTCACGGTATCGGTGTCGGTCTTTTGCCCATCCGCACCCGTCAATCCCAGGTCGTTGGTCGTGATGATCAACTGAGCTAAACCGTCGAAATTGGTGTTCGGGCGGAACACCATGCCGTTCATGCGAGCATTGATGGTCGAGATCGTGCCCGTAAACGTCATGATCGGGTCGTTGCTGCCGTCACCCGTGGTGAATGTCAGGCCCGCGGTGCTGACAACCGAGATATTGCCATTCACGGCCTGCAAGGTCACGCGGACGGACGCCGCGGTCGCGTCGGCCGAATCGTCAATCGTTACTCGATTGAAGTTGGCGGCGGACAACGTCAATTGAGTGTCTTCGGCAATCGTGAATCGCGTCGGATTCCCCGCGATATAAGTCGGGAAGTCCGTATTGCCCTGCAGGAAGTTGACCGGCGCGTCATTCACCGCCGCGATCGTCACGTTAATCGTATCGGTGACCGACAACGTTCCGCCGCTTCCTGTATTCCCCAAGTCGCTGGTGACCATCACGATCGACGCAGCGCCGTTGTAGTTCAGATTGCCTAGGAACGTCAGGCCGTTGAGCGCCGTGTTCAAGTCGGCCGGCAAGCCGCGGAATCGCATCGTCGTGTCGCTTGAACCATCGCCCACCATGAAGGTGAGATTCGCCAGCGAACCCAGCGACAGCGTGCCGTTGGATGCGGTCAACGTGATTTCCAACACTCCAGCGCCAGTGACGCCGTCGGCGGGGAGCGTTTCCAGGACATCGACGTCCGCCACGGTGATCGTGTTGAAGTCGGCCGGCGAGAACGTCAAGAACTCGTCTTCCCGCACGAACTGATCGCCAGGGACAACTCGAGTCGGGGCGTCATTCACCGGATTGACCGTGATGGCGATCGTGTCGACATCGGTCTTAGCGCCGCCCGAACCGGTGTTGCCCAGGTCGGTGGTCGAAACGATCAAGCGTGCCGGCGTCGCGCCCGGCGCGGGACTGTTGTAGTTCAGCGTCCCTTGGAAGAACATGTTGTCCATTGCGGCGTCCAAGTTGGCCTTAGTGCCGCGGAATGTAACCGTGTTCGAGCCGTTCGCTCCACCCGTGATGGAGACGAGAGCCGGGCTGCCAAGGGTGATCGTGCCGTTCTGGGCGGTCAGGGTGATTTCGAGCACGCCGAGTCCGTTCGGGACATCGACCGCTGTCTCGGCGACATCGACGTCCGAGACCGTGACGGCGTTGGCGCCAGTGAAGTGCAAGCGAGTGTCTTCGTTGACCGACTGCCCGCCTGGGACCGAGTTGATCGGATCGTCGTTCACGGGGTCGACAGTGATCGAAATCGTATCGACATCGAACAACGGATCATTCAACACGCCGCCGACTGGCAAGGACCAACCGGTGTTGCCCAGGTCACTGGTCGTCATCACGATCTGAGCATCACCGTTGAAATTCAGATCGCCGCGGAACTTCAGATTGTCGAGCGCCGCGTTGATGGCCGCCAAGGGGCCTTGGATCGAGAGCAGCGCCGTGCCGTCGCCCAACACACTGGTCAAGCCGACCAGGGACGCCAGCGTGACCGTGCCATTAGTGACCGCGAACGAGACGTTGACTTCGCCCGTCCCTTCGACGGCATCCAGATCAAAGACGCCGATTTGCGTCGAGCCCGTGAAGACCAAATCAGTGTCTTCGTCGACCGTACGAGTCGGAGTACCCGTCAAGTCCGCACCACCGTACTGATTGATGGGGCCGTCGTTCACCGGCTCAATCGTCAGCGTGACCGTGTCGGTATCGAACTTGTTCCCGCCGAGGCCGAAATTCCCCAGGTCGTCGGTCGTCATCACAATGTGATCGGTCCCGTTGTAGTTGGGATCGGTCAGGTAGGTGAGTCCGTCGAGTGCTGCGTTGACATCGGCCAGCAAACCGGTCAGCGTGACCGAGTGCGTGCCATTGTTCAAAACGCTGTCCAGGTTAGCGATGCCGCCGAGCGTCAGGTTGCCGTGAGTCGCCGACACATTGACGGTGACCTTGCCCGTACCCTCGTTGACATCAATATCCGATGTCGACAAGACGTTGCCAGCGGCGATCGACAGCACAAAGGGTACGTCTTCTCGCAGCGTCTGCGTGGCGCCCGGCACTGAGTTCACCGGGTCGTCATTCACCGCGTTCACGGTGATGGTCAACGTATCGGTGTCGGTCAACTGTCCGCCCGCGCCGAAGTTGCCCATGTCATTCGTCGTCATCACGATCAGGGCCGGATTGGCGACGTTGATCGTCGAGTTGTAGTCCTGGTTCGGAGTGAACACCAAGCCGTCGAGCGCCGCGGCGATCTGAGCTCGAGTCCCCTGCACCGTGACCGACGCCGTGCCGTCGCCTCCAATGAGCGCGGCGCCCGATGTGACCACGGCGATCGTGCCGTTGGTCGCATTGAGGGTCACCAGCAGGTCGTCATTGCCTTCCACGTCGGCGATATCCAGGTCATTGACCGTCAACGTGCGGCCGAGCGCCGTCGACAACGTAATCGGGGTATCTTCGTTGGTAGCGAGCGCGGGAGCATTGGCAAAGTTCGAATCGCCGTTGATGGAATTGACCGGCGGATCATTGACCGGCGTCACGCGAATGAACGCCGTCGCCGAGCGATAAGCGACGGGATTCTGCGCATCGTCGTTGAACTTGGGATCGAGCACGCCATCGGTCAGACCGTCGTCGACGATGTAGTAGACGAACGAATCGAAGATATTCGTGTTCACTCCCGAAGTGTCATTGAAGTTCAACGGCGGCTGATAAGTGAGCGTGCCGCCCAAGCTGTTCAGCGTGATCGTGCCGCCTTGAGCGGTCGCGGTGGTGAGGGTCGCGTTGGTCGCGCCCACGCCACTGACTTGCAGTGTCTGCGTCGATTCATTGTCCGCCGTGCCGAGGGGCGCCGAGTAGGGATGCGGCGTGGTCGCGCCGAACGGCGTCCAATCGTTCGTCACCAGATCCGAACTGTCGAAGGTGTAGAAGGCGGGACCCGCGGGATCCTCGGGCGTGATCAGGACCGTCGCGGTCGGCTGATCGTCGCGAGCCACCGGCGGATCGTTGACCGCCCACACATTGATCGTGACCGTGCCAATCGTGTTCGACACGAGCGCACCCGGCGAGTTGTCTCGCACTCGGTACGTGAATGTGTCGACGCCATTGAAGTTCGGCAGCGGCGTGTAGCTGAAAGTGCCGTCCGGATTGAGCGTAAACGACTGGGCGAAGCTGGGCGTCGACACCAAAATGGCGCTCAAGGCGTCGCCGTTCGCGTCGGTGTCGTTGGCCAGAATGCCGTTGTCGTTCGAGTTGCCCGGTGTGACCAAGTTCAGCGGGTCGGTCGTCGTCAGCACTCCATCCTCGGCGACACGATAAGTGTCGACCGCGGCGCCCGGATTCGGGACCGGTGGCGCCCCGCCGAAAACAGTGACTCGGTAATCCTCGACTTCGCCACCGACCGAAATGTTGTTGGTGGTGAGCCCGCCCGTGGTGCTCAGGCGGAAGCGAGCGGCGATGGACGTACCACCGGTTGCCGCCGTCGCCGAGGTGGGCGTCACGATCGTCAGGTGGTTCAAGCCCTTGACCACTGCCTGGCTGGCAAATACTCGCTCGCCGGGATCGGTCCAGTCGCCGTCCGCGTTCCAGTCGAACCAAGCATCCAAGAATCCACCCGTCGCGGCCGTGGCGCCTCCCACCAACAACTCGAACGGAGTCGATGTTGTGTTGGGGTTGAGCGGAATTCGCAAATCGCCGCCAAAGCGGAGCGAATCTTCGTCGTTATTCGGCGTGATCGTGACGATGTTGCCCGCTGCCGTAGCGTGGACGCTGAGCCCCGCGCCGGTGGTCAAGTCGGTTACGCGGCTGCGTCCGATCGCGTCGACGATCTTGGACGCGACGACGTTCGCCGAGTCGCCCGTGTTGAACGGAATCACAATGGTCGAAGCGGGGAGCGGCGTTTGCGAAACCGCGGTGCTGCCATCACTGTCGAACAAGAATGTGACCGTGTATCCACGATCCGAAATCGTGAACGATTCGCCATCGACCACGGGGCCGACGGTCATTTGTCCGAGCACGCCGGCCCACAACAGGTTGCCGTTCGCGCCCGAGGGATCGAGCGACAAAATCGACGCCAGAGTGGTCGTCGAGTTGGCGTCATCACCCTTGGCGTCGCCCGTCGGTTGACCGTTGTTATTGTCCTGGTCGATCAAACGGCCCAGGTAGATCGTGGTGTCGTTCTCGTAAATGGTGTGGCGAGCGCCGTTGTTCGGGAAGAGCGTCGGGAAGCGATTGGCCAAGTTGTCCAAGTGATCGCCGTAATCGAGTTCCACTCCGGGCATCAAGATGGTGAATCTCGTTCTGCCATCGGCTTGATTGGGCTGCAAGGCGTTGCCCGCCAAGTCGCGAATCCCGGTCAAGGTGATCACGTAGGACGCATCGCTGCGCCAGACGCCCGACAGCGGCGTGATTCGCAGCAGGTTGCTGCCCAACTGGAAGCCAATGATGTAGTCGATGCTCTCCGTCAGCAGGATTCCATCACGCGACACCGTAATGTTGCTGGGAATCACGGTCGACTGATCGATCCCCGTTCCCTCGACCGGTTGATCGGACCCTGGCCCGTCCTTCAGCACGATGTCGAACGACGAGTAGACCCCTTCGTTCAGTTGGACCACGGTCAACGTCGAATCGATGTCGCGTCCCTCGGAGTCGTTGTCGCGCGGAATGACGAGTTCGGCGAACGGACCCGAGAAGTCATTGCGGTCGTAGGCGCCGCGATCGATGTTGACGTCGTTGCCTTGGCCCTGGGGCGTAGTCACTGTCGGGTCGTTAAACCGCAACTGTCCCGTGACGTCGAAGGCCGGAGCGATGATGGGCGACGGGGCGATGCCGAGCGGATCCTTCACGCGGTTCATGAAGTCGTCGCGATCCTGCAAGCTGCCCAGCGAACTGTCGATCGCCTGCGAATTGGCGGCCAGATAGAAATTGTTGGTGGCCGCGTTCACGAACAGCGGCTGACCCGCCGCAATCACGATGGGGAACGAGCCCGTACCCAGCCCGGTCGCATTCGTCGCGTTGTTCTGGTAGATGTTGCCGCCCAGCACCGAACTGCTGGTCACGGCGTCGACGACGACCTGAATACCCGTGGCCAGATTGGCCAAGATGTTATTCAGAATCGTGGGGCTCGCGAACTCGTCGACGCGAATACCTGTATCCCCCGCGCGGTTTCCGAAGATCGTGTTGTTCACCACTCGCACGAACGGCACGGCCGCGTCGCCGCCGCCCGTATTGTCGCCGCTCACCCGGATGCCGCCCAAGCCGCCGCGGGCCAGCACGTTGTTCATCAACACCGCGCCCGGAGCGAGCCGTTCGGAGTTGAGTTCATCGAAGTTGATGGGCGAGCCAGGATGAGGCAGCACTCCTGGCGAACCACCGCTGCCTGCCAAGTCACTCCGGTCGCGCGGGCCGTTGTCGACCAGGATGCCATACTGCGACGCATCGCGGATGATGTTGGAGGCGATGAGCACCTGTCCTTGATCACGCAGCCGATTCTGATCGCTAAAGTACGCGAAGACCTGTCCCGTGATGGGAGCTGTTCCCGAAGACGCTACGAGCGTGGTTCCCGTCGTGTCCGCCACCGCATTGCCGTACAAGTTCAGCGTGGCGGAGGTCGATACGGTTCCCGTCGTCGTACCATCCGACAAATTGGCGGTCAAATCCAAAATGCCCTGCACCGCGCTGGAATTGATGGCGTCGCGCAAGGCTTCGGCCACCTCGTCCGCTCGCATCGTCGGACGGAAGCCCACCTGAACTCGACCAGGGGTGACGCCGACCTGCGTATCGCCCGTCAGCAGATTCAAATCCTCAAACTCGAAGGTCAACGTGTCGACGCCATCGCTGATCACATAGGTCATGCCGTCCGCGATAAAGGCGCCGGAAAGAACCGTGATCGCTGTCGAATTCGTGGCACGACCGTTCGTATCAATGCCATCGACAACGATGCGTTCCGGCGGCGGGAACAGCGGATCGGTCCAGAACTCGGACGCTCGCCGAATCTCCAACTGGTACTCGCCCGGCAAGATTTGCGTGTGCGAGGCTGGCAAATTGGCGTTCAACAACTCGATGTTGTCGCGGAAGTTCGTAGCGTCGGGCTGAGCGTTCGTCACCATTTCACCCCGCTCGGCGAACCCGATGATGATATCGTCGACGTAGACGCCTTCCTGATTATTGCTGACGCCGCGGCGCGACGGGAATTGCGCGGTGCTCAAAGCCGCCGAACCCACGAGAATGCGCGACGATTCGTCGTTCTCGCCGAACGTATCGCCGGGCAACGTCGATTCGACGCCAAACGCCGTGGCGCCCGTGGGGAGCGTCTGCGCGCCTGGGCTCAGTTGAATCAAACGCACCAAGTCTTGATGAGACTTAATGCTATTCAAATTGCCGCCCGCATACGTGTTCGCCAGGGCTGTCTGCAGGACGGTGGCCACTTGCGTCGCGGTCATTCCCGCGTTAATTACCAAGGGCACATTGCCGGGGGTGAAACTGCTGAGTCCATCCACGAATCCAGTCGGCATCCCCGTGACGCCCGTCACGGTCACAAAGGCGCCGCCCGGTCGGAACAGGTTCACGCGATAGTCGCTGGTGACCACCGCCGAGATGTTCGTGAGGCCCGTGAACGCATTAATACGAGCCGCCACATCGGTCGCAATCTGAGCGGCCGTGCGGTTGGGATTGACTTGGATGTTGTTTCCCGCCGTGGCCGCTGCCGAGAACGTAAAGGCTTGCGTGCCAGTGCCAGTGATCGTGAAGCTGCCACCGCCGTCAATCCGAGCTCCCGTCGGGATGACCAGCGTGGGACCCAGGTTGACTTCGAAATTCGTCGTTATCAGCGTGTTGCCGTCCGTGATCGGCAGAATCTGCCCGTCACGCAGCTTGTCGGCCGAGACGGCCCGCACTTCGTGACCCGTCGTGTTGATGTTGCCGACGCTGAGCGAACCGGCCGTCGAGAATTCGAAGCGTAGCCGCAAGTTTTCTTGACCCGCGAACAAGGCGAGTGGAACGCGAGCTTGTCGCCAGGCATTCGAGTTCTGGAACAATTCCTGCACGCAGGGCGAGGTCGAGGCCGCGGGATAGGAACACGTACCGTCGGCGACGCCGAAGTCGCGTTCATCGTTATTCCCCGACGCTTGGAATGAATTATTCGTACCCAACAACGACCACTGGCCGCTATCGCCCGCGATGTAGACCCGGAAGGAATCGGGCTGAGTGCGTGACCCTGGCAGGTAGTCCTGATCGTCAGGTTCCGTCGCCATGAAGTACGAGAAGTACAGCATCGGCTGATCTGCCGCCGTGTAACCCTTCAAGCTGATTGGATTCGAGACGATCGTGCCGTGGGCGCCGCCGGGGAAGTTGTACTTGTTGTCGGCCGTTCCGCCCGCTGCACCGGTCGAACCGAAATACAAACTATTTCCACCTGCCGCGGCGATTCGTGTGTTATCGACAGGATTGACAACGCCGTGGCCGGCATCGTTGCCGCGATCGCCCGTCACTTGCCACAAGTTGCGATCAAGGTTCGAGAATGCCAAACCGTTGGCGTTCGAAATTCCCGTCTCGACAGTCGTTGTGTTGTTGACAAAAACGGGCTGCGGAACGCCCAATGTGTTGTAGGCGTAAATCGTGCCGTCGGTCGCGATCGCGAACAGCAAATCCGAGTAAGCCGAGCCTTCCACGTTCTGCGGACCAACCGAGAGACCGCCTAAAGCTTCCCCAACGTTCGCGACCAGCGTGGCGTTGAACGCGCCGTCCAACGAATAGAGGCCTCCCGCCGCCGTGGTGACGTAAAACGTGCCGCCCGCGCGAGCCAACCCGGTAACATTTGATCCGCCGACACCGGTGACTTGACCCAACTCGCGAATCTGAGTACCGGCGCTGCCAAGTAACAAGACCTGCGTCGGGTTCTGGCCGACGTTGCGGTTGCCGCCCGGTCCGCTGACCGCCGCGCCTGTTTGCGCATTGAATTGATAGATGATGTTCTGCGTCAGGCCTCCACCCCAGTTCACTGAACCGCGGTTGCCGATCGCGAAAAGGTTTGTTCCCGAATTACCGGTGAACGTCATCGCGTTGAATTGCACACCGACGTTGATCGCCTGGTCGTCCACCGCGGCCGTGCCGGGATCGTCGCGATAGGTCGTAATCCCGTCGTCGCCAATGTTTGTGATCCCCGCGTTCCCGGGATCAATTTGCAGAAGGTTCCCCGAGTTGCCGTCAGTGGAAGCAGCGCCAGGCGTGGTGGTGCTGAAGGTGAAGATATTGCCAAAGTCGCTCGCGTTGACATTTCCTTCCGAGGTTCGCAGCGCGATATCCCCGAAAACGAAATTGCCAATGTTCCCCACGCTGGACTCGACAGCCCCCGTAAATGGATCGACGGTCGCGATGCTGCCGCCCGTACCGCCGCCGATTTGCGAACCACGCGACACAAACAGCACCACATCGCCCAAGTGATACGGAACTTGCCCCGTCGTCGTATTGAACAACACCGGTACGTCGACCGCATTCGCTGTTGCAGGCGTCGTGCCGCCTGCTCCAAAGTGCTCTTCCGCGATGCGATCAACTGAATTCACGGGCTCCAATCGCACCAGCGGATTGGCCGGATTCGCTTGCAAATACTGATCGAGCTGCGTGGGAATCCGCGCGTTCGAGGTGATCGCCACCGAGTACTGCGTATTACCGGCGGGCAAGTTGATGGGGCCGATGAATGGATCGAGTTTGCCCGCGCTGCCGCGCGACAGGTCGTCCGAATCAACGCCTTGCAGCGGACCACCCTGGTCGTCGGCGATATTCGAGTCGCGACCGACGGCAATCAGACGGCCGGTCGAGTCGAAGACCCACATCGAGGAATTGCCGCGAGCCAATCCGTCCGCCAGATCGACATCGAATGAAGCCGACACGTAAGTGCCGCCCGTGGGGCCCTCTTGAGTCCCCTGGATGCCATCGTAGTCGAGCATGAAGCGGTAAAAGTCTTGGTCTGATTCGGTCGCGATGTTTCCGCCAACGCTGATCGCCGCACGGTCGCTGTTCAAGACATTCCCTAAACTCTGCGCTCCGCCCGGACCCGCGTTGTCCCCCGTCGCCTCGTTGGCCTCGGCCAATAGCGGCGAGTGATACGGCACGCCAATCAATTCGACGGCGTTTGTCGCGAAGCGGATATCCGCGAATTGGATGGTCGAACCAGGGAATTCATCCACTTCCTTCAGGCGGACCTGCAATTGGTAAACACCCGACGTCGCTCCATTGGTGCGCACTCGCACATGGAACGTCCCGCGCTCGCCTGCCGTGCCCGGCAAGGTGACTCGCATGGCCGCGTCACGCACGTTTTGCGAATAGAAGTCCTTCGTCAACCCACCCTGGCTGTCGACCGCCATGAAATCGGTCGGCGCCTTCGGCATCGGATACGCCTTCACCGTGACCGGATCGGAGACAAACGACAGGTTGCCTGCCGCCTTTTCCGTAAGTGAATCGTCCGAAGTCGCGAGCACGTTGCCTTCGGAGTCGAGCAGGTCGATCACCGAATTGAGCGAGATCGACGTGCGGTCGATATCGAGCCAAACTTCGGAGCCGGCGGTGCCAATAAAGCTGTAGATATCGACGTCATTCGGCTGACTCAACGTGCCATGCACCTGGAATCCCAACCGCAGGTTCTCGTCGCTCGCCTTCTCCTCCGCCGCCAGTTCACCCAATGTCTGAGCGGTGGTTGTCGTGGCGTTGATACCGGGCGCGACGACGTCCGGCGATTCGCGTTCCAACACCGTGGCGACATTGCGGTCGTTGCTGAACGCGTCGAAGCGAATGCTATTCCAGTTGCCCGCCGCCGCGGTGGTAGCTGACACGTCGCCATTCGTGTCGGTCTGAGGCTTGCCGTCGGGTTGGAAGCCAGCGCCGACCGTGTCATCTCGCAGCGAAGTCAAGATGACCGGGAATCCGGGCTGACCTAGGACTTGCACCGTGCCGCCGATCCGATCGTCGATGTTGTACGGTCGGCCGCTGGCGACAAAGCCCGCTGACGCCCCCAGCAACTTGACCACCAAACTCTCTGTCGGACTGCTGTGCAGCATCAGTCCGCCGTCCGTGTGGAAATCGGGGACGAGAATCTGGCTTTGCAACACATGAACGATGTCGGTGTCGTCCCAAACGCTCGCCGTGTTCAGCAACTCGCCGCGTACTTCCATGCCGTTCGTGCCGTTGTTCTGCAGGCGATTGCCGCGGACGAACGGACCCTGATTGTCCCGATGATCGACAATCTGCTCGGCGGGATAGGTCTGTCGACCCAGATCCGAGACCAGGATTTCACTCATGGCGTTGGCGTTCACCGAAATCGCCGCCCCCGAGTTGTTGCGGATAATGTTATCCGCAATCACCGGCTGAGCTCCGCGCACGAAAATCGTGGCGGCCGTGTTCGAGCCGCGTCCCAGACGCGATGGGCCGGCGGTGCCGCCCGTGCCGTTCGCGTTGTTCTCGAATACGCTATTCGTGATCCGTACATCCGCCTGATGAATCTCGACGGGGTTGAAGCCCGCAAAATCACCTTCCACGCGGTTGATGCCGCCCGCGTAGGTGATCAAGGCGTGGTCGAGCGACGCGGTGCTCATGTGACCAATGAACAAACCGCCCCAGTTCCCCGCCCCCGGCTGGATCTCCGCGGCGCCGGCCGAGTCGTCATTATTCGTGTCGAACGTGCCGCTGCCGCCGTAACGATCGTCGGCTCGAGTCGTGAAGATAATGTCACGCCCCTCGGTTCCTTCGGCGATCAAGTTACCGCCGTCGACCACTTCAATGCGTCCACCTTCGGTCTTGATCACAATGCCTGGATCGATGGCCAAGCGAGCGTCGGGACGCGGACGCAGATGGGCCGCCGTCGATTGCAAAGTCGCCGTTCCCGTCGACGCACTTGCGTCCACATAAGAACTTGCCGACTTGTCGATCGACGCGACCAACTGATAGGGGCCCGCATTGAATGAACGGTAGAGTCGGCGACCGACGAAATCGCCCGCTGCCGGTGGAAGATTGGACAATTGCACTCGACCGTTGGCCGCCACCGCCACCGCGGACGTCGCGGCCGAAGCCACCCCTTCATTGCCGTTGGCGTCAATGTTGACGATGCGATAGCTGTAGTTGCCAGCCGCCATCGCTCCGCCCCCCGAAGCGGTCAGGGTCACCAAATTGACCGGCGGCGCGACCTGTTCGAAATAGGGCCCGGCCGCCTGGCCTTGAACCGTCAGCGCATCGCCCAACATGTGCACGATGTCGGTGTCGTCGAATCGAGCGGACAAAGTGAGCGGCGCCAGGTCGCCGCCAACCAGCGTTGGGATCGCCACAAACAGCCCGTTGTACGAGTTGTCGAGCAACAGATTGTTGTGGATCTCGGGACCGATGCGTTCGTAATCGGGAGTGAAGGAACCCGCCACTTGATAGCGGGGCGAGCTGAAATTCGTCTCTTCGAACGAATCGGGAGTGGCGCCAACCGCCGAGTCGTTGCTCAGGCGAATCGTGTTGAACGTCGCGGTTACTCGCGCCGACGCCATGTCGATCGGCCGCACCGTCACCGTGTTCGAATCGACTTGCACTCGCCCGCCGCCGTAACGCATGTCGGCGTGATTGACGTAGTTCAGGAAGATGCCTTCGCGATCCCACGTGAAGCGGCCTTGCGCCCGATCGACGTCTTCGCGGAAGTCGAGCCCACCCCAGTTCCCCTTGGCGGGAGTCGTGGGAATCGTGCTGGTGTCGACTCCGATCGACTCGTCGTTGAACGATGTAAAGTAAACCACTTGATCGGGCGTACCCAGGACTTGGAACGCGCCGCCGCTGCGGTCGGTCGACGTCGTGGTACTGCCGATGCCGATGCGAGTTCCTTGTACCTTGAAGATGGCGCCCGCGTCGACCATCACGGTGACGTTCTTCTTCACCGCCATGGTCGCGCCGTCGCTCAACGTCGCACTCAAGGGGCCCGTGCCAATTTCGTACGCTTGATTGTCGGCGACCGTCGCCAGATTGTTGTCGGTTCCCGGATTCCCGATCACTCGCAAGATCTGGCCCGACGTGGCCGCGTTCATGGCAACTTGCAGGTTGTTGAACGGCGCCCCCGCGGCGCCCGTCCCGCCATTCGGCGCCGACTTGTCCACGAATAACGTGTTCGCGGGCGTCTGGGCGCGGAACCAGAAATTGTACGTGCCGCCGGCGAGTCCATCGGCGTCGCCATCCAGCGCTTGTCCCTCGGCGTCCACGATGCTGTTCGCGGCCGCAGGTCGGAAGTTCACCTGCAAGTCGTACCGCCCCTCGCTCAAGCCTCCCATCGCGCTGTTTGTGACCGCGGGATCGTAATCGGTCCCCTTGGCCGAAACGCCAATGAAGTAAGTTCCCTCGGCCAGCGAATCGACTCGCAGGAACGAGTCGTCCCCGTAGTAGTCGTCGTTCTGACCAATCAGCTCACGCGACCCATCGGGCAACTGGCGGTATAGACGAAGTGTCGTGTCGAGCAGGCCATTGGCGGCCACCTTTGTGGGGTCGCGATCGGCAAACGTCTCAATCGACAACTCGCCCGACGTTCCCGCGGGTATGACGAACCGATACATGTCGACATCCCGTACTTCAGGTCGGTACAGGTACTGCATGTGCTCGATATCGTTGTCCAGCGGGAAGACGGCTTCTTGAGGTAAGGCGTAGGCCGCAACTCCTCCCAACGATCCCATGATGCCGTTGGGAACGTCGTAAGTATGCTCCATCCCCAGCGTGTGGCCGATCTCGTGCATCGCCACGTCAAACCAGTTGCCGCCAAACTCGCTGCTCCACGTTTCGGCCGCGTCCATGATGGCCATGGCGCCAGGGCAGGACGCCAATCCGGCGACGCCGCCAGGGCCCGTCGGAATGGTGGGCGAAAGGGCTCGCAAATCGCCCGTGACAATGGTCAGACCCGAACTGGCGGTTTCGATAAACCGAATCCCGCTGTATTGCGAATACAACTCGAGAATCTGACGAGCTAACTGTTTCTGCTCCTCCGTAATCTGATTGGTCAGCGGCGTTCCTGAAGGATCCGACCCATAATTGGAGCGGAAGTTGTAATTCACCACCGTGATTCCAGTACCATCCACTCCCCCGCAGAAATGGCTCTCGATCGGAATGTCGCGATGACCTGGTTCGTCTTCGGCGCCTGGGTAATCGAGCGGATACGAGGCGACCGCTGTGGAAATCGTGCTGCGCACAACGGTGCTGGTCACATTCAGCGGATTGATCACGATCGAAGTCGTGTCGGCCACGCCGAAGCTCGATCCCACATCCACGCCTGGCGTCACGGTCACGGGAACCGGCGGCGTGGCGTCCTCATTCGTGCCGATCCGCAAGCGGAACGTTCCGGCGCCCGAACCCAAGGCGTCAATATCGGTCGCAAATGTCAGAATCGCCTTGTTTGCCAACGGGTCGTAGCTGACCGACGTGGGCGTGTACACCACATCGTCTGTGTTGCGAATCGTGTCGTTGGTGAAAATCAACTGATAAAAGTTGGGATTTTCCGCCGACGCCGCCGTGTCGGCCAAATCGTCTTCGTTGAAATAAACTTCGATCTGGTCGCGAGCCTGCGTGATGTTCATGAAGGCGCCGCCCGGCCCCATCGCCCGCGTCACCGGTTGCGGCACCACGGCCGTAACCTGCGCCCCCAGCTTCAGCTCGAACTCCGTGATCTCTTGCCCCAACGCCGTATAGGTCGGTTGGAACAAGTCGCCGCTCGAATTCTTCAACGCGACTTGGCCCGCGGAAGCGTTGTCCTGGCCGTAGATTTCGATGCGATAAATGTCGTCCGGCAACGTTTCGGCGAAACGAGTGATCACTTCGCCTTGAGTATTTCCTACCGCTCGATACCCCGGAGTGATGACGACATCCTTTGCCAGCTTCACCAGTGATTGCGCTGGCAAGGTTGGCGTGATGTCAGTCGCTCCCGAGCCAAACGCGACGCTGGCTGTCACCAATGCCGACGCTTGGGCGTTCCCGCTGATGGCCGAAACGACTTGTTGAGCGCTCGTCGTGCCCGCTCCGGCTACCAATACATAAATTCGCTGACCATCCACATAAACCGACGGGGCGCCCGGGGCTGCCGCACCGATCGGCACACCGGTGGGGGCAGTTCCCTTGAACACGCCGATGCTGATCGGCTGGTTCGGTTGAGCATTGACAGCCGTGAATCGCACCTCCAGTGGGAATGCCGCTCCAAGGTCCATCGACGCTTTCGGAACGCCCGCGCCGCCCAATTGAACCGTGTGGCCGTTGGCCACTCCCGTGACGTCGACCGTGTCAATCGAACCAGCTCGCAGACTGGTCTTCACCAGCGTGCGAGCGCTCGTGTTCGTGGTGAGCGCGTCGACCAACTGCGCGGCCGACGTGGGAGTCGCCGCGTTCGAGTTCAATCCGACGTTAATCGTCTGCCCCACGACCGACACGGTCGGCGCCTGATTGACGCCTAGATCCGACTTGGAAAAGACCAGGCGAATATTGTTCTCGCTGGTCCCCAATTTGACGGCCGTGAAATCCAGGATCGCCGCCGACCCCAGGGTCGCCATGTCGGTCGACGCCCAAGCCGCGTCGAACCGGTTGTCGAAACCGGTCCGCGTAATCTGAATTCCCGAGAGAGTGTTCGTGTTGAACGGCGCCGTGGCATCGAAACGGAACGTCAACTGTTGCGGCGACTCGGTCAACTGATTGTTGGCGGGAATCGCATTATCGAACGGGTTGTCAATGTCGAACAACCCGACGTCGTTGGGCTGGATGCCAATCAGCACGGGACCCGGAACCCCCGCGAGCATTTCGCGGTTCTCCAAGGCTTCGAGGAACATCGCGCGAGCGGCCCGCTGTTGGCGGTTCTTCCGGCGGATTTCTTCACGAGTACGAGCTGGCTTTCGGAGGGCCATATCCAGTCCTTAAAGTGCTGCCGTCAAAGGCATTCCGACAAGTGCGTTGCCAATAATCGAATCAAATGCATGCCGACTCGTCGCCTCCCTCGCCGCTGATCGCGGAGAGTCGACGTAAGTCGTTAAACCATAATCCTACAAATCTGTCCAATCTTCGCCCATAGCGATCGCATCCAGGGCGTCGGCCCAGGTTTCCACCGGCTTGGGGATCGGCTCGAACGACTCCGAGACATCCTGTTCATCGCCTTCATCCAGCGTGAACACCAAGTCGGCCGCCGCAATTCGGCTCAATCGGGTCCCGGCCGCTCGGTTGTGTGTTGGCAGCGACGCAAGTCTCTGGGAAACCACGTCTTCGAGCGTCATTTCGCCCGACGCCAAGCCACGGACCGCGTTTCCAGGTTGCCAGCGATGGTCGACCAAGACCGTGGAAGCCGTGACGTCGGACGTCGGCATGACCATGGTCATGAAGATCTCAGGCGTCCCGTCTAGCGAGTAGGGCTCGGCGACCGGTTCCATCTCGTCGACCGTCCCCTCGACGGGCTCGAACAACATGATCGAGTCCTCTTCGACGCCCATCTCGCCCGATTCGACTTCCACCATCTCGTCAGTCGGCGCTTCGGCGTCACCACCGAGCAGTGCTGCCAAAATGGCCGAGCCCGAAATTCGCTCGCCTTCGCCCAACGCGTTGTTGATCACTTCGATCACTTGCACCACGTCGCGTGGTTCGATCGATCCGTTGCCGTCGGGGTCCAGGTAAGGCGGCGGGAGCGGCGTGCCAGGCGACTGATTAGCCAGCGGACGAGAACCGTTGTTGTTCAAGTCGATGATCAGCAGCAGTGGGTCCAGCGGCGTCACCACCGTGTCCGCATTGACGTCATTGTTGTTCAGTGGGTTCTGCCACTGCGACGGCGTCGCTCGGACCGTGATATTCACCGTGGCCGTCGAAGACGCGCCTTGACTGTCGGTAACGCGGTAGACGAACGAATCGGTTCCGATATACCCCGTGTTCGGCGTGTACTGGACCGTCTTGTCCAAGTTCACCACCGCCGTGCCGCGGGTCGGCGCCGTACTGACGACAACCGTGCCTGTGGTAAGTGGGCCTTCAGCGTCCGAGTCGTTCGCCAACACGTTGATGGGCGTCGAGGTGTTTTGGTTCACCGTGATCGTGTCGTTCACGGCGCCCGGGGCGTCATTCACGCCCGTCACCGTGATGGTCACGGTGGCGGTTGACGTCGCGCCTCGCGAATCGGTGATCGTGTAGGTGAACGTATCGACCGCTTGTTGACCGTCGGTCAACGCATTCAACGACGTCGAAATCTGCGGGTTGTAGGTCATCGCGCCGTTGGCGGCGATCACCAATCGAGCCCCATTGTCGCTCGTCAGGTTCTGCCCGACGCTGCCCGACACGCCATTCACGGCGGTGACCGCTCGGCTGTCGCCCGTATCGGGATCGCTGTCCGCCACCGGATCGGTCACGATATTGGCCGTCGTGATGAACGAGTTCTCGCTGACCGTGTAGCTGTTATTGGTCGCCACGGGAGCGTCGTTGGCCCCCACCACCGTGATCGTGACGGTGGCGGTCGAGGTCCCACCCGCGGGATCACGCACGGTGTAGGTAAACGTGTCGGTGGTCGACTGACCCGGCGTCAACGCGTTGAGCGTCGCGGACGTGGTTGGATCGTAGGTCATCAATCCCGCGGCCGTCACGTTGACCGTAGCGCCGCGAGCGGTCGTCACGGGCGTGCCCACGCTGCCCGCTCCCCCGCCATTCACCGCGGAAACTTGCAGCAACGCCGTCTCCCCCGTATCCGGATCGGTGTCCGCCGGCGAATCGGTGATCAGATTGCGACCCGTCACCGCCGTATTGTCGTCGGTGGAGTACGAGTTGGCACGAGCCACCGGCGCGTCGTTACGACCTTGAACGGTAATCGTGACCGTCGCCGTCGACGTGCCGCCGCGGCTATCGCTGATGGTGTAGGTGAACGTGTCGGCGCCGTTCTGAGTTGCCGTCAACGCTTGCAAAGCGGTCGATCCCCGTGGATCGTAGGTCAATGCGCCGTTGGCGGTCACTCGGAGCGTAGCACCGTTGACCGTCGTGATGTTGGCGCCCACGTTGCCGGCGACGCCATTCACGGCCACCACTTGTAGAATGGCCGTGTCGCCCGTGTCGGGATCGAAATCGGACGTTGGATCGGACACCACGTTACCCGACAACGCCGAGTCTTCGTCGGTGTTGTACGAATTCGGGTTGGCCACCGGTGCGTCATTCGCTCCGTTCACCGTGACAGTGACGGTGACAGGAATCGACAAAGCGCCGGCCGAATCGCGAGCCGCATAAGTGAACGTGTCTTGCGCACTCTGGCCGACTTGCAGACCATTCAGCGTCGCCGAAGTGCTCGGATTATAGATGAACGAGCCGTCGAATCGGCTCAACGAGGAATTGTAAACTGCGGTCAACGTGGCGCCCGAATTCAGAATCACGGTCTGGTTGGCCGTTCCCGACATCAAGATGCCGCCGACCGATCCAAGCGAGAGGACGTCGCCGGTGTCAGGATCGGTATCCACGCCGGCGCCCGTGTTGTCGGTCACCAGATTGCGACCCGTGACGGTCGCGTTGTCGTTGGTGCTGTAGGAATTCGTCACGGCCGTCGGGGCATCGTTCTGTCCCGTGATCGTCAGCGTCACCGTGCCGATCTGCGTGGCGCCATTGAAGTCGGTCACCGAGTAGGTGAACGTATCGGTCGCCGTCTGGCCCGCTCGCAGGCTGTTGAAGGCGGTACGAGCATCGTACGAGAAGCCGCCCGCCTGACTGTTGATCGTCAACGAGGCGCCGCTAGGTAGCGTTTGCGTCAATCCACCCACTGTCGGCACCGCGACGCCGTTGACGGCGGTCAGTTTCAGCGTCGGCGTTTCGCCAGCATCCGGATCGGTGGCCGCGGGCGCGTCGAGCAGCACGTTGCCGCCCGAGAACACCGTGTCTTCCAAGACCGCGTAATTGCGAGTCGGCGCGTTGGGAGCGTCGTTACGGCCCGTGATGGTCAGCGTGACCGTCGCCAACGAACTCGCATTACTCATATCGCCGATCGCGTAGGTGAACGTGTCGTTCGCCGTCTGCGAAGGTGTCAATGCCTGGAACGTGGCCGATGTGCGCGGATCGTACGTGAAGTTGCCGTCGAATCGACCCACGGTCGAGTTGTATAGGACCGTCAGCGTCGCGCCCGAGGGGAGCGTCACCACGACGTTGTTCGTGCCGCCGATCGGCGTGCCATTGATCGAACGGATCGAAATAATGTCGCCATTGTCGGGGTCGCGATCAGCACCCAACCCGGTGTCGTCCGTGATCGCGTTCACGCCGCCCAACAAGGTGTCTTCATCAATGAAGTAGCTATTGTCGTTCGCTTGCGGCGGATCGTTCTGGCCATTGACCGTGATCGTGACCGTGGCCAGCCCCGAAGGCAGCAGCCCGTCGCTCACGCGGTAGGTGAAAGTGTCCTGGAACGACTGACCCACTGCCAACGCGTCCAGCGTGAGCGAGGTGCGAGGATCATAAGTGAAGCTGCCATCGGCGTTTACCTGAATTTGAGCGCCCGAGGCGATCGCAATCACGGCGCCGACTGAAGCTGCGACCCCGTTGACTTCCGCAACGCTAATGGCGACCGAGTCAGGATCCGAATCGTTCTGGAGCAGCCCGTTGGCAACGCCAATGGTGAGTTGCACGTTCTCGGCAGTCGCATACAGCGAGGCATCTACCGCTCGCGGATCATTGACCGCGACGGGCGGCTGTCCACCCAAAATCGTGACTCGATAATCTTCCACTTCGCCGCCCACGGCGAGTCCCGTGGTCAATAAGCCGCCGGTGGTGCTCAACCGGAACCGTGCGAATGTGTCGCCGATCGCGGCCCCTTGGATCGCGCGGAGCACAAAACTGTTGGCGCCCGCCACGACGGGTTGAGCGTTAAAGAGGCGCTCTTGAGGATCGTCCCAATCGCCGTCTTGGTTGTAGTCGATCCAAGCGTCCAAGAAGCCCGCACCCGACGACGTCACCGTGAAAGGCGTGTCCAGATACTGGTTGAAGACGCTGTGGAATACCACGCCGTCGTCGTCATCCGAGTTGAGCTGGATCGAACCATTGCCCAGGCTGCTTGCGCCGATTGACAAGCCGGCTCGACGGATCGCGTCGATAATCTTGTCGGCGATTTCGGTGACGGTCGAGCTCGAGTTGAACAAGATGATGGTACGGTCGTCCCGGACATCATCGTTGGTATCGAACTCAAATACGCGCTCGGCGTCGCCGTCGAAGATCTTGAACGTCTCGCCGTCTGAAACATTGGCGAGTCGATTGCCCAAGCCATCGAGTCCACGGTCACCCACCACCAATACTTGCCGTCCATTCGGCCCGGTCTGCGAGAGACCCGCTGAGAATGACAAATCGAGCGTCAAGTCGGTGTCGTCGCCATTGGCCTGCGGTGTGGCTTGACCCACGGCGTCGGCGTCGATCGATGAACCCAGGTACAACGGGTTGGTCGCGCTGATCGTATGCCGAGCGCCGTCGTTGTCGCCAAGAGTCGCATATCGTCCCGGGCCGGTGAACGGATCGGGGGCATCGCCGTAATCCGACTGAACATTCGGCATCAAAATCGTGAACTGCGTATCGTTGTTCGCCTGGTTGCCGCGGAGCAAGTTGCCCGCGACATCCTGGATGCCTTGCAAGAAGAAACTCGAGATCCCCGAGACGCCTGCCGGCGAATTGCCGAAATCGACCGTCTTGTTGGACGCATCGACAAAGTCGACGAAGATCGTCGAACCACCGCGGACCGACGACGACACGCCGACCAAACGACTCCCCGATCCGTTGTTGATCGCATCCACGATGGCCAGGGCCATCTGCGAATCGTCGAACGAGACGTCGGGTTGATAGACCACCGGGACAGCGCCCGCCGGCACGCCGCTCAGCACCAAGTTGCTGTTGACTCGCAGCGTCGTCGTGTGGCGACCCGTGTCGCCTAGCTCGATCACCCCGTTACCCAGATTGGCCGTCGTGCCGAGGCACGAAACCAAGTCGTTCGTGCACAGGCCCGCGTTCTGCACGATCGCGACCACCGCATTGGCGACACTGTCCGCGGATGTGCGCGGCGTGAAGAAGATTGGCGTCGAGCCAGGCGTCACGCCGTCGCTCAACGTCGCGTCCTCAAACTCAAACCGCTGCGATCGAGTGCCATCGTCGATCGTAAACGACTCGCCATCGGCCAGGCCGCTGACGATCAGCGACGAACTGAGCTGAGTCACGGGCGCGAGGGTCACCACGTGATCCTCGTTCGTACCCAAGATCACCAGACCATTGATCGGGTTGTTCGTGAAGGGAGGCGTCAAACCAAGGCCAGCGTTCGCCACGGCCTGCAACAACGCCTGAGAGATCTCGTCCTGAGTCGACGTGAGCGTGTACGGAATAACAATGTTGTCCGCCACCAGATCGTTGTCCGCGTCCTCGAAAACGAAGTCGTTGTCGAATTCGAACGTCACATCAATGACGCCGTTCGAAATCACGAACTTTTCGCCGTCGGGGATCGCCGTTCCGCCGCCAATCGGCACCTGAATTGCCTGCGACACCGGCAGTTGGATGCGAGTCGCCGTGCGTACTCCCGGCTCGCCCGACAACACCAGACTCGGGGCGTTCGATGCGTCGATGAAGTGGTCGGTTGTGCCGCCAATCTGCAAGTTGCCCAGACCGAAATCGGTCGGAGTCAATGCAAGCGACGGGGTCGAAAGCGCTGCCAGAATCTTGGCGGCGATATCTTCCTGGGCGTCGGCCGAAGTAATCGTGATCGGCGTCGAGCCCACGACGCTCAAGGCGCCATCCAGGTCGAACTCGAACGTCGTGCGCACCGTCGAGGCGCCTCCCTCGTACCGCACGAATAACGATTCGCCATCCCCCACCCCGCCGATGAACATCGTGCGAGTGAGTACGGTGGTCGAAACGTCGACCGAATGGAAAGACTGAGCCGTAAACGCGACTCGCCCATTCCCCACGTTCTGAGCCGCGATGCCCGTGTTATTGATGCTGATCACCAACGCGATCGCACTGGCGATATCATCGACCGTCGCCCCAGGCACGAACGGCACGGCAATGTTAGTCCCCACCGTACCGGGGTTGTTGGTGATGTCGTCGAACTCGTAGGTTTCCGTCACGCCCGACTGCGAGTTCGTGATGCGGAATGTTTGGCCGTCGGTGATGCCGCCCAGCCCCAGGCCCACCGCGGGCACCACCAGCCCTGTCGGACGCTGCACGAGATTCGTGGTCAGCGCCGAACCTGCCATGCTGAAGGATGCCGCTTGAGTCGCACCCGCATGGACGACTCCGTTGCCCAGATTCTTCGGCGCCAATCCCGTCAAGGCATTGGCGGCCACCGCATTGTTGATCGCCGTCACGATCGCATTCGCGACCGCATCCTGGCTCGCCCCCACGGTGAACGGCACTGGGCGAGTGCCGAAGGTGAAGACGCCCGTGCTATCGAACTCGAAGGTCACCGACCGCTTGCCGTCGTTGATCGAGAACTGCTGGCCGTCGCTGATTCCGCCCGTGCCCGCTCCCGCGACCGGTACGTTGATCGTCAACGTGCTGGGCACCTGCATGCGGTAACCGCTCTCAAACTCGAAGGTCACGCGTGCGCCCGTGCGATCGGTCACGGTAAAAGTCGAGCCATCCACGACCGAACCGCCGTTGGTGGCATCCAACACGAAGCGGTCGCGATTATTCAAACGAATCTCGTATACGCGACCGTCCGGCCAGATGCCCGCCAGCGGAGTCAACACAATCGTGTCGGTCAGGCTGTCATAGCGGAACGTGTAGTCGAATCCTTCTCGCAAGAAGCGGCCGTCCTCAAACAACGTCACGGCGGGGCCGGTTAAAGTTAGCGGCAATCCGCCTTCGTCCAGCAACACGGGTTGTGTCTGAACCGTGGTGTCGAGCGCGCCGGTGCCGGGGAACGGATTGTCCGCTCCAAATTGATCCTGAATCTGCACCTTGAAGTCGGAGTAGACGCCATCCTGCAAGCGAACCACCGTCGCCGCGGGATCGCGGTCGACGCCCAAGGCGTCATTATCGCGCGGAACCAGCAATTCCGCGGTCGGCGTGGTGAAGTCGGCCAGATCGAGGGCGCCCCGATCCTTGAAGACGTTCTCGCCTTGACCCTGCGCCGAAGCGACGTTTGGATTGTCGATGCGCTTCGTTCCCGTGGCGTCGAGCGCCGGGGCGAAGATGGGCGACTTGCCGAGTCCCAGCGGGGACTTGATGCGATTCGCAAAATCGTCCCGATCTTCCAGCACATTGACCGCGCTGTCGATGATGCGCGACGGCGCCAAGGGATAGTAGTTCCCATCGGGCGAGTTGTTCAACTGAGCGTCAGTGGCGCCCAACTGAATGTTGAAGTCGATGCCCGCGGCCGACACGTTGGTGTTCGCCACGTTGTACTGGAAGATCGTGGCGGCCACGACCGACGAGTTGGTGAACCAGTTGAAACCGGTCAAGTCCTCGCCGACCGGGACGTTCACAAAGCCGCGATCCGTATTCGCGATCACGTTGTTGAGCAACGTCGGGCTAGCTCGTTCCGTCACGAACACGCCCGTCTGACGGAACCAGTCGTTCTGGTTGTCGCCCGGGGTCGGTCCCACAATCAGTGGTCCGCTCAGCACGCGGATCTCGGCGATGTTGTACAACTCGACGTAAAGCGGCGCCGAGTTCGCGCGGAAATTGAAGCCATTGCTTTGAGTGTCGCGAGTGCCGCCGCGAGTCGGGAGCGAGGGGACGAGTGGATCAATGCCGTCCGGCCCGCCGAATGCGCGAGCTCGCACTCGCGGTACGGGGTTCGCCAAACCAAAGGCGCCGTTCGGCAAGTTCTGTTGGTTGGTGAGCAAGCCCAATCCCGCTGCGTTAATCGCCGCCGCGATAGCAGCCGCCTGATCGGGGCGACGAGTGAATCCGTTGGGGATGGTGATCGAGCCTGCGATGGTCGACGAGCCGAATTCAAACACCACGCGATTGCCCGCGACATCGATGACTTCGAACGCCTCGCCTGTTCCCATCGCATGGCGATTAACCGAAATGTAAGCCTCGCGCGGCGCCGAAACATCCACGTTGATCGTGTACGCGCCGCGAGTCGTCGACGTCGACCGACCACTCAACGATGTCGGATCGTACGTCTGATTGCCCCGGCCGCTGACCGCGACGTAGTAAGTGCCCGCCGAAGTCGCCGTGAAGTCGATGTACGAGTCGGTGCCGCCGCCTTCGCCGGGAGCGGCTGCGTTGTCATTCGATGCTACCTCCAATCCCACCTCGTTGAACAGCCGTAGATAGGAGTTCAAGCTCGAGGGGCCAATCACTGTATCGAGGTCGATCGTCACGCGATCCCCGACGTCCAACTGGAAGCGGTAGAAGTCGACGTCGAGCGACGGGTCGAGTCGGTAGTTGGCGTTGTCGCCGATCGAGCCGTTCGACGTATAGGCCAGCGGCTTCATTTGCCGCCCCTGCTTGGTGTCGATCGCTTGATCGATCGTATCATTCGTCTCGACGTTCGGCTCGGGATTGAAACCGGCCGTGCCGTTGTCGCCGAGAATCGTGTTGTTCACCACGCGGACGAATGGCACGGGCGCCAAGCCGACCGGCAGTCGTCGCATCAAGCCCTGGCGGATCAACGCATCGTCATCCCAGTTGGTGATGTGTTCGACGAACACCGCCGGGATGCTGCCGCCGCCGATGAGCGCCGTGCTGCTGATCAAACGACTCGTTTCAATGAACGCATCGTCGACGTTGTAGGTCGTGCCGTTGGTAGTGAACCACGCCGAGACGATCGCGTCGCGAATCGCAGCGGCC
This sequence comes from Pirellulales bacterium, assembly GCA_046349915.1. Classification (GTDB taxonomy): domain Bacteria; phylum Planctomycetota; class Planctomycetia; order Pirellulales; family Pirellulaceae; genus CAIXSC01. The sequence continues at coordinate 68,215 of JAXMBL010000005.1, read as the reverse complement.
ATTTCCGACATCGAGTAACCAGACGACGAAGGAATCGTGCCACGGTAGAAGATCGGGATATTCCCAGCGCCATAGCCGTTTCCGCCCGACGTGCCGCTGCCGAAGCACGCGGCTGACGTGCCCGAACCGTTGACTTCCTCGAATTCGAACGTCAATTGCCGATCGCCGAACTGCAAAATGAACGTTTCGCCGTCGCGGTAGCGGTCGCCCGACGTGGTTCCGTTCACCGTCCCGTCGCCCGCCGGGCACGTGACGATCAGCGAGGGATCGCGCACGGTGATTTCCAAGGGCGCCACGTTTCCACTGATGTGGACTCCGCCAAGACCTTCGCCATCAATGACGTTGTTTTGCACGACGGCGCCCGGCACGAGACCGCCCGAGGGATCCGACGAGCCGAAACTGTCGCCCGAGCGATTGTTCAAAGTGGGGAACTTGCGCACCGGACCCTGATGCGTCTGCATGTAGGGGGTCGTACGGCCCGGCTCGACATCGCGAGTGCCAGCATCGATGACCACACCCCAATCGCGCGAATCGGTGATGAAGTTCGAGTGGATCAGCAACTGACCCTGATCGCGGTAAACGTTGCTATCGCCGAAGTAGTTGTTGCGCACGCTGGCGATGGCCGTGCCGATAATCGGCTCCAGCACCACGTTGCCAAACAGGTTGACGCGCTCGTCCGATTCAACGCCCACCGTGACGGTTCCGTCGGCCGACGCCGCCTGGATCGAAAGCACGCCCCGCACCGCGTCGCTGTTCACTAGGTCGCGAATGCGAGCCGCAATGGTCGCCGCTGAATCGGTCGACTGAAAAGGAACTCGGACATTCTCGGGATCCCACGATCCCACGCCGCTCCCCGAGTCAAATTCGAAGATCAATCGGCTGATTCCATCGCCCAACGAGAAGGTATCGCCATCGTTGATCGCCGAACCATCGGCCGCGTGCAACACGACCTGGCCCGCCAACCGATCGTTGGTGTCGAACGAGTCATCTAGCCGCAAGCGAATCGGCGTCGGATCTTGCGACGTGGCATACGCGACGCCGCGCCGCATCTCCAGTTGATAAGCGCCGCTCGTCAACTCACCCGGAGGCGCCTCCGAAGTGATTGGGTTGTCGACGAAGGTCGCGTTGGAGCCAAACGCCGACGACGGTCGAGTCACCATTTCTCCGCGTTCGGCGAAACCGATGATGATATCGTCGACAAACGCCCCTTCCGCGAACTGGTCATCGAACGAGCCATCCGACTGGAATTCGAATTCAAGACGGATGTTGTCCAGACCGGCGAGTCGACCGAGATCGACGCGAGCCTGTCGCCAGTTCTGATTGAAGAAGAACACGTTCCGCTGATCGAACAGCTGTCGGACGTCGCCTACCGTGTAATCGGCCGCCACGCTCGACGCCAACAGCACTCGACCCGAGCCGTCGTTGGCGTAAACGCGGAATTGATCCCCGGCATTGCCCGTTTCCAGGAAGTAGGTGAAATACAGCGTGGGCTGGTCTTCCGCCGAGTAGCCGCGAAGACTGAAGGGGTTCGATTGCAAGACGCCCGTGGCGGGACCGCCCGTGTCGAAGCCGCCGCCCACGGAATTGCGGAACGCGAAACTCGCCCCGCCCCCCGCGGCCACTCCACCCAACGCATGGCCCGCGATCGAAACTTGCAAGGTGTACTGCTGACCGGACGCCGGCGCCGCGCCGCCCGACTGCGCTACTTCGACGACATACAGTCCCGCGGGCAAGGTCAACGCCGAGGGGAATGTCGTGTCGATGTAAGCATCTTGCACGCTGCTGGAACCGCCCGCCCCATTCGTGGTCGGCGCATCGTCATTGGTCGACAACTGTGTGCCACTGGAGTTGAACAGTCGCAGCAGCGTGTTGATCGTCCCCGGCTGGCCCGTGCTCCCTTGGTCGATGTCCAGCACCACTTGTCCGCCGCCCGCGGGGACCGTGAAACTATAGAAGTCCGCGGTACCGTCACCGCGGCCGACGACCGTGATGTGAGGCACGGTGGTCGAGTTGACGATCGATGAGTCGAACGCGGTGCTCCACTGAGCGCCGTCCAGGTTCTGGGCGCCTGTTAGCGAGTCGTTTCCTTCATTGTCGAAGACCCGACCCGAGCCGACGGCACGACTGCCGTCGAATGTCGGATTGAGGCCGTGGCCCGCGGGATCGGCCGGTTCAAACGATGTCACATGCCAGAGATTGTCGCCCGCTCCGACGAAACTGGGATCGAGCAATACGGGCACTTCGGGCGGTTCAGCGGTCGACCCGCCAAAGCTGCCAATGTGATCTTCCGCGATCCGCTTCACCGAGTTGACCGGTTCCAGGCGGACCAAGGGGAAATTAGTGTCCAACGACGTGAATTGCGTCAATTCGGCCGGAATCTGTTGGTTGTGGTGGACCGCCACATAGTACGACGCCGACTGCGCTGGTAAATCGACCACGCCGATGAACGGATCTTGCGCTCCACCCGACCCACGCGACAAGTCCGCCAAATCCGACCCCGACAACGGCCGCGATCGGTCTTCCGCGATATTCGAATCGCGGCCAATCAAGACCAGTTGCTCGTTCGAATTGAATACCGCCAAACTGGTGTTGGGGCGAGTGAATCCATCGGCGTAATCAACGTCGAATACGGTGGGCAAGTAGAGCGGCGGTCCCGAGGCGCCCGAAAGCGGCGTGTAATTCACCACGAATTCGTAGAAGTCGACGTCGTTATAGCCGGTCAACGTACCGCCGATCGACATGACCGATCGGTCGGATGCAAGCAGGTTGCCGATGTACTGCGGTCCCGAGCCAGGCAGGCCCGCCGTGGGGTTGATGTTATCGTTGTCCTCTTCAGGACCCGAGAGCGTACCTGTCGCGGCGACTTCCGAATCTTCGGTCACCTCGCCCGAAAGGGGCGAATGAGCTGGCAAGCCATAAGCTTCCACGCCCGTGGTCGCGTAACGAATGTCCGCATAGCGAACGATCGATCCCGGCACTTCGTCCGTCTCCTGCATGCGCAGTTCGACGATGTAGTTGCCTTCCGTGAGACCGCCATCCAGCCGATCCAGGTTGGCCCCGTTGCTGCGAATGCGGAAGTGGAACGTCGAGGCGGTGCCGATGGTTCCCGGCAACACCACTCGCATGCCCGCATCGCGCGGATTGAGCGTACCAAAGTCGCGCTGATTCGCCGGCGACTTGATCAGGTTGTTCACATACTGCGGCGGCACCCCTTCGCCGCGGAACAGCAACGAACCATCCTGCGATTCATCCAACGAGTTATCGGACCGCGCGACGACCACGCCATCGGCGTTCAACAACTCAACCAACGTGTCTAAACTCTGGTTCGTGCGGTCGATATCCAACCACACTTCGGTGCCCGCGTAGCCCGTGAAGCTGTAGACGTCGACGTCGCGCGGATCGTTCAGATAACCATGCACCTCAAAGCCCAGTCGCAGGTTTTCGTCGCCGCCCTGGATGCCCTGGGCCAAAGCCCCCAAAACTTGCGCGGTCTGCGGAGTCGCGTTGTTCCCCGGCGCATCCGCGCCCGGAGTCTCCGTCTCCATGATCAATTCGACGTTGCGATCGTGGCTGTTCTGGTCCAGTAGCACGCTGCGCCAGTCGCCCGGCGCGGGAATCGTCGCGATGCCGTTGTTGTTCGTGTCATTCTGCGGCGTATTGTCGGGCTGCAAACCTGCGCCAATCGAATCGTCGTGGAACGACGTCATGACGACCGGATGACCCGGTTGGCCCACGATATGGATCACGCCGCCGATGCGATCGTCGATGTCCAGCGGCGTCCCCGTCGCCGTCAAGCCAGTGTTCTGATACTTGTTGTAGAAACCAGTGCCGCCGACAAGGCCATTCAAGCGGTCGGCGCCCAGCAGTTTCACAACCAGGCTTTCCGTCGAGCTGCTCTGCAACCGCAATGTGCCATAGGTGTGGAAATTCGGCACGGTAACGGTGTTGAACAACACGTGCACGATATCCGTGTCGTCCCACACTCCTTCCGTCGCCAACGTCCCGCCTCGCACCCACATACCGTTGATGCCGTTGCGAGCTAGTTTATTGAGCCGCACGAGCGGACCGGCGTTGGTCTCGAACTGCTCGTATCTATTCACGCCGCCCGTCTCGCGGCCCGTGTCGGTCACGTTCAAGTAGCTCAGCGAATTGACGTCGATCGAAATGACCGCCTGATCCGGGTTGGTCGGCAGCAAGTCCTGATCGTCGTTGTTGCGGAACGTATTGCCCACCACGATCGGTTGAGCTCCGCGGACGAAGACGACGGCCGTTTCATTGTTCAGATGGCCGAGCCGTTGAGTCGGTCCCTGACCGCCAATGCCCGTTGAATTCTGCTCGATAATGCTGTTGACCAGGCGCAGATCGCCCTGATGCACTTCCAAGGCGTTGAAGGCCTTGAACGTGCCCGGCAACTTGGTGATGCCGCCGCCGAATGCGATCATCGAGTGATCGAAATTCGCGCGACTCGTATGGCCCACATAGATGCCGCCCCAGTCGCCGGGGTTCGGCCGACCCTCGACGGCAGCCGAATTGTCATTGTTGGTGTCGAACGTGCCGCCCGCTCCGAATCGATCATCCAACTTCGAGGTGAAGATGACGTCCTGACCGACCAGTCCTTCCGCGATCAACTGACCGCCGAAAGATACCTCGATCCGCGACCCCTCCAGTTTGACAACCGTGCCCGGATCGACGGCGAGACGTCCATCAAGTCTCGGACGCAAGAGCGATCCGATGCTCGTATCAAGAACGCCGCCCAGCGTGCGACCGATATCAAAGTAGGTGAGGTCCGATGCGTTGATCGATGCGGCCAACTCGAAGTTCACCCCATCGGTGCTGCGATAGATACGCCGCGCCACGTAACCCGTGGGCGCAATGGGGAGATTGTTCAGTCGAATGCCACCTGTCGCGGTCAAGGTACCGACACTCGTGGCCGCCGACGGAGGCGCCTCATAGCCGTTCTCGTCGACCAGCGTGAAGCGATAACTGTAATTGCCCGCTGGCAAGAATCCGGCGCTGATCGCGGTCAATGTGATCAAATTGACTGGCAAAACAGTCGTGTCTTGAATCGGTCCGCCCGGAGTCCCGTGGATCGTGAGGTTCTCGGGAATGTAGTGGACGATGTCGGTGTCGTCGAACCGCCCTTGCGTCGACAACACGGTGGTCCCCGAACCGGACGGCGTCGTAATGCGCACGAACAAGCCATTGATGGAATTATTCGTCAGCCGGTTACCGTGAATCTCCGGACCCACTCGACCATACTCGGGAGTGAAAGCTCCCGATAACTGATACTCGGGCGTGTTGAATTGCGTCTCTTCGAAGCTGTCGGGATCGGCCGACATGGCCGAATCCGCGCTGTTGGAGATCGAGTTGAACGTGATGGTGGGGCGTGCCTCGACCATCTGAATCGGCTGCACCACCACGCCGTTCGAATCGATGTTGACGATACCGCCGCCGAAGCGGATGTCGGCATGGTTCACGTAGTTCAGGAAGATGCCTTGCGATTCGTAATCATCGCGGCCCTTGTCGTGATCCAGGTCGTTCTGGAAAGTGATGCCGCCCCAATCGCCGGTGCTGCCCGCGGTGGTCGAAGCAAACGTGTCCCGGCCGATCGATTCGTCGAACCACGAAGTGAAGAAGACGTTTCGCTGCGGCGTGCCCAACACCTGCAAGGCGCCGCCGCTGCGATCGACGCCCAACGTCGCGCTGCCGACCGCGATTCGCGCGGCGCGCAACTTGAAAATGGCGCCCGCGTCGACCATGACCGTCACCCCCTTGGGCACTTCCATCGTCGTGCCGTCCGACAGCAACTGCCCTGGCAAGCTGCCGAAACCAATCTCATAGGCGAAGTTGTCGGTCGGTGTCGCAAAGTTGTTGTCCGATCCGCCGTTGCCCACGATACGCACAATATCGCCCGGCCGAGAGGCGCCGAAAGCGTTCGTCACCGTCGCCGACGCGATGTTGTTGAAGGGGCGATCCAGCGAACCATCCGCGTTGGGGCCCGCGGTCTTGTTCACGAAAATCGTTTTGCCGTGCACCCGGATTCCGACAATCGAGGAACTGAGCGAAACCGTGCGGTCGCCTGTCAGCGTCACCTTCGAACCTGAGCGGGTGGCGAACGTCGGCGAATTAAACCCGTTGGCGCTGTTGATCGCCTGAGTCAGCTTGTCGGCGACCACGTCCGGGCTGTCCCCCGAGACAATGTTGACCGCGACATTCCCCGCGCCGACTCCACCCGTCGTATTGAACTCGAACCGGCGGACGGTGCCATTGAAATTGGTGATGGTGACGATTTGACCATCGGTGAACGAACCGCCCGTGCCGACGATCTCCAGCACGCGATTCAAGTTCCGAGTCTGGAACCAGAAATTGTAAAGCCCCCCCGCGACGCCGTCGGCGTCGCCATCCAGCGGCGTGCCCGGCAGCCCTTCCAGCCGCCGATCCATGTCGCGAATCGCGTCGTCCGCGTCCACCTGAGGTCGGAAGTTGACCTGCAACTGATAGGTCCCCTGAGTCCGACCGCCCATTCCCGTGTTTTCAATGGTGGGATCGTACGACTCATTCCCAGCCGCGCTGACGCCCAAATAGTAGACGCCGCCTTCCAACGTCACCTCAAGGAACGAATCCTTGCTGTAATAGTCGTCGTTCCGCGCAACCACCTCGCGCCGTACGTCGGCGCCGCCAGTCAGACTGAGGGGCGAATAGTTAATGTTGTACTGAGCGACGTTCAACGAGGCCGTCGACGGAGCGGTCGTCAATTCCGCGCGGATCAACGCCGCCGAGTCCGTGTTGTTCGCGATCGCATCGATCACTTCTTGAGCGGTCGTTTCGCTGCCAGGCGTGGAATTCAAGTCGATGCTGATCGAAGACCCGACCACGACCACCAACGGCTGAGCGCCGACGCCCCGGTCGGTTTTCGAGAACGACAATTGATACTCGTTCCCCTGGCCGCCCGCGGCGATCGCCACAAATCGCACGCCCACCGCGCCACCCGAGTTGAAATCGGTTTGCGCGGCGGCCGCCGTCGCCGGCACCTCGCGGTAGAGTCGCAAGGTCGTATCCAGGAGACTCGAGTTCGTCTGCCGTTCCGCGAACGTCTCCGCCGAGAACACGCCGGTCTTCCCCGGCGCCAGATCAACGGTGAAGCGATAAACGTCGATGTCGTTGCTGTCGGGACGATGGACCAACTGGCCGTGGATCACATCGTTGTCGTTCGGGAAAATCAGTTCATTCGCCGACGGCAATTCCGGCGAACTTCCCAAACCCAGCATGTAGCCGATGCCCTGCATCGCACTCTGGAAGTACGATGCGCCAAATGTGTCGTCCCAGGTGTTGTTCGTGTCCAATACCAACAAGCCGTTCTGGTAATTCGGGTCGACTCGCACCACGCCGTTCGACACGCGACGCACATCCAAGGCGTTGGTGTTCAACACCTGCAGATTGCCCGTCGCCATCGTCAGGCCTTCATTCGCCGTCTCGAAGAACTGCACGCCCAAGTAGCGAGCCCACAGTTCGAGCCCTTCGCGAATCCGTTCCTTCTGGCTGTCCGTAATCACATTGGAAAGCGGCACGCCCAACGGGTCCGTGCCGTAAGCCGATCGGAAGTTGTACTTGATCGTCCGTACGCCGTTCTCGTTGTCGACGCCATAGTCGTAATTGATGTGCTGCTCGTACCCATGGCCCGCCTCGTCCGGCAAGTCGCGATGACCAGGCTCATCCTTGTCGCCCGGATAGGCGAAGTCGAACTGCTGAGGCTCGATGCCCGCCGACAATAGCTGGTTTTGATTCTCGGCCAGGTCAAGCTTGCCCAACTCGGTCGCCGTATCAAAACTCGAGCCCAATCCCTTCAGCACCAACCGAGTGCTGGTGGTTGACGCCGAAGCGATTGGCGTGTTGGGATTGCCAATCGGCACCGTGGCGTTCACGAGCGCGGCCGCCGCGGAGTTGCCAGCAATCGCCGCCGCCAACTGAGCGGCGGTCGTTGGGGTCGAAGGTTCGTTGTTCAACGTGATGAACAACGCCGAGCCCACGACCGTCACGATTGGCGCCGCACCTACTCCCAGGGGCGCATTCGCGTAAGTGATCGACACCGATTGCTCGAAGTCTTGCACCGCCGTGAAGTCCATCACCACCGTCTCGCCCGTGCCGAAGTCGTCTCGCACGGTTGCACTGGGCGCGCGCACCACCGGCGGCGCTGGCGTTTCTTCATTCGTGCCGATACGTAAACGGAACGTGCCATGCCCCACCGGTAGGCCCGTCGTGGGGTCCTTCAGTTGATCCAGCGAGGCGACCGCGGTCAGATCCGACTTGTTGCGGTTAAACGTCAACGTCGCCTTGTTCGCGACCGGATCGTACTCGACCAGATTCGGCGTGAAGACCACGTCGTCGGTGTTGCGAGTCGATTCTTGCGTGAAGATCAACCGGTAAAACTCGGTCTTCACCACCGACGGATCGGGCGAAAGGTCACCCGTCTTCACCGCCGTCGGCCAGAGGTCATCGTCGTTAAAGAAGACCTCGATCTTATTCAGTTCTTGCGTGATCTTGCCATTGGTCAATGAGGTCGTGGGCTGGGGGACCACCGCCACCACCTGCGCCCCCAGACTCAACTTGAAGTCGATCGTCTGCCGATCGGCGCCTTCGACCGCTGGCGCAAAGACATCGCCCGCAGCGTTCCGCAATGCAACAATCCCCTTCGAGGGGTTGTCGACGCCAAAGATCTCCACGCGGTACAAGTCGTCCGGCAAGGTTTCCGGGAAACGTACGACCACCACATGCTCGTTGGGCGCCGCATCCGAACCCGTAAAGCCTTGGAAGCCCGCCAAGTTCGAGGCCAAGACCGTGACGTCATCGGTCGTGCCCAACAACTTGTCGCTACCGGCCCGAGTAATCTGGATCCCTTGGACCCCCTCGGTCGCGAACGACTGCGATTCGTCGAACGCAAACCGCAACTCGCGCGGCGAAGTCGACAAGACGGCGATCGAGCCGACATCCGACAAGTCGTATCGGTTGTCCGATAGGCTGGTCAGCGGCAATAGATCGCCGCCATTCGGCTGAATGCCCGCCAAATGAGGCGCCACCGCCATCATCGCGCGATCTTCTAATCGCTCCAATGACTTAGAGCGATTTGCCATGAGCCGCCTGAGGCTCGGCTTACGCCGGGATGATTTCGAGTTTCGGCGAACCGCGGAAAAGGAACGCGAGTTTCGCGAAGTCATGCACCTATCCTCAATATCTTAGGTACGGGCGGCGGGTTAAGTGCTGGCAGCACCCTTCCCGATCCCTCTGGCAGCGGGTCCTACGAGGCAACCCGAGTCTCTACAAATCGACGTTAACTTCACACGGCACAAGGCAGTTATGGCAATTGTTGGCGATTATAGTTGCGGGGTGACCCTTTGCAAGAAATTGGTCAACCCAGATGGAAGCTTACCCGCCTTTGCCAGCTTGCGGAGAGTCCGCTGCTTCCCAATGACCACTTTTCTCACCCCTGGTCCTCGGCAAGACCGCTGCCCGCTGGAACCCTTCCCCACTCCTCAAGCAATGCGTCATCGCGCCAAGCCGTAAAGACTGAATTCCCAATGTGGCACACAAGTTAATATGGGTTGTTTGCGTAAAATGGGTGGAGTGGTCCGCTCGCTTCGCTAAGTAGCCCGTTCGCTTCGCGAGCGGAAAGGCCCCGTGGCGAACGTTAGCCGCTGCATTGTTTCGGACCCGTTCGGCAAGAGCCGGGGTTGCTCGGTCGGCGGCTGGTCGTCTCGCGAAGCGAGACGGCTACGTAGCCCGCTCGCTTCGCGAGCGGCTAGTCCGCGTGGCGAACGATAGCCGCCGCATTGCTTCGGACCCGTTCGACAAGAGCCGGGGTTGCTCTGTCGGCGGCTGGTCGTCTCGCGAAGCGAGACGGCTACGTAGCCCGCTCGCTTTGCGAGCGGCTAGTCCGCGTGGCGAACGATAGCCGCCGCATTGCTTCGGACCCGTTCGGCAAGAGCGGGGGGTGCTCGGTCGGCGGCTGGTCGTCTCGCGAAGCGAGACGGCTACGTAGTCCGCTCGCTTCGCGAGCGGATATTCCGCGTGGCGTACGATAGCCTATCGCGGTGGCGGGGGGAGCGCCAGCGAGGGGCGGTTACGGCCAGCGGCCACGGCTTGCCGTAATTGGTCGATCACCACCTGGAAGTCGGGCTGTTCCGCCAACGAGCGGAATGCGGGATCGCGAGCCACTCGTTCATAACGTTGCAGGTAGGGAGTCATATCGACCGGTGCGTTTGTGCGAGTGCCATCCAGAACGGAGGTGGGCAGCGCCAAATACTCACGCCACTCCTCATCCAGCAATTGTTGCAATCGAGTGTAGTTGGCGGCCCAATCGCGACGGGCGCTCGGTTGGGTAGGAGGGGCGGGCGGCGGATAATTTGGGGCATTCGAAAAATTGTCAGGAGCGGGGACGGTCGTGGCGGGCATGGGCGGCCCGCTCGTGTAAGCGTTCACTCGTTGCAACAGTCGATCGGCGGTGGGCGGGAACGGGGCAGGCGAGCCGGGGGCGGGTAATTCGCCGGGCGTCGCCGTGGTGTAATAGACCGTGGTGGCATTGGGGTCCAACTGCATCACGGACCCGTCGAGCGCTAGACCCGCGAACAGTCCGCGACTGCGCGAGTAGGAGTAGATTTCAGCTTGCAGGCTGATGTCGGTGGCGGCGGCCGCTTGCCGTCCCACGGGGCCCGCGGCGGCGGCGGCATCGGCGCCGATGGTGAGTTTCCCCTTCATGAGCGAATCGATGCTGCGAGGCGTGCGGAAGACCAGAATCAGATCCGACTGTTGAATGCCAGCCTGCCAGCCGACGCTGCCGCCGTTGATCGTCACGAATTTTGGCGGCTGCCAGGTGCGTTGCCGATCGCGAACAACCACCACCCCTCGACCATGCTTCACGCCGACGACGAAACCACCCTTCAATAGGCTCGGAATGATGGCGATCCCCTCCGCTTCGGCCAGCAGTGATTGAGGGATGGCTTTACCCGGTTCGACCATGACTTCGTCGAGCACTTGCGTGGCCGACTCGACAATCTGCGCTTCGGTCACCGCCGAATTGCCAAACAGCCCCTGACGACCCTGGAACAATTGGGCATGAGTGGGCGAGTCGAAGACAATTACGCCTGCCAGCGCGGCGGCGAAAACCAACAGGGGAATTCGGGTACGCATGGAAATCAACTCCAAGGGCTGTTGTCTAGTGTTGGGGATGTGCGAGGAAGTAAAAGTCGCCGCGAGCTTGCCAGTTGTCGCGGTATTCACTCGCTGTGAACGGTGGGGCGTCGTCGAGCCAGCGACGCATCGTGGTGAGAACAAGTCCAAATTCATGGGTGATTAACTCAAAGACTTCGTCGGGCGAAACGCCATACTGTCCCGTGGAGGTTTCACCCGCTTCAAACACGATGTAGGGCTGGCTGCGGCGGATGGTCGCCGCCGCGCCGAGTAACGCATGGTATTCGCCGCCCTCGATGTCGAGCTTGACGAGGCGCACGAGAAGATCGGTCGGAACGAGGTCATCGATCCGAGCAACCTTGACCTCGATCGGCTGAATTTTGGGTTCGCGAACTTCGTAAAGTCGTTGCTGGAGACCGCTCCAGGCGGGCGCGTTCTCGACGAAACAGAAGGACGACGTCCCCGTGCGGTTGCTCGTCGCGACTTCATGGATGACCGCCCGCGGATACTTGGCTCGCAGCAGTTCGGCGTAATGCGGCAGCGGTTCGAATGCGTGATGTGTTCCCTGGGGGGAGCGGCGGAGCATGTGCTTCAGAATCGAACCTCGATGAGCGCCAATGTCGAGGCAGCAGGAGTTGCGTCGCAGCACTCGAGCAAACAGCTCCATGGTTTGACCATCATATTCTCGCCCTTTGATGGCATTGGGGGAGAGTGGCGGTCGCTGCCCGAGAACTCGTTTGCGAAACGACGCCGCTAATTTGGTCATGAGCCCCATGGTCAGCTCCTCCTTGAGCCTTACTCGCTATCTCACAACGCCTCTTGCGCCGTCGCGCAAAATACCCGATTTCGCCCGATTTGAGCAATCTCAGATTTTGGCCGTCGTAGCCCGCTCGCTTCGCGAGCGGTCAGCCGCATGGCGTGCGAGCGCCCCATGCCGTCAGCCCAACCGCGTTGTGGGGCGTTTGCTGGTGGGGAACCGCCACGGTGCGCAACGGGTCGACGGACTAGAAGTCCGTCGTACATTAGGAGCCCGCTCGCTTCGCGAGCGGTCAGCCGCCGGCGCCCGTGGTCGCCGACTCGCGCAACAGCTTGAGCGCTGCTTCGACTAACATTTCGCCGCTGCCGGGCTGTAGGTTCGAGTTGGTGACTTCGTAGCTGCCGCCCGCGTAAGCCGCTCGAGTGGGAATGTAGATCGTCTCGACGCAGTTTGAAAGTTCCACGACCAGCGTGGTGCGGAAGGGCGAGTGGCGTTTGATGGCGAGTCCGAGGTCGACAAAGACTTCGCCAGGCAAGAATACGACCGCGAACTCTCGCCCCAGAGTGACGGTCGTGACTTCGACGGGGAGTGCGGCGCCAACACCGGCCCATTCGTGCGAGAGTCCCCAGCTCAAATAATCGGTGGTCTTCAGTCGCGACGGCTTGTTGCGGAGATGATCCAGCACCACCGCCTTGTACGCTGACACGAGATCGAAGAATTCAACCTTCTGGCCTTCCTTCGCCGCTGGGATCAACTTCTGAGCTCGTTCCAAATGCTCTTCGGCGATTTCCTGCAACGGGAGCGACACCACCGTCGTACGCACTTGCAGGGGCAAGGCATCTGCGGCGGCGACGTCGATGGCGGAGAGTTGAGGGAGGGTTGGGAGGATCGAACTGGCGAGAGCGCCGCCGATGGCGTCGGTTTTGAGTCTTTCCTTAGCGACGGGGTCCGAGTGGTTGATGTCGCCGCAGGTCCCCGCGCCGAACAGGGAAACGACGGAGTCGCCCAATTGTCGGCGTACCGCCTGCTCAATGAAGAATGGATAATCGCCGCTCCATAGGAGTCCACCGACCGTATCGAGGTGGAGGGCGAAGTTGCTGATCAAGCCGCGGGGCTGCTGCGATTCCGTGTCGCGAATCAGCATCAAGCCGATCTCCGGATCAACGGGCCCAGCCGCTCGCAGGACGCCAGGCGTGTCGAGTCGTTGCCAGGTGCGAACACTGCCATCTCGCATGACGAACCGACGGTTGAACGAAACTGGCGTTGTTTGTTGAGCGGACCCTTGAAGGATTTGAGCGGGGCGAGCGGAGGCGTGAGCGCGGACGATGGCGTCGACGGCGCCTTGGATCAACCGCGACGCGTACGCCGGTCGACGTGAGTCCTGAGGAACGCCGCCCAGGTAATCGTAAAGGTCTCGAGTGTAGTCGGGAGCCGTATGAGAATGAGTCGCCGATACGACGATATGTTCGGGACGAATGCCTGTCTTTGCTGACGCTTCGCGTCGAACGGCCACGCACAGATCGCGAGAGACGCCGGTGAGATCGCAGACCACCCACGCGACCGCAGTTTCCCCTTGGCGGAGTACAACGGCTTTAGCCTTGAGCGGATCACGTTGCCCGGTCGCCAGTCGCTCATGGTAGTAGCCCGCCATGGGAAATTTCTCGGGCGGTGTGATGTCCGATTCGGCAACCCCCGCCAAGATGGGCTCCGCGCCCCAGGTCGGCGAGGCGACGCAGCAGGCGAGCAACAACAGGATAGCCCCGATGGTCGTGAGAAGTCGATAAGTTACATTCACGAAAATTGGACTCATGCGGCGAGCTCCCTCAGTGGTCGGATCGAGTGGGGCGCGTTACAAAGACGCTCACTGCGACGATTGGAACGCATGGCGAGTCGTTCGACGAGTGGGCGAGTTGCGGCGTGCCCACTCGTGATGGCCGATCAGCAGCCCGCCAACGCCTCAACTGCCCCACTCCCGCCCTACCCCGACTCTGCCCTACCCTTAGCTATTCGGAGACTGCACCCATGCCAGATTCCCCGCTCATCTTCGACGTCCATCTCGACCTCAGCATGAACGCGCTCGAATGGAATCGAGACCAACGCTGGACGTTGGAGCGGATTCGGCGTTGGGAAGTCTATATGAAGGACAAAGTGGATCGGGGCAACAACACGGTTTGTTTTCCCGAGATGCGGAAGGGGCGAGTGGGATTGTGCGTGGCGACTCAAATCGGTCGCTTCTCGCCGTATTTTCATCGTCTCCCCGGTTGGTCTTCGCCCGAGCAGGCGTGGGCGACCACGCAAGGGCAACTTGCTTGGTACCGCGAGATGGAAGCTCAAGGCGAGATGGTGCAGATTCGCAACAAAGAGCAACTTGAAAAGCACTTGGTCGAGTGGCTGCATGCGACGAACGTCGATGACGGTACCAACTACACAGCGAATTCGCGCGGCGAGCCGGCGGGTCCCAAGCTGCCGATCGGGTACATCTTGAGTCTGGAGGGCGCCGACTCGATCGTGACGCTCAAGCATTTGGAGCGAAGCTACGAGGATGGGCTGAGAGCGTTGGGACCGGCTCATTACGGGCCCGGAGTCTACGCTCATGGCACGGATGCTCAAGGGCCGTTGCCTGCCAAGGGCAAAGACCTGTTGCGCGAGATGAAGAATCTGGGAATCATCCTGGATGTAACGCACTTGTGCGACGAGTGTTTCTGGGATGCGTTGGACATTTATGACGGCCCGATTTGGGCGAGCCACCAGAATGTGCGGGCTCTTGCGCCATGGAACCGTCAGTTTGCCGACGATCAGATCAAGGCAGTGATTGAGCGGGGCGGCGTCATGGGGATGGCCTTCGACGCCATCATGATGATTCCGGGCTGGGTGCACTTGAAGAGTAAGCCGGCCGACTTTCAGTTGAAGATTGAGCGGATCTGCGACCACATTGATTATGTGTGTCAGATGGCGGGCAACGCGAAGCACGTCGGCATTGGTACTGATCTGGATGGCGGCTATGGCCACGAGCAAACGCCGATGGACATGAATTCGATCGCCGACCTACAAACGCTCCCAGGCCTGCTCCGCAAACGAGGTTATACGGCAGACGACATCGAAGGAATTATGTGGCGCAACTTCGTCGATCTCTTGCGAAGGGTGTGGACGAAGTAGCCGTCTCGCTTCGCGAGACGAAACGCCGCCGTGCGCCAGCGAGTCAGGTCTGTCTGCGTAGTCGCTTGCGCTTAGTCCGAGGTCGTCGTTACGCAGAGCGGAGGTTCCGCTCACAAAGTGAGCGGGCTACGTAGCCGTCTCGCTTCGCGAGACGCGAAGCCACTCCAACCGCAACGCCTCCAATGACCAATGACCAATGACCAATGACCAATGACCATCAAGCCGTCATACGTTCAGCGGCCCACCAAGCGGGTCGCCAACCGCGTCGTTCCAGTTGTTCGGTCCAGTCGGCTAGCGATTCCACGACAACCTCGGGTTGATAGGCGTAGTGATCGAGGTCTTCGCGTCGAGTGCCGCCGCTGAGCACCAAGACGGTGTGGAAGCCGAGTTGCACGCCACCCAGAATGTCGGTCTCCATGGTGTCGCCAATCATGATGGTTTCGGCGGTGGCGAGTCCCAGTTCCTTGCGAGCGGCTCGCATCATTAGTGGACTTGGTTTACCGACGCTGAATGCTTTCACGCCGGTGGCTGCCTCGAGCATCGCGACCATTGCGCCGCAGCCAGGTCGGACGCCGTTGGCGGTTGGGCAGCTAGGGTCGAGATTGGTGGCGATCAACTTGGCGCCGCCCAGGATCATGCGGACAGCGGCTTCGACGAGTTCGAGATTGAACGTCCGTCCCTCGCCGACCACGACATAGTCGGGCTCATGATCGACGACGGCGAAACCATTTTGATGTAGAGCGGTGAGTAAACCACCTTCGCCAATCACGAATGCGGTCCCACCGGGCTTTTGTTGAGCCAGAAAGCGAGCGGTGGCCATGGCACAGGTGAAGACGTGTTCTTCTTCGACGTCAATGCCCATGCGGGCGAGCTTGGCGACGACATCGCGTCGAGTGCGTTGGCTGTTGTTGGTCAAGAAACGGAAGGGGATTCCGCGAGCACGTAGTTGGTGGATGAAGTGGGCGGAGCCGGGGATGAGTTCTGAGCCGCGGTAAAGTACTCCGTCCATGTCAATGAGATAGCCGTGCTTCATGGCAAGTCCTCGTTTTCCCACCTTCCTGGCGATCGCAGCGCATGGGTGCTGACGCGATCGGTCCGGGTCGCGAGCGACGTTGACGGTCTCCAGCCAGCCTTCCAAGACCACCGTCCCAACGTTGTTGCGGGGAATCACCGCGAACGCGAATGCAGGGAGCAATTCGCGTGCCGAGTCGCTATGAGCGACGGGCGCGAATGCTCGCTAAGCGTCACGTAAATCAAGGGTTAAGTTTCGGCACTGGAAATTCGTCCTCGCCATGGAACGCTCAATCGCTAAGCAATCTCCTCCTGTTCGACGTCGCAAGGACCGCTCCGCCAAAGTTGCCTTTCGCTCCGCGGTTGACATGGTGCTGTCCAACTAGAGAGCCGGCTTGAACAAGCCCGAGCTAGCCCCGTTGTGTTGCGGATCGGACCCTCGCAATCGTGGGATTCGTACCATTGCTGGTTCTCAAGCTCGCCGTTCAACCACCGGTCTTCCGTCAAAACACGATCTGACTTGACCGCAGGACGCGATTCCAATTGAGCAGGCGAATCTTCTTGCCATTCGCCAGTTCCATCGTGGTTTGCGTGCCGGCGATCGTGAAAGTCAGAGCCGAATACGAGGCGGCGTAGGCCTGGAGATGGATCATATCGCTGTAGAGGGCGAAATCGGTGATGGTGTCGAGCGACAAGAGGTCGCCGACGAAATAGACGTTGTCACGTCCGCCGCCGGTCGTGATGGTGTCCGCGCCGTCGCCCCCGTACAGGTAATCCACCCCGTCGCCTCCGTCGAGCGAATCATCTCCGTTGCCGCCGAGCAGGGTATCGGAACCGCCGAGGCCGATGAGTACGTCGTTTCCTTCGCCGCCGCGAATGTCATCCGTCCCAAAAGTGCCGGTGATGATGTCTGGGCCTCCGCGACCATCGATATAGCTGACTGCGGACAGCGACATGGAGTAGGACGGCGAGATCATGAATGAGAGCGAGTCGCCAGTTTCCGTGCCAAAAATGGGCTGGTGATTGCCAAACCACCACTCGATGCTGTTCGTCCCGGCGTTGAAATTAGCAAGCACGACGGGAGCGGCGGCGACATTCAGAATGCTGTCGGTATTGTCGCCTCCGTTCATGAGATCGGCTGCGGCATCGTCTTTTTCGATGCGGAAGGTATCGTATCCCGGACCGCCCAGGATCGTGTCGGCGTCGGGCCCTCCTTCCAGTTGATCATCGTGAAAACCGCCGTCCAGCAAGTCTTGGCCCGTGCCGCCGACTAGTGAATCGAATCCCCAATCGCCGTAGAGCAAATCATTGCCGGCTCCTCCCAGCATCCAATCATCTCCGGCATCGCCGTGCACGACGTCGTCGCCTGCTCCGCCCAGTAGGCAATCCGCCCCGTCGAATCCCCACAGGACGTCGTTGCCATCCAGGCCGAAAATCAAATCTGCGGCGTACGAACCCGTTAACGTATCATTGTTCGGCGTTCCGACAACGATCTGCGCCCCGTTTGTTATTCTCGCTATGCATGTCGTGATGTTCACCAGCGAGTCGTCGTCGTTCAAGAACAACTCGGCCGATTCGATATTCACCGACGCGAAATCGCTCGCCGGCGGCACGGACAGATTGAGTGCATGACCACTGGGGGCCGCCAGATAGGAATTGAGACTGGTCAGCTGCAAGTCCGTCAAATCGCCCCATTGCGAGGCCAGCAGGCCGAGCGTGAGTGAATCCGTTCCGCCTAAACCATCCACGACCACTTCGGTTCCCAAAGGAAATACGCCCAGGATTAGGCTCGGACCACCGTTCGTGCTGAGTGAAACGCGAATATCGGTCGCGGAATAGATCACCAGAAAAAGGTCATTGTCAATTGTGCCGCGAAGCGATCCGCCGGGAGCGATCGTCAGCGAAACGGTCGCCGTTTCGGTCACGCCGCCCGAGTGGACCGAATAAGTGAAACTGTCGATTCCAGAATAATAGGCGTTCGGCGTGTAGGTCACCGTGTGGTTGGCGTTGACCACGACGACGCCGTTCGCTGCGGGGGTCACGGTCACTGCGGACGGCGTCCCCTCGAACGAGTCGTTGGCCAGGACGGCGATCGTGACGGCCGTGTTTTGTGGTGTGTTGACCGCATCGCCCGCGATATCGACCACGGACGCCAGATTGATGGACACCGTGCCGATCGCGGTTCCTCCCCAGCCGTCGTCGACGGTGTAAGTAAAACTGTCCGCGCCAAAATAGTCGGGCGTGGGGACGTAGGTGATGATGCCGCCAGCACCCAGCGTCGCTGTGCCATGCGCTGGCGAGCTTACGGATGTGATTGACAGTGTGTCTCCGTCAACGTCCAGATCGTTTGCCAACGCACTGAATGTCACCGACTGATCTTCGGGAATAGGGAACGACTCGCCCAAGACCGTCGGCGCGTCGTTCACATGGATCGGGATTCGCGAAGCATCCGCCACCGCCGCCACTCCGTCCGCGGACAGCAGGGCGACATTGGCCAGAATCGTATCGTCGGGGACCGACGCGGAAATCGGCAATTCGTAGTGGAGCGTCACTTGCTGATGGCCGGCCAGGGCGCCTAGCATCCAAGTGATCGAATCGCCGAGATCGACGCCGCCGTTGGTAATATTCGCTGGCGAGTCAACCAGTGCGGCGTCATAGACATCATTGACCGTCGCACCGGTGATCGAGAGGTCGCCGGTGTTCGAAACTATCAGCGTGTAGCGCAGGGTATCGCCCGGCGAGACGCGATTGTTGTGATCTGCGTCGTTCAATAACACTCCAGCTTTCTGCACGTCGAGCGTGGGGCTGGGGGGCCCGACCTGCAAGAGCCGAGTGGCATCGTCGTCCAATATGGATACGTTCTTCGCGGTAGGAGGCGTTGTATCAATCTGCAGAATGTGCGCGCCGGCGGCCGTATTGCGGTAAGGTATGACAACGACCTGCGGTGTGTCGGATTCGCCAGCAGGGAACGATACGAGCGCCGTGCCCATCGTAAAGGTCTGTAGAGCGCCTCCCAGGGGAAAAATGTCATTGAGATTAACTTCAAACGGCGCGACCGGATCGTTCGTGCCATGGAAATTGATGTAAGCAAAAACCAGAATCTCTTCGCCGATGTCCGGATTGGCATCACTGAAGAAAATGTGTTCCGAATAAACGTAGACGTTATTGGGAATCGATGCCGGACCTCCAGGAACACTCGACGCGCCACTGAGGTATCCACCGCCGCTGGGCAACTCGATCTGTGCTGGCGGCAGAATCTGTGGAGGTTGAGTGGAGGGTGGGGGCGGCAGGAAGGGAGGCGGCGGGTCGAATGGCGTCGGCGTCGCGACGGTCAATGACACGAGATCGAAGCCCGCGACGCTGTAGTTCGAGGCGCTCGAGTCCGTCACAGTGACTCGCAAGAGGTAGATGCCCGCCGTGCTGGGAGCCAGGATCGCTTGAGAGAGGTCGCCATTGACGTTTGTGTGAGTGCCGGAATAGGTCGAAAGCACCGTGAGCGTGCTGGCGTCGAGCACTTCCACGGTAACGGCGCCGCCTTGGACAGGGAAATCGTTGCTGCCGGGAATCGCATCAAAATCGTAGAACCCCGTGCCCGTTGCCAGGACAATCGAACCCGGCGTCGCTGTCAGCGAGTTTGTGGTCACATGGATCGTGGCCGAAGGAGTCACCGGCGTCCCTACCTGCAAAACCGCATTGGCCGAGTTATTCGACTCGTGAGTTTCGGCGACACTCAGCCCTGGATCGGCCGTCACGGAAATTAACCGATAGCCAGCACTGGGGTACGTCGTATTGATGGAAACGGTGGTTGAGGCGCCTGCGGCAAGACCCGTCACCGAAGCCGTGCCCAGCAAGGCGCCGAAGTCTCGGAATGACACGTCGAACGGACCCGCTGCCGTGTAACCGGCGTTGCGAATAGTCGCAAAGATCGTCACCGGAGAACCCGCCGCAGGGTTCACGGGAGAAAACGAGATATTCGACGAGTTCAGCGTCAGGTCGGGCAGTTCATACAATGAATTCGTGACCGTGATCGTGACCGTAGCGGTGCTCACGCCCCCGCGATGATCGGCAACGGTATAAGTGAACGAATCATTGGTTTCTTGAGCGAACGCCAAATATGCAAACTGCCCGTTCGGATCGTACGACAAGCTTCCGTCGCTATTCAGCGTTGCTTTGGCGCCCGAGGGCAACGTAACGACGGCGCCGAGATTGGCTGCTGAGTTGTTAATCATGGCGACCGATAGAGTATCGCCTGGATTGGGATCCGAATCGTTGGCCAGTACACCCGGGACGCCGATCGTGAGCACGGCGTTCTTTTCGGTGTAATAGCGATCGTTGACCGCCAGCGGCGCATCGTTGACCACCACCGAAACCGCGGCGGTCGCCGTACCGCCATGCCCATCAGACACGACATAAGTGAACGAATCGGTTGCCGCGAAGCCGGCATCTGGCGTGTAGATCACGCTTAACTGGTCCCCGCTGATCGTGACGCTTCCATGAGCCGGGCTCGTGACCGACTGGACTACCAGCGAGTCGCCGTCGATGTCCACATCATTGGCCCGCACAAGAATCGACACGGGCGTCGAGGAACTCGTCGCCGCCGTGTCGTTGTTTGCTACTGGCGCGTCGTTCTTCCCTTGGATGGTGACGGTGACCGTGCCGGTCGAAGTTAATCCACCCACGTCGCTCACCACATACCGAAAGATGTCTGCGCGAGTCGCACCGACGGCCAGATCCTGAAAGTGCGCGCCGGGATCGTACGTCACCGAGCGGCCATCGCCGTTGATCGTCGCCTGCCCCATGGTTCCCGTGGTGTTCAAGCTGGCGATGTGCAGGACGTCGCCGACGTCAACATCGAAATCATTCGTCGCCAGATCGATGGAAACGGCCGAACCGTCTTCGAACGCGCTCCCCGTATCCGTCACCGCCGTGGGGATTTCATTGCCATTGACTACGGTAACCTGAATGGTCTGAGGTGTGCTTAAGCCTTGACTATCGCTTGCCGTCACCTGAACCTGATAAACATTGTCGCCATTCGTATCGGTCGGCGTCTCAAAATCAGGTGCGAACACGAATCTAACTTGAGTGCCGCCGAAGAGCGAAAACTTGGCGGCATCCACTCCTCCTGTAATTGAATAACTGATCGATTGAGCCGGTAGATCGGCGTCGATGGCCGACAGCGTATGGACCACCGTGGTATTCTCGGCCACCGTTACCGTCGTCGGCGAAGTGAAAGACGGGGCATTGTCGTTTACCGCCGACACAGTGACGCTCACCGATTGAACGGTGGTCCTGCCTAGATTGTCATCGGCTTGAATCTGCACGAGATACACCCGGTCGCCGTTGGCGTCCGTCGGATTCTCATAGTCGGGCGACGTGACGAATCGTAATTGATTTCCGCTGACGATCGTGAAACGCGATTGATCCGCGCCGCCCACGAGCGAATAGGTAATGGTCTGGATGGGACGATCCGCGTCGGTGGCGTTGATCGTCAGGACGGCCGTCGAGTTTTCTGGAACCGTGGCGGCGGCAGCGGATGTGAAGATCGGCGAATTGTCGTTCAACGGTTGAACGTCCACCGTAATGATTGCCGTCGCGAACTCGCCCTGGCTATCTACCACTTTGACTTCAACGCGATATGAGTTGTCGCCGGCCGTCCCGCCGACATCGAGCGGGTTTTCGTAATCGGGCGGCGCCAGGAAACTCAAAACGCCGGCACTGCTAATCGAAAACCGACTGTCGTCCGGTCCGTTTCCGGTGATCGAAAATGTCTGCGTGTCCCCCGGGGAAACTAAATCGGGATCGGTTGCGGCGACGGCGCCGACGAGGGTCGCGTTTTCGTTAACCGCGAGCGTCTGTGCGAAGATCTCGGGGGGATGGTTCGGAATGAAAGGAATCAGAACGACATCGTTCCCGTCGCCGCCGACATAACTGATCGTGGCATTCAAATCGTTGACCGATACCGTGGCCCCCTCGGGCAAGCTGGCAAATGTGCCCACGACCGGATCGCTGCCGTCGTTGTCGATGATGCGCAACGGAGAAACAACGGGTGGAGCACCGATGCCACCGGTTAACAACAAGTTCGCACCGTTCAAACTGACGGTTCCCGTCACTCTCAGTTGATCGTAATCGGTCCCAGCCGTCGCATAGGGACTGTTCACTTCCACGCGAAAGTTGGACCCGGCCTGGAGGGATGTGTTGCCCGCGCTGAGAATCCCGGGGCTGTTCCCAGGCGCGAGCTGTGCTCCGCTGGCGACGGTCAGCGGTCCAGATAGCGTGCCGCTCCCCAGCAGCGATCCGCCCTGGATGGCGGACGAGACGGCGTTCCATTGACCATTCACGGTGGTCGTTCCACCGGTTTGCGTAAACAAGTGGGACGACTCGTAGTTGTACGTCGACTGTACTTCGGTCGCCGTGAGCGCCCGATTGTAGAATCGCACTTCGTCCAACTTGCCGTTGAACGGGTAACTCAACACACTACTTGTCGTATCGGCCCCCAGATACACCGACTGACCGTCGTATCCGATCGTGCGCGAGGTGGTTCCGGATGTCGCCAGCGCCCCGTTAACGTACAGCCTCAAGGTGTCGCTGGGATCGTCGAATGTGAAGGCGACGTGATACCAAGTGCCGGTCGTCGGCGTCCAGTTATAGGCGATGGACGAGCTGGTCGTGCCGCTGCTGCCCACATAGGCCCGCAGCGCGCCGAGCGAATACCAGACGGCAAACGAATCTTCGTCGGCGGATCCTACAGGCTTGGCGACTAGCGAGTAGACCGTGGAACCACCAGGGACGGCATTAAAGTTCACCCACGATTCGATCGTAAGATTGGTGGGCCGCAGATTGGCTGCGTCGCTGATAGCCACGTGATCATTGACGCCATCAAAAGAAAACGTACTCCCTTGAACGCCAGCGGTCGACGCTGTCGCGCCATTGTTCAATGCGCCCGGATTGCTCCCGACACTGTCGCTGGCGTTTCCGTCTCCTTTCCAGAAACTGACCAAGCCGCTAGTCGGCGGCAACTGCGCCACCGAGTTCCCGAAACGGCTCGTCGCATCGATCGACAGATTGCCGGAACTGGTAAAGTCGCCCGTAGGAGTGAACACTCGCCCATTCTGCAACGTCAGATTTCCGCTCGCCGTGTTCGTCACCAGGTTGAAAAGCGCATCGGTGCTCCCACTGCCCACGAAAACCGCCGAGGCAGCTCCGTCCAGCAGAATGTTCGCGGCGTTCGTCGTGACCGAGCCAGGAAGGCGGAGTTGACTGGTTCCGTACACTCGCCATGTGCCGCCGGTGAGCGTTCCGCCCGAGAGGTTGGTCACGGAGAGATTTCCTAGGTTCGCTCGACCGCCATTCTTGGCCTCAATGACGCCTGAATTCGTCAGTGAACCTCCCTGGACGACGATGGAGAGCCCCGACACATCGGCGGAAATCGTCCCCTCATTCACCACATTGACGTTGGTGGGACCGCCGTACTGATCGCTGTAGCCTAAGCGAGCGCCGTAGAGGTTGTTGGAGCCTCCACGCACGATCGTGTTGGGACCGAGTGTTAAGGTGCCTCCGGCCACGGTTTGGCGCACCGAGTTGTTGACGTTGCTGTAGACCACGGTCGCCGTTCCCAAGAGGGACTGAGTGCCGGCGAAATCGATGCGCGAGCTTTCGCCCGACAAATTGACGGCGCCGTTCAGGGTCAAACCATTAGTGATGGTGATGAAAGCGTTGGTGACGGCGAGATCCAAGTTGCCGTTCAGGGTGATGCCATTCAGCGTACCGCCGGTGGAGGTTGTGGCCAGTGGGCCATTGACGGTTCCGCCCTGAATGGAGCCGCCAACCAATTGCAGCGTGCCGCCCAAGTGCGTGGTGGTGTCGAGCGTGGTGGCGGCGTTGTTGAACGTTCCCGTCAGGTTGACAGTACCGCCCGAGCGATTCACGGTTCCCAGCGCGGCGAGATTGAACGTGCCGCCCAGGTTCAGGGTTCCCGAGGTGTTGTGGATGGTTCCCGTGTTGGACCAAGTTCCACCGATGCTGAGTGTGCTGCCGGCGAGGACGGTGGCTGTCGCACTGGACAGACCCATATTTGTGAGGTTGAGTCGACCGCCGTTCTTGGCCTCGACGACGCCCGCGTTCGTGAAGGGCCCGCCCATCTGGACAATAGACAACCCCGAAACGTCGGCGGAGATCGTCCCCTGATTCACCACATTGACGTTGGTGGGACCGCCGTACTGATCGCTGTAGCCTAAGCGAGCGCCGTAGAGGCTGTTGGAGCCTCCACGCACGATCGTGTTGGGACCGAGTGTCAAGGTCGCCCCAGCCACGGTTTGGCGCACCGAGTTGTTGACGTTGCTGTAGACCACGGTCGCCGTTCCCAAGAGGGACTGAGTGCCGGCGAAATCGATGCGCGAGCTTTCACCCGACAAATTGGCGGCGCCGTTCAGGGTCAAACCATTGGTGATGGTGATGAAGGCGTTGGTGACGGCGAGATCCAAGTTGCCGTTCAGGGTGATGCCATTCAGCGTGCCGCCGGTGGAGGTTGTGGCCAGTGGGCCATTGACGGTTCCGCCCTGAATGGAGCCGCCAACCAATTGCAGCGTGCCGCCCAAGTGCGTGGTGGTGTCGAGCGTGGTGGCGGCGTTGTTGAACGTTCCCGTCAGGTTGACAGTACCGCCCGAGCGATTCACGGTTCCCAGCGCGGCGAGATTGAACGTGCCGCCCAGGTTCAGGGTTCCCGAAGTATTGTGGATGGTTCCCGTGTTGGACCAAGTTCCGCCGATGCTGAGTGTGCTGCCGGCGAGGACCGTGGCTGTCGCGCTGGACAGACCCATATTCGTGAGGTTGAGTCGACCGCCGTTCTTGGCCTCGACGACGCCCGCGTTCGTGAAGGGCCCGCCCATCTGGACAATAGACAACCCCGAGACGTCGGCGGAGATCGTCCCCTGATTCACCACATTGACGTTGGTGGGACCGCCGTACTGATCGCTGTACCCTAAGCGAGCGCCGTAGAGGTTGTTGGAACCTCCACGCACGATCGTGTTGGGACCGAGTGTTAAGGTGCCTCCGGCCACGGTTTGTCGCACCGAGTTGTTGACGTTGCTGTAGACCACGGTCGCCGTTCCCAAGAGGGACTGAGTGCCGGCGAAATCGATGCGCGAGCTTTCGCCCGACAAATTGACGGCGCCGTTCAGGGTCAAACCATTAGTGATGGTGATGAAAGCGTTGGTGACGGCGAGATCCAAGTTGCCGTTCAGGGTGATGCCATTCAGCGTACCGCCGGTGGAGGTTGTGGCCAGTGGGCCATTGACGGTTCCGCCCTGAATGGAGCCGCCAACCAATTGCAGCGTGCCGCCCAAGTGCGTGGTGGTGTCGAGCGTGGTGGCGGCGTTGTTGAACGTTCCCGTCAGGTTGACAGTACCGCCCGAGCGATTCACGGTTCCCGGCGGCGAGATTGAACGTGCCGCCCAGGTTCAGGGTTCCCGAGGTGTTGTGGATGGTTCCCGTGTTGGACCAGGTTCCACCGATGCTGAGTGTGCTGCCGGCGAGGACGGTGGCTGTCGCACTGGACAGACCCATATTCGTGAGGTTGAGTCGACCGCCGTTCTTGGCCTCGACGATGCCCGCGTTCGTGAAGGGCCCGCCCATCTGGACAATAGACAACCCCGAGACGTCGGCGGAGATCGTCCCCTGATTCACCACATTGACGTTGGTGGGACCGCCGTACTGATCGCTGTAGCCTAAGCGAGCGCCGTAGAGGCTGTTGGATCCTCCACGCACGATCGTGTTGGAACCGAGTGTTAAGGTGGCCCCAGCCACGGTTTGTCGCACCGAGTTGTTGACGTTGCTGTAGACCACGGTCGCCGTTCCCAAGAGGGACTGAGTGCCGGCGAAATCGATGCGCGAGCTTTCACCCGACAAATTGGCGGCGCCGTTCAGGGTCAAACCATTGGTGATGGTGATGAAGGCGTTGGTGACGGCGAGATCCAAGTTGCCGTTCAGGGTGATGCCATTCAGCGTGCCGCCGGTGGAGGTTGTGGTCAAAGCACCATTGACGGTTCCGCCCTGAATGGAGCCGCCGACCAATTGCAGCGTGCCGCCTAAGTGCGTGGTGGTGTCGAGCGTGGTGGCGGCGTTGTTGAACGTTCCCGTCAGGTTCACTAGGCCCCCCGAGCGATTCACGGTTCCCAGCGCAGCGAGATTGAACGTACCGCCCAGGTTCAGGGTTCCCGAGGTGTTGTGAATGGTTCCCGTATTGGACCAGGTTCCGCCGATGCTGAGTGTGCTGCCGGCGAGGACGGTGGCTGTCGCACTGGACAGACCCATATTTGTGAGGTTGAGTCGACCGCCGTTCTTGGCCTCGACGACGCCCGCGTTCGTGAAGGGCCCGCCCATCTGGACAATAGACAACCCCGAAACGTCGGCGGAGATCGTCCCCTGATTCACCACATTGACGTTGGTGGGACCGCCGTACTGATCGCTGTAGCCTAAGCGAGCGCCGTAGAGGCTGTTGGAGCCTCCACGCACGATCGTGTTGGGACCGAGTGTCAAGGTCGCCCCAGCCACGGTTTGGCGCACCGAGTTGTTGACGTTGCTGTAGACGACCGTGGCCGTTCCCAAGAGGGACTGGGTGCCGGCGAAATCGATGCGCGAGCTTTCACCCGACAAATTGGCGGCGCCGTTCAGGGTCAAATCATTAGTGATGGTGACGAAGGCGTTGTTGACGGCGAGATCCAAGTTGCCGTTCAGGGTGATACCATTCAGCGTGCCGCCGGTGGAGGTTGTGGTCAAAGCACCATTGACGGTTCCGCCCTGAATGGAGCCGCCGACCAATTGCAGCGTGCCGCCCAAGTGCGTGGTGGTGTCGAGCGTGGTGGCGGCGTTGTTGAACGTTCCCGTCAGGTTGACAGTACCGCCCGAGCGATTCACGGTTCCCAGCGCGGCGAGATTGAACGTGCCGCCCAGGTTCAGGGTTCCCGAGGTGTTGTGGATGGTTCCCGTGTTGGACCAGGTTCCACCGATGCTGAGTGTGCTGCCGGCGAGGACGGTGGCTGTCGCACTGGACAGACCCATATTCGTGAGGTTGAGTCGACCGCCGTTCTTGGCCTCGACGACGCCCGCGTTCGTGAAGGGCCCGCCCATCTGGACAATAGACAACCCCGAGACGTCGGCGGAGATCGTCCCCTGATTCACCACATTGACGTTGGTGGGACCGCCGTACTGATCGCTGTAGCCTAAGCGAGCGCCGTAGAGGCTGTTGGAGCCTCCACGCACGATCGTGTTGGGACCGAGTGTTAAGGTGGCCCCAGCCACGGTTTGGCGCACCGAGTTGTTGACGTTGCTGTAGACGACCGTGGCCGTTCCCAACAGGGACTGGGTGCCGGCGAAATCGATGCGCGAGCTTTCGCCCGACAAATTGGCGGCGCCGTTCAAAGTCAGACCATTGGTGATGGTGACCACGGCGCTGTTGACGGCGAGATCCAAATTGCCGTTCAGGGTGATGCCGTTCAGCGTTCCGCCACTCGACGTCGTAGACATTGCACCGCTGGTGATCGTCCACGAGCCGCCACTGAGGGCGCCGCCCGCCAAGATCGCGTTGGCATTAGTGATACTGGCCGACGATCCCAGGGTGAAAGTGCCGGCGTTGAATCGCAGCGCCGAACTACTGGTTACATTTCCGACCGACGTAGTGCCGCCAATCAGCACCGTGCTTCCCAGGCTTCCAATCACGGCGGTGTCCGCCGCGGTCGGCAAGGTATTGGTGTCCCAGTTATTGGCGTCCAGCCAATTCAGCGTCCCCGCGCCTCCATCCCAGGTGATCGTCGCCAGGACTCGCCGGTCTTCCAGGCTTTCCAAAAACAACTGTCGACGTCTCCGAAGACGAAACGCCAAATCCCTTTGAGCCCTACGGGTGTCAGATGCCGTGCGAAGCCTGGGGAGTAGGGGCATGGGCTACCTTTGGTAATCGCTTTGTCATGGTAAGGGGGGAGGCCAGAGTATAATCACCTCGATCAATTCCGGAAACGAGCGGCGTTTGTCCACAGAAAAATTGTTCGTTTGTTGATATTCCGCGTTGAACTTGCAGTCGTGTGCCGCGGGATCTCGACGACTTGGGTTGTAAGCAACCTGGGATCTCTCGTACAGGAATCCGGCGCGTCTTGCCGCCATTGGTCCTGATCTGCGCGACGAGGCCAATTCCTAGCTCGCAGTGCAGGTCCTGCGAATGGAGGCCAAGGTTCCGAGTGACGAATCGCGGGGACGGGGCGCGTGCAATGGTTCTCGACGGACGGCAGCTTTTCGCGCTGCTGAAATCGCAACCGGTTAGGGGCCGAGGGTGCGGCTGAAATTCACTTGCAAAGAGCCGTCGTATTGACGGTCGGCGCCGCCGCCTAGCTGCGTCGCATAGCCGATAGCGAGTTGCGAGCGGCTTGCGAACTCCATCGTCGCTCCAGCCACAATACTCGACACACTGGTTGAGCCGCCGAAATTTCCGACCTGGAAGGGACCGGCGGTCACGACATCGCTCGATCCAGTGGTCACTGTCTGATGGTACTCGATGGTTGGCACGAGGCCGGTTAAGCCCGAGTCCGCGTCGCTTCGCAACAACCAATAGCCGATGGCGGCATCAAAGTACAAGGCGTTGGCATCGGTCAGTCGACCGGCCGTGGTCAACCCCGAGCCGGTGTTGATCGCCACAGAATCACCCGCGGTTGCGATGTCGTATTGCAAAAAGCCCTGGGCGAACAAACGATCGTTGGGCGTGTACAGCATCCCCAGAAACGGCTGTAGATGAGTAGCTTCGTTTTCCATGCGTAGGAGTTCCTCGCCGCTCGCGTAATCCACTCGAATCGAACTCGCCGTGGGTAAGCCGATTCCCAATCCGCCGCTGACGGCCACCGTGGGGCCGTTGACGAGCAGCGCTTTGGCGTTGAGGGTGACGCTGCCGAAGCGAGTGGCCGAGCCGTTGGTGAAACTGGATCCGTCCAGTTGATAGGAAGTTGCGGAATCGGTGGCGAACGGGACGCGAACTTCCACGGAGGCAAGCCCATCCAGGAAAGCTCGTTCGATGCCGGGTACAAAACGATTCAGGTTCTTCCCGCCATTCGTGTAGAACGAGTGGTAGATGTTGCTGTAGCGCAGATACACTCGGTCTTGCGGCAGTACCGTGCCGTTTTCGGCGATCTTCATGCGTCCGACGCCGCCGCTGCCGACATCGCTGAGCGCCGTGTTAAAGCGGACCACGTATTGATAGAAGTAGAACGCGTCCAGGTCCTCGCCGCCGTTCAGCGTGTCGACACCTCCTTGAATCAAGGCGCCCGAGGCGTTGGCATCGTAAGTCGTGGCGCCGGGGATGGCATTGCGAGTGGCAAAGACGGTCTGGGCCGCCGCCGAGTAGGACCCGGGTGGCGCCTCGACCAAGATGATGTCGTAAGCCAAGGGCGAGCCGGCCAGTTGGTTTTGTATGTCCGTGATGGAGCCTACGGAAGTCATGGTCGCGTTGTCGTTCACGGCGCCCACCAAGACGACGGGAGGAATAGGAGAACCTGCCCGGTACAGGGCCTGCAGTTGTTGGACGGATGTCACGGATGACGTGAAAATCCCAACGGGCCCATTTTCGGTGACGGTGAGTGGATTGGCGGGGTTGGGCAGTGGAAACGGAGCATCCAGATCGTCGGCGACAATCATCACTCGATCCAACACCGAATCGGCGCGGAAACCCAGTCGCGGACCCGCGAAGAAGTCGCCGAACATCGCGGGAGTTCGGTAGCGACCGTCCCTGGCGCCGTAGGTTTCGGTGAAATACTCAAAATCAGCGCCGGCATTTTCTTCCACGACGACGGGGGCCGGCGGTTGGTCCTGAGCGAATCCTGAGTGGGCAGGGACTTCCCATACGGGCCAGGCAAAGGCGGCGAGTAACGCGGTGCGTCGGAGTTTGCCAAGGATCGAGCGCATGGTTTCGTGGTCCGATACAAGTAGGTTCTTCTCAAACACCCCACTCGGAGGATCGGACGACCGTGTCGGTAAGCCGTAGCGAAATTTCCGCCTCTAACGGTCGATCCGGTTCTGCGGCCGCTACGATCGTCAAAGTTTGACTAGCTTGCCGTGCGTATTAGCTATTTTTTCGAGCTAACAGCGTGCTGGCCACGTACTCGCCGACCGCTTTTCCCGATTGGAAACCGGCCTCATGGTCGAACCGGTAGTGAATTCCCCCAAAAACGCGGCTTTCTCCCGCCTCGTGGGCCGCCTCGTAAAAGCTCGCGAAACTCCGGGTCGTCAACAGGTCATCCGCCAACGGGCGCTGGGAAGGAGCGGATTGAGAATCGGCTTGGCTGCTGAATGCGTAGTGATCGCCCAGCAACGTAGTCAGGACGGCGGCCGCGGCGCCGCTGAACGTGCTATGCCCCGACGTGTAGGACGGAAACGGCGGAGTCACCAGCAGAGGCATCCAATCGGGGGCAGGTTGAGTTTGGTCGTTGCCGTCTTCGTCCGCGCGTCGAATGGCATCAATGGGGCGCCAAAGCTCGTATTCATACTTGGTGGTCCAGGAAACGATGCCCGCGTCGGCGAGCGCGAAATTGACCAGCGACATTGTTCTCGCCGATTCGATTAACGGCAGTCTTAAGGACCCCACGGCATCGCTCGCGATTTGATTCCAGTGTCCCGGAGGTGTGAATGTACCTCCTCCATCCGCCCAGTAGAGCGCAATCTCCGTCTGGTCTTCCGTTCGTTCGCTAGAGGAATACTCTCCAAGCCTCATTACCTCGTCGACTGCTGTCGCATATTCGACGCTCGCCAAGTCTGGGGGTGGATCGGGCAGGTAGTCCGCAGGGTCGGAAACAGCGAATGGAGTGACATCAGGCCAGTTGGTAAGCAGAGGCGGCAAGAATCCTGGCGCGGTGCGATTCCAGTCGCCCGGTTGGCTCCCTGGCTGGTACTCGCGTCGAATCGTCGATCCATCGGCGCTGCGAGCCGACAGCATCGCCTCGGCCACCATTTTCCCCACCGCTTCACTCGCCTCCCAGCGAAAGCCAGCCGGCATCGCGGCCAAAGACTCCGCGAGCGTGGCATCCCAAACCAATCGCTCGTCGGAATCACCATACAAGCGAGTCGCGACTGTGTGAGCGGCGAAGGCCGCCGCGATCATCGGATCGGCGTCGTTGGGCGGGTCGACCTGCAACAAATACGGTTCGTATAGTTTCTCGAAGCTATTGATCGTGTCGAACATCGCTCCGTGAAGCATTGCCAGATTTCTGGCGACGACGGGAGGAGCCGCCGTGACGATTCGCCCCTCATAAGGATCGTTCGACGTCGTAGTCCACGCTCGAACTACGTCCAGCGCCGCCGCATTCCAATCGCGCACCACGTCGCCTAGAACGACGGGAACATCGCGCGAGATGGTGCGACCGTGATCGTTGTACGAAGTGATTCGCACCAATTGAACCTGTGAATCGATGGGGAGCTCCAGCGCGAACCGCCCTGCTGCGTCAGCGGTCGTCCAGGCAAGATTGCCCGGAGAATCATCAGCGTAGCGACCAACGACGCGAGCGCCGGCGATAGTCTGGCCACTAACTCGAATGTGGTCGACCAATACGACTCCATTTCCGTTCGGGTCTGACTCGGGCGACAGCCCGGCCACCAACGCGAGAGGGTCTGGCGGACGATTGAGTAGATTCACGACCAGTAGCGCATCGCGCGACGACGCCGTGCCGTCGTTGTCGACATCAATCCGCGGTCCCGGCGCGTTGGCCGAGCGAGGCGGCAATAATCCAGCGCCTTCCGAGTTGAGCCAGTCGATGACGACCAAGGCATCGGCCGGTTCGACGAAAGCCGATTGGTCCACGTCCGCCGGCACGATCGAGTCGTGCCAGCCAGTGGCGAGGACGCAACGTGGTTCGAGGAACTGCGGATGTGCAGGGATTGTCCGACGTCGCCTGACGACCATATTTCTTCGATTGGTGGGTCAGAACTAGGTTAGAAGCAGAGTCTACTTATTATTATCTAAGCAATTAATCATGTCAGGAATCTTTCCTGGTCTAGAAGTTGGCTTAATGCCACAGATTCCGTCTAGGGTTGACGAAACCGATGACGCACAAGTGAATGGTCCTGTGTCACCTAATTCCTCTGCTCGCTCACGAATCTTCTTCTCCTCATCGGGAGAAGTATTCAATTTCTTCGTTTCAACAGTGCTGCCCGTATCTTTTTGATATTTAATATAATTATTCAAATCTGCCTCGCTACCTTCAAAGAATCCGCCAGATCCTCGCTTGCCATCGCCATATGATCCACCCGGATCATAGAGAAAGTCTGGTTGTCCTGGTGTAGAGACATGTACTGCCGAGTGTGATCCAATACCATAATCATAAGTGGTGATTAAGGTCGTCTCGAGTCCATTTGGATCAACAAAGTGTGTGGGAGAATTGCCGACGTATCGAAACAGGTTGATGTCGCCCGTGGATAATCTACCGGGGTCCTCAGAGATGAATCGACCAATGTGGCTGTCGTAAAATCGCTTTCTGTAATAGTACAGCCCTGTTGTCTCGTCGAATTCACGGCCAGTGAATAGGTTTCGGATCGTAGTAGAGGAGGTGTCGAGCGAAGTGCCGTATGAGGAAGTGTCTTGAGAGAATACTGTCTCGCCTTGGTTATCTACCGTTGCTCTGGTTGAGCCAAGATGGTCGGCTAACAACCAAGACAATTCTTCTGGTTCAGATTCAATTAATAGTAGTTCGTCAACTCCAGGTCCATGTATGTTTCGATGCAATTCCGTATTAGTTCCTTCCGTTACAGATTCAAATACTATATCCTCGCGGGTATATACCAATTGCCTTGTGGAAGTGCGGTAATTCTGGTCGATCTTGATTGATTGAATCAGGGTGATTCGGCGGTCAAGAGTGTCAAACAGATGCATTGCAGATTGCTGTAAGCTATCGTCTGCTTTAAAGTCCTCCACCTTCACAAGACGGTTGCGGTGGTCCCATTCGAAGACGCGGTAGGCGCCAGTCGCGATTTCCGTGCGGCGCGCCATGTTGCCTTCGAAATCATACTCATAGTCATAAACACCGTCCGAAAGCAGGCGGTTGGCGGTCCCCGTCTCGTACTCCGAACCATGCAGGTGGGAACTTACGCGATTGCCGTTCGGGTCGTAACTGTACGACTCGTCCGCGAACGCCGCGTCCGCGTGGTCGGCTAGGATCAGCTGATCACGATCATCGTATGCGTAAGTTGTTGGCCCATTGCGGTCGGCGATTCGCGTAATGCGACTCGCCACGTCGTATTCATAGTCGAAGAACGCTACTGACTCGTCTACCGCATTCAAATGGTCAATTCGCGTGAGCCGATTCTGGCTATCGTACGAGTAGTCGGTGCCAATGACCAACTGAGTGCCCGCGAGATCGCGATAGCGATCGATCGCCTCGTACTGCCCGATCGCGTTGTAAGTAAAGTTGACTCGTTTATCGCTTACCGCGGACCCGCTCTGCGTGAGCACGACGAGTCGATCGAGGGCGTCGTAGGCATAGGACGTCGTGGCGCCCGCCGCCCCCTCGATCGTGTCGGACATGGAAATAACGTTGCTATTGTCATCATAGGCGTACGACAATACGACTCGAGGGGCTTCTGGCGTTCCCTGGTTGTCGACTGTGAGGGGGCGATTCCTTGCGTCGTATGTATAGGTCAGCGCGCTAAATGCGTCTGCTACCGCGAGTAAATTGCCGACCGCGTCATATGTGTATTGGATCGTATTGACCACTTGATCATTGTCACCAATCCACTCTTCTCGGACCAATCGGTGCAGATCGTCGTAGGCAAAGCGAGTTTCTCGCCCATTACGATCAATCTTACGCACTAGATTGTCGGTTGAGTCGTACTCGTAACGAAGCGAGTTTCCTAGAGGATCGATTTCCTCCGACAAACGATTGCGCGCGTCGTAACGGAAACGAGTGACGTTGCCGACCGGGTCTACCACCTGGACGAGATTGTCGTCGGTGTCGTAAGCGAAGCGAGTAACCCCGCCGTCGGGATCGATCATCGCAGAACGACGATTGCGTCCGTCATACTCGTACGAGGTGGCGTTGCCATTCGGATCTACCAGCCTCTGTAAGTTGCCCGAGGGATCGTAGGCATAGGTTGTGACGGGCGCCAATTGCGGGCCAGAGCCGTCTGGATCAGGACCCGTCGATTCGATCAGCCGATTCAATGCATCGTACTGGCTCGTGGTGGTCGCGCCGTTGGCGTTCGTCGTCGACACGACGTTACCGGCCGTGTCGTAAACGAAGGTCGTGACTGGGGACGCGAGTGGACCCGCTCCATCGGGATCGGCTTCAGTAATGCGTACGACTCGGTTGAGTAAGTCGTAGTCGTAGGAAGTGCGTTGGCCGTTGCCGTCGATCTTCGCGGTCTGATTCCCCGCCACGTCATATTCGTACGTGAGGACGCTCTGGTCGATTGTTCCCAGGGCATGAGTCGCTCGGATCAAGCGACCTTGTGCGTCATAGTCATAATCAGTGACTCGCCCCAACGGGTCGGTCACCGTGTTGACGAGGCCGAACGTGGTATAGGTGTACGAAGTCAGTAAGTCGTTGGTTTCGCCATTCTCGATCGTGTCGATCTCTCCCACCACTCGTCGACTGGTAGTGGTGTTCCCGGTTGCCGGATCAATGTCGTATTTCGTGGTGCGCCCCTGGTCGTCCTGGAAGAGCACCAATTGATTGAACACTTCGTCATACGTGTAACTACGCTGCGAACCGGGCGAGAATCTCTGGCCTCCAAGGACCCCATACGAGTCGAATGATCCAAATCCATACAGGTACATTCCGAATGGAATAGGACTCGAGGCCGAGTGGATCCCCGCGGCGACGGGAATCTGCGCCGTCGAGAATTCGGTGCCAGCAATGGGCGTGAACAGATTGGCGGCGAGTGTTTGTCCATCGAGCGTGACCGTCGCGGCGCCGATCGTGGGGATGGTGATGTTGATGAAGTGGCTGATAAAGCCCTGACTGGGAGTCGCGACGGTGTAGTTGTTGTCGTACTGCTCGACTGGAGGAATCAATTGCATGAACGGATCTGAGACGATGCCGTCAAAAGAACTGCCGTTCGAGAATTGCGCGACCAGGATCGGTTTCGTTCCTATGATCGCTGAGGAAGTGGTGAGGCGTGTTTCAAAGAACTGACCGCGATCCAGGGTGGCTACGACGGCGCCGTTGATCGTGATGTCAGTGTCATCGGCGGATGCCAGGATGCGATAGGTGTCGCCGTTGCGGCGAGTGGCCAGTGGCGCAGTGGCGAATGCGGTTCCCCAAGTTTCTACGGGCGTAAGCTGCTCGACCATGTGATCGCAGGCCGACACATTGGAGGGGATGTTGCCGCACTGATGGCCGCTGAATGCCGCGACCGGCGCGTTCGCCGATATCGAGCTTCCGGTCAAGTCGGCGTTGGCATTGGTGTTCTGCAGGTAGTAAACCTGGCCTGCGTTCAGGTTGATGGTGAACGGCGTGCCCGCTGCGCGGCCCGAAGTGGTAACGCTTGGGACGATCGTGACCTCGGTGTTATCCTGGGTCCCCACGACCGCAAAGTGCGTTCCATTAACTAGCCCGTTACGACTCGACATCACAAGGTACTCTTGCCCGATCACATCGACAGGCAAGCCGAGAAATGCGTCCGTGGTGGCTGATAGCTGGTTGAGTCCTACAACGGCGACGGGCGCCTCGGAAACGATATGGATACCACGGTTGACGATCTGATTGCTCGCGGTTGTCGCCACGGTAAGGGGCAGAACAATGGTGGTGACCGAACCGGGCTCGACGGAAAAATCCTGGGAAAACGATAATCCAGGGATCGACACATTTCCGGTTGTGGCCGTGGGACTCGAGAGAAACAGTGTTTTGGTGGCGGCCGACGTGTTGTTTTGTTGGAAACTAAGCCAGAAGTCAGTCCCTTGGTTGCTCAATCCCGTTGAACCCGTTTGAGTGATGGTGTCACGAACCGTCGATACGTTTCCACGAGCGTCGTAACCGAACGACGCGACGTTGCCCCGTCCATCAGTGGTTCGAGTCACCAGATTTTCGGAGTTTCGCCCGACCGCTAAGCGTGCGCCTTCCGCATCGACTGTCGAAACCGCTTGTCCCTGCTTGTCCAGACGTCGCTCCGTCACATTGCCGTTGGCGTCGACGAACTGCGACTTGATCTGAAGCAAGGAAGAGACGGAGGGAGCGGTAAGAGGATGAGAGGTCTGTTCGACAGGTCGCAAGACTTGCGTTTGCACTGGATCATAGAATAGCTCCGTACCGTCCGCCCGCGTCGACCGGGCCGCCCGGCCCGCGAAATCGTACTGCATCGTCTCCTGATTACCGCGCTTGTCCGTTTCCGACACAATACGATGGCTTGGGTCATAATCCCACGATTTCGCGGAACCATCGGGATCGACGATCTTCGTCAAATTCCCTGCCGCGTCATATTCAAGCTTGGTGGAACGGTTCGCCGGGTCGATGATCTCTACAATGCGACCGTTCAAGGAGAGGAAGCGAGTGGCAAGTCCCGTGGGGTCGGTCACTCGTTCCAGATTCCCCTCGGCGCCATACGCATACGTCCAGACATTGCCATTACGATCGGTTTTCGACTCGATCCGATGACGGTCGTCGAACGAGTACACCGCTTGATCCGGCATTGTTTGCTGGTATGTGCCATTAGGACGTTTCAAGAGTCGTGAAAAGTCGCCAGGTGGAGACTGTAATGGCTGGCCAGCCGCCGTTGCCGGTCCAAAGGCCAGTTCCGAGCCGCCGCCGTCAATCCAGAGAACCGAACCGTCGTCGTTTTCGACCAACTGAATCAATCCGTTGAGCCCCCAGCCCGCGCCAAACGGGCTGGCGGTGGAATTAACCAACTTGAGCTGCTTGGTTTGGGTGCGGAGAGTTCCGGTGAAACGCGAGCCATCAAATTGCATCGGGCCCGAGGCGATTTCATACGAATAGACTCCCGACTCAAACTCAGTGAGATCCGCCTGCAACGCCACTCGACCTGTGCCCGTGACGTCCAATTTCCAAAAATGTTCGCCGCCGGCGAGTCCGCCGAATTCATCCCCGTCGTAACCGGGAACTTGGTACTCGACGCCATCCCGAATGAATGTGAGCGTGGCGACTAAACGCTGGTCATTGCGAGGCAGCAGATTCGAGTAAGAAAGGTGTACGATCGGACGTGGATCGGCGCGATCCGAGTCATAGTGAAGAGCGAATCCTTGAGTTCTCCCCAAGGATTGATAGGTGACGAACGAGTGGTCATCGAGCACGGCGCCGGAGTGCGCTTCAACCTCGAAATTCCCGTCGGTCGCTTTACATTCATCGCAGTCGTCATCCTCGTCGCCATCATCGTCGGGATTGGGATTCGGCGGAGGCGGCGCCGGGAAATGCCAGCTGCTATTGCGAATGCCGCCCGAGATCGTGCGAATGATCGAACCGCCCGGCGCGCTCGCATCGCTCTGCACCTCCATGTCGCCTACGTCGTCAAACTGGCCCGTGACAGGGTTGATCGACCAGAGATCGAGGCGAGTTCCGACGGGATAATTCGCCGAGTTGGGGAAAGTCAGGCGTGCGGGCGTGGTAAATACCATCTCGCCCGGCTGGATCGTGAGCACCATGTCTGGTCGCAAGTTGTCGGGCAAGGCCGCGGGCGTTAACTCCGGAGGGACTTGGGTAATACTCATCCGTCCCGTGAACAAGGTCGACTGTTGATTCAGCAGCGTACCCGCCTGCACTGTGACCGACGCTCCAGGAATCGCGGCGGTGGTCACTACCGTCGTGCGCGACGGGTCGATCGGAACCGCGTTCGTCATATCGAGTCGAGGCAGATAGATCGGGCGAGCGATGACGTTATTCGCGCCGAGGTAGAGATCATGTTCCAACAAGAGCGGC
The DNA here is from genome assembly GCA_046349915.1 of Pirellulales bacterium. Lineage (GTDB taxonomy): Bacteria > Planctomycetota > Planctomycetia > Pirellulales > Pirellulaceae > CAIXSC01. The sequence goes on along the minus strand of JAXMBL010000005.1, from coordinate 30,226 downwards.
AGTTTCTCCGCGATGAATGGATAGACATTCGTCCCTGAGAACAGGTCGCCTCGAACTCGCAGCGTATCGGTTGCAGGAGGCGTAGCGCCGAGCTGGACTTCAAATTTCCCTTGGGAGTCCGTCATGGCTTGGATCGAGCCCATTTCGACCGTGATTCCCACCAACGGCGTTTGGTCGACGTCGAGCACCCAGCCGCTGACACGAGTCGAAGTGTCGGCGTCGGCCGCCACCACCAGCATCCCGTCGCGTCGCGACTCCACGGCCCCATCAAAAGCGATCAAGGTGAACGAATAACTGCCGATATCGGTCGGAGAAGGCGCGAATTCCAACGCAGCCCCGAGCCGTCCAGGAGGCAATTCGGTCGCGGACTCGAGCCGGTAGGTCAAGAGATCGCCGTCCGCGTCACGGCTGGGAAGTGGAATGCGCAGGACTCCGCCGGGAGTGACTGTCAGGCCAGACAGCTCGGGCAAGACCGGCGCCGTGTTGCCGCCGCCGCTCGATACAATCGCGGTGGTGACAAAACGACGCAGATTGGGATTCAGGTACTCGACTCGCACGGGCGCCGATTCCTCTCCTTCCCTGAGGCCTCCCGCGGGGATCGCGTCGCGAAAGCTAATGTAAGGTCGTCCCGAACTGTCCAGACCGCTGGCGTTCGTCAATTCGACATCGTCCGGTAAGCCATCGAAAGCCGCGACGATCCGACGGCCCGTTGAACCACTGGTCGCCGCCAACGACACGTCCGCGGCGAAAATTCCCGTTTGGAAGTCGAACCGAGCGTTTCGCACTCGCAGCTCGACTCCATTCGCCGTGGAAAAGGCAATCAGGTCCTCCACGCCGCTCGGCGCCCTCGCGACGGCGAGATCATCGAATGCCGGTCTCGCCAAAGCGTTCGGGTTCAATGTCGAAACGAAGTTCCGCACCCTCACCAACGTGCCATCGTCCTGGTCAAGATTAAGCAACTGGAAAATCAGGCGACCGGCGGTTCGCTGCCCAAGACTTGTCAAATCCAGGGTCACGATTTCGCCGTTGAACGTGACGAGCCCAGGTGCGTAGTCCGCTTTTCCTTCCGAGTAGACGAACAAGGACGTTCCCGGCGTGCCTCGGTCCAGCAAGGTCTGCGACGGGTTTTCTGGGTCGACCAAATAAACTGCGAATTGGTCGGCGAGCGCGGATGCGCCCGACGACTCGTCGAATGACGCCATGACGCTGAAACTTAACGTCCGCGTTCCCTCGGTTTGACCCAGGCTGATATCGACGGACTGTTGAGTGACGAACCGGTCCTGTTCACGCAGGATGAAATCGGAGGTTGGATTCGCTTCGGAGACCGCGATCGTGAAGGACTCCAGATCAAAGAGTCCCGTCGAATCGGTGACGCGAACCAAGACGTTGTACACGCCGGGGCCTTGGGCTTCCGTCGGCGTCCATACGATTCGACCGAGCACGGGGTCGATCGTCATGCCCGCGGGACGATTGTCCAGAGTGTAGGTCAACGAGTCATTGGGCAGATTTTCGTCCGTGACCGCTACCTGATAGACGAATTCGTTCAACTCATTGACGGACTGGTTGGTGATCGGGGCGATGACCGGTTCCGACTCGCCGTTCCGTGGTTCGCCAATACGCACGTCCACCAGGACGTCGTCGTACTCGCGGTTCCCCACGCCGCTCCAAGGCGCGCTGGCCGCATGTTCTTCCCAACCAATCTGATGGCGAAAAGTGCCGGTCTGAGTCACGCGCAGATGATCGACGGAAACATCGCTGTCCGAAGCTCCCTGCAACACATACACCCCAACATAGGAACCGGCGGGCATCGTAACGTCCTGCCCCTCCCGTTCGATATCCAACCGCGAGTAAAGCACTTTGCGAAACGGACTATTGAAGACCGCTTCCTCGTACCCGGCCGAACCTGGCAAGAATCCCTCCACCTCTCCCTCGGGACTCTCGACCACGAAGAGTCCCATCTCGTTGAATTGCTCGCGACCAATATTGATCTGAGTCGACAAGTCGACGATCTGGCGGCCATCGCCGGGCAGACGAGCAAAGAAAAGGCTCACAAACCCCACCGGGACGCCCTCGGATTCTCCCTCTTGCCTTGCGGGCGTCAAATCGCTCGGCGATGTCGCCGAATTCAACTGGTCGATCACCAGCAACGCGTCAATGGGCGAGGCTTGCGAGTCCGCATTGGTGTCGTAGTAAAAATCGAGTCGATTGGTGCGGGCGCCCAACTGCGAGGGGAGTCGAGGATCGTTCAGGCGATTGACGACGATTAAGGCGTCCAGCGGGGAAATGACCAGATCGTTGTCGACATCGGTCGGTCGCGCCGGGTTGTGCCAATCGGCGTTCATGAGCAACCGGCTTTCGAGCGACTCAAACAGCCGCAGTCGAGACTTGAGATGCGTGGCGCGTTTGCGGCGAGCAGGACTCATGGGGCACTCCTGAGGTTGGGACGCGGCGGTCTCCCCGCGCCTGGGGACCACATTTTGCTTTGTATCCCCTCCCGAGGCAATCCTCTGTTCCCCGCTTTAGTCGGCGGGGGCGTCTGCGATCCAGCGTAATGGCAGGCTCAAGCGATGACTGGCGTCACCGGCGTGATTTTCAGGGCGATTTCAATCGTGACCTTCAGCACGACTTGAAGCTGCGACTGAATTCGCGGCCCGGCTTCAGGTCGACGGCAGTTCTTCCGCGAACCACTCTTCGGGCGCTACGAAGAGAACTGCGAGCAGTAGCATGATGACGGCGATCAAGCACAGGGCGCCGACTCCTGTCGTCGCCCAGCCCGATGCCGTGGCGCCCCCCTGCTCGATTGCCGTCCGATACGCATCCCCTTGCAGCTGCTTCGCCGATTGATACAAGCCCCAAGTGTATGCCGCCGGAACAATCGAGCCGGGGAAATTGTCGGGCAGGAAAAACGAAATGACCATCAGTAGAACTGTCCCCACAAGGCCGGCTGTGAAAGTCAAAGCTGCCGCCGTGGAGTTGCCGAATCGGCGGTAGTTCAGTGCCATCAGAATGCCGCCCGCAAGCGGCGAACCCAAGAAACTCGCCCAAGCGATCTGGCCCGGCGAGTATAAAGTTTGTTGCTTTGGCGCCGCAGGTTCGATCGACGGTGCTGAATAGGGATTGTCCATGACATGATTGCTCGCGAGGCATCGAGTAGAGAGTGCAATTAACGGTCGGACGCAATTTGACCGAGCTTCACTCCCCTTTGTCCATGCCCGTTCCCCGTCGCAGCGCGGACTTGCCGAACTTGGCGACAATCCGATCCGCCACGCCATCCAGCTCCTTTTGCTTTTCCCGCTCCGGCTCGCCAAACAACTGCTGCTGAACCAAGCCCGCATCGCCCAACTTGCTCACGCCGAAACCGAGCAGACGCACCGGTAGGCGTCGCGGCGGCAGTCGTTGAGTCAACAGTTCGAGGCCGGCGTCGAGCAGCTCTTGAGTAACATTGGTGGGACGAGGCAGCGTGATCGCTCGAGTGATCGTCGAAAAATCGGACAGCCTCACTTTCAACTCGACGGTGCGCCCTTGGATGCCCTGGTGTCGTAACCGACGAGCGACTTGTTCGACGAGTTCCACCAGCCACGCTCGCAGGACTTCATTGTCGGCGATGTCCTCCGCGAATGTGGTCTCGTGGGAAATCGATTTTGCCTCACGATCGGGAACCACTGGTCGGAAGTCTCGCCCGTGCGCCAGTTCCCAGTAGTGTTTTCCCGAGGAGCCGAACAGCTCTTCCAACGTCGCCACGGGCATTTGTCGCAGTTGAGCAATCGTGCGGATGGCCAGCCTTCCAAACACGCTATCGGTCACCTTGCCAACGCCCCAAATACGCCCGACCGGCAGTGGGTCGAGGAACGTCTGTACCTGCTCTGGCGAGACAACGACATAGCCATCGGGTTTGCCGAGATCGCTAGCGATCTTCGCAAGAAACTTGTTGGGCGCTACGCCGACCGATGCCACCAGCCGCAGCTCGTCGCGAATCTGCTGCTTGATCCGTTGGCCAATTTGAGCCGACGGACCGAATAACGGCTCGCTGCCCGTGCAATCCAAGAAGGCTTCGTCGAGCGACAAGGGTTCGACCAGCGGCGTGAATTGCTCGAAGATCTTGCGGATCTGCCGCGACACGGTCGCGTAATACTCGATGCGCGGTTTCAGGAAGACGGCCTGCGGACACAACCGTTTCGCTTGGGCGGCGGACATCGCACTGTGCACGCCGAACTGACGAGCCGCATAGTTCGCGGCGCAGACCACTCCGCGCCCCTCGGACGATCCACCAACGATCACCGGTCGGCCGACCAACGATGAGTCTTCCCGCTCCTCGACCGAAGCGTAAAAGGCGTCCATATCGACGTGGATGATCATGGGACGTGATTTTAGCCTAATGATCGGATCGTTGTGGCGTGTGGTATTACGATAAGTTGACTTGCAAGCCTACTACGGTTACCGTCACCCAGGTATGGATCTGGAATTCAGCATCTGGCTCGCCTCCAAAACAAGATGGGTGCACCTGACCAAGGTGATCGCCATGCCCGTCGTCCCTCGAGTAGGCGAGTTTCTCAAGTTCAAGAACGCGGTTGTCGGGGATTACTTCGCGTTCCAAGTGTCTGAGATCACTTATCGCGAAAGTGGAAAGATCGAAGTCTGGACAGAATTGCTCGACAACGTCGACAACCGCATGTACTCGTTTGAAGAAGAGGCGGAATTCGACGAGTACTTCCAATCGTACCTAGCCGAAGGTTGGCAAAGTCCGCGCGGAGTGGGACCTAATCGACGCCTGAACGCCTCGATGGGAGATGTGAGAGGGGATTCGCGGGACGGAGGGGATGCGGGCTCGTGACGTCACTATGGTTCAGGGCAGGTTGCAAACCTGTCCCACTGTAGCCCGCTCACTTCGTGAGCGGAACAGCCGCGTCGCCCGCGAGCGCCCCTCGCCTTCAGCCAAGTCGCGTCGCCAACCGATGGAGACGTGGCTTTCGATGTGGGACGGGAGGAGCGACGGACTAGAAGTCCATCGGACAGCGGTTAATAACCCGTGGGGCAGGTTTTCAACCTGCCCGGCTGGCTGGTGAGATGCCGGGCAGGTTGCAAACCTGCCCCGCCCTTAGCCCGCTCACTTCGTGAGCGGAACAGCCGCGTTGCCCGCGAGCGCCCCTCGCCGTCAGCCAAGTCGTGTCGCCAACCGATGGAGACACGGTCTTCGCCACTGCGACGAGAGGATCGACGGACTAGAAGTCCGTCGTACGGAAATAATCGCAAATAGGGAATCAGCCACAGGCTCGATCCTGCGGCCCTTTTCGCCACTTTTCTCGGCCACGTCTGTTTGATAGCTTCTGATTCGCATACCTCGCATGGAGTGTAAGTGATCGTGTCGATGGCGTATGTCATCGGCAAAGTCAGCGACGCTGGAAATCCGGCGTTCGCGAATGAACCTACGTTGAAGAGGCGCGTAGACGCTTTCGAAGTTCGCTTGGGGGCTTACTGCGAATCGAAAGAAGGCAAAGCTGCCATTCGGCAGTCGATTGCGGAGTTTGCCGGACAATATGTAGCTGAACTCGGCGACGCTCCCTTCGATGAGGGAATGCCTCATCGCAGTTCCGGACGAGAACGGCGACTTTCAGCTCGATGGTCAGACGGTTGTCGACCTACATGGATTCCTCGGGAATCACTGCGACTTCGCACCGATAAGTTCGCCAGATGACGCCGATGCACTCTTCGAGTCAATTCTTGACGATGGTCTTGAGTGGAGTGCCAAAGACACGGATGGCCAGTATTCCATTCTGTACGGCGGTGCTGAATCGGTCGATGGCGTCGAGGAGCAGGTGATTACGTCCATCAGGGGCTGACCTCCGGTTTGCATCAGGCGACGCCCGAGTTCTTCTTTCCTTATCTCTTCGCGCGTCGATTCGATAAGTTGACGCGGATCTGTAGCCGTTACGAAATCGATCTACCGGAACTCCCGGGAAAGCTGCAAAAGCGTGAACGCGCTGTACTATTTCGCCGTCAATCGGCGGTTTCAAGAGTTTCGCAAGTCGATGGGGATGTCGCCGAGCGAGCTCAACGCGTTCCTTTACGACTTCGCACCGAAAGACCTGAGACGCACAAGATCTGGCGCCGCTACCCGCCCCCACGCGAACCTGGTTCGTGATGGGTGGGATTGGCGGGAATGGAGACTTTGAATTCCTGGATAATGCCGATTCGAGTTCAGTCAGCTACTGGCAAGGCAACCTCGAAACACGACGCGGCGACGCCATCATAATGTGGTGCGTCGCTCCTCAAGGCCCGTTCATTCCGTATGGCGTTCGACGGACGATGGCTTCATTGACCCGTACTTTTACTTCTACTCGATGATTCGCGTCGGAAACCCAATCCGAGTACCCGCGATCAAGTTCGCCGAGTTGAAGAAACACCCCGAGTTTGGCAAGCATCCCGCCGTGCAGTGCGCACTTTCAAGGACGCAATGGCATGGCGTTCACTGTCGACGAGTACAAGATGCTCGTTGAGATGCTGGGCGGTAAGGGGATGGATGTTTCGCTCTTGCCGCCCCCTCCCGCCGAAATGCAACTGCCCGATGCTTCCTTGTATGACATCGGCAGCGCGAGAGGAACGTAAGGAAGCGTTCATTCAAGCCAAGTCGTATGCCATGAGGCTGAACGCGTCCGTACTCGTGCTGGCCGCACGCCAGGATATGGCTGTACCAATTGACTTCCCGCGGGTTCGACGAGGACCAGCACGTCTACAAGACCTGGATTGAACTCGCCTCGCCCGACAAGCTCGCCGAAATCGCCCGCTGGATTGGTAAACGCAAGATCGACGCCAGTGTCGCTGAACGCGAGCGGCGCAGCGAAGGCCAGCAACTTAAACCAAAGAACTGGACACTGTCGTTACCGACGTTTTGGCCTGCCTTTGCAGATCGACCAGATTTCCCATACCGGCCGAGATAAGGCTTCGCCGGGCTAACTAGGCTTGACGCATGGCGACGGACTGGAAGTCCGTCGGACAACGGTTGGTAACCCGTGGGGCAGGTTTTCAACCTGCCCGGCTCTCTGGTGAAATGCCGGGCAGGTTGAAAACCTGCCCCACTCGGGCAAGTTCGACGGACTGGAAGTCCGTCGTACGGTTGTAGCCCGCGCACTTCGTGAGCGGAACAGCCGTGTCGCCTGCGAGCGCCCATCGCCGTCAGCCAAGTCGCGTCGCCAACCGATGGAGACACGGCTTTCGCCGCTGGGACGTGAGGATCGACGGACTGAAAGTCCGTCGGACAACGGTTAATAACCTGTGGGGCGGAGGTTTTCAACCTGCCCGGCTGACTGGTGAAATGCCGGGCAGGTTGAAAACCTGCCCCACCACGGACTGGAAGTCCGTCGTACATACTCGCCACGAAGCGCATGAAAAATCCCGCCACGTGCAAAACGTGCGGGAAAACGCGAGTTTCTCGGAAGTTGTTGCTATCCTTGAAGATAGCGTAGTAGCGGAGGAGGGATTCGAACCCCCGACACGCGGATTATGATTCCGCTGCTCTAACCAACTGAGCTACTCCGCCAAACTGTTGTCCCGCAAGGGGTTTGACTGATTGGCGTCTCATGGGTATTTTGACGCCTACAACCAGTCCTACAACCGTCCGCCCTGTTTGTTTCCTACAACCGGGCGAAGTTGTAGTGAAAGTGCCCCGAGCCGTTGTAGCGGCTGCGGGGCGGTCGATCCTACACCCGTTTAACTGCGAAGGACCAACATGGCTCCCAAGTCTACCCGCGCGTCTGCGCAAGGCAAGCCGTCTAAGGCTGCAAAATTTCCCCTTTGGTTGCACCCGACAGGGCAATGGGCCTGCAAGAGGCGCGGCCGCTACCACTATTTCGGCACCGACCAAGACAAAGCTTTGGCGGAGTTCCTGAAAGTCAAGGATGACCTGGAAGCCGGGCGACCGATCCGCCAATCAGCGGCGGCGGCTGATGGCACGACGTTAGCCGACCTTTGCGAGCACTTCATGCGAGCCAAGGAAACGGCTCTTGAGACTGGCGAACTCTCCCGACGAAGTTTCGACGACTATCACGGCACCTGCAAGGAGATCGTCAAACACTTTGGCGGTCAGATTGTCGTGGCGGAGATCCGGCCGGCTGATCTTTTGGCACTCAAGGCCAAGTGGGCGAAAAAGTGGGGCGTTGCCAAACTGGGGAACGAGATCGCTCGGACGCGCGTCGTGTTCAACTTTGCCTATGGCAATGACCTGATCGACAAGCCGGTTAAGTATGGGGAATTCAAGAAGCCCGCAAAAGCCGCCTATCGTCGGCGCCGGGCGGAAGTCGGGCCGCGCGTGTTCACTCCTGCGGAGATCAAGTCCCTCCTGGAGATCGCGAACCCCACCATGAAGGCAATGATCCTACTCGGAGTGAATGCAGGCTTTGGGAATAACGACTGCGCGACGCTGCCCATAAACGCGATCGACTGGAAGCGGGGTTGGATCGATCACGCCAGACCGAAAACGGGAATCGCTCGCCGGGTTCCGTTGTGGCGGGAAACGCTCGACGCGCTGCTCGTCGTCCGCGACACCAGGAAGCCGCCCGCGAACCCCGCGCACGCCAGCTTGCTGTTCATCACGAAACGGGGCGGGGCCTGGCACCATGACGATGAAGCCGGACGGCGAGCACCGTTGTCGGCGGAGTTTCGAAAGTTGCTGGTCGAGCTTGGCATTCACCGACCTGGGGCGAGCTTCTACACACTGCGACATGTTTTCCAGAGCGTCGCGGAAACGACCGGCGACAATATCGCAATCAAGCGGGTCATGGGACACGCTGACGACACCATGAGCGACACCTATCGGGAGCACTTTCCCGATGATCGCCTGTTACGGGTCACTGAGGCCGTTAGGGCTTGGTTATTCCCCGCCGATAGCAAGGAGGGCGCGCGATGACCAAGAACACGAACGCCGACCAATTGGCACGCATCAGCACTTTGGCGAGGGCGATTGCCTCCGGGTATTCCGCGACGGCGGCGCGATATCGTCAAGAAGCTGCGACGGTCGAACGACTGCGACAGGCGCCAAGAAATCCATTGCGTGGCCTTCAGGGGTTTGCTGCGGCGGCCGCAAATGTCGGCCGCGCACTTTCCGAACACAGAAAAGCAAGTTTTGCGCTTATGACAGTAGCGCTTGGCGGCGACTCGGCCGTAAACACAACGTCACCATGCGGGACAACCGGCGGCGCGGAGACGCTGGAGGCGGCCGAGGCTAGCCTAGATCGAACGATGGAAGCCTGCATGAAGTGGCGCGCGAACGTGCGGGAACTGAAGCTGCTCGTGCTTCACCTGCTGCCCGAGTTGGATGGAGAGTTACGGTATGTCGACGTCGATTGCATCGCCTGGGAGGATCGACCAGAGGCGGACTGGGAGCTGATGGTTAAGGAATTGAAAACGATCGACGACAAAGCTACTCGCAAACTGCGGCCGATTCCCTCTGGGGCGACGAAACAGAAGGGCAAGCCGGGAAGCAAGCCAAGAGAGTTGGACGATGATCTGGCGACGTTGCGCGAAGCGGCCGAGTACGCAAGCGACAAAGAGTATGAACGCGCAGCCAATCACGGCGAGGGCTACGTGAATAAAGTACGGAAGCGCGCGGAAGGGAAGGCGGGCGGCAAAGAGAGGTTGAAAGAATTGCTTTCGCGGAAACCCCGTCAATAGCGGCCGGCGAGAAATCGAGTTTTTTTGACCCCTGGAAACAGGGGTTTTTTTATGCGCGAGGGTTGAAAGAATTCGGCTGAACAATCGTTCAATTGTTTCAACGGCAAGATCTGCTCCCGAACGATGGCAACCATTCAGGAGCAACGGACATGAACAGGCAGTTTCTCAGTCCCCCGAAGGTCGCGGAGCTACTCGGGGTGGGCGTGGCGAAAATCCACTATTGGATCGATGCAGGCGAGATTGAAGCCGTCAATCTGGCAACCGAGATCGGCAAGCGTCCGCGCTGGGGCGTGTCGCTCGAAAGCATCGATCGGTTCAAGACGCGCCGGGCGTCGATTCAGCCAAGGCAGACGCCGAAGCGGCCGCGCAAGCCGTTTGAGTCTCGTCGGTACTTCTAACAAAAAAGCCCCGTAGCAACTGCCGACAAGCACGCTACGAGGCTCGGAGAACGACCGATGAATGATACGCAAGCGGCTCGGGTGAGTCTATCACTCGATGCCATAAACTTCGGTGACATCCCTCGCGATCTGGTTGACGTCAACCGCTGGGTTATGTGGCGATCGGTCGAGCGCGAAGGAAAGGCAACCAAGGTGCCATTCGAGCCAAGCGGCCGACATGCATCAAGCACCGATTCCACCACCTGGACATCGTTCGACGTCGCGCGGACCGCCTACGACAGAGGTGGATTCAGCGGCGTGGGTTTCGTGCTGACAAAGGACGGGGGATTCGTAGGCGTCGATCTGGACGGCTGCCGAAACCCCGACACAGGCGACGTCGCGAAGTGGGCGAGTGATATCGTCGACGCGTGCGGCGGAACCTATGCGGAGATTTCCCCGAGCCGCACCGGCATCAAGCTGTACGCCCGTGGATCGTCACCGATCACGGGAAAAAACAAAGCACAGATTTCCGACGAGCCGCCTTGCGGCGGGAAGTTGGCCGGCATCGAAGTGTATGATAGTGGTCGCTACTTCGCGGTAACTGGGTGGCGACTGCCTAACTCTAACCGCGAACCTTGCGAGATCCTGCCCGAGGGCTGGGATGCAATCCGGCGACTCCTACTACCGCCTGCCAAGGCTGCGCCGAGCTCCGTGACTGTCAGCACTGCGGCGCCGACAACCGTTGATATTGTAGAACGGGCGTGGCGATACCTGGAAAAGATGCCGGACTCGATTGCAGGGCAGCGCGGACATGATGCGATGTTTGCGGCGGCATGCAAAACATTCGAGTTTGGATTGACGGACCAGCAAGCTGCTGAAGTGCTGAGCCGATTCAATGCGTCCAAGTGCAACCCCACTTGGAGCGATCGGGAGCTAGAGCACAAGCTGCAATCCGCACGGGCGGCCGTGGAACGTGAGCGACGGTCTTAATTCTTGTCAACAACTGATTCAAAAAGACATTTTTGAATTCCTTCGTGGAGTGTGAAGTAGTGCAACTCATGCTCCTTGGGGGCCAACCCCCAAACCCCGGGATTTTGGGAGGCATGGACTCGGGTGTTCAAGGTTCTTGTCGACGTGAAAGTGATGGGGTATCGTAGCGCGTGCTCGACGAAACGGAGCAGGCTCTGTGGGGACACAACCTGGCAAGGGATAGTCGAGTCGAGGGTGCGTCAAGGACGCCGTGTCGTCTCAGGGTTGACCTGGGACGATCTTTTCATTGCTCCAGAGCACATCATTCTTGATTAGCGTGTTCAGGATTGTGAGCAGCTTCCGCATGCAGGCAACCAGCGCACAGCTTCTTGGCTTTGCCACGAGCGAGTAGGTGTTGGTAGTGCGCGCGGGATTCTCTCGTTGCGGCACGTGGCGACCAAGGTGGCCATGTAGAGAACGCGTCGCACATGCACGCGGCCTCCCATCACAAAACGCTGTCCCTTCCAGGTTCCCGAGTCGCGATTGATCGGCGCGACGCCCACCAGCTTGGCGATCTGCTCGCGATTCAGTTTCCCCAGTTCGGGAAGGTCGGCGAGGATCGTGCTGATGGTGACGGCGCCGACTCCCTGCACGGAGTTCAAGATTTCGACCTTGCGCGCATTAACCGTGTCCGCGGCGACGCGCTGTTCTCGAGCCGCGAATCGAGCACTTTTAGCTGCTTTTTCGGGGATTCCAGCGTCTGGCAGATGTAATCCTTGACCTCGTGATCTCCGGTCTGGAGCAACCGGTTGGACTCCTGATTGATGAGGTCAGAAGTTGTGCACGACGGGTCTCCAACGCGGCGATCTTCTCCTCGGCTTCGGACTTGGCGACCATGGGCGGAGGCTTCACGACTTGGCCGAAGGTCGCGATGACCTCCGCATCAATCGAGTCTGTCTTAGCGTCCCGGCCGATCCCCTTGGCGAAGTCGCGGACCTGTCGCGGATTGACGACCGCGACCGCAATCTGACGTTCTCCCAGCACTCTGACCAACGTCGACTCGTAGCCGCCCGTGGCCTCCATCACGACCAACACTCGGGACTTGTGCTTGAGCACCTTCACCAACTCACGGACTATGGCGTCGGTGGAGTTGTCGATCGTGAGACGCGTCTTCGAGTCGGGGAGAAAAACGTCCAACTGAGACTTCGACACATCGACGCCTACGAACAACGCAAACGACTCAGCTTCGTTCTTCATTACATCCCATCCTAGTTAATTCGAGCTGGCCGGAGCCGCTCATGCGACGGTGCGGGTTTGAAATGAACGGCTTGCGATCCAGCTCACCCACGGCCTTAGCGCCAAGGGGCGGTCGATCTACAAGCCGTCGCTCTTCGCCAGTGCACCTAGCGAAGAATGTTCGTCCAGCGGAGAGGTTCGTGAATGACCTTCCGCGTGTCAACTACTCAGATACTAGGGGCGGTTCGGCGTGATGCTTCGCGACGACTGGCGACAGGGCAACGGCTCGCCCGCGACACCACGTCGAGATCGGCCAGAGGCCCACGAAGAACCGGCGACTGAGCCGCGCATATTTCAGGGATTTAATGCTGCCGATCTGGTGGCACAGTATCCCACTGAGCGACCGCATATCGTCGAGGGGCTATTCCGGCGACAGGAAATCATCAATCTGGTGGCTGCGCCCAAGATGGGCAAAAGCTGGCTCGCTATGAATCTCGCGTTATCCGTGGCGACCGGCCGACAGTGGCTTGGGACGTTCAATTGCAACCAGGGGCGCGTGCTGCTGGTCGACAACGAGCTGCACCACGACACCCTGGCTTATCGCATCACCACGGTGGCGCATCAATTGGGAATCGACCTAGGCGAGCTAGGCGACCGGCTAACCATCGCACCGGTTCGCGGACAGGGAGTCAGTTACGTTGGACTGGGCGACGTCCTGCGACAGTTTGGGCAACGCGATCTGGTCATTCTCGACGCTGGTTACAGAATGCTGGGACCGGGTCAGGACGAGAACTCCAACGGGGACGCCACCGCGAATTACAACCTGTTGGACCGCTACGCAAAGGAGTTCGGGACGTCGTTCGTTGTCGTCTTGCACACCAGCAAGGGCGGGCAGGGTGACAAGGCGATAACCGACATCGGAGCAGGCGCTGGGGCTCAGAGTCGAGCTGCCGACACCCACCTGGCACTCGTCCCGCACGATGAACCGAACGCGGCCGTTCTCAAGGTCGTTCGTCGTTCTGGTCGCTCGCCCGACGATATGGTTCTCTCCCGCGACCCTGACTCGATGAGATGGAGCCGCGACGACGAACTGAACCCCGACGACGTGAAGGGCGGCGCGGCGAGCAGGGCAAAGCAGACCGAGGAGGTGAAGCGTCGCAAGGCGGAGCAGGAAGAAACCGAAGGACTGGCGACCATCAAGAAATGGTGGCGACAACATCCTGGCCAGTACAGCGAGCGTGACCTGCGGAGCAGGGACATCATGGCGGCCGCACAGCGACGACTGCCGGGCCTACTGCTGACGCTAAAGGGGCAGGGATATCTGACCAGTCAGACAGTCGACCGCAAGGGCAACGCCACTGAAGTTTATACGTTCCACGATAAGCCCGAACTGGTCGACGGTGGGCGGTATTCGGGATTCGATTCGTTCAATGAAGCGGCTGATTTTGGGGCGGGTTTTGGGACCGAATTAGGGACGGTTTAGGGGGGACGTGGAAAGACGTGGAAAGACGTGGAAAAGTTGGTTGTTCTTTCCACCCTTTCCACGGGGCGTAGGGGACGTGGAAAAAAACGGTTACTAAAGTAAACCGTTTTTTCCACGTCCCCCGCCCCTCGCCCCAGACCCCAAAAAAACACGACAGGCGAGCCAAGCAAGCTTTCCACGTGGTCAGTGACACAAAAACGGCGAACCAGGAGGGCGCGGAAGATGTTCGATTCAGTCAAACAACTGGCGTTCAGTTTCGATCAGACCACGGTGGCGACCGAGACGGCGAGCGGACCAGTCGAGCCGATCGAACTCGACGCTGCGACGGCTGCGGAGATTGTTCGACGCTTCAAGAGCGGCGCCAGTCAAACGACACTCATGTCGATGTTCGAGATCGGCAGGGCCCAACTAACCGCCATCCTCTGGCCTGCGATGGCGGCGAGCCCCGAGGTAGAACGCGAAGTTCTGGCACGGCTCGACCAACTTGGACTGTAGCCTACAGGAACGCATTACCGGCTCGCTAACGCACGCTAAGGGCTTCCCGTGGCATCTCAGTCGAAAAGTCGACAGGACGCGTCTAATGCGATTTTAGAGCCCCTGGGGTAGCGGGTCCTTGGGGGAAATCGACGTAACTCCAACACTGGCCCAACCTTGCGGGGGTCACACACTGTTTGGATATTTCCACCTGGAGGAGGGGGCGATATGGGCGGGATCACTTCAACGCGATTGCAAGTACAGTCGGCCGACGAATGCAAACCTGTTGCACAGCAACGAGTTACACCGACAAAGAAGGGGTTGACCTACGTTTTCGTAGCCGCCCCGCGTTGTGCATTTTGTGGCAGCTTGCGGTTGCGGACACAGCACACCGATCGACATGAAGACGTCATAGAACGGCATGCTCGATGCTCGGACTGTGGTCAGCGCATGCGAATAATCTTCGAGTGATTTTCCAGCTTTTGGAAAAACGAAACGCGACGCCGCTATCCTTCAGGGCATGAACAACGGGCAACAATATTTGTCGACGGGGTTTCTCGCCCAACTCTTTCAAAAGTCGGTCGGCGACGTTCTCGAAGCGCTTGAAGCCCGAGACATCCGACCGGCTTTCAGCTTGAACGACCTGACCTACTATCACGCCGCTTGCGTCGCGGAACTTCGCGCATATTTCAACCAATAAGGCCCCTGACATGGCAACGAAACCCACAAGCAACATGCTCGACAGGATCAAGGCAGTTTTCACGACTGAGGACGACGATTGGAGCGCCTTGCGACAACTCGTCGAGTCAGGCGACGCTGACAGTGCGGCTAGTTGGTTGGATCGAAGAGGATTCGCCCGCGACTTGCTGCCACTGGTCGCGATCGTCATCGAAAGACGTCGCGAGTTGTTGGCCGAGCACGAAGCCGGGGAAGCCGCCAAGGTGCGGCGGCCGATCGTTCTCGGCGAGCTCGAAGCGCTGCGACGTTTCGAGCCGAAAAGCTGCGATGACGCACTGGAAGCGGCCGCACGCATTCGAGAGAGGGCAGCCCAAGCCAATGACCTCTTGCGGTCGATCGGCATTGGCGATTCGGCCTCCTACATCCTGAAGGGCATCCATCAAGCTTTTGGCGAGTTGTTCGGACTCGCCCCAGCGCGACAGATTGACGCGGGTTGTGACAACGCCATCCTCGCATGGTTTCGGGAAAGAGGGCTGGAGTTCTATCGGCGGGATTCCTGGAAACTCAAGGTGACCGCCCCGCAAGTCGAAACGGCGCCGCGCAAACGACTCAAGGCAGTTTTTGAAAATTGAAAGGAAAACGAAAATGGATCGACACCAATTGACCAGGGGATTGAATGAGGCAATCAACGACGGCAGGGTTAGAAGCTGGTCGGACGCGTGCGCGTACAGCCTGCGTGCGATGAACAAGCCGCTACCGCCCGCGACCGATCTAGTCGTTCGCACGGCCTTATCGTCGGCGGCAGTCGCCGAGACGTTTACCAGTCGCGTTGGCTCGATGATTTTGAGCGGCTACGACAGTGAACCAGACTCGACCGTGGAATGGGTCGCGGAAGTCCCGAGCATCAATTTTCTCGGGTCGGACCTGATGGCGTTCGACGTTGCAGCGCGACTCGAAAAGCTACCGCGCGGCGGGGTGGCTGAGAACGCGACCCTGGGAGTTCAATCGGAACGTATTCGCATCGCACGCTACGCGGGACAGTTGGCGCTCGACGAGCAAGATATTGTGAACGGCTCGTTGGTGGGCGTTGTCGATGCGGCCGCGCGAGAACTCGGAGCGGCGGCGCGGCGGGTGAAACTCGACTTGCTCTATGCCCTGCTCTTGAGTAATCCGACGCTCGCCGACGACGCGACCGCGTTGTTCCATGCCGATCACGGGAACTTGGGATCGGTCACATTGACCGAGGACAACTTAGCGGCGGCATGGTCCGCACTGGCAGGGCAGACGCTTCAGGATGCAAAACATGGGGACTCGATTCACATCAACTTGGGACCGAAGTTTCTCATCGTGAATCCTCTCCTCGCGACCGTCGCGCGGAAGGCGGCGCGTAACCTCATGCTGGACGACGATCAGGACTTGGAAGTCCGCGTAGAAAGCCGACTGGGGACCAAGGGCGTCATCGACCCGAACTCTGACACCATCGTCGAGGGCAGCGCCACATCGTGGTTATTGGCCGCCCCGCAGCGGCCGGGGCTCGTCGTCTCGGGATTGAACGGCTCGTTGCGGCCGACAATCCGTGAATCGGATCTGACGAACGGGCAATGGGGAAAATGTTTCGATGCAGTGGTGGACATCGGAGCGGCCGCGCTCGACTTCCGCCCGCTCTATTACTCGACCACTTGATAGGGGTCCGCCGCCGCGACCTCCGCGCGGCTGCGAAGTCGGGCGGGCAGTTGGGTAATGCTCACTGCCCCGCCCGGCTCGTTTCCCGAGGGCATCCCATGACATGGCGTAGTTTTCTTGCAATTCAATTGCACAAGTTGGCGGAGTGGCTCGACGATGCACTACCGAATGAACCCGCCCCCGTCGCTCGACCCGCGCCACCCGTCGAACCGCAACCGTGGTTCTCGCGAGCCGTTCGTCGACGGGGAAGAGGTTGAACTACCGCCCTGCCCCGACTGCGATAGCCCGCGAACTAGCGTCGTTCGTTGGCCAACTGCGGCGGGGCAAAGTTGGTTTCATTCCGGGACCGGGGCGTGTCTCGACTGCGGCGCGCGGTTCTCAATTTGCGTGGAGTAAATAGCGATGGTTCACATCGGCGACCAAGTTGCATTTCGGGACCGTGGCGTAACTCGCGAGGGGCGAGTGGTGGCGGTCGAGACTGTTGAACGTGGCAACCTGCGGGGACGTCAACCAGGACGCTGGTTTACGCTGCGCATCACTGGGACGCTGTTCGAGGACGTGGAAGTCCACGAAACCGCGTTAGGCTCGATTCTCGGCGCCGTGGCGTGAAAACGACGCAATAGGATGGACCAGGATCGCGTTTGGTTGGCATCTGGCTTTCGATGCGTCGGGCGGCCCCTAATGCGATGGCGTAGTGCTTGCTCGCGTTTTCAGTCCAGTCAACGTAACTGCTGTTGGCTCAAGCGTCTGGCACCACTTGTCATCTGCAAACCATTGACGCCGGGACGCGGGCGCGATAACGTAAGTACAGTGAATTTCCCAGTTTGTCGTGAAAATCACTCGATTTTGTTCCTTGAATCAGGGGATTCTCGTGAGTAGCGTCAAGTTTGGCCCTTAATGTGACGATCCGTGGTTCCGTAACGTTTTTTGGCTGTTCTTGGCGCAGTGTTCTTGGACAACGTACCCGGCTTGGTGTCATTGTGAAACCGGTACTTCAAGCTCTCTTGCTCGCCGATCACGTTTACGAGGACAAGTCGACGGGCAAGAAGATCATCTGCGGTGTTTTCAATAGGGTATTTTTTAGTCGTGCCAAGAAGATTACGAGAGAGGTTGTCGACGGCGAGATTAAGGCGAGAGTGAAGGGTGGAGAGGAGTCTGGATCACCGTTCGCGTTTGTTAGTCTGACTGAAGTTCGAGGATCGGTGGAATTCTCAGTTCGCTACGTCGAATTAGCGGACGACCAGACGCTGCTTCACACGACATTTCGCGTTGAATCTGATGATCCGTTGGTGACGGTAGAACTCATTCTTCCGCTTCCAAAACTTCCTGTGCGAAAGCCTGGGACTCACGCCCTTGAATTGCTTTGCGACGACGAACTGCTGGGGTCTCTTCGCGTTCAAGTTGAGGAGTTAACAGATGGCGACGTTAAATGACCATGAAGAGCCAAGCAAGTCCCAATCCCGATCTGTAGTGGTAGAACGCCTCAATTGGTTTCAACCCACAAATGCATTTCAATGTCGGGTGTGGATCGGGCGAAGAGGTTCTTCGTACATCGCGACCATTCCTCGTATCCCGAGTGTTGAGGTTGAAGCGGAAACGGAAGAGGATGCGATTAAGGTGGTTCGCGCTGAATACGCAAAGCACGTTGCCTTCCGGCTAGGCAGTTGGCAATCAATGTTTCCTGCTCTAGATCCGTCGATGCTTGAAAAGCCTAAAGAGGTGAGTGAACGGTTGATCCTCGTAGATCTGGGTGAACAAGACCCCGATGCAGCCTATTCAGAGGACTTCCTGACACAGGCTGATATCCTCAGGCTGAAGGAAATTGAATCGTCGGGCCGGATAGCGCCGCCGGGAAGTATTCTTCCGCAGAGAAAACGATAGTCTGTGGTTCGCAAAACATGCCTAGAATTCTGGCGTCTGATAGTTTTTCGTCTAATCACGCTGACCTTGTGAAAGGATTTTATTGCGGCAGCGACTCCTGGGCAGTAGCCGCTAGTGATTGGATTCAAGCTTCCGAGAGCGACCAGTTCGGAGTGTTTCGTTCCATTAAAAGGGGGACGAACGTTTGGCTTTACTTCGACCCAGATGATGTATTGGTGGGTTTTGGATCTTTGGGATTAACAAAATGGCCGAATTTTGACGGAGCCGTAGCTATTATCCCTCAAATGGCAATCGCCTGTAAATTCCAGGGGGAACCTAAGGGAATTGACGAGACTCGTTATTCACACCAGATTCTGGGGGACCTGATTGCACGTGCAAGATCGTTGAAAGCTGTGCGATTGGTTCTTACTGTGCACCCAGGCAATGCACGCGCAAAATCGCTCTATCTTTCGCACGGTTTTCAGGAACTTAGCGACGTGACAGCCCTCGGACACCTCAAGATGATCGCGCCTTTAGGCCAGTAACTACCCGGCTGCCTATATGTTAATTCCCACATCGCATGAAGGGGTTTCTAACGCCCCGAATTGCTGTGGGTGGCTGCGGCCGATGACCACGGGATGGGTGGGCGTCGGTCGAGCAAATCACCAGGGTACCGATCCGAGGTAAACCGATCGGCCGTCGAGCCGATCCCCACAACCGGCATCTCGTCAGTCGCAAAGCAACCGGGAAGCGGACAAGCGCCGGGCAAGTTTTTTTGGTTTTTTTTGTCAGACTCCCAATGCCGACGGTCACCACGCACAACACCTCCTGGCGAGTAGACGAACCGCCTCCCTATACGCCCCGCCAGCGAGCGCGGACCGAGTAAGTCGACATAGGACTCGTTGAACGTGGCGATGCGTTAGCGGGGCGGTAATGCGGCCGGCATCAGTGGAACCAATTGGTTCCATCCACTTGGTTAGCCGGCAACCCCCTGTTACACGATGTTACAAGGCGCACCAGCGGACTCCCACGATGGGATTCCACTTTTGGCGAGAGCTTGAAACGGAGTCGCATCGTGCGACCCCGTTTTCAATGACGACAAAAACGGGCTTACACGATGCAAGCCCGTTTCCCGACTGCGGCTGTAGTCGGATCGACGACACGAGCTTGCCCACTGTTTGTGGGGGAACTTGTAACGGTTACAAGTTGATCGGCACCAGGGGGGCGGAAAATTTCTTGGTTGTAGTCCTACAACCTTGACGGCTATTTTTGGCTATTTCTGGCCACTTTTCGGGGTGGGTCACAAGATGCGTTTGACCCTAGAAAACAAGGCTTTTTCGCTCGTTTTTGCAGTTGGTCGCGGTTGCTTTATGATTCCGCTGCTCTAACCAACTGAGCTACTCCGCCAAACCATGTCGCGAACGACGGTGTTAAATTACCAGAAATAACCGGCCGGACAAGGGGCTCCGTGCGGACGCTCCACGCCCTAAACCGTCCGCTCGCCCCTACAATCCTCACCACGAAAAAAGACTGCCGCCGAGACTTCCACGGGAACTCGACGAGGCGCTCGCTCGCCACCCTCTCCCTTCACGGACTCGACCCCGAACGCACTCGCACTCGTTCGATCAGGCCGCGGAAACGGGGCGGTGAGTTCTCGACCACCGTCGAACGGAGGTCGGCGCCGATCTCCATCTTGTCGTTCGGGTCTTTATGGATCCATTCCACCGCCCGACCCGACGCCACAACCTGGCCGTCGACCGTCAACGTCAGCCGCTTCTCCGCATCAATACTCCCCGCCACCGTCACCCAACGACCTAGGATCGACTCACTCCCCGCGATCGTGCGCACCCCCGGTCCCGCTCGATACGCAAACGTCGGCTTTCCATCGCGAATCAGCAGCGAATAGCCCAGCGTCTGCCCACCCCTCGCGACGATCACTCCGTCCGAGTCGGCTCGCACAGTCGCCTCCACCAGCCATGGGGCGTCGCTCGGGTCCAGGCTGGTCGAGTTGTCGACCTCGATCACGCTGGTTCCGTCAAACTGGAATGCGAACCGCTCGTCTCGGCCTTTGACCTTGGTGACATCGCGAGCCACGCCGTGGTTCGCATGCGACGATGCGTCCAACGCTCGTTGCCCTTCCAAACGATCGGCGCTCAAGTCGAGCACCCAACCGCTGACCGGCTTCGCTTGCCGTTCCTTGGCCCGAGCGGTTTCCTGGCGTTCATCCGCAAACGCTGGCACTGCATACCGAGCCGCCGCCAACTGGCGAGCGTATTCCGCTTCCAACTGCTCTCGCAAGTCGGCTCGCGTCGCGTCGCCGAACAAATTTCGAGTTTCGTAGGGGTCGGTCGACAAATCAAACAACTCGGTCCAGTCGTCGCGCCCCGGATACTTGATCAACTTCGCTCGACCCGTGCGCACAGCGGTCACCGTCGGCGCGGCAAATCGTCCCTCGCGAAAGTACGAATAGAAAAACGATTCGCGCCACGCCGGCTCGGGCCGCTCGCCAACCAACAACGGCCGCCAACTTCTCCCCTGCATCGACTCGGGGATCGACACTCCGGCCAAATCGAGCCAGGTCGGAGCGAGATCGATGTTCAAGACCAAATCGTCGATCGTGAGCCCGGCGGTCACTAACTTTGGATAGCGGACCAGCAACGGGATTCGCATGCTCTCGTCGTAAGCCGTCCGTTTGTCTCCCAGTCCATGCTCGCCCAGGTAATAGCCATTGTCGCTCGAGTAAGCGACCACGGTGTTTTCGGTCAGCCCGAGGCGTTCGAGCGCGTCGAGCAGGCGGCCGACGTTCTCGTCGATCGCGCGCAGTCCGCGGAACATGCCGAGATTGGTAGGCACTCCCTCGTCCGAGTCCGCCGCTTGTGGAGTGGGTGGAGCAGATGGAACGGGTGCATTTGCTTTCTTTTTCTTCTTGGCCGGCGCAGCAACTGGCGAGGCGGCGTCGCGGTAAATCGCCGGGGTCGACAAGTTGGGAACCACCCGCGCTCGCGCTTCGCCATACGTTGCGGCGGCCCGCGGTGGCGGAGTGAACGGGCCATGGCACGTCTTGAAGCCGACCACCAACGAGAACGGGCGAGACTTATTCTCCTCGATGAACTGAATCGCGTAGTCGGTCGATACATCGTCAATCCAACCGCGAGTCGCCGTTTTCTCGCCGTTCACCTCGACGGGACAATCGAAGTACACCCCCTGGCCAATGAAGCTCGCCGAGTAATCAAATCCCGGTCGCTGACCCGACTGACTCCCCATATGCCATTTGCCGATATAGCCTGTGCGGTAACCGGCTCCGCGCATTAACGATGCATGCGTGACGGCCGTCTCCGAGAAAGGCGTATGGTTGTTGACGACGCCGTTGATATGACCATACTGGCCGGTCAAAAACGCGGCTCGACTGGGTGCACACAACGCAGTCACCACGAACGCATTGCGAAAACGCACGCCTTGGGCGGCCAATTGGTCGAGCCGTGGAGATTCGAGCCACGGGAAGCGGCCTCCCTTCCCCTGCTCTCGTTGCACCACGCCCAACGCATCCCAGCGCTGGTCGTCGGTGTAAAGAAAGACAAAATTGGGCCGCGATGCGCCTGCCGCCGCTTCTTTGTCCGCCCCGCTCGCGCTATCGGGCGATATGCCCGCGCCGCTCGCCGCGATCATCGACGCGACAAACGCCCAACAACCGAAAATGAACTGCCGTCGCCTGCTCATAGTCGCCTCCCTTGGCAAGCTATCGTAGCAGTTGAGCGTCACGCGTAGCAGTTGAGTGCCACGTTCGAGGCGCCGTATCACGGTTGGGCATTACGGGCCGAGGCCGAGGCGCGACCTTGCGTCTTACGGAGGTACTCTTGGTCCTCGGCGCTCAAGCGACTGATCAATGTCTTGCGGAACTGGCCGTTCGGCAATTCGAAAATCACCTCGTTCTGTTCGACTCGAACCAGCACCGCTTCGACTCTCCGACCATACTTGTCGGTCCACAGTCGCACTTCCGGCGGCGCGGCGTTTTCACCGACGGAGTCGGCGGGCGTCGTCTGGCTGGTCGAGACGCTTGGCTCTGCGACATCGTCCGCCACCGCGGAGGCCGGTGGCAGCGTGGCTGACGCTGCCGCAGCAGCCGCCGAGTTGCTGTTCGGCGTTGTCGTATTTGGGCCGACCTCTTTTCGCTGCGTGGCGGGAGGGGCGAGAACCGCGGACTTGCGTGCACCAGCATCCTCCGCGGAACTCGCGTTCGTTGCGAGTTCTGTCGAGGAGTTAGGCGGGGCCGAGGCAGCCGTTTCGCTCGAGGAAGCAGGCGTCTCGGCGGGCGATTCTTCCTCTTGGTAGGCGACCAGCTTCACGCCAAAGTAGACCGCATACGCTTCATCCGTAGCTCGCCACCAGCCACACCAGTTCCTCAAAGCGTTCGCGACCCGGGCATGGCTGGCCAGCATGCGATGCGGGGCGTAGCACTGCAGCAACCAGGGCGGCGGATGAGGAAAGTAGGCGGCCACCGGCCCTACGCTCAGGATGTAGGCCATCACCGAAACGATCAGCCAAATGGTCAGCAACTCCAGGGGCTGCAGGCCGCTGCGTTGCTTGCGAGTGCGTCGGCGACGACGAGGTTCCTCGGCGGCGGGCGGCTCCACCGGACCGTCGATCAGATGATCGATGGAGAAGGTCGCCGAGTCGCTCAACAATGTCACTGGCTCTTGAGTCGGCTTGCGCCGCGGCGAGTCATCCAGGATCGGTTTCGTGGGCGGACAAAGCGCCTCGTCGACCCGTGGACTCAACTCCAGGGGCTCGCCATCCACCGCGATGCGATAAACCAGCATCAGCGGTCGATCGGTGAAGTGGACGGCGAGATAACGTCCTTCAGGGCACAGCAGCGCGCCCACTCGGCCCGTGGAACCGGGGTGAGTCACATCGAAGTTAATTTGCAACAGCGGCGTCGCCACGCCAAACTGCCACACCTCGAGAATGTTGGGCTCGCGGAGGAACACCGCCAGACCATGGCGAGGCGAGACGGCGACCGCCATCTTCAAGCGAGTGCGACAGAGGATGGGCGCGGCGACTTGCTTGCCCGTGGCCAAATCGCACAGCAGAAAACGCGCCTGGGGTTCGCGAGTGAGCACGACGCCGAGCAGTTCCGATTGCGGCGAGAGCCATGTTCCCAGGCATTGCCAGGACGTGTTCGCCAGACCGGCCACCTGCGCATACGACCGTTCCCACGTCGGTTCGGCCGACTCCGGTTGCAGCGCGGTCAGGTGTAACGGCTCGCGCAACGTGTGATCGGGCAGGAACATCGGTCCGCGTTGAGCGACGACGTAGCTGTCGTCGGGGGCGAACGCGAGCGATAGCGGGCCCGGTCCCAGTTGTTTTTCGGAGAGTGGACGGCCCAGGTCGATGCTGCTCCCATCCGCCCACGGCAGAATGCGCAGCGATTTGGCCCCCTGCCCGCCTGTCATGACGAGATGCCGACCGCCCATGTGAAAATGAGTGTCATCGGTATCGCGAGCTTCGATGCCTCCGACCCATTGGCCGCGAGTCATATCCCAGATCAGTTGGATGCGGCGGCGGTCGACGCCAAACCCGCGACTCGGCTCGCTGACCGCCACTTTCCAGAAAGAACCGGACGGATTGGTGGTGGAGCGGACGATTTCGAGTGCATACTCTCGCTCGGGACCCAACGACGCGGCCAACTCATGATGCGAGATGGAAACGGGATCGAACCCCAGGGACGGATCGACGGGACGCCAGTCGTCGAGCGACCAGGCGGAGAGTCGCTCGATCCCTCGGCGTTCGTGTTGAATCACTAGCCGCCCGCGACTGTAGTCGAAGTGCTTAGCATGAATTCCGCCCTCGACCAGCAGTTCGATAGGGTCGAGCGATAACTTGGCTCGCCCGAACACCGCTCGGCCAGCGACAATCGGCTGAGGTTCCGGCGCCAGCGGCGGGCGAGGCGCTTGGCTGGCATGCGAACCGGCGCCTGCGAATTCAGGCGCGGGGGCCGCTGCGGGGGGCGAGTCGTTGGGGGGGAGGGATGTTTGAGTGGCCGTGTCGCCGGGATCGGGCGTCCGCTTTTGGACCAGGGTTGAGTCGTCGGGGCTGGCGAGTTTGCGGAGCCAGTCGGCGTCGAGGTCGATGGTGGAGGGAGACTCGGCGGCGACGACCGCGGTGGCGGACTCGCGGGAAGATCCAACGGCCAGTTCTTGCTGTAAGTATTGGTCAGCCTGCGAGTTGGCGGCGGCTGGCTGGGGCGTGCGCGGCTGGCAGCGTCGAGCGGACGAGCCGCAGACCATACAGCGCAGCGTCTCCTGTGCGGCCGATACCCCCCGGACATCGGCTTGAAACGAGCAACTCGGATTCGTGCACTGGAACAGGTTCGCCATCGAGGCCAGTAACTGGAAATTGCGAAACCAAACCGAAGAGCACTTTAAGGTTAGTTCGCAAAATGACGGCGAGCGGCCGAAATATTTCCCCTCCTTCGGGGATGCATGTCCCGTGTTTGGACTTTCGTGGACTATGTTGCGCTGCCCTTGAAGGAGAGAGTTAAGCTCGAAGCCGAGCAGTCGTGGGGCAGGTTTTCAACCAAGTGGGGCAGGTTTTCAACCTGCCCGGTCCGGCGTGTGAGTGACGGGGCAGGTTGCAAACCTGCCCCACGCAGTGTTCCCGTGGGGCAGGTTTTCAACCTGCCCGGTCCGACGTGGGAGTAACAGGGCAGGTTACAAACCTGCCCCACGCAGTGTTCCCGTGGGGCAGGTTTTCAACCTGCCCAGTCCGGCGTGTGAGTAACGGGGCAGGTTGCAAACCTGCCCCACTTCCGCCGTACTATCCTTGGATCGGTTTGACCATATAGAGCGAACCGCCGCCTGCGGCGTCAGCGGCATATACGGCTTGCTGGAAGCCGAATTGTCCGTAAATCGAGCGAGCACGCGAGTTGTTTTGTTGTACTTCGAGCGTGAGTTTACAGCAGTGTGTTTGCTTCGCTTCCGCGAGGACCGCGTCGAGCAGCATGCGACCGATTCCCTGACCGCGCAACGTCGGTTCAACAAAGAAGTCGCTAATGTTAATGAGGGGCTTGGCGGCGAACGTCGAGAACCCGCGGAAGCAAGTGGCGATGCCGACTGGCTGATCGCCATGCAACGCGAGAAAGACCAATGATGTCGGGTGCGCTCGCAGTCCCGCAATCAAGTTTTGTCGAGCGAAGTCGGAAAGAGGCTGGTCATCCCCCATCGGATCAACGGAATATGCGTCCATCAGACTCAAGATGGCCAGTTGGTGTTGAGTCTGATCAAGATCGGCTTTGACGATTGCGACGTGATTCATGGAAGTAGAGGGTTCCCCTTCGGTGGGGCAGGTTTTCAACCTGCCCTGCTAATGTTAAGCAACGGGGCAGGTTACAAACCTGCCCCACGATCTGGTGCATTCATTAGCGTTGATTGAGCGCATCGTTCACCGCTCGTTGGATGGGTTCGAAAACCTGGTCGCCGCGATCGATGTTGGTGAGGATGGCGGTGCCTCGGCCCAAACGGCGAGTGGTCACGATCAGTCCCTTGAAGCCGTGATTGACTCCCGAATGCGAAAAGTTGCCCATTTCCTGATCTCCCGAAACGAAGAGCCTCCGTCTCCGCCGAAATGAGGAACGAAGGAGTAAGAACGACCAGTAGTTTGATACAACGCGTGTTCACAGCAAGCGTCCTGAAGTTGCTAATCAACATCCGAATGAACTGATCGAAGACTGGGACAGTTCTCCCGCGGGCGGCATCCATTCCATCAGAAAATACACCCCCAAATCCTCGATCCTCTGAAAGCCCAAACGTTGGTACAGTCGTAAGGCGGGATTCTCGCGTTCCACATGGATGCGAACGACTTGGCCCGTGCCTGCAGCAGCGGCCATCAGGTCGCGCAGGATGGCGCCGCCGATCCCACGCCCGCGAGCAGACGGTAGCAAAGCGATGTCGACGATCCGCAATTCCTCGGGCGTTTGATGGACGTACAACCGACCGATCGGCTGGTCCTTCAGCAGAATCACTTGAAAGCTGGCTGACGGAAAAACTTGTTGGTAGTACGTATGCTGCGCGTGAAACTGCTGGCGCAGAAAGGCGATTTTTTGCTCCTCGGTCCATGGCGCCATAGACAGCTCGCCCAGCCGCGTATGCGCGTAGACGGCGAACAAGAACGGGAGGTCGTCGTCGGCGATGGGGCGAAAGGTAATTCCGTTTCCCATGGCCGCGCTCAAGGTTTCGCGGGATAAATGCCTTCAAGACATAGGATGAAGCTGACTCGCAGATAAGGTTGTTGATTGTTGTGAGGCATATTGCCGCCTGCGGGAGCGAGCGCCGAGGCGTGCAAGGGGGCGTCGAGCGGCGTGTTGTTGGGGGCGTACAGTTTACTGGTCAACATGAGCCCCGCGCCCATGACCCCATCGGGTTTGGGGTCGTCTTCCGAGGCAGTCTGTGACGTCACCTGAGCGGGATGAGTATGAAAGGGGATGTCGGGGGCGCCGAGCGTTACCGTCTCGTCGCCGCCGGTATCACCGATTTGATACTTAGTGATTTCGCTAAAGATGCCCCAATGCATGGGGACTCTCGAGTTGAGATTGGGGAGGGCGAAATTCTTCGTGCCATCTCCGCCAAACTTAGTGCCCAGTACACTGCTGAGCGCCTCGTTCTGGTCAATGGGCAAGAGCGACCCATCGCAGTATGCCCAACCTTGAGGTGCGAAGTTACCGGCAAATATGCGGATCTCGCCGAGAAATGCTTCCGCCATGGCGTTATCTTTCGCTTGATTAATGAGGGATTGTGGAAGAGTCCTACATTTATGATCTGGAAGGAAAGATGCCCTGGACCGCGATCATGAACGAAACGCATGCATAGGGCATCAAATTGGGATGCGCGTCATTCTGGCCCGCAACGCCAACCGTGGCGTCGTTCAAGGGAAGCAGCGACTGGGACGGAGGATTTCGCACGTAGGCGTTCACGGAACTTTGAGCGAGTACGGCGCCTGAGGCGTTGCCTGTACTCGCCGCAGACATACTCGCCGTCAACGCATGACTGTGGGGCGGAAGATGAGCCGTCGTCAGCGTCACCTCTAATTGGCCGCCTTTGCCGCCTAAGGGCCGCATCGAAAGGCCTGGACCGGTTCCCGCATGAATCGGCACTCGGCCTATCAAATTAGGCAGCCCAAATGTCATCGTTCCGTCTCCACCGTAAGTGGTGCCCAGCAACGAGTAAAGTGCCTGGTTTTGTTTGATGGGCAATAGCTGACCATTGCACAGCATCCAGCCATCAGGCGCGTAGTCTCCGGCGAACATTCTGATTTCGCCCAGGAAGGGATCTGCCATGGGATGCCTGCTGACGCTTTCGAGTGGGGATGAAAATGAGTGGGTTAAGGACGCAAGCAAGTGATCTCTGCAAGACGCCAGGGATCGAGGGCGGCAGGAACTGGTGGAGCGCCCTGCCCCTGTTATTGCTAGGCCTGCCATTGCTAGGCCTGCCATTGCTAAGGACGCGGCGGAAAGACCCCTTGCAGCGCGATGCAAAAATTCACCGTGAGATACGGTTGCATGTTCTCATGCGCTTGCTGGCCGCCCACCGAGCCGATGGTCTGCGGACTGAGCGCCTGCGGATTGCCCGGGGGACCGTAAAGATTGAACGACGCTTTCGCCAGCACCGATTTGGTGGCGACGCCTACCATCGAGTTCTCGACTCGCTGCAAAGTGGCGTCGGTCGTCGACGCCGCCATGGTGTGCGTGTGCGAAGGAATTTGAGCCAAGGTGAGTTGTACGGTCTCGGCGCCTCCCGCCTCACCTAGCATACCTAGACCCATACCCGCTCCTCCCAGCGGAACTCGGCCGCGCAAATCGGGTAGTCCGAACGTCGATTTGCCGTCGCCGCCAAAGTTGGTGCCCAGTAACGAAAACAAGGCGGGGTTCTGTCGAATGGGAAGAATGGCGCCATCGCAGGCCGCCCAACCCTTGGGAGCGAAACCGAAGCCGAACATGCGAATCTCGCCGATAAACGGGTCGGCCATGATGAACGTCTCCTGCAATTTGCGAAGTTGAGCCAATCGGATTGGATTGGCGTCCGACGCAGTGCTACTTTGCTATGTGAATACATCTGCTAAGTGAATACAGCCTGGTAACGCATGCCCTGTTCATCGAGCCCGATGGGGACCAGAAAGATCTCCATGGTCCCTAACTGGTCATGATCCAAACGATAAGTGGACTGCGGCAGGGCGTTCGCCGAGTGGTCGCGAAAAATCAAGCTGAATGGCTCGCGCTCCGCGGGCGACCCGCCCACTCGATTCACCCTCAGCCGCTTGACTTCGATCAATTCCAAGGGACGTACGCCGAGCGCGGCGGCGTGCCACTGAAACCGAGTCGCCTGTTGTGGTTCGAAATGCTCGATCGTCCAACGTTCTGGCATCAGTTTTCCTCGAACGCGAATTCAGGGGCTCGGAGTGGTGCGAGTCGTACTACAGTTGGCGAGAAATCTCCTTACCTCTAACCGAATACCGCAACCATACGAGTGCCGCTCGACGACGAAGCCGCCGAGCTCTGTTGCAAGAACAAATCGAAGTCTCCCAGGCGAGGATGCGAGAGGCGGACCAGCGAGTCGCCGGGGGCCATGTTGCGCGAGGTGGAAAAGAACAACGTGAAAGGCGTTTGTCGCAATGGAAAAGCAATCGACTCGATACAGCCCTTCGACTCCGGCGGCGAGTGGCGACGAATGTCGTAGGGCGTCAAAGGTTGAATCGCCACTCGCTCTAACCGAAGGAGAATATCCGCTCCCGATGCGTCACGGCACCGAAACGATTCGCCCACCCGTGCCGCAAAGTCGTGGTATTCCAGTTGGGGTGATTCGAGATGGTTCGCCGTTTCGACAATGCCGTTCTGAGTCGGTGGCGCCACTGCGACTCCGATTGCCACGGCGTCAGGCTTCGCCCAAGCACTCGCAGCCATCGCGGTCACAACCGAGGCCGATGCGCCGGCCAGAAACGAACGGCGCACCACATTTACGTCAGCAGCCATCTAAATTGCCCTCGATGGGGGTAAGCGTCGCGAAGTTCTCTCGTAGCGCGGCGAAGATTCACTTCGCGACTCGGCAGTACCTCGATTGCGGGGATTGTATTGGCCTCTCCATGGGAACCGCAAGTCGATTCCGCGGAAACTTGACGGCTATCGTGTGATGTCGTCGACATTTCTCTCGTTGCCTTATCACCTCGTCTTTTCAACGAAAGACCGAGTGCCGTCGTTGGATGACGCATGGCGTCCTCGACTGTTTGAGTATCTTGGTGGGACAGTCGTCGGACTGGGCGGCTTTGTCCAAGGCGTTGGGGGCGTCGCCGATCATGTGCACTTGTTAGTGGGGCTGAAGTCGACTCATTGTCTGGCGGACTTCATGCGCGATCTGAAGAAGCAGTCGTCCATCTGGATACATGAGGAGATCGCGTTACGCGAGTTTCATTGGCAAGAGGGATACGGTGCTTTCACGGTGAGTCCGACGGCGAGGCCTCGAGTGAAGCAATACATCGCCAACCAGGTTGAGCATCACCGAGTGCAAACGTTTCGCGAGGAATTGGTCGAACTCTTGAAAAAGGCGGGCGTGGCATACGACGATCGTTTCCTGGACTAACTCGCCCGCGTGCTGGTCTTGTTTGGCGCGAATCCATGAACCCGCGAAACCGTGATCCCACGAACCCGCGACCGCGTGGGCCCATGCAACCATGGAACCGGTGGTGTCGCTTCGCTCAACCACCGGCTAATGGCTGCGAACCCTAGTATCTTCCCCATCGACGCGGAAGCAAGCTTTTGGAA